>NZ_QOKZ01000021.1 GCF_003697785.1 Paracoccus alkanivorans | reverse complement strand
CGCCCCGGGCCCGCGCCGCACCCCCCGCAACGAGACCGAGGAACGCCTCGCCGCGCTCTTCGCCGAAATCCTCGGCTGCGGCACCCCCGGAATCGATGACAGCTTCTTCGCGCTCGGCGGGGATTCCCTGCTCGCCACCCGGCTGATCGGCCGCATCCGACCCGGCTTCGGGATCGACCTGCCGATCCGCGCCATCTTCGAAAATCCGACCATCGAGGCGCTGGCCGCCCGCATCGCCGCGCAGGACGCGCCACTATCCACACGCCCGGAACTCGCCCCGCGCCCGCGGCCCGCGACCATGCCCCTGTCCTTCGCGCAGCAGCGGCTGTGGTTCCTCGGCCAGATCGAGGGACCATCGGCCACCTACAACATCCCCATGGCACTGCGCGTGCGCGGCCCGCTCGACGCCGAGGCCCTGCAGGCGGCGCTGAACGACCTCGTCGCCCGGCACGAGACCCTGCGCACCCGCTTCCCCGCCGCCGACACCCCCCGCCAGGAAGTGCTGCACAGCGCCGCCCTGATCCTGCAGCGGCGCGAGGTTTCCGAGGCAGAACTGCAGGCGGCGCTGGCCGAGGGCGCCGCGCAGCCGCTCGACCTGGAAAACGGCCTGCCGCTGGCGGCGGCGCTGCTGCGCATCTCCGAGCAGGACCACGTGCTGCTGCTGGTGCTGCATCACATCGCCGGCGACGGCGCCTCGATGGCGCCGCTGGCCGCGGACCTCTCGGCGGCCTATGCCGCCCGGCTGGAGGGCCACGCCCCCGACTGGCCGGACCTGCCGGTGCAATATGGCGACTACACGCTCTGGCATCGCGAATTGCTGGGCCGGCGCGACGATCCAGACTCCCCACACGCAAGGCAGCTCAACTTCTGGAAACAGGCCCTCAAAGATATCCCCGAGCAGATACAGCTCCCGACAGATCGGACAAGACCCGCAACACCAAGCTACAACGGGGCGACGCTGAACGTCACCCTGCCCGTCACGCTGGCATCGCGGATGCAGGCGCTGGCCACGGCAAGGGGCGCCACCATGTTCATGCTGCTGCAGGCTGGTGTAGCCACGCTGCTGTCGCGGCTTGGCGCGGGGACCGACATCGTTCTGGGAGCCCCCGTAGCGGGAAGGACCGAGCCCGGGCTGGACAACATGATCGGCCTGTTCACGAATACCGTCATAACTCGCGTCGACCTGTCGGGCACACCATCGCTGGACTTGCTGGTCGAGCGGCTGCGCGAAAACGGTGTCGCCGCAAGCGACCATCAGGATCTGCCATTCGAGGAACTGGTCGAGGCGCTGAACCCTGCCCGCTCGCTGGCGCATCATCCGCTGTTCCAGGTACTGGTCGCGCTTCAAAACAACACCGAACCGCATTGCATCCTGTCCGGCTGCGAGATCAGCGAGATGCCGCTGGAAACCCATCGCTCCAAATTCGATCTCAGCTTCGACTTCGCGCCGGTCGCAGCAAAAGATGAGGCCGGGGGCGGGCTGGCGCTGACCATCGAATATGCCACCGATCTCTTCGATGCCTCGACCATCGCCATGCTGGCCAGCCGGTTGGAGCGGCTGCTTGAGGCCGCCTGCGACGATCCGTCCGGTCCGCTGGCCGACATCCCGCTGCTGACGCCTGCCGAGCAGCAGGCCCTGATCGAGGCCGATCACGCCGTCACCCGGCACCATCCCGACCTGCGCCTGCCCGAGCTTGTCGCTGCCGCCGGACAGCCGGAAGCGCCGGCTGTCAGCGACGGAGAGAGGCGGTTGAATCATGCGGAACTGATCAGCCGCGCAAACCGCTTCGCCCGGATGCTGCTGGCAAGGGGCATCAGCACGGGTGATATTGTCGGCATAGCCACCGAACGATCGAACGACATGCTGGTGGCGATGCTGGGAAGCCTGACCGCGGGGGCTGCCTATTTACCGCTGGATCCCGATCACCCGGCGGATCGTCTGATCCGTATGCTGGCGATGGCGCGGCCCTCGCTGCTTCTGGGCACCGAGATGCTGCTGCACGACCTGGCTGCACGGGACGCGCTGCCCGAAGGTTGCTGTCAACTGGCCTCGGCCGATCTGGATTCCGCGCTGGTTTCCCACGATGACCGCCCTGTCACCGACGGCGAACGCCGCCGCCCGCTGAAGGCTACCGACACGGCCTATGTCATCTTTACCTCGGGTTCGACCGGACAGCCCAAGGGCGTGATGATCCCGCATGGTGCGCTGGAAAATTTTCTCCACGCGATGGCTGACCGGATCGGCGTCGCCTCTTCGGACCGGCTGGCTGCCGTGACGCCGATCACCTTCGACATCGCCGGGCTGGAGATGTTCCTGCCGCTGATCGCCGGGGCCAGCCTGACTATTCTGCCGCGCGAGACGAGTGCCGGCGGCGCTGCTCTGGCGGCGTTCCTGGATCGCGAGCGGCCGACGATCATGCAGGCCACGCCGGCGACCTGGCAGATGCTGCGCGATGCAGGCTGGCGACCGGGCGGCGACCTGACCATCCTTTGCGGCGGCGAGGCGATGCCGCAGGATCTGGGCGACTGGATGTCCGCCTCTGCCCGCGCGGTCTGGAACATGTACGGCCCGACCGAAACCACGATCTGGTCGCTGATGGAACCGGTCCGCCCCGGCCAGCCGATCCGCATCGGCAGCGCCATCGACAACACGCGGCTGCGTATCGTGGACGACCGGCTGCGCCCCGTGCCCGATAATGTACCCGGAGAACTATGCATCGCGGGCGAGGGTCTGGCGCAGGGTTACCTGCATCGTCCCGAACTGACGGCCGAGCGGTTCGTTCCCGACCCGCTCGTGTCGGATGACCCCGGCGCACGCATGTATCGCACCGGCGATCTGGTGCGCCGCCGCGAAGGCGTGCTGGAATATCTGGGCCGCCTCGACCATCAGGTGAAAATCCGGGGCTTCCGGATCGAGCTGGGCGAAATAGAGACTGCTCTTTCGAACACCGGCTATCCACGCAATGTTGTCATGGCACTGAACGGGCCGGGCGGGGCGCCCGCGCTGGTCGCCTGGATCTGCGACACCGGTGCCGACTGGACGAGCGATGACAGCGCGAGCATCCGCGCTGCGCTGGCCCGGCTGCTGCCCGATTACATGATCCCCTCCGCCTTCGTCGCAGTGGATGAGTTTCCGCTGACGCCGAACGGCAAGATCGACCGCAAGGCCCTGCCGCGTCCGGATCTGGCCTCGGGGCAAGCCCCCTACCGTGCTCCGCAGACACCGGCCGAGATCGCCATCTGCTCCTGTTTCGCGGAAACACTCGATCGTGGCCGGATCGGACTGGATGACGATTTTTTCACACTCGGAGGCCACTCGCTGCTGGCGACAAGGCTGGCCAGCCGCATTCGTAGCACACTGAACGCCGAAATGCCGCTGCGGCTGCTGTTCCAGCATCCCACTCCCGCTGCTCTGGCTCGGCAAATCGGGCAAGACCGTCCCGCCCTGCCGCCGCTGATCCGGCAGGAGCGCCCTGCACGGATCCCGCTATCGGCGGCGCAAAGGCGGTTGTGGTTCCTGCAACGGTTGGAAACGGATGGCGGAGCCGAGGCAGCGGCCAGTTACAACATTCCTATGCGGCTCGATCTTGAAGGAGCGCTGGACAAGGACGCGCTGCGCCTTGCGCTGGGCGACGTGATTGCCCGGCATGAAAGCCTGCGCACACGCTTTCCCGAACAGGACGGCGAGCCCTTCCAGCAGATCTGCGAGGATATGACACCGGCGCTCGAACTGGTCACGACCACGGCCGGCCCGCTTGAGTCCGAACTGGCCGAAGCTGCACTGCATCGCTTTGATCTGGCGATGGAAACACCGCTGCGCGCAACCCTGTTCGACTGCGGAGGCGGACGGCACAGCCTGCTGCTGGTATTGCACCACATCGCCGGCGACGGAGCTTCGATGGACGTGCTGGCGCGCGATCTGTCCACCGCCTATACCGCCCGCCTGGATGGGCATACGCCCGAGATGGCGCCTCTGATCGTGCAATACGCCGATTATACGCGATGGCTGGATCAGGTGATGGGCGATTCCGCCGATCCCGCCAGCCGTCTGTCGCAACAGATGGCGTGGTGGAGCCGCGCACTGGACGGCGTGCCGCAACTGCATGGTCTGCCCACTGACATGCCGCGCCCGCCCGTTGCGAGCAATCGCGGCGCAACGGTATCCTTCAACATCCCCGCCGGCTTGCAGGCCGGCCTGTCGCAATTGGCGCAGGCACATGGGGCCACGCCGTTCATGGTCGTCCATGCTGCGCTCTCGGCACTGCTGACCCGGCTTGGTGCCGGCGAGGATATCGTCATCGGCACCCCGATCGAAGGCCGCAACGATGCCGCCCTGGAACCCCTGGTGGGCATGTTCGTCAATACGCTGGTATTGCGCGCCGACACCTCTGGCGATCCATCTTTCGCCGATTTGCTGGCGCAGCTCCGCGACCGCGACCTGGCTGCGTGGGAACATCAGCAGATGCCCTTCGAGCAACTGGTGGAAAAGCTGCATCCGGTCCGCTCGCTGTCGCATCATCCGTTGTTCCAGATCATGCTGGCGCTTCAGCAGGGCCGCCGGCACCCGGTCGAACTGCCGGGCCTGACAGCACAGGCCCGCGATGCGTCGGCACCAGTAGCGCGGTTCGATCTCAGCCTGCATCTGTGGGAGGTGCCCGGCGAAGGCATCGAGGGTGAACTGGAATATGCCGCCGATCTGTTTACCGAAGCCAGCGCGCAAGTGATGGTCGCGCGTTTCCAGCGGCTGTTGCAGGCAGTGATTACCGATCCAACCCGCTCCATCGGGGATATTCCGCTTCAGGATCCGGATGAGACCGCGCAGCTTGCGGAACTGGGCCGGGGTCAGCAAACCACGCCCTCGAACGCCGACATTGCCGCGCTGTTCGAAGCGCAGGCACAGCTGACCCCCGAAGCCACGGCGCTGGAAGACGCGAAAGGCACCCTCAGCTATGCCGCGCTGGAGGCCGAGGCCAATCGTATCGCCCATCACTTGCAAGGCATGGGCGTGGGCGACGGCGATGCGGTGGCAATCTGCATGCATCGCGGCACAGGAATGGTTGCCGCAATCCTCGGCATACTCAAGGCTGGCGCGGGCTACATCCCTCTGGATCCGAGCTATCCCGCCAGCAGGCTGGATCAGGCTCTGGAAGATGCCTGTCCCGCTGTGCTGATCGCCGAGGCCGCACTAGCCGAAAACCTGAATCCCGCCCGCGACACCCGGCTGCTGCTGGCTGATGATCCTCGGCCGGCCTGGTCCGGCGCGCCCGAAACGCCTCCCCGCCGCGATCGGGGCAATCCCGACCGGCTGGGCTACATGATCTTCACCTCCGGCTCGACCGGGCGGCCCAAAGGCGTGGTGATGCATCAGCGCGCATTGGTGAACCTGCTGGAATGGCAGCGCCGCAGCCTTCCCCTGCGTTCAGGCACGCGGGTGCTGCAGTTCGCGGCCCTTGGTTTCGATGTCGCGTTTCAGGAAATCTTCAGCACGCTGGCTTCGGGTGGCTGCCTCTGCCTGTTGCCCGAGGATCAGATCCGCGACATCGACCTGCTGTCGCGCCGTATCGCCGAATTACGGCTTGAACGGATCTTCCTGCCGTTCATGGCACTAAGCCATCTTGCCGAAGCGCTGGAGCAACGCTGCGTGTCCCTGCCCGATCTGCGCGATGTGATCACCGCCGGCGAGCAGCTACGCCTGACCCCCGCACTGCGGGCCATGTTCGCAGCCAATCCCGATTGCCGGCTGCACAACCATTACGGCCCGACCGAAACCCATGTCTGCACCGGCTGGAGCAGCAGCGGCGATCCCGCCCTGTGGCCCGATCTGCCGCCGATCGGCCGGCCCGTCGACAATTGCCGCTGCCTTGTGCTGGATGCGCAGCGCCGTCCCGTGCCCGCAGGCGTTCCCGGAGAACTGTATATCGCCGGTGCCTGCGTCGCCGAGGGCTATCTGGATCTACCCGAGCTGACACGAGAGCGTTTCCTGCCTGCACCCGATGTGGCGGATCAAAGGATGTATCGCAGCGGTGATCTGGTGCGCTGGTCGGCCGAGGGAGTGCTGGAATATCTGGGCCGGATCGACAGTCAGGTGAAAATCCGCGGCTTCCGTATCGAACCGGGCGAGGTGGAGGCCGCCATCGCGCGGCACCCCGGAATCAAGGATGTCGCGGTGATTGTCCATGACGATCCGGCCCGCGGCAAACAGCTGATCGCCTATGCCGTCGCGGAATCGGGCGGCAGAATCGAGCCGCAGGCGATCCGGGATGCGCTCGGACAGAGCCTGCCGGATTACATGGTCCCGGTTGCAGTGATCGCTATGGACAGCCTGCCCTTGACCCCCAATGGCAAGCTGGACCGTCGCAACCTGCCCGCACCCGAACTGTCCTGCGGTCCGGGCCGCCCGCCACGGACCGAGAACGAAGCCAGGCTCTGCGGCCTGTTCGCCGAAGTGCTCGATCTGCCCACGGTCGGGATCGACGACAATTTCTTCGATCTTGGCGGCCATTCGCTGCTGGCAACCCGGCTGTTCAGCCGGATCCGCAACCAGTTGCAAACCGACCTGCCGATCAGGGCGCTGTTCGAAGCTCCAACCGTCGAACAACTCGCCCGGAGGCTGAAGCCCGGCAACGGCAGGGTGCGCCCGTCGCTGCGGCCCACCCCGCGTGGCGAAACCCCGCCCCCCATGTCCTTCGCGCAGCGCCGCCTGTGGTTCCTGCAACAACTGGACCGGCACGGCGCGTCCTATAACATCCCTGTCGCGTTGCGGTTCACCGGTCATCTGGATGCCGACGCCCTGCGCCTTGCCATCGGCGACGTCATTGCCCGGCACGAGATCCTGCGCACTACATATCCCGCAGGAGCGGAACCCCGCCAGCACATCGCTGCGCGGATGTCGCCAGCACTTGAGATCATCGAAACCGGCTCCGGTCATCTGGATAGGGCCGTGGCGGATGCCGCCGGCCATGTTTTCGACCTTGCCAGCGAAGGGCCGCTGCGCGTCACCCTGATCCGCACTGCCCCGGACAGCGGCGCACTGGTCATCCTGCTGCATCATATAGCGGGCGACGGGGCCTCGATGGCGCCGCTGGCGCATGACCTGTCCACGGCCTATGCCGCACGTCGCGCGGGAGATGCGCCCGACTGGCATCCCCTGCCGGTGCAATATGCCGATTACGCGGCTTGGCAGACCGAACTCTTCGGCGGATCGGACGATCCCGGCAGCGAGTTATCCCGGCAACTGGGCTTCTGGCGCGAAACGCTCGCCGATCTGCCGGACGAGCTGGCATTACCCTTCGCCGCGCCACGGCCGGCCGTCGCCAGCGGCTCCGGCGGGCAACTGGTGCTGGCGCTCGATGGCGAAACCCATGCTGCGGTGCTGGATCTTGCGCGTCGGCATGGCGCCACCCCCTTCATGGTGCTGCAAACGGCGCTGGCCGCAATGCTGCGACGCCTGGGCGCCGGCGAGGACATCCCGCTGGGCAGCCCGGTCGCCGGCCGCACCGACCCCGGCCTCGAGCAATTGGTCGGTTTCTTCGTCAACACGCTGGTCCTGCGGATGGATGCCAGCGGCAATCCGCGATTTACCGAACTGCTCGAACGTGCCCGCCGCACCGATCTGGCCGCGTGGGAACATCAGGATCTGCCCTTCGAGGAATTGGTCGAACATCTGCGTCCCTCGCGTTCTCTGGCCCGTCATCCGCTGTTTCAGGTTCTCTTGCAGGTTCAGAACACGGCCCGGGCCAACCTGACACTGCCCGGCGCAAGGCTGCAGCCGATGGATCCCGATACCGGCAGCGCGAAATTCGATCTGGCCTTCCATGTCGCCGAGGATACCGATGCCGATGGACGACCATCGGGACTGGAGATCACGCTGGAATATTCGGGCGACCTCTATACTCCGGACAGCGCCGGGCGAGTCCTGGCCTGTTTCCGCAGGTTGCTGGAGGCCGCGATCCATGACCCGCAGGCACGGCTGTCCGAATTGCCGGTGATCGATCCGGCCGAAGCAGAGGCGCTGACCTCGGATGCCCGGCTGGATCTGCGCGACTTGCCGGTGCGCCCGGTTCCCGACTGGTTCGAGCAGATCGTGGATCAGCACGCAGATGCACATGCGCTGACCGCCGGAGAGCAGCAGGTCAGCTACCGCCAATTGGACGAGTGGGCCAATCGCATCGCCCGTGCACTGGTCGCGCGCGATATCGGGGCCGAAGATCGCGTCGGCCTGATGCTGCCGCGTTCCGACATGATGATCGCGGCGATGCTGGGGATCATGAAGGCCGGAGCCGCGTTCCTGCCACTGGACCCCGACCTGCCTGCCGAGCGTCTGGACTATATTGTGAGCGACGCCAGCCCGCGAGCGGTGCTGACCCTGACCGGCACGGAAGGTCGGCTGCCACGGGCAGAAAGCCTGTTGCTGCTGGACGATCCCATGGGCTTTGGCGGCGAGATCGGCGCGGCGGATGCGTCGCGGATTACCGATGCCGATCGCCGCAGGCGGCTTGATCCACGTCACCCGGCCTATGTGATCTATACATCCGGCTCGACCGGGCGGCCCAAGGGTGTCGTGGTGCCGCATGCGGGGCTCCCGGCGCTGACTGTGGCACAGGTCGAACGCTTCGGCATCGTGCCCGGCAGCCGCGTGCTGCAATTCGCCTCGATCAGTTTCGACGCCTCGGTGATGGAGGTGATGATGGCCTTTGCCGCGGGGGCCACGCTGGTCCTGCCGCCGGCAGGGCGGGTGCTGGGCGACGATCTGACCCGCGCCCTGAGCGAAGGCCACATCACTCACGCACTGATCCCGCCAAGCGTATTGGCGACGCTGGATCCCGCGCTGCCGTGGCCGGAAACGGTGATCGTCGGCGGCGAGGCCTGCCCTCCGCATATCGCCGCGGCATGGTCCGCGGAACATCGTCTGGTCAATGCCTATGGCCCGACCGAGATCACCATCTGCTGCGCCATGAGCCCGGTTTTGACCGGCGGCACACCTGTCCCGCCTCCGCTGGGCCGGCCGAATGTGAATGCCCGCATTTACATTCTGGACGATGCGCTTCGGCCGGTACCGGCAGGCATCCCCGGAGAGCTGTATATCGGCGGCGACGGCGTGGCACGCGGCTACCTGGATCGCCCTGACCTGACGGCGGATCGCTTTGTCGCCGATCCTTTCCGGCCCGGCCAGCGCATGTATCGCTCGGGCGATCTGGCGCAATGGCGCGAGGATGGCCAGATCGACTATCTGGGCCGTGCCGACACGCAGGTGAAAATCCGCGGTTTCCGCATCGAGCCCGGCGAAATCGAGGCGGCCATCGCCCGCGCCGGCTATCCCGCCAATGCGGTGATCCTGCGCGAAGACCAGCCGGGTCTGCGTCGGCTGGCTGCCTATATCGCCGCGCCCGAGCTGGATGACAGGGCATTGCGAAATGAACTCGCGTCGAGCCTGCCCGACTGGATGCTGCCGGCGTCCTTCACCCGGCTGGACGCATTGCCGATGTCGGCGAATGGCGCCAAGCTGGACCGCAAGGCGCTGCCGGTGCCGGAATACGATACCGCTCCCACGCAACCGCCGCGCGATGCAACCGAGGAAACACTCGCCGACCTGTTCGCCGGGCTGCTCGGTCTCCCCGCCGCCGGGATCGAGGATAATTTCTTCGAACGCGGTGGCCATTCGCTGCTGGCAACCCGGCTGGTGGCCGGAATCCGAGACAGGACGGGCGTTTCGCTGCCGATCCGCGCAGTGTTCGAGACCCCGACCATCGAGGCGCTGGCGGAACGTGTCCGCAACGCTACCCCCGGTACCGATGCGGTGGCTGCCACTCTGGCGCCGCGCCCACGGCCTGCGATCGTGCCGCTCTCCTTTGCCCAGGCGCGGCTGTGGTTCCTTCACCAGTTCGAGGGACCGTCATCCACCTACAACATCCCGCTGGCCCTGCAACTGACCGGAGCGCTCGATACCGATGCACTGGAGGCCGCGCTGAACGATCTGGTCGCACGGCATGAAAGCCTGCGCACCCTGTTCCCGGCAGAAGATACCGGACATCAGTTGATCCAGCCGGCTGAAGCCGTGAGGTTGGAACTGGCGCGCCTTGACGCCGGCGATCCCGATCAGGCGCTGGAATTATTGCGGACCGAGGCCGCGAGGCCCTTTGACCTGGCCTCGGAACTGCCGCTGCGCGCGTCCCTGATCACCAAGGACAAAGACCGGCATATCCTGCTGATCCTGCTGCATCACATCGCAGGCGACGGCGGCTCGATGGCGCCGCTGGCGGCCGATTTGTCGCGCGCCTATGCTGCCCGTTCCACCGGGCATGCGCCCAATTGGCCGCCGCTACCCGTGCAATACGCCGATTACGCGTTGTGGCAACGCGACCGGCTGGGCAACGAAGACGATCCCGCCAGCGCCATGTCAGCCCAGATCGCCTATTGGCGTGAAAGACTGGCAGAACTGCCCCAGCGGCTGGATCTGCCCGCCGATCTCCCGCGTCCCGCCGTCGCCAGTCATCGCGGCGCGCATTGCCCGCTGGAGCTGCCTGCGGAACTGCACCGGCAGCTTGCCGCACTGGCCTCGGTCCATGGTGTCACGCTGTTCATGGTGCTGGAGGCCACACTGGCCGCCACGCTGAGCCGGCTGGGCGCAGGCGAGGACATCGCCATCGGCACCCCGGTCGCCGGCCGGACCGAGACAGCGCTGGAGGACCAGATCGGCCTGTTCGTCAACACGCTGGTGCTGCGCAACGACGTGTCGGGCAATCCACGCTTTGCGGATCTTCTGGCGCAGGTCCGCGTCCGCGCGCTGGAGGCGTATGAGCATCAGGACCTGCCTTTCGAACAGCTCGTGACATTGCTGAACCCGGAGCGGTCGCTTTCACACCATCCGATTTTCCAGGTGATGCTGTCGCTGCAAAACAACCGCGAGGCGGCGCTGGATCTGGGCAATGTCGAGGCCGAAATGCTGGATCTGGCACTGGACATCGCCAAGTTCGACCTGAATTTCAACCTGGCCGAACTGACCGACGATACCGGCCAGCCAGCCGGTATCACCGGCACGCTGGAATATGCCGCCGATCTGTTCCTGCCCGGAACGGCACAGATGATCGCCGATTGCCTTGCCCGAATGCTGCATGCGGTAGCCGGGGATCCGCAGCGACAAGTGATGCGCCTGCCCCTGCACGATGCAGTCGTCCCCTTGCCGGCGCCCGCGAAGCATGAGCGGCCGCGCACCCTGCCCGAACTGCTGGCCGGCGCTACCGCCCGCCCCGGCCTCACGGCGCTGATTGCCGAAGATACCAAGATGAGCTTTGCCGCTCTGGCCCGTCATTCCGATCAATTGGCCCGGCTGCTTATCGCGCACGGGATCGGGCCAGGAGATCTGGTCGGGCTCGCGCTGCCACGAGGCATCGAACTGATCGTCGCGCTGCTTGCGGTGGTCAAGGCCGGTGCCGCCTATGTGCCGCTCGATCCCGATTACCCGGCGGAAAGGCTGGCCGCGATCGTCGACGACAGCGCCCCGCGGCTGGTGATCACCGTTATGGCAGTCGAAGATCGTCTGCCCGATCAGGCCGCTCGTCGGAAACTGGTCATCGACCGCGGCCCGGTCCTGATGCGCCGTCAGGCCATGTCGACCGAACCGCTGCACGCCGCCGAGAGGCTCCGCCCGCTACGCGAGGACGACCCCGCTTATGTCATCTTCACCTCCGGCTCGACCGGCAGGCCCAAGGGGGTCACGGTGCCGCAGCGTGCGGTTGCCAGCCATATGGGATGGATGCGCGACAGCTTTCCGCTTGGGTCGGAAGACCGGGTGCTGTTCCGCACCTCGTTGAATTTCGACGCCGCCGAATGGGAAATCTGGCTGCCGCTGATATGCGGCGCCTCGATGGTAATCCTGCCGGACACGCTGCGGCTGGAACTCGACCGCATTCCCGGTTTTGCCGCCGACAACGGGGTAACGGTGATGCAGGTCGTGCCCTCGATGCTGCCGCCGATGCTGGATGCGCCGGAGCGGCCACGGCTGCGCTGGTTGTTCTCGGGCGGCGAGGCGCTGTCCGAAGCGCTGGCCCGGCGCGTGGCTTCGGCCTGGGGAACCGAGGTAGTCAACCTTTACGGCCCGACCGAAACCACCATCCAGATCACCGCCGCCAACCTTTCCGACACCCCTGTCACCGAAGGCAGCGAACGCGCCGCCATGCCGATCGGCCGGCCGGTCGCTGGCGCCCAGGCGCTGGTTCTGGATCCCTGGCTTCAGCCTGTCCCGCCCGGTGTGCCCGGGGAACTGTATGTGACCGGCACGCAGGTCGCGCTTGGCTATCTGGGCCGGGCCGCACAGACGGCCGAGCGGTTCATCGCCAGCCCGGTCCTGGCCGGTCAGCGGATGTACCGCACCGGCGACCGGGTGCGCTGGCGGGTGGACGGGCAGCTCGAGTTCGTCGGCCGCGCCGATGACCAGCTGAAGATCCGCGGCTTCCGGGTCGAACCCGGCGAAATCGAGGCCGCGATCCGCCGCGCCGGGCATTCCGGGGTCGCCGTGATCGCCCGCGAGGTCCGGCCCGGTCATCACCAGCTTGTCGCCTACGTCGCCAGCCCCAACATGGACGAAGCCGGGTTGCTCGGCCATCTAGCGCAGGAACTGCCCGATTACATGGTGCCCGCCGCCATCGTGCGGCTGGACAGCCTGCCACTCACAGCGAACGGCAAGCTGGACCGCCACGCCCTGCCCGCCCCGCAGGCCAGCGGAGACGCCCCGTCACGAGACGCCGCGACCGGGACCGAACGGGTTTTCTGCGACCTCTTCGCCTCGATCCTCTCGCTGGAGCATGTCGGTGCCGATCAGGGTTTCTTCTCGCTGGGAGGCGACTCGATCTCATCGATCCAGCTGGTCGGTCAGGCCCGCCGTGCAGGCTGGCGAATCACCGCGCGCGATGTTTTCCAACATCAGACCCCTGCCGCGCTGGCCCGGATCGCACTGCCCTTGTCCGGGAGTGATACCACGCCGATGACGGGCGAGCCCTGCGGTCCCTTGCCGGCCACGCCGATCATGGCCGAGTTCCTCTCGAATCCCGATCATGGCGACGCCTTTCAGCAAAGCATGCTGCTGACCCTTCCCGAAGGGATCAGGCGCGGCGGTCTGCTTCGTGTCCTGCAGGCGATCGTCGACCATCATCACGCCCTGCGGCTGACGGTGAACGCGGATGGGAGCCTCGTCATTCCCGAGCCCGGCACCCTGCGGGCAGAGGACTGCCTGCATCTGGCCGAAACCCCGCACCCGGAGGGTGCGAATCTGGCAACGGCGATGAACGAGGCCGCCAGCCGGTTGAATCCGCGCAAGGGGCAGCTGGTTCAGGCCGTGTGGTTCCCGGAAGCCCGGCGCCTGATGCTGACCATTCACCATCTTGCGGTGGACGGCGTGTCATGGCGGATCCTGCTGCCCGATCTGGCGCAGGCATGGGCGGCGGTGGCCGAAGGGCGCGAGCCTGAGCTGGCACCAGCACCGACCTCGCTGCGCGACTGGGCCAGAGCGTTGCCCGCCCTGGCCGCACAACGCCGGGACGAGTTGCCGCTGTGGCAGGAAATGGGCGCCGGTGATGCCCCGCTTGGCGGGCAAGCGCTGGATCCGGCACTGGATACTGTCGCCACGCAGCAAAACCTCGTCACGGAATTGGAACCCGAGGTCACCCAGACCCTGCTGACCCGCGCCGTTGAATGGATCAATGGCGGCGTCAACGACGTGCTTCTGGCCGGCTTCGCGCTGGCTGTGATCCGCTGGCGGCGCGAACAGGGTCAGACCGGCACACAAGCCGCCACCTTCCTGCTTGAAGGTCATGGCCGCGAGCCGATCCTCGAAGGCGCGGAAACCGGCCAGACCGTCGGCTGGTTTACCAGCCTGTTCCCACTGCGTCTGCATCTGGACGGTATCGACCCGGTCGCGGTAATGACGGACTCTGACGGCGCGGCGCTGGACCGGATCCTGAAATCGGTCAAGGAGCACTTGCGACGTATCCCCGACAACGGTGTGGGCTATGGCCTGTTAAGGCACATGAACCCCGAGACCGCACCGGCTCTGGCCCGCATGGCACGGCCCGAGATCGGCTTCAACTACCTGGGCCGCTTCGGCGCACCCGGACAGGGCGACGGTGATACTGCCCACGATCCGCGGCCGGACGCCTTCCAGCCCGCCCCCGAGGTGCCGGCCCTGTCGGGGGGCCAGGATCCACGTCGGGCGCTGACCACTGTTATCGAGCTGAACGCCATGACGCTGGACGGCCCTGCCGGACCAAGACTCATCACCAACTGGTCCTATGCCGGCAGGCTGGTCGGCGCCGATCAGATGCGCGCGCTGGCCGATGGCTGGTTCGACGCGCTGCGTCACATCGCCGCCGCCGCCGAAAGCGGCGATCGCGCATCCCTGCTCACCCCGTCTGACGTGCTGGCCGAAATCGACCAGTCGGACATCGAATTCCTGGAGACACTCTATGCGTGAAGCAAATATCGAAAACATCCTGCCGCTGACTCCTCTTCAGCACGGCTTCCTGTTTCACGCACTCTATGACGACGAGGTGCAGGACAGTTATGTCACGCAGATGGTCTTTGCCATCGACGGCAAGCTGGACAGTTCCGGGTTGCAGGCGGCAACGCGCGCCCTGCTGCGCCGCCATGCCAGCCTGCGTGCGGCCTTCGTTCATCACAAGGTCAAGTCACCGGTGCAGGTGATTCAGCGTGCGCCCGATCTGCCCTGGCAGAATCTGGACCTGTCCGGCGCCTCCGATCCCGACGCCGCGCTGGCTGCCGAAATCGCCCGGGATTACGAACAACGCTTCGATCTGGCCCGCGCGCCGCTCTTGCGCTTTACCCTGATCCGCATGGCGCCCGAGCGCCACATGCTGATCTTTACCAGCCACCATATCCTGATGGACGGCTGGTCCACGCCGATCCTGCTGAACGAACTGTTCACGCTTTATGAGCAGGAAGGCGAAACTGCGGGCCTGCCGCATGTGACGCCCTTCCGCGATTATGTGAAATGGCTGACGGAACGTGACAGTGCTGCGGCGCGAACCGCATGGCAGGCCGCGTTCGAAGGCTTCGAGGAACCGGCCCGGATCGCCCCGGCCGCCACCAGCGGGGCAGTGCCCCAGGTCATGCACCGTCCACTGTCCGACGCCCTGATCGGCCGGATGCAGGACCGCGCCCGCGAATTGGGCGTGACGATGAACACGTTGGCGCAGGCTGCGTGGGGGCTGGTTCTCGGTCATCTGACCCATCGCCACGACGTGGCCTTCGGCAGCATCGTGTCGGGCCGGCCCGCCGATCTGCCGGGAGTCGAGAACATGATCGGCCTGTTCATCAACAGCATCCCGGTCAGAATGCGCTGGCGTCCGGAAATGCGCGCATCCGAATTGTTGCGCGGACTGCAAACCGAACAGGCGCAATTGCTTGATCACCAGCACCTCGGCCTGTCCGAAATCCAGCGTGCCGTCGGACAGGGCGATCTGTTCGACAGTCTTGTCGTGTTCGAGAATTTTCCCATCGGTGATCCCGGCAGCGGGAATGGAGACAGTCCCGGCGGACTGCGGATCGAGCGCCACTCGAACCATGGCGGCGACACCTCGCATTACGCCGCCAGCATCGCGATCCTGCCGGGCGCGACCTATCAGGTAAAGCTCGCTTGGCGCAGTGACCTGATATCAGACGCGATGGCCGAATGGTTGGTGCAGGCACATGTGCGGGCGCTGGATGCACTGGCCGATTCTGCGGACATGCCGGTTGCGCGCATAGCCCTGACCCCGCCCCGGGAGCTGGCCGCCCGAATCGCCCGCTGGAACGACACCAGTCGTCCGCATGGCGACGAAACACTTGCTGACATGCTGGAAGCTTTCGCCGAGGGAAACGATCCCGCGCTGGATGTCGAAAACGAAAGGCTGAGCCGGGCCACGCTTCATGCCCAGGCCAACCGCCTTGCGCATGAGTTGATCGCCCGTGGCATCGGCCCCGGTGATCTGGTCGGTGTAATGATCCCGCGCTCGGCGCGGATGGTGGCGGCGGTCATGGCGGTGTTGAAGGCAGGCGCGGCTTATCTGCCGCTGGATCCCGACTATCCCGCCGAAAGGCTGTCCTTCATGATCCGCGACGCCGCCCCGGCGCTGGTGCTGATCACGCCCAATGTCCCGCAGCGCGATGCGATCGACGGGGCGCCAGAACTGTGCCTGGATCGCGGCCGGATGGCGCAGATCGCGCGCAGGCCCTCGGCTGCGCCAACGGATGGAATGCGTCATCGGCCGCTGCGGCCCGAAGATGCGGCCTATGTGATCTATACCTCGGGATCGACAGGCACTCCGAAGGGAGTGGTTGTCCCGCATCGTGGCATAGTCAACCGGCTGCGCTGGATGCAGGACGAGTATGCTCCGCGTCCCGACGATGCCGTGCTGCACAAAACCGCCTTCGGTTTCGATGTCTCGGTATGGGAATTGCTGTTCCCTCTGGTCAGCGGCACGCGTCTGGTCATCGCGCGACCGGATGGTCACCGCGATCCGGCGTATCTTGCCGGACTGATCCGCGACCGGCAGGTGACGATGGTGCATTTCGTCGCCTCGATGCTGGAACTGTTCATTGAAGAACCAGCCACCGGCGACCTGCCGCTTCGCCGGGTGATCTGCGGAGGAGAGGCGCTTGGCTCCGATCTGCTGGCCCGGGCGCGTCGACGACTGGAATGCGAAATCCATCACTCCTATGGTCCGACCGAAACCTCGATCGGGGTCGCTGCGCATCTGTGCGACAGCGCCGATCAGGCCGGGCCGGTTCCGGTTGGCGGTCCGGTGGCCAATACCCGCTTTCACGTCCTCGACCGCGAATTGCGCCCGGTTCCTCCGGGTGTCCCGGGCGAGCTGTATATCGCCGGCAACAGCCTGGCACGCGGCTACATGAACCAGCCCGGCTTGACTGCGGATCGCTTCGTCGCCGATCCCTTTGCGCCGGGGCAGCGCATGTACCGTTCGGGCGATCTGGCACTATGGCGCGAGGATGGCAAGCTGGTCATTTGCGGCCGCGCGGATCAGCAGGTCAAGATTCGCGGGCTGCGCATCGAACCGGGCGAGATTCGCGCCGCCATTTCCGCCGCCGGCTGGCCACAGAACGCGGTCGTCCTGCGCGAGGACCAGCCTGGCCAGCGCCGGATCGTCGCCTATATCGCTCGGCGCGATGGCAAGGACCCCGATCATCAGCACCTGCGCGAGACACTGGGCCGCAGCCTCCCCGATCATATGGTTCCCGCCGCCTTTGTAACGCTGGACGCCCTGCCCAGCCTGCCCAACGGCAAGCTCGATACCCGCGCCCTGCCCGTGCCCGGTTCGGGGCTGGCCGAGGCCACTGTCCCCCGCAACACGCGCGAGCGCGCCGTCGCCGCACTGTTCGCCGAGATCCTGTCCCTGCCCGGCGATATCGCAGCCAAACTTTCGGTCGCCGACAATTTCTTCACGCTTGGCGGCCATTCCCTGCTGGCCATCCGGCTGATCTCGCGCCTGCGCAGCGAGATGGGGCTGGACATATCGATCCGTAGCCTGTTCGAGAACCCCACCGTCGAGGCCCTTGCCCGCGTTCTGGACAAGGCCCGGGGCACCCCCCTGCGCCCCGCCCTGCGCCCGATGCCACGCCCCGACAGCCTGCCGCAATCCTTCGCGCAGGCACGGCTGTGGACGATCACGCAGCTCGAGGGTCCCTCGCCCGCTTATAACATGGCGGTGGCCCTGCGCCTCAAAGGACCGCTGGACAGCGATGCCCTGCGCTCCGCACTGGCCGACGTGACCGCCCGCCACGAGGTTCTGCGCACGGTATTCCCCGACAGCGCCGATCCGGTGCAACATATCCTGCCGTCGGCGGAACCGGATTTCACGCTGCGCGACATCGCACCCGATGCACTATCCAAAGCGTTGGAGACCGAATCCGGCCATTTGTTCGACCTGTGTAACGATCTGCCGCTGCACAGCGTCCTGTTCCGCCTTTCAGAGCGCGATCATGTCCTGCTGCTGGTGCTGCACCATATCGCGGGTGACGGAGCATCCCTTGCGCCGCTGGCCTCTGATCTGGCCGAGGCCTATCGCGCCCACCTGGACGGCATGGCCGCGATCCTGCCGCCGCTGCCGGTGCAATATGCCGATTATGCCTTGTGGCAGCGCGACCTGCTGGGCGATGCCGCCGATCCCGGCAGTCTGGCCGCGCAGCAGGAACGGTTCTGGACCGCAACTCTCGCCGGCGCCCCGCAAGAGGTAACGCTACTGCCGGATCGTCCGCGCCCCGCCATCGCCGCCCATCGCGGCGCCCATGTTCCGCTGGCCATCGATGCCGCGACCCATCGGGCGCTGGAGGCGCTGGCCTCCCGGCACGGTGCCACAATGTTCATGGTCCTGCACGCCGCCCTTGCCATGGCCATGGAACGGTCGGGCTGCGGCGACGATATCGTCATCGGCACTGCGCTCGCCGGGCGTCAAGATGATGCGCTGCAGGATATGGTGGGCTTTTTCGTCAATACACTCGCCCTGCGTAGCCGGATCGACGCCAGCAAATCGCTGGGAGATCTCCTGGCCATGATCCGGGATGCCGATCTGACCGCCTTCGACAATCAGGATCTGCCTTTCGAGCAGATCGTGGACCGGCTGGCTCCCGAACGCTCGCTGTCAATGAACCCGTTGTTCCAGGTGTTTCTGGTCCTGCAGAACGCCGCGCGACCGGACCTGTCCCTGCCGGACCTGACCGTCGAAACCGTCGAGATCGGGTTCGGGGTCGCCAAGTTCGACTTGACCGTCGACCTGGCCGAGAACCGCGATGCTGAGGGGCTGGCCCAGGGCATCAACGGCGTGCTGCAATATGACGCCGATCTTTACGAGCCCGGCACCATTCACCGCTTCGCCGCCCGTTTCCGGCGTGTTCTGGACGCGATGGCCGATCATGCCGACAGTAGCCTGCGTGCCATCCCGTTACTGGATCGGGAAGAGGCGGAAAGGCTGCGCGCGTTCTCCACCGGCGCACCGGTTGCTACCGATCTGGCCGGACGCGATTTCTTCGGCCTGATCGAAGCCGCCGCAAGCCGCCATCCTGCCGCCCCCGCACTTGATGACGGCCAGCAGGTGATCAGCTATGCCGATCTGATCCGGCGGGTCGAAAGCTGTGCCGCAGGCCTTGTGGAACAGGGGATAACCCCGGGAGACCGGGTTGGCGTCATGCGCCATCGCTCGGCCGAGGCGGTGATCTCGATGCTGGGCGCCATCCGGGCCGGGGCGGTCTACCTGCCGCTGGACCCGAACTATCCGCAGGACCGGTTGGACTGGATCGTCGACGATGCCCGGCCTGCGCTGATCCTGGCCGAACCGGCCACCCGCAACCGTCTCTCCGCAAGCGGTGCGATCATTCTGAACGACCTGCCGACGGCGGGCCGCGTACTGCCTCCGGCGCCGCAGCTGCAGGAGCCGGCCTATGTGATCTATACATCCGGGTCGACAGGCCGGCCCAAGGGTGTTGTGCTGACACATGCCGGGCTCGCCGGGTTGGTCGGCGGCCAGCGCGAGGCGTTCGGGATCACCCCGGATGCACGGGTGCTGCAATTCGCCTCTCCAAGCTTCGACGCGGCTATCGCCGAGGTCCTGGTCACACTGGGCTCAGGTGCGACACTGGTGCTGGCCGATACCGAGCAGATGGCAGCAGGCGCACCTTTAGCCGATCTGGTGCGACGGCGCAGAATCACCCATGCCACGCTTCCGCCGGTGGTGTTGGCCGCCATGCACCCCGCTGATATGCCGGACCTGACCCATCTGGTCACCGCAGGTGAGGTTCTGCCTCCGCATCTCGCGGAGAGCTGGGGCGAGGGCCGCCATCTGGTCAACGCCTATGGCCCCACCGAGAACACGGTCTGCGCCACCATGTCGGTACAGCCCTCGGGCGGGCTTTCCGCACCGATCGGACGGCCGGTCACCGGCAGCAACATCTACATCCTCGACGCATCTCTCCATCCTGTTCCTGTCGGTGTTGTTGGCGAGCTGTACATTGCCGGTGCGGGGCTGGCGCAGGGTTACCTGAACCGGCCCGATCTCACCGCCGAGCGCTTCCTCGCCAATCCCTTCAGCCCCGGGCAGCGCATGTATCGCTCCGGCGACCTGGCCCGGTG
>NZ_QOKZ01000020.1 GCF_003697785.1 Paracoccus alkanivorans | reverse complement strand
TTCGGGGCGGAATTATAGAACGACCAGTTCGTGGTCTTGTATTTCGTCGGGGTCCAGCTGCTCATGCCCAAAGATATCACGCTGGATTCACAAGATGAATCCCGTCAACCCTTTGCGCAACAAAGCCTGTGCAGCCTGATTGGTACCTGCAAACTCAACGGCATTGAGCCACATGCTTATTTCAAATGGATCTTCGAACAGGTCGCGAATAAGTTGCCACGATCACAATATGACAAGCTATTACCCTGGCATTGCCCGAAAGGCCGGCACGGTATCGAGTAACGCCGACGTCGCAGGCACAGAATATTTCCCTCCGTCCGGCCCGTGCCGGACGGGGCATTGGAGGTGAGGACGGGGAACGGACGTCCGTTGCACTCGCGGAGCCGCCTTCAGACTGAGAGGAAACTTCTACACCGGCGAACGTTTGCGACATCCTATCGTTGGGCGTCAGGCATACAAATTCACTTTTGACTTGTATTTCCGCAATGTTATCGTGCCTCAGACGAGGGGGCAGAAATGATTGATTCAATCTCAAAGTACGGCGCAGGAGGCTCACTCGCGGGATATTTGTTTCAATGCCGACTGGCCTTGTTACGGGGACTTGAACTTGCGAAGAGAAATCCAGCCAGTGTCATTTCCATTGAGAAGTTCGATGATATTTCCTTTGAAACCGATGATCTGGCAAGATGCCTTATTCAAGCGAAACACCATATCGCCGCCAAATCTGTGGACAACAAAAGCGTAGATGTTTGGAAGACGCTTGGGATTTGGATGGAGAGTTTCAGCGCCGGTGTTTTTCAGGCCGAGAAGACGACATTCTTTCTGATTACCACGGCGACGGCTGTAGCCGGATCAGCGCTCGCAAAGCTGCGGGAGGGAGTCTCGCAACAAGACCGCAAGGAGGCACTTGATTTGCTCCGGCAGGCGGCTGAAGAGTCAGATAACAAGATGACCGCAGCGGCGCGGAAGAAATTCCTGTCGCTCACCGATGACGAGGCCAGACTTCTGCTCAGCAGGACCACAGTCTACGACAATCACCCAAACCTCACCGATGTCACAAGCGACATCGAGGCAGAGCTTGTCCTTGTCGCTCCCGGAAAAACGGACTTGGCGGCACAGTATCTGGAGGGCTGGTGGCTGAATGTGGTTGGAAGACAGCTGATCGCAGAACAAAGCTCAACCATCCCGGTTCAGCACATCATCACCAAGGCCAACGAGATCGGTCACACACTCAAGAAGGATGCGTTACCGTTGGACGATCCTGCTGCGCTGGAAGTCAAGGAATACTCGGATGGCGATGAAAAGCGTATCTTCGTACGGCAGTTGCGGGCGATACAGATCGCAGACCGACATATCGAAAGCGCAGTGTACGACTACTACCGAGCATATGCGCAACGCTCGAAATGGGCGCGTGAGAATCTGATCCTTGAAAACGAACTTGGGGACTACGACAGGAAACTTGAGGATTCCTGGCAGCGAAAGCTTGACGGGGAATGCATCGCCTCGGAACCGCAAAGCGCGCTTGTTCCTTATGATTGGCCAGTCAATTGAAAATATAGAGTCCGCTAAAAAACCTTCGCAGTGGCACCCGATAGTCGGGCTGAAGGTCCAAGGGCCGAAAACGCCCGATCCGCAGTGGTCCCCTTATATTGGCGCGTAGCGCCAATATAAGGCCCTGAGATCCTCGTGGATAGAGCTAGAAATAGGGGTCAGATGCAACGCTTACGCCATCTCTCGTACGCGGCCAGACGAAACCGGCCCCTTCGATGCGCTTGTAGACCAGCACCAGACCAGTTCCGTCCCAGACCACAAGCTTCAACCGATCGGCACGTTTGGCCCGAAACACGAAAATTGCTCCGGAAAACGGATCGAGGTCGAACTCCGACTGCACGATCGCCGCCAGACCGTCCATCCCTTTGCGGAAATCCACGGGCTCAGCCGCAAGATAGATCCTGAAATTCCCGGCTGGCGAGATCATTGCGCAGACGCTTCCATGGACTGGATGATTTGGACCAGATCTGCGACGGGATAGTCAGCAGGAAGAGTAATCTCGACCAGGGTCCCAGATATGCATATCCCCTTTTGAACGTGCCCCGTCGGATTCCGCCTGTGGCAGCGCATCCTCGACAAGGATCTCGGTGAAATTTGCCTTGGCCGCCAATCAGCCGCTGTCACCGGTTTGCCTTTGGCCTGCATCCGCCACTGATACACAAATGATTTCGACACCTGGCACTCCTCCATGACCTGACGCACTGTAAGTTCTCCGGCTTCCATTTTCTGGACCACGAATCTCTTGAAGCGTGGAGGCCAGACCCGGCGCCCGGCGGGCGTGACGGGAATAGAGAAACCAAAAGCTTGGAGGGGCAATTTCGTATCCGGCATGTGATCCTCATGAATTGAGGGAAACTTAACACATGCGAGTATAGCCTTTCAGAGGGTTTGGCGGGGGTCAGATGCAACGCTTACGATCGAACTCGTGGGCGAGCTGGGGGCGATCATGCTGCTGGCGGAGGAGGGCAGCAAAAAGCCCCGCGCACAGAGCGGCGGGGCGTATTCGATAACAATGGTTGCGGGGGCTGGCTTCCACTGCTGTCATAAGGGGGACTGGCGGCCCCCCTTCCTCAGCCCTGGCAAAATCGAGAATGCCCATCAGCTCGCCGCGTAGCGCGGCTTGAACCTCGCCACGCCTGTCACCGGGAGTGAGAACAATCTCCCCGATGAGGGAGCGGAGCGCTTCGGCCGCCTGCCGGCCGCCATCCGGATCGCCCAGGGCTTCCGTAAAGCGCTCGACCCGGAGCCGGTAGAGATGGGCGATATTCGGATGCATATCGGGGATATCGACCGGTGCCTCCGCCATGCGCGCGGTGATCTCCGCCTTGTGTCGCTCAAGCTCGTCCATGCGAGCCTTCATAGCCGGCTGATACATGCCGTCCTCGATCGCGGCGATGATCCCCGCGATGGCCTTCTCCACCTTGGCAAGTGCTTTGCGATCCCCTTGCACCTGAACGCGACGATCGCGGTTCAGCCGATTCATTTCCTCGGCATAGCTGCGCACCGCTTCCGCAACCGCGTCGGTTGAGACCAGCCGCTCCCTGAGCCCGGTCAGAACGCGGGCCTCGATCTTCTCGCGGATGATGGTACGGTTGTTGTCACAGGTGCCGCGCCGGTGATGGTTGAGACAACCATAGCGCTCGGTCGTGATGATCCCGTATTTGCCACCACAGCAGCCGCAACTCAGCAGACCGGACAGCAGCGCGACCGACCGGTTCGCCAGATGCAGGCGCTTCATGCGCCCTTCCCGGGTATTGGCCGGGTTCGGCCCGAATATCGCGGCAATCTGCTTCTGACGGGCGCGCACGGCATTCCAGAGCCTATCATCCACGATCCGCAGATGCGGGACCGCCGTCCTGATCCACTCGCTTTCCGGGTTGATGCGGGAGACTCGCTTGCCGGTGCTGGGGTCCTTGATGAAACGCATCCGGTTCCAGACCAGGACACCGGCGTAGAGCTCGTTGTTGACGATGCCGGTGCCGCGCGAGCGATGGCCGCGAATGCTGGTGTCGCCCCAGGCCCGGCCGAGCGGGCCGAGAACACCGTCCTTGTTCAGATCGACGGCGATGGCTTTCGGGCTCTTGCCGGACGCGAACTCCCGGAAGATGCGGCGGATGATCTTGGCTTCCTCGGGCACGATCTCGCGGTCACCCCGGACCGGTTCGCCATTGGCGTCCGTCCTCTTCATCACCCTGTAGCCGTAGCAGAGGCCGCCGCCCGCCTTGCCCTTCTCCACCCTGCCCCGCAACCCGCGATGGGTCTTCATCGCCAGGTCCTTCAGGAACAGCGCATTCATCGTGCCCTTGAGCCCGACATGCAGCTCGGAGATTTCGCCCTCGGCCAGGGTGGCGATCGTGACGCCTGCGAATTTGAGCTGCTTGTAGAGCGTGGCGACATCGGCCTGGTCACGGCTGATCCGGTCCAGTGCCTCGGCCAGCAGGATGTTGAACTCGCCCTGCTGCGCATCACGCATCAGCCGCTGGATGCCCGGCCGCAGGATCGTGCTGGCTCCGGAGATCGCCGCATCCTCATAGGACTCGGTGATTTGCCAGTGCTCCCGCCGCGCATGGTCCCGGCAGAGCCGGAACTGATCCTCGATCGATGCCTCGCTCTGGTTGTCGGAGGAATAGCGGGCATAGAGGGCGACACGGGTCATGGCATTCTCCTTACGGTCAGTCCGGGTCTTCGCTTTCGGCCTCTGTCCCGTCGCAGGACGGTGGTGTATTGTCATTGGCGGCACGGAAAGCCTTTTCGTGATCTTCACGGGCCATGCGCCGGCCGATCAGCCGGGCGATGGTCAGCACCACGGCGTCCAGCTTCTCGGTTGCGGCAACACCGATATCTGCTTGCTGTCCCGGCTTCTCGTTCTCATTGGCCGGTCTCTCTTTTCCCGGCCCGGTCTGCCCCTCGTCCTCCATGCCTCTCCCTCTCTGCACGATGGGAACGGGTATGAAACGGCCTCGAAGCACCTCGGGGAAGTAAAAACCCGGTATCGTAGGGCCATCGGCGGCAAAGACTTGCAATTGGCGGTTTCGCCCTCGCGTTCACACCCGCGAACCGCAGCATAAATCGAGGAGAGGACGTAGCTCCAGCCTGCCGCCGATTCGCGAGAACCTGTCGAGCTATACGGCATCTTCCGGTGCCGGCGGCACATCCGGCGCCTTGTCAAGCAGCCCTGTCAGACTGCCTCGCCTGGCATTGCCGGCCCGGGCCTTGAGAAAGTCATCAGCAGTCTGCATCGCCCCGATCTTCTGGGCAACAGCGGCCACGATCCACTGATTGAGTGACACACCATCTTCCTGGGCCATCCGCGCCGCAGTCTCCTTGAGCGATTGTGGCAGATGCAGCGGGTATTTGTAACGTTGCGCTTGTGTCATGCGTTCAGCCTCCTCACGATCTGTCCCGGTGGGACAACGGTCATGCCCAGTTGCTGTGCCGGGCGAAAATCCTTCACGTTATGCGTCACGATCGCCTCGGCCTCCCCGTTCAGCGCAGCCTCCAGCACCATCTCATCGGCGGCATCGGCCAGCATTGGCCGGGTCCGGAACGAGATATCGACACCCTCGGCGATCGCCGCCAGCGCGGCCATCACCGCACCGACATCCGCCAGTGTATGTCCGGTCGCCTCTCGCACCACGTCTCGGCTCAGCACGGCTTCGTATTCCAGAAACAGTGCCGTCGAGCAAAGCGGTGTGATCAGCCCTTGATCGGCAGACCGCAGGAGCAGGTTGCTCGCGCCATGCCGGCTCCGAAAAGCCGCGACGATCACATTCGTATCCAGAACCAGTCTCATCCGCATATATTGGAAACATCCCATAAGATGTCAATGGAAGCGCGCTCACCTCGGCGAACCTGCCTCTGCGATCAGCAAGACCTGGATGGTAATCTCAGGCTCCGATCAATCCGGATCCGACATGAAGCTGTCGGGCTGGAGACTCTGTCCGATCTGCACAAGATCGGAGAGCGTCAGCCGGAGCTCCCGCCAGGGAAATTCGTCGCAATCCTCCGAACTTTGGCCTTCCCGCAGGATCATATCGAACTTGGCCGCAACACCGGCCAGTGTGGTCGCGGGCGTCGTCGTCAGGGCATCGACCAACTGCTGCGCATGATCAGCGGCCGCCAGTTCCTCTTGCCGTGCCGCGGAGAAGCCGATCAAGGCATCGGCTTCCGCCCAGCGGGTCTGACGCGCCATCAGTTCAGATTTCGCCTTCGCGCATAGATCACCCAGTATGGGATCATTACCAAGCAGGTCTTCGATATCTTCCTCCCGGGACAGGGAGACGGTCGTGCCGTCATCATCCAGATCGATCTCCACGGATGGGAAATCGATCATGCGCATCAACATTGCTTCGAGGCGCTGTTGTTGTCGGCAGAGCGCATCCGTTTGATGATGGGCGGCCTGCCACTCTCGCCACAGCGCCAGGGCAGGATCGGAATCGGACTGATCGGCTTCTGCCCCAGCAACAGGGCCAACGATCTGAAATGGCACAGACATCATGCCTGCCGCGGTCACTTTCAACGCCCTCCGGCGCGTGACGGCAGCATGAATTCGTGTATGGTCGGAATCAGCCATGATCCGAGCTCCCTTAAGCTTGGGTTGCGGTCAGGTCGGACGAGATGGTGCTAACATCTTGTCCGACCGAGTTCGTTGTTGCGGCATTCAACCTTTGATAATTTGTAGAAGATCGAACCAAAAGTCAACCAATGAGACAAACATTTGTCCAATAATAAAATATCTGCCGCGCAATGTCGAGGTGCTCGAGCCATGCTCGGCATAAGCCAACGTCAATTGGCCGAAGTCGCGAGGGTCTCGCGCCCCACAATCGTAGACTTCGAGCGAGAAGCTCGCGTACCCCATCCTAACAACATGGAGGCAATTCGTTCGGCTTTGGAAGCCGCTGGGATTGAGTTCATTCCGGAAAATGGCGGCGGACCTGGCGTGAGACTTGCTCAAGGACGAAATTCTTCGTGAATCGCCGTTTATCAGTAACAAGTCTCCGCCCACTGCCAGCGCGCTGGCTGAATTGCTTACCCCGACAGAACCACCACCGGCCACGATTATTGACTTCCCAATAGCCTGTGCTGGCAAGCGCAGCGGTCTTCCTGCCGCCCCTTCGGGTAACCGCTATCAATTTGCGCTTGCATTTTTGACGAACCACACCATATTGCTAGCATGAATAGCAAGCAGAAGAAGATATTGGCCGCGATCTTCAAAGATCCCGTATCCGGGACAATCGAATGGGCGGCAATCGAAAGCTTGCTTGTTGCGGTCGGATGCAGAACCATTGAAGGAAACGGTTCGCGCGTTCGGTTCGAAAAGGACGGTGTTATTGCCAGCTTCCATCGCCCTCATCCGGCCAAGGAAGCAAAACGGTATCAGGTCCGGGATGCCAGATCGTTCCTGATCCAGATTGGAGTTGAGCCATGAACACCATGACTTACAAGGGGTATCATGCCCGCATCGAATACGATGACGACGATGCAATTTTCGTTGGTCACATTGCCGGTATAACTGATGAAATAGGTTTTCACGCCGAGACCGTGCCGGATCTCAAGGACGCCTTCCACGAGGCGGTAGACGACTATCTCGAGACCTGCACCAAGATTGGCAAGGAGCCTCAGAAACCATATTCTGGGAAAGTCATGTTCCGGATTTCGCCAGAGGTTCACCAGAAAGCGGCTCTGGCCGCTGAACTGTCGGGCAAGAGCCTCAATCAATGGGCTGAAGAAGCATTGGCTGGCGCCGCCTCTCGCGTTCACCCGGCAGAGTGAGGCGGCTTCCCGGTTATGGTCATGGCTGGATGAAAGTTCAGTCACAGCAACCTGGCTTCCGTTGCCGCGGGATGAAAATTCAGGGGCAGATCATTGTTACGAAGGCCGTATGACGAGTTTACAAACCAGTATCAGAAATCGAAAGAATACTTCTTCACGCCGCTGATATTTGAGGCTTTTTCCTTCGTTTCCTCTTCTGGCTGTAGTTCAGAGAGAAATTGATCGAAGTCATTTGCCACAAGAGTAAAGGCTTCCGGGCTTGCTTCTCCTTGCGGGCATTCATGATACCAAAACAAAACTTCCTGACTTGTCGCATGGAGTACGAACAGGTTGCCGAGGCCATCACTGGCAACCGGTATGTATTGGTCTCCCAGCCGAGTTTTGTACTGGTCATAGGTCTCCGAGATACCGTCTCTACCGCTGGAAAGGCCTAACACCACCAGCACAGATTGCCGTCCGTCCTGCCCTGCTAATGAATTAGGTTGTAGCGGTTTGATCTCAACACCATCCTCAAAGGTGATAGCCTGCGCTGATGTACCTAGAAGCGCAATCAGGCTGTCCGGCAAATGTGCCCCGATGTGCGCTTCTACCGTGCTACGGTCCTGCGCGGCAAAGGCAGTATCAGACTTCAAAGGCATAGTCCGGATGCGGCTATCAAGTCCCATTTCAGACCCCCCCTCTCATGTCCGATGCAGAACCAACATGGGGAATGTTATTGTGCAAATCGGATGGAATCAACTGTATCACGGTGTCACTGGAATGATGCGGTGTTAGACCAGCATCCCGCAATAGCTGTCTGGCCGCATTATTGGAACTCAGCCCTCTAGCCTCTTTAAGTTGTTCATATACCTTCGTAAAATCTGCACTTGTGCCGTCAAGTACTCCCGGTTCAAACTCAACATTACCCTTTGACCATTGACTAAAATCTGGGCGGCCGTCTTTGAACGGAACTCCTTTATCTCCAAGAACTTTCTTTGCATCAGGATTATCAGGGTACCACGTTCCGTTCCCTGGTTCTCCGTCCCATCGTCCATTCGATCTGGGCAACCTTGTCCGAGGGTTCTCCGCCTTCCTGACAATCGGAATTTCAGCGTCGGTCGCCCCCGTTCGTTTTTCCGCCACATTGCGTTTCAGCGCCTTGACCAGATCGATCATCTTGTCGGTGACGGACCGCAGCGTGGCAAACATCCGCAGGACCACGTGGCCGGCTCGGCCGGCGCGTGAAAGCTGCGCCGTGACCCGAGTGACAAACGCCGTGAGCCGCGCAGCCAGTGCAGCCCCACCGGTGCCGCCCGTGAACGCTGCAATGATCGCAAAGATAATCGCCAGCACGATCTCCGGGATCAGGTAGCCGCCCGCCGTGCCGATCATGTCCGCCCAGAAATTCGGCGTGGTCGTCATCACCACACCCAGCATGGTCGCACCCAGAACGTCCAGAACACGGGTTTGCTTGACCATCTCGATCATCGCCCCGGCCCATTCGGCGCTCTGCTCGACCAGTTGGCGAAGCGTTTCCGCAATCTCCTCCAGCCCGGGAATACCGGCCAACGCGTCCTTCAGAGCCTCGATTCCGGCCTCAAACGCCTCGATCGAACCTTCCGCCAGATCCCGCAGGATCTGGATGATCCGATCCCTGTTCTCCCAAAGCGCCCGTGCCGACGCGGTCAGGCTGTCCCATGCCTCGCCCGCCATCTCCGGCAGGCTCGATATCCAGTCTCCGACCGCAGACCAGAATTCTCCCTCGCCCTCCCACCAGGCGGTAAAACCCTTCTTCGCCCCCTCGAACAGGGATTTGGCGACACCCCACCAGCCGGAATCCTCCCAGGCAAGAATCCAGGGCTGAAGCGCGGTGTCCATGCTGGCAGCAAAGGCCCGCAAGGCTTCGATAATCTCTGCTTCCAGCTGTGCGATCTCGGCGGCGGCAGACGGGTCAGGCACCAGCTCGGCGGTGATTGGCCCACGTTCGGCGTCGTTGAAATTGAAGCGGCCCAGTTCCGGACGCAAACCCTCGATGTCCTGTCCGTCCTGCATTCCGAAGCTGGGCAGGCCCTGTGTGCGGGCACCGCCATCCAGCACCACTCCGTTCATATCCGTGATCCGCAGCGGCGCCATAGTTACCGGCGTGCGCCAGCGGTCGTTATACTCCGCGCAAACCAGCACCGGCCCCCGGCATGGGGCGGTCACATCACCGGGTGGGATCGCTTCCGCGTAAGCACTGCGTTCGGAGCGCATCGAGACTTCGGCGGGATCGGGGGGCAAACGCGGCGACATCTCAGGCGGCCTTCAGCGAGAAGCGATCGAACCGGTCCCGGAACGCCTTGAACTTTTCCGTTTCCGGGGCAGAGGAACGGCAGATCTCTTCCAGCTTGCCTGCCGGGTCCCGCCGCTCAAAATCCGGCTCATAGAACACCGTCCAGACAGCGAAGAAATGCAGATGGGCATGTTCCCTGAACCCATATGCCCCGAAGCGCTGCATGGCATGCTCGACCGCCGCCTCGATGGCCTTGCGGGGCCGGTGTTCCAGTTCCCGGGCGAAATCCGCCTGTATCCGGTCAATAATACGCTTGAGGCGCTCTGCGGCCCGTTCGCGAGCAATCGGATCGAAATCGGCAAAGCGCAGATGCATCGCCGTGATCGGGGTATCCGCTAGCTTCCCGGCGTCCGGAGAAAGCCGGATATCCGTCTCGTCATGGCGGAGGACGTAGTGCAACGGCACCCCGCTATCCGTCATCATCATGCGGCGCATCCGGGAGGCATCCCCTGCAATGGCATTCAGGAACGGGTGCAGGACACGGGGATCCCAGAAGCGGAAAAACCGCAAGCCGCCATCGTCCTGAACCGGCAGCTTGATGAAGCGCCGCAAATGCTTCTGCACGGCCACGAACGGGGCATCTGTCTGGATCAACAGGCTGGTGCCAGCGGGCCAGTGCTGTGAGAAGAATTTCCGGTGAAAAGCCAGACCCGCCGCCCTTGCCGGCTCCGGGATCGACATATCGATCAGCCACGGTGCGAAATCGGCCGACTCTTCGGCAGCTTTTCCCTCGAAAAGGCAAAGGGCAGGAAGCTCGATACTGTCCAGGACGAATAGTCCGGAGATTTGGCGGCGGAGGCTGGCATCTACCAACATATAGACGCCCGCAGGGGAACCGGAACCGTAGAGCAGGTTCAGCAGGGGCGGTGGGGCGTCCGGGAGAGCTTCAACCAGGTTATCCAGCCCACCGGCTTTGAATGTCTCATTATCAATCTTCAGTTGCTTCAAAAACATCGGGAAAATTTTCCGGAACTGTCAATTACCTGCGCAGTGTAGCCGGAATTTGCGAAACAGGAAACGCAGAACGACTTGCCGCGCGATCCCCTGCAAAGGAGTTTTTCATCAGTCATTCACCACGAAGCTTGCCGTGCTGATGAACCGGATGCTGACGACCATGGAAGTCTTCAGATGGCCGAGTGCGCAAGCGGCCTGATGAGACCATACAAGTATTGCAGGCCAACCCGCGCATTGTCTAACCCAGCTTTCGTGGCATCCTGCGCGGTTATGGCCTCAAGGCCGGCAAGACAACCCATGACCTACGGTGTGGCGGTTGCATCCCATACCACAGAATTATCCCCCCTCTGCTCGAAAGGCAAACCACCTGAGATGAAGAAATGCCCATATGCAAACTACGAGCATATAAACGCCCACGAGCACGGCCTGTGTTGCTGTTAAGAAATTGTATCTACGCGATATTTCCTTGACTCCGGGAGCATAATCAAAAACCCCTTTTACGGGATCATAAAATACACCCATCTTGAGCATCTCGACATACTGAAGAAGCGCCACGCGAGCAAAAAAACCAACTATTATAGATACAAGGAGTGCAACCATGCCAATCGGGATGATTACGGCCCATGCGTTCGATATCCCTTTTCTGAACAACTTACTATTATGTCGACCATTATATATTTGCCATGCAGTGAAGCATGCCAAGGTCCAAGCGAAGAAAGCCAATTGGTTATTGATAGGTGTGCTAATACTTAACTGAAGCTCGGCATATGCGAAATTGAAGTCTGGTTGTTCAATATTTTTAACCATTATCGACTCACGGCATTCTATATTTTAAATACGGATGGGATCTGCCCCCGGTCAAACAGCAATGAAATCGAGACAAATACACAACAATTAAAGTAAACGAAAATCATTCACCAAGGACTTTCCCCAGATCTGCAAGAAAGGCTTCGGCCTCGTTGCAGGCTCGATGTCGGGCTTTCTCATAGTTATGATCTTTCCCGCAGAAACATGAAAATACCTTTCCACATAGGCTCGACATGGACAAGACCATCACCAGTTTCCGTCAGAACTTCGTGCGTATCGCCCGTGGTGTATGGGCGAAAGTGGTCTACGCTCGCGATTTCGCAAAACGCTAATCAAATGCGGTATGGCCAAAATCACTGCTCTGCTCAATCATTACGCCCGCCTGCTTTTCTATCTTCCAGTGATTTCAGAAAAGCAAGAATCAAATGCACCTGTTCACCTGATATTATGTTGGGCGCTGTAAGGATCGAAGAAATCGCCTCAACTTCCACGGACTCCATTAAATGTTCACCACCTTCGGCGTACTCGCGTGCGAAGCGATAGGGAGCTAGGTGTTGTTTGATCGCCTCGGCAAGTGTATTGACCTGACCATTGTGAAAATACGGCGCTGTGAGCGTGACGTTTCGCAGGGGCGGTGTCCGGAAAAGAAATCGATCTCTTGGTTTCCCTGTCGCGTAGTACCTGCCGAGATCTTTTTTATCCCGTATGTCCGGAACGCCAACAGAATGGAACATAAAATCGCTGAAGACGTTGCCGCTATGGCAAACGACACATTTTCCGATACCGTAGAAAAGAAGGGCGCCCCGTTTTTGGTCCTCCGTTAACGCAGTCATATCGCCGGCGAGGTAATGATCCCAGGGCGTATCCCGGGACTGGAACTCAATCTCGATGTAATGCGCCAAAGCATTTCCAAGATGGGCTGGGCGAACCTCGTCCGCGGTAGTCAACCCGTAACTATCGCGGAACAACTCCCCATAAGTCTCCTTGACGGCAAGGCCGCTTGTCTCTTCAGTGAAGAGGCGTAGCACCAAGTGTGCCAACACATCTTCTGGCCTCTGAGCGACGGCGGCCTCGGGGGCGAGATCATTGAAGGCGCCCGGCTTTCCGAGCATTTCCGCCGGTGTGAAAATTGGACGCACCGATTGAAGCGCCATCAGATTTTCGAAATCGGTCGTAGCGAGAGCGTCAGGTAACACGAGTCCGCCTTGATCAGCGGCGAACATGGCTTGGAGCCGTCCATCCCACAGCATTGTAGAGACATCGTTGTGATCGCGGTTCCATAGATCGGGTACATTGCGCGCCGGAACTTCAGACAACAGATCACTCGGCACGCTCAGGCGCACTTCCAGTGCCGCGCCGTCAGCCGTCGCATATTCCGCCTTGTGACAAGTCGCACAAGATCGATCCTCATGCCCACTCAGGAGAGGATCGTGAAACAACTTCTCACCAAGTCGAAACTTTGGGGCCTGCACGTAGTCCTTCAGTGATAGCGGAGTGAGGCCAAATCTCGTGATCGCAGCGTGCAGTTGCGCATCTAGCGAATCCGCACCTATATGCATTTCCCGAAGATCCGGATAAGTCAGATCTGAGGTGGCAGAGAGATGCTGCGCGGCAAGCGCGTGATGTGATACCCCTTTCGACAGGAGAGTTTCTTTCAACGCGGCGTAGCTATTGCAGGGCAGACGCCCGATCTCAAAAGCCCGATCCAACAGGAGCTCTTGGGTTGGGGTCATCCGGTCCCGTATCTCCCGAGCCCACTCTGTTGTACGAAGAGCTTGATCACAGGCAGCAGCTAAGGAGCGGTAGTCCGCCTCTTTTCTCCAGAGCAAGATTCGCGGATGCAGTTCGGTGAGGTATAGCCAAATTGTCAGGCAGAGACCGATGGCGATTACAGCAACTCGGAACAAAAAAATGAATAAGCTAGGGGGGCTGACCGGCATCACCTTTCTGGTTCCGGCTCAAAATCGAGAGCTGATAGAAACGCGACGATGTCCGCAATCTCCCGATCATTCAATTCCACCGCATAGCTCGATTCCTGCGACCATCGCGCAATCTTATGGTACACCTCGGTTCGATCCAACACTGACAGTTTGCTGGTATCGATCCGCGCTAAGGGATCCACATGGGCTCTGACGGTCTCGACCAAGTCCATCTCCCCACCCGAATGCGAGTACGGCGCCGTCTTCGTTACGTTGTAGAGAGGCGGTGTTCTGAAGGCATAGAGATCTTGGGGATCTTGAGTGAAGTTGTAGCGACCGTAATCGATTCCAAACCCGTTGAAGCCGAAACCGAACTGCGCGAAGGGGATCGCGTGAAACTCAAAATCCGAGAAATAGGGGCCGGTATGGCAGGAGGCGCACTGTGCCCGCCCATAGAAGAGCAGGCCCCCAGCCAATTCCTGTTCCGTCAGTTCCTCCCCATCGAACACGAAGTGATGCAGCTTCGTATCACGCAATCGAAACTCGGAGCGAATGAACGCTGCAATGCCTTGAGCGATCTGCAGGTAAGTCAGTTCCTCGATGTTGAGATTGAAGGCTGCTGCCATTGGCGCAGCGATTTCCGGCGTGGCCCTGATGCGGTTAGCAATCTCTTCGTGTACCTTTGCCGCGGTGGCAACGTCCCCCTGACGGAGCCATTCCGTTTTATCGCTTTCTCCAATCATTTCGCGAAATTCTACCGTGGGTAGGTGGGCAGCAACGACCAGCGGGTCGTCCGACGGAGCCATTGCGCCGAACTGGCTCAGGACCTCTCCCGACCTTGCATCCACGCGCCCATCCCAGAAGAAAACGTCGTAGCCTACCCCACCTCGCCCCCAGAGCGCCAGCGCATTGCGCGAAAGGACCCCGGCCGGACTTTTCATCCGCTCGATGCCCGCGCCAACACCACCGGCCCCATGCCCAAGCGGCAAACCGTCCGCGGACCCAAACTCGTCCAAGTGACAGCTACGGCAAGAAACGTTTCGGGTCAGCGACAATAGTTCACTCTCAAAAAGGAGCTTTCCGACTGCCGCCTTCTCCGGCTCAAACACTGGCCAAAGCTCTTCGGCGGGACGAAGACCATTTTCGAGCGCCGCCTTTCGCAGAACAGCTTCCCGCATAGTTTCCGCAGCCACTGGCACCGCAGTGAACAAAGCAATGGCAATCATGAGCTTAGTAGCGGATTTCATGGATCTCGATCACATCCTGCAAATCTGTTGCTTTCGCTTCGATAGCCTTGAGAGCCATGTATCCCAAAGCATTCTCGTCGAGACCGAAGAGGATCAATCGTTTCCGCAGAAGATCGTAATCCTGGCAATCGACGAGGGCAATCTCGCTAGCCTCAAGCGTTCGGAGAGTGCGTTCGGAAGGTTCTGCTTCGACGTTTTGCTTTGCCAAGAGATGCGCACGCATCGAGCGATCACAGCGATAGGTCGCCTCCTGATAGGCAGACTGCGTGATCAAAATTGCTGCCCATTTCCAAAGCGGGGGGATGATCTGTCCAGCCATCACGCCCGTCGCAAATATTGACGCAGCTACGATCGCTCTATTGCGCAACAATATTGAGCGCATCCAGAACCTCAGGGGTGATCGTGCCGGTAATCTGCAGGCCCCAGTCCTTCTGAAACTTGCTGATTGCGGTCTTTGTGCCGGTACCGACGATACCATCGATCGTACCGGTATAGTACCCATAGGCATAAAGGGCCGTCTGAACACGTTTGACAATGTTGAGAAAAGCCGCGCTATTGCCTGGCAAAGTTTTCGGGGCTTCCGGGGCGCGCGGCATTACGTATGATGGGGGGGTGCTATTGCTGGAGGGTGCAGAAGGCCGATATATTCCGCTACCGGAATAGCCTCCGCCGGAAGACGATCGATGGCTACCATGGGACCCATGACTCGAGTGCGACCGGTGTCTGGCGAGCGTAAATTTGTGTTCACCGCGGAGGATTTGAAACAAGGTGCCGGACTGATCGTCATTCCGGTCTATCCGGGGAGAAACCACTAAGGCTGGCGCGGTCTGCGGTAGATAGCCGGCCGCAGCAAGCGTAATGGCGAATTTCCCGAATTTCTTCATTGCGGATGTATCCCCATGAAACCGTCCTCCTCCCGATACCATTCAAAGAATCCTGCACAGCGAATCCGTGTGCTGCAAGATTCACACTCTGGTAAATACTTCTGTTTCCAGTCCGAAATCGATTGTGCCGCAAGGTTCCGGAACACCGGTGGAATCGTGCAGAGCGGGAAGTTGTATAGCACGACGCTCTGACGACGCGCACTCATCAGGTCTATCGCGGCGCCGAGATCTGTGAATTCTTTACTGCTGTCGAAAAAGCAATGACTCCAGTTCATCCGGCCATAGCCGATGCGCTCCATTTGCATGATGGCCCATGTTGCCGCGAACGGTAGATAACGGGTAATGAAATCCGCCAGGTCGGGGAGCCCGGACACGTTCTGTTTCATGACGACCGTTCTCAACTCCAATGCAGCACCGGCAAGGCCCAAGAGCGAAAAGTTACCTGAAAGCTGCGCAAAGGCGCCGGGCTTGCCGACGATTTCGTCGTGAATCGCAGCATCGGCGGAATAAATTGGTACGCCCCAGAGCAATTGGGCGCGATGGCTACGCAACCATGGCAAGTCCCCCTCATCGAAATGCTGTCCGTTGGTGAGGATATGGAAGCTCAGATCGTCTCGAGTCGTCCAGGCTGCATCAATGAAATTGAACAGTGCTTGCTTATGAAGCAGAGGCTCGCCACCGGAGAGACCGATTTGCGCTCCCAAGGGCGCAAGCCGGGCCGCGGAAAGGAAGTGTTCAAACATGTCTTGGTGGTGCTCTTTGGGAGGCTGAGAGCACATAAGACAACGCTGATCGCATTGTTCGGTGATTAGGAAGGTGTTGTGCCGCGAACGCGCTCGGATGAGCCGGTGCGCGATCTGCCGCCGCGGATCGATCAGCAATACATCCCCTGCGATGTCCTTGGGCGCCACATCTCGAATGCAGAACTCGGTGTGTTCTGCCCGATAATTCAGAACGCCGAGTTTCTCGAAAATTAGTGTGGCGTCGTCACGACACTGCCGTGCACCGTTCGAAATCCTGACCACAAAGGGCGAGAGGGAGCGGTCACATTCCGATCTGAGGCGCAGCTGAATCATGGCGCAATCGGCCTCAAGGCATCCGGGAGCTTTTCTAACCCAAGCCAGCTGCACAGGGTGAATTCGACAGCTGGATCCCGACTGTAAAGTAGTTCGATTGCAAGATCAAAAACAGCGAGATGTCGTTGGCAGAACCAGCTCTCCTGGCGCGGTACATCGATCCGGCCGTTGCGCGACATATCGTCTATGGGATCCGTTCCGCAAAAGGGCTGATACGGGCAGTGAATACAGTCGGGATCGAAATTATTGATATGGCTCGGCGCCAGCAGCGCAAGCTTCTCCCGATCGAGCCCGTCTATAACACTTCCGATCGACAGGTTGATTTGCCGGATGCGCGCGAGCATGCGGGCCTCGTCGCTGGAATAGATCTGCCCATCGAAGTCAATAACGGCATTTGCTCCGGTCGGAATGTTGGGATTTCTCAGGTCGGTGTGGCTGTCGGCACCGGGCGCGAGGATCCTCCGCAAGCAATGGGCGAGGTAGAACTCCTCCATCACTCTGCCTGTCCGCGAGTTCCTGGCAATCAAGGAGTAGATAAATTCCTGGTAATATGAGGTCCAGGTTTCGGAGGTCCTCGCGGAAGGATGGCTCTTTCTTGCGAACCCTTGGTAGTTGACCGGACGCAGATAAAGAGAGGTGAAACCGAATTGCTCGTAGGCACTGATGAGTTCTTCAGGCTGAGGCGGATGCTTCATGTCGATCGTCGGCAGGGCGGACACCCGCTCAGGCCCGATTAAGTCGAGCACCCGGACGAGATTTTGGTGAAACTCCTGCGTCAGATAAGCGCTTCTGGTTCGGTTTTGGGTGTGGATCTGATGAGGTCCATCCAGAGAAGTGCTGATTAGAACGTCTTCGCTCGCCAAGAACTCAAGAATATCCGCATTGAGGGTTTGAAGGTTGGTACAGACCACGAAACGAGCCTGCTGAAACCGCCGTCTCGCAAAATCTGCGATCGCCTTTAGATGATCGAGCCGCAGAAATGGCTCTCCACCCTGAAACTCGATCTGGATTTCGTTGACTGGCAAGTTATCGAAAAAAGCCAGCACCCTATCAAGGATCTGCTCATCCCAATCAAATCCCTTCGCGGCAACAGGCGCCCGGGACACCTGGCAATAGGAGCATTTCAAATCGCAGCGCAGTGTCGGGATGAGTATGACGTATGCTGACCCGTCGCTAATGTACTGGCGCTTCGCCCATCGGGTTAGAAATGCTGTATGAGCTAGTTCGCTCGCCTCTTGAAAGGTATGACCTCTCGCACTCAGGAAATCGACATCGGACTGATTGAGTTCGTCCCGAGCGTAGCGATCAACGAAGTTGCCGTCCGCAAGGAAGTAGTTTCCCGAGTCATCCGCGATGATCATCCTGTGATCGGTGAGCTCACGAAATCGTAATGGCCAGACCTGCATCACAATGCCAACATCTGGTAGAGGCTCTGCCGCAATGGCAGTGTCTCATGAAATATCTTTTCGCGATAGATCTGATAGATTACTTCTCGCTCGAATTTCGGAACATCAGCTTCGAGCGTTCCAAAGGCCGTCAACCCTTCTGCGGTCACCTCGATTTTAATATTCGGAAAGATGTATTGAAGGCGCAGGATTGCAGAAGGGATGAACTCGTGAAAATTAGAGGATATTGAAATATCTATTACTTTTTCGACGGACATTGTTGGGATATTCAACCTTCTGACAGTTTTATTTCTGTTTCGAACTTCTCAGACACCCTGCATTTTCAGCACTGAGAACTTCAAGCATGACAAACAGGAAGGTCCCTCCTTATCGCAGAAATTTATGCACCCAATATTCCAGAGGGCGGTAATCTGATGCTGCTCCATTACTGGCATTGTCAGATTTTCGCCATCGGCAGGTCACGATTCGATGTTAAGCGGTTTTTCGCCGATTGCCTAGTGAAAAAGCAGCCGCGACACTCATCCATAAACTTCAAACCAGCTCTACTCCGGAGTATCCGCCACACAGCATCTTCGGAGACCTATTTGTCAGTCGGGTCGCCTGGCCATGTAGCGGGTCAACCTACCGCAACTCCCTTATGATCTCGCCAAGTTTGTGTCACTCGTCCACGATCGTGGTTCTCTTCCATGACCAAAGCCATACGTCAAAGCTAATCGGCTCAATGGACGATTTCGTGCCTGTAACGGATGCCCCAATAGATAACCTGAATGCTGGCATAGAGATCTTATGACTGAAAGCGATTGACTCAAACCTGCCACTTCAACCCGAACCCATACCGCATCGCCCCCCATGCCCCCGCAACCTTCGTTCCTCTTCGTCTTCCGGCCGCCACCCCACCGGATCCGCGATCCAGTGGTTGATCTCGGATTCCCGCCAGCCGGCGCCATGGACGCTGATCCTGATCTGGGCCGGGAAGGTACCTTCGGCGATCTTGCGGTAGATGGTGGATCGGGACAGCCCGGTCCGGGCAAGGACGGTTTTCAGGCGGATGATACGGCCTGGTTCCGGCATGGTCGTGCTGCCTCCTGCTGATAGCTTCTGGTCCAGACAGGAAAGGCAGGAAGGTCCGCGCAAGAGAGAGCATCGCCGCGTCGTATTGTGGCGCGGTATGGGCGGCAAATCGGAGGGTTTCACAATCCGAGCCCGCGTCCCCGACCGAGATCAATGCCGTGATGGAAGGCCAGCTCCGCGCCGAGCCGGCGGCCCGATTCGAGGCTGATGCCGAGTTCCTTTTTGCGATTGGCGAGAATGGATTCCAGCTGCGGGTCGCGCTCCAGGCTTTTCGCCATCTCGCCCATTTCCTTCCGCGCGGCGTGATAGCCGGAATAATCTCCCACTGCATATCTCTGCTCAACGGCCCGGTCGAGGTCCCGCCAGCGGGTCACGAAGCGATCCGCGCGGCGTTCAGGACTGGTGCGCATCTCCGTTTCCAGTTGCAGCGCCCGCACGGCACGCCGGACCTGACCTGTCGCCGCCTCACGCGCGAGACCCGGGTCCTTCCTGTAGGCGGCCTCGGCGTCATGCGAACCGAAGGGCCGCAGCTCCTCGAAGTGCTTCCGGGCGTCGTGCAACTCCTTCACTTGCTCGGGGCCGGCCTTGCCGCCCCGCTCCTGGGCCTCGAAGATCGCGTCCACGGCGCGAGCGTGCCGCACCAATGCCTGTGTGCGGGCGCGGCGCAGTATCCGCTCCCGATCTTCCGAGGTCTCGGTCTCCGGCAGATGGGAGACCTGCTGCACGAGGTCCGAGCCTGCTCTTCCCCGTTCCGGCCCGGCCCCAGCCTCGGGACCAGGCACGCCATCACCAAGGGAGCGCCGCCCATCCAACATGTCATCAACGGCATCTCGCAACCGTTTCGGCACGAGCTTGCGGATGACCTCGACGACGCGCGCCCGGAAGTTGATGCCGCGCCGCTCGGCATAATCCTGCACCGGATCACGCGGCTGCTCATAATCCAGCGCCATGTCCTTGGCCCGGTCGCGCGACAGGCTGCGGATCAGCCGATCCTGACTGGCAAAATCATCCCGGCCGTAATGCAGGTCCATCTGCTCGCGATGCCGCGACATTGCGACATAGCTGCCATGGGCGTCCAACCCCGGGGTCGCCAGCACATGGGTCCGGTCCACGGTCATGCCCTGTGCCTTGTGGATCGTGGCAGCATAGCCATGATCAATGCGGTCGTAATCCTTGAGGTCGAAGGAGATGTCGCGCCCATCGTCGGTGCGCACGGTCATGCTCTGTGTGCTGACGTCCTCGACAGTGCCGAGCGTGCCATTCTTGACGCCAAGCCCGCGCTCGTTCTGCAGGAACATGACGCGGTCGCCGGCGGCAAAGCTTCGCGCACCGCGCTCGACCATCACGCGCACATCCTCGCCAAGATCACCCGCCTCCCGCATTTTCTGCCGTGCAGCGTCATTGAGGGTGCGCACTGCCGCATTGGTATGGGTGAGAATGATCCGGCTATGATCCGGTGCCGCCTGTCGATCGCGATCCCAGCGGGTGATCAGATCATCGCGCGCCTGGTCCCGCGTTGCCGCCGCATGCAGCATGCCATGCGCGTCATAGGCATGGATGGCCTCCTGAGTTCGGCCGGTCGCCAGATCGCGCGTGGCGTCCCGCTGCCAATCCTCGCGTTGGCGGCGCACGGTTTCGATTTCGACACCACCGTGACGGTCATGCAGCGACCGGAAGGCCGCACCGGCCTCGATGGATTGCAACTGCTGCGGATCGCCCACCAGCACGACTTTCGCCCCGCGCTCGGCGGCATGGGACAGCACGCGCTCCATCTGCCGCGTGCCGACCATGCCCGCCTCGTCGATGACCAGCACATCGCGGGCAGTGAGCAGATCCCGGCCCTGCGCCCAGCCATGTTCCATGCTGGCGATGGTACGCGAGGCAATCCCCGATCCGCTTTCGAGATTCTCGGCCGCGATGCCGGAGAGCGCCACGCCGCGAACTTCAAGGCCCACCGTTTCCCAGGCGTCGCGAGCCACGCCCAGCATGGCGCTCTTGCCGGTCCCGGCATAGCCGATGACGATGCCGAGACCGCGCCCTTCGATGACATGCGCCAGCGCGGCCCCCTGCTCGCCCGACAGGACCAAGCCACGCGCGGCGGCCCGCGTCAGCGCGCGTTCCCTGTCCCTGTCGCTGACCCCATGCAACTCCTTCTCCGCCATCAGTTCCGCCGCGCGATGCAGCCGCTGTTCGGTCTCGATCATGTCCCGCGTGGTGAGGCGATCCTGGCCGCGTGGATCCTTGCCCAATTCGACAAGACCGGGAGACCGGCCCATTGCGCCCATGACCGCGTTGAACTGATCGATGCCGTCGCTGTGCCGATGCGCGAAGCGTGCCATGTCGCGCCGCGTGAAACTCGATTGCTGATGGGTGATTGCGTCCAGCGCAATGGACGGATCGGCGATGATCCGTGCGCCATTGTTGCGGGCGATCTCGCGATGCATCTCGGCACGATCGGCGGTTTCGATGCCGTCAAGCTCGATCCGCTGTGCCGATGCGCCGATCTGTGTTTGCGGCTCCAGGTCAATGCCCTGCGCCTCGAGGCTGCGATGATCGATCCGGGCATCGATGTCGAGTTCCATCAATCGTTCATTGACATGTTCGGCCCAGCGTTGCCGCCAGCGTTCGACCAACTCCGTGCGGTTCCAGTCGCGGTTCTTCTTGCCGAAACCACTCTCATCGACCTCGCGCATGGTCAGCATGACATGGGCATGCGGCCTGGGCATGCCGTCCGCACCGATATCCCAATGCACATTCAGATCGGCGATCATGCCCTGATCGACGAATTCGGATTGGGCGAAATCGCGGGCGAGCGCGACGCCCTGCGCCTCGCTCATCTCGCGTGGAATGGCGAATTCCACCTCGCGGGCAAGCTGCGCGTCCTTCCGCAGCTCGACGGCTTCGACATCGTTCCACAGCCGTTCGCGATCCTGCCAAATCTCCGGTGCGTTCTCCGGCAGCAGCACCTCGGAATGCACGACGCCGCGTTTCCTGGAAAAGTTCTGCTCGCGGTCGAGGCGGTTGTCGCGCAGTCGCGCCCCCGCGCGGTAAGCGGCCGCGGCCACCGCGCTGCGGCCCGTCTTGCGGGAGATGACCTGAACGGAGAGGTGATAGATCGCCATGATGGCAGGTGATCTATGCCGTCGCGGCACACGTCGGAACGACGTATAAGCGCGCCCTTCCTCGAAAAATTCTCGGGCGGGACCGGGCCGTCCCGCAGCGTCCCGGCGACCCTACAGCCTTCCGACGGGGGCGCCGTTATCATTGTCCCATCAGCAACTCATGGAGGACGACATGCGCAAACCACGGGATTTCGAT
>NZ_QOKZ01000002.1 GCF_003697785.1 Paracoccus alkanivorans | reverse complement strand
CATGCTGCGCTTCCTTCCTGATGCTTGTGACTGCTTCACACAGACCACGTTCTATCATCAGCTCGAGGCGCAGCACCTACCGGAGACCGAGGCTGGAAGTGGAGCGCAAGCCGAATACCCCATCTGAAGATAGGTCTCACCCGAACGGTAGCAGCGAGAACTATTATCATGGTTGAGCCCGGTTGTACTGAGCGGTCACTTGGTGTTCATCCTGCTGATCGAAAGTAATCCATTTATCAAAACCCTTCGAAATACCGAATTCCTTTAACTACCAGATCGGTGAGGCTGGTCGCGCCAAGCTTCTCGCGCAGGACCAGGCTGACATTGGAAACCGTCTTGTAACTGATGCAGGCCCGATCCGCGATCTCGTGATAAGATAACCCGTCGGAAATCATACTGAGGATTTCTTCTTCGCGGGCAGTCAGCCGCGTGCCGGTACTGCGTTTGCCCGGCACGTTCATCAAGGCGATCTGGGTCGCCAACTGGCTATCCACGTAATTCCCGCCTGCGAGTATCTCTGTCAGGGCAGTCAGGATCTCCTCCGATGGAGAATCCTTGTTGATGATGCCATTTGCTCCCGCATGGAGGGCGCGGCGGGCCAGCACCGGGCTGCGATGCATTGTGAAGACAAGGATGGGCAGGTTAAGATCCAGCAAGCGCAACCTGTCGATCAACTTTATTCCGGCGATCTTGTTATCTCCCAAGGTCAGGTCGATGACCATCAGGTCGGGTCTCATCCGGCGCCATGCCCGCCAGCCTTCCAGCGCGGAAGCAGCGGGTATGATTTCGCAGGGCAGATGGGAGCGGATGATCCGTCCCCATCCTTCAACGACGACAGGGTGGTCATCGATGACGACGATACGCCGGATGCGTTCGGTGTTACGGGATGGAGCTTCAGCGGTGGTCATTGGCAGGTTACCCTCAACTCGGTGACGGTCATGCCGCCTTCGTGTTTGGGGGGCAGATAGGTCGCCCCAATTGCGTGGGCGCGATCCCGGATGCCGGCAATGCCGTAACCACGTCCCGAGACCGCATCGCCGGGACCGCAGCCATCGTCTACAACGCGAGTGACGATTTGACGCGCTTCAGCACTGTTGCAGCACATGCTGATTTCAACCCGCTTCGCGTTGCCATGCCGGATCGCGTTGAGCAGGCTTTCACGAACGAAGCGATAGATCGATAGCTCGGCCAGTTCTCCGGCATCGGCATCGTAATTCGTCTTCACATTAATCTCGACATCCGCTCTCATTTCGGCAAAATCGGCCACCAGTTCTTCCAGCAGTTCGGGAAGCGTACCATGTCCCAGCAACATTGGACGCAAGTCATTTATCGCTGTGCGTGCGCTGTCGCGAACCGCCTTGGCATGCGTGGCAGCCGCATGCAGAGCATCGTCAAGCTGTGCGCGGCCTTCGCCCTGCAGATTTTTCGCTGCAGTCAGGGCCTGCGCAAGAGCCGCATTCAGCGCGAATAATTGCGGGCCCATTTCGTCGTGCAGGTCCGAGGCGATCCGTGCGCGTTCAGCGTCGGACAACGTCAGAAGGCGGGTCTGCAGAAGGTTGTTTTCCGCACGCTCTGCCTGAAGATGGCTTGCAAGATCGTTCACGCCATCGGCCAGCACGGCAAATTCAATGATACGGTCATCGGGCGCGCGACGGGTCAGATCGCCTTGACGGATCGCGCCGATGGCTTCCTGTATCTGTCCGAGCCGGCGCAGGATCTGGGCATTGACGATCATGATCAGGCCAAGCATTACGGCCATACTCAGCCCCAGCAGGGGAATGATGATACGGAAATCTTCCCATACCTCGGCGATCTCGTCGCCGGGATCCGTCGATATCTGCAAGCTGCCCAGCATATTGGGGTAATGCGAAATCGGGTACAGGTCGGTCTGTATTTCCGGGCGCATCAATGTGTTGAACCAACGGGGCGCCTGGCTTTCCCTGGGTTCGGTGCTGTCGGCGCGCATCTGCAGGGCCGCGCCCCGGGTATCGATGATCTTCGACGACACATGCCGCAATGAATCGAGCTCCTCGGCCAGTCTCATCGCCTTGCCCATGGTGTCCTTGCCGGCGAAGCGGGGGGGCATGCGGATTGCCACCGCTGCCTGGGCATTACGGAATGCGGAACTGGTTTCCTCTTCGATCGCCTTGCGGGCATTCATCACGATGATTGCCGCGACAGACATGCAAAGCAACGTGCTGATGCCAAGCGACACGAAGGTGACAATCCGATACAGCGACAGCCGCCGGGGCAGCCAGCCGGTGGCATCGGGCAGGAGATATATGTCCTGCCGCATCATGGCGTTCTGCGGATCGCGGTCGCGATCGCGGCTTGGTGGTCCGCGCCCTCGATACGCAAAATCCGATAGTTCTGGATCACGGAACCGATGCTTCGTTCCGAAGTCGCGTCCGTGGCGATCAACTGATCCATCAGTTCGAGAATATCGATAGCATCGCCCTCGCGTTGTCCGATTTCATCCCATAGCTGCACGATCCGGTTTGCGATCATGCGCCTGCTTTCGCGATAATGGGCTTCGGCGCGGACCAGCCTTTGATCGATCTGGCCGGTATCGGCGCCGGACAGCCGGGCGACGAAGCTTGCGGGTTCTTCGTTGCTCGTGACCTCGAGCCATTTCGTTTCACCGGGCGCCGGTCTCTCCGCGGGTGCCGCCTCCGATGCCCGCGGCAAGGTTTCCTCCTCGTCTTCATAGCAGCCTGTCAGGATCAGCGACGACATCAAGGCAATGCCCCGGATGATTGCAAAGCTGCGGCTGACGACAGGTTTCATCTGGTCATGCGGTTCTCAGGAGGTGATTCGCCCGCAGATTGACTGGCTTGATCGATGCTAGGTCAGTCCAAGGGATGAGACAACCTGCCGCACCTTCGGACATTGGTATGACGGATCGGACGGACGGGTGCGATTGTCCATTGATCAGACGGGGAAAATGTCCCGTCAAATTCGGGACGCCTTCCACGCAGACAGGTTCACGGAGCGATGATCAACTAACCATTGCGAATGACCGGAACCGTCACAGGGCGCTGGTCGGCCGATCGATGAAGAGGCGCATTGTCCCGGTGGGGAGGAGACCCGGCACAGGGGCATGACATGCGCTTTAGGGAGAGGATCACATGCAAAAGATACTTAGCAAAGCCAAGTCTCACGTATCACCGCTTGCCTTGGCAAGCGCGCTGGTCATGGGCACCGCAGGGCTTCAGCCGGCCATGGCGAACGACCAGTTGATCGAATTGGCCAAGGATCCGGCAAACTGGGTCATGACGGGGCGCGATTACAACGCCCAGAACTATTCCGAGATGGAGGATATCAACAAGGAGAATGTCAGCCAGCTGCGGCCGGCATGGTCGTTCTCTACCGGCGTCCTGAACGGACATGAGGGCACTCCGTTGGTGGTGGGTGACAGGATGTTCGTTCACGCACCATATCCGAACACCGTCTTTGCGCTGGATCTGAACGATCCCGGCAAGATCCTGTGGCAGAACGAGCCCAAGCAGAACCCGACCGCCAGGACCGTGGCCTGCTGTGACGTCGTCAATCGCGGCCTCGCCTACTGGCCCGGCGATGAAGAGCACGCCCCCCTGATCTTCCGCACTCAGCTGGATGGCCATATCGCCGCACTTGATGCCGAGACCGGCGAAACCGTCTGGATGATGGAAAACGCGGATATCAAGGTTGGTGCCACACTGACCATCGCACCTTATGTCATCAAGGATATGGTGCTGGTCGGAAGCTCGGGCGCCGAGCTTGGCGTGCGTGGCTATGTCACTGCCTATGACGTGAAGACCGGCGAGCAGCGCTGGAGGGCCTTTGCCACCGGTCCCGATGAGGAACTGCGCTTGGCCGAGGATTTCAATGCTCCCAATCCGCATTACGGCCAGTTCAATCTGGGTACCGATACCTGGGAAGGAGATGCCTGGAAGATCGGCGGCGGGACCAACTGGGGCTGGTATGCCTACGATCCGGAGGAGGATCTGTTCTATTACGGCTCGGGTAATCCGGCGCCATGGAACGAGACGATGCGTCCGGGCGACAACAAGTGGACCATGTCCATCTGGGGGCGCGAGGCCGAGACCGGCGAGGCGAAATTCGCCTATCAGAAAACCCCGCATGATGAATGGGATTATGCCGGCGTCAACGTGATGATGCTGTCCGAGCAGGAGGACAAGGAAGGTCAGATGCGCAAACTGCTGACCCACCCGGATCGCAATGGCATCGTCTATACGCTCGATCGCACCAATGGTGATTTGATCTCGGCCGACAAGATGGACGACACCGTCAACTGGGTGAAGGAAGTGCAACTGGATACCGGGCTGCCGGTTCGCGATCCGGAATTCGGCACGCGCATGGACCATAACGCCCGTGATATTTGCCCCTCGGCCATGGGATATCACAACCAGGGTCACGACAGCTACGATCCCGAACGCAAGAAATTCATGCTGGGCATCAACCATATCTGCATGGATTGGGAGCCATGGATGCTGCCTTACCGTGCGGGTCAGTTCTTTGTCGGCGCGACCCTGAGCATGTATCCGGGACCGAAGGGTGATCGCGAGAACGGTCTGGGGCTTGGCCAGATCAAGGCCTATGACGCGATCACCGGTGAAATGGCGTGGGAAAAGATGGAACGCTTCGCTGTCTGGGGGGGCACCATGGCGACCGCCGGCGGGTTGACCTTCTACGGTACGCTGGACGGCTTCATCAAGGCGCGTGACAGCGATACCGGCGATCTGCTGTGGAAGCACAAGCTGCCGTCGGGTGTCATCGGTCATCCCATGACCTACAAGCATGACGGCCGCCAGTATGTCGCCATCATGTATGGTGTCGGTGGCTGGCCCGGTGTGGGTCTGGTCTTTGACCTCAACGATCCAACCGCCGGTCTGGGTTCGGTTGGCGCCTTCCGCCGTTTGCAAGAATTCACGCAGATGGGCGGTGGCGTGATGGTGTTCTCTCTGGATGGCGAGAGCCCCTACACCGATGATCCGAATGTTGGTGAATACGTGTCGGGCGAAGACGCCTGACACGGATCGGGCGGTGGGTGCTCTCCGCTTTACCCGCCGCCCAGCCTGCTTGCCCTGACATATGAGAAGACACTGACATGTACGCAACGACATTACGCCTAGGTTTATGCGGAGGGGCCCTTCTTTGCGGCTTCGCCGCGGCAGCAGCCCAGGAACGGAAGACACAGATCCTGCGTGTCTGTGCATCGACCAGCGACGCGCCTTATTCCACCAGCGACGAAACCGGCTTTGAAAACAAAATTGCCGGGGTTCTCGCCGAAGAGGCGGATATGGAACTGGAACTGGTGATGATCGACAAGGCCGCGATCTACCTGCACCGTGACGGTATCGAGAAAGACCTGTGCGATGTGCTGGTCGGGGTGGATACCGGTGACGAGCGCCTCCTGACCAGCGACGCCTATTATCGCTCGGGTTATGCCTTCATCAGCCGGCAGGACCGTGGCTTCGAAGGTGACAAATGGCAGGATGCGGATCAGGATGGGTTCAGCACCTTTTCCTATCGCTATCACACTCCGGCAGAGACGATCCTGAAATATACGGGGCGTTATGAATATAATCTGGTCTATCAGGCATCCCTGACCGATTTCGAGGATCGCCGCAACAAATACACGCAGGTTCCCGCGGACCGTGTCGTTGCCGAAGTCGAGGCTGGAAATGCCGATCTGGCGATCGTTTTCGCTCCAGAGGCGGGGCGATATGTCCGCGATGCGGGAACGCCGCTCAAGATGACGCTGATTACCAACGATATCGAACGTTCCGACGGCGTGATCATCCCTTTGCAGTACAACCAGTCCGTCGGTGTGACAAAGCGCAAGCCCGGGCTTCTGCCGGTGATCAACGAGGCGCTGGAATCCGGACGTGATCGCATCCGGGCGATCCTCGACGAGGAAGGCATTCCGACACTGCCGCTCGAATCCTGAAACATAAGGGGACGATATGAGGTATTATGCTCTTGCAGCAATGATGATCGGGCTCGGAGTGGCCGCTGTCCATGCTCAACCGCAGTTCTACAACACGGTTGACGGTTCTCCGCTGAATTTCGACGACGCCATGGAAGAGGGACGCGACACCGAAGCGGTCAAGGAATTCATGAAAACGGGTGTGAATATCTACAACGAGAATCCCGATATCATGGCCGAGGCGGAAGAACTCTACAGCACCATGTGTTCCGGCTGTCACGGTCATCATGCCGAAGGCAAGATCGGCCCCGGTTTGAACGACAACTACTGGACCTATCCCCAGAACGAAACGGATGTGGGGCTGTTCTCGACGCTCTATGGCGGGGCGAGCGGACAGATGGGGCCGATGTGGGGCAGCCTGACGTTGGACGAGATGCTTATGTCAATGGCCTGGGTGCGGCATCTTTATACGGGTGATCCGGAAACGGCCACATGGCTGACACCAGAGCAACAGAAGAGCTTCACACCCTACAAACCCAAGGGCGGTGAAGGTGAACAATCCTGATCGCGGAATCCGAACGCCGTCATGGGATTCGCAAATCCCCGAATACGAAAGACCAAAGAGGAGAAGGTATCATGAAACTATTATCATTCGGTCTTGTCGCGGCACTGACTCTGGCAACGCCAGCCTTTGCCTATGATGGAACCAACTGCAAGGCGCCCGGCAATTGCTGGGAGCCGAAGCCGGGATATCCCGAAAAGGTGGAGGGATCGGAATACGACCCGCAGCACGATCCGGCAGAGCTTTCCAAGCAGGGCGAGGCGTTGACAGCGATGGACAACCGCAACGCCTGGCGTGTCTGGCACATGAAGCAGAGCGGCGAATTCGAATATGATGTGACCAAGATCCCCGGTTATGAGGAAGGCGGCACTCCACCCGCCGAATGACGATCGGGGCCGTGCCGCGCTCGAAGCTCTCCTGAATGCTTTGTTCAGGCGCGGCACATTATAATCAATTTCGGTGCATCATGTCTCGTATGTCTCTGAATTCGGCTGACTGGCTGGCCCGTATGCGCGATGCCGAGGCGCAGCTGAATGACATCGTGTTGGGGCAGTCGCATGTCATCCGGCTGATTCTGCTGTCGGTTCTGGCGCGCGGGCATGTATTGCTGGCAGGCGATGTCGGCACGGGCAAGACCACGCTGCTTCGCGCCGTCGCCCGTGTGATCGGTGGGCCATTCACCCGCATAGAGGGCACCATCGATCTGCTCCCGACCGATCTGATCTATGACGCGCATCTGGATGCCGAGGGGCGCCCGCGGGTCGAACCCGGCCCGGTGCTGTCGCGCGGCGAGGAATTGTCGGTGTTCTTCTTCAATGAAATCAACCGCGCCCGACCGCAGGTGCACGCTCTCTTGCTGAGACTGATGGCGGAACGCAGCCTGACGGCTTTCCGCGCCGAGTATCGCTTTCCTCATCTTCAGGTTTTCGCCGATCGCAACCAGATCGAGCGCGACGAGACCTTCGAATTGCCCGCCGCTGCCCGTGACCGGTTCATGATGGAAATCCCTGTCAGTCTGCCGGTCTCGCGGGAGGATCACATCGCTCTGGCCTTCGAAACCCGTTTTCATGATGTGGACAACCTGATCGCCGGACTGACCGAACGGATCTTGCCGTTTCGGGAGCTTAATGCGCTTGCCCATGAAATTCAGGCAACCGTGCATACAAGCGCGGCATTGCAGCATTACGTCTTTGCGCTGTGCGAGGCGCTGAGGGAGCCGCAGGCCGCCGGTCTGGAGATCGAGGATACCGACATGTCGCGGCTTGTGCGCGGTGGGGCCAGTCCACGCGGGATGCAGGCCCTTGTCCGGGCCGCACGGGCGGCCGCATGGGCCGAGGGGCGCGATGCGGTACTGCCGCAGGATGTCCGCGCGGTGTTTCAGCCGGTTATGGCGCATCGCACCTTTCTTGGCCCGGCCTATGAGCCGAGGCGGGACAGTCTTGTTCCGGCCCTGATCGGCGCGGCTTTCGATCGAGTGCCGGTACCTGCGGAATGACCCGGGATATGGACAGGGCCGAGCTGCATCTGTTCGATGCGCTGGCATGGCGGCTTGGCCGGATCCAGCCGGGACTGCGCGAAGGAAGGTATCGCGGCCGGATGCGGGGTTCCGGCGAGGCCTTTGCGGATGTCGCCGATTTCCTGGCCCATCCCGATCCGCGCCGTCTGGATCTGCGCCGTTCGCTGGTCGATCCCTTCGGCGGATTCTTCGTGCGCAGGTTCGAGCGGCAAACCGATCTCGTCCTGCATATCCTGCTCGATGCCTCGGCTTCTCTTGGTGTCGGTGCTTCTTCCGACCGGCAGGGACTGGCGGCGCTGGTGTCGGGCGGTCTGGCGCAGGCTGCCCGTCGTGGCGGCGACAAGGCCGCGCTGCATGTGGTTGGCGCATCAGGAGGTCTGGTCCATGCCCCTCCGTCGCGTCAGGCAGGGCTTGGCGATGACATCCGGGCGATGGTGCTGGGATGTGTTCCGGCGGGGCAGGGGGTCGAGGAACTGGCGCGGGTCGCCTCCGGTCTGCCGCTCAGGCGGAATCTGGTGGCGCTGGTTTCGGATTTCGATCTGGCCCCGGTTGAACTCGATCGTCTTCTCGCGGCCCTCGCGCCGCGTCCGGTGGTGCCGGTCTGGCTGCGCGACAGCGGGCTTGAAACTCCATCGGGCCGTCTGGGACTGTCGGAAATCCGCGATCCCGAGACCGGACGGCGACGCACCGTTCTGACCAGCCCCGGATGGGCCGCCAGGCATATCGAGGAAGGGGAGAACCATCGCGGAAAACTGCGCCGGGTTTTTGCCACTCATGGTCTGCGCGCGGTGGAAATTCGTGACAGTATCGATATTGACCACCTGATCGCCGCGCTGGGCGAGGCGCCGTTATGAGATGGCTGCTTCTCGGCTTGCTGCTGCCCTTGCCGGTGCTGGCGCAGCCCCGGATAGTTGCCGAGAACCCGCATGGCTATGGATGGTGGCTGGGCGACGAACTGGTGCAGCATATCCGGATCGATCTTTCCGACGGTGTGAGCCTCGACCCTGCCAGCCTGCCCAGACCGCGCAGGGTGGATTACTGGCTGGATCTACGAGGGATTTCAGCACGCGAGACACGGGACGGGATCGAACTGACCCTGTCTTGGCAGAATTTCTACTCGGCAATGGAGCCGAAGCGGCAGGAGGTCCCTTCCTCACCGATCCGGCTGTCGAACGGGGCCGAGGCCGTGCTGCCCGGTTTCAGTTTCGTCACATCGCCCATCCGGCCGCTCACCGCGCCATCCTCGCCCGATCAGTTGTTGCCCGACCCGGAATTCAGGCTGATAGATCCATATCCTCACCGGGCGGGACTCGTCGGCGCGGTATTCATGTTCGTCGCTTCATTCGCGGCATTGGCATGGCATCAGGCATGGTGGCCCTTTCATGCCCGGCCGGCGCGGCCTTTCACGCGGGCCGCGCGCAGACTGAGACGTCTCGCGGATCCTGCCATGCAGCGCCGGTTGCTGCACCGTGCCCTGGATGCCGCGTTCGGAAAGGTCATGATCGGCGAGGACCTGTCGCAATTTCTGGCCGACCGCCCGGAATTTGCCTCGATGGCCGATCGGCTGGCCGATTTCTTTCACGGCTCGGATGCCGCTTTCTTTGGCGTCGGACCGGTCGTCGAGGGCGATGTGGCCGCTCTGGCCCGCGATCTGTCCCGGATCGAGCGGGGCCAGAGATGATGGCGTTCTTCCATCCCTATGTCCTGTTTGCGCTTCCATTCGCCTTGCTGCCCCTGGGCTTGCGTTGGCTGCGCTCGTTCGATGTTCCACGGCTGGGTTCGAGGCCCGTGGATGCGCGATCCCGGCTGATCGACCGGGGATTGCCGATTGCCGGGTTCATCGCGATCTCGTCGCTCGTGCTCGGTGTCTCGGGCCCCTATCTGAAGGGGGGCAGCGTTCCGTATCGCGGGCAGGGCTCGAATCTGGTGGTGCTGATCGACCGGTCCTCCAGCATGGATGACAGTTTCGCGGGGCGGACGCCGGATGGCGGCGAGGAAAGCAAATCCGCCGCTGCGCGCCGCATTCTGCAGGACTTCATCGCAGGTCGTCCCGATGATCGGATAGGCATTGCGGCATTCTCGACCGCGCCCTTGCAGGTGCTGCCCATGACGACCAGCCGCAGCGCGATCAGGGCGGCCATCGATGCGCAGGCGGAACGGGGCCTGTCGCAAACCGATGTCGGACGCGGACTGGCACTGGCTATGGAAATGATGCGCGACAGCACTACCGTCGGTTCGCGCGCGGTGGTGATGGTGTCGGATGGGGCCGCCGTGATCGCCCCCGATGTGCAAAAGCAACTGCGCGAGCTGGCGCTCGAACAGCAGGTCAATCTCTATTGGCTTTACCTGCGCACCGAGGGGGCAAAAAGCATCTTCGACGATGGGGCGCCGGGCGAGGCGAATACCGCCCAGACCCGTCCAGAACGGCATTTGCATCTGTTCCTGCAAAGGCTGGGCATCACCTATCGCGCCTTTGAGGCCGAAGGCCCCGAGGCCGTTCAGCAGGCCATCGACGAGATCGGAAAGATGGAAACCAGGCCGATCCTGACCGAACGCATGATCCCGCGCCGCGATCTGGACTGGATATGCTATCTTCTGGCTGCCGCAGCGGCCGGAATTCTGACATTGGCCCGCTGGCTGGAGCGCCCCTATGCGCCGGTTATGCCCGCTCCGCTGATGAGGCGATCATGAGGCGGCTGGTCTGTATCGCGCTGATCACGCTCGCACTTGTCTTTGCTGGGGCGACCGTCTGGCGCGGTTACGTCCTGTGGATGGTCGAACGCGACAATGCCGATATCCGGGCATTGGCGGCGGGGCAGAATGTCGCCCGCCGCGCAACCGCCAATCCGAATGCGTTACATGCCCATGTCCTGTTTCTGAGCTGGCGCGACAATTTGCCGGAAGCGCAGGAAATGCTGGCGGCTATGGGAACCGAACGGCCCGATCTTCTGGCCGAGGTGCATTTTGCCATCGGCAATGCCCAGATGCGCGCGGCATATGAGCAGATCGAGGCGAACAGGCTCGAAGACGCCGTTCCCGCGGTGAATCTGGCCAAGGCCGCCTATCGCGAGGCGCTGCGCATCCTGCCGGATTATCGCGATGCCAAGGTCAATCTGGATCTCGCCATGCGTCTGGTTCGCGACATGCCGCGACCCGAAGCCGAGGGAGAGGACGACCCCGAGAACCGCCCGCGCCGTCTGTGGACGGATCTGCCAGGCCTGCCGCGTGGGGCGCCATGAGGTGGCGGGTCGTCTTGCCGGCTACGGTTACCGGTCTAGCCCTGTTGGCTGCATTGGGGCTGGGTATCCCGCGTAAACAGCATCTGACGGATGCGCTGGTCGTCGTCGATATCACCCGCTCGATGAATGTTCGTGACATGCAAGGAGAATCGCGGCTGGATTATGTTCGGCGCGCGTTGCGTGACTGGATAGCGGCACGTCCTTGCGGTTCGCGTATCGGGCTTGCGCTGTTTACCGAACGCCGCAGCGTGACGCTGTTCGAACCTGTCGAGATTTGCGCCGATTTTTCCTCTGTCGCGGGCAGCCTTGCCGGTCTCGATTGGCGCATGGCCTGGGAAGGCGACAGCATGATATCCAAGGGGCTGGATTATTCGCTCGACCGTGCGCGCGAACTCGGAGTGCCGCTGATCTTCGTGACCGACGGGCACGAGGCCCCGCCGCTGCCCTATGCCGGGCCGGCGGGATTTGCAGGCGACAGTCCGGGCGGGCTGATCCTTGGTGTGGGGGGCGATGCACCCGCACCCATCCCCAAATTCGATGATCTGGGGCGCGAAGTGGGGTTCTATGATCCCGAGGATGTTCAGCACGCCCCGGCGCGTATCGGAGCGCCGCCTTCCGATGCCTCGGAGCGCCCGGGATATCATCCCCGCAACAATCCGTATGGGGAATCCGACCTTGAAGGAAACGAGCATCTGTCCGAACTGCGTCAGGTGTATCTTCAGGATTTGGCTGAGGATCGTGAACTGGGTTTCCTGCGTCTGGCAGATGGAGGCGCGGCGATAGACCGCGCCCTGCTACAGTACGCACCAACCCATTCCGTCCGTGTCACCCGCAGCCTGTCGCCCCTGATAGGGGCGGCGGGATTACTGCTGCTAATTGCCCTTTGGCTTGCCGGCCATCGCGGTTTCACTCGAACCGAAAGGAGATTTCATGACTATAGGACGCATTCTCACCGCGGCTTTCTTCGCCGTCACATTGGCGTTGTCGGCAAAAGCGCACGGTCCTACGCCGCAACGGGTCGAAGAGACAGTGACAATCGCGGCCGCGCCCTCTGATGTCTGGGCTATCGTCGAGAGTTTCGCGGATATTGCCGAGTGGCATCCCATGGTCGGGGCGGGCTCGGGCGAAGGAGAGAACGAGACGGGGGCGACACGGAACCTGACGCTGGAAGGCGGCGAGATCGTCGAGCGCCTTGACAAGCATCAGCCCGACGAGATGAGTTATTCCTATCGGATGCTCAAGGAGAACGTTCAGGCCCTTCCGGTAAGTTTCTATTCGGCGACACTAAAGGTGGAGGCAGCGCAGGAGGGTAGCAAAGTCAGCTGGATGGGGCGTTTCTATCGGGGCGACACGGGAAACACCCCGCCGGAAAACCTGAATGACGAAGCCGGAAAAAAGGCCATGAGCGCATATTTCCGGGCCGGGCTGGATTCGCTCAGGTCCATGGCGGAAGCCGATTGATTCCGGACATGCCGTCATTCTGGCTGATCATATGGTTTCTCATGCTCGCGCTTGGCATGAATGCCGGGAAGGCTCTGGCCGATCCATTGCTGTATGTGGTGGATCAGGAAGGCGGTGCCGTGATCGTTGTGGATACGGAAACGGATACGGTTCAAAAGACCATCCCCGTGCCGGGCGGACCTGCTGTCACGGCCGTTTCCGCGAATGGGCAATTTCTTTACACGACCCATCCCGAAAAGGGGATGATCAGCGTCGTGGACAGGTATACGGCACGGCATGCCCGATCCTTCGATATCGGCGGTATGCCATTCGGCATCGCCGTCGATCCGGGGGACGGCTCTCTGTTCGTCAGCGATTGGAAGCGTGATACCGTGGCCAGGATAGATGCTTCGGATGGCCGACGGATTGCCGAAGCGCCAGTGGGACGGGCGCCTGCCGGGCTGGTTCTGGATCCCGGCGATGGCCGCATTTACGTTGCCGATCGCGAAAGCGATAGCGTCACGGTGCTGAATGCCGCAGGGCTGGATCGGGTCGCGACGATAGGTGTGGGCAGGGCCCCTTTCGGGTTGGCCTTATCGGTGGATACGAGGCGTCTTTATGTCGCGAATGTCCAAAGCGCCGATATCAGCGTCATAGATGTGGAAACGATGGCGGTGACCGCGACGGTGCGGGTGGGGGAAATGCCCTATTCGGTCGATATTTCCGGGGATGGTGAGTTAGTCTTTGTCACCAATCAGCAATCTGGAACCGTCACCGTGATCGAGGCGGCCGGCAATACGGTCACCGAGACCGTGACGGTCGGAGAATATCCCGAGGGGATTACAGTTATTAACGGTGCCAAAGCTTATGTTGCGAACTGGTTTTCGCAGGATCTCTCTGTCTTGGATCTCGATGCCTACCGCGAGGTTGCCAGGATTCCAGCAGGAAAGGGGCCTCGCAATATGGCAATCGGGGCTTCGAGGTGACGTGCGGATTCTGGATAAATCATAATCCGCCACAGTTCAGGGGAGGATATCACGGCTGTCGCGCAAATCTGTTGTCTCTACCTGACGAACTTCCGTGATCGACTGATCAACAGAGCAGTCGCTGTTGAAATGCCTATTTGACGATGAGAATACACATGACCAAAGGTCTCCGCGCTTGGAATGCCATTTTGATCGTGGCGTTCGCGAAGAGTCCGTGCTTGAAGGTGCGCATGGCCTCGAAAGCGGTCAGGCTGAGAGTGTGCCGGATGCTTCCCTCAGCCCTCTGACATTATCAGGTTACGTCCGCAGTATAGAGCGTTGCTGCGGATCATGCCAGATCTTGGTGATGTTCTCGCCGCGTAGCTGGGGTTCCTCCCGCATGTTCTGCCGCGAATGCCTCTTTCCCCTTTTCGGCCCATAGCTTTCGTGCACGGTCGCCATCCTCGCTTTGGAGCTTTTCGGCCATCCAGAGCAGCGCGCCGAGGATCATCGCACGATCATCGCCTGTCAGCTCCGCAATGCCCGCCTTCTTGATGAGCCCGCCGAGCTCGATCAGGTGCCGTGTGCGCCTGCGACGTTCTTGCTGCCAGGACCGCATGTCATGCCGCGCCCGGGCCGCCTGATACCGGTTGCCCGCCGCTTTGTTGCGTTTGAGCGCCACTATTGTCGCGGACAGCCGCTGGTGCAGATCGCTGCGATTTACCGCGAAAGAACGCGGCCCCACGTTTTGCCCACGCCTCCTTCTTTCCGGCATTGTCAGTCGCCGCCAGCGCGACCAGCGCCCCGGCCAATTCCTCGACGCTGAGCGCATCGGCCCCAGTGGCGATGACCAGTTCGCCCAGCTGCTGCACCTTGCGGGCTTTCAGGTCCCTGGCCTTCGCCTCCAGTGCTTTCAGTTCCGCATCGAAATCCCGTGGTTTGCGCATTACGTCCTCCATGATTTGCTGATGAGACAATGATAACGGCGTCCCCGTCGGAAGGCTTCCATGTTGCCGGGGCGCTGCGGGACGGCCCGGTCCCGCCCGAGAATTTTTCGAGGAAGGGCGCGCTTATACGTCGTTCCGACATGCGCCGAGACGGCATTGATCACCTGCCATCATGGCGATCTATCACCTCTCCGTTCAGGTCATGTCCCGCAAGACGGGCCGCAGTGCGGTGGCTGCCGCCGCCTACCGCGCGGGCGCGCGACTGCGCGACAACCGCCTCGACCGCCAGCAGGACTTTTCCAGGAAACGCGGCGTCGTGCATTCCGAGGTGCTGCTGCCGGAGAACGCACCGGAGATTTGGCAGGATCGCGAACGGCTGTGGAACGATGTCGAAGCCGTCGAGCTGCGGAAGGACGCGCAGCTTGCCCGCGAGGTGGAATTCGCCATTCCGCGCGAGATGACGCACGCGCAGGGCGTCGCGCTCGCCCGCGATTTCGCCCAATCCGAATTCGTCGATCAGGGCATGATCGCCGATCTGAATGTGCATTGGGATATCGGTGCGGACGGCATGCCCAGGCCGCATGCCCATGTCATGCTGACCATGCGCGAGGTCGATGAGAGTGGTTTCGGCAAGAAGAATCGCGACTGGAACCGCACGGAGATGGTCGAGCGCTGGCGGCAACGCTGGGCCGAACATGTCAATGAACGATTGATGGAACTCGACATCGATGCCCGGATCGATCATCGCAGCCTCGAGGCGCAGGGCATTGACCTGGAGCCGCAGACCCAGATCGGCGCATCGGCACAGCGGATCGAGCTTGACGGCATCGACGCCGCCGACCGCGCCGAGATGCATCGCGAGATCGCGCGGAGCAATGGCGCGCGCATCATCGCCGATCCGTCCATCACCCTGGAGGCGATCACCTATCAGCAGTCCACCTTCACGCGGCGCGACATGGCACGCTTTGCGCATCGGCACAGTGACGGCATCGAGCAGTTCAACGCGGTCATGGGCGCGATGGGCCGTTCTCCTGATCTTGTCGCGCTGGGCAAGGATTCGCGCGGCCATGACCGCTTCACCACGCAGGGCATGATCGAGGCCGAACAGCGGCTGCACCGCGCGGCGGAGCTGATGGCAAAGAAAGAACTGCACGGAGTCAGCGACAGGGACAGGGAACGCGCGCTGACGCGGGCCGCCGCGCGTGGCTTGGTCCTGTCGGGCGAGCAGGGGGCCGCGCTGGCGCATGTCATCGAAGGGCGCGGTCTCGGCATCGTCATCGGCTATGCCGGGACCGGCAAGAGCGCCATGCTGGGCGTGGCTCGCGACGCCTGGGAAACGGTGGGCCTTGAAGTTCGCGGCGTGGCGCTCTCCGGTATCGCGGCGGAAAATCTGGAAAGCGGTTCGGGCATTGCATCCCGCACCATCGCCAGCATGGAACATGGCTGGCAGAACGGGCGAGACATGATCACGTCACGCGATGTTCTTGTGATCGACGAGGCAGGCATGGTCGGCACGCGACAGCTGGAGCGCGTGCTGTCCCATGCCGCTGAACGCGGCGCCAGGGTGGTGCTGGTGGGCGATCCGCAGCAGTTGCAATCGATCGAGGCCGGTGCGGCCTTCCGGTCGCTTCATGAGCGTCACGGTGGTATCGAAATCGAAACCGTGCGCCGCCAGCGTGAGGGCTGGCAGCGGGACGCCACGCGTGATCTGGCCACCGGCCGCGCCGCTGCTGCGATCGGAGCCTATGACCGCCATGGCATGCTGCATGCAGTTGTAACGCGGGAGCAGGCGCGCGACGATCTGATCACCGGCTGGGACCGCGAGCGGCAGGCGGCGCCTGATGCCAGCCGGATCATTCTTACCCATACCAATGCCGAGGTGCGCGAACTCAACGAAGCCGCGCGGCAGAAAATGCGAGAGGCGGGTGATCTGGGGGCGGATGTGGACCTGACCGTCGAGCGCGGTGCGCGAAGCTTCGCGCGCGGGGACCACGTGATGTTCCTGCAGAACGAGCGCGGGCTGGGCGTGAAGAACGGCACGCTCGGCACTGTCGAGGACGTCAGCACACAGAGCATGACCGTGCGCACCGACGATGGGCGCGACATCTCCTTCGACCTCAAGGATTACGATCGCATTGATCATGGCTATGCTACCACGATCCACAAGGCACAGGGCATGACCGTGGACCGGACCCATGTGCTGGCGACCCCGGGGTTGGACGCCCATGGCAGCTATGTCGCAATGTCGCGGCATCGCGAGCAGATGGATCTGTATTACGACCGCGACGACTTCGCCAGCCGCGACCGGTTGATCCACGCCCTGTCGCGCAATCGGTCCAAGGACATGGCACTGGATTACGAGCAGCCGCGTGATCCGGTGCAGGATTATGCCGAACGGCGCGGCATCAACTTCCGGGCGCGTGTCGTCGAGATCTTGCGAAAACTCGTGCCGAAACGGTTGCGAGATGCCGTTGATGACATGTTGGATGGGCGGCGCTTCCTTGGTGATGGCGTGCCTGGTCCCGAGGCTGGGGTCGGGCCGGAACGGGGAAGAGCAGGCTCGGACCTCGTGCAGCAGGTCTCCCATCTGCCGGAGACCGAGACCTCGGAGGATTGGGAGCGAATGTTGCGCCGCGCCCGCACACAGGCATTGGTGCGGCACGCCCGCGCCGTCGATGCGATCTTCGAGGCCCAGGAACGGGGTGGCAAGGCCGGTCCGGAGCAGGTGAAGGAGTTGCGCGAAGCCCGAAAGGCCTTCGAGGAACTGCGACCCTTCGGTGCGCATGACGCCGAGGCCGCCTACAGGAAGGATCCAGACCTCGCGCGTGAGGCGGCGGCGAGCCGGGTCCGGCGTGCCGTGCGGGCACTGCAGCTGGAAACCGAGCTACGCACGAGTCCTGAACGCCGCGCGGATCGCTTCGTGGCCCGCTGGCAGGCACTCGACCGGGCTGTTGAGCAGAGATATGCGGCGGGAGATTATTCCGGCTATCACGCCGCGCGGAAGGAAATGGGCAATATGGCCAGGAGCCTGGAGCGCGATCCGCAGCTGGAATCCATTCTCGCCAACCGCAAGCGGGAGCTCGGCATCACCTTCGAAACAGGCCGCCAGCTTGGCAGAGAACTGGCCTTCCAGCACGGTATCGACTTCAGCAGGGGGCGCGGGCGCGGTCTGTGAGACCCCTCCGAATTACCGCCGGTTCCGCGCCACAACACGACGGGTCGATTCTCCCTCTTGCGCGCGCGTTTCTGCCTGTCCTGTCTGGACCAGAGATTATCAACAGGAGGCAGCACGACCATGCCGGAACCAGGCCGTATCATCCGCCTGAAAACCGTTCTCGTCCGGACCGGCCTGTCCCGATCCACCATCTACCGCAAGATTGCCGAAGGAACCTTCCCGGCCCAGATCAGGATCAGCATCCATGGCGCCGGCTGGCGGGAATTCGAGATCAATCGCTGGATCGAAGATCCGGTGGGGTGGCGACCGGAAGACAAAGGGGTTGAAGATCGCGGGGCAGGGGGACATTCGGCGTAGTCTTGTCCCTGGCGTACGCGGTCCTTTGCGGGCCGGTCGGCCCTACGCGCAGGGCTCACGGAAGCTGCCATTCAAACCTGGCGCAGTGTACTATCGCATGAGCCTCTATCCGTCAGCCATTCTCAGGTTTCGTGGCTCTGCCTCACTTTGTGTGGCAGAGCCGATTTCAAGGGCCACGCGGCACCCGGATAGATACGGCCGTGGCGAAGCAGAAAACCCTGCAGATGCTGCCGCGCCTTGCCCAACACCCGCATCGCCTCATGCGTAGCGTCCGGCACCCACATTGCGGTCAACTCGCCCGCCCGGTGCAGCTTCACCAGCATCACCGCATCACGACGGTCTGTCTTCACGCGATCACCCGCCTTCCCCGGAATGAGAGAGGGCGCCACGACGATGCAATCATGCGCCAGTTCCCCGAGTTGGCAAAGTAGACCGTAGCCGCATGGCTCAGCTTCATAGCAGAAATGAAGATGATTTCCGCCAGTGCCAAGCTTCTCCACCAGCTTCCGGACATGATCCGGATGGTCTGAGATTGTGCCCCAATGACGGACCTCGCCTCCGCGATCCTCTTGTGCAATCGCAACTGAAATCGTCGCCTTATGGACATCCAGCCCGATGAACATGCTATCTTGCATTTGGTCTCTCCCCCATTCTTGAGGCTCGGCACCAGCCAATCTGGCGCAACCCCTGAACAGAGAATGCCGCGGGAGAGGCCGCCAACCCAGTCAGCTCACTCCACGATCATTGGATCTAAGTTGTCTCTATAGATGTACTCCGGAATCATCATACGATTGGCCGTCAGGCAATCCATTTAGTGAATTCCGGGCGGGTCATGGCGTCTTTCATGCGCTCCTCGCCGTCTCCGACGCGCATCAGCATCGGCGTACGGGTCGGGCCGGGATCGATGCCAATGGCGCGGAACGCGGCCTTCATCCCCGGCAGTACGCCGGTCGCCAGCAAAACCTCGACAAAGCGGGCCGAGATATCCTGCAGGTTCTGCGCTTCGGTCAGGTTACCGGTGCGGATGGCCCGATCCAGCGCGACATAAAGCCGGCCCAGCAGGTTGTAGGTTGTTCCGATACCGCCATCCGCACCCAGTACCGCCCCTGACAGGTAAATCTCGTCAAAACCGAAGAACAGTGTCGAATCGGGGCAGGCACGGCGCAACATCGACAGTTTGAACATGTCGTTCGAAGTAAATTTGAGCCCCGCCACATTGGGCAGCCCGAGAATTTCGATCAGCGTCTCCATGGGGATCGGGCGACCGGTACGCACCGGCACTTCATAGACGATCAGCGGCAGGTCAGTCGCCGCCTGAAGATCGTGGTAGTAGGCTAGGATTTCGGCGTCGGTGAACGGATAGGAATGCGGCGGTAGCGCCGACAGCCCGTGATAGCCCAGTCGGGCCGCGTTCCGGGCCAGCCGCATCGAATCACGCAGATTGGGCGCGCCGACATGGGCGATTAAGGTGGTGTCGCCGGCATCTTCTGCCACGATGGCCTGCTGAGCCAGCAGTTCCTCGACATCCAACAGCCCGGATTCGCCGCTGCTGCCCCCGACATAAAGCCCGGTCAACCCCTGCCGCAGCACGTAATCATTCAGCTTTCTCTGGCGTTCCGGGCTGAAGCTGCCGTCATCGGCGAGTCCGGTCATCAGGGCGGCATACATGCCGGAAAGCGGTCTGGTCATGGGAATCCCTCGGAAAAGTGGAGCGTTATTGTCAGCATATTCTTTATATATTGTTTGACAAGATTAAAATATGGTCTTACCAAAAGCGAGCGAGGAGGGAGGGGTAATGAGCGATATGACTGAAGCCATACGAATGCCGGACATGATTGCCGATACGCTGATTTCAGAAATCCGCGACGGCGGCATCGCGGTCGGCAGCCAGTTGCCACCCGAACGAGAGTTATGCGAACGGTTTGATGCCTCGCGGCCGACGGTGCGTGAGGCGCTTGCGCTGATGCAGATGCGCGGTTTCATCGAGGCGGGAGGCGGCCGCAGGCCGCGCGCCGTGCGCCCATCGCTACAAACCATCCTAGTATCGGCCGGCGATCACATCCGCGACCTGCTGGGCGACGCCGAAAGCGGCGCGCATCTGGAGCAGATGCGGCAATTCATCGAAACCGGCGCCGCGCGCGAGGCGGCCATGCGGGGAGACCGCGTCCAGATCGCCCGGCTGCAGGATGCTCTGGACCGCAACGAAGCCGCCATCGGAACGCCGCGCTTTGCGGAAACCGATATCGCCTTTCACCGCGCACTGGTTTCGATCGTGGGTAACCCGGTGATCCTGACCCTGCACGACATGTTCGTGTCGGGGCTGCTGGCGCAGCGGCCGGCTGTCGAAGATCCCGCGAAGCACGATGCGATCGCCCATGCCGAGCACCGGGCCATCTACGACGCGGTGCTGGGTGGCGATGTCATGGCCGCGACCGAGGTAATGGACCGGCACCTGGCCCGCTCTTACAGGGCACGGCTGAACAAATCCAAACCGGCGAATCCGCCGGCAACTTCCTGAGGAGGAGAGGACGATCATGATGAAAGCAATGTTGATGGCAGGCGCTACGGTGCTGGCAGTCGCGACCGGTGCCGATGCGCGCGAGCTGACGCTGGGAACGCAGGATAACGAGGCGACACCCGTCTACAAGGGTGCCGCGGAATTCGCTGAACAGCTCGAAGCGGTGTCGGGTGGCGAGATGACGGTCAAGCTGTTTCCCTCGGCCACGCTGGGCGATTTCAAGGCGATGGTCCAGCAGGCGCAGGCCGGAGAGCTGGATATCGTGATCACTGGCTATCCCGACATGTCCTATACCATCCCCGAACTGAAGCTGATCGGCGCGCCGTATGTCGTCAGTGATTATGCGCAACTCAAGGAGATCGTCGCGGGTCCCTGGGGTCAGAAGATGGCCGCTAAATTCGAGGAGCAAGGCATCCATGTGCTGGATGTCTGGTATTACGGCACGCGCCAGACCACTGCCAACAAGCCGATCGAAAGCATCGAGGACATGAAGGGATTGCGTCTTCGTACCCCAAATGTGCCTTTCCTGATCGCCTATGCCGAAGCCGTCGGTGCGACGCCCGCGCCGGTCGCTTTCCCCGAGGTTTATCTGGCCCTGCAGACCAACCAGGTCGACGCTCAGGAAAACCCGCTGACTACCATCGACGCACAGAAATTCTACGAAGTGCAAAGTTCCATCGCGATGACCAACCATTTCGTCGCCTCTTCGGCCGTGCTGATCGCCAAGGACAGCTGGGACAGTTTTTCGGAACAGGAAAAGGAATGGGTCAGCGAAGCGATTGCCGCGGGTGGTAAGCTGAATGATGACCTGTTGATGAAGGGCGAGGAAGAACTGGTCAAGACCTTCGAGGAAAAGGGTATGACCGTTACCCATCCCGATCTCGAACCGTTCAAGGCCGCGATGCAGCCTTATTACGACACGCTAGAGGAAGAGTTCGGCGAGGGCGCCATCGCCGAGGTTACCGCGAAATAGGTTCGCTTTTTCGCCGGGGGCGGCATAGTCCCCGGCAGATTGCACGAAGGAGGTCGTCGGTGAAACCGATCCGGAGATACAGCGTCGAAGGGGTCGTTGCTTCGATCCTGTTCATCTGCCTGTTCATCGTGGTGCTGATCCAGATTTTCGGCCGCACGCCGCTGTTCACAGGTCCGGTCTGGACCGAAGAGGCGGCACGCTGGCTATGGGTCTGGATGGCCATGATCGGTATCGCCGAGGCAGAACGCACCGACGGACAGCTGCGCATGGGCTTTCTGGTCGAGGCGTTGCCTCGGCGGGGGCGCATCGCCGTCTTTACCGCTATCGACATTGTCTATCTGGGTATCGTGCTGAACCTGATCTGGATCGGCTGGATGACCATCCGGCGCACCTGGTCGAACGAGGCGGTGACCCTGCCGGTGTCAGACGCGGTCCTTTATGCCTCGGGCTTTATCGCCATGATCCTGATCGCGAACCGTGTCATTCGCCGCCTGAGCGGCCTCGGCCATCGCCATGACCCCGACAAGGTGGAGACGCCGCTATGATCCTGTCTGCCATCGCCCTGGGCTGGCTGTTCCTGGTTCTGGTCGGGGTACCTATCGGCATCTCGATGATCCTCGTTTCGATGGGTTATTTCTACTGGTCGGGCATGGGGCTGTCCTTTGCGGTGTCGCGCATGGCCGACGGGCTGAACAGCTTCCCGATGCTGGCTGTTCCGCTGTTCATCCTGGCCGCCGCGATCCTGAACGGGGCCGGCATCACCAACCACCTCTTCGGTTTCGCACGCGCGCTGGTCGGTCATATCCGCGGCGGGCTTGGTCATGTGAACGTCCTCGCCAGCCTGTTCTTTTCCGGCATGTCCGGCTCGGCTCTCGCCGATGCGGGCGGGTTGGGCAAGATGGAGATCGAGGCGATGCGCCGCGCGGGATATGACGACGAGTTCTCGGGGGCGGTCACTGCGGCGTCGTCGATGATCGGCCCGCTGGTTCCGCCTTCGATCACCATGGTGCTTTACGGCGTCATCTCGAACACCTCCATCGGCAAGCTGTTCATGGGGGGCGTGGTACCCGGCGTGCTATGCGCCGGCGCGCTGATGGTGATGGTCTATGTCGTGGCGCTGCGCCGCGACTATCCTCGGGACCGGTGGCCCGGGCTGCCGGTGCTGTTCGGCCTGTTCGTGCGCTCGTTCCCGGCGCTCCTGACGCCTGCCGTCATTGTCGGGGGGATTTTCAGCGGTTGGTTCTCGCCCACCGAGGCGGCTGCGGTAACGGTCCTCTATGCGGTCCTCATCGACCTGATCTTCTATCGCGAGCTGACCTGGCGGAGGCTGTGGGACGCGATCTATGAGACGACCGCAACCTCGGCCAGCATTGCCACGATCATCGCCGGGGTGTCGTTGCTGGGTTATGTGCTGGCGCGCGAGCAGGCACCGCAGCAGATCGCCGCGATGTTTCTTGCCATCGCCGACGGGCCGGTCAGCTTTCTGATCGCGGTCAACCTGATGATCTTCGCCTTGGGCATGTTCATCGAGTCGCTGGTCATCCTGCTGATCGTGGTGCCAATCCTGGTGCCGATCGCGATGGGTTTCGGCATCGATCCGATTCATTTCGGTGTCATCGTAGTGCTGAACCTGATGATCTCGATTCTGACCCCTCCGATGGGCATGGCGCTGTTCGTCGTGGCGCAGGTGGGGGGAATTCCGTTCCAGCGGCTGGCCCGTGCGATCCTGCCCTGGCTTATTCCGCCGGTCGTCGTGCTTGTGCTGGTTTGCGCTTTCCCGATTCTTGCAACGGGCTTGCCGGGATTGATGGAATGAGCGTGCTGGATCGGCTGGAGGGCAGGCTGGTTGTGTCCTGCCAGCCCGTGGATGATGGACCGATGGACGATCCCGCGATCGTCTGCGCGATGGCCCGCGCCGCTGTTGCGGGAGGGGCGGGCGGACTGCGGATCGAGGGTGTCGAGAACCTTCGCGCGACGCGCCCGCTGGTTGATGTGCCGATCATCGGTATCGTCAAGCGGAATGTGTCGGGCAGCCCGGTGCGCATCACCGTGACCGAGCAGGATGCTCGGGCACTTGTCGCGGCGGGCGCCGATATCGTGGCCTATGACGCGACCCCACGCCCGCGCCCGGACCCGCGCGACGGTATCCTTGCCGCGATCCTGGCGGGTGGTGCCCTGGCGATGGCGGATTGTGCGACACGCGCGGATGCACAGGCCGCGCTGACAGGTGGAGCCGCGATCATCGGCACGACGCTTTCCGGCTATACCGCCGACACGGCGACAGGGGACGACGCGCCCGATCTGGCCTTGATCGAAGAGTTCAGCCGGTTGGACGGATTTGTCATGGCCGAAGGGCGGTTGAACACCCCCGAACTCGCGGCACGCGCCATGCAGGCTGGTGCGGATGCGGTGACGGTCGGCAGCGCGCTAACCCGTCTCGAGGTTGTCACAGGCTGGTTCGCGGACGCGGTGCGGGGGCGGCGATGATCGAGGGTTTTTCCGTCGATCTGGGTGGCACCAAGACTGCCGCCGCGCGGATCGCGAATGGCCGGATCGAGGCGCGGCTGCAGTCGCCGACCGAAGCGCAGGCCGATTTCGAGGCGCAACTCGACGCCCTGTCTGCGTTTTTGGCAGAGCTGGGATTCCGAAAGGGCGACCGGCTGGGAGTTGCCGTTGCCGGTCGTGTCGATGCTGCGGGCCGTTGGGGGGCGGTGAATGCCGGCACGCTTCCCGGTATCAGGGGCGAGCCGTTGCTGGACCGGCTGCGAGGCCGTTTCGGAGCAAGGGTATCTGCGATCAATGATGCCGCGGCGGCCGCACTGGCCGAGGCCAGGCTCGGTGCGGGTGTGGGCGCCGATCATTTCGCTTATCTGACGGTCTCGACCGGGGTTGGTGGCGGTATCGTTCTGGACGGCAAGCTGCTGCAAAGCCGGAACGGGATGGCGGGGCATGTCGGCTTTATTTCCACTTTCCTCGGCCGGGACCGCTGTGGTTCGGGTCGGGTCGGAACGGTGGAAAGCGTGGCGTCTGGCCGGACCATTGCAGCCATGGCCGGGACACCGGACGCGCGGGCGGCATTTGCCTCGGACACCGACCGGAGCCACGCGGCCATTGATCGCTCTGCTGCGGCGGTGGCGGGGCTTTGTGCTGACCTGACCGCCATCTTCGGGCTGGACCGTATCGCCATGGGCGGCAGTATCGGGCTTGCCGGGGGTTATCTTGCTCGGGTCACCGCCCGGCTCAGCGATGAGCCGCCATTGTTTCGCGTGCCCGTCGTATCCGCCACCCTCGGCCATGACAGCGCACTTCTGGGCGCCCTGCTGTCAGAGAGGGCTGCGTCATGAAGGTTCTGATCTGCAAGGATCACTTGTCGGCAACCGAACGCGTCGCCGGACTGATCGCCGATCATCTGCGCAAGCGGCCGGGTGCGGTGCTGGGTCTTGCGACCGGTGGCACTATGCTGCCGCTGTACCGGCGGCTGATTGCATCGCACGAAGAGGGGCTGTCCTTCGCCGGGGCGACGACCTTCAATCTGGACAAATATGTCGGGCTGGCACCGGATCACCCGGCTTCGTATCACAGCTACATGCGCAAGGCGCTGTTCGACCATGTCGATATTGATCCGGCCCGTACCCATCTGCCCCGGGGCGACGCGGCCGATCCCACGGCCGCGGCACTTGATTACGAAGCGCGGATCGCGCGTGCAGGCGGTATCTCGCTGCAGCTTCTGGGGATCGGAAGAAACGGGCATATCGGCTTCAACGAGCCCATCTCGTCACTGGCTTCGCCCACCCGGGTCAAAGACCCTGACCGAAAGCACGCGCCGCGCCAATCAGGTTTATTTCGGCCTGGGTGAGGCTCCGCCCGGCTTTGCGATCACCATGGAGGTAGGCACCATCCTGTCGGCGCGGGAATGCCTGCTTCTGGCCACAGGGGCCGAAAAAGCCATGGCGGTCGCGGCGATGATCGAAGGCCCGGTTTCGGCGATCTGCTCGGCCTCGGCCCTGCAGATGCGCGCCTCCGCAACCAACATTCACGCCACCCGCGTTCCTGCGAGCGCATGTAAACCCTCGGGTCGGATGTGTGTGTAGTGGCGCAGCATCTTCCAATCTTTGTGTCCAGTTACGAGGGCGACTTGTTCAATTGAGAAACCTGCTTGGAAGAGGCGGCTGGTTGCTTCGTGGCGCAAATCATGGAAATGCAGGTCAAGTATGCCCAGAGTTCGGCAGGTCCGTCTAAATGCGGTCCCGACTGAACGGCCATTATATGGAAAAATGCGCCCACGACCGCCTGTGATCTTTCGCTGCTCCTCGATCAACACACGCGCATCGTACCCCGACACATCCAGCAGAGGAATTCGCTGATCGTTTCCCGATTTGTGGCGAGGGTCCTTGCGATCTCGAATGAGCAGCATCTTGGAGCGCGCATTGTAGTCCTCCCAGCTGACTCGGCAGATCTCTTCCTGACGCATGGCGCTCGCGATCGCGAACCGAACAATACGGGCCACGGGTATGACCTGTCGCGGATTACTCTCCAGCGCTTTGAGGATGGCATCAATCTCGTCTTCGCTTGAACGCCGGTCCCGTTCGTTGCCCTTGCCAACCAGACCAAGCCGGGAAAGCGAGATCAATCCCTTCGGTCGGAGCGATGATCCCGTGAACAGCCGCGGCATGTGAGAGGATCGTCTTTATATAGCCAAGGTCGATGCCGACTGTTACCGGACCTGCGCCTTCTTTGGCGCGCTGTCGGCCGAACTTGATAAACTTCTCTCGACTCAATTCGGCAGGTTTCAGGTTCCCAAGGCGCAGTGTGAAAAATTCCAGGCTTGCCGCCTTTGAACGGCCCAGTTTCTTCCCGACCTCCGCCAGATCTTCTTTGTGAAGGTCGATGAGGTCTTTGAATGTCTTGGCCGTCGCGCCACAAGAGTGTATAGGTTCGCCCCGATCGATCTTGCCCTCAATGGTCCTCGCCCAGAGCTCCGCGTCGCCGCGCCGCAGGAAAGACTCGCTGATATAGTTGCCTTTGCGTCTGACTTGGACGCGCCAGGAACCTGAAGGGAGTTTTGAAATCGTGGCCATTTTCGTGTGCTCTATGTGTGCAGTGCGCGGTCGAAACGTGGCGTATTGGGTCGTAAGATGGAGTGCACACGCCGCCGCACAACGATTTGATGATAAATGAAAAATGAATAAATATCAATCACATATACTTGCCGTGGCACCCATGATGGATTGGACCGACAGAGGCTAAATTCGTAAGTTAAAACAATTCCATATTGGCATTCTCCTTGTACCAAGTGCCAAAACCTTTGCAGGGCTTCGGCGGCGCGGCGCTTTTCGTCTTCGGGCACGAAGCGGTCGGCATAGACGACGGTGGTGCCGCGCTCGCCCTTCAAGACATTGCCGCCGAGCGAGAGCGCCTGACGGAAGGTGAGCCAGCTCTGGCCGGTAAAGTCACGTTCGATCACCGCGCCCCACAGAAGCAGCACGTTGATCCCCGAATAGCTCCGGCCGGTCGAGGCATTCTTCGGAAGGCCGAGCGGCGCTTTCGCCGCAGCCGTGCCCCAGGGCTGAACCCAAGGCACGCGGCCTGCCTCCAGCTCGGCGATGATCTTGTCGGTGATCTCGGAGTAGAGATTGGCCCGGTCACGCCTGGCGCCGGTGTTTCGCTTGTGTCTGGACATCGCGGTTCTCCGCGACGGGCGCCAAGGGCCTCTCCCTCGGCTTTCAACCCGTCACGGCAAACCGGTCCGCACTCTCACTCTCGGGGCGTTGTGGGATGTCCCCGCAGAAGGGGTCGGGCGAGACTACAGGCTCGGCCGCAGGGGAAGGCCTTCCCCTCCTGGGTCTTCCAGATCACGATCTATGCAGTTCCAATTTGCGGGTCGTTGACTTCCAATCAGCCAATATCGATCCTCTCGCGGTTTGAGGATCGGGAGACCGTCTTCGCCGCTCACAAGTTGACAGTATGTGCGTGGGGATACTACACCGATATCGCCGACGTCATCCGGCAGATTTCGAATAAGCCCGTCGATGATCTGCACGAACTCTGGCGGCGGATCGTCTTCACCATCCTCGTTTCCAACTCGGACGACCATCTGAAGAACCACGGTTTCATCTACGCTGGTGGGGATCGATGGCGGTTGTCACCGGCCTTCGACATCAACCCGTCCCCATCACGTCACAGAGTGCTGGAAACCGGCATTATCCAGGGCGGCTCGTTCGACGCCTCCCTCGACATCGCGCTGGAGGCGTGCGAGTTCTTCGAACTGACGCCGGTCGATGCACGACAGCAAGCATTTCAGATGGCCGAGACGATCGTGAGTAACTGGAAACAGGCCCTGCGCGATGAAGGCGCCTCATCCGATGACCTGCGAACCTACGCCGATGCATTTGAGCACACCGAATCGCAGAAAGCCCTGTGGTTGAACCTGTAAGACGTGGGTCGGCCGCCACGGTCGCTCGTGAATCACTCAAGAGCCTCGAATTTTGTATGGCGTTCATTCGTCAGCCAATCGAGAGCCGATAGACACGAGGGTAGAGGCCCGAAACGGTCTCCGACCGGGCACTCTTGGCGGCGTTGCACGCCTCGCATAGGAGTTGGATATTGGTGATGTCGTTCGCTCCGCCGTGTGCGAGCGGCACGATATGGTCGTAACGCTCCCGTGCTTCGGGAGACAGGACTCGGTCGATGGGCTTTTTGCAAGTGCGGCATTCACCTCCATCGCGGAAATAAATGGCGTCACGAACGTAGCTCGGTACGGCCACGCGGCGGAGGGTTCCTCTCGTGGTGAACCTTTCGTCTTCATTTCCGGTATCTTCACCGAAATCCGATATGTAATTCGCAACGATGGCGTTGAAGCGCGCCAACAGACTGACATCGCGAAAGACAATGTGAAACACTTCCTCCACGAGCCGGTCACGTCCCTTTTCATAGAGTTCGGTCAGAATGATTTCACCGGGACCTTCCTCGTCGATATCATCGAACCAGTCCTTCGGAGCGTCCATCAGTTCGAGAAACGCGCGAAAGGTCGCCGAACCCTCCTCGGTCGGTTCGTGCACGACACTCTCGAAGATCTCGGCGATGAAGAAGTGAAGGTTCGACCATCGCGGAAACGCGTTGCACAATGAAGTCGCACTCCCGTCCTCGGCCAAGATATAGTGCAGCTCTCTAAGATAGGCCTGTGGATCATCGACGACGTTGGAGACCACATGGGCAAACCAGTAGGGGGTCAGCCCGAGAGCTTCGAAATAACCGGATCGTCTCATCTGCGGCCCGCCCCGAACATGTCGATAGAATCATTTAGTGTTTGTCGCAGGCGCACGAGATCCTTTGTCTTCCATTCCCAGACAGGAGGCGTGAGGTCGGGCGCTCCGAGAAGCGCGTTGACGTACCGACGATACCTGTAGCCGAGCGCATGACACAGTCGGCGGACGGTCATTTCAGGTCTCGTTCCTCGTTGCGCGACGGCGGCCGTTATCCTGGAGCGCATTGAATCCATGTCTTCCTTCAATTCGGTGAGTTCGTCAGACATACTCATGATTTGGCTTTCGACCTCGGATTTGTGCAATGTTCCATGTAGAAGACTATAGCGATGATCGCCTCAAATCATGGTGCATACATTGCGGTGTCGCAATCGCGAACGTGAAGGCCAATCGCGACCACGTTCCCACGAAGTCCTTCCTTTCCAGGCGCCTGCGTGAAGACGGTGCAGCCTACGATCGCGGCCAAGGCGCGCCCGACGGCTATCTTCCTCAAGTAGTCGTGTGCAAGGCCTGCAACGCGGGATATTCGCGGGACGAGGCGTACCTATTATGCGTATTGCATGCAGTCCTTGCCGGATCACTCTATCCCGATCCTGATACTCACCCGGAAGCGGCGAAGGTCTTGCGCAGCAACCGCGATGTCGTTCGATCTCTCAAGGCCGATCCCAATGGTCAGATGCTTCTGTTCGACGATCTGGAACCGTTCACTTTGTATCCCGACCCCGATCGCGTCCGCGGCGTCGTTCTCAAGAACGCCCGTGGGCACGCATATCACGAAATCGGAGAACCGATGCTGGATGAGCCGTCTTTCATTTCGTTCCAGCCGCTCTCGTCGATGACCGATGAGGAGTGTGCAGCATTCGAAAATGGCGGCGGCGGAGGTTCGGACCTCTGGCCTGAGGTCGGAAGCCGCATGATGGTAAGAGTCGTCGAAGGCGTCGGTTTGGCCGGTGGCTGGGTTGAGGTGGAACGAGGCCGCTATCGCTATGCAGTCGACTGGTCGGCGGGCGTCACGGTGAGGACGGTCATTTGGGATTATCTCGCGACGGAAACCCGCTGGTGACGTAACCCCGACTTCCAGCCGCTACGAGAGTCCTCGGTTGATCCGACCCGTGGTCAGAATGGCTGCTCAGCGGCCGGGACGCGAAGCAGGGAGCGCTTTCGGACGAGGCACGGATCTGTGCCGACGCGTTTGAGCGCGCGGGGGACAGACAAAGCCCTGACTTTGGCACCGTAAGGAACGGCTGTTTGTGTCTCGGCATTTCAGAATGCTCAGATCACGACCCAAAGAATTTCCGGCGCAGTTCAGGTCTCTGATTCAGGAACCGTTCGATCTCGAAGGATGAGAAATGCTTCTGCACAATGTTGCGTCGCTCGCAGATTGCATCTGCGGCGTCGAAGAGCGTGGCGTCGATCGCGGCCGAGGTCATGATGCCGAACCCCTCCGCATCATACTGTTCCAGCATGTCACCGATGTCGGGAACATCACGCTTGCCGAGGGATCTCTTGGAGGTGACCAATTTGCACTGAAAAACGAACTTCTTGCTTGGCTCCCGGTATGCAAGCGGCTGTGTCCAGACGATGATATCGCGTCCCCCGTCCCTTGAACGGGAATGGCCCATTTTCCTGATCGTTTCATGATCAAATCCGGGATGGGAATATATCAGATCATAGCAAAGAGCTTCGAACTGTTCGTCGTCAAGCGACTGCCAATTCGACCGATGGCTCCCCGACACACCAAGAGCACGATCGATGCCGGAGGACAGATCGGCAACCTGAAGCCCCAGCTGCTTGGTCTCGAGAATGTCGAGTGCACGACTTTCAAAGAATATGTGATTCCACCCCTCATCGCTGTCCGTGAGGATGATTAATTCGCCGCTTTCGTGAACGAGGCAGGCGTGTCCCGAGACGGTCTGGTTGACAGGTCCGTACTCTCTCATCGACAGCATCGCCGGCGCGACCGAAAACAGTGGCCGTTGCCATCCAAGGCGCAGAACCTGGTCTTCATCGCCAAGAAACGACTGACAGACGCGCGCCTTCAGAAAGCCGTCCAGCGGAAAATGCACGTGAAGATCACCAGCCGTCGCAATGCACACATTGTTCAGCATCGACAGCTTGGCAGAATGGAATTGTGATATCGCCACATCCTGATTGAGGGCGCGAAAAAAGCCACCAAGATCGATCTTGGCGGAAACAATCCAGCTTTCGATTGAGGCGAAGGCATCAGCACCCAGCTGAGCCGAGAAGGCCGATTTGTGAAACCCGAAGCGCCTTTCCGGATATCGCGCGAGATCGGCTTGTACCCAGTCGGATTGTTCGTAGGTATAGTAGGCGCCATTTATCAGATTTGCGTGGTAGTCATCGATCAAGGCTGGAAAGAAGAACTGCCGTTCATCAAGGCTATCCTTGTAACGCTCCATGGTATCAGGATAATTCTGGAAATAGTCCGAATACAGTTTCGCGATGTCGGGATCATCGCCACCAAAATGCATGCAGCTTTGGCGCAGTTGGCTAAGGAAGTCTGGCCCGGGATCCTTTCCGTTGAATACGAATTGCGTTCTGTAGGGAGAGGTCGATTGCCGTCGCATTGAAAGCGACGGATTTGATACGCAGGCCGCCATGGCTTCCGTGACATAGGAGATGTCCAGAAGATCCTCGCATATCGAGAGATGTTCGTTTGCATGTCCTATGGCATACGAAGGAATGATAATCGTGATCTCGTCAGGACATTGGCAGCCAGCTTCAATCCTTTTGATCACCCTCAAGAGATTATCGGCTTCCAGATCGATCCGAGGAGGAATACTTTCATTCATTGTTGTCGAGTTCTGTCCTCATGGCCTCTGTTCGTAGTCATGCTGAAGAAGCAGATACGTTTTTGAAATGGATTGTAACCCGTCCTCTCGATCTGAACGTGAGCGCAAACGCAGAATGCACTCATTTAGCCCCTGAAGCCGAGCTTTCGCGCATCTACGAGAATTGTCTCCCCATGCATCGCCTGCTTTCGAGTAGGGGGCTTTCCGTTGCCGGCTAGCTTCCCAAGGCTGAAGGACAGGCTTCGTTGCCAGGGCTGGAGTGACTGGGTGTCTTTCGCCCAGGCTGACAGGGCAAACCATGTCTCGGCCGAAACTGCCGCGACGCGATCGATCAGCTCCGCTTCCTGGGCTGTCGTCTGTTCTTCAAGTGCGTGCCTGGTGCTCTGCGTCCGTGCCTTTTCGCGGCTCAGCAATTCGTCCTCAAGAACGGGCGGGATGTCGATCTCCATATCGCGAAAGGATTCCCAGCATCTTTCCTTCTTGCACCATTCAGTGACGTTCTGGCCGCCAGGAGAATTGGTGATGTGTTCATGGGCATGCACGCAAAGGGTATCGATGAAGTTCGAAAGCGCAGCCGACAGGCCCTGACGGTTCCAGATCGCTTCAAGGTCGATGCGCTTCGCGGTGCGGTGAGACAGCCATGCCAATGTGTAGGTGACGATATTTGCGCGATAGCCGCCGAATTTTCGTCGCGAGACGATACGCTCGGTTTCCTTGAACAGGATCGCTCGCGCGACAGCCCGATTGAAAAACGCGTCATCCGGCAGAAATTGACCCCGTCGGTCCAGGACATCCATGAAGTCGAGATAGCACTTCTGGGCACCTCGACTGACGATGTAGGGCAATTGTGACCAGGTGTGTTCAAACTTGGCGAGGTCCGTCTTTGATATCATCTGCCGACGCGGATGAATTGCCTCAAACGCCTTGCGTTGTGCAGGAGTCTTGTTCTGCGCAAGAGCGTCGTGATACTGGCCGCGCGCCCGTTCGTAGAACCAGCGGGATTGACGCTGCAGGCCCGGTGCCGGTGGTGCCCAGATCGAGCGCGACAGTTCCTCCATTCGCCGATGAAAGGGATGATTGGACGAGAAGTCCGCCATATTGACCTTGTTCTGATTGTTGGCGGACTGGGAAATGCGGGGCGCGATTTCCTCGACGTCGCCGCCCGAGAGAATTTCGGTGATCTTGACCGGAACCTGAAGGCGGCTGAGGTCGGCCGAATCCTTTCGCGAAGCTCGGAATATCGAGCCGGTAGTCTGGCCGCCGTTCACGATCTGAAAATCCTCGGCAGAAATCAGGGTCACCGTTCCGTCGCCATGATCCTCGAGAGCAAGCCCGGAGGCAGTGACAGACAGGCCATTGTTGAAGGCGAGAAACATCTGAGGTTCATCAAGGATGGTCTTGCGGATGCTCTGGTTCACCTTGCCTCGCAACTGGAGAAAGCTCCGCACGTTACGTTCGAGTAGCTTGGGCCCAAACCGCTTGTACATTTCGACGAGAACGTCACCGGGGATGACTGCCAGCAGGCAGCGATATCCGGCATTCTCCGGTTCGGAAATAATGCAGCGAAGCGGGCTTGCGCACATCTCGGCAAAATTGACGTGAATGGCTTCGTGCCCCGTGCCCGACGAGACAGCGCGATGAATGCGGCGCAGATCCCATAGATGACTCGATATCTCGATGCCGTGCAGGGTCTCGTCCTCGATCCGTTCGATTGTGGCCAACCCGTCGGTGATCACGAAAAGACGAACATGGCTGATGTCGTTTCGCGCCTGCCAGATCGATCGCGCCATGTCATAGCCGTCCAGCGCTTCCTCACGTCCCTGGTGAATGCCTTCGATCGCCTTTTCGAGGAATGTGAACAGGCGCCGGAAACCCGTGTCTATTTCGGTTTTGGATGTCGTGCCTGCTGCTCCGTCGAGGCGCGGAATGGTCAGGAACAGATCCAGACGGTCGTTGTCTTCGGAAAGGTAGTAGCCGCTGCATCGCATCCCACGCGCTTCGAAAGGGCACGATATTCCATCGTCTATCTCGCCGACCTCCGCCAGATAGCCAATCACGATCTCGGTGAACGCTTCCGCTCGTAGCGCGCCATCCTCGGCGGCATCAGCGTGAGCGATGACATCCTGCTGTATGTTGCGCCCGAACGCGTGGAGCTCTTCAAGTTCAGTCATTGGACTCCATCAGGAGCTGGACCGCCCTTTCTCGGGGGATCCCATATTCGGACAGGTCGCCGGCAATGATGGTGTAGCGGATGTCGCCCACGCCGGATGGAAGGTTTGCTTCGGTCAATCGGGGGAAATTCCCGCGGACGTGGAAACAATGCTGGTCGGTTACGCGATAGCGGCTCCTCGCATAGAGTGGGGCGTGTACTTCGAGGTATCCACTCTGCAGCAGGCGATCGTCGAATTCCCGTGCTGCCAAGTGATCTGACTGCAGTTGCGAGCGTATCCGGGCAACCAGCGCTGGAAGCGCTATCCCTCGCGCACTGCTTTCCTCGATGCACACATGTGCGAGCAGCAGCGCCCGGTGTGAGCGCTCGTCAAGTTGTCTCTCGTTGGCAATCGCAAGCCGTGCATGCAGCTTCGAGAGTGTCGTCTTCACTTCAACCGCTGCGTCTCTGATAGTGAAATCCTGATGTGACGCGCTCGGTCCCGACCAGGATGTTACGGCCTCATAGGCCTCCATCTCGGCGAGGCAGAGGCTCTCGAGAATGATCAGTTCACCGAAGAGGCCACGTTGCGCTTCCTGCGAAAGCCCTTCTGCGGGGACACGCTCGAACAGTCCTTGCCACATCGAGAGACGGTCGATGCATCGGCGCAGACCGGCGGTCGTGTTCTGCTCAGCCCCAACGGCATTCACGAGATCGGCGGAAAGCACTGCAAATATCTCGCGGAGACGATCATCCTCCAGCATGACGCGCAGGACCGTTCGAGGGTGCGCCGGGTCAAGTACTTCGTGCAGGACCTTTACACCTCGACAGGTCGGTATTCTATCCGTCGGAGGGCGCTGCTCTCCATCACCTTCGATGAGGAGTCCGAGACGGCCACTGGGCCAGAAGATGCAGGCGAACAGATCAACCGCTGCCTCCGTGTCCAGTCTGCGGCGATCCATCCCGGAGGTGCCTTGTCCCTCGGCAAGACTTCGCCAGAGTTCGACCAGTTCGTCGGGGTTCATGCGAACAGCTCCTCGAGCTGTTTGACGCTGTTTTCGGCGTAGTCGATCAGCGGTGCGTCGGCATCGAAAGGAAAGCTGACGGCAAAACCCATGATCGGGATGTTGCCATCGAGGCCGGCGTCGATTGGATAGATCAGCAGAAGTCCGCGATCCGGGCTCCGCTGTCTGCGAATGAAGGGACCGCTCGCCGACTTGGGCTGATCGCGCTTGGGTGGTGATTTTCGTTGCCATGCGGCAATGGTCTCTGTCATCGCCTTGTCGATCTGATCCTGGCTGAAGTCGATGGTTTCGTCGCGCGGGCTGACCAGCCGACCAATGGTCACCTTCTCGCGATCGCCGGGCATGTGGTTTTCGCGTTCCGTGAGAATGACCTCGTATGGACCGATCCGGGCCGGCACCTTCGAGCGGCCGTTCGCGATGAGCGCTATTGTCCAGTTTTTGAGTCGACCAGCGCCCACACGATTGGTGACGTAATCGGAGATCGCCCTTGAATTGGCCTTCCAGGAGTCGCGCGAAGTTTCCAGCGATCCCATGAGCTCTGCCACTCTGCCGCCATCGACATCTGTCCAGACAAAGCGGCCATTGCCGGTTATGCGTGGCAATCCCTCCAGAAACTCAGAGAAGACATTCAGATTGTGCTCTGCGCTGGATATGTCGAATGAAACGGTCTCCGAAATCGTTCCGGAAAAACCCGCGCGAACCGAGGCACCCGAGCGCATCTTGTTGGCAGCCGTGATCAGCATCCCATCTGGATGAGTTCGCACGCGGTTGCCGAACTGGAGCGGGTTCTCGCCGTTGGCGAACATCAGATCGAATTCCTCGCGGAGCTCGGCGGTGGCTGTCGCGATGTGACGGTACCAGTCGACGAGATCGGGTGACGTGTAGAGGCGACAGAGGTCCGCATAGCGCGGCCGATAGCCGAACCATCGGCCCATCTGCATCAGAGTGTCGTACATGCGCGATGTGCGTACGAAGTAGCTGACGCTCAGTCCTTCCAGAGTCAGTCCGCGGGACAGCTTGTCGCCGCCCACCGCAATCACCGAAAGGCCAAGCGGGTGGTCGGTATAGTCAAGTGCGTCTTTTGCAGACCCGTTGATTCTGCGAACAGTCAAGCGCTTGGTTGCATCGAACAGTTGCTGCTGTACTTGGTCCCATATGAGTTCCGGCAGATCGTGGTCGGGCAGCAGTCCTCGGATTTTCGGCGCGTTCGCGTCAAAGTCGCTGTCCCAGAGCTGTCTCAGCCTTTCTTCGGCGTCACCACCTGTTCCGGGAAATTCAAGCTGCCGCCTGATGTCGGCGAGTTCCTCTTCGATCAGCCGGGCAACCTGATCCTGCACGAGCGTGAAGCGTGTGACATGGACGAGCATGGAGTTGTCTGCATCGACTTCGCCACGAGCACGGCGCGCGGAACACGCCAGAATGTAGGCCAGGATGGCCTCTTTCAGCGATGCAGGCAGGGCCGAAACGGAGAGCTCCTTCTTATGTTTCGGTGGAAAGCAGGGGCTTGCGTCCCGGACGCGCCTGATGATCGGCAGGCCGGGCGTTTCACCCTCGGTTCCCGGACGATTCAGCCCGAACACCTTTTCAGGTCCTATGTAGTTCGATGGCGCCGGGATGTTGATGATGAAGCTTCGGGGAAAAAGGTCCTGGCCATGCGCATTCGAATAGGCTTGATGGTGCATGAAGACATTTGCGAATGGTGTCGCCGTATAGCCGACATAGGCGCTCTTTTCGAAAGCGGTCAGCAGGCTTCGAATGAAGCCATTGGTCTTTGTCGGATCCGCATCTTCATCGATGTTTCCGTCATCGTCGCGATACTCGTTCGTGTTTGCCGATGCGTTGTCGGCTTCGTCATCGATCACGAGCAGGGGCACGTCGCGGATTGTCTTTCCGCCTGGGACATCGGGGTCGTCGACGCCACGCACCGAGAGAACCCAAGCGAGCAGGTTCTTCAGTATCGACACGCGCTTCTTGACAACAAGGATGACCGGATCACGGCCTCCGGGGATGATGCGCGTGCCTTGGGCCGTTGCCTGCTTGAAGTCGCCGCCATCCGTGCTGCTGGTGAGCGAATGTGCGACAAGGAACGGCGCACTTGGCATCTTGCCCGCACCGATCCTCTGATTTTCCTGTTCGGCAAGAAGGTTGAGGCGGGTATCAAAGCCAAGAAACCCCTCATCCAGTCTGAGCTGGGTCTGGCTTCGAAGACTGTTGTGAATGCCCGCCAGGACGATCACGAGTGGAAAACCGGCGTCCACGGCCTTGCAGATCAGGCCGGTATAGTTGGACGTCTTGCCGGACTGCACGTCGCCGACCACCAGGCCGCGCCGATCCCACTCGCCGGCAGTCTCCGGGTTGCGTAGGCGATCCAGGATATCGTCCGTCAGGCGATCGAGCTGATCCAGCACCTCGCGGGGCAAACGCTTCTTCTTGTCGAGATAGTGCCGGTAGCGTTTCCAGAATTCGAACGGCCGTGTTTCCTGCGACGCCGCGATCCAGGCACTGAAGTCATTGTCGTCGATGACGGAGTAGCCGCTGACATGCGTATTGTTCTTTGCCTCCAGTTCCTTCAGGAGTCGATTGCCGTCTATGCTCCCGAATTGCGGCATGGACAGCACGGCTGTCACGGTTCGCTCCAGCGCGTCCTGGGTGATGCGCGGCTCCATCAGAAGAAGCGAGTCGGCAACTCCATAGGCGCTGGAGAACAAGGATTCATTTGATCCTGCCGTCATTCAAAGCCCCTTTTTTCGATGTCTCTCGCCGCCATTGCGCTGGTGATCTCGTCCAGGAAGCCGGCAATCAGCTCAGGATACTGATTGAAGGGTTCCATCCCCATCAGTGCTCGGGCGGCCGAGGCAGGTTCGTTTCCTTCCTGTCTGAGTGCCGAGTACACCGCCTCCATCGCTTTGCGCAGTTCGCCGGACGCGCCCTCGAAGGGCAGGCCGAAACCGTCGGGTGACTCTGCGTTGTTGATGACAATCAGCGGGGCAGGGACTGTCTGCTCGATCAGATTGAGCAGAGCACGAGACGCATCGCGATCGACAGAATCCTCGAGCACCCTGCGAACGAGTGGATGCTCTCTATTGATTTTGTAGAATGTCTTCCCGTGCCTGGTGAGGTGCGTCCAGAGAAACGACTGCTTGTCGCCATGCTGACGCTGCAGAATCTTTCCACGATGCCTGTAGATTCGGGATGCCTGACCGCGTGCGACCCGGGCGATACGCTGGAGGTCCTTGCGCAATTTGGCGGGAGGGCGCGCGCGTGACTTCTTGACATCGATCTGCCACGAAAGATCGGCCGAGTTGGGCAGATCGATCCTGATGCGCGCCAGCTTGAAATGCTCTTCCTTCTGCATTCCCAGCCCGAGCCAATCACCCGCGACCAATAGGCGGCGGTTCCTGTAGATGTAGAAACCCTGATGTGCGTTCCAGCCTTTCGGTCCGGCGCCAAGCGCATGCCGTTCAGACGAAATCTTGCTGTGATGAGGGAGAATGAAGGCTTTGATCTCGATTTGTGCGCCGTCCGCAGTCAGCGTTTCTGCGGGCAGAGGGTCCACCGCATCGATGTCTTCCATGAACGGATCCCAAGGCTCGATCTTGCGTCCGTTCAGATGGATGCTGATCGCATTCCGCCCTGTGAGAAAGCGGTGGAATACCATTGCCAGATGCTGTTTCACGGCATCTGCGCGTTCACGAAAGTGCTTCTGCGCGGTTTCATCGTCGGCGGAAACGGTGCCAACGAGCTGATCGAGTCGATCCCAGAACAGCACCGTTCCGGATGCCTGCTTGGGAAGCAGTCCAAGGTCACCCTCGCTGACAAGATCAGGACCCTTGAGTAGCCGCCATTCGCCCGTCTCGGTTGAGGCAATGTAATCCAGGTCCCATCGCCTGACGGCAACTGACGTAGGCGCTGATCTGCTGAGTACAGTGAGACAGCGGCAATGGGATATCGATGCCGTCTTCATGCCAAGTCCGAAACGCCCGAGGTCACTTGAAGATCGATGAGCAAGCGGGCTCATACTTCCGGGGCGCATCGCCTGTACCAGCTCCTTCTCGGACATGCCCTCGCCATCATCGCGAATCGTGATGCGGGACTCCTGACCTGCCCAGATCAGATCGATCCAGACGTTGCGAGCCTTGGCTGCAATGCTGTTGTCCACGATATCCGCCAGCGCGGTGGGAAGGTCATAGCCGAAGGCGCGCAGCGACTCGAACAACTCCGCGGCCCCCGGATTGGCTATGTCGTATTTAGCCGACATGGGCCAGTTCTCCCGCTTCGCGTTCCTGTTCGAGGCTCTCGACCTTGCCGGTCAGGAGGGAATGAAGAGCCTCGCCTATCCACATCGCGAGCAGCGGAGGAACCGCGTTGCCAACCTGCACGTATTGCTGCGTGCGATTGCCCTTGAAGAGATAGTTGTCTGGAAAGGTCTGCAGTCGAGCAGCCTCACGAACGGAGAGGCTCCGACACTGCAAAGGGTCCGGATGAATGAAGTAATGCCCATCCTTTGAGATGTGAGACGTGATCGTGGTCGAAGCCGCATCCCATAGCTGGACGCGAAAACGGTCGGAGAATTTCCCCGTGGACCAGTTGTTGTGGTTTGGCGCCAGTTCGGAAGGGAAATCCGATGCCTTCGGTGAGCGGCCGACCACTTCGCCAAAGACGGCAGCAAAGAAGTAGCGAGCCAAGTCCTCCGCCATGTGCCCTCGCGTCTGGTTGTTGGGCAATCGCGTGAGCCTCCTGTCGACAAGCCAGTTGCTGAGATTCTCGGAGCAGAGCTTCGAGTTTCCAGTGCTGTCTCCTTCCCTCGGAGGGATCTCATTCATTTTCTGAAACAGGGCCAGGTAGTGTTTTGCCTTGGACGTGAATGAGAGTCTCTCGTCCTCGATCAATCCCGGATCGAGTCCGGAAACCTTCGCCATTGCGGACGAGACGACCGCACGCCATTCGACGGGACCATCTGCAGAACGGCTGAGCCCGCTGCGCAGCTTCGGCATGCCTCCGATTGCATCCCTGACTGTGGCTTCAGCGCGGCGCCTCTCGATCAGATTAGCGACCGCTTGATCAGAGATGTCGCGTGCCAGATCTTCGCGAACTCCGACGACGATCACCCTGTGTCTCGCCTGTGGAATGCCGAAGTCTTCAGCGCGCATCACGAAATCGCGCGAACGGGGAGCGACAGTTTCAGCCTCCGGTCGGCGGCGCGACAGGGGTGAAAGGGCAAATAGCCGGTAGCGCCCAGCATCGCGCTGGTCACCCCGCAGATCCTCCAGAACCTGATCGAAGATGCGACGCTCACCATCGATTGACGAGGAGAGCATCCCCTTCACATTTTCCATGACGAATGCCGCAGGTTGCAGCCGATCTAGAATACGGATGTACTCCTTGTAGAGAAAATGTCGGCCATCTTTACTTGCAACATAGCCTTCCTTGCCCTGGTTTCGGGCGCGGCCTACAAGGGAATAGGCTTGGCAGGGCGGACCACCGATGAGAATCGTGTTTCCACCTGCTTTCTCGCGGATCGCGTCGATGCGATCATTCAGTCTGAGCTCCGGATCTTCTTTCCCCAGTTCGAGTTGCCATGCCTCCTGCGATGCAGCGGCCCATTGGTCGGGGAACAGCGTGGCCCAGTCCGGCTCCTCGCCGCCGTCGTTGATGAAGTCGTAATAGCGGTCAGGATATTTGTCGCTGAACTGCCGCAGGAAGGCCCGCAACAGCAGGGTCGAATGCGCGGTCACTTCCTTCTCGAGTGACAGCTCGAGGCGGAAAGCCGGGTTTCCGTCTGCCCGGCGAACCTTCGAAAATCCCTCGGCAAGGCCGCCCGGGCCTGCAAAAATGTCGACGACGGAATATGTTGACAAGAATCACGCTTCCCCGAACCAATAACTTGCCTTGAATGAATAACATTCTGAAGCCGGAAATACAGGTCTCAATTCATGGCTGATATAGTTGATGCCGCCACGCGATCGCGAATGATGTCGGAGATTCGCGGCAAGAATACCCGGCCGGAACTGCTCCTGCGCAAGGCACTTCATCGTGCAGGGTTTCGATTTCGGTTGCATGATGCGACGCTGCCCGGAAAGCCTGACATCGTGTTGCCGAAATACCGGGTAGTCATTTTCGTCCACGGCTGCTTCTGGCATCGCCACGAGGGCTGTCACTGGTGTTCAGTACCCGGCTCAAATGCAGACTTCTGGTCCAAGAAATTCGAAAAGAACGTCGAGCGTGATCGCCGCCATGTGACACAGCTGAAGCAGGCTGGGTGGCGTGTGGGGACGGTGTGGGAATGTGCGCTTCGATCCAACAGCACGTCAGCGGTCGAGAGTATAAGCGACTGGATACGTTCAGGTGAGCCCCGCTTCGAGACCGGCATTGTTCGGTCGAGCGATCGGTGAACCGGATTGGAACGCCATTTCGGGTCGACGCGGAGCTCATCGCGCGGTTCATGATGTTTCGACCGGATGCGGGACGTGTACTGCCGCATGAAAAATTGCACCTTCTCGGGGCTTTGGGTGTACGTGCGGCTGCGAGATCGGTCGCCAGCAGGGAGAGGGGCCCTCGACGCGTACTTGGCACCGTTGGAGACGGCGAACTCATGGAACTCGCTGGACAGTCAAGCGCCAATGAGCGCGCAGTGCTGGGCCAAGCATGGGGTTGGGTCTTAGAGGCCGCCGACGAAATGGTCACCCTGATCGACGCGGAGAAGGACGATCGTGTTCGACGCGAGCTATGCGGAAGTTGGCGTCACTGGAACCGCGTAGAAGCAGCCGTCATGCAATTCAGGGATACGCGCACCTTAGCTTCCATGGAATACGCCATCGACGTAGCGGACCCAGAGGTCCTCTTCATGTGGCAGGATCCGCTTAGGATTGTAGAACACATTCGCGGCGACGATCTACTGACGGCGAGGGCTGAGAAGCTTCTTGCAGCGCGATTGAATGCTCTCGACGGATCGAAGCTCAAGCGCGTCGTCGTCAGACAACAACTGGAGGAAGATCAAGGGCCTGCGTGACCGGCGGAATTGGGACACGTTAATGTCCGCTTTTGGGGTTGCCGTTCGACCAGTCGAACGTCCGAAACGGTGGCGCGAAGCGGCCACTATGCATGAGATTCCGGCAGGTTTGTCGGCTTCCGGGGGCTTCGTTGGATCGGCACACCGTTCGATTGGGCTGGTGGAAAGTGAATCTGTGCGTTACAAAACCTGGGTGTCAAATAGAATAGACCTAGGAATTGTCACGCGCGATTGTGTTACAAAACCTGGGTGAGAATCAAGCTAGACCTAGGATATGTAACGGCATGATGCAGGCAGGACGAACCCAGCGTGATCAACTGTCGGCTATTCTCCGAGCAAAGCCGATCGTGCGCGCGTACGAGCTTCGCAGGGTGGGAATCGCCGGGCAGACGATCAAGCGTGCCGTCGACGACGGCGAGCTTGTTCGCATCTCCCGCGGTCTCTACCAGCGCGCCGACACCGATGTGGACACGGAACAGGGACTGGCCGAAGCGGCAAAACTGGTGCCGAAAGGGGTCATCGCGATGGTCTCGGCACTTGCCTTCCATGGGCTGACCGATCAGATGCCTCGGAAGATCTGGGTCGCCATCAGCACGAAGGACTGGGCGCCGGCGCCCGTCTATCCCCCGATCCGCATTGTCGAATTTCGCGACAAGTACATGCAGCAGGGAATCGAGCATCACCGGATATCAGGCGTCGACGTGCCCGTATTTTCGGTAACGAAGACGCTTGCCGACATCTTTCGCAACAGCAAGCTGGTCGACCGCTCGGTTGCCGTGGAGGGCCTTCGCGCGGCACTTGAACAGCGCAAGGCCACGCCAGGCGCGATCGCGGACGCGGCAATGGGGGCGGGGGCCTGGAGGATCATGCGACCCTATCTCGAGGCTTTGACGTCGAATGGGTAGAACGCCTCCTGCAAATCAGGCCGCATCGATCAAGCAAAGGCTTCTGAACCTCGCACGGAAGGAGGGGCGGGTATACGAAGTCGTGCTGGTCCGTTACGCGCTCGAGCGACTGCTCTATCGCCTTTCGATATCGGATCACAACGACCGTTTCGTCCTGAAGGGCGGCATGCTCTTGACGCTTTGGATCGAGGGGGGCAATCGCGAGACACGGGATGCAGACTTTCTCGGGTTCGGGGACGCCAGCACAGACAGCCTCAAGGCCACGTTTGCAGACGTCATGGCCATAGATGCGAACGATGGACTCATCTTCGATGTCGACACGCTGACGGCAACGACGATCCGGGAAGACATGGAGTACGAGGGCGTGCGTCTGCGGACGACGGCATTTCTGGAGAAGTCGCGCATTCCGGTCACGATCGATGTCGGGTTTGGAGACGCGATTGCCGCCGGTGCACAGCCATTTGCCTATCCATCACTGCTTGGCATGGAAACGCCGAGAATACGGACTTATCCGCCTGCAACGGTAGTTGCAGAGAAGTTCCAGGCGATGGTTGCGCTTGGCGTCGCAAACGGACGCATGAAGGATTACTTCGATCTGTGGGCGATCGCGAAGGCCGTTCCCGTTTCCGGTGGTGAACTTGATGCCGCGATACGAGCCACCTTCGAACGAAGACGAACTGACGTTCCCTCTGAACGACCACCGGGTCTCTCGGAGACTCTATCGGCGGATGAGGTCAAGCAACGACAGTGGCGCGCCTATTCACAATCGATCGACCTTCCGGACCTGTCGCTGGAGGAGGTTGTGGATGCGGCCTGGGCTCTGGTTGGGCCAGCATGCTCACGAATAGCTTCATCCGATGACGAATGATTCCAAGCGCATCTGAAACTTGCCTGCCTTCTTCGGCTCGGCCACCGTGCCCGATCGCATCACCCGCTTATCGCTTGCGCCGAACGGCTTGTCCTTGGTCCCAACGATTTGGTACATGCCCCACTGATATGGCACATTGTGCCAAAGATGAAATCGACCGGAATGGAACGAAATAGGGCAAATACTTGAAATATAACCATAAAAATATTCGAGTCCAAGTGGTGGAATTTTGTTAAGTGACTGAAAAATATAGCAAATTTGCCATTGCACCCATGATGGATTGGACGGACCGGCACTGCCGGTTCTTTCATCGGCTGATGTCTCGGCGGGCGCTGCTTTATACCGAGATGGTGACGGCGCCGGCGGTCATTCATGGTGATCGGTCGCGGCTGCTGGACTATGACGCGGGCGAGCATCCGGTGGCGCTGCAACTTGGCGGCTCGGTTCCGGCCGAGCTTCGCGAGGCCGTCCGTGCCGCCGCCGATTGGGGATATGACGAGATCAACCTGAATGTCGGCTGTCCCAGTGACCGCGTGCAGTCGGGCTGTTTCGGAGCGGTGCTGATGAAAACCCCGGCACTGGTTGCCGATTGCGTCACCGCGATGATGGCCGTCAGCCCGGTCGAGGTCACTGTGAAATGCCGCATCGGGGTGGACGATCAGGAACCGGCAGAGATCCTGCCCGCTTTCCTGGAAACCATGCGCCGCGCCGGTGTGCGCAGGATTGCCATCCATGCGCGCAAGGCGTGGCTGCAGGGTCTCAGCCCGCGAGAGAACCGCGAGGTGCCGCCGCTGGATTACCCGCTGGTGCATGCGATGAAATCAGCCTTTCCCGATTTGGACCTGTCGGTGAATGGCGGTATCGAAAGCCTCGACGAGGCGCGCCGGCATCTGCGGGTGATGGACGGTGTGATGGTGGGAAGGGCCGCCTATCACCAGCCCTGGGACCTGCTGGGGCAGGCCGACACATTATGGGGCGAGAGGCCGGCTTTCTCGTCGGCGCTGCAAGTGGCCGAGGCGATGCGCCCCTATATCCGCGATCATCTGCGGCAAGGGGGGCGTTTGCACCAGATCACCCGCCACATGCTGGGCCTGTTCCACGGCCAGCCCGGGGCGAGAGGGTGGAAGCGAACACTCTCCGAAGGCGCGTCGAAGGGCGGGATAGAGGTGTATGACGCGGCCCTGGCGCAGGTCGGCCGGATCGCGGCCTGAGGGCGGGGGTGATCGACGCTGCGGCTTGTGCCTTTTCCGGCAACATGTCAGATCACCGGCGAAAGGATTTTTGCCATGAGCGATCTGCCCGTCATCCGCCTGCGTCCTAAATCGAAGCCGCAGGCCATCCGTCACGGCTTTCCCTGGATTTTCGCGGACGAGGCGGTGCTGGACCGCCGCACACGCGCCTTGCCTGCGGGGGGATTCGCTGTGCTGGAGGACGCCGAACGCCGGCCGATGGTGCTGGTGACGGTGAATCCGGTCTCGAAGATCATTGCGCGGGTGATGGATGCCGATCCGCAGGCGCGGATCGATGGCGACTGGCTGCGGGCCCGGCTGGTCCGCGCCCTGGCGATGCGCGAACAGCTTTATGACGCGCCCTTCTATCGGCTGGTCCATGCCGAGGCGGACGGGTTTCCGGGGCTGGTCGTCGATCGCTTCGGCGATGCCGCCGTGATCCAGCCCAACGCGGCATGGGCCGATCGCATGGCGGGCGAGATCGCCGAGGCGCTGGCGGACGTCGCCGGAGTGAATACTGTCATCCTGAACGGGCAGGGGCGTGCGCGCGGATTGGAAGGGCTGGACGAGCGGACCGGGATCCTGCGCGGCACGGCCCCTGACGCGCCCGTGCAGGTCGCGATGAACGGCGCGGTTTACATGGCCGACCTGCTGGGCGGGCAGAAGACCGGGCTTTTCTATGACCAGCGCCCGAACCATGCATTCGCGCAACGATTGGCGCGGGGGGCGGAGGTGCTGGATGTCTTCAGCCATGTCGGCGGCTTCGGCCTTGCGGCGCTGGCGGCGGGAGCCTCCCGCGCGACCTGCGTCGATGGTAGCGCGGCGGCGCTGGAACTTGCCGGAGCAGGGGCGCGGGCCATGGGCGTGTCCGACCGGCTGGAGATCCGGCAATCCGACGCTTTCAAGGCGATGGAGGCACTGGCCGAAGAGGGCCACCGTTTCGATCTGGTCATATGCGATCCGCCTGCCTTCGCGCCCTCGAAACAGGCGCTGGAGGCGGGGTTGCGCGCCTATGAGCGGGTGGCCAAACTGGCCGCGCCGCTGGTCGCGCCCGGGGGATATCTGGGCCTATGCAGCTGTAGTCATGCCGCCGACCTGACCCAATTCCGCAATGCCAGCGCGCGCGGGATCGGTCGCGGCGGGCGGCGCGGCGTGCTGATCCATAGCGGGCAGGCTGGTCCCGACCACCCGACATTGCCGCAACTGGCCGAGACCGGCTATCTCAAGGCGCTGTTCTTCCGGCTGGACGGATGAAGGCGGTTCTGGATGCCAATGTGCTGTTTCCCACCATCCTGCGCGAGATCCTGGGTGATCTGGCCACGGCGGGGCTTTACCGACCGCTCTGGTCGGCGCGGATACTGGCCGAGTGGCGCCATGCCGCGGCGCGCCTTGGCCCCGGGCAAGAGGCCGTGGCAGGGGCCGAGATCGCGCTGCTGACCCGGCGGTTCCCCGATGCCGCCATGCCCGATGACGGTGCCCGCGCCATCGACCTGCATCTGCCCGATCCTGCCGACCGCCATGTGATCGAGGCCGCGCTGGCAGGTGGTGCCGCGCTGGTGGTGACGGCAAATCTGCGTGATTTTCCGCGTCCTGTCATGGCGGGGTTGGGATTGCGTGCGATCCATCCCGATGCGTTCCTGCTGGAACTGCACCGCCGCGATGCGGCAACGGTTACCCTGGCCGTGCAGACCGCCCGTGACAAGGCGGCGAGGATGGGAGGCGACATGACCGTGACGGATATGCTCAAGCGCAGCCGCCTGCCGCGGCTCGCCAGGCTGCTGAGAGGTTGAATCAAGTTGCTGTTAACGCTAACAAGAGATATGGCGGAAGCCGGTGATAAGGAGGACAGCATGGTCTCGCGCGTCATTCCGGTCGAAGATTTCGACCTCGTGATATTCGGAGCAACCGGTGATCTCGCGCATCGCAAGATCCTGCCGGGGCTGTTCCGCCGCTTCGTTGCGGGGCAGATCCCCGAAACCTCCCGTATTATCGGCGCGGCCCGGACCGAGCAGGACGATGACGCTTTCCGCGCCGAAGCAGCCAAGGCGATTGTCGAATTCGCGGGCGTCAAGAAGAACGACCCGGATCTGGTCAGGTTCACCGGGCTTCTGGGTTATACCGCGATCGACGCCAAGGGCGAGGGTGGCTGGAAAGCGCTCAAGGCTCGGATGCGCAAGGGGGCGGTTCATGCCTTCTATTTCTCGGTCGCGCCGTCGCTTTTCGGGGATATCGCCGAACGCCTGCACGGTCATGGCATCACCGACAAGCACAGCCGCATCGTTGTGGAAAAGCCCTTTGGCCGAGATCTGGAAACGGCCCGGGCGCTGAATACAATGCTGGCCCAGCATTTCCGCGAGCAGCAAATCTACCGCATCGACCATTACCTGGGCAAGGAAACGGTCCAGAACCTGATGGCGGTGCGTTTCGCCAATATCCTGTTCGAGCCGCTGTGGAACGCGCAGTTCATCGACCATGTCCAGATCACCGTGGCCGAGACCGTGGGTGTTTCGGGCAGGGGCAGCTATTACGACAAGTCCGGCGCCATCCGGGACATGGTGCAGAACCACATGATGCAGCTTTTGTGCCTCATCGCGATGGAGCCGCCATACCATTTCGATCCGAACGCGGTGCGCGACGAGAAGCTCAAGGTCATCCGCGCGCTGGAACCGGTCGAACCGTCGGATATCGTGCGCGGCCAGTATCAGCCCGACGGCAAGGAGCCGGGCTACCTGGAGGATGCCGAGAACCCCGATTCCCGCACCGAAAGCTATGTTGCCATGAAAGTGCGGATCTCGAACTGGCGCTGGCAGGGCACGCCCTTCTACCTGCGCACCGGCAAGAAGCTGCGCGCCCGCACCTCCGAGATCGCCATCACCTTCAAGGAGCCGCCGCATTCGATCTTTGACGATACCGGCGCGCCCCGGGCCAACGAGCTTGTCATCCGGCTGCAACCGAACGAAGGTATGAATCTCAAGGTGATGATCAAGGAGCCGGGGCCGGGCGGGATGCGGCTGGTGCAGGTGCCGCTGGACATGTCCTTCGCGGATGCCCTTGGGCCGGAGGGGGCCGATATGCCCGACGCCTATGAACGGCTGATCATGGATGTGATCCGGGGCAACCAGACCCTGTTCATGCGCGGCGACGAGGTCGAGGCCGCATGGGCATGGACCGATCCGATCATCCGCGCGTGGGAGGATGGCAAGCAGCGCCCCGAACCCTATGATGCCGGCTCCTCGGGCCCGGAAGAGGCGCTGCGCCTGATGCACCGCGACAACCGCCGATGGAGGGAGATTCGCGCATGAGCATGGATTTCAAGGAATATCCCGACCGCGAGATGCTGGCCCTGTCGCTGGCCGACCGGATCGCCTCGCAGCTTGGGCAGCATCTGCGCTCTGCCGAGACGGCCAGCCTTTGCGTTCCGGGCGGCACCTCTCCGGTGCAGGTTTTCGATACGCTCAGCGGTGCCGATCTGGACTGGAACCGCGTGACGGTGTTCCTGGGCGATGAGAGGTGGGTCGATGGCGAGCACAAGCGCTCGAACAGCCGGCTGCTGCGCCGTCACCTGCTGCGGGATCGGGCGGTGGCGGCCAATTACATCGATCTCTATACCGGCGATGCGCAGCCCGAGGATGCGACGGACGGGCTGGCCGAGGCTTTGGCGCCGCATCTGCCGGTGACCGTGGTGCTTTTGGGCATGGGCAACGATATGCATACGGCCAGCCTCTTTCCCGGGGCCGACCGGCTGGCCGAGGCATTGGCAAATGACGCGCCGCCGCTGATGGCGATCCGTGCCGACGGGGCGGAGGAGCCCCGCATCACACTGACGCGCCCGATCCTGTCACAGGCGATTCATATCCATCTGCTGATCATGGGGCCGGAAAAGCGCGAGGCATTGGAACGGGCGCAGAAACTCGACCCGATCGAGGCGCCGATACGCGCCTTCCTGGATGCCGCCACCGTGCATTGGGCGGAATAAGAGGACCGACGACACATGAACGATATCTGGACCCGGCTGAAAGCCCATCGCGATGCACAGGGCGAGGGGCGCATCTCCGATCTTTTCGACTCTGATCCCGCCCGCGCCACGGCATTCTGCACCGAGTTGGATGACGGGCGGGGCGGGCTGGTGTTTGACTGGTCCAAGACGATGATCGATGCGGGCGCGCGCGATCTGCTGATCGAACTGGCGCAGGGGGCGCAGGTCGAGGCGCGGCGCGAGGCGATGTTCTCGGGCGAGAGGATCAACGAGACCGAGGGCAGGGCGGTGCTGCATACGGCGCTGCGCAACCTGGACGGCGACGTCCGCGTGGACGGACAGGACGTGATGCCCGGCGTGCGCGCAACCCATGAGCGCATGAAGGCTTTCGCCCGCGATATCCGCTCGGGCGCGTATCGGGGGCAGGGCGGCAGGATCACCGATGTCGTGAATATCGGCATCGGCGGCTCGGATCTCGGACCCTATATGGCCACATTGGCGCTGGCGCCCTATCATGACGGGCCGCGCACGCATTTCGTCAGCAATGTCGATGGCGCCGATATCGCCGATACGCTGAAGGGGCTGGACCCGGCGACGACGCTGGTGATCGTGGCCTCCAAGACTTTCACCACGATCGAGACGATGACCAATGCCCGCACCGCCCGCGACTGGATGGCGGCGACGGTATCCGAGCCTGCGGCGCAATTCGCGGCGCTGTCCTCGGCGCTCGACAAGACGGCGGATTTCGGGATCGATGCCGGCCGGGTCTTCGGCTTCGAGGATTGGGTCGGCGGGCGTTACTCGGTCTGGGGGCCGATCGGGTTGTCGGTCATGCTGGCCGTGGGGCCCGGGCGTTTCGATGAATTCCTGGCCGGTGGCGCCGCGATGGACGCGCATTTCCGCGCCGCCCCGCTGGAACGTAACCTACCGGTGCTGCTGGCGCTGACCGGTATCTGGCATCACCAGATCTGCGGCTATCCGACCCGTGCAGTGCTGCCCTATGACAACCGGTTGCTGCGCCTGCCCGCTTACCTGCAGCAACTCGAGATGGAGTCCAACGGCAAGCGCGTGGCGATGGATGGCAGTGATCTGACCCTGCCCTCCGGGCCCGTGGTCTGGGGCGAGCCGGGCACCAATGGCCAGCACGCGTTCTATCAATTGATCCATCAGGGCACTCTGCCGGTGCCATGCGAATTCATTCTCGCCGCGCGCGGGCACGAGGACGAGCTGTCCCATCACCATATCCTGCTGGCCGCGAACTGCCTTGCGCAATCCGAGGCGCTGATGCGTGGCCGAAACCTGGATGAAGCGCGGGCGTTGATGGCTGCCAAGGGGCTGGAAGGAGCGGAGTTGGACCGGCAGGCGCGGCATCGCGTCTTTCCCGGCAACCGCCCGTCGACCACCTTGCTGATCGGGCAGTTGACGCCCTTTGCCCTGGGGCAGATCGTCGCCCTCTACGAGCATCGGGTTTTCGTCGAAGGAGTCATCCTTGGCATCAACAGCTTCGACCAATGGGGAGTCGAACTGGGCAAGGAACTGGCGCTGAAGGTCGAACCGCTGCTGAAGGGCGAGGCCGCGCCCGGTCATGACGCCTCCACCGAGCATCTGGCGAGCCGGTTCCGGCAGATGCGTGGATAGGCGGGGCGGGGGGCTGTCTGCCCCCGGTCCCCGTTCCGGGGACTCCCCCCGAAGGTATTTGGCAAAGAAGAAGGGGCGAAATCGGTTGATCCGTTCCCCCGGCCTTTCACTCGGTTTCACGAGCGACTAGGTTCAGGCGGACGGAAAGGATGCGGATATGTCGTTTTTCTCGAAACTGCGCGAGCGGCTGACCCGCTCTTCCTCCAGGATCGGGGAGGGGCTGGACGATATCGTCGGTGAGGGCACGCCCGAAACGGAGGCGCGGCCCGGGGAGGACGATGCGCCGGGATCCGGGCCCGAGATGCATCAGCCGGTTCCCGCGGTGCCCTCGCCTGCCGGGGGGTTGGTCGGCCGTCTCTTCGGACGTGGGGAGGCGCCGGCGGACGAGCCGCGGCGGGCGCTTGACGACGAGATGCTGGAGGACCTGGAGGATATGCTGGTCCAGGCAGATCTGGGTGTGGATACCGCGTTGCGGGTCAGCGCCAATATCGCCGAAGGGCGGATGGGACGACGGGTCTCTGCCACCGAACTCAAGGAGCTTTTGGCGACCGAGATCGCCCGGATCATGACCCCGGTGGCGCGGCCTTTGCCGCTTTACCCCAAAAAGCCGCAGGTGGTTCTGGTCGTGGGCGTGAACGGTGCAGGCAAGACCACAACGATCGGCAAGCTGGCCAGCCAGTTCCGCGCGGCGGGCAAATCGGTCGTGATCGCTGCCGGGGACACCTTCCGGGCGGCGGCGGTCGAGCAGTTGCAGATCTGGGGGCAACGTGCCGGGGTGCCGGTGATGGTTGCGGCGCAGGGATCGGATCCGGCGAGCCTTGCCTTCGATGCGATGACCCGGGCCGAGGCGGATGGCGCCGATCTGCTGATGATCGACACGGCGGGGCGTCTGCAGAACCGCCAGGACCTGATGGAGGAACTGGCCAAGATCGTCCGGGTGATCCGCAAGAAGGATCCGGAGGCGCCGCATAATACCTTGCTGGTCCTGGACGCGACCACCGGGCAGAACGCGTTGAACCAGGTCGAAACCTTCCGGAAGCTGGCCGATGTGTCGGGGCTGGTGATGACCAAGCTGGACGGCACCGCACGCGGCGGTGTGCTGGTGGCGCTGGCGGATCGTTTCGGGCTGCCGATCCATGCGATCGGGGTGGGCGAGCAGATCGACGATCTGGATGCCTTCGACCCGGAGGAATTCGCCCGCGCGCTGGTGGGGCTGTAGCGCCCTGCCGCCCTAGCCACGCAGCGCCCGCCACAGGCTGAGCGCGGCATCGCCCAGATCGCCGAGCCGGGCCAGCAGATGCTCGGGTTCGAGGCTGCCAGCCGGGACGTCGCGATGGTCGAGACGGGAGAGCAGGCGCATCAGGCGGCGGCGATGCGTGCCGGTCAGGACCTGCACCGGATCCGCGATGACTCCCGCAAAGGTCGTGACGACCGAGCCGATGACTGCCAGCACAACGCCGGTTGCGACGACCTGCATGGGGGTAAGCTCGACCGGGAAGACGGCATACCACATCCGGCCCATGCCGCGCCCGAGGGTGAAATCCTCGATGGCCGTCGAATAGGCGCGTATCTCTGCCAGCGGACCGGCCAGCGAGATTATCCCGGGTGTGGCCCGTCCGAACAGCAGCAGCCCGGCAAACAGCACCAGAAGCGATGTGGTGATCTCTGCCACCGCGTTGCGGGTCTCGGTATGGCGGGCGATCTCTTGCCGGACGGCTTCCGGATCGGCGCGCGGGCCGAGCTTTTGGGTTTCCAGGTGACCGAGAAAAGCGGTCAGGTCGGTTTCGATGCGCCGTGCAACATCCGATTTCAGGAAAACGCGCCTGGCGGCCAGCCATTGTCCCGCCCGTTTTGCACCGATGGTTGAAAGCAGCATCGCGACCAGCCGTATCAGCAGGAATAGCGGTGCCATCGCGACATTCAGAGGCGCGCGCAAGAGATCCGGCCCGAAGGCAGCCCGGTGCAGCTTGAACGTGCCCGGAATACCGTAGCGCATCCGGACAAAGCGCGAGACCTCTGTCCGCCGGGCGGTTTCGATCGAATCTGCGCTGCCTGTCCCCTCTGAGCCCTGAGGCATGTTACCTTCCGATACTTTCTACCAGTGCCGGCCGCCCCGGATATCGATATATCCATATCTGGCCGGCAATATGCGCTGCCCGGTTTTTCCGCGCCCCGTTCCGTGACCGCAGGCCGGTTCCGGCAAAGACTGCGATTACCGGTGTGGCTTGACAACCCATTGTTTGCCGCGACGATGAGACATGCCTTGCATGCGGTAGCGGGCAGGCCGGAAACAGGAGGGGGCAGTGCAGTCATTCAGTTTTCAGACCACCCGTTCGGTTCTGGCCGAGGCCGGTGCCACGGCCAGGATCGGCGGGATTCTCGCGGCTCGGGGCTGCCGCAAGGCCGGCTTCGTCACCGATCCGATGATTCTGGAACTGGGGCTGGCCGATGTGGCACTTGCGGGGATAGAGAAAGCCGGGCTGTCAGTCTGGGTCTTCCCTGATGTCCAGCCCGACCCGCCCGAAGAGATGATACAGGGTGCCGTTCGTGCGGCGCGGGCCGAGGGCGTGGATTGCGTCGTATCCGTGGGCGGCGGCTCGTCGCTGGACACGGCCAAGCTGATAGCGGTGCTGTTGAATACCGATCAGCCGATTTCGGACATGTATGGCATCGATCTGGTCAGGGGAGAGCGTCTGCCCCTGATCCTGGCTCCGACCACAGCCGGAACGGGATCGGAGGTGACGCCGATCGCCATCGTCACGACCGGCGAAAACGAGAAGAAGGGCGTGGTCGCGCCGCAATTGCTGCCCGATTGCGCGATCCTCGACGCCGAGTTGACCGTGGGGCTGCCTGCGCAAGTGACGGCGGCGACGGGGATCGATGCGATGGTGCATGCGATCGAGGCGTTCACTTCGAAACGGCTCAAGAATGTCGTGTCCGATTGCCTCGCGAAACAGGCGCTGGAACTGCTGGGCGGCAATATCCGCAGGGCCTGTTCCGAGCCGCGGGATCTCGAAGCGCGGGCGAATATGCTGCTGGGATCGATGCTGGCGGGGATGGCTTTTGCCAATGCGCCGGTCGCGGCGGTGCATGCGCTGGCCTATCCGCTTGGCGGGCATTTCCACATCCCGCACGGGCATTCCAACGCGCTGGTCCTGCCCTATGTTCTGGAATTCAACATGCCCGCCGCCGGCTCGCTCTATGCCGAGATCGCTCCGCTGATATTTCCTGAACTGAGCGGGCAGGGCGAGGATGCGCGCGCCCGGGGACTTGCAGAGGGCTTCAAGGCCCTGGGGCCGGAACTTGGCATGACAAGCAGGCTGGGCGAGATGGGAATCAGCCATAATCACCTGCCGATGCTGGCGGCAGATGCGATGAAGCAGGAGCGTTTGCTGATCAACAACCCGCGCGAGATGACCTATGAGGCGGCGCTGGAAATCTATACGCAGGCTCTTTGACCGAAAGCCGGTCAGTCCACGGCGCGGATAAGCTTTTTGTCGAGCACCTTGAGCACCTGCGAAAGGTCATGCCCGCGCTTCAGGATGCGGCCATCCATGGCGATCACGGCATAGGCGCCCTGTGCGCTCCGCAGTTTAGGCCGCTTCTCGATCCGGTAGAGCGGATGTTCCGTGGCGCGGCGGAAAACGCTGAATATCGCGGCGTCGCGCAGGAACGACATCGCATAGTCGCGCCATTCGCCAGCGGCGACGAAACGGCCATATACTGTAAGGATGGCCCCGAGTTCGGCACGGTCAAAGACCACCCGTTCGGGATCGGCGGCAAACGGCGGGGCGGCGTTCATCATGACGGAATGGTGACATCGTGCCGGGCGCAAATCAACGAAAAACGACGGCCCGGTCAAAGGCCGCCGCGATCAGGGCTGGCCGTCTCAGTAACAGCCGATCTTCTCGATCCGGTCGTCGCCGTTGAGTTCGATATTCAGCCGGTCGGGGCGGAAATCCGCGGTCACCGCGTCTTCGGGGCCAATGATCCGTGTTCCGGCGGGCAGCTTTTGCGAATCGAGCGCCGATTTCGGCTGGCCGACCAGATCCTGCAGCACTTCCGCGCCGCAATTCTGGGGCAGGTCGAGCGTGGGAGCGGTGGAGGATTCGGTTTCCGGTTCACATGCCGCTAGCGCGAGGCCAGAGATCAGCGGGAGGATCAGGGTTCTGCGCATCGTCAGCCGCAATCTATATTGTAGATATTGCCCGAGGCATCGAGGCGGAAGACGATCCGGTTGGGATCATAATCCTGCGGCTCGATTCCGCGATGCTCCACGACGCGGTATTCCTTGCTCAGGCCAAGCGTGGGAATGACGCTGCCGGGCTGCGACAGGTATTGCGTGTATTCCTTGGCGCCGCAAAGATCGGGCTCACGCTCTTCAAGGCCGGAGATGCCCTGAACCGGGGTCGGTGCCAGCGGCTGAACGGGTTGAACGGCCGGTGTCGGGGCGGGCTGTGGTGCGGGCATGCAGCCCGCCAGCAACGCGGTCGTCGCGGCAATGGGCAGGATCGTCGTCTTGATCATTGTGTCAGGATTCCCTCGTGCGCCCGTGACGGGCATTTGTCGTGATTTGTAACGTGAAATATACGGATCCCCGGCCAGCTTGAGAACCCGGAGATGCAATCAATATTGCATCAGCGCATTGACGCAACATCCACGCATCTTTTCATTTCTTGCCGGTCGAGGTTCCGTGCCGCAGGGCCGCCAAAGGCCCGCAGGAACATCTCGGCAGAGCGAAGTGCCGCAGTCCTGTCGTCACCCGCGGTTCGGGCGGCGACCTGATCATGGATGGTGAGGCCGCAAAGACGGATCAGCTGCCGGGCGGCAAGCGCTGTATCCCCGATATCGAGCTCGCCCCGGCCCACGTATATCTCCAGCCGGTCGGCAAGCGGACGGACGAGCAGCTTTTCGGTCCGCTCGTGATAGGCCCTGATGAGGGCCGGGAAACGGTTCGCCTCTCCGATAGTGAGCCGGACCAGTTGAACCTCCGGATCCGAGTGCAGCCATTCCGTTATGGCCGCCGTGATCCGGGTCAGGCCGGGTTCCACGGGAAAATCGTGCTCAATCGAGGCCAGCGGCCCCACATCGGGACGATCGAGGGCCATCTTCACGGCTTGCTGGAACATCAACTGCTTGTCAGGGAAATAGGCGTAAAGGGTTGCCTTCGAAACACCGGCGGCCCGGGCGATGTCGTCCACTCCAGCCCCGGCATATCCGTCACGCAGAAAGATGCGCCACGCGCCATCAAGAACCTGATCGATCTTGCGCCCGAATGCGGCGTTCCTGCGCTTCTTGAGTTTCACCATACCGGCCCGCCCTGATAATTAATACGTTCCCGACTCAATGTATCCCGGCGCCCGGCGGTTGCATGCCGGATCGCATGGGGCGTTTCTCTGCCGAAGTTGTGAAGAATGTTTCAATTTTGCCTGAATTTTTGGCATGAAGCGCATAGAAGCCGTGACCGCTTTCCCCTAGCCTCGCAAATGGCAGGCGTCGAATCGTCAGTGTGAAAGAGGAGCCCGCAATGGCCAACACCCATACTTCATTTCGTGAATCTGTCGAGCGGATGTTCACGCATGCCGCGGGACTGATGGCTTTGCCCCCCGGCCTCGAAGAGAAAATCCGGGTCTGCAACTCGACCTACACGGTGCGTTTCGGTGTCCGGCTGCGCGGGCAGATCCAGACCTTCACCGGCTATCGCTCGGTTCATTCGGAGCATATGGAGCCGGTCAAGGGCGGGATCCGCTATTCACTGGATGTCAACCAGGACGAGGTCGAGGCGCTGGCTGCGCTGATGACCTATAAATGCGCGCTGGTCGAAGTGCCTTTCGGTGGCTCCAAGGGCGGGTTGCGCCTTGATCCTCGGGAATGGAACGAGGATGAGCTTGAGCGTATAACCCGCCGTTTTACCTATGAATTATCGCGCCGAAACCTGATTTCTCCCAGCCAGAACGTTCCGGCCCCCGACATGGGCACCGGCGAGCGCGAGATGGCCTGGATGGCCGATGCCTACAAGCGCCTGCATCCCGACGACATCAACGCCAAGGCCTGCGTGACCGGCAAGCCGCGCACCGCGGGCGGGATCGACGGTCGGATCGAGGCGACCGGCCGGGGCGTGCAATATGCGCTGCGCGAATTCTTTCGCCATGAAGACATGATGAAACGGGCCGGGCTGGAGGGTACGCTCGCCGGCAAGCGGGTCGTCGTGCAGGGGCTGGGGAATGTGGGCTATCACGCTGCGCTGTTCCTTGCGCAGGAGGACAAGGCGCTGATCACCACGGTGATCGAGCGCGACGGCGCCGTCAGCAACCCGAAAGGGCTGGATATCGGGGCGCTCAAGGCGCATATCGCCGCGAATGGTGGGGTCGAGGGGTTTGCCGGGGGCGATTTCCGCCCCGAAGGCCTCGCCGCGCTGGAGGATGATTGCGACGTGCTGATCCCGGCGGCAGTGGAAAGCGTCATCCATGGCCGCAATGCCGACCGGATCAGGTGCAAGCTCATCATCGAGGCCGCGAACGGCCCCGTGACCGCCGATGCCGACGAAATTCTCAAGCGCAAGGGCGTGGTCATCATCCCGGACATGTATGCCAATGCCGGCGGTGTGACGGTGTCCTATTTCGAATGGGTCAAGAACCTGTCGCAGATCAGCCTTGGCCGCCTGGAACGCCGCCACGAAGAGGCCCGCGCCCGCATGCTGGTCGAGGAACTGGAACGCCTGTCGGCCGATACGGGCCTGAACTGGACGCTTTCCAAGGGTTTCAAGGAGGCGTTTCTGACCGGCGCGGACGAATTGGAGCTGGTCCGCTCGGGGCTTGACGACACCATGCGCGAGGCTTTCGGCAAGATGAAGGAGGTCTGGGTCAGCAACAGCAAGGTGGATGACATGCGCACCGCCGCCTATGTGGTCGCCATCCGCAGGATTTCCAATGTTTACGGCTCACTTGGACTGTAGCGGCTGAACCGGCGATATCCGCGCGCCCGGATGCCTGCCGCCCGATCGGCGGGGCGGCAGGCATTTGTGTCTCTGTCTTTCTTGAGTATCCCTTCCGCGTCTGGCAAAGCTTCGGCCTGTCGTTCGTGACGCGGGGTTTCGGTTGTGACCGGCGTAACCGGCCTTAAGATGGCGGTCGGATCAGTCTGGATAGCAGTCGGGGCGCGCGGATTGCCGCCCTGCAAGGGAGGATCGGATGAGCTACAAGGCGCCAGTCGAGCAGATCGAATTCATTCTGCGGCATGTCGTGCCCTATGGTGAGATCGCTGCCACGGAACGGTTCAGCGAGGCCGGTTTCGACACGGTCAGCGCGATCCTGACCGAGGCGGGCAAGCTGGCCGGCAATGTGCTCGCTCCCCTGAACCGCAATGGCGACGAGACGCCGGCGCGGCTGGAAAACGGCAAGCTGCGCTCATCGCCCGGCTTTGACGAGGGGTTCCGCGCGATTGCCGAAGGCGGTTGGGTCGGGCTGGCTGCCGATCCGGAGCATGGCGGCATGGGGCTGCCGCAGGCGCTCAACATGGCCGTGGCCGAGATGATGGCGGGGGCCTGCCTGTCGCTGCAACTCAACCCGCTTCTGACGCAGGGCCAGATCGAGGCGCTGGAACATCACGCCAGCGATGATCTCAAGGCGCTTTACCTGCCTAAACTGATCAGCGGCGAATGGTCCGGCACGATGAACCTGACCGAGCCGGGGGCGGGCAGCGATGTCGGTGCCCTGACGACGAAGGCCGAGCGGAACGGGGACGGCAGCTATTCGATCACCGGGCAAAAGATTTTCATCACCTGGGGCGACAGCGATGTGACCGGGAATGTCTGCCATGCGGTGCTGGCGCGGTTGCCGGACGGGGCAAAGGGCACCAGGGGAATCAGCCTGTTCATGGTGCCGAAACTCATCCCGGACGAGAACGGCAATCCCGGCGTTGCCAACAGCCTCAAGGTCGTCAGTCTCGAGGAAAAGACCGGCATCCACGGCAGCCCGACCTGTGTCATGAGCTATGAGGGCGCGACCGGCTGGCTGATCGGCGAAGAGCACAAGGGCATGGCGGCCATGTTCACGATGATGAACTGCGCCCGGCTCGGTGTTGGTATGCAGGGAATCGGTGTGGGCGAGGCGGCATTGCAGCAGGCCGTCACTTACGCGCAAGAGCGTATCCAGATGGGCCCGATCATCCGCCATCCCGATGTCCGGCGGATGCTGGCCACCGCGCGGGCCGAGATTTTCGCCGCCCGCGCCATCGCTCTGGCCTGTGCTACCGCGATCGATCTCGAACGGGCGACGGGTGATGCTGACCATGCTGCACGCGCGGCCTTCCTGACCCCGATCGCCAAGGCCTACGGCACCGATACCGGTTGGCGCGTGGCCGATACGGCGGTGCAGGTGCATGGCGGCATGGGCTATATCGAGGAAACCGGCGCGGCCCAATATCTGCGCGATGTCCGCATCACCCAGATCTACGAGGGCACGAACGGCATCCAGGCGATGGATCTGGTGGGGCGCAAGCTGTCTGACGGGGGAGAGGCGGCGGCACGGTTGCTCGACGAGATCCTCGACGGCGCCAAATCCGCGCAGGGCGACCATCCCGAACTGGCCAACGAGGTCTGGCAAGCCGCCGAAACCCTGCGGGAGGCGACCCAGACCATGCTGGAACGCGATTTGCCCGAACGTTTCGCGGGCGCTGTTCCTTACCTTTCCGCTTTCGCGCGGGTGTTGGGCGGATATTACCATCTGCTTGCCGTTCGTGCCGGGGGCGAGGCCCAGCTTGCGCTGGCGCGGGTCTTCATCCGCCGCGTCCTGCCGCGTTTCGGCACCGATCTGGAGGAGGCGCTGGCCGGGCTGGAGGATCTGACGGCCATCCGTGACGAGACACTGGCAGGGGAGATGGCAGGTTGATCGCAACCCCGTTCGAGACGCCGCCCGCCCGGGGTGAGGCGATTGCAGTCGCGGACGGGGTGCTGTGGCTGCGCCTGCCTCTGCCCATGGCGCTGGATCATGTGAATATCTATGCGCTCGAAGAGGGTGACGGCTGGACCATCATTGATACCGGCTTTGACACCCGTTTGACCCGCGAGATATGGGGGGGGCTGCGCAGCGGCCCGCTTGGCGGCAAGCCGGTCCGGCGGGTGATCGGCACGCATCATCACCCCGACCATATCGGGCTTGCGGGTTGGTTCATGCGCAGCGATGGTGCCGAATTGATGATGAGCCGGACCGCATGGCTTACCGCCCGGATGCTGCAACTGGACCTGCAGGAGCGCCCCACGCAAGAGGCGCTGGCTTTCTGGCGGCGGGCAGGCATGCCGCCGGAACTGCTGGAAAAACGCGCGGGCGAGCGGCCCTTCAATTTCGCGGATGTCGTTGCGCCGATACCGCTTGGCTATACGCGGCTGACCGACGGGCAGGAGGTCAATTTCGGCGGGCGCCGCTGGCGGGTCGCGATGGGGCACGGCCATGCGCCCTGCCATGCCACCTTCTGGTCGCAGGATGACGATCTGGTGATCGGCGGCGATCAGTTGCTGTCCTCGATCTCTCCCAATCTCGGCGTCCACCCGACAGAGCCCGAGGCCGATCCGGTCGGCGAATGGCTGGAAAGCTGCACCCGGTTGCTGGAACTGGCCGAGCCGCGGCATTTCGTGCTGCCGGGCCACAAGCTGCCTTTTACCGGCCTGCCCGACAGGCTGCGGCAATTGATCGATAACCATCACGGCGCTCTCGACCGGGTGGAAACCGCCTTGCGCGCCGCCCCCCGCAGCGCCGTCGAATGTTTCGACATCCTGTTCAAGCGCCGGATCGATGAGTCGGTTTTTGGTCTGGCATTGGTCGAGGCGGTGGCGCATGTGAACCATCTGCGCCACAAGGGTGTGATCCACGCGGTCGGCGAAAGGGATGGCGCGGCACTGTGGGGGGCGTGACAGCGCGCCCGGTTTCGGCTATCGGATGGCCAAGGACAAACCGGAGGGCAGGCATGGCCACGCATCACGAGATTACCGAACACGAACATGGCAGCATGGATATCACCCAGCAGAAGCAGACTTTCGCCGGCTTCGTCCGCATGGCGATATGGGTCTCGGTGATATCGATTCTCGTGCTGATCTTCATGGCGCTGACAAACGCCTGATTACCGGCGCGGGAACATATCATGAAAAGACGCGTTTTTATCGCGGCGGCCCTGCCGGCGGCTTTGTCCGCATGCGGCGCTGACAATATCTGGGCCAGCGACGAGGCGGTGCGTGCCGCGCGTTTCGTGTCGAACGAGCCGCCCTCGATCACGCTGTTCACGGTTATCAGCATTCCCGGTGGCCGGGGCGGGCATACCGCGCTGATGATCAATGGCAGCCAGCGGGTCATCTACGACCCGGCGGGCAGCTGGAACCATCCGCGGATTCCTGAACGCCATGACGTGCTTTACGGGATTACCGACAATTTCAAGAATTTCTATATCGATTACCACGCACGCGAGACCTATTGGGTCGCCGAGGATACCGTGCCGGTTACCCGTGAGGTCGCCGATATCGCGATTCGCAGGGTCGAGGCGAACGGCGCCGCCAACAAGAGCTTTTGCGCGGTCGAGACCGGCACTGCCCTGCGCGGCGTTCCGGGCTTCGAGAACGCGCCGACCGGCTTTTCTCCGATCAGGATGCGCGAATGGTTCCTCACCTTGCCGGGCGTGACCTCGAAGCGGCACAGGGATGGCGATCCGGCGAATAACCACAATGTGCTCATCCGCCAGAAGGATGGCACGATGACCGGCTACCCCAGGACGTAAAGCATCCCGAACAGCGTAATGGCGCCGCCGAGGATAGCGAGGATGATATTTTTGGTCAGGACGCCCACGGCCACCGTCACGGCGGCTGCCGACAGCCGGGCGGGGTCCGGCTGTCCCCCGGTCGCGGCGGGCCACATGACCAGCGGCGCGACCAATGCGGGCAGGACGGCGACGGGCGTATAACGCAACATGCGCATGAACCATTGCGGCAGGTCGCGATTGCCCAACGCGCCAAGAAAGGACCAGCGGATAAGGAAGGTGCCGATCCCCAGCAGGATGATCACTACCCAGATGGTCAGGTCCGAATACCCGCCGCTCATCCCCGCGCCTCCTTCCGCCGTTCGGCCCGGATTTCGGCCCATGCGCCGGTCGCCATGCCAAGCACCGCCGCGATCATCATCCCCAGACCAGAAGGCAGCCATGCCAGTGCCAGCGCCGCGACGATCGCGACGAAACAGGCTGCCATATGCGCATAGGTGCGTAACATGGGCGCGATCATGGCGAGGAAGGTGATCGGGATGGCGAAGTCCAGCGCGATTCCCTCGGGGATGGCCCGCCCGAGCGTCGCTCCCAGCCAGCTGACCGCGACCCACGGAACGCAAAGCGCCACCGCCGCGCCAAGGAAATAGGCCAGCCGCTGCTGCAGGCTCAGGCGCGGATGCCGCTCGTAATGCTGGATCGCCAATGCATAGGTCTGGTCGATCAGGACATAGGCGATCCAGGCTTTCTGCTTGCCCGAGGCGCCTTTCAGCCACGGCACCAACGATGCCGAATACATCGCCATACGCAGGTTGACGGCAAGGCTGGACAGGATCACCACCCATACCGGTGCATGGTCCGACAGCAGCTGCACGGCGGTGAATTGCGATGCCCCGGCCAGGACCAGCACCGAGAAGCCGAGGACCTGCGCGATATCGATACCGGCCTCCAGCGCCACGACGCCGAAAAGCAGTGCAAAGGGAACAATGACGATCAGGAAGGGCAGGGTCTGGATCATGCCATGGTAGAATGCCTGAACCGGGCTGCGCGCCAATGCGCGCGCGCTGGCGGCATCGGCGGCGGCTTGCCGTGGCTGTGGTTGCGGGGCTGGCGAGGGAGCCATGGCGGCGCTATTCCTGTCTGTCATGCAAGCCTCTTGCTTGCATGATGTGCAGTGAGAGGCAAGCACCCGATGAAGATTTGCGCCCCGGTTCCCGATGCCGCCCTGCCGCAAGCCATCCAGCTATGGCGCAGCGCCTTCGGAAGCCCGGGCAGGGCAGGGCGTCCCTGTGCCGAGAACGCGATCGCCGCGATGCGTGGGGAGGTGATCGAGGGGATCGTCGGGCTTCGCGACCATCGGGGCGGTTTCCTTGCCGCATCGCCGCCATTGGCACGGCTGTTGTTCCGGCCCGCGCCACCGACCGCGGATCTGGTTCTTGACGGCATTGTCGTGCGTCATCCCCGCCGGGGCTGCGGCCGCGCCCTGATTTTTGCGGCCGAGGCCGAGGCGCGCCGCCGCCGCCGGGATGGGCTGCGGGCCGAGGTGCGTCTGCGGAACCGTGACGCGATGGCCTTCTATCGAAGCCTCGGTTTCGTCGAGGAAACGCGTGGCCGCTTTGGGTGGCCGTGGTCGGGGATGGTTGCAGTCATGCGGAAACCGATCTGATCGCGCGGAACCTGCCAGCGATTCCGGAGCCGGACAAGGAACGGGAGGCGACCGGAGCCGTGAATGGGCCGAGGTGTCAGCGAAACTGCTTGGCGAGTTTCAGGCCCTGTCCCTGGTAATTCGAGCTGATCCCCGACCCGTAAAGCTGCCGGGGCCGTGCGGCCATGCGCTCATAGACGAGCCGGCCCACGACCTGACCATGTTCCAGCACGAAGGGCGCCTCGTGGCAGCGGACCTCCAGCACGCCACGGGCGCCTGCGCCGCTGCTGCCGATGCCGAAGCCGGGATCGAAGAAGCCCGCGTAATGGACGCGGAATTCGCCTACCATCGCCAGGTATGGCGCCATCTCGGCTGCGTAATCGGCGGGGATTGCCACCGATTCGCGGCTGACCAGGATATAGAAGGCACCGGGGTCGAGAATCAACCGGCCATCCGAAGTGCGCAATTCGTCCCAGAACTCGGCCGCGGGATATTCGCCGATCCGGTCCAGATCGATCACGCCACTATGCGGACGGGCGCGATAGCCCACCAGATCGCCGCTTTCGGGCCGCAGATCGACCGAGAAGCCAAGCCCCTGATCGATCAGCGCCTCGCCGCCCATCAACGGTTCGCGGGTGTTCAGGGCGTGCAATTCGGTGTCGCTCAGTATTGCCTGACCGCGCCGCAGCCGAAGCTGGTTCAGGCGCATGCCGGGACGGACGAGGACCGAGAAGGAGCGCGGGCAGATCTCGGCATAGAGCGGGCCGTCATAGCCTTCGGGCAGGCGGTCGAACTCGGTGCCGTCATCGGTCACCAGCCGGGTCAGCAGGTCCAGCCGGCCGGTCGATGATTTCGCATTCGCCACTGCCGTCAGACCTTCGGGCAGCCGCAGCCGCTCCATCAGCGGGACAAGATAGACGCAGCCACGTTCGAGCACCGCGCCCTCCGTCAGGTCCATCTGGTGCATCCGCAGATCCTCCAGCCGGTCGGCGATGCGCCTGCCCTTGCCCGCCAGAAAGCTGGCGCGCAGGCGGTAGGCGGTATTGCCAAGGCGCAGATCCAGGCTGGCGGGTTGGATCTGCTCGGGGGTGATCCGGGGCTCGGCCGCGATCACGCCCGCTTCGATCAGGTGGCGGATTTCGCTGTCAGGCAGAACACCGTTCATGACTCTCCCCGAAAATCTGCGGTGGATATGGAAACGCCCATCCCGATGAAGGGATGGGCGGTTTCGGAATGGTCGGGCCGGCGAGATTCGAACTCGCGGCCTTCCGCCCCCCAGACGGACGCGCTAACCAGGCTGCGCCACGGCCCGACGCGGGCCATATAGAGCGAAGAAAGAGGGCTGCACAAGGGCCCTGAGAGGGAAATCTGCACCAATTCGCGTCGAGGGGGCCGAATGGTGTCAGTAATGCCGGGAGATGGCATCGCGAAGCTGCTTGCATTGCCGATAGGCGGCAACGGTCAGGCGGTCCGCCCGGCGCAGACGGGCAGCGGTGCCGACCAGGCGGGACAACCAGATGCCATCCCCCTCGGCGGAAGATGCGGCGAGATCGGGAAACAGTGGCAGCGATTGCGTGATGTCCCCGGCAGGACGTTTGCGTGAGCGGGGCCTTGAGGGCTGGCTGGACATTTCCCGAGGCTCCTCTGTGGCAGACTGAACCGGTTGGGACAGCGCGGATTGCATTGAGGTGCCGGTCACAGCGGGGATTGCCTCTTCCGTCGCGGAATCCAGTGCCGCACCGTTGAGACGGGCTGCGCCACGGTCGCGAATGCTTTCGCCACGGTCGCGAGCCATGAGCTTTTTTGCACCGCGGATCGTCAGCCCCTCTTCGCGCAGCACCTCGCAAAGCCCGGCCACAAGCTGCACGTCATCGGGCCGGTAATATCGCCGGCCATCGGGGCGCTTCATCGGTTTGAGCTGCGGGAATTGCGTTTCCCAATAGCGCAGCACATGCGGGGCAACCCCGACCATCTTGGCGACCTCGCCAATGGACCGAAATGCATCCGCCCGTTTTTCCATCCGTCAGCTGCGACCCTCAGCGCTTGTTGCCGGCGGCAACACGATCTTTCATCAGATGCGATGGCCGAAAGGACAGGACCCGGCGCGGTGTGATAGGCACCTCCTCGCCCGTCTTCGGATTCCGGCCGATCCGCTCGTTCTTGTCGCGGATGCTGAATGTGCCAAAGGATGAAATCTTGACCTGTTCGCCGCGCACAAGTGCGTCGGAAATATGGTCCAGCACCGCTTCGACCAGCTGCGCGGATTCGTGCCGGGACAATCCGACATCCCGAAAAACCGCTTCGGCCAGATCCATCCGGGTCAGCGTTTTGTCGCCCATGATCTTCCCTCTTTTGTGACGGCAGGATGGTTCGGTTTGCCGAACCTGTCAATGCAAAGGGCGGAGAAATCGTTCTCTGCCCGTGACTTGGGCCGCAGTTTTGCGCGAATTACTGCGCACATTCCTAAATCCTGGCCAGATCGGGGCTCGGCTGCGTGCGGCCGAGGTTGAAACGGGGCCGAGGTGTCGCGCCAGGTCGCGTAATCCCGCAGATAGGAGATCTGGCTGGCATAGACACTGCAGACGAAGGCTTGGCCTCCTTCGGTCGCCAATGCTCCTCACCGGCCTGTCCATCGTGCGAAAACCCGATTCGTTATTGGTCACACCATAGGGCGGGTAAACCATGCCGACCTTGCTATGAACCCGTTATACAGGTCGGCCCGCCCCGCTGCTGGATCCGGTCCACATAGTCGATGGCGTTGCGATCGGCATCGCCGCGACCGCTTGCCAGCCCGCGAATCATGTCCCGGCTGGCCCGCAGCGCGCCGGTGAGTTTGAACACCGATGTAAGGACCATAGCGCCGGTCACGATGAACCGCATCCGCCGCATGTCGCCACGGCTGATCTGTTGCTTCCGGGTAATAGCGGGCCCAGTCCGGCCTTGCCCGAGCGATGACCGCGACATGGATCGCATGCAGCAGCCCCGGCATCATGCCCGGAAGGGAGCGGATCATGGATTTGAAACGGCTGCTGTGCTGACCTATCTTAAAGGGAATGAAAGGAGAGCGATATGGCCGGAGGATGGGCCCGCGACGACGCGGTGAACGAACAGATCGAAATCAGCACGGCCGAGGCCATCGCCCGCGCGAAAGCGCGCGCCGCCCGGCCCCAGGATGTCGCCTCCGCCGAGTTCTGTGCCGAATGCGACGAGCCGATCCCGCAGGCCCGCCGCGAAGCGATTCCCGGCGTGCAGCTCTGCGTCACCTGCCAGTCCGGTCGGGACAAGGCCCGCCGTCCCACTGGCGGCATCAATCGCCGTGCCAGCAAGGACTCCCTGTTGAAATAACGGCTTGCGCCTTCTTCTTCATCAAAATGTCCCGGGGGGAGCCCTTTCGGGGGCGGGGGCAGAGCCCCAAACAGTTACCAGCGCAGAACCGCCGAACCCCAGCTCAGCCCGCCGCCGATGGCTTCGGTCACAAGAACATCGCCCGGCTTGAAGCGGCCTTCACCATCCGCCACCGACAGCGCCAGCGGAATCGAGGCTGCCGAGGTATTGCCATGATCGGCGACCGTGAGGACGACTTTCTCCATCGGCAGGCCCATCTTTTGCGCCGTGGCCGAGATGATGCGCAGATTCGCCTGATGCGGTACCAGCCAATCGACCTCGCCGGGGGTGAGCCCGGCCTTGTCCAATGCCGCATGGGCGGTCTTGGCCAGCTTCTCGACGGCATGGCGGAAGACCAGGTTGCCCTGCATCCGCAATTGCCCGGCCGTGCCGGTGGTCGAAACGCCGCCGTCGACGTAAAGCAAATCGCGATACTTGCCGTCGCTATGAAGATCGCAGGCCAGGATGCCTCGATCGCTGTTGTCTCCCTTGCCCTCCTGCGCTTCAAGGATCACGGCGCCGGCCCCGTCGCCGAACAGCACGCATGTCGTCCGGTCGGTCCAGTCCATGATGCGCGAGAAGGTTTCGGCACCGATCACCAGAACGCGGTCCACCTGTCCGGAGCGGATCATCGCATCGGCATTCGCCATCGCAAAGACGAAGCCCGCGCAGACGGCCTGAACGTCAAAGGCAAAGCCCCGGGTCATTCCCAGCCCTGCCTGCACCATCGTCGCGGCTGCGGGAAAGGTGAAATCGGGGGTCGATGTCGCCAGGACGATGCCGTCCAGATCGTCCGGCTGCAGCCCGGCCTTGTCCAGCGCGGCGCGGGCGGCACGGATGCCCAGGTCGCTGGTGGTCTCGCCCTCGGCCGCGAAATGCCGCCGTTCGATGCCGGTGCGTGTCCTGATCCACTCGTCCGAAGTGTCCAGCTTGTCCTCGAACCAACTGTTCTCGACCACGCGTTCGGGCAGGTAATGCCCCGTTCCGGTAATGACAGCGCGACGAATCACGATGCGATCCCTCCTGTTTCTGTGCCAGAGGGCAGCGTGGCGGCGCTTTGAGCAACGCGGGCGGCCAAGCGGTCCTGAAAGCCGGATTTGGTCAGTTGAAAGGCCAGTTTGATCGCCGCCGACACGCCGGTGGCGTCGGCCGATCCATGCGATTTGACGACCGTCCCGTTGAGGCCCAGGAAAATCCCGCCATTCACGCGGCGCGGATCGATCCGCTTCTGAAGGCGCTTGAGCGAGGTCATGGCCAGCAGGGCGGCGAATTTCGACATGATCGAGTTGGCAAAGGCTTCCCGCAGGAACTCGCCAACCAGCTTGGCGGTGCCCTCGCCGGTCTTCAGGGCGATATTCCCGGTGAAACCGTCGGTCACGATGACATCGACACGCGAAGAGGGCAGATCGCCGCCTTCGACAAAACCGACATATTGGAAATTCCCGGTCTCGGCGGCTGCCGTGATCAGTTCATTGGCCTGCTTCAACTCGGCCCGCCCCTTGTGCTCTTCGGTGCCCACATTCAGCAACCCGACCCGCGGCTCGGCGATATCCATGCCGTTGCGTGCGTAAGAGGCGCCCATCAGCGCATATTGCAGCAGATCCGGCGCATCGGCCCGGATATCCGCGCCCACATCCAGCATGATGTTGAAGCCGCCGGGGTTCTTGGATGGCCACAGGCAGGCGATGGCGGGGCGGTTCACGCCGGGCAGCTTGCGCAGCCGCAGCATCGACAGGGCCATGAGCGCGCCGGTATTGCCGCAGGACACCGCTGCCCCCGCCTCGCCGGTCTTGACCGATTCGATGGCGGACCACATCGAGGTGCCATTGCCCTTGCGGACGATCTGGCTGGGCTTGTCCTCCATCGTGATCACGCCCGCCATGTGGCGAATGTCGCAGCGCCCGGACAATTCCTTGCGGCGCTCGATCAGGCGGCGAAGCTGGGCTTCGTCGCCATGCACCACGAACCGGATCTCGGGGTTTTTCCTGGCGCTTTCAGCCATACCCGCCACCACGACCGAGGGACCGCGGTCGCCTCCCATCGCGTCAACCGAAATCACCACGCTGCCCCCGTCTTCAGGGGCGCGCGATGCCGGACTGGTCGGATCGGTGGTCATCAGGTGGCGAAGCCGGCCCCGATCAGGCCGCGTCGTCGTCGAGATCGATTTCGTTCGCCTGCGCGACAACTTCGCGGTCGGCATAGTGGCCGCAGGACGGGCATACGTGATGCGGGCGCTTCAATTCGCCGCAATTCGGGCATTCGTTGGGGTTCCCGGCGACCAGAGCATCATGCGCGCGACGCATGTTGCGCTTGGAACGGGTTACGCGGTTCTGAGGGACAGCCATGTCACAACCTCGGTTAGCTGGGTGCGGCGCCTTTGCGGCAAGCGCACCATGTGTTTTGAATTCGCAAATGAACCGCGCAGATACGCCATGACGGTCGCGCCCGCAAGCCCTTGCAACAGTGCCGTGGCCGGAAATGTGCCCTATCCACCACTCGGAACACGGATCGTGGCCCCAAATACGGTCTTGCGCAAGATGATTCCGCCAGGCGACCGGCAAAGGCCACGGCCGGGGCAGGGCGGTCAGCCCTGATTCCCTTCCCCCTTCAGCAGCTTGTCCAGGCCGGCGAAGGGCTTGCGGGTGTCCGCCTCGGTTTCCTCTTCGGCGATTCCCGGCAGTTCTGCGTCCTCGGCACGGGGATACTGGGGCAGGGCCAGGGTCAGTTCCTCGATCATGACCGCCGTCAGGTCGATGAACTGGCCCAGAGGCTCCAGCGTTTCGTCGGGCATCTCGATTTCTTCGCCTTCGGGAGGGCGGATATGCGGGGAATAATGGCGATGTATCTCTTCGGCCAGATCGGTCTTTACCGGTTTCAGCGTAATCACGCAGGATTGCACCACGCGGGCGGTCAACCTTCCCTGCAGGAGCCACGCATCGCCGCCCTCGGCCCGCAATTCGCCCCGCAACTCCAGTTCCGGCAGGCCCTGCAACCCCAGTTCTTCGGCGATAGCGGCGCGTGTCTTTTCATCGGGGCGTAATGTAAAGGGAGTAGGTGCACGCGGGTTCAGATGCGCCACTCGCAGGCGTTGCGGATGAGAATCGGGGGCGGTCATGTCGGGCCTCTGGCGTCGGTCGGCGGGTTGGATCGGCTTTTTTGCCGCAGGACCGGGTAGCGCAACCCCCGACCGCCGATGGATATTCTTGAGCGCCGGGTGCGAGTTTGCTAAGCCGGTCGGGCCGCGTCAACCGTCCGAGCAGAGGGATAACATTTTCATGGCCGCAATTCGGCAGATGCTGATCCTGGTCCTGGTGACCATTCTCGGGCTTGCAGCCTGTTCTCCGGTCTATCGCAATCACGGCTTCGTGCCGCCTGATATCGATCTGGCCCAGGTCGTGGTAGGAGAGACCACGATGGACCAGCTTCCGGCGCTGATCGGACGCCCCTCGGCACAGGGGCTGCTGACGGGTTCGGGATGGTATTACGTGGGCTCGCGCTGGCGTCATTACGGTATCAGAAAGCCGCAAGAGGTAAATCGAGAAGTCGTCGCGATCTCCTTTGATTCGCAAGGGGTTGTCAGAAATGTCGAACGGTTCGGGCTGGAGCGCGGACGGGTGGTCACCCTGTCGCGCCGTGTCACCGATACCGGCGTGACAGAGATCTCGCTGATCGGGCAGATCCTTGGCAATCTGGGCAATATCCAGGCCGGCGATTTCATCGACTGAGCTTGTTGCGGCGGGCCTGCCCCTGTCCTGATGTTCAGGGCAAAGGGCAAGCCGGCGGGAGTCGGGATCATGACCGCGCTTGACGATCTTGCAGCCACGCCTTTCCACGATGCCGATTCGGCGCAGCGGTCGCGAATGCTGTCGCGACTGGCCGATACGGAACTTTCCGTCGCGCTTGAGGGCGAGCCTGCCGGGGACCGGATCGAGCTGCGAATCTTTCCGCTCGAAAGCGGGCCGGTCGCGCTGGCCTGCGATGGCGAGGACCGGTTGGCAGATTTCTTTGGTGCGCCGGTCGCCTATGCCGCGATGCCGGGACGGGTCCTGGCCGGATTGCTGCGTGGCGAAGGGGCGGGCTTGCTGGTCAATCCCGGCCATCCCTCCGAAATGCTGCTGGACGCCGGGATGCTCGATTGGCTGACCGAAGTGCTGGCCGTCGCACCGGACACCGCCGAGATGCGGCTGCGCCTGACTGCTCCGGCCCCCGCCACGGTCGAGTCGCTTGCCGAGCCGCTGGCCACCCGGCTGGCCGATATGCACGGTTTGATCGGCGGCGCGGCGCTGGCTGGTATCCGGGGCGAGGACGGCCCTTCGGCGCATCTGCTGCTGATCGCCGGGGCCGAGGCCGGGCATCAGCCCGCCATCGCCAAGGCGCTGGCCGAGGCGCTTGCCTTCCTGCCGCCGCAGCCGGGGGGCGTGGATATCAGCTTTTCCGATGCCGCTCCGCCGCCCGGCGCCCTTCGCTTCGACCTGACACCGGCCGAGCCACCGCGCCCGGAGCGTCCCAAGACCCCGCCACGCCTGCGCTGAATTATCTGCGCAGTTGCGCCCGCGTCATCGAACTGACAAAAAAGGCGAATGCATTTGCGTCACAAGGCCCTGTCCGTTCATCTTCTCACCGCGACCGGCGCGGTCCTGTCCATGCTGGCGATGCTGGCGGCGGCGAAAGAGGAATGGTCGCTGATGTTCCTCTGGCTGGTCGTCGCTTTCGCCGTGGATGGTGTCGATGGCCCCCTGGCCCGCAGATATGAGGTCAAGACGAACTGGCCCACCTATGACGGTGTGCTGATGGACCTGATCATCGATTACCTGACCTATGTGTTCATCCCGGCCTTCGCACTGTTCCAATCGGGGCTGCTCTCGGGCTGGACCGGCTGGTTCGCGATTATCGTGATCACTTATGGCAGCGTCGTATATTTCGCCGATACGCGAATGAAAACGAACGACAATTCCTTTGCCGGGTTTCCGGGCTGCTGGAACATGGTGGTGCTGGTTCTCTTCGCGGTCAAACCGCATTGGCTGACAATCCTGGTCATAGTCGTGCTGCTGACCGTCGCCATGTTCACCAATATCAAGTTCATCCATCCGGTCCGCACCGAAAGATGGCGGGCGATTTCGCTGCCGGTGGCGGTCCTGTGGGTGATCTTCGCGGCCCGCGCCGCATGGGTCGATTTCCACCCGTCAAGCTGGGCCATCTGGGGGCTCGTCCTGACCTCGGTCTGGCTCTTGCTGGCCGGCTTGCTGCAGCAATTGCTGCCCGAACGCAGGTAAGGCACCGAGGACGGGCCTCCCGTTTCTTCTTCACGCAAATATCCCGCCGGGGGCCGGGGATGCGAAACCCCCCGGCTGTCGCAGGACGCAGGCCCGGCACAGCCCCAAACAGCTTGCCTGCACGCCCGATCCGTCCGATGATCCGGCAAAGGCAAGGATCGGGGGGCATATGCTTGATTTGCTGAAATCATCCGTCGCGGCGCTGGCACTGATGGCCGGCGGGGCCGCCGCGCAGGATTCGATCACCCTGGGGATGGTGCTGGAGCCGCCCAATCTCGACCCGACCGGCGGGGCCGCCGCCGCGATCGACGAGGTGGTCTACGCCAATGTCTTCGAGGGGCTGACGCGTTTCGGCCCCGATGGCGGTATCCTGCCCGCGCTGGCTTCAAGCTGGGAGGTGGAAGAGGATGGCCGGATCTACGTCTTTCACCTGCGGGAGGGCGTGATATTCCATGACGGGGCGGAGTTCACCGCCGAGGACGTGGTCTTCACGCTCGACCGGGCGCGGGCCGAGGATTCCACCAATGCGCAGAAGGTGCTGTTCGAGGGAATCGAGAGCGTCGAGGCGGTGGACCCGCTGACCGTCCGGGTCACGCTGACCGCGCCGGACGGGAACTTCCCCTTCAAGATGGCATGGGGCGACGCGGTGATGGTCGATGAGGCCAGCGTCGCCGATCTGGCCACCAGGCCGATTGGCACCGGTCCGTTCAAATTCGACGAATGGGCGCAGGGCGACCGGGTCGAACTGTCGGCCTTTGACGGCTATTGGGGCGAGAAACCGGCGCTGCAACGGGCCACATTCCGCTTTATCGGCGATCCGACCGCGGCTTTCGCGGCGATGATGGCGGGTGATATCGACGCTTTCCCGAATTTCCCCGCACCCGAGACCCTGCCGCAGCTGGAGGCCGATCCGCGCTTCAAGGTGATCGTCGGCACCACCGAGGGCGAGACGATCCTGGCAATGAACAATGCCCAGCCTCCGCTGGACGATATTAAGGTCAGGCAGGCCATCGCCCATGCGATCAACCGGCAGGACATCATCGACGGGGCGATGTTCGGCTATGGCACCCCGATCGGCAGCCATTTCGCGCCGCATCATCCCGATTACGCCGATCAGACCGCGAAATCCGCCCATGATCCCGAGGCTGCGGGGGCCTTGCTGGAAGAGGCAGGGGCAGGACAGGTCAAGTTGCGCCTCGCCCTGCCGCCGACGCCCTATGCGCGGCGCGGGGGAGAGATCGTGGCGGCGCAGCTGCGCGAGGTGGGGATCGAAACCGAGATCACCAATATGGAATGGGCGCAATGGCTGGAAAGCGTCTTCAAGGGCGGCGATTTCGACCTGACCGTGATCAGCCATACCGAGCCCCTGGATATCGATATCTATGCCCGGCCGGATTACTATTTCCACTATGCCAAGCCGGAATTCGTCGCGCTGATGGACGAGTTGCAGGCGGCGACCGATCCGGAACAGCGCAGCGCGCTTTATGTCAAGGCGCAAGAGATGATCGCGGATGATTATGTCAACGCGTTTCTGTTCCAGCTTGCGCGGACCGGTGTGGCGAATGCCAGGATCGAAGGGTTGTGGGAGAATGCCCCGACCCAGGCCAATGACCTGACCGGGGTGCGTTGGGTGGAATAATCCCGCCCGGCGGATGGCGGGCCAATGAAAACCGGCGGGCATATCGCAATGCCCGCCGGTTCCTGTTTCATGCCTCAAGGGTCAGGCGAATTTTCTGATCTCGCCCGAACGCAGCCGCGACACGTAGCTTGACAACTCCACCTTGACGATCGGCATCAGGAAATACAGTGCGATGATGTTCACGACCGCCATCGCGAAGATTGCCGCATCCGAGAAGTCGAGGACCGAGCCAAGCTGGATCGTTGCGCCGAGAAAGACGAAGAAGCAGAACAGCAGCTTGTAGATGATCTCCTTGGTCTGTCCCTCGCCGAACAGGTAGGTCCAGGCTTTCAGGCCGTAATAGCTCCAGGAGATCATCGTCGAGAAGGCAAACAGCACCACCGCGACAACCAGCACATAGCGGAACCAGCTGAAGGTGCTGCTGAAGGCGGCGGATGTCAGTGCCACCCCGCTGCTGCCGTCCAGCGTCTTGATCGCCTCGCCGGCCTCGTCCAGCACGAACATGCCGGTTGCGGGATCGGTGACCAGTTGCCCGGTGATGACGATGACCAGTGCGGTCATGGTGCAGATGACAACCGTATCGATGAATGGCTCCAGCAGAGATACGAACCCCTCGGTGATCGGTTCCTTGGTGCGCACCGCCGAATGGGCGATGGCGGCCGAGCCGACACCGGCCTCGTTCGAGAAGGCGGCGCGGCGGAAGCCCTGGATCAGTGCGCCGATGGCTCCACCGACGATCCCGCTTTCGGTGAAGGCGCCAGAGATGATCTGGCCGAAGGCGGTTCCGATCATGTTGAAATTCATCAGGATGATGATGAGCGCCGTCCCGACGTAAAGGATGCCCATGAAAGGCACGACTTTCTCGGTCACGCTGGCGATGGATTTCAGGCCACCAATGATGACCAGAAAGACGATACCGGCGAAGATCACGCCGGTGATCCAGCCCGGATAATCCCCGATGACATTGGAAAGCTGCGCATGGGCCTGGTTCGACTGAAACATGTTCCCGCCGCCCCAGGAGCCGAGGATGCAGAAGATCGCGAACATGACGCCAAGGAACTTGCCGCCGGGCAAACCGCGCTCGGCAAAGCCCTTGGTCATGTAATACATCGGTCCGCCCGATACGGTGCCGTCATCGTATTCGTTGCGATATTTCACGCCGAGCGTGCATTCGGTGAATTTCGATGCCATGCCGAGCAAACCGGCGAGAATCATCCAGAATGTCGCGCCGGGTCCGCCGACGCCCACGGCGACTGCCACGCCGGCGATATTGCCAAGACCGACCGTGCCCGACAGCGCTGTGGCGAGCGCCTGGAAATGGCTGACCTCGCCTGCGTCATTCGGATCGGAATAATCCCCTTTCACCAATGCGATGGCATGCGGAACCATCTTGAACTGCACAAAACCGAAATAGATGGTGAATACCATCGCCCCGGCCACCAGCCAGCCGACGATCCACGGGAAATCATAGCCGAAGATATTGAATGTGTAGAATATTATATTGACGAACCAGCCTGTCGCATAGCCGAAATACTGGTCGAATACCGCGTCGATTCCCTGCGCCAGGGCCGGGGCCGCGCCGAGCAAGGTCATCCCGAATGCGGCGGCGAGCATATGCATTGCACGAAAAGTCATGATGAATACTCCTTGGCGTTCAGGGGACAATGGTTACCGGTACCGGCGCGACTTGCGCCAATGTGCCCGCGACGGAACCAAAGATGCGCGATGACAGGCCCGAATGCCCCATCCGCCCGATCATGATCAGCGCGGCATCCTCGTCCTTGGCGATCTGGACCAGCGTTTCGGCGATATGGCCGTATTTCAGCACCGTCGAGACAGGCACGCCCGCCGCCTCGACCTTGGCCGTTACCGGGGCGAGAATCGCCGTTTCCGCCCGGGTCAATTCCTCCTGCCGGCGCTTGTGCCGTTCCTCCAACTCGTTCGGGGTCAGGAAGCTGTAGGGAGACCACTCCAGCACATGGGCGATGACAATGCTGTCACCCTGCGCCTTGGCGCGGGTAGTCGCGAAGTCCAGCGCACGATGCGATGCTTCGCTGCCGTCGAAACCGACGACGATTTTCCGGGACATTTCTTCCTCCTTGATGATGTTTATCATTATTATTGATGGATCGAGGATAGGCGTGCAGGGAGGCATGGGGCCAGCAAAAAATATGACGCATGCGTAATGTTGCGCAGTCATGGCCTTGTCCGGTCAGGAAAAAAGGCGGGTTTCGTCCGGTGTGCCGGGCATCCGGTGAAAGGATCGGCGCAACGGATACGATTTTTCCCTTTTCAAGCCGGATCATGGGCGGCATATTCCGCCACATGACTCGGATGCGACATATCGCCACCGCCACTACCGCGCCCTTTGGCGCGCTTCTGGCCGTGAATCTCCGTGGTCTGCTTCTTCTTACGCTGCGCTGAGCGGGTCTTCCCGGGCCGCCGCTCAGTCAGGTCAGTGCCCGGGGCGCGCGCACAAACCCCTCACATGAGTGTAAGAAAGACGACCAGATGACTGACCAGAACCGCGTATACATCTTTGACACCACCCTGCGCGATGGCGAGCAATCGCCGGGTGCCACGATGAGCCATGCCGAAAAGCTGGAAATCGCCCAGATGCTGGACGAGATGAATGTGGATATCATCGAGGCAGGCTTCCCCATCGCCTCCGAGGGCGATTTCGCCGCTGTGAGCGAGATCGCCAAACAATCGAGAAACAGCGTGATCTGCGGCCTCGCCCGCGCCCAGATCCCGGATATCGACCGCTGCTGGGAGGCGATCAGGCACGCGAAGCAGCCACGCATCCACACCTTCATCGGCACCTCGCCGCTGCATCGCGCGATCCCCAACCTGGATATGGACCAGATGGCCGAACGGATCGAGCAGACCGTGACCCATGCCCGCAACCTGTGCGACAATGTGCAATGGTCGCCGATGGATGCGACAAGGACCGAGCATGACTACCTGTGCCGGGTGGTCGAGATCGCCATCAAATGCGGGGCGAGCACGATCAATATTCCCGATACGGTGGGCTATACCGCGCCGCGCGAAAGCGCCGAACTGATCCGCATGCTGCTGGAACGGGTGCCGGGCGCCGACGAGGTGATTTTCGCGACCCACTGCCATAACGACCTGGGCATGGCGACGGCGAATTCGCTGGCTGCGGTGGAGGCCGGCGCGCGGCAGATCGAGTGCACGATCAACGGGCTGGGCGAGCGGGCGGGCAACACCGCGCTGGAAGAAGTGGTCATGGCGATGCGGGTGCGCAACGACATCATGCCCTTCAGCACTGGCATCGACACCACCAGGATCATGGGGCTGTCGCGCCGGGTGGCCCAGGTCTCGGGTTTCCCGGTGCAGTTCAACAAGGCCATCGTCGGCAAGAACGCCTTCCTGCATGAATCCGGCATCCACCAGGACGGTGTGCTGAAGAATGTCGAGACATTCGAGATCATGAAGCCCGCCGATATCGGGCTGAACGAGAACAACATCGCCATGGGCAAGCATTCCGGCCGCGCCGCCCTGCGCGCCAAGCTGGCCGATCTGGGCTACGAGGTCGGGGACAACCAGCTCAAGGATATCTTCGTGCGTTTCAAGGCCTTGGCCGATCGAAAGAAAGAAGTCTATGACGATGATATCGTCGCGCTGGTGCAGGATGCCGCCGCCAATACCGGCGACGATTACCTGCAGGTCAAGCATCTGCGGGTGATCTGCGGCAGCGACGGACAATCCGCAGACCTGACCATGATCGTGGGGGGCGAGGAGAAATCCGTGCATTCCACCGGCGACGGCCCCGTGGATGCCTGCTTCAATGCGGTGAAGAAGATTTTCCCGCATGACGCGGAACTGCAGCTCTATCAGGTCCACGCGGTGACCGAGGGCACGGATGCCCAGGCCACGGTCAGCGTCCGGATGGAGGAGGATGGCCGCATCGTCACCGGCCAGTCATCCGATACCGACACGATCCTGGCCTCGGTCAAGGCCTATGTCGGGGCGTTGAACCGGCTGATCGTGCGGCGCGAAAAGACCGGCAAGGACAGCGACGCGAAACAGATCAGCATGTATTCGCATTGACCGGATATCATCGGTGGGGCCCGGCTGGTCCGGGCTCCGTTCCTTCGAAAATGCGATTCCATCGCCTTGCTTAACGGTTTGTTAGCCCTTTTCATGCTGATTGCGCCGTGACGGGCGCATATCCGGCTTTCGTGCAGTCCTGCCAGCCGGTATACGCGGAGCCTCTCGACAGGGGCTTTCGTCAACGGTGTTAGCCTTCTATATGGGGCGACGTCTTTTCCCGTGGCGCGATTCCGCAAAAGCACACGGGAAAGGGACGGAAAACGGGGCAGGCCGGGACCAACCGGCGCGAAAGGGATACGTGCATGGCATTCGGGGGATTGTTTTCGACCGATATCGCAATCGACCTTGGGACGGCGAATACGCTGATCTATGTCAAGGGCAAGGGGATCATTCTGAACGAGCCCTCGGTCGTCGCCTATCACGTCAAGGACGGCAAGCGGCAGGTGCTGGCCGTGGGCGAGGACGCGAAACTGATGCTGGGCCGCACGCCCGGCAGTATCGAGGCGATCCGGCCGATGCGCGAGGGCGTCATCGCCGATTTCGACAGCGCCGAGCAGATGATCAAGCATTTCATCAAGAAAGTGTTCAAGCGTACCACCTTCTCCAAGCCCAAGATCATCGTCTGCGTGCCGCATGGGGCAACCCCGGTCGAGAAACGCGCCATCCGGCAATCGGTCCTGTCGGCGGGCGCCCGCAAGGCCGGGCTGATCGCGGAGCCGATTGCCGCGGCCATCGGCGCGGGCATGCCGATCACCGAGCCCACCGGCAGCATGGTCGTCGATATCGGCGGCGGCACAACCGAGGTCGCGGTGCTGTCCCTGGGCGATGTGGTCTATGCGCGCTCGGTCCGGATCGGCGGCGACCGGATGGACGAGGCGATCATCAATTACCTGCGCCGCAACCAGAACCTGCTGATCGGTGATTCGACCGCCGAGCGGATCAAGACCTCTATCGGCACCGCGCGAATGCCCGATGACGGGCGCGGGGCGACGCTGATGGTGCGTGGTCGCGATTTGTTGAACGGCATTCCCAAGGAGATCGAAATCTCTCAGGCGATGATCGCCGAGGCGCTGACAGAACCGATGCAGGCGATCTGCGAGGCGGTGATGGTCGCGCTGGAGGCGACGCCTCCGGATCTGGCCGCCGATATCGTCGATCGCGGCGTGATTCTGACCGGTGGCGGCGCCATGCTGGGCGAGTTGGACCTGGCGCTGCGCGAGCAGACCGGCCTGTCGATCAGCCTTGCCGATCAGCCGATGAACTGCGTTGCCCTGGGAACGGGCAAGGCATTGGAATATGAAAAACAGCTCCGTCATGTGATAGATTACGAAAGCTGAGACCAACCGCGCGGAGGCGCTGAATGGCGCGCAAGGGACCAGATTTCGCCACGCCGATCCGCCGCGTCCTCATCGCGCTGCTGGCGATTGCATTGGCCGGGCTGTTCCTGTTCTGGCGAATCGACAGCCCGCGCGCCGAAAAGATGCGTACGGCGGTGATCGACCGGGTTGTGCCCAGTTTCGAATGGGCGATGGCCCCGGTCACGCAGATCAGCGAGATGATCGCGGGCTTTCAGTCTTATGCAAGGCTCTATGAACAAAATCAGGAGCTTCGCCGGGAGTTGCGGAAGGCCGCCGAATGGAAGGAGGCGGCCGTCAGGCTGCAGGAGGAAAACTCCAAGCTTTCGGCGCTGAACGATGTTCGCATCGACCCTGCGCTGACCAGCGTGACCGGCGTGGTCATGGTGGATTCGGGCACGGCCTTCCGTCAGTCGGTCCTGCTCAATGTCGGTGCCCGCGATGGCATCGTCGATGGCTGGGCGACAATGGATGGCCTGGGTCTGGTGGGGCGGATTTCTGGCGTCGGCCAGCGCACCAGCCGTGTCGTGCTGCTGACCGATCCTTCCTCGCGGGTGCCGGTCACCATCCAGCCTTCGGGCATACGTGCTCTGTTGACCGGAGATAACAGCGCCTATCCCCTGCTTGAGTTCATCGAGACCCCGGACAATGTGCGCGCCGGGGATCGTGTCGTCACCTCCGGAGATGGTGGCGTCTTTCCGTCCGGGCTTCTGGTCGGGCATGTTGCCGAGGGTGCGGATGGCCGGACAAGGCTGCGATTGGCGGCCGATTACGGGCGGCTGGAATTCCTGCGCGTGCTGCGCGCTCATCCCGAGGAGCAGTTGACCGATGCCGGGGCGCTGATTGTGCCGGAGGCGGAGGAGCATGACCTGATAGGCCCGCCGCTGCCCGAGGAGTTTTTCGAAGCCGATCGGGGCGCCGAGGCCCTTTTGAGCGGGTCATCGCAGTGATCGAGAATGTGCGAAGACAGGTCCTTCTCGGTGCGGGTCTTTTCATTCTCTGCCAGGCACTGATCCTGTTTGCGCGGCTTTTGCCGCTCTGGACCGGCCATATTGGCCGGCCCGGCCCGGATCTGGCGCTTTGCCTGCTGTTCGTATGGCTCTTGCGCCGCCCGGATCAGCTTGCCGCCCCGATGATCGCCGGGTTGTTCCTGCTGGAGGATGTCCTGCTGTTGCGGCCGCCGGGTCTCTGGGCTGCCATCGTCCTGATCGGCAGCGAATTCGCCCGCTCGCGCGAGAACCGTTGGCGCGATCAGCCGTTTATGATTGAATGGCTGCGGGTCTCGATCCTCATGGGCGTCATGATGCTGGGCTATCGGATGGTGCAGTTTCTATTCCTGTTGCCTGTGCCTGCATTCGGGAACGTGCTCCTGCAATATATCTCGACCGTGGGCTTTTATCCGCTGGTCGTCCTTGCCGCGCGCTGGCTGATCGGGTTGCGCAGGATCAGCCCGGCAGAGGCCGAGATGATGAGATACAGCCGATGAAGAAATCGCCGCGCGAAGTCATGGAAAGCAGCCGCATGCTGGGGCGGCGGGGTCTGATGCTTGGCGGTGTCCAGCTTGGCATAGCCATGGCCCTGGGATTGCGGCTGCGAACCATGCAGCTTGAACATGCCGACGAATACCGGATGTTGTCGGACGGCAACTCCATCAAGATTCGCTTGCTGCCGCCCGCCCGGGGGCTGATCCATGACCGCACGGGAGCCGTCATTGCGGGTAATGAACAGAATTACCGTGTCACCCTGACCCGCGAAGAGGCGGGCGGAGATGTCGAAGCGGTTCTGCGCCACCTGTCGCGACTGATCCCGATCAATGATGCGCGGATGGCGGAATTGCTGGACGAGTTTTCCCGGCGATCCGCGATTACCCCCATCGTGCTCGCGGATCGCCTGAGCTGGGAGCAGTTCAGTTCTATCGCGGTCAATGCGCCCGCCTTGCCCGGGGTGACGCCGGAATCCGGCCTGTCGCGCGTCTATCCGCGATCCCATGATTTGGCGCATGTGCTTGGCTATGTAGGACCGGTTTCGGATTACGACCTGTCAAAGATCGAGAATCCAGATCCGGTGCTGATGCTGCCCGAGTTCCAGCTTGGCAAGGTCGGTGTCGAGGCCAAGATGGAGACGGAACTGCGCGGCACGGCGGGAGAGCGCCGGGTCGAGGTCAACAGCGCCGGGCGCGAGATGCGCGAACTCAGCCGGAAAGAGGGCCAGCAGGGCGCCACGGTGCAACTGACCATCGATGCGGGGCTACAGAATTACGCGGCGCAGCGAATGGGAACGGAAAGTGCGGCCGCGGTGGTCCTCGATGTCCAGACCGGCGAGGTGCTGTGCTCCTGCTCCACGCCCAGCTTCGATCCGAACAAGTTCGTGCGCGGTATTTCCGGCCCCGATTACCGCTCGCTGATGGAGCATAACCACCGGCCTCTCGCCGACAAGACGGTTCAGGGGGTCTACCCGCCCGGCTCGACCTTCAAGCTGGTCACGCTGATGGCAGGGCTCGAAGCGGGTGTCATCAATGGTGGCTCCAGTTTCTACTGCCCCGGATATGTCGAGGTGGGGGGGCGGCGTTTCCACTGCTGGCGGCGTGGCGGGCATGGCCAGATGGACGCGATCCAGAGCCTCGAACAAAGTTGCGACGTCTACTATTACGAACTGGCGCAGCGTGTCGGCATTGACCGCATCGCCGAGATGGCGCGCAAGCTGGGCATTGGCGTGAGGCACGACCTGCCGATGTCGGCCATCGCCCAAGGCATCGCGCCCGACCGCGCCTGGAAACGCGAAAGATACGATCAGGAATGGCAGATCGGCGACAGCCTGAACGCCTCGATCGGGCAGGGCTTCGTCCTGGCCTCGCCGATGCAACTCGCGGTGATGACCGCGCGGGTCGCCTCGGGCAGGCTGATCTCGCCGCGATTGGTGCGTGCCATCGACGGTGTGCCGCAACTGAGTGAGGAATTCCCCGATCTGGGCTTCGATCCCCGGAACTTGCAGCAGGTCCGGGCGGGAATGGACGCGGTGATGAATTCCGCGCGCGGCACGGCACGCAGTTCGCGGATCATTGCCGAGGAATGGCGCATGGCCGGCAAGACCGGCACCAGCCAGGTGCGCAATATCACCGCGGCCGAGCGCGCCCGTGGCGTGGTTTCGAATGAACAGCTGCCATGGGAAAGGCGCGATCACGCGTTGTTCGTCTGCTTTGCGCCGTATGAGCAACCCCGTTTCGCGGTCTCGGTGGTGGTCGAGCATGGCGGCGGCGGCTCGACGGTTGCGGCCCCGATCGCCCGCGACATCCTGCTTTACGCGCTGGCGGGGGGATTGCCACCGCTCGATTCCGTTCCCGAGGCGCAAAGGGCCGAGATGGAGGCCCGGCACAAGATGATGAAGCTTTATACGCCCGAGCCGCCCAAATCCGGCCGGTCGTCGCAGGCCTGAGGGGACAGGATGGCCTATCTCGACTATCAGGTTGCCCAGACTCCCGCAGGTTGGCGCAAGATCCTGTATCTGAACTGGCCGCTTGTCTTCCTGCTTTCCGCCGTGGCCTGCTATGGTTTCGTGATGCTCTATTCGGTGGCGGGGGGGGATACCGACATCTGGGCCAAGCCGCAGATGTACCGCTATGTTGTGGGGCTTGTCGCGATGATCGCCCTGGCTTTCGTGCCGATGTGGTTCTGGCGCGGCGTGTCGGTGTTCGGTTATGTCCTGTGCCTGCTGCTGCTGATCGCGGTCGAGCTGATCGGTGACATCGGGATGGGCGCGCAGCGCTGGATCGATATCGGCCCGGTTCAACTCCAGCCGTCGGAATTGATGAAAGTCGCCCTGGTTCTGGTTCTTGCGGCCTATTACGACTGGCTTGATGTCAAGAAGACTTCGCATCCGCTATGGGTGCTGGTCCCGGTGATCCTGATCCTGACGCCGACCGGTCTGGTGCTGATGCAGCCCGACCTCGGAACATCGATCATGCTGATCACCGGGGGGGCGATCGTGATGTTCGCGGCCGGAGTATCGCTGTGGTATTTCGCCGCCGTGATCCTGTTGGCCGTGGCACTTGTCACGACGGTTCTTGAGAGTCGCGACACCGAATGGCAGTTGCTCAAGGATTACCAGTATCGCCGGATCGACACCTTTCTGGATCCTTCGGTCGATCCTCTCGGGGCGGGCTACAACATCACGCAGGCGCAGATCGCCCTTGGCTCTGGCGGCTGGTCGGGCAGGGGCTTCATGCAGGGCACGCAATCGCGCCTGAACTTCCTGCCCGAGAAACACACCGATTTCATCTTTACGGTGCTTGCCGAGGAGTTCGGATTTGTCGGGGCCGGTTCGCTTCTGGTGCTTTATACGCTGATCATCGGCTTTTGCCTGTTCTCGGCACTCGGCAATCGCGACCGTTTCGGTTCGCTGCTGACCATCGGGATCGGCGGCACCTTCTTCGTCTATTTCGCGATTAACATGGGCATGGTCATGGGCATGCTGCCGGTGGTCGGCTCGCCCCTGCCTCTGGTCAGCTATGGCGGGACCGCTATGATGATCCTGATGCTGGGCTTTGGCATGGTCCAGTCCGCACATGTCCATAAACCGAGGTGATCCGATGCAAGTTCTGTTCGCAGCGCCCGAATCCATGTGGGAAGAGTGGTCGGCGCCGCTTGTTTCTGCCTGCCCCGAGATGCAGTTGAAGCGCGAAGGCGAGCCTGCGGGTTTTGATGCGATCATCTATGCGCCGGGCGGCGAGATCGAGGACCTGTCCCCCTATCGCAACGCCCGTCTTGTCCAGAGCCTCTGGGCCGGGGTCGAGCGCATCATCGGCAATCCCACGTTGACGCAGCCCTTGGCGCGCATGGTCGATCCGGGACTGGCGCAGGGCATGTCGGAATATTGCACGGGCTGGGCGATGCGCGGGCATCTGGAGATGGACCGTTATGCGCAGGACGGGATCTGGCGCAACGGCCAGATCCCGCCGCTGGCGTCCGAGCGGCGCATAACCATCCTGGGCATGGGTGAACTGGGCCGTGCCACTGGCCGCATGCTGGCGGGCATTGGTTTTCCCGTGACCGGCTGGAGCGCATCGGGAAGGCCGGTTGAGGGGATAGAGGTTCTCGGGGCTAGCGATCTGGACCGGGCATTGGAGCGGGCCGAGATCCTCGTCACCCTGCTGCCCGACACGGCGGCCACGCGGGGCCTGATGAATGCCGATCGCTTTGCCCGCTTGCCCGAAGGCGCCTGGCTCATCAATCCCGGCAGGGGAACGCTGCTGGACGAGGATGCACTGATCGCGGCGCTCGATTTCGGCCGGCTCGGCCATGCCGTGCTGGACGTGTTCCGGACCGAGCCTTTGCCCCCGGATCATCCTTTCTGGAAACATCCCCGGATTACCGTGACACCGCATATCGCCGCTGACACCCGCCCGGAAACCGCCGCCCCGGTGGTAGCCGAAAATCTGCGGCGCGCCATGTCCGGTCAGCCGATCCTGAATCTCGTGGATCGCGTGAAAGGCTATTGAGGCTCTTTCTTCTTCATCGAAATATCCCGGGGGGAGTCCGAAGGACGGGGGGCGGCACCCCCCTTTTCGGCCTCTTCGCGTCCTCGCGTAACCGTGGGGGCGCTGCTTGCCCGAACCCGCGCGATTCGCGCCGCCATTTTTTTCTCGCGGCGGCGGTGATAGGCGCGAATAACGGGAACGGTCAGGTAATGCGAGGCAATGCTGACCGCCAGTCCGATGATCACCCCGCCAACGATATAAGGCCAGTAAACCTGGTAAAGGAAATCGCCCAGATTCTCCCAATGCGCCTGTTTCGGCCCAAAGATCGACAGGATATTGTACCAAAGCTCGGCACTGGCGCGGGTGAACTCCCCGAAAATGAACTGCGGTGACAGTTCCCCGCCCAGGCCCAGAAGCTGGCGCCCGAGGCTGACGGACAGCACAGCGATGAAGGGAAAGGTGATCGGATTACCGACAAAGGTCGCCAGAAGCGCGGCAAGGATATTACCGCCGATCAGCCACGCGACCGCCGCCGCGCTTGCGAAATGCAGGCCGAAAAGCGGCGTGAAGGACACGAAAACGCCAGCCGCGACCCCGCGTCCGATGCGGTGGGGCTGATCGGGCAGGCGGCGCAACCGGTGCAGCACATAGGTCCCCGCCCGGCGCCAGCCGCCCCGCGGATAGAACATGTCGCTGGCCATCTGGCCGTAACTGCGAGGTTTGCGGCGTTTGAACACCTTGCTTTCCGATCCCCTGCCTCTGCCTCGTTCCGCTTTACAAAGAAACCATGACGGAAGTCTTACGGTTTCAATGCCGGGTCGCGGATCCGGGCCACCTGAGCCACGTCGCTTTCTGCTTCGAGTGCGGTCAGCAGCGCATGCAGATGCTCGTAATGCCGCAACTCCACCTCGATCGCGATACGGTAGAAATCCGGCTTGCGGTCGAGGAACTCGAGATCCGAGATATTCGCCCCATGCTGTCCGATCAAGGTGCAGATCCGGCCAAGGATCCCCGCGTCATGGCGAATGGTCAGATGCAGCATGGTCGAATAGGCGGGAGGATGACGTCCTTCGCGCCAGCGCAGATCGACCCAACGGTCCAGGTTATCCTCGAACTCGGCAAGCACCGGGCAGTCGATCGCATGGATCACCACGCCGCGCCCGCGATAGGTGATCCCGACGATGCGCTCGCCCGGCAGGGGGCTGCAACAGGGGGCGCGGGTGAAGCTCTGATCGGCATCCAGTCCGGCAATCGGGCGACGGCCGTCCAATTCGTCAGATGTGTCCACGAGATCGGGATAGAGGACATCGAGCACTTCCTTGGCGGAGTTTTCGGCGCTGCCGATCCGGGCCAGAAGCTCCTCGGCGCTGTCCAGCCCCATCTGGGTGGCGGCGATGCCCAGGGCCTTGTCGGTCGCCTTGCGCTCGACATGCTCGAAGCTTACCCGCACCAGTTCACGTCCTAGCCGGATGAAGCGGTCGCGGTCCTCCTGGCGTAATGAGCGCCGGATGGCGGCCTTGGCGCGGCCCGTCACCACCACGTCCAGCCAAGTCGCCTGCGGACGCTGCCCCGAGGCCGCGATGATCTCGACCGATTGCCCGTTCTTGAGCCGCGTCCACAGCGGCACGCGGATGCCGTCCACCTTCGCACCGACGCAGGAATGGCCCAGCCTGGTATGGATCGCATAGGCGAAGTCGATCGGCGTCGCGCCGCGCGGCAGCTGGATGACATCGCCTTTCGGGGAAAAGCAGAAGACCTGATCCTGATACATCTCGAGTTTGACATTCTCGAGGAAATCGTCGTGATCCTCGCCCTCGAAATGATCGGTCAGCGTCTCGATCCATTCGGCGGGATCGGCGGCAAAGGGGTTCTTGGCCCGGACCCCATCGCGATAGGCCCAATGCGCGGCCACCCCGGCCTCGGCGACCTCGTGCATCTGGCGGGTGCGGATTTGAACCTCGACCCGCTTGCCGTCGCGGCCCGAGACCGTGGTATGGATCGAGCGGTAACCGTTCGATTTCGGCTGGCTGATATAATCCTTGAACCGCCCCGGCACCGCCCGCCAGCGGTGATGGATCAGCCCGAGGGCACGATAGCAATCGGCTTCGTTGCGGGTGATGATCCGAAAGCCGTAGATATCCGAAAGGCGTGAGAAGGCGAGCTGTTTTTCCTGCATTTTCCGCCAGACTGAGAAGGGTTTCTTCGCGCGCCCGAAGACATCCGCTTCCAGCCCCTCACGTTCCAGTTCGGTGCGGATATCGGCGGTGATCTGGCTGATGACATCGCCGGATTCACGCTGCAGGCTGACGAAACGGCGGATGATCGAGTTGCGGGCCTCGGGATTGATGACCTTGAAGGCCAGGTCCTCCAGTTCCTCGCGCATCCATTGCATCCCCATGCGCCCGGCCAGCGGCGCATAGATATCCATCGTCTCGCGCGCCTTCTGAAGCTGCTTTTCCGGCTTCATCGAGCGGATCGTACGCATATTGTGCAACCGGTCCGCCAGCTTGACCAGAATCACCCGAAGATCGCGCGACATAGCCATGAAAAGCTTGCGGAAATTCTCGGCTTGCTTGGATTGGGCCGAACTGAGCTGCAGGTTGGTCAGCTTGGTTACGCCATCGACCAGCTCGGCGATCTCGCGCCCGAACATCGCTTCGACCTCGGTCATGGTCGAGCGCGTGTCCTCGACGGTATCATGCAGCAGGGCAGTGGCGATGGTCGCGTCGTCCAGCCGCATCTCGGTCAGGATGGCGGCAACGGCGATGGGATGGGTGAAATAGGGCTCGCCCGACTGGCGGAACTGCCCCTCATGCATCCGCATGCCGTATTCATAGGCATCGCGGATCAGCTGCAGATTGCTGCGCGGATTGTAATTGCGGATCAGCGCAATGAGGTCCTCGACGTCGATCATGCTTGACGAAGACCTCCGTGAAACCGATCAGCTGCGCTGGCTGGCTTCCAGCATCATGCGCAGCATCCGCTCTTCGGATTCCTCGTCGGCGGGTTTGGGACGGTCGATTTCGGCGCCCAGAAGCAACGCCATCGCGTCCTCTTCGGGTTCGTCCACTTCGATCTGGGTCTGGCTGGCTTCGATCATGCGTTCGCGCAGATCGTCCACCGGCTGTGTTTCGTCGGCGATTTCGCGCAGGGCGACAACGGGATTCTTGTCATTGTCGCGATCGACCGTGGGGGCGCTGCCCGAGGTAATCTCTCGCGCGCGATGCGAGGCCAGCATCACCAGATCAAAACGATTGGGAACCTTGTCGACGCAGTCTTCGACCGTTACGCGGGCCATTCTTCACCTGTAGAGTTGCGAATCGGAGTTCGGGAACGAAAAAGGATAACTGGAGATTGTGGCTGGAAATGTCAAGGTAATACCGGCATTTCCCTTGCCGCGAAGGGTGTCATTCCCCTTGTCGCCTCGTCGGGCAGGGCGGCCAGCATCTGCGCCACGCTCTGCCCCGTAACCGGGTGACGCCATTCTGGCGCGATCTCGGCCAGCGGGGCCAGGACAAAGCCGCGATCCTGCAATCGCGGATGCGGCAGGATCAGGGTTTCCGGCGCAGAGGTCCTTTGCCGTTCGGGCGAAAGCCGCATGCAGAGCCGCTGTGTATCCCCATCGGGCAGGATCTGGTCGTCAAGAGCGATCAGGTCCAGATCCAGCACCCGCGACGACCAGCGCCCGGTGCTGCGGTCGCGGCCGAAACGAGCCTCGATTTCATGTAACAGTGACAGCAGATCCTGGGCCGGCAGGGTTGTGCGCAAAGTCAGCGCCGCGTTCACATAATCGGGACCGGAACCAGCCGGCATTGCCGGGGTTTTCCAAAAACGGCTAAAGGAGGTTATTGTAGTATTCGGGTTTTCGTGCAGAATGCTCGCCGCCAAGCGCAACGTTTCACCCACGTCAGCGCCGGCAGAGGGCAGGTTAGCGCCTAAGGCAATAAGTGCGAGTTTGTATTGGGACATAGTAACCTGCTGAAAACTCAAGTCGTAGGATCGCGACGGTTCCACTGCCAGGGAAACTCCCCGGCGGATGGTTGTCGCCGGTTCACCCGGTAACGTCTCATTGAAGGCAATTCGAATGTTTTACAAGGATGACAGGTTGGCGATTTTCATCGATGGGGCCAACCTTTACGCAGCAGCCAAATCTCTTGGTTTCGACATCGATTACAAGCTTCTGCGTCAGGAATTTGACCGCCGCGGCAAATTGATGCGTGCCTACTACTATACCGCGCTCATTGAAGGCGAGGAATATTCTCCCATCCGGCCCCTGGTCGATTGGCTGCATTACAACGGCTTTTGCGTCGTCACCAAACCTGCCAAGGAATATACCGACAGCCTGGGGCGTCGGAAGGTCAAGGGCAACATGGATATCGAACTGACCGTCAACGCCATGGAGCTGGCGCCGCGTCTGGATCATGCCGTGCTGTTTTCGGGCGATGGCGACTTCCGTCCGCTGATCGAAGCCTTGCAGCGGCGCGGCGTGCGTGTGTCTGTCGTCTCGACGATCCGCTCGCAACCGCCGATGATCGCGGATGAATTGCGCCGTCAGGCCGATAATTTCATCGAGCTTGACGCGCTGCGCGACATCATCGGCCGCCCCCCGCGCGAGACGCCTCAAACGCAGGACGAGGACTGAGCGTCCCGGTTGCAGAAGCCGCCCCGGGGCGGTGGCGGGCGCTGGCACTGCTGAGTGCCGGCGTCGTCGGCGCTATGACCTGCTGGTTCTCGGCCACCGCCGTGGTGCCCGAACTGACCCGGGAATGGGCATTGACGCCCGCGCAGGCGGGCTGGCTGACCAATGGCGTGCAGATAGGTTTCGTGCTGGGCGCGCTTGCCTCGTCGCTGGTCAACCTGCCCGATCTCATGCGTATGACGCGCCTGATCGCGATTTCGGCCCTGGTTGCGGCATCCGCCAATGCCGTCTTGCTGTTCGAACCGGGCTGGTCCGCCGCGGTCATCGCCCGTTTCGTGACCGGTATCGCGCTGGCCGGGATATATCCGCCAGCGATGAAGCTGATGGCCACGTGGTTCCGCCGAGGGCGCGGTCTGGCGATGGGGGTGCTGATCGGAGCGCTTACACTCGGATCCTCGATGCCGCATCTGTTTCGCGCGGTCGTAGACGGATTGGACTGGCGGCTGGTCGTGAGTCTGGCCAGCCTTGGCGCCGCCCTGTCGGCGGCGATCTTTGGCCTGATGATCAGGGAAGGACCCTATGCATTCGGCCGCGCCGTCTTCGATCCAGGGCGTGCCCTGACGATATTTCGCGACCGTGGGGTGCTTTTGGCCAATCTGGGCTATTTCGGGCATATGTGGGAGCTCTACGCCATGTGGGCGTGGTTTCTTGCCTTCGCGACGGCGGCAGAACAGGGCGGGGCGGGGCCTTTCGCCTCTCCTTCGCTATTCGCGTTCCTCGTCGTCGCCTCGGGTGCGGTCGGCTGTATCCTGGGCGGGTTGCTTTCGGACCGCATCGGGCGCTGCCTGACGACCGCCGGGATGATGGCGGTGTCGGGGAGTTGCGCGCTGCTGATCGGCTTCGCCTTCGATGGCCCTGAATGGCTGCTGGCGCTGGTCGCGGTGATCTGGGGCATCTCGATTGCCGGAGACAGCGCCCAGTTCTCCACTGCCGTCACCGAGCTTGCCGATCCGCGCTTCATCGGCACGGCGCTGACATTGCAGGTCAGCATCGGCTTTGCGCTCACCGTGCTGACCATCTGGATCATGCCCCATATCGCCGCCGCCCTTGGCGGCTGGCGATGGGCCTTCCTCGTCCTGATACCCGGTCCTGCCGTCGGTGCCTGGGCAATGCTGCGCCTGCGCGGATTGCCCGAGGCTGACCGCCTTGCCGGGGGGCGGGGCTGACAGGATCAGCCCTTGGCCTGCCGGCTTTTGGGCTGACGCGAAGGACGGCGAGGCGGGCGTCTGGTGCTGCCGCCAGCAGGTTTGCCCCGGCTGCCCGGACTGCGCCCGGAGGGGGCAGGGGCCGCAGGAACCTCGCCGCCGATAACCGGGATTGCCGATTTCATCGCCCGTTCGATGGCGCGCAACTCTCCCAACTCGGCCGGGGCGCAGAAAGCCACTGCCCGGCCGTCGCGCCCGGCACGGGCGGTGCGGCCGATCCGGTGGACGTAGTTCTCGGGCACGTTCGGCAGGTCGTAATTATAGACATGCGCGACCTCGGGGATATCCAGCCCGCGTGCCGCGACATCCGTTGCGACGAGAATCTGCGTCTCTCCCTTGCGGAAGGCCTGCAGGGCGCGCTCGCGCTGGCCCTGGCTCTTGTTGCCATGGATCGCGGCGACGGTGAAACCCCACTTGTCCAGCAGCTTGGCCAGCTTGTCCGAACCGTGCTTGGTGCGGCCAAAGACCATCGCAAGCTCGCCCGGATGTTTCGACAGGTATTCGGCCAGCAGCGTGGCCTTGTCGCCCTGCGACACGAAATGCACGCCCTGCTCGATCTTTTCCGCGGCCTTGCCCGGAGGGTTCACGGCGACACGGACCGGATCGCTCAGATAGGTGTCGGCCAGTTCCGACATCAGCTTGGGCATGGTGGCTGAAAACAGCAATGTCTGGCGCTTGGGCGGCAGCATCTTCGCAATCCGGCGCAGCGCGTGGATAAAGCCGATATCCAGCATCTGGTCGGCCTCGTCCAGCACCAGGTAGGTCGTTGCCTCGAGCGAGATCGCGCGCCGTTCGATCAGGTCGATCAGGCGGCCTGGCGTGGCGATCAGCACATCGACCCCGCGCGAGAGCCGCTCGGTCTGAACATTGATCGATGCGCCGCCGACGACGCGGAAACTGCGGATCGGCGTGCCCTCGGCATAGGCGTCGATATTCTGGGCGATCTGCGTTGCCAGTTCGCGGGTAGGGGCAAGGATCAGCGCGCGGCAGGTCTTGGGGTCGGGTTTCTTGCCGAACTTGATCAACCGGGTCAGCATTGGCAGGCCGAAGGCGGCAGTCTTGCCGGTGCCGGTCTGGGCCAGTCCCAGCACGTCGCGGCCTTCCACGACCGCGGGAATGCCCTCGGCCTGGATCGGCGTCGGCCGGGTCAGTCCCATCGCGGCGATATTTGCGTTGATGCGCGGATCGATACCCATCTCTGCGAAAGGTCCGGTCGGCAGCGGATCGCGCGCGGGGGCGCGGCGGCCCTCGTTCGGTGCGGCGTGATGCTGGGGATTGCGGGGTTTACCCTTGCCGTCACGATAGGAGCGGCGGGAATTTGTCTTTTCCATCAAGATACTTTCGTCCCCCGCATCCCCCGTATCGGACGCAAGGGCAGGAGCCGTGGCAGCGGGCCACGGCGAACACAGGGATGCGAGCGCGATACGAGGATGCCCGCAAGCCTCCCCGCGTGAATGGGAAACTGAATGAAATGCCATGCGCCCCGTGCGAATCTTTCGCGGCTGCTCACGCGGCAGCGGGCCTTGGCCTGTGGCAGATGGTCCATGCCGCGCGGGAAGTCAAGATAAATCGTTGAAACGCATCCTTCCTGCGTCCCGCGATAACTGGGGGGCTTTGCGCCCCCAGACCCCCTGCAGGATATTTCCATGAAGAAGAAGAAGGGGCGAATACGGATTGGACCGGTGGCGGAGGGTTACGCCATCGTGGCTAGCATCTCTGCCGTAAGGGTATCCATTTCGTCGCGGGCGGCGCCGTTGCGGGCATGTTCGGCCACGCCCAGTCCCTGGCCCAATGTTTCGGCATAGGCGACGCGGTTGGCGATTTGCGTATCGGCAACCATCGCGCCCAGTTCGGCGGCCTTTTCGGCCACTTCCGCTGCCAGCCTTGTATTTGGACGCACCCGGTTCAGCACCACCATCACCGGCGATTTTTCGCGCCGCGCCAGGTCGAGCACGCCCTCGGTCGCCCACAGGTCGACATGGCTGGTCGCCACCGGCACGATCACCAGATCGGCCACTCGCAGGGCCGGGCGCAGATCGCTGTCGATCTTGGGTGGTGTATCGACGATGACGAAATCGAAGCGCTTCTTCAGTTTTTCGGATTCATAGCTGGCACCCCATGCCGAGGATGTCGAGAAATCCAGCGCCTCGTCCTCGCCCCGCGCCTCCATCCGTTCGATGAACCAGCGCCCCATGCTGCCCTGCGGATCGGTATCGACCAGCGCGACCGAATGCCCCATGCGATGCAGGCAGATGGCCAGATTGACTGCCAGAGTGGTCTTGCCCGAGCCGCCTTTCTGCTGGGCCACAGTGATAATCCTGCCCGCCATCAATACCCTCTCACCGCGAGTTTCCGGCAGGTTATCCGCCCCATCCCGTGATTGCACGGGTTTTCTGCACCTGCAGCATCAGTCCCGGAAGACTGACTGCAATTCATACATGACCGGCTCGAAACTTTTGCACATGGCATGAATATCGCGGTTGCGCCGCCGCATCTCGTCGGTCCGCAGCATCGCCTGGTAATCCTTGCGGTCACGCCATTGCGAATAGGTCGCGATGCGGGTCTGCGCGTCGTTCAGGTGGATTGCGCCGGAAACGAATCCCGGTTGACGGCTGATGACCTGTTCCCATGCGTCGGTCAGCATCTCCAGCACGTCATGGGCGGTGCCGGGGGTGACCTCGAAGGTGCAGATAACGGTCTGGCCGTCGAAATCGGGGCGGATATCGGGCATGGCTGGTCTCCATCTGGCAATGCTCGTTTTCAGCCTAGGCCGAATCCCGCCCGGCGCAAAGCACCTATCCGGGCATTGCCGCCGCGGACGGCAGGATGCATGGTCTGTGCGACAACATGCTAAAGGAGCAGGCGATGATCCCGGTATTCGATGGGCATAACGATTTCATCCAGCGCGTGGTCGCTGCGGGAGACGACGGTCCCAGGATCTGGCTGGAAGGTGACGGCACTGGCCATCTGGATCTGCCGAAGGCCAAGGCGGGCGGGATGATCGGCGGTTTCTTCGCGATCTGGATTCCATCGCCGCACGGGCCGAATGACGATGCGACAGTGGAAATGATGCAGAACCCGCCCTTTTCCATGCCTCTTCCCGATGAAATCCCCCATGACCTCGCCTTGCCCCACGCCTTTGAGCAGGCGGCCGCCTTGCGCGCATTGGAAAGAACCGGCACGCTGGATATCGTGACCAGCGTGGCGGGACTGCGCCGAACCGTGGCCGATGGCCGTATAGCGGCCATCATGCATATGGAAGGCGCCGAAGCGATCCGCGACATGGACGCGCTGCACCTGTGGCATGAAGCGGGGCTCCGCTCGCTAGGACCGGTCTGGTCGCGGCCCACGGCTTATGGCCACGGTGTGCCCTTCGCCTTTCCTTCATCACCCGATACCGGTGACGGGCTGACCGAAGCGGGCAAGGCGCTCGTCCGCGAGTGCAACCAGTTGCGGATCATGCTGGACCTGTCGCATCTGAACGAGGCCGGATTTGACGATATCGCGGCGCTTTCCGACGCTCCGCTGGTTGCCAGCCATAGCTGCGTGTACGCCATCTGTCCCAGTGCCCGCAACCTGACCGACCGGCAGTTGCGGGTCATCGCCGAAAGCGGTGGGCTGGTCGGGCTGAACTATGCTTCCAGCTTCCTGCGCGAGGACGGCAGGCGACTGCCTCTGGAAAATCTGGAGGTCATGCTGCGGCATCTGGATCATCTGCTGGACATTCTGGGCGAGGACGGTGTCGCACTCGGATCGGATTTCGACGGAGCGCTGATGCCACGGGATCTGCCCGATGCGGCGGCTTTGCCAAACCTTGTAAAAGCCATGAATAACCATGGATACGGGGATGATTTGGTTGAAAAAATATCCAGTGAAAACTGGATTTCCTTACTCGCGCGGACATGGGGAAACTGATGGCTTCCATGAAGCGGTCCAGAAGTGTCGCTTCATGGAAATCCGGGCTTCTCTATGCTCCGGGCGGGAGGCGTTTCCGCCAATCCCGCGATATGCCGGACTACTCGCTCACCTGAGCCTCTGACGAGATATCGCCGGTATCAGCCTGTGCGACAGCCACCATCTCGGCCAGTTCGGGATCGGCCTCCAGGTCGGCGAAGGCGAATTTCGAGGTCAGGTTCGCAGGCGACAGCTCGATATTCTTCACCACCTGCGGTCCCGGCGCGGCGGGGCCATAGGTCCGGCCATTCACCGCGAAATAAACCGCGCCGGAATTGCCAGTCCTCAGAACCGGAGGCTCTTCCAGCTTGGGCAGGGTGAAACGCTCGCCCGCATCCATGATCTTTTCAAGCAGAACAGTGCCATCCGCCGAGGTTACCCGAACCCATGCCGGGCGCGCTGCCAGCAATTGCAGTTCCGGCGCGTCCGGTGCGACGGTCCGGACCGCCGCCTGTTCTTCCGGCATCTGGGGGCCGTATTGCATGGCCTGCGCCAGTACGGTCACGGTATTGGCGCCGCCCGATGGCGGGGCGACGGTTGCCTTGTCCTGCTCTGAAACGGGGGCGTCGGCAGTCTCGAAAGAACCCTCCAACTTGGGGTCGATTGCCGCAATCGGACCGTCCCGCGAATTCAGCACCGGCGCCTCAAGGATCTGGGGGCGGTACATCCGGTCCAGAACCTCCGGCTGCGGCAGCCGCTGCACCATGGTTGCGGCGTCCGTCGGCGAAAGCGCCGGCTCGGGCAGGCCCGCGCTTTGCGCCGGGTCGAGCGATGCCGTGATATTCGGCGCATCGTTGCCGGGTGTAAGCGTGACGCGCTGGATTTCCTGCAGGACCGTCCAGCCGCCATAAGCCAGTCCGCAGACCAGCACCGCCAATACCAGAATGGAACCGATCGCCTTGGGTTCGATATCGGACCAGAAGCTTTGCTGCTGGGGGATGAACAGGGCGTGGGGATTGGCCAGCGCCTCTGCCGGGTCGGATGGCCGCCGCGCCGGCTTGGGGCCGGACGCCGAGGGTGCCATGCCATGGGTCGGCTGAAAGCCCGATTCGAGGCAAAAACGGCGAAAGGTCCAGTCCGGGTCCATATGCAGGTAGCGGGCATAAGAACGTACGTAACCCGCGATGAAACTGGGGGCATCGAAGGCACTGATGTCGCAATTCTCGATCGCAGCGACATAAGAGGCGCGTATCCTCAGCTCCCGCTGCACATCAAGCAGTGATTTGCCCAAGGTAGCACGCTCGCCGCGCATGATGTCGCCAAGGCGCGTGTCGTCATCGAGGAAATACTCGATCTCCTCTACCTGCGAATTCTCTTCTGCCGGACTTGTTGCCCGCAGTTTGCTCATGCTCTCTGCCTCATCACACCATCAAAATGCCGCCCGAATCACTGCGGCTCCAACTTGTAAGTGCTAGCATATTATCACGGCGGCGAGAGCAGTTCACCAGCAGATATCGTCAGGCAGTCAAATCGGCGCGATTCAGGGCGCATTGCGACCACAGCCTGTCCATTGCACGCACGAGCCTGTCGATCTCCTTGGGGTCGTGAACGGGCGAGGGGGTGAAGCGCAAACGCTCGGTCCCGCGTGGCACGGTGGGGAAATTTATAGGCTGTACATAGATGTTATGGTCGCGCAGCAACAAATCCGACAGCGATTTGCAATGCACCGGATGGCCGACATGAACGGGCACGATATGGCTGCCATGGTCGATGATCGGCATCCCGAGCGATTTAAGGCGCATTTTAAGTATCCGGGCATGGAGTTGCTGCGCATCGCGCAATTCCTGCCCTTTTTTGCCCTTGAGGAAGCGAATCGAGGCTGCCGCCCCCGCCGCGACCGCGGGCGGCAGCGAGGTGGTAAAGATGAAGCCCGGCGCATAGGAGCGGACCGCGTCGCACATCCGGGCCGAGGCGGCGATATAGCCGCCGAACACGCCGAACGCCTTGCCGAGGGTGCCGTTGATGATGTCGATCCGTTGCGACAAATGGTCACGCTCGGACACGCCGCCGCCGCGCGGGCCGTACATGCCGACCGCGTGAACCTCGTCCAGATAGGTCAGCGCGTTGAATTCGTCGGCCAGATCGCAGATTTCCTTGATCGGGCCGAAATCGCCATCCATCGAATAGATCGACTCGAAGGCGATCAGCTTGGGCGCGGCCGGATCGTCCGCCTCCAGCAATTCGCGCAGATGGGCAAGGTCGTTATGGCGGAAAATGCGCTTGGCGCCGCCATTGCGCTTGATCCCCTCGATCATCGAGGCATGGTTCAGCGCGTCGGAATAGATGATCAGGCCGGGAAACAGCTTGGGCAGAGTCGAAAGCGTCGCGTCATTGGCGATATATGCGCTGGAAAACACCAGCGCCGCCTCTTTCCGGTGCAGATCGGCCAGCTCGGCTTCCAATTGCTTGTGATAGACCGTGGTGCCCGAGATATTGCGCGTTCCGCCGGAACCGGCACCGGCGGATTCCAACGCCTCGTGCATGGCCGACAGGACCACAGGATGCTGGCCCATGCCAAGATAGTCATTGCCGCACCAGACGGTGATTTCCTGCTGCTGCCCATCGGGGCGCGTCCAGACCGCCTGCGGGAACCGGCCCTTCGCACGCTCGATATCGATGAAGGTCCGGTAACGGCCTTCCTCGTGAAGCTGTCCGATGGCCCGATCCAGAGCGGCGTCATAATTCATGTCTGGCGTTCCCTTGCTTTGCCTGCTGGGTGCGATCATTCTTCCGATCTCGCGCGCTTGTCGGTGATACATGCAGATTCTCGAAAATGACAGGTCAAAATTGTCGCAGCACGACTAAAGGCCAAGGCGAAAAACCAAGTGTTTCAGTCAGAAAGGACCGGAAAATGACGGACGGAAAACAGCTCGATGCGATTCTGGCGCAGCTTGATGCCGGGCAGGATGCGGCGCTGACGCGGCTGCTCGAATTCCTGCGCATCCCGTCGATCTCGACCGACCCGGCGCATCGCGATGATGTCCGCGAGGCCGCGCAATGGCTGTGCAGGGAGTTGGAAAGCCTTGGTTTCGAGGCAGGAATCCATGACACGCCGGGCCATCCCATGGTTGTGGCCCGTTCAGCCCCCGGCGATGCCCGCCCGTTGCTGTTCTACGGTCATTACGACGTGCAGCCGGTCGATCCGCTGGAATTGTGGGACCGCCCGCCCTTCGAGCCCGAGATCCAGGAAACCGATGACGGCAAGGTGATCCGCGGGCGCGGCGCCTCGGACGACAAGGGCCAGCTGATGACCTTCGTGGAGGCTTTCCGGGCGTGGAAAGCGGTGCATGGCAGCCTGCCCTCCGACCTGGTTCTGCTGTTCGAGGGCGAAGAGGAATCGGGCTCGCCGTCACTTCAGCCTTTCCTGACCGAGCATGCCGACGAGTTGCGCGCCTCGCTGGCGATGATCTGCGATACCGGGCTTTATGCCGATGGCCGCCCCGCGATCACGACGCAGCTTCGCGGACTGGTCGGCGAAGAAGTGATCATCCGGGCCGCCGACCGCGACCTGCATTCCGGCAGTTTCGGCGGACTGGCGGCCAATCCGGTCATGATCCTGGCACAGGCGCTCGGGGCGTTGAAGGATGGCGACGGGCGGGTGACGCTGCCCGGTTTCTATGACGGGGTCGAGGATCCGGGCGAGGATCTGGCCCGCGACTGGCAGGCGCTCGGCTTCGACGCGGCGGAGTTCCTGGGCCGGGTCGGACTGTCCGAACCCATCGGGGAAAAGGGGCGGACGCCGCTGGAAATGGTCTGGAACCGCCCCACCGCCGAGATCAACGGCATCGCCGGCGGCTATGCGGGCGAAGGTTTCAAGACCGTCCTGCCCGCCGAGGCCCGCGCCAAGGTCAGCTTCCGCCTGACCGGCACGCAGGATCCGCAGAAGATCCGCGAGGCCTTCCGCGCCCATGTCAGCAGGTTCGTGCCCGCCGATTGCCGCGTGGAGTTTCACGAACATGGCGGCAGCCCGGCCAGCGTCATGGATATCTCCGATCCGGCCTTTGCCGCCGCCAGGCAGGCACTGACCGAGGAATGGGGACGCGAGGCGGCCTATATCGGCGCTGGCGGCTCGATCCCGATTGCGGGCGACTTCAAGGAAATCCTCGGCATGGATTCGATGCTGATCGGTTTTGGCCGCGACGATGACCGGATTCATTCGCCGAACGAGAAATACAACGTGGAAAGCTTCGTCAGGGGCGCACGCTCATGGGCGCGGATCATTGCCGCGTTGAGGTAAGCGGCGTGGCCTGAACCCATCGAAGGCCGCCGGCGGGGCTGGCGGCCAACGGTCTTTGCGGAACGCGGATCACCTCAGAAGCCCGTTCACCCATTCCGGCACGGTCCGGCTGGCCGGCCCCAATATGCGCTGCGAGAAATCCCGGCTGTTGGCGCTCTCTTCCAGGTTCAGCTCAATGCACTCAACGCCGAATCGTGCGGCATGCTGCGCAAATCCCGCCGCCGGATAGACATTTCCCGAGGTGCCGATCGCGGCGAACAACTCGGCTTCTTCCAGTGCCTGCCAGATCCGTTCCATGTGATAGGGCATCTCGCCGAACCAGACGATATCCGGGCGCGTGGCCTGGGCGTTGCATTCGGGACATCGATCCTCGGGTCGCATGACCATCGGTGCCTGCCAGCGATGCCCGCATGCCGCGCAAAGCGCGCTGGCCACCGCGCCGTGCATATGGATGACATCCGCGCTGCCGCCACGCTCGTGCAGGTCGTCCACATTCTGGGTGATCAGGGTCAGATCATGCGCGCGCGCCAGTTCGGCCAATGCGCGATGGGCGGCATTGGGCTGTGCCTCGGCAGCTTTTATGCGGCGCATGTTGTAGAAATCGTGAACCAGTGCCGGATCGCGCTCGAACGCCTCGACCGTGGCGACATCCTCGATGCGATGGTTCTCCCACAGGCCGTCCGAGGCGCGAAAGGTCGCAAGCCCGCTTTCGGCCGAAATGCCCGCGCCGGTCAGGACCGCGATGCGCATCGCCTCAGCTGCAATAGGCGGCGGCGGTATTGGCGAAATTCGTGTAGCGCGACCAGAAGGCGCTGTCGGAACTGCTGTCGGATGTCCGTGCCTCCTGCGCCTCGTGCGGGTCGCGGAAGAAACGCGCGGCGCGGCGCTGGTCCGAACGTGAAAGGGTCTGGTCCGCCACCTGCTGGATACAGCCGCAAAGCGGTGTGTTGCCTTGCGCGCGGTCGGAACGGACGCAGGCGCTGTCGATAGGGCCGGCCATGGCCAGCGGCGTGGTCAATACTAAAGTGGCTGCCGCAATGGCGATGCGGTTGAACATAACTGTCTCCTCGGTTCCTTGCTGCCTCGGGCGGCCGGTGGGCCGGCTTGTTTTGCCCTTATGGACACAAGATATAGCAAAATCGTTACTTCAACTCAATCTGTTACGGTTATCACCCGGTTGCGGCGGCAAATCCGGCACCGTCAATATCTTGTGGCGCGGCCGGACAGGCACCTTGTGGCGGGCGGAGGATTCGGGCGCCTGGAGGTTTGACATGCGCGGGGCGGCGTGATCTCGATCATCCGAACGTGAGGAGGGGGCGCGATGATCGAGGCTGTGGGGCTGGATGCCGACGATACCCTGTGGGAGAACGAGCAGTTCTTTCGGCTGACCGAGGCGGGGCTTGCCGAATTGCTTGCCGATCATGGCGATCCCGACCAGATCAGCCGCTGTCTCCACGAGGTGGAGCGCCGTAACTTGTCGCGTTACGGATTTGGTATAAAAGGATTTACATTATCCATGGTCCAGACCGCCATCGAGTTGACCGGTGGCCGGGTGCCGGGGCAGGTGATAGGACGGATACTGGAGCTTGGCCACGAGATGCTGGCCCATCCGGTGCATCTGATCGAGGGCGTGCCCGAGGCGCTGGACGCGCTGGCGGGGCGGCGTCTCATCCTGATCACCAAGGGGGATCTGCTGGACCAGGAGCGCAAGCTCGCGGCCTCGGGATTGGCCGAGCGGTTCGATGCTGTCGAGATCGTGGCGGACAAGACGCCCGGAACCTATGCCCGGGTGCTGAAGCGCCATGCGGTCGACCCCGGCCGTTTCCTGATGGCGGGAAACTCGGTCAAGAGCGATATCCTGCCGGTGCTGGAACTGGGCGGCAGGGCGGCACTGATCCCGCATGACCTGACCTGGCAGGTGGAACATGATGACGATCCGGATCATCCGGGTTTTCGCCGGCTGGATTCGATCAGGGAACTGCCCGGGCTGGTCGAGCGGTTCGGGACAGGGAGATGAGCGACAATTTCCGTGCCGCCATGCTTATGGTCTTTTCCATGGCGCTGTTCGCACTGGAAGACGCCTTCATCAAGATGATGGCTGCGGGAATACCGGTCTATCAGCTGCTGGCAATGATCGGCGCATTCGGCATGCTGCTGTTCTGGCTGCGCATGATCGGGCGCGGGCAGCCGATGTGGTCGCCCGCATTGCTGCATCCGATGGTGATCGCGCGCAATCTGGGCGAGGTCGGCGGGGCCTTCGGGTTCGTAACCGCGCTGGCGATGGGCGAACTGGCCTCTGCCTCGGCGATCCTGCAGATGCTGCCCCTGACGCTTGTTCTGGGGGCAGCCCTGTTCCTGGGGGAAAAGGTCGGCTGGCGGCGCTGGAGTTCCGTCCTGCTGGGATTTATCGGTGTGCTTCTGATCCTGCGCCCGGGAACGGAGGCTTTCCAGCCATCCGGATTATGGGCGCTTTTCGGCGTCGTGGCGCTGACCCTGCGCGATTTGGCGACGCGGCTGATACCGGCGTCGATCCCATCGGATCAATTGTCGGGCGCGGCCTATGGGGCGATGGTTCCGGCCGGGCTGCTGATGGGGTTGATCGCTACTGCGGAGCCTGTCGTCCCAAGCGGCCGGGACTGGGCACTGCTGGCGGGAACCATGCTGTTCGGGGTCACCGCCTATTCCGCGATGGTGACGGCGACCCGCTTGGGCGAAGCCTCGGCTGTCGCGCCGTTCCGTTATACCCGCCTTGGATTTGCGCTGGTCGTCGCGGTCGTGATGTTCTCCGAGCGACCGGATCTTCCGACATTGGCGGGTGCGGGGCTGATCGCCGTTTCGGGCGGCTATGCCATGTGGCGCGAGGCGCGGCTGCGAGGGCGCAGGCGAAACCCGCCAGACGGCCTGATCCGGCGCGGCGAGAGATAAGGGCAGCCCTGGCCCCGATCCGTCGCCGCGACAGATGCAAATCCCTCTTTTCGCGGCGCGCGCGCCCTTGTATAGCCTCGCCATGACCGAGCTGTCCCATATACGCAATTTCTCGATCGTGGCCCATATCGACCACGGCAAGTCCACCCTGGCCGACCGGCTGATCCAGCTGACGGGCACTGTCGCCGAACGCGACATGAAGGCCCAGATCCTGGATGCCATGGATATCGAGCGCGAGCGCGGTATCACTATCAAGGCCAATACCGTTCGGATCAGCTATCCGGCGCAGGACGGGCATACCTATGTGCTGAACCTGATCGACACGCCGGGCCATGTCGATTTCGCCTACGAGGTTAGCCGGAGCATGCGCGCGGTCGAGGGCTCGCTGCTGGTGGTGGACGCCACCCAGGGGGTCGAGGCGCAGACGCTGGCCAATGTCTATCAGGCCATCGACGCCGATCACGAGATCGTCCCGGTCCTGAACAAGATCGACCTTCCGGCGGCCGAGCCCGACCGGGTGAAGGAGCAGATCGAGGATGTGATCGGCATCGATGCATCCGAGGCCATTCCGATCAGCGCCAAGACCGGCCTCGGCATCCCCGATGTGCTGGAGGCCATCGTGCGGCGCCTGCCTGCGCCCAAGGGGGATCGCGACGCGCCTCTCAAGGCGATGCTGGTCGATAGCTGGTATGATCCCTATCTGGGCGTCGTCGTGATGATCCGGGTCATGGATGGCGTGATCCGCAAGGGCGACCAGGTCAAGATGATGCAGACCGGCGCGAGCTATCGCCTCGATAAGCTGGCCGTGTTGACCCCGGCCATGCGCGACATTGCAGAACTCGGACCGGGTGAGATCGGCGTTTTCACCGCCTCGATCAAACAGGTCCGCGATACCCGCGTCGGCGACACCATCACCCACGAGAAGAAGCCGACCGAAAGACCGCTTCCGGGCTTCAAGCCCGCGCAGCCGGTGGTGTTCTGTGGGCTGTTCCCGGTCGATGCCAATGATTTCGAGGCGCTGCGCGACGCCATCGAGAAACTGGCCCTCAACGATGCCAGCTTCAGCTACGAGATGGAAACTTCGGCGGCGCTCGGTTTCGGGTTCCGCTGCGGCTTTCTGGGCCTGCTGCACCTGGAGGTGATCCGCGACCGGCTTGAGCGCGAATACGACCTTGACCTGATCACCACAGCGCCTTCGGTTGTTTTCAGGCTGCATATGCGGGATGGCGAGACGCGCGAATTGCACAATCCCGCCGACATGCCCGACCTGACCCTGGTGGATCATATCGAGGAACCGCGGATCAAGGCGACGATCATGGTGCCGGACGAATATTTGGGCGATGTACTGAAACTGTGCCAGGACCGGCGCGGCATCCAGCTTGACCTGACCTATGCGGGCAGCCGCGCCATGGTGGTCTATGACCTGCCATTGGCCGAGGTGGTGTTCGACTTCTACGACCGGCTGAAATCTGTGACCAAGGGTTATGCGTCCTTCGATTACCAGATCAGCGAGTATCGCGAGGATAACCTGGTCAAGATGTCGATCCTGGTGAATGACGAGCCGGTCGATGCGCTGGCGATCATGGTTCATCGCGACCGCGCCGAAGCCCGTGGCAGGGTGATGGTCGAGAAGCTGAAAGAGCTGATCCCGCGCCACATGTTCAAGATCCCGATCCAGGCGGCGATCGGCTCGCGGGTGATCGCGCGCGAGACATTGTCGGCGATGCGCAAGGACGTGACCGCGAAATGCTATGGTGGCGACGCGACGCGCAAGAAGAAGCTGCTGGAAAAGCAGAAGGCCGGCAAGAAGAAAATGCGCCAGTTCGGCAAGGTCGAGATCCCGCAGACGGCGTTTATCCAGGCGCTGAAGATGGACGGGTAGGGGCGGACACCGCGCCCGTCATTTTCACCCATCGCGTTGACCGGGCAGGTTCTGCCTCCGCGAACTGTATCCTGCGGTGGCCGGGGGCGCCGCCCGTCGCCGGCAGGTCTCTCGAACCGGTGGCGCGACCCCCGGGATATTTGCATGAAGAAGACGTGGGCCGGGGGGACTCGATTAAGCGCAAACTGCTCTAGCCGAGGTTCCGCCCACCTCACCGCAGGGATATGGCCCGCAGGAAGTGGTACGCAGCCTGTCCGCAAGCGGGCAGGCCGGTCTTGATCCTGCCCGGATACTTTCAACCACGTGGACAAATGGAAACGGGCGGGGCTACAATGCGGCCCCGCCCGTCTGGCTCGGTTTTGAAGGTTCCGTTCGTCAGGGGCCGACGACCCGGCATTCCTGCTGTTTTGCCTGCAGCCGGTCGCAGGTAAGCTGCGCATCGGCCTTGGTCAGGTTCGCGAAACTCGGCTCGAAACCGCGCAGGGTGTCGGCGACATGGCGATTTGCATTTTCCAGCACATCCCCGCTTTGCAAGGCGGTTTGCAACAGCAGCTCGTCGGCCGCGGCTTTCGAGCGATGAAGGCCAAGAACCACGCCCCAATGACGGCCGCTGTTTTCAGCGCGTGACACGATCTCGAGCGCGGCGGGATCGGCAATATCGCCTTCCCCCATCGCGGCGACGATGACCCTGTCCGAACGCGGTTCCGGCGGAGTCGAGGCCATGAGGGCGAGCGAGTCCGAGCCGGCCTGCGGGGCTGGCGCCGCATCGGCCAGAACTGCGGCCGTGCTGGCATCGCCCGGATCGCTGCTGCCGCGCGAGCGGGGTGCCGGAACCGGTCGGGAAGAGTTCGCGAGCACCGGTGCGGCCGGACTGGCCGATGCGGCTGAATCATCCGAGGCCACTGCCATTTGCACCGCCTTTGCGACGGCCTCCGCCGTCGCGTTCGGGCGCAGTTGGGGGCGCGGGCTGACGCTTAGTGCCAGCTGGCTCATGGCCTGGGGCCGCGCTGCCGCGCTGGTTGTCGTGCTGGGCAAGGCGCGCATTGCCGGCTCGGGCGGCGCGGAAGCGTTGAGCGTCAGTTCCTGCGGTTGCGGCTGAAGCGCGGCGAGCTTCGGCTCGACCTTTGCGCGGCGCACGATCCGCTGCGTCATCGTGGGAGGCGGTCCGGGGCGAACCTCCCGCACGCGGCTTGGCACGCGGCTGAAGCTCGAATCCAGCAATTGCGCCATGACCTGGTTGCGCTGCGCGGTCGAGGTGCCGCCGAATACGGTTCCGATCAGCCGCTTGTTGCCGCGGCTGGCCGAGGCGGTCAGGTTGAAGCCTGCCGCCCGCGTATATCCGGTCTTGATCCCGTCGGCGCCGGGATAACCATCGAGGAAACGCTTGTTCGTCGAAGAGACAGTGGTGATCCCCGCATCCGCCGAACGACGCGAGAACAGGTTGTAATACTGGGGAAAATCGTAAAACAACCGCCGCCCGAGAATCGTCATGTCATGGGCGGTCGAATAATGCCCGTCCTGCGTCAGGCCGTTGGCGTTGCGAAACTGGGTATTGTTCATCCCAAGGGCACGGGCCATCTGCGTCATCTGCTGGGCAAAGGCTGCTTCGGAGCCTGCCAGCCCCTCACCGATGGCGGTGGCGGCATCATTGGCGGATTTGATCGCCGCCGCGCGGATCAGGTAACGTAACTCGATCTGTTGCCCGGCCTTCAGCCCCAGCTTCGAGGGAGGCTCGGCCGCGGCGTTCGAAGAGATCGGAAACTTGCTGTCCAGCCGGACCTGCCCCCTCTCGACAGCCGTGAATGCCAGATAAAGGGTCATCATCTTGGTCAGGGACGCCGGATGAAGCTTGGTGTCCTCGTTCTGCTTATAGATGGGCTGTCCTGTCCTTGCGTCCATGACATAGGCGGCGAAAGGCGCAGCCGACAATGTCGTGGGGGCCAATACGGCCAGCAGGATCAGTGCCCACAGCCGGGCTGTCTGGGAAAATAGGGTCACTGTCGCGGTCTCTTCTGCCTCATGCGGCGCGTCGTTTATCGCACGCCAATTGTTAATGTTTTGACTATAGCATGACTGGATAATTCAGAAAACCTCGCATTTTACATATTTTGTTGCGCGTTTCCGGCGGCGGATCGTCCATTCGGAAATACAGCGTCCCGGCGGTGCGGTCAGATCATCCGGGGGCTTTCATCCCGGCATAATTTGACTATATTTCGCCCAAGGAAAGCAGGGCTTGGCAATGATTGCGAATGCCCGTCAATCCGCGAAAGGCCAGAGCTTAACCGCGATGACGCATTGGATGACCGACCCGAACAACCCGGACGAACAGTCCGATCTGGTGGTGAAGCCGCGTATGAAATCGCAGCGACCGCCGATGTACAAGGTCCTGATGCTGAATGACGACTTTACCCCGATGGAATTCGTCGTCCATGTCCTGGAACGCCTGTTCAACATGACCCATGCTCAGGCGATCGAGATCATGCTGACCGTTCACCGCAAGGGGATTGCCGTGGTTGGCGTCTTTTCGCATGAGGTCGCCGAGACAAAGGTTGCGCAGGTGATGGAGCTGGCCCGGCGCCAGCAGCATCCGCTGCAATGCACCATGGAAAAAGAGTAGGCCGTGACCGGAACTCGATTGCAACTGGCCTTCCCGGATGGCCATCCCGGGGGCGACGTGCTGGTTTTGGGCGCAGGTGGCGGTGATGACCTGTCGCCGCTCGACCCGGCACGAACCCGGATCGAGCAGGGAATGTTTCCCGATCACCGCATGCTGAGCACGCGCGGTTTCGATGTCGCCCCGCGGATCGATGGCCATTTCGGAACGGCCGTCGTGATCCTGCCGCGTGCCAAGCCCGCGGCCCGGGCCCGTATCGCAGCCGCTGTAGAGCGCCTGACACCGGGCGGGGCACTGTGGATCGATGGCCAAAAGACCGACGGGGTCGATTCCATCCTGAAGGAGCTGCGGGCGCTTTGCGACGTGGACGAGGTTCACAGCAAGGCGCATGGCAAGATTTTTCGTGTCACGTTACCCGGAGGGGAATGGGTGCCTGATGACTGGGGCGCCCGCCCGGCCGAGGTCGCGCCGGGTTTCGTGACCAGACCCGGTGTCTTTTCGGCGGATGGGATTGATCCGGGCTCGGCCTTGCTTGCTCGCCACCTTCCCGAACGTCTGCCGACCCGGCTGGTCGATATGGGGGCTGGCTGGGGCTGGCTGGCGGCCCAGGCGCTGACCCATCCGGGCGTCGAGGTGATCCATCTGGTCGAGGCCGATTACGCAGCCCTGCAATCGGCCCGCGACAATATTTCCGATACGCGCGCACGGTTTCATTGGGCCGACGCACGGGATTTCGAGCTGCCCGAGCCGGTCAACGGCGTGATCATGAACCCGCCTTTCCATCTTGGCCGCGATGCCGATCCGAAACTGGGCGCGGCGTTCATCGCGGCTGCGGCGGGTCTGCTGACCGGGGCGGGGCGGTTGTGGATGGTAGCCAACCGCCACCTGCCCTATGAAACCGTGCTGCGCGGGCATTTCGCGCAGGTGACCGAGATCGGCGGCGACAATCGTTTCAAACTGTTCGAGGCCAGCGGCGCGGGCCGTGGCGGCAATCGGCAAAGGGGGCGCAGATGAGCCTATCCATCCAGGGCAAGACCGCCATCGTGACCGGGGCGGGGCGTGGTATCGGTCTGGCCATAGCCAAGCATTTCGTCGAACGCGGCGCCAATGTCATGTTTGCCGATTGCAACGAGGCGGCGCTGGAATCGCAGATGTCGGATTACGATCTCGAAAAGGATCCGGTCCGCTATTTCGCGGGCGACATGTCAGAGCGTCTGGCGATGGCGAACCTGCTTTCGGCGACGCTCGATGCCTTTGATCGCATCGACATCCTTGTGAATGCGCATCGTTTCGTGAAGGGATCGGATCCGCTGGACACCGATCCGGGCGTGCTCGAAGAGATGCTGCGGCAGAACACGATCTCGGTGCTGCGCCTGTCGCAGATGGTGGCCAAGCGGATGATCAAGCAGGCCGAAGAGCAGGAGGAGGTCTCCCAGACCGGGGCCATCGTCAATATCTCGACGCTGGCGGCAACCCGGCCGGTTCCGGCGATGCTGGGCTATTCCATCGCCTGCGCGGCACAGGAACAGGCGACGCGGGGGCTGGCGCTGACTTTGGCGCCATACCGTATCCGCGTGAACGGGGTCAGTTTCAGCAGCGTCATGTCGCACGAGCTGAAATGCGCGCTGAAGGAAGATGGCGAGCTGCGCGGCCAGATCATCGCCGGCACGCCCCTGGGCCGGATCGCGGGCGCCGAAGAGATCGCTGACACGGCGCTCTACCTTGTCAGCGAGGGGTCGCGCTTCGTGACCGGCCAGATCATCACCGTCGACGGCGGGCGCTGCCTGGCCGATCCGGTGACGGCCCAGGTGCTGTAACGCCGGATCTCAGCCCGGCTGCCTCATGGGCAGGCCAAGACCGCCAAAGCGCATGTCGCCGAGCGACGAGGGAATGACGCGGGTATATTTCGTGCCTTCGATAGCCGCTCCGGCCATCAGCCCTGCCTGACCGAAGATCAGCGCGACCACCGGATACTGGGCGGTCACCGTGTCCGCCCCCATCGCCATGCCGCCAGCCGGAATGGCGTAGAAGGCATTCGCTCCGGCGACCCAACCGGGGGCGGCGCGGAACGCGGCCAGCGCGGCATCGCTTTGGAAGATCAGCACATGTGCATATTGCTGCGCGCCAAGCTGGAAGCCGAGCGTGGCCCGCGTGGCGGAGTAATAGTCCACCGTCGCCCCGCCGATCCGCAATGCGCCCTGACCATAGGCGCCGCCGACTCCGATGGCCGCCTCGGTCATCAGCGGCATGTAAAGCACGCCCTTGGCGTTCTGCACCATCGATGCTGCACTGGGATAGGTTTGCATCAGGTATTGATGCGTCTGGTCCACGCGCGCATCCAGCCGGGACGCCGCATTGTTGCCGACCGCGTTGCTGCATCCTGCCACGGCCAACATGGCCCCGCCCGTCGCCAGCATTTTGCGGCGGGTCATTTTTTCGAAACTGCCCATCTTTTTCGCCTCGCTTCTGTGATCGGGCTCCTTGGCGGCCCGTTGGCGGCAGGATACGCGAGACGGACCTATCATGCCAGCATTTCGGCCACGGCGGGCGCGAAATAGCTGAGAACCCCGTCGCAGCCGGCACGCCGGAAGGCGAGAAGGCTTTCCAGCATCACGTCACGCGACAGCCAGTCATTGCGGATCGCTCCTTCCAGCATCGCGTATTCGCCACTGACCTGATAGGCGAATGTCGGCACCTCGAAGCGATCCTTCACCTCGCGGCAGATATCCAGATAGGGCATGCCGGGCTTCACCATGACCATGTCCGCCCCCTCGGTCAGGTCGCGGGCGACGCAGCGCAGTGCCTCCTGCCGGTTGCCGGGATCGATCTGATAGGTCTTCTTGTCGCCGACCAGCCGCCCCGAAGCGCCCACCGCGTCGCGGAACGGCCCATAGAAGGCGCTGGCGAATTTTGCCGCATAGGACAGGATCGCCACATCCTTGTAACCTTCAAGCTCCAGCGCGGCCCGCAATGCGCCGATCCGGCCGTCCATCATGTCCGACGGTCCGAGGATGTCGGCCCCGGCCTCGGCCTGCGCAAGCGCCATTTTGACCAGCGCCTCGACCGTCTCGTCATTGAGGATCTCGCCATCGACGACGAAACCGTCATGGCCGTTGATATTATAGGGATCCAGCGCGATATCGGTCATCACCGCCAGTTCCGGCACCGTCTCCTTGATGGCGCGGATGGCGCGGTTGCCGATATTGTCCGGATCCCATGCGCGTTCGCAGCTTTCCGTCTTAAGTTCCTGGTCGGAATGCGGAAAGATGCAGATTGCCGGAATGTTCAACCGGGCCGCCCGCTCCGCCGCCCGCTTCGCTCCGTCCAATGTCAACCGCTCGACCCCGGGCATCGAGGGGATCTCGCCCTCCGCGCCCGCGACTTCGGTGACGAAGATCGGCCAGATCAGGTTGGCGGCGCTCAGATCGGTTTCCGAGATCATGGCACGCAGATTTGCCGTGCGGCGCATCCGGCGTAGCCGCGTGGAGGGAAAGGGGGCAATGATCGGGCTGGCCATGGCGGTATCCTCATCGATGTCTGGGCGAAAGCGCAGCCGGATCGGCTTTTCCTTCGCCTGAAGCCGTTCTAAGGTCGCGCGCGACCAAGGACAAGGAACCTGCCGCGTGCCGCAATTCGACGGATTTATCAGTTTTCTGGACAGCCGCTCTTTCGGGACCATCTGGTACTGGCTGGCCGTGATCGGCATGTGGTCGTCCAGTGGCCGAAAGATCATCGGGGTGCCGGTAGAGGTCCTTCTGCGCGCCCGCCATGCGCTATCGCGCGACGAGACTGACGGGCCCGCCATGGTCGCATTGCTGAACTGGCTGTCCCTGACCCTGCCGCGCTGGCGGTTGGGACATCGGGAAGCTGTGGTCATCCTGGCGGCGACGGGCTTCCTGATGACCTCGCTGGCAGGCCTGGGCTTTGGCTACGATCTCGAGATGGCTCAGGCGCTGACCTTGCTGCTGTTGCCTTTCGTAATCCTGTTCTGGATGCGGGTCCGTCTGGCGCGCAGGCTCATGCCGCTGTTGCAGGACGAACACGCAGAGCGGCAATTGCCCGCTGTCGCGGCAGAGGTCGTTCGGTGCATGAACTGGCATCGCAGGCTGGTCACGCTTCTGTCGATTCTCGCCGTGGCGATCACCGCGCTGTGGGGGGTGCTCTGGTCGCTGATGCATCCGAACGGGATGTGACCTTGACACCGCCGCCCCGCACTTTACCTGACGCCCCATGTCTGACCAGTTGATCCTTTCCGGCGCGCCCGAGGGCTACGACGCCGCCCTGATCGCCCGCGAAGCGGCGCGATCCGAAAACGGCGGGGCTCCGGTCATCCATATCGCCCGCGACGACCGCCGGATGGCGGCGATGCGGGCGGCGCTCGGGTTCCTGGCACCGGAGCTGGCCGTACTGGATTTCCCGGCATGGGATACGACGCCCTATGACCGCGTCTCGCCCGCACCCGCGATACAGGCGGCACGCATGGCGACACTGGCCGGTCTGGCTCAGGGGGCGGTCAAGGGGCCGTTCGTCCTGCTGACAACGCTGAACGCGGTGCTGCAGCGGGTTCCGGCCCGTGAACTGGTTGGCGGAGCCAGTTTCGCCGCGCGTGTCGGTGACCGCATCGACGAGGCGGGGCTGCGCGATTTCCTGATCCGGATGGGCTTCGTGCAATCGCCGACCGTGACCGAGCCCGGCGACTACGCCATCCGTGGCGGCATCATCGATATCTACCCGCCGGGCGAATCCGGGCCGATCCGGCTGGACCTGTTCGGCGATGTTCTGGACGGTGCGCGCCGCTTCGATCCAGTCAGCCAGCGGACCACCGAAAAGCTCTCGCGCGTCGAGATCGCGCCGATGTCCGAGGTCATCCTCGACGAGCCCGCGATCACCCGGTTCCGCCAGAACTACCGCGCCGAATACGGGGGAGGCAGCAACGACCCGCTTTATGAAGGCGTCAGCGCAGGCCGCAAGATGTCGGGGGTCGAGCATTGGCTGCCATGGTTCCACGACCGGATGGAGAGCCTTTTCGACTATCTTCCCGGCGCCTCCGTCGTGATGGACGACCATGTCGGGCAGGTGATCGATGCCCGGCGCGAAATGATCCGCGAACAGTTCCAGGCCCGCCGCGAGGCGATGGCGATGAAGGGACGCAGCGATACCGTCTACAAGCCGGTGCCGCCCGACGCGGTGTTTCCGACCGAAGAGGAATGGAACAACTGGCTCGCCCCGCATCGTGTGCTGCGCCTGTCGGTGCTGCCCCAGCCTCCGGGGCCGGGTGTCCTGGATGCGGGCGGACGGCCGGGGCGTAATTTCGCACCCGAACGTCAATCTGAAAATACCAATTTGTTCAAGGCGCTGTCGGATCATATCAAGAATCTGCGAAAAGATGGCCGCGTCGTCATCGCCAGCTTTTCCGATGGTGCCCGCGACCGTCTGGCCGGGCTGATCTCGGATGAGGGCGTCACCGGTGCGCAGATGATCGGTGACATCCGTGAACTGCCCGATGTGCCCGGTGCCCTGGGGCTGGCTGCCTGGCCGCTGGAAGAGGGTTTCACGGCGGATGGCCGCGCCCTTGGCCGGTTGACGGTGATCTCGGAACAGGACGTGCTGGGCGACCGCCTGATCCGGGGGGCGAAGAAGCGCCGCCGGGCCGAGAATTTCCTGCAGGACACGCAAAGCCTCACCCCCGGCGATCTGGTCGTGCATGTCGAGCATGGTATCGGGCGCTATACCGGGCTGGAAACGATCAAGGCCGCCGGGGTGCCGCATGATTGCGTGGCGCTGGAATATGCGGGCGGCGACCGCCTGTATCTGCCGGTCGAGAATATCGAGCTGCTCAGCCGCTATGGCCATGAAGAGGGGCTGCTGGACCGGCTTGGCGGCGGCGCATGGCAGGCCCGCAAGGCGCGGCTGAAGGAGCGTATCAAGCTGATCGCCGACAAGCTGATGCGTGTCGCAGCCGAGCGCCTGTTGCGTCCCGCCCCGGTGCTGGAGCCGGAGGATCACGACTGGCAGGCTTTCTCCGCTCGCTTTCCCTATAGCGAAACCGACGATCAGGCGGCGGCGATCGAGGATGTGTTGAACGATCTGTCGGCGGGCCGTCCGATGGACCGGCTGGTCGTCGGCGATGTCGGTTTCGGCAAGACCGAGGTGGCGATGCGCGCGGCTTTCGTCGCCGCCAGTCAAGGGCTGCAGGTGGCAGTCATCGCGCCGACCACCTTGCTGGCCCGCCAGCATTTCAACAGTTTTGCCGAACGTTTCCGCGGCACCGCGATCAGCGTCCGTCCCCTGTCACGCTTCGTCGGCGCCAAGGATGCGGCAAAGACCCGCGAGGGGCTGGCCGATGGCACGGTGGATATCGTCGTCGGCACGCATGCCGTGCTGGCCAAATCGGTGCGCTTCAAGCGCCTTGGCCTGCTGGTCATCGACGAAGAGCAGCATTTCGGTGTCGCCCACAAGGAACGGCTCAAGGAGTTGCGCAGCGATATCCACGTGCTGACCCTGACCGCAACGCCGATCCCGCGCACGCTGCAACTGTCACTCACCGGGGTGCGCGACCTGTCGATCATCGGCACGCCGCCCGTGGACCGCCTGTCCATCCGCACCTATGCCAGCGAATTCGACAGCGTGACCATCCGTGAGGCGCTGCTGCGCGAGAAATACCGTGGCGGGCAAAGCTTCTTCGTCGTGCCGCGCCTGTCGGACCTGCCCGATGTCGAGCACTGGCTGGCCGAGAACGTCCCCGAAATCTCCTATATCGTCGCCCATGGCCAATTGGCGGCTGGCGATCTGGACCAGCGGATGAACGCCTTTTACGATGGCAGCCATGACGTGCTGCTGGCGACCTCGATCGTCGAAAGCGGCCTGGACATTCCGACGGCGAACACGATGGTCGTCTGGCGCTCGGACATGTTCGGACTGGCGCAGCTTTACCAAATCCGGGGCCGGGTAGGGCGCTCCAAGACCCGCGCCTATTGCTACCTGACCACCAAACCGCGGACTCCCCTGACCCCGCAGGCGATCCGGCGGCTGAAATTCCTTGGCGCCATCGACAGCCTTGGGGCGGGTTTCAACCTTGCCTCGCAGGACCTGGATCTGCGCGGGGCAGGGAACCTGCTGGGCGAGGAACAATCCGGCCATATCAAGGAGGTCGGCTTCGAACTTTACCAGGCGATGCTGGAGGAAACCATCGCCAAACTGAAATCGGGCGAGATCGAGGGCACGCCCGAGGATGAATGGGCGCCACAATTGAATCTTGGCGTGCCGGTGACGATCCCGGAACATTACATCCCCGATCTGGACGTGCGGCTAGGCCTTTATCGCCGCCTTGCCGAACTGACCACCAAGGTCGAGCTCGAAGGCTTTGCCGCCGAATTGATCGACCGTTTCGGCGCGCTGCCGCGAGAGGTGAACACGCTGCTGCTGGTGATCCGCATCAAGGCGATGGCCAAGCGCGCCAATATCGCCCGGCTCGATGCCGGACCCAAGGGCGCGACGGTGCAGTTCCACAACGACAAGTTCCCCAACCCGGCCGGGCTGGTGGAATTCCTGACCGATCAGCGCGGGCTGGCGAAGGTCACCGATAACAGGATCATCCTCCGCCGCGACTGGAAATCGGATGCCGACCGCATCAAGGGGGCATTCTCTGTCGCCCGTGACCTGGCCGCAAAGGCAAAGGTGGCGAAGTGAGCGGGCAGGTCCGTTTCGACCACGGCCCGCTGCCGGGAGGGACGCTGTTCACAGCGCCGCAAACGGTGATCCGCGCCGACACGCCAGCCGGGGTCATCCCGGCACTGGCGGCGATGGAGGCGGCGCGGGCGCACGGCTGCTGGTTGGCGGGATACCTGTCCTATGAGCTCGGCTATGCGCTGACGCCCCGGCTTGCACCGCTGATGCCACTGGGCCGCGATGTGCCGCTGATCCTGATGGGGGTGTTCGACGGGCCGCGCCCCGCTCCGGACCTGCCCGATCCTGCCGGGATACGCCTTGGCGTGCCGCGCCCGCTCTGGTCCCGCGACCGTTATGACCGGGCGATTGCCAAGGTGCATCGCTATATCGAGGCGGGCGACACTTACCAGATCAACCTGACCTTCCCGATGGAAGCCGAGGCAGAAGGCGATCCGCTGGCCATCTATGCCGCTCTGGCGGCGCGCCAGCCGGTGGGCGAGGGGGCCTTCGTCGATCTGGGTGGCCCGGTCGTGCTGTCGCGCAGTCCCGAGCTGTTCTTTGCCACCGATCACGCGGGCCGGATCGAGACCCGGCCGATGAAGGGCACGGCTCCGCGCGGCGCGACCCCGGAGAAGGACCGGGCGGCGGCCGAGGCGCTGGCGGCTTCGGAAAAGGATCGGGCCGAGAACTTGATGATCGTCGATCTGCTGCGAAACGATATCAGCCGGGTCTGCCTGCCCGGCTCCGTCCGCGTGCCGAAACTGTTCGAGATCGAGCCCTATGCCACGGTTCACCAGATGACCTCGACCGTCACCGGGCAATTGACCGGTGATGCCGGGCTGAGCGACATCCTGCGGGCCCTGTTTCCCTGCGGCTCGATCACCGGTGCCCCCAAAATCCGCGCGATGGAGATCATCGCGGAACTGGAGCAGGCGCCGCGCGGGGTTTATTGCGGAGCCATTGGCTGGGCCGACCCGGCAGGACCGATGCGCTTCAACGTCGCGATCCGGACGCCGGTCATGGAGGGCAAGGGGCGTCTGCGGGTGAATGTCGGCGGCGGCATCACCCATGACAGCCGCGCCGGATCGGAATGGGAGGAGGCAATATGCAAATCCGCATTCCTGGGCCTGTCCCCGCAGGGCTGAAGGTGATCGAGACCATGCGGGCCGGGCCGGATGGCCGGATCCGTCACTGGCCGTTGCACCTGGAGCGCCTGCGCAGGGATTGCGCCGCGGTGGGTTTCCCGCTTGACGAGGAGGCCGTCGCGGCCTCTCTCGCTGCCCTGCCGAAGGAAGAGGTCCTGAGGGTCCGGCTGACCGTCGATGCCGGCGGGCGGATCGCGGTGACGCATCAATTCCTGCCTCCGACCCCGGATCACTGGATCATCACGATCTCGAAACTGGCGCTGAACAGCGCGGAGCCATGGCTGCGCATCAAGACCTCGCATCGCCCCGCCTATGATTCGGCCCGCGCGGATATGCCCCCGGGCTGCGACGAGGCGATTCTGCTGAACGAGCGGGGCGAGATCTGCGAGGGCACGATCACCAATGTCTTTTTGCGCCGGGACGGGCGGTTGCTGACCCCTGCCGCTTCTTGCGGGCTGCTGCCCGGCGTGTTGCGGCAAGCGCTTCTGCAAACGGGTGAGGCACGCGAAGCGCTGCTATATCCCGCCGACCTGACGCGGGGGGAGCTGTTTTGCGGCAATGCCCTGCGCGGCCTGATTCCGGCACGGTTGCGGCCCGCGCCCATCGCCTGAAAGCAGGAGGACGACGGCTTTGCACCGGCAGGCAGGCCCCGGCACACTGAAATTCCCGCCTCTTCTTCTTTGTCCAAATACCTCGGGGAGCCGCCGGAACGGCGGCGGGGCAGAGCCCCGGAAACCGTGACCCCGAAACAACACGCCATTTCCTTGTCATCCGCCCGGCACCGTTCCAGCGAAAGGCTGCTCAGCCTTCCGCGTGGTTTGCGCGATATCCGGCCATGGTTTTTCTACCCCTTTGCCGTTTCGGGTTCCGGCGGGGTATTCTCGGCAGATGCCTATTCTGTTCTTACTTCCCATAGCGGCACTGGCCGCATTGCTTGCAGGGTGGGAGCGCCATGGCCTGCCACGCTTCCTGCTATTGTCGCTTGGCGTCTTCGCGGCCGCGCTCTGGCTTTGGATCGCGATCGCTTTCATGGCCGTCAACAGGCCGTTCTGAAATGCGGAGCGCAGGAATAGGTGTCAGGCGGACATCCTTCATGCCATGCCGGCATGCTGCCACTTTCCGCTGACTTGCCGATTCTTCCCGTCTGCGCGACGTTGAGTTATGCTCGGTCATCGGAGGAGAGGACCATGGCGAACACAGATGGGGTGTTGATCCATCCCGCCGTCGATAACGGCATAAGGCAAACTGATCCGAATTTTTCAGGCGGTGTATTGAGTTGTCTCTGTAGCAGCAACCCGGTGAAAGTCCGGGTGGGCGCCCAGACCGCGCATAACCATGTCTGCGGCTGCACCAAGTGCTGGAAGCCCGAAGGGGCGGTCTTCAGCCAGATCGCCGTCGTCTCGCGCGATGCGGTCGAAGTGCTGGAAAACGGCGACAAGCTGGAGATCGTGAATGCCGAGGCGCCGATCCAGCGGCACCGCTGCCGCGATTGCGGCGTGCATATGTATGGCAGGATCGAGAATACCGGCCATCCCTTCTACGGTCTTGATTTCGTGCATACCGAATTATCGCCCGAAGAGGGCTGGTCGGCTCCGGAATTCGCGGCCTTTGTCAGTTCGGTCATCGAATCGGGTGTCGATCCGTCGCGGATGGACGGCATCCGGGCGCGGCTGCGCGAGTTGGGCCTGCATCCCTATGACACCTTGTCACCGCCGCTGATGGACGCCATCGCCGCGCATGTGGCGAAAACCTCGGGTGTCACCAGCAGGGCCGCGGCGCAAGAGGAAAAACCGGATACTCGCCACGACGGGCAGGCCACAGCCGAAAGCGAAAGCCGGGAAACGGCCAGTGCCAGCGCGCCCCCGCCGCCGCCCGCCGCATCCGGCTCGATCATCGGCAGGCTCCTGAATCGCCTGCTCGGCGGCAGCCGCTAGGAAATCAGGCGCGGCTGCGCAGCAACCCCATGATTTCCTTGGTGCGTTCAAGGATCGGGGTGGCGAGTTCATCGGCGCGTTCCGCACCATGGCCAAGGATCCGGTCGATCTCGGCCGGATCGTCCATGAATTCGCTCATCTTGCGGGTGATCGGCGACAGCGCCTCGACCGCTACCTCGGCCAGAGCGGGCTTGAATACGCCGAAACCCTGTCCCTCGAAACGGGCCAGGACCGCGTCGGGAGTTTCATCCGCCAGCGCGGCATAGATATTGACCAGGTTGCGCGCCTCGGGCCGATCCTTGAGCCCCTCGACATTGCCGGGCAGTGGATCGGCATCGGTGCGGGCCTTGCGGATCTTCTGCGCGATCGCGTCGGCGTCGTCGGTCAGGTTGATGCGGCTGGCATCCGACGGGTCGGACTTGGACATCTTTTTCGAGCCGTCGCGCAGCGACATGACACGGGTGGCGACGCCTTCGATCAGCGGCTCGGTGATCGGGAAATGCTCGATCTTGTAATCGTGGTTGAACTTGGCGGCGATGTCGCGGGTCAGTTCCAGATGCTGTTTCTGATCCTCGCCCACCGGCACCGCGGTGGCCTGATAGGTCAGGATGTCAGCAGCCATCAGCGCCGGGTAGGCCAGCAGGCCAAGGCTGGCATTCTCGCTGTTCTTGCCCGCCTTGTCCTTGAACTGGGTCATCCGGTACATCCAGCCGACCCGCGCCACGGTGTTGAACAGCCAGGCCATCTCTGCATGGGCGCTGACTTGCGACTGGTTGAACAGGATCGACTGGCGCGGATCGACGCCCGAGGCCATGAAGGCCGCTGCGCCTTCGCGGATGCGCTGGCGCAGGACGTCCGGGTCCTGCCAGACAGTGATCGCATGCAGATCGACGATGCAATAGATCGTCTCGGACTCGTTGCCCTGCAGCGCCGCGAAACGTTTCAGCGCACCCAGGTAGTTCCCGAGCGTCAGCCCGCCCGAGGGTTGGATTCCCGAAAAGATGCGGGGGGTAAAGCGCGTGTTGGTCGTCTCGCTCATGTCCGGCCTGCTTGGAATTTCTTCGAGGCTGGCTTAGCTGTTGGCTGCCGCAACCGCAACCGTGAAGGAACGCCCATGCATCAGGGGATGAATGAATCGCCGATCAACCCGCTGCCCGCCATTGTCTGGCTGCTGGCCATGCCCACCATCGCCAGCGAGGCGGTATTCGGGTTGGGCCGGCTCGGGCTGATCGGCGGGGCCGAGGGGGTCGGGCTGCGGCTGTCCGGACTGCAGATGAGTGCCTATGCACCCGAAATGGTGCAAAGAATGTGGGCCATGGACGCGGTCGATTGGAGGCAGGTTTACCGGCTGGTGAGCTATCCTTTCGTCAATTACTCGGTGATGCAGGCATTGTTCGTGCTGGCTTTCACGCTGGCGCTCGGCAATCTGGTGGCGCGGGAGTTCCGGCCCTGGGCGGTCGTGGCACTGTATCTGGGCTCGGCCATCGGCGGGGCGCTGGTCTACACGGTGGCCATGTCGCTCGTGCCGGGCCTGTCAGCGCCGCTGATCGGAGGGTATCCGGCGATCTACGGGCTGGTCGGTGCCTTTACCTTCCTGCTCTGGACCAGGCTGGCGGCGGCCAATGCCAACCGGATGCGGGCCTTTACGCTGATCGGAATGCTGCTGCTGTTCCAACTGGTCTTCGGCATTGTCTTTGGCGGCGCAGGCTATGGCTGGATTGCCGAGATCGCCGGATTCGCCGTGGGCTTCGGGCTCAGCTTCCTGCTGGTGGATGGCGGGATGGCACGCGCCTTGCGGCAGCTCAGGCAGAGATGATCCCCGCGGGCGGCACCCTGCCTGCATGATCAGGGAGCCTGTGGCGCTTCGCACTCATCCGTCGCCCATGAATGCCGCCAGGGTCTCGGCCACCGCCTCGGGAGCATCGGCATGCATCCAGTGGCCGGCATGCTTTATGCGCAGCAGCCGGGCTTGCGGGAAGTAGTCGCGAATGGCGGCCTCGCCCGCATCATCCACGTAATCCGATTCGGCACCGGCCATGAACAGGGCGGGGCCGTCGAAAGCCGCCTTGGGCAGGCCCTCGGGCCAGCCCGTGGTGCGATCCATCCAGTCGCGCAGAACCGGCAGGTTCAGCCGCCAGCGGGGTGGATCGGATTTCAGGTCCAGCGATTGCAGCAGGAATGCGCGCAGGCCGGTGCTGTGGACATGTTCGGAAAGCCGCTGATCGGCCTCACTGCGCCGGCTCAGCCCATGCAGATCCATCGCCTCCATCGCATCGATCAGGTGGCTTTGGCTATGGGCGTAGGTTACCGGCGCGATATCCATCACCACCAGCTTGCGGATCAGTTCCGGCCGGGTCAGCGCCAGCTGCATGGCGGCCTTTCCGCCCATGGAGTGGCCCGCAAGGTCCACGCGTCCGCCATATGCCTCGATCACCCCGGCCAGGTCGGCCGCCATCGCGGCATAGCTGTGATCGGGATCATGCGGGCTGTCGCCGTGATTGCGCTGATCGACAAGGATGACCCGCCGCTTTTCGGACAGCCGCCGGGCAATGGCGCCAAGGTTGCGGCCCTGGCCGAACAGGCCATGGACCAGCAGGATCGGCAGGCCCTCGTCCTGCCCGACAACAGAGTGATTCAGCTTCATGCCGGTGATCCTATGACCTCTGGCCTGCGCGCGCCATCCCGTCTATGACAAGGGCATGACTCGCGATGCACAGACGGTGGACGATGTCCGGGACATGGCCGAAGAAGTGGCGCGGCTGATGGCCGACCGCCTTGGCGGTGCGCGCCGGAGCGAGCGCCCGGGGCTGCAGGTGATGTTGCGGCGCCGTGGCGGGGCCTTGCCGCGCAAGCTGCGGCGCGCGGCTGGCGTTCTGGCCGAGGCCGAGCTGCACAGTGCCCAGCCCAGAATCGCCCGGCAGCTGGATCTTCCTGCGATCAGCCGCGCCTACAGCGCGCTGATGGCGCATCTGCAACCGATGGGCGAGATGAGCCGCTGGCGCGACCGTATGCTGAACTTTGCAGCCTCGCTGGTGTTCGGGCTGATGGTGCTGGCGGCGCTGCTGATCTGGCTGATGGTCCGGCGCGGCTCTCTTTGACATGCCCGCATGGATCCCGCAACGGCAGCCAGGCTTTGCCGCATCAGGCGCTTGCGGCATGTCCGACGTGGCATTCTGCCGAAGATCAAAAGCATATGACGGGGTAATAAGATGATGATTTTCTGGCGGCGTGGGCTGGTGTTCCTTGCCGTGCCGAAAACCGGGACGCATTCCTATCTGGCCAGCCTTGGCGATGCCGCCGATATCCTGTTCCGCCATCCACAGGGGCTCAAGCATATGGGGCTGCGCCGCTATCATCGTCAGATCCGGCCGCTTCTTCCGTCAGGCGAAACGCTCGAGACATTCGCCATCATGCGCGAGCCGGTCGATTGGCTGGGGAGCTGGTATCGTTACCGGTCGCGTTCCGAAATCAAGGGCCGGGAAACATCTACCAGCGGCATCAGCTTCGAGAAATTCGTCGCGGACTACCTGTCGGAAACTCCTCCGCCCCATGCCGAGATCGGGAGTCAAAGCGGGATGCTCAGCTATGGCAAGCCTCTCCACGTCGTTGATCACCTGTATAAATACGAGAATCCGGAGGCGATCGGGGAGTTCTTGTCCGACCGTCTGAAAGTTACGCTTGGTAAGCTGCCGATGCTGAATGTCTCTCCTGACGCCGAGATTGCACTGAGCCGAAAGCTTCGCAGCAGGCTAGAGAAGGAGCGCGGGAGGGATTTCGAGCTTTACGCCACAGCGACAGGGTAAGGATTCGTCACCTGCCGGCAGGCGGTGGGTCTGCATGTATCGCAAACCTGCCTTGCCCGTTTGACCGCTTGTTCATGCTGCGTTGCGGCATGCATGTTGGTCTCGAACGGAAAAGAGGCTCACATGAGTGATTCGCGCAGCTTGCGGCCAGCCATTCTTGCCCTTGCCCTGGGGGCATTCGCGATCGGAACCTCGGAATTCGCGGCGATGGGGCTACTGCCCTATTTCGCCGCCGATCTTGGCGTGACCGAGCCGCAGGCCGGTCATGTCATCAGCGCCTATGCCCTTGGCGTGGTCGTCGGCGCGCCGCTGACCTCGATCCTGGGGGCAAGATTGCCGCGGCGGCGTTACCTGGCCGCATTGATGATGTTCTACGGGGTGATGAACCTGCTGGCGGCTGTGTTACCGGGATTCGCCACGCTGGCGGGCATGCGGTTTCTGGCGGGATTGCCGCATGGCGGCTTCCTGGGCGTGGCGATGCTCTATGCCGCCGATGCCCTGCCACGCGAGCACCGGGCAAGGGGAGCGGCGCAGATTCTCATGGGACTGACGGTCGCCAATATCGCCGGGGTGCCGCTGGCAGGAGCCTTGGGGCAGGGGGTCGGCTGGCGTTGGGGCTTTGCGCTGCCCGGCCTGCTGGCGCTGGTCTCGGCATGGGCGATCCTGCGGCTGGCGCCGCGCGTGGGCGCCGATCCGAATGCGCGCCCTTGGGTCGAGTTGCAGGCGCTGCGCAACGCGCGGGTGCTGTGGTTGCTGGCAGTGGGCGCGATCGGCTGCGGTGGGGTGTTCGCCGTCTATGCCTTTCTGACGGCGGCGATGCTGGCCACCACCGATGCACCGGTCTGGGCGATTCCGCTGGCGCTGGCCATGTTCGGGGTCGGCGGCACGCTTGGCATATGGGCTGCCGGGCAGATCACCGAACGCTTGGGCCATGTCCGCGCGGCCTATATCAGCCTTGGCACCATGGCCGTGACGCAGGCATTCGCGGCGCTGGTGGTTGGGGACTGGCGGTTGATGGCGCTGTCTTCCTTCCTGCTGGCCGCCGGGGCCGGGCTGGTCATTCCATTGCAGACCCGGCTGATGGATGTGGCCGGTCCCGCGCAAAGCATGGCCGCTGCCCTGAATCACGCGGCCTTCAACGCCGCCAATGCATTGGGGCCGCTTCTGGCCGGGGCCGCTCTTGCCGCCGGATGGGGCTGGCAGGCGCCGGGGCTGGTCGGTCTCGGGCTTACGGCTGCGGGGGCCCTGGTTCTGACGCTGGCGGTCTGGCAGGATCGGGGAGCTGCGGTGCCGGAAGGCTTTGCATGATGACCCGGCGCGAGTTCGAGGCGAATTCGCGCCGCCATGTCACGAAAAGCACCACCGCCGTCGCCACGATGAGCGCCCAGGCCCCTGCCAGCCAGGCCAGCCCCCCGAGCGCGAAATAGACCGAGCGCAGACCGGCATTGAAGCTGCGTGCCGCCGTGATGTTCAATTCTCCTGCCTGGCCGGCGCGGATGCGCGCCATGGGATGGTCGGTCTCGTTCGGGACTGCCGCCATCATGATCGCGCAATAGCCGAACAGCCGGTGCGACCAGACGAATTTCAGAAAGGCGTTGACGACGAAGAACATCGGCACCAGCAGCTTCAGTTCCCATAACAGGGTGGTGCCGTGCTCCAGTTCGAATTCCTGCACGATGCCGCGGAGCCGGTCGGTATTGCCTATCAAGGCCAGCGCGCCGCCGATGGCGATCATGCAGGCCGAGGCGAAGAATGCCGTGCCCTCGCGCAGGCTGGACAGGATATTGCCGTCGAAGATGCGCGGGTCGCGGGTGACGAATTGCCGCATCCATTCGCGTCGATACCGCTTCATCAGCACCGAGACCGAGGGCTTGCCCGCAGGCGGATTCTCGGTGATCCAGCCGATGCCCAGCCATGCGATGAACAGCAGTGCCACGGCCGCCAGATCGAGAGGCGTCAGATCTTGGACAAGGGGGATATCGGCAAGCATCTCCATTCTCATAGCATGCCCGGCAAGGGTGAGTACCGGATTCGCGTCCCGAAGGCATACCGGAACAATAGGCCGTGAGGCGATCCCTCGGAAAGCCGGAATGGAACGAAAAATCGCCCGCCGGGTCTTGAAAGCCGCGAAAGTGCCACCAGATTTTTGCCATCGGCGGCCGGAATGGCGCCGGTAAACCGCCCGCCCGGAGACCGGGGGGCAATGACATGGCATCGCTTATGAAAGGATGTGACTGATGCGTAATTTCGACCTGACCCCGCTTTATCGCGCCACTGTGGGTTTTGACCGGCTGGCCGATGTCGTGGACCGCGCGCTGACGGCCGATCTGGCCGCACCCACCTATCCCCCATACAATATCGAGAAGACCGGCGAGGACAGCTATCGCATATCGATCGCCGTGGCCGGCTTCGCCGCCGACGATCTGAGCGTCGAACTGCGTGACAGTGCCGTCATCGTTTCGGCCCGCAAAGCCGAAGAGGATGACAACCGCAGCTACCTGCATCGCGGCATCGCCACCCGCGCCTTCGAGCGCAAGTTCACCCTGGCCGATCACGTTCGTGTCGATGGCGCCAGCCATGTCGATGGCATGCTGCATATCGATCTGGTGCGCGAAATCCCCGAGGCGCTGAAACCGCGCCGGATCGAGATCGCCAAATCCGCGCCGAAAGTGGAAAAGCTGGACGCCTGACAGCCCCGTTCCACTGCCGGTTTTCGGAACCGCCCGGCCGCCCCATCGGCCGGGCGTTGCTTGATTCCGGATAGCTGCGGGAAAGAGGCGTTTCCCTCAAGCCGGATATTCTCCTGGGAAACGGCGGATGTGACAGGCAGGAAAATTCCCATGTCCGGTAAAACCGCCTGAAAGCCGGGGCAGGTTGCTCATGCTGCCGGGCGGAAGCCAGAGTCATTCGCTAACAAGGTTGAATTGAATAATTGTTCAATTATGCTTGTTCCGGCAATGCCGGTGGAGGGCCGGCAGCCGCAAGGCGAAGGGAGGAGACATGATGGTCTATGGCGAGGCACCGCATGCCGGTGGCAAAGCGCATGTGCGTGGTGGGGAAGAGCCCGCATTGCTGAACGACACCATTCCGGAACTGCTGGCGCGCTGCGTGGCGGGGAATCCGGATGGCGAGGCGCTTGTCTTTCCCGATCGCGGCCTGCGGCTTGGCTGGCAGGAGTTTTCGGATGCGGTGGATCGTCTTGCGACGGGGCTGCTTGATCTCGGGCTGGCACGGGGGGATCGCTTGGGGATCTGGTCGCCAAATCGTCCCGAATGGGTGTTGACCCAATTCGCGACTGCACGGATCGGCGTGATCCTCGTCAACGTGAACCCGGCCTACCGGATAGGCGAGCTGGAATATGCGCTGCGCCATGTCGGCGTCCGGGCGATCATCGCCGCCGACCGGTTCAAGTCCTCCGACTATCTTGCCATGCTGAACGAACTTGCCGGAGAACTTGGTGAATGCGCGCCCGGTGCGCTGGTTTCGGCAAGGTTGCCCGACTTGCGTATCGTCATTCGCATGGGCGGGGAAAAATCCGACGGGATGTTGAATTTCGACGATCTCGCCGCGACCCCCGCCGATCCCGGGCGGCTCGATGCCGCCACCGCGGCGCTGTCCCCTGATGACGCGATCAATATCCAGTTCACCTCGGGCACGACCGGATTGCCCAAGGGGGCGACGCTGACCCATCGTAACATCGTCAACAACGCGCATTTCACCACCGGGCGAATGCATTTCACCAGCGCCGACCGGTTATGCATCCCGGTGCCGCTCTATCACTGTTTCGGCATGGTCATGGGGGTTCTTGGCTGCGTCACCAAGGGCGCCGCCATGGTTTTCCCGGGGGAGGGCTTTGACCCCGACATCACGCTCGCGACTGTCGCGAACGAGAAATGCACCGGGCTTTACGGGGTGCCGACCATGTTTTCGGGCATGCTTGATGCGGAAGGTTTCGCCGGGCATGACCTGTCGCGGCTGCGCACCGGGATCATGGCGGGCGCGCCCTGTCCGATCGAGGTAATGAAGCGGGTGCAGCGCGACATGAACATGTCCGAAGTCACCATCGCCTATGGCATGACCGAGACCAGCCCCGTATCCTTCCAGTCCCATACCGACGATCCGCTGGAAAAGCGCGTTTCGACCGTGGGGCGCATTCATCCGCATCTCGAGGTGAAGCTGGTCGACGATCAGGGCCGGACCGTCGGCATCGGCGAGACGGGAGAGCTGTGCACGCGCGGCTATTCGGTCATGCGTGGCTATTGGGGCGAGCCGGACAAGACCGCCGAGGCCATCGACGATGACGGCTGGATGCATACGGGTGATCTGGCCACAATCGACGCCGAGGGTTATTGCAGCATTGTCGGCCGTGTGAAGGACATGTTGATACGCGGCGGCGAGAATATCTATCCCCGCGAGATCGAGGAATATATCTTTCGCCATCCGGCTGTTCAGACCGTGCAGGTCTTTGGCGTGCCGGATGAGAAATTCGGCGAGGAGGTCTGCGCCTGGATCGTGCTCAAACCCGGCCAGGAGGCGACAGAGGACGAAATCCGCAGCTTCTGCCAGGGGCAGATGGCGCATTACAAGGTGCCGCGTCATATCCGGTTCAAGGCCGAGATTCCGATGACGGTGACCGGCAAGCCGCAGAAATTCGTCATGCGCGATGCGATGGCCCAGGAGCTTTCCGGCTGACGGGGATGGCGGGGCGCGGCAACCGGCAGGCCATTCGCGCGTTGACCCCTATCGACAATCGGCGCGCCAGCGAATTAAAGCGATGCTCTGACTGCATCCTTTCTGTATCCTGTGCGTTAATGGTTCAGGATTGACATACGGAGAGAAGCCATGACGCTTCATCGATACATCACTGCGGCGGTTGTTCTTGTCGCCATGGGAATTGCGCTGCCCGCGTCTGCCGACCCGGGCAAGGGCAAGGGAAATGGCAAACATGCCCGCCATCATCAGGTTCACAAGCATGGCGGCGAGCGCCGGGTTCTGCCCCGCTATGTCGCGAACTGCCCGCCCGGACTGGCCAAGAAAAACCCGCCATGTGTTCCGCCGGGACAGGTGCGTAACGCCGATATCCGGTATGTCCCGAGTATCGGGGATATTCTGCGCGTGGGGGATTACAGGATCATCCGGGATCCGAGCCGCTACGATCTGGAATATCGCCGGGGATGGGATTACTACCGGGACGACAACTATGTCTATCGCGTGGATAGCGGTACGCGGAAGGTCCTGGCTGTCCTTGATCTGCTGAGAGCATTCTCGAACTGAGGGAAGGGCGTGGCGCAACGCGCGGATCGGGATGTCGCGGCAGGGCCGCAAGTCATCCCCGATCCGTCTTTCGCCGGTTCCCGTTTGCGTGCCGCTGGAAATGCCGGGTGACGTTTCGCACCAGCCCATCCAGATGCGAATCTATGGCCGCGGTCATGCGGACGGGGTCGCGGGCATGCAGTGCCGCGATCATTTCCTCGTGTTCTGCCAGCACGCGCCCTGCCTCGGCCCGTTCGCGCGCTGACAGAAAGCGGATGCGCCACAGACGGGCAAGATATTCACGATAGGTCCGGCTCAGCGCGGCGTTATGCGCGGCATCGGCGATTGCGGTGTGCAGGCGCATGTCGCGGTCGAATACGTCGATCTTGTCGCCCAAGGCGTGATCGGTGGCGATGTCGGTGACCATGCCCGCGATGGCCTCGATCTCTTCGGCTGTCGCGTTCCGGCAGGCGAGGCCGCCCGAGAACAGCTCGAGCTGACGCAGCACGGCAATCTCGTCCAGCACCTCCTCCAGCGAAGGGTTGGCGATGATGGGGCTGCGCAGCGGGCGCAGCGTGACCAGCCCTTCCTGTCCCAGGATCCGTATCGCCTCGCGCAAGGGCGTGCGGCTGACACCCAATCGCAGCGCGTGGTCGCGCTCTTTCAACAGGCTGCCAGGGGGCAGGTCGCCGGTCAGGATCTCGCGCCGCAGCCGTGCGGCGATACCGGCGGGATAGGTCCGGTCGGTATCTTCAGTGCGGGTCATCGCATTGCCCGGCCGCCCCTAGTTGACCGGTGTTTCCGGCTCGCGCCCGTCCAGCATGGCGCGCAGGTTGCGGCGCTGCAATTCGCCCATCGCGGCGCGGGTCTCGGCCGTGGCCGAGCCGATATGGGGCAGGGGGAGAAGGTTTTTCATCCCGATCAGGCGCGGATCGACTTGCGGCTCTCCCTTGAATACATCCAGCGCCGCGCCCCGGATGGCGCCCGATTCCAGCGCGGCAATCAGCGCCTCTTCGTCGATGACAGTCCCGCGCGAGATATTCACGATAACGCCGTCCGGACCCAAGGCTTCGATCACCTCGGCCGAGACGAAACCCTCGGTCTGCGGGCCGCCGACCACCGCGACGAAAAGATCGTCGGCGGCGCGGGCCAGATCGACCGGATCGGCGTGATAGGTCCAGCCTTCGGGCGTGTCCTTGCGGCTGCGCGACTGGTAGTGGATCTCGCATTTGAAACCGGCGAGCCGGTCGGCGATCTCGCGCCCGATGCGGCCGAGCCCGAGTATGCCGACCTTGCGTCCTGAGGCCTTGCGCGCCAGTGGCAGTTTCCTGCCCCGGCCCCAATCGCCACTGCGCAGATGCTGCATCGCCGGTTCGAAGTCGCGGGCCTGCGCGATCCACATGGCGACCGCCAGGTCGGCCACGTCGTCATTCAGAACGTCGGGCGTGTTGGTAACGCGGATACCCCGTGAACTTGCGGCCTCCACGTCGATCGCATCATAGCCCACGCCGAAATTGGCGATTGCCTTCAGCGAGGGAAGCAGATCCATGCGCGCGCCGTCGAAAGGATCGTGCCCCATGAAGGCAACGGCGAGGATATCTTTCCGCTCGGCCTCGGGTAGTTCGGCCATCTCGGCAAGGCTCGCTACTCGGCGGGCGTCGAAATCCTGTTCCAGCGCGGTGGCGTCCCTGTCGGAATAGGGACCAATTGCAATGATTTGGGGCATGGGAATTCCTTTCGCTATTTCTGGGCCGAACCGCGATGCCGCATGGACAAGCGGGAGTTCACCGGTATCAGCCGCGCCCGATAAAGGGCATGTTCGTGGCCATGACGGTGACGAATTGCACATTCGCGCCCTCGGGCAGGCTGGCCATGTGCAGCACGGTATCGGCCACGACCTGCGCATCCATCACCGGCTCGACCCTGACCGAGCCGTCGGCCTGCGGCACGCCCCGGGTCATCTTTTCGGCCATGTCGGTCAGCGCATTGCCGATATCGATCTGTCCGCAGGCGATGTTGAACGGCCGCCCGTCAAGCGAGATCGAGCGCGTGATCCCGGTCACGGCATGTTTCGATGCCGTGTAACCGATCGAGCCGGGCCGGGGAGCATGGGCCGAGACCGAGCCGTTATTGATGATCCGCCCGCCCTGCGGCTTTTGCGCGCGCATGACGCGAAAGGCCGAGCGGGCGCAATTGAAGACGCCATTCACGTTGACGTCGATCACGCGGCGGAATTCATCCGCATCGACCTCGTCGGGGGTCTGGGTGACCAGCCCGGTGCCGGCATTGTTGAACAGCGCGTCGATCCGGCCCCACCGGGTCACGGCCTTGTCGAAAGCGGCATCCACCGCCGCGGCATCGGTGACGTCGCAGGGCAGGACCAGCGCGCCCGCATCGCCCGCGGTTTCGCGCAGCGCCTCCTCGCGCCGGCCGATCAGCCCGACCTGCCAGCCCGCTTGCAGAAATACCCGCGCCGTGACCCGGCCGATACCGCTGCCCGCGCCGGTGATGATGATGGTGCCTGTCATTGCCTCGCCTCCCCCTGTGATATCAGTTCAGTGATTGTCGCGCGGCAGGTTGCGTGCCACGCGTTGATAGGCCGTCGCCAGTTCCAGGCAGCCGCCATCGGCCAACTGGCCGACATGGCGGCGATAGATCTCCTGCCAGGGCGTCTGGTTGACCAGTTCGGGCGGCTGCCACGCGTCGCGGCGGCGCTGCCATTCGTCCTTTTCGACCAGCGCATCCATGCGCCGGTTGTTCAGGTCCAGCCGCACCCGGTCGCCGGTCTGCAGAAGGGCAAGCCCACCGCCCACGACCGCCTCGGGCGAGGCGTTCAGGATCGAGGGGCTTTCCGATGTGCCCGACTGCCGCCCGTCGCCGACGGTGGGCATGTGGTTGACGCCCTGTTTCAGCAGCGCATCGGGCGGCTGCATGTTCACCACCTCGGCGCTGCCCGGATAACCCACGCAGCCGACATTGCGGATGAAGAGGATGCAATTCTCGTCGATCTCCAGCGCCGGGTCGTTAATGCGGTCGTGGTAATCCTCGGGACCTTCAAAGACAATGGCGCGGGCCTCGTGGACCCCTTCGGCACCGGGATGCGACAGGAAACGGTCGCGGAAATCCCCGGAGATCACGCTGGTCTTCATCAGTGCCGAGTCGAACAGGTTGCCTGACAGGACCAGGAACCCCGCATTTTCGCGCAGGGGATCGGCGACGGAACGAATCACTTCGCTGTCGCGGCTGTCCCAGCCCCGCAGGTTCTCGGACATGGGTTTGCCGGTCACGGTCATGGCGTTTTCGCGGATAAGCCCGGCCTTGCGCAACTCTCCCATCACCGCAGGCACGCCACCGGCGCGGAAGAAGCTTTCGCCCAGATACTCCCCGGCGGGCTGCATGTTGACCAGCAGCGGCACCTCGAAGCCGATGGTTTCCCAGTCCTTGACGTTCAGCTCGATCCCGGCATGGCGGGCAACGGCCTGCAGATGCGGCGGCGCGTTGGTCGAGCCGCCGATGGCCGCGTTCACCACGATGGCGTTCTCGAAGCTTTCACGGCTGAGGATATCCGAGGGTTTCAAATCGTCCAGAACCATCTGCACGATGCGCTTGCCGGTCTCGTAAGCCATCGCCATGCGCTCCCGGAAGGGTGCGGGGATGGCGGAACAGCCGGGCAGGGACATGCCAAGCGCCTCGGCCATCGCGTTCATGGTGCTGGCGGTCCCCATGGTGTTGCAATGGCCAAGGCTGGGCGCGGATGCGCAGACCCGGCTTATGAATTCCTCGTAATCGATCGCGCCCTCGGCCAGCAGGCGGCGGCTTTCCCAGACAATAGTGCCCGAGCCCGCGCGCTTGCCCTGCCACCAGCCGTCCAGCATCGGCCCGCCGTTCAGCGTGATCGCCGGGATATCGACCGTCGCCGCGCCCATCAGCATGGCGGGGGTGGTCTTGTCGCAACCGGTGGTCAGCACCACGCCGTCGATGGGATAGCCATGCAGCACCTCGACCAGCGACAGGTAGGCGAGATTGCGGTCAAGCGCCGCGGTGGGGCGCTTGCCGGTTTCCTGGATCGGATGGACCGGGAATTCCATCGGGATGCCGCCGCCATCGCGAATCCCGGCCTTGATGCGGTCCATCAGAAACACATGGATCTTGTTGCAGGGCGCAAGGTCGCTGCCGGTCTGGGCGATGCCGATGACGGGCCGGCCCGCCTGGATTTCCTCGCGCGTGAAGGCCTGGTTCTGGTAACGCTCCACATAGAGCGCGGTCATGCCGGGATTGTTGGGATTGTCGAACCATTCCTGGCTGCGGAAGCGTTTGTTTGCGCGTGTATCGGACATGGTTCCCTCCGGCTGGCGTCAGCTTACCTGAATGCGAATCTGGTATACCATGCCGGCGTGGACTGTAAAGCCGAACACAGCCACGGAAGGACAAGCGCTTGAACAATGCGAGGAAAGGCAGATAACGTATACATAAGGATTGGCGCAAAGGAGGAGCAGCGCATGAAGGTTCTCATCATAGGCGCGGCCGGTATGGTCGGCCGCAACCTGACCGAGGCGCTGGCCGAAAGCGGCAAGCTGGGCGATCAACCGGTAAGCGGGATGACGCTGTTCGACGTGGTGCCCGCCTCGGCGCAAGGGAATAGCCGCGTGACGGTCGAGGTTGAGACCGGCGATATCTCGGACCGGGCCGTGGTCGGCCGGCTGGTGGCGGGCCGTCCGGAGGTGATCTTTCACCTTGCCGCCATCGTCTCGGGCGAGGCCGAGGCCGATTTCGACAAGGGCTATCGCATCAACATGGACGGCACGCGCAATCTCTTCGAGGCGATCCGGGCGCTTGGGGACTATCATCCGCGCGTCGTCTATACCTCTTCCATAGCGGTCTTCGGCGCGCCTTTCCCCGAGGCGATCGGCGACGAGTTCATCACCGCGCCCATGACCAGCTACGGCGCGCAGAAGATGATCGGGGAACTGCTGCTGAACGATTATTCCCGGCGCGGCATCTTCGACGGCGTGGGTATCCGCCTGCCGACAATCGTGGTGCGGCCGGGCAAGCCTAACAAGGCCGCGTCGGGTTTCTTCTCGGGTATCATCCGCGAGCCTCTTGCGGGGGTGGAGGCGGTGCTGCCCGTCGATGACGACGTGCAGCACTGGGTGGCCAGCCCGGCATCCGCGACAGGCTTTCTGATTCATGCCGCGACAATGGACACCGCGCCTCTCGGGGCCCGGCGCTGCCTGACCATGCCGGGCCTGTCCGTCACCGTCGGCGAAATGATCGCCGCGTTGGGCGAAGTCGCGGGCGAGGATCGCGTGGGCCTGATCAGGCGCGAGCCCGACGCCACGATCCGCGCCATCGTCGCCGGCTGGCCGCGGAATTTCGACGCCGCACGCGCAATCGAGGCCGGGTTCACCGCCGATGCCAGTTTTCAGGATATCATCCGTGCCCATATGCACGATACCGGGTTGCGGGAAGGGGAGACATGAAGGCCGGGCGCGCCTTTCGCTCGAACCGGGCGACACGGCCTCATCCGGTTCTTCCGGGAAGCGAGGACATGCCCGCGCGCGAACGCGCCTATCACGACCTGCGCTACCGGATCCTGACCGGGCGGCTTGCGCCTGGCACGACGCTTCTGGAGACCGAACTTGCAGCGCTGTTGTCGCTGTCGCGCACGCCGGTTCGCGAGGCGGCGATCAAGCTGGCCGAAGAGGGACTGGTCAATATCCGCGCCCGCCATGGCATCACCGTGTGCGACCTGAGCCTGTGCGACGTGGCCGAGGTCCTCGACGTATTCTCGGCACTGGAGATCCGCGCCGTGGCGCTGGTCGCGCGGCGGGGGCTGAGCCACGGCGAGCATAACCATCTGTCGGGGCTGCTCGACCGGATGGAGCGCTACACCGCCAATGGCAATATCGTGCGCTGGTCGGATCTCGACGACGATTTCCATTCCAGCATGGTCAGCCTGTGCGGCAATGCACGGCTGCAACGCACGCTTGGCGAATATTGGGGGCAGCAATTTCGCGCGCGGATGCTGATCCTGCCACTGCGTCCGGTGCCGCATCAGTCAGACAAGGAGCACCGGGAGATCCTTGCCGCCGTCCATGCCCGCGACGAAGAGGCTGCCCGCCATGCGCATGAACGTCACCGCGCCCGCGCCGATGCCCAGCAGCTTGCCTTGCTGAAGAACCACTTGCCGCCGGGCGATTCCACGGATTCACAGGAGGATATGCGATGAACCAGATTGACCTTAGCGGCCGCCGCGCCATCGTCACCGGAGGCGCGCAGGGCATCGGCCTGGCCGTTGCCCGCCGCTTTGCCGGCTCGGGGGCGGAGGTCATCATCTGGGACAGCAACGAGGAAGGTGCGCTGGCCGCGGCGGAGGAGATCGGCGGCCGGGCACGCAAGGTCGAACTGACCGATGATGCCGATGTCGCCGCCGCGGCCGATGAGGCGGGCGTCGTCGATATCCTCGTGAACAATGCGGGCATTACCGGTGGCAATGCCCGCCTGTGGGAGATCGAACCCGACACATGGCGGCAGGTCATGGAGGTCAACCTGAATGCGCCCTATGTGATTTGCCGCGCGCTGGTGCCCGGCATGATCGCGCGCGGTTACGGGCGGATCGTGAATGTCGCCTCGATCGCGGGAAAGGAGGGCAATCCCAATGCCTCGCATTACTCGGCCTCGAAAGCGGCACTGATCGCGCTGACGAAAAGCCTCGGCAAGGAGCTGGCGGGAACAGGGGTGATGGTGAACTGCATCACGCCAGCCGCCGCGCGCACGCCGATCTTTGACCAGATGAAGCAGGAACATATCGACTACATGTTGTCGAAGATACCGATGAACCGCTTCCTTGAGCCGGAAGAGGTCGCCGGATTGGTTGCCTGGCTGGCCTCTGAGGAGTGCGCCTTCTCGACCGGCGCGGTGTTCGACATCTCGGGCGGGCGCGCGACGTATTGATGCCGTGCGGATGCGATTTTCCTCGTTGGCCGGCGCCTATGTCCCGGCATGCCGCGAGGCGGTTGAATGCGCCGGATCGTGGTATGCCAGATTGCATGCCATCTGCCGGTGGACTAGGTTGCGAAGGATTTTTTCAAATTGGGGGACGGAATGAAATTATTGCGTTACGGGCCGGTCGGGGCCGAAAAGCCGGGGCTTCTGGACGATCAGGGCCGGGTGCGTGATCTTTCGGGCCATATCGACGATATCGCAGGCGATGTGCTGGCACCTGAAGGGCTGGAGCGCCTGCGGGCCCTTAACCCCGACGACCTGCCGCTGGTCGAGGGCAAGCCGCAGGACGGGCTGCGCCTTGGCCCCTGCGTCGGCCTGGTGCGCAAATTCATCGCCATCGGATTGAACTATGCCGATCACGCCGCCGAATCCGGCATGGCGGTGCCCTCCGAACCCGTGGTTTTCAACAAATGGACCAGTTGCATTACCGGCCCGGATGACGAAGTCCTCGTGCCGAAGGGCTCGACCAAGACCGATTGGGAGGTCGAACTGGGCATCGTCATCGGCGCCCCCGCCTCGGGGGTCGGCAAGGCCGAGGCGATGAAACATGTCGCTGGCTACTGCGTGGTCAACGATGTCAGCGAGCGCGAATGGCAACTGGAACGCACGGGAACCTGGGACAAGGGCAAGGGCTTCGACACATTCGGTCCCATCGGTCCCTGGATGGTAACGGCGGACGAAATCCCCGATCCCGGCAAGCTGAAGATGTGGCTCGAGGTGGACGGCAAGCGTTACCAGGACGGCTCGACCGAGACGATGATCTTCGGCGTTGCGGAACTGGTCAGCTATTGCTCGACCTTCATGACCCTGCAGCCGGGCGATATCATCACCACCGGGACGCCTCCCGGCGTTGGCATGGGGCAATCGCCGCAGGTCTTCCTGAAAGGCGGCGAGGTCATGAGGCTGGGCATCGAGGGCCTGGGCGAACAGACCCAGAAGGTCGGCAACGCCTGACCATGAGTGCCGAGGCCCGCCTGCGCGAATCCCTGTGCGAGCTGGCGGCCTCGCTTTTCCGGCGTGGGCTCACGCATGGTTCGACCGGGAATATCTCGGCCCGCTGCGAGGATGGCGGGCTGCTGGTCTCGCCCACCGGCACGAGTTTCGGGCGGCTGGACCCGGCGCGGCTTGCCCGCTTCGACGCCTCGGGCCGGCAGATCGGGGGCGATCCGCCGACCAAGGAGATGCCTCTGCATCGCGCCTTCTACGACACACGGGACGGGACGGGGGCGGTTGTGCACCTGCATTCCTGCCACTCGGTTGCGCTGTCCATGCTGCCGGCCGAGGATCCCGACAACTGGCTGCCGCCGATGACACCCTATGCGATCATGCAATTGGGCAAGGTTACCCTGCTGCCCTATTTCCGGCCGGGTGATGCGGCGATGGGCGATGCTGTGCGCGGGTTGGGCGGCAAGCGCGCGGCGGTGATGCTGGCCAATCACGGCCCCGTCGTCGCCGGCAGGACGCCCGAGGCGGCCTGCAACGCGGTCGAGGAACTCGAGGCGACCGCCCGCCTTGCCATGATGCTGCGTGGTCTGCCCGCCCGGATGCTGGATGCCGCGCAGATCGCCGATCTGGTCCGTATCAACAAGATCGAGTGGGAGGACTGAACTTGCCTCGTTTTTCCGCCAATCTCGGTTTCCTCTGGTCCGATCTGCCGCTGCCCGACGCGATCCGGGCGGCGGCCCGGGCAGGGTTCGATGCGGTCGAATGCCATTGGCCCTACCGGTTCGATCCCGCCGATATCCGTGCCGCGCTCGACGACACGGGGCTGGAGATGCTGGGTCTGAACAGTTCGCGCGGCAAGGAGGGAGAGAACGGCCTTGCCGCCCTGCCGGGCCGCGAGGCGGAAGCACGCGAGGCGATCTCGCAGGCGCTGGATTACGCGGGCCGGATCGGTTGCAAGGCGGTGCATGTCATGGCCGGTTTCGCTAGCGGCCCGCGCGCCGAGGCCGCGTTCCTCGCCAATCTGGATTTCGCCTGCGAACTAGCGGCGCGGCAGAGCGCGGCCATCCTGATCGAGCCGCTGAACCATTACGATGCGCCCGGTTATTTTCTGAACAGCGCCGATCAGGCCGCCGCGATCATCGAGCGGGCGGGGCGTGGCAATCTGCGGATGATGTTCGATTGCTATCACCTGCAGATCATGCAGGGCGACCTGACACGGCTCTTGCATCGCATGGCGCCCCTCACCGGTCATATCCAGTTTGCCGCGGTGCCCGATCGCGGCGCCCCGGATCACGGAGAACTGGATTACCGCCATGTCTTTGCCGAGATCGACAATATGGGCTGGGATCGTCCGTTAGGCGCGGAATACCGCCCCGTCGGTGCGACAGATGCGAGTCTCGGCTGGATGCAGAGCCTGCGTCCAAGCGCATAAGTTCAGGATGAAAGCGCAACGGAATTGCAGCGTATATCGCGAAATTCCCGCCCGCATACAGTCCGAAGCTCGATCCCGGCAAGGTTGAAACCGGCATCGGCAGAATCCGCCCGGCACAGTGCAGGGTGAACCCCCGGCCGATACGCGCAGGGGCAAGCTGAATCAAGGCAAGTCGTTAATCCATGTAGGTAAAACTACCTGCGTAATCTTGCGAATATCCGCATCAGTCTGAATTCTGTATACCATTTATGCCGCCGAAAAATATATGTGAGGCGGCGGGTTAACCAGCACTGTTTTCCCGAGTTGAATAGTCTGTCCCGGCAGCCCGGGTGGTGGGTGACCGCACGGCACCGGGAGATATTGAACGAGAGCCATTTCAGATCGCCGTCGGAGTTAGGGGCATTGCGCCGAGCTCCGGCGGCTTTTTCATTTCTGGATGTGTGGCGCGCAGGCCCGGCACTTCTTGTCAGCCCATATTGCGTGCCAGCGACATGAGTTCCACGACCGATCCTACCCCCAGCTTTTCCAGTATCCGCGCCCGGTGGTTGTCCACGGTTCTGGGGCTGATATTCAGATACCGCCCGATTTCCTTGCTGGAAACCTCGGAGGGACGCGAAAGCATGTGATTCACGATTTCCTTTTCACGCGGGGTCAGGCGGGAAAAGCGCTCCTGCAGATCCCGGTCCGTCTGGTTGGCCGCATGCATGGAACTGGCTACGCTCAGCGCGTTCTGGATGCATTCCATCAACTCGGCCTGGCGGAAGGGTTTCTCCAGGAAGTCGATCGCGCCGCCCTTCATGGCCTGCACCGACTCGGGAATGCCGCCATGGCCGGTTATGAAGATTATCGGAATGGCCCAGCCCTTTTTCTTGAGATGTTGCTGCAGTTCCAGCCCGGTCATGTCGGGCATGCCCTGATCGAGGATCAGGCAGGCGATCTGCTCGCTGTCGTAATGCTCGAGAAACTCGGCGGCTGAGGCGAAGGCCTGTGCTTCGATCCCCCGGATGCGCAATGCGCGAAGCAGCGAAGACCTGATATCCGGATCGTCGTCCACGATGAAAACGATATGAGAAGCATCGGACATCCCATCACCCTTCCTGTCATGCGGTTGCGGGTATCGATCTGCGGCAATCGCGGTATTCACGCGGCATCCGGCGATATGTCTCTATATTGATCTCGATTCCCGGTTCCTGATGTTATTGTCAGTGCTATCCGGAAGGATAGGCAAGGTAAAACAGAAACGCGCTCCGCCCGTGTAAGTTGCATCATGCCAAAGCTTGCCGCCATTCGCCTCGATCATGCTGCGGCAAATCGAAAGACCAAGCCCCATGCCATTCGCCTTGGTTGTCTCGAATTCGGTGAACAGTTCGACTTCGGGACTTATCCCCGGCCCGGTATCTTCGACGGATATCTCCAACTGCCGCCCGATTTTCTTGGCTGTGACGGTGATCTTGCGTGGTGCGAGATTGCTTTCGCCCATGGCCTCGACGGCATTGCGAAGCAGGTTGACGATGACCTGGGCGACCTGGATGCGATTGGCGCTGACTGGCGGCGGATCGCATGACAAGGCATGGATCGTCACGCCTGCCTCGGTCGCCTCGGGCTGGACGAGGCGCTGCGCCTGCTCGATCAGCTCGGCGATGTCGAACAGGGTCGCGCCCGTCGCATCCTTCATGATGAAACCGCGCAGCGCCCGGATGATGTCGCCGGCGCGCAGCGATTGCTGTTCGACCTCTGTCAGGATCTCTCTCAGTTCGGGCGGGCGGTTCTGGAGTGAATCGACGATCAGCAGCGCGGTATCGGTATTCTGGGCGATGGCCGCCAGCGGCTGGTTCAGTTCATGCGCAAGCCCGGCCGCCATCTGTCCCAATGTATGCCCGCGGGACAGGTGGATCAGATCGCGGTTCAGGCGGGCGATCTGGTTTTCCTGGGCCTTGCTTTCGGTAATGTCATCCAGCGTCACCACCGCGTGCAGCGGGTTGCCGTTGTAATCGCGAATAAGGATCGCGTTTACCGCGATGGTTATGCTTTCGCCATCCTTGCGGATAAAGCGGGTTTCGTGCCGGGTGGCAAAGCCGTCGCTCGTCGCGAAGAAATCGGAGTTGAACTTGTTGCGGTCATCCGGATGAATAAGATCGGCGTAACGCATATGCGTGATGTCATTCGTGTCATAACCGGTGATTTCGCAGAATTTCGCATTCACCTTGAGAAACTCGCCCGAACTGGGCGTGATTTGCGCCATGGCCCGCGATGACAGGTCGAATGTCTGCCCGTATTCGCGCTCGGTCTTTTTGCGCGCAACGATCTGCTGCATCAGCGTTTCATTGGCGTGGGCCAGTTCCTTGTAGGTGCTGGGCATCGGTTCGGAGGGATCGATCTCTCCCTGGGCGATAAGTGCAGACCGGACGGCGAAGGCGCGGACCGGCCGGTGGATATAATCCGCCAGGGCCAGCCCTGCGAAACCTGTGGCTATGGCGACCAATACGGCAATCCAGATGCTGATCGCCCGGCTTCGCTTGAGCCCGCCGATGAAGTCGATCTCCGGCGCGTAGACGCCGATGATCCATGGCAGGTTATCGCTGATGATCGGCGTCAGGGTCGAAATGTAGACTTCATCATCGAAGATGAACTTGGAAAAGCTTTCTTTGCTTACTTGTTCATTGAACCCATCCCCGAGCCAGGAAAATGCCTCCCGCGCGATCTCGTCTTCGAATTCGCGGATATTCGGAAAGCGTAATGTCCCGTCGTCATCCTGGGTCTTGAGAAGATCCCGGTTGGGATGGGCAATCACGTCGCCATTGCGGTTGATGATCAGCGCTTTGCCGGTATTGCCGATCCTCAGATTCGACAGGAATTCCGAGATGCTGCTGATCTCGATATCCACCCCGACAACGCCACTGATACCGCCATCGCCGGTTCGAACCGGGGCTGCAAGCGTAATGCCGGGCTGCTGGGAGGTGAAGAAGATATAGGGGTCGGTCCATATCGTATCCAGGGCCTTACGGGCGCGGATATACCAGGGACGGGTCCTGGGGTCGAACATGTCGGTCGGATCGACCTCGCTTTTGATCCTTTCGAAATTCGCGTTGCGCCAGATCTGCTCGCTGCGCCGGGTTTCGCCCTCGACGGTGATAATCTTGGTCCGAAACGGAGCCTTCCCGGTATCGCGCATGACAAAGACGAAACTGCCATCCTCCGAGCCGAAATAAAGTCCGGAGAACTGTGGCGTGACCTTGAGTTGCTGAAACAGGAACCGCTCAAGGATCTCGGGGTCGTCGCTGGCCAGAATGCGATTTTCCGACAATCGTGCCGCAAGCTCGGCCGCACCGCGCGCCGGGCGCAGAAAACCCTTGGAATGCTCGGTGGCGTTCATTCCGACATCGCTGAGGATCTTTTGCGCATGATCGAGCAGCGCCCGTTCCGATGTGATATAGGAAGTGAACACGACGGCCAGAACCGCGACGAGTTGAAGGCCCGCCAGACCTATTGCAAGCAGTGCCCCAAGCGAAATCCTCATCTTTGCGATCTTCCAGTAAAGCCGGGTATGACAATATATTGATAGAGTTTCCCCGCGTGACTGAAAACCTGCTGCGTGACAAGAACCGCATTCAAGGATTTGCGGGTCAATCCGATTCATGAACCGCCGGCCCCGGTTGGACAATGGGCGCAAAGCTGGCAGCTGTTCGAATCCCATGAGTTGTTCAAAGAAGGAAATCATCTTCGCTCAGCGAAATCTGCCCGCTCAGAATAAAAGCCATCTCGGCATGGCCATTGCCATCGATGTCAATGTTGATGCGGGTGTCAGCGCCCTGGAATTCCCATTTCAATTGGCGGCTGCCGGTAAAGACATCGTTTCCGATATAGACAAGACCGAGTGACGACAGGTCCATCTTGTCCGACCCGGTTTCAAAATCCCGGATAATGTCGGGGGCGTCGGGAGAACTGTGGGTGGCGAAGGAGAAGCGAAAGCTATCCTTGCCTGTCCCGCCAACCAATTCATCGGTGCCCAGGCTGCCTGCGATCGTGTCATCGCCATATCCACCGTAGATCGAGTCATTTCCCGACCCGCCGACCAGCATGTCCTTGTAGAGATTGCCGTATATCTCGTCGTTACCCTCTCCGCCCCAGATACGGTCGTCGCCGATATCACCGTAAAGCGTGTCATTACCGTCATTTCCGGCGATGCGGTCCGCGCTCTCCCTGCCGAACACGATGTCATCCCCGGCGCCCGCCTCGACGAAGTCGCGCTCTGCTCCGCCGGTTATCAGATCATCTCCCAGCATTCCCCAAAGCTGGTTGAGACCCTCGGCATCGGTGATCGTGTCGTCGCCATACCCGCCATAGATCGAGTCGTTTCCCGGTCCACCGACCAGCATATCCTTGTAGAGATTGCCATATATCTCGTCATCGCCCGCTCCGCCCCAGATACGGTCGTCGCCGATATCGCCGCGAAGCGTGTCATTGCCGTCATTTCCGGCGATGCGATCCGCCTTTTCCCCGCCGAATACAATGTCATCCCCGGCGCCCGCCTCGACGAAGTCGCGCTCTGCTCCACCGTTGATCCGGTCATTTCCCAGCATCCCCCAAAGCTGGTTCAGGCCATTGGCATCGGTCAGCGTGTCATCGCCATATCCACCATAGATCGAGTCATTTCCCGACCCGCCGACCAGCATGTCCTTGTAAAGATTGCCGTATATCTTGTCGTCACCTTCTCCGCCCCAGATGCGGTCGTCGCCGATATCGCCGCGAAGCGTGTCATTGCCGTCATTTCCGGCGATGCGGTCCGCGCTCTCCCTGCCGAACACGATGTCATCCCCGGCGCCCGCCTCGACGAAGTCGCGCTCTGCTCCACCGTTGATCCGGTCATTTCCCAGCATTCCCCAAAGCTGGTTCAGGCCATTGGCATCGGTCAGCGTGTCATCGCCATATCCGCCGTAAAGCGTGTCGTCCCCCGATCCGCCGATCAGCATGTCCTTGTGAAGATTGCCGAACAGCACATCGTTCCCTGTGCCGCCGACCAGATAATCCTCGTCGTTGGAGCCCGACAGGATATCGTCACCCGTGCCGCCATGAAGGCGATCATTCCCGTCATCGCCGGTAAGATGGTCATTTCCGCCGTCGCCGTGAATAGCATCGTTCCCGGCATTTCCCGAGGCCATGTCATCGCCCGCTCTCGCCCTGATCACATCCGGACCGACCTGCCCCGACAAGGTGTCGGCTCCATCGGTTCCGAAAATATGCCTGCCGACCGTAACGGGAGGGGGGTCGGTCCCGAATTCGGCGGGGTCGATTTCGGGCAGGTTGTAATGCGCGATCGGAAACATGTCGTTCGAAAAATCCGCTTCAGTCAGGGCGGTTCCGTCCCTGGTGGCGATTTCGATGGTTGCGTCGTGGAAACGCAGCTTGATACCGCCTGCCTTTGGCAGGAACTGGACCTGATACAGGCTGCGGATGCCAAGCTGGCTCAGGTCCAGCCGGTCTGATTCGATCTCGAAATCCATTATCAGGATTCGGCCGGTATCATGGGCGGGAACGAAAATATCTGCGCCGGCGCCGCCAAACATCCTGATGCCAGAGGCAGTCGCTATCAGGATATCATTGCCATCTTGCGCATCCATTCTCCGGTTGCCTGCTTCGGCGAGTAACAGGTCATTGTTCATTGTTCCGCCGATGACCCTGTTCGCTGACGAAACGGTTTCGCCGATTGTGCCGGGATCGAACTGAAGCTGGGTGATGCCGTTTTCCGTGGCCGAACTGACGAACAGATCTATCTTGCCGTCGTCGAGCCTTGCCTCGATATCGCTCACATCCGCCAGTGTCATTTCGTTGCTGTCCGCGATGGTCTGCAGATGCAAAAGCCGTCCATCGGGCTGCAACGTGAAAATGCTGAGACCGTCATCCACGCCCCCCGCGAAAACATAGGCGCGATCACCGACGGTCACGGTTTCCAGCGAGGTTATCCGTTCAAAGCTGGTATAGCCCTCGTCGAGTATATGGTCGGTCGGCGTCAGCTTGCCGTCCGCAAGAAGCCTGAACACGGTGAGGGTCGAGGAGCCTGCGGCAGCGGCGACGACATATGTATAGCCTCCGGCCTGTATCGCGCTGATATCCGTGGGCACCGCATAGCCTGTTCCCATCGCGCCGACATGCAGCATTCCGGTGCCTATCTGGCCGGAATCGGTCACATGATGTGTCGAGATGAAATCGCCCATCTTCGAGATCGCGACAAGGAAACGCGCCTCTCCGACATGCGTTTCGATGATCTTGTCCAGTGCGCTGTTCTCGTGGGCGTCGGGCAGGGGAATGGCAATGCTGGAGGGCCCGGTCAACTGCCCGTCCGCACCGATCCTTTGCACCGTGAGTTCCAGACTGTCCCGGTGCGCATGGTAAAGAAAACTTCCGGCCGGGCTGCTGAACTGGCCCAGTGAGGTGATCTCGGCGCCGATGTCGCCGGGCGCGAAAAGCGGCCGGAAGCCGCCCAGATCACCGGCAGGTGAAAGGCCGACCCCCATATGTTCGGCGCCGCCCAACCGGGTGAGATGGACAAAATCCTCTCCGTTCACATTCAACAGGTTGATGTCGGGTTCCCGCTGATAGGCGAAATGCGCGGGGAAGGGCAGGGTATCGATCTGCTGTAGCGGCCTGTCGGGCGTGGCAAGCGCATATGAACTGATGCCCGCACCCCAGAAAGCTGTCGTGGCGAGCAGCATTGCCTGGCCATTACTGGTCAGGATTTCCAGATCCGTTACTCCGGACAGCCATTGTTCGTTTGCGGCCGCATGGGTGGCCACATGTCGATAGCTCAGCATGATCGGTCTGTTCTTTGTTACCTGCCGACATCATCGGAAATGTGTCGGCGGGATCATCAAGCCATGAACCGGGCAGGAATGCACCAGATTTGAATGGCGCATTTTAATAGAAATGCTTGCTATTTCGTGGGCTCCGGCGTGCCGGATTCCTTCTTCGGATCGTGGAAGGCAAGCGGACCATAGAGGATGATGCCGGGCTGCGTGACCTTGGTATCGCGCATCATTTCCGCCAGCTCACCGACCGTGGTCCGGACCAGCCGCTGATGCGGATGGCCCACAGCCTCGGCGAACAGGGCCGGAGTTGATGCCGGCAGACCATGAGCCCGCAATCCCTCGGCCAGTTTCGGAAAGCTGCGCTGCCCCATGAAAACCACCGTGGTCACGCCGGGATCGGCGATGGCGGCCCAATTGATGTCCTCGGGCAGATTGCCGGTGACATCCGCGCCGGTCAGGAACTGCAGGCGGCGCGCGGTCAGCCGCCGGGTCAGGGGCAGGCCGGCGGCCGCCGCGGCGGCGCTGGCCGAGGTCACGCCGGGAATGATCTCGAAGGGAATTCCGGCATCCGTCAGGGCGATCAGTTCCTCTTCCAGCCGGCCGAAGATCCCCGCATCGCCGGATTTCAGCCTCACCACCCGCCGGCCCTGCCGTGCATGCCCGACCAGCAGCGCGTTCACATGTTCCTGCCGTGCCGAGGGGCGGCCCGCGCGTTTGCCGACGGCGATCAGTTCGGCCTGCGGTCCCGCCTGATCGAGCACCGGTCCCGAGGCAAGGTCGTCGAACAGGATCACATCGGCCTCGGCCAGCCGCCGCGCGGCCTTGAGCGTCAGCAGCTCGGGATCCCCGGGGCCAGCCGAAACGAGAGATACGAAACCGGTCGAATGGGCGGGGCTGGTCACGAGCGGCGGCTTTCTCTTTTATGGCGGTGACGGGGGTTTCCAGCTATATCACCGGAACATGCGGTGACAACGTATTTGATCCCTTGCCACGGTCGGGGCGGCAGGTTGCTATACTTGACATGTTTAGTCGGAAACATTAGCGCGGTGCCTGTCATTAATTGTCTGATAACCGATCTCGCCGGAGAATATAGGTGCCGCACTATCCGAAAGACGCTTTTTCCGAGATTTCCGGACCGGGTGAATCCGCGGGCGTGTTTCTGGCGGCGGCATTGACCAAGCATCCGGCATCCGCGCATCTGGCGGCCTCTTGGATGGCGCCGCGCCCTCTTGGCTACGGAGCATGCCATGCCTGAACTTTCCTCGACAATCACCGCCCTGCCGCTGCTGCAGATGATCCAGGATGGCGGCTGGACGATGTGGCTGATCACCTCCTTGTCCGTCGTCACGCTTGCCATCGTGCTGTGGAAACTGTTCTCGTTGTCACGTCTCGGGGTCTGGGGCGGCAGCCATTCGCGCCGCGCTCTCGCGCTCTGGGCCGAGGGGCGTCGCCGCGAAGCTATGGAAGAGGTGCGAGGACGTCCCTCTGCCCGTGCCCGTGTCGCGCAGGCTGCGATCGGCACCACGCTCGATCCGTCGATCGATGACAAGACCGCGCGCGAGGAAACCGCCCGTATCGCGCGCCAGACCCTTTATCGTGCCCGCGAGGGGCTGCGGGCGCTGGAGCTGATCGCGACCATCGCGCCGCTGCTGGGCCTGCTGGGCACCGTCCTAGGGATGATCGCCGCGTTCCAGGTGCTGCAGGAATCGGGCAACCGTGCCGATCCCTCCGCCCTTGCAGGCGGCATCTGGGAGGCCCTGCTAACCACGGCGGCAGGCATGGCGGTGGCGATCCCCGCTGGTGTGGCGCTCAGCTGGTTCGAATCCATCGCCGACCGCCTGCAGGCTGACCTGGAGGACCTGGCGACGCGCATCTTTGTCAAGGCCGACTCGCCGCAACAGCCGGCCTTGCGGCTCAAGGCGGCGGAATGAGCGAGGATAGCTTCGATCTGGGGCCGCGCCGGCATCCGCGAAGGATGTCGCTGACGCCGATGATCGACGTCGTCTTTCTGCTGCTGATCTTCTTCATGCTGTCCTCGCGTTTCGGCATGGATGCGGTATTGCCCGTCGCCGGTGGTGCCGAGGGAGCGGGCAGCGAGTGGCAGGGTGCGCCGCGATTGGTGGATATCTCGCCCGACAGCGTTTCGCTGAACGGTGTCGAGACGCCCGAGGCCGAACTGGCCGGGGCGCTGGCGGCACTGATGCCCGAAGAAGGGGCGGCGGTGATCCTGCGGCCCCGCGACGAGGCCGATCTGCAGCGCCTTGTCAGCGTGATGGACGGGCTGCGGGCGAAAGGTTTCAACAACATGATCCTGGTCGAGTGAGCCATGCGTATCGACATGCCCCCCCGCCGCCCGCGAGGCGAATCGATCATTCCGATGATCAACGTGGTCTTCCTGCTGCTGATCTTTTTCCTGCTGACCGCGCAGGTCACGCCGCCCACGCCGTTCGAATTGACGCCACCCGAAAGCAGCTCGGACATCCCCTCGCAGGATCGCGATGTGCTTTACGTCTCGGCGGCCGGTGAACTGGCCTATAACGAGGCGCGTGGCACCGATGTCTGGGCCGCGATCGGCGAACGCCGGGGGGAAGAGCCGCTGGAGATCCGCGCGGATGCGGAAACCTCCGCCACGCAGATCGCCGGCCTGCTGAAACGCCTGCGCGAGATCAGCGATACGGGCGCACAACTCGTCGTCAGCGGAGGTTGAGATGGCAGCCGGGCAGAAATGGGAAGTTGCAAGTTTCTTGACCATCGCCGCGGCGCTGCATGTCGCCGGAGCGGCGATTGTCATGCCGGAGCGGATCGCGATGGGGGCGGCGATGCCCAATCCGCCCGCGCCGGTTGCGGCGGGCTCGGGCAGGATGTCGGAACTGGTCGAGCAATGGGAGAATCCGCCAGAGACCGCCGAAGAGCCGGAGATGACGGAACCCGAAGAGATGGCCGAGCCGGAGATCGAGCAGCCGACGCCTGATCAGGCACCCGAGCGCGCGCCCGAAACGCCGCAGGTGCCCGCCGCGCCCGAGCTCAGCGCGGCCAAGCCGAACCTGCCGGAGCCGCCCGAGCCACAGCCCGAGCCGGTCAAGCCGGAACTGCCTGAATTGCAGCGTTTCGAACCGCCCGAGATCAAGTCGGAACTGGCGCTCGACACATCGGAGCGTCCCGGCCAGAAGCCGCCGAAACCCGAACCCGAGCCGGAACCCGAACCCGAAGTCGCGCGCGAGGCCGAGCCGACACCGCAGCGGCAGACCGCCCAACCCGAACCTGCCTCGCAAGGGGGCGGTGCCGGGGGGGATTCCTCGTCACGTTCCGCCGGTGGCGGGAGCAACGGGATCAGTGAGCAGCAGCGGGCCAGTTTGTTGTCGCAGTGGCAAAGTCAGCTCAGTGCCTGCATTTATAGTGGTGCCAGACGCGCCAGTATTCGAGGGGGAGGGAGCTTGACCGTCAATGTGACGATCGCCCCGAACGGTGGCATACAGGGTGTCTCATTGGCCGCTTCATCGGGCGACACCAGTGTGGACAGGGCAGTGGTGCAGGCCATCTCCCGGGTGGGGCGGTGTCCCGCCGCGCCGGCTGCATTGAATATCACCAGTTCGATAACCGCCCCCATGCCGGTCAGCGTTAGGTGATTGCCCATCAGGTGATGAGGCGAGTGCAATTAACTCGCCGCCTGTTTGGGAGTAACTCATGTTCCTGGGGCGGTGCATTCCGGCTATAGGCTCGTTGAGAGGCCGGTATAGGACGGATGTCACCGCAGCCTTTCGCAGCGACTGCTGAGTCAATTGAGTCAATCCTATTCGATGTTGTGTCACGTGCCGTTGCGAGCGTGACTGGACGGCGGGCGGTCAGCGCCGCTCCGCCACCTCCATCAACCCCGATCCGCCGAGTCCAGCCAGATCGTCACCGGCCCGTCATTCAGCAGGCGCAGCTTCATATCCGCGCCGAAGCTGCCCGTTTCGACCGGGACACCCAGCCCTCGCAGGCTTTCGGCGAAATGCAGATACAGCCGTTCTCCGTCATCGGGTGCCGCCGCCGCCGAAAAGCCGGGGCGGTTCCCGCTGCGCGTGTCGGCTGCCAGCGTGAACTGGCTGATGACCAGCGCCCCGCCCGAGACATCGAGAAGCGAGCGGTTCATCCGGCCCTCATCGTCGCGAAAGATGCGCAGCCTGGCTGTGCGGGCGGCAAGTTTCTCGGCGGCGGTCCCGTCATCGCCCCGCATGGCGCAGACCAGCACGGCAAGCCCCGGTCCGGTCCGGCCGACGATACGCCCCCCGACCTCTACCGAGGCTTCGCTGACCCGCTGGACCAGCGCCCTCATCCCAGCATCACCCCCAGCACCACCGTCATCAGTCCGAGCGCCGAGATCACCAGCGCCACCATGTTGACGGCAAGGATGCCCTGCATGCGGGCGCGCAGCATGTTTTCGTCCAGTTCCGCGCGGCGGATGCGGATGGCGGTGACGATGCACCAGATCAGCGCGGCCAGCCCCACCAGCGTCAATGCCGCGCCGCCCCAGACAAGCATGTCGAAAATCTCCACGTCGCGCCCCTTTCAGGTGATCACCGGTTTCCGCCGACCTAGCCGCGATCGGTCCGTGAGGCAAGGTCGAGGGGCGCGGGCTGCGGCAGGCAGGGGTTTGTCCTTGTGATTTTGTCGGGAATTGACCTCGGATTGCCGAGTGCTTAGGTCGGGTATCGACAGGGGAGCATCTATAAGGATTTGCCATGCGTCTGACAGCGGATTTCCCGACAACCCGCGGCCCGCAACTGCTGGCCACCATGTCCAAGCATTTCGGCCACAAGATCGATGTCGATATGCTGGATGACCGGTCAAGCTTCCATTTCGAGATGGGCGAGGCAGAGATCGAGACCACGGCCGAGGGCCTTCGCCTTACCGCCGATGCCCCTGATGAGGGGGGCTTGCAGCGGACCTGCGAGGTGCTGGAAAGCCATCTTTTGCGCTTTGCCCATCGCGAGGACCCGCAGCCCCTGCGTTGGAGCGCCGCAGCCGGTTGACGGCACGGGCCGGGTGTCACAAACAGGCAGTTGCCGTGAAAGGACTGTCGAATGAGCGCCCCGAACTGGATTGCCGCCGAGTATGACGGCGCCCGCCTGCGTTTCTGGTCGATGCAGGGAGCCGGGATATGCGCGCGGCAAGAGGGGGCCTGCACCTCGATGGCCGCGCTGACCGATGCGTTGAAGGACTGGCCGGATCTGCCGGTGCTGCTGGCCGACCTGACGGGCGAATTCCCCGCTCCGGGCGCGGCTGCGCCTGTTTCGGCGGCGCTCCGTCTCGTGCAGGGCAGTGGCGGCGCCCGCCCGCTCTGGCTGGCACAAGGGGTAACGCAGGCGACACCCGCCGGCGCGTTGCATGGCCAGACGGCGGCAATCGCCGGTCTGCTCAAGGCAGAGCCGCAATTCGACGGGGTGATCTGCCTGCCCGGCCGCCGCAGTCACTGGGTGCGTATTTCAGCCAGCGAGATCTGCCATTTCCACGGCTATATGACGGGTGAGTTGCTGGTATGGCTCGGCAGCCCGCATTCCTCCGATGCCGCGAGCGATCCCGATGCCTTCTTCGCCGCCTTCGAGGATGCGCTGAGCCGCCCGCATCGCGCCTATGGCCGGTTGCTTGCCTTGCGCGGCGCGAAGGGGGCGGAGGCTTCGCAACTCGCCGGGCTGCTGATCGGTATCGAGATGGCCGATGCGAAACCCTATTGGCTGGGAGAGAGGGTTGCCGTGACCGGGCATGCGCCGCTGGCCGATCTTTATGCCGCTGCGCTCGAGCGGCAAGGCGTTTCCATCCAGCGCCCGGATCCGGATGCCGCCCTGCTGGCCGGGCTGCATGCCGCGTGGAAATCCCTGCCGGTGAATGCGGCCAAGGGCATATTGCACTGATTTCCGGCGCGAAGGCCGATATCGTCGCATTCCCGTCGCTTCCAGCCCCATACACGCGATTATCAGTTGCCGCATATGGTTAATTGGGCGATTCTATGCTTGTGCCCTCATGTGATCGGGCCGCCGGTCAACAGTATTCCAGTATCCGTGCCATCAGGAGATCAGAATGCGAGCCCTCAAGGCTGTCTTGGGACTGTTGGTCATCCTTGCCGCATCGGCGGGCGGGCTTTACGTGACCGACCGGCTGCTCGCCTCGCCCAACGCGACCGGGCCTTCCGGCGATGAGCCGGCCGGGCCGCTGGCGGTCGAGACCATCCCGGTCGAAACCGTCACCTTCTCGGACGCTGTCCGGGCTGTCGGCACGGCACGGGCGCGCAAGGCCATCGATCTGGTCGCCGAAGCCAGCGGCCGCGTCACCCGCATCGCGTTCCATCCCGGCGACGAGGTGGCGAAAGGAGACATCCTGCTGGAACTGGATGACCGGGCCGAGCAGGCCGATCTCAAGGCCGCGGAGGCGACACTGGCCGAGGCACAGGCTGCTTTCGCGCGCCAGGAGCAGCTCAACAAGACAGGCAACGCCTCGGACGCGGCCTATCAGACCGCAAAGGGGGCGCTGCTGCGGGCCGAGGCGGAACGCGACCGCGCGACAGTTTCGCTCGAGGACCGGCGCATCCGCGCGCCTTTCGCGGGTGTGGTCGGGCTGACCGATCTGGTAGAGGGGCAGATGGTCGATGCGGCGACCGTAGTCACCACCCTTGACGACCTGTCCGTGATCGAGGTGGATTTCAGCGTTCCCGAAAACCTGCTGTCACGGCTCAGGCCCGGGCAACGGGTCGAATTGACCTCGGCGGCATGGCCGGGCCGGATCTTCGAAGGCCGGATCAGCCGGATCGATACCCGTGTCGATGACGCGACCCGCTCGATAGCCTTGCGGGCCGAGGTTCCGAACCGGGACCGCGCCCTTGTGGGGGGCATGTTCCTGCAGGTGCATCTGGTGCTGGACGAGCGGCAGCAATTCGCCATTCCCGAGCAGGTGCTCAGCGTCGATGGCGAACGGAACCTGGTGCTGTTGGCCAGGGACGGCGTTGCCCAGCAGGTCGAGATCACGATCGGCCAGCAGCTCGATGGCATGGTCGAGGTGGTCTCGGGGCTTTCCGAAGATGCACGGATCATCGCGACGAACCTGCATCGCGTCGCTCCGGGGATGGAGATCCGGGCCACGCCCCGCGACCGCCTTACCGAGGCAGCCCCGCGGACGGGTGAAGGCGGATGAGCCTGCCCGATCTTTCCCTGCGCCGCCCGGTTCTGGTGACGGTGCTGAACCTTCTGATCGTGCTGATCGGTGCCGTGGCGATGACCCGGCTCGCCGTGCGCGAATTGCCTCAGGTCGAAGCCGCGCGGGTGACGGTGCGGGTGAGCTATACCGGTGCTGCTCCCGATGTGGTCGACAGCCAGGTCGCGACGGTGATCGAAGGCGCGCTGGCCGGGGTGTCCGGCGTCACTTCCATGTCCACGGAATCAGAGCGCGGCGGCATGCGCACGGTGCTTGAATTCGATCCCTCGCGCAATATCGATGCCGCCGCAAATGATGTCCGCAACGCGGTGGAACGGGTCGTCGGCAACCTGCCCGAGGAGGCCGAGAGGCCCCGTATCGACAAGAATGACAGCGAGGGTGACCCGGTGCTGCGGCTCAGCCTGTCCAGCCCGGACATGACCTCGCTGGAACTGTCGGATTACGCCGATCGCTATATCAAGGACCGGTTGGCGCGCCTGCCCGGGGTGGCCAATACCGTGATCTATGGCGAGCGCGCGCCGTCGATGCGGATCTGGCTGGATCAGGCGCAGATGGCGGCGCACGGAATTACCACCTCGGATATCATCGCCGCCCTGCAATCGAACAATGTCGAACTGCCCGCCGGGGAAATAGAAACCGGGGCCCGGCAATTGCAGGTGCTTGCGCAAACCCGATTCACCTCGCCCGACGCGTTCCGGCAGATGGTCGTCCGCGACGACGGTATCCGGCCGCTGCGGCTTGGCGATGTCGCCAGGATCGACGAGGGCGCAGAGCAGACCGAGTCGCATTTCCGCAGCAATGGGGTGCTGGCCCTTGGCATGGGCGTCCAGCCGCAGGCGCAGGCCAACACTGTCGCCATCTCGAACGCCGTCCGCGCCGAACTGGAACGCATCATCCCGACCCTGCCTGCCGGAATGACGCTCGAGATCACCTCGGACGAGGCGGTGTTCATCGAAAGCTCGATCAAGCAGGTGGGCAAGGTCTTTGCCGAGGCGGTGCTGCTGGTGACGGCGGTGATCTTCCTGTTCCTGGGTTCGCTGCGGCTGTCGATGGTGCCGGTCGTGACGATCCCGATTTCCGCCTTTGGCGCGGGCCTTGCGATGTTGATGCTGGGCTTTTCGATCAATATCCTGACGCTTTTCGCGCTGATCCTGGCGATCGGGCTGGTCGTGGACGATGCCATCGTGGTGCTGGAAAATATCCAGCGCCATCGGGCGATGGGCGCGAGCCGGGCCGAGGCCGCCCGCCGCGGCGCCGGACAGGTCAGTTTCGCGGTGATCGCCACGACCGCCGTCCTGATCGCGGTTTTCCTGCCGATCAGTTTCATGCAGGGCCAGATCGGCCAGCTTTTCGCCGAGTTCGGTATCGTGCTGGCCGTCGCCGTGGCAGTGTCGGGCTTCGTCGCCCTGACGATTTCCCCGGTGCTGGCCTCCAAGGTTCTGCCGCGCGAGGATCGCCCGGGCCTACTGACCCGGGCTGTCGACCGACTTATCGGTCAACTGGAGCGTGCTTATGGCGCGCTGCTTGGCCGGATGATTGCCCGGCCCCTGCCGATCCTTGCCATCAGCGCCTTTGCCGTCGCCTCGGCCTTCGCGATTTACCAGAACCTGCCGCGGCAATTGACGCCGGACGAGGATCGCGGCCAGTTCCGCATCTATGTCTCTGCCCCGCAGGGCTCGAACCTCGCCTATACCGACGCCGCGACCCGGCGTATCGAGGCGATGCTGGAGCCGATGCGGGAGGAGGGCATCGTTCAGAACGTCACTGCCATCGTCGGGACATGGGGCGAATTGCGGCGTGCGCTGCTGCTTGTCACGCTCAGCCCATGGGACCAGCGGTCGAAAACCGTGGAGGACGTGATCTCGGAGCTTCGCCCGAGACTGGCGGAGATCACCGAGGCGGCGACTTTTGTCAGGCCCTCGGGCGGATTGGGGATCGGCGGGTCGCAAGGCAGCATTCGCTGGATGCTGGGTGCCCCCGATATCGAGCGCGGCGTGGAATGGGCCGATCAGCTTGCCACGGCATTGAAGGACGATCCGGGGCTGGCCGCGGTCGAGGTGAACTACTCGGCCAACCAGCCGGGCGCCACATTGTCGATAGACCGCGCCCGCGCGCAGGATCTGGGGCTGACATCCGAAGCCATCGCCCAGACCCTGCAAGTGCTGTTCGCCTCGCGCAGCGTCGGCGAATACAGCACCGACGGAAGACAATATCCCGTCGTCCTGCAGGCTGCCCCGGAGGATCGCGACTCCGTCGAGGACATGCTGTCGGTGCTGCTGCGCAATGATCGCGGGGATCTGATCCCGCTGTCGGCCTTTGCCTCGATCCGCACCGGCGCGACCGCGCCCGAGATCAACCGCTATGACCGGCTGATCTCGGTCGAGATGGAGGCCGATCTGCGCGAGGGCGCCGACCTGGCAACGGCGATGAGGGCGGTCGAGGATGCGGTCGGGCAACTGCCGATGGGCGCCAGCCTTGCCTGGCAGGGGCAGGCGGCGGATTACCTCGAATCCTCGGGCGGCGTCGCCATGGTCTTTGCGATGGCGCTGGCGATCGTCTTTCTGGTGCTCGCCGCGCAGTTCGAGAGCTTCCGCTCGCCGCTGACTATCATGCTGACCGTGCCCCTTGGGCTGGGCGGCGCGGCGATCACGCTGTTGATCACCGGCGCATCGGTGAACATCTTCTCGCAGGTCGGAATGATCCTGCTCATCGGGATCATGGCCAAGAACGGCATCCTGATCGTCGAATTCGCCAACCAGTTGCGGGCCGAGGGACGCTCGATCCCCGACGCCGCCCGCGAAGGTGCGGTCACGCGGCTGCGCCCGGTGATGATGACCACCATCGCCACGGTTCTGGGGGCTGTGCCGCTGGCGCTGGCCTCTGGGGCCGGTGCCGAAAGCCGCCGGGCCATCGGTGCTGTGATCGTGGGCGGCCTTAGCCTTGCCTTCATCCTGACGCTGCTTCTGACCCCGGTCATCTACGTGCTGATCGAAAACCTGCGCGGCACCCCGGACGAAGAGGCCGCAGGCACGCCGAAACCGGCGCCGGCAGAGTAAGTCCCTGCCGTGATCGCCGTCTGGCGGGAGTGGTTTCCGCTGCGCGCTTACGTCTTGTTAACCTTCGCCACATAGAGATTACCCCTCACCAAGGCGGCGCAGGGGTCCGGTCCGCGATGTTCATGTCCATGCCAACGGCGCGGTTCCCTTCGCAGCCAGCGGAGCATGTCAGCCGGGAACTTGCCGAGATCCTCGCGATCTATGAGCGGCTTTATCCGGCCAGGCACCTGAACTTCTACCTGTATGAGGGTGACAACCCGGTCTGGTGCGAGCCTACGATCATCGAAGGGGAGTTCGTCCCCGGCCCCGAACATCTGAGCCCGGAATATCTGGGTCATCTGGCGTGTCCGGGCAAGGATGATGCCGCACCTCCCGTCACGATCATGCTGTCGGTCCCGCGCGCCCCCGACCCGCGGGAAGCATCGCAGACAGAGCCGGACTGGAAACCGGTGCGGCTGCTACGGATGATCTATTTCCTGAATCCGCTGATTTACGAACAGATCCGCCATATGGCCGAAATGATGCGCAAATGGCGCAGGGATCGCGGGCGGGACATGGTCGCGCTTGCCCGTGGTCACGGGACGCCGCTGATGACCGGTCCCGGCCCGCAGGCGAACGGTCGCCCGGCGATCCTGATCGGTATGCACTGGCTTGAACTGGGTGGTGCCGAAAATCTTGCCTTCGATTGCATCGGTTGGGCGTTGGAGGCGGGGTTGCGGGTCTTCGTGATCGCCGCGGTGCCGTCACTTCAACGCCTCGCGGGGAGGCTGCCGCAGGATGCGGATATCCGTTTCATACGGCTGGATCGTTACCTGCCGCATCATCTCTGGCCGCGATTTGTGGAAAGACTGGTGCAAGGCGAGAATATCAGGCTGGTGCATATCCATCATTGCGCACCGCTTTACCGGGCGCTGCCGTATCTGCGCGCCAGGGCTCCGTGGGTCAGGGTAATCGACAGCACGCATATCGTCGAATACGCGGATGGAGGCTATCCGCGCATTTCCGGTACCTGGTCGAATTTCATCGATACCCATCATGTCATCAGCAATGACCTGATCCGCTTCTATCAGGATCGCTTCCACGCAGCGGGAAAGCTGGCGCTTGGAAGGATGCTCGACCGTTCGCAACTGGCGCAGCCGCTTGTGCCGATGACCATGCGGGCGGGCAAGAAATCGCTGCATTTCGCCTTTGTCGGGCGTTTCTATTACCAGAAGCGCCCCATCGTCCTGATCGCGATATTGCGGGCGCTGATGCGATGGGCGCGGCGCGGCGGCGTCGAATTGCGGGCAACGGTCATGGGCGAAGGGCCGTTTCGCGCGGCGATGTGCCGGCTGTTGCGGCGATACGGATTGGCGGAACGGGTCGAGATCAGGTCCGCCCGGATGCCGGTTTTCGAACTTCTGGAAGAGGCGGATATCCTGTTGCTTCCCTCCAGTAACGAGGGTCTGGCGCTGGTCTGTTACGAGGCGGTCCGGCATGGCTGCATTCCAATCTCCACGCGGGTCGGGGCGCAGGATGAACTCCTGCCGGAGGGGTTGCTTCTTCCGCTATCGCCCTTCGCCACGGTCCGGGCGGCGGTCAGGCTGGTCGACCGGCTTTGGCGGGACGGTGATTTCCTGGCCCGGCAGGTGGCGGAACTGAACGCGGCCTGGACAAGGCTCGGCGATGATCCGACGGCCAGAGAGGTGCTGATGCCGGTCTATCTTTCCGCGGCCAGCACCGGGCAGGAACGGAGGCGGGCATGAGTGTGCTGACCGGAACCGCCGCCATTATCGTGACCTTCAATCGCGCGGCCAAGCTGACGAAGGTTCTGGATGCGCTGGACCGGCAGGTGGTGCGGCCAGAGGTGATCTGGGTGGTTGACAACGCGTCCACCGATGGCACCGGCGATCTGGTTCTGGCCCGGGCGCGGCAAATGCCGGCCATCCGTTACCTGCGCCTGCCCGGAAATCTTGGCGGGGCAGGAGGCTTTCACGCGGGACTGAAGGCGGCCTATGCGCAGGGCGCGAATTACTTCTGGCTTTCCGATGACGACGCCTATCCGGAACCGGACGCGCTGCGGGTATTGCAGGAAGAGATGACCGGGTTTCAGGCCCGGCACGGCTGGAGGCCCGCTTTCGCCTGTTCACGGGTGGAATGGACCGACGGCAGCCTGTGCGAGATGAACACGCCCCGACCGGCATGGGACTGGCCGCGTTTCCTGTGCGACGGTTCCGCGCCGGTTCTGGTGGAGTCCTGCTCCTTCGTGTCGGTGCTGATTCCGCGTTGGGCGGTGAAGGAGCATGGCCTGCCGATCGCCGATTATTTCATCTGGTTCGACGATGTCGAATATACAAGCAGGCTTTCGCGTTCCTATCCCGGCATCTTCTGCCCCCGAAGCCGCGTGGTCCACGACATCGCCAGCAATCGCGGCGTGCATTTCGGTCAGCTTCGTGAAAGCGATTTGTGGAAATACCGCTACGGCACCCGGAACGAAGCCTCGTTTCGCCGTCGTGAAGGGGGCATCGCCGGGCTGGCCGGCTATGCCTTCCGGGTTCACCGGCAAATGAAGGATGCGGATGTGCCATGGAGGTTGCGCAGGCGAATCTATGCCTCGATCCTTCGGGGGGCAGGTTTCCGGCCCGGGATCGAACGGGTCTGACCGCCCCGGTCAGTGAGACAGTCTTTGACGCAGCACTGCCTGTATCCGATCACGGTCCATCGGCTCTTTCAACATGTCGAACACGTCCCGCAGCGCACCGGGATCGGTCGCGAACTCCTCGTAGCGGGTGATCCGGGTCCTGCTGGGATGGGCATCATGGTAATCGGCAAATCGCCGGTCCATGTCGTGGGCAAGGACGGTGATCTCGTCAGGTTTCCACTCGGTCCACCATGCCGATTTCATGACATCCTCGATCCGCCGTGTATTGAAGACGAAATGTGCGTTCTTGAAATGCGCCGCCATGAAATCCAGAATCTCGACGAAATGCCCGCCAAGCGCATTGTAGCGGATCTCCTTGAAACCGAACCAGCGCGCCTCGGGAGGCGGGCAGAGCACATGATCGACGAAACCGTCTATCATCGAGGCGGCGAAGGGCCATGGCCGGATTCCGTCTGCCCCGTGCCACGGATGGGTCGGCGGGCGGTGTTCCTGCCCCCAGGTCCCACGCGTCATCCGGCAGCGCATCGCCGCCTGCCAGATGGGTTCCATCATGTTGTGATTCTCGCCCCGGATGACGCAGCCCGGAATCGTCATCAGCAGGTTCTGCAGCAGGGTCGAGCCCGAACGGCCATAGGTGACGATGAAAACCGTGCCCTTCAGGCGATTGAACTTGCGGTCGAACCTATGCGCTGCCGGGGTGTGCATCTTCTCATATGTCAAGCGGAGTCACGATCCGACATACCGGCATTTACTTGAGGAAAGGTAAATGATGGTCCCGCAGAGTCAGGGTTGCCATAAATTCTTCACATTTATAATAACAAAATCACATAATAAATGTTGAAATATGTGGCGAAGCTGTTAAAACGATCCCGCGCCGAGCAGGGATCGGCCCGGGGATGTCAGATGAAGCGCGATGAACGCAGACAGGCAATCATGGATCAACTGATCGAGGCGCGGGCCGTCGATCTGGACGATCTGGCGACCCGTTTCGCGGTCTCGAAGATGACCATCCACCGCGATCTTGACGATCTGGAACAGGCAGGGCTGCTGCGCAAGGTGCGTGGCGGCGCGACCATCGAGACGGGAACGCAATTCGAAAGCGATTTCCGCATCCGCGAATTGCAGGATGCCGATGCCAAGACCCGCATGGCGCGGGCGGCGCTCGACCTGGTCGAGCCGGGCATGACCGTGATGGTCAATGACGGCTCCATGGCGGCCCTGCTGGGCGCCTGCCTGCCCGACAAGGCGCCGCTGACGGTGATCACCAACAATGCCGCCGTGATCGACCGGCTCAGGGATACGCCGCGTATCACCCTGATCGCGCTTGGCGGGGTGTTCAGCGCCAAGTTCAACGGCTTCTTCGGCGTCGTGACCGAAACGGCGCTGTCGCGGCTGCGCGCTGATCTGGCATTCATCTCGACCCCGGCTCTCGCGGGGTTGCAGGCCTTCCACATGGACGATTCGGCGGTGCGGGCCAAGCGTGCCATGATATCCGCCGCCGGGCGCAGCGTGCTGCTGGTCAATCACCGCCGCTTCGGGCGCTCGGCCCTGCATGTGCTGGCCGACCTGGCGGAATTTTCCGCGATCATCACCGATGCCGACCCCGCGCCACAGGATCGCGCCGCGATCGACCGGGCGGGGATCGGGCTGACCACTGCCAAGGACTGACAAAATGACGGATTTCTGGATCGGCACCAGTTGGAAGATGAACAAGACGCTGGCCGAGGCGCGCAGCTTTGCCGCCACGCTGGCCGCGGCGGATGCGGCCCGCGATCCCCGCATCCAGCGCTTTGTCATCCCGCCCTTCACCGCTATGCGCGAGGTCAAGGCGATGCTGGCGGATACCAGCGTCAAGGTGGGCGCGCAGAACATGCATTGGGCCGACGAGGGCGCTTGGACGGGCGAGGTCTCGCCCCCGATGCTGACCGATTGCGGCCTTGATATCGTCGAGCTGGGTCATTCCGAGCGCCGCAAGCATTTCGGCGAGACCGACGAGACCGTCAGCCTGAAAACCGAGGCCGCCATCCGCCACGGTCTGATCCCGCTGATCTGCATTGGCGAGACCCTAGAGGAGCGCGAAGCGGGCAGGGCGCAAGAGGTGCTGGAGGCGCAGGTCAGGGGCGCGCTCGGGAAACTTTCCGGCGACCAGAAATCCGCCGGGATCCTGCTGGCCTATGAACCTGTCTGGGCCATCGGCGAAAACGGCATCCCGGCGACATCGGATTATGCCGATGCAAGGCAGGCAGAGATCATCGCCGTGGCGCAGGATATGCTGGGGCGGCGCATCCCCTGCCTTTATGGCGGCTCGGTCAATCCGGGGAATTGCGAGGAACTGATCATCTGCCCGCATATCGACGGGCTGTTCATCGGGCGCTCGGCGTGGAAGGTCGAAGGCTATCTCGACATCCTCGCCCGTTGCGCCGCCAAATTGTGAAGGAGAGCGACATGAAACTGGCAATCGCAGGCGACAGCGCAGGTGAAGGGCTGGCCAAGATCTTGGCCGATTACCTGAAGGACAAGCACGAGGTGGCCGAGATCTCGCGCACGGATGCGGGACCGGATGCCTTCTATGCAAATCTTTCGGACCGCGTGGCGAGCGAGGTCCTGGCCGGCACCTATGACCGCGCCATCCTGGTCTGCGGCACCGGCATCGGAGTCTGCATCTCGGCCAACAAGGTGCCGGGCATCCGTGCCGCGCTGACTCATGACAGCTATTCCGCCACCCGTGCGGCGCTGTCGAACAATGCGCAGATCATCACCATGGGCGCACGGGTCATCGGGACCGAACTGGCCAAGACCATTGCCGATGCATGGCTGGCCGAGACCATGAACTTCGACGCGAATGGCCGCTCTGCCGGCAATGTGAACGCCATCGATGAGGTCGATGCGAAATACAACAAGGCCTGATCGGATGATGTCATGCTGAAACTGCCCGCCGACGGCCTCGCGCGGGGCCTCCCGCTGGAAGAGGCGCTGCCCGATCATGGCCCCGGCGCCATCGCTTTGGCGATCTTTCGCGCCCTGCCGCCGCTTGCGGCGCGCCTCGCGGCGGGCAGGCTGCATGGCGACCCCGATGCCATTGTCGGCACCAATGACAGCGGCGACCGGCAGAAGGCGCTGGATGTCGCCGCCCATGAGCACATGATCGCCGCCCTGCGCGCGGCGGGCGTCCGGCAGGTCCTGTCCGAAGAGGCCGAGGATGTCGCGCTGCTGAACCCCGACGGTGCCTATGATGTCGCGATGGACCCCATCGACGGCTCGGGCAGCATCGGCATCGGTGCGCCCCTGGGCATGCTGTTCAGCATCCTGCCCGCCGCGCCCGACGGTTTCATGCGCCCCGGACGGGCGGCGGTGGCCGCCGGCTATGCCTCTTTCGGCCATTCCGTCGATATCGGCTTCTCACTGGGAAAGGGTGTCAGCATCGCCACCTTTGACACCGGAATCAACGGCTTCCGAATCGTGCGCGAAGGCGTGACGCTGAAACCCTCTGCCCCGGTGCTGGCCTATAACGCCTCGAACGAGCGTCACTGGCCCGGGGGGCTACAGGCATGGCTGCGCGATATCCGGGCGGGGAAAGAAGGCCCGCTCGGGCGCGACTTCAACATGCGCTGGCTGGCCGCCGCCGTCGGGGAATTGCACCGCATCCTGTTGCAGGGCGGTGCCTTCCTCTATCCAGCCGATCACCGCCCCGGCTATCGGAACGGCCGGTTGCGGCTGATCTATGAATGCACCCCCATCGCCTTCCTGATCGAACAGGCGGGCGGTCTGGCCTCGGACGGGCAGGGGCCGGTTCTCGACCGCCTCCCCGACAGTCCTCACGGCATGAGCCCGTTGATTTTCGGCAGCCGGCAAGAGGTCGAAACCATCCTCTCCTATCTCTCGCGGTAACTCTTGGGAAAGGCCTGGACATTGCCCGCCTCCCTTCTTCTTCATGCAAATATCCCGGGGGCGTCGGCAGGTCGCGCCACTGGTTCGAGAACCAGCCGGTGACGGAACTGGTCCCCGGTTCGGCCGCAAACCCGGCTTAGCCCCAAAGAATCCCCTTCATGTTTCAAGGATAAACCCAATGGCCATGATCACCCTCCGCCAGCTTCTCGATCACGCAGCCGAGCACGGCTATGCGGTTCCAGCCTTCAATATCAACAACATGGAACAGGGGCTGGCGGTGATGACCGCCGCGCAGGACACAGATTCACCGGTCATCCTGCAAGCCAGCCGGGGCGCGCGCGCCTATGCCAACGACCTGGTGCTGGCCGGTCTGATCGGGGGCTTTGCCCGCGCCTTCCCCGATATCCCGGTCTGCATGCACTTGGATCACGGCAACAATCTGGCGACCTGCGCCACCGCGATCCAGAACGGCTTTACCAGCGTAATGATGGACGGTTCGCTGCGCGAGGACGGCGCGACCCCCGCCGATTATGCCTATAATTCCGGCATCACCGCCGAGGTGGTGCGGATGGCCCATGCCTGCGGAGTCTCGGTCGAGGGGGAGCTGGGCGTGTTGGGCAGCCTGGAAACCGGCATGGGCGATCAGGAAGACGGCCATGGCGCGACCGAAAAACTGGGAGAGGACCAGCTTCTGACCGATCCCGCCGAGGCAGAGCGTTTCGTGACCGATACCGGGGTCGATGCCCTGGCGGTGGCGATGGGCACCAGTCATGGCGCCTACAAGTTCACCCGACAGCCCGATGGCGACATCCTTGCCATGCATGTGATCGAGGAAATCCATCGCCGCCTGCCGAATACGCATCTGGTCATGCATGGCTCGTCCTCGGTTCCCGAGGATTTGCAACGCATCATCAACGACCATGGTGGCGATATCCGCCCGACCTGGGGCGTCCCGGTCGCGGAGATTCAGCGTGGCATCAGGTCGGGCGTGCGCAAGGTGAATATCGATACAGACAACCGGCTGGCCATGACCGCCGCGATCCGCAAGACATTGGCCGAGGACCCGTCCGAATTCGACCCGCGCAAATATCTCAAGCCCGCGATGGCGATGATGACCGAGGTCTGCAAGGCCCGGTTCGAGGCTTTCGGCACAGCCGGTCATGCGTCTGGCATCCGTCCCCTGCCGTTGGCGGCGATGGCGCGGCGGTATTGAGCTTATCACGATATCCTTGCGTCATTCTTGCGTTGGCTCGATATGGCTTGGCGACCTGAAAATGGTCATGTTTTCCGTGCTCGCACCATCCGATTGCAACGGAGCCGGGCAGAGCCCGGCCACGGGTGGGCATCCCGGCACCTGTGCTGCCCGATTCATGCTGCACCCCCGGACGAAGCTGAAATTACAGGATAACGTTAGCAAAGCGCCCGCCCATGGAGGCGGTCGGGCGCTGCCCGGCGGGCCTGCGGCTCTTGATTTCGGGCTGTTCAGGCTGCCCGACCAGATGACCCATTTCCAGGCCGCCAAGCCATATCGAGCCTTCCGTAAGAAAAGAACCGCCGGCTCTTAGCGGCTCATGCTGTGTCCGAAGCCGTCGCGTGACTTCCGGAAAGGCTCACTCCATCAACGCGCGGGCCGTCACCTCGTCCGTGATCAGCCCCGAGAGGCGGCCACTGCTCAAGACCGCCCGGATCGCAGAAACCTTTTCTCCGCCTCCCGCAATCGCCACGATGCGGCTGCCTTTCGGCCCCTCCAGCCCGGCGGAAAGCGTGCGCAGGCTCAGCGTGGTTTCCAGCGCCCGGCCCTTCGCGTCAAAGAAATGCCCGAGCATCTCTCCAACCGCTCCGACGGAATTTATCTCTTCGATCTCATGGGGTTCGATCATCCCCGAGGCGACAAGCTGCGCCCCCGCATCCGCCGTGCCGATGCCTGCGAATTTCAGCGTCGCGCCGTTGGACAGGTCGAAGATTTCGCGCACGCCGGGCTGGGCCAGCAGGATCTGGCGGTCACTCTCGGAATTGGCGAAGAACGGCACCGGCAGCACATGCGCCTGCGCGCCGGTCTTGTAGGCAAGGCTGTGCATCACGTCATGCGGATTGGCCGCGTAATGCCGGGTCAGCCCGCCCAGCAGCGACACGAAACGCATGCCGGAGCCGTCGAAGCGCGGCAATTGATGCACCGCCGCCGCCAGGGTCCGCCCATGGCCGAGCCCGATCACCTCATGCTCGCCACGCTCGATCTCGCGCCGCAGGAACCCGGCCCCGGCCAGCCCGAGCGCCCGAAATGGCAGCCCGGCCTCTCCCAGATCCGGGGCGACTTCGCAATAACTCAGGTGATATCTGTCGCTTAGCTGATTCTCCAGCATGGCGCATTCGACGATCTCGCCATCTATCGAGACCTTCACCACGCCATCCGCCACCGCCCGCGCGATCAGCCGATGCGTCTTGACCGAGGTCAGCCCAAGCCGCGTGGCCACCGCCGCCTGCGTCAGACCGCCCACGTAATGCAGCCAGGCGGCGCGTGTCGCGAGGCTTTCTTCGGGATCGGTCCTGGACATGACGTAAGCCTTTTTTGCTATATGTTCAGCTTGTCCGCACCGCTGTCGATATGCGGTGCCCAGAAGGCCACGCTTTCGGCGATCTGCCCGATCACCTCGCGGTCATTCGGCTCGCGCTCCTTGAAGCTCAGCTCAAGGCAAATCTCGTTATCGACCGCGCCGCCCTCGGCGAAGGCCCGCAGCAGAGGTTCGGGCTGGATATTGCCCCTGGCGTTGAATTCGGCGGTGAAGGGGCGATGCCCGCCCTTGTCCATCAGCGATTGCTTTATATGGATGATCGGAGACACGCGTGGCACTGCCCGCGCCCAGGCATAGGGGTCGTAATCGTCGGGATTGTCGCTGGTCACGTCGCCATGATCGATATCGGCCATCATCCACATCGGCACGGCCAGCCCGGCAGCGCTCAGCCGGTCCTGCAGGGCCATGCTCGCGGCGATGGTCTCGCCGAATTCGCGGCCGATGCTCATGGGTTCCCAGAAGACATGATCGAGCCCCGCAGCCTTGGCATGTTCCGCCACCTCGGCCCAGCAATCGATGGCGATCCGGATCAGTTCCTCGCGCCGTGCCGGGTCGTCGTAATCGCGATAGGTGAAGATCGCGAATTGCGTGCCGACGGAATGCCCGCCAAGATCCGCGATGATATCGGCGAAACCCTTGAACCAATCCACGTAATAGCGCCGCACGTCGCGGTCGGGATGGCCGAAATGATTGAGCCGCCCATAGGGTCCGGTCATGCCGCTGGTCACGCGGACTCCGGTGCGGTCCAGCGCCCGGCCCATCTGGCGGGTCAGGCGGCGGATCACCGGGGCAGGCCATGACGGGTTGATGAACTCATGCGTCAGCTGCAGGTCGCGGATGCGCAGCTCGCGGGCGACGGTATCGATCAGGTCATCCGGCTCGGCAAAGCGGTTGACCAGCGGGTTGGTGTTCAGCGACAGGGTCAGGGGCATGGCGATTTCCCGGCAGTGTATCGGGGTGAGTGGTGATCTTGCGCGGAATCAAGGCCCGAAGGGCCGCCGCGCAGCGCCCGTCCGCCCCACCGGATGGGCGCTTTGATGCCGTCGGGCTGCGGTTCCAGCCTTGGTCGGGATTGCACCGTAAAGCGGGGGCCGCGGACCTTTGCCTCCCGCCCGACGGACGGGCACTGCGCGGCTCCAAATGCGGTGAGTGGCGTGCTATGCGGCATCCGCGAGACCCGCGTTGTCGAACCATTCGGTGAATGCCGCGCGTTCGGCCTTGTTCAGATGCAGGTAATGCTTGGTCCGCCGCCAGAGGATATCCTCGGCAGTCAGCGCCCATTCCTTGCGGACCAGGTAGCGTGCCTCGGCCTCGTAAAGCTGGCCGCCGAAATGCCGGCCCAGATCGTCAAGGCTCAGCGCCCCCGCCACCACTGCCTTGGTGCGCGCGCCGTAAAGCCGCCCGTAATGATGCACCAGCTTGCGCGGCATCCACGGGTGCAATTCGCGCAACAGGTTGGCATAGCTTTCATAATCGGCATTGGCGATCTCGCCGCCCGGCAGCGGGGCGGTTTCGGTCCAGTCCGGTCCCATATCCGGAAAGACCTCTTTCAGCCGATGCATACCGTGCTCCGCCAATTCGCGGAAGGTGGTGATCTTGCCGCCGAACACGTTCAGGAGCGGTGCGCCGCCGTTCCGGTCGAGGTCAAAGACATAATCGCGCGTCACCGCCGAAGGATTGCCCTGCCCGTCGTCGAACAGGGGCCGCACCCCGGAAAAGGTCTCCAGCACGTCCGAGCGGCGCAGCTTTTCCTTGAAATAGCGGTTCACGGCGGCCAGCAGGTATTCGATCTCGGACTCGTCGGCCTGCACCTCCTCGGCCCGGCCATCATAGGCGATATCGGTTGTGCCGATCAGCGCCTTGTCGCCCTCGTAGGGGTTGATGAAGATCACCCGCCTGTCGTGGTTCTGGACGAGATAGGCGTTACTGCCCTGCCAGAATTTCGGCACGATGATATGGCTGCCCTTGACCAGCCGGACATTGCGGCTGGAATTCGCACCGGCCACCCGCCCGATAACGTCGCTGACCCAGGGGCCTGCGCAGTTCACGACGCAGCGGGCGCGGAAGCTGCGGGTTTCGCCGGTGATCTCGCTGCGGGTCTGCACCGTCCATGCGCCATCCTCGCGCCGGGCCGAGATGCAGGGACTGCGGGTCAGGATCTCGGCTCCTTTCTCGGCTGCATCGACTGCGTTCAGCACGACAAGGCGGGCATCGTCCACCCAGCAATCGGAATATTCGAAGCCCTTGGCATATCGATCCAGCAGGGGGGCGCCCTCGGGATCGCGGCGCAGATCCAGCGTGCGGGTGCCGGGCAGTTTCCTGCGCCCGCCCAGGTTATCGTAAAGGAACAGCCCAAGCCGGACCAGCCATGCCGGGCGGTCCTGCGGGCTGTGGGGCAGCACGAAGCGCATCGGCCAGATGATATGCGGGGCAGAGCGCATCAGCACCTCGCGCTCGATCAGGGCTTCGCGGACCAGCCGGAACTCGTAATATTCAAGATAACGCAGTCCGCCATGAACCAGCTTGCCCGAGCGTGACGACGTGCCCTCGGCCAGATCGCCCTTTTCACACAGCACGACCCTCAGCCCCCGGCCTGCGGCGTCGCGGGCCATGCCCGCGCCATTGATCCCGCCGCCGATCACGAAAAGATCGATCATCTCGTTGCCGGTCGTCATGTCAGTCTCCTTGTCAAAGGCGTCTGCGCGGCGCGGGCGCTTGCCAATGCGTCCCATGCCGGGGGCAGGGCCTGTCGCGATGCGGTGAATGCGGGGAAGAGCCGCGCATAGGCGGCCACGAGATCGGGGTCGGGCGCCTCGGCCTCGCCCAGAAGCGGCGTGACCCATTCGCCGATACAGGCCTCCATGTCCGGATAGGCGCCGATCGCGACCGCGGCCATCATTGCCGCCCCGGCCGCGCCCGCCTCGTCGCGTTCGGACACGCGCACCGGCGCGTTCAGCGAGGCAGACAGGATGCCGCGCAGCCCCCTGGACCGCGCCGCCCCGCCGGTCAGGCGCAGTTCCGAGGGCAGGGGCCCCATCGCGGCGTAGCAGTCGCGCATGGCCATCCCCAGCCCCTCGGCCACGGCGCGCAGCATGTCGGGATAACGGTGATGCTGCGCAAGCCCGACAAAACCCGCGCGCGCATCGGCGTTGACGAAAGGGCCGCGCTCTCCGGCATCCGAGATATAGGGGTGATAGACAATCTGTCCGGGGCGGCTGGCGGCCAGCCAGCCCTCGATATGATCGACAAGGTCGCGATGGCTGACGGAATGGCCCATATCCGACATGATTCCGGCGGCCATCCCCAGCACCCAGTCAAGATTCAGCGTCGCGGCCATGTTGGTCTGGACCTGCGTCACGATACCGGGGATGGGCAGGCAGATCACATAGCCGGTGCCCTCGGCGTTCAGGTGCACATCCGGGGCCGCCACCGCCCGCAGATGCACTCCGGTCGAGCCCACGGTTGAACAGGCCACGTCGCCCGCCCCGCCATAGACCCCGGCGCCAAGCGCGGTCATGACCATATCGACATAGCCAAGGCTGACAGGTGTTCCGGCGCGCAGCCCGGTCCGGGCGGCGGCCTCTGCCGTCAGCGGGTGGGTGATCTCGCTGCCGTCGACGATCTCGGGCAACAGATTACGGCGATGGGTCAGGCCGAGCGCCGCAATCACGGTGTCGTCATATTGGCGGTTGCGGAAATTGCCGAAGGTGAAGCTGGCTTCCGACGGGTCGGTCGCCCGGATGCCGGTCAGATTCAGGTAAAGCCAGTCCTTGCAATGCAGCGCGACCTCGGCCCCGTCCAGCAGTTCGGGCGCGTGGGTGTCCATATGCGCCATCTGGCTGCCTTGCTGGCAGGTGTTCAGCCCGGTTCCGGTCGCCTCGAAACGGGCGCGGTTGGCATCGCCCTGCGCCAGACGCTCAACCGTGGGTGCGGCACGGGCATCCAGCCAGATCCATGCATCGCTCACCGGGCCGTCCCGGCCCACCAGCCATGTGCCGTCCCCTTGCGCGGTAACCGATAATGCGGCGGTGCGGGTGGCGAGATTGTCGATCCGGTCGCCAAGCTGGCGCAGGGCGGCGGCGCAATCCTCCCATGTCTGGCGAAGATTCTGCGTGGCGGAGCCGTCCGGTCCCGTCGTGTAGCGATTCGGCACTGATGCCGCCGCGAGCTGCCGGCCTTGCAAATCGAAACTCACGGCCTTGATGACCGAGGTGCCTGCGTCGATGCCGATCAGGATGTCAGTGCCCTGCATGATCCGCCTCTGATGAACCGGTGTCCCTGCCATGCATTGTTCCTCTCCTCCTTCCCGGATCGTCGCGACGCCCTGCCGTGGCCTGTGGCTCAAAACGTCTGCTCGTTATATATCATAATTATCCCATAGTGAATGTATTTTTTTACAGACGAAGAAAATAATTTCATGTACCATTGTGTTGCAGCTATGCTTTCCGCGATTCGAAATGGGCGGTGCATAATCTGTTTTGGGGGAGAGTAGGGCATGATATTTGCGCAATACCGTTCACTCATGGCTGAGGTTCACATCTTGCACCTGCCGGGCTTGCGGTTGGCGGGTGCTGTGACGGTGCGGGATCTTTCAGGGGATGTTTATCTCTATTGACTGAGATTATAACATTGTTCTATCATAACTATCAATCCGCTCGCGTCAGAAGGGGCGCGGAAACCGGCTCGTAGGGAGGAGATCATGCACTTGCCCGGAACATCCCGAGCCAATCTGGCTCGCGCCCGTCGCGCCGAGACCGATCACAATCAATCCGAGGCCGCATCATGACCCAGAGTTCCGCCCCGATTTCCTCTGTCCCCGCACCCAAGGCGCCGGCGCCCTCGCGGCGCGGTCTGATCATCGGTACCGTGCTTGCCGCCGCGGTGGCGGCGGGTATCGCGCTGGATACCACTGTCGTGCGGATCGGCTCCGAAGCCGACGCCCGCCAGCAGGCTTTCTCGCCCGACAGCTATGGAGAGGCGGAGTTTCCGCGCATTCAGGCATTCGTGCAGGAAAATGCCGTCGATGCCGCCACCCTGGCCCCCGCAGTGCTGGCCGACAAGGATGCTGCCGCCGAAGAATACGGCACCCCGGCCTCGACCGGTGCGATCATGCCGGTGACCGTCACGGGCGTCGTGGGGGAGGGTAAATCCGGGATCTATACGCTGACCGCCGAGGGTGTGCCCGAAGAGATCACCGTCCGCGTCCAGACCGGCCCCGCCATCAACGGCACCGAGTTGCGCGATGCGCCGGGCGATATCGCCTTTGGCCAGTTCAAGAACCAGATCGAGTACCAGGATGCGGGCTCGGCCATCAACCGCGCCATGAAGGCCGCCGTTCTGGACGGCATAGACACCGCCGGCCTGCCGGGCAAGACCATCACCGTCACCGGTGCATTCCGGCTGATCAACCCCAAGAACTGGATGATCACCCCCGTCGCGCTGGAGGTGAAATGAGCCCCGAGACCCCCGTCCCCGACGCGCGGCCCGACCTGCAGGAGGTCGTGCTCGCCGCCCGCAATGTCGCCAAGTCCTATGGCAATGTCCACGCGCTGAAAGGTGTGAATTTCGATATCCATCGCGGCCAGGTCACTACGCTGTTCGGTGAAAACGGCGCCGGTAAATCGACACTGATGAAGGTGCTTTCGGGCGTGATCCAGCCGACATCCGGCGAGATCATCCTTGACGGGCAACCGGTGAGCTTCGGCAATGCTGCCGATGCCCGCGATCGCGGCATCTCGATCATCCATCAGGAATTGTCGCTGGCCCCCAACATGACGGTGCGCGACAATATCTTCATGGGGCGCGAGATCAGGACCGCCACCGGTGTCGATTTCGCCGAGGAAGAGCGGCAGACCCGCAAGCTGATGGAAGATCTCGAAGAGGATATCGATCCGCTGACCCCGGTCGAGGAATTGCGCCTCGGCCAGCAGCAGATCGTCGAGATCGCCCGCGCGCTGTCGGTCAACAGCCGTATCCTGATCATGGACGAGCCGACCTCCGCGCTTTCGGCCAGCGAGGTGGAGGTGCTGTTCAAGGTGATCCGCGACCTGACCGCAAGGGGCGTGTCGATCGTCTATATCTCGCATCACCTGGAAGAGGCGCTGACCATCACCGATCACGCGGTGGTGCTGCGCGACGGGAACATGACCGCCTATGCGCCGCGCGCCGAGATCGATCTGGAATGGATCGTCCGCAACATGGTGGGCGAAAACTACGACCTGGGCTCGCCGCCCGAGGGTCACGAAATGGGCGGGGTCGCCCTGTCGATCCGCAACCTGTCGGTTCCGGATGCCTCGGGCGTCGATCTGGTGGACGGGATGTCGCTGGATGTCCGCGCGGGCGAGATCGTCTGCATCTATGGCTTGATGGGGGCAGGGCGCACCGAATTGCTGGAGGCCATCGCCGGGCGGCTGCACGCGACTGGCGGAGAGATCGTGCTGGATGGCCGCGAGGTGTCGCATCTGTCCATCGGCGAGCGGATCGCGCGCGGCCTCGCATTGGTGCCCGAGGATCGCCAGCGCGACGGGCTCGTGCAGACCATGAGCGTCGGGCAGAACCTGTCGCTGGCCTCGATCCGCAACTTTACCCGGGGGCTGTTCACGCAGACCCAAGCCGAGAGGGCGCTGATCGATAGCAGCATCCGCGAAGTCACCGTCAAGACCGATGGCCCCGACGCGCCCATAGGCTCTTTGTCGGGCGGCAACCAGCAGAAGGTGGTGATCGGCAAGATACTGGCCACGAAGCCCCGCGTCATCATGCTGGACGAGCCGTCGCGCGGCATCGATATCGGCGCCAAGGCCGAGGTGTTCAGGCTGCTGGCCGAGGGGGCGAAACAGGGGCTTGCGGTGCTCTATTCGACCTCGGAGGTCGGCGAATGCCTGTCGGTCGCGCATCGGATCATCGTCATGCACAAGGGCCATATCTCGGCCGAATTCGATTCCACCGTCACCAAGGAAGAGATCATGGCCGCCTCGGGCGAGTCCGTGGCCGCCTGAAGGACGAGAGCGAGAGGGAACAACCCCATGTCGGACACCACAATCACCCGCGCCGCCTCGGACAAACAGGCGAAGAAATTCAATATTGGCCGTCTGCTGCTGGAAGGGCGTGCCTTCTTTGCGCTGATCCTGATCATCGCGGTATTCTCGGTCATGTCGCCGAACTACTTCACCGTCGGCAATTTCCTGATCATGTCCAGCCATGTGGCGATCTACGGGCTTCTTTCCATCGGCATGCTGCTGGTGATCCTGAACGGCGGCATCGACCTGTCGGTGGGCTCGATCCTCGCGCTGGCCGGCGTCAGTGCGGGCGCGATGATGCAGGGGATCGAGTTGCAGGCCCTTGGGGTGATCCTCTATCCGCCGGTCTGGGCCGTGGTCGTGCTGACCTGCGTGCTGGGCGCGCTGGTGGGCGCGGTGAACGGGGTGCTGATCTCGATCTTCAAGGTTCCGGCCTTCGTCGCCACACTTGGCGTCATGTATGTGGCACGCGGCATCGCGCTGCTGATGACCAACGGCCTGACCTATAACAACCTGTCGGGACGCGCCGAACTGGGCAATACCGGCTTTGGCTGGCTGGGTTTCAACCGCATCGCGGGCATCCCCATCTCGGTGCTGGTGCTGGCGGCGATGGCGATCATCGCCGGGCTGATGCTGTCGCGTTCGTCCTTCGGACGCTGGCTCTATGCCTCGGGCGGCAATGAACGCGCCGCCGAATTGTCCGGCGTGCCCACCCGCCGGGTCAAGATCACTGTCTATACGCTGTCGGGCATCCTTTCGGCCATTGCCGGGCTGGTCCTGTCCTCCCAGCTGACCTCTGCCGGACCCACCGCGGGCACCACCTATGAACTGACGGCCATCGCGGCCGTGGTGATCGGCGGCGCGGCCCTGACCGGCGGGCGCGGAACCATTCGCGGCACCATGCTGGGGGCCTTCGTCATCGGTTTCCTGTCGGACGGGCTCGTGATCATCGGCGTGTCCTCCTATTGGCAGACGGTCTTTACCGGCGCCGTGATCGTGCTGGCCGTGCTGATGAACTCGCTGCAATACGGGCGCGGCACCCGCAAGAGCTGACGCCCCCGAACATCACCGCCCGGGCAATGGCTGGTCCGGGCGCCACCCCCTGCCCGGAAAAACGGCAGAATCACCAACCCGAAGGGAGAGAGACAATGATGAAAATGACGCGCCGCCTGATGCTGGCCGCCGCCGCAAGCCTGCCGATGATGGCCGGCTCGGCATGGGCCGAGGGGCTGATCTCGATCATCGTCAACGATCCGGCGAACCCCTATTGGTTCACCGAGGGCGAGGTCGCCAAGGCCACCGCCGAAGAACTGGGCTACGAGGCCAATGTCGCCGCGCATAAGGGCGATACCAATACCGAAAGCACCCTGATCGACACCGCGATCACCAACCAGTCGGTGGCGATCATCCTCGATCCGGCCAATGCCGACGGTTCGGTCGGCGCGGTCAAGAAGGCTGTCGATGCGGGTATCCCCGTCTTCCTCGTCAATGCCGAGATCAACCAGGAAGGTCTGGCCAAGGCGCAGCTCGTTTCGAACAACGCGCAGGGCGCGGCGCTTGGCGCGCAGGCATGGGTCGAGGCGGTCGGCGACAGCGGCAGCTATGTCGAGCTGTTCGGCGCCCCGTCGGACAACAACGCCGCGACCCGCTCGAACGGTTACGAGACGGTTCTGACCCAGTATCCCGACCTGGAAAAGGCCGATCAGGAGGTCGCCAACTGGGATCGCACCCAGGGCTATCAGAAGATGCAATCCATGCTGCAGGCCAATCCCAACATCATCGGGGTGATCTCGGGCAATGACGAGATGGCGCTTGGTGCCATCGCCGCGCTGAAAGAGGCCGGCAAGCTGGATCAGGTCAAGGTCGGCGGTTTCGACGGCTCTCCCGATGCGGTCGAGGCGGTCAAGGCCGGCGAGATGCAATATACCGTCCTGCAGCCCGTCGCGGTCTTTGCCGAAGAGGCGGTCCGGCAGGCCGACAATTTCATCAAGACCGGCGAGACCGGCGTCGAGATGGAAAAGCAGCTCTTCGACTGCGTGCTGATCACCGCAGAAAATGCCGATCAGATGACCTCGCCCTTCGTGCTTGAGCAGTGACGGACAGGGGGCACGGGAAACCGTGCCCCTTTCCCTTCCGGCGGGTCCGGCTATCCTGCCATGTGACGCCCCCACCCGATGACGAGGCAGGAGAGATACGCATGACAGGCAGCCCGGAGCAGGAACCGATCGAAAGGCTGATCGCCGATGACCTGCCCAGTGACAGCCGCCAGGCCCGCCAGATCGCCCGCCGCCAGATGATCGCCGAGGCGGTCATGGCCGAGGGCACGATGCGGATCGAGGACCTGACCGAGCGTTTCGGGATCAGCCTGATGACCGCCCATCGCGATCTGGACGATCTTGCCAGCCGGGGACTCCTGCGCAAGACGCGCGGCATCGTCTCGGCCGCCCCCACCAGCCTGATCGAGGCCAGCGACGCCTATCGCGACACGAGGCAGGCCGCCGAGAAAGCCGCCATCGCCGCCGCCGCCGCCCGGATCATCGAACCGGGGCAGGCGGTGTTCTTCGACGATTCCACCACCGTGTTCCGCATGGTTCCGCATCTGGCCGCCAGGGTGCCGCTGACCGCGATCACCAATTCCATCGCCCTGATGAACGCGCTCAAGGAGATCCGCGATCTTACCCTGCTGGGGCTGGGCGGTCAGTTCCATAATTGGTGCAACGCCTTCATGGGTCCCGTCACCACTGCCGAGATCCGCCGCTTGCGCGCCGATCTGGTATTCCTGTCCATGTCGGCAATCACCGATGGGGTGGTTTTCCATCAAAGCCCGGAGATGGTCGAGACCAAGCGCGCCATGTTCGACAGCGCCGCCAGGCGCGTGCTGCTGGCCGATCACACGAAATTCGAGCGCCGCGCCCTCCATGCGATGGAGCCGCTGGAAAAATTCGATCTGGTCATCCTGGATGACGCCACACCCCCGGCCATGATCGAACAGATGAAGTCGCGCGGGATCGAGGTAATGGTGGCCAGCCCGGAACGCGCCGGATGACCCGGCGCGTTCGGTAATGTCGTGTCAGGCACTTCCCCGGTGGGACAGCGCCGCCTCCACCCCGCGCAGCTCGGCCAGCCCCTTGAGCCGCCCGATGGCCGGATATCCCGGCTGCCCTCCGCGCCCGATATCGTCAAGGATGTCCTGCCCGTGATCCGGCCGCATCGGGATCGCCGCATCCGCGCGGCCGGCCTTGCGCCGCCGTTCCTCCTCGCGCAGGACCGAGGCGACCAGCGCCACCATGTCGGTCTGTCCGCCCAGATGCTCGTCCTCGAAGAAGGAGCCGCGGATCGCATCGCCATCACGCCGGACATTGCGCAGATGCAGGAAATGCACCCGCGCGCCAAAGCGCTCCATCATGCCCGGCAGGTCGTTGTCGGGACGCGCACCCAGTGAGCCCGAACATAGCGTGATCCCGTTCGCGGGCAGATCGACGGCGGCAAGGCGCTCGGCGTAATCGGCCTCGGTCGACATGACGCGGGGCAGGCCCAGCAGGCCGAAGGGCGGATCGTCCGGATGGCAGCACAGCCGCACCCCGATCTCCTGCGCGACGGGGGCGACCTGTTCAAGGAAATCATGGAAATTCCGGCGCAGCACCTCGTCGGTCACGGGCGCATAGCTTTCCAGCAAGTCGCGCACATCCTGCAGGCTGAAATTCTCCGCCGCGCCCGGCAGGCCGAATACCACATTGCCGGCCAATTGTTCGCGCCTCGCCTCGTCCATCCCGGCGAAACGGCGGGCGGCCTCGTCGCGGACATCCTCGGGGAAATCCTCGGCGGCACCGGCGCGCTTGAGGATATGGATATCGAAAGCCGCGAAATCGGTGAAATCGAAACGCATGCAGGTCGCGCCATTGGGCCTTCGCCATGCCAGGTCGGTGCGGGTCCAGTCCAGCACCGGCATGAAATTATAACAGATAACCTCGATTCCCGCCGCCTTCAGGTTCTGCATCGATGTGATCCAGTTCCCGATATGGGTGCGCCAGTCGTCGCCCTGCGTCTTGATCGCCTCGCTGACCGGCAGGCTCTCGACCACCTCCCATTTCAGGCCCGATGGCGCGCCGTCCTTCATCACGGCGACCTGCTGCTGCCGCCTGGCGATTTCTTCCGGCGTCCAGACCGCGCCACTGGGCAGGTGATGCAAGGCGGTCACCACGCCCTGCACCCCGGCCTGCATCATGTCATCGATGGATACCCGATCCTTCGGCCCGAACCATCGCCAAACATGCCTCATCTCATTCTCCTCAACGCAGCGGATCGCAGTCACCGAATCCGCTCTTCTTCTTTGTTCAAATACCTTCCGGGGCTGCCGTCAGGCACATCACCGGTTCAAAAGAGAGTCGCCCGCGGCAGGTTGCCCCCGCGCTCCCGGCCATCTCATGCCGCGAAATCCAGTTGCACCTTGACCGCCTGCGCCCGGTCCCCGGCCAGATCGAAGGCCCGCACCGCCTCACGCGCAGGCAAGACCTGCGTCACCATCGGCGACAGGTCGATCCTGCCCGTGGAGATCATCCCGACGGCCTCCGCGAACTCCCTGTCGAAGCGATGGGTGCCGAAAAAGCGCAGCTCCTTGCCGACGATCAGGTTGAGCGGCAGCGGAGTCGTCCCGCCCACGCCGATCTGCACCAGGCTGCCCTGCGGACGGGTGACGCCGATGGCCTGCGCGATGGCGTGCTGATTGGCGGAACATTCCAGCACCACGTCGATCCGGCCCTTGCCGGTCGCATAATCGGCCAGCCCGTCGGGGTTTTGCGCCACGTTCACGACCCGGTCTGCGCCCATCTTTTCAGCGATCTGCAGGGTGAAATCCTGCACATCGGTCACGATGATCTCTGCCGCGCCCCTCAGGCGGGCCAGCGCGGTGCAGATCGCTCCGATCGGTCCGGCGCCGGTGATCAGCACGCGCTGCCCCTCCAGCGAAGGTGCCATCGAGATCGCGTGCAGGCAGACCGCCAGCGGTTCCGCCCCTGCCGCCGCCCCGGCATCGATGCCTTCTGGCAGGGGCAGGCATTGCGCCACGGGATGGGCCAGCCGGGTGCGGAACAGCCCGTTTTCATGCGGCAGGCGCATGGCCGAGCCGTTAAAGCGCATCTCCAGGCAATGCCGTTCCTGTCCGGCCTTGCAGAACGCGCATTCTCCGCAGGGGCGCGATGGCGACAGCGCGACGAGCTGTCCCGGCTTCAGTCCCGAATCCCCGGGTGCCGCCTCGACCACCCCGGCGGCTTCGTGACCCAGGATGATCGGCTCGCGGACCCGGACAGGGCCAAAGCCGCCATCGTGGTAATAGTGCAGATCCGATCCGCAGATACCCCCGCGAAGCACGCGGATCACCGCCATTCCGGGCGCGGTCTCGGGTTCGGGAGGCTCCTCGATGCGCAAGTCATGGGCGGCATGGAGGCGGCAGGCGATATCGGTCATTTTACTGGTCCATCAGGGAAGGCAGCCAGGTGCTGATCGCCGGGACATAGGACACCAGCAACAGCACCAGGATATTGGTGATCAGGTAAGGTATCAGCGCCCGGATCACCGGGGCAAGCGGTAGCCGGGCGATATTGGCGCAGACGAACATGCAGACCCCGACCGGGGGTGTGGTCAGCCCGATCATCAGGTTCAGCACCGCGAAGACCGAGAAATGCAGCGGATCGATCCCGACGCCTTGCGCAAGCGTCATCAGCGGCACGAAGAGGATGATGAGGGCGGCGATCGTTTCCATGAACATGCCGACGATCAGCAGCACGACATTGATCAGCAGGATCACCAGGATCCGGTTGTCGGTGATCGACAAGACCGCGTTCGCGATCATCTGCGGGATCTGTTCGCTGACCAGGATCCAGCCAAAAACATTGGCCGTGCCCACCAGCGCCAGGATTCCCGCCGAACTCACCGCGCTGTCGATCAGGATTCCCGGTATGCGGGCCAGTGGCAGTTCGCGATAGATGAAGGCGCCCACGATGACGGCATAGATCGAGGCGACGACGGCGGTCTCGGTCGGCGTGACATAGCCCGACAGCATCCCGCCCACGATCAGCGCGGTCATCGCCAGTGCCCAGAAGGCGCCAAGGAAGGATATGCCCAGCTCGCGCCATCCCTGCCACATCTGGCGCGGGAAATCGCGGCGCACCGCGATGATATAGGTCGTGACCATCATCGCCAGCCCCAGCAGGATACCGGGCACTGCTCCGGCAATGAACATCTTGCCGACAGAGATTCCCGACAGCGAGCCGACGATGATCATCGGCACCGATGGCGGAATGATCGGCCCGACGGTCGAGGAAGCCGCCGTCACCGCGGCCGAGAAATCCGCCGGATAGCCGGCCTTCTTCATGCCGGGGATCATCATTCCCCCGATCGAGGCCGCATCCGCGACTGCCGTGCCGGAAATGCCCCCGAACAGCATCGACGAGGCGACATTGGTCTGCGCCAGCCCGCCACGCACCCAGCCCACCAGCGCCTGTGCAAAGCGGATGATCCGGCCGGTGATGCCGCCGCCATTCATCAGGTTGCCCGCAAGGATGAAGCCGGGGATGCACAGCAACACGAAGCTGTCCATCCCCGCATACATCTTTTGCGGAATCACCACCAGGGGCATGCCGTTCCACAGCAGATAGGCCATCGAGGAAAGCCCGAGCGTGATCGCCACCGGCAGGCCGATCACGAGGCCCAGAACGAAGGTCAGTCCAAGGATCGCCAGGCTCATTCGATCTCTCCCACCAGGTTTTCGGGGCGGCCATCAGTGGCGCCGGTCAGCATTCCGGTTACCCGCAGCAATCCCGCCAGCGCCAGCACCGCCAGAAGCAGCAGCACGCTGCCATGCGCATAATTCATTGGCAGCCCCATGGCAGGAGAGGTCTGCATCGCGCCGATCCGGGTGAACTGCCATGCCGGCGCGATGATCAGCGCGCAAAATCCCAGCACCAGCCCTGCCGAGACCAGCCGCAGAAGCCATGGCCATCGCCCCGGCAACCCCTCGCTGACCAGATCCACATTCACTAGATCGCCCGTCAGCAAGGCCAGCCCGGTCCCGAAGCCCGCCAGATACAGCAGGGCGAAACGGGTCAGCTCCTCGGTCCAGACCGGCGAGGCGCCGACAAATCCGCGCCCGACCACCTGCACGGTGACGGCGGCGATCAGCACCATAAAGGAAATCCCGGTACCCAATCGCAAGAGGGCCCGCATCCAGCGGATCATGGCGGTCATGCTTCCTCCTCGGCGAATGTTGCCTTCGGATCATCAAGATTGGAAAATTTCCGGGCGGCCGGGGCGAACCGGCCGCCCGCAGGATCAGCCCTGGGCGGCGAAAAGCTCTTCGACCACCGGCTTGATCTCGTCGCCGACATTGGCCAGCACGGCATCCCTGGCCTGTGCGGCGAAGGCGGCCTTGTCGCTGTCCACGAATGTCATGCCCTTGTCCTGCAGGGCTTTCGCCAGGCGTTCCTCATCCGCCAGGAACAGTTCGCGCTCATATTGCTGCGCGGTTTGGGCTGCTTGCGTCACGGCTTCCTGGTCCTCGGCGGACAGGCGGCCCCATGTCATCTCCGAGATGGTCAGGTAGATCCATGACCGCACATGCTCGGTCTTGTTCACGAATTTCTGCACCTCGTTGAAATTCGCCGATTCGATCAGCGCGAGCGGGTTTTCCTGCGCGTCGATCGTGCCGTTCTGCAACGAGGTGAAGACCTCGCTGAAGGCCATCGGCGTGGGCTGTGCGCCAAGCGCCTCCCAGGTCTTGACGAAAAGCGGCACATTCGGCACGCGCAGCTTCAGCCCGCTCAGATCCTCGGGCGTCATCACCTCGCGATTCGAGGTCAGGTTGCGCGGTCCGCGTGCGAAATAGGCGATGGGCCGGATCTGCGCGCGCGCAAGGATCTCCTCCTTGATCTGCGTGCCGATATCGCCTGCCGCGACCTCGTCCATCTGTTCCAGCGAGTTATAGGCATAGGGCACGGCAAGCAGCGCCGCCATCGGCGACCAGTTCTGCAGGCTTTCTCCGGTGATCGTCATGTCGGCGGTGCCAAGCTGCATGCCGTTGATCAGGTCGATTTCCTTGCCAAGCGATTCATTGGGGAACACCTGCACCTCGACGCGGCCATCGGTCAGCTTGGCGACTTCCTCGCCGAATTTCAGCGAGGCCTTGTGCCAGCTGTTTTCCTCATTTGCCAAATGGCCCAGCTTGATGGTCACATCGGCGGCATGGGCGCGGATTGCCGGCGTGGCCAGAAGGCTGGCCCCGGCCAGGGCGGTGAATTGGCGGCGGTTCAGTTTCATGAAGGTTCCTCCTGATTTCATTTCGTGAAGAATTCGGGCTTGCTGCGGGCGATCTCGGGCAGGTCGTTGAGCACTTCGCGCAGATGCAGGCGCATTGCCTGCTCGGCCCCGTCCGCGTCGCCTTCCCGCAAAGCCTGCACGATGGCCCCGTGCTGCTCGATCAGTTTCTGGTGATCAAAGATCCGCGCGGTGATATGGCGCAGCCGGTTCATCTGGGATTTCAACCCCTCCAGCACGTCCCAGACATCGCCATGCCCCGCCGCGACGGCAAGGCTGTGATGGAACTGGTCGTCCAGCGTGATGAAGGCTTCGACATCCTGCCGCTCGCTGGCCTCCCGCTGCGCGGCGAGCTGCCGGTCCAGCCGGGCCAGCAGTTCGTAGTCGAGATTGGCCGAAACCATGCGGATCAGGTCGCTTTCCACCGCCTCGCGGATCAGTCGCGCCGAGAGCACGGCATTGATCGAGATCCGGCCGATGAAGGTGCCGCGCTGCGGGCGAACCTCGGTCAGCCCCGTGGCGGTCAGGCGGATGAACGCTTCGCGCACCGGTTGACGGCTGACGCCTGCCTGGCCCGCGATTTCGGTTTCGCTGAGACGCGCGCCGGGCTCCAGCTCACCACGAAGAATGCGGCCATGCAGCCAGTCATAGACCTGCTGCGCCGTCGAGTTCCCCGATGTGACGATGTTGATGTGATCCACGGCGTTCCCCCTCCATCGCCATTTATGCCATACTTCCATACCAGTCAATCGTCCAGATAGCGGTGACTGGGGCATCTCGTGATGGCCCGTTGCCGTCAGGTCTCTTGAAGCGGTTGTGTGTTATCCGCGGGCGCGGCGAAACAGGTCAGCCGAATACGCCTGCCGCGCGCCCGACCAGCATGAAACCCCGGGCGGAACGGGTATCGGCCAATTCGGTCAGCTGGGCATCATCCAGCCGCGGAGCCTCCCGGGTCAGCATCTGGTCGAAATGGCGCAGGAAATGGTGGGCGGTGTCGCGGAAAATCTCGTCCCCGCGCATGAGCGTCGCCACGGTTTCCAGCGCGATTTCATCACCGATTCCGCCGATCTTCCTGGCGGTCTCGCCCCGTTCTCCCTCGGCGAAGCGACGCCAGATCGCAGGGGGCACGGGGTCGGGCGGCAGGTCGTCCATATAGATGTCATGCGCGGCCAGCAACGTGACGACATCCTGGGCGGCGCGCAGCACCCGCGCGGTATCACGGTCCTGCAGTGCCATGCGCAAGGCCGCGATCGTTTCCTGGTCATTCGCATCGTCTGGAAAGTTGAGCGCATTGACAAGGATGCCGGCCGGTATTTCGACCGGCTCGGGGGCGTCGAAATGCAGGCTTGCCTGCCGGGGTGGCGTTGCCGGCCGCGCGGGCCTTGCCGGCGGCGGCGCCGGACGCGCGGCGGGGACGGGCGCTGGCTGTGGCTGCGTCCGGACGGGCTCGGCATTCGTCGGCCTGGGCCGTTTTGTCGCCATTTCCTGCAGGAGGAACAGGTTGCCGCGCAGTTCCGCCGCCTCGTCCCGCAGCCTCCTTATCGCGCCCGCGAACCCGACCGCCATCCAGATCAACGCAAGGGGCATGACGATGCCGGTAATGGTCAGGATCCGGGTGATGCCGCTGACCCGCATATCCGCCTCGCCGGGGATCAGCAACCAGAAGAGCAGCAGCAGGACCAGCCAGACCGCGCTCAGCACAAGGCCGATGACCGTCTCGGCATTACGATATGCCATAATGGTGTCCCGGCCGTTCAACGCCATTGCCTACTCGTACCGGATGGCGACGATCTCGTAGCTGCGCTGCCCGCCCGGTGTGCTGACCTCGACGCTGTCGCCTTCATCCTTGCCGATCAGGGCCCGGGCCAGTGGCGAGCGCATGTTCAGGCGCCCGCGTTCGATATCCGCCTCGGCCTCGCCGACGATCTGATAGCTGCGCTCTTCCTCGGTGTCCTCGTCGATGAGGTCGACGGTGGCCCCGAACTTGACCGAACCCGACAGCTTGGCGGGGTCGATCACCTCGGAGCGCGACAGGATCGATTCCAATTCCTTGATGCGGCCTTCGATGAAACCCTGCTTTTCGCGGGCGGCGTGATACTCGGCATTCTCCGACAGATCGCCATGTTCGCGCGCCTCGGCGATGGCGCGGATGATGGCGGGGCGCTCGGTCGATTTCAGCCGCGCGAGTTCCTGTTCGAGAGCCTGAAATCCGCCCCGTGTGATTGGTAGTTTGTCCATCGCTGCCCTGTCCTGTCCTGGGTTGCGTTGTTATGCCGATGCTAACCGAACGCCCCCGCCATTCGAAATGGCAGGGGCGCGAAAACCGTCGGCGGGTATCGTGACTCCAAATCCGTGGCCTTTGCAAGAGCAGCGATTGCGGACACGGCGATTTTCGGCCTGAGAAATCGTTGCGTCACGATTGCACGGTGGAAAAACGACATGTAGTGCTGTCACAGCCAGAGAAAGGGGAGACTTCCAGCCATGACCGACGAGACCCAGACCCTTCGCGAATCGATGGAGTACGATGTTGTGATCGTGGGCGCGGGGCCAGCGGGCCTGTCGGCCGCGATCCGGCTCAAGCAGATCGATCCCGAGATTCAGGTGGTGGTGCTCGAAAAGGGTTCCGAGGTGGGGGCGCATATCCTGTCGGGCGCGGTGCTGGATCCGTCGGGGCTGAACCGGCTGATTCCCGACTGGAAAGAGAAGGGCGCGCCGGTCGCGACCGAAGTCACCGACGACAATTTCTATGTTCTGGGCGAATCCGGGCAGATGAAGGTGCCGAACTGGCCGATGCCACCGCTGATGAACAATCATGGCAATTATATCGTCAGCATGGGCAATGTCTGCCGCTGGCTGGCCGAGCAGGCCGAGGAACTGGGCGTCGAGGTTTTCCCGGGCATGGCCGCGTCGCAGATCGTGTGGGACGGCAACCGCGTCAAGGGTGTCGTGGCCGGCGAGATGGGGTTGAATGCCGACGGCACCCCCGGCCCGCAATACGAGCCGGGCATGGAACTGCACGGCAAATATGTCTTTATCGCCGAGGGCGTGCGGGGCAGCCTTGCCAAGGAGATCATCACCCGTCTGAACCTGTCGAACGGGCACGAGCCGCAGAAATTCGGCCTTGGCATGAAGGAAATCTGGGAGGTTTCTCCCGAGAAATTCAAGAAAGGCCGGGTCGTGCACACGATGGGCTGGCCCCTGGGCAAGAACGCGGGCGGCGGCAGCTTCATCTATCATTTCGAGGATAACCAGGTTCTGGTCGGCTTCGTCGTTCACCTGAACTACGCCAACCCGCATCTGTATCCCTACATGGAGTTTCAGCGGTTCAAGCATCACCCGATGGTGGCCGAGCTGCTGGAAGGCGGCAAGCGCGTGGCCTATGGCGCCCGGGCGATCAGCGAAGGCGGCTGGCAGTCGATCCCCGAGCTGTCATTCGAGGGCGGCGTGCTGCTGGGCTGCTCGGCGGGCATGGTGAACGTGCCGCGGATCAAGGGCAATCACAACGCCATGATTTCCGGCATCGAGGCGGCGGAGGCCGCGGCGGCAGCCCTGGCCGAGGGGCGCGAAGGCGACCGGCTGGAGGCTTATGACGTGGCGGTGCGTGGCGGCGAGATCGGCAAGGATCTGAAACGCGTGCGCAACGTCAAGCCGATCTGGTCGAAACTGGGGCTTTGGGCCAGCCTCGCGCTTGGCGGTTTCGACATGTGGGTGGCGAATCTCACCGGCTGGAATCCGCTCGGCACGTGGAAACACGGCAAGACCGATGCGCAGGCGACCGGAAAGGCCAGCGATTATGAACCGATCGACTATCCGAAACCCGACGGGAAACTGTCTTTCGACCGGCTGACCAATGTCTCCTTCGCGTTTACCAATCATGAGGAAAGCCAGCCCTGCCACCTGAAGCTGAAGGACGCATCGGTGCCGATCTCGGTCAACCTGCCGGAATTCGCCGAGCCGGCGCAGCGCTACTGCCCGGCCGGCGTCTACGAGGTGGTCGAGGATGGGGGCGATCCGCGCTTCGTGATCAATTTCCAGAACTGCGTCCATTGCAAGACCTGCGACATCAAGGATCCAAGCCAGAACATCAACTGGACCACCCCGCAGGGCGGCGACGGGCCGAATTACCCGAATATGTGATAACGGGGCGGGGAGGCTGACATTGCCCTGATCGATTCGGGGCGTTAGGCTCGCGTCAACAACAATGTTACCTTCTCGATGGATGACGTGAACACGACCCGACCGAACCAGGCCCTGATCGTTGCCCTGATCGCAGGAATGTCCCTGCCTCTGGCGACGCCGTCCGCCGCGCAGGAACCACCGCCGCCGCGTCCCGAAAATCGCGAGATGGCGGAAACCGTGGCGCCGCCCGATGACGGGCCGGATGCACCTCTGACCAACGGTCTCGCGGGCCCCTTTCTTGCCGCTCGCATGGCGACGGTTCTGAATGATTACCGTGCTGCCGCGAATTATTTTTCGGAGGCGGTGGCCCAGGATCCGAAGGATCGCTACCTGCAGGACGGCGCATTGGTCGCACTGATTTCGGCCGGTGATGTCGCGCGCGCGATCACATTGGCCGACCAGATGGCAACGCAGGGCGGGGGGACCGAATTGTCGGCGCTGGTGCGCCGGGTCAACCTGGCGCAAAAGGGTGACTGGACCGGTCTTCTGGAATTGCTGGATGCCGATGCCAAGGACATCAATACGAAGGATAACGCACTTCTGGACGGCATGATGCGGGCATGGGCGCTGCTTGGGGTTGGAAACGCCTCGGATGCGCTTGCCACCTTCGAGGAAATGGCCAAGGCCCGGGACGTGGCGCCGATGGTCCAGTATCACCTTGCCCTGGCCCGGGCGATGGTCGGCGATTACGAGGGGGCGCAAAGCCTGTTGTCCGACCGCCAGGCCGGCGATCACCTTCTTGGCCTGACCGCGCGCGTCCAGATCCTGGCGCAGCTTGAACGCCGGGACGAGGCGGCTGCATTGCTGGACAAGGTGCAGGGGATCGAGGTCGAGCCGCAACTGGTCGAATTGCGCGAAAAGCTGAAATCGGGCGAGCCGATCACCTTCGATGTCGTGCAAACCCCGGCTGACGGGTTGGCGCAGCTTTTGCTGACCTTCGCCAGTGCTCTGGCCGCGAACCCGGATCCCGAGCCGCTCTCATTGATCCATGCGCGGCTGGCGGCGTGGCTTTCCCCGGAACTGGGAACTGCGCGTCTGACCGTGGCGCAGTTGCTGCAGGAGCGGCAGCAATTCGACCTGGCCGAACGGGAATTCGAGGCGCTGCGCCGCATGGGAGAGATGCGTCCGATCGCGGAACTGTCGCGGATCGATGCGCTGGCCAGCGCCGATCGCCATGACGAGGCGGAAAGCGCCGCCCTGTCGCTGACCGCGGCATATCCGGAATTGCCGCAGGCATGGGTGGCGCTTGGGGATCTGTTGCGGCAGCAGGAAAAATTCGCGCAGGCGGTGCCGGCATATGACAAGGCGCTGTCGCTTCTGGCCGATGCCCCGCCAGAGGAACGCTGGTTCGGGCTTTACGCCCGCGGCATCGCGCTGGAGCGTGTGGGACAGTTCGACCGGGCGGAAAAGGACCTGCTGGAAGCGATCGAGATCCAGCCGGAAGAGCCGAGCCTGCTGAACTATCTGGGTTACAGCTGGATCGACCGGAACGAGAATCTGGACCGGGCGCTGGAACTGATCCGCAAGGCGGTCGAGCTGTCGCCCGATGACGGCTATATCCTCGATTCGCTGGCCTGGGCGTATTTCCGCATGGGCCGCTACGAGGAGGCGGTCGAGCCGATGGAGCAGGCGATTGCCACCATGTCCTCGGATCCGCTGGTCAACGATCATCTGGGCGATATCTATTGGAAGGTCGGCCGCAAGCGCGAGGCGGAAATCCAGTGGCAGCGCGCCCTGTCGCTGAAACCCGGTGAAAGCGGAGAGGTGGATGCCGACCGCATCCGCGCCAAGCTGGAACGTGGCCTGGACAGGGTGCTGGCCGAGGAGAAAGCCGCCGGAGAAAGCGAGCAGCTGCCTCAGCCCGAGGCCGAAGCCGAGGCTGGTGCCGCTTCTGCCGATTGATATTTCATGTCCGTGACGTGCCTGTCCGAACCGGCCCCGGCCAAGCTGAATCTGGCGCTGCATGTGACCGGCCGGCGGACGGACGGCTATCACCTGCTTGATTCGCTGGTCTGTTTTACTTCGCTCGGGGACGAGTTGCGCCTGTCGCCCGGTCCGCTGTCGCTAAGCATCGATGGTCCGTTTGGCGATGGATTGGCGGTCGATGACGACAATCTCTGCCTGCGTGCCGCGCGCCTTGCCGGGGCCGATATCGGGATTTGCCTGACCAAGAACCTGCCCGTCGCCTCCGGCATCGGCGGTGGTTCCGCGGATGCCGCGGCGGTGCTGCGCGGGCTTGAAAGGCTGGGCCATGCCCTGCCTGCCGATCTTCAGCAACTCGGGGCCGACGTGCCGGTCTGCCTCGCCTCCGTTCCCGCCCGGATGCAGGGGATCGGAGAGAGGATCGTTCCGCTTCCCGCTCTTCCGCCCCTGCATCTGGTGCTGGTCAATCCGGGCGTGGCTTTGTCCACGCCGCAGGTCTTCGCGGCGCTGGAACAGCGCGAAAACCCGGCCCTGCCGGAGATCCCCGACTTCGCGGCTGCCGAGGCGCTGATCCGATGGCTGCGCGGCACGAGGAACGATCTGGAGGCTCCCGCACGCCATCTTGCCCCGGTGATCGGCGAGGTGCTGGCGGCACTGAACGCCATGGGTGCCGGATTCGCGCGCATGTCCGGCTCGGGCGCGACATGTTTCGGCATTTTCGATACCGCCCCTCGGGCCGCGGAATCCGCCGAAACCTTGCAACGGCATGGCTGGTGGGCGATGGCGACGGAACTGGCGCAACCGCCCGTGCCCGGCTAAGCTGTCAGGGAAATATCGGAGGACAGACATGCTGCGTCTCGGCGTCAATATCGATCACGTTGCCACGATCCGGAATGCGCGCGGCACCCCATGGCCGGATCCTCTGCGCGCCGCCCGCATCGCCGAAGCGGCGGGGGCCGATGGTATTACCGCCCATCTGCGCGAGGATCGCCGCCATATCAGCGATGCCGATATCGATGCGCTGATGGAGCATCTTGCCTTGCCGCTCAATCTCGAGATGGCCGCGACCGAGGAGATGCAGCGGATCGCCCTGCGCCACCGGCCGCACGCGGTCTGCCTTGTCCCCGAAAAGCGCGAGGAACGCACCACCGAAGGCGGTCTCGATGTGGCGGGCAATGACAGCATGCTGGCCGATTTCATCGCCCCCCTGCGCGAGGCGGGCTGCCGCGTCTCGCTGTTCATCGGCCACGAGCCCGCCCAGATCGAGGCCGCCGCCCGCATCGGTGCGGCAGTCGTGGAACTGCATACCGGCGCTTATTGCGACCTCGACACCGAGGGCCGGATTGCCGAACGCGATGCCGAACTTGCCGGCCTGACCGAGGGCGCGCGGCTTGCCGCCGATCTCGGGCTGGAGGTTCATGCCGGCCATGGCCTGACCTTCGGCACGGTTGGTCCCATCGCCGCGCTGCCGCAGGTCGCCGAGCTGAATATCGGTCATTTCCTGATCGCCGAATCCGTCTTTACGGGGCTTGGCGATGCCATCCGCGAAATGCGCCGCCGCATGGACGAGGCCCGCAAATGATCCGGGCGTCGCTCCTGACCCTCATCCTTGCTGCGGCTCCTGCATTGTCCCAGGATGTTTCGAATAGCGGCATGGTTCGGAAATGCGATGATGCGACCCGCGCCGATACCATTGCCGAACCCTGGGAGGAAAACACCGCCACCTATTCGGATGGCGCCATCCGCATCGCGCGCCTGGATTTCACCGAACCCGCGGCGGCGGCGGTGAAGCTTCTGGTCCTCAGCCCGCCCCGTGACGAGCTTGGCCTGCGCCAGTGCCGCGTGGTCAGCCTGAGCGACGGCATGGGCTTTTATGATATCGATTTCGCGCGGCGGGAGGCCAGCTACGATCCGCAGCGGGGGCTCACCATCAGCATGCCCGCCCGGCAATACCTGCCCGAAAGCGATCAGGGCGGGGATGACGGATGGTTCCAGCTTTACATCACGATCAATCAGCAAAGCGGCGAGATCACCACGCAGGGCTTCAAATGACCGGCTGTCGCCCCTTCTTCTTGATGAAAATATCCGGAATTCCGGCAGGGCGGCCAGGCGCATGATTCTCGGTATCGGCACCGACCTCGCGAATATCGAACGGATCCAGGGCACGCTGGACCGGTTCGGCGACCGTTTCCGCAAGCGCGTCTTTACCGAAACCGAACTCGCCAGGGCCGCCCGCCGCAAGGACGAGGCCGGGACATTGGCCAAGCGATGGGCCGCGAAAGAGGCCTGCTCCAAGGCCCTGGGCACCGGGCTCGCGATGGGGATCAGTTGGCGGGACATGGCGGTCAGCAATCTGGCAAGCGGTCAGCCGGTCATGGAACTGACCGGATGGGCGGCGGACCGGCTGGCGCGGATGACGCCTGCGGATCACGATGCGACGGTCCATGTCACGCTGACCGACGATCACCCATGGGCGCAGGCTTTCGTGGTGATCGAGGCGTTACCCAAATCGCGTGGCTCGGCTTGACTTTGCCCCCCGCACCGGACCATGAACGCGCGAATGCGGGGTATCGCTCGCGCACTGCTCGGAAGGACAAGGACCATGGCTGACAGCACGGCCGGCAAGAAGAAGGAAGGCATCTGGGAGACGATCAAGACGATCTTCTGGGCGCTGGTGATCGCGGGCATCTTCCGCACCCTGTTCTTCCAGCCATTCTGGATCCCCTCGGGCAGCATGAAGGACACCTTGCTGATCGGGGATTTCCTTTTCGTCAACAAGATGGCCTATGGCTATTCGCAATATTCCTGCCCCTTCTCGCTTTGCCCGATCTCGGGCCGCATCATGGGATCCGAGCCCGAGCGCGGCGATGTCGTGGTGTTTCGCCACCCCACGCGCGGCGTCGATTTCATCAAGCGCGTGATCGGCCTGCCCGGTGACGAGATCCAGATGAAGGGCGGGCGCTTGTGGATCAATGGCGAAGAGACCGCCATGGAACCGGCCGAGGATTTCATCGAGGTCAAGGAGCAGCAGGGTCCGCAGGGGCTGATCCCGCGCTGCGCGAACGACCCGGTGCCCGAGGGCGGCGAATGCGTCAAGCAGCGCTTTAACGAAACGCTGCCGAACGGTGTCAGCCACAGCATCCTGAACATCACCGATGGGTGGGTCGCCGACGACACCCCGGCTTTCACCGTTCCCGAGGGCCAGTATTTCTTCATGGGCGATAATCGCGACAATTCCGAGGATTCGCGCTTTCCGCAGGAGGTCGGCGGTCTCGGCTTCGTTCCCGCCGAATTTCTGATCGGCCGGGCCGACCGCATCATGTTCTCGTCTGCCGGCCGGTCCCTGCTGTATTTCTGGACCTGGCGGGGGGATCGCTTCTTCAAGGCGGTCAATTGAAGCCGGGGGCCGATATCCGCGCCTTCATGACCCGGCTTGGCCATGAGTTCGGGCATCCGGAACTGCTGATCCGTGCGCTGACCCATGGCTCGGTCGCGACACCCACCCGGCCCGACAACCAGCGGCTGGAATTCCTGGGCGACCGGGTGCTTGGGCTGGTGATGGCCGAGGCGCTGTTCTCCGCCGATCTGCAGGCCAGCGAGGGGCAACTCGCGCCGCGTTTCAATGCCCTGGTCAGGGGCGGAACCTGTGCGGCCATCGCCCGCGAGATCGGCCTGGGCGAGGTGCTGAAGCTGGGCCGCTCCGAGATGCTGTCGGGCGGGCGCCGCAAGGAGGCGCTGCTGGCCGACGGGATGGAGGCGGTGCTGGCCGCAATCTATCTGGATGCCGGTTTCGAGGCCGCGCGCAACGTGATCCTGCGGCTTTGGGCGGACCGGCTGGAGAGTATCGACGACGATCCCCGCGACGCCAAGACCGCGCTGCAGGAATGGGCGCAGTCGCAGGGAATGGGGCCGCCGGTCTACGAGCAGACCGACCGCAGCGGTCCTGACCATGCGCCGGTGTTTTTCATCACCGTGCGCCTGGCCGATGGCCAATCCGCCGAGGCCAGCGGCTCGGGCACCAAGCGCAGCATCGAACAGGCCGCCGCACAGGCCCTGCTGGACCGGCTGGAGGGCCGCGAATGAACGATACCACCACCCGCGCCGGTTTCGTCGCGCTGATCGGAGAGCCCAATGCGGGCAAATCCACGCTTCTGAACCGGATGGTCGGGGCCAAGGTCTCTATCGTGACCCACAAGGTCCAGACCACCCGCGCCCGCATTCGCGGCATCGCGATCGAGGGTGGCAGCCAGATCGTCTTTGTCGATACGCCCGGCATTTTCCGCCCCCGCCGCAGGCTGGACCGCTCCATGGTCGCGGCAGCCTGGGGCGGCGCGTCGGATGCCGATATCATCCTGCTTCTGGTCGAGGCGCATCGCGGGATGGCCGAGGGGGTCGAGGCGATCATCGCCTCGTTGAGGGAACTGGGCGGCAGGACTCCGGTGGCGCTGATCATCAACAAGATCGACCGGGTGAAATCCGAAGTTCTTCTGGCGCTGTCGCAGAAACTGAACGAGGCTTTCACCTTCGAGCAGACGTTCATGATCTCGGCCGAAAAGGGCTATGGTTGCGATGATTTGCGCGGATGGCTGGCGGGGGCGCTGCCCGAGGGACCGTGGCTATATCCCGAGGACCAGATCGCCGACCTGCCCATGCGCATGATCGCCGCCGAGATCACCCGCGAAAAGCTGACCCTGCGGCTGCACGAGGAAATCCCCTACCAGTTGACGGTCGAAACCGAGGCCTGGGAGGAGCGCAAGGACGGCTCGGCCCGTGTCGATCAGGTGGTTTACGTGGCCCGTAACGGTCACAAGGGTATCGTGCTGGGCAAGGGGGGCGAGACGATCAAGACGGTCGGGCAGGCCGCGCGCGCGGAACTGGAAGAGTTCATGGGCCGCCGCATCCACCTGTTCCTGCAAGTCCGCCTGCGCGAGAACTGGCAGGACGAGGCAGAGCGTTATAACGAGATGGGCCTCGATTTCCGCGATGGCGAATGACGGCCATGGCTGAGGCGCGGCTGGCAAGCGGTGTCTGGGTCTCGGCCTATCTGGCCCGGTTGGGGCTGGCGAATATCCCGGCCTATGTGGTCGCGCATGGAGACGATACCGCCGGGGCGGTGCTGATCAAATGCGCCCGGCTGGATGGCAGCGCGCAGCTTTACGCCCGCGAATGGGATTTCGAGACCGGCATCCGGTCATGGCAGATGGTGGCCGAAGGCTCCGAGGCCGAGATCGACGAGGCGATCCGCCGGCAGCGCAGTTTCGACCCTGACATCTGGGCGATCGAGATCGAAAGCCGGGACGGCCGCACCCTGTTGGACGAAGAGGGGCTGGGCTGAGCGGTAAACGGCATCTGGTGCCTGCCGGAATTGCAGATTATGCACGGCATATGAGCAGTTCTGCCGCCATAAACAGCGATTCGCCGCGAGGTTTCGCCTTTGCCCTGAGCGCTTATGTGCTGTGGGGGGTGCTGCCGCTTTACATGAAGACATTGGCACATATCCCGCCCATGCAGGTGATCGCCCATCGCGCCCTCTGGGCGCTGCCTATCGCGGCGGCGGTCCTGATCTGGCAGCGCCGCGGTGGCGACGTGATGGCCGCGCTGAAGAATCCGCGCCTGTTGGCCATGGCGGCACTGACTGCTGTGCTGATCACCGCCAACTGGACGATCTATGTCTGGGCGGTGACCAATGATCACGCGCTGGACGCGGCGCTTGGCTATTATATCAACCCGCTGTTCAGCGTGTTTCTTGGAGCCTTGCTGCTGGGTGAGAAACTGAACCGCACCAAGTTGCTGGCCATCGCGCTGGCCGTGGCGGCGGTGGTGGTCCTGACCGTGCAGGCCGGGCGCTTGCCCCTGGTTGCCGTGGGGCTGACCTTCAGCTGGGGCATCTATGCCTATTGCAAGAAAAGCCTGCCGCTTGGGCCCAATCAGGGCTTTACGCTTGAAGTTCTGCTGCTCAGTCCTTTCGCGCTTGCCTATCTGCTCTGGCTGAGCGTGACCGGGCAGGGGGCTTGGGGCGATGGCAGCACATTCGATATCCTGATGCTGCTGGGCTGCGGGCCGGTGACGGCGATCCCGCTGCTGTTCTATGCCAATGGCGCCAAGCTGCTGCGGCTGTCGACCATCGGTATCCTGCAATACCTGACTCCGACGATGATCTTTCTGACGGCGGTCTTCATGTTCGACGAGCCCTTCGGCCCGGCCCGGATGATCGCCTTCCCGATGATCTGGGCGGCATTGGCGATCTATTCCGTCTCGCTGTTCCGCGAGGCGGGGGAACGCCGCCGCAATCGCCGCGACATCGCTGCGCACCGGATCCAGTAAAGGCGGCATCAATCCGCGCCGGCCGGGGATCCCGTCGTGGTCAGGCCCCATACGCCGCTGTCCCGATCCGCCCGCGAGGCCGGAAGGTATTTGGACAAAGAAGAAGATGCTTTCGGGACGCCGTGACGGGACAGGGCTTGCCGGAAACTCCTGCGCATGTCAGCCTTTGGGACACGCATTTGAAACGAGGTTGAGATGGCGCATCCAAGACAGCGCGTGACTCTGATCACGCTTGGCGTTGCCGACCTGGCGCGGGCGCAGGAATTTTATGCCGCTTGGGGGTGGCAGCCGCATGGCGCCTCGCAGGAAGGGGTGGCGTTCTACCAGATGAACGGGGCGGTGCTGGCACTGTTCGGCAAGGCCGACCTGGCCGCCGATCAGGGACGGCCGGGGGCAGAGCTGGGAACCGGTGCGGTGACATTGGCGCAGAACTGCCCCAATGATGCCGAGACGGACGAGGTATTCGCCGCCGCGCTGGCTGCCGGGGCGACCTGCCTCAAGCAGCCGGAAAAGGTCTTTTGGGGTGGCTATTCGGGTTACTTCGCCGATCCCGACGGGCATGTCTGGGAGATCGCCACCAATCCCTTCTGGCCATTGGCCGATGATGGCGCGCTGACCCTGCCCGATCCCGATTGAGATGGCGATGGAGTGGCAGGCCGAAGGCACGGTGATCGCGCGGCGCCCGCATGGCGAAACGGCGGTGATCATCGAAGTGCTGACGCTGCAGCATGGCCGCCATGCAGGGCTGGTGCCCGGAGGAGCGTCACGCAAGCGGGCGGCGATGCTGCAACCCGGTGCGCGGCTGGATTTGCACTGGCGCGCGCGGCAAGAGGACCATCTGGGGCATTTTACCGCCGAGCCGCTCAGGCAGCGCGTTTCGCTGCTGGGCGATCCCCTGGGGCTGGCGGGGCTGAACGCGGTTTGCGCGCTGCTGTGTTTCGCATTGCCCGAGCGAGATCCGCATCCGGCCCTGGCCGCGATGACCGAGGCCCTGCTGGACAGGATGGAGGCCGGGGAGGATTGGGCCGAGGATTACCTGCACTGGGAAATGCGGCTGCTCGACGAGATGGGCTACGGTCTCGACCTGAGCGCATGCGCGGTGACCGGTGCGCGCGAAGGGCTTGCCTATGTCAGCCCGCGCTCCGGCCGGGCGGTCAGCCGGGAGGGGGCGGGGGAATGGGCCGACCGGCTGTTGCCGCTACCCGCGATACTGGGAGGTGCGGACAGCAATCGCGGCAATGGCCTTGCCGAAGGGCTGACCATCACCGGGCATTTTCTTGAGGCGCGATTGGCAGCGGAACTGATCGGCCGGCCGCTGCCTGCCGCCCGCGGGCGTTTGGTCCGGCGGCTGACAGGGGCCGCCGGATCGGCCGGCGATTACTGAGTGCCGCGAACGGTATCCAGCGCGGTGACGGCGCTCGATGCGCGGACTCCGCGCTCGAAGATCAGCCATGTAGAGGGCGATTTCACCTTCAGCACGCCGCCGTAGAACTCCATCTCGGTCGCCGATTGTAGCACCGAGAGGAAGCGGTTCTCCAGTTCCAAGTTCTTGCAGGCGGCCTTGGTCGAAACGATCGGCGACAATGCCACGGCGGGCAGCTCGGCCTGGTTCTGGGCCGAATAGCCATTGCACGGCCCCTTGCCCGAAATGCGCGTTTCCTCGACCCGCAGAGTGACATCGCGCAGGGGAACCGCCGCGCCGTCCATGCCCACCAGCACGTAATCGCCGCCCGGAATGAAACCATGGTCGTCGGGTGACACGGGCTGTGTCGGTTCGCAGGCGGCAAGCGCAAACACCCCTGCGATGGCAGCGATGGGAAGGCCGAGGCGGGCAAGGCGGGACATGATAAATCTCCTTGGGCAGTCTGATCGGTTTGGAACGCGGTAAATCCGCTTTGGTTCCAAACTTCTAGCCTAATTCCGATCAGCCCAAAAGACGCCTTGCGATAACCTGGGCCTGAATTTCCGCCGCGCCCTCGAAGATATTCAGGATTCGGGCGTCGCACAGGACCCGGCTGATCTGATATTCCAGCGCAAAGCCGTTGCCGCCATGGATTTGCAGCGCATTGTCCGCTGCCGCCCAAGCGACGCGCGCACCCAGCAGCTTGGCCATCCCGGCCTCGAGGTCGCAGCGATGGCCGTGATCCTTCTCCCACGCGCTGAAATAGGTGAGCTGCCGGGCGATCATGATCTCGACCGCCATCATCGCCAGCTTGTCGGCGACGCGCGGGAAATGGATCAGCGCCTTGCCGAACTGCTTGCGGTCTAGCGCGTATTGCAGCCCCAGCTCAAGCGCGTTCTGGGCCACTCCTATGGCCCGGGCGGCGGTTTGAATACGAGCCGATTCAAAGGTTTGCATCAGCTGCTTGAAGCCCTGTCCAGGAGTGCCGCCCAGCAGGTTCCCGCCCTTGATCTCGAAGCCGTCAAAGCCGAGTTCGTATTCCTTCATGCCGCGATAGCCGAGCACCTCGATTTCGCCGCCGGTCATGCCGGGGCTCGGGAACGGATCGTCATCGCTGCCCGGGGTTTTCTCGGCGATGAACATCGACAGGCCCCGGTAATCCGTGGTCTCGGGATCGGTGCGGGCCAAAAGGGTCATGATATGGGTGCGGGCGGCATGGGTGATCCAGGTCTTGTTGCCGGTGATCTTCCAGTTGTCGCCATCCCTGACGGCGCGGGTCCGCAGGCTGCCAAGATCGCTGCCGGTATTGGGCTCGGTGAACACTGCCGTCGGCAGGATCTCACCGCTGGCCAGCCGGGGCAGCCAGTGTTCCTTCTGTTCATCGGTGCCGCCGCCCAGAATCAGCTCTGCCGCGATTTCGCTGCGGGTGCCGAGCGAGCCCACGCCGATATAACCGCGCGAAAGCTCTTCGCTGACCACGACCATCGCCGCCTTCGACATGCCCAGCCCGCCGAGGTTTTCCGGAATGGTCAGGCCGAAGACGCCCAGTTCGGCCAACTCCTCGATGATCTCCATCGGGATGAAATCGTCCTTCAGATGCCATTCATGGGCATGCGGCACGACCTTGTCGTCGGACCAGCGGCGAAACTGGTCGCGGATCATCTCCAGATCCTCGTCCAGCCCGGTGGCACCGAATGTCGCGCTGCCCCGGTTGTCTGCGATCAGCGTGGCCAGCCGGGCGCGGGCATCGGGCGAATTGCCGGCCATCATTGCCCGTGCCGCATCCGAGGGCTGCCATTCGACCGCCAGATCGGACAGGCGGGCGAATTCGTTCTGGCTCATCGGTATTCCGCCGCCGATCTGCGCCAGGTATTCGCCAAAGCCGATCTGCAGGATCAGCTTTTCCATTTCTCCTTCGACACGGCCAGCCCATGCTGCAAGCTGCTTGAGCGCTTCAACATAGGTCGTCAGCCATGACAGGGCGTGGGCAGCGTGCTGATGCTGTTCCAGCAACTCGGCATCGGGCTTGCCCTCGGGGGCGACCATGTTCCGCAAGGCTTCGGTCGCGCGTTTTTGCAGATCCTCGATCTCGGACAGGACGGTTCCGGCCCGGTGCTGCATGTCTTTCATCGATTCGTCCTTTCGCGGCGTTGCAGCATTGCTAGATCCTTTGCAATCGCAGCGCAACTATAATGCGAAATTTGTGTGTTTTTAGACCGAAAATGTCGCGGCTGTTTTCGCGCTGTCACTCGGACATGCGGATGGGAAAAAAGGGGCATTTCCAATCCTTCGTGCTCGGTCTAGCGTGCCGCACATGTTCGGTATTGAAGCCTGGCAATTCTGGGGAGCAGTCGTGATCACGGCCTTTGCGGGCTTTGTGAAGGGCGCGGTGGGTTTTGCCATGCCGATGATCATGCTGTCGGCTTTCGGCTCGATCCTGCCGGCCACGACGGCGCTGGCGGCGCTGATCCTGCCCACCCTGCTGACCAATACCCAACAGGCATTCCGGCAGGGTCCGCAAGAGGCATGGGGATCGATCTGCCGCTTTCGGCTGCATATCTCGATGGTGGTGATCTTCATCTGCATCTCGGCAGGTTTCGTGAAGGTGCTTCCGCAGCCGGTGATGTATGTTTTGCTGGGGGCGCCGATCGTCGGCTTTGCCTTGTGGCAGCTTGCGGGCCGGTCGCTGATATTACCCTTGCATCACCGCCGCCGTGCCGAGGCGGTCACGGGTATCATCGGCGGGCTCTATGGCGGCATTTCGGGTATCTGGGGGCCGCCGCTGATCGTCTATCTGCTTTCCGTCGGAGTCGATAAGCGCGAGCAGGTGCGGGTGCAGGGCGTGGTGTTCCTGCTGGGGGCGGTCGTGCTGACGGCGGCGCATCTGACCTCGGGTATACTGAACGCGCAGACATTTTCGCTGTCGCTGGTGCTCTGCATTCCGGCCTTTGCCGGGATGCTGGCGGGCTTTGGCTTGCAGGACCGGCTTGATGTGGTGCAGTTTCGGCGCTGGACATTGGTGCTTCTGGTGCTGACCGGGCTGAACCTTGTCCGCCGCGCATTTGAAATCTGGATCTGAACATATGACCGACGCCGCCGACCTGACCGCCCGCCTGATCCGCTGCCCTTCCGTGACGCCAGAAGAGGGCGGCGCGCTGGTGCTTTTGGGCGACATGCTGACTGCCGCGGGATTCGAGGTGCACCGGGTGGATCGGAACGGCACGCCGAACCTGTTCGCGCGTTGGGGCGCGAAGGGGGCGAAGAGCTTCGGTTTCAACGGCCATACCGATGTGGTTCCGCCCGGCGATCTGGGCTCCTGGACGCATCCGCCTTTCAGCGGCCATGTCGAGAACGGGATCATCTGGGGTCGGGGCGCCACCGACATGAAGTCGGGCGTCGCGGCTTTCACCGTCGCCGCCATTGATTTCGTCACCCGGACCCCGCCCGATGGCGCCGTGATTCTGACCGTCACCGGCGACGAGGAGGGCGCGTCGAAGGACGGAACCCCGGCAATCCTTGACTGGATGGCCGCGAATGGCGAGCGGATGGATGTCTGTGTGGTCGGCGAGCCCAGCAATCCCGACCAGATGGGCGAGATGATGAAGATCGGCCGCCGCGGTTCGGTCACTTTCCGCATCACTGCCCGGGGCGTGCAGGGCCATGCCGCCTATCCGCATCGCGCAAAGAACCCGCTGCATGCGCTGACCCGCTACCTGGATGGGCTGATCTCCGAGCCGCTCGATCAGGGCACCGATCACTTCGACCCCACCGGCCTGCAGATCACCAGCATCGATTGCGGCAACCCCGCCTCGAATGTCATTCCCGAAACAGCGGTGGCGGTGGTCAATATCCGTTTCAACGATCTGCATAGCGGCGCCTCGCTGACCCGCGACCTGAGCGCCCGCGCCGAGGCGGTCAGCGCCGAAACCGGTGTCGCGCTGACAATCGAGGCGGATATCTCGGGCGAGGCATTCCTGACCGAACCCGGCTCCTTCGTCGATCTGGTCCGGGATGTCGTGACCGCGGAATGCGGGCGGCAGCCGGAATTGTCGACCTCGGGCGGGACCTCGGATGCGCGCTATGTCAAGGACCATTGCCCGGTGGTCGAGTTCGGCCTTGTCGGGCATTTCATGCATCAGGTCGATGAACGCGTGCCCGCCGCACAGGTCGAACAGCTCAAGGGGATCTACCAGCGCATCCTGGAGAGGTATTTCGCATGAGGATAGAAGAAACCGGTGACATCGACGCCTGCCGCGCATTGCGCCGGGCCGTGTTCATCGAGGAACAGGGCATCGCCGAGGCCGATGAGTGGGACGATCTGGACGGGCAGGCGATCCATCTTCTGGCCTGGGAAGAGGACGAGCCGGTCGGGACGGCCCGCATCCTGCAATCGGGCTCGACCGGCAAGATCGGGCGGGTCTGCGTGTTGGCCAGGGCACGCGGCACCGGCCTTGGCACCAAGCTGATCCGGGCGGCGGTGGATGTGCTGCGGGCGCGCCCCGGCGTGACCCATGCCAGGCTTGGCGCACAGGTGCATGCCATCGGGTTCTACGAGAAACTGGGCTTCACGGTGACAGGCGAGGTTTACGATGACGCGGGCATCCCGCATCGTGACATGATACGCGAGCTTTGAACCCCTGTCGCTTCTTGCCCTTTCCCTGTTAGGCTCATCCCATGACCCAGATTCCCAGCAAGCAACAGATCATGGATTGGGTTGCCGAACATCCCGACGCCAGTTCCAAGCGCGACATCGCCAAGGCCTTCGGCATCAAGGGCGCGGATCGGATCGAACTCAAGCGGGTGCTGAAGGAGCTTGAGGCCGAAGGCCAGCTTGAGCGCCGCCGCCGCCATTATCTCGACCCCGAGAAACTGCCCCCCGTGACGGTGCTGGAACTGCTGGCCCCGGACGGCTCGGGCGATCTTTTCGCCCGCCCGCTGGAATGGCGTGGCGAGGGGCCGATGCCGCGTATCCTCTTTACCCCGCGCGAATCCGATCCGGCATTGGGGCAGGGGGAACGCTTCCTCGCCCGGCTGGTCGAGATACATGGCGAGGATTATCAATACGAGGCGCGTCTCATGCGCCGCATCACTGCCGCGCCGAACCGGATCGTGGGGGTGTTCCGCAAGGAGGCGGAGGGCGGGCGTATCGTGCCCATCGACAAGGGGCAGGACCGCGAATGGCGGGTCCGGCCGGACGCCACGCTCGGGGCGCAGCCGGGGGAACTGGTGCAGGCCGAGCAGGCGGGGCCGAAAAACCGGCTTGGTCTGCCTCTGGCACGGATCGTGGAGCGGTTGGGCGATCCTTCGGCCCCGCGTGCCGTCAGCCTGATCGCCATCCATCAGCACGGCATCCCCGACGAATTCCCCGACAAGGTCATCGCCGAGGCCGAGGCGCAAAAGCCCGCGACCATGAAGGGGCGCGACGATCTGCGCGATCTGCCGCTGGTCACGATCGACCCGGCGGATGCGCGCGACCATGACGACGCCGTGGCAGGTATGATGGAGAAAGACGGCGGCGCCACCATCTGGGTCGCCATCGCCGATGTGGCGCATTACGTCCGCCCCGGTTCGGCACTTGACCGCGAGGCATGGAACCGTGGCAACTCGACCTATTTCCCCGACCGCGTGGTGCCGATGCTGCCCGAGGCGCTCTCGGCGGATCTGTGTTCGCTGCACGAGGGCGAGGACCGCCCGGTGATCGCGGTGCGCATGCGGCTGGATGCGCAGGGCAACAAGGTCAGCCACGCTTTCCATCGCGGCATGATGAACAGCCGGGCCAGCCTGTCATATGGGCAGGCGCAGGCGGCGGCCGATGGCAAGCCTGACGAGCAGACCGAACCCTTGGTGGATGCGGTGATCAAGCCGCTCTGGCATGCTTACGGTTTGCTGAAATCGGCGCGTGACCGGCGTCAGCCGCTTGATCTGGACCTGCCCGAGCGCCGGATCGAACTGACCGAGGATGGCCGCGTCAAATCGGTGAATTTCCGTGAACGCCTGGACGCGCACCGGCTGATCGAGGAATTCATGGTGCTGGCCAATGTCGCCGCCGCCGAGGAACTGTCCCGCCGCCAGCGCCCGCTCCTGTTCCGGGTGCACGAGGAGCCCTCGCTCGACAAGATCGACGCGCTGCGCGAGGTGGCGCAGGCATCGGGCTTCACGCTGGCCAAGGGGCAGGTCCTGCAGACCAGCCATCTGAACCGGCTGCTGGCCCAATCCGAAGGCACAGATTTCGACGAGCTGATCAATATCACCACGCTGCGCTCGATGACGCAGGCTTACTATCACCCCGAGAATTTCGGCCATTTCGGGCTGGCGCTGAAAAGCTATGCGCATTTCACCTCGCCCATCCGCCGTTACTCCGACCTGATCGTGCATCGGGCGCTGATCACCGGGCATGGCTGGGGCGGGGGGCGTGGCAAGGAAACCGACGGGCTGTCCGAAGGCGATATCGAGCGCATGCAGGAAACCGCCACCCATATCAGCGAGACCGAGCGCCGCTCGATGGCGGCCGAGCGCGACACGACCGACCGCTATCTTGCGGCCTATCTGGCCGACCGGGTGGGCACGGAAATGACCGGGCGCATCAGTGGCATCCAGCGGTTCGGTGCCTTCATCAAGCTGGACGAGACAGGGGCGGATGGCCTGTTGCCGATCCGCGATATCGGGCAGGAATATTTCCATTTCGACCCTGACGCGCAGATGCTGATCGGTGCCGATACCGGGCTGGAGATCGGCATCGGCCAGCGGGTCACCGTGCGGTTGACAGAAGCGGTGCCGGTCACCGGCGGCCTTACGCTGGAACTGCTGGAACTGGAGGGCGAGGCCCTGCCGCGCGCGCCGGGCAAGAGCAAGCGCAGCCGCAGCCCGCGCCGGGTCTCGACGAAATCCCGGCTGGCCGAGATCAAGCGCGCCCAGAAACGCCGCCGAAAGAAGTAAGGCGCTTCAGGGCGCGCGCTGACGAACTGCTTCCCCCGTTGCCCATGAGACGCAGCTACAGGTTCAGGTAGTGCTCGGGCATGAGAGGCACATCTGTATCGCCGGGCTTGATCCCTGCAGCAGTCAGCATTGCGTGGATCTGGCCGCGGTGATGGGTCTGGTGATTGAACATCTGCAGCACGAGCATTTTCTTCGGCTTGCTCAGCTCGCGCCCGATCGCGCCCGAGAACCAGTTTAATTCGCCCTCGAACCATTCCGACGGCACCTCGTGCGCCCATTGCAGGATAAGCTCGTCCAGCTCCCGCCGTTTTTCGCGGAAAGCGGGCCAGTCATCGGCAAGCCCGACCGATTCCGCAAGGCCGCCAGGGGGCCGGGCTGTTCCGGCGAAGCGGCTCATCCACATCATGTCCCCCCACAGGACATGGGAAAAGGTCTTGTGTATCGAGCCGAAGAATGCACCGCGGTCCCGCGCGCGTTCTTCTGGCGAAAGACCGTCCGCCGCATTCAGCAGGTTCTCGTTCTGCCAGAGATTGTATCTGGCCATGGCCAAGGCATATTCCCGGTTAGGCATATGTCACCTTTGATCAACGGTTGCGATGGGCTTCCAGGTCGAGGACCGGGCAGGGTCCTCTATGCATTCGTCTCGCCCGAACCCAGCCCAAGCCCCGCGCGCATCACCATCCGGCGGATCGGGCCGATACCGTAAAGACCGCCAAGCGCGGCTGCCCGCAAATCGCGCAGCGGGCGGGCCTTGGCCTGGCTGGCACGGTTCAGCGCGTCGATACCCAGCAATCGGGCATAGGCATCCGGGCGGCGGCTGCGGTTATAGCGGTCGAGGCTTTCCGCGCTGCCAGGATCGTTCCGTGACAACTCGATCAGCGCGGTAAGATCGGCAAGGCTCATGTTCAGGCCTTGCGCGCCGATGGGCGGGACGACATGGGCGGCCTCGGCGATCAGTGCCGTGCGGGGGCCGCTGAAGCGGTCGGCGATCTGGCTGATGATCGGCCATTGCGTCAGCGCGGTGGCCTGGGTGAGCCGGCCAAGAACCCCGGCCGAACGCGCGTTCAGCTCTGCGGCGAAATCCTCGCGGGGCAGGGCGCTCAGCCGGGCGATTTCGCGGCCGTTCTCCATCCACACGACAGCCGAGGACGGCAAGCCGTCGCGGTCGGGCAGGGGAACCAGCGTGAAGGGACCGCCCGAGCGGTGGATCTCGGTCGAGACATTTTCATGCGGGCGTTCATGGGTGACGGCGAAGGCCAGCGCCTTCTGGCCATAGCGGAATGTCCGCACCCCGATTCCCAGGGCCTGCCGGGTGGGCGAGTTGCGCCCATCGGCGGCAACGACCAGCCGCGCACGCAGGCGGCGGCCGTCCGACAGGGTAACCATGGCGCCCTCATTGCGGGGGATCAGGTCGGCTGTGCCGATGCCGGGCAAAAAGCGGATGGTTTGCAGATGTTCGATCCGGGCCGACAGCTCGCGCCGCAAGAGCCAGTTCGGCAGGTTCCAGCCAAAGGGCGCATCGCCGATCTCGGCGGCATCGAAATCGCGGGTCAGGCGTGCCTCGGGCCGGGCGCCGCCCGCATCGACGATACGCATGATCTGCAAGGGCGTCGCAAAGGGCGCAAGGCGGCCCCACAGCCCGATGCGCTCCAGCAGATCGACCGACGGGGCAAGAAAGGCGGTGCTGCGCAAATCGGCGCCGTGGGCGCTTTCCTCGGTCACCGGGGGGGTGGGATCGACGCAAAGGGTCGAGAACCCTTCGGAGCCGAAGGCAGCCGCCGCGATCAGCCCGGCGATCCCGCCGCCCGAGACCAGGATGTCGATATCTTCGATCTTGGCGGTCATGCTGGTCCTCTCGGCGCGTTTCGGTTCCGTCCTGTTCAGCAGGCGGTCACGATCCCTTGCAGGAACCCGGTCAGGTCCCCGGTGCGATGCTGGACATGATCGCCGATTGTCCCGGGCCCGGCAAGCGCGTTCGGCCCGTCGCGCCCCGGCCCGACCAGCACGGTGCGCATTCCCAATTCATGCGGCACGGCAAGATTGCGGGGATCATCCTCGAAGAATGCCGCGCGGGCAGGATCGATCCCGGCCTGTTCGATGACCGACTGATAGGCCTCGGATCGCGGCTTGGGATGAAAGCCGGTTTCCTCGACGCCATAGACCGCCTCGAACAGGTCGAGATCGCGCGCGGTCAGCACCCTGCGTGCATAGCGGGCATCGGCATTGGTATGGATCAGCTTGCGGCCCGGCAGGGCGGAAATCGCGGAGGCAAGATCCGGGGCCGGGGTCAATTCGGAAAAATCGATGTCATGCACCTCCGCCAGATAGGCGGAAGGATCGATCGCATGCTCGGCCATCAGCCCGGCCAGCGTGGTGCCATAGCGGTGCCAGTAATCGCGGCGCAGCCGGTCGGCATGATCCGCCCCGACCGAAAGCCTGCGCATGACATAGGCATTCATGCGGGCCTCGATCTGTGGAAACAGCGCCATCTCGGGCGGGTAGAGCGTATTGTCCAGATCGAAGATCCAGATATCGGTGTTCGTGAAATCCATACTTGTCGCATATCCCGGCGATTGCGCGCTTGCAATTGCCGTGCGTCCGGCCAATCGTGTCGGTCATGAGAGATGATGCCTATTCCCTGATCCTCGCCGCCATCGAATCCGGCACCTATCGCCCCGGTGACCGGCTGGTCGAATCCGAACTGGCCGAGCGTTTCGGCGTCTCGCGGACCCCGGTGCGCGAGGCGTTGCAGCGGCTTGAGACGCAACAGATGCTGGTGCGCGACGGGCGCAGCCTGATCGTCGCCTCGCTCGATCACAATCAACTGGCCGAGCTTTACGTCGTGCGGGCCGAGCTGGAGGCACTGGCTGCGCGGCTGGCTGCCCGCCACGCAACGCCCGAAGAGGTGCGGGTGCTGGCGCAGATGGTGGCCGAGGACCAGAAGGCGGTCGGCGATCCCGAGGCATTGGCGCGGGCGAACAAGCGCTTTCACCGGCAGATCCATCTGGCCTCGCATAACCGCTATCTGGTGCAGCAGCTTGATCTCGTGCATCGCAGCATGGCGCTGATGGCCCGCACCTCGCTGGCCGCCGAGGGGCGCAGCGAGACGGCGCTGGCCGAGCACAAGCGGATCGTGGATGCGATCGCGGCAGGGGATGGCAATACGGCGGATCAGGCGCTGCGCCAGCATATCTCGATGGCATGGGAGACCCGGCTGAAGCTTGAAGCGCAGGCGGATCATGGCTGAGCCGTCATCGCCGCGCGGGCCGGGGCGACTGATCGAAACCGAGGCCGATCTGGCCGAGGGTGTGACCTATCTGATGCGGATCTGCCCGGTCTGGGCGCGGGTGCTGCCGGAACTGGGCCCCTTGCCCTTGCGCCGCCGTCCTGACGGGTTCGAAGCAATTGCGAGTGCGATCGTGTCGCAACAGATCTCGATTGCCGCGGCGGGTTCGATTTGGGAGCGGATGGTGACTGCGGGCCTTACCACTCCCGCCGGGATCGTGGCGGCAAGCGATGAGGAGATGCGCGCCGTGGGCCTGTCACGCCCCAAGATTCGCTATCTGCGCGGGATTGCCGGGGCGGGGCTGGACTGGCCCGGTCTGCGCGGCATGCCCGATGACGAGGCGATTGCCGCGCTGGTCGCGTTGCCGGGGATCGGTCTGTGGACCGCCGAGATCTACCTGAAATTCGCATTGGGGCGGGCGGATGTCCTGGCGGCGGGCGATCTGGCGCTGCAGGAGGCCGCGCGGATGCTTTACGGGCTGGAGGAACGCCCCGGTCCGGCGGCGCTGCGGGAAATGGCCGAGCCGTGGCGGCCTTGGCGCTCGGTTGCGGCGCGGGGATTGTGGGCCTATTACCGGCAGCTCAAGGGACGTGAAGGGATCAGGTGAACATGGAATTGAAATCCGCCCGAAAGGGCCCCGGGAAGGCCGATGCGGTCGTGGTGTTCCTGCATGGCTATGGCGCCGATGGCGCCGATCTTCTGGGGCTGGCCGATCCCCTTGCGCCGCATCTGCCCGGAACCGCTTTTTACGCCCCGGACGCGCCCGAGCGCAGCGTCAACAATCCGATGGGCTACCAGTGGTTTCCGATCCCGTGGCTGGACGGTTCGACCGAAGAGCAGGCAAAGGAGGCGATGGCCCGTTCGATCGAGGCGCTGAACGCCTATCTGGACAGGGTGCTGGCCGATGAGGGGCTTACTCCTGACCGGATGGTGGTGGTCGGCTTTTCGCAAGGCACGATGATGGCGCTGCATGTCCTGCCGCGCCGGGACCGTGAGGTGGCCGGGATCGTCGGTTTCTCGGGGCGGCTCTTGCTGCCCGAACGGCTGGAGGCCGAGGTCAAGGTAAAGCCGCCGGTGCTGCTGATCCATGGCGATGCCGACCCGATGGTTCCCTTCGAGGATATGGGACTGGCCGGCAAGGCGCTGGAAGGCGCGGGTTTCGCTGTCTATGGGCATGTGATGAAGGGCACGGGGCACGGAATCGCGCCCGACGGGCTGTCGGTGGCCCTGGGCTTCCTGAAGGACCGTTTGGGCAAGTAGCCGGGCAACCCGATCGGGCCCGGCCTGGCCGGGCGCGCGACATGCCGGCCCGATCGGCCGGCGCGAGGGGGCTGTCTGCCCCCGTCCAGCCTGCTCAGGCTGGACTCCCCCGAAGGTATTTTCATCAAGGAGAAGTGATCAGGCCCAGAGTGCCGGATCGGCCAGTTCGATGGAATTTCCGGCAGGGTCGCGGAAATAGATCGAGCGGGCGCCGTTCGGCCAGCGAAAGTCGGCCTCGATCCCGACATCATGCGAGGCGAGGTGCCGGCGCCAGTTATCGAGCCGGTCCGGGGCCACCGCGAGGCAGACATGCCCAGGCCCGCGGGCGCCATGGGGCGGCACCGGCAGGCTCGCGCCCGGCGCGGGCGGCTTTTCGGTCGCTTCCGCGCGAAAGATCAGCAATACTTGCGGGCGTGGCGTATCGGTCACACGGAAGAAGACATGGCGGCCGGGTACGGCCACGATCTGCGTGAGTCCCATGACATCCGTCCAGAAGCTGGCCGCGATGTCCAGATCCTCCGCATAGAGGGCTGTTTCCAATGTGCCGAGAACCGGCGGGGCTGATTTTGTCATGGCCGACAGACTGCCATTCGGACAGGCCCGGGGCAAGTTGTCATGGTTTGTTCATTCTGATGCGCTATCTGATCCATGGATCGGATACATCCGGGGGCTTGTCAGAAGCGGGCCACGATATATAGTTGGCTTATGGAGTGATGAGCGCCCCGGTTCAGGTCAGGATGGGGCAGTCGGGAAGGCGGAATGCTGGATAAATCTCATCAGACGGAGTTTCGGACCCAGTTCGTGCGGGAACCGGCCAGCCTGCGCCATCATCCGGCGCTGGTGCTGAATGCGGATTACCGGCCGCTGAGCTATTACCCGCTCTCGCTCTGGCCCTGGCAGGAGGCGATCAAGGCGGTGTTTCTCGACAGGGTCAGTATCATCGCCGAATATGACGAGGTCGTGCGAAGTCAGCGGCAGGCCTACCGGATACCCTCCGTCGTCGTTCTGAAAGATTATGTGAAACCCCAGAAGCGCGTGGCATTCACGCGCTTCAATCTTTTTCTGCGGGACGAATTCTGTTGCCAGTATTGTGGTGCGAAGGGCGAGTTGACCTTCGATCATGTCGTGCCGCGCTCGCGTGGCGGAATCACCAGTTGGGAAAATGTCGTCGCGGCCTGTTCGCCCTGCAACCTGCGCAAGGCGAATCGCAGCCTGCGCCATTGCGGGATGAGCCTGCGCCGCAAGCCGCGCCGGCCCACGCCCGAAGAAATGCATGCTGTCGGCCGCCGTTTCCCGCCCAACCACCTGCATGAAAGCTGGATGGATTTTCTTTACTGGGATGCCGAGCTGGAAAGCTGATCCGGCCGATCAGCGGTCGTGGTCGTGCCAGTTCCGGGTCGAGAAATGGATCAGCGCCGCACCGGTCAGGCCCACGAGAAGCAGGGTGATCAGCGGCACGCCTGCGGCGAGGCTTGCCCACAGGGTGACGGCGGCTGCAAGGATCACCGCCACGATCAGCAACAGGAAATGCGGCAAGGGCATGTGGTTCTCTCCTTACCGGCAATATGGGGGTTGCGGCGGGAAATGAAAAGGCTTCGCCGCCCGCCCTGCCCAGATTTGCCGGGGCGGCATGTTACACCGGCAACAGGCCGCCCCTTGCCTGCACATTACCTGATCAGCAGGATCGGCACCTTGCAACTGCGGATCATTTCGAGCGCGGTCGAGCCGACGAACAAGGCGCGCAGACGGCTGTTTCCCGCGGCGCCCATGACCATGTGACCGAAGTTTTCGGTCTCGATCAGCTTGCCCAGAACCTCTTCGGGCTGGCCGGGCAATATGCGCGCCCCGGTTTCGAAGCCGGCCTTGATCAGCAGGCTTTTCACATCCGCCAGCGCCGTCTTTGCGGCGGGGCTGTCAGGGCCGACCGTCACGATCTCGAGCGGGAGCCCGGCATAGAGCGGGTTGCGGCTGACATGTTCCACCGCGCGGATCGCATTGGCGCTGCCGTCAAAGGCGACCAGAACCTTTTCGATCGGATTGAAGGCGCGCGAGGCCACGAAGAGGGGGCGGGTCGTTGCCCGCATCACCCGCTCCAGGTTGGAGCCGAGATGCCCCTTGGCGAAATCCGCGCCTTCGCCGCGTTTGCCCATGACGATCAGGTCCGCCCCGCCCTCCTTTTCCGAGACAGCCTCGATCAGGTCGCCATGCCGGAGATATTCGCTTGCCGTGATCCCGGCCTGCTCCAGCAGCGACTGCGCGTCCTCGAGGATTGCGCGGCCGCGTTGCACAGCCAGCCGGGCGCGTTGTTCGTCGATGCCGGCGAGCTGTTCGAGCAGGGCGCTGCGCGCGCCGAGCGTGATCGAACCCGACAGGTCCTGTCCGGGGCCGGTCTCGCGCCGTCCGAGCACATGCATCAGCTCGACATCCATGCCGGTGCGTCCGGCGATCCAGATGGCGTGGTCGCAGACCGTTTTCGAATAGACCGATCCGTCGACCAGCGCGATAAGCTTCCTTGTCATCAGATTTCCTCCCTCAATGCGCCATCAGCTTGTCGAGCGCGCCGGGCTTGTCATGCAGGGCGAGCTTGTCGACGATGGTTTCGGACGCCTCGTTCATGCCGACGATTTCGACTTCGGCACCGTCACGGCGGAATTTCAGCACCGCCATGTCCAGCGCGGCAACCGAGGAAATGTCCCAGATATGTGCGCCGCTGACGTCGATCACCACGTGGTCGACCGCCTCCCTGAAATCGAAGGCGCGCATGAATTGCTCGGCCGAGGCAAAGAAAAGCTGTCCCTCCACGAAATAGGTCCGGCAGCGCCCGTCCTCGGACAGGCTGGGCCTGACGCGGAACAGCTGCGCGATCTTACCGGCGAAGAACAGTCCCGACAAAAGCACGCCGACCAGCACCCCGATGGCGAGGTTGTGAGTGTAGACCACCACAGCGACCGTCGCCAGCATGACGAGCGACGAGGATCTCGGATGCGTCCTGAGTTGCTTGACCGAGGACCAGGAGAATGTGCCGACAGAGACCATGATCATGATCGCGACCAGCGCGGCCATGGGGATCCGCGCGACCAGGTCGCCAAGCGAGACCACCATGAACAGCAGGAAGACACCCGCCGCAAAGCAGGAAAGCCGCCCGCGACCGCCTGATTTGACGTTGATCATCGACTGGCCGATCATCGCGCAGCCCGCCATGCCGCCGATAAAGCCGGTGGCGGTATTGGCAAGGCCCTGACCGATGCATTCCTGGTTGCGATCCGATGTCGTGTCGGTGAGATCATCGACGATATTCGCTGTCATCAGGCTTTCCAGCAGCCCGACCACCGCGACCGCAGCCGCATAGGGAAAGATGATCGTCAGGGTTTCGAGGTTCAGCGGGATATCCGGGATCAGGAACATCGGCAGGGTGTCGGGAAGCGCGCCCATATCGCCCACGGTCCGAACGTCCCAGCCAAAGATTATCGCCAATGTGGTCAGCACGATGATCGTGACCAGCGGCGAGGGCACCGCGCGGGTGACATAGGGAAACAAATAGATGATGGCAAGCCCGGCGGCGACCAGCGGATAGGTCAGGAAGGGCACGCCGATCAGCTCGGGAAGCTGGGCCATGAAGATCAGGATCGCCAGCGCATTCACGAATCCGGTCATGACCGAACGCGACACGAAACGCATCAACTGCCCGAGGCGGGCGAACCCGGCCGCGATCTGCAGCAACCCGGCCAGCACCGTCGTGGCCAGCAGGTATTGCAGGCCATGATCCTTCACCAGCGTCACCATGAGAACGGCGGTCGCGGCCGTGGCCGCCGAGATCATCCCCGGCCGCCCGCCCGCGATGGCAGTGACCACGGCGATCGAGAAAGAGGCATAGAGTCCGACTTTCGGATCCACGCCGGCGATGATCGAGAAGGCGATAGCCTCGGGAATGAGAGCCAGGGCAACAACCAGCCCGGACAGCAGGTCGCCACGGATATTGCCGAGCCACTGGCGTCGGTAATCGTCGAATGTCATCAAAATGTCCCGTTCCTCTCCAGTGCGCAGCCTTGCTGCGTTCTGGCGTTTTCTTCAGTTTTCACGGTTATCCGGCGGATCGGCGGCCGGAAGAGCCACCCGGGAATCTCACCCGGGTCCAGACGGTCGCGCGTCGCATAGCCCGATAGAGGGCGGACTGCAAGCTTTCGCCCGCGATGAAACCGCCGCGGGAAAGTGGCTGCAGGCCGGGCTGCGCGTTCCTCAGAAAACCGACAGGATCTCGTCCAGCGGCTTCTTGCGTTTTGCCATGGCCGGGACGACCGCCGCCTCGGCGGGTAGGCCCACGGGCAGGATCATGACGGGTTTTTCGTTGTCGGGCCGGCTGCAAAGCTCGTTGAGAAACTTCATCGGGTTGGGCGTATGGGTCAGCGTGACCAGCCCGGCGTGATGGATCGCCGCGATCAGCATCCCGCAGGCGATGCCGACGCTTTCGGGGACATAGTAGTGCTTGTGCCGCTGTCCGTCCTCCAGCCCGTAGCGCTGCGCGAAGACCACGATCAGCCAGGGCGCGGTGGTCAGATGCGGCTTGTCCGGCCCGGTGCCCACGGGTTCCAGCGCCGCCAGCCACTCATCGCCGCCGCCACCGGCATAGAAGGCGCGTTCCTCTTCTTCGGCGGCTTGCCGGATGCGGGCCTTCATCGCCGGGTCGCTGATCGCGACGAAATGCCATGGCTGCTGGTTCGCGCCCGAAGGGGCGCTTCCGGCGGTTTCGATGCAGGCCTCGATCACCTCGCGCGTGACGGGCGTATCCGAAAAATCGCGCACGCTATGCCTTTTGCGCATGTGATCCCGGAACGCCCGCACCGATCGCAGTGAAGCCTCGGGCGACAATTGCACCCGGTCGGGCAGGGGCACTGGTTCATAGGTCACGCTTTCCTCCTGTTCTCATATGAAGGAAATCTTATGCGTGTTTCATGCGGTTTGGCCACCGGGCAGGGGTGGTTTAGCGGCTCGGTCGACGAAGTGCCGTTATTCGTGCATGGCCGAGGCTTTCTCAGCCCGCGCCGTTTTCCCCGGGCCGGAATCCGTGCCGCGCATGAAAGCGCGCCAGTTCGCTGGCGGTCGGGGCGTGGCCCGAGAAGATCTCGACATATCGGGGAATACGCCTCATCCGGACCCGCAGGCTTTCCCGCACCTGCATCGAGATATAGCCTATCTGGGTCAGGTAGACGGTGCGCGCCCTTGTATCGGCATCGTCCGGCGCATAGCCGAACCGCTCGAAGATCGACCGTATCGCCGCCAGCCGGTGTTCATCGGCGGCATTGACTCGCGCCATCACGGCATCGGATTGATGCGCCCAACCGCGCACCGCGAAATCCAGGCGCGGTTCGAAAAGCGTTTCGTCCAGGAACACCCCGATCAGGTTCAGCACCGCCTCTGCCGGGGTTTCAGCATAGGCCTTGCCCGCGTCGATGAAGGCACCGGTATTCTTTCGCTCCCATTCCTCAAGCAGCGCGTCGAGAAGCGCGTTGCGATCCTTGAAGAACCAGTAAAAGCTGGTGCGCGAGATATTCAGCCGGCTTGCGAGCGGCTGGATCTTCACCGCCTCGAGGCCGGTATCGAGGAAGGCCTGCTTGGCCGCCGCAAGCCAGAGTTCACGCGAACCGCGCCAGCCCGATGCCTTGGCCTCCTGACCCTGATGATCCGACATTCTCATATCCTGATCCTATCGCTCCGCCTTCAGGCTCACAAGCAGGAATATACATTAATGAACTCAATATTGACACTAGTGAACATTTCTGGAATCCTCCGCGAAGCCAAGGGAGACGCCCATGACCAACGATCCGCTCCTCCAGCCCTACCAGCTCAGGCACCTGACGCTGAAGAACCGGCTGATGATCACCAGCCACGAGCCCGCCTATCCCGAGGATGGCATGCCGAAAGAGCGTTACCGCGCCTATCATGCCGAGCGGGCGCGGGCCGGGGTGGCGCTGACCATGACCGCCGGATCGGCCTCAGTCGCCCGCGACAGCCCGCCGGTCTTCAACAATATCCTGGCCTGGAAAGACGAGGTGGTCGGCTGGATGAAGCAGCTGACCGACGAGTGCCACGATCACGGCTGCGCGGTGATGATCCAGCTCACCCATCTGGGCCGCCGCACACGGTGGGACAAGGCCGACTGGCTGCCCGTGGTCTCGGCAGGGCATGAGCGGGAGCCCTCGCACAAGGCTTTCCCCAAGAAGGCCGAGGATTGGGACATTGCCCGGATCATCGAGGATTACGCCGACGCGGCAGAGCGGATGCAGGCGGCGGGGCTCGACGGGATCGAACTGCAGGCTTATGGCCACCTGATGGACCAGTTCTGGTCGCCCCTGACCAATGAGCTGGACGGGCCCTATGGCGGCTGTCTCGACAACCGGCTGCGCTTCACCTTTGACACGCTGAGGGCGATCCGCGACCGGGTGGGGCCGGATTTCATCGTCGGCATCCGCTATACCGGCGACGAGGATCTGCCGGGCGGGCTGACCAAGCAGGACGGGCTGGAGATCTCGCGCCGCCTGAAGGATTGCGGGATGGTCGATTTCCTGAACGTTATCAAGGGTCATATCGATACCGATGCGGGCCTGACCGACGTGATCCCGGTGCAGGGCATGCGTTCCGCGCCGCATCTGGACTTCGCCGGAGAGATCCGGGCTGCGACTGAGTTCCCCACCTTCCACGCCGCCAAGATCCAGGACGTGGCCACCGCCCGCCACGCCATTGCCAGCGGCAAGCTGGACATGGTCGGCATGACCCGCGCGCATATGGCCGATCCGCATATCGTGGCCAAGATCATGCGCGGCGAAGAGGATCGCATCCGCCCCTGCGTCGGTGCGAATTACTGCCTCGACCGGATCTATCAGGGTGGCATGGCACTGTGCCTGCACAACCCGGCAACGGGGCGCGAACTGGAGCAGCCGCATGAGATCGCCAAGGCCCAAACCCGGCGGCGCGTGGTGATCGTCGGTGCCGGCCCGGCAGGGCTGGAGGCCGCGCGTGTCGCCGCCGAGCGGGGGCACGAGGTGATCCTGCACGAGGCGGCGAATGACCCGGGCGGGCAGATCCGCCTGACGGCCCAGACATCGCGCCGGGCCGAGATGATGCAGATCGTCCAGTGGCGCTTCGAGGAATGCCAGCGGATGGGCGTGAATTTCCGCTTCAACAGCTTCGCCGATGCCGGGACCGTGCTTGCCGACAATCCCGATGCCGTCATCGTCGCCACCGGCGGGTTGCCGCATACTGGGGTGCTGGAGGAAGGCAATGCGCTGGTCGTATCGGCATGGGATATCCTGTCAGGCGATGCGCAGCCGGGGCAGAATGTGCTGATCTATGACGATGCGGGCGATTATGCCGCGCTGCAGGCAGCCGAGAAGATCGCCGCCACCGGCGCGAAGGTCGAGATCATGACCCGTGACCGCATCTTTGCCCCGGAGGTCATGGCGATGTCGCTGACCCCGTCCATGCGCGAGTTGCAAAAGCGCGACGTGACCTTCACGGTAACATGGAAGCTGGACCGGGTGCGGCGCGATGGCAATGAATTGCTGGCCGGGATCGGCAGCGATTACGGCGGCGTCACCCGCGAGCACCGGGTGGACCAGGTGATCGTCAATCACGGCACGAGACCGCTGGACGATCTTTATTTCGATCTGCGTCCCGGCTCGGTCAATCTGGGCGAGGTGGATTACGAGGCCCTTGTCGCCGGTCAGCCGCAACAGGTTCAACGCAATCCCGGGGGCAGTTACCGGCTGTTTCGCATCGGCGACGCCGTGGCCGCGCGCAATACCCATGCCGCGATCTATGATGCGCTGCGGCTGGTAAAGGTGCTTTGACGGCAAGGTATCCCCGCGTTTCGTTGCCGGGCGGTTTTCGTGACGGCGGCGCTGCGTGGCATCGGCGCCGCAAGGTATTTGAACAAAGAAGAAGAGAGGGGTTCGCTCGTGGATGATAACGCCGGGATATTGCGCCAGGCCTGCGGAGATTGAGCCAGACAGGAATGCGTCCCTGCAAGACCGACCGGCCCGGCCGGCCTGACGATCAGGCCGCCGCCGCTCCCGGTTCCACAAGCGCCACGATATCCATCATGATCCTGTTGAGCTGGAAATCCTTGGGCGTATAGACCCGCGCCACGCCCATGGCGAGCAGCCGTTTCGCGTCTTCCTCGGGGATGATCCCGCCGGCGATGACGGGGATATGACCCAGCCCCGCCTCGCGCATGCGTTCCATCAATTCCTCGATCAGGGGCAGGTGGCTGCCCGACAGGATCGACAGGCCGACGACATGGGCCTCTTCCTCCAGGGCGCGGGTGACGATCTGCTCGGGCGTCAGGCGGATGCCTTCATAGGTGATATCCATGCCGCAATCGCGGGCGCGGAAGGCGATCTGCTCGGCGCCGTTGGAATGCCCGTCCAGCCCCGGTTTGCCGACCACGAATTTCAGACGCCGCCCCAAGCGGGTGCTGACCGCATCCACCGCCTCGCGGATCTCCTCCAGCCCCTCGGTCCGGTTCGAGGGCGAGGCCGACACGCCGGTGGGTCCGCGATACTCGCCATGGATTTCCCGCATCACCCCGGCCCATTCGCCGGTCGTGACGCCGGCCCTGGCCGCCTCGACAGAGGGGGGCATGATATTGCCACCGTTCCGCGCCACCTCGCGCAGCGCGGCCAGCGCGGCCCGGGCGGCACCCTCGTCGCGGGTCTCGCGCCATTCGTTCAGGCGGGCGATCTGGTCCTGCTCGACCTCCGGATCGACGGTCATGATGCCGCCATCGCCTGCCGTCAGCGGCGAGGGCTCGCCCTGTTCCCAACGGTTCACGCCGACCACCACGGTCTCGTTCGATTCGATCCTGTTGAAACGCTCGGCATTCGACTCGACCAGCCGGGATTTCATGTAGTCGATGGCCGCGATCGCGCCGCCCATCTCGTCCAGCAGCTTCAATTCGTCGCGCGCACCCGCCTTGAGTTCCTCGACCCTGGCGGCGATGACCGGGTTACCGTCGAACAGGTCGCCATATTCCAGAAGGTCGGTCTCGTAGGCGACGATCTGCTGCATTCGCAGCGACCATTGCTGGTCCCATGGCCGGGGGAGCCCGAGCGCCTCGTTCCATGCGGGAAGCTGCACCGCCCGCGCCCGCGCGTTTTTCGACAGCGTCACCGCCAGCATTTCCAGCAGGATGCGGTAGACGTTGTTTTCCGGCTGCTGCTCCGTCAGGCCAAGGCTGTTGACCTGCACACCATAGCGGAAACGCCGGTATTTCGGCTCCTCGATACCGTAACGGGTGGCGGTGATCTCGTCCCACAGCTCGGTGAAGGCGCGCATCTTGCACATCTCGGTCACGAAGCGGATGCCGGCATTCACGAAAAAGCTGATTCGCCCGACCATGGCCGGGAAGTCTCCGGCCGGGACCTTGCCCTTCAGGTCGTCCAGAACCGCGATCCCGGTGGCCAGCGCATAGGCCAGTTCCTGCTGCGGCGTCGCCCCGGCTTCTTGCAGGTGGTAGGAGCAGACATTCATCGGGTTCCATTTCGGCAGGTGCTTCGCCGTATAGGCCGCCACGTCGGTAATCATCCGCAATGAGGGCTTGGGCGGGCAGATATAGGTCCCGCGCGAGAGGTATTCCTTGATGATGTCGTTCTGCACCGTGCCCTGCAGTTTCGTGACATCCGCCCCCTGTTCCTCGGCCACGGCGATATAGAGCGACAGCAGCCATGGCGCCGTCGCGTTGATCGTCATCGAGGTGTTCATCTGTTCCAGCGGGATCTGGTCGAATAGCAGCCGCATGTCGCCAAGATGGCAGATCGGCACGCCGACCTTGCCGACTTCGCCCCGTGCCAGCACGTGATCGCTGTCATAGCCGGTCTGCGTGGGCAAATCGAAAGCTACCGACAGGCCGGTCTGCCCCTTGGCCAGATTGCCCCGGTACAGTGCATTCGACTTTTCGGCCGTGGAATGGCCCGCATAGGTGCGGAACAGCCAGGGTTTGTCTTTCTCGGCCATTTCAAGTCCTCGCAACAATCTTTCGACTGAATCCCAGATACAGAAACATTGATGCGCAGTCAATTCGCCGCGTCGCGGCAATTTCAACAACCGCATAGACACAATATTACAAATTATCAGTTCTTATGGTTGCAAAATTGCGCAAGCCATCATAGGAACAAGCTCGGATACCCGGTGATTCTGCACCGCGGCACGGTGAAGGAGATGCAGATGGCCCTTGATGCCCCGATCGCGCCCTATGAGGCGCCCCAGAAAGATCTTTACGAGATCGGCGAGATGCCGCCCCTCGGGCATGTGCCCAGGCAGATGCATGCCTGGGCCATTCGCCGCGAACGCCACGGAGAGCCGGACAAGGCGATGCAGCTGGAAATCGTGGATACCCCGGCGATCGACAGCAACGAGGTGCTGGTCCTGGTGATGGCGGCTGGCGTCAACTACAACGGTATCTGGGCCGGGCTGGGCCAGCCGATCAGCCCATTTGACGGGCATGGCGCGGAATATCACATCGCCGGATCGGATGCCTCCGGGATTGTCTGGGCGGTGGGTGACAAGGTCAAGCGCTGGAAGGTCGGCGACGAGGTCGTCATCCATTGCAACCAGGACGATGGCGATGACGAGCATTGCAATGGCGGCGATCCGATGTATTCGCCCAGCCAGCGCATCTGGGGATACGAGACGCCGGACGGTTCATTCGCCCAGTTCACCCGTGTGCAGGCGCAGCAGCTCATGCCCCGCCCGCGTCACCTGACATGGGAGGAATCGGCCTGCTACACGCTAACGCTGGCCACCGCCTACCGGATGCTGTTCGGCCATGAACCGCATGAACTGAAACCGGGCATGAACGTGCTGGTCTGGGGCGCCTCCGGGGGGCTTGGCTCCTATGCCATCCAGTTGATCAACGCCGCAGGCGGCAATGCCATCGGCGTAATCTCCGAAGAGGACAAGCGCGATTTCGTCATGAGCCTTGGCGCCAAGGGCGTCATCAACCGCAAGGACTTCAACTGCTGGGGTCAGCTTCCCAAGGTCAACACCCCCGAATATGCCGATTGGTTCAAGGAAGTCCGCAAGTTCGGCAAGGCCATCTGGGACATCACCGGCAAGGGCAACAATGTCGATATCGTCTTCGAACATCCGGGCGAGGCGACCTTCCCGGTCTCGACCTTCGTGTGCAAGAAGGGCGGCATGGTGGTGATCTGCGCGGGCACCACCGGGTTCAACTGCACCTTCGATGTCCGCTACCTGTGGATGCATCAAAAGCGCGTGCAGGGCAGCCATTTCGCTCATCTGAAACAGGCCAGCGCCGCCAACCAGCTTATGCTGGAGCGCCGCCTTGATCCCTGCATGTCCGAGGTTTTCCCCTGGGCCGAGATCCCGCAGGCGCATATGAAGATGTATAAAAACGAGCACAAGCCCGGCAACATGTCGGTGCTGGTGCAGGCCCCGACCACCGGGCTGCGCACTTTCGAGGACGCGCTGGAAGCCGGGCGGAAGGGCTGACCGGGGCTGGTCCCTAGCGGCCGAAGAGCCGCTCGATATCCGCCAGCCGCAGCTTGACCCAGGTGGGTCTGCCATGGTTGCACTGGCCGGATTTCGGGGTTCGTTCCATGTCGCGCAGCAATGCGTTCATCTCGTCGGCGGTCATCCGCCGGCCGGAACGCACCGAGCCGTGGCAGGCCATCGAGGACAGCACCGCGTCGAGCCGCGCGCGCAGGCGGTCCGAGGTGCCTTGGTCGGACAGGTCGTCCAGAATGTCGCGGATCAAGGCCTGTGCGTTCAGCCTGGTCAGCATCGCGGGCGCCTCGCGCACTGCCACCGCGCCGCCGCCGAATGCCTCGATGACAAGGCCGAGTTCGGCCAGTTCACCGGCGATGGACAGGATGCGGGCGGCGTCGGCTTCGGACAGTTCGACGATCTCGGGGATCAGCAGGGCCTGGCTGGCGATGCCATTGGCCTCTGCCTGGGCCTTGAGCCGTTCGTAGACAAGCCGTTCATGCGCGGCATGCTGATCGACGATGACCAGCCCGTCATCGCTTTGCGCGATAATGTAATTCTCGTGGATCTGGGCGCGTGCCGCCCCAAGGGGGGCCGTGGCTGGGGCGTCGTCACCCGCGGGCTCGAACCGGGCGGAGGGTGCCTCGGAAAAGCCGGTCTCCTGCATCGGCACGGGCGCCTGCAGATCGAGGCTTGCCCGGATCGCCCCGCCAGAGGGGCGGTAATCCATCTGGTAATTGCGCGGCGGCGGCGCGTTCAACCGGGCGGGCTCAGGCCGGAACGCGGCCAGCGTCGCATCGCCCACGGTCGAGGAGGCCCGGTGCCCGGCATTGGCCAGCCCGTGCCGAAGCGCGCTGACCACCAGCCCACGCGCGGCGGTGGGATCGCGGAACCGGACCTCGGCCTTGGCGGGATGGACGTTCACATCGACAAGTTGCGGATCGCAGGTCAGGTACAGCACCGCCGCCGGATGCCGTCCCGAGGCCAGCACATCCATGTAGCCCGCCCGCAGTGCCCCGGTCAGCAGCTTGTCGCGCACCGGGCGGCCATTGACGTAAAGATGCTGCGCCACCGCCGCGCCACGCGAATAGGTCGGCAGGGCGGCAAAGCCGGTCAGCGTCAACCCGTCGCGCTCGGCATCGATGGCGATGGCATTGTCGATGAAATCGCGGCCCATGACCCGGGCCAGGCGGGCCTGAAGCGCGCCGAACAGTTCCCCTTGCTCGGCATCGGCGCGGAACGCCTCCTTGCCGTCGGCGCTCAGGGTAAAGCCGGTATAGGGCTCGGCCATGGCGAGGCGGCGAACGGTCTCGGCCACGGCCTGCGTCTCGGCACGCTCGCTGCGCATGAATTTCAGCCGCGCGGGGGTGGCAAAGAACAGATCGCGCAGCTCGACCACCGTGCCGCGATTTCCGGCGGCGGGACGGGGCGGAGTGATCCGGCCCGCAGTGACCGAGATTTCCGCACCCTCATCGCCGTCCACGCGCGAAGTGATGGTCAGCCGTCCCACCGCGCCCAGTGAGGGCAGCGCCTCGCCGCGGAACCCGAAACTGTTGATCGCCAGAAGGTCATTGCCGTCGATCTTGCTGGTTGCATGGCGTGAAAGCGCCAGCGGCAGGTCGTCGGGCGTCATGCCGCAGCCGTCATCGCTGACGCGGATCAGCCGCTTGCCACCTTCCTCTATGGCGATGTCGATCCGGGTCGCGCCCGCATCCAGCGCATTCTCGACCAGTTCCTTGACCGCCGAAGCCGGCCGCTCCACCACCTCGCCCGCCGCGATGCGGTTGGCGGTGGCCTCGTCCAGTTGCCGGATGATCGGGCGGATATTGGGGCTGTGGTTGTTCATTCTACCAGATTTAGCAGTTGCGGGATCTGTTTGCCAGTGATTCGGGTGAGGCGAATGGCGGGCGCCCGCCTTGTGCCGGGCTGTCCGCAAATGCTTAAAGCAGGACGATCACCAGCAAAACCAGCCCGCCCGCGATGATTGCCCGCCGATACAGCGCCAGCGCGGGCTCGATATCGGTGGCGTCGGGATCGCGATCCGATCCGTTCAGCCATGGCTCATCCGCGATTTGGCTGCCATAGATGCGCGGACCGGAAAGCCGCACTTTCAGGGCGGCGGCCATTGCGGCCTCGGGCCAGCCGGCATTGGGCGAGCGATGGCCCCCCGCGTCGCGTCTTGCGATCCGCCAGGGATGCAGGGAGCCGGAGGCGAGCGTGAACAGCAATGCCGTCAGCCGCGCCGGCAACCAGTTCGCGAAATCGTCCAGTCTTGCCGCGAAACGGCCGAATTCCTGATGACGCGGCGTCCGGTGCCCGATCATCGAGTCCAGCGTGTTGATCGCCTTGTAGGCCGCGATTCCGGGCAGCCCGGCCGCCGCCGCCCAGAACAGCGGCGCGACCACACCGTCCGAGGCGTTCTCGGCCAGGCTCTCGATGCCGGCGCGGGACAGGGCGGCCTCGTCGGCGCGGGAGACGTCACGCCCCACGATCATCGATGTCGCCTCGCGCGCGGCTTTCAGATTGCCCGCCAGAAGCGGTGTTTCAACCGCGCGCAGGTGATCATGCAGGGACCGTGCAGCGACCAGCGGCCATGCCAGCAGCCCGGCGATGACCGGACCCAGCAAGGATTGCAGGATCAGTGCGGGCAGGACCGCCGCCGCGATGACGATCAGGCTGGCCGCCATGCCCTTGCCAAAGCGTTCACTGCCCCGGTTCATCCGGTGGTCCAGCCGCTCGATCAATGCGCCGATCCAGACCACCGGATGGCCAAGACGGCGATATAGCGCATCGGGCCAGCCGAGAAGCGCATCGGCCAGCAGGGCGATCAGGGCACTCAGGGCAAACATTCCGCCTCCGCCGTCAGGTTGACCGCCTCGACCGCCCACCCCCTGCCGGTCCGGCGCATGATCGTCAGCGATAGCGGCGCGACCGAAAAGGACAGGGCCGCTGCGCCCACCACCAGCGACAATGCCGCCCGGACGGTTCCGGCATGGGCGACGATCAAGGTATCATCCGTCAATGCCTGCAATTCGGGCCGGACACGCGCGGCCATGTCGTCGAAGCTTTCGCCACCCTCGGGCCGATGCGCGGCGATCCGCTCCGGCTCAAGATTGCCAAGATCGGGCAAATCCTCGTAGCGCCGCCCCTCCCAATCGCCGTAATCCTGCTCCCACAAGGCCGGGCTGGTGCCGGTGACCTCAAGCCCCAATGCGGCGGCGGTCTGCAGACAGCGCAGCGCCGGACTGCAGATCACCCGCCCGGGATCGCCGATCATGCGCCGCATCCGCGCGCAGGCGGTCGAATCGCTGCAATCGGCATCGATATCGCGGCGGCCGGCCAATCGTCCCCCGCTCAGCGGCGGGGCGTGGCGCAGAAGTTTCAGCCGCATGAGCCGCTCCGTCCCGGTTTCGACACCAGGCAGGACTATCGCAATCATTCCAGGGTCGAAAGCGGCAATATTGACCTGTAGCGGGATCGGGCGCAGGCTTTTGCTTGACGCAGGGGATCTGCTTGGCGTATTTACATTAAATGAACATATGTTCAATAAATGGGAGGAGGGGGCGCGATGTTCACCCGAGGAATGCAGTTCGATCTGGGCGAGGATGTGAATGCGCTGCGCGAGATGGTGCATCGTTGGGCGCAGGATCGCGTCAGGCCCATGGCGGCAGAGGTGGACCGCAAGAACGAATTTCCCAACGAGCTATGGACAGAGATGGGCGAACTGGGCCTGCTGGGCATCACCGTGCCCGAGGAGTTCGGCGGTTCCGGCATGGGCTATCTGGCGCATGTCGTGGCGACAGAGGAGATCGCCCGGGCATCGGCTTCGGTCAGCCTGTCCTATGGCGCGCATTCGAATCTGTGTGTGAACCAGATCAAGCTGAACGGCACCGATGAGCAGCGGGCGAAATACCTGCCCAAACTGTGCAGCGGTGAGCATGTCGGCGCGCTGGCCATGTCCGAGGAAGGGGCGGGCAGCGATGTCGTTGGCATGAAGCTGCGGGCCGAGAAGAAGAATGACCGCTACGTGCTGAACGGCAATAAATACTGGATCACCAATGCGCCGGATGCACAGACGCTGGTTGTGTATGCAAAGACCGACCCGGATGCCGGCAGCAAGGGCATCACCGCATTCATCGTCGAACGCGGGATGCAGGGTTTCTCGACCAGCCCGCATTTCGACAAGCTGGGGATGCGCGGCTCGAACACGGGCGAGCTGATCTTCGAGAATTGCGAGATCCCGTTCGAGAACGTGCTGGGCGAGGAGGGCCGCGGCGTGCGTGTCCTGATGTCGGGCCTCGACTACGAGCGGCTGGTGCTGTCGGGCATCGGCACCGGAATTATGGCGGCCTGCCTGGACGAGGTGATGCCCTATGTCGCCGAGCGCAAGCAGTTCGGCCAGCCGATCGGGTCGTTCCAGCTCATGCAGGGCAAGATCGCCGATATGTATGTCGCCCTGAACACCGCGCGCGCCTATGTCTACGAGGTGGCTAGGGCCTGCGACGCGGGCAAGGTGACGCGGCAGGACGCGGCGGGCGCGGTGCTTTACGCCTCCGAGCAGGCGATGGTTCAGGCGCATCAGGCGGTGCAGGCCCTGGGCGGAGCCGGTTTCCTGAATGACAGCGTGGTCAGCCGCCTGTTCCGCGACGCCAAGCTGATGGAGATCGGCGCGGGCACCAGCGAAATCCGCCGGATGCTGATCGGGCGGGAACTGATGGGGCTGGTCTGATGCGCGGGGTTGTCATTGCGCTCATGATGATGGCGGGCGCGGCCATGGCACAGGATGACGGCATGCCGGCGTTCGACCCTTCCTTGCTCGAGACCTGTCTCGACAACGCATCCTTGCGGGCCGAACAAGGCGAGGAACGGGATGCCGAAAGCTGCATCGGTCTGGCCGCAGGGCAATGCATGAAAGAAGAGGGCGGAGATACCACGGCCGGAATGGTGCAATGCCAAAGCCGGGAAACCGGGTTTTGGGATGCCCGTTTGAACGATGCCTACGCGGCGGCGATGGCGCAGGCCGAGGAGATGGACCGGATCAACGCCAAGGCCGACCCATCCGCCCCGAAACAGGCGGCCGCCCTGAAGCAGATGCAGCGCGACTGGATCGCGTTCCGTGACAGCAGTTGCGCCTATGAGCGCTCCTTGTGGGGAAGCGGTAGCGGCGCGGCGGTTGCCTTGGCGGGATGCGCGCTGTCGATCACAGCGGAGCAGGCATTGCGGCTGGAGCGATACAGGGAACGCTAGGCAGCGAGGAGGAGGAAAAATATGAGACTGTTGCAGCTTCTTTTCGCCGTGGCAGGGCTGACGGTATCCGCGCCGGTATTTGCGGGCGATGCCTCGGGGCTGGACCCGGCGGCGATCGACCGGTGCATCGGGGCGGGAGAGGGCGGCAATTGCGCGGATGCCGGGATGCAGGCTTGCCGTGAATATGCAGAGACGAAATATACCGGAGATGATCCCGATTTTGTCGAGAAAAACTGTCTCGACGCTTCGCATCAGGCCTGGGAGGCGAAGCTGAGCGAAACCTATCAGGCGCTTTTGGACAAGGAAGCCGAGGCGGGGATCAAGCCGCAGGAAATGCTGCGGCAGACCGAGCATGCATGGATCGGTTTCCGCGACAGCCTGTGCGATTACAGGGCGGATGCCGCAACTGCCCGCGAGGCGAGCGGCGAACTCGCCCGGCTGGAATGCCAGAGGGACGAGGCCGCACGGCATTGGGCGCTGCTGAATGCCCGGTTAAGGGACATGCCCGAATGACCATGTTGGCCGGTCATGACTATCCTGCGCTTTGGCGCGACTTCAGATGGGAATGGCCCGCCCGCCTGAACATGGCCGATCAATGCCTGTCGCATCACGGCGCGCGCGTGGCGATCATCGAGTATGACGGCACCCCGCATCCCGTGACCTATGCGGAACTGTCGCAGATGGCGGCGGCATTGGCCCATGCGCTGCAGGCGGAGCGGGGCGAGAGGGTGGCGGTGCTGCGCACGCAATCGGCATGGACGGCGGCGGCGCATCTGGCGGTGTGGAAATCGGCGGCGATCTCGATCCCGCTGTTCAAGCTGTTCGGTCCCGAGGCACTGGAACTGCGTCTGCGCGATGCCGGTGTCCGCACGGTGATCGCCGATGCCGAGGGGCGCGAGATGCTGCGCGCCTTCCCGGATCTGCGGGTGATCGTGCCCGAGGATGGATTGCCCAAGCCTGGCCCCTTCGCCACCCTTCCGACCGGTCCCGAAGACCCGGCGGTAATCATCTATACCTCGGGCACGACCGGGGCGCCCAAGGGCGCGCTGCACGGCCATCGCCTGCTGACCGGCCATCTGCCGGGCGTCGAGATGAGCCATGACCTGCTGGGCCAGCCCGGCGACTGCCTGTGGACGCCGGCGGATTGGGCATGGATCGGGGGGCTGTTCGACGTGCTGATGCCGGGGCTCGCGCTCGGTGTGCCGGTGGTGGCGGTTCGGATGCCGAAATTCGATCCTTCCGAAACGGTCCGGCTGATCGCCGATTGCGGCGTGCGGAACATCTTCTTCCCGCCGACCGCGCTGAAGATGCTGAAGGCCGCCGATATCTCGATTATCGGGTTGCGCTCGGTCGCCTCGGGCGGAGAGACGCTCGGGGCCGAGATGCTGGATTGGGGGCGGCGGGCCTTCGGCCTGACGATCAACGAGTTCTACGGCCAGACCGAATGCAACATGGTGGCATCCTCGGCCTCGTCGATGTTCGCCGCCCGCCCCGGATCGATCGGCAAGGCCGTGCCGGGCTTCGATGTCCGGGTGATCGACGAAAGCGGCCAGCCGACCGATGCCGAGGGCGATATCGCCGTGCGGCGCGGGGCCGGTTCGATGATGCTGGAATACTGGAACCGCCCCGATGCGACGGCCGGGAAATTTCGTGGCGACTGGCTTGTTACCGGCGACCGAGGCGTGATCGAGGACGGCTATATCCGCTTTGTCGGGCGCGACGATGACGTGATCACATCGGCGGGCTACCGCATCGGCCCCTCCGAGATCGAGGACTGCCTGCTGAAACATCCCGCGGTCGCACAGGTAGGGGTTATCGGCAAGCCCGACCCCGTAAGAACAGAAATCGTCAAGGCTTACATCGTGTTGCGGGATAAATTTCATCCATCGGACGAACTGGCCTGCGAATTGCAGTCCCACGCCAGACGCCTCTCTGCCGCTCATTCCTACCCGCGCGAGATCGCCTTTCTTGACGCTCTTCCAATGACCGTGACCGGCAAGGTGATGCGGCGGGAATTGCGGCAACTGGCGATTGCCGAGAACGAGGGAGGCAGGGATGGATGACGCATTTCCCCGCAACCGACGCCAGATGACGACCGAATTTTTCCAGATCGGAGCCCGCCGCGCATGAAACTCAGATCCGCCGCCCTGACCACGTCCGATGCTTTCAAGGCTAATCGCGAAGCGCATCTCGCGCTGCTCGCCACCGCCCGCGAGGCCGCCGAGGCAGCCGCCGCCGGGGGCGGGGCCAGGTCGATGGAGCGCCATGTCAGCCGCGGCAAGATGCCTCCGCGTGAACGGGTGGCGAACCTGCTCGATCCCGGCTCGCCCTTTCTGGAAATCGGGGCTGTGGCGGCGCATGGCATGTATGATGGCGCAGCGCCGGGGGCGGGAGTGATCGCCGGGATCGGGCGGGTTCATGGCCAGGACGTGATGGTCGTCGCCAATGACGCCACGGTGAAGGGCGGCACCTATTACCCGATGACGGTGAAAAAGCACCTGCGTGCGCAAGAGATCGCGGCGGAATGTCATCTGCCCTGCGTCTATCTGGTCGATAGCGGCGGCGCGAACCTGCCCAACCAGGACGAGGTCTTTCCCGACCGCGACCATTTCGGACGCATCTTCTACAACCAGGCGCAGATGTCGGCCAAAGGCATCCCGCAGGTCGCCGTGGTCATGGGCTCCTGCACCGCGGGCGGCGCCTATGTGCCCGCCATGTCGGACGTGACGATCATCGTCCGCGACCAGGGCACGATCTTCCTCGCCGGTCCGCCGCTGGTCAAGGCCGCCACCGGAGAGGTCGTGACGGCCGAGGATCTGGGCGGCGGCGATGTCCATACCCGCCTGTCGGGCGTGGCCGATTACCTGGCCGAGGATGACGCCCATGCACTGGCGCTGGCCCGCCGCACCATCGGCAATCTCAACCGCCGGATGCCCGAAAGCGTCCTCTGGCAATCGCCCGAACCCCCGGCCTATGACCCCGACGAGATCCTTGGCGTCGTGCCCGCGGATCTGCGCACCCCCTATGACATCCGCGAGGTGATCGCCCGCATTGTGGACGGCTCGCGCTTCGACGAGTTCAAGGCGCGTTTCGGCGAGACGCTGGTGACGGGTTTCGCCCATGTCGAGGGCTGCCCGGTCGGCATCGTGGCGAATAACGGCGTGCTGTTCTCCGAGGCCGCGCAGAAGGGCGCGCATTTCATCGAATTGTGCTCGCAACGCGGCATCCCGCTGGTGTTCCTGCAAAACATCACCGGCTTCATGGTCGGGCGCAAATACGAGAACGAGGGCATCGCCCGCCACGGCGCCAAGATGGTGACCGCTGTGGCCACGACTTCGGTGCCCAAGATCACCATGCTGGTCGGCGGCTCTTTCGGGGCAGGGAACTATGGCATGGCAGGCCGCGCCTATTCGCCGCGTTTCCTGTGGACATGGCCCAACAGCCGGATCTCGGTGATGGGCGGGGAACAGGCGGCGGGCGTGCTGGCCACCGTCAAGCGCGACGGGATCGAGCGGCAGGGCGGCAGCTGGTCCGCCGAGGAAGAGGCGGAGTTCAAGCGCCCCACCATCGAGATGTTCGAGCGCCAGTCGCACCCGCTCTATGCCTCGGCGCGGCTTTGGGATGACGGTATCATCGATCCGTGCAAGAGCCGCGATGTGCTGGCCCTGTCGCTGCGCGCCAGCCTGAACGCGCCGATTGCGCCGACGCGCTTCGGTGTCTTCCGGATGTGATTGTGGCAGCGATGGATGCCTCCGGCGGAGGTATTTTGGCAAAGAAGAAGGAACCGGAATGATACGGGTCTGGCAGGGAGATATCACCACATTGACCGTGGATGCCATCGTCAACGCGGCCAACGGGACGCTGCTTGGCGGCGGCGGCGTCGATGGCGCGATCCATCGCGCGGCAGGACCCGGTTTGCTGGAGGAATGCCGCAGGATCGGCGGCTGCCCGACGGGGGAGGCGCGCATCACCGGCGGCTACGATCTGCGCGCCCGGCATGTCATCCATACGGTCGGCCCGGTCTGGCGCGGAGGCGATCAGGGCGAGGACGGCCTGCTTGCCTCGGCCTATCGCAACAGTCTCGTGCTGGCCCGCGAGCACGGGCTTGCCAGCATCGCCTTCCCGGCCATCTCGACCGGCATCTACGGTTTTCCGCCCGACCGCGCCGCCCGTATCGCCGTTGAAACGATCCGGGCTCATGGAGAATCCCTTCAGGTGACGCTGGTCGCCTTTGACGAAGTCACTGCCCGATATCTCGAAGAGGCGCTCGGATGACCTCTTCTTCTTTGTGCAAATACCTCGCGGGGCCGCCGGTTGGTGCGCCACCGGTTCGAGAACCAGCCGGCGGCGGGCGCGAAGCCCCCGGCGCCCGCCAAGCCAAGGACCTGCCATGTTCCAAAAGATCCTGATTGCCAATCGCGGCGAAATCGCCTGCCGAGTCATCGATTCCTGCCACCGCTTGGGAGTTGCGAGCGTCGCCGTCTATTCCGATGCCGACCGCGCCGCCCGCCATGTCGCCATGGCCGACGAGGCCGTGTATCTGGGCGGTCCCGCTCCGGCGGACAGTTACCTGCAAGGCGACCGGATCATCGAGGCCGCCAAGGCCACCGGGGCGCAGGCGATCCATCCCGGTTACGGCTTCCTGTCCGAGAATCCCGATTTCGTCGATGCGGTCGAGGCGGCGGGGCTGGTCTTTATCGGTCCGTCGGCCAGGGCGATTCGGGCGATGGGGCTGAAGGATGCCGCCAAGGCGCTGATGGAAGAGGCCGGGGTGCCGGTCGTGCCGGGTTATCACGGCGCGGATCAGGACCCCGCCCATCTGGCGCAGGAGGCCGGGAGGATCGGCTACCCGGTGCTGATCAAGGCCGTGGCGGGCGGTGGCGGCAAGGGGATGCGCCGGGTGGACGACCCGGGCGCGTTCGCCGATGCGCTGGCCTCGGCCCAGTCCGAGGCGAGGAACGCTTTCGGCAATCCCGACGTGCTGATCGAGAAATACATCCTGCGGCCCCGCCATATCGAGGTGCAGGTCTTTGGCGACGGGCATCGCGCGGTTCATCTGTTCGAGCGGGATTGCTCCTTGCAGCGCCGCCACCAGAAGGTGATCGAGGAGGCCCCGGCCCCCGGCATGACGGCCGAGATGCGCAAGGTCATGGGCGCTGCCGCGACCCGTGCCGCCGAGGCGATCGGCTACAAGGGCGCGGGCACGATCGAATTCATCGTCGATGGCTCGGGCGGGCTGCGCACGGACGGTTTCTGGTTCATGGAGATGAACACCCGGCTGCAGGTCGAGCATCCCGTGACCGAGGCGATCACTGGCATCGACCTGGTCGAATGGCAGCTTCGCGTCGCCAGCGGCGAGCCCTTGCCCGCCCGGCAGGAGGATCTGCGGATCACCGGCCATGCCTTCGAGGCGCGGCTTTATGCCGAGGATGTCCCTGCGGGTTTCCTGCCCGCGACCGGTCGGCTGGCGCATCTGCAATTTCCCGATGCCGCGCGGATCGAGACCGGCGTGCGGCAGGGCGACGCGATCAGCCCGTGGTATGACCCGATGATCGCCAAGATCGTGACCCATGGCCCGACCCGCGCGGTCGCCTTGCGGGCGCTGGAATCGGCCCTTGTCGATACCGAGGTGGCGGGCTCTGTCACCAATCTCGATTTCCTGATCGCGCTGACAAGGCATGAGGGTTTCCGCGAGGGCGAGGTGGATACCGGCCTGATCGGCCGCGACCTGGAGGCGCTGGTTGCGGCGGCCGAAGCCGATCCCCGTGTCAGGGCACTGGCGGTGATCGGGCTGGCCGGGCTGGCCGATCCGCGGGTGAAGGGCGGGGCGACGCTGTGGCAGCCTTTGCGCCGGACCATTGCATGGGAGGGCGGCGAGGCGGTGCTGGAAGTCCTTGGCCCCGGTGCCGCGCGGGTCACGCTGGACGCCGGCTCCGCCCATGAGGTTCGCTGGCGGGACGGGCGCTGGTGGGTGGACGAGACCCTGATGCGTCACCGGATCGTCAGCCATGATGCCGGAGTCAGCGTCTTCGGGGGCCGCACCGTGCATCTGGTGCCGCTGGATCCGCTGGCCCGCGATGCCTCCGCTGCGGGTGACGAGGTTACGCTGGCGCCCATGCCGGGGCTGGTGAAATCCGTGCATGTGAAGGCCGGGCAGGCGGTGAAGGCGGGCGACCGGCTTGCCGTTCTGGAGGCGATGAAGATGGAGCATAGCCTGACCGCATGGCGCGACGGCGTGGTGGCCGAGGTGATGGCGGCGGCCGGGGATCAGGTCGAGGCGGGCGCGCCGCTGATCCGTCTGGAGGAGGAAGAGGAATGAGCGACCGTCCCGTCCTGTGGCATGTGCCGCTGTCGCGCTCGATGCGGGTGCGCTGGCTGCTGGAAGAGATCGGCTGCGATTACGATCTGCGCGAGTTGTCGTTTTTCGACAAGTCCATGCGCCAGCCTCCCTATAGCGATATCCATCCGGCGGGGCGCGTCCCGGCGCTGCAGGTGGACGGGCATCTGATCCGCGAATCCGGCGCCTGCATCGAGTATCTCTGCGAGACCCGCGCCCCCGAACTGATGCGCGCGCCCGGCGCCGAGGGGCGGGCCGACTGGCTGAACTGGCTGCATTTCGCGGAAACATTGGGACAGCATCTGGCCAACCTGACCCAGCATCACATCGTGCTGCGCGAGGATTACATGCGCTCGCCCACCGTGATGCGGCTGGAGGCGGCACGCCTGTCGCGCACGCTCGGGCTGGTGGCGCAGACCGTCGCCGGGCAGGACTGGCTGATGCCCGAGGGCTTCTCGGGCGTCGATTGCGCGGTGGGCTATTCGGTCTATATCGCCGCGCGTTTCGTGCGCTTCGATGACCGCCCCGCGCTGATCGCGTATTTAGAGCGCTGCAAGGCGCGCCCGGCATTCCGGGCGACCCTGCCGGAACCGGGCGGGCAATTGATCTATGCCAGGGAATTCTACGAGGTGCCCGATGCCTGAGACCGTCGAGATATTCGAGATGGGCCCCCGCGACGGGCTGCAGAATGAAAAGCGCCTGATCCCGGCGGCGGAAAAGATCGCGCTGGTCGATCTGCTCTCGCAGGCCGGTTTCCGGCGCATCGAGGTGACCAGCTTCGTCTCCCCGAAATGGGTGCCGCAGATGGGCGACGCCGCCGAGGTCATGGCCGGGATCGCCCGTAAGCCGGGTGTCAGCTATGCGGTGCTGACGCCGAACATGAAGGGCTTTGAGGCGGCGAAATCCGCGCGGGCCAGCGAGGTGGCGATCTTTGCCAGCGCATCCGAAGGCTTCAGCAAGGCCAATCTGAACGCGACGATTGCCGAGTCGCTGGAACGCTTCGCCCCGGTGGCCGAGGCCGCGCGGGCCGACGGGATTCCCGTGCGCGGCTATGTCAGTGTGGTGACCGATTGCCCCTTTGACGGCCCGACTCCCCCGTCCAATGCGGCCCGCGTGGCGGCGGCGCTGCGCGATATGGGCTGCTACGAGGTCAGCCTTGGCGACACCATCGGCCGGGGCCGCCCAGAGACCATCGACGCCATGCTGGCGGCGGTGCTGGACGAGTTGCCGCCGGAACGGCTCGCCGGGCATTATCACGATACCGCTGGCCGGGCGCTCGAAAATATCGATGCTTCGCTGGCGCGCGGGTTGCGCGTGTTCGACGCGGCGGTCGGGGGCCTGGGCGGCTGCCCCTATGCTCCGGGCGCCAGGGGAAATGTCGCGACCGAAGCCGTGGCGGCGCATCTGGCGGCGGCGGGCTATGCGACCGGGCTGGACATGGATGTGATCGAAAGGGCCGCGGCCATGGCGCGCGCCATGCGGGAGGGTGAGAATGTTTGAGACGATCCGGACCGAAACCGACACGCGCGGCGTCGCCACATTATGGATGGCACGCCCCGACAAGCATAACGCACTCTCGCAGCAACTGATCGAGGATCTGACGGCGGCGGCGGCGCAGCTTGGCGCCGATCCGGCTGTGCGGGTCGTGGTGCTGGCGGGCGAGGGCGCCAGCTTCTGCGCGGGCGGGGATCTGGGCTGGATGAAACAGCAGATCGCCGCCGATGCCGATACAAGACGGGCGGGCGCGCGGGTTCTTGCGGGCATGCTCTCGGCACTGAACCTTTTGCCAAAGCCCCTGATCGGGCGGGTGCATGGCAATGCCTTTGGCGGCGGGATCGGGATGATGTCGGTCTGCGATATCGCCATCGTCGCCGGGACCGCGAAATTCGGACTGACCGAGGTCAAGCTGGGCCTGATCCCGGCGACCATCGGCCCCTATGTGCTGGCCCGGATGGGCGAGGACCGGGCGCGGCGGGTGTTCTTCTCGGGGCGGGTCTTCGATGCATCCGAGGCGGTGGCGCTGAACCTTGCCGCGCGCAGCGTTGCCCCGGACGATCTCGACAAGGCGGTCGAGGCCGAGGTTGCGCCTTTCCTTCTTGGCGCGCCGGGGGCGATCGCGGCGGCCAAGGCACAGTGCCGCTTTCTCGGCCCACGCATCACCAAGGCCGAGATCGAGGACAGCATCGACCGGCTGGTGGCAGTCTGGGAAGGGCAGGAGGCCCCCGAGGGCATCAGCGCCTTCTTCGAGAAACGTAAACCGGGCTGGCAGTGAAAACCGGCCGCAAATCCGGTTTCTGTCATGCGCCGGCAATGAAATACCCCGCCGTATTCAGGAACGGCGGGGTATGGTCGTGGTTGCAGTCAGGACCGGATCACAGATCAGGATAGAGCGGGAAGCGCGCGCAAAGTTCGGCCACTTCGGCGCGGACCTTGTCCTCGGTGGCGGAGTTGCCTTCCTCGCCGTTGGCTGCAAGGCCATCGACGACCTCGACGATCCAGCGGGCGATCTGCCGGAACTCGGCCTCTCCGAAACCGCGGGTGGTGCCTGCCGGTGCGCCAAGGCGGATGCCCGAGGTGACGAAGGGTTTCTCGGGATCGAAGGGCACGCCGTTTTTGTTGCAGGTGATATGGGCGCGGCCCAATGCCGCCTCGGTCGCCTTGCCGGTCACGCCCTTGGGGCGCAGGTCGGCGAGGCACAGATGGTTGTCGGTGCCACCCGACACGATGTCGATGCCGCCCTTCATCAGCTCATCCGCCATGGCACGGGCATTGGCGACGACCTGCGCCGCGTAATCCCTGAAGCCGGGCTCAAGCGCTTCGCCGAAGGCCACCGCCTTGGCGGCGATCACATGCATCAGCGGACCGCCCTGCAGGCCGGGGAACACCGCCGAATTGATCTTCTTCGCGATATCGGCGTCATTGGTCAGCACCATCCCGCCACGGGGGCCGCGCAGCGATTTATGCGTGGTGGTGGTCACGACATGCGCATGCGGCAGCGGCGAGGGATGCTGTCCGCCCGCGACCAGCCCGGCGATATGGGCCATGTCTACCATCAGATAGGCACCCACCTCGTCGGCGATCTTGCGGAAGGCCGCCCAGTCCCAGATGCGGCTATAGGCGGTGCCGCCGGCCAGGATCAGCTTGGGCCTGTGGGTGCGCGCCGCCTCGGCGATTGCCTCCATGTCCAGCAGCTGATCCTGCTGGCGGACGCCATAGCTGACCACGTTGAACCATTTGCCCGACATGTTGACGGGAGAGCCATGGGTCAGGTGGCCGCCGGAATTCAGATCCAGCCCCATGAAGGTATCGCCCGGCTTCAGCAGCGCCAGGAACACCGCCTGGTTCATCTGGCTGCCGCTATTGGGCTGGACATTGGCGAATTCGCAGTCGAACAGCTCCTTGGCGCGCTCGATGGCCAGGTTCTCGACGATATCCACATATTGGCAGCCGCCATAGTAACGCTTGCCCGGATAGCCTTCGGCATATTTGTTGGTCAGGACCGTGCCCTGCGCCTCCAGCACCGCCTTCGAGACGATGTTTTCCGAGGCGATCAATTCGATCTCGTCGCGCTGGCGGCCCAGTTCCTTGCCGATGGCACCGGCGATCTCGGGGTCTCGGCTGGTCAGGGTTTCGGTGAAAAATCCGTTGTCGCGGGTGGGGGCGTTCATCTGTCACGCGTCCTTTCTGGCTAAGCTGCGGCAGGGATGGGCCCTCATAGCCCAAGCCCGGTCAGGCTGAAAGCAGCAAAACGACAGCTTCGGGGCCGGTTGCGTCAAGGGCGGGGCTTGTCTTTGTCACCGTCAGCGCCGATGCTGCGCAGCGAGAGGGGCAAGCCGTAACAGATGATGCCGAGGATCCATTTCACCGCCAGCCTGGCCGAGGCCGCGCGCGAGGCGCTGGCCAGTCTTTCCGCGCGATATGGCTGTGCCGATGCGGACAGCGCCGATCTGGTCGTCGCATTGGGCGGGGACGGGTTCATGCTGCAGACATTGCATGCCATGGAGGGGCGCGACCTGCCGGTCTACGGGATGAACCGGGGAACGGTCGGCTTCCTGATGAACGCCTATGGCGAGGAGGATCTGCCGCGCAGGCTGGCCGAGGCGGAGGAGACGATCATCAACCCGCTGCGCATGAGCGCCACATGCAAGGACGGATCCCTGCATGAAGCACTGGCCATCAACGAGGTCAGCCTTCTGCGCGAAGGCCCGCAGGCGGCCAAGCTGCGCATTCATGTGGATGGCAAGATGCGGATGGCAGAACTGGTCTGCGACGGGGCGCTGGTCTCGACCCCGGCGGGTTCGACGGCTTATAACTATTCCGCGCATGGCCCTATTCTGCCTATAGATTCCGAGGTTCTGGCCCTGACGGCCATCGCGCCTTTCCGGCCTCGCCGCTGGCGGGGGGCGCTGCTGCCCAAGAATGCGCAGGTCGAGATAGAAGTGCTCGACCCCGAGCGCCGCCCGGTCATGGCCGATGCCGATTCGCGCTCGGTCCGTCATGTCACGCGGGTGCATATCCACAGCGCCGCCGACATCTCGCACCGGCTGCTGTTCGATAGCGGCCATGGGCTGGAAGAGCGGTTGATCAGGGAACAGTTTGTTTAAAGCATCTCCAGCAAAAGTGGATACCGGTTTTCCGTCCGGAAATGGGTAAAAACAAAAACCTGCATCGTTTGGGTGCTTCAACGAAAAACCGGAACGATGTAGGGCATTGTCGGCAAACGCGGATATCGGTCCTGAAAGGCCGGGGGTTTCGGCCCGCTGGCCTATTGCCCGAAGAACCGCCGCAGTTCATGCCATAACCAGTCCCAGATTTCCGGCGCGCCCCGTTCGACCCAGGGGCCCACCCGTGCCTCTATATCGCTCAGCGTCACGTCATATTCGACCCATCCGGCCCCGCCGGATCGCAGGTTCTGCAGGACGGGCTGGCTTCGGTCGAGCGCCTTGGCAAAGCGGGCGTCAGGCGTCTCCACCGCCTCGAATTCCTGCCAGAGCGCCATGAACTCCGCCGCCTGAGACGCGGGCAGCAATCCGAATATCCGTTCGGCCGCCGCGGACTCGGCCGCCTGAACCGCCACCGAATGATGGGCCTGCCCGCCGGCCGAATGCAGCGGCACATCCCCGGTGTCGATCTCGACCAGGTCATGCAGCAACAGCATGCGGATGACGCGGGTGACATCGACACCGGCCCCGGCATATCCGGCCAGGACCAGCGCATAGAGCGCCAGATGCCAGCTATGCTCGCCGCTGTTCTCGCGGCGCGAGCCATCGATCAGCGTATTGGCGCGATAGACCGATTTCAGCCGGTCCGCCTCTGACAGGAAACGCAGGCGGGCGGTCAGGTCGCTGCCGGGCAGGTCCCGGCCCTCCAGCAGCGCATCCGCCGCATCCATCGCATCGGGCCATTCGCGGCGCAACCGGGCCGCGCGCCCGCCGGACATGTTGTCGCGGACGATGGCGACGTGATCGGGCAGGGGCGCCGGTGCCATCAGAACCTGGAACAGCGGTTGGCCGTGATCCATCCGCTTGGCCATCCGGGCATCCGGCGTTTCGCCCGCTTCGAATTCCCGCCACAGCGCATGCAGCGCCTCGCCGCCGGGGATCAGGCCAAACAGGCGCGCGGCGGCCTGCGCCTCGGCCTTGGCCAGGGCGGTGCCGTCATGGGGCAGGTGGATCGGATGATCGCCGCTGTCGATCTCGACCAGATCATGCAGCAGGGCCATGGCGATGGAGCGGTCCGAAGCGCCGAACACCATCGCGTAAAGCGCGACATGCCAGCTGTGCTCGGCGCTGTTCTCGGGGCGGGAGAGATCCATCAGGACATTCGCCCGCTTGACCGATTTCAGCCGGTCGGCCTCGCAAAGGAAGGCGAAGCGGTGGGGAAGATTGCCATGCATGGATATTGCCCTCCCCGCAGCGGATGGCCCGGCAGGCCGCCTCGTCAGCGCGTGCTTTCGGTCAGCCGCCGCCGGACATAACCTTGCACGGTTTCGATCATCGGCTTCATATGCGCCTCGTCGTCGCGGAAGAAATGATCGGCGCCTTCGATTTCCTCGTGGGTGATGGTGATGCCCTTCTGTTCGCGCAGCTTGGCGACCAGCGAATGCGTGTCCTTGGGAGGGGCCACCCGGTCGGCGGTGCCGTTGATGATCAGCCCGGAATTGGGGCAGGGGGCGAGGAAGCTGAAATCATACATGTTCGCGGGCGGCGCCACGCTGATGAAACCGGTGATCTCGGGCCGCCGCATCAAGAGCTGCATTCCGATCCAGGCGCCAAAGCTGAAACCCGCGACCCAGCAATGCTTGGAATTCGGGTTCATCGCCTGCAGGTAATCGAGTGCCGAGGCGGCGTCGGACAATTCCCCGATACCCTGATCGAATTCGCCCTGCGAGCGGCCGACCCCGCGGAAGTTGAACCGCATCACGGTAAAGCCCATGTTGTGGAATGCATAATGCAGGTTATAGACGACACGGTTGTTCATCGTGCCGCCATATTGCGGATGCGGATGCAGGATGATGGCGATGGGGGCGTCCGGTATGCCGGCCTGCGGATGGTAGCGGCCTTCGAGGCGGCCTTCGGGGCCCGGAAAAATCAACTCTGGCATCGTCTTCCTTCAGCGGCTTGGAGGTTTCTTGACGCATTCGCGCCAGGCTTCTAGACCGATATCTGGGAAGCCTGCGCAGCGGGCGCAAGAAACGGGCCTTCGGGGCATAACGCAGCGGTGCAGGGGCCGTCAATCTGTGGCGGTAATGCCGCAGGGAAGGAACAATAACGATGAAACTGTCAACCAAGGGCCGCTACGCAATCATCGCGCTGGTCGATCTGGCGATCGCGCGCGGGGACGACTTGACCTCGCTGGCCGAGATCTCGAAACGCCAGGATATCTCGCTGCCCTATCTCGAACAGCTTTTCGTCCGCCTGAGGCGGGCCGAGCTGGTGACGTCGGTGCGCGGCCCGGGTGGCGGCTATCGGCTGGCACGCCCGCCCGAAACCATCCGCATCGCCGAGATCCTCGAGGCCGTGGACGAAACCGTCAGCGCCATGCATGTGGGCGCGGGTGCCTCGGGCGGGGTATCGGGTTCGCGCGCGCAGACATTGTCGAACCGGCTGTGGGAGGGGCTGTCGGCGCATGTCTACGTGTTCCTGCACAACCACTCGCTGGCCGATGTGGCCAGAAACCAGTTGCTGCCATGCCCGGCCCTGCCGCAAATCCTGAACGTGGTGGACGAATAGGGGCGTTCAGGCGATCAGGGCCAGCGCCATGCCGCCAAGCGCGCCGGCGATCACGACCTGCCATGCGGGCCTGCGCCACAAGGCCAGCATCAGGAACAGCGCGACCGCCAGCGCCAGGTCGGCATCGCCCCGGATACCGCCGGTGAAGACCGGATCGTAAAGCGCGTGCCCAAGTATCCCGACAACCGCCGCATTGGCCCCGGCCATGGCGTGCCGCGCCGGGTTCAGGCGCGACAGCGCGGCCCAGAAGGGCATCGCCCCGGCCATCAGCAGAAAGCCCGGCAAAAAGATCGCGACCAGCCCCACCAGCGCGCCGGGCAATCCGGCGGCCACCTGGCCCAGCCAGCCCGCAAAGGTAAAGACCGGCCCCGGCATCGCCTGCGCCGCTCCGTAACCGGCAAGGAAACTGCCTTGCGGCACCATGTCGCCGGTGCCGCTTTGCAGCAGGGGCAGCACCACATGCCCGCCGCCAAAGACCAGCGCGCCGGCGCGGTAGAAGACATCCGCGATTTTCGCTAGCGCTCCGCTATCCGCGATCAATGGCAGGCCGACCAGCAGCAGCAGGAATGCCAGAAGGCATGACGCGCCTGCCCGGCGCGACAATGCGCGCAGGGGCGGGGTGGCGATATCGCCGGATGGCGGCGCGACGCGCAGCGCGAATCCCAGCCCCGCGCCAAGCAGGATGGCGGCGATCTGTGCCAATGAGCCTGCCGGCAACAGGGCGATCAGGGCCAGCGCCGCAAGGGCGATACCTGCGCGTGGACCTTCTGGTGCAAGGCTTCGCGCCATGCCCAGAACCGCATGGGCGACAACCGCGACGGCGGTGATCTTCAGCCCCGCGATCAGCCCTCCGGCCAGTCCCGCCTGCGGCGGCGCCGTCCCGACCAGTGCCGCCAGCAAGATCATCAGGATCGCCGAGGGCAGGGTGAAGGCCAGCACCGCCGTCACCGCCCCGGCAAAGCCGCCCCGCTGCCAGCCCAGTGCAAAGGCGGTCTGTGACGAGGCCGGGCCGGGCAGGAACTGGCTGAGCGCGAGAATCTCGGCATAGGCGTCATCGCTGATCCAGCGGCGGCGCTGGATCAGCTCGGCCCGGTAATAGCCCAGATGCGCGATCGGGCCGCCAAAGCTGGTCAGGCCGAGGCGCAGGAAAGCCGAGGCGATCTCGGGCAGCTGGGAGCGGGATGTTTCGGCCATTTCTGTGTCCCTAGAACCGGGTTGTGACAGGATCACGAAATCCGGGATGTTCCGTTCGCGTTTTTTTGGCAGGATGTCGGAAAAGGAGCCGCCATGAAACCCGAATATCCCGATCACCCCGCACCCGCCGATGCCGCGCAGCGCCGCGCTGTCGCCCCGGTCATCTGTTACCCGGTCGATGCCCTGCCACGTCCCGACCTTGCCGCCTGCCGCGCCGTCCGCGCGGGCTGGAGCCGGGTTGCGCAGGTGACGGTGCCGCCGCGGGAGGCGCGATGCTTCGACGTGCCGGCGGGCCATTTCTTTCGTATCACCAGTGTCGAAGGGCCGCAGGTCGGCGATCTGAACCTGTGGTCCGCCGACCTGTCCGAGCGTTTCTATTCCGGCAAGAGCCGGGCGCTGCACGGCACTCATCTGGGGGCTGGCGACCGGATGTGGTCGGGTTTCCCGACATTGAGGCCGATGGCGACGATCACCGAGGATACGCTGGACTGGTATGGGTTCGACGAATATGGCGGCGGCGTCCATGACGTGATCGGCACGCGCTGCGATCCCTATACGCATAACCTTCTGTCCGATGGCGGGCAGTATCACCATTGCTGTCATTCGAACCTGACCCGCGCGCTGGCCGAACGGCTGAACATTCCGCCGGCCGAGGCCGAGCAGCATGTGCATGACGTGCTCAATGTATTCATGTGCACCGGTTTTACCCGTGACACCGGGCAATATTTCATGAAGGCCAGCCCGGTGCGTCCCGGCGACTACCTGGAATTCTTTGCCGAGATCGATCTGCTGGGCGCGCTGTCGGCCTGTCCCGGCGGCGATTGCGGCAGCGAACATTCCTCGGACGAGGCGGCATGTCATCCGCTGCTGGTCGAGGTTTTCCGGCCCAAGGCCCCGCCTGCGGGCTGGGCCTCGCCCCGGCCGAACGGCTATGACCGCAGCCACGGGGCAGAGGCTTAGGCGGCGTTGTTCCGCTATCACACAATAGGTAGTGGCGCGGCATTGCATTTCGCGCTATGCTGCCCCCAGATCCGGATAAACCGGACATGATCGAGGCAGTGACGGCAGTATTCCCATGACCGAGATGGTCTTTGGCACGGCCCCCGCGCGGGCAGGTGATCCGATTCTTCCCAGATGGTGGCGCACCATCGACAAATGGTCCCTGGCCTGTGTGCTGGGGCTTTTCGCGATGGGGCTGCTCCTGGGGCTGGCAGCCTCGGTTCCGCTGGCCGAAAAGAACAACCTGCCACGGTTCTACTACGTCGAAAGGCAGGCCGCGTTCGGCGGCCTCGCGCTGCTTGTGATGCTGGTCTTCTCGATGATGTCGCCGCGGCAGGTGCGGCGGCTCGGCGTGCTGGGCTTCGCGGGGGCGTTCCTGCTGATCCTCGCCCTGCCGATCATCGGAACCGATCATGGCAAGGGCGCGGTTCGCTGGCTCAGCATCGGCGGGACGTCACTGCAGCCCTCTGAATTCCTGAAACCGGGCTTCGTGGCGCTTTGCGCGTGGTTCATGGCGGCCAGCCAGGAAGTGGGCGGCCCGCCGGGCAAATTCTATTCCTTCATTGCCACGACTGTCATTGTCGTGCTTCTGGCCCTGCAGCCCGATTTCGGGCAGGCCTCACTGGTGCTGTTCGCGTGGCTGGTGATGTATTTCGTGGCCGGGGCGCCGATGGTGCTGCTGATGGGCGTGGCGGGCCTGGCCGGGCTGGGCGGGTTCTTTGCCTATGGCGCCTCGGATCACTTCGCCCGGCGTATCAACGGTTTCCTGTCATCCGAGATCGATCCGCGCACGCAGATAGGCTATGCGACGAATGCCATCCAGGAGGGCGGTTTCTTCGGAGTCGGCGTGGGCGAGGGCACGGTAAAGTGGTCGCTGCCGGATGCGCATACCGATTTCATCATCGCGGTTGCGGCCGAGGAATACGGCCTGATCATGGTGCTGGCGATCATAGCGCTCTACTGCACCATTGTCGTGCGTTCCCTCCTGCGCCTGCTGAAAGAGCGTGATCCCTTCGCGCGGATCGCCGGCACCGGGCTGGCCTGTTCCTTTGGTGTGCAGGCGCTGATCAACATGGGGGTGGCGGTGCGCTTGCTGCCGGCCAAGGGGATGACGCTGCCATTCGTGAGTTACGGCGGCTCGTCGGTCATTGCCTCGGCGGTCGCGATGGGGGCCCTGCTGGCGCTGACCCGCACCCGGCCACAAGGTGAGATGGCCGAAATCCTGCGGCGGGGGCGCTGATGTCCCCACCCCTGGCCCTGATTGCCGCCGGCGGGACCGGCGGTCACATGTTTCCCGCGCAGGCGCTGGCCGAATTGCTGCTGGCCGAGGGCTGGCGCGTCAGGTTGTCCACCGATGACCGGGGCGCGCGATATGCGGGGGGATTTCCCGAGGCGGTCGAGCGTTCGGTGGTGCCATCGGCAACCACGGCGCGGGGCGGGGCCCTGGGCAAGCTGACGGCGCCTTTCAAGATTCTGGCCGGGGTCGTGGCCGCGCGGAGCGGGTTCCGCCGTGACCGGCCTGCCGTGGTGATCGGCTTTGGCGGCTATCCGACCATTCCGGCGCTGGCGGCGGCTGTCACCATGGGGCTGCCCCGCATGATCCATGAACAGAACGGCGTAATGGGACGGGTGAACCGGATATTCGCGCGCCGCGTTCATCGCATCGCCTGCGGGACATGGCCGACCGAATTGCCCCGGGGTGTCGGGGCGGTCCATACCGGCAACCCGGTGCGCGCCTCGGTGCTGGATCATGCCGGGGCGCCCTATGGCCCTCCGGCCGGGGATGATCTGCATCTTCTGGTGATCGGCGGCTCGCAGGGCGCGCGGGTGCTGTCAAAGGTGGTGCCCGATGCCATCGCCGCGCTGCCCGAGGATATTCGCGCCCGGCTGCATGTCAGCCACCAGGCTCGCGCCGAGGATGGCGACAGGGTCACTGCGGCCTATAGTGCAGCGGGGGTTCGGGCCGATGTGCAGCCCTTTTTCAACGACGTGCCCGAGCGTCTCGCGAAAGCGCAACTGGTCATCAGCCGTTCGGGCGCGTCCTCGATCGCCGATATCACGGTGATCGGACGGCCCGCGATCCTGATTCCGCTGCCGAGTGCGACCGGCGATCACCAGACCGCCAATGCGCGGGCGCTGGCCGAGCATGGTGCAGCACTCGTCCGCCCGGAATCCGCGCTTGACGCCGGGGGCCTGATGGGCGACATCCGCGGCCTTCTGACCGATCCCGCGCAGGCTCGGGCCATGGCGGCCGCCGCGCTGGAGCTTGGCCGCCCCGATGCGGCGCGGCGTCTTTATGCTATAGTGACGGAGATAACAGGATGAACGCGGCGACCAAATTGCCCTTCGATCTCGGACCGATCCATTTCGTCGGCATTGGCGGTATCGGCATGTCCGGCATCGCCGAGGTCCTGTTGACCCTTGGCTATACCGTGCAGGGCAGTGACCTGAAGCGTTCGAAGATCACCGACCGCCTGGAGGGGCTGGGAGCAACCATCTTCGAGGGGCAGCAGGCTGACAATATCGGCGAGGCCGGCGTGGTGGTCATCTCGACCGCGATCAGGAAGGGCAATCCCGAGCTGGAAGAGGCGCGCCGCCGCGGCCTTCCCGTCGTCCGCCGCGCCGAGATGCTGGCCGAGCTGATGCGGATGAAATCGAACATCGCCATCGCGGGCACCCATGGCAAGACCACCACCACCACCATGGTCGCCACTCTGCTGGATGCGGGCGGGCTGGATCCGACGGTGATCAATGGCGGGGTGATTCACGCCTATGGCTCGAACGCGCGGGCCGGGGAGGGCGAGTGGATGGTGGTCGAGGCCGACGAGAGCGACGGCAGCTTCAACCGCCTGCCCGCCGATATCGCCATCGTCACCAATATCGATCCCGAACATATGGAGCATTGGGGCAGCTTCGATGCGCTGCGCCAGGGTTTTTACGATTTCACCTCAAGGATCCCCTTCTACGGGCTGGCAGTGTGCTGCACCGACCATCCCGAGGTTCAGGCGCTGGTCGGCCGTCTGACGGACCGCCGGGTGGTGACATTCGGCTTCAATGCGCAGGCGGATGTGCGTGCGGTGAACCTGCGTTACGACAAGGGCATTGCGCATTTCGACATCGCCTTGCAGGGCGAGCGTGACGAAACCGGCGATGAGGGCGGGCTGATTGAAGGCTGCACCCTGCCGATGCCGGGCGATCACAATGTCTCGAACTGCCTTGCCGCCGTGGCGGTTGCCCGTCACCTGGGCATGAAGAAATCCGAGATCCGCGGCGCGCTTGCGAATTTCGCCGGGGTCGGGCGGCGCTTTACCCGCGTGGGCGAGGTGGACGGCGTGACCATCATCGACGATTACGGCCATCACCCGGTCGAGATCGCCGCCGTTCTGAAGGCCGCGAGGCAGGCCAGCAGCGGCCGGGTCATCGCCGTGCATCAGCCGCATCGCTATTCGCGGCTTTCGAACCTGTTCGACGATTTCTGCACCTGTTTCAACGAGGCCGATGTCGTCGCCATCGCCGAGGTCTATGCGGCGGGCGAGGACCCGATCCCCGGCGCCACCCGTGACGACCTGGTCGCCGGCCTGATCGCCCATGGCCACCGCCATGCCCGCGCGATCCTGAACGAAGATGACCTGACACGCCTGGTGCGCGAGCAGGCCCGTCCCGGAGACATGGTCGTCTGCCTTGGTGCGGGGACGATCTCTGGCTGGGCCAATGCGCTGCCCGAACGGTTGCGGGGACAGGCCGCATGACCGGGCTGCACGTCATCTCGGGCGCGATGGCGTTGCTTTGGGTCATATTGGCGAGCCTGCAGCCACGGGTGACGCGGCGCCATCAGGCCCGCTCGTTCTGGGCGGTGATCTTTCTCGGTGTGCCGGTGCTGGGCTGGCTGACCTTGCACTGGGGGCCGGTTATCGGCGTTGCCGCCTTCGTGCTCGGACTTTGCCTGCTGCTTTTTCAGCCTCTGCGCCCGAGGCGCGGCGAAGTGACGCGAGTGATCATGTGCGACACCCCACCGCCCGGCCCGGGAAGCCCGTGAACCACGCTTGTCTGTTCCGCGTTACCTCTGCACTGGTCACTGACGGCGCGGAAATTCACTCCCCGAGCGGAGCCGGGGACTTGAAACCCGGGATCGGTCTGGTTGACGCGGCATCGGGTTCGATCCTTGACCAGCTGTCCTCCGCCAGCTCGATATTGCCGGGGATGTCCGCCTCCCAGAAACCGACCACATTCCTGGTGATGTTCAGGTAAAGCTTGCCGTCGACGATCCGCCACAGGTTCGGATTGCCCGGCACCTTGCCGCCCTTGGAAACGCCATAGGCGCAATGACCGTCATATTGCGGCGCGTAATAGGCAGGATCCTCCAGGAACCTGTCGCGGTTTGCCGTGGTGGCGAAGGCGAAGGTCGCGCCGTTATATTTGGCGGTGATATCCGCCTTGCCGGGAATGGCGGCGGGCTGGGCCGTGCCGACAGGCGCCTGTTCGATATCGCGATAGGCGACCACGTCATAGCCGGATACGGCAAAGCCGGTCTGATCCACGAACTGCTCCCCCGCAAGGGCCGGGAACGCGAGACCGGAAGCGAGGATGGTGGCAAGGAAAAAGGCTTTCATGGCGATACCTGTGCTGTTGGTTTGCCATCGCCATTACGATCCCGGAGCGGATATCTTACAGGTGTTCGCGATTCCGTGATGGCAGGGCGGCGGCGACCGGCAGATTGACCTTCGCCAATGCCCTGTTTACCAGCATGGAATGACGTTCGATTTGCCTACCCCCCGTGGCGCCCTGACGCCGAACCGCTCCCTGGACAGCCTCACATGGCTGCGTGTGGGCGGGCCGGCCGACTGGCTGTTCCAACCCGCCGATGCCGAAGATCTGGCCGGTTTCCTGCGCGAGCTTGATCCGGCCATGCCGGTCTTTCCCATCGGTGTCGGCAGCAACCTGATCGTGCGCGATGGCGGCATCCGGGGCGTGGTGGTCCGGCTTGGACGCGGCTTCAACGCGATCACGACCGAAGGGGACCGGGTCACGGCAGGGGCGGCGGCGCTGGATGCCCATGTCGCCAGGCGGGCGGCGGATGCGGGGCTGGACCTGACCTTTCTGCGCACCATTCCCGGCAGTATCGGCGGGGCGGTCAGGATGAATGCGGGATGCTATGGATCCTATATGGCCGATCACCTGATCGAGGCAAGAGCGGTCACGCGCGACGGGCGCCAAGAGGTGCTGAAGCCCGGGGATTTGCGCTTTGCCTATCGCCATTCGGAACTGCCGGAGGGCTGGATCATCACCGAGGCGGTGCTGCGGGCCGAGAGGGGGGATCCCGACGCGCTGCACCGTAAGATGGCTGATCAGCTTGCCAGGCGCGACGCGACACAGCCGACGAAAGAGCGCAGCGCCGGTTCGACCTTCCGCAACCCGGCCGGATTCAGCTCGACCGGGCGGGAGGACGACACGCATGAGCTGAAGGCCTGGTCCCTGATCGACCGGGCCGGGCTGCGCGGCCATAGCTGGGGCGGGGCGCAGATGTCTGAAAAGCACCCGAATTTCCTGTTGAATGCCGGTGGTGCCACGGCGGCCGACCTGGAAGCCCTGGGTGAGCTGGTGCGCCGCCGCGTGCTGGAGGAAAGCGGCCACGAACTTCAGTGGGAAGTGATCCGCGTGGGCGACCCCCTGCCCGGGGACAAGCAAGGCTGAAAACGCGGCAGGAGCCGGCGTTACACCGCCGCGGCCCGAGCGGGCAGAGCTGTCGGGGCGGCTCCATGGGCGAATGAAGGCCGCCTGAAGCATTTCCAGCGAAAGTGGATACCGGTTTTGCGTCCGGAAATGCGTAAAAACAAAAATTTACATCGTTTCGGTGCTTCAGCGGAAAACCGAAGCGATGTAGGTAGAAATGCCTACGGTATACATTTTTATTGTATACCGTTTACCATTTCGTTAACCAATCATCTGCCGATGATTCACCACGTTTCCGCGAGAGAACGGCTTGTCGCGAATTCGTGTGGCGCATCGGCGCGATTGTTTCACAGAGGTCTCTGATGCCGACAGCATTCAACGTTCTATATTTGGGCAAACTTCCCCTCATGGATACCACGAGGGGGAACGGTACCACCGAAGCCGCCAGCCAGTTCAATGGCAGGACTTTCGGAGCCGAAACCGATCCGCTTTGGGAGGATTTCCGGCATCTCACGACCCGGCCGGGCTATACGAGCTATACCGCCAACTCCCCCGCCGACACCTATAACAACAATGCCGACCCCAATCAGAATACCGGCTCAAAATACGAATATTTCCGGACAACTGCAGATGGCGGGCAGACCTGGACACCGCACGCATATGATGTGCTGGCCGTTTATAACAACAGCGTCATAACCTATACGGATGGAACGACCGCGACCATTCAGGCCCATATATTCCAGGACTATAACGGAGAGACTTTCTGGGCGCCGCAGGTGACGCAGAACGGCTCTCAGGATGCGATGGAAGCGAAACCCATCCAGGCCCTGAAACTCGGGACCCTTTCTACGGCTACGAACTCGGGCCTTGCGGCGAGCCGGGACGCATGGGAATATCAGACCCCGTGCTTTACCCGTGGCGTCGCGATTACGGTTCGGGACGGTCAGAAACCCGTCGAGGATCTGGCCGTCGGTGATCTGGTCCTGACAAGGGATAACGGCCTTCAGCCGATCCGCTGGATCGGGTCGCGCAAGGTTGACGGGATCTTTCTGGAATGCAATCCCAAGCTTCGCCCGATCCGCATCAGGGCCGGCGCTCTTGGAAGAAACACACCGGCATCCGATCTGATTGTTTCCCCGCAGCATCGGATCCTGGTCCGCTCCAAGCTTGCGCAGCGCATGTTCGGTATCGACGAAGTTCTGGTCGCGGCCAGGCAGTTGCTGGATGTCGATGGGATCGAGATCGCCCGGGACATGCCGGAGGTCGAATATTTCCACTTCATGTTCGACGATCACCAGCTTGTCCTGGCCAATGGCGCGGAAACCGAAAGCCTCTATGCCGGCCCCGGAGCGCTGAAGGCGGTCGGTCCGGCAGCGCGCGATGAAATCCTCGCGCTGTTCCCCGAACTGCGCGAATTGGATTCGGAGGTGGTTGCGCAGCCGGCCCGGCCTCTGGTCGAGGGACGGACGGCGCGTCACCTGATCGGTCGCCATGCCCTGACCGGCCGCGAACTGATCAGCTAGCCTGGTCTTCGCTCCCGGTTTCCGGTGATCGGCCGGGAGCTTTGCGGAAACGTATTCCCTGTGACCGGCGTTCGTGCGGCCCAGAAGGCGCGAGCGCCGGAATTTTTCGGGCCCATGGCTTTCGCCCGTTCGAATCAACAGTTTCCGCCGAACCTCGAAAAAGCCCCTTTTGTGATTCGCGATTTGCGGCTATCCTGATACGACAAGGTGCAGGACCGGGATGAACCCGGCCGCATCGGATTGAACAAGACCCGGATCAACCGGGTTTCGAGAGGCAGAAACGTGACGGGCAGGTCGAGCAGGACAGCCCACACCGTAGCCGTTCTGATGGGCGGACCCTCGGCCGAGCGCGAGGTATCCCTGTCGTCAGGACGTGAATGCGCGGCCGCGCTGCGGGTGGCAGGTTATGAGGTGATCGAGGTCGAACTGGCCTCGGATCGCAGCGATGACATTATCGCGCGGCTGAGCGGGATTGCCCCGGATGTGGTCTTCAATGCGCTGCATGGCCGTTGGGGCGAGGATGGCTGCGTGCAGGGCATTCTCGAATGGATGGGGCTGCCCTATACGCATTCCGGCGTGCTGGCCTCGGCCATGGCGATGGACAAGACCGTCGCCAAGCAGGTTTTCCGCGCCGCCGGGCTGCCGGTGCTGGAAAGCGTCATCGCCGATGCCGCGGAGGTGCGCAGCCGCCATGTCCTGAAACCGCCATATGTGGTCAAGCCCTATAACGAGGGGTCTTCCGTCGGGATATATATCGTGCATGAGGCGGCGAACGGGCCGCCGCAGCTTTCCGATGCCATGCCCGCCCGGGTGATGGTCGAGACCTATGCGCCGGGGCGCGAACTGACGGTGACGGTTCTGGGTGACCGGGCACTTGCCGTCACCGACATCATCACCGATGGCTGGTATGATTACGATGCCAAATACAAGGAAGGCGGCTCGCGCCACGTGATCCCGGCGGAACTCCCCGAAGAGATCACGGCGGCCTGCCTCGATTATGCCCTCAGGGCGCATCGCGCGCTTGGCTGCCGCGGGCTGACCCGCTCGGATTTCCGTTGGGACGATAGCCGCGGGCTGGACGGGCTTGCCTTGCTGGAGGTCAATACCCAACCCGGCATGACGCCGACATCGCTGGCCCCCGAACAGGCCGCGTATCAGGGGATCGATTTTCCTGCCCTGATGCGCTGGATGGTGGAGGATGCACTGTGTCCGTCGTGATCGACCATCGTTCCCGGAACCAGGCCGAACAGCCTTCGCGTCCCAAGCGCGATCCGGCTCCGTCGCGGCTGAAATACCGGCTGGAGCGGATGTGGCTGACACCGCTTTACCGCCGTCTGGTCAGGGTCGGTCTGCCCGCCTTCCTGATCGCCATGACGGCGGGGCTTTGGCTGGCCGACGAAGGCCGGCGCGCGGCGCTGAGCGAAGGTCTGGCCGGACTGGTCGAAAGGGTCCAGAACCGCGAGGCATTCCAGGTCACGATGATGACCATCGAGGGCGCATCGCCTGCCGTGGATAAGGCGCTGCGGGGAATGCTGCCGGTCGATCTGCCCGCATCCAGCTTTGATATCGACCTTGCGGCGCTGCGCCTGCAGGTGCTGCAGCTGGACGCGGTGGAAAGCATCGACCTGCGGATCAAGCCGGGTGGCATCCTCTCGGCGACGGTGACGGAACGCCAGCCTGCGCTGCTGTGGCGCCATGCCCGCGGAATCGACATGCTGGACAAGTCGGGGCACCGGGTCGCCAGCGTCACCTCGCGCGATGTGCGCCCGAACCTGCCGCTGATCGCCGGCGACGGGGCCGATCTGGTGACCCAAGAGGCGCTGGCGCTGATCGACGCGGCCGGACCGATCCTGCCGCGGCTGCGCGGGCTGGTGCGCAAGGGCGAGCGGCGTTGGGACGTGATTCTGGACAAGGGGCAGATGATCATGCTGCCCGCCGAGGGCGCGGTGACCGCGCTGGAGGCTGCCATCGCCCTGGACCATGCCCAGGACATGTTGGGGCGCGATATCTCGGTGGTCGATCTGCGCGACCCGTCCCGGCCGATCGTGCGCTTGGGGCTGGATGCGCGCAATACCCTCCGCACGGCACGGGGCATGCTGCCACTGGGGCCGGACGGCAAGGTGATCGAGGAAAGGAAAGGGGGCTGAAATATGGCGGAACTGTATCAGACGCAGCGGGCGATGCGGAACATGCGCCGGGCGGCCTTGCAGCGCGGGGTGATCGGGATCCTCGATATCGGAACTTCGAAGATCGCCTGCATGGTGCTGAAATTCGACGGCACCGGAACCTTCCGCGAAACCGATGGGGTCGGCCCGATGGCCGGGCAGGCGAATTTCCGGGTGATCGGCGCGGCCTCGACCCGTTCGCGCGGCGTCCGCCGGGGCGAGATCGACACGATGGCCGAGACCGAGCGCGCGATTCGCACCGTCGTGGCCGCCGCGCAGAAGCTGGCCGGGGTCAGGGTCGATCATGTCATCGCCTGCATGTCGGGCGGGCGCCCGGCCTCCTATGGGCTGAACGGCGAGATCACCCTGCAATCGGGCAAGGTGACCGAGCATGACGTGGCCTCGGTGATGGCCGCATGCGACACGCCCGATTTCGGGCGCGGGCGCGAGGTGCTGCATGCGCAGCCGGTGAATTTCGCCGTGGACAACCGCAGCGGGCTGGGCGATCCGCGCGACCATGCGGGCAACAGGCTTGCCTGCGACATGCATGTGCTGACCATCGACGGCGACCTGATCGGCAACCTTGTGCAATGCATCCGCCGCTGCGATCTGGAACTGGCGGGGATCGCCTCGGCGGGCTATGCCTCGGCCCGGGCCAGCCTGGTCGAGGATGAGCAGGAACTGGGCAGCGCCTGTATCGATTTCGGCGGCGGCGGGACGAGCGTTTCAATTTTTGTAAAGAAACACATGATCTTCGCCGACCATGTTAGAATTGGCGGGAATCTGGTCACGCAGGATCTGGCGCAGGGGCTGCGGGTTTCCCTGCCGGTGGCAGAGCGGCTCAAGACCCTCAATGGCGGTGTCGAGGCCACCGGGCGCGACGATCGCGAGATGATCGAGGTGGGCGGCGATACCGGCGATTGGGAGGCCGACCGCCGCACCGTCAGCCGCGCCGATGTCATCGGAGTGATGCGCCCGAGGGTCGAGGAAATTCTGGAGAATGTGCGGCAAGTGCTTGATGCGGCGGGGTTCGATCACATGCCCAGCCAGCAGATCGTGCTGACCGGCGGAGGCAGCCAGATCCCGGGGCTGGACGGTCTTGCGACGCGTATCCTGGGGCCGAATATCCGCTGTGGGCGGCCCTTGCGCATCGACGGGCTGGCCCATCAGCTGACCGATCCCAGCTTTTCCAGCGCCGTCGGGCTGGCGCTGTTCGCGGCCCATCCGCAGGACGAGTGGTGGGATTTCGAGATGCCGGCGGATGCCTATCCGGCACGCAGTCTCAAGCGGGCCTATCGATGGTTCCGCAATAACTGGTAGCCGGGTTGCGTCCTGATGGTGGAAGGCCCGCGGCCAACCACCATATCAAGGTAATTTGGCAAGATACCGCCGATAGTTACGGAAAAGACCGCCATATTTTGCGGTCGAATCGTGTTTTTCGGGTGACGGACAGGGGCATGTCCGCTACGATTGGGTCTAATAAGGGGGATTCGGACGGGTGAATTAAGCCCGCCACGATCAGCGACAAACAGGCGGAAACCATGAACCTCAATCTGATGATGAACGACGAACAAGAGCTCAAGCCCAGGATCACCGTATTCGGTGTTGGCGGTGCGGGCGGCAACGCGGTCAACAACATGATCGAGAAACAGCTCGACGGGGTCGAGTTCGTGGTCGCCAATACCGACGCGCAGGCCCTGGCGCAGTCGCGCTCGACCAGCCGCGTGCAGATGGGCCCGAAAGTGACCGAGGGGCTGGGCGCCGGCGCCAAGCCCTCGATCGGCGCCAAGGCGGCCGAGGAAACCATCGAGGATATCGTCGATCACCTGATGGGCGCGCATATGTGCTTCATCACCGCCGGGATGGGCGGCGGCACCGGCACCGGCGCCGCGCCGATCATCGCCCAGGCCGCGCGCGAGATGGGCATCCTGACGGTCGGCGTCGTGACCAAGCCCTTCCAGTTCGAGGGCACAAAGCGGATGCGCCAGGCCGAAGAGGGTGTCGAGGCACTGCAGAAGGTCGTGGACACGCTGATCATCATTCCCAACCAGAACCTGTTCCGGCTGGCGAACGAGAAGACCACCTTTACCGAAGCCTTCGCGATGGCCGATGACGTGCTGTATCAGGGCGTCAAGGGCGTGACCGACCTGATGGTCCGCCCGGGCCTGATCAACCTCGACTTCGCCGATGTCCGTGCCGTCATGGACGAGATGGGCAAGGCGATGATGGGCACGGGCGAGGCCTCCGGCGACAACCGGGCGCAGGAGGCGGCCGAGCGTGCCGTCGCCAACCCGCTCCTGGACGAGATCAGCCTGAACGGCGCCAAGGGCGTGCTGATCAACATCACCGGCGGCTATGACATGACCCTGTTCGAACTGGACGAGGCCGCCAATGTCATCCGCGACAAGGTCGACTCGGATGCCAATATCATCGTCGGCTCGACCCTCGATCCGGATATGGACGGCTCGCTTCGCGTGTCGGTCGTGGCGACCGGTATCGACGCCTCGGCGGCGCAGGAGGATGTGCCCGCCCCGCGCCGCAGCATGGCCGAGCCGCTGACCCAGAACCCGCCGGTTGCGCGCGGCAACGCCGATGTCGCCGCGGAAGAGGATGATCTGCCGGTTCCGCCGCGCCGGGCTCCGGCCGCGATCAGCGAGCCCCGGACGGAGGGGCCCGCCCCCGCCGCGCGGGAAGAGGACGACCTGCCGCCTCCGGCGTGGCAGTCCCGGCCGCAGTCCCGCGCCGCCGCCGCGGTCCAGATCGAGGATGACGCCAGCGGATTTGTCGCGCCCAAGCCGGCGGGTGGCGATCGCGGCCAGCCCAAACCCGAGGTGCTGGAGCGGCTGCGCAAGGCCGTCGAGCATCAGGGCGAGCGCCAGGCGGCCCGGCAGCCGCAAGCCCGGCCCGAGACCGAGGCGAGCCGCGTCCAGAGCCGGATGAGCGGCCTTGGCCGGATGCTGGAGCGGATGGCCGGTCATAACGATCAGGGCGGTCAGGCCAAGCCTGCCGCGGCCTCCATCGCCGAGCGCGTCAACGAGCGGGTTGCCGTCCGCGCGCGCCAGCAGGAGGCGGATTTCGACGATCTGGCAAGCCCCGACAATGGCGACGACAACGTGGAAATTCCCGCCTTCCTGCGTCGTCAGGCGAACTAGGCTCATCACAAAACTGTCGCAACGCTTGATCGAAAGGGCCGCAGGAAGCGGCCTTTTCTTGTTTTTATACAAACGATTGACTTTCGTCCTTGTTTTCCTGCACCGGAATCGGCGGCGAATGTTACACCCGGTTACAATTCGTTAATTGAACGCCTGCCCGCTTCGCCTTAGCTGGGATGAAGACGGAATAACCATGTTCTGATCAACAGAATGTAAGGCAGGCAGATCATGCAGGCGACGCTTAAAACGAATGCGATCTTTGAAGGGGTTGGTTTGCACTCCGGTGCGGCAACCCGGCTGGAGATCCATCCCGCACCGGCTGGCCATGGCATCCTGTTCCGCCGGATCGATCTTTCACCGGCTGTCGATATACCGGCCCGTTGGGACCATGTGACGCCCTCCCAGCTATGCACATTGCTGGACAACGGGCAGGGGCAGACCCTGTCCACGGTCGAGCATGTCATGGCCGCGCTGGCCGGCACCGGTGTTCATAACGCGCTGATCGAGGTGAACGGTCCCGAAGTGCCGATTCTCGACGGTTCCGCCGCGCCCTTCGTCAAGGGCATCCTGCGCGCGGGCATCCGGATGCAGCCCGATCCGCTCCGCGCCATTCGCGTGCTCCGCCCCGTGGAACTGCGCGAGGGCGAGGCTTATGCCCGGCTGTCCCCCGCCGACCACCTGGAGATCGAGTTCGATATCGATTTCGTGGACGAGGCGATCGGCCACCAGGAAAAGCGGCTGGACATGGCCAACGGCGCCTTTCTGCGCGAACTGGCCGACAGCCGCACCTTTTGCCGGCAGGCGGATGTGGACATGATGCGCAAGAACGGTCTCGCGCTTGGCGGAACCTATCTGAACGCCGTTGTCGTGGACGGTGCGCAGGTGCTGTCCCCGGGCGGGCTGCGCCATGCCGACGAGGCGGTGCGTCACAAGATGCTGGACGCCATGGGCGACCTGGCGCTGGCGGGCGCCCCGCTGCTGGCACGTTATACCGGGCACCGTGCCGGTCATGGAATGACCAACCGGCTGCTGCGCGCCCTGTTCGCCGATCCGACGGCCTGGACATGGGAAACCTGTTCGCCCGATCTGGCGGACCGTCTGCCGGGGGCAGGGGTTGCAGCCTACTCATTTCTGGTCAATGACGAGTTGGTCGCGCAGTAATGCGCGGCCTTTTTCACGCTGTCGCGGACGGGCTTTCCGCTGCGGTATTCAGGCAGGCTTTCGCCCCTTAATCAATTCTCATGCAGAATTCAACGGATTGCCATTTTGCGCCCCCTGATGTTCTGTGCTAGGAGATGCCGGCTACCCGGTCAAAAGGGTGGCGGCACAGCAGAATCGTTGGGCAGGTGAAGATGGTGCGCTCGAAAATCTCGGCTTCCTTGATGGCTGCTGTGTTGGCAGGCATGACCCTTTCGGGATGTTCCGCCCTCCGCGGCTCGGATGACAAGGAACAGAACCTTGAAAGGTTCACCGCCGAGCAAATCTACAAGCGGGGCGAATACGAGCTGGAAAACAGCCGCAGGCCCGAGGACGCGGTTCATTATTTCAGCGAGGTCGAACGGCTTTATCCCTATTCGGAATGGGCCAAGCGGGCGCTGATCATGCAGGCCTACGGCCATCACCGCGCCGGCGAATACGAAGAGGCGCGCGGGGCCGCGCAGCGCTTCATCGACACCTATCCGGGCGATGCGGATGCCGCTTATGCGAAATACCTGCTGGCGCTGTCCTATTACGACCAGATCGACGATGTCGGCCGGGACCAGGGCCTGACCTTCCAGGCGCTGGTGGCGCTGCGCGAGGTGATCGAGGAATATCCCGACAGCGAATATGCCCGCAGCGCGATCCTGAAATTCGATCTCGCTTTCGACCATCTTGCCGCCAAGGAGATGGAAATCGGGCGCTACTACCTGAAGAAAGGCCATTACGCCGCGTCGGTCAACCGGTTCCGCGTCGTGGTCGAGGAATTCCAGACCACGACCCAGACACCCGAGGCGTTGCTTCGTCTGGTCGAGGCCTATCTGGCGCTTGGCCTCAATGACGAGGCGCAGACGGCGGGGGCGATTCTGGGCTATAACTTCCAGTCGTCGCCTTTCTACGAGGATGCCTATCGCCAGCTTCGCGGGCGTGGCCTGTCGCTCGAGGCGCGGGGCGACAGTTGGCTGACCAATGTTTACCGCCAGATGGTTCAGGGGAAATGGCTGTGACCTTCGCCCTCTAGGGTCGGGCGCGGCCTGCCGGAGCACGATGCTGCAATCGCTGGAAATCCGCGACATGCTCTTGATCGACCGGCTGGAGCTTTGCTTCGCGCCCGGTCTGAACGTGCTGACCGGCGAAACCGGGGCGGGCAAATCGATCCTGCTGGATTGCCTTGGCTTCGTTCTCGGCTGGCGCGGCCGTGCCGATCTGGTCCGGCAGGGGGCGGCGCAGGGAGAGGTGACGGCGGTATTCGACCTGCCCGCAGGCCACCCGGCACGCGCGATTCTGGCCGAGGCGGGAATCGAGATCGACGAGGACGAATTGATCCTGCGCCGCGTCAATGGCGGCGATGGCCGCAAGACCGGATGGGTCAATGACCGGCGTGTCTCGGGCGAGGTCCTGCGTCAGCTCTCCGAACAACTGGTCGAGCTGCATGGTCAGCATGACGATCGCGGCCTTCTGAATCCGCGCGGACATCGCGCGCTTCTGGACGCTTTCGGACGGCTGGACCTGTCCCCGGTCCGGCAGGCCTGGGTGGTTCGCCGGGAGGCCCGGACGGCTCTGGCCAGGGCCGAGGCGGAACTGGCTGCCGCCCGCGAGGAAGAGGAATATCTGCGTCACGCGGTCAAGGAACTCGACGATCTGGCGCCGCAGCCGGGCGAAGAGGCCGAACTGGACACGCGCCGCCGCAGCATGCAGGCCGCCGCGCGTATCCGCGAGGATGTCCTGCGCGCCCTGCAGATGCTGGGGCCGGAAGGCGCGGAAGGGGCGATTCTGGATGCGAACCGCTGGCTCGAAGGGGCCGCGGAAGGTGCCGAGGGGCGGCTTGATGCGTCGATCAGCGCCCTTTCCCGGGCACTGATCGAACTGGGAGAGGCCCATGGCGGGGTCGAGGCCGCCCTGTCGGAAATGGATTTCGATCCGATGGAACTGGAGAATACCGAAGAGCGTCTGTTCGCATTGCGGGCGCTGGCACGGAAACATGACGTGCTGGCGGATGACCTGTCGGGGCTTGGCGATGAGCTGCGCGAACGCCTGGACCGGATCGATGCGGGCGAGGAAACGCTGACCGCGTTGCGCCAGAAGGCCGAGTCCGCGGACCACGCCTGGCAGCAGGCGGCGGATACCCTGAGCGCGGCGCGCGCCGAGGCGGCCGGGCGGCTGGACAAGGCGGTGATGGCGGAACTCGCGCCGCTCAGGATGGAGCGGGCGGTTTTCGAGACCGGGATCACGCGAAACGATCCGGGGCCGGACGGACAGGATGCCGTGGCCTTCACCGTTGCCACCAATCCCGGCGCACCGGCAGGACCGCTGGACAAGATCGCTTCGGGCGGGGAATTGTCGCGCTTCCTGCTGGCATTGAAGGTCTGCCTTGCGCGGGGAAATGACGCGCTGGTGATGATCTTTGACGAGATCGACCGGGGTGTTGGCGGCGCAACCGCCGATGCGGTGGGGCGGCGGCTGAAGAAACTGGCGCAGGATGCGCAGGTTCTGGTGGTGACGCATTCGCCGCAGGTCGCCGCCCTTGGCGACCGGCATTTCCATGTCTCGAAAACGGTCGAGAGGGGCATGACGACATCCGCCGTGACCGAACTGGCCCCCGGCCCGCGCGTGAGCGAGATCGCGCGCATGCTGTCGGGGGACAGGATCACGGATGCCGCCGCCGCCGCCGCCCGGGCACTGCTGGACGGGTAATGTTGCCAGCCATGCGGATGAACGGGGAGGGCGGCGAGACCCTGGCCGGCGGCCGGGGCCGGGCCGCTTCCCTCGCCACCGGCACAGGCGGAATTGCCCCGCGATGCAGTTGCGGACACGGGATTGACAAGGCAAAAGCTGTTACCGAATGAACGATACAAACCCGAGGTAAGGTGCATCATGGATCAAGTGACTGAACAGGATAAATACAATGTCACCGCGGCGGAGCTTCGCCAGTTCGTCGAACAGATCGAGCAGCTGGAAGCCGAGAAGAAAGACATTGCCGAGCAGATCAAGGAGATCTTCGCGGAAAGCAAAAGCCGTGGCTACGATTCCAAGGCGCTCAAGACCATCATATCGCTGAGAAAGAAGGACAAGGACCAGCGGGCCGAGGAAGAAGCGGTGCTGGAACTGTACAAGGAAGCGCTTGGCATGAACTGATCGGGCGGAACCCGTTCGGGGTCAGGCCGTTTCCATGCCCTCCCGCATGCGCGGATGCCGGACATCGGCTGGAGCAGCTTGCAGCTGATCGGGTTCAGTTGCGAGTTGCGCCCCGCGATCGGGGCGTGCCCCCATCCGGCCCATCCGGGCCGGATTCCCCCGGGATATTTGCATGAAGAAGAAGCGGGCCGGGGTGGATTCGATCAAGTGCAAATGCTCTGACCGGAAAGCGTCACGGCAGGAGGCCGAAGCGCGGCCATGATGTCGTCCTGTCGGCAATATCAGGCTCATGAGAAAAGCCCGCGCCGGTGAGGCGCGGGCTTGACGATGAAATCATATGCCTCAAAGCCTTTGCTCGCTAATGGAGTGAGCATACCCGAATCGGGACCATGCGCGCCATAAGTGCGATTACCCAGTTATCATTACCTGTGAAATGACGCGCATGGAGGCGGCAACTCGTAACCGCGGGCGAGGCGCAGCCTCAGTCCCGCTTACCCTCAACGTGCCGTTGTGCCTCGTCATCGAGCTTGGGTTTATGGATGCCTTGAGGCGTGGAGACACCTAGAGTCTGGCAATTCTTGGTCATTGTCATTCTCCTTGATGAGGGTTCTGTATATCACGGCTGCGTGAAAGGTAAATGACATTGCCCGCCCCGCCCGTGAAACGGGATCCGGGCAGATCCATTACCACCGGCCCTAACCGAAAATTCGTTAATATCGGCAACGGGCTAGAGAATCCCGCCAAGGCGGAACGGTCTCGCCAAGGCGGAACGGTTCGTCCCGTCTGTCCATGCGGTTGCCCGGCCATTGGAGGCGCCCAGGTTGAAGCGATCCCGATATCTGTTAAATATGGTATACAAATTTGGGGGGGAACTATGGCAGCAAATACACTACAGCCGGTGACTGTATTTGGGCGGAATAATTTTGAATGGCGGTTTGCCGGGGAAACCGAATGGAGGTCGGGCGTTCCCGACGAGGGGAGCGGGCGTGCTTACAGCAGCACTTGGACCGGGGAAATGCAAATCAGGTTCGTCGGGGGCGGGGATTCCGCCACCTTCGACATATGGGACGACGATACTCGAGACGATGGCGATGATCTGGACGAATATGTTGCGCGCGGCGGCGGTTCACGCCATCAGGAAATCGCCGAAGCGGTTACACTGAACGGCGAAACTTGGCAGCCGAGGGGGGACACCGGATACGGGCCGCAACTTCAGGCAGACTGGGTTCTGACATCCTCCGATTTTTCAAAGATCGGGGACGGCGCCACAGAAGGTGACAATACCATCACAGCTGGACATGCGCTGATCGGGGTGAGTTTTGAGGAAAGGGTCAACGTCAACGGTCTCAGTAATCATACCGACGGTATTATCTTCGCCGGAGACACCCAGCCCACACCCGGCGAAATTTACAGTTTCACCCCCTCTGGCAGACAGAGTGCTTACCCGATCGACTACTCGTCCCTCGTCACCTGCTTTACGACAGGCACCCTGATCGAAACCTGCAATGGCCCTGTCCCGATCGAAAAACTTGGCGTCGGCGACATGGTGCGCAGCTGCGATCACGGCTTGCAGCCTGTTCGCTGGATTGGCGCGACGCGGGTGGATCGCTCCGCACTCGCCAGAAACCCGAAACTGTTGCCGGTGCGCATAAAAGCAGGTGCGCTGACCCAAGGTCTGCCCCGGCATGACCTGCTCGTCAGCCGCCAGCACAGAATGCTCGTCCGCTCTGAAATTGCTCGGCGGATGTTCGGAACCAAGGAGGTTCTGGTCCCTGCGATCCAGCTGGTCGGGTGGGACGGAATCGATATCGCGACAGATGTCGACAGCGTCACTTACTGGCATGTCATGTTTGATGCCCATGAAGTGATCTTTGCCCATGGAACGCCAAGCGAAAGCCTGTTTGCCGGACCGATGGCGCTGGCAAGCCTGTCGCCGGACGCGCTTGAGGAAATCACGACATTGTTTCCGGAGGTTGCGGCCCCGGATTTTGCCGGGGTTCCGGCGCGGCAATTCGCCTCGAGAGGCGCGGCGGTCAGGCAGCTTGTCGCAAGACACGCGAGGCAAGGCAAGCCGTTGCTGTAGCCTGTCATTTTCGTGACAGGAACGCGGATACCGGATCTGAACCGTGAAACGATCCCGCCTCTGCCAAAAGAGGCGGGATCGTTGATTCTGCGCGATCCGGCACCCGGAACCAGCCGCTGGACGATTATGCCACCAACTTGCGGCCCGGGATTGCCTCAATTCCCTCGGGGCAGCGGGTTTCACTGCCCGTCAAGCGCGGTAGGATTTTGTTTTCACATATTTTCAGACGCAAAACCGGTATCCATCCCGGCTGGAAATGCTTTAATGCCATACAGGAGCGCGGCTGACGGGAGCGGATGATGTTGAAGCGGATTTTCCTTGGACTGGTCGTTCTGCTCATCCTCGGGGCTGCCGCATTCTTCACTTTCGCGCCCGGCTATGTCGAGCGCAGCCAGAATCCGGTGGCCATGCCCGCAGAAGGCTGGCCGGTCTCGGATGAGGCCGCTTCATTGCACCGCGAACTGGTGATCGGCGACTGGCATGCCGATTCGCTGCTTTGGGACCGCGATCTGCTGAAGCGCGGGGGGCGCGGGCACACCGATTTTCCCCGGCTGCTGGAGGGTAACGTCGCCTTGCAGGTCTATACGACGGTGACGAAAAGCCCGCGCGGACAGAATTACGATCAGAACAGCGCCGGGGCTCCGGACAATATCACACCGCTGTTCATGGGGCAGTTGCGGCCCGTCCGGTCATGGTTTTCCCTGCGCGAGCGGGCGCTGGTGCAGGCCGAAAACCTGCAACGGATGGCCGAAGAGGCGCCGGAGCTTCTGCGCATCATCCGCACGCGCGGGGATCTGGCGGAACTGCTGGCTGACCGGGCAGGGGGCGAGCGGGTCCTGGGCGTGATGCTGGGCTCGGAGGGCGGGCACCCGCTGGAAGGCGATCTGGCCAATCTGGATGTCCTGTATGACGCCGGTTTCCGGCTGATGGGGCTGACGCATTTCTTTGACAACGAGCTGGGCGGCAGCCTGCATGGCGAAGGCGGCAGCGGTGCCGGGCTGACGGAATTCGGGCATCAGGTGGTCGCGGCGATGATGGAAAAGGGCATGGTGATCGACCTTGCCCATGCCTCGCCGCAGATGGTCGAGGATGTGCTGGCCATCGAGGGCACGCGCCCGATCCTGTCGCATACCGGCATTCACGAGCAATGCGCCAGTCATCGCAACCTGCAGGACGCGCTGGTGAAACGGATTGCGGACAAGGGCGGGGTGATCGGGATCGGCTACTGGGCCGATGTGGTCTGCGGCCGGACCCCTGCCGATATCGCGGCCGCGATCAGGGCCGCGATCGCGCTGGTGGGCGAGGATCATGTCTCGCTCGGGTCGGATTACGACGGCTCGGTCGGTGTGCCTTTCGATGCCGCGCATCTGTCCGCCTTGACTCAGGCGCTGATGGATGCGGGATTGAGCAAGCCGCAAATCGCCAAGGTCATGGGCGGCAACATGATGCGCTACCTGGCGGATATTCTGCCAAGCGGGACTTGAGGAGGTCGGGATGAAACGCGGAGCATTGCTGAATGCGGAACTGTCGGGGCTGGTCGCGGCGATGGGGCATGGCGACCTGCTGGTCATCGGCGATGCCGGCCTGCCTGTTTCGCCGGGGGTGCGCTGTATCGACCTGGCCGTGACCGGCGGCGTGCCCGGCTTTTTCGAGGTGCTGGACGCGGTGCTGTCGGAACTGGTCGTAAAACGTTCCGCCGCCGCGGTCGAGGCCGATCCGGACCTGATCGACCATTTCTCCGTCCGGCAGATCGGAATGCTGGAACGGCTGCCCCATGATGAGCTGAAGCAGGTCAGCAAGGGTGCGCGGGCCATCGTCAGGACCGGCGAGTTCACGCCCTATGCGAATATCTGCCTGTGGTCCGGCGTGGCGTTCTGAGCGGCACCGGCTCCGATGGAAAGGGTATCCGCATGAGCACCGTCACCCTGCTGACCGGCAAGGCAAGGCCGATTGCCGGCACCGGACATGCAAGCGCCATCGCAAAGGCGCCTGTGAAGGGGCCGCTCTCACTTGGGCCGGAAGGTTTCACCGGCGACGAACAGGCGGACCGGCGCGTGCATGGCGGCCCCGAAAAGGCCGTGCATCATTATCCGCGCGATCATTACCCGGCCTGGCGGGACGAGATCGGCGCGCATCCGTTGCTGGATCAGCCCGGCGCTTTTGGCGAGAATATTTCCGCCACGGGGTTGACCGAGGACAATGTGGCGGTGGGCGACATGTTCCGCTTGGGCGGGGCGCTGATACAGGTCTCGCAGGGCCGCCAGCCCTGCTGGAAGCTGAATCATCGTTTCGATGTAACGGACATGGCGCGCCGCGTGCAGGGCAGCGGGCGGACCGGCTGGTATTATCGCGTGTTGGAGCCGGGAACCGTCGCGCCGGGGGACGCGCTTGTCCTGGTCGACCGCCCCGCGCCGGACTGGACCATTCGCCGCCTTTGGCATGTGATGTATGTCGAGCGGATGAATCCCGATGACCTGTCGCGGATGGCGTCGCTGGAGCTATTGGCCGAGGGCTGGAGGCGCCATGCCAGGCGCCGCCTCGAAAGCGGCCGGGTCGAGGATTGGAGCAGCAGGCTGGAGGGTTCCCGATGACGCAGATTGCAAGACCGCCGCTGGTGATCTCGGTTCAAAGCCAGGTGGTGCATGGCCATGTCGGCAATTCGGCTGCGCTGTTCCCGATGCAGGCCGCCGGGCTGGAGATCGCCGCCATTCCCACGGTGATTTTCTCGAATACCCCGGACTATCCGACCCTGCGCGGCGCACCCGTCGCGCCCGGGCTTTTCGCCGACCTGCTTCTGGGGGCCGAGGAACGCGGCCTGCCGCAGCGCGCGGCCTATCTGATGTCGGGCTATATCGGCTCGGTCGAGGTGGCGCGGCTCGTGGCCGATTTCGTGGCGCGCTGCAAACGGGCCAATCCCGCGCTGATCTATATCTGTGATCCGGTGATGGGCGATCATGCGCCGGGACTCTATGTGCCCGAGGAAATCGCCGGGGTGATGCGGGACGGGCTCTTGCCGCTGGCCGATATCGCAACGCCGAATTCCTTCGAACTCGGGCACCTGACCGGCCATCCCATCGTCACGCTGGAGGATTTGCGGCAGGCCGCCGCGGGACTGAGGCTGGCCCCCGGCGCACGGCTCATCGCCACCGGCTGCGAGTTGCAGGACACGCGCAGGGGCTATCTGGAAACCGTCATCCTTGGCCCGGGCGGGCTCAGCCGCCATCCGACCCCGCATATCCCGGTCGCCCTGCCGGGCACCGGGGATCTGTTCGCCGGGCTGGTCGTGGCGGGGCTGGGGAAGGGCCGTCCGCTGCCGGATGCGGTCGAACTGGCGCAGGACCTGACGGGCCGGGCGCTGGACCATGCCCGCCGCATCGGCGCGCGCGAGGTGGTCCTGTTCGAGCCGGGGTTCCGCCGCGCATTGCTGGAAATATGAGCTTTCCGGGAACCTGGACACGAAGGGGATATGCAGATGGAAATCGGGGCGGAACTGGACGGGAATGTCATCCGGCGGGTGCGTGACAGCTTCAACCGGCAGGGGCTGATGGCGCATCTGGGGGCCGAGATCGCCGGGATCCGCGCCGGGCTGGTGACGCTGACCCTGCCGTTTCGGCCGGAACTGACCCAGCAGCACGGCTATTTCCACGCGGGCGGCAGTTCCGCCATCGCCGATACCGCCGGCGGCTACGCGGCCTATACGCTGTTTCCCGAAGGCAGCGCCGTTCTGACGGTCGAGTTCAAGCTGAACCTGATCAATCCCGCCCGCGGCGAAAGGCTGGAGGCGGTGGGGCGGGTGATCAAGCCGGGGCGCACTCTGACGGTGTGCCAGCTCGATGTCCGGGCCGTGGATGGCGCGCGAAGAACCCACGTGGCCACGGGGATGCAGACATTGATCCGGGTAGAAGGCAGCGCCTGAACCCCGGGCGGCAGACATGACCCGGCCATCATGGAATGACCGCCGGGCAGAATTTCGGAACGAAGGAGAAGATCATGCGAGTCCTGACAATCATTGCCGCCGCCGCGATCGGCCTCTGGGCGGTGACAACCGGCACGGCCCGGGCCCAGGAAGATCAGGCACAGCAGGATTACCCGCCACAGAAGGTGGTTTACCATATCAATGCGGATGGCGGCGGGGACGGTGCGGGCTATAAACCCGCGCTCAACAATATCCGCAACCATGTCAATGCGGTCGGCAAGGACAATCTCGATCTGCGCGTGGTCATGCATGGCGATGGCCTGGGCCTGTTGCAGGCCGCGCTGGAAAACCAGCAATTGCAAGGGCTGATTGCCGGGCTCAAGAACGAGGGCGTGCAATTCCTGGTCTGCAACAACACGCTGACCGGGCGCGGGATCGACCCGGAAACCGACCTGTTCGATGTCTGGCCAGAGGATATCGTGCCTTCCGGCGTGGCCGAACTGGCCAGGCTGCAACAGGAGGGCTTTGCCTATATCAAGCCCTGAGCCCCCCGCATCGGTCCTTGCAGCATCCGCCCGGCATGCCTATATTCCACCCTGTTCGGCATCTGCCGGACTATGGACATAAACGCGCTCGTAATAAGCGGATCGGACCCGGGGGCGGTACCCGGCGGCTCCACCATTCACCTTCGTTGGGGGAACATGGGGCCGAAACAGGATCGACGAACGTCTAAAGGGGTTTGCTTTGTCCCGGTGAGCTACCACCGTCATCGGTGCAAAATGTACAGTTGCCAACGACAACCGTGCTCCGGTGGCCGTTGCTGCGTAAGCAGTAACCAAACCGAAACCTTAAGCCCTGACGCCTAGCAGCTTCAGGCGGGGCCCGCAGGAGCCTGGCAACAGAATCCTGCATTTTATTCCCGCTCTTATAGGTATCTGCATTTCCCGGGATGGGGTTTGGATTGATGTAGCCGGGATAAGGCTGGCCGCATCGATCAGGCCATGCCTGCCGGGATGTTTCGTTCACGGCACCGTCGGGCCATCGAATGCCGATTCAGAGGGATCACGTTCTTGCGGCAAAGTGGCCCGTGTGAGCAGGCCGGGAACCGCATAACTTATTGATGATTGAAAGCTCCATTTGACAATACTTACTTAAGCTATATCAATCAAATCTTAACTATGCATGAGTGAGTGACAAGGATTAACCGGGGCGATTAGCAGGGTTGCAAGTTCCGGCGCGTAACGAGTGGGGGTTAGGTTATGGTAACCAGAACTTATGGTACCTGGGGTTGGGTAATTGATATTCCGAATAACAGCGGTAACGATCTAGAGAACATTTCTCCACATACCTATAAAATAGGTTCTGGTGCGGTATATCGGGACGATCTGGCGTTCAGGGACACCTCTGCCAATGAGACGGATCGTCCCTGGATCGGGGACACTGATAATGATGGTGGCTCCCCCCCTGGCGCGGATGAAGGTGTTCTGGTTGATGGGAAGTTCAGTCAGATAAACGAAATTGCAAGATATAATGTTGAAATCGAACTGCAAAAACCCGGTGGGAAACCCGAGGTGCTGGAGTATCGATTTTTTATCATGCAACTTGATTCGGATGGAGCCAATCCGGGTATGACCTTTATCAGGCCCCGGGATGACGATATCCAGGATATGTTGAGCAAGGGGTACAAGCAGACCGATGTCAATTCGATAAGACTTGTATCGAAGTCGACACCCTCGGGATCCTCTGAATACGGCACCCTATACGCTGACTCCTTCGATCAGCCGTTCTGCTACGTTGAGGGTACCGAAATTCTCACAAAAGCTGGTGCACAGCGGGTCGAAAGCCTTGCTCCAGGTGACCTGGTTCTGACCCGTGACAACGGGTATCAACCCGTTCGCTGGATCGGTCATCGCAGCCTAAATGCCGAACAACTGGCCGCCAATCCAAAGCTGCGCCCGATCCGCATCCGGGCGGGTGCATTGGGAGAGAATACGCCTTCCACGGATCTTCTGGTGTCGCGGCAGCACCGCATTCTGATCCGTTCGAGGATTGCCCAGCGGATGTTCGGGACGTCAGAGGTTTTGGTCGCGGCCGTGCAACTGCTGTCGTTCGAAGGGTGCGAGATCGTGGATGATCTTGATGAGGTCGTATATTGCCACCTGCTTTTCGATCGGCACGAGATCGTGATAGCGAACGGAGCTGAAGCCGAGTCACTTTTCACGGGGCCTGAGGCTCTGAAACGAGTAGGACCGGAGGCGGTCGCGGAAATATATGCGCTTTTCCCGGAATTGCGCGATCACGATTATACTCCGGTTGCAGCGCGACCATTTCCGACTTACCGTGATGCACGTAGTCTGCTGCACCGTCATGATAAAAGCATCACGCAGCTTGTATCAGCATGAGATAAGTTCGTATTGCTGTTCTGGTTCATCCGGTTTTGATAGGATCAATATCCAGGCCGGATCACTCCAGGGCATAAATATCGTTGTCGCGGCGGGTGCCGATGACGATACTGCGCGATCCGTTCAGGTGAGAAATCACGGCGGCATCGGTTTCGGCATCCAGATGCTCTTTAACAAGATCGGCGATTTTTTCTCGCGGCTCCCGGCTCGAGAAAAGAACGAATGATTTGCCTTTGCTGATTACAGCTTCGGTCACGGCATTCAATGCCTGATCGAGTTCCGGATATTTCTCCTGAAGCGAAACATTTTCAGCAATGTTGAAAGTCACACAGTAACCGTACATCCCACCCTCTGTGCGCCGGCACGATTCAATCGATCCGTCCGCGCAAGCGTATTGAACCTCGGGCGAAGAGTCCAACGCGAAACCCGAAAACCCGCTGCCCGACGGTTGCGGGGCGGCCGGCCCGTCCGGCGCGCCGCCACCGGCGATATCGTGCCAAGTCGGAAAGAAACGGCACAGGATTCCGGCTGTCGCGGATCATATCCTCGATGATCCGATTTACATCTTCGATCCGAACGGTCATCCTCTTGAACTGGCGGCCCCGATGCGGGGCATGCCGGAGGAATGGAGCCGGACGAAGCGGGGCCGGGACAGGCCGAATGGCTGCACGCGGTGGAATTTGCCACCCTTGCATCCCGGCAACCGGTCGGATCTTTCCGACCCGTCTGAACCGCGATCGTCGTAGCCACGTCAAGGAAGACCACATGCGATATCATACACCATCCAGTTTCGATGATGCGGCAAGGCTTGCGGCCGAAGCCTCCGGGGTGACGCGTTTCCTGGCCGGCGGCACCGATGTGCTGGTCCAGATGCGCGCCGGTGCGGTCCTGCCCGACGACCTGATCGATCTCAAGAAGATCCCGGGCGTGACCGAGATCGCGCAAACCGGGGATGGCGGCTGGAAAATCGGTGTCGCCGTGTCCGGCGCGCGGCTTGGGGCGCATGAGGCGCTGGTGCGGGACTGGCCCGGAGTCGTCGAGGGAATGGAGCTTGTCGGCTCGACACAGGTGCAGGGGCGGGCCACGCTGACCGGCAATCTGTGCAACGGCTCTCCGGCGGCGGATTCGGTGCCCGGGCTGGTCGCGGCGGGCGCGAGTGTCGAGATCACCGCCCCCGGTGGCCGCCGCATCGTGCCGGTCGAGGACATCCCCGCCGGACCCGGCAAGACGACGCTTGCTGCTGGCGAGGTGATTTCCGCCATTCTGCTGCCGCCGCGCGGGGCCGGGGGCGGCGACGCATATCTGCGCTTCATCCCGCGCACCGAGATGGACATCGCGGTGGTCGGCTGCGCCGTCAACCTGCGCGTCGATGGCGGCAGGATCACCGAGGCGCGCGTGGCGCTCGGTGCCGTCAGCCCGAGGATCGAACTGGTCCCCGCCTGCGCCGAGGCCATCATCGGCACATCGCTGGACGATGCGGCGCTGGACGCATTGGCCGGGGCCGCGTCGGCCGCCTGCAACCCCATCGACGACAAGCGCGGAACCGTCGAGTTCCGCACCGAAGTGGCCGGCGTTCTGGCAAAGCGCGCCGCCAGGATAGCCTATGCCCGAGCCAACGGAGACTGATCCATGAGCAAGATGCACGTTACCACCACCGTCAACGGCGATGAGGCCGAGTTCCTCGCCGACCCGCGCGAGACGCTTCTGGACTGCCTGCGCGACCATCTTGGCCTGACCGGCTCCAAGGAAGGCTGCGGCACCGGGGATTGCGGGGCCTGCTCGGTCACGCTCGACGGAGAATTGGTCTGTTCCTGCCTGGTCCTGGGCGTCGAGGCCGCGGGCAAGCGGGTCGAGACCATCGAGGGCATGGCGAATGGCAACGAGCTGCATCCGCTGCAGCGCAAGTTCATCGAACATGCCGCGCTGCAATGCGGCTTCTGCACGCCGGGCTTCCTGGTGGCCGCGAAAGCGCTGCTGGAGCGTAACCCCGACCCGACCGAAACCGAGGTGCGCTATTGGCTGGCGGGGAATCTCTGCCGCTGCACCGGATATGACAAGATCGTCCGCGCCGTGCTCGACGCGGCTGCGGACATGCGCAAGGAGGCTGCGTGATGGCAAAGGATGAGATCAGGGAATTCCGGCTGGTCGGCACCCGGCCCGACCGTCCCGACGGGCTGGACAAGGTAACCGGCCGCGCGCGCTACGGCGCCGATATCTCGGCTCCGGGGATGCTTTGGGGCGCGGTTGTCCGCTCTCCCCATGCGCATGCGCGGATCGTCAGGATCGACAGCTCGAAGGCCGAGGCGCTGGCGGGCGTGAAGGCCGTCGTCACCCGCGCCGATTTTCCCACCGGCCTGACCGGCGAGGACTGGAACCTCCAGGAAAACACCATGGCCGGGGAAAAGGCGCTGTATGACGGCCACGCGGTTGCCGCCGTTGCCGCGACCTCGGCGCTGCGCGCGCAGGAGGCGGCGCGGCTGATCGAGGTCGAATACGAGGTGCTGCCGCATGTCATCGACGTCGATGACGCGATCAGGCCCGACGCGCCGGTGATCCGCGAGGGTGCCGCCGACGCGACCGTGCCCGAGGGCATGCCGCCCAACGTGGTGCGCTATATCGATTTCGGCCGTGGCGATATCGAGGCGGGTTTCGCCGAGGCCGATCTGGTCATGGAGCGCAGCTACAAGACCGAGGCCACCCACCAGGGCTATATCGAGCCGCATGCCTGCCTTGGCCAGCTTGGCGAGGATGGCAAGGGCGAGATGTGGGTCTGCACGCAGGGGCAATGGTTCATCCGCAGGATGTGCACCGCTGTTCTTGGGCTGGAAACCTCGCAACTGCGCGTGACGCCTTCGGAAATCGGCGGCGGATTCGGCGGCAAGACGACGATCTTCATGGAACCCCTGTCGCTGGCGCTCAGCCGCAAGGCGGGCGGACGCCCGGTCAAGATCGTGATGAGCCGCTCCGAGGTGCTGCGGGCGACGGGCCCGACCGCCTCGGCCTCGATGGACGTCAAGATCGGCATGAAGAAGGACGGCACGCTCACCGCCGCCCGGGCCGAGTTCCGGATGCAGGGCGGGGCCTTTCCCGGCGCGCCGGTGGACATGGCGCTTTATTGCGCCTTTGCGCCCTACAAGCTGCCCGCCGTGCAGCATATCGGCTATGACGTGCTGGCGAACCGTCCGAAATGCGCCGCCTACCGCGCGCCGGGTTCGCCCATGGGCGCCTTCGCGGTGGAAAGCCTGCTCGACGAGATGTGCCGCGAACTGGATCTCGACCCGCTCGAAATGCGGCTCAAGAATGCCGTGAATACCGGCGATACCTCCAGCTATGGCCCGAAATTCGGCACCATCGGCCTGATCGAGACGCTGGAGGCCACGCGCGCGCATCCGAACCTGTCCGCGCCGCTCGGGCCGAACCAGGGGCGCGGCATCGCCACCGGCTACTGGTTCAACCATAACGGCGAGACATCGGTGTCGATGGCGCTTTCCGAGGATGGAACCGTGCAGGTCTCGATCGGCACGCCGGATATCGGCGGCAGCCGCGCCTCGATCGCGCTGATGACAGCCGAGACACTGGGGATCCCCTACGAGGATGTCCGCGTCAATGTCGTCGAGACCGGCGCGCTCGGCGTCAACGAGCCGACCCATGGCAGCCGCGCCACATTCGCCTGCGGCAAGGCGGCGGTCGAGGCCGCGCGGCAGGCCATCGGCGAGATGTGCAGGCGGGCCGCCAGCGAATGGGGAATCGACCCGGAGGCCGTCGAATGGATGAACGGCGCGGCACAGCCCGCCGGTCCCAATGCCGGGGAATTCCCGCCGATGACCATCGCCGAGATCGCGGGCAAGATGGGCTCGACCGGCGGGCCGATCTCGGGGCACCATGAATCGGTCCCCGACGGCGTCGGGGCGAGCTTTGGCTGTCATGTCGTCGATGTGGAGGTCGATCCGGAAACCGGCCGCACCACCATCCTGCGCTATCTTGTCGTGCAGGATGCCGGCCGGGCGATCCATCCCTCCTATGTCGAGGGCCAGTATCAGGGCGGCGCGGTGCAGGGCATAGGCTGGGCGCTGAACGAGGCCTATATCTACGGCGAGGACGGGCGGTTGCAGAATTCGGTGTTCCTCGACTACCGGGTGCCGGTGGCCTCGGACCTGCCGATGATCGATACCGAGATCGTCGAGGTGCCCAATCCCGGCCACCCGTTCGGCGTGCGCGGCGTGGGCGAGACGGGCATCACCCCGCCGCTTCCGGCGATCGCCAATGCCATCCACCAGGCCACAGGCGCGCGGCTGCGGCAATTGCCGATGTCACCGCCCAGGGTGTTGGCCGCGATCGGGGAGGCCCGGCAGGGCTAAGGCGATTTCAGCAAGAATGGAGACCGGTTTTGTGTCCGAAAATGCGTAAAGACAAGGACCCGCAGCGTTCCGGAGCTTTGCCGGAATGCCGGAATGCTGCGGGGCGCGCATGGTGAAGGTCAATCTTTGGTCCAGCCTGACCCGGTTCACCGACGGGGAACGGGCGGTCGAGATCGAGGCCGGAACCGTGGCCGAGATTCTGGACGGGCTGACAGCCGCCTATCCGGGCCTCGGGCCGATCCTCGATAGCGGCGTGTCGGTGGTGATCGACGGCGAGATCGCCACCGGGCGCCACACCCCCGTCACACCCGAAAGCGAGGTCTTCCTGATGCAGCGCCTGAAGGGCGGCTGAAGGGCCGGGGCCGAAGGCCAGAGCAGTTTGCAGTTGATCGGGTTCAGCCGCGATCTGCATCCTGCCATGGCCGGGGGCGCTGCCTCCATCCGGCCCGGATGCCCCCGGGGATATCTGCATGAAGAACAAGCGGGCCGGGGTAGGGCTGATCAAACGCAAACTGCGCTGGAGGCTGGACGGCTTGTGCAGACCGTTACACCGGGGGCCCCTTTCCGGTGATTGGTGCGGACGACGGGACTCGAACCCGTACTCTCATGCGAGAAGCAGATTTTCGTACCACTTCGGCTTTCGCCGCCGCCTTTCGGCGTTCGTGGTCTGGACTGTCCCTTCGCCATGACCCGAAGGCTTTAGGCGCCGCCCGTCCAGTCTCTACACCTTCCCCGGTTGGGGCTTGGCTCGGGATTGACCTGGGGCGCGTGTATCTGCCCTTTAGCGTTCCCCGACTTTGAGCGGTTCTACTCCACGGATTTCCCCGCGGGCACTCCAAATTTAAAGTCTGCTGCGTCTACCGATTTCGCCACGTCCGCCGTGACCCCGAGTAGCTAGCCAAGCCGCCCGGATTAATCAAGCGTAACCTGCCGCCCGGCGTTGCGCGTCAATAGCTGCGGGTCGGGCGGTCGAAGACCTTGCGGCCCATCAGCGAGCCGACCAGGTCGACCATCAGCTTGGCGGTGCGTCCCCGGTCGTCGAGGAAAGGGTTGAGCTCGACGAGATCCAGCGAGGTCACGAGCCCGGATTCATGCAGCAGTTCCATCACCAGATGCGCCTCGCGGAAGGTGGCGCCGCCGGGCACGGTGGTGCCGACCGCAGGGGCGATGGAAGGATCGAGGAAATCCACGTCCAGCGAGACATGCAGCATGCCGTTCACGGCGGCGACACGGTCGAGAAAGGCGCTGAGCGGCGCGGCAATGCCCTGTTCGTCCAACACGCGCATGTCGTTCACCGTGATGTCGGTTTCCTGCATGGCGCTATGCTCTGCCGGATCGACGCTGCGGATGCCGAACATGCAGATATTCGCGCCGGGGATCGGGTTGGGAAAGGGCGGGAAGGGCTCGAATCCGGAGCGGCCATTGGCATAGGCCATCGGCGTGCCGTGCAGGTTGCCCGAACTGGTGGTCAGGACGCTGTGGAAATCGCTATGCGCGTCCAGCCAGATCACGAATTGCGGGCGGCTGATGCCTGCGGCATGAGCGGCGACCCCGGCGAGGCTGCCAAGCGCAAGGGAATGATCGCCCCCCATGATGATCGGCATGCCGTCGGACAGGGCGGCGGCGGTGGCCCGGCTCAGCGCGCCGGTCCAGCCGATAACCTCGGGCAGATGGTGAACGGCGGGATTGCCGCAGCTTTCCTGCCTGCCCGGGTCGGGGGCGACATCGCCGCGATCCTCGACGCTGTGGCCAAGCGCGGCAAGGGTATCGCTGATGCCCGCCACGCGATAGGCGGCGGGGCCCATCAGGCAGCCGGGGCGGCGCTGGCCTTCGTCCACGGGTGCGCCGAGAAGGATGCAATGGGTCATGCGGGGCTCCTGTTCCTGTCCGGTCAGGATAGACCCGGCGGCGGCGCTGCGCCAGATGGCGCAGCCCGGACCGGGCCGGAAGCGGGGCGGTCATCCATCTGGGCGGGAGCCTGAGATAATCAAGGCAATTTATTGTTTTCGAATAATTCCCTTGAGACCGCCGCCGATGAGTAACGCGATGTCGAGAATTGCCAGCACCGCAATGCCCCGGCCGGAAACCGCGATATAGCGCGGCTGCCACCGGGGGCGGAACTTGGACTTGAAAGCCCTTACGCCCTGGAAATTGTAATACCGTTCGCCGCTGAGGAATATCCGGTTGCCGAGATGATTCCAAAGCGGCGCCCGCGAATGGATGGCAAGTCCGGCCAGCGGGGCCATGCCCAGGTTCAGGGTCCGGAACCCCTCGGCCTTCAGCCGCTCCATGATGCGGACGAAAAGCAGGTCCATTGCGCCCCGATGGGCATCGGGGACATGGCGCATCAGGTCGATATAGGCATCGCCTTCGCAGGACGAGACAAGGATATTGGCGAATGCCACGATCCTGCCGTTCATCCTGATGACCGCCACCGGCCCCGCGGCGATGTATTCCGGCTGGAACCTTCCAAGGGAAAAGCCCTTCTCGGCGGTTCGATGCATCGCCAGCCAGAGATCGGAGACATGTCTCAGTTCGTCCAGCACGGCGGGAATTTCATCGGCGGAGAGCATGGAAAACTCCAACCCGTCGCGCGTGGCGCGGTTCACCGAGCGGCGCAATTTCAGCCAGGTGCCGCCCTGCAGGTTGAAATTTTCAATATCGACAATAGCTTGCTCGCCAAATTTCAGGCATTTCATCCCCGTGTCCAGCGCAAATGGCAGGAACCCTGCCGAGACCTGGTAGAAAACCGCCCGGCATCCGGCCTTGCGGGCCGTTTCGATGAACTTCACGATCAGTCCGGGCCATGCCTGCGCCGGACCGACCGGATCGAACAGGGCCACGCAGGAGCGTCCGCGCCGGGCATACATGATGAAGGCCGTGCCGCAGTCGGAAAACATCACCTGCTTGTCGCCAAGGCGGACAAGGCCGGCGCCCGCATCAGGCTGACGGGCGAGGATATCGGCGGCGCGGCGCAGGTCCCCGGTTGCCGGCAGCCTGCAACCGGGGAGCCGGCCGAGCAGCCTGCGCGCAATCGCCCCGCCGGTCAGCGCCAGCAACGCCAGTGTGACAGGCGCGGTGAAGCCGCGATTTGCCAGAAGCAATCTCAGCCCGGCCCCTTCGACGAGTTCGGCGAAGAGAAGCAGGGCGGAAAATGCCACGCCAAGGACAAACAGGCTGCAGGACAAGAGCGAGTAGCGGTCGGGCAATAGCCGGCCGAAGATCAACTTGGCCAGCGGGAGCCCGGGCCCCGGCGGAACCTGCGTTCCGTGATCCTCCCGCAATGCGGAATTTTCGTCATCGGCAAGCGTATCCGCCATGGTCCACCCGCAACAAGAGTCGGCAAGGCGCTTGGACAGGCAAGCCCGGCCGCGCCACTGTGCTGTCTACAGCGGTTTCGCAAAGCAAAAGTTGACCGGCGGTATTTTCCGCGATTTTCCCGGCGCATGGTTAATACGAGGTTCCATCTTGCGTAAATGGAAACTTTGGGAACTATTACAGACATGCACGTCCCCTCACCCCGGCCGTGCCGCCATATTTCAAACTTCGGAGTTTTCAAATGTATAAGAAACTTACTGCCGAGGTTCTCGGCACTTTCTGGCTCGTGTTCGGAGGCTGCGGCAGCGCCATTTTCGCCGCAGCATATCCAGAGCTCGGCATCGGCTTTACCGGCGTTGCCCTTGCCTTCGGCCTGACCGTCCTGACCATGGCCTATGCCGTCGGCGGGATTTCCGGCGGGCATTTCAACCCTGCCGTCTCGATCGGCCTCGCCACGGCGGGGCGGTTCCCGGCGGCCCATCTGCTGCCCTATATCGTGGCGCAGCTGGCCGGGGCCGTCCTTGCCGCCGCCGCGCTTTATGTCATCGCCACCGGCAAGGCGGGATTCGAGGCCGGGGGATTCGCGGCAAACGGATATGGCGAGCATTCGCCGGATGGCTATTCGATGCTCGCGGCCCTCGTCATCGAGACGATCCTGACCGCGTTCTTTCTGATCGTCATCCTCGGCGTTACCCATGGCCGGGCGCCGACCGGCTTCGCGCCGATCGCGATCGGACTGGCGCTGGTGCTGATCCATCTCATCTCGATTCCGGTCACCAATACCTCGGTCAATCCCGCCCGTTCGACCAGCCAGGCGCTGTTTGCCGATGGCTGGGCGCTTGGGCAGTTGTGGCTGTTCTGGGTCGCCCCGATCCTTGGCGCGGTCATCGGCGCGTCGATCTGGAAAAGCTTCGGCGAAAACGACTGATACCGCAGGATCCCTGGGACCCGCCCGGAGTGGCGGATCTGTGAAACTCGGCGAGATGATCTCGCCATGGCCGGGGGCTGCCGCCCCCCGCCGCACCTCGCGTGCTTCCCCAGGGGATATCTGCGCGAAGAAGAGCCGGAGCGCCTTTGGACGGGGGCGGAGCGGCCCGGATCGGGGCGCTTATTCCCGCGTGCCCTTGAAGCGTTCTTCCCATTCCGCGCGCTGTTCGTCGGTGATCTTGGCGAAAAGCACCTCGGGCACGGTAAAGGCATGGCCCGGTTGCAGGGCGGCCAGCGCCTCTGCGATGTCGGTGGGCCAGTCTGCCTGATCGGTTTGCATCGCCTCAAGCATCGACTTCGAGGCAAAGGGGATGAAAGGCGCCGACAGCACCGCGTAAAGCCGGATCAGGTTCAGCCCGAGCCGGACCTGCATCGCGGCCATTTCCGGGTCGGTCTTGAAGCTGGACCACGGCGCCGCGCTTTGCAGATATTCGTTGCCCAGCACCCAGATGGCGCGCAGCTCGGCGGCAGAGCGGCGGATCTCCATCCGGTCCATATGCCCCTCGTAGGCGCGGATGCGGGTGGTCAGGGCCTCGATCAGTGCGGTTTCGTCGGGGCCGTAGCTGCCGCCCTCGGGCACCGCCTCGCCGAACTTCGAGCGGCAGAACTTGGTGATCCGGCTGACGAAATTGCCGAGCACATCGGCGAGATCCTTGTTCACCGACTGCTGGAAATTCTCCCATGTGAACTCGCTGTCGCCGGATTCGGGGGCGTGGGACAGCAGCCACCAGCGCCAGTAATCGGCGGGCAGGATCTCGAGCGCGTGATCCATGAACACGCCGCGTCCCTGCGAGGTCGAGAACTGCCCGCCGTCATAGGTCAGGTAGTTGAAGGACTTGATGTAATCGACCATCTTCCACGGCTCGCCCGAACCGATCTGGGTGCAGGGAAAGGACAGGGTGTGGAAGGGCACGTTATCCTTGCCCATGAACTGGGTATAGGTGACGTCGCCCGCGCCCTCGTCCAGCCGCCACCAGCGGCGCCAGTCGGCCTCGGCCCGGCCGTTGGCGTCGGCCCATTCTGCGGTGGCGCCGATATACTCGATGGGCGCGTCGAACCAGACATAGAAGACCTTGCCCTCCATCCCCGGCCAGTCCTGCTCGCCGCGCTTGACCGGCACGCCCCAGTTCAGGTCGCGGGTGATGCCCCGGTCGCGCAGCCCGTCGCCATCGTTGAGCCATTTCTTGGCGATCGAGGTGGTCAGGATCGGCCAGCCGGTCTTGGAATCGATCCATTCGGCGATCTCGCCCTTGAGCGCCGATTGGCGCAGGTAGAGATGCTTGGTCTCGCGCACTTCCAGGTTGGTGCTGCCGCTGACGGCCGAGCGCGGATTGATCAGGTCGGTCGGGTCGAGCTGCTTGGTGCAGTTCTCGCATTGATCGCCGCGCGCACGCTCGTAGCCGCAATTGGGGCAGGTGCCCTCGATATAGCGGTCGGGCAGGAAGCGGCCGTCATCGATGGAGTAGACCTGCTTCTCGCTGACCTCGCGGATATAGCCCGCATCGGCCAGCCGTCCGGCGAAATGCTGGGTCAGCACGCGGTTGCGGTCGCTGGAGGAACGCCCGTAATGATCGAAGCTGAGGCCGAAACCCCGCGCCAGCGCCGATTGCTCGCCATGCATCCGGGCGCAGTATTCGGCCACCGGCTCGCCGGTCTTGGCGGCGGCCAGTTCGGCGGGGGTGCCGTGCTCGTCGGTGGCGCAGATGAACATCACCTCATGCCCGCGCCCCCGCAGGTAACGCGCGTAAAGATCGGCGGGAAGCTGGGAGCCGACGAGATTTCCCAGATGCTTGATGCCGTTGATATAGGGCAGGGCAGAGGTGATGAGATGGCGGGCCATGGATGCGTCCTTTTGATCGGCGCTTGTCTATCGGCACCGCAGGGGAATTTCCAGCGGTTACGAAAGGTTTCCCCGCGCCCGCGGATTACCGATCCGCCGCCCCGGGGTAGCTTCAGGGGGTAGCCTGTGGCGCCAACACTGTCCCCGGCACCGATCTGCCGGCGGGTGCGGTGTTTCCGCAGCCGGTCAGAGACCGGCGAGTTCCATCACCACCGCCCATTCCGCGTCACTCACCGGCTGGACCGACAGGCGGGAATTGTTGACCAGCGCCATGTCCTTCAGCCGGGGCTCGGTCTTGGCCTGCTCCAGCGAGACAAAGCGCGGCAGCGGTTTGACCGCCTTCACATCCACGCATTCCCATCTGGGATCGTCGGTGGTGCTGTCGGGATGGGCCTCGGCGATGACCTCGCAGATGCCGACGGCCTCCTTGCCCTGGTTCGAGTGATAGAACAGCCCGAGATCGCCCTTTTTCATCGCCCGCATGTTGTTGCGGGCCTGGTAGTTGCGCACCCCGTCCCATTCCTCGCCCCGATCGCCCTTGGCGACCAGGTCGTCCCAGCCAAAGACGTCGGGTTCGGATTTGAAAAGCCAGTATGCCATCAGCCGATCACCTTCTTCCATTCGGTCACCCGCACGCTCTCGAACAGCCCGGCGGATTTGTAGGGATCATTCGCCGCCCAGTCCTCGGCCGCGCCCAGGTCGGGGGCGTCGAGAATGACCAGCGAGCCGCGCATCTCTCCGTCCTCGATCAGCGGGCCGGCCATGGCGACGATCCCGCTGTCCCTGATATGGGCCAGATGCGCCTCGCGCGTGTCCAGCCGGGTCTGCAGTGCGCCGGGCCTGTCCCGGCAGATGACGGCGAATAGGGGCATCATTCCTCCTTGAGCGGGCGGTTCATCAGGTGCTCCATGGCGTTTTCCACGGAAACCGCGCCTTGCGCAAGACGCGCGACCATGGCGGCGATGGGCAGTTCCTCGTCCAGTTCCGCGGCCAGCCGGGTCACGGCGCGGGCGGTGGCGGCCCCCTCGACGGTCGTGCCGGAGTCGAAATCCGAGCCCGAGCCGATGGCATGGCCGAAACGGAAATTGCGCGACTGCACCGAAGAGCAGGTCAGCATCAGGTCGCCCAGTCCCGACAGGCCGGTGAGCGTCTCGGGCCGGGCGCCAAGCCGGGCGCTGAGGCGGGTCATCTCGGCAAAGCCCCTGGTGATGATTGCCGCGCGGGCGCTGTCGCCCAGCCCCGCGCCCATCACGGTTCCGGCGGCGATGGCGATGACGTTCTTCAGCGCGCCGCCCAGTTCGGCCCCGGTCACGTCGCTGCTGCGGTAAAGGCGCAGGACGGGCGTGGACAGCGCATGCTGCAGCGCCTTGCCGCGCCCGGGATCGGCGCAGGCCAGCGTCAGGGCGGTGGGCAGGCCACGGGCGATATCGGCGGCGAATGACGGGCCGGTCAGCACCGCGACCGTGGCGGCGGGACAGGCGGAGGCAATCAGCCGCGAGGGGCCGGTCAGCCGGGTCAGATCGATCCCCTTGGCCGTGCTGACCAGCGTCTTGCCGTCCAGATGCGCGGCGTGATCGGCCAGGAATGCGCCCAGCTTCTGCGCCGGAAGGGCCAGCAGCAGCGTATCGGCGCGGGTGGCCTGCGGCAGGTCGCCGGTGACGGTGACCGCATCGGGCAGGGTGACGCCGGGCAGGCGCGGGTTCTCTCGCCCCCAACCCGTGCTGCGTCCCCAAAGCGTGACCGGCCCGCGTGTCGCCAGCGCCACCGCCAGCGCAGAGCCGAATGCGCCTGCGCCCAGAACCGCGATGCTCATGCCTTCGCCCCCTTCTTGCCGCTGCCCAGCATCGGCGCGGCGCGGCTGTCCAGTGGCCAACGTGGGCGGGCGGCTAGGTCCATGCCGTCGCGCGCGCCTGTCCGGAACCGCTCGATCCCCGCCCACGCGATCATTGCCGCGTTGTCGGTGCAAAGCCGCAGGGGCGGGGCGAGGAAGCGCGCGCCCGCGTCCCGCGCGACCTGTTCCAGCGCGGCGCGGATGGTCCTGTTGGCCGCGACCCCGCCCGCAACGGCCAGCACCGGGGCAGGGGACAGGGCCAGCGCGCGGCGGGATTTCTCGGCCAGAACCTCGGCCACGGCGGTCTGGAAGGCGGCGCAGAGATCCTGCCGGTCGGATTGCCGCAACCCGCCCTGTTCCGCGATCAGCTGGTCGCGCAGGCGCAGCGCCGCCGTCTTGAGGCCCGAAAAGGACATGTCGCAGCCGGGCCGGTCCAGAAGCGGACGCGGCAGCTCGAAGCGGTCGGCACGCCCAAGCGCCGCCTCGGCCTCGACCGAGGGGCCGCCGGGCTGGGGTAGGGCCAGCAGCTTGGCCAGCTTGTCGAACGCCTCTCCGGGTGCGTCGTCGATGGTGCCGCCGAGGCGCGAGAATTCCTGCGGGCCATCCACGCGCAGGAACTGGCAATGCCCGCCCGAGACCAACAGCACCAGGTAGGGAAAACCGATGCCATCCGTCAGGCGCGGGGTCAGCGCATGTCCGGCAAGGTGGTTCACCCCCACCAGCGGCAGCCCGGCCCCGGCGGCGATGCCCTTGGCCATCATCACCCCGGCCATCACCCCGCCGATCAGCCCCGGCCCGGCAGTCACCGCAACGGCGGTCAGTTCGCGCAGCGTCAGCCCCGATTCGGCCAGCGCCTGCTCGACGCAGATATCCAGCCGCTCGGCATGGGCGCGGGCGGCGATCTCGGGGACGACGCCGCCGAAATCGGCATGCATCTCGGTCTGGCCCGCCACGACCGAGGACAGGATGCGGCGGCCGCCGGTGACGATGGCGGCGGCGGTGTCATCGCAACTGCTTTCGATGCCAAGGAAAATGCTGTCGTCCATGCTCTTGCCGGGAGGGGGAATGCCGCTTACCCCTGATGAAGTAGCATCGCCGAGGGGGAAATGCCAATGCCAGCAAAGCCGCAGCCCCGCCTTCTGCTGACCCGCCCCGAGCCGGATTCGCGGCGCTTCGCGGCGATGCTGCCGGAATGGGAGGCGGTGATCTCGCCGATCCTGAGGATCGCGCCGGTGGCGCATGATGCGGACCGGCTGCATGCGGCGCCGGGGCTGGTCTTTACCTCGGCCCATGCGGTGCCGGCGGCGGGACCGGGGCGGGGGCGGCTGGCGCTTTGCGTGGGCGCGCGGACGGCGAAGGCTGCGCGCGAGGCCGGGTTTACCCCGCGCGAGGGCAACGGCTTTGCCGAGGGGTTGCTGCCGCTGATCGAGGCGGCAGAGGTTCCGCTGATCCATCCGCATGGCCGTCACCTCGCGCGCGAATTGCCGGTCGAGGGGATGGTGGTCTACGACCAGATCGCCCAGCCCCTGAATGACGCGGCCCGGGCATTGCTGGCCGGACCCGGGCCGGTGGCGGTGCCGCTGTTCTCTCCGCGCTCCGCCCGGCTGCTGTCGGCGGCGTTCCGTGATTCCCGTGCCGAGGCATGGATCGCGGCGATCAGCCCGGCTGCGATGGATGAGTGGCGGATGCCCGCCAAGCGCCGCGCAATCGCCGCCGATCCCTCTGCAAAAGCGATGGCCGCGACGATTCGCCGACTTGCGGAAAGGGAACAAAGCTGATGACAGCGGGTTGAGACTGCGGCATTGGCTGGATAGGCTAAGCCGGAAGACCCGGCGGCTGCGGTGCCACCGTGGCGTTGGATGACGGGGAGTAAACGTGACCAAGCCAAGCAAGAGCAAACCCTCGAACAAAACCGCGGCCTCACCGGCCGAGCAGCCGAAAGAGACGCTGAAGCTCAGGAAAGAGGCGGCTGAGCCGGGTGTGATCCGCACCACCGATACAGGTGCGGGCAAGGGCGATTCGGCTGCCGCGCGCGGGGGAGAGATCAGCCCCGCCGATTCGGCGCTGGTCGGAAAATCCGCGACAGGGCGGGGCGCGGCAGAGCCCAAACCGGCGCCGGAACAGGCGGATATGGGCAAGGCCGCCGTGATCTCCGCCGCCACGGAACCGGAGACGGGGCCGAAGGACGAGAGTAAACCCGGCGTTCCGTCCGTCGATTCGCGCGGCAAGCCCGAGGCGGAACCGGCCGGGATACAGCAGGCGGCGGCGAACCAGCCGACCGCAACACAGCAGAACGTGACCGTGCGCAAGACCGGCTTCTGGCCGGTGGTTTTCGGCGGTGTCGTGGCTGCCGGCCTGGGCGCTGCGGCGACGATCTGGGCATTGCCGCATCTGCCGGCGGGCTGGTTGCCCGAGCAGGAGCCCGCCATCGACGCCGAGGCGATCAGGGCCGATGCCGTGACGGCCGCCGAAGAGGCGGCGCGGCAGGCCGTGGCCGAGACAACGGCTGCCGATGCAGGCGAGGCCGCGGTTCCCGCCGATATCCAGGCCATGCTGGAAGAGCAGGCCGAGCGTATCGCCGCGCTGGAAGCGGCGGGGGCGGCCCCTTCGGATGCGGCCGGTGCGCCATCCGATCCCGCCTCGGCGAGCCTTGCGGGCGGCGCGGGCGAAGCGCCGGTTTCGCCGCAGGATCTCGCGCGGTTGCAGGAGCAACTGGAACAGCAGGCCGCTAAGCTGGCCAAGCTGGAGGCGCGGCCCGGCATCGACCCCGAGGCCGCCGCGAAAGTGCAGCAGATCGCCGAGCAGGCCGATACGCTGCAACAGCAGATCAGTTCCGCCGCCGAACAGGCGCAGGCGCAGATCAGTGCTGCGCAAGCGGAAGCCACGAAATTGCAGGAAGCCGCTGCCGACAGCACAAAACGCGCGCAGGCCGTGGCGGCGGTCGCCGCATTGCAGGCCGCGCTGGACAAGGGTGTGACGGCGCAGGACGCGCAGCAGGCCCTTGCCGATGCCGGGATGGACGCCCCTGAAGCGTTGCAACAGGACATCCCCAGCATCGAGACCCTGCAGGACAGCTTTGGCGATGCCTCGCGGGCGGCGCTGCGGGCGTCCCTGTCCGCCGAGGGCGCGCAGGGCGGCAACATGCTGACGAATTTCCTGAAGGCACAGACCGGCGCCCGTTCGGTCGCCCCGCGCGAGGGGGACGATCCCGACGCGGTGCTTTCGCGCGCCAATGCCAGGGTCGAGGCGGGCGATATCGCCGCTGCCCTGGAAGAGATGGCGGCCTTGCCCGATGCTGCCCGCGAAGCCCCGGCCATGGCCGATTGGCTGGCCGGTGCCACGGCCTTCAGCGATGCGCAGGCGGCGCTGTCCGACCTGTCAGCCACCACGAATTGAGGACCCGGCCCATGTTACTGTCCTTGTTGAAAATCCTGTTTTTCTTTGCCGTGGTCCTGGCCATTGCCCTGGGGGCGATGCAGCTTTCGGAAACCGGCCAGACATTGCGCCTTGAATATGCGGGCACCGAGATCGCGCTGACGCCGATCAAGGCGATCGTGGCGCTTCTGGTGCTGATGGTGCTGGCATGGCTGGTGTTCAAGCTGCTGGGCCTTGCGCTGGCCTTCATCCGCTTCATCGCCGGGGACGAGACCGCGATCAGCCGCTATTTCGCCCGCTCGCGCGAGCGCAAGGGATATGACGCGCTTGGCGAGGGGATGCTGGCCGTCGCCTCGGGCGAGGGCAAGCTGGCGCTGGCCAAGGCCGCCCGCGCCGAGAAATTCCTGGACCGGCCGCATATCACCGATCTGCTGACCGCGCAGGCCGCCGAGGTGGCGGGCGACTCGGCCCGGGCCAACGCGACCTATCGCAAGCTGCTGGAGGACGAGCGCACGCGCTTTGTCGGCATTCGCGGGTTGATGCGGCAAAAACTGGAAGAGGGCGATACCAGGGCCGCGATGCTGCTGGCGCAGAAGGCCTATGCGATCAAGCCGAGCCACAAGGAGATCCAGAATACGCTGCTGGACCTGCAGACGCGGGAACATGACTGGAAGGGCGCCCGCGCCATCCTCAAGGACAAGCGCCGGCAGGGGGAGCTGCCCAAGGATGTCGCGCTTCGCCGCGACGCGGTTCTGGCCCTGCAGGAGGCCAGCGAGGTTCTGGCGCAGGGCAATTCGATCAGTGCCCGCGAGGCGGCGATTTCCGCCGCCAAGGCCTCGCCCGACCTGATCCCGGCCTCGGTTCTGGCGGCGCGCAGCTATATCGCGCAGAAGGATCCGCGCAATGCGACGCGGATCCTGGAAAAGACATGGTCGGTGCGCCCGCATCCCGATGTCGCCGCCGCCTATGCCGAGATCGTGCCGGACGAGACCCCGAACGCGCGCCTGCGCCGCTTCGAGGCGCTGCTGCGGAAAAATCCCGATCACGAGGAATCGCGCCTGCTGAAGGCCGAGCTTTTGCTGGCCGCCGAGGATTTCCCCGGCGCGCGGCGGGCGCTTGGCGACCTGGCCGAGTCGCATCCGACGGTGCGAACCCTGTCGATCATGGCCGCCGTGGAGCGGGGCGAGGGCGCCGATGACAGCGTTGTGCGGGGCTGGCTGGCGCGCGCGCTGACCGCTTCGCGCGGGCCGCAATGGATCTGCGACAAATGCAGCAATGTCATGTCTAACTGGGCGCCGGTCTGCGACAGCTGCGCCGGTTTCGACACGCTGACATGGCGCGAGCCCGAAGAGAAGGGGTCCGCCCCGGCAATGCCCGGCGCCGAGATGCTGCCGCTGCTGGTCGGTGCTTCCGGCAAGGGCAAGGCGGGGACAGACGGGAAAGCCTCTGATTCAGCGGATGTCGAGGCGATCGCGACGCCCGAACCGGCGAAGAAAGCGGCGAGGACCGAGATTGCCGATGTCGCTCCGGGCATGGTTCCGCGCGAAGAGGATTATGTCGAGGTGACGGAGCCCGCGACCACCGTGACCGCGCCTGAAAAGGATGCGTCCGGAGAAAGCCCCTCGGAGAAAAGCGGAACCGGGGCGCGCGCCGGATCCGGGGCCGTGAAAGCGGATGGTCCGGCACCGAACGGCAAGGCGACCGGCGAGGCCGAGATTATCCCGGTTCGTCCGGATGTCGAGCCTCCGGAAGAGGCGCAGCAGGCGGTGCCGGCTTCGAAAAGGTAAAAGGATCGCGGGCCGGGACCGGATGCCCGCCCCATCGTGAAAAAGGCCCCGGCGGTTTCGCCGGGGCCTTTCCTTGTGTCGTCTAAAGCATTTTCAGCAAAAGTGGATACCGTTTCGGCAGAAAAACAGTCCCCCGAACTGTTTTTCGATCCTGCCTCAATGCGTCCGGAAATGCGTAAAAACAAAAGTTTACATCGTTTCGGTGTTTCAACGAAAAACCGAAACGATGTAGTGCAGTTTGCAGTTGATCGGGATCGGCCGCGAACTGCATCCCGCGATGGCCGGGGGCGCTGCCCCTATCCGGCCCATCCGGGCCGGATTCCCCCGGGATACTTGTATGAAGAAGAAGGAAGCCGGGGGAACGAACAAGCGCAAACGGCTCTGGTGCAGCCTGTCGTCAGTGCAGTGTCGCCTCGGGTTTAGGCCCTTCGCCGACCGCGCCCAGCTTGTGCCCGGCGCGTCCGATGCGGTTGCCGACCAGCAGACCGTCGTCATTTGCGGTGACATGCACGGTCTGGCCGTCCAGCACCTCGCCCGACAGCAGCAATTCGGCCAGCGGATCCTGCAGGGCGCGCTGGATCACCCGCTTGAGTGGGCGGGCGCCGAAGACCGGGTCATAGCCCTGATCGGCCAGCCATTTGCGCGCCTCGTCATCCAGTTCCAGCGTGATCTTGCGGTCGGCCAGACGGGCCTCCAGCCGCGCGAGCTGGATCTTGACGATGCCATCCATGTTCCCGCGCGTCAGGCGGCGGAAGATGATGATCTCGTCCAGCCGGTTCAGGAATTCGGGGCGGAAATGCGACCGCACCGCCTCCATCACCTGTGTCCGGGCATCGGTGGAATCGGCCTCTTCCGGCAGCGTCGACAGCGCCTGCGAACCAAGGTTGGAGGTCAGGATGATCAGCGTCTGCTTGAAATCCACCGTCCGGCCCTGGCCATCGGTCAGCTTGCCGTCGTCCAGCACCTGCAACAGCACGTTGAAGACATCGGGATGCGCCTTCTCGACCTCGTCGAACAGGATCACCTGATAGGGCCTGCGCCGCACCGCCTCGGTCAGCACGCCGCCCTCGTCATAGCCGACATAGCCCGGAGGCGCGCCGATCAGCCGGGCCACGGAATGTTTCTCCATGAATTCCGACATGTCGATGCGGACCATCGCCTGGTCGTCGTCGAACATGTAATCGGCCAGCGCCTTGGTCAGTTCGGTCTTGCCGACGCCGGTCGGGCCGAGGAACAGGAAGCTGCCAAGCGGCCGGTTCTCGTCATTCAGCCCGGCGCGCGCACGGCGCACGGCGTTGGACACGGCGATCACCGCCTCTGACTGGCCGATCACGCGGCCGGTCAGCACGTCTTCCATCTTCAAGAGCTTCTCGCGCTCGCCCTCCAGCATCCTCGCCGTCGGAATGCCGGTCCAGCGTTCGACCACCTCGGCGATCTGCTCGGGGCGGACGGCCTCCTCGACCATCGGGCCGTTGGCCTCTTCGGTTTCGGTTGAGGCCAATTGCTTTTCGAGGCCCGGGATGATGCCATAGGACAGTTCTCCCGCGCGGGCCAGGTTGCCCTCGCGCTTGGCCTGCTCCAGCTCTGCCCGCGCCCGGTCAAGCTGTTCCTTCAGCCCCCTTGCGCCTTCCAGCTTGTCGCGTTCGGCCTGCCAGCGGGCAGTCATTTCGGCGCTGCGCTCCTGCAGATCCGACAGGTCCTTTTCCAGCCGCTCCAGCCGGTCGCGCGAGGCGCTGTCGTCCTCGCGTCGAAGTGCCTCGGCCTCGATCTGCATCTGCAGGATCTGCCGGTCCAGCGCGTCGAGTTCCTCGGGCTTGCTGTCCACCTCCATCCGCAGCCGGCTGGCGGCCTCGTCCATCAGGTCGATGGCCTTGTCCGGCAGGAAGCGGTCGGTGATGTAGCGGTTGGACAATTGCGCAGCCGCGACCAGCGCCGCGTCCGAGATCCGCACGCCGTGGTGAAGTTCGTATTTCTCCTTGATGCCGCGCAGGATGCTGATCGTATCCTCGACGGTCGGCTCTTCGACCATCACCGGCTGGAAGCGGCGGGCAAGGGCGGCGTCCTTCTCGATATACTTGCGGTATTCGTCCAGCGTCGTGGCGCCCACGCAATGCAGCTCGCCCCGCGCAAGCGCCGGTTTGATCAGGTTGGCCGCATCCATGGCGCCATCGGTCTTGCCGGCGCCGACCAGCGTATGCAACTCGTCGATGAACAGCACGATCTCGCCCGCGGCGGCCTCGATCTCCTTCAGGATCGCCTTCAGCCGTTCCTCGAATTCGCCGCGATACTTGCTGCCCGCGATCAGCGCGCCCATGTCCAGCGCCATCAGCCGCTTGTCGCGTAGGGATTCCGGCACGTCGCCATCGATGATCCGCAGCGCCAGCCCCTCTGCGATGGCGGTCTTGCCGACGCCGGGCTCGCCGATCAGCACCGGGTTGTTCTTGGTGCGGCGGCTCAGCACCTGCATGGCGCGGCGGATTTCCTCGTCGCGGCCGATGATCGGGTCGATCTTGCCCTGTTCGGCGGCTTCGGTCAGGTCGCGGGCATATTTCTTGAGCGCATCGTAGCCGTCCTCGGCGGAGGCCGAGTCGGCGGTGCGTCCCTTGCGCAGATCGTTGATCGCGGAGTTCAGCTTTTGCGCCGTCACCGCGCCCGCCTCCAATGTGTCGCGCGCGCGGGTGTTCACCATCGCCAGCGCCATCAGGATACGCTCGGCCGGCACGAACCTGTCGCCTGCCTTTTTCGCGATCTTCTCGGCCTCGTCCAGCACGCGGACCATGGAGGGGTCCACATAGACCTGCCCGTCCGCGCCCGAAACCTTTGGCAGCCTGGCGACCGCCTGATCGACGGCCTCGGCCACGCGGCTTGCATCTCCGCCCGCGCGGTTGATCAGGTTGGAGGCCAGCCCCTGATCGTCATCCATCAATGCTTTCAGCAAATGCTCGGGAACGACCCGCTGGTTTTCCTCGCGGATCGCGATGGTCTGGGCGGCTTGCAGGAATCCGCGCGACCGTTCCGTGAACTTTTCCATGTTCATCGGCAATTTCTCCTTTTGTTAGCCCCCGAGTTGGCAGACGCCCTGTAGAGGCACGTCCCGGTTCGGGTCTTCGGGTAACAGATGGGATGTTTCACGCCGCTTTCAAGCCGCGACAACCTGTGCCATAACACCGCGATTTCGCGGCAAAAGGGGATGCAGATGGATGACCGGCTGATCGTGGCGCTGGATGTGCCGGATGCGGTGGCGGGACTGGAACTGGCCGGGAAGCTGGGCGATTCCGTCGGCTTCTACAAGATCGGGCTGGGGATGCTGACAGGCGGCGGGCTGGCGCTGGCCAACGAACTGAAACAGGAACATGGCAAGCGCATTTTCCTTGACATGAAGCTGTTCGATATCGGCGCGACGGTCGAGGCGGCGGTGCGCGGGCTGGCCCGGTTTGAGCTGGATTTCCTGACCGTGCATGGCGATCCCAATGTCATCCGCGCCGCGAAGGAGGGGGCGGGGGACAGCGGGCTGAAAATCCTTGGCGTCACAATCCTGACCTCGCTGGAGCGCGCCGACCTGGATGCCGCGATGATCCGGCCCGGCGAGTTGCACGAGATCACCGTGGAACGCGCCGCCCGCGCCTTCGAGGCCGGGGCCGATGGCATCATCTGCTCGCCCCGCGAGGCGGCGGCGATCCGTGCCTTGCCGGGGTCGAAGCTGATCGTCACGCCGGGCGTGCGCCCCGCGGGCAGCGATCTGGGGGATCAGAAGCGGGTGGAGACGCCGGCCAGCGCCATTGCAGCCGGTGCCGATCACATCGTCGTCGGCCGCCCTATCTGGAAGGCCGGGGATCCGCGCGCCGCCGCACAGGCCATACTGGCCGAGATGGCATCGCCACAGGCACAGCGCCCGAACCTGTAGCGCGATCCTTCCGTGCCGGGCGGATACCGGGAGCCTTGCCTTAACGGATCAGGACCGCCTGCCGCGTCTCCATGATCCAGGCGGCGACTATTGCGAAGAGGACATGGCCGATCAGGGCGACCCATGTGATGCCGGTAAAGCCCAGGAAAGGCGGGTTGCCCGCGACCAGATGCGCCATGACATAGAGCGCGAAGATCCACAGCACAACGCCATAGACCAGCGCCGTCATGATCCAGGGCAGGGCGGGCATGATCCTTTGCTGGACGGGCCGGGCGATCAGATACCAGCCGAGCGGATAAAAGAGCAGGCCGGTGACGACATGCAGCAGGTAGCCCAGTTCCGGTGACCTGAGGCCGGTCAGGACCTGGATGGTCTGGGTGGCCAATGGCACCGGTGCCAGTTTCGACATGCCGATCAGCGGGCTGATCGCCTGACCGTATGAATCGAAGGCGAGCGTGGCAAGCGCGCCTGCCGCGAGCATGGTGTAGATATGCGAGTCCGTCTGCTGTTCGGTCATGGGTTTGTCCAGTTCAATTACAATGTCAAAGACCCGCCGGTTTTTCGGGGCGGCTGTTTCCCGATACGCTTGTGGTGAACGATCCGTTACAGGCGATTCCCGAAGGTCCGGGAAATTTGCCTTTCTGCGATCCATCCGGCGGGTCCGCGTTGCGTGTCAGCCCCGTTGCATCGCCGCGTTCGATCAGGGCGACGCAACGGACAGGCAATTGTTTTGTCACGATTTAGGCAGGTTTCAGGATGCAATCGAGGGTTTTGTTATTGACTTTGAAAACGCCTTAAGGTAGAAATATCGCATGCTGGGAGAAATGGGCGAGCGGCCGGGGTTGGACCTTTGGCCGCTTTTTCATTTCTCGGCCCGTGCGGACAGGACACGGAGCGCGAGGCGGATTGCATGAAGGACAACAATCAGGACGGGGCCGGGCGCATTGACGCATCGGCCCCCAGGCCCGTTGGGGCGCGTGAGGAGCAGGCGGAACCTTGTTCCGCGACCGATCCCGAAGAGGTGATCGCCGAGGCGGCGGCCGCGGTGCCGTTGATCTGCGAGGACCGGGAGCGGCGCTTTGAGGTGCATCCGATGCTGGAATTGCTGCGGCGGCCCAATCCGGGGCAGGGGCGGGCCGAGCTGTTCGAGGCGCTGTTCGGGCAGATCCTGCTGTCGGGGAACGGCTATGTCGAGGCGGTGGGGCTGCGCGGCGACGGTTTGCCGGAGGAGCTGCATGTGCTGCGCTCGGACCGGATGAGCATCGTTCCGGGGGCGGATGGCTGGCCGGTCGCGTTCGAATATGCGGTGGGCGGGCGCAGGCATCGGTTCGACATGACGGGCTCTCCCGATCCGGTCTGCCATATCAAGAGCTTTCATCCGCTGGACGATCATTACGGGCTGTCGCCCATGCAGGCGGCGGCGGTGGCGCTGGATGTGCATAACAGCGCCAGCGCGTGGTCCAAGGCGCTGCTGGACAACGCGGCGCGGCCTTCGGGGGCGATCGTCTACAAGGGGGCGGACGGGCAGGGGGTGCTGAGCCCTGAGCAATATGACCGGCTGGTGGGCGAGATCGAGATGAACCACCAGGGCGCGCGCAATGCCGGGCGCCCGATGCTGCTGGAGGGCGGGCTGGACTGGAAGCAGATGGGGTTCAGCCCCTCGGACATGGAGTTCCACCAGACCAAGATGGCGGCGGCGCGCGAGATCGCGCTGGCCTTTGGCGTGCCTCCGATGCTGCTGGGGATACCGGGGGATGCGACCTATGCCAATTACGCCGAGGCGCATCGGGCATTCTACCGGCTGACGGTTTTGCCGCTGGCGGCGCGGGTGGCGGCCTCGGTCGCGTGGTTCCTGTCGGAGCATCTGGGGGCGGAGGTTCTGCTGCGGCCCGATCCGGATGCGATCCCGGCGCTGGCCGAGGAGCGGGACCGGCAGTGGAAGCGGATCGGCGAGGCGGCATTCCTAGGCGATGCCGAGAAGCGGGCGCTGCTGGGGCTGGCGCCGATGGGAGAGGGGTGAGGCGATGGAGCATTCGCGTTTCGCGCAGGTGGCCGGCTGGCAGGATCCGCGGCTGGAGGCGCAGGAGCGGATCATGGCGCTGCAATTCGGCACGGTCGAGAAGCGGCTGGAGCGGATCGAGGCGATGATCGAGGGCTTGGAGCGGCGGTTAACGGGCTGGCCGATCCTTATGGGGGTGCCGAACAGCCGGTCATGCCGTGGCGGGGGCGGATCACGACATCGGTGGCGGCGGGGCGCGAGAGCTCGCCGGACGGGAGCAAGGCGGCGGAGGCCGAGGTGGCGGCGTTTTTCGGGCAGGCCGGGCCGGGCGATTTCATCCGCGATGGCGAGCGGATCGAATATCGCGGGCCGGAGGAATGGTCCTATCGCCGCTTTGTCCTGCATTATGCGCATCTTTGTGCCGTGGCAGGGGGCGTGGACAGCTTCCTGATCGGCTCGGAAATGGTGGGCATGACGCGGATTCGCGGGGCCGGGGGCAGTTATCCGGCGGTGGCGGCGTTACGGCGGCTGGCGGCGGATGTGCGGGCCGTGCTGGGGCCGGAGGTCAGGCTGGGCTATGCCGCCGACTGGTCGGAATATTTTGGTCATCATCCGGGCGGGGGCGAGCTGTTCTTTCATCTCGATCCGCTCTGGGCCGACGGGAATATCGATTTCATCGGCATCGACAATTACATGCCACTCTCCGATTGGCGCGATCCCGCCTTTCCCGCCCGCCGCGACCTGTGGAGCGATGGTCCGGCATGGGAGCGGGGCCATTGGCTGAACGGGCGGGCCGGGGCGGTGCCGTTGGCCTCGGTCGTGGGCGATATCTGCCGGGAGGCGGGGGTGAGGGCTTTTGACACCAGTGGATTGTCGGGTGTCGTGCACGGCTATCGGCTGGAGGGGCAGGAGACCGGGCGGGCGGCGCTGCAACCCTTGATGCTGGCGCATGGCTTTGATGCGGTGGAGCGTGACGGGGTGCTGCGTTTCGTCATGCGGGATGGCCGGGCCAGGGGAGAGATCGGGCCGGATGATCTGGCTGTAGCCGATGGGCTGAGCGGGATCGAGGTCTCGCGGGCTCCGGATGCCGAGATAGTGGGGCGGCTGCGGCTGTCCCATGTCGAGGCGGGCGGCGATTACGCGGTGGCGACGGCGGAGGCGATCCTGCCCGGGGACGTAAGGGACAATGCCGCCGGGAGCGAGTTCCCGATGCTGCTGACACGGGCCGAGGGGCGGGCGATTGCCGAGCGGTGGCTGGCCGAGGCCGAGGTCTCGCGCGACAGGATACGTTTTGCCCTGCCGCCCTCGCGTGCGGATCTGGGGCCGGGGGATGTGCTGCGTGTGGCGCGGGAGGGTGCGGAGGCGCAGTCATGGCGGATCGACCGGGTCGAGCGGGCTGGGGCGATCAGCGTCGAGGCGGTGCGGGTCGATCCGGGGGTCTACCGGCCCGCGCGGGCGGCCGACGAAGAAACCGCGATCCGGCGCTATGTGCCGCCCCTGCCAGTCTGGCCGGTCTTTATGGACCTGCCGCTGATGCGGGGGGACGAGGCGCCGCATGCGCCATATCTCGCGGTATCGGCGCATCCCTGGCCGGGATCGGTCGCGGCCTATATGTCGGTCGAGGAGGAGGGCGGGTTCGACCTGAACCTGACCCTAACACGGCGGGCGGTGATGGGGCGGACATTGACGCCGCTGGCGCGCGCCCGTCCGGGGATGATCGACCGGGGTGCGCCCTTGCGATTGCGGATCAAGGGCGACCAGTTGCGCTCGGTCGGGCGGCGGGCGCTTTGGTCCGGGGCCAATCTGCTGGCGATCGGGGATGGATCGGCAGAGCGTTGGGAATTGCTGCAATTCGCCCGGGCCGAGCCGGTGGGCGACGGGATCTGGGAGATCCGCGACCGTCTGCGCGGGCAGGCGGGGACGGATGGGGTGATGCCTTCTGTCTGGCCCGCCGGGTCTCTGGCGGTGCTGATGGATGGGGCTGTGCGGCAGGTGGCACTGCCGCCCTCGGCGCGCGGACAGGAGCGGTTCTGGCGGATCGGCCCGGCGCTGCGCGCGCCCGATGACGCCAGTTACCGGGGGATCGTGACCGGGGCGAGGGGGATCGGGCTGCGTCCCTATGCGCCCTGCCATCTGCGGATCGAGGGGCGGCGGATCCGCTGGATCCGGCGGGCGCGGGTGGATGGCGATGGCTGGGATGGGCCGGAGGTGCCCCTGGGCGAGACGCGGGAAGCCTATCTGCTGCGGCTGAGCCGGGGCGGCGAGGTGATCCATCAGGTTCAGGTCCCGGTCCCGGAATACCGGGTGCCAGAGGGTGTCTGGTCGGCGGCGCTTGCCGGAGGCGCATTCACGGTCGCGGTCGCGCAACTGTCGGAACAGTTCGGGGCCGGGCCATTTGTCAGGAGGGATATCAATGACGGCGAATGATACGATGCGGCTGGAGATGCCGCTGTTGCAGCCCGCGCAGGCGCAGAAACATGTGACGGTGAACGAGGCGCTGATGCGGCTGGACGGGATGGTGAACCTGGTGCTGCAAAGCGTTTCGGCACGGGTGCCGCCGCTGGCGGTGATCGACGGGCAGTGCTGGGGCGTGCCGTCGGGGGCCGAAGGTGCCTGGGCGGGGCAGGGGGGCCGGATCGCCATTGGCTCGAATGGCGGTTGGGTCTTCGTGGTGCCATCAGTGGGGATGCGGGGATTCGTGGCCGACCGTGGCGCGCAGGCAATCCATGACGGGGCGGATTGGGTTGTCGGCGCATTGACTCTTGGCGCGCATGGATCGGGGATGCGGGCCGGGATGGCCGAGGCGGAGGTTTCGGTGGACGCCGGTGCGAGCTTCGAGACTCCGGTGATCATCCCGGATGGCGTGATGGTGGTGGGCGCGGTGGCGCGGGTGATCGAGCCGCTGCACGGGAGCCTGAACAAATGGAGGCTGGGAACGGCGGGTGCCCTGGACCGTTTCGGCAGCGGGTTGGGCATCCAGAAAGGGTCCTGGGCGCGCGGGCTTTCAGCTATTACGCGCCCGCACCGCTGGTCATGACCGCCGAAGGGGGCGCATTCGCCGGGGGGCGGGTGCGGCTGGCGGTGCATTGGTGGGAGTTGCGGCTGCCCGTGCAGAAGGGCTGATCCCGGGGTTCCGTTCGGGAAAGCGCGACGGCTCGCGCTTTCCCCTGCGGCCGAATTGGTCTAAGACTGGGATTGACGCAATTGGCGAGCGAGTCCTTTCGATGAATATGCAAAATGGCAGCAAGACGCCTCTGGATTTGGACCGTGACGCGGTCTGGGCGCAGATTCGCGATGAAGCTTCCCGGGCGATTCAGGACGAGCCGCTTCTGGGATCGGTGATTCATTCCGGGCTGCTGCATCACCGCAGCCTCGAGGCCGCGCTGGCCTATCGCTTTTCGCAGAAGCTGGCCTCGGGCGAGATGAGCGAGCAGATCCTGCGCGAGATCGCGGATGAGGCGCATCGCGCGTCGCCCGGGCTGGGCGATGCGGCGCGGGCCGATCTGCTGGCGGTCTATGACCGCGATCCGGCGACGCATCGGCTGATCCAGCCGATCCTGTTCTTCAAGGGATACCAGGCATTGCAGGCCTATCGCATGGCGCATTGGTTATGGCGCCAGGAGCGGCGGGACCTGGCCTATTTCGTGCAGATGCGCGTCTCGGAATGTTTCGGGGTCGATATCCATCCGGCGGCGCGGATCGGCACCGGGGTGATGATCGACCATGCCCATTCCATCGTCATCGGCGAGACCGCGACGGTGGGCAATGACGTGTCGATGCTGCATTCGGTTACATTGGGCGGGACCGGCAAGGAGGATGGCGACCGCCATCCCAAGGTCGGCGACGGGGTGATGATCGGCGCGGGCGCCAAGGTGCTGGGCAATATCCATATCGGCCATCATTCGCGGATCGCGGCGGGGTCGGTGGTGCTGCACGAGGTGCCCGCCTGCAAGACCGTGGCCGGGGTGCCGGCGCGGGTGATCGGAGATGCGGGCTGTTCGGAGCCCTCGCAATCGATGAACCAGTTGCTGGGGATCGACGACTACCTGTAGCCGTGAAGCCATCTGCAGAACGGTTGCGTGGCCGGTTGTGCGGGGTCACATGCCGTCGAGATGCAGGGCCAGGAAGACCGCTGAATAATGCACCGCCGCCGCGGCAACGACGAAACCGTGCCAGATCGCGTTCTGGAAGCGCAGCTTTTGCCACAGGTGAAAGCTTACCCCGGCTGAATAGATCAGGCCGCCGATGACGACCAGCCAGATCGAGATCCCCGGCAGATAGCCCGAGATCGGCCCGATGGCGATCAGCCCGCTCCATCCCATGGCGAGATAGAGCAGCACGGCCAGCCGGTCGCCCCGGCCCGGAAAGACGCATTTCAGGACGATTCCGGATATCGCGGTCAGCCAGATGCAGACCAGCAGCGCGGCGATCGCCGGCCTGTCGATGCCCAATTGGAGGAAGGGCGTGTAAGTTGCTGCAATCAGTATGAAGATCGCGGAGTGATCCAGCCGGCGCATGACCCATTTGAAACGCGACGGCGGCAGCATGTTGTAGGTGAAGGAAATACCGAGGGCGAGGACCAGTCCGAGGCCATAGATCCAGGCGGCGATCTGTTCGCCGCCACCGCCCCATGCCGTCGCATAGAAAATCAATGCGGTCGCCCCGATCAGCGCGAAGGCGACACCGATGCCGTGGACGATACCGTCGGCCAGCAATTCATGGAAGTCGTAGGATCGGCCAAACGGGAAATGCGAGGTCATCTGCAACGGGAGCGATTGTTTGGGAACTGGCATGATCCGGATGATGCGCGATAAGGGCCGCGCCCGCAATGCGGCGGTGGGGTTTTCTTTGCCTGTCCCCTTGCCAAGCCCGCCCTGAGCAGCTATTTCCCCCACACTTCTCAGGCAGAGGAGGGCCCTTGCGGGAGACATCCGTGAACGGTCCACCGGTTGGGGCATCCGCCTCGAAACCTCTGCCAAGGCGCAAACCGGAAAGGAAATGGACATGGCGCTTCCCGAATTTTCGCTGCGTCAGCTCTTGGAAGCTGGCGTTCACTACGGCCACCAGACTCAGCGCTGGAATCCGCGCATGGGCGAGTTCATCTATGGTGACCGCAACGGCATTCACATCATCGACCTGACACAGACCGTCCCGATGCTGGACGCGGCGCTGCAGGTCATCCGCGACACCGTCGCCAAGGGCGGCCGGGTGCTGTTCGTCGGCACCAAGCGCCAGGCGCAGAAATCGATCGCCGACGCGGCCGAGAAATCGGCGCAGTTCTACATGAATCACCGCTGGCTGGGCGGCACGCTGACCAACTGGAAAACCGTGTCGCAGTCGATCAGCCGCCTGAAGGCGATCGACGAGACCATGGCGGGCGGTGCCGAGGGCATGACCAAGAAGGAACGCCTCGGCCTTGAACGCGAGCAGGCCAAGCTGCAGGCATCCCTGGGCGGGATCCGCGATATGGGCGGCCTGCCGGACCTGCTGTTCGTCATCGACGTGAACAAGGAAGACCTCGCCATCGCCGAGGCGAAGAAGCTGGGGATCCCGGTTGTCGCCGTCGTTGACACCAACTGCTCGCCCGAGGGCGTTGACTACATCATTCCGGGTAACGATGATGCGGCGCGGGCGATTGCGCTTTACTGCGATCTGGCCAGCCGTGCGGCCCTGGACGGGATGTCCGCGCAGATGGGCGCTGCCGGGGTCGATGTCGGCGCGCTGGCCGAGGCTCCGGAAGAGGTTCTGGAGGAAGGCGAGGCCGAAGCCGCTGCCGAAGAGCAGGCCACGACCGACGCCTGACCCCGCCGGGGCGGATTTACCGCAGGTTTACAGAATTGTCGTCAGGCGGGGATATGCCCCGCCTGAGGCGTTGAACAAAGGAGACGGATCATGGCTATCACAGCCGCGATGGTGAAAGAGCTGCGCGAGACGACGGGCGCAGGGATGATGGACGCCAAGAAGGCGCTGACCGAGACCGATGGCGACATGCAGGCCGCATCCGACTGGCTGCGCACCAAGGGCCTGGCCAAGGCCGCCAAGAAATCGGGCCGCATCGCCGCCGAGGGTCTGGTCGCGGTCGCCGTGCGCGATGGCAAGGGTGTCGCGGTCGAGGTGAACTCGGAAACCGACTTCGTGGCCAAGAACGAAGAATTCCAGAACATGGTCCGCAAGATCGCCGGTGCCGCGCTGGACGTGGACGATGTCGAGGCGTTGAAGAATGCCCAGATCGACGGCAAGCCCGTCTCCGAGATTCTGACCGACGCCATCGCCAAGATCGGCGAGAACATGTCGCTGCGCCGGATGACCGTTGTGACTGCTCCGAAAGTCGTGACATATGTGCATAACTCGGTTGCCGATGGCATGGGCACGATCGGCGTGCTGGTCGGCCTGGAAGGCGGCGATGACGAGATCGGCCGCCAGATCGCCATGCATGTCGCCGCGACCTCGCCCGCCTCGCTTGGGCAGGACGATCTCGATCCCGCGATGATCGAGCGTGAAAAGCAGGTGCTGACCGATCAGGCCCGCGAATCAGGCAAGCCCGAAGCCGTCATCGAGAAGATGATCGTGGGCCGCATGAACAAGTTCTTCGAAGAGGTCACGCTGCTGGGCCAGAAATTCGTCATCAATCCCGACCTGACAGTGGAGCAGGCGGCGAAGGATGCCGGCGCGAAAATCACCGGCTTTGCCCGTGTGGCCGTGGGTGAAGGCATCGACAAGAAGGAAGAGGATTTCGCGGCCGAGGTCGCCAAGACCCTGGGCGGCAACTGATCCTCTTTTTCCTGGCCCGAATGGATGCGGCGCCGCTCGTCATGGAGTTGGCGCCGCATTTTTTACCTGGTTCCCATCCTGCGCTGGACCTGCATGCCCAAAATATGGCAAGTCCGGTTCACCCCCCCTTTGATCAGTTTCCCAAGCATGCCCTTCATCATTGCCATCGACGGACCCGCCGCATCGGGCAAGGGCACTATTGCCCGTGCCCTGGCCGCGCATTACGGTTTTCATCATCTCGACACAGGATTGCTGTATCGGGCGACCGGCGCGAAAGGCGGCGACCCGATAGAAGCCGCGCGCAGCCTTGCCCCCGATGACCTGCAACGCGATGACCTGAGAAGCGCGGAGGCCGGGCAGGCCGCCAGCCGGATCGCGGCCATCCCCGAAGTGCGCTCCGCACTGGTCGAGTTTCAGCGCCGTTTCGCGGCACAGGAACCGGGTTCGGTTCTGGATGGGCGCGATATCGGCACGGTGATTTGCCCGGATGCACCGGTCAAGCTGTTCGTGATCGCCTCGAACGAGGTCCGGGCGCGGCGGCGGGCCGAGGAATTGGGAGCGGATCCGGCCGAGATGCTGGATCAGCTGCAAGAACGCGACCGCCGCGACCGCGAACGGGACACCGCGCCGCTGCGCCCTGCCGATGACGCGACGGTCATCGACACCAGCCATATTTCCGTCGAGGAGGCGGTTGCGGCCGCCATTGCCATCGTGGAGCGGGCGCGCGGCTGAACCTCTTGCGCTGATCCCGCCAATAGGCGAGGCTGGCTTCCGCAAGGAGGAGCCGCCATGAATACCCATACCCGGCCTCGTGCCATTGCCGCCGCTTCGGACGGGGTTTTCATCGATAACCAGTGGCGGCCCTCGGCGAGTGGAGCCACGCTGGAGGTGATCGATCCGGCAAGGGGCGAGGCCTTCACCCGGATCGCGGCGGGTAATGCCGTGGATATCGATGCCGCGGTGTCCGCGGCCCGGCGCGCCCGGGACGGGGAATGGGGCGGGCTGACCGCGACCGAACGCGGGCGAATTCTCGGCCGGGCCGCCGCGCTGATTCCTGAGAATTTCGAGGAATTGTCGGCGCTGGAGGCCCGCGATACCGGCAAGCCGATGACACAGGCCCGTGCCGATATCACGGCGGCTGCCCGTTACCTGGAATTTTACGGCGGTGCGGCGGACAAGGTTCACGGTGACATGATCCCCTTTCTGCCGGGGCATTTCGTGACGACCGAATATGTGCCCTTTGGCGTGACCGGTCATATCATCCCGTGGAACTACCCCGCGCAGATGTTCGGGCGCACCATCGCCGCATCCCTCGCCATGGGCAATGCCTGTGTGCTGAAGCCCGCCGAGGATGCCTGCCTGACGCCCTTGCGGCTGGCGGAATTGCTGCGCGATGCCGGGCTGCCGCCGGGGGCGCTCAATGTGGTGCCGGGGCGCGGGGAAGAGGCCGGGGCGGCGCTGTCGGCACATCGCGGCATCGATTTCATCAGCTTCACCGGCAGTCCCGAGGTCGGTGCGGCGGTCCAGACATCGGCGGCGGCGCATCATATCGGCTGCACGCTGGAGCTGGGCGGCAAATCGCCGCAGATTGTCTTTGCCGATGCCGATCTGGACCGCGCCATGCCGGTAATCCTGAAGGCGATCACCCAGAATGCCGGGCAGACCTGTTCCGCCGGGGCGCGGCTGCTGGTCGAGGAAAGCATCGTTGACGTGGTGACCGAGCGCCTGCGGGCCGAATTCCCGGCGCTGACTGCGGGGGCACCGGAGGATGACCGCGATCTCGGCCCGCTGATCAATCCGCGGCAGCTGGCCCGCGTGCGGCGTTTCTGCGAGCAGGCCGATGCGGACGGCATCCCCCTGATTGCCGAGGGGAAGCTGGACGCGAATGTTTCGGGTGGCGGCAATTTCATCGCTCCGCGCGCCTATGGCCCGGTTCCCCGTGATCACATGCTGGCCCGGCAAGAGGTCTTTGGCCCGGTTCTGTCGCTGATGACATTCAGGGATGAGGCCGATGCCGTGGCGCTGGCCAATGACACGGATTACGGGCTGGTCGCGGGGGTCTGGTCGCGCGATGGCAGCCGGGCGATCCGCGTGGCGCGGCAGATCATGGTCGGGCAGGTCTTCGTCAACGCCTATGGTGCGGGCGGTGGCATCGAGTTGCCCTTCGGCGGCATGAAGAAATCTGGGCATGGCCGGGAAAAGGGCTTCGATGCGCTTTACGAATTCGCCGCCACTCGGACCATGGTGATCCGGCACGATTGATTGCGGCAGCAGGGGTGCGCGTTGCAATGGTGACAATTGCAACGGCGTAACCAGTTTGATCAGCAAATGCTGGGAACCCGGCTGCACAACCTGTGCAGCTCGCTTACACGGCCTGTACACAGGGCGTACACAGCTTGCGCACGCACTCCTCCGAATCCGTGAAGAACCACCCGGATTTTCAGACCGCTTCTTCTTTGTCCAAATACCTATTGGCCGACGGGTCGCGCCGCAGGTCCGAGCGACCAGTCGGCGACGGGCAAAGCCCCGGGCAACAGATCACCCCGCGATGATCTCGAACCTCTCGACATCCACCATGCCGCGATCGGTGATCTTCAGCGCCGGGATCACCGGCAGGGCGAGGAAGGCGAGCTGCAGGAACGGTTCTTCCAGCGTAACGCCAAGGCCGCGGGCCGCCTCGCGCAGATCGACCAGCCGGTCGCGGACCGCCTCGAAGGGATCGAGGCTCATCAGCCCGGCGATGGGCAGGGCAAGCTCGGCCAGGATGCGCCCCTTGTCGGCCACGACGAAACCGCCCTCGATATCCGACAGCCGGTTCGCGGCCAGCGCCATGTCATCGTAATCCGCGCCCACCACGGCGATATTGTGGTGGTCGTGGCAGACGGTCGAGGCGATGGCGCCGTGCGCGATGCCGAACCCGCGCACGAAGCCGGTGGCGATATTGCCGTTCCTGCCGTGGCGCTCGATCACCGCGATGCGCATCAGGTCACGCGCCGGATCGGGGCGCTTGTCGCCATCCTGCGGGGTGATCTCTTCGCGCAGATGTTCGGTGATGATCTTGCCTTCCATGATCCCGATCACATCGGTCTTGGCCCTGTTGCCGCTGCAGCGGAAATCCTCGGCCCGAACCGGCGGAGCCTTGACCGAGGCCCGCCCGACCGGCGGAACGAACCCGCGCGCCGCGAAGGCGCCGTCATCCACCATCCGGCCGCCGCAAAGCACCAGTTGCGCATCGCATGCCTCGAGTGAGCCCACCGCCACGATATCGGCCCGCAAGCCCGGCGCGATCAGCCCGCGATCCTTCAGCCCGAAGGCCTCTGCCGCCGAAAGCGAGGCGGCGCGATAGGCGGCCAGCGGCGTCGTGCCCAGTTTTATCAGCCGCCGGATCATGTAGTCGAGATGGCCATGCTCGCCGATATCCAGCGGATTGCGGTCGTCGGTGCACAGGCAGATATAGGCGCTGGCCGCCTCGGTCAGGATCGGCTGCAGCGCGTCCAGGTCCTTGGACACCGAGCCCTCGCGGATCAGCACCCGCATGCCCTTGCGCAGTTTTTCCAATGCCTCTTCGGCGGTTGTCGCCTCGTGCTCGGTGCGGATACCGGCGGCGATATAGGCGTTCAGGTCGCGGCCCGAAAGTTGCGGGCAATGCCCGTCGATATGGCCGCCCTCGAACAGGCGCAGCTTGGCCATGGCCAAAGGGTCGCGATGGATCACGCCGGGATAGTTCATGAATTCGGCCAGCCCGATGCCGGAAGGATGGTTCATGACCTCGCGCAGGTCATCGGCCTCGATCCGGGCGCCCGCCGTCTCCATATCGGTCGAGGGCACGCAGGAGGACAGTTGCACCCGCAGGTCCAGCAGCAGATGTTCGGCTGCCTGCTGGAAATAGCGGATCCCGTCCAGCCCGATGACATTGGCGATCTCATGCGGGTCGCAGATGGCGGTGGTGATGCCGCGTGGCGTCACGCAGCGGTCGAATTCGAAGGGCGTGACAAGGCTGCTTTCGACATGCAGATGGGTGTCGATAAAGCCCGGCACCAGCGTCAGGCCGGTCGCGTCGATCACCTCGTGGCCCTCGTAATCCGCGCCGATTCCCGCGATGCGGTCGCCGCAGATCGCCACGTCGCCCGGTATCGTCGCCCCGGTGACAAGATCGAATACGCGCCCCCCGCGCAGGACCAGGTCGGCGGGCTGATCCCCACGGGCCTGCGCGATGCGCCGTTCCAGATCGTCCATGCGGGCCTCCTTTATTGCCATTCCTTACAGAACCTCATCCCCGAGCAGCCGTCCAGATCCGCTTGCCTTCACCATGAACGCATGCTTGCCTGCGGCCAGCAGCGAGGGGAGGGCGCGCCATGACACTGACGGCAGAGAATTTCCACAGCCATTTTTCAACCGGGGGCAAGGCGGTGAATGGCTGGTGCGGCCTGCCATCGGCGGCGACGGCGGAGATCGTCGCGCGGGCGGGGTTCGACATGCTGACCATCGACATGCAGCACGGGATGATCGATTACCAGGTGATGTTGACCATGCTGCAGGCGATGTCGGCCAGCACCGCGCCCAAATTCGTCCGGCTGCCATGGAACGAGCCCGGCATCGCGATGAAATGCCTAGATGCGGGGGCGAGCGGCATCATCTGCCCGATGATCAACAATGCCGAGGATGCCCGGCGCCTTGTTGCCGCCACGCGCTATGCACCGCTTGGCGCGCGCAGCTACGGGCCGGTGCGGGCAGGGGCGCTGTGGTCCGATTACGTCGCGCGGTCAGGGGAGCTGGTGCAGGTCTTTGCGATGATCGAAACCGCCGAGGCGCTGGCCAATCGCGAGGCGATCATGGCGGTCGAGGGGTTGTCGGGGGTCTATATCGGCCCGGCGGATCTGGGCCTGTCACTGGGGCATGCCGCGACGCTGAACCCCGAGGCATCCGAGGTGCAGGAGGCCATCGACGCCATCCTGGCCTCGGCCCGCGAAGCGGGGCTGCTGGCGGGCATCCATTGCGGCTCGGGCGAGATGATCCGGCAGATGCACCGGCGCGGCTTTGATTTCGCCTCGCTATCGACCGATACGGGGATCTTTGCTCAGGCCATGGCCTCCGCGCTTGCGGATGCGCGGGGATAAGGCGGGAGGCGGCCTGATCCTCAGGTGATCCCGGGACTGTCTGAACACGGAACATGGCGGTGAGCCGGTCCGGAGGCAATTGCTGACGGGTTTGTGAAGTATTTACAAAAACGACTGTATTCGTGTCAATAAATTTACATAATTTTTCTTATATAAAAACGACTTAACATGATGTATAGCTTCCTGTTAACATAGTGTGCATTGCCGATCGATCTTGCTCGGATGGAGGTTTCCGGCATTGCGCGGGTGTTGTTACGGCTGCGAGGAGGGGAACTCATGAGTTCTGAAAATATTGCCAAACACGCGATTCCGGCGGGGTTCGAGAATGCCCATGTGAAACCGGCGGATTACGACCGGCTATATGCCGAATCGATCAATGATCCCGAGGCGTTCTGGGCCCGCGAGGGCAAGCGGCTGGACTGGATCAAGCCCTATACCAAGGTCAAGAATACCGATTTCACCTTTGGCAATGTCAGCATAAAGTGGTTCGAGGATGGCGAGCTGAACGTCGCCGCGAACTGCATCGACCGGCATCTGCCCAAGCGCGCCGAGCAGACCGCGATCATCTTCGAGCCCGACGATCCCAAGGATCCGGCGCAGCATATCACCTATGCGCAGCTTTCCGAGAACGTGAACCGGATGGCGAATGTGCTGCGTGACCTGGGCGTGAAAAAGGGCGACCGGGTGGTGATCTACCTGCCGATGATCCCCGAGGCCGCCTATGCGATGCTGGCCTGCGCGCGGATCGGGGCGATTCATTCCATCGTCTTCGCGGGCTTTTCCCCCGATGCGCTGGCCAACCGGATCAACGATTCGGGCGCGCAGATCGTGATCACCGCCGATACCGCTCCGCGCGGCGGGCGCAGGACGGCGCTGAAATCCAATGCCGACCAGGCGCTGCTGAGCTGTTCGGACAAGGTGCGCTGCCTTGTCGTCAAGCATACCGGGGACCAGACGACATGGACCGAGGGCCGCGACATCGACGTCAAGGTGCTGATGGCCGGGGCCGCGACGGAATGCGAGCCCGAGGCGATGAATGCCGAGGATCCGCTGTTCATCCTCTATACCTCGGGTTCGACCGGCAAGCCGAAGGGGGTCGTGCATACGACCGGCGGCTACCTCGTCTTTGCGGCGATGACGCATCAGTATACCTTCGATTACCACGAGGGCGATATCTACTGGTGCACGGCGGATGTGGGCTGGGTCACGGGCCACAGCTATATCGTCTATGGCCCGCTGGCCAATGGTGCCACCACGCTGATGTTCGAGGGTGTGCCGACATGGCCCGACGCCGGCCGTTTCTGGGAGGTCTGCGCCAAGCACAAGGTCAACCAGTTCTACACTGCGCCGACCGCCATCCGGGCGCTGATGGGCAAGGGGCCGGAATTCGTCGAGAAGCACGACCTGTCCAGCCTGCGTATCCTTGGCACCGTGGGCGAGCCGATCAATCCCGAGGCCTGGAACTGGTATGACACCCATGTCGGCAAGGGCAGATGCCCGATCGTCGATACATGGTGGCAGACCGAGACCGGCGGCCACCTGATCACGCCCTTGCCCGGCGCGACCGAGACCAAGCCGGGATCGGCCACGGTGCCGTTCTTCGGCATCAGGCCCGCCGTGCTGGATCCGGGCAGTGCCGAACTGATCGAGGGCAATCCGGCCGAGGGCGTGCTGTGTATCGCCGATAGCTGGCCGGGCCAGATGCGCACCGTATGGGGCGACCACCAGCGCTTCATGGAGACCTATTTCCAGCAATATCCGGGCTATTACTTTACCGGCGACGGTTGCCGCCGGGACGAGGACGGCTATTACTGGATCACCGGGCGGGTGGATGACGTCATCAATGTCTCGGGCCACCGGATGGGCACCGCCGAGGTGGAATCGGCGCTGGTCGCCCATGAGAAGGTCGCCGAGGCGGCAGTGGTCGGCTATCCGCATGCCGTCAAGGGGCAGGGCATCTATGCCTATGTCACGCTGATGAACGGCGTCGAGCCCACCGAGGAGCTGCGTGCCGAGCTGGAGAAGTGGGTCCGCAACGAGATCGGCCCGATCGCCAAGCCCGACCTGATCCAATGGGCGCCGGGTATGCCCAAGACCCGTTCGGGCAAGATCATGCGCCGCATCCTGCGCAAGATCGCCGAGAACGACTATGGCAGCCTCGGCGACACTTCGACCCTGGCCGAGCCGGAGGTCGTGGATGACCTGATCGCGAACCGGATGAACCGGGGCTGACACCGGCCCCGCCATCGCGCCCCGGCCTCTCCGCCGGGTAACCGGGGCGCCGATCACCAAAGGGCGGAAAAGAGGGACATGTCTGAACTGGGGAGGACCGAAGGACATGAGTGACAGACAATCATCAAACGCATACTGGCGTGCGAATATCCGCACGATCTGGATATGCATCGCCATATGGGCCTTTGTGTCCTATGGCTGCGCCATCCTGTTCCGCCCGTTGCTGTCCGGCATCAAGATCGGCGGAACCGATCTTGGCTTCTGGTTCGCGCAGCAGGGCTCGATCATCACCTTCGTGATCCTGATCTTTGCCTATGCCTGGCGGATGAACCGGCTGGACCGCGAGCATGGGGTGGAGGAGTAAATTATGGAACAGTTCACCCTCAACCTGATCGTCGTGGGGCTTACCTTCGCGCTCTATGTCGGTATCGCCATCTGGGCGCGTGCCGGTTCGACCAGCGAGTTCTATGCTGCGGGTCGTGGCGTCCATCCGGTTCTGAACGGCATGGCGACCGGGGCCGACTGGATGTCGGCGGCGTCCTTCATCTCGATGGCGGGGATCATCGCCTTTGGCGGCTATGACACCTCGGCCTATCTGATGGGCTGGACGGGCGGCTATGTGCTGCTGGCGATGCTGCTGGCGCCCTACCTGCGCAAATTCGGCAAATTCACCGTGCCGGAATTCATCGGCGACCGTTTTTACAGCCAGACTGCCCGCCTGATAGCGGTCATCTGCCTGATCATCGCCTCGGTCACCTATGTTATCGGGCAGATGAAGGGCGTCGGCGTGGCCTTCTCGGGCTTTCTGAACATGTCCTACGAAATGGGCCTGTGGACGGGCGCGCTGATCGTTGCGGTCTACGCGGTGCTGGGGGGAATGAAGGGCATCACCTATACGCAGGTCGCGCAATATGTGGTGCTGATCATCGCCTATACCATTCCGGCGATCTTCATCTCGCTGACCATCACCGGGAATCCCATCCCGGCGCTTGGCCTGTTCAGCAATACCGCCGCCGAGGGTGTGCCGCTGCTGGAGAAGCTGGACACTGTGATCCAGGATCTCGGCTTTGCCAGCTATACGGCGCAGACCGATACGACGCTGAACATCTTTCTGTTCACCCTGTCGCTGATGATCGGCACGGCCGGTCTGCCGCATGTGATCGTGCGCTTCTTCACCGTGCCGCGCGTGGCCGATGCACGGACCTCGGCGGGCTGGGCGCTGGTGTTCATCGCGCTGCTGTACCTGACCGCTCCGGCGGTGGGCGCCATGGCGCGGCTGAATTTCGTCGATACCATGTGGCCCAATGGTCCGCAGCAGGACGCGATCGCCATCGAGGAGATGCCGAACTGGGTCCAGAACTGGGAACGCACCGGGCTGCTGGCCTTCGAGGACAAGAACGGCGACGGCCGGATCGAATACTGGGCCGATGAGGAAAAGAACGAGGCGGTCAAGGTCGATCAGGACATCATGGTTCTGGCCAATCCCGAGATCGCGGGGCTGCCGAGCTGGGTGATCGCGCTTGTGGTCGCCGGCGGTCTTGCGGCGGCGCTGTCGACTGCGGCAGGGTTGCTGATGGCGATTTCCTCGGCCGTGTCGCATGACCTGATCAAATCGATGATCAATCCCGATATCAGCGAGAAAGGCGAGTTGATGGCGGCACGGATCTCGATGCTGGTGGCCATTCTGGCGGCGACATGGCTGGGGCTGAACCCGCCGGGCTTTGCCGCGCAGACCGTGGCACTGGCCTTCGGGATCGCGGCGGCCTCGCTGTTCCCGGCGATCCTGATGGGGATCTTCTCCAAGCGGATGAACTCCCAGGGTGCCATCGCGGGGATGCTGGCGGGTCTGCTGGTCACGGTGATCTATATCTTCCTGCACAAGGGGTGGTTCTTCATCCCCGGCACGAACAGCTTCACCGATGATGATCCCCTGCTGTTGTCGATCAAGTCGACCAGTTTCGGAGCTGTCGGCGCGATGATCAACTTCGTCGTCGCCTATGTCGTGTCGAACGCGACGCAGGAGCCGCCGGAAGAGGTGCAGGATCTGGTCGAGTCGATCCGGGTGCCGAAAGGCGCCGGTGCGGCGCAGGCACACTGACGTGAAACCGATGCGGGGGGCTGCCTGCCCCCCGCACCCCCCCGGGGATATTTGCATGAAGAAGAAGGAACAGGCTTTTCCTACCTTTCCGGCGCATTTCAGCGGGGTCGTGAAGAATGTCCGGGATCTCTGATTTCATCTCCACCGTTCACCCCTATGACAGCCTGCCGCGGGACGAGTTGGCGCGGGTCGCCGCCTCCTTCAGCCGCAGGAGCTATCCGGCGGGTGCCGCGATCTATCGGCATGGCGAGCTGTTGCCCGGCCTGTTCCTGATCGAGAGCGGGACCGTCCATGTCGCCGACCGCAATGGCGAGTCGGTCTCAGAGCTTGGGCCGCGCAACTCGTTCGGCGAACGGGGGCTCTTGCGTGACGGCAGGGCGGTGACTTCGGCCCGGGCGGTCGGGGAGGCGGTGATTCTCATGCTGCCGCGGGACGAGCTGACACGCCTGATCGCCGTTTCGCGCCCGGTTGCGCGGTTCTTCGACCGGGGCGGCGGGGCGATGCTGCGCGCCGGGGACGTGGCATTGCTGAAGGTGGGCGAGTTGCTCAACCGCCGCCCGCAAAGCTGCTCTCCCGACACAACGGTCATCGAGGCGGCGCGGATGATGCGCGATGCGCAGATCAGCAGCCTCGGCATCACCGAAGGCGAACGGCTGATCGGGCTGGTGACGATCCGCGACATGTCGAACCGCGTGGTGGCCGAGGGCCGCGACATGCGCATGCCGGTGAGCGAGGTGATGACCGCCGATCCGGTCACGTTGCCGCCCACGGCGCTTGGCTACGATGTGCTGAACATCATGCTGGAGCGCCGGATCGGGCATCTGCCCATCGTCGAGGACGGGCGTTTCGTCGGCATGATCAGCCAGACCGACCTGACCCGGGTGCAGGCGATCTCGGCCAGCGGGCTGGTCCGCGACATCGCGCAGGCGGACAGCGTGGCCGATATGGCCGAGACGGCCGCCCGGATCCCCGACCTGCTGGTGCAGCTGGTCCGGGCGCGTCAGCGGCACGAGGTCATCACGCGGATGATCTCGGATATCGCCGATGCGGTGACCCGCCGCCTGCTCGAAATGGCCGAGGCGGAGCTTGGGCCGGCCCCCGCGCCGTATCTCTGGGCGGCTTGCGGCAGCCAGGGGCGGCAGGAACAGACCGGGGTGAGCGACCAGGACAATTGCCTGATCCTCGCCGAAGGGACCGATCCGGCGGAACCTTGGTTCGAGGCTCTGGCCCGATTCGTCAGCGACGGGCTGAACGAATGCGGTTACGTCTATTGCCCCGGCGACATGATGGCGACCAACCCGCGCTGGCGGCAGCCGCGCGATGTCTGGCGCCGATATTTCCGCGACTGGATCGCCACCCCCGACCCGGAGGCACAGATGCTGGCCTCGGTGATGTTCGATCTGCGCGGCATCGGCGGAGAGACCTCGCTGCTGGCGGGATTGCAGGTCGAGACGCTGGAGCAGGCCGAGAAGAACTCGATCTTCGTGGCGCATATGCTGTCCAATTCGCTCAAGCATCGTCCGCCCCTGGGGCTGATCGGCGGTTTCGCGACGATCCGGCATGGCGAGCACCGCGACCATATCGACATGAAGCATAACGGGGTCGTGCCGGTCATCGACCTGGCGCGGATCTATGCGTTGCAGGGGCGGCTGACGCCGGTGAATACGCGCGCGCGGCTGCAGGATGCCGAGGCCAAGGGCGTGATCTCGGGCAGCGGCGCACGCGACCTGATCGCGGCCTATGACCTGATCCAGACGATGCGGCTGGACAACCAGGCCGACCTGATCCGCGCGGGGCGTGCGCCTGACAATTACCTTTCGCCCGCCGATCTGCCGGATTTCGAGCGCAGCCATCTGCGTGATGCTTTCGTCGTCGTGCGCGGCATGCAATCGGCCGCGGGCCATGGGAAAGGATTGCTGGGATGACCGGTATGGGTTTCGAGCTTGTCGCCGCGATCACGGTGGGGATAGGGGTGGCCGCGCTGCTCTTTGCGGCGATGCATGCGGCCCGCAAGGCCGGGTTCTCGCCCCCGCGATGGATCCTGCCCGCCGGGGTGGGGCTGTCGATGATCGGTTACTCGGTGTGGAACGATTACACATGGTTCGATCGCGCCAGGCAGCAACTGCCCGAAGGGGCGGAATTGCTGGCGATCGGGCATGACAGTCAGCCATGGGCGCCGTGGACCTATCTTGCGCCGGTGGTGGTTCGCTTTGCCACGTTGGATCCGGGGCAGATCAGCGAGACCGGGGAAGGCGTGAAGCGGGCCAGGATCATGTTGATCGAGCGGCGCGGTCCCACCCGGATCGTGCCACAGGATTTCGATTGCGCGAAGGGCATGTTCTCGGTTGCGGGCGGGGAATGGCGGAAGGCCGAGACCACGGATCCGGCCTTTGGCGTCGTATGCGAGGGGGAGGGCGGGTGATGGCCGAGATCCTGGTGGTCGAGGACGAGGACAATATCGCCATCGCGCTTGATTTCCTGCTGTCGCGGGACGGGCACAGCCATTCCCGGTTGGCGACGGGGGCCGGGGCGGTCGATCAGATCCGGGCGGAAAGGCCCGACCTGGTACTGCTGGACGTGATGCTGCCGGATGTCTCGGGCTACCAGATCGTGCAGGATCTGCGGGCCGATCCGGCGCTCAAGGACGTCCGGGTGCTGATGATGACCGCGCGGGGCTCGGTGGTCGAGCGCCGCAAGGGGCTGGCGCTTGGTGCCGACGGTTTCATCGCCAAGCCTTTCGAACTGTCCGAGCTCAGGGCCGAGATGGCAAGGCTGCTGGAGCGGGAATGACCCGGGGGATCGGCCTGCGGCTGCGCGTCCTGCTGATCTTTGCAGGGCTTGCGGTTGCTGCGCTGGTGGTGATCGGGCTGGCGCTGTGGGTGGGCGCGCGGCGGCTGCTTGGCAATGGGGTCGCGCCGCGCGAGGCGCTGGACCCGATGCTGCAGGCCGGGGTGATCGCGGGTTTTGGCATCCTGGCGCTGATTGCCGCGGTCTGGTTCCTGTTCGACCGCCATTTCGCCCGTCCCATCGACGGGCTGGCAGGGGCCTTGCGGACCGGGCGGATCCCCGATTCCGGACAGGCGCGTTACCTCGGCGATCTTGGCCCGGCGGCACATGACGCTGCCGAGGCTCGGGCGCATAATGCCGAGGCATTGTCCGAGGCGGTGGCCGAACATGCCGCCGACCTGATCCGCGAGAAGGCACGGCTGGAATCGATCCTGGCCGATTTCGGCGCGGCCGCGGTGATGACCGATTCCGGTGGGCGGGTTGTGTTCTACAATGCCTCGGCGGCACGCTTGTTGCCGGGGCTGGCGCTGGACCGGCCGATCCAGCGCCATATCGCCCCCGGCGCGATCGAGGCTGCGGATGCGCGCCTGGCCGCCGGAGCGGAGGCGACCGATCTTGTCTGCCTGACCCCGGAAGGCGTGCGGCTGTCGGGCCGCATGCGCCGGATCGAAGAGGATATCCTGCTGATCCTGCGCGATCAGGCCGCGAGCCGCCCGCCACCCCATGACGCGCTTGAGGCGCTCCGCCGCCATGCCGCGACGCTGGTTCCGATGCTGGACGCATTGGACGGGCCGATCCCGCCCGCACTGGCAAGGGCGATCCGGGACGAGGGGCAGGGGCTGGCCGCAGCGACAAGGCAGCTGTCCGAAGCGTTCACCGGCGAAGGACCTGCCGCGCGGGCGGGGCTGAACGAGTTGGTGGCGGGGCTGGCGGTCGATGGCGATCCGCCGCGGCTGTCGGTTCTGGCCGAGGCCGGCGCGATGAACGCATTGCTGCGCCGGCTGGACGCGAGGCTGCGCGATGGCGGCGCACGGCCGCATCTGCGCCTTCGCCGCGAGGACGGGGAATTGCACCTGCGCCTTGAATGGCAGGGGGAAGCCGTGCCGATGGCCCGTTTGGAGCGCTGGCTGGAGGAGGCCCCCGACCCCGGGCAACCCGGCCTGACCGGCGCCGATATCCTCGCGGCACATGGCACTGGCGTCTGGCCGGAAAACAGCCAGGACGGGCCGTGCCTTGTCCTGCCGCTGCAACTTGTGCCCGACCGGCTTGACGCGGCGGGGCTGACCTATGATTTCGCGCTGGCGGCCCGTGGGGCGGCATCGTCCCGGCTGGCCGATCTGACCTGCGTGGTGTTCGACACCGAGACGACCGGGCTGGAGGCTTCCGACCGGATCGTGCAGATTGCCGGACTCAGGATCGCCCGGGGGCGGCTGACGGGCGAGCGTTTCGAGACTCTGGTCAATCCGGGCCGTCCGATCCCGCCCGGCGCGGTCGCGATCCACGGCATCACCGATGCGATGGCCGCAGAGGCCCCGGATATGCGCGCTGCGCTGACCGCATTTCACCACTTTGCCGAGGACGCGGTGCTGGTCGCGCATAACGCCCCGTTCGACATGGGGATGCTTCGCGCTGCCGGGCCGGGAACGGGGGTGCATTTCGATAACAGGGTGCTGGATACGGTGCTGCTGTCCGCCATGGTCTGGGGCGGTGCGGTGCCGCATACGCTGGACGCGCTGGCCGAGCGCCTTGGCGTCGCCATTGCGCCCGGGCTGCGCCATACCGCGATGGGGGACGCCACCGCGACGGCAGAGATTTTCCTGCGGCTGATCCCGGCGCTGGAGGCGAAGGGGATTACCCGTTTCGAGGAAATCACCGCCGAGGCCCGGCGCCATCGCCGCCTGATCGCCGACGTCAATCAGAGGTCGATTTCAGGGGCGTCCGGATCGCGCGGCACCGATGGCGCGGGGTGATCCTCGGGGGCGGTGAAGTCGCGCAGGTTATCCCCGATCGGCGGCGGCGGTGGCGCATCCGCCCTGCGCCGGATGACGATATCGCCGTTCTCCAGCCGCTCCGGCGCCTCGTAATTGCGCAGGTCGTCGACCAGAACGCTGAGATCCTTCAGCACCGGCGCCATGTCGGACAGCGCGCCCGACATGTCCTGACCGAGCTGACCCAGTTCCGGGCCGACATCGCGCAAGAAGTTTTCCATCAGGATGCCCACGCCGCGCCCGATCAGGTCGGTCCCGTCCTCTTCCGGTGCGCTTTCCGCCGGAGGGCTGTCCTGCATGGGCGGCTGCCAAGGTTCGGAATCGTCTTGGGCAAACAGGACCGGCGCGGCGAACAGGGCCGGGGTCAGGAATGCGGCAAGGGTCAGGGCGCGTATCTGCATGAAAGGCAAGATGGGGCGTGAAGGGGCGTTGTGCAAGGGATTTGCGGCCCGTGTAGAGCCATGGTGCGGATTGCGGCGCAGCCGGGCGCGGGCCTGCGGCCCCTTGTTTCGCGCGGGATTTCGCGGCGGGTCGTGATGGCTGGGCTGAAATTGCCCGGCCGTGCCCGGATTCCATGCTCCCGGCACTTCGCCAAAATTGACGCGAGTAAAAAATCGGGCTAGTGATCCGGCAACCACCGCCGGGACGAATGCGGGGGCGGCAAGGCGGCGGGGTGATGAATGCGCAAGGTTCTGACGATCGGTGAAATTCTTGTCGAGATCGTGGCCACCACCAAGGGCGACGGCTTCCTGCAGGCGCAGCCCCTGGTTGGGCCGTTCCCCTCTGGCGCGCCGGCGATCTTCATCGACCAGCTGGGCAAGCTGGGCACGCCCTGCGCCATCGTCTCGCGCGTAGGCGGCGACGATTTCGGGCGGCTGAATATCGAGCGGCTGGCGGCCGACGGCGTGGATGTTTCCGGGATCGAGACGGCCCCGGGTGAAACCACGGGCAGCGCCTTCGTGCGTTACCGCGCCGATGGCAGCCGCGCCTTCGTCTATAATATCCGTCACAGCGCCTGCGGCAATCTGCTGCCCACCGCTGCCTCCGAGGCGCTGATCGAAAGCTGCGGTCACATGCATGTCATGGGAACCGCGCTTTCCGCGCCGGGGCTGGGCGGGATGGTCATGGATGCCGCCCGCCGGATCAAGGCGCGCGGCGGCACGATTTCCTTCGACCCCAATCTTCGCCCCGAGATCCTCGATGCGCCCGGCCTGCGCGAGGCGCTGGAGGAGGTGCTGGGCATGACGGATCTCTTCCTGCCCTCGGGAGAAGAACTGTTCCTGTTCGAGCGGACGGATGACGAGGACAGGGCGATCCGGGCATTGCTGGAACGCGGAATCCGCACCATCGTCGTGAAGCGCGGCGGGCAGGGCGCGAGCCTGTTCCAGGATGGTCTGCGAGAGGATGCGCACCCCATCGCCGTTGACGAGGTGGACCCGACAGGCGCGGGCGACTGTTTCGGCGGCGCTTTCCTGAGCTTCTGGCTGGCGGGGGCCGAGCCGGGGCAGGCCCTGCGATATGCCAATGCCGCCGGGGCGCGGGCCGTGACGCGGCTTGGACCGATGGAGGGCAGCTCGACGCGCGAGGAACTGGACGAATTGCTGGCGGAACGGGAAAGGACCGGGTCATGAGCGAAAATCCCTTGCATTCCATCGCGGATTGGCGCGACCGGCCCGGTCCCTCGGGTATTCCCTCGATCTGCACCGCGCATCCGCTGGTGATCGAGGCCGCAATGCGTTGCATCGCGCCGACGCCTTTGCCGCTGCTGATCGAGGCCACCTGCAACCAGGTGAACCAGGATGGCGGCTATACGGGCATGACTCCTGCGGATTTTCGCCGCTTCGTTGAAGATATCGCCGGGCGGATGGATTTTCCGCTGGAACGGTTGATCCTTGGCGGTGACCATCTAGGCCCGAACCCGTGGAAGCACCTGCCCGCCGAGGAGGCGATGGCAAAGGCCGAAACCATGATCCGCGCATATGCCGGTGCCGGGTTCAGCAAGCTGCACCTGGATTGCTCGATGGGCTGCGCGGGCGAGCCGGCCGCGCTGGACGATGCCGAAACGGCGGTGCGTGCCGCGCGTCTGGCGGCCGCGGCCGAGGCGGCGCGGCCTGCGGGCGGCGTGGCGCCGGTCTATATCATTGGCACCGAGGTCCCGATTCCGGGCGGCGCGATGGAAGAGATCGAAGCCCTTGAAGTGACCGGCCCGGATGCCGCACAGGCGACGTTTTCGGTGCATCGTGACGCCTTTCACGCGGCAGGGCTGGCCGGAGCCTTCGACCGCGTCGTCGGGCTGGTCGTTCAGCCGGGGGTGGAGTTCGGCAACCACAATGTCATCGATTACGACCCCGGTGCCGCGGCGGGGCTGAGCGCCACTTTGGGCGGCATGCCGGGGGTGGTTTTCGAGGCGCATTCGACGGATTACCAGACGCGCGACGCCCTCGCCTCGCTGGTGCGGGATGGATTCGCGATCCTCAAGGTCGGCCCCGGCCTGACCTTCGTGCTGCGCGAGGCGCTCTACGGTCTGGACGCGATCGCCGAAGAGCTGTTTCCGGGCCAGCGGCCGCAGACCCTGCGCGCGGTGATGGAGGCTGTGATGCTGGACGCACCGGGGAGCTGGGACCGCTATTATCATGGTGCAGATGCCGAGCGTGCGCTGCAGCGGCATTTTTCCTATAGCGACCGTATTCGCTATTACTGGCCGGATCCGAGGGCCGAAAGGGCGGTGAAGGAGCTTTTCGCGCTGCTGGGCGAGCGCGCGCTTCCCGAAACCCTGGTCGGGCAATATCTGGGGGCTTCCTATGCCGATGTCCGGGCCGGAAGGCTTGCCCCGCAGGCGCGCGAATTGGCGCTTGCGGCGGTGGAGCGGCTGATGCGGGATTATGTGTTCGCCTGCTGCCCTTACAGCATTCCGGCTTTTCGCTGAAACGCCGAAATGCTGCAATCTTTTGTTTATACGCATTTTCGGACGGAAAACCGGTATCCACTTTTCCTGAAAATGCTTTATGGGGCTGGCGGGACAGGGAGCCGCCCGCATGCTTGTCGCCTGTCTGAAAACGGATTTCAGCCTCCTGCGACGAAGGGCAGGCGATAGCTGATCGCTTCGGCCAGATGTGGCTTGCGGACGTTTTCAGAGCCATCGAGATCGGCGATGGTGCGGGCGGTTCGCAGGATACGGTGATAGCCCCGCGCCGTGAGGCCAAGACGTTCGGAGGCTTTCACGATGAGGTCGCGGCCTTCCCCGTCCGGGCCGGCGATTTCGTCGAGGATCGTGCCCGAGGCGTCGGCATTGACACGCAGGCGGGGATGATCGCGAAAGCGCCGGGCCTGGATGGCGCGGGCAGCCGCGATACGGGCGGCGATGATGGCCGAGCTTTCCCCGCTGCCGGGCAGTTCCAGTTCGTGGAAACCGACGGCGGGAAGGTCGAGGCGCAGGTCGAAGCGGTCCATCAGCGGCCCGGAGATCCTGCCCATATACTCGGCGCCGCAAACCGGCGCGCGCGAACAGGCCCGCCCCGCATCGACCATATGACCGCAGCGGCAGGGATTGGCAGCGGCGATCAGCAGGAAGCGGCAGGGATAGCGGATATGCGCATTGGCGCGGGCGATGGTGACCTCGCCCGTCTCGATGGGCTGGCGCAGGGTTTCCAGCACCTGGCGGGAAAACTCGGGGAATTCATCCATGAACAGCACGCCGTTATGGGCGAGGCTGATCTCTCCCGGTTTGGCGCCGCGTCCGCCGCCGACGATGGCCGGCATCGAGGCGGTGTGATGAGGCTCGCGGAACGGGGCGAGGCGCGAGATGCCGCCATCCTTCAGCATCCCCGCGAGAGAGTGGATCATCGAGGTCTCCAGCGCCTCGGCCGGGGTGAGGGGGGGCATCAGGCCGGGCAGGCGGGCCGCGAGCATGGATTTCCCCGCGCCGGGCGGACTGGCCATCAGCAGGTGATGGCGGCCCGCGGCGGCGATTTCGAGGGCACGCTTGGCGCGTTCCTGTCCCTTGACCTCGGACAGGCAGCCCGTGACCGGAGGATCGCCGGCCATGCCGGGGGTGGCGCGGGCCAGCGGGCGGCGGTCGGTCAGGTGATCGACCGCGTCGCGCAGCGTGGCCGGGGCGAGGACCGGCACCGCCTCGACCCATGCCGCCTCGGCGCCGCAGGGGCGGGGGCAGATCAGGGCGCGGTCGTCCTCGGCCGCGGTCACGGCGGCGGGAAGGGCGCCGGCGACCGGCACCAGCCGCCCGTCCAGCGCCAGCTCTCCAAGGCAGACGCAGCGGGCGAGTTCCTCGGCCGGGACGATTTCGATCGCGGCGAGGATCGCCAGAGCGATGGGCAGGTCGAAATGCGAACCCTCTTTCGGCATGTCGGCGGGGGACAGGTTCACCGTCAGCCGCTTGCTGGGCATGGCGATGGATAATGCGCCGAAGGCGGCCTTGACACGTTCGCGCGCCTCGCTCACGGCCTTGTCGGGCAGACCCACGACGGCAAAGCCCGGCAGCCCGGCGGTAACCGAGCATTGCACTTCGACCAGGCGCGCCTCGACCCCTTCGAAGGCGACCGAATAGGCGATTGCGACCATCATGCCCCCTGCTGCATTCCCCGGGGGAGCATGGAGGATGGCGGCTAAGAACTGGTTAATCGACGGCTTTTCTTGCGGCTTGCGGGCTGCATCGCTATCTGTCGAAAAGAACCTGGGGGCGACATGAACGGCAAGCGTATCCTTCTGATCATCGGCGGCGGTATCGCTGCCTACAAGCTGCCGCAGCTGATTCGGCTGATCCGGGCCGAGGGCATGGCGGTGACTCCCGTGCTGACGCGGGCGGGAGCCGAGTTCACCACGGCGATGACGCTTTCGGTGCTGGCCGGAGAGGCGGCGCATGAAGGGCTGTTCGAGATCTCGACCGAGGCCGAGATCGGGCATATCCAGCTTTCCCGCAATGCCGATCTGGTGGTGGTCGCGCCGGCGACGGCCGATCTGATGGCCAAGATGGCGCAGGGGCTGGCCGACGATCTTGCCTCGACCCTGCTGCTGGCCACCGACAAGCGGGTGCTGATCGCGCCCGCGATGAATGTGCGGATGTGGAACCACCCGGCCACGCAGCGCAACTTGGCCGTTTTGCGCGATGATGGTATCCTGACCGTCGGCCCGGACGAGGGCGACATGGCCTGCGGCGAGTTCGGACCGGGCCGGATGGCCGAGCCCGAGGCGATCATGGTGGCGATCCGCGAGGCGCTGGATGCTCCCCTCAAGCCGATGCCGGAAGCGCGGGTGATGCCGGGTCCGCTGTTGGGGCGGCATGTGGTGGTGACCTCGGGGCCGACGCATGAGCCCATCGACCCGGTGCGTTATATCGCCAACCGCTCTTCGGGTGCGCAGGGGGCGGCAATCGCGGGGGCGCTGCGCGATCTGGGCGCAAAGGTCAGCTTCGTCACCGGCCCGGCGAGTGTGCCGCCGCCCGATGGCGTCGATGTCATCCGGGTCGAGACGGCCCGGCAGATGCGCGACGCCGTTGAGGCCGCGCTGCCCGCCGATGCCGCCGTCATGGCGGCGGCGGTGGCCGATTGGCGTGTCACCAACGCGGTGGAAAGGAAGATCAAGAAGGACGGTTCGGGCAATCCTCCGGCGCTGGAGATGGCCGAGAACCCCGATATCCTGGCCTGGATAAGCGGACTGGAGCGGGGCAGGCCCGCGCTGGTCGTGGGATTCGCGGCGGAAACCCATGACGTGGTCGAAAACGCCGCCGCCAAGCGCAAGCGCAAGGGCTGCGACTGGATCGTCGCCAATGATGTCAGCCCCGCGACCGGGATCATGGGCGGGCAGGAGAACGCGGTCACGCTGATCCGTCCGGACGGTGTCGAGGCATGGCCGCGCATGGGCAAGGACGAGGTGGCCCGGCGGCTGGCCGAAGCCATCGCGGATGCGCTTTGATGAGCCGGGTCTATCTTGACTGGAACGCCACCACGCCGCTGCGCCCCGAAGCGCGGGCGGCGATGGTCGAGGCGATGGATGTCGCGGGAAATCCCTCCTCGGTCCATGCCGAGGGGCGTGCGGCCAAGATGGCGATGGAGCGGGCCCGCGAACGTATTGCCGCCGCCCTTGGGGCCGAAGGGGCGGATATCGTGTTCACCTCTGGCGCGACCGAGGCGGCGGCGATGGTGCTGGCCGAATACGGCATGGCCTGCGCTCCGGTCGAGCATGACGCGGTCAAGGCATGGTGCGAGACCTCCCTGCCGGTCGATCGCGACGGTGCCGTGATGGTTGCCGATCCGGGCCGTTCCGCCCTGCAGCTTGCCAATAGCGAAACCGGCGTGATCCAGGATCTGCCCGAGGGGCTGGCGGTCAGCGACCTGACCCAGGGTTTCGGAAAGATTCCCTTCGCCTTTAACTGGCTGGGCGTGACGGCGGGTTTCGTCAGTGCGCATAAGCTGGGTGGCCCGAAGGGTATCGGGGCGCTGGTCCTGAGGAAGGGCACCGATATCCTCGCAAGGATTCGCGGCGGCGGACAGGAACAGGGCCGCCGTGCGGGAACCGAGAACCTGATCGGCATCGCGGGTTTCGCCGCCGCCGCCGAGGCCGCGCAGAGCGATCTGGAAGCCGGGCTGTGGGAAGAGGTTGCCGCCCGCCGCGATGCGCTGGAGGCGCGGCTGGCCGCTGTGGCCCCGGAAACCATTATTGTCGGAAAAGCCGGTAAACGCTTGCCGAACACCACTTGCCTTCTTACATCGGGGTGGAAGGGTGAAACGCAGGTCATGCAGATGGATCTTGCGGGTTTTGCCGTGTCGGCGGGCTCGGCCTGCTCATCGGGCAAAATCCGGGCCAGCGGGACGCTTCAGGCGATGGGTTTTGACGACGCGCAGGCGCAGTCCGCGATCCGGATCTCGATAAGTCCGGCTTTGGACGGGGATCAGATGAACCGATTTGCGGATGCGTGGGAAACCGCGTATTCACGCTGGCGCGATAGGAATGGGTAAGCTGCCGCTTGCTCCGAGGAAGGACAAGAGATGACCGAGACCACCGATCTTGACGTTCGCGAAGGTGTGGACCGCGAAACGGTCGAGACTGTCCAGAACATGGGCAGTTACAAATATGGCTGGGATACCGAGATCGAGATGGACTATGCCCCCAAGGGGCTGAACGAGGATATCGTCCGCCTGATCTCGGAAAAGAACGAGGAACCGGAATGGATGACCGAGTGGCGGCTGGAAGCCTATCGCCGCTGGCTGACCATGAAGGAGCCGGGATGGGCGATGCTGCACTATCCCAAGATCGACTACCAGGACCAGTATTACTATGCCCGCCCGAAAAGCATGGAGCAAAAGCCAAAATCGCTGGACGAGGTCGATCCCAAGCTGCTGGCCACCTATGAAAAGCTGGGCATCCCGCTGAAGGAACAGATGATCCTGGCCGGTGTCGAGGGTGCGGGCGATGCGCCCGCCGAAGGCCGCAAGGTCGCCGTCGACGCGGTTTTCGATTCGGTCAGCGTGGGCACCACCTTCAAGGACGAGTTGGCGAAGGCCGGTGTGATCTTCTGCTCGATCTCCGAGGCGATTCGCGAGCATCCCGAGCTGGTGAAGAAATATCTCGGCTCGGTCGTGCCGCAATCGGACAATTACTTCGCCACGCTGAACAGCGCGGTCTTTTCCGACGGTTCTTTCGTCTATGTGCCCCCCGGCGTGCGCTGCCCGATGGAGCTGAGCACCTATTTCCGCATCAATGCAGAGAATACCGGCCAGTTCGAGCGGACGCTGATCATCGCCGACAAGGGCTCTTATGTCAGCTACCTGGAAGGCTGCACCGCGCCCAAGCGCGACACCCACCAATTGCATGCCGCCGTGGTCGAGATCGTCGTGCTGGAAGACGCCGAGGTGAAATATTCCACCGTCCAGAATTGGTTCCCCGGCGACGAGGAGGGCAAGGGCGGCGTCTACAATTTCGTCACCAAGCGCGCCGATTGCCGCGAGGCGCGGGCCAAGGTGATGTGGACGCAGGTCGAGACCGGCTCCGCGATCACCTGGAAATATCCGTCCTGCATTCTGCGCGGCGACGAGAGCCAGGGCGAGTTCTATTCCATCGCCATCGCCAACAACTACCAGCAGGCCGATACCGGCACCAAGATGGTGCATCTGGGCAAGAATACCCGCTCGCGGATCGTCTCCAAGGGGATCTCGGCGGGGCAGGCGCAAAACACCTATCGCGGGCTGGTCAGCATGCATCCGCGCGCCACGAACAGCCGCAACTATACGCAATGCGACAGCCTGCTGATCGGCGACAAATGCGGCGCGCATACGGTGCCCTATATCGAGGTCAGGAACACCTCCAGCCGCGTCGAGCACGAGGCGACGACCAGCAAGGTCGATGACGACCAGCTGTTCTATTGCCGCTCTCGCGGGATGGACGAGGAAGAGGCTGTGGCACTGGTCGTCAACGGTTTCTGCCGCGAGGTCCTGCAGGCGCTTCCGATGGAGTTCGCCATGGAGGCGCAGTCGCTGGTGGCCATTTCGCTGGAAGGCAGCGTTGGATGATGGATATTGGGCGCGAGGACAGGTCCGAAATACGGATCAAGCACCTTCTGGCCATGCTGGCTCCGGAGCGAAAGACACGTATCGTCGATATTGGCGCCAACCCTGTTAACCAACCTCCATATGGTGCGCTGCGAGCAGTGGGAGGCTGCGAAATATGGGGGTTTGAACCCCAAAAAGCTGCGTTCGACAAGCTTGTAGCGGATTGCGGAGAGGATGAGCATTATTTTTGTGAGGCTGTCGGCAGCGGTGGACAAAAACAACTGAATGTTTGCCAGAGTAGGGGCTTTACGTCACTGCTCGAACCGAACCCGGCGGCCTTCAAATATCTTGGTCGCTGGCATCAGGCAACGAAGGTTGTCGAAACGGTGAGGCTGAATACAAGCAGACTCGATGATATCGAGGGATTGCCGGATTTCGATCTATTGAAAATTGATGTGCAGGGCGGAGAACAGGCGGTTTTCGCCGGGGGAACAGACAAGCTGAAAAATGCGGTCGCAGTTGTGACCGAGATTGCGGCAATACCAATATACAAGAATCAGCCACTACTGGATGAGCAGATGGCGATGCTGAGAGGCTTGGGTTACTTTCTGCATACCTTCCTTCACTTTACTGCTGTTCCGGTAAATTCATCTAGTGGCAGAGGTAGGCCTATACCGAAGCAGAAAAGACAACTGGTTGATGGAGATGCCGTATTCATACGGGATCTTCTGGCACTCGAAGAGATGGAAAGCGAAAGGCTGAAACATTTGGCAATCCTTGCCGATACGACGTTCTCCAGCTTCAGTCTTACGCTTCGTTGCCTCGATATACTGCTGGCGCGCAAAGAAGTTACGGATGACGCGGTTACCGAGTATGTCGAGTTTTTGCCGGTTAAGGCGGCTGGATAGCGGGCAGTGTCCTCGGTGGGTTACATATATCGCAAAAGTAGAGGATCAGCATGATCGTCACCACTACACAGAATATCGAAGGCCACAAGATCACCGCCTATCATGGCGTGGTAACCGGCGAGACGATCATCGGGGCCAATGTCTTCCGTGATGTCTTTGCCGGTATCCGCGATATCGTGGGTGGCCGTTCGGGCGCCTACGAGACCGCGCTGGCCGAGGCGCGCCTGACGGCGCTTGCCGAGATGCAGGAATACGCGGTGACGTTGGGCGCCAATGCCGTGGTCGGGGTCGATCTCGACTACGAGGTTATCAACAATATGCTGATGGTGTCGGCCTCCGGCACCGCCGTCACCATCGATTGAGGTATAAAATGCTTAAGATCAATAATTTGCATGTGAAACTGGAAGAAGAGGACAAGCAGATCCTCAAGGGCCTCTCGCTGGAGGTCCCGGCCGGCCAGGTCCATGCGATCATGGGGCCGAACGGTTCGGGCAAATCGACGCTCTCCTATGTGCTTTCGGGCCGCGACGGCTACGAGGTGACCGAGGGCGAGGCGACCATGGATGGCGAGGACCTGCTGGAAATGGAGCCCGAGGAACGGGCTGCCGCCGGCCTGTTTCTTGCCTTCCAATACCCGGTCGAAATCCCCGGCGTCGGCAACATGACCTTCCTGCGCACCGCCGTGAACGCGCAGCGCAAGGCGCGCGGGCAGGAGGAAATCTCCTCGGGCGAGTTTCTCAAGGCGATCCGGGCGAAGGCGGCGGAACTGCAGATCGATGCGGAGATGCTCAAGCGCCCGGTCAATGTGGGCTTCTCGGGCGGCGAAAAGAAGCGCAACGAGATCCTGCAGATGGCCATGCTGGAGCCGCGCATGTGCATCATGGACGAGACCGACTCGGGGCTTGACGTGGACGCGATGCGGCTGGTGGCCGATGGGGTGAATGCGCTGCGTTCGCCCGACCGCAGCTTTCTGGTCATCACCCACTACCAGCGCCTGCTGAACCATATTCAACCCGATGTGGTGCATATCATGTCGAATGGCAGAATCGTGAAGACCGGTGGTCCGGACCTGGCCCTGCAGGTCGAGGATGAGGGCTATGGCGACCTGCTGGCGGAGGCCGGCTGATGTCCGAGGCCGCAGTTCAGACCAAAGACGTGACGCCGCAGGTCAGCGGTGCGCCCAAACCGGTCGATGCGCTTCAGGCGCGGCTGGATGCGCTGTCACTGCCCAAGGGTGGATTTACGGCGGGCGCCCGGGCCGATGCGCTCGCGCGTCTGCGCGAGATGGGGCTGCCCGGCCCGCGCGACGAGTATTGGCGTTATACCGATCCTCGGCCCTTCAACGCGCCCGTTCCGCAGCCCATCCCGATCGAGGCCCGGGAACCGGATTCGCCGCTGTTTCTGGATCTGCCGCGCCTGACGCTGGTTTTCGTGGATGGTGCCTTCGATGCGGCGGAGTCGGATGACCTGTCGCTGGAAGGGATCGAGATCGACACGCTGGCGCAGGCCGATACCGGTGCAGATCACTGGGCCAAGGGGCTTTACGGCGTGCTTGAAGCTTCCGGGCAGAATCCGGTCAAGCGTCCTTTCGCCGCATTGAACACCGCGGCGGCGCAGGATGGTGTCCTGATCCGCGTGACCGCAAAGCCGTCGCGCCCGGTCCATATCATCCACCGCCGCGCGCGCGAGGATGCCGATGCGACCTGGCATCACGTCATCCGCGTCGAGGAGGGTGCGGAACTGACCCTGCTGGAAACCGGCATGGCCGGGGCGCGCTCGAATGGCGTGATCGAGGCTGATCTGGCCAAGGGTGCCAGGCTGCACTACATCGCTGCAAAGCGCGCGGGCCATCAAAAGCTGGGCAACGCGCATCTGTTTGCGCGGGTCGCGGCAGAGGCGCAGCTGAAAAGCTTTGCGCTGTCGGTCAACGGCACGCTGATGCGCCACGAGGCTTTTATCGATATTACCGGCGACGATGCCGTGGCCCATATCGCGGCGGCGGTGCTGGGCGATGGCAATGTCGGCGCGTTCCACCATGACGACACGGTTTTCGTGACCCACGGGGCGGAGCGCTGCGAAAGCCGGCAGGTCTTCAAGAAGGTGCTGAAGAACGGCGCCGAGGGCGTGTTCCAAGGCAAGATCCTTGTCAAGCCCGGCGCGCAGAAGACCGATGGATACCAGATCAGCCAGGCATTGCTTCTGGACGAGCGCAGCCAGTTCCTGGCCAAGCCGGAACTGGAGATCTATGCCGACGACGTGCAATGCTCGCATGGTTCGACCACCGGCGCCCTTGACGAGACCGCGCTGTTCTATCTGCGTTCGCGTGGGGTGCCGAGGGATCGCGCCATCGTTTTCCTGGTGCTGTCCTTCCTTGCCGACGCGCTGGAGGAGATCGAGGACGAGGTGCTGCGGGGGCAAATCAACGATCGGCTGGAAGCGTGGCTGACCCGGCACGGCAATCAGTGACGCACCGTTCCGGTGCCGGGGGCGGCATGCTGCCGCGCATCCTGCAAAGCTGGTGGGCCCCGCGCCGGGTGGTGCGCGGGCTGGCCGCGATGCCCGAGCGGGTCAAGCTGGTGGTGCTGATGGCGGCGATGCTGATCTTTCTGATCGCGCAGACCCCGATGCATGCGCGGGCCGCGGCGCTGGATCCGTCGGTGCCCTTCGAGGCGCGGATGGGCGGCTCGCTTCTGGCGGTCATGTTCCTGATGCCGCTGATCGCCTATGCTGTCGCCGGTCTGCTGTCGCTGCTTTCGCGGCTGACGCCATGGCGGCTGACGCAGGAGGATTCGCGGCTGGCATTGTTCTGGGCGCTTCTGGCGGCTGCGCCTGCGGTGCTGCTGGCGGGGCTGGTCGCCGGACTGGTGGGGCCGGGCGCGGCCCTGACCCTGACGCGGGCGCTGTCGGGGGTCGGCTTTCTGATGATATGGGGTGCCGGGATCGCGGCGCTGGCGAGGCGAGCATGAGTTTCGATGATTTCAAGGCGCTGATCGGCCTGACCTTCCGCAACCCCGAAGCCGCGGCAACGGCGCTGATCGGGACGGGCTTGCCGGTCTCGGCCCGCTGGATGGCGCTGCTTCTGGCGGTGTCGGTTTCGGCGCTGCTTGCATGGCTGTCCTCGCAACTGTTCCCCTTGCCGCAGGGTGAGGCCGGGAATGTCCCGGTGCTGGCGGTGACCTCGCAGCCCATGGTGCTGGCCGGGATGCAATTGGTGGCGGTGCTGCTGGCCGCCGGGCTGATGGCCGGGGTCGGGCGGATGTTCGGCGGCCATGGCAGGTTCGAGGACGCGCTGCTGCTGACCGTCTGGATCGAGGTCGTGCTGCTGCTGGTGCAGGCGGTGCAGATCGCCGCCACCTTGATCCTGCCGGGAGTGGCGGGCATTCTGGGTGTCCTCGCCATCGCCCTGTTCTTCTGGCTGACCGTGCAGTTCACCAAGGCGCTTCACGGCTTTACCAGCGGAATCAAGGTTTTCCTCGGCCTGGTCGGCACCGCTTTCGCCGTGGGCTTCGTCCTTTCCCTGCTGGCCGCCAGCTTTGGTCTTTTCCCCGAGGTGCCGCAATGAGTTTCGATCTTGTGAAAATCCGCGCCGATTTCCCGATCCTGTCGCGGCAGGTGAATGGCAAGCCGCTGGTCTATCTGGATAATGGCGCCAGCGCCCAGAAGCCCCGGCAGGTGATCGAGGCGATCACCCGCGCCTACGAGGACGAATATGCCAATGTCCATCGCGGGCTGCATTTCCTGTCCAACCTCGCCACCGAGAATTACGAGCGCGTGCGCGCCATCATCGCCCGCTTCCTGAACGCCCCGCGCGAGGACGAGGTGATCTTCACCTCGGGCGGGACCGAGGGGATCAACCTGGTCAGCTATGGCTGGGCGGCGCCGCGCCTGCAGCCGGGCGACGAGATCGTGCTGTCGGTGCTGGAGCATCACGCCAATATCGTGCCCTGGCATTTCCTGCGCGAGCGTCAGGGCGTGGTGCTGAAATGGGTCGAGCCCGAACCCGATGGCAGCCTGCCGCCCGCCAAGGTGCTGGAGGCCGTGGGCCCAAGGACCAGGCTGATCGCCGTCACCCATATGTCGAACGTGACCGGCACCATCGTGGATGTCGGAGCGATCGCACGCGGGACCGATGTGCCGGTGCTGGTCGATGGGTCGCAGGCGGCAGTGCATATGCCGGTCGATCTGTCGGCGCTTGGCGTCGATTTCTACTGCATCACCGGGCACAAGCTTTATGGCCCTTCGGGATCGGGCGCGATCTGGATCCGGGCGGAGCGGCAGGCCGAGATGCGCCCCTTCATGGGCGGCGGCGACATGATCCGCACCGTTGCCCGGGACGAGGTGACCTATGCCGATCCGCCCCTGCGCTTCGAGGCGGGCACCCCCGGCATCGTCAACCAGATCGGGCTGGGCGCGGCGCTGGAATACATGATGGATATCGGCATGGAGAATATCGCCGCGCATGAGCGCGTGCTGCGCGACCATGCCCGCGCCCGGCTGCGCGAATTGAACTGGCTGAGCGTGCAGGGCGATGCGCCGGACAAGGGGGCGATCTTCTCCATGACCATGGAGGGGGCGCATGCGCATGACCTCTCGACCATTCTCGACAAGCGCGGTATCGCGGTGCGCGCGGGCACCCACTGCGCCATGCCGCTGATGGAGCATTATGGAATCACCGCCAGCGCCCGCGCCTCCTTCGGGATGTATAATTCCGTCGAGGAAGTGGATGCTCTTGTCGAAGCTTTGAGCTTTTGCCGCGAGCTTTTCGCCTGAATCTTGCAAATTTTTGGGCAGATGCCGAAGATTGCCCGATATTTCTTGCCGCAGGCGATGGGAATCTGCATCCGTGATACGAGCTTATCAAGGAGGCAGGCATGGCCGAGATTCTGGTTCTGGGTGCGGGCATGGTCGGCGTCAGCTCGGCGCTGGCGTTGCAGGCCCGCGGGCATGACGTCACCATTGTCGACCGCAACGCCCCGGGGCGCGAGACCAGCTATGGCAATGCCGGGCTGATCCAGACCGAGGCGGTCGAACCCTATGCCATGCCGCTGGCCCCCGGTGCGCTTTTGCAGATCGCGTTGGGGCGCGGCTATGACGTGAAATGGAACATTCCCGGCCTGCTGGATCAGGCATGGGCGGTTCTGGCCTATGCGCGGAATTCCCTGCCTGCCGCGCATAAGCGGGCCTCGAAGGTCTGGGGCAGACTGATCCGGCAATCGACCGAGCGGCATGGCCCGCTGATCGAGGCGGCGGGGGCCGACAATATCATCCGCCGCAATGGTTATATCGAACTGCACCGGACCCCGGCGCAGATGGACAAGGCGCGGGCTTCGGCCGCACGCTTCCTGACCGAGTTCGGGGTCGAGGCGACACTTCTTGACGGCAAGGAATTGCGCGCACTCGAACCTTCGATCAAGATCGAGATTGCCGGTGCAACACATTGGTCTGACAGTTGGAACTGCTCTGATCCCGGTGGGCTCGTGGCGGCTTACGCGGCGCTGTTCCAAAAGCGCGGCGGGCGGATCATCAATGGCGATGCCGGCGATCTGCACCGCAAGGGCGCGGCATGGATCGCCGATGAGGCCGAGGCGGAGCATGCCGTGATCGCCCTTGGGCCGTGGTCTCCGATGATGCTGGCGCGTTACGGGCTGAAGGTGCCGATGGTCTACAAGCGCGGCTATCACCGGCATTTCCACATGGAGACGCCGCCGCATCATCCGATCGCGGATTTCGCCAATTCGATGGTGACTTCGCCCATGCGCCGCGGCCTGCGGATCGCCACCGCCGCCGAACTGACCCGCCATCCGCGCCTCGCGCCGCCGCAACTGAAACATGCCGAGCAAGGGGCGCGGGAATTGTTCGACATCGGCGACCCGGTCGAGGCCGAGCCCTGGACCGGGCGGCGGCCCTGCATGCCCGACATGCTGCCGGTCGTGGGCCGGGTGCCGGAGCAGCCGAATCTCTGGGCGCATTTCGGGCACGGCCATCAGGGCTTTACCCTTGGCCCGGTGACGGCGGAGATACTGGCCGATGAACTGGATGGCGGGGAAGGCTGGGCAGAGTTGCAGCCGGACAGACTGAAGCGCTGACCGGGGCTTTGCCTGTCGCCGGCAGGTCTCTTGAACCAATGGCGCGATCCGCCTGGCGGCCCCGGGACATTTGCTGAAGAAGAAAGGGCCGCGCCTTTCCTGTTGACCTGTTTTGTCAGCAGGGGCGGTTGACTTTCGATGCGGAGGGCTCACCTTGTGAGGCGTCCCGGACAGGATCAGGCTCATGGCCCATAACAACACCAACGCCCCCACGGCGCGCTTTCCAGAAGTGACCCGCCCCAAGCTGGAAGGCGGCAAGCGTTTCGTCATGCATAGCGAGTTCCAGCCCGCAGGCGACCAGCCCACCGCGATCGCCGAACTGGCGCAGGGCGTGCGGGACGGCGAGCGTGACCAGGTGCTGCTGGGCGCGACCGGGACGGGCAAGACCTATACCATGGCCAAGGTGATCGAGGAAACGCAGCGCCCGGCGATCATCCTTGCGCCCAACAAGACGCTGGCGGCGCAGCTTTACGGCGAGTTCAAGGGCTTCTTTCCCGAAAACGCAGTCGAATATTTCGTCAGCTATTACGATTACTACCAGCCCGAGGCCTATGTGCCGCGTTCGGACACCTATATCGAGAAGGAAAGCCAGATCAACGAGGCCATCGACCGGATGCGCCACTCGGCCACCCGCGCGCTGCTGGAACGCGACGACGTGATCATCGTGGCCTCGGTGTCCTGCATCTACGGCATCGGCTCGGTCGAGACCTATTCGGCGATGACGCAGGACATGGTGGTGGGCGACAGCTATGACCAGCGCGAGTTCCTGGGGCAGTTGGTGGCGCAGCAATATCGCCGCCTCGACGGGTCGTTCCAGCGCGGCGGCTTCCGGGTGCGCGGCGATCTGGTCGAGGTCTGGCCGGCGCACCTGGAGGATCGGGCGTGGCGCTTCGATTTCTTCGGCAACGAGTTGGAGGCGATCACCGAGTTCGATCCGCTGACCGGCTCGAAGACCGACAATTTCCGCCAGATCCGCATCTATGCGAACAGCCATTACGTCACCCCGCGCCCGACCATGCAGCAGGCGATCAAGGGCATCCGGGCCGAATTGCAGCAGCGCCTGAAACAATTCCAGGACGAGGGCAAGCTGCTGGAGGCTCAGCGGCTGGAGCAGCGGACGAATTTCGACCTGGAGATGCTGGAGGCAACCGGCGTCTGCAACGGCATCGAGAATTATTCCCGTTATCTGACCGGGCGCGCGCCGGGCGAGCCTCCGCCCACGCTGTTCGAGTTCATTCCCGACAATGCCATTGTTTTCGCAGATGAATCCCATGTCAGCGTGCCGCAGATCGGCGGCATGTATCGCGGCGACTTCCGGCGCAAGTCGGTGCTGGCCGAGCATGGTTTCCGGCTGCCCTCCTGCATGGATAACCGGCCCTTGAAATTCGAGGAATGGGACGCGATGCGGCCTCAGTCGGTCTTTGTCAGCGCCACGCCGCAAAGATGGGAGATGGACCAGACCGGCGGCGTCTTTACCGAGCAGGTTATCCGTCCGACCGGGCTTCTGGACCCGCAGATCGAGATCCGGCCGGTCGAGATGCAGGTGGACGACCTGCTGGACGAGGTGCGCAAGGTGACCGCCAAGGGCTATCGCACGCTGGTGACGACCCTGACCAAGCGCATGGCCGAGGACCTGACCGAGTATCTGCACGAGCAGGGGATCAAGGTCCGCTACATGCACAGCGATATCGACACGATCGAGCGGATCGAGATCCTGCGCGACCTGCGTCTTGGCGCTTTCGACGTGCTGATCGGGATCAACCTGCTGCGCGAGGGGCTGGATATCCCCGAATGCGGCCTTGTCGCCATCCTGGACGCCGACAAGGAGGGTTTCCTGCGTTCCGAGACCTCGCTGATCCAGACTACCGGGCGCGCGGCGCGAAATGCCGATGGGCGGGTGATCATGTATGCTGATCGCATCACCGGCAGCATGGAACGCGCCATTGCCGAGACCGAGCGCCGCCGTGCCAAGCAGATGGCCTATAACGAGAAGCACGGCATCACGCCGCAGACCGTCCGCAAGAATGTCGAGGATGTGCTGGCCGGGCTGTGGCAGGGCGACACCGACCAGTCGCGGATCACCGCCGGGATCGACAAGCCGATGGTGGGGGCCAATCTTGCCGCCCATCTGGATGCCTTGCGGGGGGATATGCGCAAGGCGGCCGAGAACCTGGAATTCGAGGAGGCCGCCCGGCTGCGTGACGAGATCAAGCGGCTTGAGGCGGTTGACCTGGCCGTGGCCGACGACCCGTTGGCCCGGCAATCCGCCGTCGAGGCGGCGGCGGAGGCGGCGGTCAACGCATCCGGCCGCTCGACGGCGGGCAGGGCCGGGCAAAGGGGCGGGAACAAGCGGCGCAAACGCCGCTGAGCCTCAGCCGCAGCTGATCCGCCCGATCCAGCCCTTGGCATCGACGAAGATATTCAGCCGCGCCGGGTTGTAGTCCTCGGTCACCATGTCGCCGGGGCTGATGACACGCTGCGGCAATTCGCGCGGCAACGTCACCTCGCCGATATTCTTGCCGACCAGCGCCTGATGCGCCTGCGGATCGCAGACGCGTTTCGATACGGTTTCGCCCGACTCGCAAGCGGCAAGGATGGATGCCGCGGCGATCAGCGGGAGCATGCGGGGGAACATCATTCTCTCCTCTCCTGTTTGTGACAGAACCCGCGAAGGTGCTCATGCGTTCCCTGATGCGTTTCCGGCAGGGGTGGGATACAGGTTCCGTATCCGGAAATCGTCGAAACATATGCGGGACGGGTTAGGGCATGATATTCAGGACCATGGCTATATTGCTGGCAGGCGGGATGATCGCGGACGCCGCCTCTGCATCCTCCGACGAGGCCTGGGAGGAGTTTCGCGAACAGGTCCGCGAGCGTTGCTCGGAGCTGGCCGAGGTCCCCGAGAGCGGCGAATTGACCATCGAGGTCAACCCGTTCGGGTCCGAAAACTATGGCCTCGCCATGGTGACGGTGGCCTATCCCGGCGACGCGCAGGACCGGATGATCTGCGTGATGGACAAGGCAACCGGCAAGGCCGAACTGTCGGCACCTTTCACGCCGTTATCCACGATGGAATAACGTCGCCCCTGCAGGGCGAACAGGGCTTGATCCGATGCCCCGTTTTGGCGATAACTTGCGCGGTTCGAACCGAAGGAAGCCCGTCATGCGAATCCGCATCTATCAACCCGCCCGCAATGCCATGCAATCCGGCACCGCGCGCATGAAAGGATGGGTGCTGGAGTTTCCTCCGGCCGATCCGCGGGAAATCGACCCGCTGATGGGCTGGACGAGCAGCGACGACACGCAAAGCCAGGTGCGGCTGCGCTTCGAAACCCGCAAGCAGGCGGAGGATTACGCCAGGGAGCGGGGGTTGGACTACATCGTGCAGGAACCTCACAGGCGTTCGGCGAATATCCGGCCTCGCGGCTATGGAGAGAATTTCGCCACCGACCGCCGCGCGCCCTGGACGCATTAGGTCACTGAAAGGCGCGTTCATCGCAGGGCATGCTTTCATCTCGGAGTTGCCGTGATACGGGAACACCCTGTCGAAAGCGCACATGATGCAATAATGGCCGCGAGGCTCGGATATGGCTTGTTCCGTTAAAGCATTTCCAGCAAAAGTGGATACCGTTTCGGCAGAAAAACAGCCCCCCGGATTGTTTTTCGATCCTGCCTCAATGCGTCCGGAAATGCGTAAAAACAAAAATTTACATCGTTTCGGTGTTTCAACGAAAAACCGAAACGATGTAATCCTGTGATGGAATAAGGAGGAGCCAGAGCAGTTTGCGCTTATGCGAATCCAGCCCGGCCCGCTTCTTCTTCATCCAGATATCCCGGGGAGCGCCGGCCGGTCGCGCCACCGGTTCGAGAGACCTGCCGGCGACGGGCAGCGCCCCCGGCCATCGCAGGATGCAGTTCGCGGCTGAACCCGATGAGCTGCAAATTGCTCTAATCGTGCCCCGTCACGCAATGCAGGGAGGCGGCAGAAGAGCCTGACGCCACGGTTCCGCCGTCAGAAACCCGCTGCCATCCCGTCCTTGCGGCTGTCCGAGGCGCCGGTCAGTATCCCGGTCCCGGGATCGATATGAATGGCTTGTGCGCCGCCGAGCGGCCCGGATGCGGTTGCCAGCCGGTGGCCGCGCTGTTCCAGATCGCGGCGAACCTCGTCCGGCAGGCCGGGCTCGACCTGCAATTCGCCGTCGAAGGCGAAAGTCCTTGTCTCTTCCATTGCGGCCTGCGGATCCAATCCCCGGTCCAGGACCGCCGACAGGAATGCCGCGTGACCAGCCGCCTGGTAATGACCGCCCATCACCCCGAAAGGCATCGTCACCCGGCCGTTGTCACGCAGCATTCCCGGAATGATCGTATGCATCGGGCGCTTGCCCGGCCCGATGGCGTTCGGATGTGCCGGATCGAGACGGAAAGAGGAGCCGCGGCTGTGGAACAATACCCCGGTTTCGGGATCGAGCCGCGTCGAGCCGAAAGCGTGGAAGATCGAATTGATAAAGGAGATCGCATTGCCCTCGGCATCGACCACGCAAAGATAGATCGTGTCCTTGTGCTCTGGCTCGGTCCACAGGGCGGGTTGGCCCGCATGCGCCGGATCCACGCGCGCGCGCAGTGCCTCGATAACCTGATCCGAAAGCAGCTGTTCCGCCAATCCCTCGCAATGGGCCGGATCCGCGATCAGCGCGTCCCGGTGGTGATAAGCCAGCTTGGTCGCCTCGGCGAGCAGGTGGATGCGGTCGGCTTGCGGAATATCCGGCCCCATGTCGAAGCCTTCGAGTATCCGCAGGATCATCAATGCAGCCAGTCCCTGGCCATTCGGCCCGCATTCCAGGACCTCATGGCCGCGATAGAAGGCGGAGATGGGGTCTTCCCAACGGGCGACCGACATCGAATCGTGGAAATCCTGTTCGCTGTGCAGACCGCCCAGATCCTGCAGGTAGCGGCTCATCTTCGCGGCGGTTTCGCCTGTATAGAATGCCGCCGCCCCGCGCGCCGCGATCTCGCGCAGGCGCGCGCCAAGAAGCGGCTGGCGCATGACAGCACCGGCGTGCGGGGCGTGGCCATCGGGCAGGAACAGGCGCGCGGCATGATCGCCCGGCTGCAGGCTGTCGCCATTGCTGGCCCAATCGCGCGCCACCCGGGCGGTGACGGGGAAGCCCTCTTCGGCATAGCGGATCGCCGGGGCGAACAGCCGGTCCAGCGGCAATGTCCCGTATTCGCCATGTAGCAGGCACCATGCCGATATCGCTCCGGGAATGGTGACGGAATGCGGGCTGGTCTGGGTCAGCTCGGTGACTCCCCTGGCGCGCAAGGCATCGGGGGTGGCCGCGGCGGGGGCCATGCCGGAGCCGTTCAGTGCCCGGACCTTGCCTCTTGCGGGCGCATAGAGAACGAAGCAATCCCCGCCGATCCCGGTCATATGCGTATCGGTGACGCATTGCACGGCGCAGGCGCAGATCGCCGCATCGACCGCGTTGCCGCCCTCGGCCAGCACGGCCAGGCCCGCCGAGCTCGACAGGGGATGCGAGGTCGCGATCATCGCGCGGCTGGCATAGCTGGGCGGGCGCCGCCCCGAGAGAAAGTCGAAATGCGTCACAGGATGGCCTCGATCAGGAATGGTCCGGGTTCAAGAACCGCATCCGAGAGGACGCGGTGCAGCTCTGCCGCGCAGTCGACCCGGCGGGCAGGCACGCCCATGCCGGCTGCGAGGGATACGAAATCAAGCTCGGGCCGCCGCAGGTCCAGCAGGTTCAGCGCATCCGGTCCGGGATTTGCGCCGACCTTGAACAATTCGTGCTTCAGCAGGTCATAGCTCTTGTTGGCGAAGATGATGGTGGTGACGTTTAGGTTCTCGCGCGCCTGCGTCCACAGCGCCTGCAGCGTATACATGGCCGAACCGTCGGCCTGCAGGGCAATCACCGGGCGATCCGGGCAGGCGACCGCCGCCCCGGCGGAAAGCGGCGGGCCGATGCCGATCGCGCCCCCGGTGATCGACAGCCATGAATGCGGAGGCGCACCTGCCGACAGCCGGTCGACCTGGTTTGCGCTGGTCAGGCTTTCGTCGATGATGATCGCCCCCTCGGGCAGCGCCGATGCGATGGCGGCGGACAATGCGAGATCCTCAAGCGGTCCGGCCTGTGGCGCCTCCGGCCTGGGCGAATCGACGAGCCGCGCGGATTTCGCACCCATGCTGTCGGCCAGCGCCTGCACCGCGGCCCGGCCGTCCTGGTCGAACTCGGCCAGTTGGATGACCTCGCATGCCTCGGGCAACAGCAGGCTGGGCCGGTCGGGATAGGCAAAGAAGGCGACCGGAGGCTGTGCCTCGATCAGGACCGCACGGCGGAACGGGGCCAGCTGTTCGATCGCCATGTCGATAGGGTAGGGGATGCGGGGAATGCTGGCCCGTCCGGCTCCACGCTCGATCCGGCGGTTCGAGCCCGGCGCCATCAGCCTTGCGCCGGTTTGCCTGGCGATGCCGGCCAGAAGCCGGGTCGAGGCGGGGTCCTCCAGCACGGTTCCGCCGCACAGGATCAGCGCATCGGGGCCAAGCGCCGATACCGCGCGGGCAATGACCTGAGGATCCAGCGGGCGCGGCCCGTGCGGCTGCATCGGGCGCGTGATCACCCCGCCCTCCTGCCAGCCGATATCGGCCGGTGCGATCAGCGTCGCGATACGGCCGGGATGACCGGTCGCCACGGCCAGCCCCTCGACGGCGTCGCGCGCCAGCGTGTCCGCGCTTTGCGCCGTGCGGACCCAGTCCGAGAAAACCGAGGCGGTTGCCGGAACGTCGGCGGTCAGCGGCGCATCATAGCGCAAATGCCGCAATGTGTGATTGCCGACGATATTCAGCATCGGCGAGCGCGCCTTCTTGGCGTTGTGCAGATTGGCGCCGGCATTCGCCAAGCCCGGCGCGAGATGCAGCAGCGTCACTGCCGGTTTGCCCGCCATTCTCGCATAGCCGTCGGCAGCACCCGAAACCACCCCTTCGAACAGTCCAAGAACGCAGCGCATCAGGCGCGTGCGGTCAAGCGCATCGACGAATTGCATCTCGGATGTGCCCGGGTTGGCGAAGCAGACCTCGACCCCTCCCGCGCTGAGGCTGCGCACCAGGCTTTCCGCGCCGTTCATCGCTTGTTGATCCTTCATGCCGATCCTGCTCTCGCCCGTTCCAATACCGCCAGCCGGCGGGTCAGTGCCGGGTTCTCCGCCTCGGCGCGGCCTGCTTCCATGCCGACGACCTTTTCGGCCAGGTGGCAGGCGACCCGTGATTGACCGACCTGCCGCAATTCGGGTCGTACGCTGCGGCAGCGGTCGATGGCAAGTGGACAGCGCGGATGGAAGGCACAGCCCGGGGGCATTGCCAGCGCGCTTGGCGTGCCCCCCTTTACCGGCAGCCTGTGCCGGATTGCGGTGGGATCCGGGCGTGGCGCCGAGTCGATCAGGATGCGTGTATACGGGTGGCGGGGGGCGTCGAAGAGATCTTCGGTCGCGGCCTCTTCGACAACGCGCCCCAGATACATGACGGCGACTTTCCCGGCGATATGGCGCACGACGGCAAGGTCGTGGCTGATGAAGACATAGGCGATGCCCAGTTCGCTTTGCAGGTCCTGCAACAGGTTGACGATCTGGGCCTGGACCGAAACGTCCAGCGCCGAAACCGGCTCGTCGCAGATGATCAGCTTGGGCCGCGTGGCCAATGCGCGAGCGATGCCGACGCGCTGGCGCTGACCGCCCGAGAATTCATGCGGATAGCGCTCGGCATGCCAGCGGGACAAGCCGCACAGATCGATCAGCCGGTCTGTCTCGGCGCGGACGGTGGCTGGCGTCGCCAGCCCGTGCAAAAGCAGCGGTTCGGCCAGCGTCTCGCGCACCGTCATGCGCGGATTGAGGGAGCCGAAGGGATCCTGGAAAATGATCTGCATATGCCTGCGTGCCTCGCGCAAACCCCGCTTGTCCAGTGCGGTCACATCCATGTCCTGTAGCCAGACCTTGCCGCCACTGGGCTCGTGCAGACGCAGCAAAGCCCGCCCGAGCGTCGATTTTCCACAGCCGGATTCGCCGACGATGGCGAGGGTCTCGTTCGAGCCGAGTTCGAAACTCACATCCGTCACCGCCTGCACGGTTCCGACCTGGCGGCGCAGCACACCGCGCCGGACGGGAAAATGCTTGGTCAGGCCCTCGGTTTTCAGCAGCGCGGTCATGAATGCGTTTCCATTTCGGACATTCCCTCGATGGGAGCCTTCCAGCAGGCGATCTCGTGGCCGGGTGCGATTTCACGCAGGCCGGGCGGTTCGGAGCGGCAGCGATCATCGGCCAGCGGGCATCGCGCGGCAAAGCGGCAGCCGGGCACCTGCGCCCATGGGGGCGGAACCGAGCCGGGAATTGCCGCCAGCCGGCCCCGCCTGGTATCCATGCGGGGAACCGCCGCCATCAGCCCGATCGTATAGGGATGCTGCGGGTCGCCGAAGATGGATTCGACCCTGCCGCGCTCGACCACGGTTCCGGCATACATGATGACGACAGCCTGACAGGTTTCGGCCACCACCCCGAGATCATGGGTGATCATCAGCACCGCCGTTCCGGTGCGTTCCTGCAGGTCGCGCAGCAGGTCGAGGATCTGCGATTGGATGGTCACGTCCAGCGCGGTCGTCGGCTCGTCGGCGATCAGCACCGCCGGGTCATTGGCCAGCGCAAGCGCGATCATCACCCGCTGCCGCTGCCCGCCGGAAAGCTGATGCGGATAGTCGTCCACCCGCTTTTCCGGCGAGGGGAGGCGGACCAACTCCAGCAGTTCGATCGCGCGTTCCCGGGCGGGTCTGCCGGTCAGTCCCGAATGCCGTTGCAGGCTTTCGATGATCTGGGCGCCGCAGGTATAGACGGGATTCAGGCTTGTCATCGGCTCCTGAAAGATCATGCCGATGCGGCCGCCCCGCAGCTCTCGCATGTCCCGTTCCGAGAGTTTCAGCAGGTCGCGCTTTTCAAAGATGACCTCGCCCGCGGCGATCTCTGCGGGCGGGCTGGCCAGCAGCCGCATGATCGCAAGCGAGGTCACGCTTTTGCCGCATCCGGATTCGCCCACCAGCCCCAATGTCTGGCCCGCCATCAGGTCAAAGCCGATCCCGTTCACCACCCGCGACCGGTGCCCGTCGGAGTTGAACCGGATGTCGAGACCGCGCAGCGAAAGGACGGGCTCAGCCATCGACGACCTCGTAGGACAGCGGCGAGGCGGCCAGATGCGACCGTCCGGCATAGTCCCTTGATGTGAACTCTTTTTCCGCCCGGCGTTGGGCCGCCTCCAGCCGTTCCAGAGCGTCGGAAAGGTCGAAGGCCGCGACCTGTCCATCCGCGACGACCTGGCGGCCGTCGATGAATACATCGGTCACGGCCCGCTCCCCCGCCACATAGATCAGCGAGCGCAGCGGATCGCGGACGGGCCGCATGGCCGGATGGGTGACATCGGCGATCAGGAGATCGGCCTTGGCTCCTGTCGCCAGCCGCCCGATATCGTCGAACCCGAGGATCGCCGCGCCGCCGACCGTGGCCGCGTCGAAGACATCCGATGTGCGCAGGTCAAAGACATCCCCGCTCATCAGCCGCGAATTTATCAGCGCGTGACGCATTTCCTCCAGCATGTTGTGGGGATAGGTGTCGGTGCCTATCCCCATCGGAATGCCGGCGCGGCAATAACGGCCAAAGCTCCGCAGGGCGATCCCCCGGCGCTGGAAGACCGTGGGGCAATGGGCGACCGCCGCCCCCGATCCTGCCAACCGGTCCAGATCAGCGGCCTGCGGCCAATGCACCCAGGGATGATCGTTCAGAAAGATGCCATGGCCGATGATGGCCGTGCCGTCCAGCACCTCCAGATCGTCCAGCCATTCGATCGGGGTCCGGCCATGGCGCCGGGTGATCTCGTGGAACTCGACCACCGATTGCGCCGCGTGGATCTGTATCTTGAGACCACGGCGGACCGCCTCGGCATGGCTATCGCGGATCAGTTCGGGCGTGCAGGTGTCGATCTGCGATGGCGCGACCATGCCCGACAGGCGCCCCGAAGGATCCGCGCCCGCACGGTCGATCACATCCATCGCCGCCGCCATCGCTGCCTCGCCACCGGCCCTGTCCCATTCGTATCCGGTGACATGGCCATCCCCGGTGAACCACCTGGCCGAGCGATACATCGGCGCCGCCACCGCCCTCAGGCCGGATTGCGACAGCAGATCCAGCCAGCCGTCATAGGGGACCGACAGATCGACCAGCGTCGTCACCCCCGACAGCATCAGTTCGGACAGGGCGACTTGGGTGCAGGCGATGCGGCCCTCGTCATCGGGGCCGAACAGCGGCATGAATTCGTAAAGCGAGCTTTGATACAGGCCGGGGCTGCCGAGTTCGTCCAGGAAACCCTTGTTCATGGGTTCGGAAAGCGGATGCGAATGGATATCCACCAGTCCCGGAGCGACGAGACGTCCCGTCCCGTCGATCTCGCGCGTAGCCGGCCCGTCATACCGTCCGCCGACCTGCACGATCCGGTTTCCCGCAAAGGCGACATCCTGACCGCGCAGAAAGCAATGGCGGTTCGATGTCTCGTCCCATCCAATGATCCAGTCCGCCTTGCGGATCACTGTGACTTCTGCACTGTCCATTCAAGCCTCCTGCTGTCTGGGCGGGGCGCAGGGGCACCCCGCCCGATGCCTCATTCCCGGAATTTCAGATCCAGACCCTTGTAGAGACCGGCGCCATAGATGTTGTGCGGCACGATGGTCTCGAGTTCTTTCGATTGAACGATGGTCATCGGCTCGTGATAGAGCGGCAGCCAGACGGCAGCGTCATGCACCTTGTTGAGAACCTTGGCATAGGCTGCGGCACGTGTCGCGTCGTCGGTCGCATGGCGGCCCTCGGCCAGCCATTCATCGGTCTCCGGATCGTCCCAGTTCATCCGGTTGGGGGTCGGCATGTTCTGGGACAGGAAGTAAAGGTTCAGCGCGTCCCCGGCCGAGATATAGGGATAGCTCATTCCGAACGCGTCGAATTCCTGCGTTGCGACCTTGCCCCAGAAGACGGTGGCGTCGAAAGCCTGGATCTGCATGCCGATGCCGACCTTCAACAGTTCGGCTTGCACGAATTCGGCAAGCTTCTGCCATGTCGAGCCGCTTTGGATATAGGCGACCGGTGCCAGCCTGACCCCGTCCTTTTCGCGCACGCCATCCTCGCCGGGTTTCCAGCCGGCCTCGTCAAGGATCCGCTTTGCCTCTTCCGGGTCGTAACGCAACAGCTTGTCGTTCAGCGTCTTGTCCCAATCCAGCGCGTTTTCAGAGATGTAGCTATAGGCCGGGGTCACCTCGCCGAACATGATGTCGCGGGCCAGCGCCTCCTGGTCGACGGCAAGGTTGAGCGCCTTGCGGACAGCCGGATCCGACACCGACGGCTTGTCGATCTTGAAGCCCATGAAATAGGTCCAGAACGCGGCGTCGGACCGGACCAGTTCAAGATTCGGAGCCTGCCGTATCTGCTGCAGCGCGATGGCGGGAATGTATTGCGTGACCTGGCTTTGATTGGTCATCAGCGCCACGGTCCGGGTATTTTCCTCCGGCACGATCTGCCAGGTGATCCCGGCCATATGGGCCGGGCCCTTGTTCTGGTAGAATGCGGGGCCCCAGCCATATCCCTCGTGCCGGGTCATGGTCAGGCGGTCGCGCGGCAGCCATTCCTGCCAGCAGAAGGGGCCGGTTCCGTTAAAGCCGGTGACCCCGAAATCCTCGCCGAGTTCCTCGACATTGTTCTTGTCGATCACCGTCGCAAAGCTTTGCGTCAGTTGATACAGCAATTCCGAGAAGGGCGCCTTCAACTCGTATTTGACGGTTTTCGGGTCGGGCGCGGTGATATCCTTGACCTCTCCCGCGCGCCAGGCGACCGGGGAATTCGTTTCCGGGTCGATCCAGCGCTTGAGCGAATAGACCACGTCCTCGGCGGTCATCTCGCGACCGTCGCAGAACTTGATCCCGTCTTTCAGGTGGAATGTATAGGTCAGCCCGTCATCCGACACCTCCCATTCCTTGGCCAGCCCGTCGGTGATCGTGCTCATGTCGGGTTCCAGCGACACCAGCGTATCGCCCAGCATGAACAGCACTTCCGATGCCGATCGCGCGGTCGATTTATGCGGGTCGTAATTGTTGCTGTCCACCTCGCGCACGATATTGATCTCCTGCCCCGAGGCGGGCAGGGCCAGCGCAACCGCGACGGCTCCGTAAAGCAGTGATTTTCTCATATCGGTCTTCCCTGTTGTTTACGTTTGAAGACGGGGGTCCAGAACATCGCGGAGCGCGTCGCCGGTGATATTCGCGCACAGCACGATGACGAAGATCACGACCGAGGGGATGGTGGCGATATGCGGCGCGAACATCAGCGTGTCGCGGCCCTGTGCCGCCATCATCCCCAGCTCGGAGGTGGGGGGGCGCGCGCCAAGACCCAGAAAGCTCAGCGCCGCGCCGATCAGGATGATCTGTCCGAAACGCAGGCTGAGAAAGATCATGATGGAAGAGATCGAATTGCGCAGCAGGTAGCGCCGGAAGATCGCCCAGTCCGACAGGCCGACGGCGCGCCCGGCCTCGATATATTCCTGTCCCATCACGCCGATGCCGATCGACCGCGCGATCCGCGCGCAATCGGGGATCGAGGCTATGCCAAGCGCGACGATGACCGGCAGGACGCCGGGGCCCGCGACCGCGACCAGCGCCAGTCCCAGCAGGATCGCGGGAAATGACAGCATCATGTCGTTGATGCGCATGATCCACGGATCGATCCGGCGATACATCGCGGACAGCAAGCCGAGCGTGGAGCCGATCACGCCGCCGATCCCGATCGCCACCAGGCCGATCAGCAATGTCAGCCGCGTTCCGTAAAGCGCACGCGACAGGATATCCCGCCCCTGGCTGTCGGTTCCCAGCAGATATTCCGCGGTTCCGCGTTCGGACCAGACCGGCGGCTGCATGATGGCGCGGGAATTCGCGTTCGGATCATGCGGGGCGATCAGCGGGGCGAAGAGTGCCGCCAGGACGATGGCCATCAGCAGCAGCATCGCCGGTGCCGCCGCGCGGTCCGCCAGCAGTGACCGCCACCATGCCCGGCGTGCGGCGGGGGCGGCATTTTCGGGTTCGGGCGTTCCGCCGCCATGAGTTTCGGTCACGGTCATTTTTTCTGCACCCTTGGATCAAGCTGAGCGTAGAGAATGTCGACGATCAGGTTCACGAGGATGAAGCCCAGTGCCAGGACAAGGATCGTGCCCTGCGTCAGGGGAAAATCCGAGGACAGGATCGCCCCCACGGCGAGCCTGCCGATGCCGGGATAGGAGAAGATCGTCTCGGTGACGACCGCGCCGCCAAGCAGGTAGCCGATCTGCAGGCCGACCAGCGTGACCACCGGGATCAGGGCATTGCGCAGCCCGTGGCGCAGAATGACCTGCCGTTCGGTCAGTCCCTTGGCCCGGGCGGTGCGCACATGATCCAGCCGCAGAACCTCCAGCACCGAAGAGCGGGTCATGCGCGAAACCGGCCCGATGAAGATCATCCCGAGCGACAATGCGGGCAGCGCGATATGGCGTAGCCCTTCCAGCGTCCAGAGCGGCCCGCCGCGCCCGATGAAGGGAAAGATCGGGAACTTGACGCCCAGAAGCTGGATCAGCATCAGGCAGATGAAGAAGATCGGCAGCGACACGCCCGCGACCGAGATCGCCATGATGAGCCGGTCGAACAGCGAGCCCCGCCAGACCGCCGCCAGCGTCCCCATCGCGATGCCAAGCGGGATCGCCCAGATCAGGCTGGCGAACATCAGCTCGATCGTCGGAACGATCGCGGCGCCAAGCTCGCTGGTCACGGATTTGTTCGAGATCAGCGACCGGCCCAGATCGCCATGGGCAAGCCGCTCCATGTATTTGCCGAATTGCACGATCACGGGCTGATCGAGGCCCATCTCCTGGCGGATCTGTTCAACCACCTCGGGCGGCGCGGTCGGCCCGGCCTGCACCCGGGCGGGATCTCCGGGTGCAAGCTGGACCAGCGCAAAGCCCAGGAAAAGCACGCCGAACAGGACCGGGATGGATACCAGGATCCGGTTGAGGATCGTTTCGATCATTGTCCTTCCCGTTCATGGACAACGCGCCCGCCAAGGATCGTCGCATCGCAGCGCGTGGCGGTGATCTGCTCCGGATCGATGGTGAAGAGATCGCGCTCCCACACCGCGATGTCGCCAAGCATGCCCGGCTCCAGCAGCCCCTTGATCTTCTCTTCATGCGAGGCATAGGCCGAGGCGGCGGTATAGGCGTGCAGCGCCTCTTCCATGCTCAGCCGGTGCTCGGGTCCCAGCACGGTGCCCTTCGAGGTCTTGCGCGTCACCATATTGTAGATCACCGGCATCGGATCGATCTCGGTGACCGGGCAATCGGTCGAGGCCGAGGGATGCAGCCCCGCCTCGATCCATGTCCGCATCGGATGCGAGGCCTCGACGCGATCCTGCTCGGCCACGGTGCAGTAGAGGTCGCCGAACCAGTAAAGGAACGAGGGCTGGGGCACCGGTATGACATGCATCTCCTTCATCCGCTGCATCTGGTCGGGACGCAGCCAGCCGCAATGCTCGATCCGGTGGCGGCGGTCAGGGGCGGGCATGTCGGCCAGCGCCGCCTCGTAGGCCTCCAGCACCTGGTCGATGGCGGCATCGCCGATGGCATGGATGGCCATCTGGTAGCCCGCGCGATGGGCGGCCATGACCATGCCGGTCAGTTCCGCCTGATCGGGAATGCAAAGCAGTCCCCGGTCGTCCGGATCGCCTCCGATATAGGGGCGGGTCATCGCCGCCGTCCGCCCGCCCGCGCTGCCGTCGGTGAAAATCTTGACCGGCCCGTGCCGGAACATCTCGTCGCCCGCTCCGGTGATCATCCCCGCCTCGGTCGCCTGCTCCAGTATCGAGCGTGTCTTGTCCCCCATGATGCAGCCATAGACGCGCAACGGCAGCCGCCCCTGTTCCTTCGCGGCAAGATAGGCCTCCATCTCGGGCCAGCCTTCGCGGATACCGATCGCGGCCTCCATGCAGGAGGTGATCCCGTATGACAGCAGATCCCTGCCGCCACGTTCGATCGCATCGACCAGCGTCTCGACGGTCAGTCTCGGCAGCACCGCCGTCACCGGCTCGCGCCCGGTTTCGGCCAGAAGTCCGGTAAGCCGGCCATTCTGCCGCTCGATCAGCCCGCCTTCCGGCGAGGGGGTATCCTCGGTGATGCCCGCCAGCCTGAGCGCCGCGCTGTTTGCCACCGCCAGATGTCCGCAGGTGCGCACGATATAAACCGGATGATCGGGGCAGGCCTCGTCCAGCTCTTCGCGATAGGGGTGGCGGCCGGTATCCAGCTTGAAGTGATCGTAACCGCGCCCGGTGATCCATTCTCCCTTCGGGGTCTCGGTGGCCCTTGCCTTCAGCGCCCCCAGCAGGGCGGCAAGATCGGGCGCGGATTTAGGCCGCAGATCGACCTCGGCCATGCCCAGGCCATACATGTGCAGATGCATATGCGCATCGTTAAGCCCGGGTGTCGCCAGCCGTCCGCCCAGGTCGATGATATGCGTTTCCGGTCCGGCCAACGCGTCGATATCCCGGCTTGATCCCGTTGCCAGGACTTTTCCCCCGGCGCAGGCCAGCGCCTCTGTGAAGCCAAGGCCCAGCCCTTTCCAGATTCTGCCATTCGTGAGCACCAGATCCGCTTGCCCGCTCATGATGAGGTGCTCCGCTGGATCAACATATCCGCTGGCATGATGACGCCCTCCGATCCGGTCATGTTGCTTGCATGAACTCATGATACGCGGCGGTATCGCGGTCCCGTCAACGAAAAGCGGATCGTCGCCGCGATGCAGCTTAAAATTTAGGAAAGCTATTCGTAACTAATTGAAGTAAAGAAATTTACCGAAGTTCGCAGATCGCATGCCCGCGCCGGTAAACGGTATTTGATGAATTATTATTCCGATAGAATATCTTTTCTGAAGATTTCAGGATTTGTCAGCCCCAACCGACCGGTCCCATTTCGATCACGATCGCGGTGAGATTCTCGAGCAGCAGTTTCATTGTGTCATTTGGCTGGGTGTCTTCCGGCAGCATGGCGACCACCGCCACCCGCGTCACCGGGGCGAATTTGCGCGTCACGATACCGAGTCCCGATGACAGGGTGGCCGTGAACGGATCGACCACCGCAACCCCGAGTCCGGCATTGACCATCGCGCAGGCCGTCTGAGCCTGCGCGGTTTCGAAGCGCGGCTCATAGCGGATGCCTTGCTGCGCGAAGGCGCCCGCCACGAGGGTTTCCAGAACGCGGCCGATGCCGATCACATTGTATTTGGCAAGATCCGATGGCCCTACGACTGCCCGCATGGTCAGGAAATGGTCCCGCGGCAATATCGTGACCAGTTCCGCCTCGCCCAATCGAATGGTCTGAACGCCCGGGTTCTCGATCTGTCCCATGATCAGGCCCAGATCCGCGATCCCCAGTTCGACCGCGTGCCGGACCTGTTCGGGATCGCGCACGGTGATCTCGACATCCAGCCCGTCACGGTCGGCGAGCGTGCGCAGCAATGCCGGCGGCAGGACGGCGTGGCCTATGGGCGGTGTCGCAAAGATATGCATGCGTCCGCGTTTATGGTGCTTGAGCGCATGCAGGCGCCTGGAGAGATGATCGAGCAGCCCGATCAGGGGGCGGATATCATCATAGATCAGCCTTCCTTCGTCAGTGGGTTCAAGGCGGCGGCCCTTGCGCCGGAAAAGCGTCACCCCAAGCTGCGCCTCGAAGCTGCGGATGGCATTCCAGACCGCCGATTGCGACAGGCCCAGATGCTCGGCGGCGGCAGGTGTCGTCCCGCGCTCCATGACTGCCGCGAAGGATTCGACAAGGCGCAGGTCAAGGTCGTTACGGCGATCGATACGCATCGTGATGCTCCTGGCGAGGGGCTGTGGCATGCTGGTGCAGAGTTTTTACATATGCATTTCCATATATCACCGGGGCAAGAGGACCGGGTGCCGGAATATCCATCTTTACCTGAGCGCGCTTCGGCGCCGGGCGCTGTGGCGGTTCCCTCGTGCAAGGTTTCAGCCGCGCCGGCCCAATGCCGTTTCGATGGTCCTGGCCGAGTTCTGCACCTCGCGGGTCAGCTCGTCATAGGCGGCGCGGGCGCGGGTTTCGGGCAGCACGATGGAGATGGTCGCCAGACAGGCGCCGCTTTCGTCGCATATCGGCGCCGCGATGCAGGCGACCGCGAATTCCGAGGCGCTCATCTGCACCGCCAGCCGTGCCTCGAATTCCTCGCGGGCCAGCCGTGACAGCCTGGCCGGGTCGGTTTCCGCCTGACCGGTCTCGGACGGGCGCGCGCTTTCGGTGAAGATCCGCAGCCGCGTCTCGTCGTCGAGATGCCCCAGCAGCAGCCTGCCCGACGCCGTCCAGTTAAGCGGCACTCGGGTGCCGACATCCGAGGCGACGTTGAAATGCCCGCTGGCGCGGGCCATGCCGATCACGGTCATCATGCCCTCGTCGCGGGCGCAGATCTGCACCGTTTCGCCAAGGTTTTCCGACAGCCTGTTCATCTCGCGCCGGGCCTCGGCAAAGACATCCATGCGGGCGCGATAGGTCAGGCCATAGCGCATCAGCCGCGGCCCGAGCCAGATGCCGTTCTCGCCGACTCGTGACAGCATGGAACGCTCCAGAAGTTCCTCCACGAGCTTGTAGATCGTCGAGACCGGGGCGCCGGTGCTGCGCGCCAGGTCATAGGCGGTCATCGGTTGGTGCCGCTCGGTCAGCAGGTCGAGAATCTGCAGGCTGCGATCGATCGCGCCGACTCGTGTTCTGGTTTTTTCAGTCATTTCAGCATCCTGCGAAAGAACTTCTACAATTATGGAAATAAATATACTTTAGTGGAATGCGAGGCAAGGCTGAAATGATCTGTCGCCAAATTGGGCCTCGGCGACATTATCTTGACAAATTCGCGACTCGCGACTATCAAAACAAGAGAATATATTTCATAATAATGGAGGTATGGATGAAACCCCGGCTGCCCAAACGCGCCTCGCTCCTGGCCGCCTTCCTGGCGGGCACTGCCCTGGCCGGCCCGCTTGCCGCGCAAACCACGCTGGATGTCGCCATCATCGGCGAGGCCGATACGTTCGACCCGATGATGTCGACCAAGGATGTCGTTTCCATCGTCACGCAACATTTCGTCGAGACGCTCTATACATTCGACTCGGGCTGGAATGTCGCGCCGCTGCTGGCCACCGACCTGCCACAGATCAGCGATGACGGATTGACTTACACCATCGGGATTCGTGAAGGCGTGACCTTCCATGACGGCTCTTCCATGGACGCGAAGGATGTCGTGGCGTCGCTGGAGCGCTGGCTCGAGGTCGCTTCGCGGGGGAAACTGGTGGCCGACAAGGTCGCCTCGGTCGAGGCGACCGGCGATTACGAGGTGACCATTACCCTGACCGAAGCCTATTCGCCGCTCTTGTCGCTGCTGGCCTTTTCCAACTCGGCGGCGGCGATCTATCCCGAAGAGATCATCGGAGAGACCATCGATCCGGTCATCGGCACCGGGCCTTACAAGATTGCCGAGCATGTGCCGGACCAATATCTGCAACTGGTGCGGTTCGACGATTACAGCTCGCGCAGCGAAGAGCCGGACGGGGCGGCGGGCGCGCGCAAGCAGACAGTGGACGAAATCCGCTTTGTCCCGGTGCCCGATCCCAATACCCGCGTCGAGGGGCTGCTTTCGGGACAGTTCGATTTCGCCGACGGCTTGCCTGCCGAAAGCTATGGCCGGCTGGAATCCTCGGACGTGGCCGACCCGATGCTGTTGCAGCCCTTCGGCTGGCCGGTATTCGCGCTCAATCACAAGGACGGGCTGCTGGCCGACAAGACCATCCGCAAGGCTTTGCAGGCTGCGCTTCCGATGGATGATATGCTGTTCGCGGCCTTTGGCGACGACAAGTTCTTCCTGACCGATGGCCCGCTATATCCCGAAGGCTGGGCCTGGCGCAACGATGCCGGGGTCGAGCTGTTCAACCAGAACGACCAGGCCCGCGCGGCCGAATTGCTGAAAGAAGCCGGCTATGACGGCACGCCCTTGCGGATCCTGACATCGCGCCAATACGAGTTCCATTTCAAGATGGCCGAAGTGGCGCGGATGGCGCTTGAGGCAGCCGGGTTCACCGTGCAGATGGACGTGGTCGATTGGGCGACATTGGGCGAGCGGCGCAACGATCCGGCGCTGTGGGACATCTATATCAGCCATTCGCCCTTCCTGCCCGAACCGTCCCTGACCGACATGTATTCCGAGACCTCGCGCCTTGGCTGGTCGAACCCGGAAAAGGACAAGATTCTTGCCCAGTTCACCAGCGAGACCGACCCCGATAAGCGCAAGGAACTTTATACGCAATTGCAGGGGCAGGTTTTCGAGGATGTCGGTTTCATCAAGATCGGCGCATTCAACGCCCTGTCGGGCTTGGCCGAAGGACTGACGGGCGTGACCGAGACGCCGTGGCCGTTCTTCTGGAACGCCGAACCCGCCGAGTGACGTGATCGGGGCGGGTTGCCGCCCGCCCCATTTCCAAGCCAGCGACCGGAGTTCTCGGATGGCCCGCTATATCTTCAAACGCCTGATCGGCATGATGATCGTGATCTTCATTGTGCTGACCATCGCCTTCATCATCGTGCGCCTCGCACCGGGAGATCCGGCAGCGCTGATGCTCGGCCCCGAAGCGACGGCCGAGGATGCCGCGGCCCTGCGCCAGCGCCTCGGGCTGGACCGGCCGATCCTGGTGCAATACCTGTCATTCGTCGGAAACGCGCTGCAGGGCGATCTGGGCGAGTCGCTGTTCTTCAACCAGCCGGTGACGCAGGTCCTGGCCGGGCGGGCCGAGCCGACGATATTCCTGTCGCTGTTCTCGTTGCTGATCGCGCTGGTGATCGCCACGCCCATCGGGATCTATGCCGCTTACCGGCGGGGATCGTTGCTGGATCAGGCGGCGATCACCACGGCGATGCTGGCGGCCTCCATCCCCAGTTTCTGGACCGGGCTGATGCTGCAGCGCTACCTTGCCACCGATCTGGGCTGGTTTCCAGTGTCTGGCTATGGCGGCCCCGATACCGGCTTTCTCGAAAGGATGCGCTACCTGCTGCTGCCCTCGATCGTGCTGGGCATCGTCAATTCCGCGCTGATCCTGCGTTTCACCCGCGCCTCGATGCTGGATATTCTTGGCGAGGATTATATTCGCACCGCGCGCTCCAAGGGGATGGGGGAAAGGCGGGTCGTGCTGCGTCACGCGCTGAAGAATGCCGCCATTCCGATCATCACCGTCGTGGGTCTGACCTTTGCCCTGCTGGTATCGGGCGCGGTGGTGACAGAGCGGGTGTTCAACATTCCCGGCATGGGAAACCTGGTCGTCAGTGCCGTCCTGCGCCGCGACTACCCGGTGATCCAGGGGGCGCTGATCGTCGTCGCATCGCTTTACGTGCTCATCAACCTGTTGACGGACCTGCTTTACCTGGTCGTCGACAAGCGCGTGAAATATTGAGGGAGGAATGCCGTGACTGCCGCAAGCGTTACGAATGAACCGAAATTCCTCGCCCTGCTGTTTTCGCGCCGGGCGGTGCTGATCGCGCTGATCGTCTTTGTCGTGGTTGCCGGATTATGCCTGTTGGCTACGCTGGTGGCCCCGGCGGATCCGGCCAGGATGTCGGTGCGGGCGCGTCTGTCGCCGCCGGGCGGAGATTTCCTGCTGGGCGCCGACGCCTTCGGGCGCGATGTCCTGTCGCGGTTGCTTTTCGCCGGTCAGGTGTCGCTGAGCATCGGGCTGGGGGTGGCCGCGCTGTCATCGGCGATCGGCGTTATCATCGGGCTGATGGCGGGGTTCTTCCGCAAGCTCGACGCGCCGATGTCGCGGCTGATCGACGCGATGATGGCCTTTCCCGATATCCTGCTGGCGATCGCGCTGGTCTCGATCCTCGGCGGCTCGATCGTCAACGTGGTGGTCGCGCTGTCCATCGTCTATGCGCCGCGTATCGCCCGGATCGTGCGGGCCTCGACGCTGGTGATCCGCGAATTGCCCTATGTCGAGGCCGCCGTGGCGCTTGGCTCATCGACGCTGACCATCATGGTGACGCATGTGCTGCGCAACATCCTGTCGCCGATCATCGTGCAGGCCACCTTCATCTTTGCCTATGCGATGCTGGCCGAGGCGGGGCTGTCTTTTCTTGGTGTCGGGCTCGATCCCACGACGCCAAGCTGGGGCACGATGATCAACGAAGGCCGGCAATATATCGATCAGGCGGCTTACCTGATCCTCTTTCCGGGGCTGGCGATCTCGATCTCGGTCCTGTCCCTGCAACTGATTGGCGACGGATTGCGCGATGCGCTCGATCCGCGGCTGGCGAAGGATATGTGACATGGCTCTGCATCTCATCAATTACCGTCCCCTGGGCCTGAACGATGCCCCCGGCGAGATTTTCGTCGGCGCTGACGGGCTGGTCTCGCCCGGACCGGTCGCAGGGGCCGAGACCGTCGATTGCGGCGGTTCCTACCTGTCGCCCGGCTGGTGCGATCTGCATGTCCATGTCTGGCATGGCGGCACCGATATCTCGGTCCGCGCCTCCGAGGCCGGGCGGGCGACGGGCGTGACGGCGATGGCGGATGCCGGCTCGGCGGGCGAGGCGGCGTTCCACGGGCTGCGCGAATATGTCATCGAGGCGCAGCAGGAAACCGTGCGAGCTTTCCTGAACATCGGCTCCATCGGGCTGGTTGCCTGCAACCGGGTGCCGGAACTGATCGACCTGCGTTCGGTCGATGTAGACCGGACGCTTGAGGTGGCCGAGGCCAATCGCGACGTGATCTGCGGCATCAAGGTGCGGGCCAGCGGGGTCATCACCGGGGCCTGGGGCATCACCCCCGCCAAGATCGCCAAGCGTGTGGCCGAGATCCTGAACCTGCCGCTGATGGTGCATATCGGCGAGCCGCCGCCCCTGATCGACGAGGTGTTCGACATCCTGACCGAAGGCGATATCGTCACCCATTGCTTCAACGGCAAGCGCGCGGGCTCGATTCGGGACACGGCGGCGCTGTTCAGACAGGCGCAGGAACTGGCCGGGAACGGGGTGCGGATGGATATCGGTCACGGCGTGGCCTCGTTCAGCTTTGACACCGCGCGGGATGCCCTGGCGGATGGGCTGAAGCCATTCTCCATCTCGACCGACCTGCATCTGCGCAATATCGGCGGGCCGGTTTACGATCTGGCCACGACCATGTCGAAGCTGCTGGCCGTCGGCATGGAGTTCGACGAGGTGATCGCGGCGGTGACCGAACGGCCGCGCAGCGTGCTGGGCCTTGGCGCGCGGAACGGGGCCGCGCCGGGGCAGAAGGCCGATTTCACCCTGTTCGACCTGGAGGACAGCCGCGCCGAGACCATCGATTCCCAAGGCGCCCGCCTGACGCTGGAGCAGCTGTTCGAGCCGCGCCTGACGGTGATCGGCGCCAGCGCCCAGAAGGCGCAGCGGAGGGGCGGATGACCGGGCCGGTTCTGGATGTCAGCAATCTGCAGGTGACGTTTCGCGCGCGCGGGCGCAGCGTGACGGCCCTGCGCGATGTCAGCTTCACGCTCCATCCCGGCAAGACGCTGGCACTGGTCGGCGAATCCGGATCTGGGAAATCGGTGTCGTCGCTGGCGATCATGGGACTTTTGCCCAGGAACGGCGCGGTGGCCGGGGGCGAAATCCGTTATCGCCGTCCCGATGGCAAGGTCAGCGACCTGACCGCCTTGCCCGAGCAAGAGATGCGCAAACTGCGCGGGTCGAGCATCGCGATGATCTTTCAGGAGCCGATGTCGTCGCTCAACCCCCTGTTCACCATCGGCGACCAGATCGGAGAGATGCTTTTGCTGCACAGTCCGCTTGATGCGCAGGCGCGGCGCAAGCGGGTGCTGGAGATGCTGGAACTGGTCGAGATCCCCGCCGCTGCCTCGCGCCTGGACAATTATCCGCACGAGCTTTCCGGCGGGATGCGGCAGCGGGTCATGATCGCCCTTGCGCTCGTGTGCAACCCGGCGCTGCTGATCGCGGACGAGCCGACCACGGCGCTGGATGTGACCATTCAGGCGCAGATTCTCGACCTGATGCGGCGGCTGCAGAAAGAGATGGGCATGTCGATCCTGTTCATCACCCATGACATGGGCGTGGTGGCGGAAGTGGCCGATGACGTGGCGGTGATGTATGCCGGGGCCATCGTCGAACAGGCCGCGGTGGGCACGCTCTTTGCCCGGCCATCGCATCCCTATACGCGCGGATTGCTCGGCTCGATCCCGATGCCCGGACGCCCCGAGGGTAAGCGGCTGGTGCCGATCCCGGGCACGGTGCCGCCCTTGCACGCCATGCCGCCCGGTTGCGCCTTTGCGCCGCGCTGCAAGCGGGCCGATCATGCCTGCGATCATCCGGTGACATTGTCGGAACTGGAGCAGGGGCACCGGATCGCCTGTTTCCACCCGGTCACGCAAGAGGTGGAACATGCCTGAACCGCTGCTTCAAATCCGCAACCTTTCCAAGCGGTTCGAGACGCCGCGCGGAACGGTTCATGCCGTGAACGATGTCAGCTTCGATATTCCACGCGGCTCGATCACCGGCCTGGTCGGCGAATCCGGCTCGGGCAAGACGACGTTGGGGCGATCCCTGCTGCGCCTGATCGAGCCGAGCGAGGGGCAGACGATCTTTGACGGGACGGATCTGAACCGGCTCGACAAGTCCGGGCTGCGGGCTGCGCGCCGGCGTATGCAGATCATATTTCAGGATCCGGTTTCGTCGCTCAATCCCCGCCTGCGCGTGCGCGACGTGATCGCCGAAGGCTTGCGCGCCCATGGTATCGGCAATGCCCGTTCCCGCCGCGACAAGGTGGCGGAACTGCTGGAAGAGGTGGGGCTGAGCGCCGATCACATGAACCGCTTTCCGCATGAGTTCTCTGGCGGTCAGCGGCAACGGATCGGCATTGCCCGGGCGCTGACGCTGGAGCCCGAGTTCATCGTCGCCGATGAAAGCGTCTCGGCGCTGGACGTGTCGATCCAGGCGCAGGTGCTCAACCTGCTGCTCGACCTGCGGGAAAGGCGCAACCTGACCATGCTGTTCATCGCGCATGACCTGTCGGTGGTCGAATATCTCTGCGACCAGATCGTGGTGATGTATCTGGGCCGGGTTGTCGAGAAAGGCCCCTCGCGGCCGCTTTACCGCAATCCGTCGCATCCCTACACGCAGGCGCTGCTGTCGGCGATTCCGATGCCGGATCCGGGATTGGAGCGTCGCAGGACGCTTTTGAAGGGCGACATCCCCAGCCCATTGCACCCGCCCTCGGGCTGCGTTTTCCGGACGCGCTGCCCCAAGGCGGCGGAGATCTGCGCCGCAGGTACGCCCGAGCCCGTCACCGTGGGCCAGTTCCATCAAAGCTATTGCAAGAGAATAGAAGGACATCATGCCACAACCTGAGATTCTGGGCGCCGTCCCGATCGCTGCACGATTGCAGCGCCTTGGCGTGGAACTGCCCGAGGCCGCCCCGACCCCGATCGGCGCGTTTCGCAATGTGCGGCAAAGCGGCAATCTGGTCTATGTCTCGGGTCAGGGGCCGGTGCTTGCCGATGGAACATTGCTGTGCGGCAAGGTGGGCGCAGAGGTCAGCGCCGAGATCGCCCGCGACCATGCGCGGCTGGTGGCGGTGAACATTCTTGGCGCATTGCGGGACCATTTCGGCGGGCTCGACCGGTTGCGGGGCGTGGTGAAGCTGTTGGGGCTGGTCAATGCGGTGCCGGATTTCGACCGCCATCCTTTCGTGATCGACGGCGCCTCGACCCTGCTGGCGGAGCTGTTCGGTGAAGAGGGGATCCACGCCCGCTCGGCCTTCGGGGTCGGCTCTCTGCCCAACAATATCACCGTGGAAATCGAGGCCATATTCGAAATTGACGCGTAGGAGATCGAGATGACAGGAAATATGTGGGGCTGGCATGACGCGAACGGGTTCACCCGGCTGATCAATGTCAGCGGTACGATGACGTCACTGGGGGGCTCTGTCACGGGTCCGGCGGCGCAAAAGGCGGCGGCGGATGCCATGGGGCACTTCGTGAAGATGCACGAATTGCAGGAGCATGCCGGACGGGTGATTTCCCGCCTGACGAGGGCCGAAGCGGGCTGTGTCACTGCCTCGGCAAGCGCCGGTATCTCGCTTTGCGTCGCGGGTTGCATGACCGGTCTGGACCCGAGCCGGGCAGAAGCCTTGCCGGCAGATCCGGGGCCGCGCGACATCGTGGTGGCCCAGGCAGGCCATCTGTGCCATTACGGCGCGCCGATCGAGACCGCCGTTGGCCTGACCGGAGGCAGGCTGCGCGTCATCGGCCAGTCCACGCTATGTGCCGACCATCAGCTTGAAGGCGCGCTGAATGACAGCGTGGCGGCCGCGCTGTATGTCGTGTCGCATCACGTGGTGCATTACGGCCAGATCCCCTTTGCCCGCTTTGTCGAGATCGCCCATCGTGCCGGGGTGCCGGTGATCGTCGATGCCGCGTCGGAATATGACCTGACCGGCTTTATCGAACAGGGCGCGGATCTGGCGATCTATTCGGGGCACAAGTTCCTGTCCGGTCCGACCAGCGGCATCATCGCCGGACGCCGGGACCTGGTGCGCGCCGCCTATCTGCAGAATATCGGTATCGGGCGCGGCATGAAGGTCGGCAAGGAAAGCATCATGGGGCTGGTCGCCGCGATGGAGGACTGGATGAGCCGCGATGCCGCCACGATCCGTGCCGCAGAGCGTGCCGCGCTTGACGAATGGCAGGCGGCGGTGGCCGATCTGCCCGGTGTGACGGCGAGAATAGTTCCCGATCCGACCAACAATCCGCTCGACCGGCTGCAGATCGAGATCGACCCGCGCGAGGCCGGTGCGAATGCCGCCGCATTCGCCGCCGCTCTTGGACGGCAGGACCCGGCAATCATCGTGCGCGATCACGAGGTCGAGCTGGGCTACTTCCAGCTTGATCCCTGCAACCTGTTGCCGGGCCAGCAATCGCTGGTTGCCGAGGCGCTTCGCAATGTGCTGGGCGCCGGAACCGATCAGGCCGGGGCAGATCCGCGCAACGGGGCAATCCGGGCATATCTGGAATGGGCGTGCGGCTGACGGATACCGGGCTTTCTGCCGGGAGATGGTTTTTTCATACGGGCATCGCCCGCGCTTGGGCCGAAGCTTGCCCGCAAGGCCAATGCAATTCGCGGAAAACTGCCGGAAGGAGCAGCTTCACTTCTATGTCATAGAGGTGATGGAAAACTGGGCGCATATTCATGTCTGTGGGGACGGGACGGCAGTCGTTCCGTCCGGCGACAAGATTGCGACAGCAGAGAGGCGAAGTCATGGCAACTCTTTCCTACGCCCATTACTGGTCAACCTATAAGCACATACTAAAGAAATCGGCGGACAAGCTTGCCGAAGGCATGGCCGATCTGGATGATTTCAATTACGAAGACGGCGACTCCGGGTCCGACAGGCTTACCGGAACCGGCGGCAATGATGCTCTTTTGGGCCGTGGCGGCGCCGATACGCTGCTGGGCTATGGCGGTCACGATTTCATTCTTGGCGGCCCCGGTCCGGATAGCATCTGGGGCGGAGACGGTATCGACGTGATCTTCGGGGCCCAGGGCAAGGATGTCATCTTTGGGCAGACCGGCAGCGATTTCATCGATGGCGGCCCCGGAAATGATGTCATCTGGGGCGGGGAGGGAAATGATTTCCTGCTTGGCGGTTTCGGGAATGACAAGATCACCGGCGAGGATGGAAGCGACTTCCTCTATGGCAGCTACGGCCAGGATTCGCTGTTCGGTAAGGATGGCGACGACAGGCTGCGCGGCAGTTTCGATGATGACAGGCTGGATGGCGGCGCTGGCGACGATGTGCTGACCGGCGGTCCGGGGCGTGACAGCTTTGTCTTCAACGGCGGAGATGACCGGATCAGGGATTTCGAGACCGGCGACGAGAAGAATGGCCGCAAAACCGAATCCATCACCATCGATATTGCCGGAATCGACGATTTCCAGAGCCTGATGGCGCATGCCTCTCAGCAGGACGGGGATACGGTCTTTGATCTGGGCGACGGCAACTCGCTGAAGCTTGAGGGCGTGAGCATGGACATGCTGGACCAATCCATGTTCGATTTCGTCTGATACGAGGCATCTTGTGACACCAGCCGCGGGACAGGAAATATCTGCCCCGCGGCAACGATTTGCCAGGCCGGTCGGCTGGCTGCTTGGTTCGCGCCCCGGGGCGATCCGGTCTGGTGGGTAAACCGGTCATGGCGGGCAAGCGGCGCGGAAAGCCGCCTCGAGCTTTGATCAGTCGCTTGAGACCAGCGGTTGCCTGTTTCTGATATGGCGCTCGGCCAGTTTCCGTCCGTCCTGGCCATTCAGCAGGAGCCGGGCGGGATGCGCGCAAAAGTCCGGCCGCGCAAGTTCGGGAAAGAGCGAGAAGATCTCGCGGCGCGCGGCATAGCTGATATTTCGCATCGCATAGGGGCCGGTGAACAGGCTTTCGGTCCAGGTGCCGTTCGAAAGGACGAGTTCGTGCCTATCGAACAGCATATGCCAATATGTGACACCCTCATCGGGACATATGGCCTCGATTCCCGGATGGGCAAGCAGGTGTTTGGCGGCGACGAGGATTTCGCTCTGACCGTACATGCGCTGGACGATCTTCGAGCTGACCAGAACCCGGTGCTGGGGAGAAACCGTCAGGTCACGCTCGGGAAGGCCGGGCGCAAGCGCACCCGCCCGGATCAGGATCGGGCGCAGGTTGGGGCGCAGGTCGAGCTGGCGGCGGTCCAGGCTTGTATGGCCGATCCATGCAATGCGGCGCAGGCCATTGTCGCGTGTCCGGATCATGTCGCCGGGGGCAAGCGTTTCGATGGTGCGGGGTCCGGTTGCCGTTTCGATCAGGGTGCCGCCGGCAAAACAGGGAATGAAGGCGTATTTCGGGGCGTGGGGATCGCCGGTCCGCACCGAGACCGTTTCGACGAACCTGAATGTCCTTGCCTGATCCAAAACCGGAAACAGCTGATTGCCTTGCGCGTCCAGCACGGGATTGCCGTCGGCATCGCGCATCGGTTCGGGGAAAACCAGCACGGCCTGCCTGCCGCCCAGTTCCTGGCCCAGCCCTCCTGATACGAATGTCCGGGGAAACATCACCCGGAAATGATTGCCGTCATCATCGACGAGCCGCGATCCGATGAACCCTGCAAGCCGCGTGCCTGCTGGCGTGACATCGGTATCAGCGCCGAAAACCCTGTCCTCGATCAGGATCTGGTGCGTCTCTTCGGGTGTATAGTAACCATTGTGGAATTTGTCGTCGTCATCTTCCAGCAGGATCGTCTCTTGCCGTCCGGAACTCAGCTCGACGATCCTCCCCTCACCACGATTTGCCCAGGGGGCGAACTTCCCGGCTGCCTGGGACCCGGTCGGGACCGCCCCGTCAAAGGTCAGCATCGTGATTTCGTATCTTGTCGTCATCGCCTGTTCACTCGCTTGTTCCGTGCTGGTCGCGGCCATCACCCGATCCGGCATGGCAACCGGGAAAGGGCAGGCCGCTGGCGATCGGCTTAGCGGGTAAAACTTGACGAAGGATTAAGGTTAATGGGGTGGGTGCAGCCAGCGCCGTTTGCGCTTATTCGAACCCACCCCGGCCCGCTTCTGCTTCATGCAAATATCCCGGGGGGTGCCGGCCGGTCGCGCCACTGGTTCGAGAGACTTGTCGGCGACGGGCAGCGCCCCCAGCCATCGCGGGATGCAACTCGTGGCTGAACCCGATTAACTGGAAACTGCTCTAGATTTCCGCAGTGGGGGACAGTGGCGCGGCCTGCTGCAAGCGCGTGGCCGTGCCGGTTCCACGCTCGCGATAGGGCGTGCTGCCATATTGGGCGCGATAGCATTTCGAGAAATGCGACGGGCTGGAAAATCCCGAGGCCAGAGCGATCTCGATGATCGACATCTCGGTCTGCATCAGCAGGTTGCGCGCCCGCGCGAGGCGGGTTTCCATGTAATAGCGCTTCGGGCTGCGATTCAGATAACGGCGGAACAGCCGTTCGAGCTGACGGGTGGACATGCCGGCATCGGTGGCCAGGCGCGCCGGACTGATCGGGTCCTCGACATTGGCCTCCATCCGCGCAATGACGGCGGCCAGCCGTGGATGGCGTACGCCGATCCTTGTGGGGATGGACAGGCGCTGGCGGTCCTGATCCGTGCGGATCCCGGTATGAAGCATCTGGTCGGCCAGTTCCGCGGCCAGTTCATCTCCATGTGACTGGGCGATCAGGTGCAGCATCAGGTCGATCGACGAGGTGCCGCCGGCCGCGGTCAGGCGGTTGCCGTCATGGACGAAGACCGAGCGGAACAGCACCACTTCGGGAAAGGCCTCGGCAAAACCGTCATGGTTCTCCCAGTGGATGGTGGCCTTGCGGCCATCGAGCAGTCCGGCCACGGCCAGGACCCATGCACCGGTGCAGACCGCGCAGATCGACGCGCCGCCCCGCGCCTTGCGCCGCAGCCAGTTCAGCACCGGCTTGGTCGCCTCTCGCGCGACCTCGGTGCCGCCGCAGACGATCACAACCTCGTCGCGATCCGTCGGCGCATCCTGCTCGAGCCCCTCGTCCAGCATGATACGGGTGCCGTTCGAGCATGTCGCGAAATCGCCCGCCGGACCGACGAGCCGCCATTGATACAATGTCTTGCCCGAGGAGCGATTGGCCAGTCGCAGCGGTTCGATCGCTGCCGCGAATGGCAGCATCGTGAAACGGTCAAGAAGCAGGAAGGTGAAACGGCGCGGTCGGTCGGATTGCATGGAGCTGTCTCGGCGCAAATGTAGCGGCCACCTCACAACAGGGAATTCGGGTTTGCGCAAGATCCTAAATCACTCGTCCAACTTTAGTCGCATCATTTTTGCGAGACAATGCGCTCTTTCCCTGAAGTGGCGAAGCGATTATATCGGCCCGGCAGTCTTTCAAGGAGCAAGTGTCATGACGCAGGAGAATCGCAAAACCGCCGCCGCCCGGAACTGGGACAAGGCCGGCTGGCGCGCCTATCCTCGCGTGCAGATGCCGGATTATACCGATGCCGCCGCGCTGGCGGCGGCCGAGGCGCAGCTTCGCCGCTATCCGCCGCTGGTTTTCGCGGGCGAGGCGCTGCGTTTGCGCGCCCAGCTTGCCGAAGTGTCGGAAGGCCGCGCCTTCCTGCTGCAGGGCGGGGATTGCGCCGAGAGCTTCGCCGAGTTCAGCGCCGACAATATCCGCGACACCTTCAAGGTGATCTTGCAGATGGCCGTGGTGCTCACCTGGGGCGCGCAGCTTCCTGTGGTCAAGGTCGGACGGATGGCGGGCCAGTTCGCCAAGCCCCGCAGCGCCCCGACCGAAGTGGTGGATGGCGTCGAACTGCCCAGTTACCGCGGCGATATCATCAACGGTTTCGATTTCACTCCGGATGCGCGAATTCCCGATCCGAACCGGATGCTGGCGGCCTATACGCAGGCGGCCTCGTCTCTGAACCTGCTCAGGGCCTATTCGACCGGCGGCTATGCGGACATGCATCTTGTCCAGAACTGGATCGCCGATTTCGTCGGCGGGCCGGAGGCGGCGAAATATCGCGATATCGCCGACCGTATCCGCGACGCGATGGCCTTCATGCAGGCGGCGGGCGTGAATTCGGATACGGCGCATCAGTTGAGCAAGGTGGATTTCTACACCAGCCACGAGGCGCTGCTGCTGGAATACGAAGAGGCGCTGGCGCGTCTCGATGCGACGACCGGGGTGACGGTCGCGGGATCGGGCCACATGATCTGGATCGGCGACCGCACCCGGCAACCCGATGGCGCGCATGTGGAATTCTGCCGTGGCGTGCATAACCCGATCGGGCTGAAATGCGGCCCGACCACCACGGCCGAGGATCTCAAGCTGCTGCTGGTCCGCCTGAACCCCGATAACGAGGCCGGACGGCTGACGCTGATTACCCGTTTCGGTGCGGGCAAGGTCGGCGATCACCTGCCGCAACTGATCAAGGTGGTGCAGGAAGAAGGCGCCAGGGTCGTCTGGCATTGCGATCCTATGCATGGCAACACGATCAAGTCGGCCTCGGGCTACAAGACCCGGCCCTTCGATTCGGTGCTGCGCGAGGTGCGGGAGTTCTTCGCCATCCACGGCGCCGAGGGCACCATCCCCGGCGGCGTGCATTTCGAGATGACCGGCCGCGACGTGACCGAATGCACCGGCGGCGTGCGGGCGGTGACGGACGAGGACCTCTCCGACCGCTATCACACCGCCTGCGATCCGCGCCTGAATGCCAGCCAGTCGCTTGAGCTGGCCTTCCTGGTGGCCGAGGAGTTGCGCGCCCGCCGCGAGGCGGCAGCGGCTCCGTCGAACGGCGTCAAGGCTGTCTGAACGGATTGTTTTCCGGATGGGTAAAGGCGGTCCCCCGGGGCCGCCTTTTTCATTTCCAGCGCCGGTGAATCCAGAACCATTGTTCCATATGGCGACGCACCAGCGCCTCAAGATCGTCATTCAGTGCCTGCATCATCGCTGCGGGCTCGCCATGCTCGACCGGTTCGCCGACACGGACGCGAAAGGACAGCCCGTCGGGTTGACGGATGCCATGCACTGGCAGGATCAGCGCGTCATAACGGATCGCCAGTTCGGCCGGGGTCAGCACCGTTCTGCTGGGCAGGTCGAAAAAGCGCAATTCAGGCGCGCGCCGGTCATGCTGGTCGAAACCAAGGGCCAGCCAGCCGCCTCCCTTCAGAAAGCGCAGCATTGCCGCCAGCCCGGCCCGGCCACGCGGAAAGAGCGGCTCGGCAATGGCGGTGATCGCCGGGATGTAGTGGCGGTTGAAGGCCTCGTTGTTCATCGGCCGGTAGAGTGCGCCGACCGGCCAGCCCCGGCTGGCCAGCGCCGTGCGCATGGCGTCGTAATTGCCGAAATGGGCGCAGGCGATGATCACCGGCCGTCCGGCCTCGAAAGCGGCTTCCAGCGCTGACAGCCCGGGGCCTTCCAGCGGATCGGCATCGCGGATGCGGCGGGTGAATTCCTCGCCCGAATAGATCTCGGCCACCGAGCGGCCGGCATTGGCCGGAACCGCGCGCACCAGTGCCTCGACCTCCTTGCCGGTCAGGTCGGGCCGCGCCAATGCCAGGTTGTCGCGAATCCGCCGTCGCCATCCCGCGACCGGCGCCAGCAGATGCGCGAACAGCCAGCCCATGGCCGGGATACGCCGCTCATATGGCAGCAGCCGGGCCAGTCCCATGACTGCCAGAAAGGCGGCGTTCGCCAGCCGGTCGCTCAGCGGTAATCTGTCGTCCTCGCTCATTGATCCTTTCGCGCCGCCCGCGCCTCGCGCGACCAGACATAGAGGCCTGCGCTCACGATAATGGCTGCCCCGAGGATGGTCCAGACATCGGGCAACTGGTTGAAGAACAACAATCCCCACAGCCCGGCCCAGACCAGCCCGGTATAGCCGAAGGGCGCCAGCACCCCGGCCTCCGCGCAAGAGAAGGCGCGCACCAGAAGCCACTGGCTGAGCGTGCCGAAAAAGCCCAGCAGCAGGAAAACCCACCAATGCGACGGATCGACAGGCTGCCAGACGAAGGGCAGGATGACAGAAGAAACGGCAGTGCCGAACACCGCCGACCACATGACCGAGGTTTCGACTGAATCGCTGCGGACCATCCGCGTCAGCAACGCGCCCGCGGCGTAGGTAAAGGCCCCGGCCAGCGGCAGCAGGGCGGCGGGCTGGAACACGCCCAGCCCCGGGCGGATGATGATCAACGCGCCGATCACCGCCGCCGCGATTCCCGCGACCCGCCGCGGCCCGATCCTTTCACCCAGGAACAGGGCGGCTCCGAGTGTGATCAGCACCGGGTTCATGTCCATGATCGCGGTCGCCTCGGCCAGCCCGATGAATTGCAGCGCGGTAAAGAACAGCCCGACCGAGGCCAGCTGCATGAACGCCCGGCCGGCCTGCAATCCCGGCTGTCGCGTGCGCAGCAGGCCGAACATGCGGCCACGGAAGATGGCAGCGAAGATCAGGATATTGCCAAGGAAGCGCGCCCAGACCACCTGAGCCGGATGATAATGCTGGGTCAGGAATTTCGCGGTGGCGTCCATCAGGGTAAACCCGACGATCGCCGCCAGCAGCAGCACGATTCCCGTGGCGTTTCCACCGCCCGCCGGATGGCGCAGCCCGTCCCGTTCGCGCCCCATCAGCGCAAAGGCCCGCGCCAGGACCTGCATCAGACCAGCATTGAAACAGCCGGACAGATGCCCGGCTGCTTCTTCTTTGTAAAAATACCTCCGCCGGAGGCAGGAATCCCTGTCACAACAGTGCCTTTGCGCGTTCCGTCGCCACCTCGGCGGTAATGCCGAACTCGCGATACAACGCCGGGGCAGGGGCCGAGGCGCCGAAGCCCTCCATGCCGACGAAGGCGGATTTTTCCTCGCGCCCGCGCTCGCCCAAGAGCAGCCAGTCCCAGGGCTGGCGGATGGCGGCCTCGATGGCGATGCGGACGGTGCCGCCCGGAAGAACCTCTTCGCGATAGGCGGTGGATTGCGCGCGGAACAGCTCCATCGAGGGGACCGACACGACGCGGGTCGGGGTGCCCTCGGCCTCCAGCGCCTCGCGGGCGGCGACAGCGATCTCGACTTCCGATCCGGAGGCCATCAGCACCACGGCAGGCTTGCCGCCCGAGGCCTCGCGCAGCACATAGGCGCCCTTCCGCGACAGGTTCTCGTCCTGGTGGTTGACCCGCAGCGTCGGCAGATTCTGCCGCGACAGCGCCATGACCGAAGGCGCCGAGCCATGCGACAGGGCGATTTCCCAGGCCTCGGCCGTCTCGACCTGGTCGCAGGGGCGCAGCGTCAGCGTGTTGGGCGTGGCGCGGCAGATGGCCAGATGCTCGACTGGCTGGTGGGTCGGGCCATCCTCGCCAAGGCCGATGCTGTCATGGGTCATGACATAGGTCACCGGCAGGCCCATCAGCGCCGACAGCCGCATCGCGCCGCGCGCGTAATCGGTGAAGGTCAGGAAGGTGCCGCCATAGGGCCGGAAACCGCCATGTAGCCAGATGCCGTTCATCGCTGCGGCCATGCCATGTTCGCGGATGCCGTAATGGATGTAGCGGCCAAGCCGGTTCTCGGCGTTGAAGATGCCCATCTCGGGCGTCAGGGTGTTGTTCGATCCGGTCAGGTCCGCCGAGCCGCCGAAATTCTCGGGCATGACCGGGTTCAGCGCCGCCAGTACATTCTCGCTGGCCTTGCGGGTGGCGAGCTTGGGCTGCTCTTCGGAACTTTTCTGCTTGATCGTCCGGATGGTCTGGGCAAGCTGCGGGTTGACCTCATTGCCGATCCGGCGGGCAAACTCATTGCGCGGCTCCGAACTGAGCGCATCGACACGCGACTGCCATTCCTTGCGCATTGCCGCGCCCCGCGCGCCGATCTCGTGCCAGCTTGCGGCGATATCCTCGGGGATCGCGAAGGGCGTCTCGTCGTTCCACCCATAGGCCTTGCGCGCCGCCGCGATTTCTTCGGCGCCAAGCGGCGAGCCATGGGCCTTGGCGCTGTCGGCCTTGGTCGGTGCGCCAAAGCCGATGATCGTCTTGCATGAAACCAGGACGGGGCGGCCGTCATCCTTGGCGGCTTCGGTCAGGGCGCGGTCGATATCGGCGGCGTCATGGCCGTCGCATTCCAGCACCCGCCAGCCCGAGGCCGTGAAACGTGCCATCTGGTCGGTCCGGTCGGACAGGCTGACGCGGCCGTCGATGGTGATGTCGTTATTGTCCCACAGCACGATCAGCCGGCCCAGTTGCTGGTTGCCGGCCAGTCCCACGGCCTCCTGGCTGATACCTTCCATCAGGCAGCCGTCGCCGGCGATGACCCATGTCCGGTGATCGCAGAGCTCGGCGCCGAATTCGGCGCGCATCGCCTCTTCGGCCATGGCCATGCCCACGGCGGTCGAGATGCCTTGCCCGAGCGGGCCGGTCGTCGTCTCGATCCCCTCGGCATGCCCGTATTCCGGATGACCCGCGGTGATCGAGCCCAGTTGCCGGAAATTCCGGACCTGTTCGAGTGTCATCTGCCGATAGCCGGTCAGGTGCAGCAGCGAATAAAGCAGCATCGAGCCATGTCCGGCCGACAGCACGAAGCGGTCGCGGTCGAACCAGTTCGGAGCGGAGGCGTCGAATTTCAGGTGCTTGCGGAACAGCACGGTGGCCACGTCGGCCATGCCCATCGGCATGCCGGGATGGCCGGAATTCGCGGCCTCGACCGCATCCATCGCCAGCACGCGGATGGCGCTGGCAAGTTTCCAGTGATCGGGGTCTGCTTTGCGGCGGGCTTCGAGATCCATGGTGGTCCTTTGGGTCTGGGTCGCTTTGCTGTTTGTTAGGGGTAACAAGGTCCGGTTGCAAGTGAGGCCCATACCGGTCCCGCGCCAGCCTAGCGCCGCCTTGCCGCCCGAGTCTACTCTTCGGTCGCGCCGCTGGCGATGAACCGGTCGAGTCCGGCCTCGAAACCGGCGGCGTGACTGCCCAGCTCTGCCAGCAGCTCGGCCTGGAACGCGTCGGCAATCCGCCCGAGTTTCTCCATCATGACATGCCCTTTCCCGGTCAGTTCCAGCGAGATCAGGCGGCGGTCGCCCTCATGGGCGGATTTGCGCAGCAACCCGGAGCCCTCCAGGCGCGATGCCGCCCGGCTGACGATGGATTTGTCCAGGTTGACCCGCTTGTGGATGTCGCGCACGCTGACCGCACCTTCGTTGGCAAGATGCGCCATTACCCGCCATTCCGGGATCGAGAGCCCCGATTCGTCCTGATGCAGCGCGGCAAAACGGCGGCTGATCCGGGTCGCCGCGACATTCAGGCGATAGGGCAGGAACTCGTCCAGCTTGAAGGTCATCGGGCTCTCCTTTGCAGCAGATCAGCAAAAAAACGTTGCAGGAGCAACAAGAAACTGGGCCGACAGATGCGGATCTGGCGAGGGTGCATCCTTCGCTTGACATCATTGCATCCGCAACGATATATTCGTTGCAACAGCAATGAATCGCTGTGACGGAGGATGGAAGATGGCGACGCATGAACTTCCCCAAGGCATGATCCGCTCGGAGGTGGTCACCGGAACGCATCAGGGCTACATGCCGGGCTTCGGCAATGATTTCGAAACCGAGGCGCTGGAGGGCGCGCTGCCGCAGGGGCAGAACTCGCCCCAGAAATGCGAATACGGGCTTTATGCCGAGCAGCTTTCCGGCACCGCCTTTACCGCGCCGCGCGGCCAGAACGAGCGGACATGGTGCTATCGCATCCGCCCTTCGGTGCGTCATACCGGTGAATTTCGCGCAATCGATGTGCCTTACTGGAAGACCGCGCCGCATGTGCTGCCTGCCGTCACCAGTCTGGGGCAATACCGGTGGGATCCGGTGCCGATGCCGGCAGAGGACGAGGACCTGACATGGATCACCGGCATGCGGAGCATGACCACGGCGGGGGACGTGAATATCCAGGTCGGCATGGCAAGCCATATCTACCTTGTCACGCGATCCATGCAGGACGAGTATTTCTATTCCGCCGACAGTGAATTGCTGATCGTGCCGCAAGAGGGGCGGCTGCGTTTCTGCACCGAACTGGGCGTGATCGAGCTGGAGCCGAAGGAGATCGCCATCATCCCGCGCGGGCTGGTTTACCGGGTCGAGGTGCTGGAGGGGCCGTGCCGCGGTTTCGTCTGCGAGAATTACGGGCAGAAATTCGACCTGCCGCATCGCGGCCCGATCGGGGCGAACTGCCTTGCCAATCCGCGCGACTTCAAATGCCCGGTGGCAGCCTTCGAGGATCGCGAGGCCGAGTCCCGCGTGGTCATCAAATGGTGCGGCCAGTTTCACGAGACGATCATCGATCACAGCCCGCTGGACGTGGTTGCGTGGCACGGGAACTATTGCCCGTATAAATATGATCTGCGGACATATTCTCCGGTCGGGGCGATCCTGTTCGACCATCCGGACCCGTCGATCTTCACGGTGCTGACCGCGCCTTCCGGGCAGGAGGGAACGGCGAATATCGATTTCGTGCTGTTCCGCGAGCGCTGGATGGTGGCCGAGCATTCCTTCCGCCCGCCATGGTATCACAAGAACATCATGTCCGAGCTGATGGGCAATATTTACGGCATCTACGACGCCAAGCCGCAGGGCTTCGCGCCGGGAGGAATGAGTCTGCATAACTGCATGCTGCCCCATGGCCCCGACCGCGACGCTTTCGAGGGCGCGTCGAATGCCGAGCTGAAACCCGAGAAGCTGGACCAGACAATGTCCTTCATGTTCGAGACGCGCTTTCCGCAGCATCTGACCGAGTTCGCCGCGAAAGAGGCGCCGATGCAAAAGGAATATATCGAGGTCTGGAACCGGCTGGAGAAGAAATTCGACGGTAAGCCGGGGGTGAAGTGAGGAAGCCGGGGGCTTCGCGCCCCGTCGCCGGCAGGTCTCTCGAACCAGTGGCGCGACCGGCCGGCGACCCCGCGAGGTATTTGGACAAAGAAGAAGGGGAACGGAATGCGGTCATGGCTGGCGAGTGCCAATGAGGAAGGGTGCGATTTTCCCATACAGAACCTGCCCTACGGGGTGTTTTCCACCGAAGACGGGGTGCCGCGTTGCGGGGTGGCGATCGGGGATCGGATCGTCGATCTGGCCGCTTGCGAGGCGCGCGGGCTGATCGATGCGGAAGGGGCCTTTGGCTTGCCGCAGCTGAACGGGTTCATTGCGCAGGGGCGGGCGAAATGGGATGAAATCCGCGCCCGGCTGACGGAGCTGCTGGCCGAGGGCGGGGACGAGTCCCTGCCATTGGTGGCGATGGCGGATGCGCGGCTGCATCTGCCGGTCCGGGTGAGCGAGTTCACCGATTTCTATGCCTCGAAGAACCATGCCTTCAATGTCGGCGTGCTGTTTCGCGGGCCGGAGAACGCGCTGCCCGCGCAATGGACGCATATGCCGATCGGTTATAACGGGCGGGCCTCTTCCGTGGTGGTGTCGGGCACGCCGATCCGCCGCCCGATGGGGCAACTCAAGGGGGAGGAGGGGCCGGTCTGGTCGCCCTGCCGCCGACTGGACCTGGAACTGGAACTGGGTGCCATCATCGGCGGCGACAGCCCATTGGGCGAGCGGGTCGGCGTGGCCGAGGCCGAGCGGATGATCTTTGGCTATGTGCTGCTGAACGACTGGTCGGCGCGGGATGTCCAGGCATGGGAATACCAGCCGCTCGGGCCGTTCCAGGCCAAGGCGCTTGGCACCACGATCAGCCCCTGGATCGTGACGCAGGCCGCGCTGGAACCGTTCCGCTGCGAAGGGGCCGAGCGGGTGAACCCGCTCTTGCCCTATCTGCAGGAAGAGCAGCCGGGGTTCTATGACCTGACGGTGGGCTGGAGCCTGAACGGCCAGAAGATGGCGCAGACCAACTATAACGTCATGTATTATTCCAGCGCCCAGCAATTGGCGCATCACACGAGTTCGGGCTGTCCGATGCGGGTGGGCGATCTGCTGGGATCGGGGACGATCTCGGGGCCGAAGCGGGAGCAGACCGGGGCGCTGCTGGAGATGACGGAGGGCGGCAAGACCCCGGTGACGGTCAATGGAGAAGAGCGGCGCTTCCTTGAGGATGGCGACGAGGTCGGGCTGTTCGGCTTTGCCGAGGGGCAGGGATACCGGATCGGTTTCGGGCCCTGCACCGGACGGATCCTGCCGGCGAAGGAGTAGGTCATGGGACATGATCGGGTTGTGCTGCATGATTACTGGCGTTCCTCGGCCTCTTACCGGGTGCGGATCGGTTTGGGGCTGAAGGGGATCGCGCATGAGCGGGTTTCGGTCGATCTGCTCAAGGGCGCGCATCGCGAGGAGGCGCATCGCAGGATCAACCCGCAAGCCCTTGTGCCGGTTCTGGAAATCGACGGGCTGGTGCTGACGCAATCGCTGGCGATCCTGGAATATCTGGACCAGACCCGGCCCGGGTCGCCGTTTTTGCCCGGGGATGCGGCGGAACGTGCCCATGTGCGGGCCATCGCGCTGGCGATCGCCTGCGAGATTCACCCGGTCTCGAACAGTTCCGTCCTGAAGCGGATCGAGGATCTGGCCGGGGCCGAGGCGCGCGCGGAATGGAACCGCGACAATATCCGCCGGGGCCTGGTCGCGGTCGAGGCGATGCTGGATCATCCGGGCTGGCGCGGGCGTTTCTGTCATGGCGACCGGCCGGGGCTGGCCGATTGCGCGCTGATCCCGCAGCTTTACAACGCAACCCGGTGGGGCGTTGGTTTTGACGATCTGCCGCGTATCATGGCGGTGCAGGGTCATTGTTCGGATCTGCCCGCCTTTGTCGCGGCGCATCCGGATCATGTCGCGCCGTCGTAAAGGCGGGGAGTATTCAGGGAGGAGTGAAATGAAAACGCTTGGACTGGCATTCGCGGGGCTGCTGCTGGCCGCCGCTCCGGCATTGGCCGAAGAACTGATCATGTCGTCATGGCTGCCGCCGAAACACCCCATCGTGGTGAATGCGTTCGAGCCATGGGCCGAAGAGGTCGAGAAGGTCACCGGGGGCCGGGTCACGGTGCGGATCATGGGCAAGCCCCTGGGCAGTCCTCCGGCGCATTTCGACATGGCGCGGGACGGGATCGCCGATATTACCTATGGGCTGCATTCCTTTACCGAGGATGACCGCTTCAACCGCGCCCGGCTTGGCCAGTTTAGTTTCATGGGCGATGATGCGATTGCAAATTCGCAAGCCTACTGGGAGATTTACGGTGGCAAGCTCGACGCCGCCGACGAGCATGAGGGCACCCATCTGCTGGGGCTGTTCATGCATGGCCCCGGCCTGTTGCATAACAGTATCCGCAAGATCGAGGCGCCTGCCGACCTGCAGGGGCTGAAATTGCGGGTGCCGGGCGGTTACGTCGCCGATCTGGTCGAGGCATTGGGGGCAAGCCCGCTCTTCATGTCCTCGCCCGAGGTTTACGAGAAACTGTCGCGCGGGGTCATCGACGGCGTGGCCTTCACTTATGAGGCGATGACCGCCTTCAACCTGACTGACGACATCAAGTATTCGATGACGGTTCCGGGCGGCATCTATAACACCACCTGGTTCTTCGCGATCAACGAGGACAAATGGGAGAGCCTGTCCGAAGAGGATCGGGCCGCCATCGACGCCATATCCGGCGCGGCCTTCGCCGAGCGGGTGGGCAAGGCGTGGAACGACGCCGACACGGTTGCCATGGAAGAGATCGGCGACAAGGTGGATTTCTACGAGGCACCGCCCGAGGTGGTCGCGGCGCTGAAAGAGGTTGCGGGCAAGCTGGAGCAGGATTGGACGGAAAGCCTGGGCGAGGGATATGACGGTGCCGCAGCCTTAGCCGAGTTCCGCGAAATGACCGGGGTCGCGCTGGAATGACCGGGCCGGCTGCCGGAACCGGGGGGCAGGGCGCATCGCGTCGCCATGCGGGCTGGTATCGTGCGCTGGCCGCCATCGCCGCGCTGCTGATCGGGCTGCTGATCCTTGTCACCTGCATCGATGTGATCGGCCGCTACCTGCTGAATCGGCCCTTTGGCGGTGCCTATGAGCTGACGCAGATGCTGTTGGCGGCGCTGGTTTTCGTGGCGCTGCCGCTGACCAGCGCCGATGGCGGGCATGTCGAGGTCGACCTGGCGCTGCACCTGTTTCCGGCGCCCGTTCAGCGTTTGCTGGGGCGGCTGGCCGGGATCGTCTCTGCCGTGGCGCTGGCCTTTTTCTGCTGGCGGCTGGTGCTGATCGGGCTGGATCAGGTCGAGGACGGCACCCGCAGCGCCTCGCTGATGATCCCGATGGCGCCCTTGGCATTCCTGGCGGCGGCAAGCTGTGCCGTCTCTGCCTTCATCCTGCTTTTGCGCCGCGAGGACCCATGACGATTTCCCTGATCGCCCTTGCCATCCTGCTGGGACTGGTTTTCCTGCGGGTGCCCATCGCCTTTGCCATGTCAATCGTGGGCGGGGCGGGTTTCGCCGTCATGCGCGGCTGGCAGCCCGCCGGGGCGATGGTCGGCAATGCCGTGTTCGAGACCGGGCTGAGCTATTCCCTGTCTGTGGTGCCGCTGTTCATCTTCATGGGCAATGTGCTGGCCGGATCCGGGATCGCGCATGGGCTGTTTGCCGCCGCCGACCGGGTCTTTGGCCGGATGCGGGGCGGGCTGGCCATGGCAACGGTGCTGTCCTGCGGGGGCTTCTCGGCCGTTTGCGGATCGTCGCTGGCGACGGCGGCGACGATGTCCAAGGTCTCGATGCCCTCGATGCGGCGCTTCGGCTATTCCGACAGCCTCGCCACCGGTGCCATCGCGGCGGGCGGCACCCTTGGGATCCTGATCCCGCCCTCGGTGGTGCTTATCATCTTCGGGCTGCTGACCGAGGCCGATATCGGCAAGCTGTTCCTTGCCGGCATCATCCCCGGCATCCTTGGCATCATCGGCTACCTGCTGGCGGTCATGGCCGCGGTCCGGCTGAAGCCCGAACTGGCGCCGGAAGTGGGAGAGGTCCACCCGCTGACCCGCCGCGATGCGGTCAGCGTTTTCGCGGTGCTGGCGCTGTTCCTGTTCATCATGGCGGGCATCTATGGCGGTTTCTTCACCCCCATCGAGGCGGCGGGAATGGGCGCGGCGGCGGCGCTGTTGATCGCTTTCGCGACCGGAGGGCTGAGCCGTCAGGCCCTGTGGACGGCATTCCTGGACAGCGCCACCGCGTCGGCGATGATCTTCGCGATCATCATCGGGGCCGATATTTTCAGCAATTTCATCAGCTTCGCAGGGCTTCCCGATGCGCTGAGCGGGATTGTCGAGGATATGGGCCTGTCGGCATGGACGGTTCTGCTGATCGTCGTGCTGATCTATATGGTGCTGGGCTGTTTCCTGGAAAGCCTGTCGATGATCCTGCTGACGGTTCCGGTCTTCTACCCGGTGATCTCGTCTCTCGATTTCGGGCTGGAGATCCTGCAGGACCCCGAGGCGGTCCTGATCTGGTTCGCGATCATCGTCGTCGTCGCGACCGAGATCAGCCTGATTACCCCGCCGATCGGCATGAATGTCTTCGTGCTGCGCTCGGTCCTGCCCGACGTGCCGCTATGGACGATCTTTCGCGGGGTCTGGGTGTTCTGGATCGCGGATATCCTGCGGCTTGCGCTGATCGTCGGCCTGCCGGTGCTGTCGCTCTATCTGGTGACATAGGCGGGACCGGCGCTATCGCCGGTGTTCGCCCGTCATTTCCGAACCCGGTGAGGATATCTGATTATCATTCTGTAATGATTATATTATTCCTGCCGGGTTGTGATGTTCGGTGTGATCGCTACACTGAACGAAACAAAATTGCGCAGGGAGGGACAGATGAGCACCCCAACCGATCCGGTGCCGCCGCTGGAAGGTGCGCTGGATACCGACTTCACCATCGGCCAGGACAATATCGAAGGACAGGTCGGCCCGTTCGGCTTTGACATCCACAACCCGGTCTTTGTCGTTTCGTCGCTGACAGCCATCCTGTTCATCGTCCTGACCCTGCTCTTTCCGACCACTGCCGGCGAGATCTTCAAGGCGATTGTCGGCTTCGCGACCGGGACGCTGGACTGGTATTTCATGATCGTGGTCGATTTCTTCATCCTGTTCTGCGTGGTGCTGATCTTCACGCCCTACGGCTCGATCAGGCTGGGCGGCAAGGAGGCGCGGCCGGATTACAGCTACCTGTCCTGGTTCTCGATGCTGTTTGCCGCCGGGATCGGGATCGGGCTGCTGTTCTTCGGAGTGCTGGAGCCGGTCTACCACATGGCGGTGTCATCGCCGCTCGGCACACCCTCGCCCTTCGGCGAGGACGGCACGATCAACGAAGCCGCGATCGAACGGGCACGGGCCATGGGTCTTGCTGGAACCTATCTGCATTGGGGCATCCATGGCTGGGCCGTCTATGTGGTGATGGCGCTGGCGCTTGGGCTTTTCACCTATAACAAGGGGCTGCCCTTCTCGATCCGCTCGGCCTTCTACCCGATCCTCGGGGAACGGGTCTGGGGCTGGTGGGGCCATGTCATCGATATCCTCGCGGTCTTCTCGACGCTGTTCGGGCTGGCCACCTCGCTTGGGCTGGGCGCGCAGCAGGCCAATGCCGGGCTGAATTTCGTCTATGGGCTGGAGATCAGCATCACCACGCAGGTGATCGTCATCATCCTGGTCACCGGGGTGGCACTGATCTCGGTCTGGCGCGGTCTCGATGGCGGGGTGAAGGTGCTGTCCGAGATCAACATGATCATGGCGCTGCTGTTCTTTCTGTTCGTGCTGTTCGTCGGACCCACTCTGGCTGCGCTGGACGGGTTCTGGACCGGGCTTGTCACGTATGTCGGGGAATTCATCCCCCTGTCGGCCCCTTTCGGCCGGACCGATGACGCCTATCGCGAGGGATGGACTGCCTTCTACTGGGCATGGTGGGTCAGCTGGGCGCCCTTCGTGGGCATGTTCATCGCTCGCGTGTCGCGGGGCCGCTCGATCCGTGAATTCGTGATCTGCGTGCTGTTGATCCCCAGCATGACGATCTTCATCTGGATGGGCGTGTTCGGGGGCGTGGCCATCGACCAGCTTTTCGCCAATCCCGATGCCAGCCTGGTGAAGGAATATGTGATCGATAATTACAGCCCCGAACTGTCCCTGTTCGGGATGCTGAACGAATTGCCCTTTACCGGTATCGTTTCGACCATTGCCATCGTGCTGGCGCTGATCTTCTTTGTCACCTCGTCGGATTCCGGCTCGCTGGTGGTCGATACGATCACTGCCGGAGGCAAGACCGACGCGCCCAAGCCGCAGCGGCTGTTCTGGGCCTCGATCGAGGGGCTGATCGCCATCGTGCTGCTGATCGGCGGCGGTTTGGAAGCCCTGCAGGCCGGGGTGACCGCGACGGGGATTCCGTTCTCGGTGGTGATGCTGCTGATGTGCTACACGATCTTCCGGGCCTTGCAGAGCGAACCGCGATAGGACCGTCCTTGTCAGGATGATGGGCGGGCACCACCCGCCACGACGGATTCCGGCAGCCAGCCATGCTTCCTGCATGGCGCCTGTTTGCCGAAGGTCTTCCCCCTGGACCCGGTATCGGACTGAACCGCCAATTATGGTTCTCTTCCCGGAAGCGGTCCTCTAAGAAGTGCCTGCTTGAATCACCAGCATAGGGGTGTCCCGGACATGAAAGTGATTATTCTCGGTGGCGACGGTTTCTGTGGCTGGCCGAATGCGCTCCATCTTTCGAACAGAGGGCATGATGTCATCATCGTCGACAACCTCAGCCGTCGGGCAATCGACCTGGAACTGGAAGTCGACAGCCTCACTCCGATCCGTCCCATCGGGGAGCGGCTGCGGGTCTGGAAGGAACTGACAGGCAAGGAGATCAGGTTCTACAACTTCACCGTGGGCGAGCATTATCACCGTCTGCTGACGCTCTTCAAGGAGGAGAGGCCCGACGCGGTCATCCATTTCGCCGAACAGCGCGCCGCGCCCTATTCGATGAAGTCGAGCTTCCACAAGCGCTACACGGTGAACAACAATCTCAATGCCACCAACGACGTGCTGGCGGCGATCGTCGAGTCCGGCCTTGATATCCATCTCGTCCATCTGGGCACCATGGGGGTCTATGGCTACGGCACAGCGGGGATGAAGATTCCCGAGGGCTATCTCAAGGTGAAGGTCGAGACCGAACAGGGGGATGCCGAGCAGGAGATCCTGTATCCGACCAATCCGGGCTCTATCTATCACATGACCAAGTCGCAGGATCAGCTTTTCTTCCATTTCTACAACAAGAACGATGGTGTGAAGATCACCGACCTGCATCAGGGCATCGTGTGGGGCACGCAGACCGAGGAAACCAGGAAGGACGAACGCCTGATCAACCGTTTCGATTATGACGGCGATTACGGCACCGTCCTGAACCGCTTCATCATGCAGGCGGCGGTGAATTACCCGATGACGGTGCACGGCACCGGGGGCCAGACCCGCGCCTTCATCCATATCCAGGACACCTGCCGCTGCATCGAACTGGCGCTGGAGAACCCGCCGCAGAAGGGCGAGCGGGTGAACATCCTCAACCAGATGACCGAAACGCATCGGGTCCGCGACCTGGCGCAGATGATCCACGAGATGACGGGCGCGGAGATCGCCTATCTCGAAAACCCCCGCAACGAGGCGGCCGAGAACGACTTGCACGTGACCAATGACCGTTTCCTCGGGCTGGGCCTGCAACCCGTCAAACTGTCCGAAGGCGTGATGGAGGAGGTCAGGGAAATCGCCGAGAAATACGCCGATCGCTGCGACAGAACCAAGATCCCCTGCGTTTCGCTCTGGCGTTGAGCTTTTGCGTTTTCCGGGCTGCCCCAGAGATGGGCGGCCCTCCTGCCGGTTCCCGGAACTGGATGGGGACAGTTCGCGGGGATGGCAGAAACAAGGCTTGTCGTTGCCGCCGGAAAGTCGCGTTATGGGGGGCAATCTCCCGAACGCCCGGTTCTGCGGCCCCGGCATCGCACTGCCGGGTGTTCAACGGACAGATTGACCCCGGCCCGGTAAAACTGTGATGAGTATAAGTTGACTTCCGAGGATTGACCCCGCAATGACACAAGCCATCCACCCCCTTCTTCTCTGCGGCGGCTCCGGCACGCGTCTCTGGCCCCTGTCCCGCAAGAGCTATCCAAAGCAATTCACCCGGCTGACCGGGGAGGAGAGCCTGTTCCAGATGTCGGCGCGACGGCTTGCGGGAGAGGGTTTTGCCCCGCCTATCGTGGTTACGGCGACTGATTTCCGCTTTGTCGTGACCGAGCAGCTTGCCGCCATAGAGACCGTGGCGAAAGCGACGCTGATCGAGCCCGAGGGCCGCAACACCGCTCCTGCGGTTCTTGCCGGGGCGCTGGTTCTGGCGGAGCAGTCACCCGGCGCGCTGATGCTGGTGGCGCCGTCGGATCACGTCATCCCCGAGCCGGAACGGTTCCGCGAGGCGGTTCGCGCCGCGGTGCCGGCCGCCGAGAAGGGACAGTTGGTGACTTTCGGCATCCGTCCCGACCGGGCAGAGACCGGCTATGGCTGGCTGGCATTGTCCGAGAGGCCGGACGCGGATTTCCGGCCGGTGCCGCAGGCGCTCAAGGCATTCGTCGAAAAGCCCGATGCCGATACGGCACGCGCCATGCTGGAAGGGGGGGAGCATCTTTGGAATGCCGGAATCTTCCTGTTTTCGACCGATGCGATCATCGCCGCCTTTGAACGCTATCAACCCGCGATGCTGGAAGGCGTGCGCAAGGCGTTGGCGCAGGCCGAGATCGACCTGGGCTTCACCCGGCTTGCCCCGGAACCGTGGTCCGGGCTCCAGGATATCTCGATCGATTACGCGGTGATGGAGAAAGCGCCAAATCTGACCGTGGTGCCCTATGCAGGAGGCTGGTCCGACCTGGGGGGCTGGGATGCCGTCTGGCGTGACAGCGGCCCGGATGACGCGGGGGTCGTAAGATCAGGCCCCGCCACCGCGATAGATTGCCGCGATACCTTGCTGCGCGCCGAGGACGGGCAGCAGCCGCTGGTCGGGATCGGCCTTGTCGACGTGATCGCCGTGGCCATGCCCGATGCGGTTCTGGTGGCCCACAAGGACCGGGCGCAGGACGTCAGGAAGGCCGTCGCCGCGCTCAAGGAGCAGGGCGTGCCGCAGGCCGAGACGCTGCCGCGCGATTACCGGCCATGGGGCTGGTATGAAAGCCTTGCGGTCGGCAGCCGTTTTCAGGTCAAGCGCATCCATGTCCATCCCGGCGGTTCCCTGTCCCTGCAAAGCCATCACCATCGCTCGGAGCACTGGATCGTCGTGGAGGGCACCGCGAAGGTGACCGTGGACGACGAGGTCAGGCTGCTGACCGAGAACCAGTCGGTCTACATCCCGTTGGGGGCGGTGCATCGGATGGAGAATCCCGGCAAGATGCCGATGGTCCTGATCGAGGTGCAGACCGGCAGTTATCTCGGCGAGGACGACATCATTCGCTATGAAGATGTCTACGCGCGGGGGCAGGGTGCCCGGGGCTGAGGCTGCACCGGGCGGATCGCTACCGCTTGCCTGGCGCCCCAACTCCTGATGAGAAGGGTGGCCACCGCGGCCGTTCAAGGCGGCGGGGGGTGGCGGCATGAGGCGCCTTGATTTAGGGCAGTTTGCAGTTACATCGTTTCGGTTTTTCGTTGAAACGCCGAAACGATGTAATTTTTTGTTTTTACGCATTTCCGGACGTATTGAGGCAGGATCGAAAAACAGTCCGGGGGACTGTTTTTCTGCCGAAACGGTATCCGCTTTTGCTGGAAATGCTTTGATCGGGTTCAGTCGCGAACTGCGTCCTGCGATGGCCGGAGGCGCTGCCCGTCGCCGGCAGGTCTCTCGAACCAGTGGCGCGGCCGGCCGGCGACCCCCTCGGGATATTTGCATGAAGAAGAAGGAAGCCGGGGAGACGATCAAGCGCAAACGGCCCTGACCCGTCGGAATGGCATTCGATCGCCGGGCCTTACGATTTTTTCAGCATATCGAGATGTAATTCGATCGCCTCGTCCACATCGCGGTAGTAGCGCAGCCTCCCACCCGACAGGATGATGGCGGCATCGCAGAACTCGCGGACCTGGGCCATGTCGTGGCTTACCATGATCGCGCTCGAGGTTTTCATGCGTTCCTTGAACACCTGCCGGCTCTTGGCACGGAATGCCGCGTCGCCCACGGCGGTCACCTCGTCCACCAGGTAGGTGTCGAAATGGATGCCCATCGACGCGCCAAAGGTCAGACGCGACCGCATCCCCTGCGAGTAGCTGCGCACCGGCATGTGGAAATGGGCGCCGATATCGGCGAATTCCTTGACGAACTCGACCAGTTCATCCGTATCCACCCCATAAATCCGGGCGATGAAGCGCACATTCTGGGCACCGGTCAGGTCGCGATGAAACGATCCGCCGAATCCCACCGGCCACGATATCGACCCGTCGCTGACGACGCGGCCGGAATCCGGTCTCATCGTGCCGGCTATTATTTGCAGGAGCGTCGATTTTCCGGCCCCGTTGCGCCCCAAAAGCGCGAGGGAATCGCCCGTGGGCAGGGTAAGGTCGAGATTGTCGATCACGACCTTGCGCCTGTCCCTTACCCAATAGCTCTTGGTCAGGTTCTCGAAACGGATCATGCCCTGTCACGGATAGAGTAATAGACCAGCGCCAGCACCGACCAGCTAAGCAACAGGAACAGCCCGCACAGCCCCGCGATGGTGAAACGGCGCGGATATTCGCTGCTTTCGGCCAGGGTCGGCTGGATATAGGTGGCAAGATACCGGCTCTCGCGCTGCGCGTTGGCACGGGCGAGATCCAGGGCCGCGAGCGACGCGCGGTAGGTTTCCTCGGTGAACTCGCGATCCACGACAAGGCCCTCGTATTCGGCGATCAGGCTGGGGTAATCCTCGCCGTCGGGCGTGTCCTCGGCGCTGCGTGTCGCGAAGGATTTGCGCTCTTGCGCGATGCGCTCGCGGATCACCTCGATGCGGCGGCGTCCCTGTGCCAGCCGTGGATCATTCTCATGCGTCGTTTCGAGCAGCAGGTCGTAATCCACCAGGGCCGTTGCCAACTGCTGCTGAAGGTTGTTCATCACGCCCATCCGCCCCTGAAGATCGGCTTCGGGATCGACGATCTGTGTTCGGGAACGGAAGGCGGTCAATGCCTCGCGCGCCCTCTTGAGCCGTTCCACCACTTCTTCCAGGTCGTTGCGGGCATAGCGCATGGCATCCTCGCGTGCCTGCTCGCTGAGCCTGTTGATCATGTCTTCGCTCTGACGGACGATCGCCTGTGCGATTTCCTGCGCTTTTTCCGGGGTAAAGGCCAATACGCGGACCTCTATCAGCCCCGAATTGGCGTCATAGGATACCCGCACGATGCGGCGCCAGTACCATTCGAGATCCTCTATCGACGGATCGCGCCAGAGCGCAAAGACCGGATCCTCGTCCCAATAGTCGCTGTAATGCTCGATAAGGCCGACCTCGTTCTCGATGGTCCGCACCAGACTCTGGCTGTGGATGAACTCATAGAGGATATCGCTGTCCGACGAGAGGCTGGAGCCGGCGATCTGGGCGAGGCCGCCAATCAGTTCGGATGTGTTGCCGCCCTCTTCCTTGCGCACGGTAAAGCCGGCGACCGAACTGTATTGGTCGAGCGCAACGCTCCAGAGATAGATGACAAGGACAGCGATGGGCATCGCCACCATCACCACGAAAGAGGCAAGCAGCCTCCAATGCCGCAGCCGCATGCGGGCGGCTCGTGCGGGCGGTGGCACAGGCCGTCCGGGTGACGGCGCCCTGCCTGCCTGCTGGTCGGAAGCGGCTTTCTGCTGTGCGGGATCCTGCAGGGCTTTCGGAGGGCCGGGCTGCTTCTCGTCCCGGGTCTGTTTTCCGGCTCCGCCCTCCCTTATGGGGCTTGCGGGGCCGAGCTTAGCGTCATTCATGATGCAAATCCGAAAACAGCCTGTTTGATCTTTCACCGCGCCTTATCATAATGCTGACACATTTGGCCAGCACGGGAAAACGCCGCAGATGATCACACTCCCCGAGATGCCTCCCCGGAATACCGGCGGCGTCAACCGCAGTTTCGCGACCATGCGCGCCGTGGTCGCGCTGATGATGCGTGAAATGGCCACCCGCTATGGCCGTTCGCCCGGCGGCTATGTCTGGGCCCTGCTTGAACCGATCGGAGCCATCATCATCCTGGCGATCGGCTTTTCCATGCTTCTGCGCTCGCCGCCCGTGGGCAACAGTTTCGTATTGTTCTATGCCACCGGTTTCCTGCCGTTCACGCTTTACCAGTCGTTGCAGACCATGGTCGCGCGGAGCATCATCTTCTCGCGACCCTTGCTCATGTATCCGGCCGTGACATGGATTGACGCGGTGCTGGCCCGCTTCATCCTGAACGCGCTTACCTCGCTTCTCGCCACGATCATCCTTTTCGCGGGAATCCTGCTGTTTTCGGATGCGCGTGCGGTGATCGAGATAACCTTCATTCTCAAGAGCCTCGCATTGGGCATGCTGCTGGGCCTGTCGGTGGGGCTGCTGAACTGCGCGCTGTTCGGGCTGTTGCCGGTGTGGGAACAGATCTGGTCGATTGCAACCCGGCCATTGTTCCTGATTTCGGGGGTGTTTTTCACCTTCGACAGCATGCCCCGCATGATGCAGTCGATCCTCTGGTACAATCCCCTCATGCACATTGTCGGCGCAATGCGCAAAGGATTCTACCCGACCTATTCCGGCGGCTACATCAACCTGTCCTATGTGCTGGGGGTCTGCCTGGTGCTCATGTTCTTAGGCGTGGTGTTGCTGTGCCGCTTTCATCGCGACATTCTCAATAACAACTAGGCGCGTATCCCGTTCGATTCCGCAGCCGGAGGAAGACCGCTGCGGCGATGACGAAAGATCAGCGCTCCAGCACCAGCAGATCGCCTTCAAAGCTGACCCGGGCGAAACGGCGCAGGTAGGACATGCCAAGAAGCGAGCCATCCAGATCGCCCCCGATCACCGTGGCGGGAACATTGCGGTCGACGATATCGCCGATGGCGAATTCCTCGATGGTGACATTGGCGATGCGCACAATGCCATTCGCAGTCCGCGCCGTGCCGATATAGGCCAGATCGTCGGGATCTATGCCGATCTTCCGGGCATCCTCGCTGCCAAGCGCGATCGAGGTGGCACCGGTATCGACGACGAAACGCACCGGTGTGCCGTTCAACTCGGCGGTCAGGTAGAAATGATTGTCGCGGCTGACCGGGATCTCGACGCGCCCGCCCGATACGACCTGCTGCGCCTCCTGTTCGAGCCAGAGATTCGCGGCAAAGCTCACGCCTGCGAAGATCACCGCCCAAAGCACGATCTGGCGCAGCCCCCTGCTGCCCCGCCCGGACAACTCGAACAGAAGCGCGCCGCCGATCACCAGCAGGAGCAGTCCGTAATAGATCAGTCGCGCCCAGTCATCGCCCGGCATCAGAAAAGCCCCGAATCCAGCAATCCGTCGATCACGAACTGGATCGACAGCGCGGCCAGCAGCATGCCCAGAAGTCGCGTGACAACCATCGTGCCGGTCCGCCCTAGCGCGCGGGCCAGCGGCGTGGCCAGGTGGAACAGCACCAGCGCGATGGTCAGAACCGCCAGCATGGCCAGATGCACCATCACCACATGCAGAACGCCGGTTTCCTGTCCGACCAGCAGGATCATCGTCGCCAGCGAGCCGGGACCGGCCAGAAGCGGCGTAGCCAGCGGAAAGACCGAAGGATCGTTTTCCGGCTGGCCATCGTTCTTTTGCCCCTCGCGGCGCTCGGTCCGCCGTTCGAACAGCATGTCCAGCGCGGTCAGAAACAGCAATATCCCGCCAGCGATGCGAAAGGCGGACAGCGAGATCCCGATTCCCGACAAGATCGCCTTGCCCGCCAATCCGAACAGCGTCAGCAGGATTGCCGAGATCACGACGGCGCGCATGCCGATGCGCGCCCGCTCCGCCGCGCTCGCGCCCGGTGTCAGGGCGATGAAGATCGGCGCCAGCCCGACCGGGTCGATAACCACGAACAGCGTGACGAAAGCGGTGATGTAAAGCGACGCGTCCATGCCTCCCTTATCGCCCGCCCGGCGGACCGTGCCAAGCGCAAGCGTCGGCAACCATTATTCCTGCCCCTTCATTCCTTTACTTCGGGGGAGGTTGACATGACAGAGCTGCCGGTGACGGGTGGCCTTGGGCCATCATCGGGCGCAATACACGCGGCCCGTTCACGGATTCGGGCTTTGCATTCCGCCGCGCAAGCCCCTAAATGTGGCCCGCGGGCGTCAGGCCCCGCGCAAGGGAGTTTGCAATGCTGAACAATATCGGCCTTCCCGGCCTTCTTCTGATCGCGGTCGTCGTGCTGGTTCTGTTCGGGCGCGGCAAGATCTCGTCCCTGATGGGCGAGGTCGGCAAGGGAATCACCGCCTTCAAGCGCGGCGTGAAGGACGGCACCGAAGAGATCGAGAAAACCGCTGACGATGCGCAGCAGGACCTGCCCGGCGAAAAGGCCCGGGACGTGACGCCAGACAGCAGCGACCGCAGCTGATCGCGGAAGGGCACAGCCATGTTGGACATCGGCTGGAGTGAGCTGCTGCTGATCGGGGTGGTCGCGCTGATCGTGGTCGGCCCCAAGGATCTGCCGCATCTGTTCCACTCCCTGGGACGGTTCACCGCCCGGGCCCGTAGCATGGCGCGCGAATTCACCTCGGCGATGGAGGATGCCGCCAAGAGCTCCGGCATCGATGAGGCGACGAAATCGATCAAGGACGTGAAGTCGCTGACCTCGAAGAAATCGCTCGGGCTGGATGCGCTGGACCGCGCCGCCGAACGTTTCGAGAAATGGGATCCGTCGCAGCCGGCGAAAGCCGCCCGCCCCGATCCTGCCGCACAGCGACCCGTGACAGAGCCAGCAAGCCCGGCAGAGGCGGCGCCTTTGGCGGATGAGACACCGGCCGACGGGGCAACCACCGGCAAGCGGCGCCTGCATGCGGTGCGTCGGTCGGATATGAAAGACGACTGAATTGGCCACGAATACCCAACCGGACGATGAGATCGACGACAGCTCGGCCCCGCTGATCGAGCACCTGGCCGAGTTGCGCACCCGGATCATCTGGTCGCTGCTGGCCTTCGTCGTGATGATGGTGCTGTGCTATACCGTCTGGCAGCCGATCTACAATTTCCTGACGCAACCGATCTGCGCGGCGCTGGATGCGCGCGGACAGGATTGCCAGTTGCAGATCATCAAGCTGCAGGAAGGTTTCTTCACCGCCATCAATATCTCGTTCTTCGGCGGCTTCGCGCTGGCCTTTCCGATCATCGGCTACCAGATGTGGCGCTTCGTCGCGCCCGGGCTTTACCGCAAGGAAAAGAGCGCATTCCTGCCCTTCCTGATTGCCTCGCCGGTGATGTTCGCAATCGGCGCGGCCTTCGCCTATTACGTGATCCTGCCAATGGCTTACGACTTTTTCCTCGGCTTTCAGCAGGGACCGGTCGCCGCCACCCCCGACGAGATGACCGAGATGCGCGATGTCGCGGGCATCTTCTTCCAGGGGTCGATGCAGGAATATCTCAACCTGACGCTCAAGTTCCTGCTGGCATTCGGGCTCAGCTTCCAGTTGCCGGTGCTGCTGACGCTGATGGGCAAGGCGGGGCTGGTCTCTGCCGACGGGCTGGGCTCGGTCCGCAGATATGCGGTCGTCGCGATCCTCGTGCTGGCCGCCGTCGCCACCCCGCCCGACGTGATCTCGCAGGTGGTGCTGTTCGTTGTGGTTTACGGGCTCTACGAGGTTTCGATCCAGCTTGTCCGCCGGATCGAGAAACGGCGCGAGGCGGATCTGAAGGCGCAGGGGCTGTGGGTCGAGGACGAGGAATGAAGGACATGACCGGATCATCCGAGCCGCTGGAACGCATCGCCGCCGCATTGGAGCGGCTGGCACCGAAACCCCGGCCCGAGCCGCGCTTCACCGAGGCGAGCGCCTATGTCTGGCATCCCGATCCCGATTGGCTGGAACCGGTCGATACCGTCAACCGCGTCGATCTGGTGCAACTGATCGGCATCGACCGGGCCAAGGACACGCTGCTGGCCAATACGCTGCAATTCGCCCGCGGCTATGGCGCCAACAACGCGCTTCTCTGGGGCGCGCGCGGCATGGGGAAATCCTCGTTGGTCAAGGCCGTGCATGCCGAGGCGGTCGGGCAGGGCCTGCCGCTCGTGCTGGTCGAGATCGCCCGCGAGGATCTCGGCTCTGTCGGACGGCTGCTGGCGATTCTGGGGCGCGCGCAGGACCGCCGCTTCCTGCTGTTCTCGGACGATCTGTCCTTCAGCCATGACGATACGCAATACAAGTCGCTCAAGGCGGTGCTGGATGGCGGGATCAGTGGACGGCCCGCAAATGTGATCCTCTATGCGACCTCGAACCGCCGACATCTGATGCCGCGCGACATGATCGACAACGAGCGTTCGACCGCGATCCATCCCGGTGAGGCGGTCGAGGAAAAAGTCTCCCTGTCGGACCGTTTCGGGCTATGGCTGGGCTTTCATCCATGCAGCCAGGACGAGTATCTGGCCATGGTGCGGGGTTATTGCGATGCCTATGACCTGAAGATCGCCCCCGAGGAACTGCGCGCCGAGGCGGTGGAATGGCAGGCCACGCGGGGCGGGCGCTCGGGCCGCGTGGCATGGCAGTTCTTCACCGACCTGGCCGGACGGCACGGTATCGCGGTCTAGCCCGCCATCCGGATCGCCCTGCAAGCCCCTTTCTTCTTCATGCAAATATCTTGGGGGAGCGGCCCGGAACGGGTGGCGGGGGCAAAGCCCCCATCGCTACGCCAACCCGCTTGCGCAAATGCCGCCTGCCGGGTTTCATGTCTGCCATGAGCCCACGCAGCGTAACCCATATCCTGACTGGCACCCGGATCCGTGAACGGCGGCTTGCCCTGTCGCGCCGGCAGGCCGATATCGCGAGGGCGGCGGGCATATCGCCTGCCTATCTGAATCTGATTGAGCATAACCGCCGTCCGGTGGGCGAAGACCTGATCGCCCGTCTGGCCGAGGTATTGGAGGTCCCGGCCGACGAACTGGCCTCGGGTCGCGAAGAGGCTCGGATGGCGGCCCTGCGGGAGGCGGCGGCGCGTGCGCCGTCGCGGGGCGGGCAGGCGCCGGAACTGGAGCAAGCGCCGGAACTCCTCGCCCGCTTTCCCGGTTGGGCTGGCGCGCTGATCGCCACCTCCCGCCGCGCCGACGCGCTGGAGCGGCAATTGGTGAACCTGTCGGACCGGATGACGCAGGATCCCTATCTGCTGACCACCCTGCACGAGGTGCTCTCTGCGGTGACATCGTTGCGCTCTACCGCCTCGATCCTGGTCGAGGAGGGCGAACTGCCCGGAGAATGGCGGGAGCGTTTCCACGCCAATCTGGCCGAGGACAGCCTGCGCCTGTCCACCACGGCACAGGCTCTGGTCGCTTATCTTGACAGTTTCGAGACCGAGGGCGGCATCTTTACCCCGCAGGAAGAGGTCGAGGCATGGATGGCGGCGGACATGCCCCCGATCGAGGAGGCCGCCGATCTGGCCTCGGACGCGGCCCGCGCCCTGGCCCGCGATCACCTGACCCGGACAGAGACAGAACGTGCCGCATTGCCCGACACGGCCCTGGCCGGAGCAGCGGAGGAGAGCGACCCGCTGCGGATCGCCACTCGTCTGCGGGTGCCGCTGGATCTGGTGTTGCGCCGGCTCGCGGCGCTGCGCCCGCCGGGCTTCGAAGAGGCGGGCCTGCTGGTCTGCGATGGTTCGGGGGCACTGATCCTGCGCCGTCCCGCGCCGGGCTTTCCGCTGCCGCGCCCTGGCGATGCCTGCCCGCTCTGGCCGCTTTATCAGGCATTGGCAGCCCCGCAGACGGCGATCAGTGCGCAGGTCCGCACCCCGCAGGGGCGTGAATTCGACACGATCAGCTATGCAACCCGCAGCCAGCCCGAGGGGATAGGGGGACCGGTCCTGACACAGGCGCAGATGCTGATCCTGCCGGCCAAGGGCGCCGCCGACGGCTCAGGCCCGGTGATCGGGATCGGGGCCTCGTGCCGGATTTGCCCGCGGTCCGGTTGCCCGGCGCGGCGCGAGCCGTCCATTCTTTCTCCGCGCCATGATGCGCGGGGGCTTTGACAGGGAGGCGGGTTGCTGCAAACTGGTATCAGACGCTGCGGGGGAGGCGGCATTCAACTCATGAAGCCCGACATCCTGATGATCGAGGACGAACCCAACATCGCCGAGGCGGTGCGTTTCATCCTGACGCGTGACGGATGGCGGCTTGCGCTGCATGACAACGGGCTGGGCGGGATCGAGATGATTCGCGAATTGCGTCCGCGCCTGCTGATTCTCGACCTGATGCTGCCCAATCGGTCGGGGGGCGAAATCCTGTCGGAACTGCGCGCCGACAGCGATCCCGCCCTTGCCGGGACCCTCGTGCTAATGTTGACCGCACGCGGCCAGACCGGAGAGGCGATGGGCCAGGCCGATGCGGTCATGGCCAAGCCCTTTGCCAATGACGAACTGCGTGCGCAGGTCAGGCGGATGCTGGGATGAGCGGGCATCATCCACCACGGCGGCATGGGCGTGAAGCGCGGTCTCTGTGCGGCCCCGGCCGCTCTGGAAGCGCGCGCTCCTTCTTTCTCATGAAAATACCCTCCGGAATCGCCGGTTGGGGCATCGCTGATCCAAGAACCGGCCAGAGGCGGGGCGAAGCATCTTTGGCCGTCGCGGAACGCGATGAGTCCTGGTTCCTGTCCTCAGCAATCCGGGCTGCCGCATCGCGAGGGTTTGCGGATGTCTGATCGGCCGCTGTTTCTGGAGCGGGCTTCGTTCCGGCGCCGTCGCTTGGGCGATGCGGCACGGGTATTACCGGTTCTGGCGGCGCTGGCCGTGATGCTGCCGGTCTGGTGGTTGCCCGCCGCGTTCAGCTTTGGCGCCGGGGCGATTGCGTTGTTCGGCTTCTGGGCGGTGCTGATCCTCGCCGTGTGGGTGCTGCATCGCGCCCTGATCCGGGCCGAGGCTGCCACCATGCGCGCCGGGGGCGAATCGCCGGGAGACAGCGACTGGACCGGCCACGATGCCCTTTGAGATGCTGGTCGCCGGATGCCTGGCCTATGTCGCGCTGATGTTCGGCGTGGCATTCGCCGCCGATCGGGCGGCGCAGCGCGGCCATGTCCGCTGGCTGGATCATCCGGCGGTCTACACGCTTTCGCTGTCGGTCTATTGCTCGGCATGGACCTTTTACGGCGCGGTTGGCTATGCCAGCCGCTCGGGACTGGAATTCGCGACCATCTATATCGGCCCGACCATCGTCTTTACGGGCGCGTGGTGGGGGCTGCGCAGGCTGGTGCGGGTGGCACGGATGCATCACGTCACCTCGGTCGCGGACCTGATCTCGGCCCGTTTCGGCAAGTCGAACCCGCTGGCCGCCATGCTCACCCTGATCGCCGTCATTGCCGCTACGCCTTACATCGCGCTGCAACTGCAATCGGTCAGCCTGTCATTCGAGGTCTTCGCGACCCAATCCCCGGACGGTCCCGAGATCGGCGGCGGGACGGCCCTGTGGGTGGCGGCAGGGCTGGCACTGTTCTCGATCCTGTTCGGCACCCGCAATCTCGACGCAGATGAGCGCCATCACGGCGTCGTCACCGCCATCGCACTCGAGGCGGTGGTCAAGCTGCTGGCCTTCCTGGCGCTTGGGATATTCGTGGTCTGGGGGTTGGCGGACGGCCCCGCCGATATCATCGGCCGCATCTCCGCCGCCGCCGGGGAGCCTGCACGCGAGGGCTGGTTGCTGCGCCCCGACCGCTGGACGACATTGATTATCGTTTCGGCGGCCGCCGTGCTGACCCTGCCGCGGATGTTCCAGGTCATGGTCGTCGAGGCCGCCGATGAAGAGCGGCTGCATGTCGCGGGCTGGGCCTTTCCGGCCTATCTTTTCGCGATGTCGCTGTTCGTGCTGCCCATCGCCGTCGTCGGGGCCGAGGTTCTGCCAGCGGGATCGAATCCCGATCTCTACATGCTTACCTTGCCTCAAGCTTCGGGGCAGAACCTTTTGGCATTATTGGTGTTTCTTGGCGGTTTCTCTGCCGCCACCTCGATGGTGGTGGTCAGCGCCATTGCGCTGGCGACGATGATCTCGAACCACTGGCTGACGCCGCTCTGGCTGTTCCTGCGCCGCCGTCCCGCAGGGGAAACGCCCGAGGATCTGCGCGGCTTCATCCTGAATGCCCGTCGGCTGGCGATTCTGTCGGTGGTGGGTGCGGGATGGGTCTATCATCAGGCTTCGGGCGGAACGACGGCCCTTGCCGCGATGGGGCTGGTGGCCTTCACCGGGATGGCGCAGGTGCTGCCGGCGATGGTCGGCGGGTTGTTGTGGCGGGGCGCGAACCGAATGGGGGCCTATGCAGGGGTGGGCACAGGCTTTGTGCTGTGGCTGGCGATGATCTTCCTGCCATCCGTCGGTATCGGAACATCGCTGGCACCGGCTGCGGGTGTCGATCCACTTTCCTTCGCGATCTTCCTGTCGCTGTCGCTGAACATACTGGCTTTCGTTGCCGTCTCGATCTTCGGCTTTCCCGACCCGGTCGAACGCCTGCAGGGGTTGTCCTTTGTCAGCACCGTCCAGCCGATACGCCACTCGCGCATGGCGCGCACCGAGGACCGCGCCGAGCCGCTGCTGGTCATGGCCCGGCGTGTCTGGGGGGCGGATGCCGCGTTGCGCTATTTCCAGGCGCAGGCTGCGGCACAGGGGAAATCGGGCTATCTGCCCGACCTGACGCCGGGTTTTCTGACCGGATTGGAGCGGCGGCTGGCCGGTTCGATCGGTGCGGCCACGGCCCATGCCATGATCGACCGGGTGGCCGGGGGGATGACATTGACCGTATCGGATCTGATGGAGGTCGCCGACGAGGCGCAGCGCGCCAAGGAAGAGGCGCAGCGGCTGGAGACCGCGACCACAGAACTGGAGCGCACCGCCCGGCAACTGCGCGAGGCCAATGACAAGCTGACGGCGCTTTCGGTGCAGAAGGATGCCTTCCTGGGGCAGATCAGCCATGAATTGCGCACCCCCATGACCTCGGTCCGGGCGTTCTCGGAAATTCTCAAGACCTCCGATCTCTCCGACGAGGAGCGCCGCCGGTTCGCCGGGATCATCCATGACGAGGCGGGGCGGCTGACCCGGCTGCTGGACGACCTGCTGGACCTGTCGGTGCTGGAAAGCGGCAATACGCAGCTTACCGTTTCGGCGGCCAATCTGCACGATCTGATCGAACGTGCATTGTCCGCGGCTTCGGCCACCCGGCCCGAGCGGAGCTTTACCATCGACCGCGATCTTCCCTCCGAGCATCTGGGCGTCATTACCGATCCCGACCGGCTCTTGCAGGTATTGATCAATGTCATCGGCAATGCCCGCAAATACTGCGATGCCGAGCGTCCGGCGCTGACCATCCGGGTGTTGCGCCGCGAAGGAAACGGCCCGCAGATCGATATCAGCGATAACGGTGCCGGGATCGACACTTCCCGCCAATCGCTGATCTTCGAGAAATTCGCCCGGCTCAACGAACCGGCGCGGGCAGGCGGGGCGGGGCTTGGCCTGGCGATCTGCCGCGAGATCATGGCGGTTCTGGGCGGCGAGATCAGCTATCTTCCCGGCCAGGGCGGGGCTGCATTCCGGATTACCTTGCCGCGAAAGCCGCCTTTGGGTGTCGCAAGGGGCGGCGTGTAACCATTTCTCAATCCTTTCTTGCCAGAACCTTCCCTCACAGCTTGGGGATTCGACATGGCGCAGAAGGGGCAAAAGGGCGGCGAAAACGGAAAGAAAGCTGAGGCGTCGGGGAAAAAGTCCGCAGCCGGTATAAAAGACAAGCCGCAGAAGCAGGACAGTGGCAAACAGGGGGCGGAGGGACAGGAAAATGAGAGCGGTCAGGGAGTCCTGCGGCAATTGCTGCAGGCCCGCAATCACAGCAAGACGGAATTGGGGCGCGCCCCGCTATTGCCGGTGCCATCGCCGACCACGCCTGCCCATGCAGCCGCCACCGCCATCGGCCGGGCCGCAGAGACGCTTTATCAGCTGCCTGTGCAGGCGAAGTCCGTCAAGCTGAACGGGTTGTCGCTGGCCGAATTGCCGGAATTGCTGCCCGAGGATGCGTTGCTGATCGTGCTTCAGGGCGCGGGGGAGGCGATGGGCGTCATGGCGCTGTGCCGCGAGACGGTGACGGCACTGATCGAGATGCAGACCTTTTCACGCGTGACGGACCGCCCGGCTCCCCGCCGCAAGCTGACCCGGGCGGATGCACTGATGTGCGCGGAATTCGCCAACACGCTGATGGCCGAGCTTGGAACCGAGTTGGAAGACCGGGACGGTTTCGCGGGAATTGGTGACTTTCGCTATGCGACCTATCTGGATGAACCCCGTCCGCTGGCGCTGATCCTTGAAGATAAACCCTTCCGCAGCCTGTCTTTCGGTGTCGGGCTGGGCGCGAAACCGGCCCGGAAAGCGACGATATTCCTGGCCCTGCCGAAATCGGCGGTTGCCGAAGAGGCCGAGGCGAAGACCGGAATAGCTGATGGTCGCGCGGCGGCCAGGCAGATCGCGCCGCCGCCTTCGATCCGGCACGGGCCCGACACAGCGACGCTTGCCTCTGTGGTGCGGGATGTGCCGGTCGAGGTCGTGGGCATTCTTTGCCGCCGCAGGATCACGCTGCGCGAGTTGCGGGCACTCGGAGACGGGCAGGAACTGGCCCTGCCTCGCGTTACCCTGTCAGACGCCACGCTGGAACTGACGAGCGGACAGGTGCTTGCCCGCGGCAAACTTGGCGAGGCAGAGGGATGTCACGCCATCCGCCTGCATGATCCGAAGAATCTGGCGGAGGAGGAGACCGGTGCGGCTCAGCCGGCGCCGATGGCAATGCGGGACATGGATGGGGACGTGATGCAGGTGGCGGGTCCTGCCGAGACCGCAATGCCGGTCGATCTGTCGGCACCGGACGAGTTTCTTGCCGGTTCGGGCGAGGAACCGGGCGCCAATATGCTTCCAATCCTGTCATCCGGTGTCATATAGGCCACGAATTGCGCCAAACATGGCGCTTTTCCCTTGAAATTACCCCGCTATGGACGCATCTAACTTTGGCCCCGAATCCTGCGGGGTGATCAATACGGAGTGACCATGGCCAAGGAAGAAATGCTCGAATTCCCCGGCGTCGTGAAGGAACTCCTGCCCAATGCGACGTTCAGGGTCGAGCTTGAAAACGGCCATGAGATCATCGCACATATGGCAGGCAAGATGCGGAAGAACCGCATTCGCGTTCTCGCCGGAGACAAGGTTCAGGTCGAGATGAACACCTATGACCTGACCAAGGGGCGGATCAATTACCGCTTCAAATAAGGCCGGCGCGCATGGCGCCGGTTCATCTGTCATGACCAGCATTGCCCCGCCCCGGCTGATCCTTGGATCGGCCAGTCCCCGGCGGCTGGAACTGCTGGCCCAGATCGGTTTGCGCCCCGATGGGGTGCGGCCTGCTGATATCGACGAGACTCCCGCCCGGAACGAACCTCCCCGTGACTATGTCGCGCGCATGGCACGTCAAAAGGCCGAGGCGCTGCCTCTGGCCGATAAAGAGGCCGTGCTGACCGCCGATACGACCGTGGCCGTCGGGCGGCGTATCCTGGGCAAACCTGCCGACCGGGGCGAGGCGGCGGCCTTCATGCGGCTGATGTCGGGCCGCAGGCATCGTGTGCTGACCGCCGTGGCGCTGCGTCACGCTGGCCGCACCCGGCTGCGCCAGGTCGAGACGCTGGTGCGGATGCGGCCCATCGATCCGGCCGCGCTGGAGCGTTATCTCGATTTCGGTGATTGGCAGGGCAAGGCCGGGGCCTATGCGATCCAGGGCGCCGCCGCCGAGTTCATTCCCTGGATACAGGGCTCGTTTTCCGCCGTCGTCGGCCTGCCGCTATCCGAAACGGCGGCAATGCTTGCCGCCATCGGCATATACGGAGGCGCATCATGAAGGGGCGTCAGGTTGTTCTGGGACGGTTCCGCGGCAACGAGGCCGCCGCACTGATGCAGGACGGACAGTTGATTGACCTGATCCTCGATCCCGGCCCGCTGGCTGCCCTTGCTCCTAGTGCGATTTGCCGGGGGGTGGTCGAACGGCTGATGAAGGGGCAGGGGGGTGTTTTCGTCCGCTTGCCCGGCGGTGAGCGCGGCTATCTTCGTGAGCGTGCGGGCCTGGGTGAAGGGCAGCCGGTCCTGGTCCAGATCAGCGGCGTCGCGGAAGAGAGCAAGGCAATCCCGTTGTCCGGGCGGCTGCTGTTCCGTGGCCGCTACGGGCTGGTCACACCGGCGGCGCCCGGTATCAATGTCTCGCGCCGTATTCGCGACAGCGAGATTCGCGAGGCATTGGTGGGGTTTGCACAGGCGCAACTGGGCGAACGGAGCCATGGCCTGATCCTGCGCAGTGCCTCGGCCCATGCCGGCCGCGACGAGATCGCCGGGGAATTGAAGACGCTGATCGACCTGGCCGACCGGATCACCGCCGAGACCGGGGGCGAACCCGAATTGCTGCTCGATTCGGCGACCCCGTGGGAGCAGGCCTGGACCGAATGGGCCGATCCGGAACCCGATGCGGTCGAGGAGGGTGAAGACAGTTTCGAAGATTGCGGCGTGAATGACGCGATCGATGCGCTGCTGGCGACCGGGATTGCCCTGCCGATGGGGGCCCATGCCGTGATAGAGCCGACCCGCGCGCTGATCGCGGTGGATGTGAATACCGGGCGCGACACCACGCCGGCCGCTTCGCTCAAGGCCAATATCGCCCTGGCGCGCGACCTGCCGCGGCAATTGCGGCTGCGTGGGCTGGGCGGGCAGGTGGTGGTGGATTTCGCACCGGTGCCCAAGCGCGACCGGGTGGTCCTGGATCAGGCGCTGCGCGCGGCCTTCAAGGGTGATGGAACCGAGACGACGCTGATCGGTTGGACCAGGATGGGACTATACGAGATCAGCCGCAAACGCGACCGGGTGCCCCTGGTCCGGCTGGCAGGAGAGGATTGATGGCCTGCCCGATCTGCAACAAGGAAAGCACGGTCAGATACCGCCCGTTCTGTTCGAAACGCTGCGCGGATGTCGATCTGGCGCGCTGGCTGCGCGGCGAATACACCATTCCCGGCCCGCCCTTGGATGATATTCCCTCGGAAGACGAGGAAAAGCACTGAAATTTCTGCAAAGGGGTCTGGACAGTTCCCTTCGTCGCCCGTAAACACCGCTGCACGCCAGCCGTCGGAAGCGACGCGCAAGGGCCCGGATAGCTCAGTTGGTAGAGCAGCGGACTGAAAATCCGCGTGTCGGTGGTTCGAATCCGCCTCCGGGCACCATTTCACCCATCATTGCATCTGACATTGTTGCTTCCGTATACCGAATTTTCGACTCCTGCCCGGTTTCCGGGGCCATGACTGTCTTGCCTTATCCCGCAACTTGGTGATGCTTGAATGACCAATGTGAGAGGGGGAGGGACGAATGACGGAAGAACAGGACCGGCAATTCATGGCGTTGGCTTTGGCCGAGGCCGAACAGGGGATGGCAGATGGCGGGCTGCCTATCGGTGCGGTGCTGGTTCGAAACGGCGAGGTGGTCGCGGCAGGCCACAACCAGCGTGTGCAGCAAGGCGATCCCATCGCGCATGGCGAAATGGACTGCCTGCGCAAGGCGGGGCGGCAGCGCAGTTACCGCGATACCGTGCTTTATACCACGCTCAGCCCCTGCATGATGTGCAGCGGCACGATCCTGCAATTCGGCATCCCACGCGTCGTCATCGGAGAGGCCGAGAATTTCGAAGGCGACATTCCTTTCCTGCGCGAGCGCGGCGTGGAGGTCACGCTGATGGATGACGAGGGTTGCAAAGGGGTGATGCGGCGCTTCCTGGCTCAACCCGGCAACCTGGAGCTGTGGCACGAAGACATAGCTGAAGACTGAGGAGCAGCGGCATGGATCAGGAAAGCCAGGATTACCCGCTGTCCGAGGTGCCGCAAGCGGCGAGAAAGAGCCTTGGTTCGCTCGCGGTCGTGTTGCTGGGCTTCACCTTTTTCACCGCGACCATGTTCGCAGGCGGTCAGATCGGCGTGGCCTTTCCGCTATGGCCGGACCTGGCCGCGATCATCATCACCGGCAATCTGCTTTTGGGCGCCTATGTCGCGGTGCTGGGGATGATCGGTGCGCGCACCGGGCTGAACACCGCATTGCTCAGCCGATTCAGCTTTGGCCGGATCGGGGCAAGGCTGCCCGACCTGGTGCTGGGTTTCACGCAAATCGGCTGGTATGGCTGGGGGACCGCGACCATGGCCGTCGTGCTGTTGCGGCTGATCGGTCTTGATGCCGAGACCCATTCTACCCTTGCATACGCTCTGATGATCGTCTTTGGCTTCGCCTTCTGCTGGACAGCCTATATCGGCTATCGCGGGCTGGAGGTCCTGTCGGTCGTCTCGGTGCCCCTGATGATCCTGCTTTTGGCAGTGTCGCTATGGATCGCGATCGGTGATGGCGGCGAAGGGGCAGGGGGCGCCGGGATCCAGCCCGGTGATGCGCTTGGTATCGGCACCGCGATTACTTTGGTTTTTGGCACCTTCGTGTCGGGGGGCACGCAGGCGACGAACTGGACCCGATTCGCGGCCAGCCCGCGCCATGCGGTCTGGGCGTCACTGGTGGCGTTCTTCATCGGCAACGGGCTGATGATCACCGCCGGGGCAGTCGGAGCTCTGGTCTATCAGCAGCCGGATATCGTCGATGTGCTGGTGATTCAGGGGCTGACGGTGCTGGGAATCCTGATGCTGTTCCTGAACCTGTGGACCACGCAGGACAACACGATCTACAATTTCTCGGCCGTGGGCTGCACGGGTTTTGCGACCGGCAAGCGGCGGCTTGTCACGATCATCGGCGCGGTGATCGGCACTGTCCTGGCGCTTCTGAGGATCGACCTGTATCTGATTCCCTTCCTGCTGCTTCTGGGCACATTCATCCCGCCCATCGGCGGCGTCATCATGGCGGATTACCTGATCAAGCGCCGCGGCTCCTATCCGCCTATCGCCTCTGCCGAACTGCCGGATTTCAACAGGGCGGGTCTGGCAGGCTATGTCGTGGGATGTCTTGCGGCGTATTTCGGTCCGGGCATACCGCCCCTTGTCGGCATTGTCGCGGCTGTCCTTGCCTATGTCATGACCGATCGCCTGCTGTCGCGGCAGGAGAGACCGGCGGCCGGTTCCCGATAGGGATATCCTGTCAGGTCAAGGAACAGGCCCCCGGGTGCTGTTCGGAAGGAAAGGGCAGTCGGTTTCCGCCCCTGATATGCATGCAGGCAGGCCCGGCAGCCGGGCCGGCGGAAACCGCCCATATGGCCGGCAGGCAGTAGATTTCCTGATTTCAAATGCGGTTTTGTCATGCGGGAGACCGGGCTGTGTCGAATGACTGGCGCGGCGGCTGGCACGCATGAAGAACCTGGCCGAATTTCACTGGCAACACATGGAAAATATATCTTGATTGAATAAATTCGACGTAAAGATAGTAACTTCCATTATTACATATTATATTCCAAAAATATAAAGAAATATACGATAGAAAATTGGAATATTGAATACAATTTTTAAAGACTCCTGAACTCTTGCGAACCTTGATGCTGACAGTATCGGTTTGCGGTTATATTGAATTAGGTTGAGCGCTGAGTTGTCTCGATTTCCCTCGGGTTGTATTTTTTTGTTGAAAATGTCGAAATTATATTGTTGCATCGGGGTGCTTCCGGGTTGATCGCAACCATTACCGATTTTCTGTTTACCAAGGCGTTAGCTTGCATAGGTGTGCCAACCTGTGCGCCTGTTTCTGTACGTAGCCTTCTTACCCGGGGCGTACATCGGTGCTAACGACAAGGATGCTATTACATGGCCTATATTTCGCAATTCGACTCGTCGATTTCATTCGACGTGAATACGGGTGTCATCAATACAAACAATCTTTCATTGCTTAATAGCTTCGGGGCCTCCGAGACGGTCTCTGGTTATGATGCGGGAAGCGGTGACAATACGCTGGAAAACGGTGAATCCCTGGGGGTGTCGACCGAGGAAGGATCCTCGCTTACCGGGACGTATCTCGGCGATTTGACACTTTCGACCACGTCACCAAGCATAAATGTTCTTGGGAATGGCCTGAGCGTTCAGCTCAACCCGCTTGTGGGGGAGATGTATCAGGCAGACAGCGGAGAGTTGTATATGATCTCCGACGATCCGATAAATGATGCGCGGATCGGGATTACCGCAACCGTTACGATACTTGGCCAGGACACGACCTTCGAGGGAAGCTTGGCGGATCTGGATGAATGGCTGGCGGGTATACCTCTTGCCGGTCCGATTCTGGATGCTGTCGGCGATACGGGGCAGTGGGTGCTGGATACTGCGCTTACTTCCCTGGCCTATGATCCGAACGGAACGTTGATCGTTTGCTTCGCCCGGGGAACCCTGATCGAAACCGAGCAAGGCATGCGCCCGATCGAGGAGTTGCAGACCGGGGATCGCGTCGTGACGCGTGACAACGGCATCAAGGAAATCCGCTGGATCGGGGCGACCAGGCTTTGCGCGAAAACCCTCGCGGAAAACCCGCGCCTTCGCCCTGTTCGCATCAGGGCGGGTGCGCTTGGCCACAACACGCCTTCCACGGACCTGCTGGTTTCGCCGCAGCATCGCATCATGGTCCGCTCTACCATCGCGCAGCGCATGTTCGGTGCCATGGAGGTGCTGGTGGCCGCCAAGCAGCTTTGCCAGCTGGAGGGGGTCGATATCGCCGAGGAGGTGACCGAAGTCGAATATTATCACTTCCTCTTTGATCAGCATGAAGTGGTGAATTCGAACGGTGCCGCGTCCGAGTCGCTCTTTACGGGGCCTCAGGCGTTGAAATCCGTGGGTGCCGCGGCACGCGAGGAGATCCTGGCGCTGTTTCCGGAACTCAGGGACGCTGACTTTTCCCCGGTTTCGGCTCGCGAACTGGCTTCGGGACGCAAGGCGCGCAAACTGGCCATGCGTCACCTGCAGAACGGCAGACCGCTGGTGATGTAGGACCTGCAGGGGGAGGAAAATGCAAGATAGAGCCCGGCTTTACGTATTCGCGCGAAATCCGGGCTCGGGAATATAGCCGAGGAGGAGATGTGGTCAGGGTGGTGCCACACCCTGACCACGAGCCTTCATTTCGGTGCCATGAAGGATGCAATCGAGCGGGTGTCGTATCCGTATTCGCTTGCAAGGAGGAAGTGTACTCGATCATGACCATGCCAAGCAACAGAGTGTATCCGGCTGCGGCGGCTAATCGCCGGTCGAACCGTGTCGATGCCGGGTTCCGGACGGCTTTTCCACGAAGCAAAAGATGGGGGGATGCGTTGATACGCATAGATAACATGGAAACAACATTCTCTCGAGCGTCACACGCGGACGCCCGTCAGCCATCTATTCCCGCTGCCCACCGCCGTTCATATGCTGAAAGCGATATGAAGTGGGGTATCTGGAATAGCCTTAGAACAAGCAGGTTTTTCCTGCCGATCGGCATGAGTTTCGCGGCATGCGCGATCGGGCTGGCATCCGGATACATGTTATTCTGATCTGTCCTGCCCGGATCGGGCTGGCTGAAACCGGGACTGTCAGGGGGCCGGCTAATGATAACAACATGGTTGAATACCTCGCCCGTAATGGAGAGGCAGCTTTCGGAATCGCTTGGGAATTTTCATGTTTCCGGCAATGTCCTGAAAAGGAGGTTGCGAAAGAATTTTGCGCTCTGTGTTAATTGGGAAATGCCCGCCGCAATTGCCTTCGACAGAATTACCGATTTTCAGCGGCTGGAAGAAAAGCTTCCCCGGTACGGAATGAGTGCAAGGCGTATCGATCCTGCCGAGGAACCGGGGGTTGGTTTGGGCTGGATTATGGATTTTGACCATCGCGAAGGAACGGAACCGGTCAGATTGGTGGTCAATCAGTTCGACAGGCCGGGTAGAATATCGATTTCGGGCCTGTCCAGGACGCTGGAGATCTTGATAGAGGTGACGATCATTGCCTTGAACGGATCGCAATCGCGCGCCATTATCGATTTTTCAATTCGTCCGCGTGATCTGCGCGCGAACCTGATGCTGAGGTTGCCGAAACGGTGGGGCGGAAATGCTATTCCCGATCTTAATACGACGACAATGCGATTCATAAATGACCTGGTGAATGGCTGAAGCGTTTTCGGGAAACCTGTATTCCGCTCGCCCGTTCGGTTCGGGGTCTGCCTGGCATCGGTCGTGATCGCACGCATTGATTGCCGACAGCCGTTTGCATACGGCACCTTGCCGTATGGCTGTTTGTCTGGCGGATCATGACCATATTCAAAATCGGCCCAGATGTAGCCGCCGGGCCGCTACGCTTGGAGTCGAGGGGGCAAGGTGATAGGGCGCGCCCGCACCAATGACTGCGTAACTCAATACATGTCTGCAATTGCAAGATTTCAACGTTTCCTGGGCGGGGCGGTTCCCGGCCCGGCAAATTTTTTCGCGATTGTTCCCGCTCCGCACTGCGCGGTTCACATTCGCTCTTCATCCGCTCTAGTCTGCGTGCGAATCCTGTCCGGGGAGAATCATGCGACGATTGACCGCCAGCCTGTGCCTTGCCCTGTTGCCGATCACTGCTTCGGCACAGGTTCTTGGTGATCCCGATGTGATCGAGATCCTGCTGAAGGATGCCGGGATGCCGGTTGTTCGCGAGACCGATTCATTCGGCGATCCGCTGATCCGCAGCGCCACGGATGACATCCGGTTCAGCATTTCCTTCTATGACTGCGACGACGGTCCCTGTGACTCGCTGCTGTTCTATGCGGGGTTCGACAGTCCAAGGCCCCGCAATCTGACGCTGGTCAATGACTGGAATCGCGATTACCGTTTCGCCAAGGCATATCTGGACACCGAGGGCGACCCGGTGATCGAGATGGATGTCAGCCTCGACGCGGACGGGATCGGACGGCGCAATTTCAACTCCATTCTGGACAGCTGGAAAAGCCTGTTGTCCGGTTTTCGTGATCACATCAACTGGTGAGGAAACCATGAGCTTCGAGAAAACCCTGACTGACAAGGGCATCAGCCTGCCGGATGCTCCGGCCCCTGCGGCAAACTATGTTCCGTTCGTTCGTTCGGGCAATCTGATCTTTGTCTCGGGCCAGATCAGTGCCGATGAAAACGGCCTGATCAAGGGCAAGCTGGGCGAGACCATGGAAGTCGAGGCGGGAGCAGCCGCCGCACGGCGCTGCGGTCTTGCGCTGATCGCGCAATTGCGGGCGGCGACCGGATCGCTCGACAAGGTCAGGCGGGTGGTCAAGCTGACCGGTTTCGTGAATTCCACACCGGATTTCACCGACCAGCCCAAGGTGATCAATGGCTGCTCGGACCTGATGGTTGAAATCTTCGGCGATGCCGGACGGCATGCGCGCGCGGCGGTCTCGGCCCCCGCGCTGCCCCTCGGCGTCGCGGTCGAGATCGAAGCGGTCTTCGAGGTGGAATGATGCGCGAACTGCCCTCTGGCTTCAGGCATATTCCCATATCCCATCGCGGGCTGCATGGGCCGGGCGTGCCGGAAAACTCCCTTGCGGCTGCCGGGGCTGCCATCGCGGCCGGTTACGGGATCGAACTGGACATCCAGCCCTCTGCCGACGGCGTCCCGATGGTATTTCACGATGACGATCTTGAAAGGATGACCGGCGAGAAGGGGGCCATAACTGTCCATACCGCCGCGATATTGACCGGGAAACGCCTGCTGGGCAGCGATGAGCCGATCCCGACCCTGGCGCAGATGCTGGAACTGGTGGCTGGCCGGGTGCCGCTTCTGATCGAAATCAAGGATCAGGACGGCCGGTTGGGCGCGCAGATCGGCGAGTTGCACCTGCGTGTTGCCGAAGCGCTTGAAGGATATGACGGGCCGGTTGCAGTCATGTCCTTCAATCCGCATATCGTGAAGGCGTTTCACGATGTCCGGCCCGATATCCCGGTCGGCATCACCAGCTGCGGTTTTCCTGCCGGGGACTGGCCGATGCTGAACGAGGAACTCCGCAGCCACCTGGCCGCGATTACCGATTTTGACCGCGCCGGGGCCTGCTTCATCTCGCATGACAAGGGCGATCTGGACAATCTCCGTGTCGATGCGCTCAAGGCGCAAGGGGTGCCCATCCTGAGCTGGACCATCCGTTCCGCGGCGGAGGAGGAGATGGCCCGCAGTATCGCCGACAATATCACTTTCGAGGATTACCATCCGCCTGTCGGGAGAGAAGATGACTGATTACGTCCTGGCCGCGCCGCAACCGGCCTCCGTGCCCGTCGCGGGCAGCGATACGCGTTTCCCGGTCCGGCGCATCTATTGCGTCGGGCGCAACTATGCCGAACATGCCCGCGAAATGGGGCACGATCCCGACCGCGAGCCGCCTTTCTTCTTTTCCAAGCCCGCCGATGCCCTGCTGACCGATGGCGGCGATCTGCCCTATCCGCCGCAGACTGCCGACCTGCATTTCGAGGCCGAACTGGTGGTCGCCTTGGGCAGGGCCGGGCGCGATATTCCTGCCGCGGAGGCGCAGGGATATGTATGGGGCTATGCGGCCGGATGCGATTTCACCCGCCGTGATCTGCAGGCCCAGGCCAAGAAACAGGGCCGGCCCTGGGACATGGCCAAGGGGTTCGATCTGTCGGCGGCTTGCGGAACCCTGCATCCGCTGGACGAGACCGGCATGCTGGAACACGGGGCAATCACTCTGGAACTGGATGGCGAGACGCGCCAGAAAGGCGATCTCGCCGACATGATCTGGTCGGTGCCCGAGATCATCGCGCATCTGTCGCGCTTCGTGGCGCTGGCGCCGGGGGATCTGATCTATACCGGGACTCCGGCAGGGGTCGGTGCGGTTAAGGCCGGTCAGATCGTGACGGTCGGGATCGAGGGGCTGGAGCCGCTGGTGACGCGCGTCGTGATCTGAAGGCCGGTATCCGAGGGGCAGGGGGCGCTGCCCCATCCGGCCTATCCGGGCCGGATTCCCCCGAGGTATTTGGGCAAAGAAGAAGCAGCGTCCGGTTCGGGCAGCGCCAGTGATCGTCCGGATGTCCGGAGCCGGGGCGCGGGCATGGAAAAGGGGCCGAACTGATCCGGCCCCTCGGTATGATTTCGGGCAGGTTTACTGCGTCGGGCGGATGATGATCTCGACCCGGCGGTTCTGGGCCCGGCCTTCGACCGTGCCGTTCGAGGCGACGGGCTGCGATTCGCCACGGCCCACGGCGACGATGCGGCCCGAAGAGACACCGCCCGCCGTCAGGATGCCCGCGACCGATTGCGCCCGGCGCTGCGACAGGTCCTGGTTGTAGGCGGCGCTGCCGGTATTGTCGGTATGACCGATTACCTCGACGCGGCTGTTCGGATACTGGTTCAGGTTGCGCGCGACGGCGTAGAGATCGCTTTGTGCCGGACCCGACACGGCTGCCGAATCGGTGGCGAAAAGAATGCCTTCGGGCAGGATCACCTGCAGGTAGGAGCCGTGATTGACGATCTGCACATTGGGATTGGTGATCGCCTGGTCCAGCGCCGCCGCCTGACGGTCGAGGATATTGCCCGCGATCGCGCCGGCGGCTGCACCGAGGATCGCGCCCTTGGCGGCATCGCGGCCCTGGTTGTTCGTGTCGTCGTCGCGGGTCGCCCCCAGCACCGCGCCGATTGCGGCCCCGGCCAGCGCACCCTGTTGCGTGCGGTTCATGCCGGTGCCGGTGCCGGTTCCGGCGGGGTCGGTGCAGGCGCCCAGGGCGATCAGGCCCGAAGCGGCGAGAATAGTTGTCATGCGGAGGTTCATCTGTCTCCCTTTCCTGTCTTGTTCGCGGCAGACGCTGTACCGCGCATATGCTTGATGGACCCGTTCCCGAGCTACCATGATAACGCGCCACAGGCTGGCGTAGTTCCGCGCGAAAGAAAAGGGGGTATCCTCCGGGAAAGTCCGGACAATGCGTCACATTCCGGCAATAAGGCCGTGATCCGTCCGGATGCTCCGCCTCGTTGCCGGCGGGCGGGATATCCGCTGTGGAACCGGGGGTTCCGGCACCTTTCGGACGCGGCCCGGTCTGTCGCGGTTCCGTCCCGCTTGAGGCCGCGAGTGCAAGCCGCTAACAAGGCGCAATTGCAGGGGAATGCCATGCCGGTCACGCTGAACACATCCGATGCCGATTTCGAGACCCGATTTGCCGCGATGCTTTCGGCCAAGCGCGAGGATTCCGCCGATGTGAACGATATCGTGTCCGGGATCATAGCCGATCTGCGCGCGCGTGGCGATGCGGTGCTGTGCGAGTTGACGGCGAAATTCGACCGTCTTGACCTGACGCCGGACCGGCTGCGTTTCACTCCGCAAGAGATCGCCGCGGAAGTGGCCAGGGTTTCGGCAGACGACCGCGCCGCGCTGAGCCTCGCTGCCGAACGTATCCGCGCCTATCACGCGAGGCAGATGCCCGAGGATGCCAGTTGGACCGATCCCGAAGGCGCGACCCTCGGATGGCGGTGGACGCCGGTATCGGCTGCGGGGCTTTACGTGCCGGGGGGGCAGGCGGCCTATCCGTCTTCGGTGCTGATGAACGCGATCCCGGCACGGGTGGCCGGGGTCGGGCGGCTGGTGGTCTGCGTACCGACGCCGGGCGGCGTGATCAATCCGCTGGTCCTGCTGGCGGCGCAGCTTTCGGGAGTGGACGAGATCTATCGCGTCGGCGGTGCGCAGGCCATTGCAGCTATGGCCTACGGGACCGAAACGATCGCTCCGGTCGACAAGATCACCGGGCCGGGCAATGCCTTTGTCGCGGCGGCCAAGCGGCAGGTTTTCGGGCGGGTTGGCATCGACATGATCGCCGGACCCTCCGAAGTGCTGATCATCGCCGAGGGAGAGCAAAATCCCGACTGGCTGGCGCTGGACCTGCTGGCCCAGGCCGAGCATGACGCCGATGCGCAGTCGATCCTGATCACCACCGATCCGGCTCTTGGCCATGCTGTCGCCGGGGCCGTGGACAGGATCCTGCCGACGCTTCCGCGCGCCGCGATCGCCGGAGCGAGCTGGCGCGACTACGGCACCATCATCATCGCCCGCGACCTCGATGAGGCTGCCGCCCTGTCCGACCGCGTCGCGCCCGAGCATCTGGAGCTTTGTGTGGACGATCCCGAGGCGCTGGCCACAAGATGCCGCCATGCCGGGGCGATCTTTCTTGGTGCCCATACGCCCGAAGCCGTGGGCGATTATGTCAGCGGTCCGAACCACGTGCTGCCGACGGCGCGCTCGGCCCGGTTCTCCTCGGGCCTGTCGGTGATGGATTTCCTCAAGCGCACGACGCTGGCGCGGCTGACGCCCGGTGCCCTGGCCGCGATCGGCCCCGCCGCGATGCGGCTGGCCGCCTCCGAAGGGCTGCAGGCGCATGGCGCCTCGGTCGAGGCGCGCCTGAAGGCGCTGAACGAAAGGACGGCGGAATGATCGCCCCATCTGTCATTGGATTTCTGGCCGCCATTCTCGGCACGATCTGCTGGGTTCCACAGGTGGTCAAGACATTGCGCAGCCGCGAGGTAAAGGATTTGTCCCTTGGCACCAATGTATTGGTACTTGCCACTGTGGCTCTCTGGCTGATCTATGGCTTGCTCCTTGGTGACTGGCCGCTGATCTTGGCAAACGTGTTTTCGGTGACTTGCGTGGGAACGATTGTTGCAGCCAAGCTGATATGGGGGCGCGAATGAGCCGGATCACCCGTATCGAGATCGACGATTCCGCGATCCCCCCCGCCACGCCCGAAATGGAGCAGGAGCGGCGTGTCGCCATTTTCGACCTGATCGAGGACAACAGCTTTGCCATCCCCGGACGCGACGGGCAGCCCGTTCCCGAGGGCCCTTTCGTGCTGAAGCTGGATATCCGCGAAGGGCGCCTGGTGTTCGACGTCACCACCGAAACGGCAGAGAAGGTCGCCGAGTTTCACCTGTCGCTTGGACCGTTTCGGCAGGTGGTGAAGGATTACTTCCAGATTTGCCAAAGCTATTTCGACGCGGTGAAGCGTCTGCCCCCCGCCCAGATCGAGGCCATCGACATGGCAAGACGCGGTATCCACAACGAAGGCGCCCGGACATTGCAGGAGCGGCTGGAGAGCAAGGCAGAGCTGGATATCGATACCGCAAGACGCCTTTTCACCCTGATTTGCGCGCTGATTCCACAGGGTTGAAACCATGGAGCAGAACAAGATTCCCGCTTCGGTTCTGTTCTGCTGCGACCATAACGCCGTCCGCTCGCCCATGGCGGAAGGGATGATGAAGAAGTTCTACGGCCATCTCGCCTATGTGCAATCGGCCGGAGTCAGGAACGATCTGGAGATCGATGGTTTCGCCATCGCTGTCTGCGACGAGATCGGAGTCGAATTGTCGAACCATCGCAGCCGCAGTTTCGAAGAGATGCAGGACTGGGGGGACGATCTTGGAGGTTTCGACCTGATCGTGGCGCTTTCGCCGGCAAGCCAGCGGCTGGCGCTGGAAATGACCCGGGTCTTCCATCTGGACGTCGAATACTGGCCGATCATGGATCCGACCGGGTTGGGCGAGAGCCGCGAGGCCAAGCTGGCTGTATATCGCCAGACCCGGGATCAAATCAGGACGAGAATGCTGGATCGCTTCGGCCCCGCACTGGACGATCCCGATTGAAATACCGTTGACCCGCATGACGCGCGAATGGCGCATCATGCGGGGCTTTCAGCGATGACGCCAATGCGGCGGAACATCCCAGATCTTGCGGGCCAGTTCGGCCTCGACGTCATCGCGGGTAAGACCGATATCGTGCAGCTGTTCGTCAGAGAGCCTTGACAGGTCGATGCGGGTCTTGCGGACGTCGAACATGGTCAGGATACGTTCGATCCAACCGGGGCGCGGGATGATGCCTTGCCCGGTCACGACGCGCAGCATTGCGGCGGATTTCTGTGCCATTCTTCACCTCCGGTGATCAATATCATCAATTTTGATGATTGGATTAGCGGATATCATCCGATGCCTTGATATTTAGGCGTTCAAGATGTATTAGTAAAACGAATGATTTTGATGCCAAGTATCAGGAGGATTGAGGAATGCGAAATCTCGATGTCGCAACGCTACGGTCATTGCTGGCGGTGGCTGAATATGGTGCCGTGACCCGCGCGGCAGAGGCGCTGAACATGACGCAAAGCGCCATCTCGATGCAGATGAAACGGCTGGAGGAGGTATTCGGCAGGCCGGTGCTGGTGAAGCAGGGGCGGGGCGTGGTTCTGTCGGATTTCGGCTTTGAGCTGCTGACCGAGGCGCGCAAGATGCTGGCGCATAACGACGCGATCATCGCCCGTTTCATGGGGGAACGGCCAGAGGGCCGGCTGCGTGTCGGTCTGACCTGCGACTGGATGATCGACAAGGTCGCGCAGGCGACCCGTGCTTTCCGGCAGGATCATCCGCGGATCGAACTGGTCATCAATACCGCGCGCAGCCGGGATTTGCGGCGCCAGTTGAAACAGGGCGAGCACGACTTGATCCTGACCACCGAGTTCGAGGCCCCTTTGGGAGCGATTCATCTGGGCAAGGCCGATCTGGCATGGGCCGGGGCGGTCGGCGGAAAGGTGTGGATGCAGCGCCCCTTTCCCTTCGCGAATTCGCCGGATTGCACCTACACACCGGTAGGAATGGCGGCCCTGGATCGCGCCGGAATCGAATGGCGGCAGATGATCGGCGAGGGAGGCAAGGATACCTGGCGTGTTCTGGCCAGCGCGGATCTGGGCGTCACGATCATACCCGCCGACAGGCCGGAAGCGGGGCTGGAAATCATCGAGCATAACGGCGCCCTGCCGCCGCTGCCGCAGACTTGGTTAAATGTCCATGTGAATGACGGCCCCGGGCAGCACATGGCCTCGGACTTCATCTGCTACCTGCGCAGTGCCGTATGCGAGGTCGCAACCGAGGCGGAGGCCGCCTGAACCGGCAGAGCCTTCAGACCACCACGCCCGCGCCTTCGGTCGCGGGGCCGGCGACGGCGCGAAAGGCGGCAAACATCTCGCGCCCCATGCCCTCGCTGCTGGGGGCCGGGTCGAAGGCGACGGGCCTGCGGTCCTCGAAATCCTCTGCAAGGCAGTCGATCGTGCCCATGGTCGCATCCATGCGGATCAGGTCGCCATCCCGCACCCGCGCCAGCGGCCCACCGACCGAGGCCTCGGGCGAGATATGGATCGCCGCAGGCACCTTGCCCGAAGCCCCCGACATCCGCCCATCGGTCACCAGCGCGACCCGGAACCCGCGATCCTGAAGCACCGCAAGCGTCGGGGTCAGCGAATGCAGCTCGGGCATGCCATTCGCGCGCGGTCCCTGGAAGCGCACGACAACGATGGTGTCCTCGGTGAACTCGCCGGCCTTGAAGGCGGCCTTCACCTGTTCCTGGTCGCTGAAGACGCGGGCCTTGGCCTCGATTACGTGACGCTCCTCGGCCACCGCGCTGACCTTGATGACGCCCCGGCCCAGATTGCCCTCTAGCTGCTTGAGTCCGCCAGTCGCGGCGAAGGGGTCATGGGCCGGGCGCAGGATCTTGTCGTTCAATGATTCCTTCGCTCCGGCCTCCCACCGGACACGGGTGCCGTCCAGCTTGGGCTCGGCCGTATAGCCGTCCAGCCCGGTGCCGTTGATCGTCTTGACATCCGGATGCAGCAATCCCGCATCCAGCAACTGCCCGATCATGTAGCCGATCCCGCCCGCCGCGTGGAAATGGTTCACATCGGCCAGACCGTTGGGATAGACCCGCGCCATCAGCGGCACGGCCTCGGAAATATCGTGGAAATCCTCGATATCCAGCAGCACGCCCGCCGCCCGGGCCATCGCAGGCAAATGCATGACGAGATTGGTGGAGCCCCCGGTCGCCATCAGCCCGACCATGCCATTGACAAAGGCACGTTCGTCCAGCACCTCGCCCGCAGGCAGGTAATCATTGCCCAAGCGGGTGATCGTCGCCGCGCGTTCGACGCCGGCCACGGTCAAGGCGTCGCGCAGCGGTGTATTCGGATTTACGAAGCTCGATCCCGGCAGGTGCAGGCCCATGAATTCCATCAGCATCTGGTTGCTGTTGGCGGTGCCATAGAAGGTGCAGGTGCCGGGGCTGTGGTAAGAGGCCATCTCGGCCGCCATCAGCGCGTCGCGCCCGACCTCTCCGGTTGCGAATTTCTGCCGGATCCTGGATTTCTCGTCATTCGGCAGGCCCGAGGGCATTGGCCCGGCAGGCAGGAATACCGCCGGGATATGACCGAATGTGGCCGCGCCGATGACCAGCCCCGGCACGATCTTGTCGCAGACGCCCAGGTAAAGCGCCGCATCGAAACAGTCATGCGACAATGCCACCCCGGCCGCGAGCGCGATCACGTCGCGCGAGAACAGCGACAGTTCCATCCCGGCGCGGCCCTGCGTGACGCCGTCGCACATGGCGGGCACGCCGCCCGCGACCTGCACGGTTGCGCCCGCCGCATGGCCCGCACGGCGGATGAGATCGGGATAACGCTCATAGGGCTGATGCGCCGAGAGCATGTCATTATAGGCGGTGACGATGCCGATATTCGGCTTGCGCGTCGTCGCCATATCCTCCTTGTCATCCATCGCGGCATAGGCATGGGCCTGGTTGCCGCAGGAAAGATGCGCGCGGCGGGGGCCATCCTCCGCCGCCTTCGCGATTTTCTTCAGATAGTGGCTGCGGCTGTCTTGCGAGCGTTCGCGGATCCGGTCGGTGACGCGGTCGATGGTGGCGTGAAGGGTCATCTTGCGGCCTCCTCTGGCTTTGGGATGACTATATTCTGTTAGCGATAACAAAGCAAGCGTTGCAAGGCAACTCGCAAGAGTCTCGGCAAGTCGTTACCGGCTGGCCTTCTCCATCACCTTCGCCTGATCCCAGAGCCGGTCCATCTCGGCCAGGTCGCTGTCCTCGGGGCGGCGGTCATCCGCTGCCAGCGCCGCCTCGATGGCCTGGAAGCGGCGGGTGAACTTGGTATTCGCCCGGCGCAGGGCCTGTTCCGGATCGATCTTCAGATGGCGGGCGAGATTGGCCATCACGAAGATCAGGTCGCCGAACTCTTCCTCCAGCGCGTCCGGTCCCAGCTTGTCGCGGGCCTCGACCAGTTCGGCGGTTTCCTCGGCGATCTTGTCCAGAACCTGTTCCGCGCCCGGCCAGTCGAAACCCACCCGAGCGGCGCGGTTCTGCAGCTTGATCGCCCGGGTCAGGGCGGGCAGACCCAGAGCCACCCCGTCCAGCGTGCCGCGCTCGGCCTTGCCGGCGCGCTCAGTGGCCTTGATCGCCTCCCAGTCCTTGACCTGCTGCTCGGCTGACTTGTCTCGGTTCTCATCGCCAAAGACATGCGGATGGCGGAAGATCAGCTTGTCTGATATCGCCGCCGCGCAATCGGCGAAATCGAACATCCCCTTCTCGCGCGCCATCTGCGCATGGAACACCACCTGCAACAGCAGATCGCCCAGTTCCCCGGGCAATTCGTCCCAAGCCGCGCGGTCGATGGCGTCGGCGACCTCATGCGCCTCCTCGATCGTATAGGGCGCGATCGAGGCGAAATCCTGCTCGATATCCCAGGGGCAGCCGGTCTCCGGATCCCGCAGCTTTGCCATGATATCGATCAGGCGGGCGATCTCGGTTCCCGCATCCTTGCTGTCAGCCATTGCAATTCACCCCGTCCTCGGCTCCGATGGATCGATTGCCACAGCCCGGAAGGTGAGTCCACATGCCAGTCCTGAACCGTATCGCCGATTACGCAGACGAGATGACCGCATGGAGGCGGCACCTGCACCAGAATCCCGAACTGGGCTTTGACTGCCACGAGACGGCGGGCTTCGTCGTTGCCCGGCTGCGTGAATTCGGCGTGGACGAGATCCACGAGGGAATCGGCCGAACCGGAATCGTCGCAATCGTGAACGGGCGGGGGCAGGGACCGGTGATCGGGCTGCGCGCGGATATGGATGCGCTGCCGATGCAAGAGGCGACCGGCGCGGAATGGGCCTCGAAAGTGCCGGGGCGGATGCATGCCTGCGGGCATGACGGACATACGACAATGCTGCTGGGGGCAGCCAGGTATCTTGCCGAGACACGGAATTTCGCGGGGCGCGTGGCGCTGATCTTTCAGCCCGCCGAGGAAAATGGCGGCGGTGGCGATGCCATGGTGCGCGAGGGCATGATGGAGCGTTTCGGCATCGGGCGGGTTTTCGCCATGCATAACAGCCCGAACCATCGGGCGGGCACCATCTATACGACGCCCGGTCCGATCATGGCGGCAGTGGACAGTTTCGAGATCGACGTGAAGGGGCGGGGCGGGCACGGGGCCATGCCGCATCTGACCGCCGATCCCGTCGTGGCCGCGGTGGCCATCGTGAACGCGATACAGACGATCTCCAGCCGCAATCACTATGCGCTGGACGATCTGGTGGTGTCGGTGACCCAGATCCACACCGGCAGCGCCGACAATATCGTGCCCGACGATGCCTGGATTTGCGGCACCGTGCGGACATTCGATCCCCAGGTTCGCGAGATGGTCCGCCGCCGTCTTTCCGAGATCTGCGCAGGGCAGGGCGCGGCCTATAACGTCAGCGCCGAGCTGAATTATATCGAGGGGTATCCGGCAACCGTGAACGACGCCGATCAGGCCGCCTTCGCCGCCGAGGTTGCGCGTGAAGTGGCCGGAGCCGCGAATGTTTCCGACTCGGTCGGGCGCGAGATGGGAGCCGAGGATTTCAGCTATATGCTGAATGCGCGCCCCGGCTGCTACCTGTTCCTCGGACAGGGGGAGGGGCCGGGCGTCCATAATCCCGGCTATGATTTCAATGACGAGGTTGCCCCGGTCGGCGCCAGCTTTTTCGCAAGACTGGTTGAGCGGGCTCAGCCGGCCTCGTGACGCTCGGGCCGGATGGTGGCAGCGCGGTTTCGACCTGATTGGGGCCTCGATGCGATTGCCGCGATTACCCGCTCCGCCCCGTCAGGTGGCGCGGGTAATCGCCGGTTTGTTTTTCGGCATCTCTGGGCGTTAGACCGATATCCGCTTTTGCCGAAGATGCATCAGCGGCGAACTGCGGCCCTCAGTTCCGATAGCCGGTAGGCGCCGGTGGCAAAGCTGAGGCCGAAATAGATCGCGGCGCCGCCGAAGACGAGGATGGCGAGGCCAGGAATGCGGGAGAACCCGGCGGTGTCGAGCCAGTCCTTCATGAACCACAGGGCGAGCGCCATCAGCACCGAGGCCAGTGCGATCCGGGGGGCGGCGCGCAGCAGGCGGGCATCGGCACGGGCGGCCTGTCCCATGGCGCGGGTCCCCCACCAGAGCTGCCCGACCATGACCCATGCCGCGACGGTGGTGCCGATGGCGGCGGCAAGGAACCCGATCAGCGGCATCAGCCCAAAGGCGACGATCGCGTTCACGACCATCGACATCGCGGCAAAGCGGAACGGGGTCTTGGTATCCTCGCGCGCGAAATAGAGCGGCTGCAGGATTTTCTGCAGCACGAAGGCGGGCAGGCCAAGCGCATAGACGATCAGCGCCTTGGCGGTCTGGCTGGTGTCATGGGCGCTGAACTGGCCGCGCTCGAACAGGGTCGCGACCATCGGCTCGGCGATGACGGCGATGGCGAAGGCGGCGGGCAGGGTCAGGAACAGCCCGAACTCCGTCGCGCGCGAATAGGCGGATTGCCCGCCCGCGTGATCCTCGGCCCGCAGGCGGCGGGCCAGTTCCGGCAACAGGACCACGGCGACGGCGGCGCCGACCACGCCAAGCGGCAGCTGATACAGGCGGTCGGAAAAATAAAGCCATGTCACAGCGCCCTCGAAACGCGATGCGACCTGCCGCCCGATCAGCAGGTTGAGCTGCACCACACCCCCGGCAAAGGCGGCGGGCAGGGCAACGGCCAGCAGGCGGCGCATGTCGGGTGAAAGCCGCGGACGGCCCGGCCAGAAGGTCCAGCCGTTGCGATGTGCATCCCACCACACCAGCCCGAGTTGCGAAATGCCGGTCAGCGGCGTCGCCCATGCCAGCGTCAATCCCAGGTCCCAGCCTTGCCAGCGCCCCAGACCCATCGCCACGATGAACAGCAGGTTGAGCAGAACAGGCGCGGCGGCGGCGGCGGTGAAACGGCGGTTGGCGTTCAGCACGCCCGAGATCATCGAGGCCAGCGAGATCAGCAGGATATAGGGAAAGGTGATACGGCCATATTCGACGGCCAATGCAAAGCGCTCGTCGCCCGCGAAACCCGAGGCCATCAGCCAGACGAGCCCCGGCATGAGTATCATCGCGACAGCCGAAAGGATCGTCACGATCGTGAACAGGCCCGAGAACGCCTCGGATGCGAAGCGCTGTGCATCCTCGCGATCGTCCAGCCGCTTGGAAAACATCGGCACGAAGGCGGTATTGAACGCTCCTTCGGCGAAGAAGCGGCGGAACATGTTGGGCAGGGACAAGGCGATGACGAAGGCTTCGGCCATCGGTCCGGTGCCCAGCCAGGCCGCCATGACGATGTCGCGGACAAAGCCCGTCGCCCGCGAAACCATCGTCCAGAGCCCCACCGACAGGAACCCGCGCACCAGCCCCGATTTCATTGGCCTATTCCTCTGCCCGTTTTGCCCCGTCGGCGATTGCCGAGCGCAGTTTCTTTTCCAGCGACAGGCGCTTGGACTCGCTGTGCAGCTTCAGCCCGAACATGTCCTTGACGTAGAAACTGTCAACCACCTGCGCGCCATAGGTAGCGATCACGGCGCTCACGATCTGTATATGATTGGCGGCGAGCGTTCGGGTCAGGTCATAGAGCAGGCCCGGACGGTCGCGGGTATCGACCTCGATGATCGTATAGATGTCGCTGCCCTCGTTGTCGAAGGTGACATGTGTGGGAAAGCGGAACTCGCGGTTGCGCTTCTTGGGCTTGTCGCGGGTGGCGAAAGCCTCGCGGGCCACGATCTCGCCCTTGAGCGTGCGCAGGATGGTCTGACGCAGGCGGGGCAGGCGGTCCTCGGCGAAGGGATGACCCTCAGCGTCCTGTATCCAGAATGCCGCCGTGGCATAGCCGTCGCGCGTGGTGTAGGTGCGCGCATCCACGACATTCGCCCCCATCAGGGTCAGCGCCCCGCACAGACGCGAGAAGATGCCTGGATGGTCGGCCAGCACGAAGGCCGTGCGTGTCGCATCGCGGTCGGTGTCGGGATGCAGGTCGATGCGGATCTCGTCATGGCCGATCTCGCGCAGCATCTCGGCGAAGACTGCCTGCGTCTCGGTCGGCAGGCCGGGCCAGTAGGCGTCGTAATGGCGGGCGATCTCGGTCCGGATCTCCTTCGGCTCCCACCCCCTTGCGATCAGCAGGTGGCGCAGCGAGCGTTTCGCCTCGTTCTGGCGCTTGTCGCGGTTGAGATCCTCCAGCCCGTTCTCCAGCACTGCGGCCGTGTCCTGGTGAAGCTTGCGCAGCAGAACCGCCTTCCAGTTGTTCCATGTGTTCGGGCCGACACCGCGGATGTCGCAGGTTGTCAGCACCAGCAGCAGGTCCAGCCGCTTACGGGTTTTCACCGCCTTGGCGAAATCGCGCAGGGTGCGGGGGTCCGAGATGTCGCGCTTTTGCGCCACGTCCGACATCAGCAGGTGATTGCGCACCAGCCATTCGACCGTCTCCACGTCCTCGGCGGAAAAGCCGAACCGGGTGGCGATGCGACGGGCGATGCGGGCGCCGAGGATCGAGTGATCCTCGGGCCGGCCCTTGCCGATATCGTGCAGCAGGGTGGCCAGATAGAGAACGCGGCGGTTGATGCCCTCCTCCATGATCTCGCTGGAGAGCGGCAGATCCTCGGGATGCTCGCCCCGCTCGATCTCGGCCAGCGCCGCGACGCATTGGATGGAATGCTCGTCCACCGTGTAATGGTGGTAGAGGTTGAACTGCATCATTGCCACGACCGGCTCGAATTCCGGGATGAAGGCGGCGAGCACGCCAAGCTCGTTCATCCGGCGCAGCGAGCGTTCGGGATTGCCGTGCCTGAGCAGCAGGTCCATGAAGATGCGGATCGCCTCGGGGTCGGATCGCACGCGGTCGTCGATCAGATCCAGATTGGCGGCGACAAGGCGCATGGCGTCGGGATGGATCAGGATGCCGGTGCGCAGCGCCTCTTCGAACAGGCGCAGGATATTCAGCGGATCGCGAAAGAACTCGCCCTCGTTCTGGATCGCCAGCCGCCCATGCTGGTCGACGAAGCCCGCCCGGAGCTTGCGCCGTCTGCGGAACAGGCGGCCGAGGAAGGGAGCGCTGCGGACATGCTGCGCCTCCAGTGCGGTCAGGAAGACGCGGGTCAGCTCGCCGACGCGGGTGGCATGGCGGAAATAATCCTGCATGAAATACTCGACCCCGCGCCGGGCGCTGTTGTCGGCGTAGCCCATGCGGCTGGCGACCTCGACCTGCATGTCGAATGACAGCACATCCACGGGCCGCCCCGCGATCAGGTGCAGATGGCAGCGCACCGCCCAGAGGAAATCCTCGGCCTGCCAGAAGGCCAGATGCTCGTCGCGGGTGAAGACGCCCAGATCGACCAGTTCCACAGCGCGGTCGACATGGTGGATATATTTCGCGATCCAGTAGAGCGTCTGCAGGTCGCGCAACCCGCCCTTGCCCTCCTTGACATTGGGTTCCAGCACATAGCGCTGGCCACCCTGCCGTTGATGGCGTGCGGCCCGCTCCTCCAGCTTGGCTTCGAGGAATTCGGGGACGGTCTTTTCAAACAGTTCGGACCACAGCCGGAAACCCAGCTTATGGGCAAGCGGCGCGTTGCCGGTGACGAGCCGGTGCTCGACCAGCGAGGTGCGGATGGTCATGTCGCCTGCGCCGAGCCGCAGGCAGTCGTCTATGGTGCGGATCGAGTGACCGATCTTCAGTTTCAGATCCCACAGCATGTAGAGCATGGACTCGACCACGCTTTCCGCCCAGGGCGTGATCTTGTAGGGCGTCAGGAACAGCAGGTCGACATCGGAGGACGGTGCCATCTCGGCCCGTCCATAGCCGCCGACCGCGAGCACGGCCAGCCGCTCGGCATCGGAAGGCGAATGCAGCGGATGCAGCTGGGTCGTGGCGACATGATGGATGGCCGTGACCAGGCCATCGGTCAGCATCGCGATGGCGCGCACCGTTTCCCGCGCGGCGCGCGGATGGCCCAGGAAGCCGGTCGTGATATCGGCCATCGCTGCGGCCCGGGCTTCGGACAGTTCCGCGACTGTCGCGGCGCGAATATCGCGCGGCTGGTCCAGTTCCGACAACAGGGCATCCAGCCGGGGCAGGAAAATCCCGGGATCGAATATGGCATGCGCCCCGGGCAGTGCCGGGGCGCTTTGAACGACGGTATCGGTGGATGTGCCGCTCAAGATCAGAAACCGAACCCGCCGAAGCCGCGCGGAGCCGGGTCGAGAATGACCAGCTGGTTGTTACGGATCGTGGCCACGGCCAGCCCCCGCTCGGCGGTGCGGTCGGGCCGCAGCCGGAACACCCCACCGACACCGGCAAAGCCCGAATTCTGGGTCAACCCGCTTGTGGTGACGGCATTGCGCTTGCCGGCGCGAACCTGCGAGGCGATCGCCGCGATGCTGTCATAGGCCAGAGGGGCCAGCGCGTGCGGTGCTTCGCCGTAAGCGGCCTGGTAGCGGGCGTTGAATTGCTGCGCAAGCCGCTGATCGGGGATCGCGAACCAGCCATTCTGCAGCTGCTGCAATGTCATGCGCGAGCGGGGCTCGTCCCAACGCGTCAGGCCCATGAACTGGGTAACCTGAGAGGTGACACCTGCCGCGGCCAGTTTCTCGGTCAGATAGGGCAGGACTGCCTGGTGATTGGCGGTCATGAAGATCGCATCCACCTGACCCGATTTCGCTGCCGCCGAGATCTGCGGAGTGACGGAGTCGATGCCGGTGATCGAGACCGGATGGTTGCTGCGCCCGGCCAGCCGTGCGCCATTGCGGGCGATTGCGGCCTCGATGGCGCGGCCGCCGATCTGGCCCGCCACGTCGTCCTCGGCCACGACATAGACGTTGCGCTTGCCCTGGCGGACGCCGTAACCCACCAGCCGATCGGCAATATTGCCGAAATTGGTGCCCATCACGAAAACATTGCCGCCTGCCACCTCGGTATTGTTGGAAAATGACAATACGTTGATATTGCGGGGCATCATGGCGGCGCCGACGGCATTCGCCGCCTCGGCATAAAGCGGACCGACGATGATCTTGGCTCCGGCATCGGCGGCGGCATTGGCCCGCGCGACGGCCTGCTGGGTATTCCCGCCCGTGTCGTAGATGCTCAGGTCGATGTTCGCGCCCTGGGCGTCGGCGGCGGCCATTCTGGCGGCGTTCTTGAGGCTGCGGGCCAGCGTCTCGATATTGGGGTTTCCGGTGCCGCCCGGGACCAGCAATGCCACCTTGACCGGCTGGCCGGGATCGATCATCTGGCCGGCCTCGGGACCCACCGAGGCGACATTGCCTCCGCCCATGGGCTCGCAAGCGGCGATGACAAAGGCGGACAGAACGGCCCCGGCACGCAATGCCAGACGACGGAGCGGAAACGGTCCCCGGCTCGTGATAATTGCGGACATATGAAATTTCCCTGCTGTAATGTAGGTATCGGCGGATCACGGCCAGCAGCCTATGTCCATCGCCCGGGATTGGCAATCAGGCGGAAGGTCCGAAAACGGTAAAAGGAGATGCCTGTGAGCGAAAGACCAGCACGCGGAAACACGGGCACCCGCAGCACCGCGGAGGAGCCGGCCCGCCGTCTTGCGGCACATGTCGAGGCGGTGGCGCTGGAACCGGGCCTGCACCTGGTTGCAACCCCGATCGGCGCGGCACGGGACATCACGCTGCATGCGCTGGATGTGCTGAACTCGGCGGAGCTGCTGGCAGCCGAGGATACAAGGGTGATGCGGCACCTGATGGATATTCACGGCATACCCCTGCGCGGGCGCCGGATCATGGCCTATCACGACCATAACGCCGACCGGCAGCGCCCGGCGATCCTGGTCGCGCTGCGCGAAGGGCGCAGCGTGGCTTATGCATCCGATGCCGGCACGCCGCTGGTCGCCGATCCCGGTTACCGGCTGGCGCGGGACGCGGCCGCGCAGGGCAGCCGGGTGCATGCGGTTCCCGGTCCCTCGGCCGCACTTGCGGCTCTGAGCCTGTCGGGCCTGCCGAGCGACCGGTTCCTGTTCGCCGGATTTCCGCCCGCGACCAAGGCTGCCCGCGCGACATGGCTGCGGCAATGGGCGGTGATCGATGCGACGGTGATCCTGTTCGAGAGCCCCCGGCGGGTTAACCAGACAGTGGAAGAGCTGTTCGAAATCGAGGCGAATCGAGTTATCGTGGTGGCCCGGGAACTGACGAAGAAATTCGAAGAGGTGATTCGGGGAACGGCGGCAGAACTGCTGGCCGATCCGCGTATGCAAAGCCTGAAAGGCGAGGTCGTGCTGGTGCTGGATCGTCCGGCCCCCGTGTCTATCGGCGAGGACCAGCTTCGCGCGGCGCTGCAGGAAAAATTGCAAAGCATGACGGTCAAGGATGCCGCGCGCGAGGTGGCGCATGATCTGGGGCTTCGCAGGAGAGATGTGTATCAGACCGCCCTTGCGCTTGCCGGGCGGGATGACGGCGAGGATTGAGGCGATGTATCGCCTTTGAGGAGAATGTTCCGGAATGGGTTATCAATCGCGGTTTTTCGATGAGCGGATCGATGGCGATGTCAAGCGCGGCACCCCGCCATCGCGACGGTTTCCGGGCAGGCGGGCGAGGCGGGGGGTAGTTGCCGCGATGTCGGGCCTGTTGGCCGAGGAGCGGGTGGCGGCCCATTACAAGGCGCAGGGATATGAGGTGCTTGCACGGCGCTGGCGGGGCAAGGCGGGGGAAATCGATCTTGTCTGTCAGCGCGGTGATGGGGTGATATTTGTCGAGGTGAAATCCGCGTCCACCCATGCGCTGGCGGCGGAGCGGCTGTTGCGCAGGCAGATGGACCGCATCTGCCTGGCCGCCTGTGAGTTTTGCGGGAACCGGCCTGCGGGATCGCTGAGCGAGATGCGCTTCGATGCGGCGCTGGTGGATGCTCCGGGCCGGGTCCGGGTGATCGAAAACGCCTTTGGCGGCTAGTTCCGGGCCACTTGCATCCGCACGTTCCTCGGGCGACAAGCGAGCGACGCATTTCAGGAGGGCGGCATGAGCCTTTACGTCGCATTGCAGATGGATCCGATCGAAGCCGTTGACATCAACGGCGACAGCACCTTTCGCATCGGATTGGAGGCCGAGGCGCGCGGGCACCGGTTGTTCCAGTATACGGTCGATCAGCTTCGCTATGACGAGGGGCGCGTGATCGCACGCGGCCGCCCGGTGACCTTGCGGCGCAAGGAGGGGGATCACGTGACTTTCGGGGATTGGGCCGAAGTCGATCTGAGCGAGTTCGACGTGGTGTGGCTTCGGCAGGATCCGCCTTTCGACATGGGATATGTCACCTCCACCCATCTTCTGGACCGGGTGCATCCCGATACCCTGGTCGTCAATGATCCGTTCTGGGTGCGCAACTGTCCCGAGAAGCTGATGGTTCTGGATTTCCCTGACCTGACCCCGCCGACCATGATCGCCCGTGACCTGTCCGATTTCCGGCGGTTTCGGGAGCGTCACAGCGAAATCATCGTCAAGCCGCTTTACGGCAATGGCGGAGCCGGCGTGTTTCATTTGCGTCCCGGCGATCCGAATCTTTCCGCGCTGCTGGAGACTTTTGCCGGGATCAACCGCGAGCCGATGATCGCGCAGAAATATCTTCCGGCGGTGGCGAAGGGTGATAAGCGGATCATTCTGGTCGATGGAGAGCCGGTCGGCGCAATCAACCGCGTTCCGCAAGAGGGGGAGGCGCGTTCGAACATGCATGTCGGCGGACGTGCCGAGAAAGTCGACCTGACCGATCGGGAGCGTGAAATCTGCAGGCGGATCGGCCCGGTATTGCGCGAGAAAGGGCTGATCTTCACTGGTATCGATGTCATCGACGGCTGGCTGACCGAGATCAATGTCACCTCTCCGACCGGGCTTCAGGAACTGGAGCGTTTTGACGGGATCAACGCGGCGGCCCTGATCTGGGATGCGATCGAGAGACGCTACGCCGAGAGATAAACTATTGCAGGCAAGAGAGGCTGCCGTTTCGGCAGGGGAAATGGTCCGGAACTGTTTTCCCGTTCTGCCTGAATGCATTCGGAATTGGAGTATGCCGCGCCCGCCTCGATTTGAGATTTCCAGCTGGCGTTGACATGCCTCCATCGCTTCAGGCAGCCATGAAGCCTCGGCCGGCAAGTCACGTATCGTGAAATTCAGCCAGCCACGCTGGTTGGCATCGTCGGGGGAATGGATGGGCACCAATCGGCAACCGCGCGTCTCCGGGGCGCGATCGGATTCGTGAACCCGATGGTGAGGCTACAAGTCAATCCAACTTGGCAGGAAGGGTCCAGCCGCGCAGCAATTCCGCGGTCTTCATGGGCTTTTTGCCTGAACGCTGTGCCTGCAGGATTTCGACCGCTCCTTCGCCGCAGGCGATGCGGAAGCCCGGCAGCACTTGTCCCGGCTTGCCTTGTCCGCTGGTCAGTCGGCTGCGCAACAGCTTGACGCGTTCGCCCCCGATCTCGCACCAGGCTCCCGGAAAGGGCGACAGACCGCGGATCTGGCGATCCAGTTCGATGGCGGAACGGTTCCAGTCGATACGCGCCTCGGCCTTGTCGATCTTGGCGGCATAGGTCACGCCTTGCCCGGATTGCGGCTGTGCTTTCATGGGTAGTCCGGCCAGCACCTCGACGATCAGATCCGCCCCCATCGCGGCCAGACGGTCATGCAGATCGGCGGTGGTTTCCTCCGCGCCGATCCGGGTTCGCGCCTCGGCCAGCACCGGCCCGGTATCCAGCCCCGCCTCCATCTGCATGATCGCCACACCTGTCTCGGCATCTCCGGCCATCACCGCCCGATGGATCGGCGCTGCCCCCCGCCATCGCGGCAGCAGCGAGGCATGGATGTTCAGACAGCCCAAGCGGGGTGCATCCAGAACCGCCTGCGGCAGAATCAGGCCATAGGCCACAACGACCGCCACATCCGCCTGCAGCGCGGCAAACTCCTCCTGTGCCTTGGTGTCGCGCAGGCGCAGCGGGGTCCTGACCTCGAGCCCCAACCGTTCCGCCTCCGCATGGACGGGAGAAGGCCGCAATTTCTGCCCTCGTCCCGCCTCTCGCGGTGGCTGCGAATATACTGCCACGACCTCATGCGCCCCTACCAGCATCCGCAATGCAGGAACCGAGAATTCGGGCGTTCCCATGAAAATTACGCGCATGGAACCCCTCTTCCTTACCCCGGATATCTCTGGGCCAAGCCGATGGATTGCGCAACCTCAACCCGCCGGGGCCGGCAGGGCCCCGGCGGGACGCGATCGGGCGCGCTGCTTCAGCCGATTGCCGCCGCGCGAACCTCGTCATCGATGGCGGCCAGGTATTGCGCAAAATTGTCGCTGAACATCTGCACCAGTTTCCGGGCCTGCATGTCATAGGCTTCCGGGTCGCCCCAGGTCTGGCGCGGATCAAGCAGCATATCCGAAACATTCGGCACGCTTACCGGAACCTCGAAGCCGAAATTCGGATCGCGGCGGAACTCGGCATCGTTCAGGCTGCCGTTCAGCGCTGCGGCCAGCAGGGCGCGGGTCGCCTGGATGGGCATGCGCGAACCGGTGCCGAATGCGCCGCCGGTCCAGCCGGTATTGACCAGCCAGCAACTCGAACCATGCCTGGCGATCTTGTTCTGCAGCAACTGCCCATAGACCTCGGGGCGGCGTGGCATGAAAGGAGCGCCGAAGCAGGTCGAGAAGGTCGGGATCGGTTCTTTCACGCCGACTTCGGTGCCCGGAGTCTTGGATGTGAAGCCCGACAGGAAATGATACATCGCCTGCGCCGGGGTCAGCCGGGCGATGGGAGGCAGCACGCCGAAAGCATCGCAGGTCAGCATGATGATATTCTTGGGGTGGCCGCCAAGGCTGGTTTTCGAGGCGTTCGAGATGGCGTCGAGCGGATAGGCGCAGCGCATGTTGTCGGTGATCGAGTTATCCTCGAAATCCAGCTCCAGGCTGTCCTCGTCATAGACCATGTTCTCGATCACGGTGCCGAAGCGCGAGGTGGTAGCGTAGATCTCGGGCTCGGCCTTGGGCGACAGGCTGATGGTCTTGGCGTAGCAGCCGCCCTCGAAGTTGAAGATGCCGCGATCGGACCAGCCATGCTCGTCATCGCCTATCAGCACGCGCGAGGGATCGGCTGAAAGCGTCGTCTTGCCGGTCCCTGAAAGGCCGAAGAACACGGCGCTGTCATCGGGATTGCCGGGGGCATGGTTGGCGCTGCAATGCATGGCCATGATGTTCTTGGCCGGCAGGAAGTAGTTGAGCAGCGTGAAGACGGATTTCTTGTTCTCGCCCGCATAGGCCGAATTGCCGATGAGGATCAGCTTCTTTTCGAAATTCAGCGCGATCACGGTTTCACTGCGGCACCCATGACACTCGGGGTCGGCCTTGAAGCTGGGGCAGTTGATGATGGTGAATTCGGGGGTGAAGCCGGTCAGTTCCGCAGCCTCGGGACGGCGCAGCATATGGCGGATGAACAGGCCATGCCATGCCAGTTCGGTCACGACCCGGACATCCAGCCGCTCTTCGGGATCGGCGCCGCCGAAGAGATCCTGCACGAAATAGTCGCGCCCCTTCATATGGGCCAGCATGTCGGCATACAGCCGGTCGAAGGCGTCAGGCGACATCGGCTTGTTGTTCTCCCACCAGATCGTGTCCTCGACGGCGGGGGTGCGAACGACGAACTTGTCCTTGGGAGAGCGGCCTGTATGCGCGCCGGTCGAGACGAGGAACGTGCCGCCAAGGCCGATCCTGCCTTCGTTCCGGGCGACCGCTTCGGTCATCAGGGCAGGTTCCAGCAGGTTGTAATAAACCCGGCCGAGTCCCTCGATACCCTGATCCTCCAACCGGCAATTCGGGTTCACGCGCGTGGTCATGTGATATGCTCCTGACTTACTGGGCGCCTGCAAAGGTAATGTGACGCAGTAAGTCGGGCCTATAGCACAGGGTTCCAATGAAAAAAGAAGCTAGCGATCCCGGTTAGCGCAAACTTCACATGTTATCGCCATCAAGGGGGTCAAAAGCTGGCTGGTGGCGGAAAAAAGCTGACAAGCTTGGTCCGGATCGGAGGGCGATATGATTCGAACAACACAGATTCACGGAACGGTGGTCGCGCTGGCGGGGCGGGGACTCCTGATCATCGGACCGTCCGGCTCGGGCAAATCCACCCTCGCGCTGCAGTTGATGGCCGTGGGCGCGCAACTGGTCAGCGACGACCGGACCGATCTGCATCGCGAAGAAGACAGGATCATCGCGGCGGCCCCCGCGACATTGTCCGGGCGGATAGAGGCGCACCGGATCGGTGTATTGTTTGCAGATGCAGCAAGTCCCACGGCCCTGTCGCTTGTGGTCGATTTGGGCCGGGAGGAGGAGACGCGTTTACCTCCTTTGCGGTATCATGAGTTGCTGGGGATTCAACTACCACTTGCACTCGGCCCTTATCGACCGCATCTTTATGCTGCGCTGCGGCAGTATCTGCTGGCCGGACGCGCCGATTAGCGTCAAGCGAAAGGAGCATGGATCAAATGGCCGAGGACCGGATGGCTTGCGGGAAGGATCGAAGCAATCCCGATCCTGCAGCGATGCAACGCGTCGTCCTGGTCACGGGCCCGTCGGGCGCAGGGCGTTCGACCGCCATCAACGTGCTTGAGGATCTGGGATTCGAGGCGATCGACAACCTGCCGCTTTCACTGGTCCCACGCCTCCTGGACGGGCCGTCTCGCCCCGGGCCGCTGGCCCTCGGGCTTGACGTGCGCAATAGGGATTTCTCGGCGGCGAATCTGATAGAACTGATCGACCGCCTGACCCGCAATCCGCATTATGCACCCGAAGTGCTGTATCTCGACTGTGCGCCCGACACACTGCTCAGCCGTTATAACGAGACACGGCGCAGGCATCCGCTGGCCCCCGACGGATCGCCCCTGATGGGGGTCACGAGCGAGGTCGACCTGCTGGCGCCGATTCGGGCGCGCGCCGACGTGCTGGTCGATACGACGGAATTGTCGCCGCATGACCTGAGGGCCGAGCTTGGGCGCTGGTTCGACACGCGTCCCGACAGGCGGCTGAGCGTATCGGTCCATTCCTTTTCCTACAAGCGGGGGGTGCCGCGCGGACTCGACCTCATGTTCGACTGCCGCTTCCTGGCCAATCCGCATTGGGAGAAGGGCCTGCGCGAGATGAATGGAACACAGGCTGAGGTCCAGGACTTCGTCTGCCGCGATTCGCGTTACGAGGAATTCTTCTCACGCATACGCGATCTGATAGTTTTTCTGCTTCCCGCGCATGTCGAGGAGGGCAAAACTCACCTGTCGATCGGCTTTGGGTGTACCGGAGGGCAACACCGTTCGGTTACTTTGGTGGAAAAAATGGCAGTAGCGCTTGCAGATGCGGGATGGCCGGTGTCAATAAGGCATAGGGAACTTGAACGCCGTATGACAGCGTCCCCGGCCATTGGCGAAGTCTTGCCCGCCAGCGCGGCAGGACAAGGGGCCATTCGCCCGGGGAATGCGTCGTGATAAGCGGCTTTATTAGTACTGGTGGAACGCGTTGATCGGAATTGTCATTGTCGCACATGGCGGGCTTGCGCGGGAATATCTGTCCGCGGTCGAGCATGTCGTAGGTCCGCAAAGCGGCATTGCCGCCGTCTCGATCGAGGATGATCACGACCGGGCTGCGAAAACCGCTGAAATCCAGGCCGCCGCGAATGCTGTCGATCATGGCGATGGCGTGGTGGTGGTCACGGATTTGTTCGGCGGTTCGCCCTCGAACCTGTCTGTGCCTGCCTGCGCGATGCGGAACCGCACGATCCTGTATGGTGCCAATCTGCCGATGCTGGTCAAGCTGGCCAAGTCGCGGCATCTGCCGGTGCCCGACGCGGTTGCCTTCGCCAAGGAGGCGGGGCGCAAATATATCAACTCCTACAATGTCCCGATCGAGGCGGTCCTTGATACCGGGACCCATGCAAGATGAGTTCTTCCGTTACCCGTGAATTGCCGATCATCAATGTCAAGGGTCTGCATGCACGGGCCAGCGCGAAATTCGTCGATGTGGTCGAGCGTTTCGACGCGCAGGCGATGGTCGAAAAGGACGGGATGAGCGTGTCGGGCGATTCGATCATGGGGCTGCTGATGCTGACCGCCCCGCGCGGCAGTGCGATTACCGTGACGACGACCGGGCCGGATGCGGCGGCGCTGGCGGATGCGCTGGAGGAACTGGTGGCCGATTATTTCGGCGAAGGCATGTAGGGCGGCGGTGCATTGGCGGACCGCAAGAGCTATCATCACGGAAACCTGCGCCAGGCATTGGTCGAGGCGACCGCCGCGCTGATCGAGGAACTCGGCCCGCAAGCCTTCACCATGTCCGAGGCGGCGCGCCGTGCCGGGGTTTCCCCGGCGGCGCCCTATCGGCATTTCAAGGGCCGCGACGACCTGATCGAAGAGGTTGCGCGTCTCGGTTTTCTGGAATTCACCGAACGGCTGGATGCGGCCTTCGACGACGGCCATCCCCGGACCCTGACCGCGTTTCTGCGGATGGGACAGGCTTACCTGGATTTCGCACGGCAGCGGCCCGGCTATTACATGGCGATGTTCGAATCGGGGATCTCGATCGCGGGGAATGCCGAACTGTCCCAGGCATCCGAGAAAGCGCAGGGGGTCCTGTTGCGCGCGGCAGAGGCCCTGGCAAGCCGATTGCCCGAGAACCGGCGCCCTCCCGCGCGCATGGTTGCCAATCATATCTGGGCGATGAGCCATGGTGTGGTCGAATTGTTCTCGCGCGGCAAGCCCGGAAGGCGGGCGCCGGTCGAACCGGCCGAGATGCTGGAAAGCGGCGCGATCATCTATCTGCGCGGGCTGGGGCTGATTCCCGACGATTGACCGGCGGATCAGATAGGCGGATGATGAATCAAGGGCGTATAAGCCGGAATCCCCCGCCCGAATTGCCGCGAAATTGCCTGTAAAATCGCGGTCTCTGATTGCCCGGAACAAAAATCGAAAGACGGCTCTTGACGTGGGCATCGCCATGCCCATCTATGTAAATGTGATTAACATTAACATGAGGGGATCACAGAAATGCACGGTGCTTCGCACAGCTTGCCCAATTACCACATGCCGCGAAATGCGGGTTTGGGACCGTTCGGACGGGCGCGTGACTGGCTGGACGAACGCGGCAAAGCCGCCTGGATCATCGCCATGATCCTTGGTTTTGTCGCTTTCTGGCCGGTCGGGCTCGCCATTCTCGCCTATATGATCTGGAGTAAACGCATGTTTGGATGCAGCAAACGCAGCTACCGCAGCCGGTATCACGCGATGCCGACCGGGAATACCGCCTTCGACGCCTATCGCGAGGAAACGCTGAAGCGGCTGGAGGAAGAACACAGCGAGTTCATGGACTTCCTGCAGAAACTGCGCGAGGCCAAGGACAAGGCGGAGTTCGACCAGTTCATGGAACAGCGCGAGACCAAGACCGATAACTGATCGGAGCTGATGAACGGGGCCGGGATGACCGGCCCCTTCGCTTATTCCCCGCGCGGGAATCTCTGGCTCTCTTCCAGAACATTCAGATCCATGTGGTTGCGCATGTAACGCTCCGACGCCTGCATGAGCGGCTGGTAATCCCAGGGATAGTAGGAGCCGTTCCGCAACGCCTCATAGACGATCCAGCGCCGGGCCTGAGACTGGCGCACCTCGGCGTCATAGGCGGCCAGATCCCAACGCTCACCCGCCATGTCCCGCAAGCGCTCCAGGGTATCGGCATGGTTCGCATCACCGGCCAGGTTGCGCCGCTCATTCGGGTCTGTTTCCAGATCGAACAGCATCTCGGGATCGGCCGCGCAGGCGATATATTTCCACCGCCCGTCACGGATCGCGACCAGTGGCGCGATACTGCCTTCCGCGGCATATTCCATCGGCACCGGTCCGCGGCTGGCCCCGCCATCGGCCAGCGATACCCCATCGGTCCATGGCGCGATCCCGTCCATGGGCAAACCCGCAAGATCGCAGAGCGTCGGCAGGACATCGATGGTGCTGACAGGCCGATCGACCCGGCCCGGTGCCATGGAAGGAGCCGAGATCATCAGCGGCACCCGCGCCGAACCCTCGTAGAAGCTCATCTTGAACCACAGGCCACGCTCGCCCAGCATATCGCCGTGATCGGACACGAACAGGATGATCGCTTCCTGCCCGGTGGTTTCCATCACGTCCAGGATCTCGCCGATCTTGTCGTCGATATAGCTGATATTGGCGAAATAGCCCCGGCGCGCGCGGCGGATATGATCCCCGGTGATGTCGAAGGCGCGCCAGTCCGACGCATCCATCAGCCGCTGCGAATGCGGATCCTGATCCTCGTATGCGACAGGCTCGGGCGGGGTCAGCTCGGGCGCGTCCTCATAGAGGTCCCAGTATTTGCGCCGCGCGACATAAGGATCATGCGGATGGGTGAAGCTGACCGTCAGGCACCAGGGCCGCTCATCGGCCCCGCGAGCAAGATCATACAGTTTCCGGCAGGCGTTATAGGCGACCTCGTCGTCATATTCGAGCTGGTTGCTGATCTCGCCCACGCCCGCGCCCGTGACCGAGCCGAGATTGTGATACCACCAGTCGATCCGCTCGCCCGGCTTGCGGTAATCCGGGGTCCAGCCGAAATCGGCGGGATAGATATCGGTCGTCAGCCGTTCCTCGAAACCATGCAACTGGTCCGGGCCGACGAAATGCATCTTGCCCGACAGGCAGGTCTGATAGCCCGCCCGGCGCAGGTGATGCGCATAGGTCGGGATGTCCGAGGCGAACTCGGCGGCATTGTCATAGACCCGGGTGCGCCGTGGCAATTGCCCCGACATGAAGCTGGCGCGGCCGGGCGCGCAAAGCGGGCTGCCGGTATAGGCATTGGCAAAGCGCGTCGAACGCCCGGCCAATCGCCGCAGGTTGGGAGTATGCAGGAAAGGGGCGGGGCCGTCAGGGAACAATACCCCCGACAGCTGATCAGCCATCAGGATCAGGATATTCGGTTTCACTCTGCCACCGCTGCCATCAATGCATCTTCTGCCGGTTCGCCTTCCAGCGTGGTCACGCCGTCCAGCCATGGTTTGACTGCCTCGGGATTGGCCGCGATCCATTCTTTCGCCGCGTTCTGTGCGCCCATACCGTCATCGAGAATCTTGCCCATCAGGACATTCTCCATGCCGATGTCGAAGGTCAGCTGACCGAACAGTTTCGCGGCATTGGGGCAGGAGGCAGCCCATTCCTTGCGCGCCAGCGTATGCACGGTCGCGCCGCCGAAATCCGGACCGAACTGTTTGTCGCCGCCCGAGAGATAGGTGATCTCGATCGCCTCATTCATCGGATGCGGAGCCCATGCAAGGAAGACCGTGGGTGTGCCCGCGTCCTGATTCCTGCCCACCTGCGCCAGCATCGCCTGCTCGCCGCTTTCGACCAGCTCCCAGTCTCCGAGCCCGAATTCATCCGCCTCGATCATCGCCTGAATGGACTGGTTCGCGGGGGCGCCGGGCTCGATGCCGTAGATCTTGCCTTCAAAAGCGTCCTTCTGTGCGTCGAGATCGGCGAAATCGGCCACGCCCGCATCGGCGCCTGCCTTGTTCACGGCAAGGGTGAATTTCGCGCCTTCAAGATTCTGGACCAGTTCCTCGATATCGCCGGTCGCGTCCAGGTCGTCGCGGAATTTCTGCTGCGCGGGCATCCAGTTGCCCAGGAAGACATCGGTCTGGCCGTTCTTCAGTGCTTCATAACCTACCGGAACGGAGAGGGTGGCGATGTCGGGCGTATAGCCAAGCGCCGACAGGACGACCGCAGCGACGCCATTCGTGGCGGTGATATCAGTCCAGCCCGGATCGGACAGATGCACCGTGCCGCATGTCGCGGGATCATCGGCCATCGCAGGCATCGCCGCACCAACCGTCAGGATCAGCGCGGCACTCATGCGTTTCAGAATAGGCATTGGTTCACTCCTGTCGGTTTTTGATTGACTGTCCAATCAATGACAGATTCCCGGCAGGATTTCATCCAAAAAGTTAACGCGTCGGAACGGGGCTTTCTCCGCGATAATCGTAAAAGCCGCGGCCGGTCTTGCGGCCCAGCCAGCCCGCCTCGACATATTTGGTCAAAAGCGGGCAGGGGCGGTATTTCGTGTCCGCGAGCCCGTCATGCAGCACGTTCATGATCGCAAGGCAGGTGTCGAGCCCGATGAAATCGGCCAGTTCCAGCGGCCCCATCGGGTGATTGGCGCCCAGTTTCAGCGATTCGTCGATCGATTTGACGTTCCCCACGCCCTCATAGAGCGTATAGACCGCCTCGTTGATCATCGGCATCAGGATCCGGTTCACGATGAAGGCCGGGAAATCCTCGGCTGAGGCCGCGGTCTTGCCCAGCTTGCCGACGACCTCGTGCAGCGTCTTGTAGGTTGCCTCATCGGTGGCAATGCCGCGGATCAGTTCGACCAGTTGCATGACCGGGACCGGGTTCATGAAATGGAAACCCATGAATTTCTCGGGCCGGTCGGTGCGGCTGGCCAGCCGGGTGATCGAGATCGACGAGGTGTTCGAGGTCAGGATCGTGTCGGGCTTCAGATGCGGGACGAGATCCTCGAAGATCGCTTGCTTGACCGTTTCGCGCTCGGTCGCGGCCTCGATCACCAGGTCGGTCTGGCCAAGATCGGTCAGGGTCAGCGTGGTCGAAATCCGCCCCATCGCGGCCTTCTTGTCCTCGGCGCTGATCTTTTCGCGGCTGACCTGCCGTTCCAGGTTGCGGTCGATCAGCGCGATGGCCTTGTCCAGCGCATCCTGACTGATGTCGTTGAGCAATACGTCATAGCCCGCCAGCGCAAAGACATGGGCGATCCCGTTGCCCATCTGCCCCGCTCCGATCACGCCTACCTTTTGAATCGCCATGTCCGCCTCTCTTGTCTGATCGCCGCGACGATAGGGGGAGCGGTTTCCTGTCGCAATGCAAAACCGCCTCCGGGATGGCCGGAGGCGGTGAGGGTTTGCCGGGGAAAGGGGCTCTGCCCCCGCCGCGCATCGCGCGGCTCCCCCGAGGTATTTTCACAAAGAAGAAGCTGCTACAGCTTTTCGGTCAGTTCCGGGACGACGCTGAACAGGTCTCCGACGAGGCCGTAATCGGCGATCTGGAAGATCGGGGCCTCCTCGTCCTTGTTGATCGCGACGATGACCTTGGAGTCCTTCATCCCCGCGAGATGCTGGATCGCGCCGGAGATGCCGACGGCCACGTAAAGCTCGGGCGCGACGACCTTGCCGGTCTGGCCGACCTGCCAGTCATTCGGGGCATAGCCCGAATCGACGGCGGCGCGGCTGGCGCCGACGGCGGCGCCCAGCTTGTCGGCCAGCTTCTCGATGATCGCGAAATCCTCCTTGGAGCCGACACCGCGGCCACCCGAGACCACCCGGCCTGCCGAGGTCAGCTCGGGGCGGTCGCTTTCGGCGACCTCGTCGGCAACCCATTTCGACAGGGCGGGATCGTCGGCCGGTGCGACTTCCTCGATGGGCGCCGGGCCGCCTTCGCCTGCCGCGTCAAAGCTGGCGGTACGCACGGTCAGAACCTTTTTGGCGTCCTTCGATTTCACCGTCTGGATGGCGTTACCGGCATAGACCGGGCGCTCGAAGGTCTCGGCATCGATGATGCCGGAGACATCCGAGATGATCATCGCATCCAGCAGTGCGGCCACGCGCGGCATGATGTTCTTGGCATCGGTGGTCGCAGGGGCGACGATATGCTCGTAATCGCCCGCGAGGCTGACCAGCAGTGCCGCCGTGGGCTCGGCCAGGCGGTGGCCGTAGCGTGCATCCTCGGCAACCAGCACCTTCGATACGCCGTCGATCTTTGCCGCTTCCTGCGCGGCATCCCTGGCGGAGGCCCCGGCGCAGAGCACCGTCACCTCGCCAAGCGCCTTGACCGCGGCCACGGCCTTCGAGGTGGCATCGACGCTGAGTTCACCCCCGGTGACTTCTCCAAGCAACAGAACAGCCATTACACGACCCCCGCTTCTTTCAGTTTCGCAACCAGCTCGTCGACCGAGCCGACCTTGATGCCGGCCTTGCGGCCCTCGGGCTCGCGCGTGCCGGTGATTTCGAGGCGCGGGCTTACGTCGACGCCGTAATCCGCCGCCGTCTTTTCATCCAGCGGCTTCTTCTTGGCCTTCATGATATTGGGCAGCGAGGCATAGCGCGGCTCGTTCAGGCGCAGGTCGGCGGTGACGATCGCCGGCAGCCTGACCTCGATGGTCTGCAAGCCGCCGTCGACTTCACGCGTGACCTTCGCCGCCTCGCCCTCGATCTCGATCTTGGAGGCGAAGGTGGCCTGGGACCAGCCCAGCAGCGCCGAGAGCATCTGGCCGGTGGCGTTCATGTCGTTGTCGATGGCCTGCTTGCCGGCGATGACCAGCTTGGGCTGTTCCTCGTCGATCACGGCCTTGAGGATCTTGGCGACGGCCAGCGGCTCGATATCCTGGTGCACGTCATCGGCGGCGACCACAAGGATGGCGCGGTCGGCGCCCATGGCAAGCGCGGTGCGCAGTGTCTCGGCCGCCTGCTTGACGCCGATGGACACGGCGACGACCTCTTCGGCCACGCCCTTTTCCTTCAGGCGGATCGCCTCTTCCACCGCGATCTCGTCGAACGGGTTCATCGACATCTTCACATTCGCCAGATCGACACCCGATCCGTCCGCTTTCACACGGGCTTTCACGTTGTAGTCAATCACCCGCTTGACCGGCACGAGAACCTTCATCGGCCTCTCTCCCTTATTTGCGTCTTCTGTCGAGGGGCAGTGTTATCGACAGATTTTGGGGATTTACAGCATAAAAACGCCTTTCGACGCGACGTTTGCGGCTGTCATCCGCTAACGGCTGGCGCCCGGAACCCAGAGGATATCCTCGGTGCCGCCGCCATTCGCCAGACGCGCGGCCACGAAGAGCCAGTCGGATAAGCGGTTGAGATAGCGGATCGCCGCGCCATTGACATCGCCTCCCTCTGCCAGCGCGGTTGCGCAGCGCTCGGCCCGGCGGGCGACGGTCCGTGACAGGTGCAGATGCGCGGCCAGCACCGTGCCACCGGGCAGGATGAAACTGCGCAAGGGCTGCAGATCGGTGTTCATCTCGTCGATCTCGCGCTCCAGCCGCTCGACTTGCGACTGGACGATTCGCAGGACCGGATAGCCTGCCTGATCATCGGCATCCAGGTTCGGGCGCGCCAGGTCGGCGCCCAGGTCGAACAGATCGTTCTGGATCACCGACAGCCTTTCCGCCAGCTTGTCCGAGGCATGAAGGCGGCACAGCCCGAGCGTCGCATTCAGTTCGTCCACGGTGCCATAGGCATCGACACGGCGGTCATGCTTGGCCACGCGGCTGCCATCCGACAGCGCCGTGTCGCCCTTGTCGCCGGTGCGGGTATAGATCCTGTTCAGAACGACCATCAGGAAGACCTCATCCAGATAAACAGCATGATCAATGCGATGGCGACCGCCTGCGCGATGATCCGCCAGCGCATCATCCGGTTGCCGTGCTTGCGGTTGAACTCGCCGCCACGGGCGAAGCCGCCGATCCCGGTTGCCAGGATGGCCAGAACCACCAGCCCCGCGAGGATGACGAGAAAGAAGAGGGGCTTGTCTTGCATGGGAACCGCCTTTCGCGGGCAAGCCTAGCTGCGGCGGGCGAACCAGTCCAGTGCGCGGGTGGGCAAAAGCCTGCGGCCGATCCCGGAAATCCATGTCGGTGCCGTGACATAATAGCGCGGGGCGGGATTGGCCGCCGTCAGCGCGAGCAGGATCCGGTCGCTGACGGCAGAGGGCGGCAGTTCGAACCGGTCCTTGCCGCTTGGTTCATAGAGCCGCCTCAGCAGGCTGGCGCGATACTCCTGTGCCCTTGCGCTGTCCTGCCAGTTCACCCATCGCTCGAAATGCGGAATGGCGTTTTCGCGAATCCTGCTGGTGATCGGGCCGGGCTCGATCAGCACCACCCCGACGCCGGTTCCGCGCATTTCCAGCCGCAGCACGTCGGTCAGCCCTTCCAGTGCGAACTTGGTGGCCACATAGGGGCCGCGCCACGGGATGCCCACCAGTCCGAGGACCGAGCTGATATTGACGATCCGCCCGCCATGCTGTCGGAAATGCGGGATCAGCCGGACTGTCAGATCATGGGTGCCGAAGAGATTGGCCTCGAAAATCGCGCGCAGGGCGCCGCGCGGCATGTCCTCGACCGCGCCGGGCAGGGCGAAGGCGGCATTGTTGACCAAGGCGTGCAGGGGGCCATCCGCCAACACCCGCTCTGCCAGTTCCGCCACGCTGCCGGGATCGGCAAGTTCGAGGTGGTGGCACTGCATTCCCTCGGCCCGGCGGGCGGCGATATCCTCGTCCTGGCGGCAGGTGGCGACAACCTGCCATCCCTCGGCCTGCATCCGTCTTGCCGCATCAAGGCCGATGCCCGAGGAACAGCCGGTGATGAGAACCCGCTTCGTCATGCCGTCAGGGGGCATCGGGAGACAGGAATTGCCCGGACATGTAGCCGATGCGCCCATCCGTATCGCGGATATGCACCCAGTCATCGCCGGTGGGGCCAAGGGCTTCGACCGCCGTGCCGCCATCCAATGCGCCGATCACCCGGTCATCGGTGGAAGGACCGGAGCGGAAGTTCACCCTGGTGCCGGTGACATAGAGGATCGGACCTTGGGTGTCGTCGGGTAACGCGGCGGGTTCTGGCACCTCGTCCGCATATTCGGGGGATGGCTGCAGTTCGGGGCCGGGAAATTCCTGCACGCGCTCGGGGGTTTGCCCGGTGGCCTGAACCAGATCGGCGGGTGGTTCGCCATCCGCGCCGCTCGATTCGGGTATTTCGGATTGTTCGGCGGGAGCGTTTGAAGGATCGGCGGGTGGGTCGGGCGGAGCTTCGGACGGTTGTTCCTGCGTTGTCTCTTGCCGGTGTGGCGGTTGCTGCCTTTCCGCCCGCAGATTGCCGCTACCGAAGGTCGAGAGCACGATGAAAATGGCTGCCAGGGTAGCTGCCAGTAAAAACGTCAATCTTGTCATTCCGCTGCCATCGTCCCTTGCCGGCCTTTCGGGCCATTTACCGTATTTGCGGTTCCAACGCCACGACGACGCAGGATGTTCCCGCCGAAAGAACCACGCCACGTTAACCACCCAAGCGGGCGGGCCGGGGAATGATCGGTCGCCGCCGGGATGATTTTCATCTGGACCGTCGGCGCGCGGACGCCTATCCAATGCGACATGTCAGACGATCTGCCCATCGACCCCGAACAGAACACTCAGGCCGAGCCGCTCAGCCGCGCCATCGGCGAGCGCTACCTGACCTATGCGCTGTCCACGATCATGAACCGCGCCTTGCCGGATGCCCGCGACGGGCTCAAGCCGGTGCATCGCCGCATCCTTTACGCGATGCGCGAATTGCGGCTGGCTCCGAATGGCGCTTTCCGCAAATCTGCCAAGATCACCGGCGACGTGATGGGCAATTACCACCCGCATGGCGACGCGGCGATCTATGATGCCATGGCGCGCCTGGCGCAGGATTTCGCCATGCGCTACCCGCTGGTCGACGGGCAGGGCAATTTCGGCAATATCGACGGCGATAATCCCGCCGCCGCGCGTTATACCGAGGCGCGGCTGGCGATGGCGTCAGAGGCGCTGATGGACGGGCTGGCCGAGGATTCGGTCGATTTTCGCCCCAATTACGACGGCACCCTGACGGAACCCGTGGTGCTGCCCTCGGCATTTCCGAACCTGCTGGCCAATGGTGCTTCGGGAATCGCGGTGGGGATGGCGACGAATATCCCGCCGCATAACCTGCACGAGGTGATCGACGCCTGCCTGCACCTGATCAAGACGCCCGAGGCGCGCGACGACACGCTGGCCGGGATCATACAGGGACCGGATTTTCCCACCGGCGGGGTAATCGTCGAAAGCCGCGAATCGATTGCCGAGACCTATCGCACCGGGCGCGGGGCGTTTCGCGTTCGCGCCAGATGGGAGCAGGAGGATCTGGGCCGTGGCCAATGGCAGGTCGTGGTCACCGAGATTCCCTATCAGGTGCAGAAATCCAAGCTGATCGAACGGCTTGCCGAATTGATCCAGACCCGCAGGATCCCGATCCTTGCCGATGTGCGCGACGAATCCGCCGAGGATATCCGCATCGTGCTGGAGCCGAAATCGCGCAGCGTGAACCCGGATCAGCTGATGGCGGCGCTGTACAAGGTCAGTGACCTGGAGGTCCGCTTCAGCCTGAACATGAACGTGCTGATCGACGGGCGGGTGCCGAAAGTCTGCAGTCTCAAGGAGGTTCTGCGGGCCTTTCTGGATCATCGCCGCGAGGTGCTGCTCCGGCGGGCGAATTTCCGGCTGGAAAAGATCGCCGCGCGGCTGGAGGTGCTGGAAGGCTATCTGGTCGCCTATCTGAACCTCGACCGGGTGATCGAGATCATCCGCAACGAGGACGAGCCCAAGAAGATCATGATGGCCGAGTTCGGCCTGACCGATGTGCAGGTCGAGGCGATCCTGAACATGCGCCTGCGCGCCCTGCGCAAGCTGGAAGAAATCGAGTTGCGGGCCGAGCGCGACAACCTTCTGGAAGAGCGCAAGGGGCTGGAGGCGATGCTGGCCGACGAGGCCGTGCAATGGGCGCGGATCGCGGACCAGTTGAAAGAGGTGCGGAACCTCTTTGGAAAATCAACGCCGGAGGGGCTGCGCCGCACCCAGATCAGCGAGGCCGAGGATGTCGCGCCGATCGACATGGACGCGATGATCGAACGCGAGCCGCTGACCATCATCCTTTCGAAGATGGGCTGGATCCGGGCGATGAAAGGGCATCAGCCTCTGGATGCCGAGCTGAAGTTCAAGGACGGCGACGGGCCGGGCCTCGCGCTGCATGCCGAGACCACCGACAAGCTGATGGTCTTTGCCTCGAACGGGCGGTTTTATACCTTGCCCGCCAATGGCTTGCCCGGAGGCCGCGGGATGGGGGAGCCGCTGCGGCTGATGGTCGATCTGCCCAATGAGGCCGAGGTGATCTCGGTCTTTCCGTGGCGCGAGGGCGAGAAATACCTGGTGGCCTCGAAAGAGGGCAACGGATTCGTGGTGCAATCGGGCGATATCCTGGCGCAAACCAAGACCGGCAAGCAGGTGCTGAATGGCGAGGCGCTGTTGTGCAGGCCGGTCAGCGGCGATCATGTCGCTGTGGTGGGCGAGAACCGGAAAATGCTTGTATTTCCGCTGGATGAACTGCCCGAGATGGCACGCGGCAAGGGTGTCCGGTTGCAGAAATACAAGGATGGCGGGCTGTCGGACGCGATCTGCCTGACATTGGCTGACGGTCTGAGTTGGCCGATGAATGGCGGCAAGACGCGCACCGAAAGCGACCTGAGCGAGTGGCTGGGCAAACGTGCCGGGGCGGGCCGTATGGCACCACGGGGCTTTCCACGCGACAACAAGTTCGCCTGACGCTATTCCGCGACCGATTGCTGGCGGCTAAAGGCCAAGATCCCGGAATACGCCCGGCAATTGCTCGGGCAGGTCGTCTGCGATCAGGCCGGGGCCGAAACGGCGGGCGGCCCTGGCATGGACGAATGCGCCGAATGCCGCGGCTTCCATCGGCGCAAGCCCGCGTGCCAGAAAACCGGTAATCAGCCCGGCCAGAACATCGCCTGATCCCGCTGTCGCCAGCCACGGCACGTCGAAGGCCGAATGGATACAGGCCCGGCCATCCGGTGCGGCGATCACCGTATCGGGGCCTTTCAGCAGGATCACCGCGCCGCATCGCCTTGCAGCTTCGCGTGTGGCATCGACACGGGAAAAGGCCGGGCCGCGCGCCGATGTTTCGCCCAGCTTTGCGGCAAGGTCGGGAAAGAGGCGCGCGAACTCTCCGCCATGGGGTGTCAGCACGTGATGGCCGGAAAGCGCCCTGGGCCAATCCGGGGATCGCGCCAGCGCCGTGAGCGCATCGGCATCCAGCACGCAGGGGCGTGGCTGCTCCAGCACGGCCGGCAGGAAGGTGACGGCGCGATCCACGCCGCAGCCGGGCCCAATGCAAAGCGCGGATATACGCGGGTCCGTCAGTATCGCCTGCAGACCCGCAGCATGGTCCAGACCGCGCCGCATCAGCGCGTCGGGATATCCGGCATGCTCGGACAGGGCAGGGTGGGGCGGGCAGATCGTTACCAGCCCTGCGCCGCTGCGCAATGCGGCCCGGGCAGTCAGCCTTGCCGCCCCACCATGGCCGGAGGCACCCGCCACGATCAGCGCATGGCCGTAGCTGTATTTATGCCCGGCAGGGCCTTTTGCGGATATGCCCTTGTCCAGGACGGCGCGCGCCCGCTCACGGATAGAGCAGATGCGCCTGTCGGGGATCGGAAATTCCGGCCAGATGGCGCTGAGCGAGGGCGGGCGGCCATCTTCCCGCCAGCGGCGCAGCCCGATATCGGCGATGACCAGCTTGCCGCAGGCGGCCGGCCCCTGATCCAGAAGATGCCCGGGTTTGGGGCTGTCGAAGGCGACTGTCAGTGCGGCCTCCAGCGGGACAGGGCCGGCTCCTTTGCCGCCATTGCCGGAACCCAGCCATCTGCCGCTGTCCATGCACAGGCCCGAGGGGCAATCGACGGTCACGAGGGATGCGCGGCTGCTGCCTCCGGTCATCCGGCCCAGCTTGTGCAGGACTGCGGCGATCCGTCCCTCGGGCGGGCGGGTGAGACCGGTGCCGAAAATCGCGTCGATAAAGACATCGCTTGCAGGAGAATCGTGCAGTTCGGATTCGGTCAGCGGAGCGATGGGGCCGGTTTCCAGCCAGCGCCGCTTCATTTCCGCGGCATTTGCGCCGGGGGTATTGTCCAGCCCAAGGACGCGCAGGCTCCAGCCCGCCTGTGCCAGCAGCCGGGCGATGGCATAGCCGTCGCCGCCATTATTGCCCGGACCGCACAGGACGGTCGCCTGCCCCGGCTTGGGCCAGCGCAGGCGAATCTGTCCCGCGATGGCGGCACCGGCTCGTTCCATCAAGGTCAGGCCGGTGACTTCGCCGCTGTCCATCGCCTCGGATTCGATGGCGCGCATTTGGGCGGCGGTCAGGATTTCACTGCCATATAGCATCGCACTTGCCTATAATATAGCCATCAAGCCTAAAAAATAGGCATGCAGGCCCACAGCATGGTTTCTGCTGCCCAATCCATGGCATGCCGCATTTACCCGCGCCATGAAACCCGCCAATCAGGCTTCAGGCAAGCCGCGAGGAAGGATCAATAGCGATGAAAAAGATCGAGGCGATCATCAAGCCGTTCAAACTGGACGACGTGAAGGAAGCGCTGCAGGAAGTGGGCGTGCAGGGGCTGTCGGTCACCGAAGTCAAGGGTTTCGGACGCCAGAAGGGTCACACGGAGCTTTATCGCGGCGCTGAATATGTCGTCGATTTCCTGCCCAAGGTGAAGATCGAGATGGTCCTGCCCGACGACCAGGTCGAATCGGCCATCGATGCCATCGTGGGGGCCGCGCGCACCGAAAAGATCGGGGACGGAAAGATTTTCGTGTCGCCGGTCGAGCAGGCCATCCGTATCCGCACCGGGGAAACCGGCGACGACGCGGTTTAAGGATAACCGACGACTGTTTCCTGCGCCCGGCCGCGAAGGTTGCCGGGCCGCATCTACGAAGAAAGGGAAGAGATGCAAATCAAAGAGGTATTGAAGCTGATCGAGGACGAGGACGTCGTTTATGTCGACGTTCGCTTCACCGATCCCAAGGGAAAGCTTCAGCATGTGACGCTGGACAAGGATCTGGTGGATGAGGATTTCTTCGAGGAAGGCTTCATGTTCGACGGCAGCTCGATCGCCGGCTGGAAGTCGATCGACCAGTCCGATATGAAGCTGATCCCGGACACCGCCTCGGTCTATATCGATCCGTTCTATGCCGAAAAGACGCTTTGCGTGCACTGCAATGTCGTCGAGCCGGACACGGGCGAGCCCTATAGCCGCGACCCGCGCGGAACCGCCGTGAAGGCAGAGGCTTACCTGAAATCCTCGGGCATCGGCGATGCCGCCTATTTCGGGCCGGAAGCGGAATTCTTCATCTTCGACGATGTGCGCTACTCGGTAACGCCGCAGAAGGTGGCCTACGAGATCGACGCCGTGGACGCGGCATGGAACACCGACAGCGAATACGAGATGGGCAACCAGGCCCATCGTGCCGGTCACAAGGGCGGCTATTTCCCGGTCAACCCGATCGATGCCGGGCAGGATATCCGCAGTGAAATGCTGTCCACGATGAAGCGCATGGGCATGAAGGTGGACAAGCACCACCACGAGGTCGCCTCGGCGCAGCATGAGTTGGGGCTGATCTTCGGTTCGCTGACCGAGCAGGCCGACAACCTGCAGAAATACAAGTATGTCATCCACAATGTCGCTGCCGCCTATGGCAAGTCGGCGACCTTCATGCCCAAGCCCATGAAGGGCGACAACGGTTCGGGGATGCATGTCAACATGTCGATCTGGAAGGACGGCAAGCCGTTGTTCGCAGGCGACAAATACGCCGATCTCAGCCAGGAGGCACTGTATTTCATCGGCGGCATCCTGAAGCATGCCAAGGCGCTGAACGCGCTGACCAACCCCTCGACCAACAGCTACAAGCGGCTGATCCCCGGTTTCGAGGCGCCGGTCCTGCGCGCCTACTCGGCCCGGAACCGCTCGGGCTGCGTGCGGATCCCGTGGACGGAAAGCCCCAAGGCCAAGCGCGTCGAGGCCCGCTTCCCCGATCCTGCTGCGAATCCCTATCTGTGCTTTGCCGCCCTGCTGATGGCCGGGCTGGACGGGATCAAGAACAAGATCGACCCGGGTTCGGCCTCGGACAAGGATCTCTACGATCTGCCGCCCGAGGAACTGGCCGAGATCCCGACCGTTTGCGGCAGCCTGCGCGAAGCGCTGGAAGAACTGGAGAAAGACATGGACTTCCTGCTGGCGGGCGATGTCTTCACCCGCGATCAGCTGGAAGGTTACATGGCGCTGAAATGGGAAGAGGTCTATGCCTATGAGCATACGCCCCACCCGGTCGAGTATCAGCTTTACTACTCGGTCTGATCCAGCGCGGACCAATCGGAAAGGCGCCTCTTCGGGGGCGCCTTTTTCGTTTCGAGGGTCGGCTAGGGCGGGTGATTTCCATGCCGGAATCTCGGAAGGAAACCCGGCATTCCGTCACTGCGGTTTCGAGGGACCTCACGAAAGGGTCATGTGGCTAACTGGAACTGCCGGGCTCGTTGTCGGTTAATGCCGCAGAACGGAATGAAGCATGTGAGGAATGCAGATGCGCCGGATCATCCATAACAGCACCGCTATTGCCGCCTGCCTGTCGCTTTTGGCACCCCATCTGGCGATGGCGGAAACATCGCTTGTCGATGGAGTCGCGCTGGAGCGTGCCGCGAAACAGTCGAAGGCCGGGCAGGAACAGGCCGGGTTTGACGTGATTGCACAAGCCGACACGGAAACCGTATTGCCGGTTGAGCCGGGAACGGCAGAGCAAACGGAAGCCGAAGCTGAAGCCGCAGCGGAAGCCGAGGCGGAAGCTGAAGCTGAAGCGGCTGCCGAGGCCGAAACCGAAGCGGCTGCCGAGGCTGAGGCTGCGGAACCGGTCGAGGCCGAAACCGAAGCGGCTGCCGAGGCTGAGGCTGCTGAACCGGTCGAGGCCGAAACCGAAGCGCCGACCGACAGCACCGCTGCGACCTCCGAAAGCACCGAGTCCACGGACGAGGACGCGCTGGCCGATGCCTTGGCCGAAGAGGAAAAGGCCGCCGAGGAAACTGGGGGAGAGGCCGCTGAAACCGGCGATGCCGCTGCGACCTCCGAAAGCACCGAGTCCACGGAGGAGGACGCGCTGGCTGATGCCTTGGCCGAAGAGGAGCAGGCCACCGAGGAAGCCGGGGGAGAGGCCGCTGAAACCGGCGATGCCGCTGCGACCTCCGAAAGCACCGAGTCCACGGAGGAGGACGCGCTGGCCGATGCCTTGGCCGAAGAGGAGCAGGCCGCCGAGGAAGCCGGGGGAGAGGCCGCTGAAACCGGCGATGCCGCTGCGACCTCCGAAAGCACCGAGTCCACGGACGAGGACGCGCTGGCCGATGCCTTGGCCGAAGAGGAAAAGGCCGCCGAGGAAGCCGGGGAAGAGACCGCTGAAACCGGCGATGCCGCTGCGGCCTCCGAAAGCACCGAGTCCACAGATGAGGACGCGCTGGCCGATGCCTTGGCCGAAGAGGAAAAGGCCGCCGAGGAATCCGGGGGAGAGACCGCTGAAACCGGCGATGCCGCTGCGGCCTCCGAAAGCACCGAGTCCACGCATGAGGACGCGCTGGCCGAAGAAGGCGGTGCCGAGACGGAAGCCGCCAAGGAAGCCGCGGCAGCGACCGAGGCTCCGACCGCCGCTGCCCTGACTGCGGAAAGCGGCGAGGGCGAGGTTGTCGAACAGCAGGTGACAGAGGAAAACTCCCGTTCGTCCTCGGAGGACTTCGAGACCAGCCTGCGGGACGCATTGTCCGGCGTGACTGGCCAGGATGGGCAGGAACAGACGGCCAATGCCGATGAGGACGACGACAACAATGACCTGGCCAAGGCATTGTTGCTGGGGGCGGGAGCGGTCGTTGTCGGCTCGATGCTGAACAATAACCGTGAAGTCACGCTCAGCACGCCGGACCGGGTTGTCGTGACGCGTGCCGATGGCAGCCAGGAGGTCATCAAGGACGAAGTCGCCCTGCTGCGTCAGCCCGGCTCGACCATCACGACAGAGAATTTCGACGACGGTTCTTCGCGGACGGTGGTGACTCGCGCCGATGGCAGCCAGGTGGTGACTATCCGCGACGCCGATCTGCGCGTCCTGCGCCGTACGCTGGTTTCGGCCGATGGCAGCTCGACACAGCTTATCGATGACACCGCGGGTGTGGAGCCGGTGGATATTGCCAGCCTGCCCGCTCCGGCCGAGCCGGTAGAAACCGGCGAAGGTCCGCTGGACGAGGAGGAGCTTCGGGCCGCGCTGCTGCGCGAAACCGATATCGACCGGCGCTTCACCCTTGGCCAGATTCGCAATATCGCCGAGGTGCGCGCATTGGTGGCACCGGTCAATATCGATGCCATCACCTTCGAAACCGGCTCTGCGGCGATCAAGTCGGATCAGGCCAAGCAACTTTCGGCGCTCGGCAATGTCATACAGGGCGCGATCAGCGAGAACCCGCGCGAGATCTTCCTGATCGAGGGGCATACCGACACGGTAGGAGATGCGGCCATGAACCTCGCCCTGTCTGATCGGCGCGCGGAATCGGTGGCGCTGGCACTGAGCGAATATTTCGACGTGCCGCCGGAAAACCTTGTCGTGCAGGGCTATGGCGAGCAGTTCCTGCAGGTCCGGGCCGAAGGCGATATCCGTGAGAACCGGCGCGCTTCGGTGCGGCGTATCACCGATCTTCTGCAGACATCCGAGTGACCGGGGCTGCGGCAAGTACCGGAAAAAGAATCAGTGTCAGAACGACGGCGGCCCGGGCAATCTTGCCCGGGCCAAATTTTGGCGAAACCATGTAGCAGCCGAAATCGAAGACGGGGATCAAAGGGCGATCCTTGTGCGCTGCGCGGCAGCGGTGGTTGGATTCAGGCGCGTCTGGCGTCATTGACGAGGCGCAGGATCATCGGCGTCAGGATCAATTGCATGGCCAGGTCCATCCGCGGCCCCGGAATGACGATCGAATTGGCGCGGCTCATCCAGGAACCCTGGATCATCGCTGTCAGATAGGGGAAATCGATTCCCTTCGGGTCGCGGAACCGGATCACGACGAGGCTTTCGTCCGGTGTCGGAATCCAGCGGGCGATGAACGGGTTCGAGGTGTCGACCACCGGCACGCGCTGGAAATTGATATCGGTCTGCGTGAATTGCGGGCAGATGCAGTGCGCATAGGCATGCATGCGGCGTAGGATGGTGTCGGTGACGGCCTCGGTGGAATAGCCCCGGCTGGCCTTGTCGCGGTGGATCTTCTGGATCCATTCCAGGTTGATCACCGGCACCACGCCGATCTTCAGATCGGCCAGTTTGGCCAGGTTGACCTGGTCGTTGACCACCGCACCATGCAGCCCCTCGTAGAACAGCAGATCCGAGTTGTCTTCGAATGGTGCCCAATCGGTGAACTTGCCGGGGGGCGTGCCCCATTTCGCAGCTTCGGCATCGTCATGGACGTAGTGGCGCGTTTCGCCGCGGCCGGTTTCGCCATAGACGCGGAACACCTCTTCCAGCTTTTTCAGCTCGTTGGCGTCATAACTGAAATGGCTGAAGGTCTGGTCACCTGCGGCCTGCCGGCGGGCGAGTTCCTCTTTCATCGCTGCGCGGTCATAGCGATGGAAAGCGTCGCCCTCGATGCTGACGGCATTGATACCCTCGCGGCGGAAGATCTGGTCGAAGATGCCCTTGACCGTGGTGGTCCCCGCGCCGGAAGAGCCTGTGACCGAGATGATCGGGTGTTTCCGGGACATGATTATTCCTTTGGATCAGGCGCGGAACAGGCCGCGATTGCCGAAAAGCGCGGAAACTTCCGGTTCGGGAAGATCGTGACAGGTGGCCAAGCGGTCGACCTTGTCGGGCGTGCCGAAGACGAAGGGGGTGTGGGCATGCAGGCTCGTCGGCACACGCTCCAGCATTCGGCTGATGCCATCGGTCGCCTTGCCGCCGGATTGCTCGACCAGAAAGGCGATCGGTGCGCATTCGTGGATCAGCCGCAATCGTCCCTCGGCATGACCGTCCCGCGCATCGCCGGAATGAAGGAAAATCCCCCCGCGCAAGATGATCCGATGCGCTTCGGCAACCGGCGAGGCGATCCAGCGCATGTTGAAACTCTTGCCGCGCGGACCGTCCATGCCTGCAAGGCAGTCATCGACATAGGCCCGGACCGGTTGCGACCAGTGCCGGTAGTTGGATGCGTTAATGGCGAATTCCACCGTCTTGCACTGACCTGGAAGCGGGGACACCGGCACTTCCCGGAAAATTCCGGCTTTGCGGTCGAGGATGAACTTGCGCAACCCGTCGCCAAGGCTGATCATCAACACGGTTTGCGGCCCATGGATGAAATATCCCGCTGCCACGATATGGTGACCTGCCCGCAGAAAGGTGGCGTCGGGATCGTCTTCGGCGGGTTGGATGCTGAAGACCGTGCCGATTGAGGCGTTCACATCCAGGTCGGAGGAACCGTTCAACGGGTCTATGGCGATGGCAAGATTTCCCGCCGGTTCGACCTCGGCCACTCTGTTTCGCGCTTTCGAGGCATACCAGCGGATGCCAGTGCCGTTCATGGCAGCGCGAAAATCCCTGTCGGCGATCAGGTCCAGAGGTTGCTGCGTATTGCCACCGGTGTCTGAACCGGCGCTTTCCGCAAGGTTGCCTTCCAGCCCATCCATCAAGATGCGGGAGAGCAGGTCGCAGGTCACATCGCACAGCGCAGCGACCGGCTTTTCAAGATGCGCGGGAATTGCCCGTCCGGCCATCTGCTGGATCTGCGCCAAGGACTGAACCTCCCCTTTCAAGCCCGTTGCGCCCCTTTGCTATTCCATTCGGGGCTGATAAGAAATTTTAAAATTGTTCCTGGACCGTAAAAGAAAATTACGTCCTTGCTCGGCAGGATCATGCTGGAACAACTCCGCGCGCTCAGGATGCTGGCCGATCACGGCACGGTTGCGGCGGCGGTAAAGACCGTTGGGCTGACGGCACCTGCCATTCATATCCAGCTGAAAAACCTGGAGGAAAACATTGGATCTCCGGTCGTCGACCGCGAAGGAGGTAGCGGCGGGCTGATGCCGCAGGGCAGGGTCTTGCTGCGTGCCTATGAGCGGATCGAGGTTGCGATAACCCGGGCGCTTGCCGAGGTGGAGGCGCTGAACACTGGTGCCTGCGGCAATTTGACGCTGAGGATGTAACGACATGCAGGTATTTTGCGCCCGAGATCGTCGCGCCGCCAGGGCACGAGATGTCCGGTATCACGATTTCCCCGAAGATTGGCAATCGCGGCGATATCATCCAGGGACTGGCGCGCGGGGGATTCGGCCTGCGCATCATGGGATGCCCCCGCGTGAGCCGCCGGTCGATGCGATATCGCTGCATCCGCATGTCCTGATCGCCCGCCCGGATCACTTCTTGTCGGCCGGGACAGGATCGGGCCGCATGACCTGGTGGAGGAACGCTTCGTCATGCGCGGGCCGGGATCGGGCATTCGTATCCCTGCCCAACGCTTTGCGCCCAGGCTGGAGAGCCGGGATACCGGTCAACAGGCGGAGTATTCGTTGCCGGGCGAGGTGCTATCCCGCACAGATCTGCTGAAGTGCCAGCCATTGCTGATCGTTCAGTAGTGGCTGGGGAGGGGGTGCGTCGCGGAAGGGGTCAGCCTCGATCAACTCCATGACCGAGGTTCCCGTGGGATCGAGAGAGCGGGCGTAAGGGGTGCTTGATATTCCCTTTCTCTCGAAGGCCTCCAGCAATCGTTCATCCTGCGGCGCCGGGGCGGGGCGCCGTAAAAGCTGTTCGCCGTAACCGCGCAGCGCATCCTGGGGCAGGGTGCCAAGCGTCAGCAGTTGCAGCACCGCGCCGGTGCCCGCATATTCCAATGCGTCCAGCAGAAGCACGCGATCCGGCACGGCCATTTGCGCCGCGATCAGGTGACCGGCCGCAGCCTCGGGACCGGGGGCGGTCAGCAGCATGTCGTTGCCAAGCACATAAACCTGTCCGGGCAGGCGGCGCGCACCGTTGACGGGCGCCGGCACGACATGGATTTCCGCCTCGTCGGCAATCAGCTTGGGGGATATCCAGTCCAGCACCGCCCGTCCTGAACTGCGCTCGCAAACTGCGCCGGTGCTGCGCGTGATATCGGCCAGAATGGCCTTGCCGATGGCATGCGCCTGTGCCGGAGGCGCGATCCTGGCGGCATGGCGGGTCAGCGCGTCGGGAAGCCAGACCACGGCTGCCGCAGCCATCAGCAGCGCCGCAAGCAGGGTCAGCCCGCCTCGCAGCCGTCCGGGATGTGCCCGGCGCGAGGCGATGGCGCGCTGGACACGCTCGATCGCCTCGATCATCAGCGGGTCGTCGATCTCCAGCGTCTCGTCCGGCCCGTCCGGATTCGGGCTGTAGACGGCGGGCTGCTTGCCGGGATTGAGACGGATCACGGCAGGGAGCGACCAGTGCGACAGGGGGCGTTCGGATTTCGGATCGGAAAGCGTCAGCGTTGCCTCGCCCACCGAGACGATTACCTCGCGCAGCCGCGCCTCGGGCGTCTCACGCCACGAGCCCTGCGCCTCCAGGCGTTCGAATTCCGTCAGCGCCGTCATGGGATCTGGATATGCCTGTCATTTTCAATGACCATAGCGCGCTGGTGGGGCTGGTCAATGCCCGCGCGCATGGCCATGCGAATGCGGGAACCTGTCCGATAGGCAGCGGATACAAGTATGACAGGGGACAGGCCGTGCAGTTCAGCCACCCAGGGCATGTGTCAGGTCCTGGGCGGCGGAGGCGACAGCCGCCCCGAGGGTTTTCACATGCTCGTGGCCGATGCGATGCGTCGGGCCACTGACCGAGATGCCCGCGATGGCCTCTCCGGTCAAATCGAAGACCGGGGCGGCAATGCAGCGCATGCCACGGGTGCGCTCCTCGTCATCGAAGGAAAAGCCACGGGCGCGGATTCGGGTCATGTCCTCTTGCAGCGCCTCGGAACTGGTCAGCGTCTTGTCGGTGAAGCGCGACAGTTCGGAATTGTCGAGCAGGCTCCGCAATGTTTCCGGACGGCCAAAGGCCAGCAATGCCTTGCCGATGCCCGAGGCGTGCAGGGGCGAGCGGGTGCCGGGCGGGAAGAAGGCGCGGATCGTTTCATGCGTCTCGGCCTGGCTGACGAACAGCACCGCGTCGCCGTTGAGGATGCCCAGATTGGCGGTCTCGCCGGTATGTTCCATCAGGGCGCGCAGGATGGGGCGGGCGCGCTCGACGATGCCCGAGCGGCGCATGAAGGCCGAGCCGAGCCGGAAGGTGGCGGGGCCGATATGCCATGTCTGGGTAGCCGGATCGCTTTCGGCGACACCACGCGCTGCCAGCGTATGCAGCACCCGGTGCACGGTCGAGGGCGATTGTCCCATCTGCTCGGCAACCTCGCTGAGCGTCAGCCCGGGATTGGCCGCCAGCATATCCAGTATATCCAGTGCCCGGTCCAGTGCCTGGATGGTGCCGGATGTCTCGGGCGCGTCCTTGCGCGGGCGGCCTCGGCGGCGAGTCGGCTCGGCCATTATTTACCTCCGCTTGATGATGCCTTTTCATTGCGGCGAAAATCACCATGAGCAAGTGGAAAATCTCAACTGATTGTAAAGGCGCTATAATATGGATAATTTCCGCTGATCGGAAATATTTTCCAGAAAAATTGCGGCATTGCAATAGGCGCGATACATTAACCATAACTCGCCAGGAGGAGTGCCATGACAAGCCAGAATCCCGTTTTCATACCCGGCCCGACCAATATCCCCGAGATATTGCGCAAGGCCGTGGACATGCCCACGATCGATCACCGCAGCCCGGTTTTCGGCAAGATCCTTCATCCCGCGCTGGAAGGGGTGAAGAAGGTTCTGAAGACCACCGAGGGGCAGGTCTTTGTCTTTCCCTCGACCGGCACCGGCGGGTGGGAGACCGCAATTTCCAACACCCTGTCGCCGGGCGACAAGGTTCTGGCCACGCGCAACGGCATGTTCAGCCACCGCTGGATCGACATGTGCCAGCGCCACGGGCTGGATGTCGAGGTCGTGATGCAGGAATGGGGCGAGGGCGTTCCCGCCGATCGCTTCGAGGAAATCCTGACCGCCGACAAGGCACACGAGATCAAGGCCGTGCTGGCCACGCATAACGAGACCGCGACGGGCGTGAAATCCGATATCGCCGCCGTCCGCCGCGCCCTGGACGCGGCGGGGCATCCGGCCTTGCTTTTCGTCGACGGCGTCAGCTCGATCGGGAGCATGGATTTCCGCATGGACGAATGGGGCGTCGATATCGCCGTCACCGGCTCGCAGAAAGGCTTCATGCTGCCGCCCGGCCTCGCGATCGTCGGCTTTTCGCCCAGGGCAATGGCGGCGGTCGAGACGGCGAAACTGCCGCGCACCTTCTTTGACATTCGCGACATGGCCAAGGGCTATGCGGCGAACGGCTTTCCCTATACGCCTCCGGTCGGGCTGCTGAACGGGCTGAACCTGTCCACCCAGATGCTGCTGGAAGAGGGGCTGGAGAATGTCTTTGCCCGTCACCACCGCATCGCCGAAGGCGTCCGCAAGGCCGTCTCGGCATGGGGGCTGCAGCTTTGCGCCACCCGGCCCGAGCTTTATTCCGACAGCGTCAGCGCGATCCGGGTGCCTGAAGGCTTCGACGCCAACAGGATCGTCAGCCATGCGCTGGAAGCCTATGACGTCGCCTTCGGGACCGGGCTGGGCGATGTCGCGGGCAAGGTGTTCCGCATCGGCCATCTGGGCAGCCTGACCGATGTCATGGCGCTGTCCGGTATCGCCACCGCCGAGATGGTCATGGCCGATCTTGGTCTGCCGGTGACGCTTGGCAGCGGCGTCGCCGCCGCGCAGGAGCATTACCGCCAAAGCGCCACCGCCATCGAAAAGGCTGCATGATGAAGGATCAGACCATGTATATTCCAACGCTGGACGATATGCTGGCGGCGCGGGAACGGATCGCCGGGCATGTGCATTTGACCCCGGTTCTGACCTCGCGCATGCTGAACGAACTGACCGGGGCCGAGCTGTTCTTCAAATGCGAGAACCTGCAAAAGGCCGGGGCGTTCAAGGCGCGCGGGGCATCGAACGCGGTATTCGGCCTGACCGACGAACAGGCTGCGAGAGGGGTTGCCACCCATTCCAGCGGCAATCACGGAAGCTGCCTGTCCTATGCGGCCGGGCGGCGGGGGATTCCCTGCACCGTGGTGATGCCGCGCACCGCGCCGCAGGCCAAGAAGGACGCAGTCCGGGGCTATGGCGCGCGCGTGGTGGAATGCGAGCCGTCCACCTCCAGCCGCGAGGCGGTGTTCGCCGAGGTCGTGGCCGAGACCGGGGCGGAATTCGTCCATCCCTATAACGATCCCCGGGTGATCGCGGGGCAGGGCACATGTTCGGCCGAACTGATCGAGCAGGTTGAAGACCTAGATGCCGTGATCGCTCCGATCGGTGGCGGCGGGATGGTGTCGGGGACTTGCCTGACGCTGTCGAACCTTGCACCGAACGTGAAGATCTATGCCGCCGAACCCGAGCAGGCCGATGATGCCATGCGCAGCTTCAAGGCCGGTCATATCATCGCCGATGACGCACCGGAGACGGTGGCGGACGGGCTGAAGGTGCCGCTGAAGGAACTGACATGGCATTTCGTGCAGCGCCATGTCACCGACATCCTGACCGCCTCGGATGCCGAGATCGTCGAGGCGATGAAGCTGATCTGGAAGCGCATGAAGATCGTGATGGAGCCCAGCAGCGCCGTGCCGCTGGCCACCATCCTGAAGAACCGCGACGTTTTTGCCGGCAAGCGGGTCGGCGTCATCATCACCGGCGGCAATGTCGATCTTGACAAGCTGCCCTGGAATTGACGGAGGAAATCATGAACGCACCTGTGAATTTCGATGGGCTGGAGGTTGGCTTCGACGTACCGGCGCTGCCGGGAATGGATGAGGCGGATATTCAAACTCCCTGCCTGATCCTCGATCTGGACGCGCTTGAGCGCAACATCAGGAAGATGGGCGATTATGCCAAGGCTCATGGGATGCGGCACCGCGCCCATGGCAAGATGCATAAATCGGTCGATGTGCTGAAGCTGCAGGAAAAGCTGGGCGGTGCCATTGGCGTCTGCTGCCAGAAAGTGTCCGAAGCCGAAGTTTTCGTGCGCGGCGGCATCAAGGATGTGCTGGTGTCGAACCAGGTCCGCGACCCGGCCAAGATCGACCGTCTGGCCCGCCTGCCAAAACTGGGCAGCCGGATCATCGTTTGCGTCGATGATGTCGCGAATGTCGCCGATCTCTCGGCGGCGGCGCAAAAACACGGCACCACGCTGGAGGTCTTTGTCGAGATCGATTGCGGCGCCGGGCGCTGCGGGGTCAAGACGACCCCGGAAGTGGTCGAGATTGCCAAGGCCGTGGATGCGGCCGAAGGTCTCAAATTCACCGGCATCCAAGCCTATCAGGGCGCGATGCAGCATATTGACGGCTTTGATGACCGCAAGGCCAAGCTGGACGCCGCCATCGCGCAGGTGAAGGACGCCGTGGACGGGCTGAAGGCCGTGGGACTGGAGCCGGAACTGGTCTCGGGCGGTGGCACCGGGTCTTATTATTTCGAAAGCAATTCGGGCGTTTACAACGAATTGCAATGCGGCTCCTACGCGTTCATGGACGCCGATTACGGCCGTATCCTGGACCGGGACGGCAACCGTATCGACAAGGGCGAATGGGAAAACGCGCTGTTCATTCTGACCAGCGTCATGAGCCACGCGAAAGCCGACAAGGCGATCTGCGATGCCGGTCTCAAGGCGCAGTCGGTCGATAGCGGGCTGCCCTTTATCTATGGGCGCGAGGATGTGAAATACATCAAGTGCAGCGATGAGCATGGCGTGATCGACGACCCCGACGGGGTGCTGAAGGTCAATGACAAGCTGCGGCTGGTGCCGGGCCATTGCGATCCGACCTGCAATGTCCATGACTGGTATGTGGGCGTCCGGAACGGCAAGGTGGAAACCGTCTGGCCGGTCAGCGCGCGCGGGAAGGCTTACTGATGTGGGTCGTTCCAGAGGCCGAGATCGCCGGCCTGATGACGCCCGAGGCGGCGTTCGACGCTGTCGAGGCGGTGTTTGCCGCGATGGCGAGCGGGGAAGCCTATAACTTCCCCGTGGTGCGCGAGGCGATCGGGCATGAGGATGCGCTTTACGGTTTCAAGGGCGGCTTCGACAAGAGCGCCCTGAACCTGGGGCTGAAGGCCGGGGGCTACTGGCCGAACAACCAGAAGCGCGACCTGATCAACCATCAGTCCACCGTGTTCCTGTTCGATCCGGATACCGGGCGGGTTTCGGCGGCGGTCGGGGGGAACCTGCTGACCGCCCTGCGCACCGCCGCGGCAAGTGCCGTATCGATCAAGCATCTTGCGCCCGAGGAGGCCAGGGTGCTGGGCATGATCGGCGCGGGCCATCAATCGGCCTTCCAGATGAGGGCCGCCGCCCGCGTGGGCCAATTCGAGCGCGTTATCGGCTGGAACCCGCATCCCGAGATGCTGATCCGGCTGGCCGACACCGCCGCCGAGATCGGCCTGCCCTTCGAGGCGGTGGAACTGCCCCGGCTTGGGGCCGAAGCGGATGTGATCATCTCGATCACCTCGGCTTTCGAGCCGCTCTTGATGGACGGCCATGTCAAGGGGCGCACCCATATCGCCGCGATGGGCACCGATACCAGGGGCAAGCAGGAACTCGACCCGGCGCTGGTCGCGCGTGCGCGCCTGTTTACCGACGAGATTGCCCAATCGCTCAGCATCGGTGAGTTTCAGCATGCCAGCGCAGCGGGAAATATTTCCAACAGCGACGTCACCGCGATAGGCCGGGTTATCACTGGCGATCACGAGGGACGTGGCGATGCGGAAATCACCATTTTCGACGGCACCGGTGTCGGGCTGCAGGATCTTGCGGTCGCGGGCGCAGTCGTCGAACTTGCACGACAACAGGGAAAGGCCGTCAAGGTCGAGATCTGATCATATTCCGACAGTAGTGGAAAGGGAGGTCCGCAATGTCCGATGCAAGCATTGAAGCCGGGAGGTCCGGGACGGTTCATGCCGTCGACGAGGTCTTGCCCGCGCCAAAGCTCATCACTTTAGGGTTTCAGCATGTGCTGGTCATGTATGCGGGTGCGATCGCGGTTCCGCTGATTGTCGGCAGGGCACTGCAATTGCCCGCCGAGGAAGTCGCGTTCCTGATCTCGGCCGACTTGTTTGTCTGCGGGATCGTGTCGATTATTCAAAGCCTTGGCACGACGCAATATTTCGGCATCAAACTGCCTGTCATGATGGGTGTCACATTCGCCTCTGTCGGGCCGATGGTGGCAATCGCGGGAAGCACTCCGGGGCACGAGGGCGCGCGCGCATTGTTCGGCGCGATCATCGCGGCGGGGCTGATCAGCATCTTTCTGGCCCCGATCGTCAGCAGGATGCTGCGTTTCTTTCCTCCGGTGGTGACGGGAACGCTGATCCTGACCATTGGCATCAGCCTGATGCCCATCGGCATCAACTGGATTTTCGGTATGCCGGTCGGGGCGACCGCGCCCAAGATCGTCGATCCTGCCGCACAGGAATGGCTTAACCAGGCGATGGCGGCGGGAGGCGTGCCCGAAGGGGTGCAACTGGCGCCGACGGTCAAGAACCCGGCCTATGCCTCGGGCCAGAACATCCTGATCGCGGTCCTGGTGCTGGGCACGATCCTGCTGATTTCGCGCTTTGCCAGGGGTTTCGTCGCCAATATCGCGGTCCTGATCGGTATTGCCGCAGGCGGCGTGGTGGCAGCGATGCTGGGCATGATGCATTTCGAGAAGGTCGGCGAGGCAAGCTGGTTCGCCCTGATCAAGCCGCTGCATTTCGGTATGCCGGTATTCGACCCGATCATGATCGTCACCATGCTGCTGGTCATGCTGGTCACGATGATCGAATCCACCGGCATGTTCCTTGCCCTCAGCGATATCTGCAAGAAGCCGCTGACCCAGAAATCGCTGGCCGCAGGCCTGCGGGCCGACGGGTTGGGCACGGCGATCGGCGGGCTGTTCAACACCTTTCCCTATACGTCCTTCAGCCAGAATGTCGGCCTTGTCGGCGTTACCGGGATCCGCTCGCGCTTCGTTTGCGTGGCGGGGGGCGCGATCATGATCGTGCTGGGGCTGATCCCTAAGATGGGGGCGCTGGTGGAAAGCCTGCCGACAACGGTTCTGGGCGGTGCCGGGCTGGTGATGTTCGGCATGGTCGCGGCGACCGGGGTGCGCATCCTCGCGCGGGTCGATTTCGCTGGAAACCGGCATAATCTGTTCATCGTGGCGATCTCGGTCGGGATCGGGATGATTCCGATGATCGCGCCCGATTTCAACCAGTGGATGCCGCATGCCATTCACCCGCTGATCCATTCCGGCATCCTGCTGGCGGCGATCTCGGCGGTGCTGCTGAACTGGTTCTATAACGGCGCGCCGCATATCAGCGAAGATGATGTGCGCGAGGCGGGGCACGCGTCCGATGCCCACTAGGCTGCTGATCCGGAACGCCGATGTCGTCGTCACCATGGACGAGACACGGCAAGAGATCGCGGGCGGCGATGTGCTGGTCGAGAATGGAAAGATCGTCGCGGTGGGCAAGGGCCTGCCGCGCGATGGCGCCGAAATCATCGAGGCCGGGGGCTGCGTCGTCACCCCCGGCCTCGTCAATACCCATCACCACCTGTTCCAGACCCTGACCCGCGCCGTGCCCGCCGCCCAGGATGCGGCGCTGTTCGGCTGGCTGCGGGTGCTCTATCCGATCTGGTCGCGGATGGAGCCCGAGGATATCCGCCTGTCGGCGCAGGTCGGTCTGGCCGAGCTGGCGCTGTCGGGCTGCACCTGCAGCTCGGATCACCTGTACCTGTTTCCGAACGGCTCGCGGCTGGATGACAGTATCGAGGCGGCCTCGGATATTGGCATCCGCTTCACCGCCACGCGCGGGGCGATGTCGATCGGCGAGAGCAAGGGCGGCCTGCCGCCCGATGCGCTGGTCGAGGATGAGACCGCGATCCTGCGCGACAGCGAGCGGGTGGTGGATGCCTTTCACGATGCGGGCGAGGGGGCGATGGTGCAGGTGGCACTCGCGCCCTGTTCGCCTTTTTCGGTGAGCCGCGAATTGATGCGCGATGCCGCCATTCTTGCGCGGGAAAAGGGCGTGCGGCTGCATACCCACCTGGCCGAGAATGACGAGGATATTCGCTATTCTCTTGATAATTTCGGAATGCTGCCGGGGGATTACGCGGAAAGCCTTGGCTGGACCGGGGATGATGTCTGGCATGCCCATTGCGTGAAACTGTCGGATCCCGAGATCGACCTTTTTGCCCGGAGCGGGACCGGGGTGGCGCATTGCCCCTGCTCGAACGCGCGGCTGGCCAGCGGCATCGCCCCGGTGCGGACGATGCGCGACAGGGGCGTGCCGGTGGGGCTGGGGGTCGATGGATCGGCCTCCAATGATTGCAGTCATCTGGGGCTGGAGGCTCGGCAGGCGATGCTGGTCGCCCGTCTGAAGGACGGCCCGGCCGCGATGGGCGCCCGCGAAGCGTTGGAGATCGCCACGCTTGGCGGCGCCCGCGTGCTGGGGCGCAGCGATATCGGCGCGCTCGCGCCGGGGATGCAGGCCGATCTGGTCCTGTGGGATATTGGCGAACTGCCCGCCGCCGGCCAATGGGATCCGGTCGCCGCACTGGTATTCTGCGCGCCGATACGTCCCCGGGCGGTTTACGTTCGGGGCAGGGCGGTGGTTACGGACCACCAGCTACTGACCGCCGATCCGCGTGACTTGCGGGCACGGGCTCAAAAGGCCGTCGCGCGGTTGGCGGGATCTGCCTGACAAAGGTTGATCGGCCGTCAATTCGACGCGGCATCACGCCAAGGCAGCCGGGCATCTCCATTGCCCGGCTGTCGCATAACCGGGGCAGGCACCAAGCCCGTCCGCTGCATGTCATGGCCTGTCTTCAATCGATTTTCTACGAAAATTATAGACTGCCTTGCCTTCGCGCCCTCTCGTCTTGCGGGCAGGATCGGTTATCAATGAAACCGCGATAATCAGGGGAGGCGCAGATGCCGGGTTACCTGACAACCCATGTTCTCGATACCGCCCGCGGCAAGCCTGCCGAGGGAATGGAGGTGGTGCTGTTTCGCCTGCAGGGCGGACAGCGGGTCGAATTGGCACGGCTGAAGACCAATGCCGATGGCCGCACCGACCGGCAAATCCTGCCGGAAAGCGAATTCGAAACCGGCGCATACGAGCTGGAATTCCACGCCGGCGCCTGGATGGATGCCACGGGAATCCCGCCCGAGACCCCGCGTTTCCTGGACGTGATCCCGATCCGTTTCGGCATGTCGCAGCAGGATCACTATCATGTGCCGCTGCTGGTCTCGCCCTTCGGCTATTCGACCTATCGGGGGAGCTGAGCGATGATTCCCGATCATATCGTTATCTGGGAGTGGCTGAGCTTCGCGATCCGCTGGACCCATGTGATCACCGCCATCGCCTGGATCGGTTCGTCCTTCTATTTCGTCGCGCTGGATCTCGGCCTGGTCAAGGCGCCCGGCCTGCCAAAGGGCGCGCATGGCGAGGAATGGCAGGTCCATGGCGGCGGTTTCTACCATATCCAGAAATACCTGGTCGCGCCGGAACGGATGCCCGAGCATCTGACATGGTTCAAATGGGAAAGCTACGCGACATGGCTTTCGGGCGCGGCGCTGCTGATGGTGACCTATTGGGCCGGAGCGAACCTGTTCCTGATCGATCCGGCCAAGATGGCGCTGGCGCAATGGCAGGCAATCCTGATCTCGGGCGGCTCCCTGGCGATCGGCTGGCTGATCTATGACACGCTTTGCAAATCGCCGCTCGGAGAACGCCCGACCGTGCTGATGCTGCTGCTGTTCGCGGCGCTGGTGGTCATGGGCTGGGGCTATGACCAGGTCTTCACCGGGCGCGCGGCGCTGTTGCACCTGGGCGCCTTCACCGCGACGATCATGACCGCGAATGTGTTCCTGGTTATCATGCCGAACCAGCGCATCGTGGTGGCCGATCTCAAGGCCGAGCGCGCGCCCGATCCGAAATACGGCAAGATCGCCAAGCTGCGTTCGACGCATAACAACTACCTGACCCTGCCGGTCATCTTCCTGATGCTGTCGAACCATTACCCGCTGGCCTTCGCGAGCGATTACAACTGGCTGATCGCGGCGCTGATCTTTCTGATGGGCGTGACCATCCGGCATTTCTTCAACACCATGCATGCCCGCAAGGGCGAACTGTGGTGGACCTGGGCGGTGACGGCGGTGCTGTTCATCATGATCATGTGGCTGAGCTCCATCGGCCTCAACCAGGACACGCTGGAAAATGCCGAGACCCGTGCCCTGACCCCGGTCGAGACCCGTTACGCCGAGGCGGCGGGTTTCGACGAGGTCGCCGGTATCGTGGCGGGACGCTGTTCCATGTGCCACGCGCGCGAGCCGGTTTACGAGGGCATCTATCACGCGCCCAAGGGAGTGTTCCTCGAAACGCCCTCGGATATCGCCCGGGCGGCGCGCGAGATATATGTGCAGGCAGGGCTGACCGATGCGATGCCGCCCGCCAATGTCAGCTTCATGGAAGATGAGGAACGCGCCAAGGTCATCCGCTGGTTCCGCGCCGCCGGAGGCGCGGATCTCGCCGGGATGTGAGACGGCCGGTTCCGTCCGCTGTCACGGAGCCCGGCCGCCTCTGACCTCGATCTATGGCAGGATGAACTCCACTCCGGGCAGCGCCACGATCTCCGCGATATCGCGGTGGTAGTTGTCGGTCATCTCGTCGACCATCTCCTGCGTCCAGTCGGGCAGTTCGACGGGCTGTTCCATCACATCTTCCGCGGCATGTTTCCCCAATATCTCGGCGCAGGTCTTGCGCCGGTCCGAGATCGACATCTGGTCGCGCGCGCTTATCGCTTCGGCCAGTTTCGCGGAACCGGCGTCGTCAAGCAGTTCACGCATATACAGCATCCCCCCTTCGAGCGGCGATTCGGGGGCGATCTGGCCGATCAGGCGGATCACCTCGGGCCAGATCAGCGGCACATCCTCGTGGCACCAGATGACGAGGCGCCGCCCCTGTGCCGCCCGAACCAGGCGCTGAGCCGCCTCGCGCCAGCGCAGGTCCAGCGGATGGCGGCCCTGCAGCATGGCCTTGTAGCCGCCGCCCTTGAATTGCGGCAGGATATCCGAGAGCAGCGTCGCGGGATTGCGGATCGCCATGAAGAACTCGGCTTCCGCCTTGGGAAACAGGTTGGCCAGTGACGCTACGCTATTGCCGATCTGCGGATACAACCCCTCTTTCCCGACGACCCGCCCGACACCACCCAGGAAGCTGGGGCTGGACAGGATCACCCGCTGCGGATCATCGGTTTTCAGGATGGCGTCCAGGATGACCTCTTCCATCTCGTTGGTTGCGAGCCCGCCCTGAAGCGCCATCAGCGCCTGCTCGAACAACCCGCTGTGACGGCGGGGAGGCACGGTTTCGGTTTCCTGCCGCAGCAACAGGTCGTTATTCTTCAGCAGTGTTTTCAGTAGCCGGCCGTCATCCGTAGCATGTACGCCGATATGAAAGACCATCTGCATGCGGCTTGCCCTCTCCACTCCGGTAAATCTTGCACATCAGGGATTAACGAGATGCAAATTCCGGGGCACAGTATCCGGCAATCGTGGACAGTCAAACCGCTTTGCGCTACCGCTCCGGCATGAGCGTTTTTGACATGCCCCGCCGGAGGCGGCGCGGCCACGAAAGCATCCTGCGGCAGAATGGCGGGCGGGCATGGTCGGCCGGGGCGGTTTTCATTGCTGCTCTGGTGCTGATGCCGGTGGCAGCGGTGGTCTGGATGGCGCTGAACCCGACCGAGAATATCTGGCCGCATCTGCTGAATTCGGTCCTGCCGCGTTACCTGTCGAACAGCGTGATCCTGGCGGTGGGGACCGGCCTGCTGTCGGCCTGCATGGGGGCCGGGCCCGCATGGCTGGTCAGCATGTATGATTTTCCCGGCCGCCGCTGGATGCAATGGCTGCTTCTGGCTCCGCTGGCCGTGCCTGCCTATATCGGGGCCTATGCCCTGGCGGATTTCCTGGACTATTCCGGCCCGGTGCAGACCGCCTTGCGCGGCTGGTTCGGCTGGACGAATGCAAGCGATTACTGGTTTCCCCGCATCCGCTCGATCGAGGCGGCGATCGTCGTTCTGTCGGCGGCGCTTTATCCCTATGTCTACCTGCTGACCCGCGCGGCCCTGCATGAGCAATCCGGCAGCGCCTATGAGGTCGCGCGTGCCCTGGGGGCGGGGCCCTGGGCGCTGTTCCGCCGCGTCGGTCTGCCGCTGGCCCGCCCGGCCATCGTCGCCGGCTCGGCCATTGCGATGATGGAATCGGTCGCCGATTACGGCGTGGTCAGCTATTTCGGGGTGCAGACCCTGAACACGGGCATTTTCACCACCTGGCTGGAGCGCCGCAATGCCGGAGGGGCGGCACAGATCGCCTGCGTCATCCTGCTGGTGGTCACGCTGCTGGCATTGTGGGAGCGTTTCGCCCGCCGCAATGCTCGTTTTCATCAAAGCGCGCGCCAGCCGCGCCCGATCAGCCGCCTGACATTGAAGGGTATCCCCGCGATGGCCGCGACGGCAGCCTGCGCCTTTCCGTTTGCCCTTGGATTCCTTCTGCCTGTCGGGGTGATCCTCAATTACGCCCTGGCCTATCCCGAGGGCTGGATTACTCCGGGGCTGGGGCTTGCGGTCTGGCATACGGTCAGCCTTGGCGGGATCGCGGCGGTTCTGACCGTGGGGATGGCGCTGGTCATGGTCTACGGGGTGCGTCTTTCCGGACGCAGCCTGCCGCGGCTGCTGCTGCCGGTGACAATGATCGGTTATGCCGCGCCCGGCGCAGTGCTGGCCGTCGGCATTCTGATTCCTCTGGCGGCGCTGGATCATCGGGTCGCGGATGGCTGGCTGGCCCTGACCGGCAGCGATCCGGGGCTGATCCTGACCGGCAGCGGCGCCGCGATCGTGTTCGCCTATACGGTGCGGTTCTTCGCGATCGGGCAGGGCGCCATCGATGGGGCCTTCACCCGGGTGCCGCCCTCGCTGCCAATGGCGGCGCGTTCCCTCGGGCGGAGCAGCACCGGCGCTCTGCGCGATATCCTGATGCCGCTGATGCGGGGCTCGGTCGGTTCCGCGTTGCTGTTGATCTTCGTGGACAGCTGCAAGGAACTGCCGGCCACGCTGCTGTTGCGCCCGTTCAGCTACGAGACGCTCGCGACCCGTGTGCATGAAAAGGCCAGCCTCGAGGATCTGGGCAATGCCGCTCCGGCCGCGTTGCTGGTCATGTCGGTGGGGCTATTGGCGGTGATCCTGCTGGCGCAGACCAATCCCGGCTTGCGTCAACCGGCATCTCGCGGTATCGGGATGTCGAAAGCGGGCTAGCCCCGCATGGCCGGTTTAGCTCAGCAGGTAGAGCAGCTGATTTGTAATCAGAAGGTCGCGGGTTCGATTCCTGCAACCGGCACCATGATTTCAATGGGTTAGGAAACATATCTAATATCGTCATTTTGTGTATCCCACTTTCTGATCCCACGTTCATGTTCTGTCCTTGTTAGGTGTCATGATTAGTTTCAGTCTTGAGCTGAGGCGAGTTGATCTGAGCTGACCTGAGTTAGACCTATAAAAAATAAAAGAAAAAACAAAAAATAGACGGGGCCGACAGGTCGTTGTCCGCGTCCGACATGGACAAGGGTGGCATCGGATGGAAGCGGCTCGAAAAGACTGCGATTCAGGATGGCCTGCGTTTCGTCGGTCAGCGGCAACAGGCAGATGAGTATGTCGGTCTGATCGAGAAACGGTTCCAACCCCTCAGGCCCTTGAAACGTGTAACGTCGTCGGTCCGGTTGGGGTTTCGCGACCAGCCTGAGAGCGGGAAGCCGAATGGCGCGAGGGTGCGTAATACGCCCTGTCCCAATTCGCCCAGCCCCATCATGCCGATACGTCGTTTTAGGGCTGGTGGCGGGACGGAAATCTTTTGCCAGACCTGCCGCGCCTTCCGGTTGATATAGCCGGGCAGATCCCGATGCAGGGCCAGGATCGCCATGGTCACATATTCCTGCATCACCGCGGTCAGGTCATCGTTAATGATCCGCAGCAGACTTACATGCGGGAGCAAGACCGCTTCGGTGAACTGATCCACACCGGCCCCAAGCGAAAAGACGGCCTGCAAATTCGGATAAGCCGTGGCGATATCTTCAGGCACCATCCAGTGAGCATGTAGCGGATGGAGGATTTGTCATAAGGCTCGTCGCCCAGAACGACCTGAATGTCGGGCAAGACCTCCTTGAAGCGGGCTTGCAGGAATTAGCCCCGTTCACGATCCATACTGGCAAGGAAAATCATCATGCCCTTATCGTCAAGTCGGTTCGGAACGCACGTCGAACGCGTCGCGCAATCCGTCGCCGATGAAATTGAAGCTGGTCACGGCGATGGTGATCGTGATCCCCGGCACGATCGCAAGCCATGGGGCGGAGTCCAGGTATTGCTGCGCCCCGTTCAGCATGTTGCCCCAACTGGGTAGCGGCGGCTGAATGCCATAGCCCAGAAAGCTGATATAGGCCTCGAGCAGGATCGCGCGCGCGACGGTCAGGGTTGCCGCGACGATGATCGGCCCGACCATGTTCGGCAGCAATTCGCGGAACATGATATGGGTATTGCTGAGTCCCAGCATCCTGCCCGCCATGACGAAATCCCTCTCGCGCAGGGATTTGACCTCGGCCTCGACGATGCGGGCAATCTCCATCCAGCTTGTGACGGCGATGATGACGGTGATCATGACCGGGCTGGGATTGATGAAGGCCGCAAGCGCCAGCAACAGGAAGATCGAGGGAAAGGCCAGGAAGGCATCGACAAAGCGCATCAGCGCCGCATTCACCCTGCCGCCGTAATAGCCGGCGACAACCCCGATGACCGTGCCGATCAGGGTGGAAAGGATCATGGCGAAAAAGCCGACCAGCAGCGAAGTCTGTCCCGCAACCAGCAGCCGCGCCGTGATGTCGCGCCCCATCGGGTCGGTGCCCAGGTAATGATCGCCGGTCAGGGGCGGCGAGAACCGCGCCCGCAGGTCGATGAACAGCTCGTCATAGGCGAGCAGATGCGGGCCAGCAAAGCAGGCCAGTGTGAGCAACAGCAGCATCGCCGTGCCGATGATCGCGAGCCGGTGGCGCATGAAACGCGACAGGGCACGGCTGTTCCACCAGCGATGCGAGGGGGTATCGAGCGTCGTTTCGGTCATCTTGCGTCCCTCTGGTCAGCTCAGGCGAATGCGGGGGTCGATGGCGGCCGAGATCAGGTCGGCGATCAGGTTGCCCAGAAGAACAAGGATGGCGGAAAACATCAGCAATCCCATCACCACCGGGTAATCATTATATCCCAGGCTATCGAGGAACAGCCTGCCCATGCCGGGCCAGGTAAAGACGGTTTCGGTCACCAGGGCGCCGCTGAGCAGGTTGGGCAATTGCATGCCGGCCAGCGTGATCATCGGCAGTAACGCGTTTCCGACCACATGTTTCATCAGCACCCGGCGCTCGCTGACGCCCTTGGCACGGGCGGTCTTGACGAAATCCTGGTTGATGACATCCAGCGTCGCGGTCCGCATGTAGCGGCTCCAGATCGCGATATTCACGAGGGCCAGGACCACGCTGGGCATGATCAGGTGATGCAGGTAGTCAAGGAACGAGCCGTTGCCGATCTCGTACATGTTCCCGGCGGGCAGCCAGCCGAGCTCAAGCGAGAAGATATAGATGCCGACCAGCCCGAACCAGAATGTCGGAATCGACAATGCCACCATCGCGCCCACCGTGGCGACATAATCGAAGGCCGAATAGCGATGCGTGGCGCCGCGAATGCCGATCCAGGTGCCGATGCCGATGGAGATCGCGGTCGAACTGCCCATCAGAAGAAGCGTCGCGAAAAGATGACGGCCGATCACGGAAAGCACGGGTTGATTGTCGCGATAGGATTCCCCCCAATCGCCCTGAACCAGCCGCCAGACCCAATCGAGATACTGAACGGGCAGGGGCCGGTTCAGCCCCATCTGCTCGGCGATACGGTCGATTGTCTCCTGCGTCATGCCCGGCGTCAGCGCGTATTGCGACAAGGGCCCGCCGGGGGTCAGGTGCAACATGAAGAACCCGATCATCGAGACGATGATCAGCAAGACAATGCTTTGACCAAGGCGTTTCAAAAGATATCTGGCCATCGGTTATCCTGTGTGCCGGGCATTTGGTTGTCGATGGGAGAACCGGCCTCCGAAAGGGCAGAGGCCGGACATGGAGCCTGGAAAGGCGTCAGTTGTCCCAGTAATAGGCCGCCGCATGCCAGGTATCGATGCGGGTATTGATATTCGGCACGATACCCATGATGCCCTCTTTATGGCCACGGACGGTGGCATATTGGAACATCGGCAGCAAAGGCAGATCGTCGCGGATGATCTTTTGCAGCTGGTGATAGATCTCCTTGCGCTCCTCGGGCACGAAAGTGCTTGTGCCCTGCTCCAGCAGCTTGTCGACCTCTTCGTTCTGGTACTGGCCGGTATTCGATCCGGCACCGTCCTGCGCCGGGATGGCGCCGGAATGGAAACGCACCGTCACATCGGCATCGGCCCCGGTGGTAAAGACGATCCCCACGATGACCGTGTCGAATTCCGAATTCGTCCAGTAATCCCCCCACATCACCGCAGGCGGTTTGTTCGAGATGGTCATCTCGACGCCGATCTCGGCAAAGGTCTGCTGGATGAATTGCTGCGCCTGCTCGCGCAGATGGTTGCCCGAGGTGGTCGAGTTGGTGAAAGACAGTCGGACCCCGTCCTTTTCCCGGATTCCCCCCGCACCCCGGGTCCAGCCCGCCTCGTCGAGGATCTGGTTGGCCCTCTCGATATTGAATTCATGCTGGGGAAGGTCGGGATTGTAGAAAAAGGATTGCTGCGGCAGATAGCTTTCGGTCGGAGTCGGCAGACCATAATAAAGCGCGTCGATGATCGCCTGCTTGTCCAGCGCCGCGTAAAGCGCCTCGCGCACCGCCTTCTCCTTGAATTGTGGCCGCTCCATGTTGAGGAACAGGGATTCCACGGTCGGTGAGGGAACGACCTCCACCACTTTTCCGGGCAGCGTTTTCGCCTCTTCGTAATTGTCCGGAGTGATGTATTGAGACCCGGCGATGTCGATATCACCGCTCTTGAACTGGGTATAAAGCACGGTCAGATCGGGGATATATTTGTAGATCAGCCGCTCGATATACGGGCCTTCGCCAAAGTAATCGGGATTGGCGACCAGCTCCAGATGGTCCCCGGCCGTCCGGCTGCCCCATTTGAACGCGCCCGTGCCGACAGGCGCCTGGTTGAAAGGTGCGTTGTTGCGATCCTCTTCGGGGCCAAGGATATGCTTGGGCACCATCATTGTTTCCACGAGGATGGCCATATAGGGGGCAAAGGGCTCTTCCATGCGCCATGTGATCTCGGTCGGCGAGACTACGGTCAGGTCGCGGACCAGATCATGCCCGGTGGTGCGCCAGCTTCTGAAATTCGGATCGACCACCAGTTCCAGAGTGAATTTCACATCTTCGGCGGTAAAGGGTTCACCATCATGCCATTTCACATCGTCGCGCAGCTTGACGCGCCATTCCAGCCCATCTTCGGATAGGCCGCCATTTTCGATGGTCGGAACTTCGGCGGCAAGCGCGGGAATGAATTCGCCCTCGGGGCTGATACGGAACAGCGCGTCGAATAGCGAAAGCTGCACGCCATCATCCACCTCGATCCGGGGCATGAGCGGGTTGAACACCGTGGGCTCTTGCGAGAAACCGACGATGATCTGGCCCGTGGGGGCATCGGGTGCCGCCGCCAGCGCCCTGCTGACGAGCAGGTTCGGGGCAAAGAGCCCGGCAGCCCCGGCCAGCCCCATCATCTGCATCGTGCCGCGGCGGGTGATCCTGTTGGATGTCATCTTGATTATCCTCCCAATTCGTAGCTGGTGTTATGCGGGTCGGGCAGCGCGTCCTGTGCCGGGAATGGCCGCGACAAGCTGCCGGGTATAGTCATGCCGGGGGTGGTGAAAAATGCGGGATGGCGGCCCTGCCTCCACGATCTTGCCGCTTTGCATCACTAGGACATGATCGCAAATCTGGCTGGCAATTCGCAGGTCATGCGTAATGAAGACCATGCTCACCTGGGTTTCGCGCTGAATTTCGTCCAGCAGTTGCAGGATTTGTGCCTGAATCGAAACGTCCAGCGCGGACACGGCCTCATCCGCGACCAGAACTTCGGGATCGAACATCAATGCGCGCGCGATTCCGACCCGCTGGCGCTGCCCGCCGGAAAATTCGTGCGGATAACGGCCATAGGCTCCGGCATCCAATCCTACCTGCTGCAGGATGCGAAACGCCTTTGTGCGGGCTTCTGACCGTTTCATTCCCTGGGCGATCGGCCCGACCGTGATGATATGCCCGATTGTCGAGCGCGGATTGAGCGAGGCGAAGGGATCCTGAAAGATCATCTGGATCTTCGGACGCAAGGGCCTGAACTCGCGCTCCGACATCGGGGCGATATCGGTGCCGCGATAGACGATCCTGCCGCTGTCACTTTCCAGCAGCTTGATCAGCAGCCGGCCAAGCGAGGTCTTGCCCGAACCGCTTTCGCCCACGAGACCAAGGGTCTGCCCGCGCTTCAGTGTAAAGCTGGCATCGGCCACGGCGCTGACGACCCGCTTGCGTCCCAGCCATCCGCTGCCGCTGGTATAGGTCTTGTTGAGGTTTTCAACAGATATGACGGTGTCGTCCTGACCGGCTGAAATGCTTCTGTCGGGTTGGCCTGCCTCGATCAATTCCGGGACGGCCGCGATCAGGCGCTTGGTATATTCGTGCTTGGGCGCGGTGAAAATCTCGTTCGCGGGAGCCTGCTCGACGATCACCCCTTTTTCCATGACGATGACCTGATCCGCGATCTCGGCCACGACACCGAAATCATGGGTGATGAACATGACGCTCATTCCCTTGCGTTTCTGTATATCCAGGATCAGTTCGAGAATTTGCGCCTGCGTCGTCACGTCCAGCGCGGTGGTCGGCTCGTCGGCGATCAGGATATCGGGCTCGAGCGCGAGTGCCATGGCGATCATCACCCGCTGCCGCTGCCCGCCCGACAGCCGGAAGGGATATTGATGCAGCATCAGCGCCGGATCCGGCAAACCCACCTCCTCCAGCAGTTCAAGCGCCCGTTCCGTCCGCGATTGCCTGGTGCCCGCACCATGCGCCGCCATGGCCTCGGCGATCTGGTCGCCAACTGTCATGAGCGGGTTCAGGGCCGATAGCGGGTCCTGGAAGATCATCGAGATTGCCCGCCCCCGCAGGCCGCGCAGGGAATCCTTGTCGAGTTTCAGAAGGTCGTCGCCCTGGAACCGGATTTCGCCAGACGTCACCCGGATCACGTTCGGCAGCAGCCCCATGATGGTGTTCGCCGTCACCGATTTGCCCGAGCCCGACTCACCGATGACACAGAGCACCCTGCCGCGCGGCAGATCGAAGGACACGTCCTTCACCGCATATCTACGCTCCATCCCTGTCGGGAGCTCTACGGTAAGGTTACGCACGGTCAGCACCGGTTCGGATCGCGGACACTCGCCAGCGGTATCAGGTTCAGGCCGCACTCAGTCCCCCCTTGGCTGATATTCATTATTGAAATCAATATAGGGTTATATTGAAAAAAATGGCAAGCAATCAGATTTTCCTTGCGGATTTCAGCATTATCATTGAAATTCTGCAGGAATATTTTCATCATTGAACGCATTGCCGGGTGTTCGACGCAGCTTTCCAGCGGGCATCCGGCAGTCAGGGATATTAAAAGCCGGTGCCTCATGACCCAGGATGAAACAGGTGATGCCGAGAACGGCTCCTCGCGGTCTATCGGCGCCACGTTTCGCCATCTTCGCAAGCAGCAGGGAATCTCGATTCAGGAACTTGCCCGGAAATCGGGCGTTTCGGTCGGGATGATCAGCCAGATCGAAAGGGATCTGGCCAACCCCTCGATGCGCGTGTTGACCGCGATCCGGCGGGCGCTGAACATTTCCATGCAGGCAATGTTCAGCGACGATCAGCCGGACACCCGGGACGAGCCGCCATTCGTGCGCCGGGCCGAAAACCGTCCGTTCATCGATCTTGGGACATTGCAAAAGGAACTGCTGACATCGGGCGGCAACCATAACCTGCAGATTATGATCCTTACGATCGCGCCGGGCGCGAGTTCCGGGAACACGGCCCTGAGTTATCCGGCGGAAAAGGGGGGGCTGGTGCTCGAAGGTGAGCTTGTCCTGTCCGTGGACCACCGTGAGGCAAGGCTTGGACAGGGCGACAGTTTCGTTTTCGACAGCGCCCTTGAGCACGGTTTCCGAAATGAGAGCGACCGGCCCGCCCGGATACTCTGGGTGATCGGCGCGGTGCAGTTCGACCGGCATCTTTGAGAAAAGGCTAGGACATGACTCTGACCGAAAGCAAGATGAACACCACGCCTTACTGGTGGGACGCCGCGCCGCCGCGCCCCTTGCCTCAGAAGCAGCTGGAGAAAACGGTGGATGTCGCCATCGTCGGGGCTGGTTATGCGGGGCTGACGGCGGGCCTGACACTGGCGCGGGCCGGGCGTGCGGTCGCAGTGTTCGACCGTCAGCATCCGGGAGAGGGGGCGTCGTCGCGCAATGGCGGCATCACCAGCGGGAATATTCGTCTCGACCATCAGACCCTGCTGCGTAAATTCGGCGAAGAGCGCACCATGGCGATCGAGGCGGAGGGAAAGCAGGCGCGGGAGCATCTTTACAACCTGCTGGAGGAAGAGGGGATCGATTGCGATTTCCGGCTTTCCGGGCGTTATGTATGCGCCATTGGCCCCCAGGATTACGAGCAGATGTCCCGCAACGCGGAAAAATTGCGCCGGGATCTGGGGATCGAGGCCTATGCCGTACCGCAGGCCGAGCAGCGTAACTATATCGGGTCGGATTATTTCCGGGGCGGCATGGTGCGTATGGATATCGGCGGGCTGCACCCGGCCAAATTCATCGCGGAATTGCTGCGCGTGGCACAGGCTGCGGGAGTCGTGGTCCACTCGGACACCGCGGTCACGAAGATCGACCGGGATGGCGGGGCGTTCACCGTCCGAACCAGCCGGGGACAGGTTCGGGCGCGGCAGGTTCTGGTTTGCACGAATGGCTATACCGACGAAGCCAGCCCGTGGCTGCAGCGCCGCCTAGTCCCCGTGCGCAGCCGCATCATAGCCACCGAGGAACTGCCGGCCGAGCTGATGGCCCGGCTGATGCCCCGTCAGATGATGCTGAGCGATACGCGCGTTCTGGGCTTCTATTTCCGGCCCTCGCCCGACGGCAAGCGCATTCTTTTCGGAGGGCGGGACGGCACCTATAGTGACGATCCGGCCAAGCCCGTGGCCTATCTGCACAAGAACCTGCTGGAGATCTTCCCCGAACTGCAAGGGACGCCGATCTCGCATACATGGTTCGGCAATGTTGCCATGCACCGCGACATGATCCCGCGAATTTTCACTCGGGACGAGATCGTCTATGCGACAGGCTTCTGTGGTTCGGGCGTGGTCTGGGCACCCTGGATAGGGCGGCGTGCGGCATTGAAGCTGCTTGGCCAGGAACAGGACAATCCGTCGGCTTTCGATTTCCGGGCACCTGCCTCTATCCCGTTTTATCGCGGCAAACCGTGGTTCATGCCGTTCTTCATGGCGCTATACAAGGCACGGGATCGCAAGAAGATGCGTCGCGAAGGGCGAATTTAGATGTCTAATCCCATGGTCTGATGGCGCGGCCTTTCGGATGACCCTGGCTAAACATGGTCGCGAGAGGGCCAACATGGAACGCTTCTACCATGTCCGGAAAGTCCAGATCGGGCAAACCTGCCGGCTGAAAGCCCATTATGGAGTTGAAAAACCGGTGTTTAATCGCTTGTCAGAGTGCCGCTGCGAGAGGGCGCACTTACAGGCCCATCCGGCCAGAAAGCTGGTTTTCGGGCTATACTGAAAGACACGCGGAACGATCTGCCCGCCCCGCTATTCTTTATTTATCAAAGTTGAACCGGGGTCTTCCGGTTTTCTCGATCCTCTCCCGGGTAACTGAAACTATTCATGACAACTAACATTTCGATCAGCGTGAATCTCTTGTCGTCGTGCACTGCTTTCATGCAGCGGTATTGGCGCAACGGGTGAATGATGGCAACGACGCGTCGAGAGGATGCCTCCCGAGAAAGCTGGAGAAGATGTTGGGCCAGATTTGTACGGATACTGCCCGCTTTACCAGTCTGAAGCTTGATAGAACCGCATCAAAGAATCTCATCGGTGAGACTGAAATCGGAACAAAAATGTAAACTGAGGTGTAAACCGGGCCATCCCCGCAAAACTGCCGGTTAATCTATCGAGCTGTCTTTTGAGGATAAAGCTTGGCTGGGGCGGTAGGATTCGAACCTACGGTACACGGTACCAAAAACCGTTGCCTTACCACTTGGCTACGCCCCAACTGTCCGGGCTGAATAGCCAAGACGACGGAGGGGTTCAAGCCGAAATTTGCACCGGCTTGCCGGTTACACGGGAACCCGTTATCCGCGGCATATGGATCAGGTGGATATCGCAATTCTCGGAGCCGGAGCAGCGGGGCTGTTCTGTGCGGGCTCGGCCCTGGCACAGGGCTGCCGCGTGCTGATCCTTGAGCATTCCCGCAAACCCGGCGAGAAAATTCGAATCTCCGGCGGGGGGCGGTGCAACTTCACGAATCTCTCTACCTCCTGGGACCGGTTCCTGTCGCAGAACCGGCGTTTTGCTGCCTCGGCATTGGCGCGATACCGCCCGGAGGATTTCGTCGAACTGGTGGATCGTGCGGGAATCGCCTGGCATGAAAAGACGCAGGGACAGTTGTTTTGCGACGGAAAAGCGACGCAGATCATTGATATGCTGATGCATCGCATGCGGGGCGCCGGGCTGCGGCTGGAAACCGGGATCGAGGATGTCGGCCGCGATGCCGATGGTTTCGTGATCGCGACGAATGCGGGGCAGGTGCGGGCAAGGCATGTCGTGGTCGCGACGGGCGGCAAGTCGATCCCGAAGATGGGGGCGACCGGGATCGGCTATGCGATCGCCCGCAAGTTCGGATTGCGCCTTGTCGAGCCCCGTGCCGGGCTGGTGCCCCTGACCTTCGCCGAACAGGATCTGAACCTGTGCCGTCCGCTCGCCGGAGTGTCGGTCGAGGCAGAGATCCGTCACGGCGGCGCCCGGTTCCGCGATGCGCTGCTGTTTACCCATCGCGGGTTGAGCGGCCCGGTTATCCTGCAGATCTCCAGCTATTGGCAGCCCGGAGAGGTTCTGGAAATCGACCTGCGCCCCGGAATCGATATCGCCACGGCACTGATGGAGACGCGAAGCCGGACGGGGCGCACGGCAGTGGCATCGGCATTGTCACAGCACCTGCCCGAACGGCTGGCGCAGTCCATCGCGGCCGAATCAGGATTGGCCAATGCAAGGCTGGCCGATCAGCCCAACGACGTTTTGCAGGCCTTGGGGCGGCGGATCAACCGCTGGCGGCTGCGGCCGGTCGGAACCGAGGGATACCGGACCGCCGAGGTGACACTCGGAGGCGTGGATACCCGCGATCTGGACGCGAAAACCATGCAGGCCCGTGATGTGCCGGGACTGTATTTCATAGGTGAATGCGTTGACGTGACCGGCTGGCTGGGTGGTTACAATTTCCAGTGGGCTTGGGCATCCGCACATGCCGCCGGGCAGTCGCTGAAGGCGTCATAGCCTTGTAGCCGTCAGACCCGAAGCGGATCGGCCTTGGCCAGCGCATCGAATTTCATCAGCGATTCTATCAGTGCGGGCATCCGGTCCAGCGGGATCATGTTCGGCCCGTCCGAAGGCGCATTGTCGGGATCCTCATGGGTTTCGATGAAGACGCCCGCAACCCCCAACGCGACTGCCGCCCGCGCCATCACCGGCGCGAATTCGCGTTGCCCGCCCGAAGAGCCGCCCTGACCCCCCGGCTGCTGCACCGAATGGGTGGCGTCCATGATCACGGGATAGCCGGTGCGGGCCATGATCGGCAGCGAACGCATGTCCGCGACCAGGGTGTTATAGCCAAAGCTCGCGCCGCGTTCGGTCAGCAGGATCTTTTCATTGCCGGTCGAAGCGACCTTGGCCGCGACATTGGGCATGTCCCACGGGGCGAGGAACTGCCCCTTCTTGATGTTGATCACGGCGCCCGAGCGGCCGGCGGCCAGCAACAGATCGGTCTGCCGCGACAGAAAGGCGGGGATTTGCAGAACGTCCACCGCCTCTGCCGCCATCGTGGCCTGCTGGATGTCATGTATGTCCGTCAGGACGGGGCAGCCCAGCCTTTCGCGGATCGTGGCGAGCATTTGCAGCCCGTCCTCGATCCCGACCCCTCGGCGGCCCTGCAGCGAGGTCCGGTTCGCCTTGTCGTAGCTTGCCTTGAATATATAGCCGGCGCCGGCTTTGGCGCAGGCTTTGGCCATCGTTTCGCCGATATGCAAGGCATGCTCCAGGCTTTCCAGCTGGCAGGGGCCGGCGATGACGGTCAGTGGCAGATCGTTGCCGCAGGTCAGGCCGCCGATGCGGATATGGCGTTGTTCGGTCATGTCGATACCTGTTCGCGCAGGATGGATACTGTCAACGACAGCATCAGATATATGCCCATGAAAATCAGGAAGGCCACGAGCGTGTTCTGAAACGCCCGCGGATAGGTCGCCTCGTCCGGCGGGATCGGAGATACCGACATCGAAAGGTAACGGACCTGCTTGTTGGCCTCGATCTGGGCGGCTTCCAGTTGTTCGGCCGCGCTTGCCAGCAATTCCTGCCGGGTCAGCAACTCACCCTCCGCAATCCGCAATTCACCCGTGATCTGGGCCAGGGAATTGCGCGTATCGTTATCCTGGGTAAGCTGCTTCCTGGTCTCCGCGATCATTTGTTCCAGCCGCGCGATATCGCCCTTTGCACCTTCGACCCGGCTTTGCACGGGTCTTGGATTGGTCAGCAATTGCCCCAGTTCCAGCCGTTTTTCGGTGAGCTGGCTTTCAAGTTGCGTGATCTGGGTCATGACGACCGAGCTTTCGGCCTGGGGGTCCAGAACGCCCAGTTGCGTCTGCGCCTCCTGCACACGTTGCTGGGCTTCCAGCACCTTGGCCTCGGCATCCTCGTAGTTCCGCCGGGCACCCTCCATCTGGTCGTCGCGCAGACGGGACGTCATGTTGTCCACCTGTTCCTCGGCATAGCGTATCAATGCCCGGGAGAACTCCTCGCTGATTTTCGGATCGGGGGCGATCACCTCCATGTTGATCATTCCCTCGGTCGGATCATAGCCGATGATCACCGAATCGCGGTAAACCTCGTAGGCTTCCTCGTTCGTGGCGTTCTCCGGCAGGCGCTTGATCGAGTCGAGAGCCGGATCCTGGAAGACGTCCTTGAACCCGAGTTCCTCGTTCAGGCGGAGCATGGCCGCGCGGGAGGTGAGATAACTCTGAACCGCGACCGAATCGGTATTGTTGGCAAGCGGTGAACTGCCGAACAGCCCGCCGCTCGTGGCCGAGCCGGAGGTTTCTGCCGTCTGGATCTGGAACTGCGACTTGGTCGCGTAGAGCGGCGTGGCGATGGCATAGTAATACCATCCGGCAAGGATCGTGGGCAGGATGACAAAGACCAGAACCCGCGCGCCCAGCATGGCCAGCCTGCGCCTGCGCCTGGCCGCCATTTCCTGTTGGATGCGATAGATCTCTGCCGCCCGCCGCGCTTCGGTCATGTCCTCGCGGGAAGGCAGGCCCGGCGTCTCCTTGACCGCAGGGGGAGAGGAGGGAGGGCGTATTGCGGGAGTGTTCGCAGCCGGCGATGTTCCGGCGCGGTGGCCTTCGCTTGAAAGGATCTGCTTCAACGCGGCACGGTGCGACGGATCGATGCCGCGTTCGCGCAATTCGAGCACCGCCTCTTCGTCGGAGGCCACCTTGATCTGGTGCAGCGAGGCGATGCGGCGGGCAATGCGAAGCTGGCGTTCGGACAGGCGCTCCTCGCGGATTGCCTTGAGCTTGGCTTCGCGATCCTCGCCGGGCTCGGATTTGTCCCCGGCCTCCTCGGCCGTTTTCCCGGAGGCTTTGCCTGCCGGTTTCTCAGGGGCCTTTTCATCCGGCTTCTCCGTCAGGCGAAAATCGCCGAAACCGTCATCCACGGGCTCGGTGAACATGAAGCGTTCGCGCGCTTCCGCCTCGGATTCGGGGGGCGATTGGGGCGCCTTGCCGGGGGCCGCCTGATCGGGGTCCTTCTTGCGCAGTTCCACCCGGACCTTCGGCTTTGCCTTGGGTGCAGCTTTTTCGCTCTTGCTGCCGGTGCGGCGGACGGATTCATCGGTAGAGGCGTGGAATCGTCGCGCCTTAGGCGGTGTAGTCATAATACTGCTTTGCCTCGTCAAGTGTCTCGAACATGTATAACTTTCCGTCGCGCATGACTGCAGCGGAACGGCAGAACTTCTCGATGGTTCCGGGCTGATGCGAAACGATGATCACGGTCGAGCTTCGCAGCCGGTCGAAAAGAACCGCGCCGGCCTTTCGGTTGAATTCCACATCGGTGGTATGCGGCATCCCTTCGTCGATCAGGTAAATATCGAATTCCAATGCAAGCAGAAGCGAAAAATTGAACCGCTGCCGCATCCCGGCGGAATAGGTGCCCACGGGCATGTCGAAATATTCGTCGATGCCGGCAAGCCAGCGGGTGAAAGCCTCGACATAATCGGGATCGAGGCCGTAGATCCGGGCGATATAACGTGAATTCTCGACCGCGGAAAGCCTGTTGACCACGCCTCCCATGAAACCGAGCGGAAAGGAGACGCGGCAATTGTTCTTGCGAATAAAGCCTTCGTCCGGTTTTTCCAACCCGCACATCATGTTGATGAGCGTTGTCTTGCCAGTTCCGTTGGGTGCCAGGATACCAAGCGAGTTCCCAAGCTCCACGCGAAACGAGGCCCGGTCAAGAATGACCTTGCGCTGCAGTCCGGTCCAGAAGGACTTGGAGACGTTTTCGAATTCCAGCATAGGTGTCAGTCACCATCCTGTGCATATCGCCATACCGGCGATGTCGGCGGACAATAGGTTCCAGCCGACATAGTGTCCAGTTTCCTGCAGGATACATGACAAATCGTGACCATGTGGCTTCTTTCATGCCGAAATTGTTTTAAATTAAGCGAATGCGGTCTCTGTCGCGTGAAATAAGGGCTTGCACCCTCTGCGCCGAGCGGTTCGCGGCGACGGCGACCGGGCATGAACCGCGTCCGGTGGTCTGGTTTCGCAAGGGGCCGGGGTTGTTGATCGCGGGGCAGGCGCCCGGAATGCGGGTGCATGAAAGCGGACGGCCCTTTACCGACCGCTCGGGCGAGAGGCTGCGGCAATGGATGGATATCGACGAAACCGCCTTCTACGACCGTGACCGGGTTGCCATCGTGCCGATGGCATTCTGTTTCCCGGGCTATGATTCGAAAGGCTCGGATCTGCCGCCGCCGCCGATCTGCGCCAATACGTGGCGGGTGCGGGTCATGCGGTATCTGCGGCCCAGGCTGACGCTGCTTGTCGGCGGCCACGCGATCAAATGGCATCTGGGGCAGGGCAACGTGACCGAAACCGTTCGCGGATGGCGTGATCATGCGCCCGCAGTCTTTCCGCTGCCACACCCTTCCTGGCGCAATACCGCGTGGTTGCGCAAGAATCCGTGGTTCGAAGCCGAACTGCTTCCGGCACTGCGCGAAGCGGTCGCCGCCGAACTGGCCCGCTGATATGCCTTTGTCATTGCAGGCAACTGCCGATCAGCTTTCCTGACCGGCATGACGCAGCCGCAGCCGGGCCAGTTCGGCCTGCTCGTCGGTCCGCTGCTGGATGGTCAGTTGTTCTGCGACATAATCCAGATGTTCTTCGATACGGCGCCGCGCGGCGGTGCCGTCGCGGCTTTGCAGGGCGGTGTTGATCGCCTCATGCTGTGACAATATCCGGTCACGCACCGCGTCCGAGGCGAAGATGCGGCTGCGATTGCGGAATACCCCTGCTTGCAGCAGTTCCTGCATCGATCGCATCATATGCAGCGCGACGACATTATGACTGGCCTCGATGATGGCCATGTGAAAGGCCACGTCCAGAGTTGCTTCGGTTTGCGGGTCGGGACGGAGATGGGCGGCCTGCATCCTGCGGAAGGCTGCGTCGATTACCTGCAGGTCGACATCGCCTGCGGATTGCGCCGCGCGTTCGGCTGCCAGCCCCTCCAGATCCTTGCGGAACGCCAGGTAATCGGCGGTCGCGCGGGGGTGGCGGGCGATCAGCCGCACAAGCGCGGGCGAAAAGGCCGAACCCAGGATCTCGGCGACATAGATGCCCGAGCCGGGGCGCGCGACCAGCAGCCCGTCCTCCTGCAGGCGCGACAACGCCTCGCGCAGGGAGGGGCGCGAGACCCCCATCGCCTCGGCCATGTCCCGCTCGGAGGGCAGGCGCTCGGACGGGGAGAGGACGCCTTGCAGGATCAGCCCTTCGATCTGGCGGATCACCGCGTCGGACAGTTTCTTGGCTTCGATCTTCTGGAAGGGCATGGGGCCTGCGGTGCTGCCTGAAAACTGGTCAGATTTTATAACCAGATGCGGGGCAATGTCGATTGCCAGCCATGCCTTGCCCACCGGCATGGGAAAAGCCCCCGCCGGAAGGCGAGGGCTCATGCGTCAAACCTGCCCGATGGGCGTGGATCGCGCTCAGGCGAAAGCGACGTTGATCGCCGATTCGCGTCCGTCGCGGCCGGTTTCGATGTCGAAAGTCACGGCCTGACCGTCAGCGGGAGCGGACAGATTGGCACGCTCCAGCGCCGAGATATGCAGGAACACGTCCCGCTTGCCGTTTTCCGGTGCGATAAAACCATAACCTTTGGTGGCGTTGAACCATTTCACGGTGCCGTTGGCCATCGTGAGATCTCCTATAGTAATGTCGTCCGCTTGAGTGCGACGAACCCGGCCTTGTCAGTTCAAACTCTAAGACTGAAGCCAGATGAAGGAGACAGGTCGAAGAAGCGATAACGTAGCGCCTCCCGTCTAAGCTGTTTTCTCCGGGATCGCAAGAAAATTCGCCGAGCGGCGCGCCGCCCCCGGATCAGCGACCGCCGTCATCGCTGCCGAACAGGCCCCGCAATCCGCGCGCGACCAGATTGCCGACCTTGGGACGGGGTTGGGCGAGGAAGGGCAGGGGGCGGCAGACCTCCATCGCGGCGATGCCGACGCGGGCGGTCAGTGCGCCATTGACCACGCCTTCGCCGAAACGGCGCGACAGCTTGGCAAGCACACCGCCGCCGGCAACGGTGTGGATCAGGTCGTCACCGGCCGCGACGGCGCCTGTGGCGACCAGATGGGTCATCACGGTGCGCGCCAGCCGCCAGCTTCCCACCGTTCCCGCGCGGCCGCCATAAATCTCGGCCATGCGGCGGATCATCCGCAGATTGGCGGCCAGCGCCGCCGCGACATCGGCCAGTGCCAGCGGGATCAGCGCGGTGGCGGCGGCTACGGTCCGGGCGGCGGCCTCGATCTCGCGGCGGGCTTCCTGGTCCAGTTGCGCCATCAGCTCGGTCTCGGCCATGGTGATCAGACTGCGGGCGTCATAGGCTTCGCCACGCGCCTCGGTCACGCGCTGATGACCCCATTTCAGGTCAGGGCGCGGGCGATACAGCGACAGCAATTGATCGATCACGCGCCGCGCCTTGTCGGTGCTGTTCTCGGCCAGCGCCTGCCCGGCCTGCCGCTGGATCGCGTCGATCCGGGCAAAGCGTGCCCATGCGCGGTACTCCCGCCATGCCATCCCAAGACTGGCCAGCGTGAACAAGCCCAGCAACCCGATGCCGATCCAGCCAAGCAGCGGATAGCTGTCCAGCAGCCCGCCGATGAAATCCAGCGCCGCCATGGTCAGCAGGAACACGAACAGCGCCACGCCGGAATTGATGAACAACCGGGTCATGGGCGAGGGCGGGCGGCCCACCAGCCGCGTCACCATCTCCATCGTGCGCGGGCGGGGCAGCGGAGCGTCCGGGTCGCCGATCGGCGGAGCGTCGGCGGGGTTGGGTTGGGCATGGCCCGCCTCGTCGCGGGTCTCGTGCCGGGGGCCGGCCGCGGAATCGGCGGGCGCGGGGCTCTCCAGTTCGATCAGCACGGGGCTGCGCTTGGGATTGTCGCTCACAGCATGTCTCCGATCAGGAATTCGGCGGCGCGGTCCAGCCGGATATGGGGCGGACCGTCCCCGGGACGGCGGGTCATCGGTGCGGGGGCGAAATTCATCACGGCATAATCGGCATCCAGCCAGTCCCTTGCCCCGTCGCGGGCCGGGTTCAGCAATTGCGACGGGTCGGAGGGCAATTCGCCGGGATAGAATGCCGCCTGCCGCCCGTCGGTCAGCCGCCCACGCACGGCGGGCAATTCCTCGCCCTCCTGCCGGATCACGTCCTCGGTCGTGGCGCGCAGGGCGGCGATGGCCATGGCCTCGGTCCGCGCGCCCGAGAAATCGGCGCGGTCGCGGGCCTCGCGCAGCGTGGCCGACAGGATCGCGGTCAGCCGGTTATGCTGAATATGATGCAGATGATCGGCCTTGGTCGCGGCAAACAGGATCCGTTCGACCCGCCGCGTGCCAAGCAGCTGCGCCAGCCATCCCGCGCGTCCGGGGCGGAAGGCGGTCAGGATATCGGCCATCGCGCGGCGCATATCCTCGACCGCCTGCGGACCCTGGTGAATTGCCCCCAGCACATCGACCAGCACCACCTGCCGGTCGATCCGGGCGAAATGATCGCGGAAGAAGGGCTTGACCACCCGGGATTTGTAGGCATCGAAGCGGCGCCGGAACTCCTTGTAAAGCTTGCCGCCCTGCAAACCCTCGGGCAGGGGCGCGAATGTCAGTGCCGGAGAGCCCGCCAGTTCGCCGGGGATCAGGAAGCGGCCGGGGGTGCAGTCGGACCAGCCCGCCGCGCGCGCGGCTTGAAGATGGGCGGTATAGGCTTCGGCAAGGCGCTGCGCGGTCGGCTCGTCGAGCCGGTCGACGGGATCGAGGCCGGATAGCGCATCCAGATATTCCCCCGCGCCGGGGCGGCCATCGATCCGCGAGAGGACTTCGGCGGACCAGTCCCCGAAATCCTTCTCCATCAGCCGCAGGTCCAGCAGCCACTCACCCGGGTAATCGACGATATCCAGATGCACGGTCTGCGGTCCGCGCAAGCCGGAAAAGAGCCCCCGTGGCTCGATCCGCAGCGACAGGCGAAGCTGGCTGACATGGCGCGTGCTGTCGGGCCAATGCGGGTCAGGGCCGGTCAGCGCAGCGAGATGACGCTCGAAATCGAAACGCGGCACGGTGTCGTCGGGCTGGGGCTGCAGCCACGCGGTCTTGAGGCTGCCATCGGCGGCGGCGCGCAGGGCATGCATCCGCCCGCGATCCATCAGGTTCGCCACCAGCGAGGTGATGAACACTGTCTTGCCCGCCCGCGACAGGCCGGTGACGCCCAAGCGGATCACCGGATCGCCAAAGCCGAGCCCGCGCATCAGATCACTGCCGATTCCCATTCCGCCCGTTATCCTTGCCCCGTTTTACCGGAAGATATGTCGGCCATGCGGCTTTGCATAGGTCGCGACCGTCTTTCGCGTCATTCGCGCTTCTGTCATAACGCCGCAAATGCTTGAAAAGTTGCCCATAGACGATGCAATTCCCGCCCTGTGCCGTGCCATGTCCGCGCATGGCCGGGCGGTGCTGGTCGCGCCGCCGGGGGCGGGCAAGACGACGCGGGTGCCATTGGCCCTGATGGACCAGACCCTTGGCAAGATCGTGATGCTGGAGCCGCGGCGGCTGGCTGCACGGGCGGCGGCGGAACGGCTGGCCTCGGGATTGGGAGAGGAACCCGGCGGTCAGGTCGGCTACCGCATCCGGGGTGAGGCGGTGCCGGGCAGCCGGATCGAGGTCGTCACCGAGGGAATCCTGACCCGGATGATTCAGTCGGATCCGTCGCTGGAGGGTATCGGCTGCGTGATCTTCGATGAGTTTCACGAACGCAGCCTGAACGCCGATCTGGGCCTTGCGCTGGTCTGGGAGGCGCGGGGCGCGCTGCGCGAGGATCTGGCGGTGCTGGTGATGTCGGCCACGCTGGAGGCCGAACCGGTCGCGGCGCTATTGGACGATGCGCCGGTGCTGCGATCCGAAGGGCGGGCCTTCGAGGTCGAAACCCGCTGGCTGGAGCGGCCCTTGCCTGCGCGGGTGCGGCTGGCCGACGAGGCGGCGCGGCTGATCCTGCGGGCCGAAGAGGAGACGCGCGAGACTGGCGGCACGGTCCTCGCCTTCCTGCCGGGAGAGGGAGAGATCCGGCGTGTGTCCGGCATGCTGGGGACAACGGGCTGCGAGGTGCTGCCGCTTTACGGGGCGCTGGATGCCAGGGCGCAGCGGGCGGCGCTTGCCCCGCCGGGGGGCAGGCGGCGGATCGTGCTGGCGACGGCGATTGCCGAGACCTCGCTAACCATCCCCGAGGTGCGGGTGGTGGTGGATGCCGGCCGGGCGCGGCGGGCGCGTTTCGATCCCGGCAGCGGCATGTCCCGGCTGGTGACCGAGCGTGTCAGCCGCGCCGAGGCGGACCAGCGCCGGGGGCGCGCGGGGCGCGTGGCTCCGGGGATCTGCTATCGCATGTGGGCGCGGGCCGAGGAGGGGGCACTGCCCGCCTTCGCCCCGCCCGAGATCATGGTCGCCGATCTGGCCGGTTTGGCGCTGGAACTGGCCGCTTGGGGGGCGGAGCCCTCCGATCTGGCCTTTCTGACGCCGCCGCCCGAAGCGGCCTTGGCCGAGGCGCGGACGTTGCTGACGGAACTCGGGGCGCTGGACCGGGCAGGGCGGATTACCGGCCATGGCAAGGCGCTGGCCCGGCTGCCCCTGCATCCGAGGCTGGCGCATATGCTGCTGCGAGCCGGGCGCGGAGCGGCGGATCTGGCGGCGCTTTTGTCGGATCGCGATCCCCTGCGCGGCGCGCCCTCGGACCTGGCGCTGCGGCTGGCGGCGATCCGCGACTCCAAGGCATTTTCGGACCGCTACCCCCATGACCTGAATCGCCCCGGATTGCAGCGCATCCGCGAGGAGGCGCGGCGGCTTCGGAAACTGGTTCCCGAATCCGAGGTGATGACGGCGGGAGCGATGGCCGCATTGGCCTATCCCGACCGGATAGGACTGCGCCGCAAGGGCGAGGCGCCGCGCTTCGTGCTGTCGGGGGGCAAGGGGGCGGTGCTGGAAGAGGGCGATACCCTTGCCGGACAAAACCTGATGGTGGCGGTGGATCTGGACGGCGATCAGCGCGAGGCGCGGATTCGCATGGCCGCCGCGCTGGACGGGGCCGAATTGCGGGCGCTTTACGGTGGGCAGATCGAAGAGGTCGCGATCTGCGAATGGTCCCGGCGCGAGGCCCGCGTATTGGCCCGTCGGCAAGAGCGTTTCGGGGCGCTGGTGCTGTCGGACCGGATCTGGAAGGACGCGCCGGAGGATGCCGTGGCGTGCGCGGCGCTGGAGGGGTTGCGGCAGGACGGCTTGCCATGGACTCCCGCCGCCGCCCGCCTGCGCGCCCGTATCGCACTGGTCGAGGGGTTGGGGCCGGTGGATGATGCCAGCCTGCTGGCCGATGGGGATTGGCTGCTGCCATGGCTGGGGCGGTGCAGGACTCTGGCCGATCTGCGCGCACTGGATCTGACCGAACCCCTGAAGGTGCGGATAGGCTGGGACGGTCAGCAACGCCTTGCCACAGAGGTGCCGGGGCATTTCATCACCCCGCTTGGCCGCAAGATACCGATCGATTACGACCACGAGACGCCTTCGATCGAGCTGCGCCTGCAGGAACTCTTTGGCGTGACCCGTCATCCGGTGGTGGGCGGACGCCCGCTGCGCATCTCGCTCCTGTCGCCGGGAGGGAAGCCCGTGCAGGTAACGACGGACCTGCCCGGTTTCTGGGCGTCCTCCTATGGCGATGTCCGCAAGGACATGCGTGGCCGCTATCCCCGTCACCCTTGGCCGGAGGATCCGACCGAGGCCGCTCCCACGATGCGTGCCAAGCCGCGCGGGACCTGAGCGGTTTCCGGATCAGGCGGAATTGCCGCCGGTTCGGGAATTGCCAGGAATCCATCGCGCCGGGCCGGAAGCCCTCGCACGCTCTCTGCCTGCGGGTTCGTCGCTTTGATGTCAGACCGGCAGGGCGGTGGTATGTTTCACCCGCCGCAGCACGAAGATGCTGGATGTGGCCGCCACGCTGTCGTGATCCAGCACATGCCCCATCAGGATGCGCTCGTAATCCTGCATGTCGTGAACGATCAGGTGAAGCAGGTAGTCCCACTCGCCCGAGATCGTGTAGGCCTCGAGTATGGTCGGCTCGGCCTCCAGCGCCTGCTGGAAGCTCGCCCGGGCCCCGGCCCCCTGCGACTTCATCCTGACATGGCAGAACACGTCCAGCGCCCGGCCGATCGCCGCCGGATTGACCAATCGGACATTCGAACCCAGCACCCCCGCCTCTTCCAGCGCGCGGATGCGGCGCCAGCACGAACTGGCCGAGGCGTTCACATGTTCCGCAAGGGCGTTCGTGCCCTGTGACCCGTCTTTTTGAAGTATGGTCAGGATCCGCCGGTCCAGATCATCAAGCTGAAATGTATCATTCATGAATCGAATTTTCTCGAATAGTTTTCATCATATTCATAATCACTTCCGGATATTCTGGTCAAATCATATCGGCCGCGATGGTGTATACTGTGAATGGGTCAACCACGCCGTGTGCGGCCGGAGCGGGGGCCGCTGCGGAAACGCAGCTGAGAGGAGGAGTTCGATGACTCGGAATATCGTCCGGAACATCCGTCATAACGCACCCGATCCGGGCATTGACTGGTCCCGGACCCTTTCCACGATGGCCTTGTCCCGCGCGCTCGACGCGATGGAGGAAGAGCGGCTCGTCCCGGAAAGGAAGGTGCTTTACCAATTCTCGGCCCGCGGCCACGATATGGCGCAGATCCTGCTGGGCCAGCAACTGACCGGGCGGCATGACGCGATCTGCGGCTATTACCGCTCGCGCCCGATCCTTCTGTCGCTCGGGGTCGATCCGGCCGAGGCGCTGGCCTCGTCGATGGGCCGGGCCGGAGGGTATTCCGATGGCCGCGATATCGGCGTGGTCTTCAACCATCCCAATCCGGAGGGCGCGACGGCGCTGCCCATGTGCGGCGGCGTGGGGGCACAGTTCACACCAACCGCCGGTTGGGCGCAGGCGCTTGACTATTATGCCCGGCGCATGGGGTCCGGGGATCACGGCAGCTCTATCGCCGTGGCCCTGGGCGGAGACGGTTCGGTCGCGACCAACGGCTTCTGGTCGGCGCTGACGATCGCCACCACGCAGGCCCTACCGATGCTGTTCTATATCGAGGATAACGGCTTCGGCATCTCGGTTCCGTCCTCCTTCAACACCCCCGGCGGGGATATTGCCTCGAATCTTGCTGCGTGGTCAGGATTGACGGTCTTTTCGGGCGACGGGACCGATCCCGCCACCGCCGCCCATCTAACAGCCGAGGCCGTCTCCCATGTCCGTGGCACCCGCACTCCCGCCCTGCTGCGGCTGACCGTTCCGCGCCTGCAGGGTCACAGTTTCCAGGACACGCAGGCATATAAATCCGACGAGGTCATTGCCGCCGAACATGCCCGCGATCCGTGGAACAAGCTGAAATCCCATCTCGTCCCCGCCCATATCGAAGCGGGCGAGTGGACAGGTCTGGTCGAAGCAGCGCGGGCGCGGGCCGAAGCCGCGCGCGAGGCGGCAGAGGCGCGCGCCACCCCGGATCCCGAAACGATGACGCGGCACGTGTTTTTCGAGGGTGAGATGCAGCGGATGGGCGGTCAGCATATCCATGGCTTTGTCCCGCCCGAAACCACCGATAAGCCCGAGCCGCAGGGGCAGCGGCTTAACATGGTGACGGCGATCCGCCGGGTGCTGGATCAGGAGATGGCCCTGAACGAGCGTGTGGTCCTGTTCGGCGAGGATATCGGCCCCAAGGGCGGCGTGCATGCGGTGACGCTTGGCTTGCAGGAGAAATACGGGACCGACCGGGTTTTCGACACCAGCCTGTCCGAGGAGGGAATCGTCGGCCGCGCCGTCGGCATGGCCGTGGCCGGGCTGATGCCGGTGCCCGAGATCCAGTTCCGCAAATATGCGGAGCCCGCGACCGAGCAGATCAACGATTGCGGCACGATGCGCTGGCGCACCGCCAACGCCTTTGCCGCGCCCATGGTGCTGCGCATGCCCGGCGGTTTCTTCAAATGCGGCGATCCGTGGCACAGCCAGACCAACGAGGTGGCGTTCCTTCACAATCCCGGCTGGAAGGTCGCCGTGCCCTCGAATGCCGAGGATGCCGTCGGGCTGTTGCGCACGGCGCTTCGCGGCAATGACCCGGTGATCTTCTTCGAGCACCGGGCGATGCTGGATTTGCCGTGGGCGCGGCGGCCATGGCCGGGGGATGCCTATGCGCTGCCCTTTGGCCGGGCCAGGATTACCCGCACGGGAGGGGCGCTGACCATCGTCACCTGGGGCGCCATGGTGCCCCGCTGTGAAGAGGCCGCCGAGGGGCGCGATGCCGAGGTGATCGACCTGCGCACGCTGATGCCCTGGGATGCCGGGACGGTGCTGGACTCGGTTCGCCGGACCGGGCGCTGCCTGATCGTGCACGAGGATCTGCGGACTGCCGGTTTCGGGGCCGAGATTGCGGCCCGTGTCGCGGACGAGGCCTTCATGGATCTCGACGCTCCGGTTGCGCGCCTGACCATGCCGGACATCCCCTCGCCGCACAGCCCGGTGCTGCTGAACCATGCGGTTCCTTCGGTCGGGCGCATCGCCGCGAAAATCGACGAGTTGAAGGGGTTCTGAGCCATGCACGACGTGATCGTTCCGCTGGAGCAGGAAGGGACCGAGGCGAAAGTGCTCGACTGGTATGCAAAGCCCGGCCAGCGGGTGGCCGAGGGCGACCCGCTGGTCGAGCTGGAGACCGACAAGGTGACGATGGAAGTGCCCGCGCCTGTCGCCGGGATCCTGCGCGAGATCCTCCTGAAGCCGGGGGCGGAGGCGCATCCCGGAGAAATCCTCGCCCGGATCGATGCGGGTGCCGTAAACGATACGGGCGACGCGCCGGAGGCGGTGGAGGAGCAGGTTGCGCGGGTGGCCACCGGCAATACATCCGCCCCTAGTATCCGGCAAAAGGGAGAGACGCGGCATTCCCCCGCGGTCCGCAAGGCGCTTGCCGAGACGGGGCTGGATCCGGCAGGCATTACCGGAACCGGCAGGGATGGCCGCCTGACCCGCGACGATGTGCGCCGCGCCGCCATCGAGGGGACGACCCCGCCCACGGAAACGCCCGGCATCACGTCCCCTGCCGATATGCCCGCACAGGCCAGCGGTGAACGGGGTTCGACCTTTGTGCCGCATGACCGCATGCGGCTGCGCATCGCCGAGAACATGCTGGCATCGGTTACGCAGGCTCCGCAGGTCACTGCCGTTTTCGAGGCCGATTTCGGTCCGATCATGGCGCATCGCGCCGCCCATAAACAGGCAATCGCGGCTGACGGCGTCCCGCTCAGCTATACCGCCTATATCGTTCATGCCTGTGTCGCGGCGATGGCGGCGGTGCCTGCCGTCAACAGCAGGTGGCATGAGGACCGGCTGGAGATCTTCCGCGATGTCAATATCGGCATCGGCACGGCTTTGGGCGACAAGGGGCTGGTCGTTCCGGTGATCCGGCAGGCCCAGGCCCTGTCGCTCAGGGGGATCGCGGCGCGGCTCCACGATCTGACCGCCCGCGCCCGCGAGGGCAAGCTGGCTGCGGCAGAGATGAAGGGCGGCACCTTCACCATCTCGAATCACGGGGTTTCCGGTTCGCTATTCGCCGCGCCGATCATCATCAACCAGCCTCAATCGGCGATCCTCGGTGTCGGCAAGCTGGAAAAGCGGGTGGTCGTGCGCGAGGTGGACGGTGCCGACTCGATCCAGATCCGGCCCATGGCCTATGTTTCGCTGACCATAGATCACCGCGTTCTAGACGGGCATCAGACGAATGCCTGGCTTTCGGCATTCGTTGGCGCGCTGGAAGGATGGCGCGTCTGAGCGGGCTGGCCCGGACGCATAAAGATCGCGCGTGACCGTCAATCCAGCGTCACCATGTAGCCCAGCCTGTCCGTGCGATAGATGCTGTGCCGCCGTTCTATCGTGCGGCCAAGAATGTCACGGGCCAGCCGCTCCACCTGCAGAAGCGGCGTGCCTTCTCCGATCTCCAGGATTTTCGCCTCTTCAGGACCGGCGGCAATGGCGACGATGGTCTCGTCGGCATGCAGCACGATGCAGCCATAGGCCTGCTGATAAAGGACGTAGAGCGCGCTTGGCAAAGGCGCGCGGCGTTCGATCCCGGAAAACAGGTCCGCTGGCACGACGGCGGTTTCGATCGCGCTGGCGACGCCTTGCAGGCTGCGCACACGGTTGATCTCGATCACAGTCTGGGGGGCGCCCTGCAATGTCGCCCGCTCGATATCGGTCGCGGGCCGCTGGCAAAGCCGTTCGTCGATCAGTTCGGGCCGGATCACCTCTCCGTTCCGCTCGCGCAGGCGAAAGAAATTGAAAAGCGAACTGTCCGGTGTCCGCGCCGTGACGAAGGTGCCGCGGCCCTGTTCACGGCGGAGGATGCCATGCTGTTCCAGCATCATCAGCGCCTTGCGCGCGGTTCCCTGCGAAACGCCGGTTTCGCCCGCCAGCTGGGTCTCGCTTGGCAGCATTCCTCCGGGGAGCAGTTCGCCCGCGGCGATTCGCGCGACGATCGTGTCGATGACTTTCTGATAGAGCGGAGAACCCATTGGCGATGCCATCCCTTCTGTTTTTTCCACGTTATCACGAGCTTGCGCGGCATGACAATAAGGATATATTTATTCTTGTATAAGAGTTGATGTATATGTTACCCCTGCCGCGAGGATTTCATGCCATCATCGAAAGGGAGGGTCCTTTGAGCATTCCGCAACTTCTGGTCCACGATCACGAGGACAATGTCGGTGTCGTCGTCGTCGAGAATCTCGGCGCGGGCACCGAGATGCTATGTGTCGTTACTGCCGACAATTCCGATTTCCGCCTGACCGCGCAAGCCGATATCCCGATCGGCCACAAGGTCGCGCTCAAGCCGCTGAAGGCGGGCGATACCGTGATCAAATATGGCGAGGACATCGGAAAGATGGTCGGCGATGCCGAGGTCGGCGGCCATGTCCATACCCACAACTGCAAAACGAAACGGTGGTAAGCGATGGCTCTTGATTTCAGCAATATGGCGGTAAAGGCATGGCGCCGCGAGAATGGCCGTGTCGGCGTGCGCAACCATGTCCTGATCCTGCCGGTGGACGATATTTCGAACGCGGCCTGCGAGGCGGTCGCCAACAACGTCAAGGGCACGCTGGCTATCCCGCATGCATATGGGCGCCTGCAATTCGGCGAGGATCTGGACCTGCATTTCCGCACCATCATCGGCACGGGCGCGAATCCCAATGTCGCGGCGGTCGTGGTGATCGGCATCGAACCCGAATGGACGCAGGTGATCGTCGACGGCATCGCCAGGACGGGCAAGCCCGTCACCGGCTTCTCGATCGAGCAGAAGGGCGATTTCGAGACCATCCGGCAGGCAAGCTGGAAGGCCAAGGAATATGTCCATTGGGCGACCGAACTGCAGAAGGAGGATTGCCCGCTTTCGGATCTGTGGGTTTCGACGAAATGCGGCGAGAGCGACACCACGACCGGCCTGTCCTCCTGCCCGACGGTCGGCAACATGTATGACAAGCTGTTGCCGCATGGTCTCTATGGCTGCTTTGGCGAAACATCCGAGATCACCGGGGCCGAGCATATCTGCGAAAAACGCGCCGCTACCCCCGAGGCGGCGGCCAAGTTCAAGAAGATCTGGCAGGCCTACCAGGATGACGTGATCGAGGCCTACAAGACCTCGGATCTCTCGGACAGCCAGCCGACCAAGGGCAATATCCTGGGCGGGCTGACGACCATCGAGGAAAAGGCGCTCGGGAACCTGGAGAAGATCGGCCGGACCTCGACCTATATCGATGCGATCGGGCCGGCCGAGTCCCCTGAAAAGGGGCCGGGGCTTTATTTCATGGACAGCTCTTCGGCGGCGGCGGAATGCGTCACGCTGATGGCGGCGGGCGGCTTTGTCATCCACACCTTCCCCACGGGGCAGGGCAATGTGGTCGGCAATCCGATCGTGCCGGTCATCAAGATCTCGGGCAACCCGCGCACCCTGCGCACCATGTCGGAACATATCGACGTGGATGTGACCGGCGTGCTGACCCGCGAGATGACCATCGACGAGGCCGGCGATTCCCTGATCGACATGATCGTCCGCACCGCGAATGGGCGCGCGACGGCTGCCGAAGCCCTGGGGCATCGCGAATTCTCGATGACCAAATTGTATCGCAGCGCCTGATCGCGTTGCCGACCCGCCGCCCATGGGGAGAGGGCGGCGGGACCCGTCACGGCAACCGGGCGCCATCGTGCCCGATGCCACGCAACATGCAGGGAGGAAGACAGCATGCTTGGTAAGATGAAACTTCGTCATTGGGTGACAGCGGCGATGGTTGCCGCGACGATGTCCGGTTCTGCCGCATTGGCTTATCCCGATGGGCCGGTGAACTATATCATCCCCTTCAACGCCGGCGGTGAAAGCGATGTCACGGCGCGGTATCAGCAGCCTTATTTCAAGGAGCTCACGGGCCAGGACATGATCGTCCAGTACATGCCCGGAGCGGGCGGCGCGCAGGCATGGTCCGGGCTGAACGGCTACAACGGCGACGGGCTGACCATCATGGGCACCAATCTGCCTCATATCATCCTGCAGCCGATGCTGCAGGATCCCGGCTACGCGACCGAGGACATCACCAATATATACATGTTCCATTTCACCCCGGATGCGTTGCTCGTGCGCAAGGACAGCCCGTATCAGACGGTGCAGGATGTCATTGATGCCGCCACCCAGAACCCGGGCCTGGTCACCGCGGGCGGAAGCGGGACGAATTCGGCCAATCATGTCGCCAATCAGCGTTTCATGAATGAAACCGGCGCGGTCACGACCTATATTCCCTATAGCGGAACCGGGGCCACCGAATCCGGGCTGCTTGGTGGCGAGGTGGACATGCTCTGGGGATATACGACCGTGGCGGCCCGGCAGGCCGACGGCGTCCGCATGCTTGCCGTCGCGACCGAGGAACGCCACCCGCTGTTCCCGGATGTGCCGACCTTCAAGGAGCTTGGAATCGACATGGTCGGCGGGGCCTATAGAGGCATCGCAGTGCCGTCCTCGACGCCCGAGGAAACCCGCAAGCAGTTGTCGGACATCATTGGCCAGATCAACGCCAATCCCGAGTTCCGCAAGCGGATGGAAAACGACGGCTACGCGCTGATCGACGTTCCCTACGAAGAGATGTCCGACTTCATGGCAGAGCGCAAGGCGGCCTATGAGGAGGTTACCGGGCAGCTCAAGGCCCAGAACTGACCCGGACGGCCAGCCGGGGCGGGTTTCACCGCGCCCCGGGCGACGCGATCATTCTCGTAACATCGGGGGACTGTCATGGCTGACCCGCTCAGCATCATCTTCGCGGCCTTTAGCCCAATCAATCTTGGACTCGCGCTGGCTGGTGTGCTGGCCGGAACCATCATAGGCGCATTGCCGGGCCTGTCGGCCACGATGGCGATCGCGGTTCTGGTGCCCTTCACCTTCGTCATGGAACCTGCCTCCGGGCTGATCATGCTCGGCGCCATTTACACCGGGGCGATCTATGGCGGCGCATTCGCCGCCATCCTCGTCAATACACCCGGCACGCCCTCGGCCATCGCGACCACGTTCGACGGCTATCCGATGGCGAGGCGTGGCGACGGTGACCTGGCAGTGACGCTGGCGACGATCGCGAGCGTCTTCGGCGGGCTTGTCGGGGCGATCCTGCTGATCACGCTTTCGCCATCGCTTGCAAAACTCGCCCTCGCTTTCCAGTCGACCGAGTATTTCTGGCTGGCGATCCTGGGGCTGACCCTGATCGCCACCCTGTCGCAGGGCAATGTGCTGAAGGGGATGATCGGCGGGATGTTCGGGCTGTTCCTGTCGATGATCGGCGTTGCGGTCATCGGCGGCGATGTCCGTTTCACCGCGGGGCTTCCCGCGATGATGGGCGGCATCGACATCGTTGCCGCGCTGATCGGTCTTTACTGCATTCCGGTTCTTATCGGTATGGTTGCCGATGCGGGCAGGCATCTCGAACCCGCGCCCGCGCGCGGTTTCCGCTTTTTCGAAGCCCTGACCATTGCTTTGCGCGACTGGCTGAACCTGCTTCGCTCGTCGGTGATCGGAACGCTGGTCGGTATCCTGCCGGGAGCGGGAGGGTCGATCGCCTCGCTGATCGCCTATGCCGAGGCGCGGCGCGCCTCGCCCCGGGCGGATAATTTCGGCAAGGGAGAGCCCGGCGGCATCCTGGCCACGGAAAGCGCGAACAACGCCACCGTGGGCGGCGGGTTCATCCCGACGCTGGTGCTGGGGATCCCCGGCACGCCGCCGGATGCGGTCATCATGGGCGCGCTGATGGTGCAGGGCATCCGCACGGGGCCGGCGCTGTTCCAGGGAGGGGATGGCACGGTTTATGTCTTCATGGTGGGCCTGCTGATCGCGACATTGCTGATGCTGCCGACCGGGCTGGTCGTCGGGCGCTATGCCTTCCGGTTCATCGCCAATGTGCCCAAGGCCATGCTGGTTCCCCTGATCGCCTATATGACCATCGTCGGCAGCTTCGCGATCCATTCCAACCCGCATGACGTGCTGGTGATGGTGGTGATGGGGCTGATCGGCTGGCTCGCGGCGCGCGCGGGCTACGGAGCCTCGCCGATCGTGCTGGGGCTGGTGCTTGGCCAGATCGCCGAACAGGGTTTCATGCGGGCCTGGATGATCGGAGGCGCGCGCGGCGATTTCATGGGCCAGTTGCTGCTCGACCGGCCGATCAGCTGGGGGATCGTCGCACTGATCGCTGTAACGCTTTTCATGCCGCTGCTGCGGCTGCGAAGAGCGCGGCGGCTGGTGGTCGCCGATAGGCCCGGCGACGCCGCGATCATGGGCGGTGGGGGGGGGCATTCGCCAAGGCGGATCGATCTGCCCGGCCTGATCGGAGCCGCGTTTTTCATCCTGCTGGGGCTGGTGATCGTCCTTCAGTCGCAACAGCTCAGCACACTCGCTGCCGCGTTTCCCCTGACCGTCGGGATCGCGATGATCCTGTTGTCGGGCCTGCAGGTCCTGCGCTCGTTACGCGGTGGGGGAACCGACTCGCTGGAGGCATCGACGGATGACGGAACCGGGCGCGGGCTGGTCCTTGCGCTGACGATGCTGGCCTGGGCCGTGATCTTTCCGCATCTCGGCATGTTCACGACATCCATCGCCGCCTGTGTGATCCTGATGCTGACCGGCCAGTTCGGCCCTCTTCGGGGGCTGCGGCTGCTGGTCTACCTGCTCGGCATCCTTGTGATGGTGAGCGCATTCTATCTGCTGATGGTGCGGGTGCTGAACATTCCCATGCCTGTCGGCCTGCTGTTTTGACTTATGGAAAGGAAGCGAATGTCACGTGTCGTCATCACCGAGTTCATGGACGAAACCGCCGTCCAGCGCCTGTCCGTGGCAGCCCCGACACGGTATGAACCCGATCTGGTCGATCGCCGCGAAGAACTGATTGCGGCGGTCGCGGATGCCGAGGTGCTGGTGGTTCGCAACCGGACGCGCGTCGATGCGGCGTTGCTTGATGCGGGCAAGGGGCTTCGCGCCGTCGGGCGATTGGGCGTCGGGCTGGACAATATCGATCTGGAGGCATGCAAGGCAAGAGGCGTGCAGGTCTGGCCCGCCACCGGGGCGAATGATCTGGCGGTGGCGGAATATGTGATCACCACCGCCCTGATGCTGCTTCGCGGCGCTTATCTGAGTTCGGATCAGGTGGCGGCGGGCGACTGGCCGCGACAGCACCTTATCGGCGGGGAACTGTCCGGCCGCGTGATGGGACTGCTCGGTTTCGGCGCCATCGCGCGCGAAGTCGCGGCAAGGGCGGGTGCGCTCGGCATGACCGTTATCGCGCATGACCCGCATCTGGATAGTTCTGACCCGGCCTGGGCGAAGGCAGAGCCGGTATCTCTCGACGATCTTCTGACGCGGTCCGATGTGCTCAGCCTCCATGTTCCGCTGACATCGCAGACGCGGCACATTATCAACGCGCAAGCCCTGTCCGGAATGCGCGCCTCGGCGGTGCTGATCAACGCGGCCCGTGGTGGCGTGGTGGACGAAGATGCGCTGGCGGATGTGCTGAGATCCGGTCATCTGGCCGGTGCCGCACTGGATGTTTTCGAGACCGAGCCCCTGACGGCGGAGGCGGGGGGACGGTTTGCCGGGCTTACGAATGTCATCCTCACGCCGCATATTGCCGGGGTCACGGAGGAGTCGAATGTTCGCGTCAGCAGCCTGATCGCGGACAAGGTCCTGAACCACCTGCAGGAAAAGGTCTGATCAATGCCGCGTCTCAGCTTGTCGCAAACGCATCGGCTTGTCGCCGATACCCTGACGCGCTGCCGGACCTCGTCCGGGAATGCCGAATCCGTCGCCCGCGCGCTTGTCGCCGCGGAGGAGGCCGGGCAGGCCGGTCACGGGCTGCGGCGCGTGCCCTCCTATGCCGCTCAGGCGCTCAGCGGCAAGGTTGACGGACAGGCGATACCGGCCAGCCGTCAGGAACGGCCCGGCGTGCTTGCCGTGGATGCCTGCAACGGGTTTGCCTATCCGGCCATCGACCTGGCCGTGGACTGGCTGACCGGCACGGCCCCGAAACAGGGCATTGCCCTGGCCGGGATTACCCGTTCGCATCACTGCGGGGTCGCCGGCGTGACGGTGGAGCGTCTGGCCGATGCCGGGCTTGTCGCGATCATGTTCGCGAACTCCCCGGCGGCGATGGCGCCATGGGGCGGACGCAGGCCGTTATTCGGCACCAATCCGATCGCCTTCGCCGCGCCGCGACCCGGAGGACGGCCCGCCATCGTCGTGGATGTGTCGCTGTCGAAAGTCGCGCGCGGCAAGATCATGGCGGCCGGTCAGCGGGGTGAAGAGATCCCCGAAGGCTGGGCGCTTGACGCCGAAGGCCGGGCGACCACCGATCCCAAGGCCGCCCTGGCGGGAACGATGGTTCCGATGGGGGACGCAAAGGGCACGGCGCTTGCGCTGATGGTCGAATTGCTGTCCGCTGGTCTGGTCGGCGCGCATTTCGGTTACGAGGCCTCGTCATTCTTTACCGCCGAAGGACCGGCCCCCGGAGTCGGGCAACTGATCCTTGCCATCGACCCGGGCGCCTTTGGCTTCGCCGGCGCGGATGGGGGGCAGGGCGCGCTTGGCCGTATCGAAGAACTGGCCGCGGCGATCGAGGCCGAGCCCGGAGCGCGGCTGCCCGGCGCCCGCCGGACGGAGTTGAAACGGAAGGTTGCTGCGGACGGTGTCCCCGTCGATGATGCCTTGCTGGCCGAGATCGAAGCGCTCGGGCGCAATGAACCCGCGTAGGATCGTGATGAATACCCGGAACCTGACCGCCGCGCCACGTCGGCTGATTGCCCGTTTCGGCCTGCCCGACTCGGATTGCTTCAAGCGGTTGTTCCCGGGACTGGCCGTATCGGTGCTGATCGCGGTAACCGCCCAGTTCCTGTCGGAGCATTACGGGGCGCCGGCGATGCTGATGGCGTTGCTGCTGGGCCTCGCGCTGAACTTCCTGGCCGAAGAGGGCACCCGCACGCTGCCCGGTGTCGAATATTCCGCAAAGACGGTGCTTCGCCTTGGCGTCGCCTTGCTGGGCGCGCGCATTTCCGCGGATATGCTGGCCGAACTTGGGGCCGCGATGATCGCGCTGGTCGTTGCCGGAGTGGTAATGACGATCCTGTTCGCCCTTGTGGTGGCGCGATTTTTCGGCCGTGGCTGGAGGCTGGCGCTGCTGACCGGCGGGGCCGTGGCCATTTGCGGCGCTTCGGCTGCGATGGCCATTGCGGCGGTGCTGCCCAAGACCGATAAATCCGAGCGGAACCTTGCCTTTACCGTCTTGTCGGTCACGCTTCTCTCGACGATCGCAATGATCGCATATCCGCCCCTGTCCGGGTTTTTCGGCTTCTCATCGCTTGAATCCGGGGTGTTTCTGGGCGGCACGATCCATGATGTCGCGCAGGTGGTCGGAGCGGGATTTTCCGTCAGTCCCGAGGTGGGAGAAACCGCCACCCTGGTCAAGCTGATCCGCGTGTCGATGCTGGCGCCGGTCGTGCTGATCTTTTCGCTGTCGATCAGGGCCAGCGGATTGTCCGATCAGGTCGCCGATGGCAAGCGCCCACCGCTTTTGCCGGGATTCGTCCTGGGGTTTCTGTTGCTGGCGATACTGAATTCCTTCGGGCTGATACCCGCTATCGTCTCGGATATCGCGGAAACGCTCAGCCGTTGGGCGTTGCTGGCCGCGATCGCCGCGGTCGGGATCAAGACCTCTCTCGTGCGCATGCTGGAGGTCGGCGGCACCGCCATCGCGCTGATCGTGGTCGAGACGGTCATCCTTGCCGCCTTCATCCTGACCGGCGTCCATCTGATCAAGTGACCGGGGGCGGGATGCGCTTCCCGGGTTCAGGTTTTCGGCGGAGGGGCGGTGGATTCGCGCAGGACCAGCGAAAAATCCACCTGCTGATGCTTGATCGGCGCCTGTCCGGCCAGCAGGTCAACCAGGTATCGCCCCGCACGCACCCATATCTCGTTCGTGGGCATGTGGATGGTGGTCAGGCTGGGCAGCAGATGGCGGCTCCAGTCCAGATCGTCGAAGCCAACCACCGACAGATCGCGCGGCACGTCGCATCCCATCCGGATCGCGGCAAGCATGACGCCATAGGCAATGACGTCATTGCCACAGATGATCGCGGTTGGCCGGGATTCGCCTTGCAGCAGGATCCTGGCGGCATCTCCGGCATCGGCGAGGTTGTAATCGACCTGCAACTGCCAGCCTGGCCCTGGCGCGCATGCCTGCTGTTCGAGAACCTCGATGATTCCCCTCAGCCGGGCCTGGGCGCGGTCGTTGTTGCGCTGATGGGCCGCCACCACCGCGACCCTCCTGTGCCCGAGATCGGTGATATAGCGGGCAAGCACGCGGCCCGCCTCGTAATTGTCGACGCCGACCGACGGATAGGGCTTGGCGGGCTCGCAGAGGCCGACATTCACGAATGGAATGCCGTTGGTTTCGAGCAGGCGCCGCAGGATCGGGTGACGTTCGTCGCCGCGCAGTATCAGCGCATCGATTCCCCGTGCCACGAGGTTCCGGGCCTGCTGCAACTCGACATCGATATCATATTCGTTCGTTGCAAGAAGCAGAAGGTAATCCTTTGTCGCCAGGTAGCTTTGCAGCGCCTGAAGCCCCTGGGCGAACATGGCGTTGTCCACGGTCGGAACGATGGCCCCGATCGTGCGCGTGCGCCGCGAGGACAGGGCCCGTGCCGAGGCATGTGGTATGTAACCGGTTTCATCTATGACGCGGCTGATCTTGTCGCGCAGGTCCGCGCCGACCGATTCGGGCTTGTTCAGGAAACGCGATACCGTGGCGGTCGAGACACCGGCGCTGCGCGCGATATCCCGAATACCTATGGAGCGTGCGCCAGACGCCGATTTTTCCGATTTAAATCTGCTCATTCATACCTCCCTAGCCTTTCTACTCGGCATTTCCCCGGCAAGACAACTCTGATTGCTGCAATCCGGCCGGCATGAATCGTTGACGCCTTGTCCTGTCGATGATATGTAACCGGTTACATGCCTTGGAGGAAACGGGCAGGGAGGAGAATCATGGATATCACGCGCAAGGGAATCGCCTGCCTGATGGCGGCAGCGGTCACGGGTCTGGCGACGGCGGCGGCTGCGCAGGAATTCGACTGGAAGGCGCATTCGGGCGAGACGGTCACGTTTCTGGCCAACAGCAATCCGTTGGGGCAGTTGCTGATCGACCATGCCGACGAGTTCAAGGAACTGACCGGGATCAACCTCGTGATCGACAGCTATCAGGAGCAGCAGATGCGCCAGCGCCTGATGACCGTCATGAATGCGCGCAGCGACGAGGTGGATGTCTTCATGACGCTGCCCTCACGCGAGGGGATGCAATTCGCGGCGGCGGGCTGGTACGCGGATCTGACGCCCTATATCCAGAACAATGTTTCACCGGATTACAACGCCGACGGCCTTGGCAAGGCCCTGCTGGAGGCCGCGACCTTCGACGGCAAGCTGACCGGGGTGCCGCTGAATATCGAGGGGCCGCTGCTATACTACAGGACCGACATCTTCGAGGAATGCGGGGTCGAGGTTCCGTCCTCGCTTGAGGGTCTTTCCGACACGGCTGCCAAGCTCAAGGAATGCACGGATGCCACCCCATTCGCGTCCCGGGGCCTGGCCGCCGCCGCGCCTTATACTTTCTCCGGGTTCATGCATAATATGGGCGGACAGTATATGGTCGACGGAAAATCCGCGATGTGTTCTCGCGAGGCCAAGCAGGCGCTGAGCCTGTATTCCGATCTTCTGAAGAATTACGGGCCGCCGGGCGTGGTCAATTACAGCTTCCAGCAGTTGACTGCATTATATCGCGCCGGTCGTTCGGCGATGTCCTTCCAGTCCTCGAACGAATTCGGGGCGGTCATGGAGGGCGGGGATCGCATGGACGATACCGCCATCGTTCCGCTGCCGGAGGGTCCGGGCGGTTCGCATCCGACGGTGATCGGTTGGGGCCTGGCGATCTCGGCTCATTCGGCAAATCCCGACGCGGCCTGGTATTTCCTGCAATGGGCATCCAGTCCCGAGATGCAGGCCAAGCTGGCGCTTGAGGGGATCGCCCCGCCGCGCGAGGCCATCGCGGAATCCGCCGAATACAAGGCCTGGCTTGACGAAAGCCCGGTGCGCAAGCAATGGCACGAAGCGCTAGCCGAACTGGCAGAGACCGGCACATCCGAGATTGGCTATCCGATCATCGCCAATCCGGAATCGCGCCAGCATGTCGGCCAGGCCATCGGAGACCTGCTGCTCGGGACCGTCTCGGTCGACGAGGCCTGCGCCACGGCGGATGCCGCGCTGAACGAACTGATCGCCCGCGATTAGACAGATCACGACCGGCGGCGGGATGCCGCCGGCCATTCCCCTCGCCTTTATCGATTGAAGGGATCATCTCCGTGTCCTCGGAATCTTTCCAACTGCCGTCTGGTTTCCGCGTCGCCGTGATCGGCGGAACCGGCGGGATCGGCGCCGCCATCGTCAGGGAGTTTCTCGACCTTGGCGCGCATGTCACCGCCACCGGCGCGACCGGGGACGAACTGGCCCGATGCCCGCTGGCCGGTCACGACCGCCTGACGCTTGCCACGCTGGACGTTACGGACGAATCCGCCGTGCGGGCCTTTGCCGCGGGTTTCGACAGGCTGGATGCGCTGATCAACGCGGCTGGCATCCTGCGGCGCGATGCCGAGTTCGACATACAGGTCTTCCAGCAGGTGCTGGACGTCAACCTGACGGGTGTGATGCGGTGCTGCACGGCCTTTCGCGAGGCGCTGGCCGCAGCGGGCGGATGTATCGTCAACATCGCCTCGATGAATGCCTTCGCGGCCTTGCCGCGATTGCCGGCCTATTGCGCCTCGAAGGGTGGGGTGGTGATGCTGACCCGTGCGCTGGCCCATGCCTGGGCCGCTGACGGCATCCGCGTCAATGCCGTGGCGCCCGGATATATCGAGACGCCGCTGAACGCCGAGGGCCGCAAGGATCGCGCCCATTACGACCGGATCGCCGGACGAACCGCGTTCGGACGATGGGGGCAGCCGGAAGAGGTTGCCGGAACCGTCGCCTATCTGTGCATGCCCGCAGCCCGCTATGTGACCGGCAGCGTGGCGGCGGTCGATGGCGGCTTTCTGGCGGGCTGAAAAGGGAATGCCATGAAGGTTGAACACGATCATCGCGGACAGATGGCGGCGATGTCCATGCCGGCGCTGGTCTTCACGATCGGCATGATCGCCTTTCCGTTCCTCTACACGATCTGGATGAGCTTCCAGAGCTATTCCTCGACAGGACAGGTTACGGGGTGGGGAGGCGAAAACTATCTGCGCATGGTCGCGGACGGGGAATTCTGGAACGGCATCTGGATTACCTTTTACCTTTACGTGCTTTCGCTGGTCATGCAGCTTGTGCTTGGCACGTCACTGGCGCTTTTGCTGTTTCGGGCCAAGCGGCTGCCCGGTATCGTCCGCTCGCTGTTCATCTCGCCCTTCATGATGCCTCCGGTGGTGGCGGGGATGATGTGGCTGGTGATCCTCGATCCTTCCCTTGGGGCGGCAAACTGGATCCTGACATCCCTGGGACTGCCGCCATCTGCCTGGCTTGCCTCGCCTGTTCTCGTGGTGCCGACCCTGGCGCTGATCGATACATGGCAATGGACACCCTATGTCGCGCTGATCGTGCTGGGCGGGCTGCAATCCCTGCCGCCCTCGGTCTATGAGGCCGCCGAGATAGACGGAGCCTCGCGCAGGGCCGTGTTCTGGCGGATCACCCTGCCGTTGCTGTTGCCGACCCTCGTGACGGCGATGGTGCTGCGCTCGGTCGATCTGCTGCGCTTTTTCGACCTGATCTACATCACCACGCAGGGCGGGCCGTCGAACCATTCGATGACGTTGAACATCTATGGTTTCCGGACCGGTTTCGAGTTTTTCCAACTGGGTTATGCCGGCGCGCTGATGGTCACGTTGTCGGTTCTCGTCCTTGGCGCGGTGATGGCGTTCAACCGGCTGCGCAACGCGGTGGAGTGGTAGCATGGCGACGAAACCCTCGGATTCCCGCTGGCTCGACTGTATCAATGTGATCCTGCTGGTGCTGGCCGGTGTGATCGTGATGACGCCGACCGCCTGGATGGTCCTGTCCTCCTTCAAGCCGTCTCACGAAGTGACCGCCTATCCGCCGACGCTGATCTTTGCCCCGACGGTCGAGAACTATGTCACCCTGAGCGAGCAGACGCCGTTTCTCAGCTATGCCGTGAACTCCCTGATCGTCACGGTCGGCTCGACCCTGTTCGGTCTTCTGTTCGGCGCGCCCGCGGCCTTCGTCGCCTCATGGACCCGCATCACGTGGCCCGCCGTGGTCGCGCTGATGGCCCGCATGGCGCCGGGAACGCTGTTTCTGCTGCCGTGGTATGTGATGTTCCGGCAGGTGGACATGATCGGCAGCTATTGGGCGCTGATCCTGACCCATGCGGTCATCACCCTGCCGATCGTGATCTGGGTCCTGTTGCCCTATTTCGACAATATCCCGCGCTCGATCTTCGAGGCGGCGCAGGTCGATGGTTGCTCGCCCTTTCGCATCTTTCGGCGGATCGCCCTGCCGCTGGTGGCGTCGGGGCTGGCCGTATCGGCGATACTGGCCTTTGTTTTCTCGTGGAACTTCTTTCTCTTTTCGCTGGTGCTCAGCAACTCGCAGACGAAAACGCTGATCGCGGCCTCGTTCAATTTCATCGGCGAAGGCTCGACCAACTGGGGCGGGTTGATGGCCGCCGCGACGATTATCGCGCTGCCGCCCCTGCTGCTCGCCGCGATTGTCCAGCGCTGGCTGATTTCGGGCCTGACCCTTGGAGCGGTGAAAGGATGACCATGATACCGAACGAGAAAACCATGCAGGCCGCCGATTTCCGGGGCGGAGACCGGATCGACATCGTTTCCCGCCCGCTGCCAGAGCCCGCCGCCGGAGAGGTGCTGCTGCGCGTGGCCGCGACGGCGCTGTGCGGGTCGGACCTGAAGCCGTGGCATGCCGGTGCACAGCATATCGCCGGGCACGAGATCGCGGGATGGGTGCAGCAACCGGGCCATGATCTGGACGGGCAGCTTTGCGCCGTCTACATCCCGCTGCATTGCGGTGAGTGCGAAATTTGCCTGCGGGGCGATACGCAGAGCTGCATCACCATCTCGTCGCTGATCGGCTGGAACCGGGATGGCGGTTATGCGCAATACCTGACCGTGCCCGAGAACTGCCTGCTGCCCGTGCCCGGCGATATCGACGCAACCCTTGCGCCGCTTTTGCTGGATACGATCGGCACCTCTGCCCATGCCTTGCGCGAGGCGGCGCGCCATCTTGTCACCCGGTCGCCCTCGGTCCTGGTAACGGGGGCGGGGCCGGTCGGTCTGGGCGTGGTGCTGGCCGCACAGGCACTGGGATATGCGCAGCCGGACGTGGCCGAGCCCAATCCGGCCCGTGCAGCGATGGCCCGGCAATTCGGCGCGAATATCGTGCCCGTCGGCAGCCGCGACAGGCGCTATGACCTGATCGTCGAATGCTCCGGCAACCATGCCGCGCGCGACCTTGCCATCCATCTGGTCCTGCCCGGGGGCGTCATCGTCCTGATCGGCGAGAATGCCGCGCCGTGGAGCGTCACCGAGGACAAGGTGTTCCGGCGCAAGGATTTCGCCCTTTTGCGGACATTCTATTTCCCCAAGGGCGATTTCGCCGCCAATATCGAGTTGCTGCGCGCCAATCGCGAGAAATACGCGCAGCTTGTCGATGACGCGTTCCCGATAGGGGAGTTGCCGGGCAAGTTCGCGGCTTTCGCCGAGGGTAAATCCATCAAGCCCATTCTGTCTTTCATGGGAGAGCAATGATGGCGTCCATCACCATGCGCAACCTCGTCAAGAATTACGGCAATGTAACGGTCATTCCCGGGCTAGATCTCGAAATCGCGGACGAGGAGTTCATCGTCCTTGTCGGTCCGTCGGGCTGTGGCAAATCTACCCTGCTGCGCGTGCTGGCCGGGCTGGAGGCGATCGACGGCGGCGATCTGATGATCGGCGACCGAAGGGTGAACGAGCTTCCAGCCGCCAAGCGCGATATCGCGATGGTGTTTCAGGATTACGCGCTTTACCCGCATATGACGGTGCGCCAGAACATGGCATTTGCGCTGGAGATGCGCGGGCTTTCCGCCGCCGAAATCGCTCCCAGGATCGAAGAGGCGGCCAAGCTGCTGGACATCCAGCCCTATCTGGACCGGCGCCCCAAGGCATTGTCGGGCGGCCAGCGCCAGCGCGTCGCGATGGGGCGGGCCATCGTGCGCGACCCGCAGGTGTTCCTGTTCGACGAGCCTCTGTCGAACCTGGATGCGAAGCTGCGCGGACAGGTCCGTGCCGAGATCAAGACATTGTCGAAAAAACTGAGGACGACGATGGTCTTCGTGACCCATGACCAGATCGAGGCGATGACCATGGCCGACCGGATCGTGGTGATGAAGGCCGGGATCATCCAGCAGGTCGGCACGCCCGAAGAGGTCTATGAAAACCCGGCAAACCTGTTCGTCGCCAGTTTCATCGGCTCGCCATCGATGAACTTCCTGCCGGTGGAGGTTCAGGCCGACCAGCTTCGGCTGGTCGATGGCAGCCTGCTGCCCACCACGCTGATGGCCGGTCAAGCTGCTGGTCACAAGTCGCTGACACTGGGTATTCGCCCCGAGCATTTCGAGGTGGTCGGGGAAGGGCAGGGCATTGCCGCCGATATCCGGCTGGTCGAGCCACTGGGGTCGGACACGCTGGTCCACGCCTTTGCCGCGGGGCAAGAGGTGATCGCACGGGTATCGCCCGATCTTCGCCCCGTGACCGGACAGCGGCTCTGGCTGTCGCCCGCCTCGGGCAAGGCGCATCTTTTCGATCCGGAAACCGAAGTCCGGATCGATGGCACCGGAAAGGTGAATTGAATGACATCGGTCACGCAAGATCCGCCGTTATCTGACGCAAGGGCTTTCACCGGCTTTATCGGCCGATCCGTTCCGGGTGGCCAGGGAGTGCACACTTGCGCAAGGGAATATGCAGGGACGGAATATCCCTGCATCGCGGGATTATGAACGCGCTTCCCCCGGGATGGGCCCGAAGGGACCCGGCGGTGATCTGCCTTGGCCTGACCGCGATGGACCAGGTCTGGACGGTCGAAGCCCTGCCTGACCGCGCCGGCAAGACCCGGGCCGCCGATCATGCCTCCGGTGGCGGCGGCATGGCTGCGACGGCGGCTGTGGCCGTTGCGCATCTGGGTGGTCAGGCCCGGTTCTGGGGCCGTGCGGGCAAGGATGCCGCCGGGCTGGCCATGCGACGGGAACTGGCGCTCGAAGGGGTGGATGTCGAACAGTTCCGGCTGTTTCCCGGCGCCCGGTCATCCGTGTCCTGCGTGCTGGTCGATCCCGCCGGCGAGCGTCTGATCGTCAATTTCCGTGGCGCGGATCTGCCGAACGAGGCCGATTGGCTGCCTCTGGACCAGGTGTCCGGCGCCGGTGCGGTGCTGGCCGATCCGCGTTGGGTCGACGGTGCGGCGGCTGTCTTTGCGGCGGCACGCAAGGCGGGGGTGCCGACTGTGCTGGATGCCGATGTGGCCGAGGCCGCTGTGTTCGAAAAGCTGTTGCCGCTGACCGATCACGCGATCTTTTCCGAACAAGCGCTGCACGCCTTCGCCGGATCCGTGAACGCGTTGGAGCACGTTGCCGGGTTCGGATGCGCAGTATCGGCGGTCACGCGCGGTGCGGACGGTGTCAACTGGATAGAGGACGGGGCGCATCACCACCGCGCGGCTTTTCCCGTCGAGGTCGTCGATACCAATGGCGCGGGCGACGTGTTTCACGGTGCTTGGGCGATGGCGATCGCGGCCGGTGCGGACACCGGTTCTGCGGCCGAATTCGCCTCTGCCGCCGCGGCCCTGAAATGCACCCGCAGGGGCGGCCGTGCGGGAATACCCGATTTTACCGAGACCCTGGAATTATGGAGATCTACAAGATGACAAGCATTGGGAAACAGCGCGGACTGGCTCGGCTGGCCGATGAGGACGGACATTTCACCATGGTCGCCCTGGATCAGCGCCCACCCCTGCTGCAGGCGCTTGCCAAGGCGCGGGGGATTCCGGCCGACCGGGTGGATTTCGCCGACATGCTTGCCGCAAAGCGTATGCTGGTCGAGGCATTGGCGCATGAGGCGTCCTCGATGCTGCTGGATCCGAATTTCGCCATGCCCGCCGCGATCGACGTGCTGCCCGCGCGCACCGGGCTGATCGTGACCTTGGAGGAGCATCGGTTCGAGGACACCCCGGGCGGCCGGAAGTCGCGTTCCATCGACAATTGGAGCGTCGAGAAGATCCGTCGTCTCGGGGGGGATGCCGTCAAGGTGCTGGCATGGTATCGCCCGGATGCCTCGGACGAGGTGCTGCAGCACCAGAAGGACTATGTCCGCACCATCGGCGCCGAGTGCCGCCGTCACGATATCCCCTATGTGCTGGAACTGCTGGTTTATCCGTTCCCCGACAGCGACCGGCATACCACCGACTATGTCGAAAGCGCCGACAAGCGCGCCGATCTGGTGATCGAGAGCGTTCGTGAATTCGCGAAACCGGAATACGGTGTCGACCTCTACAAGCTGGAGACGCCGCTGCCGGCCGCATCCCTGCCGGCGATGGATGGCAGCGCCGAATCGCGGGCGGCGGCCTCGCAATTCGCCGAGATCGGCAAGATCTGCGCGGATGCCGGGATTCCCTGGGTGCTTTTGTCCGGCGGTGCCGCGCCCGAACAGTTCGAACGGGTGCTGAGCTATTCATACGCCGCGGGGGCGCAGGGTTTCCTTGCGGGCCGGACGATCTGGCTGGACGCGGTTCAGGACCATTTCCCCGATCGCGAAGCGGTGCTGACCGCCCTGAAGGGGGATGGTATGAAAATCCTGCGGAACCTTGGCCGCCTGACCCGGGAAAACGCCCAACCCTGGAGACCGGCCTTCAACCTGGGGCAGGTCAATCGGGAAGGCGCGTTCTCATGCGCCTATGCCTGAGATCGAGATGCCATATCGCGTCGCACGCATCCAGGCCTGGGCGCTTCGGGTTCCGATAAGGACGCCGGTCGCGACCTCGTTCGGGGTAATGCATAACCGGCCTGCGGTCTTCCTGCGTATCGAGGATGCGGAGGGTGCTGCCGGTTGGGGAGAGGTCTTTGCCAACTGGCCCGCCGCCGGGGCCGAGCATCGCGTCAACCTGCTGATCGACGATGTCGCCGGACTGGTCCTCGGGCGCGAATGGAGCAGCCCCACGGATATGTTCCACGAATTAAGCCGGGCGACGCATATCCGTGCGCTCCAGTGCGGCGAGCCCGGCCCGTTCAGGCAGGTCATTGCCGGGCTGGATATCGCTGCCTGGGACATGACGGCGCGGCGGGGCGGGCTGCCTCTGGCGAAGCTTGTGTCATCCGGGGCACGCGACCTCGTGCCGGTCTATGCCAGCGGGATTCACATCGACGCCGCTGGCGCGATGATTGCCGCTGCGCGCGCGGCTGGCTTTCGGGCCTTCAAGGTGAAGGTCGGTTTCGATCCCGGCGCCGATCCGGGCAAGGTGATCGAATGCTCCCGGCAATTGCTGCCGCAGGAAGCCCTTTATGCCGACGCCAACCAGGCATGGACGCGAGAGGAGGCGCGGCGGTTCCTGAAATCGGCTGCCGAAGCCCGTCTTGGCTGGATCGAGGAACCGATTGCCTGCGATGCCCCGGATGGTGACTGGCTCGATCTGGCCGGTCTGGATGTGCCGCTTGCCGCCGGCGAGAATATTGCCGGAGCGGATGGTTTCGACCACGCGCTGTCGCTTGGGGCCTTGCGCTTCGTGCAGCCGGATGTTTGCAAATGGGGCGGTGTTTCGGGCAATCTCGCGGTGGCGCAGGATGCCTTGCGACGGGGCTTCGTCTATTGCCCGCATTTCCTGGGCGGAGGCATCGGGCTGATGGCATCCGCCCATCTCCTTGCCGCGGCGGGTGGGTCCGGATTGCTGGAGGTGGACGTGAATCCGAATCCGCTGCGCGATGCTTTGGCCAGCAGCGGTGATTTCGTCCGGGACGGCAATTGGCATTTGTCCCGCGAACCGGGCCTGGGGATCAGCGGTATTCCGGCGGAACTGCGCGATCATGTGACGCTGACGCGCGAGGCAGGCTGAAATATCCGTTGCTCAGGAACCCGGGGGGCTGAGTGTCGCCAGCCAGGCTTCGTAATCCTTCTGGCTGTTCTGGATATGCGTCGTCAGCGCGGCGCGGAATTCCTCCGCTTCCGCGCTTTCAAGCAATCCGAGCAATCTCTGGTGGAAGGCGAATGACTTGTGGACGACATAAGGATCCAGAAGCCCGCGGTTCCGCAGAACGTTGATCTTGAATGAAAGGGGCCGGTAGGTTTCGGATATCAGGCTGTTGCCCGCGCCATCGATGATGGTCTGGTGAAAGTCGGAATCCAGTGAACGATAGCCCTTGTAATCCTCGTGCTCGACGGCGCGCCGCATTTGCTCGACCACGGCGCGCATCCGGAGAACGGATTGCTCCCTGTTCCTTTCGTAGAGCCGTTCGGCCGCACCGGTTTCCAGCAGGATGCGCATGTCGAACAATTCCGAGAGTTGCTGCGAGTCGGGCTTGAACACCGTGGTTCTTTTCCTGGGATCGATCTGAACCAGCCCTTCGCGGCGCAATTCCTGCAGCGCCTCGCGCACCGGTGTCTTGCTGATGCCCAACTGCTCCGAGATCCGGGTTTCCGAAATCTGCTCACCTATTTCGATGGTTCCGTCGATGATCGAGGAACGGATGCCTTCCAGGGCCATGTCATACAAAGAGACGGGACGTTTAAGTTTTTGAAGAGTCATTGTTATCCGCCATGAACCCAAGTCGATCCGAATGTCCCTGTGAACCATAACTTCACGTGGCTGTAAAGAATTGACATCTAAAATATGATGTTCAGTATATCAGATATAATTCTGTAGAAACTCGCTACAGGCTTGGGAGGAGAGAATGGGTTTGCCGAAAAGACTCGTATCCGCGGCACTGATTGCTTTCGTCGGGCTTTCCGGCACGGTGCATGCAGAGCAGGTCACATTGAAATTCGCCAACTGGGCCACCGCCGAAGGCGCGACGCGCGACGGGATGGAGCAGGTGATCAGCGCCTTCGAGGCGGAGAATCCGGATATCAAGATCGAAAGCGAGAGCATCGCATTCGCGGAAATGGCCCGCCAACTGGTCCTGCGGCTGCGCTCCGGCAATCCGCCGGATGTCGCGCAGGTCGCGGGCAATGATACATTCGCCCTGTCTTCGACCGGCGGGTTGGAGCCGTTGCAGGGCTATGCCGACAAGGCGTTTCTCGATACGCTGAAACCCGGCGCCTATGAGCCGCTGATGGTTGGCGAGGATCTGATTGCCTTTCCCTGGAACCAGGCACCGGCAGGGCTTTGGTACAACAAGAAGCTGATGGAAGATGCCGGGCTCGATCCCGAAGACCCGCCCGAAACCATCGATGAATTGAACGAAGCCATGGCGGCGATCCGGGAAGCCAACCCGGAGGTGATCGTCCTGGGGATCGATACCACCAACCGCGCTTTCGCACTTCAAGCGAACTGGCCCTGGATCCGGGCCTTCGGCGCGGATCCGGTTGCCGCCGGGGGCGCGGAAAGCGAAGAGATGCAGGCTTACCTGGGCTGGCTGCGGGATATCTCGGAAAAGGGGTATATCGATCCCGGCCGCAAGATCGGCGAATTCCGGCCTCTCTTCGCGCAGGACCAGGTGGCGTTCCTGTGGGACCAGGTGCTGGTGCAGGGCGTCATCCAGTCGACAAACGGCATGAGTGCAGAGGAGTTCAACGCGCATTACGGCGTTGTCCCGATGCCCGCCGGGCCGGGCGGAAAGGGATATTCATTCGAGGGCGGTCACCAACTGGTGATGTTCAGGGACTCGCAGCACAAGGAGGCGGCCTGGAAATTCATGAAATACCTCGCCACCAACGAGGCTGCGGTCAAGACCTACACGATCGAGACCAACCGCTCGATCCCACCGGCGAAATCCGTCGGGGATCCTGCGGTGGCGGAGCTGCTTGATACACCGGTCATCGAAGCCTTCTCGAACGATATCATCCCCACCATCTCTCCCATGCCGTTCGGGCCGGAATTCGCCGAATATGCGACGGTGATCATGGCGGGCGTTCAGGAGGCAGTCACCAGCGACCGCCCGGTCGCCGATATCGCATCGGACATCCAGAACCAGATCGGCAACTGATCCATGCCCGCTCATTCGAAACAGGCTTCCTCCCGCCGGGCCGGCGGGAAGGCGCCGTTCCTGCACTGGATGGTTCTGCCGACCCTGCTGGTTCTTCTGGCAATCATCGGTTATCCCGTGGTTTCGACGGTTTACCTGTCCTTTTTCGAGTATAATCTGCTTGACTTCACCCCTCCGGAATATCTGGGGCTGGACAATTTCGCGCAGATGGCGAGTGACCGCATATTCTGGATCTCGCTGAAGAATACCCTTTACTACACCGGCGGAACGGTTCTTGTCTCTATGCTGATCGGGACCGCGGTCGCCCTGCTTCTGGAAAATCTGAAGGGCCCCGTCTGGACCGCTGTCCGCGCCCTTGTCGTATCCCCATGGGCGGTGCCGTTCGTGGTCGTCGCGTTCCTGTTCCGCTTCATGTATATGCAGAATGGCGGGATCGTGAATGACATCCTGCTCGACCTCGGCGTGATCGGCAATCCGGTCTCGTGGCTGAACAGGGCCGACATTTCGCTTGGCGCGATCATCGTCGCCAATATCTGGGCGACGACGCCTTTCTTCTTCCTTCTGGTCTCCTCCGCGCTGTCCGGTATCCCGGACGCGGTGCTGGAAAGCGCACGGGTGGACCGGGCCGGCCTGTGGTCGACCATCTTCCATATCAAGCTGCCTTTCCTGCGCAATCCGCTGGTGGTCGGCAGCTTGCTTATGGTGATCTCCAATTTCAACGATTTCGCCAAGGTCTGGGTGATGACCCAGGGCGGTCCCGGATACGCGACGACAACGCTTGTCGTCTATGTCTACCGGATGGCGTTCGAGCGCTTCGAGATCGGCTATGCCTCGGCCCTCGGGCTGATCTGGCTGCTGCTGCTGCTTCTGGTCTCGGTTTTCTACATCCGATTGCTGTGGAACAGGCAGAATGACTGACAAATCGCATCGCACAGCCGGCAGCAGGGGCACCTTCCGCGCAATCTCGGGCAGGGCGCTGCAATATATATGCATTGCCGTTGCGCTGTTCTGGACGGTTGCACCGATCTACTGGATGATCAGCACCTCGCTCAAGAGCGAGTTGGAAGCGACCCGGCTTGAGCCGACCCTCATTCCCGAAAGCCCGACCTTCGGCAATTATGTCAGGCTGTTCCAGGGCGATCTGCCATTCGTCTCGTTCTTCATCAATTCCGTGATCACCTGCTTTCTGGCCGCGATCGTTTCGGTGGTCATCGCGGTCCCGGCGGCCTATGCCCTGTCGCGCAGGAATTTCCGGACCGCCGACCAGACGGGTTACCTGGTTCTGGTGGTGCGGATGTTTCCGATGATCGTCCTGCTGGCGCCGCTTTACCTGATCCTGCTCAATACCGGTCTTCTGGACACGATGTTCGGCCTGATCCTGGGCTACACGACCTTCGGTCTGCCTTTCGCCGTCTGGATGCTGAAGGGCTTTATCGACGCGGTGCCCGTGGAAATCGAAGAGGCCGCGCGCGTCGACGGCTATCGCCAATGGGAAATCCTGCTGAGGATCATTGTCCCGCTGATTTATCCGGGCCTCGTGACCACCGGCATCTTCGTGCTGATGGAGGCCTGGAACAACCTCATCTACCCGCTGACCTTCATCACCAGCATCGAAAAGCAGTCGCTGCCTGCCGCGCTGGTCCTGACCTTTACCGGCCAGTTCAAGACCGATTGGGGAGGGATGATGGCCGCTTCAGCCATCACCACGCTTCCCCTGATGATCGCGTTCTTCGCCGTTCAAAGGTCGATGGTGCGCGGATTGACGGCCGGTTCGGTGACGGGGACCTGAGCATGACGGACAAGACCATAAAACCAGGCGTGCTCGTCACCGGTGCAGCCGGTGGCATCGGACGGGCCGTGGCCGAGCTTTTCGCCAGTCAGGGTCATCCGGTCACACTGACCGACCGGGACGAAGCCGGGTTGGAACGTATCGGCCGCCGGTTGCGTGATCGCGGCTGCAAGGTGGACATGATCGCGCGGGACCTGCTGGATCCGGAGGCGCCCGGGGCGCTGGTCGCCCGCACCGTCGAAAGCTGGGGCGGGATCGGCATCCTCGTGAACAATGCTGCCCATCACGGTACGCGCCAGTCGGTGCTGGCCTCCGGCCCGGAAGAATGGAGGGAGGTTTTCGAGGTCAATGTCATCGCCGCTGCCGCCCTGGCGAGGCATGCCGCTCTGGACATGGCCCGCCGCAAGGAGGGAGCGATCGTCAATGTCGGCTCCATTCAACAGGCGCTGCCGGTTCCCAGCTATGCCGCCTATGCCGCAAGCAAAGGGGCGGTCGCGGGCATGACCCGTGCCCTTGCCGTGGAACTCGGGGTGCTTGGCATCCGCGTGAACAGCGTTTCCCCCGGAGTGATCGGCACCGAGAATTTCCACCGGGAACTGGAAGCACTGCACGATGGGGCACCGGTTGCCTCCTGTCCTTCGCTGCTGGGGCGGGCCGGCACGCCCGAGGATGCCGCCCGGGTCATCGCGTTCCTGGCCGGTCCGCATTCATCTCATGTGACCGGCGCGGACTACCCGGTGGATGGCGGCAGGAGCATCAGCCGCCGCAGCGATCCTTTCCTCGCCGAAATCACGCATCCAGTTTCAGGGACATAGCCGCATGGCACGCATCCGGATCTCCAATGTCGAGAAAGACTATGGCAACCTCACGGTCCTGAAGGACTGCAACATCGATATCGCGCATGGCGAATTCGTCGTTCTCGTCGGCCCGTCCGGTTCGGGCAAGACGACGCTGCTGCGCATGATCGCGGGGCTCGAGACGATCTCTCGCGGTGACATGATGTTCGATGACCTGTGGGTCAACAATGTCGATGTCGGGGACCGCAATATCGCGATGGTGTTCCAGAATTACGGGCTTTACCCCCATATGACGGTCTATGACAACATGGCCTTCGGCCTCAGGCGCCGCAGGTTGTCCAAGGCCGAGATCGACGGAAAGGTAAGGCGGATCGCCACGCTCCTCAGCCTTGACGGGCTGCTCGGGCGGCGTCCCAGGCAGCTTTCGGGCGGTCAGCGGCAACGGGTCGCGCTTGGCCGTGCGATCATCCGGGATCCGGAGGTCTTTCTGCTGGACGAACCGCTGTCGAATCTCGATGCGCAGTTGCGGGTGCAGATGCGCTCGGAAATCATGAACGTTCACCGCAGCGTGGACGCGACGGCCGTATATGTGACCCATGATCAGGTCGAGGCGATGACCATGGGCGACCGGATCGCGGTCATGAACCAGGGGCGGATCCAGCAGATCGGCACGCCGGAGGATCTGTATGACCGGCCGCGAAACCTGTTCGTGGCGACATTCATCGGCACGCCTTCCATGGGCATCCTGCGCTGCGACGTGGATCATGGCGGTTCCGGGCTGGTTGTCCGGAATACTGGGGAGGCGATCGCCCTATCCCGCGAGCAGCTTGACCGGATCGGCGGGCGGCGCGAGGTTCTGGCCGGCATCCGCCCCGAGCATCTGCACCTGCCGCGCAGGGACGCGCAATCCATCCTGAAGGGCGAAGTCGAGTTGGTCGAGATGCTGGGATCGGAGCAGTATCTATATCTCGGGAACGGAGCGGCGACTTTTACCGCGCGGATGGAGCGCGGGCATCGTTTCAGCCCCGGCGAAACGGTCGAGCTGGAAATCGATACGGAGGCGCTGCACCTCTTCGATATCGATACGGAGGAGGCGCTGTAAGATGGACAGGATCGCGGAAATCACCAGTTTCACGGTTCCGCCACGCTGGATCTTCGTTCGCGTCCGGACGGCGCAAGGGCTGGTCGGTTGGGGAGAGGCCATCATCCCCAAGCGCAAGAATGCCGTCATCGGGGCCATCGCGGATTTGACGAATGTCGTGCTGGGCATGGACCCCGCGCGGATCGAGGATATCGCCTCTTCCCTGCGCAAGGGCGGCTTTTTCAGAAATGGCCCGATCCTCGGAACGGCCACAGCCGCGCTTGAAATAGCCCTGTGGGACATCAAGGGCCAGCGGGCGGGCATGCCGGTCTTCGAGTTTCTCGGCGGCAGGGTGCGCGACAATATCCGTTCTTATACCTGGATCGGCGGGGACGATCCCGGCGATGTGGTGCGCCATGCGAAAGAGCGCGTGGAACAGGGTTTCGATGCGGTCAAGATGAACGCGACGCCTGCCGTAGCGCCATTGGAATGGCGCGAGGCGACCGAGAACCTCGTTCGGCGCATGGGCAGCCTGAGGGACGCTTTCGGCGGCAGTATCGACATCGCCCTGGATTTTCACGGCCGTGTGCCGCGTTTGGTGCTCAAGCAGATGATCCGGGAAATCGGGCAGTTCGATCCGCTCTGGATCGAGGAGCCCTTCCTGCCCGAGCATGCCGGGACCGATGACTTGCTGGCGCGGATATGTCCGCATATCCCGATTGCCACCGGCGAACGAATGCTCCACCGGTGGGATTTCCAGCGTCTGCTGGAACGTGGAGGCGTGGATGTCATCCAGCCCGACATCTCCATCACCGGCCTGTTCGAGATGGAAAAGATCGCCCGTCTGGCGGAAATATACGATGTGGGCGTTGCGCCTCATTGTCCCAATGGCCCGATCTCCCTGGCGGCCTCGCTGCAGGTGGATTTCTGCTGCGCCAACACGGTCATCCAGGAACAGGGCCTCGGGCTTCACTACAACCAGGGATATGCCGGGCTGCCCCCCGCCGACATCCTGGATTACCTCGAGGATACCGATGTTCTGACGACCAGGAATGGCAGGTTCGACTGCCCGGCAGGCCCGGGACTTGGGCTGACCCTGAAAGGCGACGCCATCGAGGCCGCCCATATGGACTGGTCCTTGCCCGATCCCGACTGGCGTCATCGCGATGGCGTTTACGCCGAATGGTGATCAGCGGCGCGAAATTCCCATGGGCCACCGTTCCCCCGGCGAGGGCTCTTTCTGAACAAGGTGGAAAAGGCATATGACAATCCAGGATAATTTCGAGAATCCGTTCCGCAAGGCATTGGCCAAAAAAGAAGTTCTGACCGGCATCTGGTCGATGCTGAACTCCACCAATGTGATCGAGGGGCTTGGCTGGGCCGGGTTCGACTGGCTGGTGATCGATGCGGAGCATTCGCCGGTCAGCCTGCATGACGCCATGGCGCATCTGCGCGCGCTCAGCGCGACCCCGACAATTCCGGTGGTGCGCCTGCCATGGAACGACAATGTGCTGATCAAGCATTACCTGGATATCGGCGCGCAGACCATCATGCTGCCCCTGGTGCAAAACGCGAAAGAGGCGCAAGCTGCCGTCAGTGCCATGCGCTATCCGCCCGGCGGGATGCGCGGCTTTGCAGCCATGCACCGCGCGAGCCGTTACGGCCATCTTCCGCGCTACGTGGAACGGGCGGAAGAGACATTGTTCGCCATCGTGCAGGTGGAAACCGTCGAGGCGTTGGAACGGCTGGACGAGATCGCATCCGTGGACGGGGTGGACGCGGTGTTCTTCGGTCCCGGGGATCTGTCCGCAAGCATGGGGCTTCTGGGCAAGCCCGATCAGGCGGAGGTGTTTGACAGAATCGTCGAGGCGTCGCGGACAGTGCAGAAGCTTGGCAAGAGCACCGGGGTTCTGGCGCCGAACACCGATCATGCCCGGCGCTATTGCGGCGCCGGTGTGAATTTCGTGTCGGTGGCGACCGACTGCGCCCTTCTGTTTCGCAATGCCGACGCGCTGGCCGCCGATTTCGCAGCCATTACAGCACCGGCGAAATAGGCATGGCGGGCGTTTCGCGCCCATCCTTTCCGGTGAAGCCCGGTCACAGGCCGGACAGCGTTATCGCATGTATTTTATGAACCGTGTCTGCTTCCCGATCCGGTCGTACAGCAGCCGGGCAGTCGCGTTGCTGTCTTCCGTCAGCCAATAGGTCTGCGCCGCCTCGTGACGGTCGGCCTCGGCATAGACCGCCTCGATCAGCGCGCGCCCGATGCCCTTGCCACGGATATCCGGATCGGCGAACAGATCCTGCAGATAGCAGCGCGGGTTCCAGTCCGAGGTGGAGGGCTGAAAGAAATAATGCGCGAACCCGCAAAGCCTGCCATCGACTTCGGCCCCGAAGCCGAAAGGCTCGCCGGTGCCGGCGGTCAGCCGGTCCCAGAGGCGCGCCGTCACCCGTTCCTCGACACTGCGCTTGTAAAACCGGTTATAGCCTTGCCAAAGCGCGCTCCAGCGTTCCCTGTCGCCCGGGGACAGACGACGGATATCAACTGCTGTCATGTCTTCACCATTTGCCCATTGATCCGGCGCCGAGGCTATCCCCGAAACGGGAACCGCGGCAAGGCCGGTTGAAACGCTCAGAAACCCTCTTTCCATCGTCGCGCCCATGTGGAAGGAATTGGGGCAAGACCCCGAACGGGCGCAGCAGGGACGACGCAATGGCGAAACGTGGAATGGATGCCGAGGCGAGACAGGGCTTTACCCTGATTGCGCCGCCATTCATTTATGCGCTGGCGATTCTCGCCGCGCCGATCCTGACGATCCTGAGCTACAGCTTCCTGACCGATGGCTATCTCGAAGTCGTCCGCGAGTTCACGCTCGACAATTACCGGCAGGTCTGGACCGATCCGATCGTGCGCACCGTCATGCTGCGCTCGCTGATGGTGTCGGCTCTGGTGACGCTGGTCACGGTCGTGCTGGCCTTTCCCGTCGCCTATTATGTCAGCTTCATGGTTAGGCCCGAGCGGAAATCCATGTGGCTGTTCCTGATTACCATTCCATTCTGGACCAGCTACCTGATCCGGGTGTTTCTGTGGAAGGTGATCCTTGGCTATAACGGCGTTATCAACTCGTCGCTGACCGGACTTGGCATTATCGACGAGCCGCTGACCTTCATCCTCTACAACGTCAACTCCATCGTGCTGACGCTGGCCCATGCCTATGCGCCCTTCGCGATCCTGCCGATCTTCGTGGCGCTGGAGAAGATCGACCGGTCGCTGCTGGAGGCGGGCAGGGACCTGGGAGAAAACCGTCTGATGACCTTCTGGCGTGTGACGTTGCCTCTGGCGATGCCGGGGGTAATCGCGGCGGTGCTGATCGTCTTTATCCCGACCATCGGTGATTACGTGACGCCCGAACTGATCGGCGGCGGCAAGATCCCGATGATCGCCAACCTGATACAGGTGCAAATGCTGGCGCTGGACAACCGGCCGCTCGGCTCGGCGCTGGCCGTGACGGCGATGCTGGTCGTGGCGGTGGTCAGCCTGCTGTTCCTGGCGCTCAACCGTCGGTTCCTGAAGGTGAAGCAATGAGTGCGGGGCGGTTCCAGGGCGGGGGGCTGCGCGCCTATACGCTGTTTTACCTGCTGTTTCTTTACGCGCCGATCCTGCTGCTGCCGTTGTTCGCCTTCAACTCCGGCACGATCATCGCCTTTCCGCTGAAGGGGTTCACCACCGACTGGTTCGTGCAGATGTGGGGCAATGCGACGCTGCGCCGGGCACTGACGAATTCCCTGACCATCGCCATGTCGGCCTCGGTGCTGGCGACCTGCTTCGGCATTTTCGCCGCCCGCGCCTCCACCCGTTTCGAATTTCCGGGCAAGACCGGCATCATGGGCTTCATCATGCTGCCGATGGTCCTGCCCGAGATCATCGTCGCCATGTCCCTGCTGGTCGTGCTGCTGGGGGTCGGGGCGGAATTGTCGATCCTGACGGTGATCATCGGTCATACGCTGATCTGCATGCCCTACGGGATCGCCATCCTCTCCACCGCCTTTGCCAGCCTCGACCGATCGCTGGAAGAGGCCGCCTATGATTTGGGCGAGACGAAATGGAGCGCCTTCCGGCTGATCACCCTGCCGCTGGTGATGCCGGGGATCATCTCATCGCTGCTGATTTCCTTCACCATCAGCCTGGACGAATTCATCATCGCCTTCTTCCTGGCGGGGAACGAGCCGACATTGCCGACCTATATCTTTAGCCAGCTGCGTTTTCCCAAGCAGATCCCGATGATCATGGCGCTCGGCACCGTGCTGGTGGCGCTGTCGATCATCCTTCTGGCGATCGGCGAATATTTCCGCCGCCGGGGCATTGCCCGGATCGGCGGCAAGGATAGCGGAGGCTTTCTGTGAGCGACGATTCAAGCCCGATGATCGAATGCCGCGAGCTGCAGAAATATTACGGCGATTACCACGCCCTGCGCGGCATCGACCTGAGCATCCGCGAGGGCGAGTTCTTTTCGCTGCTGGGACCGTCGGGCTGCGGCAAGACCACGCTTCTGCGCGTGATCGCCGGTTTCGAGGATATTTCCGCGGGCGCGGTGCTGATCGATGGCAGGCATATGGAGGATGTGCCGGCGAACAGGCGGCCCACCAACATGGTGTTCCAGTCCTACGCCATCTTTCCGCATCTGAGCGTGGCCGAGAACGTCGCCTTCGGTCTGCGCCGCGACCCCCGCCCGAAGCCCGAGAAAGCCGCGATGGTGGAAGAGGCGCTGGAGATGGTGGGCCTCAGGGGCTATGGCGGGCGGGCGGCCCATGCGCTGTCCGGGGGACAGCGGCAGCGTGTGGCGCTGGCGCGCGCGCTGATCCTCAAGCCCAAGGTCCTGCTGCTGGACGAGCCCCTGTCGGCGCTTGACCGCAAGATGCGCGAGCAGATGCAGGTGGAACTGATCAAACTGCAGCGGCAGGTCGGCATCACCTTCGTGCTGGTCACGCATGACCAGGAAGAGGCCTTGGTGATGTCGGACCGCATCGCGGTGATGTTCGAGGGCGAGATCGCCCAGCTTGACGAGCCCGAGGCGCTTTATGCCCGTCCGGCAAGCCGCCGCGTGGCGGATTTCATCGGCGTGATGAATTTCCTGCCCGCGCGGATCCTGGACGAGGCCGACGGCCGCGCGACGGCCGATATCCCGGGGCTCGGTGTCGTGGACTTGCCCGAAGGGCAGATCAGCCGCGCCGATGCCGATGACAGTGGCCCGATGATCGGTTTCCGCCCCGAGACCATGACCCTGCTGAGACCCGGTCAGACCAGCCAGCAGGCCCGTGAAACCGGCGCGGTGATCGATGAGGTCGTCTATTACGGCGACATGACCTATTACGACCTGCGCCTGGACGGTTCCGCCCGTCTGGATGGCAAGGCGAGAACCGTGCGAATCTCGATGCGCAATGTTTTTGGGCGCGATGTGCCCTGCGTCGGCACGGCCGTTCGGCTGGCATGGTCGCCCGGTTCGCTGGTGCTGTTCCGTTGACCCGGTTTCAGGCTTTTGGTGCTGCCGTCAACGATTGGCGGCAGCTATACCGAAGGCGGACTGATACGGCGTGATGCTTGCAGAGATTGCAGCCAGGCGCGAAAGCCTCGGCTTCACGGACACCGTTCCCCGTTCGCGTCACGATCCGCCGGATGTCCCGCCATGCAGCTTCTGCCATAATTGCTCGGCATAGGGCCAGCTTGTCCGCTGCATGATGCCTGACAGCTTGCGGGCGGCCTCCTGAAGGCGGACAAGGTGGAAATGCAGGTTTTCCTGTATCTCCCGCGTTTCCACGATCATGCAGAGAGAGGCGAGGATGCGGCCCTGTCCATCCACCAGCGGGCAGGCCAGCGTGGTCACCGTGCCCTCCAACCAGCCCGTCACGGTGACATAACCCTTGACCTGACCGGCTTTCATCTCGGCAAGAAAGCTTTCCCAGCTGACCGGATTTCCCGCGACATCCCGCATGTCGTCATCTGGAATATTCCGCCGGATCGTCTCTTCGGGCAGTTCTGCCAGCATCACCCGCGCCGCGGCGGTCGGCATCAGCGGCAGGCGCGCGCCCTCGATAGGGCGCAGATAACCCTGCGCCATCCGTCCCTCGCTAAGCGCGACGACATGCACCCAATCCTCGACCACGTCGATTTCGGTCAATGTTCCCGTCGCCGCGGAAAGCTCGGAGAGGATCCGGCGGGCAAGCTGTTCGAAACCATGCTGGTGCAGATAGGCGTTGCTGAGGAAACTCGCCTGCGGGCCAAGCTGCAATGCGCCGCCGCCTTCCTCCAGCCAGCCGCGCTGCAGCAAAAGATCGGTCAGGGCGTAAACGGTCGAGCGCGGCATGCCGGTCCTTTCCGTCAATTCGGCGCGGCTCATCTGGCGGTTCTCGCGGGCGAGGCATTCCAGGATATCTAGAATGCGATCAGTTCCCCTTGCGCGCTGCATGGCCGGACTCCCCCTTGGGTGGTAACGCGGGTTTTTTCTTGACAACCGGGCAGGTGCACCGGGCATAATCCATTATAGAGTACACAAATACACTATAGTGGACAACATGAACGAAAAGGCGAGCGGGAAGGGCGCGGAATTGCATGTGATCGTTCTTGGTGCCGGCATGGTCGGCGTATCCACCGCCCTGGCGTTGCAGCAGCGGGGGCATCGGGTGCTGCTGGTTGACCGCAGCGGGATCGGGCGCGAGACGAGCTATGGCAATGCCGGGGTGATCCAGACCGAGGCGGTCGAGCCTTACGCCTTTCCGCGTTCCCTGCATGCGCTGGTCAATATTGCCCTGAAACGCGGCAGCGAGGTGAACTGGCATCTTGCGGCGCTGCCGGAACATGCGCGCCCATTGCTGAGCTACTGGCGGAACTCGGCTCCCCGGAACCATGCACGGGCAACTGCGCAATACCGGCACCTCATCGCCGATGCCGACCGGTATCACGCGCCGCTGATCGAGGCGGCAAAGGCGGATCACCTGATCGAACGCAAGGGATATCGTTGCCTCTTCCGGACGGCAAAAGCCCTTGATGCGGCTTGCGCTAAAGCCGAAGCGGTGCGGCGCGACCATGGCATTGCGTTCACAGCCGAGGATGGCACCATGCTGGCGGTGGCAGAGCCCGCGATGAAGCTGCGGGCGGCCGGGGCGCTGCGATATCCGCAGGTCTGGACATGCCGCGATCCCGGCGCGCTGACGGCCAGCTATGGTCGGCTGTTCATGCAGCGCGGGGGAGAGTTCAGCCATGGCGATGCGCAGAGCCTGCGGGCCGATGGCCATGGCTGGTCGGTGCTGACCGAGGATGGCCGCCAATCGGCGGAACATGTTGTTCTGGCGCTCGGCCCATGGACGCGGCACCTGACCGAGCGGCTTGGTTATCGCATCCCGATGTTCCGAAAGCGCGGGTATCACCGGCATTTCGCCATGAAGGAGGGGCCGGCAGGCCCGATGCTGGATGCCGAGCGGGGGGTGTTCCTGGCCCCGATGGAGCGGGGGCTGCGCGTGACCACGGGGGCCGAGTTCACCGCGATGGACGCACCGGCCGACAGCCGCCAGATCCGCCGTGCCGAGGCATCGAGCCGCGAGCTTTTCGACCTTGGCGAGGCGGTCGAGGCCGCGCCCTGGTTCGGTCATCGCCCCTGCATGCCGGACATGTTGCCGGTTCTGGGTGAGGCGCCCCGCCACAAGGGGCTGTGGCTGCATTTCGGCCATGGCCATCATGGCTTCACCGCCGGGCCGGCCTCGGCGCATATCCTGGCCGAACTGATGTCCGGCAATCCGCTTGCCGTCACCCGCGCCCTGGATCCGGCGCGTTTCAACTGAATACAAAGGGGGGCCGTCAAGGAATCGCATGATCGCAGGAACCGGCATGACGCAACGGCCCGGCTGCGAAAGCGCGGGCGATGGCCGGAAGTTAATCTGACATGAAACAACAGGAAGGAACTGGAACAATGAACAATATGTCACGGATCTTCGCGATGTCGGCACTGGCCGCCCTGCTGCCGCTTTCCGCGCTGGCGAACAAGGCGGATGACACGGTTCGGATCGCCTTTGCGAAAGAGCTCGACAATGCCGACATCTATTTCAGTTCGGCGCGCGAGAGCACGATCTTCGGCTATGCGGTATTCGATTCGCTGGTCGAGCACGATCCTGAAACGGGGGAATGGGTCGGCAATCTGGCGGAAAGCTTTGAATGGGTCGACGACCTGACACTGGAATTCACGCTGCGGCAGGGCATCACCTTTCACAATGGCGAGGCGTTCGACGCAGACGACGTGGTGTTCACCTTCAATCATTTCGCCGACCCGGCAACCGGCGTGGCGATGCCCAACACCGTCGGCTGGATAAAGAGTGCCGAGAAGCTCGACCAATATACCGTCAGGGTCCATCTGAAAGAGCCATTCCCCGCCGCGCTTGCCTATGTCGACAGCGCGATGCCGATCTATCCCGACCAGTATTACCAGGAGGTCGGGTCCCAGGGTTTCGCGCAGAAACCTGTGGGCACCGGCCCCTATCAGCTTGAATCGATCACGCCGGGCACCGGTTTCACGCTGACGGCCTTTGCCGATTATCACGCCGAGGGGCCGCGCCAGAAAGCGCAGATCGGCACCGTCGAGGTGCGCAGCATCCCCGATGTGAACACGCAGATCGCCGAGCTGTTCTCGGGCTCGATCGATTTCCTCTGGCAGGTTCCCGAAGAGCAGGCGCAGAAGATCGCCGAGCAGGGGCGTTTCACCGTCACGCAAGCCCCGACGATGCGGTTCGGCTATGTCTCGCTCGATGCCTCGGGGCGAACCGGGGAGGATGTGCCGACAACCGATATCCGCGTGCGCAAGGCAATCAACCATGCCATTGACCGCAAGGCGATCCGCGACGCGTTCTTTTCGGAAAGCTCCGAGATCATCAATTCGATCTGCAATCCGCTGCAGTTCGGATGCGAGCAGGACGTGACGGCCTATGAATATGACCCGGAAAAGGCCAGGAAACTGCTGGCCGAGGCGGGCTATGCGGATGGTTTCGAAATCGAGCTTTATGCCTATCGCGACCGTCCTGCCGCCGAGGCGATCGCGCAGATGCTGGCCGAAGTCGGAATCACGGCAAGGCTGAACGTCCTGCAATACGCCGCGCTGGCCGAGAAGGTGCTGAAGCAAGAGGTGCCGACGGCATTCATGACATGGGGATCGGGATCGGTCGCCGATGTATCGGCCTCGACATCGAAGTTCTTCGACGGCTCCGAGATCGACTATGCCCGGAATCCGGACCTGACCGCCTTGCTGAAAGCCGGGGACACCACGACCGACGACGCGGCGCGGAAGGAGAGTTATTCCAAGGCGCTGAAACTGATCGCCGACGAGGCTTACTGGGTGCCGCTCTGGACCTATACCGCGAATTACGTCATGTCGCCGGAACTGGACTTCACGCCGACGCCGGACGAATTCGTCCGCTTCTTCGACATGAGATGGAAGTGAACCAACCGACCCGCAGCACCTGGAACCGGAGGAACAGGATGACCGACCCCGCTGATCTGACCGCCTGCGAGGCCCGCGCCCTTATCGGCCGCCGCGCATTGTCGCCGGTGGAACTTGCCCGAGCCTGTATAGAGAGGGTGCGCAGCCTCGATCCGGCCGTCAATGCCGTGGTGGCGATGGACGAGGAGGCGGTGATGGCCGAGGCGCGCGCCTCGGAGGCGCGGCAGATGTCGTCCGAGCCGTTGGGGGCGGTCGAGGGGCTGCCCTTTGGCGTCAAGGACATGATCGATGTCACCGGCTTGCCGACGACATTCGGTTCCTTGATCTACAAGGACAATATCGCCAGGCGTGACGATCCCATCGTGTCCGCCATGCGGCGCGGGGGGGCGGTGGTTCTGGGCAAGACGAACAATCCCGAATTCTCGCTTGGCGCCAATACCCGCAATGCCGTCTATGGCGCGACCGGCAATCCGCATGACCCGGCAAAAAGCGCCGCCGGTTCCTCGGGCGGTTCCGCCGCGGCACTGGCCTGCGGCATGGCGCCGCTTTGCACCGGCTCGGATACCGGCGGCAGCCTGCGCAATCCGGCGGCGTTCTGCGGGGTGGTGGGATACCGCCCTTCGCCGGGGCTCGTGCCGGGTAACGGGCGCGGGATCGGCATGTTCCACCTGTCGACCTCGGGACCGATGGCGCGAAGCGTGGACGATACCGCGCTGATGCTGTCGGTCATGGCCCGCCCGGACCGGAACGATCCGCTGACCCCGGTGCTGGATGGCGGCACGATCTGGAATGCGGCGGAACTCGCCCGTCCTGCACCGACCGATGCCGCGCAATGGCGGGTCGCCTTCACGGCGGATTTCGGCTTTGCCCTGACCGAAGGGATCATCCGCCGCGCCTTTACCGGGCGCATCGACTACCTGCGTTCCCATCTGGGCCGCCTTGAGGAAAGCCATCCCGATTGCAGCGATGCCGATCGAATCTTTGCCGTCCTGCGCGGGGTGGCCATGCTGGGCTCGCATCTGGACGGGGTAAGGCGGACTCCGGAAAGCTATGGCCCGAATGTGCACGCCAATATCGATGAGGGGTTGTCCTTCTCGGTCGAGGACGTGACCCGGGCGCTGACCGCGCAGACCTCTTACTATCGCCGCTGGCAAGATTTCTTCGGGACCACGGATTTCATCCTTTCCCCGGCTGTCACCATCTCGCCCCGCGACTGGCACGAGCTCTACCCGACCGAAATCGACGGCCAGCGGACCGAAAGCTATTACCACTGGCTGTCGCTGGCCTATGCCGTGACGCTTGCCGGGCATCCGGCGATTACCCTGCCGGTCGGGCGGGACGAGAAGGGCATGCCCTTCGGCCTGCAGATCATCGGACGGCGGAACGAGGACGCGAAACTGCTGAGCTTCGCCCGCGAGATCGAGGCGATCTGTGCCGCCGATCCCGCGATGGCGTTTCCCCGGGCCGATATCGCGGCGCTCGCCAAGGCGCCGCCCATCTCGGGAATGCCGGGTTTCAAGGGGTTCGAGTAGCTGCTGCGTGCTTTTCTTCTTTGTTCAAATACCTATCTGTTGCACCCGCATGCGCTCTTGCCGGTGCAACAGGCGGGCCGTGACGAAGCCGGCCTAAACCATCTCGCCGATATCCCACCACAGCCCGGCCATGACCCGCAACGCATCGCGGCATAGCGGCTTGAGCACATGCTCGTTCGGGGCGTGCTGCGAGCAGCCGCGATAGGAATGCGGCACCCAAATCGTCGGCAGGCCGAGAATATCGGTAAAGCTGTCATTGGGCAGCGACCCGGCGAGATTGGGCAGGACATGCGGCGCCTTGCCCGCCGTGCGTTCGAGCGAGGCGGCGGCAAAGCGGACCCATTCGTGATCGGGATCCAGCCGGGTAGCCCGGAAAAAGCCGCGGTCATGGGGAATGATCTGCACCGCCTCGAAACCATGCGCGTCCAGGTGGCGGCGCAGCGCGGGCAGGATGTCGTCGGGATCGGTGCCGACGACATAGCGCAGCTGGCAGGTGGCCCGTGCCCGGGCCGAGATGGCGTTCACCGGCGCCTCGGGCACGCCCGAACTCATCGCGAGGATCGCGAAACTGTTCCAGCCATAGACGCGCTCTGCCGGGGTCAGATCTTCTTCGCCCCAATCGGTATCGACCCTGGGTCCGTCTCCGTCCTCGACCGGCAGACCCCTGAGAGCCTCCCGAACCTTGGGGGTCAGGCTGTCCGGGCGCCACTCGGGGATCCGGATCTGGCCGCGCCGGTCGCAGATCGAGCTCAGCGCGTGCGACAGGATCATCGCCGGATCGGCCAGCAACCCGCCCCAATTGCCGGAGTGATGCGCACCCTCGCGCAGAACCAGCACCAGGTCGAAGCTGGTTCCGCCGCGCGATCCCATGAACAGCGTCGGGATCTCCGGCTGCAGTCGCGGCCCGTCCGACGCGATCAGCACATCCGCCTCAAGTTCCTGCCGGTGCTCGCGAAAGAATTCGGGCAGTCCGACAGAGCCGGTCTCCTCGGACATCTCGACCACGATCCTGACATTGAAGCCCAGCTTTCCGCGCGCCGCGATCACCGCTTCGAGCGCGGCGATATTGATCAGGTGCTGTCCCTTGTTGTCGGCGCTGCCGCGACCGTAAAGCCGTTCGCCCTCCTCCACCAGCCGGAAGGGATGCAACCCGTCGCGCCATTGCTCGGTCTGGGCACGGATCACATCGCCATGTCCATAGGTCAGCACGGTCTGCAGGGCGGGATCCTCGATCCGCTCGCCGATCAGCAGCGGGCCACCCTTTGGGTCGGGGTTGTCGTGGATCCGGCAGGTGAAACCCGCCGCCTCCAGTCTCGGTAACATTGCCTGTTCGAGATAGCGGTAAAGCTCGGGGCGTTGATCGGGGTTCTGGCTTTCGGTCTCATAGCCGACCAGCGCGCCAAGATCGGACTGGAACGCGCCGCTGTCAAAATAATGTTCGGCGTTGGCAAGGGCGGTCTGGCGGGTCATGCCTCGGTCTCCGGTTCGGTGATGGCGTCGCCCCATGGCGACATGATCTCGGTGCAGCCGGTATTGGTGTTTCCGTCGCGCATGACCCCGGCGGGGCAGGCGAAGGCAAAGGGGAACACGGTTCGGGGAAAGCGGGTCACGGGGTGATCGGCGGCAACCGCGTCATGGACTGGCTGGGGCAGAGCGTCGTCGATCGTCACCACATCGCCGCCCGACAGGTCGATACGGCCGTGATGGAACGCGGCATCCAGATCCATGCCGAAATCCGCCACGAAAGAGGACAGTTGCGCCACCGCGCCGACGATCTTGCGCCCGCCCGAGGCGCCAAAGGCAAAGCGGCGCGTGCCGTTTTCGCCGATGACCGGGCAGACATTCATCAGGCAGCGCTTGTCCGGAGCCAGTGAATTGGGCCGGCCGGGAACCGGATCGAACCACATGATGCCGTTGTTCAGCAACAGCCCGGTCGAGGGCGACACCACCTGCGAGCCAAAGGCCGAAAGCAATGTCTGCGTCATCGCGACCATGTTGCCGTCGCGGTCCACGATGGAGAAATGCGTGGTGCAGCCCGGCGCATCGGGGCTTTCGCCATCATCGCCCATGCTTGACAGGCGCCGCGCGTAAGCCGCCTTCAACGCTCCCGCATAGGCCGCGAAAGCCTGTGCATCGGGCGTGCCGGTCAATGGCGGCAGCGCGGCGAAAAGGTCGCAGAACGTGGGGCCTGCGGTCAGATGCGGGGTCACGTGGAAACGCGCCTTCCCGCGCCCGAAAGAAAGCGGCGTCTGGAACTCGGCCCGGTAGCTGCGCAGATCGTCATGCGAGAGGCTGCCGCCCTTGGCCTGGATATCGGCGGCAAGCGCCGCGCCGACATCGCCGTCATAGAATTCCCGCGCACCCTTTGCAGCGATCTCGGCCAATGTGGCGGCCATGCCGTCCATCGCCAGGGTTTTGCCGGTGGTGCTGGTCCAGCCCGCGATGGTTGGCCATTGCCCGTCCTCCAGGAACATCGCGGCGGCATCCGGATCGGCGGCCAGCCCGCGCGTGGCCGAGGCGATCATCAGCGCGGCATACCAGTCGACCGGCAGCCCCTCGCGGGCGAAACCGATCGCGGGGGCCAGCAGCTCGTCCCAGGGCATGCGGCCATAGCGCGCATGGGCCTGCCCGATACCGTCCACCACGCCCGGAACCGCGACTGCCGTCGCCCCGCGAATATTCCGGTCGTCCACGACCGCTTCCCACGGGAACAGGTCGCTGGCCTTGCCGGTGCCCGCCAGCGGATAATCCGCCGGATCGAGCCCTGCGGGCGAGCGCATGCCGTAATACATCGTCTCGGGGCGTTCCTCATCCGCGTGCCACAGCATCATGACGCCGCCGCCGGCCGGTCCGCTCATCCATGGCTCCAGCACGCCGATGGCGAAAGAGACCGCAACCGCCGCATCGATGGCATTTCCCCCGGCAGCCAGCACCTCGGCCCCGGCCCGGGCTGCGCGCGTGTTCTGTGCGGCGACGACGCCACCGCGTGTTTCAGGGACGGTCTTGCGCACTTTCTGCGTGCGCGAATGAGAAGAGATCATGGTCATTCCTCAGCTTGCGGCCCGTATCGGCGCGTCGTCGTAAAGATGGCATTCCACATGGCCGTCCGATGTCGCGATCGGCTTGGGTGCGATTTGCGAGCATTGCGGCATTGCGCTTGCGCAGCGCGGATGAAAGGCGCAGCCCGAGGGCGGAGAGATCGGGTTGGGATAGGCCGCGCCAAGCTGCGTATCCGGCACGCCGAGACCGGGATCGGGGGTCAGCACCGATTCCAGCAGGGCGCGGGAATAGGGATGGCGCGCCTCCTCGAACAGTGTGGCCACGCCGGCCTCTTCCACGATCCGGCCCAGATACATCACCGCCACGCGAGTCGCGAGATGCTCGACCACGGCAAGGTTGTGGCTGATGAACAGGTAGGTCAGCCCGAACTCCTGCCGCAGGTCGCCCAGCAGGTTCAGGATCTGCGACTGCACCGAGACATCCAGCGCCGAGGTCGGCTCGTCGCAGATGACGATCTCGGGATTCATGATCAATGCGCGGGCGATGGCGACGCGCTGGCGCTGGCCGCCCGACATCTGGCTTGGATAGCTGCGCGCCACCCGCGAGGGCAGGCCGACGATATCCAGAATCTCGCGCACCTTCTTTTGCTGGCTGGCGGCGTCTCCGATGCGGTGGACCCGCAGCGGCAGGCTGACGATATCCTCGATGCTCTTGCGCGGGTTCAGTGAGGAATAGGGGTCCTGGAAGATCGGCTGGATGCGCCGCGACAGGGCGATGCGGTCCTGACCCGTCATCGCCCGGCCATCGACCAGGACCTGCCCCTCTGAGGGCGCCTCCAGCCCCAGCAGGATCTTGGCGAGCGTGGATTTTCCGCAGCCGGATTCGCCGACCAGCCCCAGCACCTCGCCACGTCCGAGGCTGAGCGAGACATCGTTCACCGCGCGCAAAGGCCTGGGTTTGCCGAAGATGCCCTGCTTGACCGTATAGGTCTTGGAGACGTTCCTCAGTTCCAGAACGGGAGTATCGCTCATGCTGTCACCTCCTCATGGCGATGTCCGTCGGGATGGACGCAGCGCAGCTCATGCGTATCGTCATCAAGCTGATGCAGCGGGATCGCGTTTGCACATGCGTCCACCGCCTGATCGCAACGTCCGCGGAAGGGGCAACCGTTCACCTCGCCGACCAGAGAGGGCACGATGCCGGGAATGGTGCCGAGGCGTGCGCCCCGCTCGGTCCGGCCGGGAACGGGGATGCAGTTGATCAATCCGCGCGTATAGGGATGCGCGGGCTGGCGGAAGATCGCCTTGGCAGAGCCGGTCTCGACCAGTTCGCCCGCATACATCACCGCGACCTTGTCGGCGACGCGGGCCACCACGCCCAGGTCATGGGTGATCAGGATCATCGCCATGTTCATCTCTCGCTGAAGATCGACCAGCAGCCGCAGGATCTGCGCCTGGATGGTCACGTCGAGCGCGGTGGTGGGTTCGTCCGCGATGATCAGTTCGGGCTCGCACATCAGCGCCATGGCGATCATCACCCGCTGCCGCAACCCGCCCGAAAGCTGATGCGGGAACTGCGACAGGCGGCTTTCGGCGGCGGTGATGCCGACCTTTTCCAGCAGCTCTACCGCCCGGGCGCGGGCCTGCGCGCGGCTGACCTTGCGATGCAGCAGCAGCGTCTCGGCCAGTTGGTCGCCGATCGTGTAGGCGGGGTTGAGCGAGGTCATCGGCTCCTGGAAGATCATCGACATGCGCGCGCCCCGCAGATGTCGCAGTTGGCGGCGCGAGGCCTTCAGCAGATCGGTGCCATCGAAATCGATCCGGGCGGCGCTGCGCTGGATCTTGGGTGCCAGAAGCCCCATCAGCGCCAGCGAGGTCAGAGATTTGCCCGAGCCGGATTCACCCACGATGCACAGGGTCTCGCCCCGGTGCAGGTCGAAATCGATACCCCTGACCGCGTGCAGCGTGCCGCCCGCCGTGGGAATATCCAGCGTCAGGTCGCGAACGGAGAGTATGGGATCGTTACTCATGTCTTGCCCTCTCAGTTGCGGTTCTCGGGCGCGGTGACATCGCGCAGCCCGTCGCCCATCAGGTTGATCGCCAGCACCAGCAGGAACAGCACCGCACCGGGGATCAGCACCAGCCACGGCTCGAACAGCATCATGTTCTTGCCCTCGGATACCATCAGCCCCCAGCTTGGCGTTGGCGGCTGCACGCCCAGGCCAAGGAAGGACAGAGCCGCTTCCAGCAGGATTGCATGGGCCATTTCCAGCGTGACGACGACGATCAGGTTGTTGAAGATATTGGGCAGGATCTCGGACAGCAGGATGCGCGGGGTGGAACAGCCGATCGCTCGGGCGGCGGCGACGAATTCGCGGTTGCGGATCTGCAATGTCGAGGCGCGCATGACCACGGCGAAGCGGTCCCACAGCAGCAGGCCCAGAACCCCGATCACCACGTTCAGCGACCCGCCGAGGATCGCTACGACGGCAAGCGCGACCAGCACCACCGGCATCGCCAGCCGGACATTGATGAGAAAGGTCACCACCGCATCGACGCGCCCGCCGAAATAGCCGGCGGCGACCCCGAGCGTGGTGCCGATCAGGCCCGAGATCAGCGCCGCGACCGTGCCGATCAGCAGCGAGATCCGGGCGCCATAGATCAGTCGCGACAGGTAATCACGGCCCAGATGGTCGGTGCCGAGCGGATGTTCCCATGTCCCGCCCATGAAGACCGGCCGCACCATCCGGTCGCCAAGGCTTTGCGAATAGGGATCATGCGGGGCCAGCACCGGCGCGAGGATCGCGATCAGCACCAGGATCACAAGGAAAACCGCCCCGATCATGAAGCCCTGATGGCCGAACATGCGCTTGCGCAATTGCTGGCCGGGCGTCGGGCCGGTGATTTCGACGATGTCGGGAAGAGCCGTCATCTCAGCTGCTCCTCATCCGGGGATCCAGCCATGCGTTCAGCACATCGGCCAGAAAGGTGAATATGATATAGAAGAGCGCAAAGACGAGGATCAGCGCCTGCACTGTCGGCAGGTCGTTCCGGCCGATCGATTCCCAGGCCAGGAAACCGGCCCCGTGCAGCGCAAAGATCGACTCGACCACGATCGAGCCGCCTAGCATGAAACCCATCTGCACCGCCGCCAGCGACACGACCGGGATGATCGCGTTGCGCAGGGCGTGCTTGAACATCACGCGCCCCTCGGACGCCCCTTTGGCGCGGGCGGTGCGGATATAGTCTGCCGACAGCACCTCCAGCATTCCGGCGCGGGTCAGGCGCATGATCGCCGGCATTGCGTAATAACCCAGCACCACCGTCGGCATGATGAAATGCCGCCAGCTCGATGCGCCGGAGGCGGGCAGCCAGCCTAGCTGAATGGCAAAGACCACGATCAGGATCAGCCCGAACCAGAAGCTGGGCATCGCCTGTCCGGCGACCGACAGGAACAGGGCGATCCGGTCGATCAGCGAATTGGGACGGATTGCCGCGATCACGCCCAGGGGCACGGCGGTCAGCAGCGCAAACAGGATACCGCAGACCCCGAGGGTCATCGTGACCGACAGCCGCTCGGCGATCAGGTCGGCAACCGGCAGCCGGAAGTAATAGCTTTGCCCGAAATCGAACCGCAGGGCGTTCCACAGCCATTCGGCATATTGCACCAGCATGGGCCGGTCGAAGCCGTATAGCTCGCGGATCGCGGCGATGTCCTCGGCATTGGCGTTCTCGCCCGCGATGGCGATGGCCGGATCACCGGCCAGAAACAGCAGGCTGAAGCTGATGAAGGACACGGTGAAGGCGACGAGGATCGCCAGCCCAAGCCGCTTGAGAATAAAGCGAAGCATCTGAATTCACATCCTTGCTTGCGAAAGCCGGGCAAATCGCGCCGGGCAGGGGATGGCCGGGGCGTCCGGCCATCCGGGAAGCGGGCATTGGATGGACCCGGCTCAGTTCCAGGTCATGGCATGGAAGCGCAGAACCTCGTCCGGAGTCGGCGTGTAGGACACTTCCTTCGAATACACGTAATTGGTGTTATACGAGAACAGCGGCGCCCAATAGGCCTGATCGGCGATCCGCTGCAGCGCGGTGCGGTAGTGCTCTTTCCGCTCCTCCGGGTCTATCGAACTGTCGGCGATATTGAGCTCTGCCAGAACCTCGTCGTCGCGGGCATCGTCCAGTTCTCCATGCTTGAAGAACTGGCTGACCATCGCCGAGGCGTCGTTGATCGAGAACGAACCCCAGGTCTGGAACGAGATCGGCACCTCGCCCTTCATGTTCTGTTCCCGCAGGGCCGAATATTGCAGCATCTTGAAGTCGGTCTTGATGCCGACCGCGTTCAGGTAGCTGGCGATGGCCTCGGCATAGGGGCGGTCGCGATAGGCATAGAATTCGGTCGTGAAACCGTCCGGATAACCTGCCGCGGCCAAAAGCTCCTTGGCCTTTTCCGGGTCGTAAGGATATTCGGTCACGTCCTGATCGCAGCCGAACTGGCTGGGAAAGCAGGCGGTATGGATCGGCTTGGACTTGCCCTTGAGCAGTTCGTTGACCATCGCCTCGCGGTCGATCGCGAGGTTCACGGCCTGCCGGACCTCCAGCTTGGTAAAGGGGCTGTCCGGATCGGAGCGCCCGGCGGCGTCCATGTTCAGATAGCCCACCCGCATGGTGCTTTCATTGGTGACGGTGAACTGTCCCATTTCGCCAAGCCGCTCGGCCTGGTCCGTGGGCACCTGCCAGATCAGGTCAAGCTGGCCGCTGAACAATTCGGCCATCTGCGTGTTCACGTCCGGGATCGTGCGGATGTCGATCTTGCCGATGGCGGGCCGGCCCTTTGGTCCGTCGAAATATTCCTCGTTCTTCTCCAGCACGAAATGCTTGCCCGGCTCGACGCTGACGGCCTTGTAGGGGCCGGTGCCGACAGGCTTCAGCCCCATACCCTCGGGTCCAACCTCTTCGTAGTAATCGGAAGGATACATCGAGACCGGACCGGCCAGATATTCGATTGCGGCGGGAAACGGTTCCCTGGTGATGATGCGGACGGTATAATCGTCAACCTTCTCGGCGTGATCCATCCAGTTGACGTTGCGCTGCGTCTTGACGCCGTTTTCCTCCTTGGCGACGAAATCGACCGTGTAGACCACGTCATCGGCGGTAAAGTCGCTGCCATCGTGGAATTTCACGCCCTCGCGCAGCTTCAGCTCCAGCGTGGTGTCGTCGATCCATTTCCATTCGGTCGCCAGATTGCCGGAATATTCGCCGGTCTGCGGGTCGGCATAGATAAGCCCGTCCCAGATTGCGCGCTGCAACACGACCCCTTCGCGGGCCGAATTGAAATAGCTGTCGACGCTCTCAAGCTCCTTGGTGAATGCCACGCGCAAGGTGTCGCTGGCCTTCTCCGCATAGGCGGCACCGGCCGCCAGAACGGCAATCACGGCCACGCCGTTGCGTAATGTCTTGCATGTCATTGCAAATCTTCCCCCTTGTTGGTCCCTTTCAGGTTTATCGTATTGCATTGCGATACATGAAACCTTATTGTGATTAGGTAAGCAGATGAATCGCTCATGCGTCAAGCATTTTGACAAGGTAGAGGGTCCGGGATGTCCGATGGCGGCAAGGCAAGGCGTGATACCCTGTTCGTCGGCGCGCTTGCCAAGGGCCTGCGGGTCCTGCGCGCCTTTGACGAAAGCAAGTCGGAAATGAGCCTGGGTGAGTTGTCGCAGCGCACCGGCATGGACAAGAGCGCGATTCAACGGCTGGTCAATACGCTGCATCACGAGGGGTTTCTGGACAAGGATCCGGTCACGCGGCGGCTGCGCCCCTCGCATGCCTGGCTGGAACTGGCCTATTGCTATTACTGGTCGGATCCGCTGGTGGGGGCGGCATTGCCCAAGCTGATCGACCTGTCGCGGCAATTGGGCGAGACGATCAATCTGGCCGAGATTTCGGGCGATCACATCATCTATGTCTCGCGCCTGCCCTGCAAACGCACCTATTTCGCGGCATCCATCATCGGGCGCCGCTTGCCGGCGCTGTCCACCTCGGCCGGGCGGGCGATCCTGTCCACATGGTCCCAGGCAGAGCGTGAAGCCGCGATCGAGACCTGGCCGCTGAAGGCATTCACCCCGCGCACGACGCTGGACCGCGACCAGATCCGCCGCCATATCGACGAGACCGTGGCGAATGGTTTCGCGATGTCACGCGACCAGATGCTGTTGAACGAGGTCGCCATTGCCGCGCCGATCATCGGACCGGACGGGCGGGCCTTTGCGGGGGTGCAATGCTCGGTTTCCGCCTATACATGGGACGATGCGCGGGTGCGCGAGGAAATCCTGCCGTCGCTGCTTGACACGGCGAACTCGATTTCGCCATCGCTGCGGGGCTGATGTCATATCCGAACATCGGCAGCCGGCGCCAATACGGGATCAGCGCCGGGATAGTCATTCGCCCTTACTGACCCAGCCAGTGCCCCAGGCCAAGCAAGACCAGAAGAATCGCAAGCAGGATGAGCCAGTGAACAAGGGTTCGCCACCCGGTTGAGACATGGCCCCGGGTCCGCATGCAAATTGCGCACAGGGTTTCGGTTGCCGGAATCTCGGTCTGGCAACCCGCGCAAGCGGCAGGCGCTCGATTGGCCTTGCTCTCGGCTTCATCGGGCTTCGCCCTGTCGGGCAGGATGCCGGATGATGGCTCTGCAACCGGTGCGTTTCCGAATTGACCGCCCGGATGTGCCGGGTCTGGCCAGGCGTGACGGTTCGTTCCGCGAAGGCGCATTGGCTTCGCGGTGTTTCGTTCGACAGGTGGCGGGGTGCTCATGTCTTGTTCCCGGGCTCGGAGCCACCGTCGATCCGCGGAGGCGCTTTCTGTGGATCGGCGGTTTCGGAAACCTCACCGTCCCGCAAGCCGCGACGGAAAGCCGTCAGGCCATTGCCCAATTCCCCCATCAGGGAACTGATCTTGCCGCGCCCGAACAGCACAAGGGTTACGGCCACGATCAAAAGCAGCCCGGGAAGGCCGATATTGTTCAGCATCTTTGAAATCCTCGATTTTACGCATCGGGATGCCGCGCACCGCGAGGGTGGCCGCAAATCCCTGATTATCCGCAGTCATGCGGATGGTTCGTCGGACTATGCGATGGCAGGAGGAGCCCGCGACAAGGGGCGGAGGTGATGCCGGAATATGGCGCATGTATCGCCTGCAACCGTTTGGGACAGGCAAAGCCGCTCCGGCCGAACCACCCGGGCGATTTCAGCCGAAATCGCGGGCGGCGTATTGTCCGGTTTCGGTTCCAGCCGCAGATCCTTGTTGCGCAGGGCAATCTCGGTCTGCGGCAGGATGTGCAGAGATGGCTTTTCAGCCGCGAGAACGATCTCTCCCTTGTGCCCGGCTTCGATCCTTGGGGCAGAATGGAGAAGCAGGCCGAACACAAAAAGAAACGCGACCAGCGCCCGGAAAACTTGCGCGGAGGTTCCTTTTTGCAGATATATCGCCTGTCTGGTCATCGCGGCAATTTAGGCCGTGCCGTATGATGGTGCAAGTTCAGGTTATGAGAGCCGGGCGCGGGCCATTCGGGCTGTGAATGGCCACTGGCGAAAACCGGCATTGACCGGGCGCCGCATCATCAACTCCGTTCCAATACGAACAGCTTACGCTATTATCGGCGCATGAGCGAAACTGTTCCGCCTTCCCTGACCCGGCGCATCTGGATGCGCATATTCGCCGCAACCGGCGTGATAGCGGCGGTCGTGGCCAGCTACTGGATAAAGGTGGACAATGCGCGGCAACCCGAGGAACCGCCCGCCACGGCGTTCGGACAGCCTGTAGATACCGGGCGGGCCCTGCTGACACCCCGTGCCCTGTTCGTGCTGTCTGCGGATCCGGGCGATCCTGGCGTGGAACCGGGCACGAAACTGCTCGCCCTCACCGCGCGGATCGAGAATATCACCAGCCAGACCCAATCGGTGATATTTGCTTCTCCACCCATGGCCGCGACCGGCGATCTGGAACTTGCCGAGCCGGAGGTAATTCTCGACCGGGATGGAGAGGTCCTGCAGCAGCTTCAACCCCGTCTGCCGGAGGATGTGACAATCCTCTGGACGTTGCCCGGGACATGGGAGGCGCAGCAGGTGGAGATCACCTTCTTTGCGCAGATATTCAAGCTGCGCGACAATCTATATGGGCAGAGCAACTGGCTGGGAACCTATCCGGCAGGGTCGCTGCTTGCCACGCCCGAGATCTCGTCATGAGCCGGGGCGCCGCCCTTGCCGCCGTGCTGGCCGGAGTGGTCCTGCTGGGCGGGATGATGAACACGAAGCCTGACTATAACAGCACCTTCCAGCCTTTTGTGACCAACACGAATCCCGGTGAAGAGGGCATGGGACGGCTGTTCACCGCCCGCATCACCGAAGCCCATATCGCCAGTCAGATCGAGTTTGACCATTGGGGCGAGCAGCTCCGCCGCGACAGTGCCGGCGTTTTCCTGATCGTGCGGCTTTCGGCCTCGGGAACCGCGAGATCGACACGGCTGACTGCCATATGGCTGGGGGCGAGCGGCCGGCAATATTCCGTATCCAGCCGGGTCGAGCTTCCGTCGAGCGGGATCGAATACAAATGGTTTCAGCCCGGGCTCTTCCAACGGGCCGTCGCCGTTTTCGAACTGCCCGAGGACGAGATCAAGGGTGGCAGGCTCGCACTGATGGCAGCAGGGGATGCAAGGCTCGATAGTGCGGTCCAGATTCCGCTGCAGACGCTTGGCCCGAAACAGGACGTGACGCGGATCGGACCATGACACGCTTGGCCTGGATCGCCATCACCTTGCTGCTTTTGCTCGCAACCGTGGGCTTGGACAGCCATCTCGATATCCGCGAGGTCATGCGTGATCGCGAATGGTTCCTGACCCGGACCGGCCCCGAGGGCGCAGAGTTGCAGGGCGTCAGGGGCGAGGTGAAGGCAATTACGGCGATTATCGCGCAAGACGCGCCAGACCGGGCGCTGGTGCATGTCCGCCTTGGCCTTGCCGGCCCGAAAGAAGCCCGGGAGGCATGGGTGGATTGCCGGGTTTCCCTGCGTGACGGGCAGAACCGCGTCTGGCTTCCCCTGCATGCCAATGCGGCAGACAAGATGATCGAAATGCTGGCCCCCGATGGCGTCAATAACCGGCTATGCGGTCCGGGGCTGGAGGTTGCGCAAGCCGACAGGACGATTGTTTCCGATCAGCTTTTCCTCGTTCCGGTTGCGGTGACAGAGGAATTGACCGTGCATGTCTCGGGCTTCGGCACCCGACCTGAGGCGCTGGCCATGAAGGTCGCCCCCAGCATCCGCATGCTTCCCTAGGCGGGTCTGGCCGCGGCGCTTTGCGCCCGGCTGGCGAGTTCCAGACCGGCGACGAGGACGCAGAACTGCATCACGCAGACGACCACCCCGGTCTGCGGCTGTCCCGGCGTTCCGAACAGCAGGCTCAGCGGAACGGCCAGGACGCGCCAGATGAGCGGATCCTGCGGGCCGATCAGTTCCGAGGCGAATATCCAGCTCCACCGTCCAAGCCAATCGGCGAACCGCCAGAGCAACAGCACCGAAACGGTCAGCGCAAAACCCGCCGAGGCGGCCAGCCAGATCCCGTTCACAATCGCATGCCAGCGCTTGGCCAGCCCGATCCAGCCTGCCCAGAATTTGGTGATGAAATCGATCACGGGCTTGGGCAGGGCCTGATATCGATCCAGCACGCGCCCGGCCGCGCGTTTCGTCGGCTCGCCCATCAGGTCGAGATCGTGGCCATAGACAATGGCCCCCAGGTTGAACCAGATCAGCGGCAGCACGGCATACCAGAACAGCGAGTTCAGCCATGGCCAGAGCGAAAATCCGGGCGGCCAGTCTACCGGGTGCCGCGCGGCATCGGTGACGGCCGCCTCGGCCGGTTTGAAAATGCCGCGGATGAGTTCCTGCGGGCCGGGAAACTGGGCCAGCCAGTTGACGAATTCGCCCTGCAGCCCGGTAATTACATGCAGCGCCAGCAATGCCCATGTCGCATCGCAGGCGACGACGACCATGGGCCATGTTCCGCCCTCGATCCGGGCATGCCTGGCCTTTGCCCTGCGGCGGATTGCCCAGATGACCAGCACGGCGGCAAGAACCCAGATGGTGCTGCCGACCTCCAGGGCCGACGGGCCGAGATCGGGGTTCAGGAAATCGATCCGGCTCCACTGGGTATCGAGGAAGATCTTCGAATAATCCCGCAGCGTATTCGACAGCAGGCCCCAACCGGCGTAATAGCCGTAAAAGGGAATCAGAACCGCCAGCAATGCGCCCGCCAGCGCTCCGGTCGGCGGCTGTTCCGGGGCGCTGGCGGCCTCGATCGCCTCCTGTCGCCTGATCCGCAGCCGGATACTGGGCAGCCCGTCACGCGGGATGACGAACATCACGACGAATACCAGAAGCTGCAGCAGGATGACGGGGGAGAGAGCGATCAGACCGGCCATGCGGTTCAGCAGCCCGATCTCGACCGCCAGTTTCATCAGGACGAGGTTGAGAAATATCCCTGCCATCCAGATAGCCGACATCGCCGCTCCATAGCGCCACAAGAGGCTGGCGCTGAGCTGTGCATGTTGACCAATGATGCGCACACTGTCCCGCATATGACCGAAATTGCGGGATGTCATTTATTTTGACAAGATCGGAACATCGGGCGCATGCCCGCGATACCGGTCAGGTGCGCGGATGTCGATGGATTGGCGGGATCACTCCCACTCGATCGTGCCCGGGGGTTTCGAAGTGATGTCATAGGTGCAGCGGTTGATGCCCTTAACCTCGTTGATGATCCGCGTTGCGGTCTCGCCCAGGAACTCGTGGCTGAACGGATAGTAATCCGCCGTCATCCCGTCAACCGAGGTCACCGCGCGCAACGCGCAGGCATAATCATAGGTCCGCCCGTCCCCCATCACGCCGACCGTGCGCACCGGCAGGATCGCGACGAAGGCCTGCCAGATCTCGTCATAGAGGCCGTGCTTGCGGATCTGGTCGATGAAGACCGCGTCGGCCTTGCGCAGGATCTCCAGCTTGTCGCGGGTGATCTCTCCGGGGCAGCGGATGGCGAGGCCAGGGCCGGGGAAGGGGTGGCGGCCGATGAAGCTTTCGGACAGCCCCAACTCGCGGCCAAGGGCGCGGACCTCGTCCTTGAACAGTTCCCGCAAGGGCTCGACCAGTTTCAGCCCCATCTTCTCGGGCAGCCCGCCGACATTGTGATGCGACTTGATCGTGACCGAAGGACCGCCGCTGAAGGACACGCTTTCGATCACGTCCGGGTAAAGCGTGCCTTGCGCGAGGAATTCCGCCCCCTCGATCTCATTCGCGTATTTCTGGAACACGTCGATGAACAGCTTGCCGATGGTCTTGCGCTTGACCTCGGGATCCGAGACGCCTTCCAGCGCGCCCAGGAACAGCTCGCTCTCATCGGCATGGATCAGCGGGATATTGTAATTGTCGCGGAACATCGCGACGACTTCCTCGGCCTCGTTCAGCCTGAGCAGCCCGTGATCGACGAAAACGCAGGTCAGTTGATCGCCGATCGCCTCGTGGATCAGCACCGCCGCGACCGAGCTGTCCACGCCGCCCGACAGGCCGCAGATCACCTTGCGGTCGCCGACCTGTTCGCGGATCTTCGCAATGGCCTCGTCGCGATAGCTGGCCATCGTCCAGTCGCCGGTAAAGCCCGCCATGCGCACGAAGTTTTCCAGCATCCTGCGGCCATGCGGCGTGTGATGCACCTCGGGATGGAACTGCACTGCGTAAAAACGCCGCGCCTCGTCGGCGATCATCGCCATGGGCGCATTGGGCGAGGTGCCGATGATCTCGAAGCCCGGAGCCAGTTCCGTCACCCGGTCGCCATGGCTCATCCAGACTTCTTCGCGGCCGGTTTCGAACAGCCCGGCAAAGATGCCGTCACCCCTGTGCCCCTGCGCGGGAGAGATGAATGCGCGGCCATATTCGGCGTGATGCCCGGCTTCGACACGGCCGCCGAGCTGCTCCATCATCACCTGCTGGCCATAGCAGATGCCAAAGACCGGCACGCCCATCTCGAACAGCGATTGCGGGACGCGGGGGCTGCCTGCCTCGGTGACGCTGGCCGGGCTGCCCGACAGGATCACTGCCTGCGGAGCCATCTCGCGCAGCGTGTCGGCTGTCACGCTGTTGAAGGGACGGATTTCGGAATAGATGTTCAATTCACGCAGCCGGCGGGCGATCAATTGCGTCACCTGCGAGCCGAAATCGATGATGAGAAGGCGCTGATGCTGGGTCATGAATGCGCTTTAAGCGCGGATCATCAATGGTGCAAGTGGTCCGCTGCGCCTTTCCCCTCGGTGGAACCGGGCCGGTCCGTGATACGTTGGAAAACAAAAGCCGAAACAAGTCCCTGCGTTGAGGTGCGTCATGAATCTTCGTCCCGTTTTCACTTTCGCCCTGTGTCTGACCGCACTGACGGCCTGTCAGCCGAGGGGTGGTTTCCTGCCTTCGGGCGCGGATGATTCCCCGGTTGCGCAGGCCGGACAGGAGATCCCGGGTGCGATGTGCTCCGGCGATCCGGCACTGGGTCAGCGGATGATCGAAGCAGTCAACGCGGCGCGGGGGCGCGAAGGCAAGACACTGCTCGAATCGGACGAGACGCTGACATCGATCGCCCAGTCCCATGCTTGCGATATCGCGGCGACCGGGCGGGCCTCGGTGGCGGGATCGGACGGCTCTAACGTGGTGGAGCGGGCGCGGGCGGCGGGTTACCGGGCCTGCGGCGTGGCGCAGCTCGTCTCGGCCGGCGGCTCGCCCGAGGCGACTGTCGGAAGCTGGATGCTTTCGAATCCGCACCGGACACAGCTTCTGACACAGCTTACCGAACAGATCGGCGTCGGTGCCACGCGGGGAAGCGACGGCCGCATCTGGTGGAGCGTCGTTCTGGGCGAGGATTGCCGTTAAAGCATTTTCAGCAAAAGTGGATACCGTTTCGGCAGAAAAACAGTCCTCCGGACTGTTTTCGATCCTGCCTCAATGCGTCCGGAAATGGGTAAAAACAAAAACCTGCATCGTTTGGGTGTTTCAACGAAAAACCGAAACGATGTAAAGCGTCTCAGGCTGAAACCTTACGAAACAGGTTCAGCCACCGGTGCCGCATCCAGTTGCCGGCATGCCGTTTGAACCGGCAGCCCGATAACCGGCAATCCCGAGGAACATGAAAAGGATGCGGCCACATCCAGGCCGCACCCGGCCTATTTCTCGGGCACCAGTCCGCGTGGCGCGAAGCGCAGGACCGCCAGCAGCACCAGCCCCATGGCGATAAAGCGCATATGGGCGGCGCTGCCCAGAAGATGCGCTTTCAGATCGCCGTCCGGCATGGGCGAGGTCAGCACGCCGATCAGTTGCGGCCCCCAGATCTCGGCCTTGATCCACAGGAACCAGATCAGCACCGCGCCCAGCACGGCGCCCCAGTTGTTGCCGGAACCCCCGACGATCACCATCACCCAGATCAGGAAGGTATAGCGCAGCGGGTTGTAACCGACCGGAGCCATCAGTCCGTCCAGCGTGATCATCATCGCGCCCGCGATGCCGATCACCGCCGAGCCGAGGATGAACACCTGCAAGTGCCGGGCCTTGACGTCCTTGCCCATCGCCTCTGCCGCCGTCTCGTTGTCACGGATGGCGCGCATCATCCGGCCCCAGGGCGATTTCAGCGCCAGTTCTGCCAGCAGGATGATCGACAGCAGCACGACAAGGAACAGCAGCATGTAGCAAAGCTTGACCCAGACACCCGAGCCCGCCGCGGCAGTGAAGCCCCAGCTTTGCGCGAATTCTACGAATTCGGGGTTGCGCTGCAGCTGGATCTCGAAAGGGACGGGGCGGGGGATGCTGGTGACGTTCTTGACGCCACGCGCCAGCCAATCCTCGTTCTTCAGCACCGCCACGATAATCTCGCCGATGCCGAGCGTGGCGATGGCCAGATAGTCGGAACGCAATCCCAACGCGACCTTGCCCACCGCCCAAGCGGCGGCGGCGGCAAAGACACCGCCCACGGCCCATGACAGCAGCACCGGCAGGCCCAGCCCTCCGATATTGCCGTGCCGCGCGGGGTTGTTTGCCTCGATTGCCGTAACGGCCGGATCGAAAAGCCAGCGATAAAGGACAAACCCTCCGATCAGCACCAGGGTCACGGCAAGGCTGCGCCATCTGGGCAGGCGCTTGCGGGCCTGCGCCGCCAGCGCCAGGGTGCCGATGGCCACTGCCAGCGCGATCAGCACGCGTGTTCCCCCGGCCTGCCAGGCGCCTTCGACCGGCTGCGTCGAGATCAGCACCGGGGCCAGACCGCCAAGGGCGAGAAAGCCCACCACGCCGACATTGAACAGCCCGGCATAGCCCCATTGCATGTTGACGCCGAGGGCGGTGATGGCCGAGATCAGCCCCATGTTCAGCATCGCCAGCGAGGTGTTCCAGCTTCCCGAGAACATCCCGTTCCTGACCGTCCCCTCAAGGACGAAAAGTGCCGCGAGGATGGCGAAGAGCACGGGCGCGCGCCAGATGCTGGCGCTTGCGGCTTGACGGTTCGTGGACATGCGCAGGCCCTCCCTTACACCGATTTGCCGCGGAACAGCCCGGTCGGGCGGAACAGCAGCACCACGATCAGAATGACGAAGCTGACGGCGAATTTATATTCCGTTCCCAGCAATTGCAGCAGCCCGCCGGGCTGCCAGTCGGGGAAGAGATAGCCGGCGATCTTCAGCCACGGATAGGTGATCGCAACCTCCGAGAAGGCGACCAGGAAGCCGCCCGCGATCGCGCCCACCGGGTTGCCGAGACCGCCGACGATCGCGGCGGCGAAGATCGGCAGCAGGATCTGGAAATAATTGAAGGGCTTGAAAGCCTTGTCCAGCCCGTAAAGAGTTCCGGCGATGGTCGCCAGCGCGGCGGCGATGATCCAGGTCATGCGGACGACCTTTTCGGGATCGATACCCGACAGCAGCGCCAGATCCTCGTTGTCGGAATAGGCGCGCATGGCCTTGCCCGACTTGGTGCGGTTGAGGAACCAGAACAGCGCCCAGACCACGATCACCGCGATGACGATCGTCAGTCCCTGCGTGGTCTTGAGGGCGAGTCCCTCCTGCAGCCCGGTCATTTCACGGAAATCACGCACATTGATGATGAAGCGTTCGCCATCAGCAAAGCGTTGCTCGTCCACGCCGATCAGCAGGCGGGTAAAGCCGTTCATCAGGAACATCACGCCGACCGAGGCCATCACCAGGATGATCGGCTTGGCCTTTTGCGCCCGGTAGAACCGGTAGACCGTGCGGTCGGTGGCAAGGACCATGGCGGCGGTTGCGGCAATGCCCACGGGCAGGGCGAGCAGGGCGGTCGGCAGTGGCCCCAAGGTGATGCCAAGCGCTTGCAGCCCCCATGTCGCAAGGATGGTGACGGCGGTGCCGAATGCCATCGTGTCGCCATGGGCAAAATTGGAAAAGCGCAGGATGCCATAGATCAGCGTCACGCCAAGCGCGCCAAGCGCAAGCTGTGCCCCGTAGGCGGCGGCGGGAATGACGACGAAATTCAGGATCGCGACGGCGGCGTTCAGGATATCCATCTCTCAGCCCCCCAGGAATGTGCGGCGGACCTCGGGATCGGCCAAGAGCGCCTGCCCGGTGTCGGTGTAACGGTTGGCGCCCTGCACGAGAACATAGCCGATATCGGCGATCTCCAGCGCCTGCCGCGCGTTCTGTTCGACCATCAGGATCGAGATGCCGGTGCGGGCGATCTCGATGATGCGGTCGAAAAGCTCGTCCATGACGATGGGGCTGACGCCCGCGGTCGGTTCGTCCAGCATCAGCAGCCGGGGCTGGGTCATCAGGGCGCGGCCCACGGCGACCTGCTGGCGCTGTCCGCCCGAGAGCTCCCCGGCGGGCTGGCGGCGCTTGTCCTTGAGCACGGGAAAGAGGTCGAAGACCTGCTCCATCGTGGTCCTGATGTTATCCTCGCGGATGAAGGCGCCCATTTCGAGGTTTTCCTCGACCGACATCGAGGGAAAGACATTGCTGACCTGCGGCACGAAGCCCATGCCCTTCCGGACCCGGTCCTGCGGGGACAAGGTGGTGATGTCCTGGCTGTCCAGTGTCACGCGTCCCTGGCGCAGGTGAAGCATGCCGAATACCGCCTTCATCGCGGTGGATTTTCCAGCGCCGTTCGGCCCCACGATCACCGCGATCTGGCCCTTGTTCACGGTCAGGGTGCAATTGTCCAGAATATCGGCCTTGCCATAGCCGCCGCGCATATCCGTCGCGGAAAGATAGGGGCTGTCACTCATGCCTCGGCCTCTGCTTTTATCTTGTTTTTCAGGCCGGTGCCCAGGTAAGCCTCGATTACGGCCTCGTTCTGCATGATCTCGTCGGCGGCGCCCTCGGCCAGCACCTGGCCCGCGGCCATGACGATCACCGGATCGCAAAGCTTGGCGATGAAATCCATGTCATGCTCGATCACGCAGAACGTATAGCCGCGCTCGCGGTTCAGCCGCACGATGGCGTCGCCGATGGTGCTCAGCAGCGTGCGGTTCACGCCGGCGCCAACCTCGTCGAGAAACACCACCTTGGCATCGACCATCATGGTGCGGCCCAGTTCCAGCAGCTTTTTCTGTCCGCCCGACAGGTTGCCCGCCTTTTCATGCGCCAGGTGACGGATGGTCAGGAACTCCAGGACCTCGTCGGCCTTCTTGCGCAGTTCTGCCTCCTCCCGTTCGATCCGGGCGCGTTGCAGCCATGTGCTCCAGATCGTTTCGCCGGTCTGCCCGCCCGGAACCATCATCAGGTTCTCCCGCACCGTCATCGAGGCGAATTCATGGGCAAGCTGGAAGGTGCGCAGGAGGCCGCGATGGAACAGTTCGTGCGGCGACAGGCCGGTGATATCCTGCCCGTCCATGAAGACGCGCCCGGATGTAGGGGGTAAAACCCCCGCGATAACATTGAATAACGTGGATTTTCCGGCGCCGTTCGGTCCTATCAACCCGGTGATCGAACCGGTTTCGATGGTCAGGCTGGCGCCATCGACGGCACGGAAGCCGCCAAAATGCCGGTGTAGGTCCTCGACCTTTATCATTTATACATCCCTGTCTTCACACGATCGGCGAAGTTAATCGTAAAACCGGTTGACCTCCGGTTAAAATCAAATGACCCGGCACTCGCGAAGAGTACCGGGCCCGCTTGTCAGGACGGCTCAGCGATAGCCGATGACCTCCATCGTACCGTCATTGAAGGCGACCTCGCGATAGACGCCCGCAGATTCGCCGGCACCGACCAGCTCGACCGAGGTGGCGCCGACATAGTCGATATCGCCGCCGCCATTGATGATCTCCAGCCCCTTGGCGAGCTCGCCCGGCAGGATTTTCTCGCCCGGCTCGTTGGCGATATCCATGATCTTGTCCTTGTAGGTGCCCGGATCGCTGGAACCCGCAGCGGCCATGGCCAACAGCATCAGCGCAGCGGCGTCATAGGATTCGGCCGAGAATGCGCCGGTGCCGTCGAAGCCCACCTCTTCGGCCATCGCGACATAGGTATCGCGGCCCTCGCCCTCGGCTGCGGGGTTCTGGCCGAAGCTGCCGTCGATCTCGGCACCGAAATTGTCGACCAGCGCCTGACCCACCATGCCGTCAGGGAACACGAATGTGTCGAAGGCGCCGGTATCCAGCGCGGCTCGCACCACGCCCGAGCCGCCCTGGTCGACATAGCCCGCCACGACCAGCGCATCGCCTCCGGCCGCGGCCAGTGCCGCCACCTCGGCCGAATAATCGGCCTTGCCATCCTCATGGGCGCTGTTGACGGTTACCGTGCCGCCCTTTTCCTCGAACGCGGCCTGGAAACTCTCGGCAAGACCCTTGCCGTAGTCGTTGTTGGTATAGGTCACGGCGACGTTCTGGATGCCCTTGTCCATGATGATGTCGGCCATCACCTCACCCTGACGCGCATCCGAGGGCGAGGTTCGGAAGAACAGCCCGTTATCCTCGATGGTGGACAGCGCCGGCGAGGTGGCCGAGGGCGAAACCATCACGATTCCGTTGGGCACGGCCACGTTTTCCAGCGAGGCGATGGCTTCGCCCGAGCACATGCCGCCGACAATGCCCTTGACCTTTTCGGCGGTAATCAGGCGCTCTACGGTGGCGGTCGCGGCAGCGGCGTCGGCGCAGGTCGAATCGCCCTGGACCAGCGTCACGGTCGAGCCGTCCAGCAGCAGGCCGGAATCGCTGACTTCCTTGACGGCCAGTTCGGCCCCGGCCTGCATTGCAGGCGCCATGGATTCGAGCGGCCCGGTAAAGCCGAGCGATGTGCCCAGCTTGATTTCCTCGGCACTGGTTACGCCCGCCGCAAGCGCAGTCGCAGCGGTTGCAAGAAGAAGTTTTTTCATCGATTTGTCTCCCGGTTGGAACAACATCCTGCACATCAGGTTAAAAGGGCCTCGTGCAAAAGGAAAGCGGCTTGTGGCAAGGAATTTCACGCTTCTGGCAAGAATGTCGTGATGTTTCAGCGCCAACCCAACGGGTCCTGGCGGCGGTGGAAAAACAAGCCCGGCAAGCCGGATATCAGCCAGCCCAGGACCAGGCCGATGGCGGCCGCGACGAAGCCCGATCCGGTGACCGGAAGCGCCGGGCGAAAATCGCCCCAGGTGGCGGCAAGGGTTTCCGGATCGCGCAGGCGGTGGGGCAGCAGAAGCCGTTCCAGCGGATCGGCGAGGCGCAGCATCTGCAGATCGGCCCGCGCGCGTTCAAGCCGGACAAAGACCTGCTGCATATCGGCCCGATGCGCCTCGCGGAACCCGCTGCCGGACAGATCGGCAAGCGCCTGTTCGCGCGTCAGCCCGACCTCGCGGGCGCTGTCGTCGAAATCCTCTGCCACCCGGGACAGGGCATCGACCTGTCCGCCGAGGCGCTGCAGATACTGGTCGGAGAATGCCGGAAACTGCGACAGGAGGGCGGCGCTGGCAAGTGCCGCCGACAGCCGCAGGAGCCGGATCATCTGTCGACTGCCGCCGGGTCGAGCACCGGCGCATAGATCGAGACCAGCCGGGCCACGGCATCCTTGGGCGACATCTCTTCGTTTTCGCCGGTGCGGCGATTGGTCAGTTCGACCATGTTGTTGGCCAGCCCCCGCGGACCCACCGTGATCCGCCAGGGCAGGCCGATCAGGTCCATCCTGGCGAATTTCGCGCCCGCCCGCTCGTCGCGGTCATCGTAAAGCGGATCCAGCCCGCGCGCCCGAAGCTCGGCATAGATCGCTTCGCAGGCGCTGTCGGTCGAACTGTCGCCCTGTTTCAGGTTCACGATCCCGGCATGGAACGGGGTCACGCCCTCGGGCCAGATGATGCCCTTGTCGTCATGGCTGGCCTCGATGATCGCGCCCAGAAGGCGGCTGACCCCGATGCCGTGGCTGCCCATGTGAACTGGCACCCGGCTGCCGTCCGGCATCGCGACCGTCGCCCCCATCGGCTCGGAATACTTGGTGCCGAAATAGAAGATCTGGCCGACCTCGATCCCACGCGCGACGCGGCGGCGGGACTCGGGGACCTGCTGGAACAGGGCGTCGTCATGGGTCTCGTCGGTGCGGGCATAGCGGCTGGTGAATTCCTCCAGCACGGCCTGGCATTCTTCCTTGCTGTCATAGTCGATCTGCCGGTCGCCAAAGGTCAGATCGGTGATCTCGCTGTCATAAAAGACCTCGGACTCGCCGGTTTCTGCCAGCACCAGGAATTCATGCGTGTAATCCCCGCCGATCGGCCCGCCATCGGCGCGCATCGGGATCGCCTGCAGGCCCATCCGCTCATAGGTGCGCAGATAGGTCACCAGGTGCCGGTTATAGGCATGCAGCGCGTCTTCCTTGGTCAGGTCGAAATTGTAACCGTCCTTCATCAGGAACTCGCGGCCCCGCATGACACCGAAACGCGGGCGGATCTCGTCGCGGAATTTCCACTGGATGTGATACAGCGTCAGCGGCAGGTCCTTGTAGCTGCTGATATTGCTGGACCGGAAGATGTCGGTGATCATCTCCTCGTTGGTGGGGCCATAGAGCAGATCCCGCTTGTGCCGGTCGCGGATGCGCAGCATTTCCTCGCCGTAATCGTCGTAACGGCCGCTTTCCCGCCACAGATCGGCCGGCTGCAGGGTCGGCATCAGCAGCGGGATATGCCCGGCGCGCTGCTGTTCTTCATGCACGATCTGCTCGATCCGGCGCAGCACCTTGTAGCCGAGCGGCAGCCAGGAATAGATCCCCGCTGCCTGCTGCCGGATCATGCCGGCGCGCAGCATCAGCCGGTGGCTGACGATCTGGGCTTCTTTGGGGTCCTCTTTCAGGACGGGCAGGAAATAGCGCGACAGACGCATGAGGTGGTCCTTTGGGTTCGGGTCGGGCGAGGGTTAGCGGATCGGAATGCGCTTGCCAAGAACTTGCCGCGAAGCCCGGCATGATCACGAAGCCATGGCTTGCAACCACCCGCCAAGACCGCCACATTCCCCCCGTATCATTCATGCGGAGAAACGCGATGAGCGTGCCGGTGCGGAAACAGGTGATGTGGTGGGGGATCGCGGCGCTGGTGCTGTTCGTGACCATGTGGTTGCTGGGGCAGGCGATCCTGCCGTTCCTGCTGGGGGCGGGCATCGCCTATATGCTGGATCCCATCGCCGACCGGCTGGAGCGGATGGGCCTGTCGCGGACCATGGCCGTGGTGGTGATCACCGCCGGAGCGGTGCTGATGCTTGCGGCCGTCATCCTGCTGATCGTGCCGATCCTGCTGCGCCAGGCGACGGCGCTGATCGAGACCGCGCCGGAGATGTTCGACCAGGCAAGGATTTTCGTCACCTCGCGTTTCCCCGAAATGGTCCCCGAAGGCGGCACGGTCGGTTCGGCCCTCAAGGATTTGCGGGAATCGATGGGCGAGCAACTGGGCAAGCTTGCGAGCACCCTGCTTGGATCGGTTCGCGGCGTGCTCGGGGTCGTCGCGCTGTTCGTGATCGTGCCGGTGGTCACCTTCTACCTGCTGCTGGACTGGGACCGGATGGTGGCGAAGATCGATGGGCTGCTGCCGCGCGAACATGCCGCCACGATCCGCCGCCTCGCCACCGAGGTCGATGGCGCCCTGTCGGGATTCGTGCGCGGGCAGGGGCTGGTGATCCTGATCCTCGGAACATGGTATTCGCTGGCGCTGGCATTTGTCGGGCTGCCATTCGGCTTTTTCATCGGGATCATGGCGGCGGTGCTGTCATTCATCCCCTATGTCGGCGTCCTGATCGGCGGCGCCACCGCCATCGGAGTCGCCCTGTTCAGCTTTTGGGGCGATCCGGTCTGGATCGGCGCGGTTGTGGTGATCTTTGCCATCGGACAGGTGGTGGAGGGCAACTACCTGCAGCCCAAGATCGTCGGCGGCCATGTCGGGCTGCATCCGGTCTGGCTGCTGCTGGCCCTGTCGGTCTTTGGCGCGCTGTTCGGCTTTGTCGGGCTGGTCCTGGCCGTGCCCCTGGCGGCGGCGGTGGGCGTGCTGGCGCGTTTCATGACCGAGCGCTACCTGGAAAGCCCGCTCTATACCGGCAAGTCGCCACCGCCCGAGCCGGCGCCGCCGCTGCTGGTCGAGCTGGCACCGCGCGGCACATTGGCCGCCGAACTGCACGAGGCCTATCTGCGCGAGGAGGAAGAGGACGAGCGGATCGCCGATGCGCAGGGCGGCATGGCGAACAGGCAGGGCTGAGATATCGTTTTGTCCCGCCAACTGACCCTCGATCTGACCACGCAGCCTGCCTATTCACGCGCGGATTTCCTGCCCGCCGCGGCGAACCGGGCGGCGCTGGCCATGCTGGATGCGCCGCAGGAATGGCCGCAGGGGCGGATGCTGCTGATCGGGCCGGAGGGCGCGGGCAAGTCGCATATGGCGGCTTTCTGGGCGGCCGGGAACGGTGCGCGCAAGGTTGCGGCGGCCGGGCTCAATCCCGACGCCGCCGATCACCTCGTTGCCGAGGGCGGGGCGCTGGTGGTCGAGGATGCCGATCACGCGGGCTTTGCCGCCGGGGCCGAGCAGGCGCTGTTTCATCTGTGGAACATGTGCGCCGCGCGTGACTGCCTGTTCCTGCTGACCGCCCGCAGCGCCCCACGCGATTGGGGGCTGGTGCTGCCCGATCTTCGCTCGCGCATGGACGCAATGGCACAGGTCAGGCTGGGACCGCCAGACGAGGCGCTGCTGGCCGCGGTGCTGGTCAAGCTGTTCGCTGACCGGCAGTTGACCGTTTCGGCCGGGCTGATCGACTGGCTGGTGCTGCGCATGGACCGGGACCTTGGGCTTGCACGGCGGCTCGTGGCCGCGATGGACCGGGCGGCGATGGCGCGCAAGGGGCCGGTTACCCGCAGGATCGCTGCCGATCTGCTGGACAAACTGACCTTGGCCGACGCATGATCCGCCACCGAATTTTCACTCGATTCTTCTCCGGAAACCATGACACAGGCCAATTTCCTTCGAAATCCGTTCCCGGAACCCAAGGAACTGCCATCGGGCGTCCCCGTCGGCTCCGCGCGGTTCTTCAATCGCGAACTGAGTTGGCTCAGCTTCAACTGGCGGGTTCTGGACGAGGCCCGCAACGCCCGTGTCCCGTTGCTGGAACGGCTGCGCTTCGTGTCGATCAGCGCCGCCAATCTGGACGAGTTCTATACCGTCCGCGTGGCGGGCCTGCGCGAACTGGTGCGCGAAGGCAATACCACGCCTTCGGATGACGGGCTGACCCCCGCCGAGCAGCTTGGCCTGATCAATGCCGATGCCCGCCGCCTGATGAGCGCGCAGCAGGGCGTCTGGAACCGCTTGCGGCGCGAGATGGAAGAGCAGGGGATCATGATCCTGTCGCGCAGCAATATCACCCGCGCCGAAGAGCTGTTCCTGCATGATCACTTCGAGAACAACGTGCTTCCGGTGCTGTCGCCGCTGGCCATCGACCCCGCGCATCCCTTTCCCTTCATCCCGAATGCGGGCTTTTCGCTGGCGCTGGAACTGGCGCGCGAAGCGGGCGGACAGCAGATGCAGGCATTGCTGCCGATCCCGGCGCAATTGCAGCGTTTCATCCCGCTTCCCGGCGGCCAGCGTTTCCTGCGGCTCGAGGAACTGCTGCTGATGCATCTGTCCAGCCTGTTTCCCGGCTATCGCGACACCGGCCATTGCGCCTTCCGGGTGCTGCGCGACAGCGACCTGGAGGTCGAGGAAGAAGCCGAGGATCTTGTCCGCGAATTCGAGACGGCGCTGAAACGCCGCCGCCGGGGCAGTGTCATCCGGCTCAAGATCACGGCGGGCGCGCCCGACCGTCTGCGCCGCCTGATCATGGACGAGCTGGAGGTCACCCCGGACGAGGTGATCGAGGTCGAGGGGCTGCTGGGCATGGCTGACCTGGGCGAACTGGTGCTGGACAACCGCCGCGACCTGCTATGGCCCGGTTTCACCCCGCGCGTGCCCGAGCGGGTGCAGGATCACCACGGCGACATGTTCGCGGCGATCCGGCAAAAGGACATGCTGCTGCATCACCCCTACGAGACTTTCGACATGGTGGTGCGCTTTCTTCAGCAGGCAGCGCGCGATCCGAATGTGCTGGCGATCAAGCAGACGCTGTATCGCACCAGCCGTGACAGCCCCATCGTTGAGGCGCTTTGCGAGGCTGCCGAGGCGGGCAAATCCGTGACCGCCCTTGTCGAACTGAAGGCGCGTTTCGACGAGGCGGCGAATATCCGCCAGTCGCGGCGGCTGGAGCGGGCGGGGGCGCATGTGGTCTATGGCTTCGTGAACTACAAGACCCATGCCAAGATCAGCACCGTCGTGCGGCGCGAGGGCGATTCGCTGGTGACCTATACCCATTACGGCACCGGCAATTACCACCCGATCACGGCACGGATCTACACCGACCTGTCCATGTTCACCTGCGACCCCGCCTTGGGGCGGGATGCCACGAAGGTTTTCAACTACTTGTCCGGATATGTTCAACCGGACGGGCTGGAGAATCTGTCGATCTCGCCCATCGACATGAAGGAAAACCTGCTGGCCCTGATCGCCCGCGAGGCGGAGTTCGCCCGCCAGGGGCGCCCCGGAGCCATCTGGGCCAAGATGAACTCCATCATAGAAACCGATGTTATCGAAGCACTTTACGCGGCCAGCAATGCCGGGGTGAAGATCAGCCTCGTGGTGCGGGGTATTTGCGGAATAAGACCTGGAATTAAGGGATTATCAGATAATATTCGCGTAAAATCCATTGTCGGACGTTATCTCGAACATTCCCGTATCGTCTGTTTCGGCAATGGCCACGGGCTGCCGTCGAAAAAGGCGCGGGTGTTCTTTTCCTCGGCCGACTGGATGGGGCGCAACCTGTCGCGCAGGGTCGAAACGCTGGTCGAATGCCATAACGAAACCGTCAAGGCCCAGATCACCAGCCAGATCATGGCTGCGAACATGGCCGACGAGGCGCAAAGCTGGCTCTTGCAGCCGGATGGACGATTTGTCCGCTACCTGCCCGACGGGCGCGAGGATCTGTTCAACTGCCACCGCTTCTTCATGGAGAATCCGTCTCTTTCGGGGCGCGGAACTGCGGGCGCGCGTGACGTACCGGCATTAACCCATTCTGCCGATTGACGGGCCGGACGGATCACGCCATTAACGGGGCGATGCGCAAGCAGGGGGCTTTGCAATGAACGGCGTCCGCACTTCGACCGGGCAGATGGTAGAGCCTTTCGGCGACAATTTTTTTGCCAAGCTTCCCAAGCGTGCCCTGTCCCGGGTCGGGGTGGTCGATGTCGGTTCGAACTCGATCAGGCTGGTGGTGTTCGATGGTGCAGCGCGGTCCCCCGCCTATTTCTACAACGAAAAGATCATGGCCGGGCTGGGGCAGGACATGGCCACCACGGGGCGGCTGAACCCGGCCGGGGTGGAGCGCGCCTTCGCGGCGCTGCGGCGTTTCGCGGCGCTGGCGAAAGGCATGGATATCGAGCCCCTGACCTGCGTGGCCACCGCGGCCGTGCGCGAGGCCGAGGACGGGCCGGAGTTCCAGCGGCGGGTGGAGCGTGAAACCGGCCTCAAGCTGATCGTGATCGATGGCGAGGAAGAGGCACGGCTGTCGGCTCAGGGCGTGTTGCTGGGCTGGCCCGAAGCCAGGGGGCTGGTTTGCGATATCGGCGGCAACTCGATGGAACTGGCCGAGGTGGAGGGTGGCAGGGTCGGCCGCCGTGCGACTTCGCAGCTTGGCCCTTTCCGGCTGCAGCAGGTGCAGGGCGGCAAGGACGGGCTGCAAAAGCATATCCGCAAGATCATGGCGGAATTGGCCGAGCAAATGGGCACCGGTCACGAGCGCATCTACCTGGTCGGAGGCTCGTGGCGGGCCATTGCCCGGCTGGACATGGAGCGGACCGATTACCCCATGACGGTGCTGCATGAATATCGCATGACGCCCGAGGCCGTGGCCGAGACGGTGGACTGGATCGCCGAGAACGACCTGAACCAGCTTCGTGGCCGCGTCGGGATTTCATCCTCGCGCATGGAGCTGGTGCCGCTGGCATCGAAGGTGCTGTCGGAGCTGATCGCGACCTTCCGGCCCGCCGAACTGGCCGTTTCCAGCTATGGTATCCGCGAGGGTCTGCTTTACGAACAGATGTCCGACCGGCTGCGCAGGCGGGATCCGCTGATCGAGGTTGCCCGTTTCACCGAAAGGCAGATGGCGCGGATGCCCGGCTTCGGCAAGAAGCTGTATCATTTCCTCCTGCCGATCTTCGAGAATGTCCCGCCCGAGCGCGAACGCCTGATCCGCGCCGCCTGCCTGCTGCATGACACCACCTGGCGTGCCCATCCCGATTACCGCGCCGAGGTCTGTTTCGACAATGTGACCCGCGCCAACATGGCGGCGCTGAGCCATCAGGAGAGGGTCTTTCTGGGGCTGGCGCTGCTGCATCGCTACAAGAACAGCCGCTCGAAATCGCCGATGGCGCCGCTGTTCAGGCTCCTGTCCAAGGAAGAGCAGCGTGACGCCGAAATCCTCGGCAAGGCGATGCGTTTCGGGGCGATGTTCTCGATCGACGATCCGTCCGATGCCGGTGTGCTGAAATACCAGCCCGACCGGGGGCAGCTTGAACTGACGCTGACGCCCACCGGACGGCAATTGGCCGGAGAGGTGGTCGAGGTGCGGTTCCGGTCCCTGTGCAACTCGATGGGAGTGGAGCCCGTGGTCAGCGCCTGAGAGGTTCAGGCGGTATCCGCTCTCAGGGCAGGCAGGCCCACACCGGTCGACTCGAAGCCGCCATCCACGGCCAGGACCTGCCCGGTAATGTAGCTGGCTTTCTCGCTTGCCAGAAAGACGATCGCCTCGGCCAGCTCCTCTTCGGTGCCATAGCGGTTGAGCGGGATCGCATCGTGATAGGCGGCGATGATTTCCGGGCTGTGCACCGCCATGGCCAGCTTGGTGCGCACGGGGCCGGGCGCGATGCAATTGGCGCGAATCCCGTATTCGCCCAGTTCCGCCGCTTGCTGGCGGGTCAGTTGGATGACGGCGGCCTTCGAGGTGCCATAGGCGACCCGCAGGGTCGAGCCGCGCAGCCCCGAGATCGAGGCGATATTGACGATGGCGCCGCCCTGTTTCTTCAGCGCCGGAATGCAGGCCTGGCTGACAAGGAATGTTCCGTCCAGATTGGTGGCCATGACGGCGCGCCAGCGGGCGAAATCGGTTTGCCCGATGGGGCCGAAATCGGCGACCCCGGCATTGTTCACCAGCGCGTCGATACGGCCGGTCCGGGCCAGGACCCCGGCAACCATCGCCTCGACCTGACCGGGATCCGAGATGTCGCAATCGATGGCGAAACCCTGCGCGATCCCCGGTGCGGTCCTTGCCAGTTCCTCGCTGTCGCGATCCACCAATGCAACCTGCCAGCCCTGACGGGCAAACAGCCCTGCCGTCGCAAGACCGATCCCGCGTGCCGCTCCGGTGACGATTGCCGTTTTCATTGTATCTCCTCCTGCTCGATTGCTGCCATTCATAGCCCTGTCACCGCAAAAGAAAAGGGCGCCCGAAGGCGCCCTTTCCATATCTGCCAGAGGGCAGGGGGCTGATTACATCATGCCGCCCATGCCACCCATTCCGCCCATGCCATCCATGCCACCGGCACCGCCGGCGCCTTTCGGCTCGGGCTTTTCGGCGATCATGGCTTCGGTGGTGATCAGCAGGCCGGCAACAGAGGCCGCGTCTTCCAGCGCGGTGCGGACGACCTTGGCCGGGTCGATGACGCCGAACTTGAACAGGTCGCCATATTCCTCGGTCTGGGCGTTGAAGCCGAAATGCTTGTCGTCGGATTCGCGGATCTTGCCTGCAACGACGGCACCGTCGACCCCGGCATTCTCGGCGATCTGGCGCAGCGGAGCCTCGAGGGCGCGGCGCACGATGGCGATACCGGCATCCTGATCCGAGTTCTCGCCTTTCAGGCCTTCCAGCGTTTTGGCACCCTGAACCAGCGCGACGCCGCCACCGACCACGACACCTTCCTGCACGGCAGCGCGGGTCGCGTTCAGCGCGTCATCGACGCGGTCCTTGCGCTCTTTCACCTCGACCTCGGTCATGCCGCCGACGCGGATCACGGCAACACCGCCGGCCAGCTTGGCCACGCGCTCCTGCAGTTTCTCCTTGTCGTAATCCGAGGTGGTTTCCTCGATCTGCTGGCGGATCTGGGCAACGCGGGCCTCGATCTCGGACTTCTCGCCATTACCGTCGATAATGGTGGTGTTGTCCTTGTTGATCTGGACTTTCTTGGCGGTGCCGAGCATGTCGATGGTGACATTCTCCAGCTTCATGCCCAGGTCTTCGCTGATGACCTGACCGCCGGTCAGGATGGCGATGTCCTGCAGCATGGCCTTGCGGCGGTCGCCGAAGCCCGGAGCCTTGACGGCAGCGATCTTCAACCCGCCGCGCAGCTTGTTGACGACCAGCGTGGCCAGGGCCTCGCCCTCGACATCCTCGGCGATGATCAAGAGCGGCTTCTGCGACTGGATCACCGATTCCAGCAGCGGAACCATCGGCTGCAGCGAGGACAGTTTCTTCTCGTGCAGCAGGATATAGGCGTCTTCCAGCTCGGCGACCATCTTGTCGGGGTTGGTCACGAAATAGGGCGACAGGTAGCCGCGGTCGAACTGCATGCCTTCGACGACCTCGACCTCGGTCTCCATGCCCTTGTTCTCTTCGACGGTGATCACACCCTCGTTGCCGACCTTCTGCATCGCGTCGGCGATCTGGCGGCCGATCGAGGCTTCGCCATTGGCCGAGATGGTGCCGACCTGCGCGACTTCGTCGCTGTCATTCACGGGGCGCGAGGCGGCCTTGATGGCCTCGACGACCTTGGCGGTGGCGCTGTCGATGCCGCGCTTCAGATCCATCGGGTTCATGCCGGCGGCGACCGCCTTCATGCCTTCGCGAACAATGGCCTGGGCCAGGACCGTCGCGGTGGTGGTGCCGTCACCGGCCTCGTCATTGGTGCGCGAAGCGACTTCGCGGACCATCTGGGCGCCCATGTTCTCGAACTTGTCGGTCAGTTCGATTTCCTTGGCGACCGTCACACCGTCCTTGGTGATGCGCGGTGCGCCGAAGGATTTGTCGATCACCACGTTGCGGCCCTTGGGACCAAGCGTCACCTTCACCGCGTCGGCAAGGATGTTGACGCCTTTCAGCATCCGGTCGCGGGCATCAGTACTGAATTTGACTTCTTTACCAGCCATTTGATTCTCCTGGAATTTCTATCGTGAAGTTGCGTGTCCGGGGCGGCTGGATCAGCCGATGATGCCCAGGATGTCGCTTTCCTTCATGATCAGCAGCTCTTCGCCGTCGATGGTGACTTCAGTGCCCGACCACTTGCCGAACAGCACGCGGTCGCCCGCCTTGACTGCCGGTGCGATCAGCTCGCCCGAATCCTTGCGCGCGCCCTCGCCGACCGAGATGATCTCGCCCTCGGCGGGTTTTTCCTTGGCGCTGTCGGGGATGATAAGACCGCCCTTGGTCTTTTCGTCTGATTCGACGCGGCGGACCAGCACGCGGTCATGCAGCGGTTTGAATGCCATTGGTGAACACTCCGATGTTTCAGGTTGCAGTGTCATTGTTGGCACTCACTTGGTATGAGTGCCAACAGCGCTGATCTAGGCAAGTGCCGCGCGGGTGTCAACGGGGAGTTAAGACAATTTGCAGGACATTACGGTGGCGTGCGGTGTTGAAACATGCCAGCCTGTCCCGCATATCCCGTTTAACAGGTGAAAGGTGGTTTTCGGATGCGTGTTTTTCTGGCGGGAATCTTCGCTCTCTGGGCAGGGGCGGCCGGAGCGGCGATATGCGAGGGCAGGAACCTCATCGATGCCCTCCCGACGGATACGCGGACCCGGCTGGATGCGGCGGTGGCCGAAATTCCCTATCATAGCGGCATCCTCTGGCGGGCCAGCAAGGACCGGGCGCGGATCACGCTGGTCGGCACCTATCATTTTCCCGATCCCCGGCATCAGCGGATGCTGGAACGGCTGGCCGGGCCGCTGAAAGAGGCTGCCGCGCTGTTTGTCGAGGCCGGACCCGCAGAGGAGGCACGGCTGACCCGGGAACTGGCCGAAGATCCCTCGCTGATGGTCAACCAGTCCGGGCCGACCCTGCCCGAACGGCTGAGCGAGGCGGAATGGGAAACCCTTTCCAGCGCCATGACCGAACGCGGCCTGCCCCCCGTCGTTACCGCCAAGCTGCGCCCCTGGTATGTGGCCATGATGATTGGTGTTTCGCCATGCGTGCTGCGGGATGCCGGGCAAACGGGTGATCTCGATGGGCTCGACCATCTGCTGATCGAGAAGGCCGAGGAGGCGGAGCTGCCCATCCGCGCGCTTGAGCCGTGGGATACCATCCTGACCCTGTTCTCGGGCATGACACCCGAAGAAGAAGAGGACATGATCCGCTCGGCCCTGCCCGCAGCTGCCTATGCCGACGATTATGCCGTTACGCTGACGGATGCCTATTTTTCGGGCGAGGTGTGGGAGATCTGGGAATTCGGGCGCATCGATGCCTATGAGAACTCGGGGCTTACCAGGGAGGAGGTGGACCAGCAGTTCGCCTTTGCCCAGACCCGGCTGATGGATCAGCGGAACCAGGACTGGATCGGACGGCTGACCCAGGGGGCGCGGGATGCGGCCCAAGAAGGCAAGGGGATCGTTGCGGGCTTTGGCGCGCTGCACCTTCCGGGAGAGCAGGGGGTGCTGCGGCTGCTGGAAAAGCAGGGCTGGGAAATAGAGCGGCTGGACGGATAACAGGCGCTGCGCCGCGCGCGGTTTCCGGCGATTTCACCTCTTCTGCCACGACTGCTGCGTTTCGCCATGAGTGAGGCTTTGGGGCCTTTCGGCCGGGTGGCTTGAGCCGCCGGGCAGTCCGGTTCAGCGTCCGTCGGGTCGCTGCTCGCGCGAAGGGCGGGAGGGCGCTTGCCCCGGTTCCTTTTCTTCCGGTGGGGAACTGTCCGGCTCATTGGCAAAGCGGTTCATCAGCGCCGTTTCCAGGGTGCGGTTCAGTTCCTGGCTGCGCTGGATATATTCGGGGTTCTGCTCCAGCGGAACGCCGGGTTTCCATACCTCGGCCAGTTCACGCAGCGAGGCTCGGTCGAGCCGGTAGAAAATCTTTGCCAGTTCAGCGGCCTCGAACTCCGACAGGCCCGCATTCTCCAGAACGTAACGCCCCGCACGCAACGAGCTGTCGAACAGTTCGCGGATGATGTCATTCGCCCCGGCGGCATAAAGCTGATAGACATTCACCCGGTCCCGTGCGCGGGCGATGATATGCAGATCCGGGCGGCGTTCCCGGGCATAGGTGATCAGCTTGAGATTGGCGGCCGGATCGTCCAGCGCGGCGACGAGGATGCGGGCCTTGTCCAGCCCGGCGGCGGCGAGGATCTCGGGGCGCGTCGGATCGCCGAAATAGCCCTTGAAACCGAAGCGGCGCATGACCTGAATGACCTTGAGGTCGTGATCAAGGACCGTGGTCTGAAAGCCCGACATCGTGACCATGCGGTTGATGACCTGGCCAAAGCGCCCGATCCCGGCAATGATGATCGGTTGCTGTTCGTCGATATCGTCGCCGGGAATGTCCGGTTCCGCGCCCTCGCTGAGACGGCGCCTTATCTGGCTGTGGATGATGAACAGCAGCGGCGTGACCAGCATCGAAAGCGCGATGACCAGCAGGAAGCCCTGGGCGAGATCGCGGGGCAGGATCGCCAGCGCCACCGCGTAAGAGATCAGCACGAAACCGAACTCTCCCGCTTGCGCGAGCGACAGGGTGAACAGTGAACGATCCTTTCGCTCCATCTTCGTCCAGCGGGCGATCAGCCACAGCACCCCGGCCTTGGTCGCGATCAGCGCCGTCGTGATGCCGATCACCGGGACCGGCTTGTCGAACAGAAGCTGGAAATCCATCCCCGCCCCGACGGTGATGAAGAACAGCCCCAGCAGCAGCCCCTTGAAGGGTTCGATCTGCGACTCCAACTCGTGCCGGAATTCGGATCCGGCCAGCATCACGCCGGCAAGGAAGGTGCCCAATGCCGGGGACAGGCCGACAAGGATCATCAGCGAGGCGATTCCGACAACGATCAGCAGCGCCATCGCGGTCTCCATCTCGCGCAGGCGCGAAGAGACGACGAAACGGAATACCGGGCGGATCAGATATTGCCCCAGCAGGATCACGGCGCCGACTGCGGCCAGGGTGGCCAATGTCGCCGCCCATCCCGGCAGATTGGCCATCAGGGCCTCGCCGATATGCTCCTCGCCATGCTCGCCTCCTCGTGGAGTGAGAGGGGCCAGCAGGGGCATCAGCGCGATCATCGGGATGACGGCGATGTCCTGGGTCAGCAGGACCGCGAATGCCGATCGTCCGCCACCGGTCTGCATCAATCCCTTCTCGGTCAGCGTCTGCAGCACGATGGCGGTCGAACTGAGCGACAGGATCATCCCGACAGCCAGCGCCACCTGCCAGTCGAGGCCAAGGCCGACGCCGATCAGCGCCAGCAGCAGGATGGTCCCGAGGATCTGCGCGCCGCCCAGCCCAAGCAGCTTGCGGCGCATGTTCCACAGGCTGCGGGGCTCCAGTTCCAACCCGATCAGGAACAGCATCATGACCACGCCGAATTCCGCGAAATGCTGAAGATCGCTCATTTCCGAGCCGGTCAGGTTCAGGACCGGGCCGATCAGGATGCCGCAGATCAGGTAGCCCAGGACCGAGCCCAGCCCAAGCCGCGCCGACAATGGCACGGCGATCACCATCGTGATCAGATAGACGGTGGCCAGCAGCAGGAAGTTTTCCATTACTGTCCGCTTAACACCGAAAGCTGTTTCGCCTGCCCGCCTTCGACATAGGTGATCTTGCTGTTTCCGATCTCGGTGATCTGGCCGCCGTTGATCTTGTCGCCAAGGCGCAACGTGATGACCCGGCCATTGGACAGGCGCACCAGCGCGCGGCTGGCTTTGCCCGCGCCAATCGTGCCGATGATCTGGGTGCGGTTGATACGGATGCCGTCTTCTACCGTTGCGGCCGAGGCGACGGAGGCCGGGGTGCGGCCCGCCGGAACCTGGTTGGCAACCTCGGGCTCCTTCTCGGCTTCGGGCGGAACGTATCGCTGTTGCTGCGCGGCGGCGGCTCGGGCCTCGGCCTCGGCCTGCGCGCGGGCGCGGGCTTCGGCGGCGGCGCGTGCCTGCGCCTCGGCGCGCGCATCGGCGGCGGCGCGTTCGCGTGCGCGGGCCTCGGCCTGTGCCTGCAACTCGGCATCCAGGCGGCGCTGTTCGGCAAGGGCGGCTTCACGCTCCTGCTCGGCCTGCTGTTCCTTCGCGGCTTCACGCAGATCGTCTGCGGTCGGGGCGGAGGGTGTGGCGTCGCCGCGTCTTGGCGGGATCGCGGATGAAGTAAGCGCCGTCAAAGCGACGGCGCCGGGAGAGGCAGTGCTGTTATCGACGGCGGTAGCGATGGCGTCCTCTATCGCATCCCTTGACAGGCTTGGATTGCCCGGGTCGGAACCGCTTCCGGCCCGGGCGGCGACCGAACCGGGGCGCGTGGCCGGCCTGCCGGATCGTTCCAGCCCCGCGAGGCCGCCGGCGACGCTGCCGGTTGCAGTGGCATCGTCTCCGGTGCCCGCGTCGTTATCCGCACGGGGGGCGGGGCGCTCGGAACTCGACATGGCAGTGGCGACCGCCGCGCGCACCGCGTCCTCTGTGGGGCCTGCGACGGCAACGGGCCTGCGCTGTGGCCGCGCCTGAGCGAGCAGGATGACCGCGCCATGTTCCGCCTCCGATAATCCTGCCGCGCCTGCCTGCGCCGTTCGCAACTCTTGCAGCAGCCCTTCGAGGAACAGCCGTTCCGACCGGGTCAGCCGGGTCCCGGCCCCATCCTCGGAGATGCTGCCCTCTTCCAGCAGGGTCAGGTTGTCGGGACGGGAAGGCGGACGTGGCGAGGACGCGGGCGCCGCCGACCTGGCGGTGGTGGGTGTGGTGGCCGGAGCCGGTTGCGATGCCGGTTCCACGCTGGCCGGAGCCGGGGCAGCGGCGGGTGTGGTGCTGCGATTGGCGGTTGCGGGGCGTGACGGGGGGCGCCGGCCGGTCAGCCGTGGGGGTTCGGGCTCGGCTCTCTGCTCATAGGGTTGCGGATCGGTGGGCAGCACCGGGCGCCGATCGCTCGAAGCCGGGGCCTGCGTCCGCTGAGGGGCCGCGCGCGGCGGACGGGGCGAGTTGCTCAGGCCCTGCGTGTCCGACGGGGAGGCAGCGGCCTCTGTGGCCGTATCCTGTGTTGTCCCTGTCGGCTCCGGCGTTTCGGCGGGAGAGGACGCCACGGCCCGCTCGACCGCCTGTCCGGCGATGATCTGCGCGGCTTCTCCCTGCAGGACCCGCGGCGAGGTTTCAGAGGTGGTTTCCCTCTCAGCGGTGCCCGCACCCGGTTCCGCGTCAGCGGTAGCCTGTTGCGCTGCGGAGCTGTCCCGCATTGCCTCTGTCAGGGCGGCGGTCAAGGCATCCTGCGGCACATCCCCGGGTGTTGCCGACGCGCTGTTGTTGTCGGTGGGCCCATCGGCGGCCGCGGATTGCTGCGAAGCTTCTTCCGGTAATGCATCGGAATCCGTCGCCGCCCCGGCCGGGAGGTCCTGTTCCGCCGCGCCTGCCTGAGACCCGGCTGCTGCCTGAACGTCCGGAGCGGCGGGAGGCACCTGCTCCTTCGCCTCGGTATCGGCCCCGGCCATTTCATCTGTTTGGGTCCGGGGGGCGGGTGTTTCTGCGGTTTGGGGGACATGATCCTGCGATCCGCCCAGGAACAGGAATGCCGCCAGCATGATGACAACCAGCAGGCCGGTCAGGACGGTCAGGGTGCTGGGCGCGGAATCCTGCAGATTTTGCAGGGTCTGGAGCAAACCGCCGGCCTTCGCCGAACCGGTATCCCCGGAGGCTGCCTGTTTCTGGCGGGCTTCGGCGGCCCGTGTGTGAATGGCTTTCGCATGAGGGGACAGCCCCGCGGGAGCAGCTTCGCCATGACGAATGACTTTCGGGGCCACGGGGCCCGAATAGCCGCCTTTTCCCTCGGCTTCTTCCGTTTGCGGTGCGGCGGCGGCAACCTCCTGCCGGGGTTCGGGCGTGTCCGCAACTTCCGCAATTGTCGGTGCCGGTGCGAAATAATGCGGCGGAATGCGCGAAATCACCGGCTGTTGGGTCACGGGTTCGGGAATTTCTATCCGCTCCGAGGTGATCCCTACCTGCTGCAGATCGGCGCTGCTGAAGGGTGACACGGCGCGTTCCTGCCGCGCCAGTTCGGAAGCGCCGAAATCCGGCTGGCCGTCGAAACGCTCATCGCCGGGCCGGGCCAGGAAGCCGGAAGGGCGAAAGCCCTGAATGCGCGCGAAATCCTCTGCCTCCTGCAGCGTCTTGCGGGCGACGGCGGCAACGCGCAGGCTGTCGATCCGGCCATCCTCGTCAGGGCACCAGTCAAAGGCAAGCTCCTCGGCCTTGTATGGCGTCATCCCTTCCAGCGCACGGGCGATCGCGGCCGGCACATCCGAACCGGGAGATGCCGTCAGCCGGGTATAGAGGATCTGGTCGTCGGGAATCACCAGAACGGTATCCGGCTCGGACGAGGGGCCCGCATCGTCGCCGCGCAGCGCATTGAGTTTGGCGGCCACATTGCCTTCGGAAAACGGCGCCCGCCCCAGGGGCTGCCAGTCCAGACCCTCGCGCCGCTCCAGCAGCACGGCGTCCTGTGTAAAGCTCATTGCGAATTCGGGGGCGGCGTGTTTATTCATATTTCGGTTTCGTCGCTCAAATATGGTTGCGGCGTCCCTTTGCCGCGATGTGGTGGAGTCTAGCATGAACTACCCCAATTTGTAGTGTGTGAAAAGCGAAACTGGCGCATCTGTGAACGCTTTCTGCCGAACGGATTCGCCACGGGAGGCGTTACGGCATAGTCTTGCATCTGCAATAGAAGGAATATCGGATGAACCACCATTCCCCCCGTTTCGGCCGCGCCCTGATGGCCGTCACCACGGGCCTTGCCCTGACCTTTGCGACGACGGCTTTCGCTGCGCCGGGCAGCGGCCACGGCAAGGGCATGAAGGGCGGGCATCACGGTTGCCGGATGATGATGTCGCGTCTGAACGTGACGGGGCAGGGCGAGTCGCGGATCGCTCCCGATCTGGCCGAGATTCAGCTTGGCGTGACCTCGCAGGCGGATAGCGCCGCGGCGGCGATGGAGCAGAATGCCGGGCAGCAAACCGCCGTGATCGAGGCGCTGAAGGGCGCGGGAATCGCGCCCGAGGATATCCAGACCTCGGGGCTGAACCTGAGCCCGCGCATGGAATATCCCGAAAATGGCGCCCCGACCATCAATGGTTACGAGGCGACGAACATGGTCTCGGTCCGGGTTACCGACATCCCGAAACTGGGCGAGGTCCTTGATGCCATTGTCGCGGCGGGAGCCAACCAGATCAACGGCATCAGTTTCCAGCGTGAAGAGGCGGGCGAGGCCGAGGACGAGGCCCGCCGTGCCGCGGTCGAGGATGCGCGCCACAAGGCGGAAGTGCTGGCGGAGGCCGCGGGGCTGAGCCTTGGCCCGGTGATCGTGATGCGCGACGCGCCGGTGGCCGAGGGGCCGGGGCCGATGATGATGCGCGCCGAGGCCGCCAGGGATGCCTCGACCCCGGTCGAGGCGGGCGAGCTGTCGGTTTCGGCGCAGGTGCAGGTCGAATATGCGTTGCTGACCGAAGAGGGACGCAAGGCTTGCGGGGCGCATGGCGGCAAGCGTGGCGGCGATGATGCGAGTCATGAGGACGGCGAGGCTGGCGGCCAAGCCGCACCGGCAGACGGGGCCGGTGAGGCCGGTTCCGAAGCCGAGGCGGATTCCGCGGCGCAACCCGGAACCGATTCGCAATCGGGCGAGGCTCCGGCGGCCGATTGACCGGTGGTGCGGGACGAATGGGGGCTCGGGGTTTCCGGCGGGAAACCGGCTCTCATCGTCCTGAATCGCATGGGGCGACGGACCGGATCGCCGATAGCCGCCGCTTGACATCGGCGCGCGCCCAAGACGTGATCCGGTCTCTTCGTCCGGCGCCCCGCTGGCCGGGGCAGGAACTTCGTCATGATGGCCTCATTCGTGACGGGATCAGCCGGTCGGATTAAGGTTAATTCGTTGCATTAACGTTAATCGATACGGGTTGCTGCCTGATCATCCATGCCGCGGGGGAGGCCGTGATTGGGCCTTCAGAATGCCGGGCAGGCCTTCTGCGCAGGCATTCGCGGAACGGCCCGGAGCGCGGGGGATGGATTTTCTTGACCCCCGCGAAAGCTTCACGCATACCCCTCGCACATTCCAAAATCGCCGGAAAACCGGTGGCCCCGTGAATGCGGGGGTGATTTCGAGGGAGGGAATCATGGGCGGCCTTCTGGCCTTGTCGCGCGGGATAGACCGAGCGAACAGTCTCATTGGACGAAGCGTGTCCTGGCTGATCCTGCTGGCGATTTTCGTCAGCGCCGGAAACGCGATCATCCGCAAGCTGTTCAGCATTTCGTCCAATGCCTGGCTTGAATTGCAATGGTATCTTTACGGCGGGGCCTTCCTGCTGGCCGCGGCCTACACGTTGCTGGAGAACGAGCATATCCGCATCGATATCCTTTATGGCGGCCGCTCGCGGCGAACCCAGCACTGGATCGACCTGATCGGGCATGCCTTCTTCCTGTTGCCGATGGTGATCCTGTCGCTTTGGCTGATGTGGCCCTGGCTGCTGCGCAGCATCCGCCTGGGCGAAATGTCCATGAATGCCGGGGGGCTTATGCTGTGGCCCGCCAAGGCGCTGCTGTTCGCAGGCTTCGTGCTGCTGCTGTTGCAGGGGATCTCGGAAATCATCAAGAAAATCGCCGTGATGCGCGGGCTGATCGAGGACCGGCACGCTTCTTCTGGTCATCATGTCCCCCTGGAGGTCGATCCCGACCTTCTGGCGCAGGCCGGTTTCGAACTTCCGGATCGCAAGGAAGACAGCGGGAAAGACAGCCCTGAGCGGGAGACACGCAAATGATGGAACTCATCGCCCAGAACATGGCGCCGATCATGTTCCTGTCGCTGATCATTTTCCTGATTCTCGGTTATCCGGTCGCCTTTTCGCTGGCCGCCAACGGATTGCTCTTCTTCGTTATAGGCGTCGAGCTTGCGCCATTGTCGGGTGGCAGTATCCATCTCGACTGGCCGTTGCTGGGGGCGATACCCGACAGGTTCTTCAACGGGGTGGTCTCGAACGAGACATTGCTCGCGGTGCCGTTCTTCACCTTCATGGGGATCGTGCTGGAGAAATCCGGCATGGCCGAGGACCTGCTCGACACGATCGGCCAGCTTTTCGGGCCGGTGCGGGGCGGGCTGGCCTATGCGGTGGTGATCGTCGGCGCGCTGCTGGCCGCGACCACCGGCGTCGTGGCCGCCTCGGTGATCGCGATGGGGCTGATCTCGCTGCCGATCATGCTGCGCTACGGCTATGACCGCAGGATCGCGACGGGGGCGATCGCGGCATCGGGGACATTGGCGCAGATCATCCCGCCCAGTCTCGTGCTGATCGTGCTGGCCGACCAGTTGGGCCGTTCGGTCGGGGACATGTACAAGGGCGCGCTGATCCCCGGACTGGTATTGACCAGCATCTATCTGGGCTATGTCTTCGTCATGTCGATCATCCGCCCGAACGCGCTGCCCGCCCTGCCGAAAGAGGCGCGGACGCTCGGATCCGGGATCCCCTCGCTGCTGGTGGCGCTGGCGGCGGGTGTCGGGGTGTTCTACCTTGCCTGGAAATGGCTGCATCCGGCGCATGGGACCGATGCCGATATTCTCGCCGCAGCCCTGGCCGTGATCGTCGTCTATGCCGCGGCGGTGCTGGACAAGTTTCTGAAGACCGGCGTGATGTCGCGCCTGGCCCAGCAAGTCATCATCGTGCTGATCCCGCCGCTTGCGCTGATCTTCCTTGTTCTCGGCACCATCTTCCTCGGCGTTGCCACCCCGACCGAGGGCGGCGCAATGGGCGCTGTCGGCGCGCTGGTCCTTGCCGCGGGCAAAAGGCGGCTGAACATGCGTGTCATCAGCCAGGCGCTTGCGGCGACGACCCGGCTGTCATCCTTCGTGATGTTCATCCTGATCGGCGCCCGGGTCTTTTCGCTGACCTTCTACGGCGTCAACGGGCATCTGTGGGTCGAGCATCTGCTGACCTCGCTGCCGGGGGGCGAATACGGCTTCCTGATCGCCGTGTCGCTGCTGGTCTTCTTCCTCGCCTTCTTTCTCGATTTCTTCGAACTGGCCTTCATCATTGTTCCGCTGCTGGCACCCGCAGCCGAAAGCCTTGGCATAGACCTGATCTGGTTCGGCGTCATTCTGGGGGTGAACATGCAGACCAGCTTCATGCATCCGCCCTTTGGCTTCGCGCTGTTCTATTTGCGCTCCGTGGCGCCGCGAGAGACCTATACCGACCGGATCACGGGGCAGAGCATCGCGCCGGTCAAGACCAGCCAGATCTACTGGGGGGCCGTGCCGTTCGTATTCATCCAGATCCTGATGATCGCGGTGGTCATCTGCTTTCCGCAGATGGTCATGCATTACAAGGGCGCGCCGGTGGATACCTCGAATATCAGGATCGAGATTCCCTCAAGCGGATTCGGTTCCGGGGACGGGAGCGGCTTCGGCCAGCTTGGCGGTTTGGGAGGATCGCCCTTCGGGCAATCGGGTGAAAGTCAGGAGCCGTCATCAGGCGAGCCGGGTGGCCTGGACGGCCCGCCCGATTTCGGAGCATCGACAGGCGGGCCTGACGCCCCGGCAGGGGGCGAGACCTCCACGCCGCCGGCGGAGGAAAGCTCCGGCAGTGGCCTGGGCGGCGGATTGGGCCTTGGCGGCCCGCCGCCGGGACTCGATGGAAATTAGGTGGAGGGGATGACCCTCCCGTTGACGGTATGTGGATGATTCTGGTGGAGCCGAGGGGAATCGAACCCCTGGCCTCATCATTGCGAACGATGCGCTCTACCGACTGAGCTACGGCCCCACTGGACCGCTATTTGAACTCGGGAAAGCGCGATGTCAAGCAGGGGCCGGAACGCGGGAAACCCCATGCGTCCGGCACTGTCGGCATCCCTGCTCGTGGAAACACCCGTCAGGATGTTTCCTTGGGATCCAGGGTGATCGACCACAGCTCGTTATCGGCGCGATCCATCAGCCGGACCGTCATCTGGCCGCTATCGCCCGCAATATCGACAAGGCCGAAGAACTGCAGCCCTGCCGAGGGCGGCAGGTTCGCCTGCCCTTCGGGCGGAGCCTTCACGAACTTCACCTCGGGACCGAAAGTCATGTCCAGATCGTTCGGGCCAAAACTGCCTGAATGGAGCGGGCCCGACACGAATTCCCAGAATGGCTCGAACTCCTGGAACGCGGCCCGGTCGGGATGATATTCATGCGCGGCCGTATAATGAACATCGGCGGTCAGCCAGACGGTGTTCCGGATGTCTTCGTCGCGGATGAAACGCAGCAACGTGGCGAATTCCAGCTCGCGCCCTTTCGGAGCGCCGGAATCGCCATTGGCGATGGCCTCGACGAATTGCTGGTCCTCGGACACCTTGTCCCAGACACAAAGACCGATGGGCATGTCGCAGGCAATCACCTTCCATGTCGCCTTCGATGCCTTCAGTTCGGATTTCAGCCAGTCAAGCTGCGCCTTTCCCAGAATCTGCGACTGTGCCGTGACCTCGTCCTGCATTCCCTCGCTATTGGCACCGCGATAGCTGCGCAGGTCGAGGAAGAAGATATCCAGCAGCGGACCATAGGCGATCTTGCGATAGATGCGGCCCGGCTCGGTCGGGGTATAGCTGATCGGCGTCATCTCGTGGAAGGCGCGGGCGGCGCGGGCATGCAGCAGGGCGATGGATTTCTCCGTGTAGCGGTCGTCGCCGGTCAGGTCCTTGCCCGGGGACCAGTTGTTGACCACCTCGTGATCGTCCCACTGGAACAGGGTCGGGCAAACCGCGGACAGGGCCTGCACATGCCGGTCCATCTGGTTGTATTTCCAGCGGCCGCGGAATTCATCGAGTGTTTCGGCGACCTTGCGGACCTCGTCGATCAGCACGGTGTTCTTCCACAGCCCGCCCTCGATCTCGGCCTCTTCCTCCATCGGGCCGTCGGCATAGATGGTATCGCCCGAATGGATGAAGAAATCCGGCTCATGCCGGGCCATGGTGGCATAGGTCCGCATTCCCTCGTCATCGATGCCCCAGCCTTGTCCGGCGGTGTCGCCCGACCAGACAAAGCGGATGTCGCGGCGCTCGGTCGGGGCGGTGCGGAAACGGCCGGTAACGGGCTCGCTGACGGCATTCACGTCCGACAGGTCCGTCGCGGTCATGCGGTAGAAAACGCTCTGGTCCGGTGCCATGCCGTCGATCAGCGCCTTGACCGCGAAATCGCTGTCGGGCAGCGCGTTCATCCGGGCGATCAGGCGGGCATCCGCGAAATCCTCTGACGTGGCGACCTCCAGCGCGATGCTGGAGGGCCTGTCGGCGCGAGTCCAGACCATGCCGCCCTGTGCGTTGACGTCGCCCGACTGAACCCCATGACCGAAGACCGGGCGCGAGGCGGCGCGGCTGATCGCCGGCATGGCAAGGATAGAGGAGGTGGCAAGGCCCGATATCAACAGGCTGCGGCGCGTCATGCGGGGGCGGATGAGCGGCATGGTCTGGCTCCGGTATATGGCTGGATGTGGCGCTTGGGGTAGTCAGATAACATGACGATGACATGTCGCGCGCGTTTCGGTTCCGTGACAGGTCTGCTGCAACTAAGCGTGAGATCTTGGAACCCTCACGGCCATGCGGGCGTTCGCCGCTGACAGTTCCATCAGACGTGATGTGCAGTCTGAAACGAAAAGGATATTATCGGCGCCATGAACATACGCTCTATCGCACTTGCGCCCGCCCTCGTCCTTGGCCTCGCCTTCCCGGCATTGGCCGAGAAAATCCCGCTGAACGAGATTTCCAGCTATCTCAACGGCCTGAAAACGGTCACTTCCGAGTTCACGCAGGTGAATAACGACGGTTCGATCTCGACCGGGACCGTGTTCATCAGCCGTCCGGGCAAGGTGCGCTTCGAATACAACAACGATTCGACGCTGGTCCTGGCATCCGCGGGCAATGTCGCCGTTTTCGACCCCAAATCCACAGGCGGGCCGCAGCAATACCCGCTGTCGAAAACACCGCTGTCGATCATCCTGGACGCGAATGTCGATCTGGGGCGTGCGAATATGGTCACCGGATATACCGAGGCCAAGAACTCGACCGTGGTGACGGCGCAGGATCCCGCGCATCCGGAATACGGCAATATCCAGATGGTCTTTACCGGCGGACCGACCGAGTTGCGTCAATGGGTCGTCACCGACGACAGCGGCGAGAAAACCACCGTCATTCTGGGCGAGATGCGCAAGGGCGTCTCGATCCCGGACTCGCAATTCTCGATCCGGAACGAACTCGCACGCCGCAACTGATTGGCTGCCGTGTATCAACCGGGCTGTTTCATCAGCCCGGTTGATGCGTTCCATCATGAATCCGGGCTTGATCTTCTTGCCGCGAAGGGCCAACGCTGATCGCGACTTTTTGCCCTTCAGGTATTTTCATGTCGACCCAAGCCCGGATTTTCACCCCCATCCTGATCGGGGGCTCCCTGATCCTGCTGATCAATTTCGCGATGCGCGCCAGTTTCGGCGTGTTCCAGATCCCCATCGGCGAGGAATTCGGCTGGCCGAGGGCTGAATTTTCACTGGCAATCGCGATCCAGAACCTTGCCTGGGGGATCGGGCAGCCGATCTTCGGCGCCCTGGCGGAGCGTTGGGGAGACCGTATCGCTATCATTCTGGGCGCGATCCTGTATTCGGCGGGGCTGGTGCTCAGCGCCTATGCGACCACGCCGGCCACCATGCAATTGCTGGAGGTGATGGTCGGCTTTGGTATCGCGGGCACCGGTTTCGGGGTCATCCTGGCGGTCGTCGGGCGCGCCGCGAGCGACGAGAACCGCAGCCTTGCCCTTGGCATCGCCACCGCTGCGGGATCGGCGGGGCAGGTCTTTGGCGCGCCGCTGGCCGAGGTCCTGCTGGCATTTTACACGTGGCAAACGGTATTCATCATCTTTGGGGTGATCGTTCTGGCCTGCATGGTTTTCCTGCCGATGCTGGGCGATGGTAAACCCGCCACCCGGTCCGAGCTGGAAGAGAGCATGGGCAGCGTGTTGCGGCGTGCGTTCCGTGATCCATCCTATCTGATGATCTTCGCGGGGTTTTTCTCTTGCGGCTATCAGCTTGCCTTCATCACGGCACATTTTCCCGCCATGGTGACCGAGATGTGCGGACCGATCAGCCCGATGGGCACGCTCGCATCGATCGGGATCACCACGACCTCCGCGCTCGGTGCGGCGGCGATATCACTGATCGGTCTGGCCAATATCGCGGGATCGATCTTTGCCGGATGGCTGGGCAAGCGCTACAGCAAGAAATACCTTCTGGCTGGCATCTATACGCTGCGCACCATCGCTGCCGCCGCCTTCATCCTGATGCCGATCACGCCGGGCAGCGTCGTCATCTTCTCGCTGGTCATGGGTGGGCTGTGGCTGGCGACCGTTCCGCTGACCTCGGGGCTGGTCGCCTATATCTACGGGCTGCGTTACATGGGCACGCTATATGGTTTCGTATTCCTGTCGCACCAGATCGGCTCGTTCCTGGGCGTGTGGCTGGGGGGCAAGCTGTATGACATCTACGGTGACTATACGCTTGTCTGGTGGGTCGGAGTAGGTGTCGGTGCCTTCAGCGCCCTGATCCACCTGCCGGTACGCGAAGCGCCGTCGCGCCTGCCGCCGGCGGCTCCGCTGGCAGCCTGAAAACAGGGGCGGATTGCGCCGTCCACCCCTAACAATGGCAGTGGCGAAAATCTGCCAAGCGGATTCTCGGGCAATTCTCGCAGATAGCACTGTTGCCGAAATGCAGCTATCATGCCGCCAGATGGACAGGCGAATGATAAACCCGTGCCGGATGCAAACAGGTGCGGGCAGGAAAAAAGAAACATAAGGCGGAACATGATGGGCAGTGCATCAAGGGCGTGGCTCGTCTCGGGCCTGTGCGCGGGCGTGATGCTCGCGGGCTGTTCGGGCGGCGACAGCAGTCGGGGTTCTCATCGATATACACAGCGGGATGTGGAGTGCATGGAGCGCGCCATCTTCTTCGAGGCCAACAGGTCGAGCCGCGAAGGGATGATTGCGGTCGGCACGGTCGTCATGAACCGGGTCGCGTCGGACGAGTTTCCGAACACGGTCTGCGGTGTCGTGGGCCAGAAGAACCAGTTCGCGCCGGGCGTGCTGACCCGGCCCATGAACTCGAAGGCGCTTCCCGATGTAAGGGAGGCCGCGCGCGCGGTCCTGAGCGGAGAGCGCCAGGCCGGAGTTCGGAACGCCAGGTTCTTCCATACCGCAGGCTACAGTTTCCCCTATGACAACATGCATTATGTCCTCGTTGCGGGCGGCAATGCGTTTTACGAAAAGCGCAAGAGCCATCTGGTGACTCAGCGCGTTCCGCCTCCGCCAATTGACCGGTAAAAGCGACGCCTTGGCGGGCATGGGATTTTCGTTTCAGACAGACGGCGCCGCGGTGGACAGAATCGACTCGCGGTATTAGAACCCTGTCAATTCGGCGCAATGCCATGAATACTGAGGGATCGTTACGCATGCAGGTGCAGAACCGCGTCGCGAAATATTGTCTGGGACAAGTCGTCCGGCACAAGGAGCGGCCGTTCCGCGGGGTCATTTTCGACGTGGACCCGCAATTCGCAAATACCGAGGAATGGTACGATTCCATTCCCGAAGATGTGCGGCCATCCAAGGATCAGCCGTTCTATCATCTTTATGCCGAAACCGAGGCGACCTATTACATAGCCTATGTGTCAGAGCAGAATCTGGTCCCTGATTCCTCGGGCGAGCCATTGAACCACCCCGAGGTGATCGAGATGTTCGGGGATTTCGAGGATGGCCGCTATCCTTTGCAGGAATTGCTGAACTAGGCGGGCTGCGCGGAGGCAATGCTGAAGGCCAGGCAGTTCCTGTCTTCCGCGCGATGGTAATACAGTGTCTGGGTCAAGCTCTGTATCATGAACCAGCCAAACCCCCCCTCTGGCGGCCCCGAATCTTCGGAGTCCGGCAGATCATGAGGCACCAGACATCCGTTCGGCATTGATTCACCGTCATCCGTGACCGCACAGGCGAAACCATGCCTGGTGCGAAGGATGGAAAGATGAATGGACAGCGGCTTCTGCGCAGGAAGTCCGCCACTCTGCCGGGCTGCATGCTGAACGACATTGTTCAGCACTTCCGCCATTACCAGTTCGAGTCGTCCGAGCGTGTCGGGAGGGGCCGACCTCGCGAAGCGGGCGCGGACATCGCAGAGCGTGTCGCGCACGGCGAGGGGACTTGCCGGCAGGACGCGGTGAAACACGGGCGGAAGCCTGTAGCCCACAGGTCTGCCGGAATCGGCTTTCTGCCGGTCGGTAGGGTTCATTATCCGGTTTCATCCTGCTTGTGGGAGGGCAGGATCCGGAACACGGAATCCATCCGCGTCAGCTTGAAAACCCGCTGGACATTGGATGTCGCATTGCAAAGCGTCAGGGTCAGCCCGGGCGGCATTCCCTTGAGCACCGCGATCAATGCACCAAGTCCCGAGCTGTCCATGAAGTCGACCCGGCAGAGATCAAGCAGAACCGGTTTGCCGTGATCGGCGATGACTTCGCGCATCCTGTCCTTGAAATATGTCGCATTCGCCGCGTCGATCCGCGTTTCCTGCAAGGTGATCAGGGTCGTTTCCCCGTCATCCGTGGCGGCAAGTTCCATCGCATTCCCCATCAAAGAGATCCGGCAGACTGGCTAGACGGAAAAGGTTACAATCGGGTAAGCGATAACCTGACCGGCAAGGGGGAGATGATGGCTGTTCGGGAACTGTTCGTATCGGGGGCCGCACGCACCCCCATGGGAGGCTTTCAGGGCGCGCTGTCCAGCCAGAGCGCTGCGGAGCTGGGCGGCGTGGCTATCCGTGCCGCGCTGGAGCGGGCGGGGCTCGCTCCCGACAGGCCCGACGCCCTGTTCATGGGCTGCGTCCTGCCGGCGGGGCAGGGACAGGCTCCGGCGCGTCAGGCGGGGTTCAAGGCCGGATTGCCGAAATCCGTGCCCGCCACGACGCTGAACAAGATGTGCGGCTCGGGGATGCAGGCGGTGATGATGGCCGCGGACGCGATCCGCGCGGGCAGCGCCGATCTCATCGTCGCCGGTGGCATGGAGAGCATGACCAATGCTCCCTACCTGCTGCCCAAGATGCGCTCGGGCGCGCGTTTGGGACATGGGCAGGTGGTTGATCACATGTTTCTCGACGGGCTCGAGGATGCCTATGACACGGGCCGCCTGATGGGCACCTTCGCCGAGGATTGCGCCGCCGAGTTCGGTTTCGACCGCGAGGCGCAGGACGCCTATGCCTTGGCCAGCCTAGACCGCGCGAACGAGGCCATCGCCTCGGGGGCCTTCGCTGCCGAGATCGCTTCGGTTACGATCAGCGGGCGCAAGGGCGAAACGGTGGTGGATACCGACGAGCAGCCGGGCAATGCCCGTCCCGACAAGATCCCCTTGCTGAAGCCCGCCTTCCGCAAGGACGGCACGGTGACAGCCGCCAATTCCAGTTCCATCTCGGACGGGGCGGCGGCATTGGTGATCGCCGCAGACAGCACGGGCGCGATCGCCCGGATCGCAGGCTATGCCAGCCACGCGCAGGAACCGGGCCAGTTCCCCACCGCCCCGGTGCCCGCCGCCGAGAAACTGCTGGAAAAGCTGGGCTGGCCGAAAGACAGCGTCGACCTGTGGGAAGTGAACGAGGCCTTTGCCGTCGTTCCCATGGCCTTCATGGCGCGGATGTCGGTTCCGCATGACAGGGTCAATGTCAATGGCGGGGCCTGTGCGCTTGGCCATCCGATCGGCGCGTCCGGCGCCCGGATCATCGTGACGCTGATCCACGCTTTGCAAGCACGGGGCGGCAAGCGGGGCGTCGCGGCTATCTGTATCGGCGGCGGCGAGGGCTCCGCGATCGGGATCGAACTCGTCTGAAACATGTTCCGGGCGGCCTGGCCGCCAGAGCAGTTTGCAGTTGATCGGGTTCAGTTGCGAGTTACGTCCCGCGATGACAGGGGCGCTGCCCCCATCCGGCCCATACGGGCCGGATTCCTCCGGGATATTTGCATGAAGAAGAATGGGCCGGGGTGGATTCGATCAGGCGCATACTGCTCTGGCAGCCGCCCCTACCGCGTCAGGCGCGCGATCAGCGAGGAGGTGTCCCAACGCCCCCCGCCCATGGCCTGCACCTCCTTGTAGAACTGATCGACCAGCGCGGTGACCGGAAGCGAGACCCCCACCTCGTCCGCCGCCGCAAGGCAGATCGCCAGGTCCTTGCGCATCCAGTCGACCGCGAAACCATGCTCGAACTCACCCGCCGCCATGGTCTTGTGACGATTCGCCATCTGCCAGCTGCCGGCGGCGCCCTGGCTGATCACCTCGACCACCTTGTCGATATCCAGCCCGGCCCTTTGCGCGAAGGCCAACGATTCCGACAGCCCCTGCACCAGCCCGGCAATGGCAATCTGGTTGCACATCTTGGTCATCTGGCCCGCACCGACATCGCCCAAGCGACGGCAGATCTTGGCATAGGCATCGATAACCGGCGCGGCGCGGTCGAAATGCCCCTGATCGCCCCCGCACATCACCGAAAGCTGGCCGTTCTCGGCCCCCGCCTGACCACCCGAGATCGGCGCATCGACATAGCCCAACCCGGCCTGCTCCGCCGCCTCGGCCAGTTCGCGGGTCACGGCGGCGGAGACGGTGGTGTGATCGACAAAGACCGCGCCCCCGGCCATGCCGGCGAATGCTCCGTCCTCGCCCAGGCAGACCGAGCGCAGGTCGTCGTCATTGCCCACGCAGGCCATGACGAAATCGGCCCCCTCCGCCGCTTCACGCGGGGTAGCGCAGGCATTGCCGCCATGTTCGGCCACCCATTTGCGCGCCTTCCCGGCGGTCCGGTTATAGACGGTGACCTCGTGCCCCGCGGCTTTCAGATGCCCGGCCATCGGATAGCCCATCACACCCAGTCCCAGAAAAGCGAGTTTTGCCATATTCATCCCCCGTTAATGATCGCCGCGATAATGTTGCATCCGGCACTCGTTGAAATGCACACGCGGCTGGCTTATGCAGCACACCACCACCCCGGCGCATCATGGTCAAGCGCCAATGGAACAGCCTGAGCCGACCGACACGCGACCTAGATGGAACCTCCCCTCCGATGCTGACACTCTTTCGCTGGCTTCTCAGGCTGACCGTCGCGATGATCCTGCTTCTGGTAACAGGGACGGTGCTGATCTGGTATTTCGCGATACGCTCGTTGCCGGATTATGATGCCGGTTACGAGATGGCCGGTCTTTCAGCCCCGGTCGAAATCGTCCGCTCGACCGAGAATGTGCCCCATATCTTCGGGCAATCCGACGAAGATGTGTTCTTCGCGCTTGGCGTGACTCATGCGCAGGACCGGCTGTTCCAGATGACCGTGCTGCGCCGGGCGGCACAAGGGCGGTTGTCGGAGATTTACGGCTCCTCGGCCTTTGCGCTGGACGATCTGGCACGGCGGCTTGGCCTGTATGACCGGGCGGCGGCGTCGGTCGAGGCACAGGACCCCGAAGCGCTCGCCGCGCTGGAGGCCTATTCGGCGGGGATCAACGAATGGATACGGCAGGTCAATGAAGGGGCGATGGGCAAGGGTGCACCCGAGTTCTTCCTGTTCCCCGACCAGATCGCTTACTGGCAACCTGCTGATTCGCTGGCGATCCTGAAGCTGCTGGCGGCAAGCAGCAGCCGCTCCATCGAGGAAGAGGTTCTGCGCGCGCGCCTGTCGCTGGCATGGCCGGAGCACGGGCCGGAACTGCAATCTCCGGACGGCACAGCCCGGCCCTCCTATTCATCCCTGTTTCCCGGTGCCCGGCTCGGGATCCCGCAATCCCGCCGCACGCCCGGCCATCCCATGGACCTGCGCGGTTTCCTGCGTCCCGGCATGGGATTGGGTGCCAATGGCTTCGCCGCCGCCAGCGAACGCACCGCGGCGAATGGCTCCTTGCTCGCCAATGATCTGCAAGCCCCGCTGACGGTGCCCTCCCTGTATTACCTGGTGCGGCTTGAGTTGAGCACGGGCGGAGCGATCGGCGCGACCATCCCCGGCATTCCGGTGCTATGGTCCGGCCGCAACCAGCACCTGGCCTGGGGGCTGACCCCTGCTGCCGTCGATGACGCCGACATCTATATGGAAGAGGTCAAGCCCGGCGCTTCCGACAGTTATCGCGGCGTCTCGGGCTGGACGCAGTTCCAGACCGAAAGAACGCTGATCCGTATCATGGATGGCCAGAACCAGACCATCACCTTGCGCGAAACCGAAAACGGCCCCCTGGTTCCCCTGATCGATCCGGGATTGCAGGACGTGACCCCATACGGACATGTCGCCTCGCTCCGCTGGACAGGGCTTTCGCGGCAGGACCGGACCATCTCCGCCCTGATCGGCCTGATGCGGTCGGGCGACCGGGCCTCGGCGATGGGTGCGATGGCTCAGACCGTCGCACCGGCAATGACGGTCACGCTGGCGGATTCCGGGGGCGTCCAGCAGTTCACGGCGGGTGCGGTGCCGCAGCGTGCCGCCGAGCATCCGACGGGCGGCGGGATGCCTGCTCCCGGGTGGTTGCCCGAAGCCCGGTGGACAGGCATCGCCCAGGCAGCGGATCTTGCGCCCGGCACGCCCTCTGGCCAGGACATGACCATCGCGACCGAGGAGGCGCGGGACGGCACAAGATACAAGCGGCTGAGCTACCTGCTCGAGGATCGAGAAATTCATTCCCGCGACAGTTTCATCGCAACGCAGCTGGATGTTGTCAGCCCGGCGGCCCGCGCCCTGCTGCCGCTGGTCGGCGCCAATCTGTGGTTCAGCGGGGAGCCCGCCGCCGCGGGAACGCCCGAGCGTCAGCGTCAGGACGCCCTGAACCTGCTGGCCGAATGGGATGGCGAGATGAGCGAGCACCTGCCGGAGCCGCTGATCTATGCCGCATGGATGCGCGAATTGCAAAAGCGCCTGATCCAGGACGAACTCGGACCGCTGGCCGACGACATCACGCAGCTTCGTCCCGCCTTCATCGATGCGGTGTTCCGCAACCGGAACGGGGCCGCGCGCTGGTGCAACATCATCCAAAGCGCGCCCGACGAGGATTGCACCACCATAGCGCGCCAGGCATTGGACCGCGCAATCCTGGATCTGACCGACCGTTTCGGCCCGCAGGTCACGAGCTGGCGGTGGGGCGATTTGCACCAGGCCCGGCATGATCACCCGGCACTCGGGCGAATTTCAGGTCTTGGTTGGGTGATGAACCTCACCCAATCGGTCTCGGGCGGAGAGTTCACGCTGGCGCGCAGCGGGCTGCTTGGAGGTGGAGACAACCCCTATGAAGCAGTCAGCGGAGCGGCTTATCGCGGGGTTTACGACCTTGCCGATCCGGACAGCTCGGTGTTCATCATCTCTACCGGGCAGAGCGGGCATCCGTTTTCGCGTCACTATGACGACCTGGCGGAATTGTGGCGGCGCGGAGAATATATCGGCATGTCGCTTGATCCCGACCTCGCCCGCGCCGCAGCCGTGGGCGTCACGGAACTGATCCCGGCGAAATAGGCAAAGCCTGCTCCGGCCAGCGCGGCCGGCCCGGGCAGGCTACCACTCGGCTCGCGCCACCATCGCCACGGGACCGTCACTGTAGGAGGTCCACAGCTTCAGCGCTGCACCATCCTCGGTTGCGTTCAGCGTGAAATCGGCGTCATCGAATAATGGCGACAGGCTGCGGAATTCGAACAGCGCGGGGCGGCTGCCCCGGATCTTCCCGGCCAGTTGCACCAGCATGGTGGCCTGCATCGGGCCGTGAACGATCAGGCCCGGATAACCTTCTTTCTCACGGACATAGGGCGCATCGTAATGGATCCGGTGCCCGTTGAAAGTCAGGGCCGAATACCGGAACAGGAGCGCGGCCGAAGGCTCGACCGTCACGCGATATTCGCCTCTGGCAGCGGCGGAGACGGGTTTTGTCACCGCGCCGGGGCGATCCGCGCCGCGATAGACGATATCCTGCCGTTCGGTCAGAACCAGGCGGCCATCGCTGTCGATCCGGTGCTCGACGGTCACGAAGCAGAGCGTTCCCGTGCGCCCCTCCTTGACCATCACATCCTGAATGACCGAGCGCCGCGTGACCGTCTCGCCTACCCGGATATCGTCGTGGAATGTGAACGCGCCACCCGCCCACATGCGCCGCGGCAACGGAACGGGCGGCAGAAAGCCGCCGCGCGCCGGATGCCCATCGGGGCCAAGCTCTTCGGTCGGCACCGCCGGCGGCGCCAGGCAGAGATGGATCATCACCGGCGCGATGGCCCCGTTTCCCGTGTCATCCCGGCGATTGAACGTTGCGTTGAAACGCTCGGCCACAGCCGGGGTCAGCATTTCCGATTGCCGTTCTTCGCGTCCGATCCATTGCCGCAAATGGCCGATATCGATCATGCCCTGGCCTCCTGCACCGGCAACGCGGGAACCGGGCCGTAGCGCCTTTCCACCCCGGTCACGACAGGGGCCGGAGCCGGGATCGAGACCGGACCGTTCGGCGTATCGACAGTGATCCGGCGCAAATGCGGATGGGCTGACAATTGCGCCATATCGCTGACCGAGGCCAGCGCGACATCGGCTTTCAGCAGCGCGGCGACGGCCTGATCAGCATCCATCCGGGCAAACCCTTGCGCCACCGCCGCATCCGTCAGGGTCCGGTTCTCGACCCGCGCTACATTGGTGGCAAAGCGCGGATCTTCGCCCAGTTCGGGACGTTCGAGAAACAGCTTGCAAAGGCTGCGCCATTCTCGGTCGCTCTGAACCGAGATCAGCATTGCCCGATCGTCCCGCGTCCGGAACACGCCATAAGGAGCGATCGACGGATGCGCCATGCCGATACGCCTAGGCGTCCTGCCGCCCTCGTGATTGAGCAGCGGCACGGTCAGCCAATCGGCCATGACATCGAACATCGACACTGAGATATTCGCCCCCCGGCCGGTCACGCTGCGCTGGATCAGCGCTTCGAGTATCGCCGCATGGGCCGTCGCCCCGGTGGCGATATCGACGATTGAGATTCCCACGCGGGCGGGCTCATCCGGTCCGCCGGTAATCGAGCATAGCCCGGATTCCGCCTGTATAAGCAGATCGTAGGCCTTGCGGTCGGCCATCGGGCCATCCTCGCCATAGCCGGTGATCGAACAGGTGATCAGCCGCGGGAAATCCTGCGCCAGCCGGTCGAAGCCGAAACCGAGGCGCGCCAGCGCGCCGCGCTTGAGGTTCTGCAACAGCACATCCGCGCCTTCCAGCATCCGCCGCAACTCGGCCTTTCCCTCGGGCGAGCGCAAATCCAGCGCAACCGACTCCTTGCCCCGGTTCAGCCATATGAAATAGCTCGACTGGCCCTTTGCCACGGCATCGTAACCGCGCGCGAAATCCCCCTCGGGCCGCTCGATCTTGAGCACGCGCGCCCCTGCATCGGCCAGCCGCGAGCTGGCGAAGGGTGCCGCGACAGCCTGCTCGATGGCGATGACGGTCAGTCCTTCCAGCGGCAGCCCGCTCATCAGAACGACCTCGGCAGGCCCAGCACATGCTCGGCGACATAGGACAGGATCAGGTTGGTCGAGATCGGCGCGACCTGATACAGCCGGGTTTCGCGGAACTTGCGCTCGATATCGTATTCGCAGGCGAAACCGAAACCGCCATGGAATTGCAGGCAGGCATTCGCGGCCTCCCAGCTTGCCTTGGCGGCCAGATACTTGGCCATATTGGCCTGTGCCCCGCAAGGTTCCTGCGCGTCATAGCGGCGGCAGGCCTCGAAGCGCATCAGGTTTGCGGCCTCGACCTCGATAAAGCTTTCGGCGATGGGGAATTGCACGCCCTGGTTCTGGCCGATGGGACGGCCGAACACATTGCGCTCGCTGACATATTTCGTGACGCGATCCACGAACCAATAGCCGTCGCCGATACATTCGGCGGCGATCAGCGTCCGCTCGGCGTTCAGCCCGGTCAGGATATATTTGAAACCTTGCCCCTCCTCGCCGATCAGGTTCTCGGCGGGGATCTCGAGATTGTCGAAGAACAACTCGTTGGTTTCGTGATTGACCATGTTGAGGATCGGGCGGACCTGCATGCCCTTCTGCATCGCCTCTTGCACATCGACGATGAAGATCGACAGCCCCTCGGTCTTTTTCTTCACCTCGGCCAGCGGCGTGGTGCGGGCCAGCAGGATCATCAGTTCGGAATGCTGGACCCGGCTGATCCAGACCTTTTGACCGTTGATGACATAGCGGTCGCCTTTGCGAACCGCGGTGGTCTTGATCCTCGTGGTATCGGTACCCGTGGTCGGCTCGGTCACGCCCATGGATTGCAGGCGCAACTCGCCCGCGGCGATCCGGGGCAGGTATTTCTGCCGCTGCTCTTCCGAGCCGTGCCGGATCAGCGTGTTCATATTGTACATCTGACCGTGACAGGCGCCCGAATTGCCGCCTGCGCGGTTGATTTCCTCCATGATGACCGAGGCCTCGGTCAGCCCCAGCCCCGAGCCGCCATATTCCTCGGGGATGAGCGCCGCCATCCAGCCCGCCCGCGTCAGCGCGTTCACGAATTCCTCGGGATAGCCGCGCTGCTCGTCGACCTTGCGGTGATATTCGTCGGGGAACCCGGCGCAAAGGGCGCGCACCGCGTCGCGGATATCCTGAAACCGGTCGGAGCCAATATTCTGCATCTTCGATCCTCGCCTAATCGATTCAAAGACTGGCGCTGCCCAAACCATAATGCAAATATATATAAGTTCTGATCTCCATATAATAATGATATAGGAAGGTGCAGCATGGATATCAGGCAACTCCGTTATTTCCTCGCGATCGTCGAAGAGGGGTCGTTCTCGCGCGCGGCGGAACGCCTGCATGTCGCACAGCCCGCGCTCTCGCTGCATGTCCGCAAGATGGAGGAGGCGCTTGGCACGCCGTTATTGCTGCGCCATTCCGGCGGAGTCAGCCCGACCGAGGCGGGCAGGTTGCTGGTCGAACGCGCCCGCCCCCTGCTGGCCGGGTTCGATCACATGCGGGAAGAGTTGCACCAGGTCGGCAAGGAACCCGGCGGCACGGTGCGAATCGGGTTGCCGGGCACGATCAGCGGCATCCTGTCGGTTCCCCTGATCGCCCGGCTGCATCAACGCCATCCAAGGATCAAGCCAGTTGTCGCCGAGGCCATGAGCGGCTTTGTCGGCGAGTGGCTGGAAGAAGGACGGATCGACCTGGGCGTCCTATATGGCAGCGCGAATAACAGGCAGATACGCCTCGACCCGTTATTGCGCGAAGAACTGGTCATCCTGTTGCCCCCCGATGCCTCACACTCCGCACCGGCCACGCTGGAGGCGCTGATCGACATGCCGCTGATCCTGCCCAGTGCCTCGCACGGGTTGCGCCGGATGATCGAGCAGCGGATGCAGGAGGCCGGCCTGGTCTTCGATCCGGCCATCGAGGTGGACAGCTATGCCAGCATCAAGCAACTGGTCCGGGACGGTTTCGGCTGTTCGGTCCTGCCCATCCACGCCGTCGCCGAAGAGTCGGGGCGCGGGTTGCTGCAGGTGCAGCCATTCGTCGATGACCGGTTCTGGCGCACCGCCTATCTGGCCAGCCATGCGACCCGGCCCCTGTCGCGGGCAGCCTCTGCCGTCAGCCAATGCCTGCAGGACGTCACCACCGAATTGATCGCCCGGGGCATCTGGCTGGGCGCAAGCGACGCGCATGATACAGCGGAAGCGCCCTAGCGCAGTTTGCGTTTGATCGAATCTACCCCGGCCCATTCTTCTTCATGCAAATATCCCGGAGGAAGCCGGCCCGTATGGGCCGGATGGGGGCAGCGCCCCTGCCATCGCTGGATGCTGTTCGCGACTGAGCCCGATCAACTGCAAACTGCTCTGGCCTGTAATGTTCGGCTGGTTGCGGGCGTTCAATGGAAATTCCGCCCTTTCGGCAGCACGCGTATATTTCGAGGATGCCGCCAGAGATTTTGCGCGGGCATCGGCTGTGCGCCTGCTTCCATGGCGTCCATGAGCTCGGGCGTCAGGTCGACGAGCCTGTGGGCGATCACATGGATGACCTCCTGCTCTTTCTGCAGGACGCCTTCCACCCCGGTCATCCGGGCACCGAAAACGATGCGCCGGAATTTCCTGAAGATATTCTTCCAGATGACGACATTGGCGATGCCGGTTTCATCCTCCAGCGTCATGAAAATGGTGCCTTTCGCCGTGCCCGGCCTCTGCCGGACAAGGACAAGGCCCGCTATGCGCACCGGCTGTCCGTTCGGGATATCGGCCAATGTCCCGTTCGGCTGGACGCGCTGCCTGACCAGACGCTGACGCAGGAAGGATACTGGATGCGCCTTGAGCGACAGCTTGAGCGTGCTGTAATCCTCGACCACATGCTCGCCCGGGGAAAGCCGGGGCAGGATGACGGTCTGCTCGGCCTGGAATGAGGCGCCACCGGGCGTCTGCGCGGCAGCAAAGAGCGGCAGGTCCTCGGCTGCCGCCCGCGCGCCCTGATGCCCGCCCAGCCCCCGCACTTCCCAAAGCGCGGCACGCCGGTCAAGCCCGACAGAGCCGAAGGCATCGGCTTCGGCCAGGCGGCGCAGCGAGAACATGTCTACCCCCGTCCGGAAATAGAGATCGCGCAGGCTCGTGAATCCTGTGCCGCGCGCCTGCGCGATTGCCCGAGCGGTATCCTCGCGCATTCCCTCGATCTGCCGCAGGCCAAGGCGAAGGGCGAAACGGACAGAGCCCGGTTTCTCCGCCGGCTCCAGGCTGTGATCCCATTCACTGTGATTGATATCGGCAGGCCGCACCTCGCCACCATGATCGCGGAAATCGCGGATGATGGAGGATGCGGAATAAAAGCCCATGGGCTGCGAATTCAGCAGGGCACAGGCAAAGACATCCGGATAACGGCATTTGAGCCAGGAAGAGGCATAGGCCAGCAGGGCGAAGCTGGCCGAGTGGCTTTCGGGAAAGCCGTAATCGCTGAAACCCTCGATCTGCTTGAAGCAGCGCTCGGCGAAATCGGGTTCATATCCGTTTGCGGTCATGCCGTTTATGAAATCCTCGCGAAACCGGTCGATGGTGCCCGTGTGCCGGAAAGAGGCCATGGCGCGGCGCAGCCTGTCCGCCTTGGCGGGGGAGAAACCAGCGGCGACGATGGCCATCTTCATTGCCTGTTCCTGGAACAGCGGCACACCGCAAGTCTTGCTGAGAACTTCCTCCAACTCGGGCTTGGGATATTCGATCTTCTCCAACCCGCTACGCCTGCGCAGATAGGGATGCACCATGTCGCCCTGGATAGGGCCGGGCCGGACGATGGCGATCTCTATGACCAGGTCGTAGAAATTCTTGGGGCGCAAGCGGGGCAGCATCGACATCTGCGCCCGGCTTTCGATCTGGAACACGCCGATCGTGTCGGCCCGCTGGATCATGTCATAGGTCGGGCCGTCATCACGTGGCACGGTGGCAAGCGTCCGGTCCTCGCCGTAATGGTCCCGCAGCAGGTCAAAGGCCTTGCGCAGGCAGGTCAGCATGCCAAGGGACAGGACATCGACCTTCAGGATATCGAGGGCGTCGAGATCGTTCTTGTCCCATTCGACCATGGTGCGGTCCTTCATGGCCGCATTGGCAATCGGCACGATCTCGTCCAGCGGCGAATCCGTCAGCACGAAGCCGCCGACATGTTGCGACAGGTGTCGCGGAAAACCGATGAGCTGCCGGGCCAGTATCAGCGTCTGGCGCAGCCGGGGATCGGCCGGGTCCAACCCGGCCTCGCGTATCCGCTCTGACTCCGGGGTGTCAGAGGAACGTCCCCAGACATGGCTGGTCATGGCGGCGACGACATCCGGCGACAGGCCCATGGCCTTGCCCGCCTCTCGCATCGCGCTGCGGCTGCGATAGGTGATGACGGTCGCGGCCAGCCCGGCGCGGCTGCGGCCATATTTGTCATAGATATATTGCATGACCTCTTCGCGCCGCTCATGCTCGAAATCGACATCGATATCCGGGGGCTCGCCACGTTCGGCAGAGATGAACCGTTCGAACAGCAGGTCGATCTCGTCCGGGTCCACCGAGGTGATGCCAAGGCAGTAGCAGACGATGGAATTGGCCGCAGAACCACGCCCCTGGCAGAGAATGGGCGGCTCTTGCGTGCGGGCGAAATGCACGATGTCATGCACAGTCAGGAAATAGGCGGCATAGTTCAGTTCCCCGATCAGCCGCAGCTCATTGGCGATCTGGCCGCGCCGCTTGTCACTCGGCCCCATGGGAAAGCGTCTCTGTGCGCCAAGCCAGGTCAGGCGTTCCAGTTCCTCTTGCGGGGTGGCGCTTTGCCCTGCGGATTCCGCCGGATAATCCTGTGCCAGCTCATCCAGCGAAAACCGGCAGGCCTCTGCCAGTTCCACCGAGCGCGCGACGGCAGCTTCGTGACCGCCCAGCAGCCGGGCCATTTCCTGCGGTTCCTTCAGGTGCCGCTCGGCATTGCGTTCCAGCCGAAAGCCCGCCTCGTCGATGGTGCAATGCTCGCGGATGCAGGTCAGCAGATCCTGCAATGGACGGCGGGCGGGAGCGTGGTAAAGCACGTCATTGGTCGCGGTAAGGGGCGTGCCGCTGGTATCCGCCAAGGCCGCCAGCCGCTGTTGCCGGGCCCGGTCATTGGCGCGGCGATACGGGGTCAGCGCAAGATGGACGGCACCGGGAAAGAGCGTGGCCAGCCGGGTCAGATGAGCCTCGAAATCCGCGCCGAAATCATAGGGAGGCATGGCGATGAAGCGATGACCTCTTTCAAGCGCGGGAAGATCATCGAGGAAAAGATGGCATTCGCCCTTGGGCGCCCGGCGATTGCCGGTGGTCAGCAGCCGGGTCAATCGGCCATAGGCGGCGCGGCCGGTCGGAAAGCACAGCGTCTCGAACCCCTCCATCAGCACCAGCCGCACTCCGACGACAAGGCGGATACCCTGCGCCTTTGCCTCTACATGGGCCCTTACGGCACCGGCCAGCGAGTTGCGATCGGCAATGCCAATGGCGGCATGGCCAAGCCGCGCAGCCGTCGCCACCAGTTCCTCCGGATGCGAGCCGCCACGCAGGAAGCTGAAATTGCTGGTGACGGCAAGTTCGGCGAATGGAGGTGACGCGCTCATGCGAAGATCCCGTGAATGAACCAGCGCGGTGCATCCCCGGCGCGGTCATACAGCCCGTCGCGGAAAAGCCAGAAACGATGGCCTGCCTCGTCCTCGACCCGGTAATAGTCGCGCGTCGTGCGGCTGGCGCCTTCATGGACTCGCCACCATTCGGGGGCGATGCGTTCCGGTCCCTCGGCGCGGGTGACGCGATGCGGTTCGCGCCGCCATTCGAAACGCGCCGGGGGGCTGTCCGGGGCTTCCGCGATGGCGGTGATGGGTTCGGGCGGGGCGAACAGCAAAAGCGGACGCGCGAAATCCGCGCCGTCCTGAACGATCCGGGCATGCGCGGGCCAGTCGGGGGTGCCGATCTTCTCCAGAACCGAGACGAAGCGAAAGGCGCGCTCGGGGATATGGCTGGGACAGGGCAGGGGGCGGGTGACGTGATCCGGGCCGAAACGGCTGACGAGCCGGTCGAGCAGCGGGGCGATGTCGTCCCGGCCAGAGCCGTGCATGGGGCCATCCATATCCTCCTGCTGCGCGGGCTTGTCCTCGATCAGAACTGCGCTCAGCCGTGCCGCCTCGAAACCGAAACCCGCCCGCTGCTCGATCCGGTCAAGCCGCTCGCAAAGCAGATGGCAGAGATGGCGGGGGTCGCGCGTGGCGGTGCTGGTGGCAAGCGGCAGCGTTTCGAACCAGCCATCGATGCGGAAAAGCCGCAATTCCAGCCGTCGCGCGCCCTTGCCGGCCTTTTCCAGCATATCCGCCAGATCATGGGTCAGTCTCTCGACGGCGATCTCGATTCCCTTCCGGGTTATGACGGGTTCGGCAAAGCGGCATTCCGCGACATGCGAGACCGGGGGGCCGAGCGGGATGAAGCTTTCCTCTTCATGCCCCATCGCCGTGTCCAGGCGGCGCAAGAGCCGTGGTCCGAAACGGGCGGCAAGAGGGGCGCGGGGCTTGTCCATGAGATCGCCGGCCCTCTTCAGGCCGAGTTTTTCAAGCGCTTGACAGGTTTCCGGCGAAAGGCGAAGCGCGGCAACGGGCAGCGGCGCGAGATCGGCGTGAAGTTCCTGTTGGTGGGAGATATGGCAAGGGTCCGGCGCATGGCGGGCCAGACCCCATGCCGCGCCGATGGTGGGGGCGATGGCAAGCCGGGCCGAAAGGCCGAAACCGCTCAGCCGCCTCGACATCTTCTCCATCATTCCGGCCTCGCCGCCGAAAAGATGCGCGCAGCCGGTGATGTCGAGGCTGATTCCGTCAGGAGGATCGGAGCGGGTGAAAGGGCTGTAGCTTTGGCACCACAAGGCGAGCCCGATCAGCGCCCGGTCGTCGCCGGCAGGGTCGGCATGCGCGGTTTGCAGCGCCGGATGGATGGCACGGGCATCGGCCAGCGTCATGCCGGGCCGGAACCCCATGTGATGGGCGGCCGTGTTCAGGGCGGTGATATGCTGACCGCTCTCCGATGTCGTGATCAGCGCCAAGGGCTCGTCCTCACGAAGCCTTTGCCCATCGGCTGTTGTAAGAGCCATGCGCCCATGCCGGCGTTCGATCGGCCAGCGGGGCAGGAAAACGGAAAGAAAGCGTTTCATGATCCCATTCGACCTCCCATTTTCCGGGGGTTCCTTTCCTGCATTTGGTCAGCTCAAGCCGCCATCGCGGCGTGCCGACCGGCCCGGCATGCTGCGCCGGAACACCCGGCATGGCGGCGACCGACCAGCGCGTTTCGGCAGCCGTGGACATGGCCGGATGCGTCTTGTCACGCAGGATCAGGGCGGTCACACCTTGCCTGGCGGCGCGCATGGCAAGGCGGCGGCTGGCGGTGAAATCATAGCTTCGGTCGCGCCCTGGCAGCACGCCGATCACCGCGCTCAGCGCCGGATGTGCCAGCCCCTCTTCCAGCGCCCAGAGGATATCGGTTCCCTTGCGTGCCTCGACCCGGATCAGGCGGGCCGGGTCGAGGCCAAGCGCGGTCAGGCCGTTTGGACAGGGTGTCCCGTCCCGGAACTTGCGATCCATGGGCAGAACCCAGAGGGTAAAGCCCGGCCGCAGCCCTGCGATTGACGCAAGGAGACAGGTTGCGAAACCGATACCGGCCGCGAGATCGCCGGATCTGGCGGGCACGATCTCGTGCAATGCACCGGTGGATAGCCCGCCATCGGCGAATGCCATGTTCATTTCGCCAAGAGACAGGACAGGCCGTCTGGAAGGCGATAACCGCTCTTGTATGGCGATGCGATGGCGCAGGGACTCTATGCTGCCGGGGGCGCTCATGATCCGAATCCGGTCCGGGTGTCACGACAGGCCGCCGGGCGCAATATCGCGTCCGTGACCGGAGTGGCTGCTATGGCGGCTTGCCCATGCGCGAAGCCCGTCCTCAAGGCGCTTACCCCTCATCTGCCGTGAAACGGACCGGCGAGAGGTGGCGCAAAGGGGAAAGAACGGGCAGGAACGGGGGGATGCCTGCACGCAGCAGGTTTTTCCCAACCGCTTCATCAATGCGTAATGCCGCGCCATGTCCGCAGCCCCCCATTCATCCGGCGCCAGATGATTGAGCATCCGCGCGGCATGCCCTGGATCCGCCCTTTCAGGGATCAGCCCCAGGCAGCGTGCCGCACGCCAATGAGCCGTATCGACGACAAGAACGCGCCTTTGCAGGGTGCTGAGATTGAGCGTGGCCGCGCTGATCTTGGGGCCGACGCCATGGAGATTTTCCAGCCAGTCAATCGCGGCCCCGACCGGCCATCCGGCCAGGAAGTCAAGCGTCAGCGCGCCGCGCCGGTCGATGATTTCCCGCAAAGCGCGGGGCAGGGCATTCGCTTTGCGTTCCGGATGGGTGACGCCGTGAAGCAAGGGTTCGATTGCGTCCGGTGCCATCTGGGCCAAGGCTTCCCAATGTCCGCAATGCCGCGCCAGCCGCAGGAACGCCGCTCCGGAAATTTCATCGCGCGTCCTGATGCTGACCATCGCCAGCACCATCTGGCTGACCGGATCAAGCCGCAGATGTTCCGGCGGTGTCCCGAACGCCTTGGTCAGGCATCGGTGAACCGCTGCAAGCCGGTTGAATGACGTAAAGGGCAGACTGTATTGCATGATCTCATGATAAGAACAAAAAGAGAACATTACAAGGGTTCGAAACCGGCCTGCCGCTTTCGGGTCTTGTGTGACGATTTATATTTTGATATTACATGAATTATGGAAAAGTCTGACGCACTCGTATCCCTCTCGGCTTTGGCGCATGATATGCGTATCGACATCTTCCGCCTGCTCGTTCAGGCAGGCCCGGATGGGCTGGCGGCCGGTGAAATTGCGGATGCGCTGGAATTGCGGGCCAGCACGCTGTCGAACAACCTGACGATCCTGACGCAGGCCGGCCTGATCCGCGGGCAACGGGAAGGCCGCTCGATCCGCTATTTCGCTGAAATCGAGGGCATGCGCCGCCTGCTGAGCTTCCTGATGGAGGATTGCTGCGGTGGGCGGCCCGAGCTTTGCCGGCCCGTTCTCGAACAGATCGCCTGCGATTGTGCGCCTTGCGGCACTTCGGAAAATTGAGGATGAAATGACGGATATGACCGCTTCCGAGGCCGGCAGCCTCGGGATTTTCGAACGTTATCTGACGGTTTGGGTCGCGCTGGCGATGATCGCGGGGCTGGTGATCGGTGCGGTCGCGCCGGGCCTGGTCGAAGCGGTCGCGAGTGCCGAGATCGCCTCGATCAATCTGGTCGTGGCCGTGCTGATCTGGGCGATGGTCTATCCGATGATGGTCGGCGTGGATTTCGGAGCAGTCGCCAATGTCGCCCGCCAGCCGCGCGGATTGCTGGTCACACTGGCGGTAAACTGGCTGATCAAGCCCTTTACCATGGCTGTGCTGGCCGTATTGTTCTTTGAGCATGTTTTCGCAGCCTGGATCGCGCCTGACGACGCGGCGCAATATATCGCCGGGCTGATTCTGCTGGGCGCCGCCCCCTGCACGGCAATGGTTTTCGTCTGGTCACAGCTTACGCGGGGGGATGCGACCTATACGCTGGTGCAGGTCTCGGTGAATGACCTGATCATGGTCGTGGCTTTCGCACCCATCGTCGCCTTCCTGCTGGGTGTCACCGATATCATCGTGCCATGGCAGACGCTTGTGCTGGCGACCCTGCTTTATGTGGTGCTGCCGCTGAGCGCGGGGCTGATCACCCGGCGTATTCTTGGAAGCGAAGATGCCATCGAGGCGTTCTCTGCACGGGTCAAGCCCTGGTCCGTCATCGGGCTGATCGCCACGGTCGCGATCCTGTTCGGACTTCAGGGCGAGGTGATCCTGAACCGTCCCTTCGTGATTGCGCTGATCGCCGTGCCGATCCTGATCCAGAGCTATGGCATCTTTGCCATCGCCTATGCCGCGGCTTTCGCGCTGAAGGTGCCGCATCGCATCGCCGCGCCTTGCGCATTGATCGGCACGTCGAATTTCTTCGAACTGGCGGTTGCGGTCGCGATCAGCCTGTTCGGCCTGAATTCGGGCGCGGCACTGGCGACGGTGGTGGGTGTTCTGGTCGAGGTGCCGGTGATGCTGTCGCTGGTCGCTTTCGCCAACCGCACCCGCAGCCGTTTTCCGGAAACGCAACCCTGATCGCCCTGCCGAGCCAAAAGATCAGACAGCTTGATGACCGACCTGCCCAATATCAACCCCGATTGCTTTCGTCCTGCCGATCCCGATGCGCTGTTTCCGGCAGACCGCAGCAGTCACCCCGCGCGTATCCTGCTTCTTTACGGTTCGCTGAGGCAACGCAGTTTCTCGCGCCTTGCGGCGGAAGAGGCCGGGCGCATCCTGGAGCGATTGGGCGCCGAGATCAGGTTTTTCGATCCCCGGGGCCTGCCCCTGGCCGATGCCGTGGAGGCGGATCATCCCAAGGTCGCCGAGCTGCGCGAACTGGTCGGCTGGTGCGAGGGCATGGTCTGGTCCTCGCCCGAGCGGCACGGCGCGATGTCAGGACTGATGAAAACACAGATCGACTGGATTCCGCTGTCGCTAGGCAGCGTGCGGCCCACCCAGGGCAAGACGCTGGCCGTCATGCAGGTCTGTGGCGGCAGCCAGAGCTTCAACACCGTCAACCAGTTGCGCATTCTCGGGCGCTGGATGCGGCTGCTGACCATCCCCAACCAGTCCTCGGTCGCCAAGGCCTGGAAGGAGTTCGACGAACAGGGCCGCATGAAGGCTTCACCCTATTATGACCGGATCGTGGACGTGATGGAGGAACTGACCCGGTTCACCCTGTTGACCCGTGACATTCGCGCGCATCTGGTGGACAGGTATTCGGAACGGGTCGAGAGTCACGAGATGCTGTCGAAGCGGGTAAGCCAGGATCGCGCCGTATGAGCCTGGTCCGGCAGTGACCGGTGGTGTTACGGTTCATCACAGGAGGGCCGGTGTAAGTGGTTTTCGATCCGGCGATTCCGGGGGTATTGCATGAGCGCGCGGCCCGACATGGCAAGGGATCGGGCTGCCCCGGCTGGTTACCGGGACAAGCCGCCGCTTATGCTTGGGACATCGCCGGCGGCAAAGCCGTAATGGCGCAGCCAGCGCAAGTCGCTTTCAAAGAAGGCGCGCAGGTCGGGGATGCCGTATTTCAGCATCGCGATACGGTCGATCCCCATGCCGAAGGCAAAGCCCTGCCATTTGTCCGGGTCGACCCCGGCAGAGCGCAGGACATAAGGATGAACCATACCCGAGCCGAGAATTTCCAGCCATGAATCGCCCTGACCGATCCTGAGCTGCCCGCCCTCCCAGGAACAGCGGATATCCACCTCGGCCGAGGGTTCGGTGAACGGGAAATGCGAGGCGCGGAAACGCAGCTCGATCTCATCGACCTCGAAATAGCTCCGGCAGAATTCCTCCAGCACCCATTTCAACTGCGCCATCGAGATGTCGCGATCGATGGCCAATCCTTCGACCTGATGGAACATCGGCGTATGGGTCTGGTCCATGTCCATACGATAGACCCGCCCCGGGGCGATCACCCGGATAGGAGCGCCCTGTTCCTGCAAGGCGCGGATTTGCACCGGGCTGGTATGGGTGCGCAGCACATGCGGCGGGCGATTGTCGCCCTCGGCGCGATGCATGTAGAACGTGTCCATTTCCTGCCGTGAAGGATGTTCGGGCGCGATATTCAACGCGTCGAAATTATACCAGTCGCTTTCGACCTGCGGTCCCTCGGCCACGGCAAAGCCCATATCGGCGAAGATCGCCGTGACCTCATCGGTGACCTGGCTGATCGGGTGGATCGTGCCGCGTGGCCGGGGCCGCCCCGGCAGGGTCACGTCCAGCCACTCCCCGGCCAGACGCTCTTCCAGCGCCGCATCTTCCAGCGCCAGCTTGCGGGCGCGCAGGGCCGCGTCGATCTCGTCCCGCAATTCGTTCAGGGCGCGGCCCGTGGTCTGGCGCTCTTCGGGCGTCATCCTGCCCAGCTCGCGCATCCTGAGGCTGATCTCGCCCTTCTTGCCAAGGGCGGCAAGGCGCACCTCCTCGATGGCGGCGGGATCGGCCGCGGTTTTGATACGGTCAAGCCATTGCTGGCGAAGCGGGGTCAGATCATCCATCGGAAAGCCTCGGCGTCATGTCGGGGCTCGGGTTAGCACTTGTCGCGGCGATGGGAAAGCCTCGGTCGCATGTGAAAGGCAGCCGGGATGCGCTTATCCGTGTATCGGCCCATCCCGCGGGGAAACCTGCAGCCAGACACCCCCATGCGGGCGCAATGTCAGGATCATCCGGGGCTGCGGTTCCCGGCCGGGCACGGGATCGAAGCGGAACCGGTTCAGCAATGTGGCAAGGATGATGACTGCCTCCTGTATCGCGAAATTGGCGCCGATGCAGATGCGCGGGCCGGCACCGAAGGGCAGGAAGGCAAAGCGGTCGGGCGTGGTTTCGAAACGGTCGGGGTCGAAGGCATCGGGGTGCTCCCACAACAGGTGATGCCTGTGCAGCGCGTAGATCGGCAACACGATGGTATCGCCGCGCCGCACCTCCCGCCCGCAGAGCCGGTCAGGCACTTGTGCGGTGCGCGAGAGGAACGCGGCAGGGGGATAGAGACGCAGCGCCTCGTTGACCACCCGCCCGATATAGGGCAGGGCGCCGACATCCCCGGCAGTGGCACCGCGACCGTCCAGGACCGTGCGGGCCTCTTGCGCGGCGCGTTCCTGCACCGAAGGGTCGAAGGCACAGAGATATAGCGCCCAGGCCAGCGTCAATGCGGTGGTCTCGTGCCCCGCGACGATGAAGGTCAGCAGGTTGTCGCGAAGTTCCTCGCGGGTCATGCTGCGTCCCGTCTCGGGATCGGCGGCGTCCAGCAGCAGATCCAGAAGATCGGGCGGGCCGTCCTTGGCAGCAGCCCGGGCCCGTTCGGCGATGGCCTGATCGGCGACCTGCTTCATGCGCTTCAGCCCCTGGCCTGCCAACAGCCGGCCCGGGCGCGGCAGCCATGCGGGCAGCCCCAACACATCCATGACCGACAGCTTGGCGGTCTGGGCGATATAGCCGTCGATGGCATGATGCACCGCGTCGCGGTCGAAACCGCCGCCACCCGAGAAGGTGACGTCTGAGATGACCTCGAATGTCGCCGCGACGGTCTCGGTGAACATGTCCACCGGTCCCGTTGCCGTTGCAAGCCGCCTGCATGACGCCTCGGCGGCGGCCGTCATCACCGGGCCCAACGCGGAAATGTGGCGGGCGGCAAAGGCCGGGGCGGCGGCGCGGCGCTGCCAGCGCCAATGCGCGCCCTCGGCCACGAACAGGCTGTCGCCGATGGCCGGATTCAGGATCAGCTTGGTGGTGACGGATTTGGGATAATCCTCCACCCGGTCCTTGAGGATATGGCACAGGCTTTCGGGATCCATCACCATATGCCAGCGCAGCCCCGTTCTGCCCGACACGATGGGCTGGCGCAGGGCGATGCCGGGGATCAGTTCCAGCACATTACGCCGCGCAGTCGCCACTGTGCCAAGAATGCCCATCGGGCGCATGGTCAGCGGAACCTTGACGGGCTCGCGCGCGGTCATGGCTCCAGCACCAGCATGAGATAGGCCAGGAACAGGACCAGATGCACCGCGCCATGCAGGACATTGGTGCGCCTCGTGCCGAATGTCTGGACACAGACGATCAGGGTCAGCGCCAGCATCACCTGCATCTGCGGGCCAAGCCCCAGCACCACTTCCTGCCCGGTGGTCAGGGCGATCACCAGAACGGCAGGCACTGTCAGCCCGATCGTGGACAGGGCCGCGCCAAGGCACAGGTTGACCGCCCTTTGCAGGCGATTGGCCAATGCGGCGCGCACCGCGCTCATCCCTTCCGAGGCCAGCACGATGGTCGCGATAACGACACCGCCGAGGGCGCCGGGCAGGTTCATCGCGTTGATGCCGTGATCGACGAAGCCGGCCAGCTTCTTGGACAGCAGCACAATGGGCAACAGCGTCGCCAGCAGCAGAAAGGCATGCGCCCAGGTGGCATAATGCGCATGACTGGCCGGGCTGGGCAGGGGCGGCTCTTCGGCCTCGGTGAAAAAGCCGCGATGGCGAACGGTCTGGATCGACAGGAAAACACCGTAAAGCGCCAGCGTCACCACCGAGAAGAACAGCGCCTGCCCGGTGCTGAAACTGTCATCGGGGCTGGAGATCGTATAGGCGGGCAGCGTCAGTCCGAACACCGCCAGCGGCACCAGCACGGTCAGAAATGCCGATGCACCCGCGAAATTATAGCTTTGTTCGCCATGGCGCAGGGCGCCCAGCAGCAGCGCCAGCCCGACCAACCCGTTAAGCACGATCATCAGCACCGCGAACATCGTGTCGCGCGCCAGTGTCGGGCCTCCGTCACCGGACAGCATGACCGAACCGATAAGCGCGACCTCGATCACCACGACCGACAGGGTCAGGATCAGGGTGCCATAGGGCTCGCCCAAGCGATCGGCCAGCGCCTCGGCATGGTGCACCACGGCAGAGGCGCCCCATATCATCACCGCGAAAAGCCAGATGAAGGGCAGCAATGCCCAGACTGCCGTTGCCGGATGCAGGAATGCGCCCGGCGCGGTGTTGAAGATCGCCAGCGTGGCGATGACGGCCAGGATCGGCCGCTCATGTATCAGGTTATACAGAATGCGTTTCATGGCGGCAGGTTAGCTGCCCGCGTGTCCCGCCACAATCGCCCGTCATGCGCGAAGCGGTGATCGATCCGTGATAAGCGCATGAAAAAGGCCCGTCCGGGGACGGGCCTCATGTGCCTGCTTGCGTCTTGACGAATTCAGGCCGCGGCCTTCGCCTTTTCGACGATCGCGCCGAAGGCTTCGGGCTCGTTCACCGCCAGATCAGCCAGAACCTTGCGGTCAACCTCGACACCCGCCTTCGACAGCAGGTTGATGAAGCGCGAATAGTTCAGGTCGGCATCGACCAGGCGCACGGCGGCGTTGATGCGCTGGATCCACAGGGCGCGGAAATTGCGCTTGCGGTTCTTGCGGTCGCGGGTGGCGTATTGGTTCGCCTTGTCCACAGCCTGCGTCGCGGTGCGGAAATTGCGCGAACGGTTGCCGTAATAGCCTTTGGCCGCCTTCAGGACCTTCTTGTGGCGGGCGTGGGTAACCTTGCCGGATTTAACTCGTGCCATTTGTCAGTTCCTTCGATCAGCGTGCGTAGGGCATGTATTTCTTGACGATCTTGGCATCCGCGTCCGAAAGGACGGTGGTGCCGCGCGCATCACGGATGAATTTCGTGGTGCGCTTGATCATGCCGTGCCGCTTGCCGGCCTGAGCGGATTTCACCTTGCCCGAGGCCGTCATCGAGAACCGCTTCTTGGCGGCCGCTTTGGTCTTCATCTTCGGCATTTTCATCTCCTTCGTCAGAGTGAGCGCGCGACTCGGCAATGCCATTCAGGCCGGCCACGCGGATAGAAGCGCGCCGTATAGACGCGCCGGGCGATTTTGGCAAGAGGGAGGCGGGTTCCTCTCAGTTGGCGGGGGCTTCGCCTTCCGCCGCGGCTTCGCCTTCTTCGGCAGTGCCGCCACCCGCGGCCCCGTCCGCGGCTTCGCCCCCTGTCACGCGCGCCCATGCCGACAGGATGTCCTGCGGATGGAACGGCTTGGGCGCGGTATAGGCGCCGGCGAAGGTCAGCACGATCCCCAGCAGCAGCGTGATCACCGCACCGCGTGGCGGTTCGGTCTGCAGAAGCTGCACAATTGCGGCGATGACCGAGATCACGCAAAGCGCGATACCGGCCAGCAGCAGATAATCGGACAGGTTGGACATGGGACCCCCGCTTTCTTGATCTCCAGAGCCTTATTCCGGATCCGTGGCGTAAATCAACCGCTCGTCGCAGGGGGCGATGCGCAGGATATTGGTCGTGCCCGGCACGTTGAAGGGCACCCCGGCCATGACCACCACCTGCCGAGTCTCGTCGGCAAAGCCGTAATCGCGGGCGGCCCGCGTGGCGTTCACCACCGCCTCCTTGAAGCGGTTCAGGCGCGGGGTGATGACGCAATGGGTGCCCCATGTCAGGCACATGCGGCGGGTGACCGATTCGAGCGGGCTGAGCGCAAGGATCGGCACACGCGGACGTTCGCGGGCAACGAGGCTGACCGTCGTGCCGGACTGGCTGAAGGCACAGATCGCGGCGACCTCGGTTGTCTCGGCGATCTCGCGGGCGGCGGTCACGATGGCGTCGGCGACGCTGTGCAGCTTGGCGCTGCGGGATGCCTCGATGATATTGCGGTAATTCGGGTCCGCCTCGACCGAGCGGGCGACGCTGTCCATCGTCGTGACCGCCTCGATCGGGTAATCGCCTGCCGCGCTTTCCGCCGACAGCATGACCGCGTCGGTGCCCTCATAGATGGCGTTGGCGACATCGCTGACCTCGGCCCGCGTGGGGATCGGGCTTTCGATCATCGATTCCAGCATCTGGGTGGCGACGATCACCGGCTTGGCGGCGGCGCGGCAGCGGCGAACCAGCCGCTTCTGGATCGGCGGCACCGAATGGATCGGCAACTCGACCCCCAGGTCACCGCGTGCGACCATGATTCCGTCCGAGGCATTGAGGATCTCGTCAAAGGCCTTTATTGCGGCGGGTTTCTCGATCTTGGACATCACCGCCGCGCGGTCTTTTACCAGCGCCTTGGCCTCTTCGACATCGGCGGCGCGCTGCACGAAGGACAGGGCCAGCCAGTCCACGCCCAGTTCGCAGGCGAATTCCAGATCCTCCCGGTCCTTGTCGGACAGGGCGGCAAGGGGCAGGATCACGTCAGGCACGTTCACGCCCTTGCGGTCCGAGATCGTGCCGCCGACAGTGACCGTGCATTCGGCGAAATCCTTGTCGCAGCTATCGACCCGCAGCGCGACCTTGCCATCATTGACCAGCAGTTCGGCCCCCGGTTCAAGCGCGGCGAAAATCTCGGGATGCGGAAGTTGCACGCGTTTCGAGTCGCCCGGCGCATCGTCTAGGTCAAAGCGGAACCTGTCGCCTTCTTCCAGGTCATGCCCACCCGCGGCGAAGGGACCGACCCGCAGTTTCGGCCCCTGCAGATCGGCCAGGATCGCGATGGGCCGTCCGACCTCCGCCTCGACCTCGCGAATCGCCGCGTGACGCGCGCGGTGATCGTCGTGGCTGCCATGGCTCATGTTGAGGCGAAAAACATCCGCTCCGGCATCGAACAGCGCACGGATCATTTCCTTGCTGCTGGAGGCCGGCCCCAGTGTGGCCACGATTTTCACGTTGCGATGTCGTCTCATGCTGAATCCCTATCAGGTTTAGCGCTATCTATGGCGTAAATGCCGCTTCGCGGCAACTGGCGTCTGTATATGGACTGCCTTAAACAGTGCTTAGCATGAACGGTAACAACGGCATGACGGAACGCGCATACTGGATATCGGGCGAGGGCAGGCCCTCGCGCTGGCTGATTACCTGCGATCACGCGACCAACCGGGTGCCCGGCTGGCTGAATGGCGGGGATCTGGGCATCGCCGAGGCGGATATGGCGCGTCATATCGCCTATGACGTGGGGGCGGCGGGGCTGGCGGACAAGCTGGCCGCCAATCTGGACGCTCCGGCGATCTTTTCCGATTTCTCGCGCCTGGTGATCGATCCGAACCGGAGCGAGGACGACCCGACCCTGCTCATGCGCCTGTATGACGGCACGGTGATTCCCGCCAACAAGCTGGCCGACCGGGCCGAGCGGGAACGCCGCCTCGACCGCCTGCATCGCCCCTATCACGAAGCGCTGTCGCGGCTTGCCGGGCGGCACCCGTCCCGCTGTATATGCGCCGTCCACAGCTTTACCCCGCAACTGCGCGGGCGCCCCCCGCGCCCGTGGCAGGTGGGGATCCTTTACTCCCATCGGGACACCCGGCTTGGCCCCGCCATGGTCCAGGCCTGCCGGGACGAGGGTTGGGTGACCGGCGAGAACCAGCCTTACAACGGCCATCTCGAAGGCGATTCGATCGATCGTCACGCATTGCGCCATGGCCGCCCCAACATGCTTGTCGAGCTTCGCAACGACCTGATCGCGACAGAGGCGGGGCAGGATGAATGGGCCGCGCGCCTTGCCCGCGTGATCCCCCGGGTTCTGGCGGCGGCTGGAATGTGATGGCGATGGCCGGGGGGCTTCGCGCCCCCCGGAGCCCCCCGCGAGGTATTTGCACAAAGAAGAAGGGGAAAAGGGAATTCGGGCCCGATAAGGAGGTCCGGCCCTACCAATCCCCGCAGGCTTGCGCTAGGAACCGGGCAAATCATAGCGGGCGCGGGCCCGAACGGACGGTTGCGACATGAAATTCACCCTTTCCTGGCTTAAAGAGCATCTCGACACGACAGCCACTCTCGACCAGATTGCCGAGGCGCTGACCGATCTTGGCCTGGAGGTCGAGGAGGTCTCGGATCCCGCTGCGCGGTTGGGTGCCTTCACGCTGGCCCGCGTGATCCACGCCGAACAGCATCCCGATGCCGACCGGTTGAAGCTGTGCCGGGTGCTGACCGATGAAGGCGAGAAGCAGATCGTCTGCGGCGCCCCAAACGCGCGGGAAGGCATTACCGTCGTGCTTGCGAAACCCGGCGATTACGTTCCCGGCATCGATGTGACGCTTGGCGTCGGCAAGATTCGCGGGATCGAGAGCCACGGCATGATGGCCTCGGAGCGCGAACTGGAACTGTCGGACGAACATGACGGCATCATCGAGTTGCCCTCGGGGGAGGTCGGCCAGAAATTCGTGGACTGGCTGGCGGAGAATGCGCCGGAAAAGATCGACCCGATGATCGATATCGCGATCACCCCCAACCGCCCCGATGCGCTTGGCGTTCGCGGCATCGCCCGAGATCTGGCGGCGCGGGGGCTGGGCAGGCTGAAACCGTTGCGCGAGGCAAGCATCACGCCCGGTTTTCCCAGTCCGGTCGGGGTCACCATCGCCCCGGAGGTCGCCGCCAAGGCGCCGTTCTTCTCGGGGCGCGTGCTGCGCGGGGTCAGGAACGGCCCCAGCCCGGCTTGGCTGCAGAAGCGGCTGACAGCCATTGGTCTGCGCCCGATCAACCTGCTGGTCGATATCACCAATTTCTTCACCTATGACCTGAATCGTCCTCTGCATGTATTTGATACAAAAAAGATTTCTGGCGATCTGACGCTGCGCGCGGCGCGGGAGGGCGAGGAGATCCTTGCGCTGGACGACAAGACCTATCGGATGCCCGCAGGCGCCGTGGTCATCTGTGATGAGAACGGAGCCGAGAGCATTGCCGGGGTCATGGGCGGTGCGGCGACCGGTTCGCAGGAGGACACGACGGATGTCTTCATCGAAGCGGCTTATTTCGATCCGGTCAGCACTGCCGCGACAGGCCGCGCGCTCAAGATCAACTCGGATGCGCGTTACAGGTTCGAGCGGGGCATCGATCCGGAATTCACATTGCAGGGACTGGATCTGGCCACGCAGATGGTGATGGATCTGTGTGGCGGCGAGCCATCCGAGGTGGTGACCGCCGGTGCCATTCCCGATACCGCCCGCGCTTATCGTCTGGATCCGTCGCGCACCGCCAGCCTTGTCGGGCTCGATATCCCGGAGGCGACGCAACGCGCCACGCTCGAAGCGCTCGGTTTCCGGCTCGAGGGTGACATGGCGCATGTTCCCTCCTGGCGCCCCGATGTGCAGGGCGAGGCCGATCTGGTCGAGGAAATCGCCCGCATCGCCAGCCTCACCGGGCTGGAGGGCAAGCCGCTGCCGCGCCTGAAGCCCGGCGTGCCGAAGCCGGTGTTGACGCCTCTGCAACTGCGCGAAAGCGTGGCGCGGCGTCAGACCGCGGCACTGGGCTATAATGAATGCGTCACCTATAGTTTCATCGATCAGGCAGCGGCTGAGCTGTTCGGCGGTGGCGGTGATGCCGTGCGGGTCGAGAATCCGATCAGCAGCGAGATGACCCATCTGCGCCCGGATCTGTTGCCCGGCCTGCTGGCCGCCGCAGCCCGCAATCAGGCGCGCGGCTTCGCCGATCTGGCGCTGTTCGAGATGGGGCCGGTCTTTGCCGGCGGAGAACCCGGTGAGCAGGCGACGCAACTGACCGGCCTGCTGGTCGGCGCCACCGCTCCGCGCGATCCTTTCGGCACTCGCCGCAAAGTGGATATCTATGACGCCAAGGCTGATGCCGAGGCCGTGCTGGCCGCAATCGGCGCGCCCGCAAAGGCGCAGATCAACCGCAAGCTGGACGGCTGGTGGCATCCGGGCCGCGCGGGCAATATCGCCCTTGGCTCCAACGTGCTGGCGACATTCGGGGAAATCCATCCCCGGGTGCTGCGTGAACTGGATGTCAAGGGGACTGCCGTGGCCTTCACCATCCGCATCGCCAATATCCCCTTCCCCAAGGCGAAGGCCGCGACGCGTTCGGCGCTGGATATCTCGGAGTTGCAGGCAGTCGAACGTGACTTCGCCTTCGTCGTCGATCCGCAGGTCGAAGCCCTGTCGCTGGTGAATGCCGCGGCGGGCGCCGACAAGGCGCTGATCGAGCGCGTGACCGTGTTCGACCAGTTCACCGGGCTGGAGGGCGGCAGGAAATCCATCGCCATCACCGCCCGCCTGCAGCCGCGCGACAAGACCCTGACCGATGCCGAGATCGAGGCTGTCAGCCAGAAGATCATCGACAAGGTGCAGAAGGCGACAGGCGGCATATTGCGCGGCTAAAGCATTCCCGGCAAAGGCGGTCATTGGTTGGGCGCCCGATAAAATACAAGAACAAGACCCTGCAGTATTTTGGTATTTCAGCAAAAAACAAAAATATTGCGGGGCTGGCGGGATCCCTTGCTGTGATCCCGCGGCCGTTCATCTGAAATCCTGCCCGGCTGCCAAACCCCAGCATTGAGGGGAACGGTTATCCCCGCGCCCTGATCACCTGCAAAAGCGGCATCAGTTCCGACATGTCCGGTCCGTGCGCCTGGCCGGTCACCGCCTTGCGCAGCGGCATGAACAGCCCCTTGCCCTTGCGGCCAGTGGCCTCTTTCACACTCGCGGTCCATTCGCCCCAGGTCGAATCCGAATAGGGCGGCGGGGGCAGCAGCTTCATGGCCTCAGTGATGAAATCCGCGTCCTCGGCATCCACCAGCGGCTCGGCCCCTTCGCTGCAGATGCGCCACCAGCCCGCCAGATCCTCCAGCGTGGTGATGTTCTGCGAAGCGACGCGCCAGAAACGCTCGGCCTGATCCGCCGGCACGCCAAGCGCGGCGATGCGGTCCCTGACCGTTTCGAAGGGCAGCGACTGGTTGCGTTCGCGCGTCAACGGCCAGAGATCCTCGGCATCGAACTTGGTGGGCGAGGCGCCGAAACGCGACAGGTCGAATTCCTCGGCCAGCTCATCCAGGCTGGCCAGTCCGACCGGCTGGCCCGAACCGATCCGGGCCATCAGCGAAAGCAGCGCCTCGGGGGCGACCCCGGCCTCTCGCAGATCCTTAAGCGAGAGCGCGCCGATGCGCTTGGAAAGCTCCTCGCCCTTGGCGCCGGTCAGCAGGCTGTGATGGGCGAAGGCGGGAGGCGTGCCGCCTATTGCCCTGATGATCTGGATCTGGGTGGCCGTGTTGGTCACGTGGTCCGAGCCGCGGACGATATTCGTCACGCCCATATCGGTGTCGTCCACGCTGCTGGCGAAGGTATAAAGAACCTGCCCGTCGGCACGGATCAGCACCGGATCACTGACCGAGGCCGCGTCGATCGAGATATCGCCAAGGATGCCATCGGCCCATTCGATCCGCTCGTGATCCAGCTTGAAGCGCCAGTAGCCGTCGCGCCCCTCGGCCCGCAGCTTGTCCTTGCCGGCATCCGTCAGGTTCAGCCCGGTGCGGTCATAGACCGGCGGCTTGCCCATGTTCAGTTGCTTCTTGCGCTTCAGGTCCAGCTCGGTCGGGGTCTCGAACACCTCGTAAAGATGACCGGAGGCGCGCAGGTTATCCGCCACCTCGGCGTAACGGTCCAGTCGCAGCGACTGGCGTTCGACCCGGTCCCATTGCAGGCCTAGCCATTCCAAGTCGCGCTGGATGCCATCGACATATTCCTGTTTCGAGCGTTCCCTATCGGTGTCATCAAGGCGCAGGATGAATGTGCCGCCTGCCTTGCGGGCGATCAGGTAGTTGAACAGCGCGGTGCGCAGGTTGCCGACATGGATATGCCCGGTGGGCGAGGGGGCGAAGCGGGTGGTGGTCATGGAATATCTCCTGTTGCCCGTTGCTCTTTCACAGCCGGGCTTTTTTGTCCATATCGGGGTTGGCATGCAGGAGACGCGGATGAGTGACTGGGATGGAATGCGCGCGCCCGACGCGGCGGCGATCGAGGCACTGGCGCGGGAGGCGGTGGCGGGTTTGCCCGCACGCTTTGCCGGCCATGCGCAAGATGTGGCGATTCGGGTGGCGGAATTCGCTTCTGAAGAGATGCTGGACGAGTTGCAGATCGACGATGGCTTCGAACTGACCGGGCTTTACGACGGTATCCCGCTGACCGAGAAATCGGTTTCCGATCAACCCGGCGGGCCGGATATCGTCTGGCTGTTCCGCCGTCCGATCCTCGATGAATGGGCGGCGCGGGGGAATGTGACGCTTGGTGAACTGATCGCGCATGTCGTGACGCATGAGCTGGCGCATCATTTCGGCTGGTCCGACGAGGATATTGCCAGCATCGACAGGTGGTGGGAATGAACCAGTTGCCGATCCTGACGGTCACGCTGAATCCGGCGCTCGACCTGTCGACCGCTGCCGACGAGGTGCGCCCCGATCTCAAGCTGCGCTGCGACAAGCCGGTGGCCGATCCGGGCGGCGGCGGGATCAATGTCAGCCGGGCGATCAAGATCATGGGCGGGCAATCCACCGCGATGGTGGCATTGGGCGGCGCGACGGGGACACGTATAGCCGAGATGCTGAAAGCCGACGGGCTGTCCATCATCCGGCTGACCGCGCCGGGAGAGACGCGGCAGTCCCTTGCGGTGACCGACCGGGCTACGGGCAGTCAATACCGCTTCGTCATGCCCGGACCGGAATGGCACAAGGCGCATGTCTCGGACATGATGGCGGCGATTGCCGAGGCGGCGCGTGCAGGGGGCTGGGTGGTCGTTTCCGGCTCGAATCCGCCGGGGGTGGCGCCGGGATTCGAACAGATGCTGACCGTCGGGCTCAAGGATGGCCGCGCCAGGCTGCTGGTCGATACCTCAGGCGATGCGCTGCGGGCGCTGGCCGGGTCGTCGACGCCGGTGGATGTGCTGCGCATGGACAGCGTTGAGGCCGAGGGCCTGGCGGGCCGCCCCTTGCCGCTGCGCAGCGACAGCGCGGCTTTTGCCGCGGGGCTGGTGCGGGACGGGGCGGCGAAATCGGTGATCGTGGCGCGCGGCGCGGATGGCTCGGTTATCGCCGGAGAGGACGGGGCCTGGCATGCGGAGGCCGCGGATGTGCCGGTGGTCAGCGCCGTGGGCGCGGGCGACAGCTTTGTCGCGGGTTTCGTTCTGGCGGTCTCGCGCGGGCAGCCGGTCGAGGACGCGCTGGCGCTTGGGGCTGCGGCAGCCTCGGCGGCGGTGATGACGCCCGCGACCGATCTGTGCCATGGCCATGATGTCGAACGGCTTTATGCCGAGCGCGTGGTGACGCGCCTGTAAGACCTGTCCCGGTCCATCAGAAGTCCAGCTCTGCATAATGCGGGGCGGGATGTATTCCCGGAACCTGATCGGCCAGGACCGGACGGAAAGCCGGGCGCGACTTGATCGTCGCATACCAGTCCCGCACCATTTCGGACCGGTCCCAATCCACGTCGGAAATATAATCCAGGCAGGAAAAATGCGCCGCCGCGGTGAAATCAGCCAGTGACAGCGTATTTCCGGCCAACCAGCGGCGAGCCTCCAGCAGGCTGGCAAGGTAGTCGATATGTTCCTTGATCGCCCTGAGCCCGTCCTTGACCACGCGGCTGTCGGGATAGCCCGAGCGCATGACCTTTTTCCACACCCGCTCCTCCATGATCGGGCGCGTGACCTCGGCGTTGAACTTGTCATCGAACCAAGCGCATAGCCTGCGCACCTCGTGACGCTCCATCGGTGTCTGGGGCATCAGCGGAGGGTTCGGCACGGTTTCGTCCAGATATTCGATGATCGCCTGGCTCTCGGCCAGCATATTGCCGCGATAGCGCAGGACGGGCAGCTTGCCTGCCGGGTTGCGGCGCTTCAGGTCGGGAGGATTTTCCCAGTAGCGTTCCTCCACCAGTTCGACCTCGATCTTCTTCTCGGCCAGAACCAGCCGCACCTTGCGGCAAAAGGGTGAAAGCATCGAATGGTAAAGCCGCGTGGTCTGCGTATTGTTGTTCATTGACTGCTCTGGACCTCTTCGTTGCCGGGCGTTCGCATTGATAAGACCGCAGCCGCGCCGTTTCAACCTGAACGGGGCGCTACAGGCAGTCGGCCCGCCCATCCCGCGCAATCGTGGCCGCGCCATCGGCGATTGCCCGCGAACGGTGCGAAGCCTGATGCGGACTGCGCGATTTGGGCGCGGGCAGGACCGCGGCCAGTCTTGCAGCCTGCACAGGGGTCAGCCTGTCGGGAGTCGTGCCGTAATATTCGCGTGCCGCCGCCCCTATGCCGAAGATTCCGGGCCCGAACTCCGCGACGTTCAGGTAAACCTCGAGGATCCGCTGCTTGGACCAGAGCGCTTCGACAAGCGGTGTGAACACCGCCTCCAGCAATTTCCGCGTCCAGCTGCGGTTCTGCCACAGGAACACGTTCTTCGCGGTTTGCTGGCTGATGGTCGAGGCGCCGTGCGAACTGCCCGAGGCGACCACCTTCCGGATCTCGGTCATGTCGAAGCCCCAGTGCCGGCAGAAATTGGCATCCTCCGCCGCCACGACCGAACGGCGCATGACGGGGGCGATATCCCCGATATCCGCCCATTCGCGGGGCTTGATCGGATGGCTGCGCGACTCGGCCACGATGGTCCATGTGGTTGGCGGATTCACCAGGCCATAGATCGCCACCAGCACCGCCATCAGCAGGAAGACGCGCAGGAGAAACCAGCGCAGCCAGATGGCCAGGCGGCGCAATGGCCGCCAGCGTGCGGTCTTGGCGCCTTTCCGGGCGGGCTCTGGCGCAGGGGTTCTGAACAGCAGGCGCAGGATCATGAACCGGGCTTTGTCATGGTCCCTGCCGCGCAGTCAAGCAGATGGTTTCGGAATGACGGATGCGGCCCGGAAAAGGCCGCATCCGGAATTTTCGCGGTCGCCGGATTACTCCGCCGGAACCGCGCTTGCATCATCGACCGCCTCGATCGGACAGGGCAGATGCGGCAGCATCTCTTTCGGGCAGACCTGCAGGAAATTCGCCTTCTCGCGGTCCCAGTCCTGCAAGATGTCCTCGGCCCTGCGCGACATGGTTTCCTTGTGGTGACGCTCGATCAGGGTTTTCAGCTCGGCCTCCCAGTGATCCTGCGTGACCGGGCACATCACCAGCGTTTCCGGGTTGATATAGTCGCGCGCGACCCCTTCGGGATCATAGAGATAGGCCATGCCCCCGGTCATGCCGGCACCGAAATTCGCGCCGATCCGGCCAAGGATAACCGCGATGCCGCCGGTCATGTACTCGCAGCCATTCGAACCGCAGCCTTCGATCACCACTGTCGCACCGCTGTTGCGGACGGCGAAACGTTCCCCGGCGCGGCCGGCGGCGAACAGGTAGCCATCGGTGGCGCCGTAAAGGACCGTGTTGCCGATGATGGTATTGTCGGCGGCGGTCAGCGGCGAGATCATCGGCGGACGCACGGTGATGGTGCCGCCCGACAGCCCCTTGCCGACATAGTCATTGGCATCGCCCGAAACCTCCAGCTTCAATCCCGGAGCGGCGAATGCGCCAAGGGATTGCCCGGCGCTGCCGGTCAGCCGGACCGTGAGGTGATCGGGCTGCAGATTGTTCCGCATGCCGAATTTCTGCACGATCATGCTGGATGTCCGCGTGCCGATGGTCCGCAGCGTGTTGCGCACGGCATAGGAGAGCTGCATCTTCTCGCCATCCGAGAAGAACCGCTCGGCATCGCGGATGATCTCGGCATCCAGCGTGTCCATCACCGCGTTGCGGGGCTTGGAGCGGTCATAGACGATCTTGTCCCAGCCATCGACGGTGATCAGCAGCGGGTTGAGGTCCAGGTCGTCCAGATGCGCGGCGCCACGGCTGACCTGCGTCAGCAGATCGGCACGGCCGATCACCTCGTCAAGGCTGCGCGCCCCGATGGAGGCCAGGATCTCGCGGACTTCCTGCGCATAGAAGGTGATCAGGTTCACCACCTTGTCGGCGCTGCCGGTAAACATGGCGCGCAGTTTCTCGTCCTGCGTGCAGACACCGACGGGGCAGGTGTTGGACTGGCACTGGCGCACCATGATGCAGCCCATGGCAATCAGCGCGGCGGTGCCGATGCCGTATTCCTCGGCCCCCATCATCGCCGCCATGACGATATCGCGCCCGGTGCGCAGCCCGCCATCGGTGCGCAGCGTCACGCGTTCGCGCAGCCGGTTCATGGCAAGGACCTGATGCGCCTCGGTCAGCCCCATCTCCCATGGCAGGCCGGCGAACTTGATCGAAGTCGCGGGGCTGGCTCCGGTGCCGCCGTTATGGCCCGAGATCAGGATAACATCCGCCTTGGCCTTGGCCACGCCCGCCGCGATGGTGCCGACACCGCTGGAGGCGACCAGCTTGACGGTGATCTTGGCGCGCGGGTTGATCTGTTTCAGGTCATAGATAAGCTGCGCCAGATCCTCGATCGAATAGATGTCGTGATGCGGCGGCGGCGATATCAGCGTCACACCGGGCGTCGAATGCCGCAGCCGGGCGATCAGCTTGGTCACTTTCATACCCGGCAACTGCCCGCCCTCGCCGGGCTTGGCGCCTTGGGCGACCTTGATCTCCAGTTCTTCGCAGGCGTTCAGGTATTCGGCGGTGACACCGAAGCGGCCCGAGGCGACCTGCTTGATCTTGGCGCAGGGATTGTCGCCATTGGACAGCGGGTGGCTATGCGCCGGATCCTCGCCGCCCTCGCCGGAATCGGATTTCGCGCCGATCCGGTTCATGGCGATGTTCAGTGTCATATGCGCCTCGGGCGACAATGCGCCCAGGGACATGCCCGGCGTCACGAAGCGCTTGCGGATCGAGGTGATCGACTCGACCTCCTCGATGGGCACCGGCTTGCCGAGAGGCTTGATGTCCAGCAGGTCGCGGATATGGATCGGCGGATTGGCCCGCATCGCCGCGCTAAACTGTTTCCAGATGTCGTAGGAGGCCTTTTCGCAGGCCATCTGCAACATCTTCATCGTATTGGCTTCCCAGGCATGTTTCTCGCCCGAGCGGCGCAGCTTGTAGAATCCGCCCACCGGCAGCAATTCGACATTGTCGGCATGCCAGCCCTTGTGATGGATCTCCTCCAGCTTGGCCTGCAACCCGTGCAGCCCGATGCCGCTGATCCGGCTGTGCATGCCGGGGAAATACTCGGCCACCATGGCGCGGGACAGGCCCACGGCCTCGAAATTCAGCCCGCCGCGATATGACGACAGCACCGAGATCCCCATCTTTGCCATGATCTTGAGCAGTCCGGCATCGATGGCGTCGCGGTAACGGCGCATATTGTCGATCAGGCTGCCTTCGAGCAGGCCACGCTCGATCCGGTCATTGATCGAATCCTGCGCGAGATAGGGGTTCACCGTCGTCGCCCCGGCACTGATCAGCACCGCGAAATAATGCGGGTCGATGCATTCGGCGGAACGGACATTGATCGAGCAGAAGGTGCGCAGACCCTTGCGCGTCAGCCATGAATGCACCGCGCTGGTGGCAAGGATCATCGGCATGCCGATCCGGTCCGGCCCCTGATGCTCATCAGTCAGCACCAGATGGCCCGCGCCGGAACGCACGGCATCCTCGGCCTCGGCGCGGATCCGGGCCAGCCCCTCGCCAAGCGCGTCCTGTCCGGCACCATCGGCGAAGCTGCAGTCGATATAGGTGACGGCATCGCCGAACATCCGGGTCATCTCGGCATATTCGTTATTGGCGATGAACGGGCTTTCAAGGATCAGGATCTCGGTCTGCGACGAGCTTTCGTCCAGCACGTTCTTGAGATTGCCGAACCGGGTCTTGAGGCTCATCACCCGCGTTTCGCGCAAGGAGTCGATCGGCGGGTTCGTCACCTGGCTGAAATTCTGCCGGAAGAAATGGCTCATAGGCCGGTACTGGTTCGACAGAACGGCGGGCGGCGTGTCGTCGCCCATCGAGGCCAGCGCCTCCTTGCCGTCCTCGGCCATGGGCGAGAGCACATGTTCCAGATCTTCCATGGTGAAGCCGGCGGCGACCTGGCGGCGGCGCAGCTCGTCACCCGAATAGCGATGCATTTCAGGCAATTCGCGCATGATGTCGTTCAGGTCCACGACCTTCTCGATCCATTCGCCAAAGGGCTGGCTGGCGGCCAGCCGGTCCTTGATCTCGGTATCGTGGTAGAGCTTGCCGTCCCACATATCGACCGCGATCATCTGTCCCGGACCGAGCGCGCCCTTTTCGCGGACATTGGCCTCGTTGATCGGCACCATGCCGACCTCGGAACCCGCGATCAGCAGGTTGTCGCCGGTCACGACATAGCGCATCGGCCGCAGCCCGTTGCGGTCCAGCCCGCCGCAGACCCAACGGCCGTCGGTCATGGCCAGCGCGGCGGGACCGTCCCAGGGTTCCATCACGGCATTGCAATAGGCATACATGTCGGCCCATGGCTGCGGCATGTCGGTGGTCGCCTTCGACCAGCTTTCCGGCACCAGCATGGTCTTGGTCATCGGCGCGCTTCGGCCCGAACGGACCATGACCTCGAACACAGCGTCAAGCGCCGCCGAGTCCGACGATCCGGCGGCCACGATCGGCTTGATATCCTCGGCCATCTCGCCAAAGGCGTTCGAAGCCATGCGGATCTCGTGGCTGCGCAGCCAGTTGACATTGCCTTTCAGCGTGTTGATCTCGCCGTTATGGGCCAGCATGCGGAAGGGCTGGGCCAGCCACCATTGCGGGAAGGTGTTGGTCGAATAGCGCTGGTGATAGATCGCGAAGGAGGACTCGAAGCGCTCGTCCTTCAGATCGGGATAGAATTCGGCCACCTGCTCGGCCAGCATCATGCCCTTGTAGATGATCGACCGGCAGGAAAGCGAGCAGAAGTAAAGCTCGGGCACCTGCGCCGCCACCGCGGCCTTCTCGATCCGGCGGCGGATGATGTAAAGCTCGCGCTCGAACTGGACGTGATCGATATCCTTCTCGCAGCGGATCAGGATCTGCTCGATCTCGGGGCGGGTGGCATTGGCCTTGTCCCCCAGAACCGCGGTGTTCACGGGCACGTGCCGCCAGCCATAGATATAATGGCCCATCCGCAGAACCTCGGATTCCACGATGGTCCGGCAGGCTTCCTGGGCGGCGAAATTGGTGCGCGGCAGAAAGACCTGCCCGACGGCGATCAGCTTGTCCTTGTCAGGCTCGTGCCCGGTGCGGCGGATCTGGTCGTAAAAGAACGGGACCGGGATCTGCACATGGATGCCCGCTCCGTCGCCGGTCTTGCCATCGGCATCCACCGCGCCGCGATGCCAGACCGCCTTGAGCGCGTCGATGCCGTTCTGAACCACCTGGCGGCTGGCCTTGCCATCGATGCTGACCACCAGCCCGACCCCGCAAGAGGAATGCTCGTCCTCATGCCGGTAAAGGCTGTGCTCGGCCATCCAGTCGCGGCGGGCCTGTTCCTCTGCTTGCCAATCCTTGCTCATAGCTGGGCCCTCTCGTGATTTAGCTGCGCCACTATCTGGCCGCAGTCGAATTGCGGGGTGGTTTCGCCGAAGCCCTTCTCGCCCGGGAAACTGAACAGGACGGGGCTGTCATTCGTATCCTGCCGCTGCCCGGTCCAGTCGTTCATCTTCTCGATGCCGCCGAAAAAGCGCCCCATCGCCCGGTTGATGAATTGCTGGCCCGAGCGCTGGATCAGCACCTCGCCATTGACATCCGTGGTGGTCAGTTCGAACCGGGTCTTTTCCAGCTCGACCCCGTCTATTGTGACCTTCTCGCCGGTCAGTTCGTCATGACCGACATGATGCAGCCGCTCGCCGGTATTGGATTCGGTCCAGAAATCGAAATCGTCATACCCGGTCCGGAGCAGGGTGCCGAAACTGGCGTGGTCCCTGGCTTCTTCGACCAGCCGGTCCTGGATACCGGAATCGGGATCGCTGCTTTCGATCCAGCGTGTCTCTGCATCGATCCGCGAATGATGGGTCGGTCCGTCCTCGTTGAAGATGGTGCTGCGCTGATCCCCTTTCGGATCGGATTCGCAGCGATAGATCTGGCTGACGGTGCAGCCGCGATTCTGGACCGTCACCTCGAGCCTGCAGCCCTGCGGCGGAGTGAATGTGGTCGCATGGCCGGGCAGGGAGGGCAGCGTCATGATTGAGCCCAGCACCGCAAGGGCCAGGGGAGCCGACCTTCCCGGCACGGTCCGCAGGATCCACATTGCCGCTGACGGATGCTGGCGGCGGGCATCGCATTTGTAGTCTGCACAGGGTTCATGTCCCATTGTCACGGCCTCATTCAGCGGCGACACGGGCGTCGCCGGTCAGGAAGTTCGAGATCGATTCAGCGGCCTCGCGGCCATCACGGATGGCCCAGACCACCAGGCTGGCGCCGCGCACGATGTCACCGACGGCATAGACACCAGCGATCGAGGTGCGGTGCGTCTGGAAATCGGCCTTGATCGTGCCCCAACGGGTGACCTCCAGCCCGTCGACACCCCAAAGCCTGGGCAGGTCCTCGGGCTCGAAGCCAAGCGCCTTGATGACGAGTTCGGCGGGTTCGTCGTAATCGGCACCCTGGATCAGTTCGGGCGACTGGCGGCCACTGACATCGGGTGCGCCAAGCCGCATCTTCTGGACCCGGACGGCCCCGATCTGCGAGATGCCGTCAACGTCGCGTTCCTGCGCGGCCGCAGCCTCGCCGGTGACATGGCCGGTGAAGGCGCCGGGGGCAGAGAGCCATACGAATTCGACGCCTTCCTCCTCGGCGTTCTGAACCTCGCGCTGAGAGCCGGGCATATTGGCGCGGTCGCGGCGGTAAAGGCATTTGACCGACTGCGCGCCCTGGCGGATCGCCGTGCGCACACAGTCCATCGCGGTATCGCCGCCGCCGATGACGACCACGCGCTTGCCCCTGGCGTTCAACTCGCCATCGTCGAAATCGGGCACGTCATCGCCGAAATCGACCTTGTTCGAAGCGGTCAGGTAGTCGATGGCGCGCACCACCCCGCCTGCATCCGCGTTGTCGATGTCAAGGTCGCGTGTCTTGTAGACGCCGGTTGCAATCAGCACCGCGTCATGTTTGCCGCGGATGGCGTCAAAGCTGATATCCTCGCCGACATTGCAGTTTAGCACGAATTCGACACCGCTGTCTTCCAGCAGCTTGTTGCGGCGCATGACGATGTCTTTCTCCAGCTTGAAGCCGGGGATGCCATATGTCAGCAAACCGCCCGCGCGGTCATGGCGGTCGTAGATGGTGATCTGAAAGCCCATCCGGCGCAGCGCATCCGCCGCCGCAAGCCCGCCCGGGCCAGCGCCGATGATGCCGACGCTCTCCGCGCGTTCCTGCCGGGGCGAGAACGGCTGGATCCAGCCGTTCTCCCATGCGCTGTCGGTGATGTATTTCTCGACCGCGCCGATGGTGACGGTGCCGTGGCCGGATTGCTCGATCACGCAATTGCCTTCGCAAAGCCGGTCCTGCGGGCAGATCCGGCCGCAGATCTCGGGGAAGGTATTGGTGGACTGGCTGACCTGATACGCTTCTTTCAGGCGTCCCTCGGCGGTCAGGCGCAGCCAGTCGGGGATATTGTTGTGCAGCGGGCAATGCGTCTGGCAATAGGGCACGCCGCACTGGCTGCAGCGGCCCGCCTGTTCCGCCGCCTTTTGTGCGGCGAACTCCCGGTAGATTTCGTGAAAGTCCTCGCTGCGCTCCTCTGCGCTGCGCTTTTCCGGCATTTCGCGCGGGGTGGATACGAATTTGAGCATCTTTTGCGTGGCCATTGCTGCGCAACCTTCCGAATGTCGGGAACTTTCGCAGTCGGAATAAAGCATGGCACCGCGAATGAAAAGTCAGTCATACTGACCTAAATGCGGATTTTTTCAGGTTAAGAAAGGTTAAGGCGCAATAAAATCCAAAAAATAGGTCAGTAAAGTTTACATACCTGCGGTAAGGGCCAACAAAACAAGGCTTCCGACAATGATTCGCCACCAGCCGAACAGCGCATAGCCCTGTTTCGAAACATAACCCAGAAGCCAGCGCACCACGAATACAGCCGTGATCAGGGCGCAGACAAAGCCGATGGCGATATTGCCCAGTGCCGCCGCATCCAGAACATCGCGGTTCTTGTACAGGTCATAGACGAAGGCGCCGAGCATCGTCGGCATCGACAGGAAGAACGAGAATTCCGCCGCCGAACGCTTGTCCGCGCCCAGCAGCAGCGCCCCGACGATGGTTGCACCCGATCGCGACACGCCCGGTATCATCGCGAGGCACTGGATCAAACCGATCTTGAAGGCCATGGCCAGCGGGAAATCCTCGGCCCGGTGAAAGCTGGGATTCCTGGCCCACCGGTCGACGTAAAGGATGACGATGCCGCCAAGTATCAGCATGACGGCGATCAGCATCGGGGTTTCGAACAGCACCGTCTTGATGATGTCGTGGGCGAGTACCCCGATGACCACGGCGGGCAGGAAGGCCAGCAGCACCGCCAGAATGAAACGCCGCGATTGCGGATCATGGGGGGCGGTCGAAAAGATCTGCCACAGCCGCGAGGCATAGACACCCAGTATCGCCAGTACCGCGCCAAGCTGTATCACCACCTCGAAGGCGCGGCCGGGAGAGTTGAAGCCCAGGAAATGACCGGCCAGCAGGACATGGCCCGTGGAAGAGACCGGGATGAATTCGGTCAGGCCCTCAAGAATACCGAGGACGGCGGCGACAATCGTGTTGGATTCCATCAGAGCGTGCGCAGGTTCTTGGCCGAACGCTTGATGTCGTCATACTGGCCCGATGGCCGGAAGCGCCAGAGATAGTCCTCGATGACGGCCTCGGCAGCGGATGGCTGAATGCCCAGTTCGGCAAAGCCCATGGCATCATCGCCGGCCACATTGTCCTTTTTCAGCAACGCGAGCTGGTCGCGATTCATGATCGTATTGGTGAACAGCCCGCCGGTCAGCGTTTGGGCCATGTTCAGCAGACCCGCCCCGATACCGGCCAGCCAGAAGGGCATGTTCAGCACCAGTCGGCGGCGGTTCGTCGCCTTCAGGACCTGTCCCACGATCTCGCGGATGGTCAGCACATCGGGACCGCCCAACTCGTAGATTCCGGCCTCGGTATTGCCCTCTGCGGCCATGACGGCGGCCAGCGCCACGTCATCCACGTGAACGGGCTGAAGCCGGGTGCGTCCCCCGATGATCGGCATGACCGGGCCGAATCGCGCCAGGCTTGCAAAGCGGTTGTAAAAGACGTCGCCGGTCCCGAAGATCACCGACGGCCGCAGCACGACCGCATCCGGACGCGCTTCCAGCACCGCGGCCTCGCCCCGCGCCTTGGCGGCTATATACTTGCTGGACGAATCGGTATCCACGCCGATGCCCGAGATATGCACCATCCGGGCCACGCCCATTTCCCGCGACAGCCGCGCCACAATTCCGGCGCCGTCTTCGAGAACGGACTTGAAGGTGCTCTTGCCCTGCGGCGACAGGATATTCACGCAGTTGACGACGGCGTCGGAGTCGGACATCGCGGCCCGGACCGAAGCCTCGTCACGGATATTGCACAGCACCGGAACGACCTGGCCCACCGCTCCATATGTGCGGGTGAACAGCGCCTCGTTCGGGCGGCGCACAGCGATCCGCACCCGCCAGCCGCGCTTGGCCATCAGACGTGCCACCTGACGCCCGACAAACCCCGAGCCGCCAAAGATCGTGACCAGTTTCGCCATGGGCTTCTCGCCTCCTTCGTGCCGCGTCACAGCCTCAATACTCAAGGCGAGGTCGGGCGACAAGCCGCCCCGCCGGGATCATATGCCGCAGGCAGGTCATTTTCAGGTAAATTTTATGCATCTGAGGCTGCGTGACCGCCGCCGGCCGAAGGATCTTTTCGCGGGGGCATTTTTTTTGCGAACATCCCATTGACGACCCTGCCGACTGGTTATAGTTACCCCGCTCACACCACCTGCCCAGGTGGCGGAATTGGTAGACGCGCACGGTTCAGGTCCGTGTGCCGCAAGGCGTGGAGGTTCGAGTCCTCTCCTGGGCACCAAATAAAAAGCCGCGTTTTCAGACTGTTGTCTGGACGCGGTTTTTTTGTTGCGCTTTTTAATGAGGACGCCGCCGCAGCTATTGGCCGGCGGCGCCTATCCGGATCTCCTCTACAACTCGTCGCGCCAGCGATTGACCAGCGGATAGCGGCGGTCCAGCCAGAAGGCCTTGGTCGAGATGCGCGGGCCGGGCGCTGCCTGATAGCGTTTCCACTCGCTGATATAGAGCAGTTTCTCGACATGCCGCACGGTCTCGGCGTCGAAACCCTGTTCGACCAGGTCCTTGAGCGCCAGATCCTTCTCGACCAGCCCTTCGAGAATCGCGTCCAGAACCTCGTAGGGGGGTAACGAATCCTCGTCCTTCTGATCGGGGCGCAACTCGGCCGAGGGCGGTTTGGAGATGATCTGCGGCGGGATCACCTCGCCCTCGGGACCCTTCATCCACGGGCGGTGATTGGCGTTGCGCCAGCGGCAGGTCTCGAAGACGCGGGTCTTGTAGAGATCCTTGATCGGGTTATAGCCGCCCGCCATGTCGCCATAGATCGTCGCATAGCCCACGGCGACCTCGGATTTGTTGCCGGTGGTCAGCAGCATCTCGCCGAACTTGTTCGACAGCGCCATCAGAATCACCCCGCGCAGGCGGGACTGGATGTTTTCCTCGGTCGTGTCGGGGCTCGTGCCTTCCATCAGATGCGCCAGCGCGCCTTCGACTGCATCGCGGGCGCCGTCGATTCGGACCGTATCCAGCCGCGCGCCCAACCGGTTGGCGCAATCGGCGGCATCGTCGAGGCTCGCCTGCGAGGTATATTCCGACGGCAGCATGACGCAGCGGACATTCCCGGGGCCGATGGCATCAGCGGCGATCGTGGCGACCAGAGCCGAATCGACGCCGCCGGACAGGCCGAGAACCACCTTGGAAAAGCCTGATTTGCGCAGGTATTCGCGCAGGCCCAGCATCATCGCGTGATAATCCTGCTCCCACGCGTCGGGCTGCGGGGCCATTTCGCCGGGCTCGGCCTGCCAGCCGTCCTCGCCTCGGATGAAATCGACATGCGCAATGGCTTCCTCGAAGACCGGAAGCTGCACGACCTTCCTGCCACCCGGATTCAGCACGAAGCTTGCGCCGTCATAAAGCTGGTCGTCCTGACCGCCGACAAGGTTGACATAGACCAGCGGCAACCCGGTCTCGACCACCCGCCCGACCATATGGCCCATACGCAGGTCCAGCTTTTCGCGGTGATAGGGCGAGCCATTCGGCACGATCAGGATCTCGGCCCCGGTCTCGGCCAGCGTTTCGGCGACATCCGGATACCAGCTATCCTCGCAGATCGGAGAACCGATGCGCGCCGCGCCGACCGGGTAAGGGCCGCTGATCGGGCCGCTGTCGAACAGGCGCAGCTCGTCGAATAACTGCTTGTAGGGCAGGTGATGCTTGAGGACGCGGGCAATCAGCTTGCCGCCCCTGAAGATCCAATAGGCGTTATAAAGCCTGTCCCCGTCGCGCCATGGGCCGCCGATGCCGATGGCGGGGCCGTCCGAACAGGCCGCACCGACCTCCTGGATTGCCGCCACAGCCTGCTCGGTGAAGGCGGGTTTCAGCACCAGGTCCTGCGTCTGGTAGCCGGTGATGAACATCTCGGGCAGGGCCAGCATGTCGGCTCCGGCCTCTTTCGCCGTGGCCCATGCCTCGCGGGCCTTGGCGGCGTTGCCGGGCAGATCGCCCACGGTGGCGTTCAACTGGCCGATGGTCAGGCGGAAGCGGTCGGTCATGGTCATGCCCCTGTTATCTCGGTTCCGTGATAGGGGAAGGCGGCGGAAAGGAAAAGTCGGGCTTTGCGCGAGGCGGGCGCTTGCGGTAGACCATGGGGCAAAAGACAAGGGCAAGGGCGATGATGGCGGCAAGGAAAGCGGGCGTGTTCGCGCTGATTCTGGCGATCTCGACGGCGGTGGCCGCGGCGGATGCGCAGGTCATAACCAAGGAATATGACGATGGCGGCGTCTACGAAGGCACGTTCCGGAATGGCCGCCAGCATGGGCAGGGCACCTATACGCTGCCCAGTGGCTATAAATACGAAGGCGATTGGGTGGATGGCGAAATCATGGGGCAAGGCACGGCGACCTTCCCCAACGGCTCGGTCTATGTCGGGCATTTCGCCAAGGGCAAGCCGGACGGCAAGGGCAAGATCACCTATGCCGATGGCAGCACCTATGAGGGAGACTGGATCGCCGGAGAGATCACCGGCGGGGGAGAGGCGCGTTACGCCAATGGCAGCGTCTACAAAGGGCAGTTCGTCAAGGGATTGCATCAGGGCAAGGGCGTGCTGACCCAGCCCAACGGCTATCGCTACGAGGGCGAGTGGAACGCCAATGTCAAGGAAGGCACCGGCAAGATCACCTATCCCGACGGCGCGGTTTACCAGGGTGGAATGCTGGCCGGTCAGCCGGCGGGCAAGGGCAAGCTGACCATGCCTGACGGAATGACCTATGACGGTGTCTGGGCAGCGGGCCAGATGTCGGGCACCGGAGTGCTCACGCAGCCGTCGGGGGATCGTTACGAAGGCGAGATGCGGCAGGGCAAGCGCGAAGGGAAGGGCATTGCCACCTATGCCAATGGCGACGTGTATGACGGGCAGTTCGTGAATGATCGCCGGCATGGGCAGGGGACATTCACCGGCAAGGACGGCTATGTCTATACCGGGCAATGGGTCGAGGGCCGGATGGAGGGAAGAGGGCAGATCACCTATCCCGATGGCTCGGTCTATGCCGGCCAGATGAAGGACGATCGCCCGAACGGAACCGGCAAGATCACCTATCCGGATGGTGCGACCTATGAAGGGCAGTGGAAGGATGGCGTGATCGACGGCGATGGCAAGGCCACCTATGCCAATGGCATGGTCTACGAAGGCGGCTTCAGGAACGCCCGGAACCATGGGCAAGGCCGGATGTCCTATCCCGACGGCTATGTCTATACCGGCGCCTGGCAGGATGGGCAGCGCCATGGCGAAGGGCAGGCGACCTATCCCGACGGGACGGTCTATACCGGCGGCTTCGTCGACGGTCTGCGCGAAGGGCAGGGCAAGCTGACCACGCCGGATGGCTTTGTCTATGAAGGCGGCTGGAAGGAGGGCGAGATCGATGGCACCGGGGTCGCCACCTATGCAAATGGCGACCGTTACGAGGGGCATTTCGTGGCGGGCAAGCGTCAGGGGCAGGGTGTCATGCGTTATGCGACGGGGCAGGTTGCCTCGGGCGAATGGCAGGACAATCGCCTGATCGAGGCCGATGCAGGACCGGCAGAAGGTATCCCGCAGGATGACGAAGGCGCACAGGCGCCCGACCTGCCCGGCGAGGCCCCGGCGAATGGCGGCTGACCTGCTGCGGATCGGTTCCGCCTGACCGGCGGGCCGGCGTGGTAAGGCCGGGATTGAATATCCGGACCGGAATGCTGCCGGCGACGCCGACTTATTGCATCCGGCAGGTCATTCCCGTGACCGGGCCTCGACATCGTTCCAGTAGATGCGGGCCAGTTCGCGGGTCAACGGGCCGGGTTTGCCCTCGCCGATCTGGTGGCCGTCGATCGCCGAAACCGGAGTGACGCCGCCAAGGGTTCCGGTCAGGAAGGCCTCGTCCGCCGAATAGCATTGCGCCAGCGTGAAATCCTTTTCGGCCGCAGGTCCAAGATGCTCGCCGAACAGCCGGAACACATGTCCCCGCGTGATCCCGTTGAAACTGTAGAGCCCGCGCGAGGTCCATAGCTCTCCCTTGCGGATGATGAAGAAATTCGTCGAGTTGCAGCTTGCGACGAAGCCCATCGGGTCCAGCATCAGCGCCTCGTCCGCACCCGCCGCAATGGCCTGTGTCAACGCCCGGATGAGGTTCAGCCGCGAATGCGAGTTCAGGTGCAGGTCGAAGACATCCGGGGTCGAGCAGCGGAAAGTCGAGGTGAACAGCCGCAATCCGCTATCGGCGAATTCGGTGCGCGGGCGCTTGATCTCGGCGACGATGACCACCGTCGCGCCGCCAATGGTGAAGCGGGGATCCTGGTTGGGCGTGGATTTGCGTCCCCGGGTGATCATCAGCCGGATATGGGTATCGGTGGTAAAGCCGTTCTTGGCGCAGGTCTCCATGATCGCCCGTGTCACCTCGTCCCGGCTCATGCCGATATCGAGGCTGATCGAGCGCGCGCCCTCGAACAGCCGGTCAAGATGCGCATCCAGCGACAGCAGCTTGCCATTGACCAGCCGCAGCCCCTCCCACACGCCATCGCCCAGCACGAAACCCGCGTCGAAAACCGATACCACGGCGCGGTCGCGATGGACGAAATCGCCGTTCACATAGATCAGCGCATCGTCGTTGCGCGGATCCCCGTCATAGCTCTGTGCGCTGGTATAGGCCATTTTCGTCCCTGTCCTTCATTCATGTCGTGACCGGGCCATCTTACGAAATGCGGCGAGCCACGCCAGCGGATCGAATCCCGGCGGCGGCGAGGCCGCGTAGAGCTGCCGATCCAGTTCTGAAAAGCCCCGCGCGGGCAGGCCCAGCCAGTGCAGATGCCGCTCGGCCGCCGCGCGCAGGCTGGCCAGGTCATTACGTCTCGCCGCCTCCCGCATCCCGCGCGCATGTGGCGATGGCAGGTGCCGGCGCAGGCGCATCAGGAGCAACCGGCGCTGCATCGGGGCACGGCGCCAGAGCAGCAGGAGCAGGCCGCCAAGGAACGAAGCCAGCAACACGGCGGCGGAGATCACGCCGTTACCTGCGCCGGCCTCATCCACTGCCCCGAAATTCGATCCAAAGCCCGCGAAGCCAAAGGGGATCGGATCGAGCGGGGCAATCTCGATACGGCGATTCGCGGTGTCGAACCACGGGAAACCGGTGCCGGGCAGGATGGCGGGTTCGCCCGTATGTGGCCGCAACTGCCATTCCCAGACAACGCGGGCGAGCGGGCCCTGATCGGTCATCACCGTTTCGCGCTGTTCGGGGGCGGTAAAGCTGATCATCCATGGCTGGCGCAGGTCGGGGCGCGGAGGCAGGTAATGCGCCAGCGTGCCCTCTGCCTCGATGGTGACGCGGCGGGTCAGGACCTCGTTCTGCTTCAACTGCCCGGGGCTGGCGGACAATTCATCCGTCAGCACCAGCTTGCGCGCGGAAAGGGGACGGTATTCGCCGGGAAACGGCTTGACGTTCAGCGTGACGGCAGGGGCGGTGACCTCGGCTACAGCACGCTTTCCATCCCCGCTGACATAGGTCAGGCGATGCGTGACCGGGCCGATCCTGACCGGCCCGTCCCGGCTTGGGAAAACAGCTACCTTCCGCTCGAATATCTGCAGCAGGCGGCCGTTCACGCGCTCCTTGTGCCAATCGTCGCGGGCGATCTGGATCCAGTCGTAATCGGGAGAGTTGGGGAAGATCATCTCTTCCAGCGAGACGGTCAGGTCATATTCGCCGCGGATCGTCAATTCCACCATCTCCGAGACGACGGGATTGCCGTGATCATGCAGGATTCGCAGCTTCGTGTCGCCCTGCGCGCCAGCAAGGCCGGTCAAGGCCAGCCAGAGGATCAGCGGCAGCAGAAAACGGCTCACCATGGATCGGCCTCCTTCGGACGGATCAGGCCAAGCTGGGCGCGGCGCTCGTATTCGGCGCGGATGCGCAGGCGCAGGAACTCGCCGGGATCGTCGGAAATGGTTTCCAGCCACTCATCGGTTGCGGCGATCCCCCTGCGGTCAAGTTGCCGGTCCCATTTCGGACCCGAGGCATTGGCCAGCAATCTGGTCTCGACGGGCTCGTTCGACATCCGGCCTCCGGCCCCGGCCAACCGGCCCGGCGCGATGCTATCGCCGCGCGGGGGCGGGAACATCAAGGCCACCAGGTCCCGATTGGCGCGAGCCTGGGCATCGGCCGGATTGGCGAAAAGCATGGCGTCGAAATAGGCCACCGACAGCGGGTAATCCCCGGTCGCGGCAAGGCTGAGCCCGCGATTATAGGTCTGCGACCGTCCCGCCTCGGCAAAGGCCTTGTCGGCTGCGGCATGGCTGCCGATGCGATATAAGGCGACGCCCCGCGCCGCCGGATCTGTCAGCAGGCGCGCGGCCATGCCATCCCATCCGATGCGCAGCGCCAGCCGTCCCATCGCCTCGGGTCCGGCTGTGGCCAGCGCCGCCAATGCGGCGGCAAGAACGATCAACGGCGCCTTCATTTCCGCCTCCGCAGCATGATCAGCAGTGGCAGAAGGGCGAAAGCGGCAAGGAACGGACCGAGATCGCGATATTGCAGCGCCACCAGCACCGGATCGCGAACCGCTGCTCCGGGCCGGTCCAGCCCCGCCGCCAGCCGGGTCATCTGCTCGGCAGGCAACGCCTCGCCACCGCCGCGGACAAGCCGCTTCAGCGCATCATCGGGCGCGGGCGGTGCTTCGGGCGCTGTCGCCGAAATGCGCAGCGCCGAGATGCGCACCCCCTGACCGGCCAGCCGCGAGGCCTCCGCCTCTGCCTGCGCGTCCACGCCGCCGCCATCCGAGATCAGGATCAGGTCGGCCCGGCGCATCTTGTCGAGCAGTTTTCCCGCCATTCCGAGCGCATCGGCGGGCCGGCTGCCGGGATTGGGCAGGGTGTCGGGCTCCAGCACGGCGATTTGCGTTTCCAGCGTGGCGGTATCGGCAGTGGGCGCCGCGACGGTATAGGCTTCGCCACCATAGAGGATCATTCCGACCGGACGGCCCGCCAGCGCCTGCAACAGCCCCGCCGCCGCGACCTGTGCCTCGGCAAGGCCGGGGCCTTTTGCGACGGACGGGGACAGGTCGATGGCGATGATGACCGCATCGGTCTGGGCCAGCACCGGCGCATCGCGGCGCGGTAGCGCGGGGCCGGTCAGTCCCAGTATCAGCGCGAATATGGCAAAGGGTGCCAGCATCCGCTGCCAGGCCGGCTGCCGCCCGCCAAGGGCTTCGAGCGCGATCATGGCTTGCAGCATCTGGCGCGGCATGACCCGCTGCCAGCCTCCCGCATCGGGTGTTCGCCGCAGGATCCAAAGCACCAGCAAGAGCAGGGGCAGGAGGGATAACAGCCACCAGGGCCGCAACAGGATCAGCCCGCCCATCCCCGCCTCCTGACGGCAAGAAGGGTCAGGCATGCCAGCGCCATCGCGGCAGGCCAGATCCAGAGCGATTTCCAATAGCGCATCGGCGGGCGCGAGGACGGGTTGGGCTCCAGCCGGTCCAACGTGCCGGCCATGCGCTGCAGGTCCTCGGTGGTTCGGACGCGGAAACTTTCGCCCCCGGCAGCTGCCGCGATGTCGCGCAGGGTCGCCACGTCAACGGCGTCGCGGGCGGCGGGCTGGTTCTCCAGGTCCTCGGGGCCGAGCGCGATCGAATGGATCCGGATGCCGTGATCGGCTGCCAGCTTTGCCGCCTCGATGGCCGGGACGTTGCCCGAGGTGTCCACCCCGTCCGACAGCAGCACGATCACCCGTGTCTGCGCCTCGCTGCGGGCCAGCCGCTTGGTCGCCAGCCCCAGCCCGTCGGAAATTGCGGTGCCGCGTCCGGATATGCCGATCTGCGCCTCTTCGATGGCGCGGGCGACGGCATCCACGTCAAAGGTCAGGGGCGAGGCGAAATAGGCCCGTTCGCCAAAGATCACCAGCCCGATCCGGTCGCCGCGCCGCGCCGCCACGAAGGCAGAGGCGGTGCGCTTGACCGCCTCGAGCCGCGAGACCGGCTGATCGTCCAGCCGGAAATCCTCTTTCATCATGCTGCCCGACAGGTCCAGCGCCAGCACGATATCACGCCCCGATGCGGGGATGATGTCGCTAATGGCTTCGGCTCGTGGCCCCGCCATGGCGATCACCAGCATGATCCATGCCAGTGCAACCAACCAAGGTCCCTGCCTGATGCGCGGGTTCCCTTCGGCGCGGGCGACCCGGTCCAGATGGGCGGGCAGGATCAGCGCCGGACGCCGGATGGCCAATGGCGGGGTCAGGCGGCGGATCAGCAGCGGCAGCGGCAACAGGATCAATATCCAGGGCAGCGCGAAACTCATCCCCGCCTCCGGCTACGCAGGGCGATGCGTTCGATCTCGGCATCCGCCGGAGCGTGGGCTTCGCCATAGGCGGCGGGGCGCAGGCGCTCGGGCAGGTGGCCGAGGATGCGGGCGATGGCGAGGATACGCTCTTGCGCGGGCAGACCTCTCGTCGCCCGGATACGTGCCCGGCGCGAGGGACGGCGCGCAAGCCATGGCGACAGCAGCGCATAGAGGATCAGCGCCGCCAGCAGACCAAGCCCCGCCAGCCCCAGGGCCTCGCGCCAGCCCAGTATCGCCATGTCGGCGGGCAGGCGGGACGGGGCGAGAGCGGCGAGCATTTCCTCATGCGTCACGGCTGCACCTCTGCGGGGATCGCGCCAAGGACGCGCAACCGGTCGCTGTCGTCGGACAGATCGGGAACCGACAGCCGGGCAAGACGGCTGGCACGGCCATCGCTGACCGCCAGAACGCCGCTCGGAGCGATGCATTCGATCTCGTCCAGGATCAGCGCGACGGTGAGCTTGCGGCGGCGGGCAAGGCGCGACAATGCGGCCTCTGCCGATTGCCACCCACCCGGAGCGGTCGCCAGCAGAACCCGCCCGCCCGCGGGGGCGAGACGGGCGGCATGGGCTAGCGCCTCGGTCAGCGAAGGCGTGCCGGGATCGGTCAATGCGCGGTCATGCTGATGGGCCAGCAGCCGGGAAACGCTGGCCATATGCGCGTCGCCGGTGGCCGGGGCCAGTTCCGCCAGCCCGGCGCCCGAAACGGTCAGCCCCGCCACCGACCCTCCGCGCAGCGCCGCCTGCCATCCCGCCCGCGCGAGATGCCGGGCCGCCCGAACGGAGCGCAGCGCCGTCCCGGTGCCCCACAGCATCGGGGCGCGGAAATCGGCGATCAGCAGGGTGGTGTCGTCACGATCCTCGTGCAGGCTGCGGATATGCGGTTGGCCGGTGCGGGCCGTGGCGGCGGGGTCCAGCCGCCTTGGATCGTCACCCGCGACATAGGCGCGGATTTCGCGCAGGTCCATGCCCGATCCCTCCAGCCGCGCCGGAGCCACGCCGGGACGGCGCGTGGCGGGGCGATGGCGGCCCGGTCCCCGTATCTCGTCACGCAGCGCCAGCAACTCCTCTGCCGTCAACCGGATTCCCGGGACATCCGGCAGAGCGGCCAGAGTCACCAAGGCCGCACCTCGCGCAGGATGTCGGCGACAAGGGACCGTCCGCTGCGGCCTTCGCTGACGGCCTGCCATGCGGGAACCATGCGATGCGCAAGGGCGTCGGCCGCCAGTGCCTCGGCATCCTCGGGCAGGCCGTGATCGCGGCCATGCAGCCATGCCCGCGCCCGCACTCCGGCCGCCAGCGCTAGCGATCCGCGCGGCGAGACCGGATGCTCGATCCATTCGGCCACCGCGCCGCCCGGTCGCGTGGCCATCACCAGCCGCACGATGAAATCCTTGAGCGCCGGGGCTAGATGCACCTGCGCCACCTCGGCTTGCGCCTGCGACAGCTCTTCGGGCGTCACAGCCGTTGCCGCGACAGGGGGCGATTGCCCCTCGGCCTCGACCAGATCGAGGATGGCGCGTTCGGCCTCGGCCCCCGGCAGGTCCAGCCGCAGATGCAGAAGGAAGCGGTCAAGCTGCGCCTCGGGCAACGGAAATGTTCCCTCGTGCTCGATCGGGTTCTGCGTGGCCACGACCATGAAGGGATCGGGCAGGGGGCGGGTGGTGCCGCCGGTTGTCACCTGCCGCTCGGCCATCGCCTCCAGCAGCGCCGATTGCACCTTGGGCGGGGCGCGGTTGATCTCGTCCACCAGCACGAGGCTGTGAAAGATCGGACCGGCCATGAAATCGAAACCGCCGGTCTCGGGCCGGAAAACCTGCGTGCCGGTCAGATCCGAGGGCAGCAGGTCGGGCGTGCATTGAATGCGCGCATGACTGCCGGGCAGATGCGCGGCCAGTTGCTTGACTGCGCGGGTCTTGGCGATTCCGGGCGGTCCCTCGATCAGCACATGCCCGCCGGAAAGCAGCGCAATCAGCAACCGCTCGACAAGGAGCTCATGGCCGATCAGCGTGGCCCCGACCTCGGCCCCCAATCGCGCGACGGCGTGGGCTTCATGCGATAATTCGTTCATCGCCTCCTCCCAAGGGTGAACATGCACAGTCTGCAAGGAGTCGCGTCGCGGCGCCACCCCGTCTAAAGTCGGAGATGAAAACGGCGATTGTCGCGCAAAACCCGCCTGCCGGGCGAATTTGACTGGATCGCAGCGACAGTTTCTGGTCTGTGGGGCCAAAAGTTTTGATGCAGATATCAGGCAGAAGAAGCGATGAGTATACATCTTTATCAGAATGACCTTCCCGATGACGTGGATCTCGGGCAGGTGGTGGCCATCGACACCGAGACCATGGGGCTGGATCCGCGCCGCGACCGGCTGTGCCTGGTGCAGATGTCGTCGGGCGATGGCGATGCGCATCTGGTCCAGATCGAGCGGGGCCAGACCGAGGCACCCAACCTCGCCCGCATGCTGACAGATCCCAAGGTTCTGAAACTGTTCCATTTCGGACGTTTCGACATCGCCGCGCTGGAAAACGCCTTCGGAATTGTCACATCGCCCGTCTGGTGCACCAAGATCGCCTCCAAGCTGGTGCGGACCTTTACCGACCGGCACGGGCTGAAATACCTGCTGAACGAACTGGTTGATGTCGATATCAGCAAGCAGCAGCAGACCAGTGACTGGGGCGCCGAGGATCTTTCCGACGCGCAGCTGGAATATGCCGCCTCGGACGTTCTTTACCTGCATAAGCTGAAAGAGGCGCTGGAGGAACGTTTGCGGCGCGAGAATCGTTTGGGACTTGCGCAAGCCTGTTTCGATTTCCTTCCGGCGCGGGCCCATCTGGATTTGCTGGGCTGGGGGGATGAAAAAGACATCTTCCACCATTAGATGACCGCAATGAACGCATATCTCGATACCGCCGCCCGGGTGATCCGCACCGAGGCAGAGGCGCTTGAACTTCTTGCAGCAAGCCTTGGGCCGGAGTTCCGGCAGGCCATCGACCTGATCCTCGGGGCATCGGGGCGGGTGATCGTGTCCGGCATGGGCAAGTCCGGCCATATCGCCCGCAAGATCGCGGCGACGCTGGCCTCGACCGGGACGCCCGCGCAATTCGTCCACCCCGCCGAGGCCAGTCATGGCGATCTGGGGATGGTGACCAGGGCCGATGTGGCGCTGGTGCTTTCGAACAGCGGCGAGACGCCGGAACTCGCCGACCTGATCGCGCATACCCGCCGGTTCCGGATCCCCCTGATCGGGGTGGCCTCGCGTCCGGGCTCGACCCTGCTGCGGCAGGCCGATGTGGCATTGGTCCTGCCCGCCGCCGAGGAGGCCTGCGGCAACGGGATCGTGCCGACGACTTCGACGACGATGACGCTGGCGCTTGGCGATGCGCTGGCCATTGCCCTGATGGAGCATCGCGAATTCACTCCCGAGCATTTCCGGACCTTCCATCCGGGGGGCAAGCTGGGTGCGCGGCTGGCCAAGGTCGGGGACCTGATGCATGCCGACATGCCGCTGGTGTCCGAGGACGACCCGATGACCGAGGCCTTGCTGGTCATCAGCCAGAAGGGCTATGGCGTGACCGGCGTGACCGATTCCGGCGGGCGGCTGGTCGGGATCATCACCGATGGCGACCTGAGGCGGCATATGGACGGCTTGCTGGATCACAAGGCGGCCGAGGTGATGACCAGCAATCCGCGGGTCATCGAACCCGATGCGCTGGCCGAGGCGGCGCTGGCCGAGATGCAGTCGCGCAAGATCACCTGCCTGTTCGCGGTGGACGGGGGCAGACCGCAGGGAATCCTGCATATCCATGACTGCCTGCGCGCCGGCATGGTCTGAGCAGATGAGTCGCACCCGCATCGTTCGCTGGCTGCGTGTGCTGTTGCCGCTGCTGGCGCTGGCCGTCCTGTCGACGATGTTCCTGTTCTCGGGCGAATCCGACACCGAGCCCGAGATCCCCTATGCCGAGGTCGATGCGGAGCGGATGGCACGCGAGCCGCGCATGGTCGCCCCTGAATATTCGGGCGTGACGGATGACGGGGCCGAATTGTCGCTTCGCGCCTCCGAGGCCAGCCCGAAGCAGGACCGGGGCGGCGAGGCAAGCGAGCTGCAACTGGACATGCATCGCAAGGATGGGCTGACCGCGCAGGTGACCGCCCCCGCAGGAGGGTTGGACAATGGCGAGATCACCTTGCGGGGCGGCGTCCGCATGACCACCTCCACCGGCTGGTCCCTGCAGGCCGAGCAGATCGACGCCGCGACGGACCGGTCGCATATTTCGGCGCAGGAAGGTGTGGACGCCGTCGCGCCTTTCGGCGAGATTACCGCCGGGGCGATGGAATTGCATGCCGTGCCGGAAAAGGACGGCGCGGCGGTCTTGAATTTTACCGATGGCGTCCGTCTGATATACCGGCCCTGATTTCTGCGAAGGAACATGCCCATGCTGCGTCCCCTGATTACTGCCTTGACCTTGCTGGCGATGCCGGCGATGGCGCAGGAGGTTGGCTTCGGGGGCCTCAAGGCGGACGTCTCGGCTCCGGTCGAGGTGGCGGCCGACAGTCTCGCGGTCGAACAGGATAGCGGCCGCGCGGTATTCACCGGCAATGTCGTGATCGGGCAGGGCGAGATGCGGCTGTCGGCGGATGAGGTGACGGTCGAATATGCCGATGCCGGGCAAAGCCGGATCAAGTCGCTTCATGCCAAAGGGGAGGTGACGCTGGTCAGCGGCGAGGATGCGGCAGAGGCCGCCGAGGCGACCTATGACGTCGAATCCGGGCATGTGACGTTGATCGGCGACGTGGTCATGACACAGGGCCGGAATGTGCTGACCGGAGACCGGATGCAGGTTGACCTGGCTTCGGGCACGGCCAGGGTCGATGGACGGGTCCGCTCGATTCTCCAGCCGGGCGAGAACTGATGCAAGAGACGGAAACGCATGCGGGCGATGGCCTGACGGTCAGGAACCTGCGCAAGTCCTATCGCAACCGCCTGGTGATCCGGGATGTCTCGGTGAGGCTTAAGCGTGGCGAGGTCGTCGCCCTGCTGGGCCCCAACGGCTCGGGCAAGACCACCTGCTTTTACTGCATTGCCGGGCTGGTCTCGCCCGATGCCGGGCAGGTGATGATCGACGGGCAGGATGCGACACAGCTGCCGATGTTCCGGCGTGCGCGCATGGGGATCGGCTATCTGCCGCAGGAGATGTCGATCTTCCGCGGCCTCACGGTCGAGCAGAATATCATGGCGGTGCTGGAGGTGACGCTGGACGATCCGCGTCACCGGCGCGACCGGCTGGAGGAATTGCTGGCCGATTTCTCGATCACCCATCTGCGGGGCGCTCCGGCGCTGGCCTTGTCGGGCGGCGAACGCCGCCGGGTCGAGATCGCGCGCTGCCTGGCATCTGCGCCGAGTTTCCTTCTGCTGGACGAACCCTTCGCGGGCGTGGACCCCATCGCCGTGGGCGAGATACGTGAACTGGTGCATGATCTAAAATCGCGCGGCATCGGGGTCCTGATCACCGATCACAATGTCCGTGAGACGCTGGCGATCGTCGATCGCGCATATATCCTGCATGACGGTCATGTGCTTATGTCGGGAACAACCTCGGAAATCATCGCCGATGCGAAAGTCCGCGAGGTTTACCTGGGCGACAGCTTTCACGTCGGCTGACCGCGGCAGGAGATTGCGGGAATTTCCATTCTCTATCGCTCTTTCCGTTGACAGAGGCGATCCGCTGTCACCAAATTGAGATATGCGGGTGCGGTATAATGCCGTGCCCCGCCATACCCGTTTACCGCCGCGCGCCGGTGCCTGAACGGACCGGCGCTGGCAGAAACGGGCAACCGGAGAGGAAAGAAGATGCGCTTTACCATCAGCGGAAAACATATTGACGTCGGCGATGCCCTGAGCACGCATGTCGAGACGGAATTGGGCGACACGGTCGTCAAGTATTCGCAGCGCCCGACCGATGCGACAGTCACCTTTTCCCGCGATGCGCATCAGTTCCTGTGTGATGCGGTCGTGCATCTGTCCACCGGCCTGACGGTGCAGGCGCGCGGCGCGGCCAACGAGATCTATGCCGCGTTCGAGGCTTGCCGCGAAAGGATGGACAAGCAGTTGCGCCGCTACAAGCGGCGGTTGAAGGATCACCACAAGGATCGCACGGGACCGGTTGAATTCGGCGAGGCTGGGATGTATGTGCTTTCCGCCGACGAAGATGTTTGGGAATCGCAGGGCAGTGGCTTGGAACCCATCATCATCGCGGAGATGGAAAGCCGCGTTCCGACCCTGTCGGTGGGTGACGCGGTGATGCAGATGGAACTGGCCGGGGCGCCTCTGTTGGTGTTCCGCAATGAAAAACATGGCGGCGTCAACGTCGTCCACCGCCGGGAAGACGGCAATGTGGGCTGGATTGATCCGCGTGGCAACGGGTAATCCGTCGCGCACCGCCTTTCGGACGGAACCGTTCCCGGCCAATGGCTGGCGGGGACGGTCAGCGCAGGAAAGAAACGACTGAATGCAACTCAGTGAGATTCTCGGGCCGGGAGCTGTTCGTTCCCTCGGGCAAGTGACATCCAAGAAGAGGCTGTTTCAGGAACTGGCCGATCTGGCCCATGCCGAATACCGGCTGAACGCATCCGAGGTGCTTGACGCGCTGCAGGAACGCGAAAGCCTGGGGCCCACCGGCGTGGGGCAGGGTGTGGCCTTGCCGCATGCCAGGCTGCATGGGCTGGACAGGGTCGTGGGGCTGTTCCTGCGGCTGGACAAACCGCTGGATTTCGACGCGGTGGACCGCAAACCTGTCGATCTGGTTTTCGCCCTGCTCGCGCCGGAATCGGGTGGGGTCGATCATCTCAAGGCCCTTGCACTCGTGTCGCGCACATTGCGGGATTCAGATCTGCGGGCCAAGCTGCGCGCCAATGACAGCCCGACGGCGCTGCATGCCGTTCTCGCAGCCGCGCAGGGGATCAAGGCGGCCTGATTTTGAAACGAAGCGATTCGGCCCTATAGTAACGGCTCATCCACCTGAGGAGGGGCCGAAGATGAACAAGCACATCAGCGACCAACCCCGCAGCCACAGCCACCAGCGGTTGCGCGAATACACAAGGCAGGAGCGCGAGGCGGGCACACATCCGTCTGTCGCAGTGCTGCACAGCCGTCCGCTGACCCGCGGTGCCGAGAACCGCAAGACCGCCGAGTATCTGCGTATCGAACGCGGCCGGGAGGTATGATTCCCCCGGCCGGGTGACAGCGCGTCACCCGGCCCCTGGCCGTTCGATCAGGTCCCAGAGATTGCCATACAGGTCCTCGAATACGGCGACGGTACCGTAATCGGCGGTCTTTGGCTCGCGGACGATCCTGACCCCGTTCTCGCGCAATCTGTCCAGATCGGCCGACAGGTCGTCGGTATCCAGAAACAGGAATACGCGGCCACCGGATTGTGCCCCGATGGCCGCGCGCTGGATGTCATTCGCGGCACGGGCCAGCAGGATCGAGGCGCCTCCGCCGGAGGGCTGCACCAGCACCCATCTCTTGTCCTGCTCCGGCTGATGGATATCCTCCAGCAGCCGGAAGCCCAGCACGTCCACGTAGAACCGGATCGCCTCGTCGTAATCGCGCACCACCAGCGCGATATGGGCGAGGCGATGGCTCATGAGCGGACCAGCTTCTCGTAATCCTCGGCGATTCCGCGCGTGGTCTGGCCGACCTGGAAATGCCAGTCGCCGATCTGCCCGACCGGGGTGACCTCGGCAGCCGTGCCGGTCAGGAAGCATTCCTGGAAACCTTCCAGCTCCTCGGGCTTGATGCGGCGCTCATGCACCGCGATTCCCTTGTCCTTCAGAATCTGGATGATGGTCTGCCGGGTAAGCCCGTTCAGGAAGCGGTCGGCCAGAGGCGTATGCACCTCGCCATCCTTGACGAAGAAGATATTCGCGCCGGTCGCCTCGGCCACATACCCCTCCCAGTCCATGAACAGCGCGTCAGAACAGCCCTTGGCTTCGGCGGCATGCTTGGACATGGTGCAGATCATGTAAAGGCCGGCGGCCTTGGCGGCGGTGGGGATGGTTTCCGGGCTTGGGCGCTTCCACTTGGCGACATCCAGCTTGGCGCCCTGCCATTTCGCGTCGCCGTAATAGCTGCCCCATTCCCATGCGCAGATCGCCATACGGACCGGGTTGCGCTTGGCCGATACGCCCATATCCTCGCCCGAGCCCCTCCATGCGACCGCGCGCACATAGGCGTTTTCGAAACCGTTGGCTTTCAGCACGGCTTCCTTGGCGGCGTCGATCTCGTCGGCGGAATAGGGAATCGGCATGTCCAGCAGGCGGCCCGATTCGATCAGCCGCAGCGAATGCTCGTGCCCCTTGAAGATCTTGCCGTCATAGCAGCGCTCGCCCTCGAATACCGAACTTGCGTAATGCAGCGCATGGGTCAGGATATGCACCTTCGCGTCGCGCCAGTCTATGAGTTCGCCATCCATCCAGATTTTGCCGTCGCGATCGTCATATGCCGCCGTCATTTTTCTCTCCATCAATCCCGGACTTTTCAGATCTTGCGCAAAATAGCCCGGAATCGGCTAATTTCTTGCGTAAGATGCTTGACGGCTAGCAATCGAATCTTGGAAAGTCAACAAGGCTGCCCTATCAAGCCGGGAAATGCAGAGAAAGGGAGAGGGATGCAGCAGAAAATACGGATGCCGGGCATGATCGGTGAGGACCTGCTGTTTCTGACGGATGATCAGCTTCGCCGCGGCATCGAGGCGATGTTCTTCGCCTATCGCGCCTTCACCGCCGATCCCGACCTGATTCTGGCCGAGCTGGATTACGGCCGCGCCCATCACCGCGCCGTGCATTTCATCAACCGCGATCCGGGGCTGACGGTAACATCGCTGCTGGCGGTGCTTGGGGTAACCAAGCAATCCCTGAATCGGGTGCTGCGCACCTTGATTGAGGATGAACTTGTCGAAAGCCGGGTAGGCCGCCGTGACCGCCGCGAGAGGCAGCTTTACCTGACCGAGAAGGGCGCCATTCTCGAGCGCCGCCTGTCCGAGGCTCAGCGCGCGCGGATGCGTGCCGCCTATCGCAATGCCGGCCCGCAGGCGGTGGCGGGGTTCCGGCAGGTTCTGGAAGCGATGATGGACCCCGAGACGCGGGCGCAGTATCAGGCATTGAAAGACTTGCCCGAAGATCGGAAAGAGCCCGCCAATGAGCAGCCAAGACGCACATATTCTGATCGTCGATGACGATGAGCGCATACGCAGCCTGCTAAGCCGGTTCCTGCGCAGGAACGGTTTCCTTGTCAGCTGCGCGCGCGATGCCGCCCAGGCTCGCAGGTTGCTGGCAGGGCTGGAATTCGATCTGGTCGTCCTGGACGTGATGATGCCCGGCGAGGATGGTTTCTCACTCACCCGGTTCCTGCGTGAACGAAGCGATATGCCGGTTCTGCTGTTGACCGCGAAGGGCGAGACGGAGGATCGTATCACCGGGCTGGAAAGCGGTGCGGATGATTACCTGCCCAAGCCTTTCGAGCCGCGTGAATTGCTGTTGCGGATCGCGGCGATCCTGCGCCGGGTTCCGGTTGCCGAGATGGCGCAGCCCAAATTCCTGACATTGGGAATGCTGCGCTACGATACCGAGAAGGCAGAGCTCTGGCAGGGTGACTCTCCGCTGCGCCTGACCGGGACCGAGCAGGCCCTGCTGCGACGGCTGGCCGCGACCCCGGGCCAGCCGGTAAGCCGGACCGAGCTGATCGAGGATCTGGGACGGGGCGGCAGCGGCGAGGAATCCGAGAATTCGGAACGTGCCATCGATGTGCAGATGACCCGCCTGCGCCGCAAGATCGAGCCCGACCCGAAAGAGCCGCGCTTTCTGCAGACCGTGCGCGGCGCAGGATACATGCTGGTCACCGACTGACGCTTGCCTGCGGGCGGTGGCGGGCCTAGCTTGGCGGCATGGACGGAAATCTCACATATCAGGGAATCGGGCTGGACGCCGCAACCGCGCTGGCGCTGCTGGAATGGCAGGCCGAGATGGGGGCCGAAGAACCGATCCTGGACAATACGGTGGATCGGTTCGAACTGGCCGCGCGGCCAAAGCCGGTGATGCCGGAGATATCCCTGTCGCAGGTCAAGGCGCCAGCGGCTCTCTCTGCTACGCCCGATGATCCATCGGCGCTGGTTGCCGAGGCCGAGGCTTTGGCCGCGTCGGCGGACAGTCTTGCGGCGCTGGCCTCGGTTCAGGAGGATTTCGACGGTATCGAACTGAAGAAGGGCGCGCGCAATTTCTGTTTCAGCGACGGCAATCCCAAGGCGCGGGTGCTGATCCTGGGGGAGGCCCCGGGCGATCAGGAGGATCGCGAAGGGCGGCCCTTTGTCGGTCGCGCGGGGCAATTGCTGAACCGGATGTTCGGGGCCATCGGGCTGGCCCGCGATGCGGTCGATGCGGAAAAGGCGCTTTATATCGTCAATGTGCTGACCTGGCGCCCGCCGGGCAACCGCGACCCGAGCCCCGACGAAATCGCCGTCAGCCTCCCCTTCGTGCGGCGGCATATCGAACTTGCCTCGCCGGACCTGATCGTGCTGATGGGCAATATTCCCTGTCAGGCAGCCCTGGGGCGGCGTGGCATCCTGCGGCTGCGCGGGCAATGGACAGAGGCGTTCGGCCGTCCGGCACTGCCAATGACGCATCCGGCCTATCTGTTGCGCAACCCGGCTGCCAAGCGCGAGGCATGGGCCGATCTTTTGTCCATCGCGGCTCGGTTGGAGACGGCTTCCGCATGAAACCGGACTAGTCCGGACCGGCTCGGGCTCGGTCTGTGGTATCCGGCAACTTGTCGAATAGCGGCAATGCCGGAAACCTCTCAGCCGCCAAAGGCGGCGGTTTGCAGATCACAGCCTCGCATCTCGACCGCGCCATCCGTGCCGATCAGTGTGATCCGCAGATTGTCCACATCCAGATCGAACGGCTCGCCCGAAGGAGGAACGAAATCCGCGGTCGCGCGGATGTCCTGACCTTCGGCCTCAAGCGTCGCGGTAGAGACCCAGATATCGGGATGACCGTCCAGTTCCATCGCAGCGACATCGACCTCCTGCCGGGGTAGCAGCACGCTAAGCTGAATCCCGTCCTCGATCTCCCGCCTGGTGCAGGCGGGGGTGGCGGGAAGAGGTTCGGGCATCCGGCTCAATGCGGTTTCGATCACCGGGTCGGGGCGTTCACCCGCGGCGGGTGCCTGCAGGTCGAAATGGGCCGGCACGCAGATTTTCTCGCAAACCCCAAGGTCGATTCCAGCAGCCAGTTCGACGGGCCGGCCGGGATCGGCGGGTTTCGCCGTGAACGGCAGAACCAGCAGGTCATGATAGCCAAGCGTCAATTCGCCGCCGGAGCGGATCGCCTCCGGGGCGGGCCAGTGAAACGCGACCTCGGCAAGGTTTTCCGATTCCCGCCAGTCGAAGCTGGGCGGCAGACCGCTATCGCCGGGGTTGCGCCAATAGGTCTTCCATCCCGGTTCAAGCCGCAACTCAAGCGCAGAGACGCGATTGCCGTCCCCATCCGTCCAGCCGGGCAGGAGCCGGGCCGACACGACACCCGGAGGCAGTTGCTCGGCGGCGGCGGGAAGGACGGTCAGAGCGGTGCAGAGGGTCAGCGACATGGTTCGGATCATGGGGCGGGTTTAGCGACACTTGTATGATGAATGAAATCACTTTCACGCGGGGATCTTGCATCATCGCCCCGAAGCGCCGATCTTGGAGAGGCAAGGAGACCATATGAGCAGCAACCCCGAACAGTCCGAACCCGCAAACCTGACCGGCAAGGTTCTGATCGCCATGCCGGGAATGAATGATCCGCGTTTCCAGCGCTCGGTCGTGTTGATATGCGCGCATTCCGACGACGGGGCGATGGGGCTGGTGCTCAACCGGCCATTGCCCGAGATCGATTTCGGCGACCTGCTGGAACAACTGGAGATAGAGGCCGATAACGGTGCCCGCCGGATCGAGGTGCGCTTTGGCGGACCGGTCGAGCCCGGAAGGGGCTTCGTTCTGCACAACGTGCCCGAGCATGGCAATGATCCCGAGGGGCGGCTGCGGATTGGGCAAGGTCTGGCGATGACGACGACCCGCGACATTCTCGAGGACCTGGCGCATGGGAACGGCCCGGAATCGGCCGTTCTGGCACTGGGATACGCAGGCTGGGGGCCGGGGCAGCTTGAAGAGGAAATGCTGCAGAACGGCTGGCTGGTGGGTGACAGCGACGACGAGTTGGTCTTTGGCGCCGATAACGAGGTGAAATGGCATTTTGCGCTGCGAGCGCAAGGCATTGATCCGTCACTCTTGTCGGCTGCGGCGGGTCGCGCCTGACCGGCAATGGCCGGGCACGGCCGGATGCACGGGCGGGGTTCCCGAGCAGAGCTTAACGGGCTTCCGGGAAGAACAGGTCCGATGGTGTGAAGATCTCGAAACCGTCCGAGGTGACGCCGATCGAATGCTCGAACTGGGCCGACAGGGACTTGTCGCGGGTGACGGCGGTCCAGTCATCGGCCAGCGTCTTGGTCTCGGGACGGCCCAGATTGATCATCGGCTCGATGGTGAAGAACATGCCTTCCTCCAGCACCGGGCCCTTGCCGGCGCGTCCGAAATGCAGGACATTGGGCGGCGCGTGGAACACCCGCCCCAGCCCGTGACCGCAGAAATCCCGCACGACCGACATGCGATGCCCTTCGGCATAGGTCTGGATAGCGGCGCCGATATCGCCGAAGGTCGCACCGGGACGGACGGCCTCGATCCCCTTCATCAGTGAATCATGGGTCACCTGGATCAGCCTCTGCGCCTTGATCGACGGTTTTCCGGCCACATACATGCGGCTGGTGTCGCCATACCAGCCATCGACGATCACGGTGACGTCGATATTCAGGATATCGCCATTCTTCAGGCTTTTTTCGCTCGGAATACCGTGGCAGACGACATGGTTCACGCTGATGCAGCTTGCGTGCTGATAGCCGCGATAGCCGATCGTCGCCGAGGTGGCGCCAAGTTCCTCAACCCGGTTCCGGATGAAGTCGTCGAGGGCTCCGGTGGTCACGCCCGGTTCGACCAGCGGGCCGACCTCGTCGAGGATCCGCGAAGCCACCGCGCCTGCCTTGCGCATGCCTTCGAAATCCTGCGGGGCGTGAATGCGGATGCCTTCCCTGGTGATGCGGCTTTCTTCGTCCATCGGTTGTCCTTTCCTATGAGCGCATAGATAGTCGCACCGGCCTACTTGTTCCAGCCCCATGCACGGGCATAGAAGGGGATGGTAAAAAGAGGGGCAGGGCCATGCAATCAGACAATCCCACGGCAGCCATCCTGGTGATCGGCGATGAAATACTGTCGGGGCGCACGCGCGAGGGGAATGCGCATCATCTGGCCGGGGTGCTGGCGGCGACGGGGTTCGACCTGCGCGAGATGCGGATCGTGGCGGATGACCATGATCAGATCGTATCCGCGATCCGTGCCCTGGACAGCTCCCTGGGTGGCGCTTACGACCTGTTGTTCACCTCGGGCGGGATCGGGCCGACGCATGACGACATCACCGCCGATGCGGTGGCCGCCGCACATGGCACCACGGTCGAGATAAACCAGGAGGCGCGGGCGCTGCTGCAGGCACGCTGCGAGCGGATGGGAACCGAGCTGACGCCGAACCGGCTGCGGATGGCCCGGGTTCCGGTAGGGGCAACGCTGATCGACAACGCGGTATCGGCGGCACCGGGCTTTTCCATCGGCAGGACCCATGTGATGGCCGGTGTGCCAGAGGTGTTCCGTGGCATGGTCGACTGGCTGATCCCCCGGCTTCCCGGCGGCAGGCCCGCGCAATCGCTGACGGTGGAGGTGCGGCGCGGCGAGAGCGAGGTGGCCGAGGAATTGCAGGCTCTGGCCCGGGAATTTCCGGATCTGTCACTGGGCTCCTATCCGTTCCACGACGAAAGGGGCTGGGGCACGAATCTGGTCGTGCGCGGGCTCGATACCGGGCGCGTGGAATTCGCCATGTCCGAGCTCAGGCGGGTGCTGGGGCTGTGATGGACCCGGCGCTGGTACAGGCTTTCGAGGCAACATGGCCCGCTGCGGAATACGCGGATGCGGGCGGGTTCCGTGTCGGGCGTGGCCTGGGCGCGGGCGGGCGTGTCAGTTCGGCGCGGGCCCTGAGCGGCTGGAAGGATGGCGACATACCGGCAGCCGTCAGGAAACATCAGGAATGGGGGCAGCGCCCCCTGTTTCGCGCTCTGGATGACGATGACGAACTGGTCGCGGCGCTGGAGGCGCAAGGATTCCGGCGCGAAAACCCCACCGCGATCATGGAGATCGAAACCGCCGGGCTGACGGATCGGGACCTGCCGCCGGTGACGGCCTTTGCGGTCTGGCCGCCGATGGCCATTCAGCGCGATATCTGGACGGCAGGCAATATCGGGCCAGCCCGTCAGGCGGTGATGGAACGGGTGGAAATGCCCGTGACCTCGATCCTCGGGCGGATCGAGGACCGCGCCGCCGGAGCGGCATTTGCCGCCATCCATCAGGGCATCGCCATGGTGCATTGCGTGGAGGTCCTGCCCAGCTGGCAGCGCAAGGGATTGGCGGGCTGGATGATGCGGCAGGCGGCTTTCTGGGCGGCAGAAAACCGGGCGGAACGGATCGGGCTGGCGGTCAGCCGTGCGAACGGGGGGGCGATGGCGCTCTATCGCAGGCTCGGTTTCCGCGAAGTGGCCGGATACAGCTATTATGCCCGGCCCGGGGAATAGGGCCCGGCGGCCAGACCAGTTCAAGGACAGCCTGAACGGAGCATCACTGCACAGTGTTTCGGCGGTTCAGCGAAATGCCATGGCCTGAACGGTTCCGGAAATCAGTGTCCGGAGCTGTCCGCTGCCGTCAATTCGTCTATCACGTTCTGCCATAGCTCGGCGGATTGAGCACCGCTGACGGCATGGGTGTCGGCAACGATAAAGGTCGGCACCGCGTTGATGCCGCGCTTGCGGGCATGCATTTCGCGCCCGATCACCTCGTCGCGGTCGGCATCGCTGTCCAGCAGCCGGGCGGTCATGGCCCTGTCCATTCCCGCGGTTTCGGCGATACCCGCCAGTTCGGCCCTGTCGCCGATATCGCGTCCCTCCTGCCAATAGGCGCGCAAGAGGCCCGACATGACGCGGCTTTGCGCCCCTTCCAGCCCCGCCCAATGCATCAGGCGATGGGCGTCGGTGGTGTCGGGCTGACGCTCGGGCAAGCGCAGTTCCAGCCCCATTTGCGCGGCGCGTCCGGCGACCGCCCTGGCGGCGTCGGCGGCTCCCGGCTTGGCCCTGAGATATTCCAGCCGGTCCATGCCCCCGGCGGGCATCTGCGGGTTCAGGCGAAACGGGTGCCAGATGATCTCGAAGGGGTGATTTGGGCGGCTTTCCAGCGCGCGGTCCAGTTCCAGCTTGCCAATCAGGCACCACGGGCAGACGGGATCCGAGAAGATGTCGAGGCGGGTCATGCCGGGGCCTTGCTGTGGGCCGCGCGAAGGGCGCGGCGGTTGATCTTGCCGGTGGCCGTGCGGGGCAGGGTATCCAGCCAGATATATTCGCGGGGCTGCTTATACCGGGCAAGATTGGATTCGGCGAATCCGCGCAGGTCCCGGGCCTTGGCCGGGCCGGTCCAGAAGGCGGCGATGATGCTGCTGCCGGGGCCGACAGAAAGTTCCGCGACCGCGACATCGCCTGCGCCGGGAAAGCCGGACAGCACCTCTTCGATCTCGGGCGGGGCGACGCGGAACCCCCCGGCATTCATGATGTCATCGGCCCGGCCCAACAGGGTGATGGCGCCGTCTTCATCCTGCTGCGCCTGATCTCCGGTCAGGAACCAGTCGCCGCGAAAGCGGGAGGCGGTTTCCCCGGGCTGTCCGAGATAGCCGAGGAACAGCCCCGGATCGTCACGGCGAACGGCCAGTGCCCCCGAAGTGCCGGGCGGTAACGGTTGGCCCTCATCCCCGAGGATCGCGACATGGCGTCCGGGCTGGGAATATCCGGCAGTGCCCGCGGGCGCGGGGCGCGACGGGCTGCCCGAGATGAAGGTGGAGATTTCCGACGCGCCCATCGCCTCGTGCAGATCGGTGCCGGTGCGGGCGGACCAGTCGGCGCGAAGGCCGGGATCGAGACGCTCGCCCGCCACGAGGCCGTGGCGCAGGTTGGCGACGGGCTGCCATTCAGCGCGCAGGATGCGGCGGAATATCCCCGGCGCACCTGCAAGGATGGTGGCACCGTGACGCGCGGCCAGAAGCGGGAGCTGTTCCAGCGCTGTGCCATCGGCGGGGATCAATGCGGTCGCGCCCATGGTCCAGGGATCCATCAGGCCGGTGCCGAGGGTGAAGGTCCAGTTGAACGCGCCGGCATGCATCACCCGGTCGCTTTCGCGCAGCCCATACCAGCCCTCGAACATCATCTGCCGGGCGAGGATGGCGCGATGGGCATGCATGACCGCGCGGGGATGGCCGGAACTGCCCGAGGTATAGATGATATAGGCCAGCCGGTCGGGATCGCCCTGCATATAATCCGCCGGAGGGAGATCGGCGAAAGCAACCAGATCGGCCTCGGTCAAAAGCCGGGCGGGATGGTCGGGCAGGGCGATCCCGTGGCCCGCGACGATCATGGCGGGTTCGGTTTCGGCGGCGATCTTGGTGATCTCTCGCCGGGTCAGCATGGCCGAGGTCGGGATTGGCACGACGCCCGCCGCGATGGCGCCCAGATAGGCGACGGGAAATGCCGCCGTGTTTCCCAACCGCATCAGCAACCGGTCGCCGGGCTGCAGCCCGGCCCGGATCAATCCGGTCGCGGTGCCGCGTATGGCGGCGGTCAGGCGGGCATAGGACCAGCGCTCCGCCCGCGACGGCCCGATCACGGACAGCGCCAGCTTGTCAGGATGGGAGGCGCCGGCGCGCAGCACATGCTCGGCCAGATTCATGATGGTTCTCCGACGATATTGCAGCGCCTGAATAAAGAAACTGCATCGAATGGGGAACCGCATTCGATCGCTTTGTCTGCAGAAGCGGCAGGGTATGCCGTTTCCAATTGAAAACGGCCCGCGTGAACGGGCCGCCTTGAATTCCTGTCAGGATAGGCTCAGAGCAGCTTCAGATCGCTTGCCGAGGCACGGCCATCCCGGCCAGACTGCAACTCATACGCGATTTTCTGATTGTCCTGCAGCCCGGTCAGCCCGGCGCGCTCGACCGCCGAGATATGCACGAACACGTCCTTGCCGCCATCATCGGGGGCAATGAAGCCATAGCCTTTGGTGGCGTTGAACCATTTTACCGTTCCGGTCGCCATAACCGTATCTCCTTCGCATTATCCCGAGGCGAGATTGCCCCGGGCCGTGCAGCCCTGCTTTCAGTCATGCCGGCTGCCCATGATCGGGAGGCGGTAGAAAGTCTGTCGCTCACGCGGATGTCAGCATGAACGAATCATTAAAAAAGACAAGCCGGAAAGCGACGCTTCCAGCGACACAAACGTGAAGTTTTATTGTCATCGGCGGAATATTGGTCACGATTCTGGCCGATGCCGACGGGTTATCCCCCTGATTCAGCGCAGATCAGGGGGTGCTGCCTCGGCAGACAGCTCTGCCACGGCCTCTTCCAAAGACAATGTGCGGCTGCCCTGGCTGTCCAGCCGGCGCAACGACACGGTCCCAGCTTCTACCTCTTTCATGCCGATGGCAAGGATGGCGGGCACCTTTCCGACGGAATGTTCGCGGACCTTGTAATTGATCTTTTCGTTACGCGTATCGGCTTCGGCCCGCAGACCGGCGGCGCGCAGGGCGTCCACGACCCGGCGCACGTAATCATCGGCATCCGAGACGATCGAGGCGACCACCACCTGGCGCGGTGCCAGCCAGAGCGGCAGCTTGCCGGAATAGTTCTCGATCAGGATGCCGATGAAACGCTCGAAACTGCCAAGGATGGCACGGTGCAGCATGACCGGGCGGTGCTTGCCGCCATCCTCGCCGATATATTCCGCATCCAGCCGCACGGGCAGGTTGAAATCGACCTGGAAGGTGCCGCATTGCCATTCGCGGCCGATGGCATCCGTCAGCTTGAAATCCAGCTTGGGGCCGTAGAAGGCGCCCTCGCCGGGGTCGACCTCGAAATCGTTCCGGACCTTGAGGATCGCCGCTTCAAGCGCCGTTTCCGCCTTGTCCCAGATCTCGTCCGAGCCGACGCGGGTTTCGGGGCGGGTGGACAGCTTGATGTCGAATTTCTCGAAGCCGAGATCGGCATAGACCGAGCCGAGCAGGTCCAGGAAACTGGCGCATTCGGCCTCGATCTGGTCCTCGGTGCAGAAGATATGCGCATCGTCCTGCACGAAACCCCGCACCCGCATCAGCCCATGCATCGAGCCAGAGCTTTCATAGCGGTGACAGGATCCGAACTCGGCCAGCCGCAGGGGCAGGTCGCGATAGGATTTCAGGCCCTGGTTATAGACCTGCACATGGCAGGGGCAGTTCATCGGTTTCAGCGCGTTGGTGCGCTTTTCCTTCGCGCCCTCCTCGTCTACCTCGACGATGAACATGTTCTCGCGGTAGGCTTCCCAATGGCCGGATTTTTCCCACAGGATACGGTCAACCACCTGCGGGGTCTTGATCTCCTTGTAACCGGCGCGGGTCAGGCGGCGGCGCATATAGGCTTCCAGTTCGCGATAGATCGTCCAGCCATTCGGGTGCCAGAAGACCATGCCGGGCGCTTCCTCCTGGAAATGGAACAGTTCCATCTCGCGGCCCAGCTTGCGGTGATCGCGCTTGGCGGCCTCTTCCAGCATGGTCAGATGCGCCTTGAGATCGGCCTTGTTGCGGAAGGCCACGCCATAGATACGCTGCAACATGGGGCGAGAGGCGTCGCCCAGCCAATAGGCGCCGGCCACATGGGTCAGGCGGAAGGCGTCGGCGGGCAGTTGCCCGGTATTCTGCAGATGCGGACCACGGCAGAGATCCTGCCATTCGCCATGCCAATACATCCGGACATCCTCGCCCTCGGGAATGCGGTCGATCAGTTCCAGCTTGAAGGGCTCGTTCTGCCCCTTGTAATGGGCGATGGCGCGTTCGCGGTCCCAGATCTCGGTGCGGACGGGGTCGCGGGCGGCGATGATCTCCTTCATCTTCGCCTCGATCCGGCCAAGATCCTCGGGCGTGAAAGGCTCTTTCCGGTCGAAGTCATAGAACCAGCCGTGGTCGCGCACCGGGCCAATGGTGACTTTGACATCGGGCCAGATCTCCTGCACCGCGCGGGCCATGACATGGGCGAAATCATGGCGGATCAGCTCCAGCGCCGGGGCCTCGTCTTTCATCGTGTTGATGGTGATCGCGCCGGATTCGGCGATCGGCCATGCCAGGTCGATATGGCGGCCATCCAGATTGGCCGAGATCGCCCGCTTGGCAAGGCTGGGCGCGATGCTTTCGGCGACCTCGGCGGCGGTGATGCCTGCGGGGTAGTCACGCGAATTGCCATCGGGGAAGGAAAGGGAGATCTGGGACATGTCGTCCTCCTCGTCGGTTTGGCGCCCACGGAACGCCCGGCTGCGGGTATGTCGAGGCTGTCCCATGGACCTCTGCGCGAAAACTGTCAAGATAGGGCAAGATGATGGGGAATGACCTATGACTGATTTTCTCGATACGCCGCAGGGCCGGCGGATTGCCTATAACCTGCTGAAGGGAAAGGGTCCGGGGATCGTTTTTCTCGGCGGGTTCAAATCCGACATGTCCGGCACCAAGGCCATGCATCTGGAGCATTGGGCGCGCGGGCAGGGGCGGGGATTCCTGCGTTTCGACTATTTCGGCCATGGTGACAGCAGCGGTGCCTTCGAGGATGGCTGCATCGGCGAATGGTTCGCGGATGCGGCTGCCGTGCTGACCAGCCTGACCGAAGGACCGCAGGTCCTGGTCGGCTCCAGCATGGGAGGCTGGATCGCATTGCTGCTGGCCCGCGCGATGCCACAGCGGGTCGCGGGGCTGGTGACGATCGCGGCTGCGCCGGATTTCAGCGAACAGGGATTCTGGGCGGGGTTCGACGACGCGCAGCGCGAGACGGTGATGCGGGACGGCCGTATCGAAATTCCGAGTGAATACAGTGATGAACCCTATGTCATCACCCGGAAGCTTATCGAGGATGGCCGCGATCATCTGGTCATGAACCAGCCGCTTTCGCTCCCTTTCGCGGCCCGGTTCCTGCAGGGAACGGCGGATGAGGATGTTCCGGTAAGTTGGGCGCTGGATCTGCTGGATCATGCACGTGGCGAGGATATCCACCTGACACTCGTGAAGGGTGCCGATCATCGCTTTTCCTCCCCGGATTGCCTGAACCTGATCGAAAACGCGGTGACCGGGGTCTTGCGCTAGGCTGTGACAACAATGGCAGTGAATGCTGCGAGCCGTCCACCTGTCGAACCAGCCGCATCCCCGATACCAGCCCCGGAAGGTATTTGGACAAAGAAGAAGAGAAGTCGTTGCGGCGGGCAATAGGGCTATGGGAACCCATGCCTCGTTATCCGGTGTCCGCCTATGCCCATGTCATGAATATCTTTGCAGCACCTGTTCCAGCATTGGCCTGATGCGCGAAAGTTCGTCCAGATGCGCAGCCGAAAGCTTGGCGAGATGCTGCTCGGCCAAGGGGGTCAGGCGCAGCAGGGCGCGCCGCTGATCCGATCCGTCCTGCAACCGTTCGACAAGCCCGTTTTCCGTCAGGCGGCCAGCCAGTTCCACTGCCGTATTGTGACGGATTTTAAGCCGCTCGGCCAGATCGCCGACGGAGATCGGATCACCCAGCCCATAACCCTTGATGGCCAGTATCGCCTGATGATGCCGCGGTGTCAGGCCAGCCGCCTTCGCCCTGTCTTCGCTGAATCGAGGAAACAGCGGATCAGGTAACGGAACTCGGCGGGGGGGCATAGTCCTTCTGGCTCAGCCCGGGCTGTGACATGTGCGGATTCCACGTGGTTTGCAGGCAAGCTCTGACACCGCCGCCCGGGTTGGTCGAGAGCGGCGCTTGATATTTTTATATCGTAACACGATGCGACAGCGCGACAGAGGCAGTCCCACCCACAACTCCATGAACCCAAGGATTCGATAATGGCCGTCACCCGCCGCGATCAACCACGCCCCGGCGATTTCACCGCCGTCCGCGCATGCTGGTCATCGTCGCGACGGCGGGCGTCCTTGCCTGAATCCTGTTGCTGAACCTGATCCGGCTTTGCACGAATATCGCCTATTTCGGGCGGCTGTCCCTTGCAGAGCCGAATCTGGCAGAGGCTGAACTGGGCCTGTGGTTGTCCTGATCCCCGTTGTCGGTGCCCTCATCGTCGGGTTGATGGCGCGTTTCGGTAGCGAGAAGATCCGCGCGCACGGCATCCCCGAGGCGATCGAGGCGATTCTGCTGGGCCGGTCGCGGCTGGATGCCAAGTCGCGGTTCTCAAGCCGCTGTCTTCGGCCGTCGCCATCGGCACCGGTGGCCCGTTCGGCGTGGAGGGGCCGATCATCATGACCGGCGGCGCCATCGGCTCGCTGATCGCACAGGCGCTACCGGTCAGCGACAGCGAGCGCAAGACGCTGCTGGTCGCGGGTGCCGCCGCCGGGATGGCCCTGGTGTTCGGCACGCCCATCGCGGCCATCATGCTGGCCGTGGAACTGCTGTTGTTCGAATGGACGCCGCGTAAGGCGTGGACATTTTGCTCTATCACACGCTGCTGATGGGCATTGGCGATGACTTGACGCAGCCCCTCGGGAGTAGAGGGATCGCGCAGGATCCGGTTCGTTACCACCGAAAAATACTGGCCATGAAGGTCACACGCACCGACGACGGAATTGGCATAGACACCATCGCGCGTGCTGTCGCCCATGTCGCGGTGGTGATAATGCGAAAGGTAGCGGTCCAGAAAGCCGATATTGACGCGCATCAGGAAGTCCAGGTTGAAGCGCCAGTCACCCAATACCGGCAAACCTTCGTCATAGCCGCCGATGTCGTCGAACACCCATTTGCGATACAGAAAGCTGATCGGCGCGAAGAAATTGCCGGCCGCCATCTGCGCCAGTGATACTTCGGACACCCAGGGCATATAGGGTTCGCTGCGATGGATGATCACCTGATCGCTGTCTTGCGGTCAGCAGGAAAACCCTGATTTTTCAGTGCAGTCCGTGGGAAAGTGATGATCCCAGGTCATGTTCACGCTCAGCTCCTGCTGCCGCATAGGAGAGAATCCTGTCTAGCGCGAGTTGACCATAGAGCGCGTTGGCGTGGTGGGTGTCGCGGGGGTCCTCATGATCGTATTCCAGCCGGGTGGTTCCCCGATCGCTGATGGTCTCGGCGGGCTGATCTATGACCCCGACTCCAGCTGCCGCCAGCCCGGCCCGGACCCGCTCGCGATAGAGCGCGTCGATATATTGGCAGACTTCCAGCCGGGTGCGTGGCAGATAGCTGGCCGTCTCGAAGAACCGCGGCGCCTCAAGCACCACCGCGTCCAGGCCGATCGCGATCAGCGCGGTCATGAAGCCGATCGCATAACGACTGTCCTGATCGATCAGTCTCTCCACCAACTGATCCGACAACGGGGTTTCCGCTTCGCTCCGGCGCAGCTGCCAGGGCACATGGGTGTGCCAGGATACGTCGCGCAGGATGCGTGACGTGTTGAGCGGCAGCGACACCACGAGCAATTGCCGTTGGCTGCTGGACTTCTGCATGCCGGCGGTGAACTCGGTGTTCTGCCAGCCCGGCGCGATGGTGCGCACAATCCCGGCCTCCGCGTCATGTTCATAAAACTTCCGCGGCACGGCGCTGCCCTTGCCAAGGGGGAGGAAGGAAACATCAGGAAAGCGGCCGGGATCCATGTCCATGCCGCGTTTCAATGCTCCCAGATGGGAGTCTCCGATAATCAATATGGGTCGCGTCATGGTTTCATTTCGCCTGACCGAAGGCTGCCAGGAGTTCTTCCTCGCAGGCCAGGTCGTCTGAGGTTTCGACCTGCCGGGTCTCTTTCCCGACTGGGGCCGGGGAGGAAGGATGTCCCCGCTCGGTTTGTGCCATTTGGGAGAGTCCGGCGAAGAAGATCTTCATCACGTGGTCCACACCATTCGGGTTCACGCTACGCATGTTGGGCTCGAAGAAACTTCCGCGATAGGGTGGAGCGTTGATGATCTCGTAGGAAGGAAAATAGCTGACATTGGAGAGCGTCTTCGACAGGTCGCCTGCTACGGCGCGCAGAATGGACTTGGATTCCATCGTTGCAACAAGGACATGATTGCCCGAGTTTGTCGCGGTCAGCGGCACTGGCGAGACGGTAAGCAGAAAGCGCGGCCCGCCCTTGCGCGCGGCGCGTATCATGCGGATCGCCTGCATGAGATTGCGGCGGACGAAATTATAATCCTGATTGCGAAAAACATGTTTCTCCGTGTCGAACGTGCCGGCGGCGGTGCCGGGGCACATCGGATATTCCCAGCCACCGTCGGCGTCCCACCAGCTTTCGGTCAGGCCGAGGGTAAAGACGAACAGCCCACTGTCCATGATTGCGGTGCGGAAGGCTTCAACGCAGCGCATTCGCGAGGCAAACATTTCCTCGGGCGTGGCGAAACCACCGGGCTCGATCACCGGGCGGAACGGGTCATAGACGCGGCCTGCCTCGTCGGTCCAGAAGATCTCGGGCGGCGTGGTTTCGCCCACCGCCCATTCCGTCCACTGGCGCAGCAACGAGGTGGTGTAGATGTTCGCGGTGCGGGCACTGAAGATGCCGTAATTGAAGTCCCTGGCGCTCTCTGCGCTCAGTCCTTTAGGTGCCGGCTCGGCGTCCAGCCAGGTGAAGTTGCGGGCCACCAGCGCGCGGCTGAAATGCTGTGCGAAGCACGACCCGAAGGTAACGATCTTGGTTTTCCTGGTGATCGGGAAAGGCGCTTGCCAGAGTTCGGATATGTCGAACAGACTGCGTTTGGCCACTGCGGGGGACCAGAAGGCGCGGGCCTCGAGAGACGAATAGGGGTTGGTCATGGAAATCTCCTGGGTGCTCCTCGTGTGTTTCAGGCTACGCCCCTTCTGTCCACCTTATTCCGCACCTTGTAACTGCGGTTACCCGCGGGGCGATCTTATTATCGCTTATAGCTTTTTCCGTAGAACTTCGTAAGGCGCATTTGCGTTACCAACGTTGCTCAAGGAGGGGCATGTTTCCGTTTTGTAGATCAAGCGGGACCCGAGGCTTTCGTCACTGCAAGATTCAGAAATATATCCATCGTACGGTATAGTTTGTCCCTGTTTGCGCTCATCTTCTTGAACGCCACTGGAAAGACTGCCTCGGTCGCGGAAGATCATGCCCTTTCCAATAAGAGAACACAAAAGAGACTCCCGCCTTGCCTCAGGATCGGCAGTCTCTGAGTTTCTTGACGGCTTGTCAGAGATGACTGTAACCAAAGTTATCGAAATCAACCTTATATAGGTTAAATAGCGTCTCCTTCATTGGTTGACTCAAATCATCGATCGAAGCGATATTTTTCTTGGATTTGTTTACGTGCTTCATAGTTTTTTTGTTCTTCAGGAGTTTGGTGATCTCGGCGTGATTGTCCGAGATCTCCTCGAGTTTATAATATCTATCTATGAGAAGTTTTTCTTTTTTACCTGTTGTATCAAAAATATAATCCGTTTGTGGTCTTACGAAGTGATACCAACCAGGATAGGTGTGTGGATAATTTTTGTAATTGCTGGATAGAGCGAATTGTTTCGGCAACCACTCCATAACGAATCTCGTTAGGTCCAGTTTGTGATTCAGGTAGTTGAAAAGGGAAATTGCCCGATCGAAGGGATTCCGAATATAAGAAAACTTAAAATAGTCCTGGAAAAGATCTTCTGAAATATAGTGAAATTTGACGTATTCACTTGCCAAAAGATGTGCAAGTTTTGGTGGGCCAAGTTTCGGATTCTTGTTGCCTCTCAATAATAGGGGGGCTCGTGCTTTCCAGTCCAGGCCCAGATCATCAAGAAAGAGGGTTTCAATACTCTGGCCGCCGCACTTTGGAATGTGAACGAATATAGCTTTGTGGTAGTGAGATATCATGGTGGTCGTATGCTTCTTTTCTAGGTGAATTCATTGTAACCATGACCAATAATACTCTACTCGTGTTTCAGGGTGCTTTTGACGACCGCCACGGTAACCAGTTTCGCTGTAGTGTTCAAGAGCGGCTCTGCTGCATAAAATCCATGAGGGAATCGTCTCTGAATCCAGCGCGGTAGCAATCGTGCATGATTAGGCCGACATCGCTGGTCGGCGTTACCGCAAAACTCGCTTTCGTTCAGGATTCACGTTGCAATCCATGGATTTGGAAATGCGGCAGCGGTCGGGTGCGGGTTTGCTCGTGCGGCGCTGTTAACTGCGGTCTTCGTGGCGTGGATTTCGGAAGAAAGATAATTTTACAATAATAACAATACATTAATTTATGAGTCTGCTTGGCTCGGCGGATTTCGGCGCAATACCTCACGCAGCCGCATGATTGCTATCAACCCAGCTTGCTACGCAGCCTCGGTTCTTCGCGCGAAGGCGATTTCCGCTTCGGTCAGCGGGCCGGGGAAATGGCAGGCGGTCTGGTGACCTGCGCCTGACAAGACCGGGACCTCCGCCGCGCATCTTTCGGTGGCGCGCGGGCAGCGGGTGCGGAAGACGCAGCCCGAAGGCGGGGCGAGCGGCGAGGGCAGGTCGCCGGCCAACGGCACTACCGAGGCGGCCATGTCATGCGCGGGATCGGGCACCGGCACCGCCGATAGCAGCGCCTGCGTATAGGGATGCTGTGGCGCCGCATAGAGATCGTCCGAAGAGGCGATCTCCATCACCCGGCCCAGGTAAAGCACCATCACCCGATCGCTGATATGCTTCACCACCGACAGGTCATGGGCGATGAAGATCAGCGCGAGACCCAGTTCCCGCTGCAGCCGGATCAGCAGATTGATCACCTGCGCCTGGATCGAGACATCCAGCGCGCTGACCGGCTCGTCGCAGATGATCAGCTTCGGCTCGACGATCAGGGCGCGGGCGATGCCGATGCGCTGGCACTGGCCGCCGCTGAATTCATGCGGATAGCGGTTGATCTGGTTGGGCAGCAGCCCGACCTTTTCCATCATCGCCTTGACCCGTTCCTTCACCTCGGCGCGTTTCAGGCCCGGATGGTGGGTGGTCAGCGGCTCGGCGATGATCTGGCCCACCGTCATGCGTGGATTGAGCGAGGCCAGCGGGTCCTGGAACACCATCTGGATGTCGTTGCGGTATTTCATCATCTGCCGGGGCGAAAGCCCGATCAGGTCCTTGCCGTCGATCCATTCGGCCTGTCCCTCGGCCGGGACGAGACCGATCAGGGCGCGGGCCAGCGTCGATTTCCCGCAGCCGGATTCGCCCACCACGCCAAGGGTCTCGCCCGGTGCGAGGCTGAAATCCACGCCGCCCACCGCATGCAGCTCGCGGGGCTGGGTCCAGGGCAGGTCGCCCTCGCGCCGGATATGGAAGGTCACGCGCAGGTCGCGCACGTCGAGCAGGGGTCTGGTCATGGCTGTCCACCTTGCATCGTGGTCTGGGCTTGGGGCAGGCGTCGCTGCAGCACGTCATCCAGCGGCGCGAAACAGGCGCGGGCGCGGGCCGGAGCGAACGCGTCCAGCATGGGGCGCTGGCAGGCGCAATCCTCGCGCCGATAGGGGCAGCGGGGTTCAAAGGCGCAGCCCGCGGGCGGGCGCGTCATGTTGGGGGGAGAGCCGGGAATGGCCGACAACTCGTCGCCCTCCTGATCGATCCGCGGGATCGCGCCCAGCAGGCCCTGCGTATAGGGATGGGCGGGGGCCTCGAAAAGCGGCCCGACCGGCCCCGTTTCGCGGATGCGGCCGCCATACATGACGGCGACCCGTTCGCAAGAGCCCGCGACCACGCCCAGGTCATGGGTGATCAGGATCATCGCCATGCCGAATTCGCGCCGCAGCTCGGCCAGCAGCGTCATGATCTGCGCCTGCACCGTGACGTCCAGCGCCGTGGTGGGCTCGTCCGCGATCAGCAGGCTCGGGCGGCAGAGCAGCGCCATGGCGATCATCACCCGCTGCCGCATCCCGCCCGAGAATTCATGCGGATAAAGGCGGACCCGCCCCTTCGCATCGGGGATTTTCACCGCGTCCAGCATTCGCACGGACTCGGTCACGGCTTTGCTGCGGGACATGCCCTTGTGCAGGGTCAGCACCTCGGCCATCTGGTCCGAGACCCGCATATAGGGATTGAGCGAGGTCATCGGGTCCTGGAAGATCATCGCGATCTTCTCGGCCCGGATGCGGTTGAGGATTTTCGGCGGCGCGTTCAGGATCTCCTGCCCGTCGAAACGGACCGAGCCGGTCGCCTGCCCGTTGCGGGCCAGAAGCCCCATGATGGCGAAGGAAAGCTGCGATTTGCCGCTGCCGGATTCGCCAACCACGCCAAGCGTTTCGCCCTGGTCCACCGACAGGCTCACGTTATTGACCGCCTGCACCACGCCGTCATTGGTGCGGAAGCTGACGCTGAGATCGTTGATATCGAGCAGTGCCATGTCAGCGATCCTTCGGGTCGAGGGCGTCGCGCAGGCCATCGCCCACGAAGAAGAAGCCGAAAAGGGTGATGACGAAGAAGAACAGCGGAAAGGCCAGCTGCCAGAGCGTGCCGTAATTCATCGTGCCGGCGCCTTCCGAGATCAGCGCGCCCCATGAGGTCAGCGGTTCCTGCACGCCAAGACCGAGGAAACTGATGAAGCTTTCGGTCAGGATCATCAGCGGCACCAGCAGCGTGGCATAGACGGCGACCACGCCCAGCAGGTTGGGGACGATATGGCGGATGATGATCTTCCAGGTCGAGACGCCGGTGGCGCGGGCGGCCTCGATGAATTCGCGGTTCTTCAGCGACAAAGTCTGGCCGCGCACGATCCGCGACATTTCCAGCCAGGAGATCAGGCCGATGCCCAGAAACAGCATGGCGATCGAGCGGCCGAACATGACCAGAAGTAGGATCAGCACGAACATGTAGGGCACCGACATCAGGATATCGACGGCGCGCATCATGAACTGGTCGGTGCGGCCGCCGACATAGCCCGCCGTCGCGCCGTAAAGCGTGCCGACGATCACCGCGATGCCGGCCCCGACGATGCCGACCATCAGCGATATCTGCGTGCCCTGCACGGTGCGCGAGAACAGGTCGCGGCCCAGGTCGTCGGTGCCGAAGTAATGGCCGTTTTCCAGCGAGGGCGCGCCCATCGTCGCGACCTGTCCCATGACCGAGAAATCCAGTTCCTCGTTCGACCAGACCGCCAGCATATCGCCGAACAGCGCAAACAGTGCCACGAGGATCAGGATCACCAGCCCCGCCATCGCCGCCTTGTTGCGCAGGAAGCGCTTGCGGGCATCGGCCCATGGGCTGCGGCCCTTGACCTCTTCCTCGACCATGCGGGTAGCGAGGCGCTGCATCTTTTCTTGCTCGATCACCATGACTCAGTACCGGATTTTCGGATCGATCCACGCATAGAGGATATCGACCACGAGGTTGAACAGGATGGTCAGCGCGCCGATCAGGATCGTCACGCCCATCATGACCGCGTAATCGCGGTTCAGCGCGCTTTCGACGAAGGCCTTGCCGATGCCGCCGGTGGAGAAATAGATGTCGATCACCACCGAACCGGTGATCATCGATACGAAGACCGGACCAAGATAGCTGATCACCGGTAGCATCGCCGGTTTCAGCGCGTGGCGCAGGATGACGCGATGTTCGGGCATCCCCTTGGCGCGGGCGGTGCGGATATGGTTGCTGCCCAGCACTTCCAGCATGGACGAGCGGGTGATGCGCGCGATCGAGGCCATGTAGCTCGTCGCCAATGCGATCACTGGCATGATCCAGAAGCTGGGATCGGAAAAACTCCAGCCGCCGCCGGGCAATATCCGCCATGTGAGCGTAAAGAACAGCACGAGGATCGGCGCCATGACGAAATTCGGCAGAACCTGTGCGCCGATCGAGATGCCCACGGCCAGATAATCCAGCCAGCTATTGTGCCGGATCGCGGCGACCACGCCCAGGCCCACGCCGACCAGCACGGCGGCCAGGAAGGCCAGCGAGCCATAGGTCAGCGTCACCGGGAATCCATCGGCGAGCAATTCGTTCACGGTGCGGTCGGGATAGACGAAACTGGGGCCGAAATCGAAATGGATGACGATGCTGTAGACATAGTTGACGATCTGGCGCCAGAGCGGTTCGTCCAGCCCGTATTTGGCGTTCAGATTGGCCAGCACCCGCGCCGGAAGCTCCCGTTCCTGCGAGAACGGGCCGCCGGGGGCCAGGTGCATCAGCACGAAAGAAATGACGATCAGCAGCAGCAGCGTCGGTACCGCCACCGCCAGTCGTCGCATGATATACGCGAACATGGCGCAGCCTCCCTGCGTATTTAGGTCAGGTCATATGACCAAATCCGGGAAGGAATGAAACCCTCCCGGACAATTTTCAGGCAGGGCTTATTCCGCCACGCGATACATGTCCTTGGCGTACCAGCTCATCATCACGTTCTCGAGCGGCGCGCCGCGCAAGCTCGGCTCGATATATTGAGGCTGCGAGTAGTGATAGACGGGGGCAAGGGCCATGTCGCCGATCAGGATCTGCTCGGCCTGCTTGTAAAGCTCGGCAGGATTTTCCGAGGTCGCGGAATCGGCAAGCAGCTTGTCGAATTCCGCGTTGGACCATTTGCCCTGATTGTATCCTTCGGTGCGGAAGTAATCGAGGAAGGTGGTGGCCTCGTTGTAATCGCCGCACCATGCATAGCGGGCGACCTCGAAATCCTGGTTGTTCAGGCGGTCGATATGAACCTTCCATTCGTAATTGTTCAGCGTCACGTTCACGCCGATGGCCTTCCAGAACTGCTGCACCGCGATGGCCAGCTTCTTGTGGTCCTCCGAGGTGTTATACTGGATCGTCAGCTGCAGCGGATTGTCCGGGCCGTAACCTGCCTCGGCCAGCAGGGCCTTGGCCTTTTCCAGCCGTTCCTGCTGTGTCCAGCCGGCCATTTCGATCTCGGGGGATTCAAAGCCCTCGATGGCCCAATGGGTCCAGAAATAGGCCGGTTCCTGGCCGCCCTGCAGGATCTTGTCCACGATGATGTCGCGGTCGATCGCATAGGACAGCGCCTGACGCACCCGCAGATCCTTCAGCGCTTCCGGTCCCTTGTCCGACAGGTTGAAGATATAGGCATAGGAACAGGCCCAGGGCGGGGCCACGACCGCGTCGCCATGTTCTTCCTTCAGGCGCGGGAACTGCCCGGCGGGAAGCTGGTTCATCCAGTCGATCTCGCCCGCGAGCGTCCGGGTCAGGCCGATATTCTGGTCGTTGACGGTGACGAATTTGACCTCGTCGATGATGGTATTTTCGGCATCCCAGTATTCGTCGTTCTTGACCAGCACCGCCTCGACGCCGAGATCGTGGCTTTTCAGCACATAGGCGCCGTTGCCGACCATCTTGCCGGCCTGAGTCCAGCTGTCGCCATGCTCCTCGATCACTTTCTGCGGGGTGGGGAAGGTCGTGGAATGCGACAATGTCTTGAGGAAATACGGAGTCGGCTTGGTCAGCGTGACTTCCAGCGTCCTGTCATCGACGGCCTTCACGCCCAGCTCTTCGGGGGCCTTCTCTCCCTTGACGATCTCGGTGGCATTGACGATGTTCATCAGCTCCATGAACCATGCGTATTCCGAGGCTGTCTCGGGATTCACGGCGCGCTGCCAGGCGTAGACGAAATCGCCCGCGGTGACCGGGTCGCCGTTGGACCATTTCGCGTCGCGCAGATGGAAGGTATAGGTCAGGCCATCCTCGCTGACCTCGTGGCTTTCGGCGACGCCGGGGATCATGGCGCCGGTCTCGTCCTCGTTCATCAGCCCTTCGAAAAGCTGACGGATCATGTCCGAATCGGTCCGCGACGATGTCAGTTGCGGATCGGCGGATTTGATCGCGTCGAGGATCCAGAAGCTCAGCGACTGGTCTTCGGCCAGCTTTTCACCTTCGGCGGGCTGGGCGGCATGGGCGGGCAGAGCCATGGCGGCCACGAGCGCGGTGGTTGTGAACAGCTTTGTCATAGCGTTCCTCCTTGTTGGATGTCGGTGCCTCCGCACCGGAATAAGAGGAAACTAGACCAACGGCGATTGGCGTAAAGTTGAATTGTCGCTTTTCTGTTAACCACACTTGTGGAAAAGAGGCCGCAATGACTGAAAACAGGTATATCACGCTGGTTACCGGCGGGGCGCGGTCGGGCAAATCGGCCTTGGCCGAACGGCTGGTCGCGCGCCATGGCCTGCCCAGGATTTATATCGCCACGGCAGAGTCCCGTGATAGCGAGATGTCAGAAAGAATCGCGCAACATCAATCACGTCGCGGGGAAAGCTGGATAACGGTGGAAGAGCCGGTGGCGCTGGATCGGGCCTTGCGGGAAACCGATGGCCGGGGGGTGAGGCTGGTTGATTGCCTCACACTATGGCTGGCCAACTGCATGGATTCCGCCGATGTCGAGGGGCTCGTCCTGACCTTGCGTCAGCAAAGGATGCCTGTAGTGCTGGTAACCAATGAACTGGGGCAGGGAATCGTGCCGGGGAACGAAATGGCGCGCCGTTTCCGGGACCGTCACGGCTGGATGAATCAGGCGGTGGCCGGGATCGCGGACGAGGTCTGGATGTCGGTCAGCGGCCAGCCCCTGCGGCTGAAACCGGCGAGGGAGGAGATCGATGCGCTCTTTTGACGAGCAGGCCGCGAATGCCGCGCGTGATCGTCAGAACAACCTGACAAAGCCGCCCGGTTCCCTCGGGCGGCTGGAGGAGCTTGCGGTGTTCATGGCCGGGTGGCAAGGGCGCGAACGGCCCCGGCTGGAGCGTGCGCAGGCGGTGGTTTTCGCGGGCAATCACGGCATTGTCGCGCAGGGCGTGAACCCGTTTCCCACCGAAGTGACCGAGTTGATGGTGCGCAATTTCCGTGCCGGCGGTGCGGCGATCAACCAGCTTTGCCGGGTGGCGGGGGCCGGCCTGTCCGTCCTGCCGCTGGATCTGGACCGGCCGACCCGTGATTTCACGCAAGGCCCGGCGATGGAGCCTGCCGAGGTCGAGGATGCCATGACTCAGGGCGCAGGCGCGGTCGATGCGCATGCCGATATCCTGCTGCTGGGCGAGATGGGGATCGGCAATTCCACCGTTGCGGCGGCATTGGCGGCCTCGACCTTCGGCGGAGGCGCAGAGGACTGGGTCGGGCCGGGCACCGGCGCGGAGGGCGACATTCTGTCCCGGAAACTGCGGGCCGTGGAAGCGGGGCTTGCCCGGCATCGGCCAGCCACGGCGTGCGAGACCCTCGCGGCCTTCGGCGGGCGCGAGCAGGCCGCGATCTGCGGTGCGGTGCTGCGCGCGCGGGAGTTGGGACTGCCGGTGATCCTGGACGGGTTCATCTGCACGGCGGCGGCCTCGGTTCTCATCCGCGACGACCCGCAGGCGCTGAGCCACTGCCTGATCGGCCATGAAAGCGCCGAGCCGGGGCATCGCCGCCTTGTTGCCGCCCTTGGCAAGAGGCCGGTATTGTCCCTGGATATGCGCCTTGGAGAGGGCTCTGGCGCGGCGGTCGCGCTCATGTTGCTGCGTGCGGCGATCGAATGCCATAATGGCATGGCAACCTTCGCGGAGGCGGGAATTGGTTAGGTGGTATCAGTTCGTTCTGGCAATGGTTTTTCTGACGCGCATGCCGCTGGAACGGTTGTTGCCGGCGCGCGTGCTGCCGCTGGCGGCAAGCAGCTGGGCTTTTCCGCTGGTCGGAGCCGTGGTCGGGGCCGTGGCCTCGCTGCCGTTCCTGTTGCCCGGACCGGCCCTGCTGCACGCGGCCCTGTCGCTTGCGCTTGCGGTCTGGTTCACCGGTGCGCTGCATGAAGATGCCCTGGCCGATTTCATCGATGCGGCGGGCGGGCGCGACAGGGAGGAGCGGCTGCGGATCATGCGCGATCCGGCGATCGGAAGTTTCGGGGTGGTCGCCCTGATCCTGACCAGCCTGATACGCGTGGCGGCGATCAGCGTGCTGGGACCGTGGCACCTTGTTGCCGCCGCGGCCTGTGGCCGCACATCGACCGTGCTGACCCTGGGGGCGATGCTGCCCGCCCGCCCGGACGGGCTTGGCCGCGCGGCGGGCACGCCCGGCGCGCGCAATGTCGTAATGGCCTCGCTGATCGCGATCCTTTGCCTGTTGCCGGTCGCCGGGGATGGCGTGTTTCTTGCCCTGTTGGCGGGGCTGGCGGCCACCGGTTTCACGATCTGGCAGGCTCGGGTCTGGCTGGGTGGACATACCGGTGATGTGCTGGGCACTGCCTCGGTGCTGACCGAGACCGCGATGCTTGCCGTTTTCGCCTTGTCAGTCTGATCCTCCGTCCGGCGTGATCTATTCCACGCGCATCGGCACCCGCCACAGAACCGCGATGACCGACAGCAATGCAAAGACCGTGGTCGGTGCGCCGAACCATGCCGCAAGCAGGACCAGCACCGCCATGGCCGGCAATGCGAAAGCGCGCCGGCCAAGCCGGAAATGCCGGTCGCGGATCACGGCCAGGGTCAGCCAGAACACCGCCAGCGGCACGCCGAGCCATTTGGCGATGCTTTCCTGGGTCGAGCCATGCGATGCATGTGCGGCCAGATCGACCTCGGCGGCGACACCCGCACCCATGACGGCCAGCGCCCCGAAGACGAGGACATGTCCGTATCCCCAGCTCAGTGCCGTTCCCAGAGCCGTGTCGGGCAGGTGATTCTCCTCGGCGAAATAGATCCAGAAGGCGGCAAAGACGATCACCAGCGCGGCAATGGCGGTGATCGCGGGGGCAGCCAGCGCGTCCTCTCCGAAGAGCGCGGCGAACCCCAGTGAGATGGCCAATACGATCTCTCCCAGGGAAATGATCGTCAGCAGACCATAGCGCTCGATCATGTGGTGGCGATGAAAGGGCGTGTTGCGCGCCTTCTCGGCGATGGCCGGAACCAGCAGCTCGACGATGAAGACGAGAATGCCGACGGTAAAGAACGCCGCCGTATTGCCGCGGGTCATGAAATACATGGCGATCCAGCAAAGCTGCGCGAAGGCGATGCCGATGGCATAGCGCAACGCGGTGGTGCGGTATGCGTCATTGCGCGAGGCCTGCAGCCACAGGGCGATCATGCCAAGCCGCATGACGATCCAGCCGAGCAGTCCCCAACGGAAATCCAGTGTTTCGACGATATGCTCGACCCCGCCGGCGAATAGCAGCTGGCCGCCCATGATCACCATGACCAGAACCCGGTAGACCGGGCCGTCATTGTCGAAGGCGCTGGCGAACCAGGTGAAATTCATCCACGACCACCAGATCGCCATGAACAGGAAGGCAAAGCGCGGGAATATCTCGGCGCCGTGATTGCTGCTGATGGCGTGGTGCAACTCTGCGGTGACCGAGGCGATGGCAATGACGCTGACAAGATCGAACAGAAGTTCAAGCTGGGTCGCGGCCCGGTGCGGCTGCCCGGGATCACGGGCCTTGAGAATGGGTAAATGCATCACGGATCCTATGCTTGGGTCATGTGCCATTTCTAGCCGTGAAAAAGCGGCGGGTTCAACGGCATGTGAGCATGGGGCCGTTGTCGCGACGACTATCTTTGCCGCCGTGCCATGAATGCCAGCTTTTCGAACAGCGCAACATCCTGTTCGTTCTTGAGCAGCGCCCCGTGCAATCTGGGCAGCATCTCCGTGGCATCGCGCCTGAGATCCTCGGGAGACAAATCCTCGGCGAGGATCAGCTTGAGCCAGTCCAGAAGTTCGCTGGTCGAAGGCTTCTTCTTCAGCCCCGGCGTTTCGCGCAGTTCGAAGAACTGGTTCAGCGTCTCCTCCAGCAAGCGCGGCTTCAGCCCCGGATAATGAACATCGACGATTGCACGCAGCGTTTCCGCGTCGGGAAAGCGGATGTAATGAAAGAAGCAGCGCCGCAGGAATGCGTCGGGCAGTTCCTTTTCGTTGTTCGAGGTGATGATCACGACCGGCCGGTGGCTGGCGCGGATCGTCTCGCCGGTCTCGTAGACATGGAATTCCATCCGGTCGAGTTCCTGCAGCAGGTCGTTCGGGAACTCGATATCGGCCTTGTCGATCTCGTCGATCAGCAGGACGGTTTTCCGCCCGGCTTCGAAAGCCTGCCACAATTTGCCCTTGCGAATGTAATTGCCGACGTCATGGACCCGCTCATCCCCAAGCTGGCTGTCGCGCAGACGGCTGACCGCGTCGTATTCATACAGGCCCTGCTGGGCCTTGGTCGTCGATTTCACATGCCATTCGATGATGGGAAGGCCCATGCCCTCAGCCACCTGCCGGGCCAGCTCGGTCTTGCCGGTGCCGGGTTCGCCCTTGACCAGCAACGGGCGTTCCAGCGTGACGGCGGCATTGACGGCGATCGCCAGCTCGGGCGGTGCGACATAGCGCTCGGTCCCGGTGAACTGCATCAGCTTCTCCTTTTCAGCGAAAACCATGTCCGGCTTCCCGTTATTGGTGTGTGGACCCGTGTTTCGATTTGTTCATTCGGTCAAATACCGGATATTGAGCTAGTGACAAGCTCCGCACCATCCGGTAATGGGGCGCCCAAGGTGCCGGATTCCTGTTCCGCCCGGCGCCGCCGGAGGACCTATGAAAGCCCAGACCTTCCTTCCCCAGGATTATCACCCCGCAGAAGACGAACCATTCATGAATGACCGGCAACTCGAATATTTCCGCCGGAAATTGGAGGCTTGGAAGCAGGAATTGCTGGATCAGTCGGCCGAAACGCTTGAAGGGTTGCAATACAGTGCCCGCAGCGTGCCGGATCTGGCGGATCGCGCCAGCGAGGAAACCGATCGTGCGCTGGAGCTGCGCACCCGTGACCGCCAGCGCAAGCTGGTCAGCAAGATCGACGCCGCGCTGCGCCGGATCGAAACGGGCGAATACGGTTATTGCGAGATGACGGGCGAGCCGATCAGCCTCAAGCGGCTGGATGCGCGTCCGATTGCCACCATGACGCTCGAGGCGCAGGAACGCCATGAGCGGCGCGAACGTGTGCATCGCGACGACTGACCGGGGCGCGCGAGGCTGCCCCCTGTCATTCAACAAGGAGGGTGCAGATGGACAAGACCGTATTGAAACCCGCTCTGATCGTGCTGATCGATGGGTTCGCCGATTGGGAAACCCCGCTGATCTCCGGTATCGGCGGGGATTTTTATGGCCTGCAGACCCGCCACGCGACACCCGGTGGCGGGGAGGTGATCTCGATGGGCGGGCTGCGCGTGACCGACCTGCCGGATATCCGGTTGCAGGGCGACGAGGTGATCGTGCTTTGCGGCAGCGATGGCTGGACCGGCGAGGACGCACCGGATCTGGACGGGATGCTGCGTGACGCGCATAGCCGGGGCCAGACCGTCGCGGCAATCTGTGGGGCGACACTGGCATTGGCGCGGACGGGGCTGCTGGATGGACGGCGCCATACCTCGAACGGGCTGGATTTCCTGCGCCACTGGCTGCCCGATTACGCGGCGGCGGATGATTATCAGGATGTCGCGCATGCCGTCGCCGATGACGGGATCATCACCGCCTCCGGCACCGCCCCGGTTACATTCGCGGCCGAGGTACTGCGTGCCGCCGGCCTGGACGATGATGCGCTCAACCAGTTCCGCCGAATCACCGCGGCCGAACATTCGGCATGAGCACCGCGCTGAAGGGGCGTTCCGCCACCATCGTCGGTGCGGGTGTCGCCGGCCTGACCGCCGCCATCGCCCTGGCTCAAAGAGGTGCGCGGGTCACCGTTCTGGAGCGCGCGACCGCCATTCGCGAGGCCGGGGCAGGGCTGCAACTGTCGCCCAATGCGATACGGGTGATTGACGCCCTGGGGCTGAGCGTGGAACTGCGCCGGATCTCCCTGCGCAGCCGGGCCGTGCGGCTGCGGGAGACGGGCGGGGCACCGGTCGCCACGCTCGACCTGCTTCGCCATCGGCCCGATGATGATTTCTGCCTGATCCACCGGGCGCGCTTGATCGAGCTGCTTGCCGAAGCGGCCAGGGCCGCCGGGGCGGAGATTCGGCTGAACCGGATGGTCGAGAAGCCGCCCGGGGATACGCTGGTCATCGGCGCGGATGGGTTGCGCAGCATGATCCGCATAGCGCTGAACGGCCGGGAAGTGCCCTTTTTCACGCATCAGACGGCATGGCGCGCGGTGATCCCGGATCATACCGAGGCCACGCCCGAAGCACAGGTCTTCATGGGGCCTGGCCGTCATCTCGTCAGCTATCCGCTGGCCGGGGGATTGCGCAACCTCGTGGCCGTGCAGGAACGCCATGAATGGCAAGAGGAAGGCTGGTCACAGCCGGATGATCCCGCCAATCTCCGCGCGGCCTTTGCCGCTTTCGGCGGGCCGGTTCCGGAATGGCTCGATGCGGTCACGGAAACCCATATCTGGGGGCTGTTCCGCCATGAACTCGCCGGATGCTGGCAGGATGGCCGCATGGTCCTGATCGGGGATGCCGCCCATCCCACCTTGCCCTTCATGGCCCAGGGCGCGGCGATGGCGATCGAGGATGCATGGATCCTCGCTGCCTGCCTCGCCAGCCAGCCCGACCAGTCATCCGCACTGGCCCGCTTCGAGGCCCTCCGCCGACCAAGAGCCGCACGCATCGTGGCCGCGGCCAATGCGAATGCCCGCAATTATCACCTGACGGGCCCGCTCCGTTTTGCGGCACATACGGCGCTGCGCCTTGCCAGCCGCTTCGCGCCGGGACGATTGCTTGGCCGGTTCGACTGGCTCTATGATTACGACCCGGTCGCGGTGACGCCGTAGCGCTCTTCTTCTTTGTCCAAATACCTCGGGGTCCGGGGTGGAACCCCGGCCATCGCGGGACGCAAAAGCGCGAACCCCGGATCACGCCGCTTTTTCGACCGCGGCAACGATCCCGTCCACGACCTCGTGCAACAACGTTTCGTCCTGCGCCTCGGCCATGACCCGGATCAGCGGTTCGGTCCCGGATTTGCGGATCAGCACGCGTCCTGTGCCGCCCAAGCGGGCTTCGGCGGCGGTGATGACCGATTGCACCTCGGCGAGTGCCAGCGGGTCGCTGCCCGCCGTATAGCGCACATTCTTCAACAGTTGCGGCACCGGTTCGAATTGCGACACCAGCCGGCTGGCCGGATCGCCGCTATCGGCCATTGCCGCCAGGAATTGCAACCCCGCGATCAGCCCGTCCCCGGTGGTCGCGTAATCGGTCATCACGATATGGCCCGATTGCTCGCCCCCGAGGTTATAGCCCGCCTCGCGCATCCGTTCGACGACATAGCGGTCGCCGACCCGGGTTCGTTCAAGCCGAAGCCCATGCCTTTCAAGAAAATGCTCCAGCCCCAGGTTGGACATCACTGTGGCGACCAGCGCATCGCCCCGCAGCTTTCCCTGCGCTGCCCAACGGGATGCCAGCAGCGCCATGATCTGATCGCCGTCGGCCAGCTTGCCATTTTCGTCGATGATCTGGACCCGGTCGGCATCGCCATCCAGCGTGATGCCCAGATGTGCGCCATGCCGGATCACCGCCTCGGCGCAGGCTTCGGGGTGGGTGCTGCCGACGCCGTCATTGATGTTGAAACCGTTCGGCTCGACGCCAAGCGGGATCACGTCGGCGCCCAGTTCCCACAGGACTTCGGGGGCGGCGCGATAGGCCGCGCCATGGGCACAGTCGATCACCACCCTGAACCCGTTCAGCCGCTGGCCTCCCGGGAAAGTCGTCTTGGCGTATTCCACATACCGCCCGCGACCGTCATCGATGCGCTTGGCGCGGCCGATATTGCCCGGCTGTGCGGGGGCGATCTCGCCTGCGACGATTTTTTCGATCTCGGCCTCGGCCTCGTCGGACAGCTTGAAGCCATCCGGCCCAAAGAACTTGATGCCGTTATCCTCTGCCGGATTGTGGCTGGCCGATATCATGATCCCCAGATCGGCCCGCATCGAGCGGGTCAGATAGCCCACCGCCGGCGTCGGCACGGGCCCCAGCAGCAGCACGTTCATGCCGGTCGAGGTCAGCCCGGCAGTCAGGGCGTTCTCCAGCATGTAGCCCGAGAGCCGGGTGTCCTTGCCGATCACGACGCGATGCCTGTTGCGCTGGTCGCGGCGAAAGAAGCGCCCCGCCGCCGCGCCAAGCCGCAGCGCCATCTCGGCGGTCATGGGGTGGCTGTTGGCGCGTCCGCGCACGCCATCGGTTCCGAAAAGTTTATCGCTCATGTTCCTGCCTCATCCTTTTGCGCCACCGCTTGCCACAGTCGAATGCCCTGCGCAATTTCGGCGACGTCATGGACACGGTGCAGCTGAACCCCCTGCATCAGCGCGGCCAGGGTCAGGGCCAGCGTTCCGGGCATGCGGTCCGCCGGGCGTTCCGCGCCGCCGATCGTGCCGATGAACCGCTTGCGCGACAGGCCCAGAAGGATCGGGCAGCCCAGCCCGTGATACAGGGAAATCCGTCTCAGCAGGGCCAGGTTGTGGTCCTGCGTCTTGCCAAAGCCGATTCCCGGATCGATGAAGATCCGCGAGCGCGGAATGCCCGCCGCCTCGGCCCGTGCCACCCGCGCCTCGAGCGCGTCGTAAACGTCCAGCAACACGTCGTCATAACGCGGATCGTCCTGCATGGTTTCGGGCTTGCCCTGCGCATGCATCAGGCAGACGGGCACCGAGGCATCGGCGACGGTTTGCGGCAGTTCCGGGTCGAAATCGAATCCCGAGACGTCATTGACCATGACCGCTCCGGCCTTCAGGGCGGCCCTTGCCACCGCGGCCTTGCGGGTATCGACTGACAGCGGGATACGCCCGGCCAGCGCCCGGATGGCGGGATCGATGCGGGCGATTTCCTCGGCTTCCGGGATTTCCCTAGCGCCGGGGCGGGTCGATTCTCCGCCGATATCCAGGATATCCGCCCCCGCCTCGATCAGCGCTTCTCCCTGTCCAACCGGGTCATAGCTGCCGCCATCCGAGAAACTGTCGGGCGTCGCGTTGATGATGCCCATCAGGCGTGGGCGGTCGAATGCAAGTCCCATCAGCGGCGGGCGCGGCCCGGTCAGGCGTCGCAGGATATCCGGGGGGATCCGGTCGCAAATCTGCGGGGGATGTCCGCGCCTGAGCAACTCGGCCTGAGAGAAGCCGGTCCAACCGCCAGCCAATTGCCAGCGGCCGCCAGAGGGCAGGGGGATGGGGCGATAATAATTACGGAGGGTATCGGTCATCGCGGGCAATATCAGCTTTCCGGCCCTGCCGCGCGCGAGATTCGGGCACGGCAATCCTGCGGGGCATCGGGCAGGGGGGCATCGTCGGGCAGGGCGATTTCGATATTGCCTGCCCCGAGCCTTTCGGCGAGCCAGCCCGTCAGAACCAGAGGATCGGCATCGGTGCCGTCCATATCGACAGCCAGTCGCGTCGGCGCCCAGACCACCGGACGGCCCGAGATGATCGCGTCATCCATCTCGGTCCGGCTTTCGACCACTTCCAGCCCCAGCTTGCCCGCCAGTGCCCATGCCGCCTGATCCAGCGCAAGCAGCGCAATGCGCCGGGAATCGCCGCCTTCGGGTAGCGGCAGCCGGGGGGCGTCGGGAACGATGACGACCGCTCCGCCGGGGATCGCGGCCGGAGCGGTCCACAGCAGCACCGTCACGGGCGGTTTCGGTTTTTCGGCGGCAACCAGCCCGGCATTGCGGCTGATGGTGATCCCCAATGCGCCCGGCCCCCGGTCCAGCTTTTCGACGCAGACCTCTATCCGGGCGGCGGCGGGATGGGCGAGCACTTCGGAGGCGATCTTTTCTGCCAGTGTTTCGACCAGGTTGTAGCGTTGATCGGCCAGCGCGACCGAAACCGCCCGGGTCAGCACGTCATAGGACAAAACGCTGTCCACCTGGTCGTCGCGACCGGTGGGCTGGTCATGCAGCTCGACCGTCAGGTTGAAGCGTAGCCGTTGCGGGTTGCCCCGTTCCGACTGGAAGGCGCCGATATCGGCCGCGACCACATGGTCGCGCAGGTGGATGCGGTCAGGAGTTTCCATAACCGTCATTCACCGCAAATCCTGCGCCTGCGCAAGCTAATCCTGACCGAGTCGGGCGTGGATCAGTTGGATGCGAGCCTGCGCTGTGCGCTGTAGAAGATATGTTGCCCGATCCGTGTCGTGCGCTGGAAGCGATAGGACCATGCCGGACGCACCGAGGGCGTATGGAAATAGGTGGCGCCACTGGTCAGGACCCGAGGCGCACCGAGCAGCGATTCCTTGGCTACCGCAAGGACACGCTGATAGGCGCTCTTGTTGCGGATCGTCTTGCGTCCACCGATCGTATAGCTGAACTGCATGGGCTGGTTGACCACATCGCAGACGGTCGAGGGAAAGGCGCTGCTTTCGACCCGGTTCAGGATCACTTCCGCCACGGCGGCCTGACCCTCGCGGCTTTCGCCGCGGGCTTCGAAATACAGGGCCTCGGCCAGACATTGCAATTCGGTCGCCGTATAGCGGGGCGTCGAGTGAGTCAGATAGACCGCGTCCGGCCCGCCGTTAAGTGAAGCGGGTTCGATTCCAGCATAAAGAAGTGGCTTGGGGCGCGGCATTTCCATCGGCAGCGCGATACTTCCGTAGGGCTGCACATCAGTCGTGAACAGCGTGCGGTTTCCTTCGGATGCAGCAATCGGGGCAGCAGGCAGCGCGACAGCAACACAAACCTGCATAAGCCGTTGAAGCAGCTTTGGCATGGGTAGTCCTGGTTTTCTAATTTACCCGGCAGGCGGGGGAGGGCATGGCAACCGCGAGCAGATGGCCGCCAAAATCAGAAATTGATTAGTCATTTGGCCCTTGACAGTTCCACATCACATCGTAGTTAACGCGGAATATCCCGTGCTGTGGCGCGGAATGGGCGAGGTTTTGCCGAGCGCAATGGCGAAAACGGCGAGAATCGGCAATTTTTCGACAAAATATGGCCGAATCGGAACTATTTCGGGGTGATGCGTGCGCCGGAATCAGCTGATCGTGGCCGAATCACCCCGGTTGGGTCACTCCGAAGGCAGGCGAATCGAAGCCTGCGCTGCGGCGAGACGGGCGATTGGCACGCGGAAGGGCGAACAGGAGATATAATCGAAGCCCGCTTGGTGACAGAAAGCGATCGATTCGGGATTGCCGCCATGTTCTCCACAGACCGCGATGGTGATCTCGGGGCGCTGGCTGCGGGCGCGCTCGGCACCGATCAACAGCAATTCCCCGACCCCTTCCTGGTCCAGTATATGAAACGGATCCTCGGCATAGACGCCCTGTTGGACATAGGTGCCCATGAAGCGGCCCGCATCGTCGCGGGACAGGCCATAGGTCATCTGCGTCAGGTCGTTGGTTCCGAACGACAGAAAGGCGCAATGGGTGGCAATATCGCCCGACCGCAATGCCGCGCGGGGGGTTTCGACCATGACGCCAAGCCGGTAGGTGAAATTCATGCGCCGGTCGTTGCGCACGGCCTCGGCGACCGCTCCGATGCGGTTCTGCACCAATTCGACCTCGCGCATGGCCGATACCAGCGGGATCATGATCTCGGGAACCACCGGCTTGCCCTTGCGGCTGGATTCGACGGTCGCCTCGAAGATCGCGCGCGCCTGCATCTCGTAGATTTCGGGAACCGCGATCCCGAGGCGGACCCCCCGCATCCCCAGCATCGGGTTGAACTCGGTCAGCGCATCGACCCGCCTGGTGACATCGGACAAGGGCAGATCAAGCGATTCGGCCAGTTCGCGCAGCCCGGCGCGATCATGGGGCAGGAATTCATGCAACGGCGGGTCGAACAGGCGGATCGTCACCGGCAATCCGGCCATGATCTCGAACAGGTCGATGAAGTCCCTGCGCTGCATGGGCAGTATGCGATCCAGCGCCAGCTTGCGGTCCTCGGGGCTGTTGGCAAAGATCATCTCGCGCATGGCGGGCAGGCGATCGGTGTCGAAGAACATATGCTCGGTCCGGCACAACCCGATGCCGCGGGCGTTGAAATTGCGGGCGGTGCGGGCCTCCTCGGGCGTATCGGCATTGGCGCGCACATCCATCCGGCTGATCTCGTCGGCCCATTCCAGAAGCTGGTTGAACGCATCGTCCAGCGCTGGCTCCAGCATATCGGCGGCGCCAGCAAGCACCTGGCCCGCGGTGCCGTCGATGGTGATCTCGTCGCCTTCCCTGAGACTGCGCTTTCCGGCGAGCAGGCTTCGGCTGCGCAGGTCGATGCTGATATCCGAGGCGCCGACGATGCAGGGCAGGCCCAGCCCGCGCGCGATCACCGCCGCATGGCTGCTCATCCCGCCGCGCTCGGTCAGGACGCCGACAGATGCATGCATGCCGCGGATATCGTCGGGCAGGGTTTCGCGCCGGACCAGGATGCAGGCCTCGCCACGGGCAGCCGAAGCCTGGGCGGCGGCGGCGGAGAACACGATCTTGCCCGTTGCGGCCCCCGGGCTGGCATTGATGCCGCTGGTGATCACGTCACGCTTGCCGCGCGGATCGACCTGGTGGTGCAGCAGGTCGATCAAGGCGCGCGGCTCGACCCGCATGACCGCCTCCTCGGGCGAGATGATGCCATCCCGGGCCAGCGCCACCGCAACCCTTACCCCGGCGCGTGAACTGCGCTGCACCTTGACCGCGTCGATGATCGAGATGTCGCCATCGGTGACCATGAATTCGATCTGCATTTCCTCGCGCAGCCTTTCGCGCGCGGCGACGCCGAAACGCACCAGGTCGGCGAAGATCTCGGGCGCGACATCCTCCAGCGACGAGCCGCGCTCGTCGCGGGTCAGGAAAAGCGTTTCGGCGCCCACGCCCACCGCCTCGCCATGCCGCTGGCCGCGAAAACGGCCGGTGACGCGCGACTGGCCGGTGACCGGATCGATAAACTGGATCGTACCCGAGCCGCAGAGCCCCGGCCCCAGAGCGAGCCGCATCTGCTGGACCACCAGCCCGAGCGGCGCCTCGGCGGGCGCTCCCTTGGCCTGCCGCAAGAGGCGCGCGGTCGGCCCCTCCCATGCCCGCGCCATCGAGCGCAGAACCCCCGCCAATTGCCGCTCGGGATTCTGGGGGAAGGGTTCGTCCATCTCGTCACGATAGATTCGCAGCGCGCTGGCCAGCGCATCCTTGCCTTCCTGCGCGAACATGTCGGGATCCAGCCGGGCGATGTGGATGGCGTAGCCCTGCACGAAGGACAGGTAGATCGCATCGGCATTTTCCCGCCCGATCCTTTCGGACAGCCGGGCATGGCTTGCGTCATTGATGCCGACATTCAGGACGGTTCCGGGTCCGCCCCATTCCGGGTTCATGGCCGAGGGGCGCACGCTGACCAGCCCGTCGCCCATGGAAAACAGTTCGTTCAGCGCATGCAGGTCGATATCCTGCCCCATGGCGATGGCCTGAACCGTCGCGCTTGGCAAGGCGAAGCTGACCGGCACCGGCAGCTCCATCCTGATCAGGCGCTGCAGGCATTTCGCACGCCAGCCATGAGTCGCGCGATCGATCTTTGCCGATGGCGCGATTTGGGTCAGGAGGTTGGCGTTCCGCATATCCATGAAAGCGGAGGATAGGCTTGCGGATCGGTTTGCTGCAAGTGCGAAAAGGGGGCGCGAGGCCCCCTTTGCGTGATTTTCGTGAAAATGGCCCGGCTTATTTCTCGATCGTGACCTTGGCCATGTAATCGGGCTCCTCGACCGCGCCATTGGCGTCGGGATTGCCCTTCTTGACGCTGTTCAGAACATCCCAGCCATCGACCAGTTGTCCGACCACGGTATATTCCCCGTCAAGGAAGGTTGCCGGGGCGAGGTCGATGAAGAACTGGCTGTTGGCGCTGTTCGGATCCTGCGCACGCGCCATGCCGACCGTGCCTTGCTGAAAGGATACGTCGCTGAACTCCGCTTCGAGATCCGGCAGATCCGAGCCGCCCATGCCCGCCCTTGAAGTGTCGCCGTCCTGCTTGCCGTGTTCGACATCGCCGGTCTGCGCCATGAAGCCGTCGATGACGCGGTGGAACACGATGCCGTCATAGGCGCCGGACTCGGTCAGTTCGACCAGCCGCGCGACATGCTTGGGTGCCTTGTCCTCATAGAGATCCAGCGTGATCTTGCCCTTTGGGGTGCCGTCGGCCGAGGCGACCTCGATCACCATGTTGGGGCCGGGGCCGTCGCTGACGCCGGGCAGCCCTTCGGCCAGCGCGGCACCCGCGGCGAGTGTCAGGGCGGTGGAAAGCAGGACGGCCTTACGCATCGGCGGCCACCTTCACCGAGATCATCCGGTCGGGCTGCGCGGGCGGCTCGCCACGGGTGATCCTGTCGACATGCTCCATCCCTGAAATCACCCGGCCATAGACGGTATACTGGCCGTTCAGGAAATGGTTGTCGCTGAAATTGATGAAGAACTGGCTGTTGGCGCTGTTGGGATTGGCCGAGCGTGCCGCCCCGAGCGTGCCGCGGTCATGCGGCAGTTTCGAAAACTCCGCCGGCAGGTCGGGCAGGTCCGAGCCGCCGGTTCCGGCGCGTCCGGGATTCCAGCCGCTTTCCATGTTCGCATGGGCCACGTCGCCTGTCTGGGCCATGAAACCGTCGATGACACGGTGGAAGGCCACGTTGTCGTATTTGCCCGCCCGCGCGAGTTCCTTCATGCGCTCGGCATGTTTCGGCGCGACATCGGGAAGAAGCTCGACCACGACGGGGCCGTCCTTCAGTTCGATGATGATGGTGTTCTCGGGATCCTTGATATCGGCCATAAGGCCCTCCTTTGCCTGTCTGTCCCAAGGTCTAGGCGGATGTCGCGCCAAGGGCAACGCGGCAATCGCTGACAATCCCGTCAGACCTTGCGGCAGTTGACGCCACCGCCATCATGCGGGAGAAGCCCTGTGACGCCTCACAGCCTGCGAAAAGGGACGCGATATGGCCGATTTCAAAACCATCGACGACATGGATCTGGCCGGGAAGGCCGTTCTCATCCGTGTGGACCTGAACGTGCCGGTCGATCAGGGCCGGGTCACCGACACCACCCGCATCGACAAGATCGTGCCCACGGTGAAGGACGTGCAGGCCAAGGGCGGCATCCCGGTATTGCTGGCCCATTTCGACCGCCCCAAGGGCAAACGCGTCGACAGCATGAGCCTCAAGCAGGTCGTGCCGGCGCTGGAGGCGGCCTTGGGCCAGAAAGTGGCTTTTGCCGATGACTGCATCGGTGGGCCGGCCAAGCGCGTGGTCGCCGCGCTGGAATCCGGCGATGTCGCCTTGCTGGAAAACACCCGCTTCCACGAGGGGGAGGAGAAGAACGACCATATCTTCGCCGCCTCGCTGGCCGCATTGGGCGGGGCCTATATCAACGACGCTTTCTCGGCGGCGCATCGTGCCCATGCCTCGACCGAGGGGATCGCGCGGCTGCTGGATGCCGGGGCAGGGCGGTTGATGGAGGCCGAGCTGAAGGCGCTGGACGCGGCGCTTGGCAATCCGCAGCGCCCGGTTGCGGCGGTGGTCGGCGGGGCCAAGGTCTCGACCAAGCTGGACCTGCTGACGAACCTGATCGAAAAGGTGGATCACCTGATCATCGGCGGCGGGATGGCGAATACCTTCCTGGTCGCGAAAGGTGTCGAGGTCGGCAAGTCGCTGGCCGAGCGCGACATGACTGATACCGCCCGCGCGATCATCGAAAAGGCCGGGGCGGGCGGCTGCACCATTCACCTGCCGGTCGATATCGTCGTGGCCCACGAGTTCAGGGCGGGGGCCGAGAGCGAGATCCTGCCGGTCGATCAATGCCCGCCGGATGCGATGATCCTGGATGCCGGACCGGATACTGTGACCGCGATCCGCGAGGTTTTCGCGAATTGCCGGACCCTGATCTGGAACGGTCCGCTCGGCGCCTTCGAGATCGAGCCTTTCGACCATGCAACCAACGCGGCGGCACAGGCTGCCGCAGAGGCCACGCGTGACGGCAGGCTGATCTCGGTCGCCGGTGGTGGCGATACCGTGGCGGCGCTGAACAAGGCCGGGGTGGCGGGGGATTTCACCTTCATCTCGACTGCCGGGGGGGCCTTCCTCGAATGGATGGAGGGCAAGGACCTGCCGGGTGTCGCGGCGCTTTACGCCGCTGCCGACTGATGCGGCAGGCCCCCGGCAATGCCCCGGGGGCCTCGCTCAAACGCTTGCGGCGGAGCTGGGATCGGTTTCGCCGCCACGACGCAGGATTTTCAACCGATCTTCGCTGGTCACCACGCCGTCCCTTTTGACCGCGCACAGAATGCCGCGCAGGCGAAGCCGGGGATGGTCGTCCATGTTGATCCAGCGGAAAGCGTCCTCTCCGTAACGCACCCGCCATTTCACGCAGGCGGTGTTGAAAACGGAAGAAACCTCCAGCACCGCGCTGCCGGCCTGGATCAGGCTGCCGGCAGGCAGGTTGTCCAGGCTGGTCTCCAGATCGGCGACGATGGGATCGCCCGGATGCGGCGAGGCGTCGCCCGGTTGCCAGACCAGATCGCAGACGCGGGATGGCAGGATCGACACCTGGATCGCCGGATCGGGCCGGCCATCGGGCAGGCGCAGCCATGGATGCCTCAGCCAGCGCTCGCCGGGAATCCCCTGTGCGACGGTCATGGTCAGCCGGTCGGTGAATTCGCGCTGTCCGAAATCCGGGCGTTTGCACAGATAACGGATCGGCGCCCCGTCCCTCGGCGCGGCGCGGATATCGGACAGCGCGGCCATGAGATCGGCCAGCGGCGGGTGGCGTTCTGCTGGTTGCGGCATGATTGTTCAGATCAACTCGAATACGGTTTCCTTGGGGCGGCACAGCACCGCGCCCTTTGGGCCAAGGACGACGGGGCGTTCGATCAGCATCGGATGCCCGGCCATCGCCGCGATCAGCGCATCCTCGGGCAATTCGGGATCGTCCAGTCCAAGCTCGTGGTAAGGTGTATTCTTCTGCCGCAACAGCTGTCGCGCCCCGATGGCCATCGACGCCAGCACCTCGCGCAGTTCCTGCGGCGATGGCGGCTGTTTCAGATAGTCGCGCACGACCGGCTCGATCCCGGCTTCGCGCAGGGCGTTCAGCACGAAGCGCGAGGTCGAGCATTTCGGATTGTGCCAGATCACGTAGCTGTCGGCCATGCTGCCCTCCTTTCGGTTTCGTGGCAGGCTAGGGCATTCCTGCCCGGAAGCAAGTGTCGAAGGCGCACCGGGCAGAACCCGGCCGTACCGGAGACTGGCCGCGTCCCTGCAAAGGGGTGAACATTCCATGGCCGCGGCCATATCGCGGGCATGTGAACAGATGTTCCTTGCCACTTTGGCCGCCCGCGGAGCCATAATACCTTGCCGGGGCCGGACGGTAGTTTTCAGGAATCGACGACCATGCATTCCCCCATCCTGATCAGCACCATCACCTGCCCGCAATGCGGCCATCGTGAAACCGAGACCATGCCGGTGGATGCCTGCCAATGGTTCTATGAATGCAAATCCTGCCATGCCGTTCTGACGCCGCTGGCCGGTGATTGTTGTGTCTATTGCTCCTATGCCAGCATTCCCTGTCCGCCGATGCAGGGCGGGAAAGGCTGCTGCTGAACCCCGCCCGACCTGCTGGGCAAGAGGGCTGGTCAGCGTCCGATCTCGGGGATCGGCAGCGCGCTGGTGGATTTGATTTCCTCCATCGACAGCAAGGCGGTCACGTTGTGGATTTTCACGTCGCCGATCAGCGACTGGTAAAAGCGGTCATAGGCCCGCGCGTTCCTGACCTGCACCTTCAGGATATAGTCGATATCCCCCGCCAGCCGGTGCGCCTCGATCACCTCGGGCCGCTCGCGCAGCGCCTGCAGGAAGCGGGCCGCCCATTCCTTGTCATGTTCGCTGGTGCGGATCAGCACGAAGAAACAGGCCTCCAGCCCCAGTGCCTCCGGGTCCAGTATCGCCACCTGCCGGCGGATCACCCCGGCCTCGCGCAGCTTGCGGATGCGGTTCCAGACCGGGGTCTTGGAGGCGCCCACGCGGTCGGCGATCTGGTCCAGCGACAGGCTGGCATCCCTCTGCAGCAGGGAAAGGATTTTGCGATCCACCTCGTCAAGGCGGACGGTTGTTTGCGCTGCGCTTGCGTCATGCGACGTTTTTTCCGCCATGGTCAGTCCTCCGAACCGTTCATCCTTATTTTTCCGACCCTATCGCAAAGATCCAGAACAAAATTCTATATTGAGGGCACCAACGGAAAGGTCCGAAAGATGAGCAAAGCCTTCACCCCGACGGCAGCAAAGCCCGGCGTCATCACCGCGAACGATCTGCGCGAAGGCCATAACGTCTGGATGTGCGAGGATGGCTGGACCGCCGATCCCGCGCAGGCGACCCTGTTCGAGGACGAGGCCATCGCCGAATTGGCGCTGTTGAAAGCCATCGGCCAGTCCGATCTTGTGGTCGGCCCCTACATGGTCGAGGCCCGGCGCGGCCCGAACGGCCCCGAGCCGACCCATTTCCGCGAGGCCTTCCGCCAGACCGGCCCCTCCAATTATTTCCACGGCATTCAGGCCACCAAGCAATCCGAGGCAGCCAATGTTTGATGCACGTCCTTCCGATGCTGAATATGTCCGCCACCGCGTCTCGCAGTTCCGCGCGCAGGTTGCCCGCCGTCTGGATGGCAGCCTGACCGAAGACGAATTCCGGCCGCTGCGGCTGATGAATGGCGTCTACCTGCAATTGCACGCCTATATGCTGCGGATCGCCATTCCCTATGGGACGCTCAGCCCCGACCAGATGCGGATGCTGGCCTATCTGGCCGAGCATTACGACAAGGGCTACGGCCACTGGACGACCCGCACCAATATCCAGTTCAACTGGCCCAAGCTGGTGGAAATCCCCGATATGCTGGAGCATCTGGCCTCGGTGAACCTGCATTCCATCCAGACTTCGGGCAATACGATCCGCAATACCACGACCGACGCTTTCGCGGGCGCCGCGCAGGACGAGATCACCGATCCGCGCCCCTATGCGGAACTGATCCGGAAATGGTCTACCGACCATGCCGAATTCCAGTTCCTGCCGCGCAAGTTCAAGATCGCCATCTCCGGCGGTGCACGCGACCGTGCGCTGGTGTCGGCCCATGATATCGGGCTGCGCATCGTCGAGCGCGATGGCCTGCGGGGTTTCGAGGTCTGGGTGGGCGGCGGTCTGGGCCGCACGCCGATGCTGGGCAAGGTAATCCGCGACTTTCTGCCGGAAGAGGATCTTCTGCCTTATCTGGAAGCGATCATCGCGGCCTATAACCTGACCGGCCGCCGCGACAACAAGTACAAGGCGCGCATCAAGATCACCGTCGCCGAGCGCGGGCTGGATGTATTCAAGGCCGATGTCGAGGAGGAGTTCAGGTTCCGCCGGGCCGATTTCCGCGGTATCGATCAGGAGGCGCTGGCCGGTTTCCGCGAACGCTTCGCGCCGCCCGCGTTCCGCAACGCGCCGGTGGACGGGTTCGAGGCCGAGCGCAAGGCGAATCCCGCTTTCCGCAGCTGGACCGATACCAACCTTCACCCGCACCGGATCGACGGCTATGCCAGCGTCATCGTGACCTTCAAGGCGCCGGGGGCGACTCCGGGCGATGCCTCGGCCGAGCAGATGCGGCTGCTGGCCGATCTGGCCGAGCGTTACGGCCATGCCGATATCCGCATCAGCCACGATCAGAACGTGGTGTTGCCGCATGTCCATAAATCCGACCTGCCGGCGCTTTATCTCGCGCTGCGCGAGGCCGGGCTGGCCACGGCCAATGCCGGGCTGACCAGCGATATCATCGCTTGCCCCGGCATGGATTACTGCACGCTGGCCACCGCCCGCTCGATCCCCATCGCGCAGGAGATCGCCGAGCATTTCCGTGCCGAAGGGCTGGAGGAAGAGATCGGCAAGCTGAATATCCGCATCTCGGGCTGCATCAATGCCTGCGGCCATCACCATCTGGGCCATATCGGCATTCTCGGCCTGGACCGGGCAGGGGTCGAGAATTACCAGATCACCCTTGGCGGCGACGGCTACGATATCCCGGCCATCGGCCAGCGCGCCGGTGCGGGCTTCCCCGCCGAAGAGGTGGTTCCGGCCATCGACCGCTTGCTGCGCGCCTATCTGGAACTGCGCGAGGACGCCCTTGAGCCCTTCATCGACGCCTATCGCCGTCTTGGCCCCGCGCCCTTCAAGGCTGCGCTTTACCCGGAGACGGTAGATGCTTGACCAATCGCTCGATATCCGGGCCGAGCGGCTCAACGAGCGATACCGGCACCATGCAGCGACCGAAGTGCTGCGCCGTGCCGTCACCGATCCCGATCTGGGCAAGGTGGCGCTGGTATCGTCATTTGGGGCCGAGTCGGTCGTGTTGCTGCACATGGTTTCGGTCGTGGCGCCGGGATTGCCGGTGCTGTTCATCGATACCCAGATGCTGTTTCCCGAGACGCTGGAATATCAGCGCGAAGTTTCGGCCAGGCTGGGGCTGACCGATGTGCGGGTGATCCGGGCCGACGAGGCGCAGGTTTCGCGGCTCGATCCCGACGGCACCCTGCACCAGTTCAACCAGGATGCCTGCTGCGACCTGCGTAAGACCGTGCCGCTGGAGGACGCGCTCTCGGGCTTTGACGCCTGGATCACCGGGCGCAAGCGCTTTCAGGGCGGGCAGCGGACCGATCTGGAATTCTTCGAGCCCGAGCCGCCCCTGCGCCTGCGCGTCAACCCTCTGGCCCATTGGCGGATGGAGGATGTGCAGACCTACATGATCGAGAACAACCTGCCGCGTCACCCGCTGGTCGCGAAAGGCTATCCCTCGATCGGCTGCGCGCCTTGCACCTCGCCTGTGAAACCAGGCGAAGATCCCCGCGCAGGACGTTGGCGTGGCAGCGAAAAAACCGAATGCGGCATTCACTTCATTGGCGGGCGCATGGTCCGCGGAAAGGTTCCGGCATGAGCGAGCAGATCATCGTCCGCGACGACGGCTTCCACCCGCTGAGCGATGCGGCAGAGGTCACGCTGGCGCCCGAGACCGCCCCCGAGGAGCTGGTCGATCACCTGCATCTTGCTGTGATCGCTATCGATTTCCCGGCAACCGGCGACGGGCGCGGCTTTTCCCTGGCCCGCCGGTTGCGCGCATTGGGCTTCGAGGGCCGTCTGCGCGCCACCGGCAAGCTGATCGCCGATCAATATGCCATGGCCCGCCGCGTGGGCTTCGACGAGGTCGAGATCACCCCCGAACTTGCCGAACGCCAGCCGCAGGAACAATGGCTGGCGCGGGCCGATTGGCGCGATTGGGACCATCGTGCACAGCTTGCCGGCTGAGGGGCCTTTCGCCCGCCCGAAAGAAACACTAGAACACTCAGGAATTCACAGATGACGCTGGATATGCCCGTGACCGAGGCCGCTCAGACGACCGCCAAGAAGACCTTGCCCGACGCGCAGACCGTGACGGCGGTCAAGCATTGGAACGACCGCCTGTTCTCGTTCCGGGTGACGCGGCCTGCCTCGCTGCGTTTCCGCTCGGGCGAATTCGTGATGATCGGGCTGCTTGGCGACAACGGCAAGCCGCTTTTGCGCGCCTATTCCATCGCCTCGCCCAACTGGGACGATGAGCTGGAATTCTATTCGATCAAGGTGCCGGACGGACCGCTGACCTCGAAGCTGCAGCATATCAAGGAAGGCGACGAGATCATCCTGCGTCCCAAGCCGGTCGGCACGCTGGTGCTGGACGCGCTGCTGCCGGGCAAGCGGCTGTGGTTCCTGGCCACCGGCACCGGCATCGCGCCCTTCGCCAGCCTAATGCGCGACCCCGAGACCTATGAGCGCTACGAGCAGGTCATCATGATGCATACCTGCCGCACCGCCGACGAGTTGAACTATGGCCGCGAACTGGTCGAGAACCTGCGTCACGATCCCCTGCTGGGCGAGCTTTACGGTGAGGATTTCGCCAATCGGCTGCTGTATTATCCGACCACCACGCGCGAGGATTCTCCGCTGATGGGCAGGATCACCGATAACCTCAGCTCGGGCAAGGTGCTGGATGATCTGGGCCTGCCGCCAGTGACGCCCGAAGCCGACCGCGCGATGATCTGCGGCAGTCTGGCCTTCAACGTGGATGTCAAGGCGGTGCTGGAAGGTTTCGGCCTGCGCGAGGGCGCGAATTCCGAACCGAAGGAATTCGTCGTCGAGAAGGCCTTCGTCGGCGACGGAATCTGACGCGGTTTCCGCTTTCCTGTCGGGTCATGCTTGGAAGCTGATGGCGTTTCGGTGTTTCAACGGCATGCCGGAACGCTGTATAACCCTCGCCAGCCAAGCAAAGGAGTGATCCCTTGACCGACAGTCGTGACGTGACCGCCGAGGACCAGGCCCGCCATGCGCAGAAGATGGCCAGGATCAAGGCCGCGCGGGACCGGATGATGACCACCCGCACCGGCGAAAAGGGGCTGGTGATCGTCCATACCGGGCCGGGCAAGGGCAAGTCGAGTTCCGGCTTTGGCATGATCATGCGCTGCATCGGTCACGGGATGCCCTGCGCCGTGGTCCAGTTCATCAAGGGCAATTGGGATACGGGCGAGCGCCGGCTGCTGGAGACGCATTTCCCGGATATCTGCCAGATCCACGTGATGGGCGAGGGCTTTACCTGGGAAACGCAGGACAAGCGCCGCGATATCGCCGCGGCCGAGGCCGCCTGGCGCAAGGCGCAGGAGCTGATCCGGGAACCCCGGAACCGGATGGTGCTTTTGGACGAGATCAACATCGCCTTCCGCTACGGTTATCTGGATCCGGTGGAAGTGGTCGGGTTTCTGGCCGCAGAGAAACCCGAGATGACTCATGTGGTGCTGACCGGGCGCAATGCCCCGCCCGAACTGATCGAGGCCGCCGATCTGGTCAGCGAGATTGCCGTGCTCAAGCATCCTTTCCGTCAAGGCGTCAAGGCGCAGCCGGGGGTGGAGTTCTGATCGGAAGGGGTAATCCGGCAATCTTCTCTCATTGATGAACAAATAGTGAACATCGGCTTTTCATGCGGCGCGGTCGCGGTTATGTTGCTGGCATGGAGCCGATTGATGATTCCGATAACCTCCCCCTGTCGCAACGCGCCATCGCGGCGCGGCCTGCGCCCTATCTCGAAGGTCTGAACGCGGCTCAGCGTGCCGCTGTCGAGACGCTGGAGGGGCCGGTGCTGATGCTGGCCGGGGCGGGAACCGGCAAGACCCGGGCGCTGACCACCCGCATCGCGCATCTGCTGATGCTGGGCAAGGCACGGCCGGGACAGATCCTTGCCGTGACCTTTACCAACAAGGCAGCGCGCGAGATGAAGGACCGGATCGCCGCCCTGCTGGGCGAGACGGTCGAGGGGATGCCGTGGCTGGGCACCTTCCATTCGATCTGCGTCAAGATCCTGCGCCGCCACGCGGAACTGATCGGCAATGGCGAGCTGCATCTGAAGCCCGCCTTCACCATCCTTGACACGGATGACCAGATCCGGCTGCTGAAACAGCTGATCCAGGCCGAGAACCTGGATGAAAAACGCTGGCCCGCCCGGCAATTGGCGCATCTGATCGATGGCTGGAAGAACCGCTGCCTGCCTCCGTCGAACCTGCCGAAACGCGAGAAGGCGGCATTCGATGGCTGGGGCGGGCGGCTTTACGCTGCCTATCAGGAGCGGCTCCTGTCGCTGAACGCCGTTGATTTCGGCGATCTGCTGATGCATTGCGTGACGCTGTTCCAGGCGCATCCCGATGTCCTGAAAAGCTGGCAGGAACGGTTCCGCTATATCCTGGTGGACGAGTATCAGGATACCAATGTCGCGCAATACATGTGGCTGCGGCTGCTGGCGCAGGCGCATCGCAATATCTGCTGCGTGGGCGATGACGACCAGTCGATCTATGGCTGGCGCGGCGCCGAGGTGGGCAATATCCTGCGTTTCGAGCAGGATTTCCCCGGCGCGCAGGTAGTGCGGCTGGAGCAGAACTATCGGTCCACCCCGCAGATCCTGTCGGCGGCCTCGGGGCTGATCGCGGCCAATAGCGGGCGGCTAGGCAAGACGCTCTGGACCGAGGCCGAAGCGGGAGAGAAGGTCCGCCTGATCGGTCATTGGGACAGCGAGGCCGAGGCGCGCTGGATCGGAGAGGAGATCGAGGCGTTCCAGGGCGGGCATCGCGCCGGTCTTGGCAAGGTCAGCCTGGACGATATTGCCATACTCGTGCGCGCCAGCCACCAGATGCGCGCCTTCGAGGATCGTTTCATGACCATCGGCTTGCCCTATCGCGTGATCGGCGGGCCGCGTTTTTACGAACGGGCCGAGATCCGCGACGCGATGGCCTATTTCCGGCTGGTGGTCAGCCCTGCCGACGATCTGGCCTTCGAGCGGATCGTGAACACCCCCAAGCGGGGGCTGGGTGACAAGGCTTTGCAGACCATTCAGACGGTGGCGCGGCGGCATGGCGTGCCGCTGCTCGAAGCCGCGCGGATCGCGGTCGAAGAGGGGCAACTGACCGGCAAGGGTCTTGTCAATTTGCGCGATTTCGTCGCCGCGTTGGGGCGCTGGCATGCCGATGCGCTTGATGCAGGGGCCAGCCATATCGAGCTGGCCGAGCGGATACTGGACGAATCCGGCTATACCGCCATGTGGCAGAACGACAAGTCACCCGATGCGCCGGGGCGGCTGGATAACCTCAAGGAACTGGTCAAGGCGCTGGAGGAGTTCGACAATCTCCAGGGCTTTCTGGAACATGTCGCTCTGGTGATGGACCGGGACGAGGGTGAGGCCGGGGAAGAGGTCAGCATCATGACCCTGCATGGCGCCAAGGGGCTGGAATTTCCCGTGGTCTTCTTGCCGGGATGGGAGGACGGGCTGTTCCCGAACCAGCGCGCCATGGACGAAAACGGCACCAAGGGCCTGGAGGAAGAGCGGCGGCTGGCCTATGTCGGCATCACCCGGGCCGAGCGGCTGGCGGTGATCAGCTTTGCCGGGAACCGGCGGTTATATGGTCAGTGGCAAAGTTCGATGCCGTCGAGGTTCATTGATGAACTACCTGAAGAACATATTGAAATTCTAACGCCGCCGGGGCTGTATGGCGGCGGTTACGGGGCGGCGATGGCATTTGCGGGCGCGAATGCCGGAACCGATATGCACGACCGTGCAGCGCAGGCGGATGTCTATAATTCGCCGGGATGGAAGCGGATGCAGGCCCGGGCGGCGGAGCGCAAGGCTCCGGTGAGGCGTGCGCCCGTAACCATCGATACCGAGGCCGCCGCGCATTTCAGCGTCGGCGACAAGGTCAGCCATGCCAAGTTCGGCGAGGGGCAGATCATCGGCATTGCCGAGGACACGCTGACCGTGCAATTCGCGGCGGGTTTCAAGACGATCAAGGCCGCCTATGTGACGCCTGCGGGCAGCGATCAGGACGTGCCGTTCTGAGGCTTGCGGAACTTCCATCCTGCTTGGGATCTGCCCGCATTCCGGATCGAGCACTTCCATTGACGGCTATCCGGCGGGCAATGATCTCTGCCGGTCCTGATATTCGTGAAATCGATCCCGATCCCCGGATCGGTGATTCTTCATGATATATCGGCCGGCATCTCCATGCTGGCATCGTTTCGCGCAACCCCCTTTCACCGGTCGGACGAATCCTCGTGACGCCCGGTGCCGTCGCGGTCCCGGTCGTATCGTCTTGCCAGTGGAAAGGGCGGCAGCCAGGCCTCTCGGCGGATGGTCCAGCTTTCATAGGTCGGCATCAACTGGTCGGGGGCATCCAAAGCCCCAAGATGCAGCTCGATTTCATCTCCGCTGCGCGCGAAAACCGATGAACCGCAGCGGGGACAGAAAAACCGCCCGGTATAGCTGCTTGTTTCGCCATCGACCGTTACCGCGTCCCGGGGAAATACCGCCGCAGCGTAGAAAAGGGCTCCGTGATGCTTGCGGCAGTCGAGACAGTGACAAAGGCCGACCCGGTAGGGGCGTCCCGATGCCACGATCCGGACATTGCCGCACAGGCAGCCGCCTGTGAACCGGTCCATGCCGCGCCTCCTCCTGAGCGATCTGCGGGCATGCTTATGGCAAAAGGTGGCCTCATTGCAATTGCCCGTTGCGGGGGGCAAGGCGCCGGCTCCTCACCATGATCGCGGTGCCTTACGCCTCCCGCAGGCTGTCGAGAGGGCGGATCCGCAGCTTGGTGATCCGGTTCTCGCGGCGGCTGACGACTTCGAAACGGTAGCCGTGGAAGGAAAACACCTGACCCGGTTCGGGGATGGACTGGGCCATGTGGATCACCAGGCCGGCGACGGTATTCGCCTCGTCATCGGGCAGGTTCCAGTCAAGCTGGCGGTTCAGGTCACGGATGGTCATGCCGCCATCGACCGAGTAATCGCCCTGCGCGTTCGGGGTCAGGGTCTGGTCGGCCTCGGTGTCATGCTCGTCCGCGATCTCTCCGACGATCTCTTCCAGGATATCCTCCAGTGTGATCAGCCCGCGCAAGGAGCCGTATTCATCGACTACCAAAGCGAAATGCGCACGGCGCTTCAGGAACTCCCGCATCTGCTCGTCCAGCGCGGTGGTGTCGGGAACGAAATAGGGCTTCATCGCCACTGCCATAACGTCGAATGTCTGAAGCGCGCCGGGGTCGCCGCTTTCGCGTATCGCCTTGTTGACAGCTCGCAACAGATCCTTGGCATGCACGACACCGACCACGTTTTCACGCTCGTCCTTGTAGACGGGCAGGCGAGTATGGGGACTGGCCAGCACCGCGTCGAGGATGGCCGAAGGCGACATGTCGCAATCGATCATCTGGATGCCCGAACGGTGGCGCATGATCTCTTCGACGGTGCGGTTACCCAGATCCAGGGCGCCCAGCAGGCGGTCGCGATCCTCTTTATGCACCGCGCCCGTGGCATGGCCGATCGACAGCGCGCCGGCGATTTCCTCGTGGACCGAGAACATATGCGAGCCGGGATCGGTCTTGAGCCCGAAAAGGCCGAGGATGCCGCGCACGATCAGTCGGACAACGGCGACAATCGGCGACAGCATCAGCGTGACCCAACGAATGGGCCGGGCAACGAGGCTGGCGACGTTCTCGGGGGCCGAGATCGCGTAGGTCTTGGGCATCACCTCGGAAAAGATCAGCACCAGGACCGTCATGACCAGCGTGGCGATGGCGACGCCACTGGCTCCCAGAAGGCGGGTGAACAAGGCGGTGGCGAGGCTGGCCGACAGGATATTGACGACATTGTTGCCCAGAAGGATCGCGCCGATCAGCCTTTCACTGTCCTCGGTGACTTTCAGGGCGGTTTCGGCCCCGGCATCGCCCTTGTCGGCGCGAGAGCGCAGCTTGGCGCGGCTGGATGCCGTCAGGGCGGTCTCGGAGCCCGAGAAAAAGCCTGACAGCATCAGCAGAACAAGAATTGCCGCGCTGGTGATCCAGAAAGCGGCGTCGAACATACTCGAAGGGTCGTCCATGGTGTCCGTCAGTTGTTATCGGAAGCCGGCACGTCCGGTTTGGCCGGATGAGCCAGCGGGTGGTGGTTCAGGACCAGATCGCGCATGCGCTGATCCAGAACATGGGTATAGATCTCGGTCGTGCCGAGATCGGCATGACCCAAAAGTGTCTGGATGCTGCGCAGATCGGCGCCGCCTTCCAGAAGATGCGTCGCGAAGGCATGGCGGATGACATGCGGTGTAACACGGGACGGGTCAAGCCCGGCGGTGACCGCGATTTCCTTGAGCAGCCGGCCAAAGCTCTGCCGAGGCAGGTGACCCGCCGCGCCGGGCGCGGGAAACAGCCAGCGCGCGCCCTTGCCAGCGACCAGCCGGGCCAGCGGGCTGTCCTCTGGTGCGTTGTCGCGGATGTCGAGCCAGCCGGACAATGCGCGTCGGGCGGGGGCGGTGAGCGGCACCATGCGCTCCTTGTCGCCCTTGCCCCGGATCAGCAGCACGGCGGGATCGCCCCGGCAGGCCGCCACGGGCAGGGCGACCAGTTCGCTGACCCGCATGCCGGTGGCGTAAAGCAGTTCGATCAGGCACAGGTTCCGGGCCCGGTCGGCGGGGCCACGGCCCAAAGCGGGGGCCGCGGCAAGGATTGCTTCGACCTCGTCCCGGCTCAGGGTCTTGGGCAGACGTTGGGCGCGGCCGGGGCCGTTGATGCGGATGGCGGGATCGTCCTCGCGCCAGCCTTCCTCCAAGGCGAATCGGGTGAATTGCCGGATCGACGACAGGCGCCGCGCCCGCGTGGCGCGTGACAAGCCCTGACCGTCGCAATGCGCCAGATAATCCTCGACCCTCTCGCGCGTCAGATCGGCCAATGCCAGGCGCTTATCCGCAAGCCAATCCGACAGGTCCCGCAGATCCCGGCCATAGGCCAGCAGCGTGTTCCGGGCCGCCCCGGCCTCGGCGGCCTGCGCATCCAGAAAAGCCGAAATCGCGCGATGGTCGGACATGCTCATCCCGGTGTCCCGGTCATATGCGGCAAGAGCGTCAGCTGTGCCGCTGCCAGATCGGCCTCGCCGCCCAGCCCGAGCGCCCGCAGCATCGCGATGCCTTCGGCGGCGCGCGGCAGGTCGCCATCCATGCCGGCATCGATATCCGCCATCGCCGCCAGCAATGCCTCTCCCTTCCGGTCGGCAGGGGTCAAAGGCTTCGCGACCTGCAATTCCGGGCTGATCGCGACCGGGTTGTTCGATGGCAGACCCTGCCATTGCCGCAGCCATCCGGCGATCTCACCGGCTTTTCCCTTGCTATCGGCGGGCAGATCCGCAGCCACCATCGCGGCAAGCACGTCGGTCATGCCGGCGGCGCGGAATTCATCGAAGGCGCGGGGCAGGGCGGTCGATATATTGCCCGCCGAAATCGCCGCTTCGAGCATGCGCATGGTTCCGGCACGCTCCCATACTCCGCCCGAGGCCGCCGGTTTCTGCTCGGTATAGATTTCCCGCAGCCTCGCCGCCGGGATCGCCCCGGCGCGGGCCAGCCGCTCGGCCGCCTCCAGCCGGGCCTTCCAGCCGCTATTGGCGCGCAGATCGGATTGCGCGAAGGCAAGGGGCAGGGGCTGTGTCGGCAACGGCTGGCCGATGGCCTCGTGAATGCGGAACTCCAGCGGGGTCACGCGTTCTGACGGGATCAGTTCCTCGTCGCTGTCCACATAGGAATCATGCAGGAAATGCGTCAGAAGCCGTGCCTGCTGCTCGCCGATCAGCCCCAGGTCATCCGCGCCGTTCAGGCCGATGGAGGCGGCGGCCCAATCGCCCGAATGCGCCAGGCAGAAGATCCGGGCGGCAAAGCTGGGCGCGATTCCCGGCGTGGTGTTCATGGTCTCGCAGGCACGCGATTCGTCGCCTTCCAGCAGGGCGATGTCGAACAGCCGCCGGAACTGCTCGGGATTGCCATGCCCCGAGGCGAACAGCAGTGCCTGCGCCTGCTCCAATGCGCCCATGTCCAACAGCCGGTCGGTCCGCGCCAGGAACAATTGCCCCTGCTTCATCTCCGAATCGGCGGGCGGCAAGAGCTGCGCCGTCAACACGCGCTGCAGCAACGCGTTCATCGCCGGCAGCCGGGCCGGGCTTTGCAGGATCAGATCGGCGATGGTTCCGGTCTCGCTGCCTTGCCACAGATCCTTTGGCAGACCGGCATTACGGGCGGTGATCGTTCCTGCCATGTCGGGATTGGTGCTGTCCAGCCGCGTGACCTCGATCCTGCCCACCGCACCGCTTTCCGCGACCGGTTGCGGATTGCCATGTCCCTTGACTTGCGGGGGCGGAGGATCGCCCGGTCTCCATGCGGAACTTTCCCGGGCAGGTCCCTTTACACTGCCGGACAACCATTCGCTGGCAGAAAGCGGGGCTTCGGCACATGCAGCACCGGCAAGGAACAGTTTTGCCAGCATCAGCGCCGTCAGTCCGTTGCGGATCCGGCGGTGGTGATCAATCACTCCCGTCCCCTATCTTGATCGGTGTGCGCATTTCCTGCTGGGGCGCTTGCATGTCGCCAAGATAGGCATATCCCACCAGCGCGATCAGCGCCGCGAGTATCAGCACCACCAGAAGTTTGAGTAACCGCATTTATTTCTGCCTTTGCTCTGCCTAGCCTGTATCTGTTCGACGGTCTTTTGCCGGTTTCGCCCGAATATATATGGCAATTCGGAAAAGATCACGTCATTCAGTTTCCCCGGTGCGCATGGTTGACCGGAAAAAGGGGCGATGAAAGATGAATCGGCATATCGTCATGGTCGGTATGATGGGGGCGGGCAAGACCGCGATCGGGTCCGAGCTGGCCCGGCGGCTGCATATGCCCTTTACCGACTCGGATGCCGAGATCGAAGCTGCCGCCGCCATGAGCATCAGCGAAATCTTCGCCCGCGACGGCGAGGCCTTCTTCCGTGACCGGGAAACCCAGGTCCTGTCCCGCATCCTGGACGGACCGCCGGGCGTGATCTCGACCGGCGGCGGCGCCTGGATGCAGGCCGGGAACCGCGAATTGATCCGCGCGCATGGGCTGTCTGTCTGGCTGAACTGCGATCTGGAAACGCTCTGGCACCGGGTGAGCCAGCGCAGCACACGACCCCTGTTGAAGACCGCCGATCCCAAGGGGACCTTGGCAAGGCTGATAAGACAGCGGTATCCGGTCTATGCGCTTGCGGACGTGACGTTCGACGCCCGTGCCGATGACAGCATCCAGGTGGCGGCAGCCCGGCTGATCAAGCTGCTTCGCCGCGTGGTTCCCGAACTCCAGGAGACGAAATGACCGAAGCCACCCATGTTCACGTCCCCCTGGGCACGCGTGCCTATGACGTTCGTATCGGGCCGGGTCTGATCGCCCGGGCCGGGGCAGAGATCGCCCCGTTCCTTCGCCGCTCCCGCCTCTGCATCATCACGGATGCAACCGTCTCGGCGCTGCATCTGGACCGGCTGCGCGACGCGCTGAGCGCCGAGGGGATCTCGTCCGAGGCGCTGGTCCTGCCGGCGGGCGAGGCAACCAAGAGCTGGCCGCATCTGACCCGCTGCGTCGAGTGGCTGCTGGAGCAACGGGTCGAGCGGCGCGATATCGTCGTGGCGCTTGGCGGTGGGGTGATCGGGGATCTGGTCGGTTTCGCGGCGGCGATCCTGCGGCGCGGCGTGGGCTTCGTGCAGATCCCGACGACGCTTCTGGCGCAGGTCGACAGCAGCGTCGGCGGCAAGACCGGCATCAACAGCAGCTTCGGCAAGAACCTGATCGGCGCCTTTCACCAGCCCGCGCTGGTGCTGGCCGATGTCGGGGTGCTGGACACGCTGGCCCCGCGCGATTTCCTGGCAGGATATGGCGAGGTGGTGAAATACGGGTTGCTGGGCGATGCCGGTTTCTTCGAGTGGCTGGAACAGCACGCACCGCTCCTGCGCGACGATATGCAACTGCGCCAGCAGGCGGTGGCGCATTCGGTGCGGATGAAGGCGGAAATAGTGACCCGCGACGAGACCGAGCAGGGAGAGCGGGCGCTGCTGAATCTCGGCCATACCTTCGGACATGCGCTGGAGGCGGCGACAGGCTATTCCGACCGGCTCCTGCATGGCGAGGGCGTGGCGATCGGCTGCGCGCTCGCTTTCGATCTGTCGGCGCGGATGGGGCTGTGCAGCCAGGAGGCCCCGTCCCGCGTGACAGCGCATCTGCGAAAGATGGGCATGCCCGCGAAACTGACGGATATTCCGGGCGAACTGCCTGACGATCAGGCGCTGATCGCCCTGATGGGGCAGGACAAGAAGGTCGTCGATGGCAAGCTGCGCTTCGTGCTGGCCCGCGCGATTGGCGAGGCCTTTGTCAGTGACGATGTGCCGGGCGATATGCTGACCGCTGTGCTGCGGGATTCGCGGAGGGCCTGATCGCCAGGGCAGTTTGCAGCATGTCGGGTCCGGTAGCGAGTTGCGTCCCGCGGCACCGGGGGCTGACGGCCCCCGGACCCCCGTGGATATTTTTGTGAAGAAGAAGAGTATTCGGGTGGGTCCGATTGAGCGCAAACTGCGCTCAGAACGGGGCGGAGAAGTCGATTCTGCCGCCGCATCCCACGCATCCCGGTCAGGCGGCGCTTGCCTCGCGCAGCATCCGCTCGACCATCTCGTCTGCGATCAGCTCCGTGCTGCGGTCCTCGGCGCTGGCGCGGGCCAGCATCTCGGCCACGCGTTCCGCGATCCCGTCCAGGCGCTCGCGCCGCCACCTGTCGCCCGTGCGGTGGATCTCGCTGGCGACGCTGATGATCCCGCCGGCATTGACCACGTAATCGGGCAGATAGGTGATCCCCCGCGTCCGCAGCGCCTCTGCGATCCCGGGGCTCGTCAACTGGTTATTCGCGGCGCCGCAGACAAGCCGGGCCTGCAGTTTCGCGCTGCTGTGTTCGTCAAGCACTCCGCCCAGGGCACAGGGGGCGAAAATATCCATCCGCTGCTCGAAAACCGCGTCTGGAGCGCAGATTTCCGCGCCAAGGCGCGTTTTTGCCTCCTCCAGCGCCGCGGCATGAATATCCGTGACGATCAGTTCGGCCCCGGCCTCGTGCAGCTTTTGCGCAAGCGAAAGCCCGACATGGCCCAGCCCCTGCACCAGCACGCGCCGCCCGGTCAGGTCGTCGCTGCCGAACACATGCGCCGCGCCGATCCTCAGGCAGCGGAACACGCCCTCGGCGGTCCATGGCGAGGGATCGCCCGATGCGCCCGACAATCCCACGGCATAGCGGGTCTCGGCCGCGGCATGGGCCATGTCCTCGGGCGAAATGCCAACATCCTCGGCAGTGTAATACATGCCCTTCAGCGCATCCACCGCGCGGCCGAAAGCGCGCATCATCGCGGGTGTCTTGTCGCGGCGTGCATCGCCGATGATGACCGATTTGCCGCCACCCAGCCCCAGTCCGGCCATCGCATTCTTGTAGGTCATGCCGCGCGCCAGCCGCGTGACATCGGCGATCGCCTCGGCATCATCGGCATAGTCCCACATCCGGCAGCCGCCCGCCGCGGGTCCAAGCACGGTCGAGTGAACGCAGATCAGTGCGCGCAGCCCCGATGATGCATCCTCGGCCAGCACCAGCCGCTCGAATCCCTCGGATATGTCGAGATCGGTGAGTTTCAGTTCCATGTCCGGCTCTCCTCCTCGCTGGCGCTCCGGCCCGGACCGCCTTGAAACAAGGTCAGAAAACGGCTTTGCGCATCTATTGCAAGTATAGGATCATTCGCAAAGGACGCATGGGGTGCGGCGCAATTTGCGTCGGAATCGAGGCCGTTCGGCGCAATTTTAGCGCAGTTCCGTCGAAAACGAACGGGCGGCCCCCTGGACCGCCCGACCTGATGATTCGCCGCGTTTACCTCATGCCGTCAGAACGGAATCTCGTCGTCGTAATCGCTGCGGCCGCCGCCCGATGGGGCGCCACCGCCCGACGGCCCGCCATATCCGCCGCCGCCACCGCCGAAGCCTCCCGGATCACGGCCGCCGCCGCCGCCTTCGCCACGCCCGTCCAGCATGTGCAATTCGCTGCGATAGGGGCGCAGCACGACTTCGGTGGAATAGCGGTCCTGGCCGCTCTGATCCTGCCATTTGCGGGTTTCGAGCTGGCCTTCGATATAGACCTTGGATCCCTTGCGCAGATATTGCTCTGCCACACGGGCGAGGGGTTCAGAAAAGATCGCGACGGAATGCCACTGGGTGCGCTCCTGCGCCTCGCCGGTGTTGCGGTCCTTCCAACGTTCGGACGTCGCGATCCGCAGATTGACCACCTTGCCGCCATTCTGGAACGTGCGGACTTCGGGGTCCTGTCCCAGATTGCCGACCAGAATGACCTTGTTGACGCTGCCTGCCATGCTGGGCTCTCCGGTTTTTCGATATGCTGTCGCCGGTCTATCCCAGTGACGGCGAATACTGCAAGCAATTCACGCCTGAACCCATCGCTGCGGCATCGGCTGTTTTCCGCTTTTCACTGCCCCTGCACCATGCAAGAAAAAGCCTTGCTGGCGATGGCTGGAAATTGATGTATAGTGCGGAAAAAATAAAGCCAGGCGAACGAGGGCGAACTCCATGAGGATCATACCGGTGATGAAAGCCGCGATCGGCGCGGCGTTGCTGGCGGGGCTTGCGCTGCCAGCGTCGGCAGAGGGGTTGCGGCTGTCGGGCAGTTCCTCCAAATCGCGCGCCGATCAATTCGCGCGCCAGACCCGGCTGATGGATTCGCGGCTTGCCTCGCAATACCAGCAATCCGCCAGGCTACAGCCCGGCGGCGACAACCGCAGTATTATCGAACTGGACCTGTCCCCGAATATTCCCGCCTATAGCGGCAGGCGGACGGAATATCTGCCCCATGCCCGCGCGGCGGCGCAGCGCTATGGCATCCCCGAGGATCTGTTCCTGCGCCTCGTGCAGCAGGAATCGGGCTGGAACCCGAACGCCCGTTCCCACAAGGGAGCAACCGGATTGGCGCAACTCATGCCGGGCACGGCTTCGAGGCTCGGGGTGAATCCGCATGACCCGGTGCAGAACCTGAATGGCGGGGCGCGCTATCTGCGCATGATGTATAACCAGTTCGGCAACTGGCGGCTGGCGCTGGCGGCCTATAATGCCGGTCCCGCCGCTGTCTCCAAATATGGCGGCATTCCGCCCTATCGCGAGACCCGCAACTACGTGCGCATCATCGCGGGCGGGTGATCCGCGCCCGCCTTCTTCTTTGAAGAAATACCTTCGGGGGTGAATTGGCCGCAGGCCAAGAGGGGGCGCGAGCGCCCCCTGTTTCGTCACACCTCCTCGATCCGCAATTCCACCGGATCGCTGACCAGCACACCGGTTCGCGGCAGGGCTTCGATCGCGAAATCTATCGCCTCCGGTGTGGTCTTGTGCGTCACCACCAGGACCGGCACGCTGCTGTCGCTGGCATGGCCGTATTGCCGCATCCGGTCGATCGAGATCCCGGCATCGCCCAGTATCGCGGCCACCTTGGCCAGTGCCCCGGGCTTGTCCTGCAATTCGAGCCGAATGTAATAGGCCGCAGGAACCGCGGTGCGGGCGGGCTGCGCGGGTTCAAGATCGGCGGCGGGCTGGCCAAAGACCGGCATGCGCACGCCCCGCGCAATCTCGACGATATCCGACATCACGGCGCTTGCCGTCGGGCCTTCGCCGGCGCCCGCGCCGCGCAGCACGATCTGGCCCACGCTGTCGCCTTCGACCACCACCATATTGGTGCCCCCCGCCAGTTGCCCGATGGGACTGTCGGCGGGAACGAGGCATGGCGACATGCGCTGCTCCAGCCCGCGCGGGGTCATCTGGGCGATGCCCAGCAGCTTGATCCGGTAGCCCATATCCGCCGCGCGGCGGATATCGTCGATGCTGATGCGCTCGATCCCCTCGATCTCGACGGCGTCGAAATTCACCCTCGTGCCGAAGGCGATCGAGGACAGGATCGCCAGCTTGTGACCCGCATCGATCCCGCCGACATCCAGGTTGGGATCGGCCTCCAGGTAGCCGAGTTGCCGCGCCTCCTCGAACACTGCCTCATAGGGCAGGCCGGCATTCTCCATCCGGGTCAGGATATAGTTACAGGTGCCGTTCATCACCCCCATGACGCGGGTGATGCCGTTTCCGGCCAGCGACTCGGTCATGGTCTTGATCACCGGGATGCCGCCCGCAACCGCCGCCTCGAAGCGGATCACCCGGCCAAGGCTCTCGGCCAGTTCGGCCAGCTCCTGCCCATGCATCGCCAGAAGCGCCTTGTTCGCGGTCACGACATCCTTGCCGGAACGCAAGGCCGCCTCGATGCTGTCCCGGGCGATGCCGTTGTCGCCGCCGATCAGCTCGACATAGATATCCACGTCCCCGGCCTGTGCCACGGCCATGGGATCGCTTTCCCAACGATAGGCCGAGATATCCGCGTCGCGGTTCTTCATCCGGTCGCGGGCGCTGATGGCAGTAATTGCAATCCCGCGTCCCGACCGCTTCGCCAGCAGGTCGGCGTGCTTCTGAACGATCTTGACGACACCGATCCCGACGGTGCCAAGCCCGGCGATGCCGAGGCGGAGGGGGGACGACATGAAAGCCTCTCGGTTTGGATTGCGCGGGTTGTTAGCGCGCCCGGCGCGGCGTTGCAACGAGAGAACAAAACTTTGGGCGAAGTGTTGAGTGCTGCGCATCAGGATTGATGACGACTGGCACACTCAGATCATATCCAGCGGCGCGTCCGCTTGCCGTATTGCGCAAATTCATCGGGAAAGGTCCGTGCAAGCCGATCCTCTTCCGGACCAATGAAGCGATGCCGGATCACGATCATCAGCAATGGCACCAGCAGAGCTGCGGCAAGGGGGGCACCAAAGGTAAAGCACAGCCCGCCGACCACCAGTAAATCGCCCAGATAGATTGGGTTCCGCGACAGGGCGAAAACGCCGCCGGTTACCAGATTCGCCGGTTGACCGAACGGATCAAGCGTGGTGCGATGGCTTCGCATCGTAAGAGAGGCGATCAACATTATTGCAACACCTGCGCAGATCAGCAGCACTCCCGGCCACAACAGCCAGTCCGGCCCGTGGGGTATCGACAGTCCGGCGAGAACGGCGAGTATAGCGAAACCCAAAGCCCATAATTGCGGGTAATCGGCAGTCAGACGCCAGGTCATTCCTCTTCGTCACCCGCCAGTTCGCCCTCTATCCCGGTCGCGCGCATGATCGAGACGACCCGCCGAGAGATCCTTAGCGTGTCGGCGTGGATTTTCCTGACATCTTTGGCATTCATCTCGTCGGGATAGCGTTCGCCGCGCGTGTTGATGAAAGTCGGGTGCCAGTATCCCGGCTCGCTTCCCGGACGCCAGGAGGCATGGCACAGAAGATTGCGCTTCAGACGGATTCCGGTCAGTTCGTCGGCAAGGGTTTGGCGGTCATCGGCCTTTGCCCGCTTGGCCGAGGCGATGAAACTGTCGATCAGGGTGCCCAGGGTGTCGTCGGCGATTTCCTCCATCCGCCGCAACCATTTCTCCAGCTCCTTCTCGCTGACATCCTCGCCCAGGCCCTGGCGGGTCAGGGAAAAGATGGCGCGTTTGAGGGCTTCCTCGAGGAAACCGAAGCCGGAGACGGCATGGCCGATCGCGGCGGCCATTTCATCCGAGAGGCGGTCAGGGGCGCGGGCAGGCTCATCTGTATCGTCTTGTATCGAGGTTTCGGTGCTTTTGGAAAACAGCTATTCGCGCCACATGGTTTCGACCCAACGGGCGGGGCGCAGGTAATGGCGCAGATGTTTCACCAGGCCCTCGCGGCGATCCTTGCCGAACGTGGCCCGCAGGTGATCCAGCGGCGCGCGGGGGATGCCATGCTCGTCCCACCGCCCGGCGATGGCGTCGGGCGGGTTCAGGTTGCCGGGGAAGATGACGATCTTCGCGCCGCGCGGAATCCGCGGCTCCTTGATGTAATTCAGCGGAAAGATCGGCACGCATTGCAGCCGGAAATGCGCCATCCAGCGCAATGGCCAGAACTTGACCCCGCCCGGCGCGTTGCGCGTCACGAAGCGCTGTTCGTAGCGATAGGTATCGGCCACCCCCTGGGGATCGGCGCGGAAGATATCCTGCAAGGGGGCCAGCTTGCCCACCCGCATCCGGTAGACCGAGGTTTGCCCCATCCGTTCGAGGGGTGTATTGAGATTGCGCCCCAGGATCGTGTCATCCGGATCGCCATACTCGAAAAAGCCGTCGATATTGGCGGTGATGACCACGTCCAGATCAAGAAACAGCACCACGCCGGTCACATCGCCAAGATCGCCCCACAGCCGGGATTTCGGCCATTTTCCACGGGTGCGCTCGGGTGCCTTGTACTCGAATTCGGGCAGGGGGCGCACGGCGATATCGGGATGCAGCCCGGTGCCGTCATCGGTGAAGCAGTAAAGCCGGAAGGGCGGCGTGATGTTCCGCGAGATCATGCCGTGCAGGCGGTTCACATATTCCGGCCCGAACTTGCTGCCCCATTTGATGCAGATGATCTGCTTGACCGATCCGTTGCGCCCGTCACTCATGCTGTCCTCGCCATTTCAGCGAAAGCGTTTCACAGCACGCCGCCGAGGGCAAGCGAAGAAGACCGGCAATCCGGGATCGCATTAACAGTGGGGCGGTCCCGAATTGCCCGAGGCCGGTCCCCGGGGCCTAGACCGGCAAAGGGTCAGGCGGCTCTGCCGGCGGCCCGGTAGGCGTCGAATTCGCTGATCACCCGATGCGTTTGACCTTCCCGGCTGAAATAGCCGAACATCTGTTCCAGTGCCGCCTCGGCCTCGCTGTTGCGCTGGCGGTCGGCAATGCTTTGCGGTTTCGATTCTTGGCTCATATCTGATCTGCCATATTGGAGTTGGCTCCTCCGCACCCGGCCAGATAAGGGCGATGTCCCGCGCTTTCCAGTGCTGCGACGCGGCGTCACTTTGGCATGCAATGCTGCCATGCAGAAAACGCCGCGTGTCGCACTTGGCCGGGATCTGCGTGGCTGGCTATCCCTTGACCAAACAGCTTGAGCGGATGAAGGCAGATATCCTTGCTGGCTCGAAAGCCTGCCGGTAAAGTCCGGCCCACTTCGGATTGCCGCGGATAGCGCAGCTTGCCCGTCGCTGCCGGACGGATTATTGCGCAGATCATGCAAAGCGATCACCGACCTGTCATTATCCTCGTGCGCCCGCAAATGGGCGAGAATATCGGCGCTGCAGCCCGCGCCATGCTGAATTTCGGCCTGACCGAGATGCGGCTGGTCGCGCCGCGCGACGGATGGCCCAATCCGAAGGCGGTGGCGATGGCGTCGGGCGCGGCGGGCCGGGTGCTGGACCATGCGCGAATCTATCCGACACTGGCCGAGGCGATGGAGGGCGTGGAATTCGCCTTCGCCACCACGGCGCGGGGACGGGAACTGTCGAAACCTGTTCACACGCCGCAAGAGGCGATGGAGGCGGCGCGCAGCCGCCAGGGCCGCGTCGCGATCATCTTCGGCCCCGAGCGGGCGGGGCTGGAAAATGACGATGTCGCCCGCGCCAATGCCATCGTGACGGTGCCGGTGAATCCCGAGTTCCCCTCGCTCAACCTGGCGCAGGCGGTGCTGTTGATGGGGTACGAATGGGGCCGCGTCGAATTGCCGCCCGAGCCCGCCCCGCATGGCCGCCGCCCGGTGGGCGAGATGCTGGCCGACCGGGTCGAGATCGAACGGCTCGGCGATCATTACGAGGAAAAGCTGACCGAGGCGGGCTTTTTCTTTCCCGAATCCAAGGCCGCCAATATGCGGCTGAACCTACGCAACATGTGGTCGCGGCTGGTGCTGACCCGGGGCGATGTCCGCATCCTGCACGGGATGCTGCGGCAATTGACCCGCCGCTAGGCCCGACCTACTGTCCGCCCGACCCTGAGAGGAGCAAGCGATGGCCAAGCGCCCCGTTTTCGAGGAAGTCTCGGATGACACCGCCAGCCGCCCTGTCGCCCGGACCGGCCTGATCGATGCCGCCCCGAAGGGCGCGCGCAGGGCCATCCGGCTATGGCTGATAGTCCTTTTCGTCCTGGTGGCCGCGATGATCGCCCTTGGCGGTGCGACGCGGCTGACCGGATCGGGCCTGTCGATCACGAAATGGGCACCGGTGACGGGAACGCTTCCACCGGGATCGGAAACGGATTGGCAAGCGGAATTCGACGCTTACAAGCAGATCCCACAATTTACCGAGGTCAACCCGGACATGGATCTGGCGGGCTTCAAACGAATCTACTGGTGGGAATGGTCGCACAGGTTGCTGGGGCGGCTGGTCGGGCTGATCTGGGCCGCGGGCTTTGTCGGCTTCCTTGCGGCAAGGCGCATCCCGGTGGGCTGGACGCCCCGGCTGCTGACGCTTGGCGCGCTTGGCGGGCTGCAGGGCGCGATCGGCTGGTGGATGGTCAGCTCCGGACTGGTCGAGGGGATGACCCGTGTGGCATCCTATCGATTGGCGATCCATCTGGGGCTGGCCTTCCTGATCCTTGGGCTGATCGCGTGGTATGTCACGCTCCTGTCCCGCAGCGAGGCGGATTTGCTGCGGGCGCGCAGGGCAGGCGAGGCCAAGCTGTTCTCCATGTCGACCGGGCTGATGCATCTGGCTTTCCTGCAGATCCTGCTGGGCGCGCTGGTCGCCGGGATCGATGCCGGGCGGCAATATACCGGCTGGCCGACCATGGGGGGCGAGTGGATTCCCGCGGCAATCTGGGACCCGGCACTCGGCTGGCGGAACTTTTTCGAGAATCCGGCGCTGGTGCAGTTCATCCATCGCATGGCGGGCTATCTTCTGGCGATTTTCGCGGTGGTGGTCTGGCTGCGCGCCCGCCGGTCTCCGCATCCGGTGACGCGGGGGGCCTTTACGGCCATGATCGTCATGGTCGCCATGCAGGTGGGGCTGGGGATCATGAATGTGCTTCATGCCTCGCCCTTGCCGCTGGCGCTGACCCATCAGCTTGGCGCGGTGGCGCTGTTCACGCTGATCATACGCGCCCGCCACCACGCCCGTTACCCATATGAAACCTCGGTCAGGGGGACCAGAAAATGAGTGCCATGGACGATCTTCTCGCTTTCCAGCGGCAGACCGAGGCGCTGTCCTCTGTCGCCGAGCGGTTGGGCTGGGACCAGGAAACCGTCATGCCGCGCGGCGCGACCGAGCAGCGTTCCGAGGAAATGGCGGCGATGGAGGAAGTGCTGCATGAACGCCGCACCGATCCGCGTATCGGCGAATGGCTGGCCGCCGCAAATCCGTCGACCGAGACCGAAAGGCGGATCGCCGAACTGATCGAGCGCGATTTCACCCGTGCCAGCCGGGTGCCCGCCCGTCTGGCCACCGAGATCGCCAAAACCACCTCGCTGGCGCAGGGCATCTGGGCCGAGGCGCGCGCCAACGAGGCGCCCGAGGACTTCCTGCCGATGCTGGACAAGGTGCTGTCGCTGAAGCGCGAAGAGGCGGCGGCGCTGGCCGATGGCGGCGACCTTTACGATGCATTGCTCGACGATTACGAGCCCGATACCACGGCGGCCGAGATCGCGGCATTGTTCGACGCCATGCGTCCGCGCCTCGTCGCCCTGCGCGAGGATGTGCTGGGGGCGGAGCGTCAGCCCGGAAAGCTGGACGGGCATTTCCCGCAGGAGACCCAGCTTCGGCTGGCCCGCCTTTGCGCCTCGGGTTTCGGCTATGACTGGACCCGGGGGCGGCTTGATCTGGCCGTGCATCCGTTCAGCAGCGGGCGCTGGCAGGACAGCCGTATCACCACCCGCGTGGTCGAGACCGATCCGTTCAATTGCCTCTACTCGACCATCCACGAGGTCGGCCATTCCAGCTATGAGCAGGGGATCGACGACGATTACGCCTTCACCCCCCTTGGGCGCGGCGTGTCGATGGGCGTTCATGAAAGCCAGAGCCGTATCTACGAGAACCAGATGGGCCGCGGGCGCGCCTTTGCCGGCTGGCTGTTTCACCGCATGTCGGATGCCTTCGACGGGCTGAATATCGGTGACGCGGATGCCTTCTATGCGACGGTAAACCGGGTCACGCCGGGCTATATCCGCACCGAGGCCGACGAGGTGCAATATAACCTGCATATCATGCTGCGCTTCGATCTTGAGCGCGACCTGATCGCCGGGAGGCTTGACGCCGGGGACCTGGTGGAGGCCTGGAACGCGCGCTTCCTCAAGGATTTCGGGGTTGTGGTGGACCGGCCTTCAAATGGCCTTTTGCAGGATGTGCATTGGTCCGTGGGCCTGTTCGGCTATTTCCCGACCTATGCCCTGGGCAATGTCTATGCCGGTTGCCTGAATACCGCCATGCGCGCGGCTGTGCCCGATCTGGACGAGCACCTTGCGCAAGGCGATGCCGGGCCGGGCGTGGAATGGCTGCGCGAGAACCTGCAGCGCCATGGCGGGCTGATGCCGCCGCGCCGCCTGATCGAAGAGGCGACCGGCGCCAAGATCGGGCCGGAGCCGCTGCTGGATTACCTGGAAGAGAAATTCGGGCGGATCTACGGGTTGTAGAACCGTCTGCTCCGCTATCCCGCCGAATGCATCCGCAGCGCGGCGATCCATTCGGCCAGCAGCCGCAGCGATGCAGGTTCATCCAGCCATGGCACATGCGCCCTGTCCGAAGCCTCGGCGAAAAGCAGGTCGGGGCGGCGGCGCTGCATCTCGGCTGCGGTATCCGCCGAAAGAAGATCGGAATTCGCGCCGCGGATCAGGGCGACGGGCAGGCTGGTGGTCGCTTCCCAAAGAGGCCACAGATCGGGGCTCTCGCCCTCGAAAGCGGCAAGAAATGCCTCGCGCAGGCCCGAATCGTATTTGATGCGCAACCCCTCGGGGGTTTCCTCGTAATGTTTCTGCGCATCGGCCAGCCAGCGCCCCTCGGGCACATTGGAAAAACCGGGCATGGCGGCGGGCAGGCGTTCGGCCAGCGCGGCATGGGTTCTGGCCGACGGGTTACGCCCTACATAATCGAAGATACGTTCCAATCCCGCTTGTTCGATCCGGGGGCCGACATCGTTGAGGCACAGCCCCAGCAGCCGCTCATGCGCGACCGCCGCCAGGAAAAGCCCGATCAGCCCGCCGCGGGAGGTTCCGAGGATCGCCGCCTTACTGACACCCAGATGGTCCAGCAATGCCAGCGCATCCTTGCCTTCCTGCGGCACCGTATAGGTATCGGAGCCGGTCCAGCCGGACTGGCCGCGTCCTCGATAATCCATTCGGATCAGGCGGATATCCGGCAGATACGGGGCGACATAGTCGAAATCGGCCATGTTGCGGGTCAGTCCAGCGAGGCACAGGACCGGCAGCCCCACACCCTCGTCGCGATAGGCGAGGCGGGTGCCGTCGGGCGCGGTGAAGAATGCGGTCATCAGAGTCCCTTCAGATCGGAAACAATACGGCCCGGCCTGCAGGGCAGACGATCCACCGGCAGGCCCGAGCGATTGGCCCACACCGCTCGGAAACCGAAACGGGTGGCGCCATAGACGTCCCAGCCATTCGAAGAGACGAAGGTGATGTCGCCGGGGGTGCAGGCGAAATGATCGGTGACGATACCGTAAGCCTCGGCCGAGGGTTTGAACCGCCCGGCGGATTCGACCGACAGCAAGGCATCCAGCCGCCCGGATAACCCGGCGGAGGCGGTCGCATCGGCCAGCATCCGGGGGCTGCCATTCGAGAAGATCGCGGTTTTCGCGCCGTCAGCCCGCAGCCGGTCAAGGACCTGCGGCACTTCGGGATAGGCGGGCAACTGGCGATAAAGTTCCAGCAGGCGGGCGGACTGATCCGCCGTCGCGCCGTGGCGTTCGGTGGCCCATTCCAGTGCCTCGGCGGTGACCTGCCAGAAATCGGCATGGTCGCCGGTGATGGCCCGCATCCATGAATACTCAAGCTGCTTTCGCCGCCAATCCGCCGACAATGCGGCCCATATACCCGTCAGTGACGGATCGTCCCGCGCCGCCTGACGGGCCGCGCCGTCCACGTCGAACAATGTCCCGTAAGCGTCGAAGACCCAGATCACAGGTTTTCGCTCTGCGGCATGCCAAGGACGTGGTAGCCGCCATCGACCTTCACGATCTCGCCGGTTGTGCAGGCGCCCCAGTCCGAGATCAGCCATACCGCGGTGCCGCCGATCGCCTCCAGCGTGGCGTTGGCGCGCAGCGGCGCGTTCGCCTCGGTATGGCGGAAAGTCCTGCGCGCCCCGCCGATCGCCGCCCCGGCCAGCGTCTTCATCGGGCCGGGAGAGATGGCGTTCACGCGGATGCCGTCGGGGCCGAGGTCGTTGGCAAGGTAGCGGACGCTCGATTCCAGCGCCGCCTTGGCCACGCCCATGACATTGTAGAACGGCGTCACCCGGTTCGAGCCCGCATAGGTCATGGTCAGGATCGTCGAGCCCGGCGCCATCAGAGGCATGGCGCGGCGGGCGACCTCGATCAGCGAGTAGCAGGATATATCCAGCGAGTTCTTGAAATTCGCCCGGCTGGTATCGACGAAACGCCCGGTCAATTCCTCCTTGTTGGAATAGGCGATGGCGTGGACCAGGAAGTCCAGCCGCCCCCAACGGCTGGCAATGTCGGAAAAGGCCGCCTCCAGGCTGTCGTCATCGGTCACATCGACATCCAGCAGGAAATCCGATCCTGCCGCTTCGGCCAGGGGCGCAACCCGTTTGCCGAAAGCCTCGCCCTGATAGCTGAATGCCAGTTCTGCCCCTTCGGCCGCGACGGCGCGGGCGATGCCCCAGGCAATGGACCGCTCGTTGGCGACCCCCATCACAAGCCCGCGCTTGCCCTTAAGAAGATCGCCCATATTTTTGTCCTCGATCTTGTTTCTTGTTTTATTCCAGGTATTTGGACATCAGCAACGTGGCGTTGGTGCCGCCGAATCCAAAGCTGTTCGACAGGACCGAGTCCAGACCGGCATTGTCCACCCGGGTCGTGGCAATTTCGCTTGGCTGGATGTCGGGGTCCAGTGTCTGGACATTCGCCGATGCCGCGATGAAGTCATTTTGCAACATCAGCAGGCAGTAGATCGCCTCGTGCACACCGGTCGCCCCGAGGCTGTGGCCCGTCAGCGATTTCGTCGAACTGACCGGGGGCGTGCTGCCTTCGCCAAAGACGCGGCGCAAGGCCTTGATTTCGCCCACATCGCCGACCGGGGTCGAGGTGCCATGAGCGTTCACGTAAGAGACCTTGCGGCCTTCGGGCAGTGTTGCCACGGCAAGGCGCATCGACCGCTCGCCGCCCTCGCCCGAAGGGGCCACCATGTCATAGCCGTCCGAGGTGGCGCCATAGCCGGTGACCTCGGCATATATCTTCGCACCACGGGCCTTGGCGTGCTCCAGTTCCTCGAGCACGAGGACTCCGCCGCCGCCCGCGATCACGAAACCGTCGCGGGTCTCGTCATAGGGGCGCGAGGCGGTCTCCGGCGTGTCGTTGTATTTCGACGACATCGCCCCCATCGCGTCGAACAGGCAGGAGAGCGTCCAGTCCAGTTCCTCGCCGCCACCGGCAAAGACGATATCCTGCTTGCCCATCTGGATTTGCTCGACCCCGTTGCCGATGCAATGTGCGCTGGTCGAGCAGGCCGAGGTGATCGAATAGTTCACGCCCTTGATCTTGAACGGCGTCGCCAGGCAGGCAGAATTGGTCGAGGACATGCAGCGCGTCACCATGAACGGCCCCATGCGCTTGGGACTGCCCTTCTCGATGACGATCCGGTGGGCGTCGAAGAAATTCGAGGTCGACGGCCCGCCCGAACCCATGATCAGCCCGGTGCGGGGGTTGGAGACATCGCCTTCCTCCAGCCCGCTATCGGCGATGGCCTGCTCCATGGCGATGAAGTTATAGGCCGCGCCGGGTCCCATGAAACGCAGGTTGCGCTTGTCGATATGTTCGGTCAGGTCGATCTGCGGCATGCCGTGAACCTGGCTGCGAAAGCCGTGCTCGGCATATTCGGGTGCAAAGACGATGCCCGAACGCCCCTGCCGCAGGCTTTCGGTGACTTCCCCGGCATTGTTGCCGATGGGAGAAACGATACCGAGCCCGGTGATAACGACGCGTCGCATGGGGGCCTCCTTGAACATTGGGTTAACTGGCCGACAGGGCGACCTTCATATCCTTGACCTGATAGATCAACTCGCCATCCGCCTCGACGCGGCCATCCGCCACGCCCATGGTCAGGCGGCGTGTCTGGACGGCCTTGGTGAAGTCGACGAAATATCGCAGCATCTTGCGGTCGGGACGGACCATGCCGGTCAGCTTGACCTCGCCCACGCCAAGCGCGTAGCCGCGCCCCTGCCAGCCGCGCCAGCCAAGGTTGAAGCCGGTCAGCTGCCACAGCCCGTCAAGGCCGAGGCATCCGGGCATGATCGGGTTGCCGGGAAAATGGCAGGGAAAGAACCACAGGTCGGGCTTGATGTCGAACTCGGCCACGACATGGCCCTTGCCATGCGGACCGCCATCGCCGGAAATATTGGTGATACGATCCATCATCAGCATCGGCGGTTCCGGCAATTGCGCATTCCCGGGCCCGAACAGCTCGCCCCGTGCGCAGGCAAGCAGCTCGTCGCGGTCAAAGCTGGTTTGCGTCATTGCCATTCAGTCCTGCCTTCCCGTATTGGTCATATCGACCGGTCGCTGTTCAAGTTGACGTTCCGTCTATCATTCGCAGCGAAGCCCGTGCAAGCACAAGCTCTTGTATGGATTATTGCGCATTTTGGCAGGGTTTCGGCAGATCAGAACCACTGGCCGGGCTCCATCAGGCCGAAATCCATCAACTGCTGTGCCCGCCATTCGAACGGAATCGAATTGCGCCAGATGAAGCTGTTGATGCTGTCGCGCGATCCGGGATTGGTCTTCAGCGCCTTGGCAACGCGGAACGAACCGATCGCCGCAGTCAGGTTGTGATGCCACGGGCAGGAATAAGTGTTGTATTCCGCGATGTTGAAGCGGTGGTCAGCGGTAACCTCCAGATCCTTGGTGGCACGGAAAAGCGAGATCCTGTCGATCCGCCGCCGGTCCTTGGGCAGATGCTCCTCAAAGCGCCAGCGCAGCCCGCCGAAGAAATCGAGCTGCCGTTCGACCGGATGGCCCTCGCGGTCAGGGCGCGCCAGGGCGTAGTAACCGGTGCGATCGAACATCGTGTTTTCAAGATCGACTGCATTCGGACAGCGAGCCAGGTCGGGACCGTAGAGATCGACCGTATAGGTCAGCATCGCCGAACGGCGCTCTTCGACATGGAATGTCAGCATTTCACCGACGCTGCGGGTTTCGGAAAAGGGAAAGAACAGGAATTCGGCGTTGAAGCAGTAGTAAAGCCAGGTTCCCGCGGGCACCGCCTTGATAATCGCATTGACCGCGCCGACATGCGCGTTGCGGCGCCGTGTCTGCCATTGCAGGTTGGTGATGCGGCGCGCGTCGCCTTCCGGGACAGGGACCGGCTCGGGCGACAGGACCAGAACGTGCCGGAAGCCCAGTTTCAGGTGATGCTGCAAGGTTTCGGTCACGACGGCATCGTCTTCGATCAGCAGAATCGCGATTGGCCCTTTGGTCAGGGCCTTTGGCTTGCTATTCAGGTAATCCTGCAGGCTTGGGAATTCGGATGTCATTGCAATACTTGATTATTTCATCACGGATTTGACTTGGTCCAATGCCGAGCGCAGCAGGTCCGGATTACTGCTGGCACTTTCGATCAGGCGTTTCAGCGTGGCTTTCTGCGCGTCTGAAATCGCAGCCGATTCGATCAACGCATCGACCTGCGCGGCATCGAAACCCTCCGGGGTCAGCGCATCTTCGATGGCGGTGGCGGTGGAAGCCGCGTCGGCGGCCTCTTTCGTGGCGCTGGCCGCTTCCTCGGCCGCATTGGCGGCGGCATCGGCCGCTTCCTCGACGGCTGCGGGCGCATCCTGGCTGCTTGCGTCCGCAGCCGCATCGGCGGCCCGGTCTGCCGCGTCCAATGCGGCCTCGGCTGCGGCTTCGGCCTCTTGGGCCGCGGAATTTGCGTCGGTGGCAGCGGTGTCGCCAGAAGCCCGGACCGCCTCGGCGGCGGCATCGGCTGCAACCGCGGCGGCATCGGCAGCCGCATCTGCCGCGTCATTCGCTGCTTGCGCGGTGCCAGCGGTATCCGTTGCCTCGGGCTGTGCCTGAGCGGCCTCCTCGGCGGTTTCCGCCGCGCCCTCGGCGGTTTGCTCGGCAATATCCGCAGTATCGCCCGGAGCTGTTTCGGGGACTGTTTCGACGGGTTCGGATGAAACGTCCCCTGTCATCTCCGCCTGCTGCTGATTCCACCACCACGCTGCGCCAGCGGCGGCGAGAATCAGGATAAGAAGGAGCAATTTTCGCATGACATATCCCCCGGCTCGGCCCCGTTTGCCCTGTCTATCGCACAGGCGACGCGTCACGAAAAGCCATCAACCGCGCCCGTCTTGCGACAAAAGCGTGACAAAACCATGGTTTTGCGTTGCGCATGGCTGTGAATTCGGTTGAAACGCGGTCTCGCCGCGCTTATTTTCCGCCCACTCACGCCATGGTTATATAAGGAGTAATACCATAGCTCGCAGACCGCATAATGCACCGCCCACCCGTGATACCGGTCCCCGCGTCAATGAACGCATCCGCGTGGCCGAAATTCGCCTGATCGGCCCGGAAGGAGAGAATGTGGGCGTCGTGTCGCCCTCTGTCGGGCTGGACATGGCTCGGGAGGCAGGGCTCGATCTGGTCGAGATTTCGCCGAACGCGACCCCTCCGGTCTGCAAGGTCATGGATCTTGGCAAGTTCAAATACGAACAGCAAAAGCGCGAGGCCGAGGCGCGCAAGAAGCAGAAGGTCATCGACGTCAAGGAGGTCAAGTTCCGCCCGGGAACCGACACGCATGACTATGACGTCAAGATGCGCAATGTCATGAAATTTCTTGAATCGGGTGACAAGGTCAAGATCACGCTGCGCTTTCGCGGCCGCGAGATGGCTCACCAGGAGCTGGGGCTGGAATTGCTGAACCGCGTACGCGACGATGTCGGCGAGGCCGGAAAAATCGAGGCCATGCCCAAGCTGGAAGGCCGGCAGATGGTGATGATGATCTCGCCGCGCTGATCGCGTCTTGCGGGATTGCAACGATAGGGCCGCGCAGGCATCGCCGCGCGGCCTTTGCATGCGAGGAGCCGAAGATGTCCGATGCGCCGAAAATCAGGATCAAGAGGCTGGAGGATGCGGATATTGCGCTATCCTTGCCCTCATACGAGACCGCGGGCGCGGCGGGAGCGGATCTGCGGGCGAATTTTCCCGAGGGCGCGCGGGACGGGATAGAACTTGCTCCCGGTCAGCGGGCACTGATCCCGACCGGGCTGATCCTGGAGATCCCGGCAGGGTGGGAGGTGCAGGTCAGGCCACGCTCCGGCCTTGCGCTTAAGCATGGAGTGACCCTGGCCAATGCGCCGGGCACGATCGACAGCGACATTTATGACTGCGGATATCAAGGGTGAGGCGAAGGTCTCAATAGCTGCTAATATCTTCCGTGCTCTACTGTATCTGCCGGCTAAAACGGTGGGGCTTTACCCAAAGGTAGCGAAGGCGGGAAGCGCGAAGACCTCAATTATCGCAGCGTTTCCCGCCTTCGCGGTAACGAGAAGCGACCGAGGCAGAAGGGCTTATTTTGTTGAAAACCTCTTCCTTGATTGCGGCCTGAACTACTGATTCAATTCCCGTATTGTGGGGGGATTTGGCGATGTTGGGACCGAGGCAAGAAGCGCAAGCGGCACTGTTTTACGACTTTTCGCTGGAAGATCATGTCCCACAAGATCACCTGCTGCGATCCATTGATCGTTTCGTCGACCTGAGCAGCGCTCGCGCCTATCTGGCGGATTTCTACAGCCACACGGGCCGCCCTTCCGTCGATCCTGAACTACTGATCCGCATGTTGCTGGTCGGATATTGCTTTGGCATCCGGTCAGAGCGGCGGCTCTGCGAAGAGGTACATCTGAACCTCGCGTATCGCTGGTTTTGTCGCCTTGATCTGAGCGATCGCGTTCCCGATCACTCGACGTTTTCCAAGAACCGGCACGGGCGTTTTCGCGACAGCGAACTTCTGCGGCATTTGTTCGAAACGACTGTGGCCCGCTGCATTGAGGAGGGCCTCGCCAGCGGGCAGCGCATGGCAGTGGACGCCAGTCTGATCGAAGCCGATGCGAACAAGCAGAACTCAACACCAAAGGAAGAATGGGATGCTTCGACCATCAATCCGGCAGACTCGGGGCGCGCGGTCCGCGAGTATCTCGACACGCTCGACGATGCCGCATTTGGCGCGGCCAGCGATGTCCATCCCAAGTTCACCTCGCATTCCGATCCGGCCAGCCAGTGGACTGCGGCCCGCAAAGGGCCTGCTTTCTTCAGCTATTCCGACAATTATCTGATCGACACGGATCACGGTGTTATTTTGGACGTCGAAGGCACCCGTTCGATCCGGCAAGCCGAGGTTGGATCGACGAAGACCATGCTGACACGGGTGAAAGACAAGTTCGGTCTGGTCCCTGACTGGATGATTGCCGACACCGCCTACGGCTCCGGCCCGATGCTCGGCTGGCTCGTGGATCGCAAAATCGATCCTTACAGCCCGGTGATCGACAAGGCCGGACGTCCCGACGGCACCTGGACACGCGCAGAGTTCGATTGGGATGCAGAGAATGATCAATATATCTGCCCCGAGGGTCACGCGCTCAAGCAGTTCCGCCGGAATTATTCCGATCCGAACCGGGGCCCGACGGACAAAGGCACCGCACGCTATCGCGCCTTGAAAGAAGTCTGCCAGGCCTGCCCGTCCAAGCAAAAATGCTGCCCCAACGCTGATGCGCGCAAGATCACCCGCGAGGAGCACGAAGATGCGCGTCAGGTCGCTAGGGGTCTGGCCAAAACCGCAGAGTACCAGATTGCAATGAAGCTCAGGAAGAAGGTCGAAATGCTCTTCGCCCACCTCAAACGCATTCTCGGGCTGGGACGACTGCGATTACGTGGGCCGTGCGGCGCAAATGACGAATTCCTGCTCGCCGCCACTGCCCAAAACCTCCGCAAACTAGCCAAGATCCTTCCCGCACCGCAGCAAACACGAAAAGTCTGATCAGAAAGGCGCTTGCGCACTCTTCAGAACGCTATTTGCTGCGGTCGCGAACGGGCGGTTTTCCACAAAATGGGCGGATTCCAGTCATTCTCTGCAACTGCGAAGGGCTCTTGTTAGAGAGGAATAAGCGGTCATTCATCTCTCATTTGACTATTGCGTCGATGCTGCACTCTGCATCAAGGGCAGCAACGCGCAGATAGTGACCTTTGCAAAGTCTGGGCCATCGGAGTGTTGCAAGGGCTCGGGCGGCCCAGATCGGGCATTAGTCGAGCGTCGTAACGCTGCTAGGCAGCGGTGACATCACGAGGCTTTTCTAGATCCTTCACACCTACGAGCTCTGGATCGAAGTATCAATATCGTTTGCCTTGCATCCATAGACAAAAGCAACCAAAGCTTAGCTTGAAACACCACTACGTCCAAGAGGTATAGACTATGGCCCGTGAGAGCTATGCTGCGGTACTGCTTACACAAGGTGAACATCGTTTCTATCAATTGGCGATGCCCAGCGATGTCTTAGGCAATTGTACATTCGTATCGACGAGAGATGATGACCCTGAAAGTGGGTTTCAGCGATTACTTGATGTGAAGAGAGCAAAGGAAATATCTTCATATATGGACTCTGGCCATGGGACCATTCCGACCTCAGTAATACTGTCAGCTCAAGAATCTTGCGGCCTTGAATATGAATCGAGAAATAAAACCATAAGTTTTGAGATCAGCCCTAACTCTTTTCTGATCCTTGATGGTCAGCACCGCATCTATGGCTTTAAGCTGGCAGAAACAAAAATTCGAGTTCCGGTCATAATCTATGATGGCTTGAGCAGGCAGGACGAATCTCGCTTGTTTATTGACATCAATTCAAAGCAACGGGGCGTTCCTTCGGAACTGTTACTCGATATTAAGAAGCAAGCCGACTACGAAAACACAGAAGAGCAGCTTTTCAGAGATGTTTTTGATAGAATGAGTGCCGATCCAAGCAGCCCTCTCTTCGGACGGTTGACGCCATCGAAGCGCGCCAAGAATAAGATATCAAGGGTTACGTTTAATGCTGCGCTTAAGAGTATTTATCCAGCCCTCACGTCTCGGAGCTCCGAAGACATTCAGACAATCTTATCCGAATATCTTGCCAGTGTTCGAGATCAGATAATTCGAAACGGCGGTGATGAAGATATAATACTAAACAGCGTTACCTTTCGCGCTATTGTCTCGTTTTTTATTCAAGCAGCTCGAAGAGTAAAGGACCGTTTTGGGCCAGAGTACACAGTTGGAAACTTCGATACTGTATTGGCCCCTCTTTTTGACAGTATCCAGATAAGCAAATTGTCCGGAACTTCGCAGGCCAAAATTGTTGACTACCTTGATAAACATTTCAAGGGTGAGTTCCAGCTTTGAAGAAAACTGATATTGAACTGTTGCGACCACTTTGGATACCCAAAAGTTTATCATATGATGAACAGTGTACGCAGACTTTAAAGTTATGGCTACATGATGGAAACTATTACATAAATAGTCAACCTCCCGACCTTTCATTGTTTTGTCAGATCTCGGAAGAAGTAATGAAAAGCATGTCGTTAGATGCGTTTCGATTTGCCACTCACTCAGCACAAACTGTTTTTGAGTTGGAGCAAACTTCTGCATATCCGAAACTCACATCTTGGAGGGTGATCCAAACCTATTATGCGGCTTATTTTGCAGCACATGCAATTCTGCGATTCTTTGGGATGTCTTTCTCTCATCTCGAAAACGGACATGTGCAGTTTCTAAAAACAAGATGTAACAGCGAGGCTGGATATCTTCCCACGCTCCCGTCAAGCTATTACCTGATCGGTTTTTTGCCAGACGATCAGCATCTCACTTTCAATAAGTGCTCCGAAAGCCACAAAGATCTTTGGAAATGTTTTAACGTTTTAGTGAGGCAGATATCAACTGATTCACTCACCCTTCGAGCTTCGGATAATAGGCGACAAGAGCTTTCGCAGGTGTTCTCCAACCTCTCGGATGCATTATGTCAACTGGGAAAGTATCAGTCAGGGAATTGGCTTTCGGTTGTGAGGAATGAAGTTAACTATAAGTCTCTGCACGGTGTCTGGTACCCATTCTCGAAGGCAATTCCGTCATTTGAAGAGCTCATGGCAAAAGTTAAGGACTGGAGGAAGGCGTCCTCCGATTTCGGAAACCCAAATCATATAAGGAATGACCTTGAACGTTTTTTTATTACCGCATTTTTGATAATCGATATATGTCTTTCGCTCGCCCAGGATTATCAGGGTATAGTAGAGAAAGCTGGGCGTAGGTCGGGTAATTTTTCACGCCTTCTAAAATTGAGTGCGGCAGCGTAGGCGCAAACAAGTGTTTACGCCGGTAGGGAGCGCTTTCGTGGCATCGCTGCGAAGGTCCGCTTCCCGCCCTCCGGGCAATGGGCTCTGTGTCATGCTGCAGGCGGAATGAATGTCGTGAAAGGACTGCCTGCCGGCATCGAGCAACCAGATGTGATGCTCCAGGGCGGCGATTCACGCGCTGCATCGCCGCAAGGCGGCTGCGAGCCCATCTTGACCGGCGCCGCGATGCGGACAAATTTCTGCTCCCGCGTTTATTCGTCGCGGCCAGGCTCATTCGGGTCGCTAGAGAACAGCGCTATTTTGTTTCCGTGCGGGTCTCGAAGGTAGCCGACATAGAAGTTCGGCCCATAGGAATTCCGAAAACCAGGCTGCCCGTCGTCAGAGCCGCCTGCAGCCAACGCGGAGGCGTGAAGGTCACGCACTTGTTTCTGCGACTGGGCCTGAAAAGCGACCATTACGCCGTTGCCAGCCGTGGCGGATTGCCCATTGAATGGCGATTTGACGTAGAAATCGGGCTGAACTGCGGACCGGCCCGGCTCTACGGGCAGCATGTAGCTCAGGTCGCCTTGGTATTCTTCGACCTCGTAGCCGAGGGACGGGAGGAAAGCAGAGTAAAAGCGTTCGGCCCGGGCGATGTCATTTGCACCAACGGTTACATAGGCAATCATAAAGTAGGGTTCCTCCGACAGATTCGGCGATGCTGATGGCATCAAGTTTCGACACGAAAGTAGCACAAACGGAAGCAGTCATTGGAGTAGCCGCAGAGAAAGCTCAGTTTGTCCCGCACAACCGAGGCTCGTATTTACTGGGGCCTGTCCGCCCTGACAATAAAGGTCAGATGTCGGCTCTGAGCCCATCGCCACCCTTGGCAAAGCTAAGTGCGACATTATCGCACTATCGAGTACGATAATTATTTTCTACACTAGTGGGACTGGAAAATAATGAGAGCGCCATGGAACACTTGCTTAGCCTTCTGCTGACCCATCCTCACATGATCCTCCTAGCGAAGGTCATCCTGACGTCATTCTTCTGGGTGGCCGGTCTGTTCGGATTGTTCAACTTCAAAGTCATTGTGCAGGAAATGATCGACGTTAATCTGCCAGTCCCCCAAGTCTTCGCACTCGCGACGATTGCTTGCCAACTTGGCGGTCCGGCCCTTCTGATCAGCAACGCCGGGGGTCTTGGCTGGCTTGGAGCGGGCGCTTTGGCTGTTTTCACAATCCTCTGCATTCCGGTTGCACACCCATTCTGGAAATATGAGGAGCCTAAGCGGACCCCGGAGTTTCATATCGTTTTGGAGCATGTCACTGTCGTTGGAGGCCTGATGCTGGCCGCATCCATGTCCATTCTGCTGTGACGGAGCTGCAATTGCCTAAAACCAAACGATCCCGTGGAAGACCTAAGGACGAGAGCAAGCGCACTGCCCTGCTCGATGCAGCACGTACCCTGCTGCTCGCTACGGGGCCGGAGGTGACGACGGACAACATTGCTTCACGGGCAGGGGTGTCGAAATCCACGTTATATGCAAACTTTGCAGACAAGAAGACCATGATCGAAGCCGTCATCCGGCGAGAAGCGGATCTGACGATCACCGATGAAGAATTTGCAAGCTTTTCGCAGGAAAGGCTAACACCTGAAAGCTTGGTCAGCTTCGGGATCAGGTATGTCACCTTCATCAACCAACGCGAACTGGCTGGCTGGGATCGGCTTATTGCCTCAATTGCAACCGAACATCCCGAGTTTCACAAGAAGATCTTTGAACTGGGACCGGGACGAGCACAACAACTCCTGATCCAGCTCCTGAAGCAAGGGATGCAGCAAGGGTTTTTGGCCCAGGTCGATGCCGATGTTGCGGCTGACGTCCTGACGGGTCTTTGGTTGGGGTTCGTCAATATTGAGGTTAAATTAGGCGTTCGCGATCCCTTGTCGGAGCATGAAGTTGAAAAACGAGTTCAACGAGGCGTCAGCATTTTCTTGCACGTGTATGGAAGCTAGTAGTCCTCGGATGACACCGGTCGGCCGATCTGATGCGACGGCAGCTTCGTCCCGCATTGAGTGAGTTCGTACAGTCAATGACTTTGCTGGCGCGGCGAATGGCCGAAATGACGGGCCGCACTGCAGCACTTCGCGTGATCACTGGAAGGCGGCTCAGGGCCGGCCTTTCCACCTTCCCTGTGCTGCACCCGAGAAACGCAGCAGCTGCGCGGTGTGGCAACAAGGGCTCGAAGCTGACCTGCGGCAGCGCAGCAGCATTGGTATCGTCGTCCTGTGGCAGCAGATTGGGTTCCGGACGTCTTGGCGGATGACAACAGGCAGCCCTTCCGCGACATTCGTAGGTCGCGCAGCATCCACGATGCTGTGGCTGCGCACAGCGAATGCCACCTTCCCGAAAGCGGACATTCACAAGGCCGTATTAGCCACGGTTGATGCTGCGCTCTACACCGAGGTCGACGAAGCGCAGGAAGCAGACTTTGCAAAGTCCAGATGAAGGCTCGAGGCAAAGTGCATCGGGTCTGTCCACCACAGCCACAGCTTTGTTTTCCTGGTTTGATAGGGATGGTGCACATGTCATGACTTACGCACCATCTTGGCCGTTCAAGCGGCTTTCGATCCTGAAGGTTTATTGTCCTTGCGCGCATCGATGAGAACAATGTCTTTGCTGTTTTTGAGACCAAGCCGCTTCAATATTCGCTGCACGCGAGTCAACTGTGAATACGAGAAGTAAACAATGGCCTTTATAGCGCGCTGCGCATCTGATGATGCTTGATATATGTCGGTTTGTTTTCTGAGATTCATTTCAAGTTTTGTGTTCTTTGCCAGCTTCACTTCGACGAGTGTCTTTTCTCTGCCGCGCGATATTTTGAAGTCAACCGGCCCGCGACCATCATTGGCCTCGGTACCCGCATCCGACGGTGTTCCAAACCAAACCAGTCGGTACAGTATCTGAACGTCTTTCTCCCGTTCGACCGCGTTTCCATTGTCGTCATAGAAGATGCGCCAGCCTCCCATGTCTTCGATGACGTGCTTCAGGTAAGCGAGTCGAATATGAGCTTCCTCGTAAGTGCCTGGCTTTACGCGGTAGAAATCGGTTGCGGCTAGAACAGGCTGAAGAATTTCGCGTAGGCGCTTGGAGAAAAACAACTCAGTTGCGAAAACCTTCTCAAAGCTCAAATCAGTAGCATCATCGCCAGTGTCTTCTTTCAACTTGATGTAATAGTCGATAAGTTCAGGATACTGCCGGATAGTCGCTGTCGCTGCCTCGGCCCTCTCTGCTTTGGTAGGGTGTCGCCCCTTCTTCTTGCGGGCTTTGAGCTCTCTCTCAAAATAGTTGCTGACGGACGCCCTAAGGCTACCATCAGGGATGGCTGTGGGAATATCTTGGAACCTAAGGATTAAATCGCTTGTGTTGATCCATGTGTCGTCCCTCGTCAGCATATCCTTGGGGGTAAGGATGATGTAATCACCTTCGTACCAAGGCAGTTCGTAGCACTTTCTCTGCCAAGATTGTGTTTTGAAATTGAAAACGGCTCTATCAATCCAGACTTCTCGTATTTGGTCTTCACGCAAATGCGCCTTGGCGAAGCTCTCCGTGTATGTGCACAGAAAGTCCTGGATCAGGTTTGTCACGAAATCACTTATGTTGTCCCGTCCGACTCCGCTCGATACTAAGCATACTTTCTCCAAGTGAGAACTTTCGGTGATGCTCTCCTCGCCAAAGTTGGCGAAGATGACATTCAAGTTTTCATGTAAGCTTCTTGCAAAGTCCATCCCGAGACCTGAACCGCCGTTTCCAACCATCGAGAAGCCAAACCAGTTTTGCTTTACTTCCGGGAAGCAATACCAATTACGTAGCATACCGTCGCTGACGTGGCTGTCCGCTGCCCGATCTCTCAGAAAGACCAGATATTCGATTATGCTATCATGTAAGTCCTGATATTCTTGCTTTTCGCTGTGAAAGAGAAGGAACGGGTCAATAAAAAGTGGCAAATCGTTGATGATTGACACATCAAAAGCCCCGTACTCGTCAACAACAGATTTTTCCAAATTAAATGCATCGCTAAAGAATGTGGCCAACTGGAATACTCCATGCATTGCGCGAAAAGCCGATATTCACACAATATACAACAACTCAAATGCAATTGTAGTGAAAAGTGTTTTCCGTAAAGAATTTTACCGCGAGCGGACTGTGCAATGGCGCATAAGTCCCTTGTATGTGATGGGTCGAGTGCTTCTGCAGTGTCCTCTGTAGGCTGAGCGACGACGTACCGTTCCTGGACACGACCGGCAACTTTTGGCTGCCTGCCGGCATTCAGCTGGCTCAAGCTTGGCTTGACCAGGGCGGGGAGCAGCGCCGCGTTGCCACAAGGCGGCTCCGAGCCCAAATTGACTATTTTCTGCACTGGGACTAGTGTTCATTCGAGTTCCTAAATTCATTACATGTGAGAGAAGGTTTGAAGAATATTCTGGTGATTGGCGGGTCAGGTTTTGTTGGAGGAGCACTCATTCCAACACTCATAAGAGCAGGTCATGCGGTAACGATTCTAAATCGTGGGAATCGAAAAATTGATGGCGTTTCTCAGATTGTCGCCGACCGTGACCGATCCGAAGAAATGGCCAAGCATTCTGCTTCATTTGACGTTGTTGTTGATACTAGCGGTTACACAAGACAGCAGGTTGAAACAGCATTCTCTGCGTTCGGCAACTTTGCGAGCAAGTGGATACATCTCAGCAGTGCTGCGGTTTATCGAGAGACACCTGATCGCTTACCTGCCGAAGATGATAGTCTAGGCGGTGCGGAAATTTGGGGTGCTTATGGGTTGGATAAATCGAGAGCCGACGAATTCTTAGTTGAACATGTCGAATGTCCTCTCGCAATCCTTCGCCCGCCTTATCTATATGGTCCAAACAACGCCAATGATCGGGAAACCTTCATATGGTCTCGTGTGCTGACAGGAAGGCCAATTATCATCCCCGGCGATGGGTCGGTGCAATTTCAGTTTCTTCATGTTCAAGACCTTGCAAACATAATCACCCATTTTGTTGATGCTGATTTCGGCAAGCGCGCAATTTACAATGTTGCAGAACCTGAGACCATGAATGCTGAGGCGTGGGTTAAGAAAGTAGCGGCTGTGTCAGGCGGCGAATTAAAGATCGTTTCAGGTAAAGACCACGCTAGCGATGTGATGGCGCGGAGGTATTTTCCGTTCAGGGATTACTCTTGTGCACTAGATGTGAGCAAACTTCTGCGCGACTTTAACTGGGCATTCGAATTTAGCTTTGATGACGGTATCAGGAACACCATTTCAAACTATGACATTGAAGCTCTGAGACAAGTTTCCCCTAGCTCACCTGACGAGATACGCATCCTTAGAAATACATAGACAACCAAGGTAACTATGCCCCGCATCGTTGCCTACCCGGCGGATCGACGTGAAGAGCTTACCGGACAGTCACGATGCAAGCCGAATCGAAAAGAGCGGGGGATGTGTATTTTTACGTTCAAAGCCCAATATCTCGTAAAACACCTGAGCCTTGTGGTTGTCTGGATTGGTTCCGACATTCAGATAACTGCATGACAATGCGATTGCCTTGGTCTTGCTGGCCGCAATAAGACTGCGGCCAACGCCGCGCCCGCGATACGCGGCCTCAGTAAACAAGTGATGCATGTCCATTCCCCGCCAGCCAAACTGAAGACGGGTCAGCCCACACAGGGCGGAATAGCCTATTAACTCGCCACGCGCCTCCGCGACGAGAACGTAAATCCATGGATTTGCGACGAAAACGTCTCGGGCAAGGTCGTCCGCCGTCAGCGCCGGTGTGTCGCCGTGGTGGGCGGCGAGCTTTCCGACCATCTGAACGATGCGTTCCGCATCTGTCATACGAGCGCAGCGGACAATCCAAATTCAGTTTTCAGGGGGAGGGAGTTTCTTTGCATTTCTAGCTCCATTGCGCCGTAGGAGCCAACTGTCTGCCACCATACGGCGGCAGCATGTTGAAGTGCACCGCGCTCAGATGAGGCGGTGGTAATAGGTCACGAAGCTGGTGGCATTCATGCTCATGCCCTCTTCCTGATCGTATTTCGGTGTTCTGTCAACGGCTGCAAAGTCCCGCTCTGGCGACGCTGTATCAGGTCCCGATATCGCGGTTGCAGCGAAGGTCGGCTCCAGCTGCGACACTGCAGCAGCGTGCTTCGTGATTTCAGGACGGAAGTAGGCTGCGGGACCGAGTTTGCAAAGGGCGCTTCCTGCGCTCCGCGGACCTCTGGCCACGGGAAATGCTGCGCCACGCATGAATGGCTGGTCTGGTGAAGCTGCATGCAGCATCGAAGCCACTGGTGAGCGGCAGCTTTGGGCCGTCCATGCCGTGCCCGGGGACGGGATGCTCACGTCGACCAAGTCTTCCACGCTCTGCGCCAGATTCCGAATGCAATCGACGTTCTGGGCGTCGGTCTAGTGATGATCGGCGTGGCGGTTCACAGACCAGCATCTTTGCCTGTACCGGTGCCGGACAAGGATCCGTCCTGACAGCGGGCAGCGGGCGAACAACAAGATTGTCTGCGCTCTCTCGAGCTTCCCTGATACGGTGTTTGTGCAACCGCAGCCAGGGACAACTTCAACGGATCGCTCCGCATGACAGATCCGAACCCGGCTTGAGTATTCAATTATCTGCAAGATTCTGTTACCCTCTCAGCATGCAACCTGCCTCTATCGAAGACTTTCATACCGCTCAGTCACCGAACGATAGGGCTATTTGCGAAGCTCTACGATCGGCCATCGATGCAAGCCTGCCGGACGCTGAGGGCAAAATCTGGCACGGCCATCCAGTCTGGTTCCTCGACAGAAATCCGATAGTTGGCTACGGCAAGCTAAAAGACTGTATGCGCCTGATGTTCTGGAGCGGTGCCGATTTTGATGAGCCGAAGCTAAAACGTGGCACCGGCAAATTCAAAGATGCATCAGTCCGTTACACTGCTGTGGAGCAAGTGGACCTGGACGACCTCACCCGGTGGCTAGAAAAAAGCCGGAACATCCAGTGGGACTACAAGAACATCCGGAAACGAAAGGGGCAGCTTGAACGGCTCGCCTGAGCGCCTTGCGTCAGAAGCTGCTCGCCGGGAAGTGATGACAGCCTCTCCGCATTCGTACCGTCTAAGTTACGTGTCAAGCGCATGATTCACGCTATGATCACTTCGATTTTATGACATGTATTCAGCAGGGACGGATGCTGCTGTGCGGTGACCTCCACGTCGGCCTTCGGGAAGTACGCAGCGAAACCGCCTCGTTTCTATCAGTAGCTCCCTACGTCGAGTCATGGTTGTACCGGGAAAACCAGATGGGTTACGCGGTCGCCCTGAACGCATATTGTGGGGTTGCCGAGTATGATGTCGTTTGAAGAGAGTTGACCAAAGAAAGGGCGGTTGCCCTCGCCCATCACCACCGGCACCAGGTTGACAGCCACTTCGTCGAGCAGGCCCAGCTCCAGGCACTGTTTGGCGATGGTCCCTCCGGTGACAGAGACGACGCGGTCGCCGGCAATCTCCTGGGCGCGTGCAATCGCGGCTTGCACTCCGTTGGTCACGAAGGAGAAGGGCGCGTCGGGGTGAGCCTCGACCCAGTCCGAAGGAACGTGATGCGTGACCACGACGACGGGGACGTCCAGGCTGTGTCGGCCGTTCCAGCCTTTCGCAACATCGAACAATGTGCGGCCACATACCAATACCCCCAGCGAAGAGATCCACTGCCGCCAGTATTCTGCGCTCGGCGGGCTGAGGTGAACCTTGAAGTCTCCGGCCGGGGTCGGCAGGGCGACCTCGCCGTTCTGGAGCCAGTCGAACAACCGGCCGATGGTGTTGTCCTGCTTGGCCACATAGCCATCCAGAGACATGATCGCTTGCGCTTGCACGGCACCCATCCAACAAGCCTCCTTTTTCTTAGCTTCCATAGTAGGTTTCCGGGCGGAGCCGCGCTTTCTTTCTCATTCCCGGCACAGCTCTGCTGGCGATGTTCCGGTTTGATAACAGAGCCGGAACGAACCGCCCGGCTCTGCCGGCATTCGGGCAATCAGGATGCTGCCGGCATGTTTGCGAGGATGCGTTCGATCGCTACCCTCAGCGAAACCCGGCCGCGTCGCAGCTCGACACCGTCCTCGAGCGCCACGCGACCGCTGGAAATGCCCTCATACATGCCGAGAAGAGCATCGGCTACCGGGGCGGGAATCCCTGCCTCCGCGAGAACTGCCGCGCGGTGTTCTGGCGCGATGAATGCCGGGGTGACCGGGCGATCGAGAAGCTCGGCAAAGATGGCCGCCACATCACCCGGGCTCCAATCCTCAGGGCCAATCAGTTGCACAACCCGCTGCCCCTGCCGGTCCTCGCATAAAAGATCGGCTGCTGCGCTCCCCACATCCATCGTACTCACCATCGGGAACTTCCGATCGGTCTCGATGAAACTCGGAAGTACGCCCTCCTCGACAACGGAATTCGCGACCTCACTCCAGGTTTCCACAAAATAGCCCGATCGCAAGAAGGCGATTGCAGGCGCCGCACCGTCGAGCAAGGTCTCGATCTGGTTGAGGGTGGCAATGACTCCCGTGCCGGAAGCATGTTGCGCCCCGATCGACGACAGGATGACCGCCTTGGACAATCCTGCACGCTGCACCGCTTGTGCGAACGCCGCGCCGGTCTCGACTGCCTGCGCATAGGGATCGCCGGCAATGGGCGGCGGGCTGAGCAAGAACGCCCCGGAAGCACCTTGCAATGCGGCCACGACCGCGCCTGTGTCATTGATGTCGGCAATCGCCACATCCGCGCCGCGCGCCCTCCAGGCACGGGCCTGTTCCGGGCGACGCAGTACGACACGCACCTCCTCACCATGCCTGATCAGTGCATTCGCGGTTTCGCCACCCGCTCGTCCATTCGCGCCAAATATGACATGCATCATCCTGTCCTCCCTGTTGGCAATGATTGCCACTGAATAATCGCATGCCGATCTTTCATGTGTCCAATGCATGATATATATAGTCAGTATGCATGAAGTGGATTTACGCCGTGCCGACCTCAACCTACTCGTGGCGCTTGACGCGCTGCTTGAGGAGAAGAACGTCACGCGAGCCGCGCAGCGGCTCGGCATGAGCCAACCGGCCGCCAGCCGTGCACTCGGGCGACTGCGCGCTCTATTCGCGGATGCACTGCTGGTCGATGGGCCCGGTGGTTATATTCTCAGCGCCCGCGCCGAGGATATTCGACCCGTCTTGCGCAGAACATTGGCGGATATCGGCGAGATGCTGGAGGCAAACCCGTTCGATCCCGCAACGGCAACGGGTCATGTGCGCTTGCTGATGCCCGATCTCCAGGCGGCCGTGCTTGCACCTTACCTGTTGACCCATCTCGCCAAGCAGGCGCCCGGCCTGGACATTGACATCATGCCGCCGGAATCCGCAGCAATCGAAGCGCTGGAAAGCGGTGCGGTGGATGCAATGGTCGGGCTGATCGATGAAGCCCCTGCAGGCATCATACGACGACGCCTGTACGACGATGAGTTGGTGACGCTGATGCGTACCGAGCATCCGGCTGCCGATGGACCGCTCACCCTCGACCGCTATCTGGCACTCGAGCATATCGTGGTAAGCGTTACAGGTGTCGGACCTGCACCCGTCGATGACAAGCTGGCGGCGTTGAACCGTTCGCGGCGCGTGAAGCTGCGCGTTCCGAACTTTTTCGCGGCGGCGGAGATCGCCGCCCGATCCGATCTCGTCATGACCCTTCCTCTGAGCCTTGCTCGGACTGCAGCGGGAATGGAGCGTTTCGTCGCGCTACCACCGCCACTCGATCTGGACCGTTTTACGATGAGTCTTGCTTGGCATGCACGCCATCAGGACGCACCCAAACATGCCTGGTTGCGCCGTATCATGGTCAGAGCGGCCATCGAAATGAGCAATGCGGGAGATAGCCACATCTGAATTCGTCGCCCCCGGTCCCGGCCACCGCCCGACCGGATGAGGCTGGGCGAATATCTGAAGCTGCCATTCAACGATCTTGCGGGGATCGAGGTAGCTCGGAGCAGATATTGGAGCTTCGCGGAATATCACAAGACAAGTTGCGGGCGCAGCAGAATGCCATGATCAACGGTGGCCTTCCGCTCCCTTCGTTTCTCGCGTGGCCGCTTTCTACAATCCGGCCATTCGTCAATAGCGCAGGGTCGTATCTACGAATCGATAACGCCATTTTTTGCGAAGTTCCTGAGGCCAAAGGGGAGCTCTCTCGGCGCCGTGACGAGTATCGATATTTTTTTTCGGACCTTGGCATGCCATACAGCTTTGCGCTGACCTGCTCAGTCGATCGTTTGGGGATCGCAAAGGACATCGCGATAGGCGCAGAGTTCCGCGAGAAGCTCCTGTTCATCGGCAAGGATTTGATCCCGCTCCTTCTGCCCGACGAGATGAATGAGGTAGCTTTGTTCATCGATGCCCTCCCGATCGATGACCGGGTGATAAAGGCTGGACGGATCGTCGAGACTGGGAGCGGCGCCAATATCTTCATTGGTGATGAATGTTGCATAGGGCATGTAATGCGGCATCGATACCGTACGGCGATGGCGTTCGCCAACTTCGCTTCGAGAGATCGGACCTCGCGCTCGACTCTTGTTTGCCCCGGGGAGTAGCTGAATGGCGGGCAGGGTGTCAGGCGGGCTTGCCGGCTGGATGCGATCTCGCGGGCGCGCTGCGATCATCCCCTTGGGCCCACGCGCAGGCTTCAGTCAAACATGCCCTTCGGCGTCTCGCCGGCGAGGAATGGACCGATATGTGACATCAGCAACTCTGGCTGCATGATCACCGCCGTGTGCGAGGTCGCTGGAATTACCGCAAGGCGCGATGCCGGCAGGGGCTGGCCCATATCGCCCATGCCACCGCCACCCAACAGCCGGAACATGGTCACCGAATGTTCCAGCGTTGCCACATCCGCGTCGCCGGTGATGATCAGCACCGGAGTTTCCAGCGCGTCGACTTCGGGGCCCCATGCCATCGGTTCTTTTTCCAGTGCGATCAGCTTTTCGACCAAGGCGGGGAAGCCATCGGGATTAGCGGCAAGCTGCCGGTATTCCTCGGCAAAGGGCATCTGGGTGAACATCTCGACCGTCATCTGCGGGATGAATTCGCGAAAGGCCGGCTGCCAGCCCTCGGCATCATAGGCGGCCGAGGCTGCAATCAACTGGTCGACCTTTTCGGAATGGCGGATGGCCAGTTGCAGGCCAGCCGCCGCGCCCATGGAATACCCTAACACATCGGCCTTTTGCAGATCCACGGCGTCCATGAAGGCGGCCACGTCATCGGCAAGGTTGGGATAGGTGATCGGCCGGTCGATATCGGTGGTGCGGCCATGGCCCTGGAATTCCAGCGCATAGACAGTGTGGTTTTCCGCCAGCATCGGGACGATCTCGCCCATGCTGGGGATGTTCATATAGGCACCGTGCAGCACGACAATCGGATCACCCTGTCCCGAGACCTCGTAATACATCTGCATCCCGTTGACCTCGACGCGCTCGCCTGTCTCGGTGGCTGTCTGGTCCTGCGCGGCGGCCGGAAAGGCCAGCAACAGGGCGGCGGTTGCGATTGTAATCCGTGACATCTTCTCTCTCCTTGTTGCGTCTGCCGTTCAGGCCGAGTCCGGGCCGGGCATCGCGGACATGTCCATCCACGCGAATTCCAGTACATGCCCGTCCGGATCCTGGACCTGGCGGTTATACATCCAGCCCATATCCATCGCCGGGCGACCATCCAGCGTGCCGCCAGCGCCCTCGCCCGCCTTGGCTGTCGCATCGACAGCGTCGCGTTCATCGAAGCTCAGCGCATACATCGCGCCGCAAGCCGTCTTGGCATCCGCGATCGTCATGGGCGTGAAGGTCTGGAAATAGTCGCGGCTCAGCAACTGGAATGTGATCGTATCGGACCACACCATGTTGGCGGCGTTGTCATCGCTGAACTGCTCATTCTTCTGGCAGCCGATCGCCTGATAAAAATGCGTCGCGGCAGCAAGGTCAGCGACGGGCAGGTTTACGAAGATCATTCTGGTCATTGTCTTTACCCCAGTTCGTGTTGGTCATGATGCAAGGACGAAGCAGAAGAACGGAATCCGACATGGGCCGCGATAATTATCTACACCTGTCGCGAAACCTAAAGCCCGTCCAGAAGCTGACGGATATGTCCGGCTTCAGCCGGGGTGTTCGCGAGCGCAATGGCACGCCCGAAAGCGTCGCTGGCTTCGTCGTTCCGGGCGAGGTCGCGCAAGAAGGTTCCGCGCACACCGTGAAAGTAGAAATAACCGTCCAGCGGCGCGGCCAGCGGCTCGATCACGTCAAGTGCCGCCTGCGCGCCGTGCAGCTTCGACACCGCCACCGCCCGGTTCAGGGTGATGACAGGTGAGGGTACATGATGTTCAAGCGCCCGATAAAGCGCCTCGACCTCGGCCCAGTCGGTATCCTCGGGCCGCGACGCACGGGCATGGATTGCGGCAATGGCGGCCTGGATCTGATAGGGGCCGGGCCGATGGTGCAGCATGGCCTTGTCGATCATGACGAGCGCTTCGGCAATCATCCGGCGGCTCCACTGCTTGCGGTCCTGATCCTCCAGCAGAATCGGCGCGCCATCTTTGTCAAAACGCGCGTTCTGACGCGAATGCTGGATCAGCATCAGCGCCAGCAGGCCTATCAGTTCAGGCTCGGCGGGAAACATGCGCAGCAAAAGTCGCGCCAGCCGGATCGCCTCGTCACAAAGGCTCGCGCGTTCGCTGGCGGGGTTGGCATCGGTATAGCCCTCGTTGAAAACCAGATAGACCATGGCGGTGACGGTGGCCAGCCGCTCGGCACGTTCGGCGGGGCCGGGCGTATCGAAGGGAATATCGGCATTGGCGATGCGGGCCTTCGCGCGGGTGATGCGCTGCTCCATCGCCTTTTCCTTGATCAAAAAGGCCGCCGCGATGCGCGACACCGGCAGGCCCGACACTATCCGCAGCGCCAGCGCGATCTGCTGCGTCCCGGGTAGGTCGGGATGACAGCAGACGAACAGAAGCCGCAGGATATCGTCGCGATAATCGGCTGCATCCAGCCGCTCGGCCATGTCGGGCTGGTCGGCTGCGCCCTCAAATGCGGCGTCATCGGGCGGCAGTTGCGTCAGCCGCCTCTGGCGGCGCACATAATCCAGCGCCGCATTGCGGCCGACCATGATCAGCCAGGCGGCGGCATCGCGGGGCGGACCCTTTTCGGGCCAGTTTTTCAGCGCGCGAAGACAGGCCTCCTGAAACGCCTCCTCGGCCAGATCGAGATCGCGGAAATAGCGCAGAAGCGCCGCCACGACCTGCGGTCGCGCTCCGGTCAGCCGTGCTTCGATCCAGCTTGGGTCAGGGGTCCGTGTCATGTGCGGCTGCCGCTCCGTCGGGATAATAGCCCATGATCGGGCGCAATTCATAGACGCCGCCCGGATTGGCCTCGGTCAGGTCGCGGGCGATTTGCAGGCCCTGATCAAGATCCCTGATATCGACGATATAGAAGCCCAGAAGCTGTTCCTTGGTCTCGGCATAGGGACCGTCCAGCACCATGCCGTCGCTTTTCCGCAAGGTCGTGGCCGAGGATGAGGGCATCAGCCGGGCGATCGGCTTGAACTGATCAGCCCATTTTCCATGCACCTTTTTCAGCCGCGCGATAACGGCGGCATCATGTTCGGCCGACCAGTTCGAGGTGACGTTTTCGTCGTGATAGCAGAGGATGGCGTAAAGCATTGGCGTCTCCATTCCAGCCGCCGCGTTGGAGGTGCGGCTGGAAAGTGATAATGCACGATCAATCCTCGCCGGCCAGCCTGTTACGCGTGTCAGCGTGGATTGCCGCGACTTCCGGGGTCAGGGCTTCGCCGAAATCGTCCATCTCGTAGATGGGCCGGATCTCCAGTTCACTGGGGCCAGGCATCGGATTCGGGCAGCGTTTTGCCCAGGTGATGGCCTCATCCATGTCCTTGACGGTCCACAGCCAGAAGCCCGCGACCAGTTCCTTGGTCTCGGCGAAGGGGCCGTCGATGACCAGCCGCGAAGGCCCGTCAAACATAATCCGCTTGCCCTGGGACGAGGGCTTCAGCCCGTCGCCGCCGGTCATGATGCCGGCCTCGACCAGTTCCTGATTGAATTTCCCCATCGCCTCCAACAGCTCGGTCGAGGGCATAACTCCCTTTTCGCTGTCCTCGGTGGCCTTTACGAATACGGCGACACGCATGGTCTTTCTCCTTGATTGTTTTGGCCCTCGTTGGGCTTGTGATCTAAAGACGTCGCGCCGATCGCCAATCCGACACGGTGGCGCATTTTTTTTAAGATCGCGAAGACAGACAGTAAGCCTGTGCCTGGCTTAGCCTGTCTCGGAATGCAACTCGCGGAACAGCTTCGGTTTGATGCCGAAGCGGCGCTCGAAGGCTTCGGTCAGGCGCGCGGTCGGGTAAAGGCCGACCTTGGCCGCGATCTCCTTCAATGGCAGATCGCGCGACAGCAGCATCCGGGCCGTGTCCAACCGCGCGGTTTCCACGAATCGCGCGGGGGTGATCCCTGTGGCCGCAACGAATTTACGGTGAAAGCTGCGTTGGGTCATGCCGGCCCGGTCGGCCAGGCGGGGAACGTCTAGCGTCTCGTCCAGATGTAACAACAGCCATTCGATCAGGTCGGCGACGAGGCTGTCGGCCCTGGTCTGGGCCTGAAGAACAGGGCTGAACTGCGACTGGTAACCGGGCCTGCGGGCATAGAGCACCAGCCTTTTCGCGACCTCGCCGGCGATTGCCGCATCCAGATCGACCGAAACCATTGCCAGCGCCATGTCGATGCCGGTCGTGACGCCCGCCGATGTCCAGCACCTGCCATCGGCAACATAGAGCGCATCGGAATCGACTGTAACATCAGGAAATGCCTGCTCCAGCGGCGCATGGGAATCCCAATGAGTCGCCACCCGCCTGCGATCCAACAGGCCCAGTGCGGCAAGGATGAAACCGCCGCTGCAAATCGAGCCGAAGCGTTCGGCAGTTTCGACCAATCGCGGCAGCGCGCTGCTTAATTCCTGATCCGCCATCGCCGTCATCAAGTGGGCGCGCTCGGCGCCGACGACCAGCACCATCTGCCCCTCGCCGGGCGCAAGGGTGGAAAGGCGCCGGGTTTCGACCAAGATGCCGCTGCTGCTTTCAACCTTCCCGCCACGGGCAGAGGCGGCAACAACCGCATAGAATGGGGACGAGCCCCGTTCGGCCAAGGCGCGGTTGGCATTGTTGAAAACCGCAACCGGCCCCGAAAGATCGAGCAGTTCAAAACCCGGATAGACGACAAAGATGATTTGCGGCATTGGCAGAAATTACCACAAGTTTGTCATTTCCGCCAAGCCGTCTGATGTCTATCTTGAAAGACCAGTGATGGGGGAATGACGAATGTCCTTGAAAAAGGCCCTCTCGGTCATGACTGCAGCGGTCGCCATCGGCTTGATCGGCTTTGGCGGCTGGATCGCAACTTTGCCGCCAGACGTTGTCCGCACGCCCGCGAAACCCGTCCCGCAGACCGAGAAGGATACGATGTTAGCCGCGTTGGCGCTTCGGACGAATGCGCGTCCGTTGATCGCAATTATCGGGCTGAACGATGCCACCGAAACCACAGATTATCTGGTCCCGACGGGGATTCTGCGACGCGCCGATGTCGCCGATGTGATCATGCTGGCAACCGGCCCTGGCCCAGTGCGGTTGTTCCCCGCCCTGCAAGTCGAAGCCGATGCCACCGTCGCCGCATTCGATACCCTCCATCCGCAGGGTGCCGATTACGTCGTCGTCCCGGCGATGAGCCGCGATGACGATCCCGTGGTCCTTGACTGGCTACGGGCGCAATCCTCGAAGGGCGCCGTGATTATCGGCATCTGCGCCGGCGCCAAGATCGTCGCGGCCGCGGGACTGTTGGACGGTAAGCGCGCAACCACGCATTGGTATTATTTGGACGAGATGCTGCGGCGCAGCCCCTCAATCCGCCATGTGGCCGACAGGCGAATGGTCGCGGACGGCCGGGTCTTCACGACGACGGGGGTCAGCGCGTCCATGCCAATGATGCTGGCGCTGATCGAAGCGATCGGCGGCCGGGCCCGCGCCGAGAAGGTGGCGCAGGATCTTGGGATGCAAGCCTGGGGCCTGGAACATTCCACTGCCGCCTTCCGCCTGACCCGTGCCTTTGCGACCACGGTTCTGCGGAACCGCCTCGCGTTCTGGATGCACGAGACCTTCGGTATCCGCTTGCGGCCTGGCATGGACGAGGCCGCGGTGGCGCTTGTTGCCGATGGATGGTCGCGGACCTATCGCTCGCGAGCCGTTAGCGTCGCTGAGACGGGGCAGGCGATCGTGACCGCCAACGGTATCCGCATCCTGCCGGATCGGGTTTCTGGGGCAGGTTCCTACGATCGATGGCTGACATTGCCAACCGGGCAGACCCCGGCTGAGGCGCTCGACAACATGCTTGGCATGATCGGTGATGCCTATGGCCGCCCGACCCGGGATATGGTCGCGATGCAACTGGAATATCCGACGGCGGAGGTTGCGCGATGACCTGCCGGCAGCCCGAGACCGCGCAAAATAAAACTGACCGCCCATGTAGGCAAGCGGTGTGGTTGTTCGTCCTATGACCAGATCGCAATGATCTGCCAAACCTATCATGATCATGCGGTCCGGGGAAATCGAGGACCGGCGAATACAGCAATGGAGAATGATGATGACGAAACTTGTAACCTGCCTCTGGTTCGATCTCGGCCAGGCCAGCAAGGCGGCCGAATTCTATGCGGCGACCTTTCCTGACAGCCGAGTCGACCGGGTGAATAAGGCGCCGGCCGATTATCCAAGCGGCAAAGTCGGGGATGAACTGACCGTCGAGTTTACCGTTCTCGGACGACGCTTCATCGGTCTGAACGGCGGGCCTATCTTTACCCCGAACGAGGCCGTCAGTTTCATGGTGCTGACCGAGGATCAGGCCGAGACCGATCGCTACTGGAACGCGATCGTCGGCAATGGCGGTCAGGAAAGCGCATGTGGCTGGTGCAAGGATCGCTGGGGGCATTCCTGGCAGATCACGCCGAGCCGGCTGATCGAGCTGACGACGGGACTGGACCGCGAAAAGGCGCGCCGCGCGATGGAAGCGATGCTGACCATGCACAAGATCGACCTGGCCGCAATCGAAGACGCTGCGGCGGGGTCTGGCTGACCAGCCACGATCTGGGAAAGACCGCTATTTTACAACGCCAACGAGGCTAGGATGACCGACGATAGCAGCACCACGCGCGACATCGTTATGCGCTTCCATAACGCCTTCAAGGCGCACCGCCCGAGGGACCTCGATGATCTGATCGCTGCGGACTGCGGACTCGAAAATACGGCGCCCGCGCCGGATGGTGCGCGGTTTGAAGGCCCACAGGCATGCCTGAGCTTCTGGAAAGATATCGCGTCCTTGGCGACTCTTGCCTTTGAAGATGAGGAAATCTGGACCAGCGGTGATCGCGGGATCATTCGCTGGCAACTCAGATGGTGCGAAGGCGACACGGCGCGCGTGCGCGGCTTCAACATCATGCGCATATCCGCGATGGGCGGTTCGTCGAGGGCCTAGGCTATGTGAAGGGTTAATTCATCGCCATCCGTCAAGGACAGATGCCGCTTCGCAGCAGCAGCAATCAGCAGGAAGTGGCCCCGGCACTATTCGGGCGTCGAACAAGGGAGACACAGAATGATCATCATCTCTGGATACGCGCATGCAAACAGTGCCGAGGAACGGGACGCCGCGGTAGCGGACCTCCCTGCGCGTTGCTGCCAACTGTGCGATCCGTAGCATCCTGGAGCACCGTATCGGCCGTTGAACGGCTGCTGTGGGGAAATCGGCTGCTGAATGCCGCAGATGGAGTGAGAGCAATGCTGCGCCATGGCCGAATGTTGTGAAAGGGCTGCCTGCCTGCATTCAGCTGGCGCAAGTTCGGATCGACCTGGGCGGGGAGCGTCGCTGCGCTGCCGCAAGACGGCACGGAGCCCTTGGATGTTTAACCATATGCCATTCGTACACACAGTTGCGATGATGTGGTGCCATTACGCCTGAGAGAGCCGGTCAAGTTTCCATGTCGATCGTGCTTCGGGAGAGCTTCGCCACCGTCGCCCGGTTTCTGGTGCCCCATTCGCACAGGGGGATCAGCGCTTCGACGAGCGTTCGGCCGAACGGAGTAAGCGAATAGTCCACCATCGGCGGCACGCGTTGATGGTCGCGCCGTACGAGGACGTTCATCTCGACCAAGTCTCGCAACTGCTGGATCAACACCTTTTCGCTGATCCCGCCGACGCGACGCTTCACGTCGGCAAAGCGGGTCGGACCCTCCTGAAGATGAAAGAGGATCAAAGGCTTCCATTTCCCGCCGACGATCGACAGCGAGACGTCCAGGCCACAAGGCGTATCCATCCGGTCCATGCTTTCTCACATACCTTTTGGTAGGTTCTACCCTAAACGTAACTGATCGTCTATCTTCCATCTATCGAGCTGGCGTCAGGAACATCAGCCAGCCACCAGATGGAAAGGTTCAAACCATGCAAGACGACGTTGATCTGATCAAGGCGCTCTACGCCGCCGCCGAGGGGGAGTCCTTGGATCTGCCCGCGTTCGTCTCATTCTTCTCCAAGGACGGCTATGCTCGCAACGTCCCAGCCGGGGTGGACTTTCACGGAGATGACATTGCCATGGTCGCGGGGGGAATGGCGGAAGCCTTTCCTGATGTTCACCGGGAAATACTCGGCATCAATGCCATGGACGGCGTCGTTGTCGTCGAGCTTGCCATCCGCGGAACACATACGGGCGACTTCGCGACCCCCGCAGGCACCCTTGCACCGACTGGAAGGACAATCGATGTTCCGTGCTGCGATGTGTTTCAGGTAAAGGATGGAAAGGTCGTTTCCTTCCACTGCTACAACGCGGCAACGGTCATGCAGCAACAGTTGGGTCTGACCGGCTGAATGTCGGCTTTGTCCGGCACTTTACGAGTTTGATTGGTCGGATACGCTGCGACCGGTATGAATGTCCGGTTCAGTGAAGCTGCGCCGCGGCATCGCACAGGACGCTGAACGGCAAGAAAGGGCCGACCTCGTTTGCTGCACTCGCATTCGACGCGCCGCGCTCGAATGTCTCTGATGGGCTCTTCACGTCGATCCGCCGGGAAGGCATCGATGCGGACTTTGCGGCCATTGGGTGCGACGGCAGGTTGGCGGATTAAGCGCCCGAAATTAGCGCCCGCTCGCTAATCGAGCAAGATATCTGACTAGGACGAAGTGAGCATCGATGAAAGACAGCTCACTTGACGAATATGCCACAACAGACACGGAGAGGCACTTCCCCATGCCCGCAATCTATCTGCTTATTGCATTCGGTCTCGGAGCCTTGGTTTCAATGCAACCCGCTATCAATGCTCAAATCGCAGCCAGACTCGGAGGTCCGTTGTTCGCGGCTGTTTGCTCGATCACTATAAGCCTTGTCATGGTAACCGCCGCATGGGCCACATTCGGTCGGGTCGGACCACAATGGTCGAAACTGCTGACATTGCCATGGTGGACGCTGATAGGTGGAGCGGCAGGCGCATTGTTCGTGTTAATCGCTCTCGTTATCGTCCCGAAGCTGGGGGTGGCGATGTTCTTCGTTTGTGTTGTTTTGGGGCAGCTGCTCGGCGCCGCATACTTGGACCATATCGGTGCATTTGGGATGGAAATGCGCACGCTCAGCTGGTCCCGTGTCCTCGGGATTGCGCTCGTCATTGTTGGTGTCGCGGTTACACAGGTGGGAAGCTGGCTAGAGGCTTGAACTGATCTGCCACCTTGCGATCAACGTCCGCAAGGGGCTCTTCACGTCGATCCGCCGGGAAGGCAACGATGCGGACAGAGCGATCCCTCGATCACCTACCTGTGGTTCATGAAAAATGTTCGAAGATGCAGAGCAACATCTTCTGGCGCCTCTTCGGCCATATGATGCCCGCTCATGATGCGTTCTTTCATTACGGTCTTGGAACTCCAATCGGCCCATGGTTTGGACGGATCGCCGTAGATGGTTTCCATATCATCATGCGCCGACCAGAGCAGGCCTAGCGGGCACTGTAGATAGCGGCTGACCTTTCGATCCGCGTGATCGTGGTCGTAATCGTATTCCAGGCCCGCCCGATAATCTGCAAGCATGCTACGCACTACTGAGGGGTCACGTGTCGCCTTAACGTAGTCGGCCCTGTTTTCTATGCCCAGTGCGGCGTCTGTCGGATACCAAAGTTCCGGGTCAGCAAGGATCGCGGATTCTGCCTTGTCGCTTTGCGCAAAGAAGAACCAATGCCACCAGTCCCTGGCAAAGCGCCAGTCTGCCCGTTCCAGAGCTTCATAGATCGGAACACCGTCCATCATGACAAGGCCGGCGACGCTTTCCGGAAAGTCCATCGCCAGCCGAAAGGCGCGATAGGAGCCGCGGTCGTGTCCGGCAACGCCAAACCGGTCATGACCGAGTGAGCTCATGCAGGCATGCAGCGCCTTGGCCTTCGCTCTTCCGGAACTGCCTTCAATCTCCTCCGGCCGATAACTTTGACCAAAACCGGGAAGATCGGCGCAGATTACGGTGAAATCCTGAGCCAGCAATGGCGCAACTTTATACCAGGTCGTGTGTGTTCTCGGGTGGCCGTGAAGGAGAAGAACAGGAAATCCGGTTCCACCCGTGCGGATACGGATAGCGCCAAGAGGTGTTTCCACGAAACTAACCGTAAAGTCGGGAAAGAAGCCGTTTGTCATTTACTCTCTCTCGCTGGATTGTTGGGTGTCGTTGCTCCCCGATCCTCCCCGACGATCGACATGCTCCGCAGGGTTCTCAATGGCGGATTTGGGCTCTTCACGTCGCATCCCGCAAGATCGTTGAACGGTGACTTCGGGTAGGGAACCATCGACAGCGACACACGGTAGCTGTCCATTTAAGGAACCGTTCGCCGCGCGCGGCCGGAAGGTCCAGGAAGCCAGACATTTCAGTCCTGCGCTGCGGCGGCAAAAGCTCTGACAATGCGAACCTCGGCTGGCTGGGTCTCCCCTTTTGTTGCCTCTCCGCCTGAGAGCGCTTAGCTGTTTCGCATCAATTGCCTCAGAAGGAAGCGCCTCGTGAACGACGTGAAACTGAAAAACCTCGTGATCGGCAACACTCGCCCCATGACTTTGATCGGAGGAGTGAACGTTATCGAGTCACGCGATCTGGTCATGGCCGCTGCCGAGCACTTCGTCAGAGTCACAGGCGAACTAAGGATGCCGTTCATCTTCAAGGCGTCGTTCGACAAGGCGAACCGCTCCTCTATTCATTCGTTTCGAGGTCCAGGCCTCGATGAAGGTTTGAAGGTGCTGCAAGAGGTCAAGGACACCTTCGGGGTCCCCGTTATCACCGACATCCACGATCCGCATCAGGCAGCGCCTGTTGCGGAGGTCTGCGAGATCCTGCAGATTCCTGCGTTTCTCGCGCGGCAGACCGATCTCATTGCCGCGGCCGCTCGAACCGGCGCGGTCATCAACGTCAAGAAGCCGCAATTCATGAGTCCGGGTCAGGTCCGAAATCTCGTAGAGAAGATCAACGAATGCGGGAACGACAAGGTTCTACTTTGTGAACGGGGATCGTGCTTTGGCTACGATAACCTTGTGGTAGATATGCTTGGGATTCGGGTTATGCGCGAAAGCAGCCGCGATGCACCCATCATTTTTGATGTGACGCATGCCCTTCAAATGCGAGATGCTGGTGCCAATGCATCGAGCGGGAGGCGCAATCAGGTCGCTGAGCTCGGTCGTGCGGGTCTGGCAGTTGGCATTGCAGGGCTCTTTTTGGAAGCTCATCCTGATCCAGACAAAGCCAAGTGCGATGGCCCAAGTGCTTTGCCTCTCGACCTGCTGCCGGCATTCCTGTCGCAGATGAAAACGGTAGATGATCTCGTTAAGTCGTTGCCGCCGCTCGACATCCAATGAGCAGTAAGGGCTCTTCTATCATTTCATCATGGGCAACACTGACAGCGGCAAGGCGGACTTTGCGGTCATTGCTTGGACAGCCGTCTTTCCATGCGCAAAGCCAAAGCCTCGAACCCTAAACTTCGATAGAACGCTTGTGCCCCTTTTCGATGATTTCCGGTGGTGAGCTCAATGGTGTCACAGCCGGCTTCTTTTGCCAGACATTCTGCCGCCGCCACCAATGAACGTCCGATTCCACGCCGGCGATAATTTGGAGCAACGACCAGTGTCGTAATTCGAGCAAGCGGTTCCGGATAGAAAAGCAGAGGGGTGATATAGAGAGCTATCAATCCTACTGCCGTTTCCTCTTCGTAAGCTATCAGCACAGGGTGCGATATGCGGTCTCTGACCAACTGCCAACGACGCAAGATTTCTTCAACCGTATGATTAAATCCAAGGCCGTGCATGAGGTTGGATATCACTTGCATGTCGTCGTTGCCAGCGTGGCGAATCCGATACTTGGCACACATCGATTAGGTTCGACCTTTGGAATAAGAAGGCAAGCCTATGCCAATCGTAGACCATGCCACCTTTGACTGGCACCAGCTTTGATATGCGGGCTGAACAAGCGCAGAATTATCCAGAGTTCCTGCCTTTACATAGACAAGATCGGGATGTTTCGGAGACGATGTATAGAGAGGAGAGCCGCAATTCGGACAGAAGTGCCGAGTTAACTCGTGGCCGCTATCCGCAACCTTGGTGAACGAATCTGTCTCTCCCGAAATCACGCGAAACCCGTCGGCCCTAAACGGCAAGCTGACGGTGAAGGCGCTCCCTGTGCATCTTCGACAGTCCTCGCAGTGGCAATAAGCGGCAGGCCCAGCGGGGGTTCCGCATGAAATTCTGACTGATCCACAAAGGCAGGATGCGACGATTTTCATATACATGTTGTAATGGTATCAGATCGCCGAATGGCGGCAATGGGCTCGAAGCCGCCTTGCGCTGCAAAGAGTCCGGCCCCTGGCCCGAACTGCCATCAGGCGCACCCGGCCCTTTGCCGATACTGACCAAATCGTCCAGCGCTGCGACACAGCTTCACCAGACCGGCCATTCGCTGTGAATACGAAAACTTGGCGCGGTCGAATGGTTGACGTAGCGGGCGTCGCTCCGAAGCTGGCCTCGTTACCCGACCTAATCTGGAAGTTGCCGCCTTATCCATTGCCGGAACGTCCTGAAAGCCGGACGGTTCTTGTTGTCGGCCCAGCACAGGTAATAGTGGCGTGTATTCTGTGCTTGCCACCGGTCGTCGCTGAGCAATTGCACCAAGCGCCCGCTGGTCAAATAGGGCGCTGCATAAACATGGGGCAGCCATGCCAGGCCATGCCCGTCGAGTGCCGCGACAAGCGTCAGCGCGCTGGGCAGCCGGGTGATCCGTGTATGAGCCTGATGGGCCACGCCGTGATCATCGAACCAATTCGACATTTCGATGTCCCGGTCCTCATCCAGAATCCAAGGTAGCTTGGTCAGTTCCTGAGGTGTTTGAATGGAAACGGACTCCAGAACCGACGGCGCCGCCACCACGGTATCCCAACCTTCAAGAAGCCTTTCGCAGTTCACCCCGGGCCAGTTACCGTCGCCATGCCGGACAGCGGCGTCGAAATCACCCCTTGCAAGATCATGTACCGTCGCATCGGTGTTGATGCGCAGGTCGATTTCCGGATGGTGTTGCAGAAATTCACCAAGGCGTGGCAGCAGCCAGTGCTGGGCGAAATGCGGCGTCACGGTAATGTTGAGGATGTTTTCGTCACGCCGAAACTGGACGATATCACCGGCAATCGCCCTGAAATTCTGGAGCAGATTATCGGCTAGGTCTGCGGCGTCCGGCAACATGACCAGACGATTGCCAGATCGGGTGAACAATTTGCGCTCCAAACGGTCTTCCAAGCCTCGTAGATGCTGACTTACTGCGCCATGCGTGACTTTGAGCGTATCCGCCGCAGCACCGACAGAGCCGGTTTCATGGACTGCTGCCAGAGCACGCAAGGAATTCAGCGGCAGCCAGGCGATATCGTTTCGCTTTCTCATGATAGAAAAACTAACTGTAATACAGTTTTACTGACAAGCGTTAAGCTCCATAAATTGCTATTTTGTATGAGCATGCATATGGATGTGAGACAAGATGATATACAGTTTTTCTAAGTATACTGCTGGGAGTGACACCGCCGGTCGGGCTCCGGCCTCCGGGATTGATCAGGAGGCAGCTCATCAAATCCGCCAACAGGGACGCATTGAGCGGGCGAAAATTGTTCGTCACTGCTTTGGCGCACTCAGGCGCTTCGCCACGACGGGTCACTCCGCGGCCATCTCATGAACCGTCGAACCAGCGACGTGCAGGCATTTGAAGCCCACGCAACTGACGCTGACCTCGATGATCTTCGCGTGCGATTGGCCGCAGCGCGTCTGCCGGAGGCCGAGACGGTCTATTCTGCCGCGCCCAACCCTCGCCGATGGGAACAGGGCGTTCCTCTCGCCGACCTCGTCGACATCGTGAACTACTGGCGCACAGAGTATGATTGGCGATCGTTCGAGGCGCGCCTCAACCGGATCGGCCAGTTCCGCACCACCATTGACGATCTGGGAATCCACTTCCTGCACCGCCGATCCACCCGCACAGATGCCACGCCCCTGATCCTGACACACGGCTGGCCGGGCAGCATTGCCGAGTTCACCCATGTCATGGACGAGCTGGCAGATCCGAAAGATCCAGATGCGCCGGCATTCCACGTCGTGGCACCGTCGCTGCCAGGCTTTGGCTACAGCGACAAGCCAGCCACCACCGGTTGGGGAACTGGAAAGATCGCGGCCGCATGGATGGAACTGATGGGAAGGCTCGGCTACCATAAATTCGTTGCTCATGGCGGTGACTGGGGAGGTGTGATCACCACGATCCTCGGTGGCAGGTTCCCGGCACAGGTTCTTGGTATCCACACTACGCTCGCGCAGGCACCGCCAGGGTTGACAACGGACGGGCTGACGGCGGCCGAGCGCAAATGGACCGAGGACACCCGCGATTTCTGGCTCTACCGCGCAGCGTACGCGAAGCAGCAGGCGACCCGCCCGCAGACCATCGGCTATTCGCTTGTCGATTCCCCGGTCGGGCTTCTTGCCTGGATTCTCGACAAGTTCGCTGAGTGGACAGATACCGAAGACAGCCCGTTCGAGACGATTTCCAGGGATCGCCTTCTTGACGATGTAACTTTGTATTGGCTGACGCGGACCGGCGCATCGGCGGCCCGCATCTACTACGAAAGCCACGGCGGAGTTAATGCGCTCGACCCCGAGCTTCGCGTCGATGTCCCGTCGGCGATCAGCATATATCCCCGCGACATCGAGAAATGTCCGCGCTCCTGGGCACAGGAACGGTACCGACAAATCGTCCGATGGGGGACGCCGGAAACCGGGGGACATTTCCCGTCGCTGGAGGTTCCGGAGAATTTCGTCAAGGACCTGCAAGAAGGCCTCGGGGCGGTACTGGCCGCTAGCGGTAGCTGATCATAGCGTTGTCGAGGCTGGCTCCGATGAAGTAGTCCATATAGACAAGGATGAAACGAATGCCCGTTCTACGGAAGGCTGTGGTCAGCTCGGAGTGATCGAAATGCGATGCGAAGCCACCATTCGCAAGGCGTTGAGGGAGCGAGTGGAGCGGACTCGGACCCGACTTAAGGCGACGCCGTGAGCCAGTAATCCGACGCTTTGCGCGTCGACGTGGATCGGCCCAGAGCTGCCTTTGCTGATGCGCCTCAGTGCTGCAACGCTGCCCGCTGAAACCGCCGTTCGCTGCAACTGCGTAACTGGGATACCTAGCAGAGCGCGCTTCGCATGTCCGTTTTCGGAAGTTGACTGTTTAGAAAGGACGTCGCAGGTTGATATAAATTGGGAGGGACTAATTGCGACTTGGTGTATCGACTACGAGCGATGGTGCGTGTACGGCCAACTTGTTGGCACCACGGATCCGGAGTTATCTCTGCCGAATTGCCGGTCATGCGGTTCCCATCACCTATCAAGCACTTGCCAAGGCCTTGGATCTCTCGCCGCCGAATACGATCCATCAACTCACCGTCGCGTTGGAATACCTGATTGAGGAGGACGCCGCCGCCGCCCGCCCGTTGATCGCAGCGCTCGTGGTCAGCAAGACACGGCATGGAATGCCCGCGCCGGGCTTTTTCGACTGCGCGCGGCGCGTTGGGTGCTTCGACGGCGACCCTTCGGGATCGGAGGACCCAGCCTTCTACGCGGCAGAGTTCAAAAAGGCCGTCGAATTTTGGCGCGTGGCCGCCGAAGACTCGTAGTCAGGTTTCCAATTTTGGAAGCCATCCTGAAGATCGGGATTAAAAATACCCTTTGGCACGACCTACCAGAAGCGTTCCGGCCCATTCTTGCCATTCAGCGTCCTGTGCGATGCCGCGGCGCGGCTTCACTGAACCGGTCATTCATGCCGGTCGCAGCGAAACCGATCTATCAAACTGGTAAAAAGCGGGACGTTGCGGACATTCGCACTGTTTGCGTCCTGCTACTACCTAAGCACAGGCACAGCCGAGAGGCGTTCCGCACTACGCCATTCGCGCGTGGCATCCCGCAAGATCGTGGCTGCACCTTGCAGAGCCAGCACGGCCATCAGGGAGGCCACGATGAAATCCGGCCAGCCGGTGCCGGTACCGAAGACACCAAGCGCCGCCAGCAGAACCGCCACGTTGGCGATCACGTCATTGCGCGAGCAGATCCAGACCGAACGCATGTTCGCATCGCCATCCCGGAACGCCATAAGCAGGATCAGGCAGATCAGGTTCGCCAACAGGGCCACGGTGCCGATGACCCCCATCGTGGGGGCATGAGGGACCGACCCGTAGGCCATGTGCCAGACAACCGCGCCCAGCACCCACAGCCCGAACAGCCCCATGGACGCGCCTTTGATCCAAGCGGCTCCGGCACGCCATTTCAGGTTCATGCCCAGGACGAACAGGCTGATGGCATAGTTGCTGGCATCGGCAAAGAAGTCCAACGCGTCGGCTTGAAGGGCGGCTGAACCGGCAAGCATCCCGGCGACGATCTCCGCCGCGAACATCCCGCCGTTGATGGCGAGGACAATCCAGAGAACCCGGCGGAAACGGGGGGAGCTTCCGGTGGATGAGGCGCAGCTATCGGCGGAGCAACAGGGCATGATCGACTCGCTTTATGGTCCAGTTGCCCCCATATATACGGTCTATAGCAACTATAGGGTCAAGCCATGTCTGACGTTTTTCGTATCGGGGATCTGGCCCGTCTCACCGACACGAAGGTTGTGACGATCCGCTACTACGAAAGCATCGGCCTCATGCCCGTGCCGGAACGCAGCGCGTCGAACTATCGTGTCTATGGAAAGGCGCAGCTGGACCGCCTCCGGTTCATCCGGCGCTGCCGCGATCTCGGATTCTCGCTGGAACAGATTGCGGAGCTTGCCGCCCTTTCTTCCGACAGCCGGCAACCTTGCGGTGAGGTGGACGCGCTGACGCGCACCCATCTGGCCGAGGTGGAGGCGAAGATTGCTGACCTGAACGCTCTTGCTGCGGAATTGCGCCGGATCGGCGCGCAATGCCACGGCAGCACGACGATCTCCAACTGCCGCATCATCGAGGCGCTGGATCATCGACCATGAATGATGGTTGTGCCTGCGCCGCGCCATGACCGTAGCAGAGCAGGAGACCGGATGCTTCTGCCATCAGATGGGGCGACGTTCGCTGCTGGACATGCCCAAGCGCGGAAGGACGCGGATGTAGATCAGTTCGGCCACTAGCTCGACCAAGGTCTGCGTCACCATCACTGCCGGAAGCACGGGGATCGCGCCCGGAACAGCAAGGGCCAGCGGCAGCACGACGAGGGAGTTTCGGGTTGCGGTCGAGAAGGCACGGCCCGACCTGCAGCAGGTTGAAGCCCGAAGGCCCGTGCAATGCCCCAGCCGATGACGGCAAAAGCGATGTAGATGGGCAGTGCGGACAGCGCATGACGGCTGGCGGATCCCAGAACCGGAACCGTGGCGGCCACGACGAGGAACAGGACCACAGCCGTCGCTGGTACCGGAAGAAGCCCCAGAACGTCGCTGACACGCTGTCCTGTCGTATGTCGCGCGGCCAAAAGCTGGACAGCGCCAGCGCAGATCAGCGGCACGGCGATCAGCCAGACGAACGCATGCACGAACGGGCCGACACGCACGAGATCAGCGGACTCATTGCCAAGGAACACCCCAAGGTAAATCGGCAGTAGGGCCATCTGCACCAGCAGCAGCCATGCATCCGCCCGCCCCAGATGGGCAAAGGTGATCACGTAGTCGATGCAGGGCGTCAGCAGCACCATGAGGATGCCAAGGCGCAGCAATGCGTCGTCTATGGCAAGGTGGGACAGCAGGAAGGCAAGGATCGGGACGCAGATGAAGTTGCTGACGAGAAGGGCGCCCAGAAAGCGTGTTTCTCGGAATCCTCGGCCAATCTCCGGCAACGGCACCTGCAGGAATGACCCGACGGTGACGAACAGCGTGAAGGCCAGTGCTGTGTTGATCGCGCCTTCAAGTGCAACTGTGCCTGGCAAGGCAAATCCAATGATCGCGGCAAGGGCGACGGCCGCGAAGTAGATCCACACCTGCTGTCGTTCCAGAATGTCACGCATGTCGTTTCCTTGCCGCTTACCTATGGATGCCACGGGTGGCCGACAAAGGAGAAAATCGCGAGAGTCCGCTTTGGGCTCGAAGCCGCCTTGCGGCGCTGCAAAGAGTCCGGCCCCTGGCCCGAACTGCCATCAGGCGCACCCGGCCCAGAGCCGACCTCCACCGGTGGTTTTGATGCTGCGGTGCGCCGCACGATCGTGCCGGAACTTGCGCCAGCTGAATGCCGGCAGGCAGCCGATTGTGTTGAAAAACTCGGCTCTCGACTTTCTTCCTGGCATAACCCGACGCGACATACGCGTCGGTCGTGGCGATCTCCCGCGCCTTCTGGCGCGCGTGCTCGTGTCTCGACCGAGAGATTTTGCGGGTCGCCTGATTGGGTGTGCATCGGGATTTCAGGGCGCAGGCGGCGCAGTCCTGTTTTCGGGCGAAGTATTTCTTGAAGCCGTCCTTTCCGAACTCCGGCCGCCCCTTCGAGATGTCCCGCCAGTAGGGCTTCAGCCCATGGTCTCCGGGGCCGCGGTATTCGTCTGCCGTTTCATCGTAGATGAAATCGGTGGCCGGGTATGCGCCATCCTTGCGCTCGGATTTGTCGAAGACCGGGATGTGCGGCTCGATGTCCTGGTCGTCGACGAGCCAGCCGAGCATCTCGGCCGTGCCGTAGGCGGTATCCGCGGTCAGCGTGTCCGGGTGAAGGTCGAACCGTTCTCTGGTTCTTGTCAGCATGTCGCGCACGGCTCCGACCTCGGCCTGCCGGATTGGAACGGTGGCCTCGACATCGACGATGATCGCGTTGTCCAGATCGACCAGGTAATTGGTGCTGTAGGCGAAGAAGGGTCTGTCGCCCTCTCTGTTGCACTGGTAGCCGCCGGGGTCGAGTTCATCCCAGAAAATGGTGGTGGCGCCGGCGTGAGGCTCACCCATAGGCTGCCGCGTTCATGAAACCCCATTCATCAGGCACAGGCTACCATCCCCGCCAACGCGTCAATCAAACTGCTTGTCTCGACGGTGAATCGCTCGACATCATCAACAAACTTAAGCGCAGGGCCCGACAACAGCCGCTGCAACCATGCTGCGGGGATACCGCTCATCTATGCTTGCCATTTATCTCATTCGGTCGAAATTACAGATAAAAGTTTCAGGTGGTCTGCCTTGACCTCAGCTTTCTGTTCGTATTTTTCCTGCGCCTATTGACTCTCCGCTCGCAACGCTGCCTCATTACCTCAGATAAAAACATTGATCCATTGAGGCGGTAAATGGTTGAAAAAGCGGACATGTATGATCCGTGGCAGATGTCCGCAGTCGCTTTTTCGTCGAACGATCACGAGGGCGATATATTCCGCGCTGAAACCATTGAGAATGTCATGCCACTGGATCGCCAGAAAGGCATACTTGAGAAAAAGACCGCCCCTCCAGTGCTGCAGCATGTCCTGTTCGGTCAGCCTGAATCCATCGAAAGAGCAGACGATAACCGTGAGCTCAACCCGCCGATGCTGACCTACGCGGTTCTCGATGCGAATAAGGTCGCGAACCTGCGTGATATGCTTGAAACCAGCGGATTGGAGCATCGCTGCCTTTTCACCGGGAATGCCTATGACGAACTGAAGGACGGCGCGCCTTGGATTGTGCGGCTCGAAGAGGGGAATCGTTTTACCCGCAACTTGTTTACCGGAAGCGATACTCCGTGGCATCTGTGGGATTCCGAACCGGGCATCTATATCAGATCGCGTGCGACACTTGATGATCTTTGGCGGCATCTCCGAAAGTTCACGCGCATCCAGGACGAGACTGGAAACTGGTTCTACCAACGGTTCTGGGAACCACATGCTTTGATGGTATATGCAGAAAGCCAAACCAGCCCATTCACTGGCGCAAAGATCCATAATGTGATTGCTCTTCAAGGTGGGGACGCACGAATTGTTTTTCCCGGTAGCACCTCGACAAAGCCTCCGAAGCCGGTGCTTACTGTCAGAGACCGGCAGCTTCATGCCCGAAACGGAACGCGGAAATATGCCGTAAATCTGGCGAGAAAGTTCTTTGCCACAGCGCCGGGACAGGTGCGCCGGCTCGGACTTTCGAGTTCGGGACCGATGGCCACCTCTATCATTTATATGGGAAATGCGCTGGCGCGGTTCGAAATAACCCGTAGCGCGGATGTTGCCCGTATCTGTGCTTGCGGGCTATTCCACGGCATGCACGTCTTGCGTGATCCGCGCAACATTCAGCTCGTGAACAGCACGTTGGGCCAGGGTAAAAACGCTCCGCCCGTGCGGGCGCTTCATTTTGAACAGGATCTGCGAAGTAGCTCACGTCATGCGCTGCTGATTTCAGATGCGGGCCTGAAACGCGCATGCGATGATTTGGAAGCTCTTGAAAGCGATGGCATTCTGCCCACAGTACCTTATGATCATGCTGGCATCATTTCGTCCAAGGTACAGGTGTCCTTTTGGGCCGCCTGCAATATGGGATGGCATCAGGCGGGATTTTCTCCTGATGAGTCCTCTCTCCGAAAAACCGCCCATATGAGGCTCTCTCTTCTGTGGACGCCATACTTCTTGCAGGATCCAATGCATATTGGCCTGAAAGAGCTTTTCCTGCAAAGCAAGAAAAATGAGATAACTAAGCTGATTCACGAGTTGCGCCAGCGATTGAACGAGGGGTGAAGATTATGGCGGATGGTTCCGGCGCGCCAGTCGATGAATATCAAAGCGTGCAAGCTGTCGCCGCATCTGAACGCGGAAATGCAACCGGCGGTGGCTGCGCGGAATGCCATGACGGCAACTGGATCCATGTTCGTTACGAATATACCGAAGGGGATCCGATCACGGATGCCGTCTTTGTCGTTCAGAAACCGAATGATGGGGAACCGGGCGGTGAGGTGATCACCGAGGGGTGCTCACGATTGGTTCGCAAGCCGAGCATGACTTCGTTCACGTCGATCTGGGTGATTACAGCGGACCGGTGGAGGTGTTCTTTTTCGATGATCCTACCGAACCGGTTCCCTATATCGAACCGGCTCCGGTTGCAGATGAACGCGGCTGGTTGGAGCGTGCCGCCGATACCGTGGCAGATAGCGCGAAATGGTCCGGAGGCGTCCTTCAGGGCGATTTCAACGAGGATATGTCCACCGGGCAGATCATTACCAATGCGGTAATGACAGCTGTCCCCGGTATAGATCAGGTTGCTGACGCTCGGGATCTTATCGCCAACGGGAAGGCTCTTCTCTGGGATAAACGATATAATGAACTCGTGGTCTGGGTCGGGGTGTTTGCCTGTTTGATTGGGTTAATCCCTTCGCTGGGATCGCTCGCCAAAGGGGTGATCAAGATCATCTGGAAAAACGCGGGCGAAATGGGTCGCGTGCTGATCTATATCAACAAGGCGCTACACCGTACCGGGATCGCCAAAATCAACGGCTATCGTTTTGTTAAAAAACTTGGGGATGAAGTTGTTTCGAGAGTTGGAGAGGCAAGTCAAAAATTCGACGAGTTCCTGGATTTTTGCGCGTCGAAAGCAAGTTTCTTCGGTGCAAGCAGCATGCTCGCGAATATTGAGACTGTGCGCGGCATGGCACGGCAGAAATTCAACGAGGTTGCGACAGAGATCAGTACCAGAATATCGCGCGGGCTAGCGGAGTTCGCCACTCATGCGTGGCGGGTGATGCCGGGGCAAGGCATTATTGTGCGTCGTGCGATGGCGGCGACTCGCCAAGCTTATGACTCGTGGCAGGATACCATGCGGCGGATCGGATTCGACAAGAATGCGCTGGAGGCAGGGGCAGAACCGATTGATGCGAATGCGGCACGTTTTTTTGACGATGCTCAAATTCTCGCTTCGCGATGGTATAACGAACTTCTTTCTGACCCGAAACTTCCCCCATATTTACGCCAGCAGGCCGAAGCCTCCCCGGAGTTTTTTCGAAGACAGCTGGCGACATTTGGCAGCAAGCCGCGCTACGAAACCTTCACCCCGAAACAAAGCCTGTACCGTGTTATTGACAAACCTGACGGCCACACAGGCGGGTTCTGGAGCAAGGCCATTCCGCCGGATGATGAAGCGGCGTGGCGAGCGCGTGATGCCGTGAAAAACGGTTGGAACGAAGCGGGAGCATTCATTAGGGCGGAAGTGCCACCCCCCCCGGCCGGACTGGTTGGAGAGATTGCTCCGCAACAATTGGAAAATTATCCTGGGAAAATGTTGCGCGGCGGCGGAGAACAGGTCTGGTTACCAGGGCCAAAAGAAGGCGCTGTTGCGCAGACGCAGGTGAAAGAGTACTGGCACACGGCTTGGAATGACCGTGCGCCGATCAATCCTTCCCGTGCTTCTCTCAAAGCCGGAAACCCGAATGAGTGTGATTTATGAAACAGCAGATCGATGCTTTTAACGCAGCTCTTGCCGCCTTTAATACTTATGCGCAGATGCTGCACGATGCGGCTGTGGCAGTTCGGGCAGGAGATCGGCGGGATGATTTGATCGTATCACTGATGCGCTCGGAAACGGATGTTTTGCCACCGGATATTGTGGATAAATTGATTGAAGGGGCGGTACTCGTAAAGGAGGCGGCACCACGAATTCGAAATTTGCTCGCGAAGCCGGATGTTAATCAGGCCATTCTGTCTGTGCTGGCACACAGCAGGAATTTGGACAGAAGCTTAGAGCGCACACTTGACCTCCAAAGCCCGCCCCATGCCCGCGTGTCGCCACCATACAGGTTCTTCGAAAAATATGTGGTTCAGTTGCGCGCAGCATTTCCTCGTGCCGTCGGCGCACCATTCGATACGCCTCAGAAAAGAGCCTTCCAGCATTATTTGGAAACCGTCAATAATCCTTGGCGGTAGCTGGCTTCCGGGTCGACGACAGGGCGCGGTTTCACGGGATCAGGTCAAGCACTATTGGCATACCGGGTGGAATGATCGTGCACCTGTTAATCCTTCGCGAGCATCAGTTCGCGCAGGTAACCCAACTGAGTATGACCTATGACACCGACAAAGGCTTTCCAGATAGCGATAGAAGTCTACGATGCTTACGCGGATCGTTTGCAGACCTTCGCATACCGCATCGAACGAGGCGAGATTCAAGGAGCTAAAGCGGTCCAATGCCTCGCAACACCGACGGTATCAAGGGCCGATATCCATGCGCTCTCCACCGCCGTGCGCCGCATAGCCCGTCAGGCAGAAACACAGCTCGCGAAGCCGGATGTGGGTCTTGCGCTAATCGCCGTGGTAAGTGGAGTGCGGACACTCGCGCGTCGAGGTTATGATATCTTAACTGAAGATTGTCCGGACATCCAAGAGCCGGGTAGCGCGTTGCAACCGGCTATGGACGCCATGGATACGGCGTTCCCCAGGCCTCCAGAGGGCGCGGTCACGACCTCCGAGATCGAAGCCTATCAACGCCAATTGGAGCGAGCAAACCCGTGGCGAGATATATCACGAAGCTTTCCATTGTTTTGGCGCTCCTTTTTAGCACGTCGGCAAACGCTCAGGCAGATGAACAGATTCCAAACGGAATCATCGAATATTGGGCGAAATACGCTATTCCCTTGGAGGAATTTGTGAAGCTCAGTTACGGGATGTCTGAGCCAGAGGACGCATTTTCTTCTAAGTGGTGTTAGCAACCAGTGACAATATCACTACTATCTGCCGATCACGAGACGTGTGAACGTTTACTATTTGAAATGCGAGAGAATGGGCGCATCAACTGAATGACGGCCGTCTCCCGGAGCGTTAATGCGAAACTTTGCTGCAAGCGCCCTGACGTGCCTCCCGCTGGCCCCTCATTCATGACGAGAGTCTGTGGGTTTGAGCATCGCCGTGACGGGCTGCTGATCTCGCCCTATGGACGGCTGTCTGCGTCACGCTCCACGCTCGACATGTTCACCGAGGAGGGCGGCGGGGTCTACAACCTTACCTATGATGAACAGGTCGTAGAAAGCCTCTCGGGGACGCTGGGCTTGCGGTTCGAGCATTCCCGACCAATGGACTGGGGCAACCTGACCTCGCGCGCCCGGCTCGAATATACTCATGAATTCGAGAATTCGAGCGAGGCAAGGATTGGTTATGCGGATCGCGGGACATTCCCCTATGCGATCGATGTCGAGGGCTATTCACGCGACGAGTTGGCAATCGGCCTTGGCTTCGATGCCCAGCTCGGTGAGCTCTGGACCCTGGGTCTCGATTACCGCACTGCTTTCGGCACCGACGGTGACAGCCGCGATCAGACCGTCGCGGTGAAACTGGATGTCAGGTTCTAAGTGCTCGATAATGCGAATTCGTTACCGTTGAGTTCCACGAATACGGCGATTGCTCGGAGCCACCTGATCACCTGAATTGATCGAACGCGGCTATGTTGCACAAACTGAGCCGCATCGGTGGCGATTTCTGCGCTCCTGATTGATTGAAAAAGGGGTAATGGGGGCATGTTTGACAGTCCGGGCTCAAATTGTCATGATTTAGTATCTGAATTATCTTGTGATTTTGTTGCGCGGCCCGCTCGGTCTTGGCCAGAGCGGGAATTTTGTCCCGGGTCCTGCAAATCGGAGGTCATGGGTGAATTGTGTGACAAAGATCCTAAATAACAGGAAGTAATATGACTTATAAAACCATTTCTGCCGCGAGCATCGCCGCTTTGCTGATTGGCGCAAGCGGCGCCATGGCGGAAACATGGCGTTATGCGTTCGAAGAGGCGCTTGACGAGGTGCAGGGCAAGTTCGCCCAGAAGTTCAAGGAAGAGGTCGAGGCGAATTCCGATCATGAAATCCAGCTTTTCCCCTTTGGTACATTGGGTGAATCGGCGGATATCATGGAGCAGGCGCAATCCGGCATCCTGCAATTCGTCGATCAGTCGCCCGGCTTCACCGGCGCGTTGATCCCCGAAGCGCAGGTTTTCTTTGTGCCTTATCTGCTGCCGGCAGAGCAGTCGCAACTTGTGGAGTTCTTTCGAACCTCGAAAGCGATTCACGAGCTGTTCCCGCCGCTTTATGCCGATCAAGGGCTGGAACTGTTGACCATGTTCCCCGAGGGCGAGGTCATGATGACCACGCAAGAGGCGGTCAATTCGCCCGAGGATCTGAACGAGGTCAAGTTCCGGGTGATGACCAACCCGCTATTGGTAGACAGCTATGAAGCCTTTGGCGCGACACCCACGCCGCTGCCGACCGGCGAAATTTACGGTGCGTTGCAGACAGGGATCATCCAAGGTCAGGAAAATCCGGCCTTCTACATTGAATCGATGAAAATGTATGAGGTGACAGATCACATAACCCGCATCGGTCATAGTAATTACACCACTGCCGTGATGGCCAACAAAGAGTTCTTTGACGGGCTTTCGGATGAGGACAAGAAGGTCATCCAGGACGCGACCGCTGCGGCCTTCGACTATATCATCGAGTACCAGGAAGGGCTGACCGAAGAGTCGCTGGCCAAGATCCAGGAGGCCAAGCCCGAAATCACCATCACCACCCTGACCGAGGAAGAACGCGAACCCTTCAAGGCAACCGCCGAGTCGGTCGAGCAGAAATTCCTGGAAATTGGCGGCAGTCAGGCGCAGGCCATCCTTGAACAGATGAAGGCCGATCTTGCGGCTGCTGCGGGCGGCGGTGAAACCTCATCTACCGCCGAAAACGAAGACGAAGCTGCGGCAGCGGAAACTCCGGCGGAAGGCGAAGCCGTAGAGGGAGAAGCCGGCAACTGATCCGGGGGGTTGGCTCAAGATCCAGGACCTAGCCTATACTCCGCCAGGTCCCAGGGGATTGCCAAACTGATTCCGCCCCGCTGCTCGGATAGCACTCTGGCATGAAGGTCCCGACCTTGATGCCGAACTCAAGGGGTTCTGTCACAAACATTGCCGCTTGACGTTAGGGTTGCGGCGGATCGACGTTCTTGTCTGACACATCAGTTATTCGGGGAGGACAGGCGATGATCTCGTTCAAGGGCGCGCAGTTTGCCGGATGGTGGGTTCGCGAGCGAGGCCGATTGTTTACCACGCAGAATACGCAACCTCGCCTCGGCAGACTGACGCACGGGCATAGATGCGGTCCCTTCTACGCCGCGATCCTCGAAGGTTGTTTCCGCCTGACCAACACCGGGCGCAGCACGTGCCCCGCTGGAGCGCCTTAATCGGTCACTGTCGCTTCGCCACGCCGGCACGGCAGCTTCTGCTCACCCTGCTGCCCGACATGATTCACCTCTCGGCGCATGACCGGCTCATGTCACTGGCACCCGTCATCCACGAGGAAACTCGATCGGATCGGCGCTAGCGTGAAATGATCCTGGAACGTCTCCTCGAAGTGCTAATGACCGAGGCCCTGCGGTCGAGCCCCGGCCCCTACCTGCCACCCGAGCTATTGCGCGGGCTGTCGGACCCACATCTGGCAATCGCGCTGCATCGCAGCACGCCGACATGGCCGGGGCGCTGTCCAATTGCGGAGCTTGCCCGTGATGCCGGCCTGACACGATCGTCCTTCGAATGCACACTGTGTCCCGCGTTGTGTCGATTTGATCAGTCAGATTCGCTGCGCCCAGCATGAACAGCCGGTTCAGTGAAGCCGCGTCGCAGCGTCGCACAGCAGGGTTAATGGCCGGTTGCTGCGCGTTGCCGCCGTTGATGCAGGCGGCAGCGCAGAAGTGGCCCCAGCCTGAGCTGTGACGGGCGTTGAATGTCAGCTTTCCTGAGAATCCGCTCACCGGGTCGCACCCGCAGCGAATTCACACTTTCCGCCCTTCGGCACGGGGACCTTATCAGCCGGAGCGGAGATCGAGCACTCGCAGCGAATGACCGGAAAGTCCCGCTTCCTAGACCTTCCGGCCGCGCGCGGCGAACGATTCCTTTGATAGACATGGTCCTCTTGTCCCGGTCGCTGGTGCCCAACCTGAAGCTGCCGATCAACGATCTTGCGGAGAGCGACGCGAAGAGCCCTTTGCGGTCATTGTTTCATGGTGCGATAGGTGCCATGCTGTGGGAATACTTGCCGTTATGGAGCGAGCCAATGGATGAAGCAGTTCGAGAACTGTTCGAGCGATACCAAAACTTCTTCAAGCGTTCTCTCGCTGCCGACTTCGACAAGGAAGAGGTCGCGAAACTATATGCTTCTGAATTTATCGCGGCTTCCCCGGCCGGTGTCATGGCCGGGAAGAATGATGAGACACTCGTTCAAGCAATGGCTCAAGGCTATGAACATTATAGGGAAATTGGCACTCAGGAAATGCGGATACGCGGCCTTCGCCTTTCTCCAATTGACGACCTTCATTGCGTGGCTCACGTTTCTTGGACCGCAACCTATGTCCGGGGCGATTTGCCCGAGACAGCAATAGACTTCGATGTCCACTATCTTGTCCAGATTTTGAATGGCTCCGCGAAAGTTTTTGGTTGGGTATCCGGGGATGAGCAGGCACTGCTGAAGCAACACGGTATCATCTGACGTCCGTTTTGTCCCGCTCAATGCCATCTAGATCGCGTGCCGATCACACGGCCTGTGCAATTCCCGCTGGGAGCCCTAATTAATCGTGCAGACACCACGAGCTTCAATCGCATAGGCATCATGCAAATATGCATGAATGCTAAGCCGAGAGGACTGATTGGGATACACAGTCAAAAGATACATCGTACCTCTGGTCAACTCAGACGAGTAAGCAACAGTCCCTGAAACAATTCCTTCACTGCCATCCAACTGTCTGGTCATCCGGAATGTATTACCAGGCGTTACTAGTTGTGCCTTTCCCTCCTCTAAATCGAGAATTTCGATTATTAGTGCTTTGGGCTCACATCCTGTGTCCTCATAGCATATTGTCGAAAAATCGCATTGATAGCCTGATGCATCAGCAGAGTTGAATCCGGCGATAACGAACCCGCCTATGGCAATCGCAAGCGTTCTGCTTATTGTTGTCGTCATCATCGTTTCCCTGAGAGTGATGGTGAATGACTAACAGCGTATTTGACTAGGATAAACGGCTGCTTCGTCCCGCTTCCCAGACTTTCATACCGCAGCGAAGGGCTCCTGTGTGGACGGTAGCAAACTTAATTACGGCTAAATCGGGAAAACCTGCCTCACGTGATCAGACGCCATGAGAACGCTTGGCGTCGCGATCGATATGCTCTTGAGTACATCCCAGCAGTTATCAGGCGCGAGCGCGACAACACAGTATGGGTGATCTTGCAGTCTTGTCAAAAGCGCTGTTCGCAGGTCTTCATCCACAGATGCCAGTTCTTCGATAGGCCGGGGACTGCCAAGGGAGATCCCCGCGCTTAATGCCGCTTCAAATGGAAGCTCGGCGTTGTAGTAGCTACCATTCCCAAACAATAAATGGTTATCAACTGGTGCGCCGTAGGCTGAGAGAACAGCATAGCTTGCCAGTGGCCCTTGCACCATTAGCTTATCCGGTTCATTCGGATCAACATCTTCAATGCGATACACCGCGTAATCATCGCTTTTGAGACCATCAACAAATTCATAAAGCATGGCTTCGGTAACGCCCGCCTTCTCATCGACATAGAGGACACGAGGCCCGCCGCTCGAAGAGCGGAGAATGCCAACAGAGGCCCATTTAGCGCCGTCAGCCCGCCTGACCAATTCATCAAATTCGTTAATGTCGTTCCTGAAAATCAGATCGCCTGGATGCCAATCCCATTCGGCTTCTTTGAAGCGTTCTGTTTCTCCTTCTGCACTGGCGGACCACGACCAAAATGAAACCGTGGCAGCCAACAGAGAGAAAAAGGTATTTCGCATCGTAGTGTCCTCTTCATCGCATCAATGCCTAAAAGCAACAGAGACAATGCAGGTTTGTCCGCTTTTTACCAGTTTGATAGATAGGTTTCGCTGAGACCAGCATGAATGACCGGTTCAGTGAAGCCGCGCCGCGGCATCGCACAGGACGCTGAACGGCAAGAATGGGCCGGGTGCGCCTGATGGCAGTTCGGGCCAGGGGCCGGACTCTTTGCAGCGCCGCAAGGCGGCTCTGAGCCCAGACTCACCGATGCTGCGGGGCGCGCGAATGTCGGCTTTCGTCCGGCGCGTCGCACCATGATGGAGTTAGTCAGCTTCCACCAAGTCACTCCGGGCATCGCGGATGATCATCCACGACGAATGCAGGAAAAGCCCCGCGATCGCGAACGCGACGATCAGGTCGGGCCATGCACTGCCAAGCCACGCGACCAGCCCGGCGGCGATGACCACGGCGAGGTTGCCGATGGCGTCGTTGCGAGAGAACAGCCAGACGGCTCGCATATTGGCATCACCCTTGCGGTGCTTTAGCAGCGGCAGCACCGCGAGGATGTTTACGATCAGCGCACCTACCGCGAAGGCTCCCATCAACCCGGCTTCTGGCGTGGTCTGGTTGAGGACACGCCAGAGCGTGCTGCCGACAACGCCAAGGCCCAGAAGGCCCAGAAACACGCCTTGGATCAGCGCCGACCGCGCCCGCCATGTCAGGCTCCAGCCGATGGCGAGCAGGCCCAGAAACGTGATCGCACCATCGCCCAGAAAATCGAGCGCGTCTGCCTTCAGCGCCTGCGAACCGGACAGGAACCCGCCGAACATTTCGACCACGCCGTATCCGAGATTGAGCGCGACCACGATCCAGAGCGCGCGGCGACAGCTCGGGTCCTTGTAGGCCGGATCGGACGATGTATCGCCGTCCTCGATCTTCTCGAAACCGTAGCCGGTCGCGTCGAGCGCGGGCCGCACTTTCGGCAGATCGCCGTCCGCGATCCGCAATGTCATGATGTGGGTGGCGGCGGACACTTTCACGTCGCCTTCGGCCACGCCCGCAGACCGGGCCGCGCGCTCGATCTCGGCGGCATCTTTCGCGCAGTCCATGCCTTGCACCCGCATTCGGATCGGGGAGGAGGCTGTCGCCAACTTGCTGTTATCGGGCTGGCTCATGTGCGATCCTTTTTGTGGTGGCGGGCGAAAAGGTACGCTGCTAACGTATCAGTGGATAATGATATGACAGCGCAAAACATTCAAGACGATCTTTCGGCACCCGATACACTGGAACTGCGGGCAAAGCTCTTCCGGGGCCTAAGCGATCCCAGCCGTCTGACGATCCTCGATGCGCTGGTGTCGGACGAACGCAACGTGCAGGAAATCGTCGGGCATACGGGTTTGGGTCAGCCCAACGTCTCGAACCATCTGCGCTGTCTGCTGGAATGCGGGCTGGTCAGTCGCCGCAGCAAAGGCCGCTTCGTTCGGTATCGTCTGGCGGACAGGCGGGTCGCCGATCTCATCCGTGATGCAGATCAGCTACTTGCCTCGACAGCCAACGGAGTTGATGCCTGCCAAAGCTATACGGACTAACCGGCGCGACCTGCTGCAATGTCCTATCGGTGCGCCAAACCTGAAGCAGCCATCTGCGCATCCGCAGCGAATGCACCCTTTGTCCCGCTTTTTACCAGTTTGATAGATCGGTTTCGCTGCGACCAGCATGAATGACCGGTTCAGTGAAGCCGCGGCGCGGCATCGCACAGGACGCTGAACGGCAAGAATGGGCCGGAAAGGTGGCTCGATAGGCGTCAGGGAACGTGGACAGCATGTTGCGCTGCCGTAAGTCTGCTCCGGGCCCTTGCCGGAAGTGATGAATTGCTGCTGAAAGCGCACGCAGCAAACTCGTTGAAACACACCGCGGTACAAATTTGTGCTGCTATGCAGCGTGGAGACCGGTCTTTAAAAAGTTGGCTATACCCATCCGATCTTTTCGCAGGTCAGGCAGGCATGCTGTCCACTGTACGAAGCTCACTGTGGTCTGTTTGCTGCGCAGACAGGGATAACCGGTCAAATCGGGGCACTGCACTCAGGAGGCGCTTCGTGTAGGCGTGCTGAGGGTTGCGCAGGACCTCCGCGGTTGGTCCCGTCTCGACGATTTCCCCTTGATACATTACGGCGATCCTGTGACTCACTCGCTCCACCACGGCGATGTCATGGCTGATGAAGAGGAAAGCTACCCCCTCCTGCTGCTGAAGGCGGGCCATGAGATCGGTCACGCGCCGTGCATTCGACACGTCGAGCGCCGATACGGCCTCATCCGCGACGATGATCTGCGGGCTCACCGACAGGGCGCGGGCGATGCAAATCCGTTGTCGTTGCCCGCCGGAAAACTGATGAGGAAAGCGGTCCACGGCCTCTGCCGGCAGCCCGACCTTTTCGAGTAGGGACGCGGCCATGACACGGCGATGGCGGCGCGAAACCATTCCGTGCAGGAAAGCCGGCTCCGTCACAAGGTTACGGATCGCCATCATTGGATTGAGCGATGCGTAAGGGTCCTGGAACACCATCTGCATCTTCGCGCGATGCGGTTTGAGCGCGTTTGGCGACAACCCGTCGATCCGGCAGCCCAACAGCTCCACCTGTCCGGCGATGGGCTCGACAAGGCGCATGATCGAGCGGGCAAGGGTGGATTTCCCGCAGCCCGACTCGCCTACGAGGCCCAAGGTCTCGCCACGCCCGAGGGTCAATGAAACATTCCGAACCGCGGCCGTCGTTTTCCCCTTCGAGAAGAGCCCTGCACCGCCGAAGACCGTGGTCAAGCCCTCCACCCGCAACACGGGCTCTACTTCGGTTCGCGGCGGCGGCGCACCCTCTCCGAGCCGTGGCGTTGCCGCCACCAGCTCTTGTGTATAGGCGGCCATCGGGGTGGAAAAAATCTCGGCGGTCCGACCTTCCTCTACCTTGGTACCGTCTTTCATCACCACGACGCGATCGGCGATTTCCGACACGACCCCGAGATCATGGGTGATGAACAACACCGCCATGCCCGTTTCCTCCTGCAGACCCGCGATCAGAAGCAGGATCTCTGTCTGAGTTGTGACGTCCAGCGCGGTGGTCGGTTCGTCAGCAATCAGGATCTCGGGCTCGCAAATCAATGCCATGGCAATCATCACCCGCTGCCGCAACCCGCCTGACAATTCGTGCGGATATTGGTCGAGCCGATCGGGCTCAGGTATCTTTACCCGCTCCAAGGCAGCACGGGCTGCTTCGCGCGCGGGGCGGCCGCGTAGATTGCGATGCAGGGCCAAAGTCTCGCAAAGCTGCGCGCCGATCGTCATCACCGGGTTGAGCGAGGTCATCGGCTCCTGAAAAATCATGGCGATGCGATCGCCGCGCAATGCGCGCAGCGCTGCCGCAGGCAGTGTGGTGATATCGCTCGGATGCTTGCCAGCCAGTTGGATGGAACCATGTGCGATCCTTCCGCCCTCGCGTTCGATCAGGCGCAGGATCGACAGGGCCGTCGCGCTTTTGCCCGAGCCGCTTTCGCCGACCAGCGCCAGCGTCTCACCATGATGGAGGTTGAACGACAGGCCGCGAACTGCCTCGGTCTGTCCGAAGGTGACATGCAGGTCCCGGACCGCGAGGAGAGGAGGACTGAGAAGTGGGGTCATTCGGCCGCAAACTCCTGCAGGAAAGGCGCCAGTGGCGGCGTCCAGCGCATGGTCGAGGGGGTAAGCCGCGCCTCGAACGGTTCGTCGCCGATGACCTGCCAGTGAACGGTATCGGAAAGCGTCAACATGCCCCAGGAACGGGCGGGCTCGCCGCCGGTGGTGAAGCTTTCGGTCAGGCTCTGTTGGGTGATATGCGGGATGCCATCGACCGTGGTGACGGTGTTCCAGTGAACATGCCCGGCGATGCAGGCCGTGGGCACGCGGCTCTGGGTCAGTGCGGCGCGTGCGCGGTCGGCCTGCGGATAGGTCGAGGCCGCGGAATTGCGTTGGAAGTAGTAGTTGCCGATCTGGCTGTGGCCCGACATCGGGACATGGCTTGCCACCAGCATCGGCTTTTCCGCCTGCTGCGCGACGCGTGACAGCCATAAAAGATCGGTCTCGGGCAGGTAGAAACCCGGCCCTGGGTGTTCGCGGTGAATCCGCGCATCCGCCCGCCAGAGCGCAAGTTGCCACTCGCCAAGATCGATAAGCTCATTGTCAAGCTTGGCACCGAGAATTTCCTCATTCTCGGCCACACTCAGATGATCGCGATCATGGTTGCCGCAGATGTGATGCACGGGCATGTCGAGCCGCGCAAAAATTTCGGCCACTTCGCGTTCAAGCCGCGCGTCGGTCTGGCTGTCTATATCCGAGATACGATCGCCGAGGTCGAGCACCAGGTCGGGTCGCTCGGCATTTGCCCAATCTGTAAAGGCGGTCAGCAAGTCCAGCGCCGTGTCGCCACGCTTGGTATGCGAGGGAGCGCCGTGATGGATATCGGTGATGATGGCAATGCGGGTCATGATGTCGATCCGTGAAGTGAGGAAAGAGGTGGCCGGGCGCGAACGCCCGGCCGGAATATTCAGCTATCAGCCAGCGAGATGCTGCCGGCGCGGAAATCGAGCACATAGGGGATATGGCCGGGCATCGGCGCCCAGTTGACCGAGCGTTTCATGGCCCAGCTCTCAAAGGGACGATAGAGCGGCAGGACAACTGGATCCGCCTTCATTTCCTCCATCAGCTCAGCATAGGCCGCCTTGCGTGCGTCGATATCCGTAGAGAAGCGGAAACGTTCCCATTTTTCCGCGTATTCGGCATCGGTGTTGAAGCGGCCTTCGCTTTCAGACGGTCCCTCGGGCGCCCACATGACGCCGAAGGAGCCGAACGGGTCGGAGAAATACATCGGGTTGGACCAGTTGCGGGCCATCATTTCGGGGTCGTCGCCGGACCATTGGTCCTGCACGTTCACCCGACCGTTGATGCCGACCGCACTCCACATCTCCGTGATCGCCTGCGCGGCCAGCAGACCGTTGGTGTAATAGGTCGCGGCGGTATCATAGGTGATCTCGAACCCGTCATAGCCCGCTTCCTCGAGAAGTGCCTTCGCCCGTTCCGGGTCATATTCGAAGGTGGTCAGTTCCGGTTGGTGCAGCGCGCCCATCTCTTCCATCGTATGGGTTGATGGCACCACCGCTTTGCCGAGCCACAGCGCCTCGTTCAGTGCGTCGCGATCGATGGCCAGCGACATGGCTTGCCGGATGCGCGGATCCTGCAGTTTCGGGTGGTTCTGGTTCATGATCATCACGTGGAAGAGCGCGGTGGCCGTCCCCTCGGTCTTGAGGTTCGGATCGCGTTCGATTAGCGAGATCTGGTCAGGAGCCACATTGGTGATGATATCGACCTCGCCGGTCTTTAGGGCGGTGACACGGCTGGCGGTTTCAGCGATCTGCACGACGGTGGCCCGCTCTAGAGGAGCTATTTCGCCCCAAAACCCGTTGAAGCGTTCCCAGACAAGTTTTTCGCCCGGCTGCAGATCCGCGACGCGATACGGGCCGGTGCCCATGGGTGCCAGTGCAAAGGCCTCGTAATCGCCATCCTCGGCCAGTTCGGGATCGCCCGTCAGAGCCTTGGTATAAACTTCGGGAATGATCATGATCTGTTGTAATGAGATCAATGTTTCCCATAGCGGTTCTTCGCGTGCGGCATGGATGCGAACGGTGTAATCGTCCACCTTCTCGGCCTCGGTGAAATTGCCCAAACGATCCTTGGCGCGCACGACATAGGGCGGGAAAGTGGCTTGGAACATCCGGTTGAGCGAGAAGACCACGTCATCGGCGGTCATCGGGTCGCCGTTATGGAAGATCACGTCTTCGCGCAATGTTAGTTCCATCACCGTCGGTTCGATCAACTCCCAGGACGTGGCGAGTGCGGGAACCCATTTCGATTCCAGCTTGGAATGGTCGCGGTTTATCAGCGTGTCGAAGCTGTTGTAGTAGAACTGCGAGCCGACATTGGAATGGTCGCGGCCCGGATCGAGAAAGGGGGTCACATTGGCGGCGCCCACGGTGATCTCCTGCGCACCGGCGGCAAGCGGCAGCATGGCAAGGGTGGTTGTCAACATCAGTCGAAACATGGGTTGTCTCCGTTTCAGGGTTGGGAAGGGCTGTTCACGCATGGCTCCTGATATGGCTACCTGTCGCGCAGCCGGACATCTGTATGATCCCGCAGCCAATCGCCGAGGATCTGTACGGTGAAGGTCAGCAACAGGATGAGCAGAGCGGGGGTAAGTACGATCCACGGGGCGGTTGGCATGTAGTCCCGTCCAAGACCCACCATCGAGCCAAGCGAGGGTTGCGGCGGCTGCACGCCCAGACCGAGGAAGGAAAGCGTGCTTTCAAGGATCACGATATTCGACAGCGCCAGCGTGAATTGCACGACGAGCGGCGAGATGAGATTGGGCAACACATGATAGCACGCGGTGTAAAGCGGCCCTGACCCGGCAGTCCGGGCCGCTTCGAGAAAGGGCTGAGCGGCGATGCGGCGCACCTCGCCGCGAACGATGCGGGCGTATTGCTCCCAGCCCGCGATTCCCAGGACCAGCACCAGTACCGTCAGGCTCGATCCCATCACGGCCAGGACCAACAATGCGACGAGGGTAAAGGGGATGGCGATCTGCATGTCGACAAGCGCCATGACAAGGTCCTCGACCCAGCCACGACGCAGCCCCGCGACGAGCCCCAGCAGCCCGCCAAGCAGCAGCCCGAGCACGGCACCCGCGAAGGCGAGCGCCAGCGTCAGCCGCAGCCCGTACAATGCGCGGGAAAGAACGTCGCGGCCGAGTTCGTCGGTGCCGAGCAGATGGCCCGGCGCATGGCGTTCGAAGCCGAGCGGCGGCCGCAGTCGGGAAAGCAGGCTTTGCTCCAGCGAGTCGAAAGGCGTCAGTAGCGGAGCGAAAATGGCGGCGACCGCCAGCAGGACGGCGAGCAGTATGGCCGCCTTCTGTATGATGTTCCTGTCATTGCCCGTGCGATTGCTCGGGCGAGGCAGGATTGCATCGGTGAGGTTTGCCATCGCTGTTTCCTCAATTCTGGCCCAGGCGGATGCGCGGGTCGGCCAGCGCATAGGCGATGTCGGTCAGGGCATTGATGGCGACCACCGCGAAGGCGACGGCAATTACGCCGAACTGCAAAACCGGGTAGTCGCGGATGATGGCGGCATTGACCAGGAGCTGGCCGATGCCGGGCCAAGAGAAAATGCTCTCGATTACCACGCTGCCGGCGGCGGCCAGTCCCGCGATCTGCAAGCCGATGACCGAGATCACAGTGATCGCGGCATTGCCGAGGCCGTGACGCAGCACAACGCGCATTTCACCGAGGCCCTTGGCACGGGCGGTCCGGATGAAGTCCTGTCCCAGAACGTCTAGCATGGCATTGCGTGTGAAACGTGTGAGTGCGGCGACCAGCACACCTGACATGGCGATCGTTGGCATGATGAAATGCAGCGCCGTACTGCTGCCAACAACCGGCAGCCAGTCGAGCCAATAGGAAAAGATCAGAATCATCCCGATCGCCAAAACGAAGGCGGGCACCGCGTATCCTGCGAAGGCCACCACCATCACCGCCGATCCGATCCAGCTTTTGCGATAGACTGCGGCCAGCACCCCAAGCGGGAGAGATATAGCGATGGTCAGCCCGATCGAAGCCAATAGCAGTTGCGCCGACGGCCAGAGCCTTTCAGCCACGACTTCCGTCACCGGGCGCCGATCGACGAAACTCAATCCGAACTCTCCCGATAGCGCGCCACGCAGGAAGGCGAGATATTGCTGCCAGAGTGATTGGTCGAGTTGGAAATAGTCGATCAAGGCTTGGCGGCCTTCAGTCGTCAGCCCCTCGCCGAGGAATGTGTCGATCGGGTTGCCCGAAAAACGGGTGGCGATGAAGGTCACCGTCATAATGGCGAACAGTGTCACCACCGCCTTGACCAGGACGCGGGCGAGATAAGGGATCATCGCAAGTGGTTCCTCTGGATGTGGAAAAAGGGGATGCCGGCGGCAGCGGCGGCCTGGCCGTCGGTCAGAGCGTTGTCGCCAACGAAGACGGCGTCGCCCGGAGGCAGGTCCGCACGAGACAACGCGGCAGTCAGCATGGCCGGGTCGGGTTTGCCGAGGCACTGCCATGTGAGGCTCGGGCGGATCGCACGGAGTGCGGCCAGAAGCGCGCCGGTTTCGGCAACGGGCCGACCGTCATGGCTGGGGTGGGAAAGGTCCTCGTTCGCCACCCATAGCGGGATATCATCCGTGATGACGGACAGAACCTGCCCCATGGAATCGACTGTCAGGCAGGGATCGCGGCAAAGGAGCACTGACTCGGGGGCCTGCGATTCTGGGTCGATCCCGAGGATTCGGGCAAGTTCCTTGAGTGTCGGAGTTGCGCAGAGCGAAAGCCGCGTCAGGCCGAGTTCCGCGAGGCGACGCAGCGTGAACTCTCCTGCCAACAGAATATGCTCAAAAGGGATATTCAGGCCCAGTTCCAGCATTTGGGACGAAAGCGCCGCCGCCGTGGTGTCGGAGCGATTTGACACCACCCAAAGGCGGTCGCCGCAGGCCTCGACGAAAGCCGGGGTTTCCTCAAAGAGCCGTCCTTCGGATATAAGGCATCCATCCAGATCGCACAGCACGATTCCTGCTGCTTCCACGGCGCAGGGTTCCAGTCTTGCGAAGCGCGTGGTCGAGGGAAATGGGGTGGTCGCAGCGTCCAAGTCGGTTTCTCCTGGTTGGTCCGGGTGTGTGCCCGTCCTTGCCGCCGACCAATGAAGACGCAATGTAACAAGCTTGACACAAGACAAGATCAAACTAAGAGAAAAGCAATGTTCGAGTTTGGCTCTTCATGAAACTTTCGATGTCTCGCCTCGAAGCGGTCCGTGCCGTTGCAGAAGCTGGCTCCTATGCGGGAGCCGCGCGAATTCTGGGCGTTACGCAACCCAATGTGTCCGCGCAGGTGCGGGGGATCGAGGCGGAATACGGGGTGCACCTTTTTCGTCGCGAATCGGGGCGGCTTCTGCCAACGGATCTCTGCTTGCAGCTTTGCGATTCCGTCGAGCGGATAGCCGAAGCACGCGGCGAAGCCGAACGGTTGCTGCAGAGCCGGTCATCGTTTCGCGAGGGGCAAATCGTTGTCGGGCTGGGCAACGCAATGCCGGGCATGGCACTCGTCGCGGCCTTTCACCGAACCTATCCGAGAGTAACGCTGAAGGTCGAGACCGGCTCGCATCACAAGATCACTCGGGCTGTCCTGAACCATGAATGCGATATTGGCGTCTTGCCCGATGTTCCCGCAGATCCGCGTTTCCGGCGAAAGCATCTTGCGGAAGCGCGGGTGGTTGCTATCGCACCACCGGGACATCCACTGGCCGGAACCGGCCCCGTCAGTGCCGAGGCGCTCTGCAATGAGCCATTGATTTTCCGTGCCTCCGGTTCCTCCACCCAGCGGGCTGTGGATCGCATGTTTGCGCGGGCGGGGCTAAGCCCGCGCCCCTTCCTGACATTGGATGCGCGTGACGGGCTCTATGAAGCAGTGGTGAACGGCCTGGGGATCGGCTTTCTCTGGAAGGACAGCACGAGTCGGGAGGATGGCGTTGCGCGATTGCCGATCATCGAAATGCAAAGTCAGGCGATCCACGAAACTGTCTTCAGTTTGGCGGATGTGCAGGGCAGGATCGTCGATGCGTTCTATCAGGTGGCCGGGAATTTCTGGACCCGATGATCGTGCTGTGAACTGACTGGGTCGGCGGGCTCTCCCACCTCACAGTAAAACTAGCATAGCTGATTGCGTGAGTGCAGCGAATGGCGGTTTCAGTGCGCACCACCGTCGTTCATATTCCTGAAATGCTGCATGACGCATCAACGGCGGCTACGACGAGCCGCGCCGCTGCGTCACGAGGGCCTGGCGAATGGCCGCAATGGGCCGTCCTGAGCGGGCCGGCCCTTCGTCTCAAATTTCAACAGCTTCCGCAATCACGAGTGCATCCTCCAATTCGACACCGAGATATCGCACCGTGTTGTCCATCTTGGTATGGCTGAGCAAAAGCTGTACAGCGCGAAGATTACCTGTCTTGCGGTAGATCTGGGCGATCTTGGTGCGACACATGGAATGCGTCCCGTAGGATGTAGGCTCCAGACCGATGGACGAGACCCAGTCCCGAACTAGCCGAGCATATTGCCGGGTCGAGATGTGCAACCGTTCGTGAAAGCGTCCAGGCCAGAGATATTCGGAACCGATCATCATCGGGTCCTCCAGTCAGGCCGCGATTGATGTTCGCGTTCCTTCGGTAATCTCGAAGCGTACAGATTTGCGCGTCTTGCTCTGGATAATCGAGGCCCACGCCTTTACTTGGCCGGCCGCGTAAATATCAGCAACCTTGAGCTTCACGAGGTCACAGCCGCGAAGTTTGCTGCCGATGGCGAGGTTGAACAGCGCGAGATCGCGTAGGTTGTGCGCTAACTCAAGTCGAACGCGGATTGCCCAGACATGTTTCGGTAGCAAGGGGCGCTTTTGGCCGACGATGCGACCCTTGTTCCAGGCGGGGCGGCGGGCACGGATGGCGGGCAAATTGTCGATGGTCATGGCGGATCCTCCGATCCGCCATGCTCTCCGCATCATCGGCACAATACCGACGATTCATCATAGCATGGTGCGGGCGTGGAGATCCTCCACACCGGGACCTTCCCCGGTATAGACATAGAATTCATTCAACCCCGGGTTACTCTGATGCAAGTCGTCGCTTCATCCGTCCAACTGCCTCAGGCCCGCCTGTCGCAAGCTCTTCCGTGATGGCCCCCAATTCAGGGTCGGCAGCACGATAGCGGTTCCCCCAGACACCCAGTTCCACCAGAAGCGGCAGAAGATCGATCCCGGCTTTCGTCAGGCGGTAGACCGCCTTGAGCTTGTGATTGGGATCGTCGTGGCGCGTCACGATCCCCTCCGCCTGAAGGGTTTGCAACCGATCAGCAAGAGTGCGCGACGAGACACCCTCATCCGACTGCAAGAACTCTCGGAAGTGCTTTTTACCAGCAAACATCATGTCGCGAATGATCAACAATGTCCATCGGTCGCCGATTACCTCGAGTGACAGGTTGATGGGGCAGTTCGATTTTTCCTTGCCTGACATTTTTGCTTCCATTTTTAAATCACTTTACTATTGACATTATTGTGTCCGGCGTCAACAGTTCCAATTGTAAAGCAATTTAGACCCAGTTGGTTGGCATTGTTTTGAGGAAGGAGAATTTTATGACCCGCTTGAATCCTTTGAGGGGAGAAACGCACGCCTTTATGAAAGCCGGCTCTACCAGTGAATTTGGCGCGACGACTTTGGTAAACCTAACCACTTATCGAACTGGAGGATTCCCAAAATGAGAAAACTCGTTCTTCAGATGCAGATTTCGGTCGACGGCTTTGTTGGCGCTGACGGCGATCACGATTGGCAGGTTTGGGGCTGGGGCGACGACAACCGCTGGGACGAGGTGCTCAAGCGGGATTTTAACGCCCACTTCCAGTCCATCGACACCATCTTGTTGAGCCGCAAGATGGCGGAGGAAGGCTATCTGTCTCATTGGAGAGATGCGGCGAAGAGATATCCGCACGACCAGTTCTATGCCTTCGCGCAGCGTATCATCGATGTGCAGAAGGTGGTGCCGAGTGATAGGCTGGAAGAGTCCCGATGGGATCGCACAGTAGTCATAAGCGGGGACCTTTCTCGTGAGGTCGGCGCGTTGAAAGCCGAGGAAGGTGGCAACATCGCTGTTTTCGGTGGCGCGGGTTTTGCCTCGGCACTGGTCGCGGCTGGACTGGTGGATGAATTTCAATTCTACATTAATCCGGCTGCACTTGGCGGCGGAAGGCGCATCTTCGACCAAGCTGACCTCCGCAAGTTTCGCTTGCTTGGCTCGAAGGCCTATGAATGTGGCATCGTGGTGAATCGCTACGGTCCGGTCGCCTAGACCCGGTTCAAAATCCCTTGGTGGGACTGGCTAATTTTGTGGCCGTCACGGTCTTGGGGATGTCTGCAAGGGGTCGAACACGTCCGCACAGATGGCCAATCCGAATGTCGCAAAAGTCCCGCATCGCTGACAGGAATGATTCGGTTTCGCTGGGCAGCGCTCGAATGTCCGATGTGGAGATTGCCGATTCGCGGAGTTCATTGTTGCCGAACGACGGGTAAGGGCCGGGTGCGCCTGATGGCAGTTCGGGCCAGGGGCCGGACTCTTTGCAGCGCCGTAAGGCGGCTTCGAGCCTATTCCGTTGAAAAACTCCGTCATGCGAAAATCGCCTCGGAAACTTGGAATATTGTTCCGGCAGGAGGCCAATCGGTGTCAACGGCGGAGTAAAACCCGGCCACGCGGCGGCGCAAAAGTCTGCCAGTTAGCGGCACAAGCACGGAACGTCGGGAGGGCGTAGCCCGACCAGAGTTCCGTGCTTGTGCCGTTGGCATTTTTTGAAAGGGGTCAGCCGGCCTTTCGGGCGCGGCTTTGGGCAAGACGATAGCTCTGGCCATTCATTTCGAGAATGCTGACGTGGTGGGTCAGCCTGTCGAGAAGCGCGCCGGTGAGGCGTTCGGAGCCGAATGTCTCGGTCCATTCGTCAAAAGGCAGATTGCTGGTGATCAGGATCGAGCCGCGCTCGTAACGTTGCGAGATCAGCTCGAACAGGAGCTCGGCGCCGGTTTTCGACAAGGGCACGAAGCCGAGTTCGTCGATGATGAGAAGCTTGTATCCGGCCATCTGCTTCTGAAGGCGGAGTAAACGGCGTTCGTCACGGGCTTCCATCATCTCACTGACCAGGGCCGCGGCGGTGGTGAAGCCGACGGAAAGACCCTTCTGGCAGGCGGCCAACCCGATGCCGAGGGCAACATGGGTTTTTCCAGTGCCCGATGGCCCGAGGGCGATGACGTTTTCACGCCTGCCGATCCATTCGCAGCGTGCCAGTTCCAGCACCTGCATCTTGTTGAGTTTGGGAATGGCGGCGAAGTCGAAGCTGTCCAAGCTTTTGACCGCTGGGAATTTGGCGGCCTTGATGCGCCGCTCGACCATCCGCCTTTCCCGATCGATGAGTTCCAGTTCGACCAGCCGGGCCAGATAGCGGACATGGTCCACGCCTTCCGCCGCACATTGCCCGGCCAGCTTCTGATGCTCGCGCAGGAACGTGGGCAGCTTGAGTGCCTTGAGATGATGGGCGAGCAGGATTTCCGGAGCGTCGCTCATGCCATATCTCCCGCCAACAGCCGCATGTAGGAACGCGCCTCGGTCTTCTCGACCGTTGCCTTGGGCAGATAGGGATAGCAGTCCAGGTTCAGCCTGGGCGGTCGGCGTTCCACCCGGCACAACAGGAGATGCTTCACAGCGTCGAAGCCGATTGCACCCATGTGGAGCGCCTGCTTCACGGCGACCTGGAGATCGGCCAGATCGAAGGTTTCCAGCAGCCGCAAAACCTGGACGTATTCGCGGCGGCCATACCGGTTCATGCGAGCCTCCATCAGTCGGCGCAGTGTCGCGAACTCTTCGGGAAGGTCCCAGCCCTGAAGCGGCGCTGCCTGCTCAAGCGCATTGATCTTCTGCTCCAGCAGCGGCAGGTAATGGATCGGGTCGAAGACGATCTCGTCACGATCCCAGCACCGGGGATGACGGGCGATCACTTCCCCACGGCAACCGATGACCACCGTGTCGACATAGGCCCGGATCCAGACATCCTGATGTCCGAATGCGACCGGCACCGAGTAGTCATTAGTCTTGTAGCGCACCAGGGATTGGGACGAGACCCGCCCATTGTCCTGATCACAGGCCTCGAAAGGCGCGGCCGGGAATGGGCGCATCGCTGCCAGATCGTGTTGCAACCGCGCGCCGATGGTATCGCTTTCGCCGCGCAGAACATCGAGCTGGCGACGCT
>NZ_QOKZ01000019.1 GCF_003697785.1 Paracoccus alkanivorans | reverse complement strand
TTATCCTACGGCCATTGTCATGGGCGTGCCGAGAGCTGTGTAACGGTTCATGACGGCGCAGCGGATTTGTATCTCCGCGACCTGCCGGTCGAAGTCCCGCGCCATAAGGCTCTGGCCCAGACGTTTTACACAATGCATCTTTGCCTCGACGCGGCTTTGGCGATGATAGCCGCTCCATCGTCGCCAGATCGCAGGACCGAGATATTTGACGGCCCGGAGGATTTCGTTGCCGGCGCGCGCGCCGGCAGTTGTCGGCTTCCATGGTTTGGCATTCTTGCGTGGCGGGAGTGAGGGCATGAACGCCATTGGTTCGAGAGAATGCCCGAACGCCTCTGCCCCTCGATCCGCAATCACATCATGGCACTTGCGGGTATCAAAAGCCCCATCACCGGTCACGGAACCGATGTCCTCATCGGGTGGGATCTGGTCGAGCAATTCCGGTAACATCGGTGCATCACCGATATGACTTCCGTGAGCAGGCTCACTTGAACCCATGGCGTTCGCCTGCTCACCTTCGACGGCCCGTATCTCCAGCGTTTCCTCATCGACCGCGATGTGAACCTTGCGCCAGATGCGGCGCTTGGGGCCACCGTGCTTGCGCGCACTCCACTCCCCTTCACCTTCCGCCTTGATGCCGGTGCTGTCGATCAACAAATGTAACGGGCCATTTCACTATACAAAAAACAGCCTGATATATTGGAGCGATGATGTTTAATCTATTGATGTTCAACGTAGATTGGACTTCCGGCAGGGTAACTGTCCCAATGGGACGTATATTCGAACACACTGATAATCACATTTCCACTCAGTACAGACACGAGGGTGTGCCTTTACTCGAACGCCTCAGGCTCGGCAAGGATCATCGCTGCCTGGTGCCCGTCAGCAGTTTCGCGGAGCCCCGCGGCAAAGGCAGGGGCAACCAGTGGTTCGCATCGACCGACGACAAGCCGATGTTCTTTGCCGGCATCGAGGTGCGCGGCTGGACCAATGTCCGCAAGGTCAAGGAAGGCGAGACGACAGACGATCTCTATGCCTTCCTGACCTGCCTACCAAACTCCGAGGTGAAGGCAATTCACCCGAAGGCCATGCCGGTCATCCTGACCGAGCCGGAAGAATGGGACAGTTGGATGGGCGGCATACCGGCCGCCGAGCTGCAGAGACCGTTACCAGACGGATCCCTGAAGCTGGTCGACAACCCTGTTTGAGGAGGAAGAAATGGCTGATCAAGACGAAGACGAAGAACTATTCATCGGCGTTTACGCGAGCGAATCCGATCCCATGATCTGGCTGGTATCGGGGCCGAAATATGACGATGATGACGATGCTGGCCCCGAGGCGTTTTACACTGACCGCAAGGCTGCCATCGATGACGCCAAGCGCCGCGCGAAATGGGTGAAGGATCACCCGGTCCGAGTGGAGGTGTCGGCCGGTGGAGGGTATGACGCAGAAGAGTGGGTCGAAAAGGTTACCATGTCATCATAGGTACGACCGTCGACCGCTCATGCTGTTATTCGCCGCGTGCCAGCCGATCCAGTATCCGTGCCGCGCCGAAATCGCCATTGTTCTCCCTGTTTCCGGCCGACAAGTGCAGCCAGTCGCGTAGCTCGGCCCGACCGCTAATTGCTCCGGGCGTTTCCACCGCCATCACCAGCAGCCCGTGAAGCGCTTCGATCGCAGCCTCGAACTGATCAGATGCCTCCGTCATGGCGCCTCCTCTGATTCTGCCGCGATTTTATCATGAGAAGGCCCGCGCCAGAGAAAGGTCAACAGGCGCAGGCAGTTCAACAGGGAGTGGTTCAGACGTGGGGCGCGCGGCCGGCACCATCAATCGCGGCATCTGCGGTCAGATGTCGCACCGATTATCCTCGACAGCTCATCAAGGCGGTTGGTTCGTACCTATTGCTGGCCGATCACGGAAGTGGGAGAGCTTCGTAGCCATGAGCAAAAATCGACCGACGAGTGTTGCTTTCGGGGGAGTGTCCGATTAGCTGAACCTTACGTCCCGATCACCCGGTATTCGCCGCGAGAACGGATGGTTCAAGCACAGAAACTATGTGGATTGGCGGGGCGGCGCGGGCTTGGGAGTACGTCACTAACATCGGGCTTGTTTGTCGACTGTATTCCGGGCTGATCGGTCCACTGGAGCCGATTCCCTTCTTCCCTTGCCATCCGACCGGAACGGTCGAACGCGCACGAAAAGCCCGTGTTCGTATGTCGCGATTTCCGGCTCGACTTTGCCGGGTCGCGGGAAATGGAGACTTAAACGAGAAGGATATCAACATGACCGTCGTGCACCCATCGAAGCAATTCACGGGGCAGGACAGCTACCCGACGCGCCTGCCTGATGAAGAGCGTATTATCGAGCGGCAGGATCCCGTCATATGGTCCAAGTGGTCAAAGGACGCGCCGATCACTTTCGAAGAAGCCCGTCATTACGAAGAGAAAGGCTACTTGTTCCGCCGCGACATTTTCACTGCGCAAGAAGTGCGCAAGCTGATCGACGCCTCGGCCGCCATTCGTGCCGATGCCTCGGATATCCGATCCGAGGATCTGGTCACCGAACCGGGCACGAATGCCGTTCGCACCGTCTTTCGCCTGGATGATCATAGTAAAACCTTTGCGCGGCTGGCACGCGACGCGCGGCTGGCTGATATTGCGCGTTTTCTTCTGGGCGATGAAGTTTATCTTCATCAGAGCCGATTGAACTACAAGCCCGGCTTCGCCGGGAAAGAGTTCTACTGGCATTCCGATTTCGAGACCTGGCATGCCGAAGACGGGATGCCCCGGATGCGGGCCGTGTCGGCGTCGGTTCTTCTGACCGATAATTCGGAACTGAACGGACCGCTGATGCTGATCCCGGGGTCACATCGCAAGTTCATCGCCTGCTCCGGAGAGACGCCGGAGGACAATCACAAGTCCAGCCTGAAAAAGCAGGAGATTGGTGTGCCTTCGACCCAACTCCTGGAAAAGATGGCTGAACAAGCCGGTTTGGATTCCGCGACAGGGCCAGCGGGAACGGTCATCTTTTTTGAATGCAATACGATGCATGCCTCGAACGGGAATGTAACGCCGTTCCCGCGTTCAAACGCGTTCTTCGTCTATAACGCGGTGTCCAATGCCGTCACCACGCCATTCGCGGCCCCGAAGCCGCGGCCGGACTTCCTGGCGAATCGCGGCCCCGTCAAAGCCTTGAAGGTTGTGAAAGGCAACTTCGCCTGATCCAGGTAAAGCCTCGATGCGCTTGTCCGCGCATCGCGGCACCGCATACTTGGGGAACCATTCCGAATGTCGGGAATTTCTCGCGTGTGTTGGTGGGCATCAATTAATTGTCCAGACCTGCTGTACGCACCAGTGCTCCCAGCACTCGCAGGGATGAACTGAAAAATACGAGGCGCCAGCCACGCGAGCAATCGCGGCGATCTGGGAATCGGCCTGGTGGATCTTACGGCCGGTGAAACAGCGGAATGCATATAGGAGGCAAATTTCGGGCGTTGGGCCTTGTCCATTGTGCTCCTTCTCCTGTCGCGGTGTACATGATTGGCAGGGGCATTCATCTACGCCTCTTCAGCACAATCGATGAAAACCGCTTAGTGGACCTGGTGCGCACGGAAGGACTCGAACCCTCAACCGTGGAAGTAGAAATTCCCTGCTCTGTCCCGTTGAGCTACATGCGCAAGTAATGGAGCTGGTGGCGGGGATCGAAGCCGCGTCTACAGGATGGAAACCTGTCATTCTGCCACTGAACTACACCAGCATATGCGCCTAGGCGGAGTAAAAGGGTCAAGCCCTGATTCGTCTGGTGTGTCCTCGTTTCATACGTCTTTGATAGCGGCAGCTTGGCAGATTGTGAAGATGGCACGGCGAGGCTCAACCTCCTCGGCGCCGATCATTGCTGTTACCCGGTCCGGTGTATTTGAAGATGTATGTATGTTCGACGCATACATTTCCGACGCTGCTTTGCTAGCTGAGCCAAGAAATCTCGGCTGCCACCCGATTGATCGGCATTCTAGCGCTTCTGGGCGTGTCAATCTAACCGCTCATTGGCGACGACCAATCGCGGCGGGTTGATCGAAGATCGGAAATGACATTCCGGGTTGCTCAATCCCAATCGTCGCGTGGGCGTCCCTGCTCAATCAGTGCGGCGATCAGTGCTGACAGGACCTCGGCGCGGCTATTGGTTGGGCGCTGCACTACGCCGAGCCGGCGTTGGATCGGAGGCGCGCCGAATGGAAACCAGTCAAGAGCGGCTGTGATGGAGTCCTGCAGAGCGACGTAGGGGATAATGGCAAATCCCATCCCGGCTCGTACGCAGCCCACGATCGCCGACATCGTGTTCACCGACACCACCTGTCGCGGCGCAACCTCGAGCCGGGCAATTTCCGTATCGATCTGCCGCGCCAGCGGCACCTGCGTGCGGTAGCGGATATAGGGAACGCGGCGAATCAAATCGTTGATCGCCAGCCCGCCGGTGCCAGGCGGGGCGATCACTACCAATGGCTCAATCAACACCTCGGTCCAGTGCAGGCTTGGCGGCACCGCCACGTGATCGGCCACCAGCGCCGCATCGAGCTGGCCAGAGACAACCTCTGCCATCAACTCTTCCGACATACCGATACGCTCCCGGTAGCAGAGATCTGGATATTGTCTCTGCAAACTCGCCAGCGCGTTCGGTACCAGCGAGTTCGCCCCGGTGCGCAACGTGCCGAAGGCTAGCGTGCCACTGACATTTCCGCCGGTCACCGAGGCCTTGGTTTCGGTCACGATGCGAAGAATCTGCCGTGCCGAACGCAGCATCTCGGCTCCCTTGGCGGTGAGCAAGGGTGGGCGGCGGGTTCGATCGTATAACTGCACGCCCAGTTCGGTTTCCAGCGCCGATACTTGCTGGCTAACCGCTGAGGCGGTGAGGTTGATCGCCTGCGCCGCTGCCGCAAAGCCGCCATGCTGCTCTATGGCGAGAAGTGTCTGAAGCTGACGTGTGTCCATCGCTGCAAGATAAGTAAAACTGAAAACAGTGGCAATAATTACGCGCTTTGTGTGAGCCTGCCTTGTGTTAACCTGGCGTTACCCAACCAGAACGTCGGCGGATGAACCGCTGGCCTGAACACAGGGAGCCTCCCAATGAAACTCCGCACGGGATTTGCCGTTCTTCTTGCCGCCGCCACCATGATCGCCGCGCCCGCCAGTGCGCAGGACTACCCGGACCACCCGGTCGAGTTCATCGTGCCCTGGTCGCCGGGCGGCGGGTCGGACACGCTGATGCGTCTCATCGCCGGCAACATCGAGCCCTATCTCGGCATCGAGATGCCGATCATCAATATGCCTGGCGTCGGTGGTACGGTTGGTTTGCGCGAGGCCTCGCGCCGCGATGCCGATGGCTACACCATCAGCCAGGTGCACGAAGGCCTATTGGTTGCGACCGAGACTGGCATCACCGATCTTGCGTGGAGCGATTTCGAGCCAATCGCTCTGATGACCGCCTCGCCGCAATACCTGGTGGTGCACCCGACCGATGACTATACTGACTTCGAGGAGTTTCTTGCCTACGCCAAGGAACATCCGGGCGAGATCACCATTGGAGTGACACTGGGCGGTGTACCCCACCTACATGCGGCAATGATCGAACAAGCCTATGGGCTACAGTTCCAGTATGTCGGTTACGAAGGTACCGGCGAACGCATCCGCGCCCTCGTGGGCGGCAACCTCGACGCGGCTATCGGTGATATCTCCTCGTCGAAGCAGTTCGTTGACAACGGTGACCTGCAGTTCCTCGCAGTGGGCTCTTTGGAACGTGTGGCAGAAGCGCCGAACGTGCCGACCTTCAAGGAACTTGGTGCCGATCTCGAACTGCAGGTGACTCGCGGTATCGTCATGCCAAAGGGCGCACCGGAAGAGGCCCGCGATACGCTGGAAGCGGCGCTTGAGGAACTGTCGAAAGACGAAGCCTATATCGAGCAGACCAACAATGCCGGTGCATCGGTGATGTTCCGCGGTCGGGATGCCTATGGCGACTATCTCGCCAAGCTCGATGAGACGGTGAAGTCACTCGCCGAGGTTCTGGCACCGTGAGCGCGACCGGCCACGACGAGAAGCTGGCAAGGGAAGCGGGCGAGATCGCCCGTCTCCTGAGCTATGTGCTGATCCTTATCGCTGCGGTCGGCCTGTTTTTTACAGCGGCCGGAATCCCGACATCGCGCTTCGAGCGTCTCGGCGCGGGCGCATTTCCCAAGATTGTCTTTGCCGGCATCGCGCTCGTCGCGGCGATCGCCATCATCGACGCGCTGCGGAAAATACCCTCTGGAGCCTATGGCCGCTTTACCGCCCAGACAGTGGCCTGGGCCAAGCAGCGCTATCTTGTCTTCGTCACGCTGGCGGCACTGGCGGGCTACCTGATCCTGATCCCGCTCCTCGGCTTTTCCATCGCGAGCTTCATGTTCATCCTCGGACTCGAGTTGGTGCTGATGCCACGCCGTCCCGCGACGCTGGTGATCGCGATGATCGTGGCGGCAATCTTTTCCTTTGGACTGAACTGGCTGTTTGCCGAGGTTTTCACTGTCTTCCTGCCGCGCGGGGTACTCTGACATGGAGAGCTTCCTCTCCGGTGTTGCGCAGATTTTCACGCTTGCCACGCTGATCTACATGCTCGCCGGCTCGATCGCTGGGATCATCGCTGCGGCAATTCCCGGATTTACCGTCACCATGGCCATCGTGCTGACGCTGCCACTCACCTTCAGCATGGAACCCCTTCAAGGCATCGCGGTGATGCTCTCGGTCTATGTGGGCGGCTACACTGGCGGTCTCATCTCGGCGGCGCTGCTCGGCATCCCAGGTACGCCGTCGTCGGTTGCAACCACCTTTGACGCCTTCCCCATGGCGCGACGCGGCGAGCCCGGCCGGGCATTGTCGCTCGGTGTCTGGGCCTCGTTCTTCGGCACCATTATCTCGACCGTGGTGCTAATCGTCGCTGCACCGCCGTTGGCGATGTTCGCGGTGAAGCTCGGCCCGTGGGAATATTTCTCGCTAATCGTCTTCGCCCTGACCATCGTCGCCAGCCTTGTCGGGGACAGCGTAATCCGCGGCATGCTGGCCGGCCTCATCGGGCTTGCCATCTCGACCGTCGGCGCCGACCCGGTCATGGGCCGCCCTCGCTTCGATTTCGGTGTAGAGATGCTGCAAGCGGGCCTGCCGTTTCTCGTGGTGCTGATCGGCATCTTCGCCATCTCGCAGCTCACCTCCGAGGTCGAGGATGCAGAATCCGTCCGTTCGGGCAATGCATTGGTGACCGGCGCCATCGATTTCCAGACCTGGAAGGTGATGAAGGAAGTGCTGATGCGGCCAGTGAACCTGGTTCGCTCGTCTATTGTCGGCGTGCTGATCGGCGCGCTGCCGGGAGCGGGCGGCTCGATCGCCAACCTCGTCGCTTACGATCAAGCCAAGCGCAACTCGAAGGACCCGGAAAGTTTCGGAAAGGGCAACCCCGCGGGCGTCGTCGCCTCGGAGGCGGGTAATTCGGCCACTGCAGGCGGCGGGCTGATTCCGCTGATCGGGCTCGGCATTCCCGGCTCTGCAGTGGACGCGATCCTGATGGCCTCGCTGATGGTGCATGGCATTTCCGTCGGCCCGCGGCTGATCATGGATCACGCCGACCTCGTCTACGGCATGTTCGTCGCCATGGCCGTCGCCTCGCTCATGATGCTGATCGTCTCGGTACTGTCGATGCGTCTTTTTCTGCGTGTCGCCGAGGTGCCGAAATGGCTGATTGTGCCCGTGGTGATGGTCTGCTGCGTCGTTGGCTCCTTCGCCCTGAACAACCGGGTGACCGACCTCTATTTATTGGGCTTCATCGGTGTCGCAGGCTACGCATTGCGCGCGCTCGGCTATTCTCTGGCGCCGCTGGTGTTGGGGGTGATCCTTGGCCCGATTGCCGAGACCAATCTGCGCCGAGCGCTGATGACCAACGAGGATCCGGCACTTTTCCTCACCCGGCCGATCAGCCTCATTTTCCTCATCGCGGCCGTGCTCTCGATTGCCTGGGCTATCCGCGGCCATCTGCAACACCGTAAAACCCCTGAAAGAAATACCGATGCGTCTGCGTCATGATCCCGTCTACCCGTCGCGCCGCTCTCCGGTTCTCGCCGAGAACGTCGTGACGACCTCGCAGCCGTTGGCCACGCAGGCCGGGTTGACCATCCTGCAACAAGGCGGCAATGCCGTGGACGCTGCGATTGCCACCGCCGCCGCGCTGACCGTAGTGGAGCCCACGGGCAATGGGCTCGGCTCAGATGCATTCTGCATCCTGTGGGACGGCAAGCAGTTGCACGGACTTAACGCCTCAGGCCGCGCGCCTGCAGCCTGGTCGCCCGAGCGTTTTCCGGATGGCATGCCCCAGCACGGCTGGGACGCGGTGACCGTGCCCGGCGCGGTCAGCGCCTGGGTCGAATTGTCGGAGCGCTTTGGCAAGCTTGGGCTGGCGACCATCCTTGCACCTGCCATCAGGTATGCGGAAAAGGGGTTCATCGTCTCACCGGTGATCGCTACGCTCTGGGACAGGGGAGCCGAAACGCTGGGCAAGCAGCCGGGTTTTGCCGAAACTTTCATGCCCGGTGGTCGAGCGCCGAGAGCCGGCGAGCGCTTCCGCAACCCCGGCGCCGCCCGCACGCTCAAGGCTATCGCCGAGACCAAGGGCCGCGCCTTTTATGAGGGTGAGATCGCCGAGGAAATCGCCGCCTTCGCCCAGGCCAATGGCGGCGCAATGACAATGAAAGACCTCGCCAGCCACAAGCCCGACTGGTGCGGCACAGTCAGCCAGTCCTTTGACGACGTGGAATTACACGAGATCCCTCCGAACGGGCAGGGCATCGCCGCGCTCATGGCGCTGGGGATGCTGCAGCACACTTCGATCCGCCATCACGGGCCGGACGATCTGATAGCCGTACATCTGCAGATAGAGGCGATCAAGCTGGCCTATGCTGACCTGCACGCTTTTGTCGCCGACCGCGATCACATGGCCGAGGTGGACGAGACCGCGCTGCTGGACGCCGAGTACCTCAAATCTCGTGCTTCGCTCATCTCCGAGAAGAAGGCGCAGGATTTCGGCCCCGGCGCGCCGAAACGCGGCGGCACGGTGCTGCTCAACACCGCCGATGCCTCGGGCATGATGGTAAGCTTCATCCAGTCCAACTACGCCGGCTTCGGCTCGGGCGTGGTGGTGCCGGGCACTGGCGTGTCGATGCAGAACCGCGGCTTTGGCTTTACAACCGAGGAGGGACACCCGAACCGGGTGGCAGGTGGCAAACGACCCTTCCACACGATCATCCCGGGCTTTGCCATGAAGAACGGTCAGCCGCTGATGGCTTTCGGCATGATGGGGGGGCCGATACAGGCACAGGGACATATGCAGTTGCTGCTGCGCACCGAGCTTTGGGAGCAGGACGTGCAGACAGCCGCCGACGCGCCGCGTTGGCGGATGATCGAGGGGCTGGACGTGGCCTGCGAGCCAAGCATGTCCCCCGACCTGTTGAACGGGTTGAAGGCGCTCGGTCACCGGGTGCAGATCGAAGCGCCGGACAACGCCTTTGGCTTCGGTGGAGCGCAGCTGGTGCATCGCCTCCCGGAAGGCGGTTTTGCGGCAGGTTCGGATCCGCGCAAGGATGGGCAGGCCGCCGGATTCTAAGGCTCCGAACGGCTCAGCCCAAGCCTTCTCTCAGCCTGCGGCCATCGCCTTGATGTCGCTAGCGCTCGGCGTTTTGCCTCCAATGCCCCATTGGCCGTTCCGCACCTCCTTGACCCACACCCAGGTTACGCCGCGCATGCCCTCACCTTCGACTTCCACCATCGCGTTGGTCACTTTTTTGTGAATCGGCATGGGGTTCCAACGCCGATCGGCACCATAAGTTATTGAATTTCCAAATTGGGGCAGGGTCAATCGGTGATGCCGATTCACAGGCTGGGCCTGTCTGACCTGACAATAAAAGCCGGATACCTGATTTGAGCCAGATCCGACACCTGGTTTCGTGGGTCAGAGGCGGGTCACAAAAACCTCCATGCTTGGCAGAGGCCTGATTATACCCAGCATATCTGCAGCAGTTGTCATCTCATTTCGCGTAACTTGGAAGAGTCTTATCCAAAAAACGGGTCCCTTCGGACTCAGGAGCGCGGAGAGCGTTGAAACACATATTCTTGATCTGCTCCCGATCGGCCCCGGTTAACGGACGATCATGGATCCGGTACCATTTCAGACTGTTGCGGATGGCACCCCCGATGAACCCACCCATACAGATCAGTTCTCCTTTGGCAAGCCAGCCAGATGCACGCAATTCGCGCAGAAGCTCCGTAATATAATCTGAACTCCGCGCGAAGGTGCGTACCATCTCCTCCGGCGCCACCAGCGGCACATTCGAGAGATATTCGAACAGCGTGGCGCGCTTCGGATCATTCCAGATGAACTCGATATAGTCGTCGATGTAACACGATAGCCGCGCATCGGGAGAGAGTTCTGGCCGATCCCCCGCCAGAAGGCGTTCATTAATGATTTCAGCCAGTTGGTCATAAACGGCCCGTATCAAAACATCCTTTGATTCAAAGTGGTTATACAAGGAACCGGCCGCCACGCCGGCACGCGCGGCAATCTTGGACATGGGGGCCTGCGTACCGTGCTCCACCAGCATTTCAGCGGCGGCCTCAAGGATACGATCACGCATCGGGAGGGTTTTATCCATATTGAATGAACCTTCATTCAGACGTCACAAACGCAAGATAGACAACCGCTCGACTCGGCACAAGCGCTTAAAGCCGCCGGCCGATCGAACCGTTTATCCTGAAGGAGCCCCCGAATGGAGCACCCGCCTATCACTTTCATCCACTTGACTGATCTGCATGTGAATGCCCCGGGTACCGAGGACGACATGCTATTCAACGACACGAGCGCCACGCTGGAACGCAGCCTGAACGAAATTCGGCGGATGTCCGAAAAACCCGCATTCATCATCGCCTCGGGTGATTTGACCAATCACGGCGAACCCGAAGCCTATCGTACGGTTTCCAAGATCCTCGCAAAGGCGGATCTCGATATTCCTGTGTTCTTCGCACTTGGCAATCACGACCGCCGTGATGGGTTCTCGGCGGCTTTCCCGGAACTGCACCGCGATCCATCTACACCCTATGACCATGACCATGTAATTTGCGGGCTGCACGTCATCCTGCTCGATTCCTCCATTCCGGGCGAAATCGGCGGGGCATGGGAACCTGGCCAGATCGACTGGCTGAAGGCCCGGCTGGCGGATCATCCCGAACTGCCGAAACTCCTGGTGATGCACCATGCGCCGATGATCGATACCCAGGACACCGAGATGGAATGGGAATCGCTTTCGCGCCTGGCGACCGATGAATTGCGGCAGACCATCGCGGGCGCGAATGTGGTGGGCATTCTCTCGGGCCACATCCATCTTGACCGTGTGTCGCATTGGCACGGCGTGCCGGTAATCATCGGCATGGGCCATCACGCGGCAACCGATGCGGTCGCCCTGCCTGACGAGTTCAACATGCTCGACGCCACGGGATTCGCGCTTTGCGCACTGCGGCCCTCGGGGCTGACAGTCACCTACGTCGCCCATCCGCAAAGCCGGGCACTGCGTCACCAGCTCGATATGCAGAAAATCCTCGCTTACGTCGCCGCGCACAAGGCTGCGGCCGAGTAAGGCATCCGGTGGGCGGTGTCCCGGCGGATACCCTCTGCATCACACAAGACGACCCGCCCAAACCACACACCCAGTGGAGAATATAATGAAGACGACCATCCTCACAGGCCTGGCCTTGGCCCTTGGCGCAACGGCCGGTCATGCCCAGACCATTCCCGCCGAAGTGACCGAGCCTGTCACCATCACCTTTTACAACTACAACCTCTCCTCGGCAGGCAACGGTGCGGAGGCCACCAAGAAAATGATCGCCGAGTTCGAAGCCAGCCATCCCAATATCAAGGTCGAAGGCATCCCGGTGAGTCCGCAGAATTTCGTCACCCGCGTACAGGCCGACATCGTCGCCGGACAACCGGTAGACCTGACGCAGATGGGATTTAACGCCCTTGATTTCGCTTCAAAAAACCTGGGTGCCGTGGCTCTCGAGGATATCATTCCACAGGCCGAGATAGACGCCCATCTGGAAGGTATGGTACCCAACGGGCTGGAGCTTGGACGGCTGGACGGCAAGACCTACGGTCTGGCCTACACTTTCTCGACGCCGATCCTTTTCTACAATGCCGACATATTCCGCGAGGCTGGCCTGGACCCCGATGCCCCGCCGCAAACCTGGGAAGAGGTGAAGGCGGCCGGTCTGAACGTGAAAGAGGCAACCGACGCGCTGCCGCTGGCCACTGGGATCTATGGCCCCTCGGCAATGGACTGGCTGATGCAAGGCGTGGTGCGTTCGAATGGTGGCGCCGTCATCAACGAGGATCGCACGCAAATGACCTTTGCCGAGCCCGAAAGTGTCGAGGCAGTCGAGATGCTGCGCGAACTGGCGAAACTGGGGATTACCAAGAATCTCGACATCACATCACAGATGGAGGGAATGGCCGCAGGCAACACGGCCATGTACCTGCAAACCTCGGCGATCCAGGGCTTTTTGGTAGACGGCGCCGAAGGCAATTTCGATCTGCGCGCCACCACCATGCCGCGCTTCGGAGACAAGCCGGTTCGGCCAAACAACTCGGGCTCTGCACTGGTGATCCACGCCTCTGAGCCGCTCAAGCAGCGCGCCGCATGGGAACTGATGAAATACCTCACTTCCAAGCGCGGTTACACGATCATCACGTCCGAAATCGGTTATCTGCCGCTCCGCCCCGAAATTGTCGAGGATCCCGAATATCTGGGCGAGTGGGTCAAGGATCACCCGCTGCTCCAGCCCAATCTCGATCAGTTGAGCGTGCTGGAGCCATGGGTGCCGATGCCCGGCCCTAATTACCTGCAGATCGCAACCTCGATGATGGATGCGATGGAGCAGGCGACATTCGGCGACAATGACGATGTGAAGGGCATTCTGGAAGCGGCGCAGACACAGGCGCAGAACCTGCTGCCCTGAGCCAACCCGATGACAAATCACCGGGCGCCGGAATGGCGGCGTCCGCCCAGTCCGGAGCCATGACGTGACAGAGACCTCCTCCTCCCTGCCCACCCTGTCCCGAACCCGCCCGCGCGAGATCACCCCGCGGCAGCGGCTTTACAGGCGGCTGCGGCCCTATCTCTACCTGCTGCCGGCGATCCTGTGCTTCGTGGTCTGGATCTACGAGCCGCTCGCCCGGGCCTTTATGCTGAGTTTCCAGCAGTGGAACCTCTTGCCGACCACTCCCAAGGTCTGGATCGGGCTCGAGAACTACCGCAACATCTTTGCCCTGCCGAAATTCTGGCAGGCATTGGCGAACACCTGGTACTACCTGCTCGGACTGTTGCCGCTCGCCGTGGCGCTGCCCCTGGCGATAGCGATCTTCACCCAGGATCTGCCTGCACGCAGCCGCAATCTCTATCGCGCACTGATCTTCGTACCGATGATCGTTCCGCCGGTAGTGGGCGCCGCGGTCTGGCGCTGGCTGCTCGATTCAAACCACGGCATCGTCAACCTCGCGCTCCAGGGTCTGGGGCTGGAGCCGGTCGGATTTCTCTCGAACGCGTCCATCGCACTCTGGACCATCACCTTCATCACCGGCTGGAAACTGATCGGCTTCTCCACGCTGATCCTCGCCGCCGCCAACGCCTCGATCGACGAAGCCCTGATCGAAGCCGCACGGCTTGACGGGGCGACCCGTTGGGAAATCGTCCGCGACATCCGCCTGCCTCTCCTGTCGCCGACCATCCTGCTCCTGGTGCTGATGGTGGTTCTGCTCGGGGCGCAATGGAGCTTTGCCTATATCCATGTGCTGACTGAGGGCGGGCCGCTGGGTGCCACGACCAATATCTATTACCTCTTGTGGCAGTTTGGTTTTGGTTCACTGTCGGTGGGCTGGTCCTCGGCTTCGGCGGTGATCCTGTTCGTGGGCTTCGGCCTGCTCGCAATGGCGCTCTTCGCGCTCAAGGCAAGGTTTTCCTTCCATGACGATTGATGCAACCCTTCCCGGCGCAATGCCGCGCCCTGCTCGCCGCGCCCGGCCGGCCCGGTGGGAAGCCGGGATCGGCCACGGGCTGATGATCCTCACAGCGCTGATCTGCGTTTTCCCAATCTACTGGATGATCGTCACCTCACTGCGCCCCGAGAACGCGATCTTCTCGACAAGGCTCTGGCCCGATACCGCCTCGCTGGAAAATTACGCCTATGCGCTGCGGGCGGTGCCCATCCGGCAAATGCTGGTAAACACCTTCATCGTCTCTTTCACGGTGACGGTAATCCAACTCGTCACCGGCATCCTTGCAGGCTATGCCTTCGCCCGCTGGCGGTTTCGCGGCTCGGCCCTGTTCTTCGGCGCCATCGCGCTTACCTGGCTGGTGCCGCTGCAGGTGGTGATGATCCCAAACTACCTGCTGGTTTCGCGGCTCGGCATGATCGACACCCTTGGTGCGCTGATCCTGCCACATGTGGCATCGGCCTTTGCCATCATGCTGCTGGCCCAGTCCATGCGCAGCTTTCCCTCGGAGGTGATCGAAGCCGCGCGGATGGACGGTGCCAGCCATGCACATATCCTCTGGCAAGTGATCGTCCCCAACCTGCGCGGCACGCTGGCCTCGCTCGCGATCCTGATCTTCATCTCGACGTGGAACGAATATTTCTGGCCACTGCTGCTGTCGCGCACTCCCGAAAACTCGGTGGTGCAGATCGGACTGCAGATGTTCATCACCTCCGAGGGCACCCAGTGGGGTCCGCTGATGGCGGCCTCGACGATGGCGAGCCTGCCGATCCTCCTCATCTACCTGGTACTGCAACGCCAGGTGATCGCCTCCTTCATGAAATCCGGACTTCGCTGATGACTTATACCAGACATATCCCGCTGCAAGGCAGCTTCAACCTCCGCGACCTTGGCGGATATCGGACCGCAAAAGGCCAGACCGCCTGGCGCCGGTATTGGCGCGCGGACAGCCTGCACCGGCTAGGCCCCGATGCCATGGCGACACTGGTCACGATCGGGTGCAGCACGGTGATCGACCTGCGCCACGACACCGAGATCACCGCAAGGCCAAATCCGTTTTTCACCGGGCAGAGCAGCGTGAGTTATCACCATGTCTCGCTTTTCGAGGGGCTTGATCCGACACAGCCCGGAATGGCCGATGCCGAGAATGTTCTGCTGGCACTCTACTGCGCCGCACTGGACAAGCGCGGCGAGCAGTTCGCGCAGGTTCTGCGGCTGATGGCCGAGGCACCGGGCGGGGTCCTGTTTCACTGTACCGCCGGCAAGGATCGAACTGGCATGATCGCCGCCTTCCTCCTGTTGCTCGCAGGTGCGTCACGAACGGATATCGTGGCGGATTACGTGCTGACGGGCGACTACGCGCCCGCCATGTTCGCCGCACTTCGGGCCGAACAGGAAGCCAAAGACCCACTGAAAGGTTTTATTGATCTGTCGTCGCCGCTTTTGCTGAGCGAAGCGGGCACGATGGAAGCATTCCTGGAATATCTGGACCAACTGTATGGCGGGGCCGAAGCCTATCTTCTGGCCCAGGGCCTGCGTGCCGAGGAAATCGTCCGCTTGCGCGCCCGCCTGCTGCAACCCATGCTTGCCGAAGGAGCTGCGTGATGGCCTATGTTTCGATCCGCGAGTTGCGGAAATCCTATGACGATACAGAGGCGCTGCACGGGCTGAATCTCGGCTTCGAGGAAGGCGAATTCGTGGTCATCGTCGGCCCTTCTGGCTGCGGCAAATCCACCCTGCTGCGGATGATCGCCGGGCTGGAAAGCGTGACCTCCGGTGAAATCGCCATAGCCGGACAGGTGGTGAACGATTTCGATCCGGCCGACCGCGGCTGCGCAATGGTGTTTCAGAATTATGCGCTTTACCCACACATGACCGTCGCGGCGAATATCGGCTATCCGTTGAAGCTGGCAAAGCTGCCGCGCACAGAGCGCGACGCCCGCGTGCGCCAGGTGGCGGAGATTCTCGGGCTCACCCCGTATCTCGACCGCCGGCCAAAGCAGCTTTCGGGCGGTCAGCGCCAACGTGTCGCCATGGGCCGTGCCATCGTGCGCGAGCCAAGACTCTTTCTCTTTGACGAGCCCCTGTCGAATCTCGATGCCAAGATGCGGGTCCAGATGCGTATCGAATTGCGGCGCCTGCACCGACAGCTTTCGGCCACCTCGGTCCTCGTGACGCATGACCAGATCGAAGCGATGACCATGGCGGATCGGCTGGTTGTGATGAACAGCGGGCGGATCGAGCAGATCGGCCCGCCTTCCGAGGTCTATGCCCGTCCCGCCTCTACCTTTGTCGCGGGCTTTCTGGGTTCGCCGGCGATGAACCTCTTCACCGCACGGATCGGGGCCGAAGGAGGGATCCAATGCGACTTGGCCCCGGACCGCGAGTTTCCCGGACGTCTGGATCTGGCTCCGGGAAGCGCCTTCGTGCTCGGCGTGCGACCCGAGGACATGTCCATAGCGGAAACCGATACCTCGGGTCTGCCTGCGGTACTTGATCTCATCGAGGATCTGGGAGGCACGCGGATCGCCCATTGCCGGGTAGGTGAAGCCTTTGTGACCGCCGTTCTGCCGCGCGAAAGCCGCCTGCGCGAAGGCGCCCGTCTCGGTTTGTTGCCAGGCCCACGACAACTGCACGCGTTCTCGCTGGAAACCGGCCTGCGCCTGACCAGCACCGCAACAGCAGGGACTCTCGCGCCGACAGAAAGTGTCACTGTACCCTAATTAATCAGAATCTGCGGATTCAGAGCATTTTGGAGCACTTTTGTACCCTTAATTGCAATACATCCACAGGCCCCACGCTTCAGGATTTGACACCGCTTGAGCGCCTCCAGATTGCGTCGGCTCGCACCAGAAGCGCTTGACGATTTGTCGGGTCCGAGCTCGGAGAAGGCCTGACGAGCGGCCTTCAGAGCACTCTCGAATCCACCCGGGCGGCTCGTTTCATGTGTTTCTTTTTGTGGGCGTACCTGCCGCAACGGCATGCCAAACTGCACCTTCAGCGTCAGGCAAACCTGGATGGCGGCATCGCTGTAAGCTTGCTGGCGACCTCGTTTGCCGCTCGGAGGCGGCGACCAGATCATCGATGGATCAAACCAGATGGTCAGCGAGCCACGGCGCTTCGGGGCGGAATTATAGAACGACCAGTTCGTGGTCTTGTATTTCGTCGGGGTCCAGCTGCTCATGCCCAAAGATATCACGCTGGATTCACAAGATGAATCCCGTCAACCTTTTGCGCAACAAAGCCCTCAGAAGGGCATGGAGCCCGCTTAACCTCGAAAACAATTCTGACAGGCTGGTTCGTTCGAATCTTGATCTGCATGTCGTCATTGCGGAGAGGGACAAGGTTATCTTACCTGAAGTCTCGGATAGTTTCGTCCAGTCACTGAAGGACGCCGGCGCTGTGCCAGAGATGTTGAGGCTAAATTGCGGTCATTACTCACTTGCCCTCCCGCCCTACATTTTCCGGTCTGGCTGGGGATTAAAGCGGTTCCTGATGGCTGGTGATCACGGCAAAGTTGCCTTTGAGACACGGTGACGTAGCGGCAAGTTCGGGTGACTTCCCCATCGGCGATTCGCAGCAATTGATTCAGGCTGATCTCACGATAAGCTTTCACGAACATGATATTAGCCCTGAAATCGGGTGAAACTGATTAGTTCACGCTGAACAAGCAGTTGCTATTGGATCATAAGGGCGTTGGTTGGGCCTCATTGGATCGGTAAGTGTTATAGCGCACAGGATTGCGGCCCAGATTTCAGCCCAGAGACCCCTGAGATGGGAGAGGATCTTGCGGATGTTGTGACCGCATCCGCACAGGACGGCAAAGATCGCATCGCCGATCAGCCCCTTTAGCGGACAACGTGCCAAGTGACCATCGGTTTTCATATGTCCGATTGACATCCGGCTCGATGGCGCTGCGTCGTCGCAGCAATTTGGCGAGTGTCGGCATCTGTTCGCTGGCCACCGCCTGATCGTTGTCCATGTTCCTCTGCGCGCTGCGGAGCAGGCTGACAGACGCCGGGCGCGTATTCCGAACTGGACGCCATGGCTGACAAGATGTTGGCCAAGTTCTATGCTCAGGATGAGAGGCAGACGGCTCGTGGACGGTGGGCATCTGACCGGGATGCCTTTAGCCGCTTCACCCGCGCGATGGCCGAAGCTGAACTCCCCCGCTTCATCGAAGCTAACCTCCAAGCCGATCGATTTAGCTGGTTCGTGAACGAAGAGTCGATCGCAGATGCGGGAATCTTCGATGGTAAGCTCGCTCTGATCACCAACGCTCCCGATCTCGCGCCGTCAGAAGCCGTCTCCCGCTAAGGCGCTGGCCGACATTGAGCGCGGCTTCAGGGTCCTCAAGAGGGTTGTGTCGCAGACTTTCGCCTTTGGCCCCACGAGGCTACAAGTAAGGTTGCACTGAGCAGAGAAGCGAGGACATGGGATGGCGATATCGTTCAAGGGCGCACAGTACCCAAGGAGCGTGATCTTGTTCGCCGTCTTCTTCTACCTTCGTTATCCGGTCTCGTACCGTGACCTTGAGGAGATCATGGCCGAACGCGGCGTGAAGGTCGACCATGCGACGCTGAACCGCTGGGTGGTGAAATACGCGCCGCTTCTTGCCGGTCGTGCCCAGGTCTGCAAACGGGCGACGGCCATGTCGTGGCGGGCTGACGAAACCTATATCAAGGTCCGTGGCAAATGGACTTATCTCTATCGTGCTGTTGACCGTGACGGTCAAACCGTGGATTTTATGCTGTCGGAACGCCGAGACCTGCCTGCCGCTCACCGTTTCTTCAGCAAGGCCATTGCCCGCAACGGTACTCCGGAGCGGATCGTCATAGACAAGAGCGGCGCCAATCTGGCCGGCTTGCAAGCGGTGAACGTCATCCTGAAATTCACCGGCGGCGGCTCGATGATCGAGATCCGGCAGGTGAAATACCTCAACAACATCCTCGAGCAGGATCATCGTTTCATCAAGCGCATCACGGACCCTATGATGGGCTTCAAGGCGTTGAATTCAGCTGTAGCGACGCTGGCCGGGATCGAGATCGCCCACATGATCCGCAAGGGGCAGTTCGCCAACGAAAACCGGTCGCCCTTCCAGGTCTTCGCTGGGTTGGCGGAATAGCTCTGTCCGAAGGCTACCAATCCACGCCAGGGCTGAAATTTGCGATACAACCAATCTTTTCCCGCTCCATACCGGCATCGACGGTTTTGTCCTTAGCAGCGATCCGGGCGATCATCTCGACCAGAGCATCGTGGATTGTAGTTCGCATGAAGGCCCGGGGGTTCTTTGATGCCAGAACCTCCTCGGTATTCATCTGGATGACGCAACTGGCCGTTTTCTTGGCTACCGACACGCGCGGGGAATAGACGCCGGTCGGATCAGTGATCTCGAGGAAATCGCCGCCAACATAGATCATCACATCAATCGTGTAGGCAAGCGGCACTGCCTCCATCTCGTTGATGATCTGTGTCAGTTCGGTCCGGTATTCATTCGGAACCGATGGGCCGCCGAAATCGCTGCGAGTGATGAATTTGCTCATGTCGTTCCTAGAACTTACAGCCCATCGATAGGGCATTGTTGATAGCAAGCCGTTGCCGCTCGGTAAATCGCGTATCACCACTTCGGATCCGGTCGGTGACGCCAGCCAGCGCACTCGGCCGACCGTTGCGGAAGCTTGACCAGGATTCCTTGTTTTTCGGCCCCCCGGCAACGGTGGTCAGGCTGCGCTCGAGTGCTGCCATTTCAGATCTGGTGCCAATGGCAACGCGCTCTATGCGCCAGTTGGCCGGAAGTTTCTGGCCATCGAAGCTTCTTGGGCCACTATAGCGGTTCCGCGGGTTTCTGGTCTCTTGCGTGATGCCCCATTTCTGGAAATTGCCGTCCTTGTCGGTGATAGCATAGAGGACTGCCGGTTTGTTTGAAAGCGAATTGCCGTGAGCCGAAGGGGAGTGCCGGTTGATATATTTCGGTGTATTGCGATAACCGGCCGACATCTGATCGGGTGTCATGCCGGTGCCCTTGTGCTGTGCGCGATAGTCGTCCCAGTCCGTCAGGCCGAACGGATCTACGAAATGTGTCGTGTTCGGGGCATAACCGGCCAGGATTTCGCCCCCGGAAAGGCCGATCGGATCCTGGCTGATGAAGCAGCCGGCAGCGGGGTCGTAATGACGAAAACGGTTGTAATGGAGCCCGGTTTCGGCGTCGAAATATTGTCCTTGAAATCGGATGTTGTTCTCGGCGCGGTCAAGGAAGATCCGGTCGATGCCTCCCCAGGCCTTCAGCGCCACCTGCCAGACCAGTTCTCCGCGCTCATTGGTAATTTCCTGCGGCGTGCCGAGGTGATCGTTCCAGTAGATCAGCACCTCGCCATTCTGATCGGGTGAATGACGGCGAATCTGTGCGGCGGGGCGGAAACTATCGGGTTCGAATACATAGACGACGGCCGCAGCATCGACCGCACCGGCAGCATCGCCCTTGCCCTCCGCAAGCAGCACATCACCATTCCACAGGAACCAGGTTGTGTCCTCGCGCACCAGTTCGGCAATCTCGGTGGCCTCATCGGGAGCACCCGTCCTGTTGGCGGCAACAATAATTTCGCGATGGCTCTTACTGATCCGACGCCCAAATGCGTCATAGGCGAAACTTGTTACCCGCTGCGTTCGCCCCCTGACCTCGTGAATCGTCGTCAACTGGTTCAGCGCGTCATAGCTGTAACTGTATTTATGGGAACCGGCATGGCCGCGTCGAAGCGAGATGCGATTGCCCGCATCGTCGTATTCGTAATGGTTGTCGCCGCACATCAGCAGCCGTCCATGGCGGACCGAGGCGTCGCGGGCAGTCTCGGCATCAGCCAGAATGTTGCCCGCCGGGTCGAAGTCGAACAGTTCCTCGCGGTTGCCCGTGACCCGGCGCAGCTGCTCGCGCTGATCGTAAAGATAGGAGCGCTCGCCCCGCGCCACGTCCTTGATCCGGCCAATCAACCCCGCTGCGTTGTGACCATAGCTTCGCGCGAAAATGGGTTGCTGGCGCGCATCGCGATAGCCAGTCTGGCGACGGATGCGGCCCTGGGGGTCATAGTCGGTCTGCTGGGTGACACTGCCGGTGTTACGCAGAATTTCACGCCCGATGCGGTCACGTCGCAGGTTAAGGATATCGCGACCATTGAAGGAAAGCCGATCGAATGCGCCATTCCGATCATAGCCAAAACCGATGAAGCGGCCATCAGGCAGCAAGGTCGTGATACGTTCGCCCCGCGGCGAATAGGCGTGGGTCGTCTGTATGCCGTCCTGCATCTCGGACAGCAACAGCCCGCGAGAATCATAGACGAAGCCGAGTTTCCTCGACGCATTGTCGGCTTGCACGATCCGACCGGCGCCGTCATAGCCAAAGAGCGACCAGCCGCCATCGGAACTGTCGCGCCGCAGCAGTCGGCCGACCGGATCCCGGGTGAACTCGTGCACGCGGTTGCCGTCGGTGGCCCTGATCACATTGCCCGCAGGATCGTAGGTATAGGTTTGCCTGCGTCCGTCGAAGCCGGTTTCGGCGATCAGCCGCTGATCGGCGTCATAGTCCAGCCGATATTCATCGCCAACCTCGTTGATCAGGCGGACCATGTTCAGTTCGGTATCGTATTCGTAACGGAAGGATGTTCCGTCGGGATTGATCCGCGACACCGGATCCGGCAGGCCGCGATATTCCCAACGATGAACGGCGCCTCCCGGCTCATGCAGTTCGACCATCCGGCCATCCGCATCGCGCAGCATAGTCGAACTGGAGCCATCACCCAGCACAATCCACGTTAGCCGGTCCAGTTGGTCATAGCCATATTCGACCGGTGCGAGGCCCTCGGTCGTCTCACGGACAAGGCGCCCGAAAATGTCGTATTCAAAGCTGACGGAGCCGCCCCCCGAGCCGCGTTGTTCGCGCAAGTTGCCGTCGCGGGTCCACGAAAAGCGTGACAATGTGCCTTCGGTGTCCTGCAGATTCAAGGGCAGTCCGCGCTGGTCGCGCAGGATCCGCACAGTATATCCCGAAGCGTCGGTATACGCGATCAGGTTGCCGCGCGCATCGTAGCTGGCGGTCGTCTCGATCCCGAGCGGATCGGTTTCACTGACGACCGCGTCAAAGGACGGGCTTTCGGGATTATCGTTGGCGTGGATATAGCGTGTCGTGGCGCCATCCTTGTCGATGAAGGCCACGATTCGGCCATAGGCGTCGTGCCGCCATCGGCTGGTCGCGCCATTGGGATCGGTTGACGCCTCCATTTCCCCGAAGCGGTTGAAGCTTGCCACCGATGTTGCGCCGAGCGGTGTCGTGACTTCGGTGACGATGCCGATCTCGTTGTAGCGATAGGTTTCTGTCGCGCCCGCGAGGCTGGTGACAGTTGTCTGCCGGATCTCAGGCTGGTAGGTCAGTTCTCGGTAATAGATATTGCCATCACCCCATGTCTTGATGCACCGGGCGTCGGCGCCTCGCGTCAGATCGTCCCATTCAAAATGGAACGACAGCCCGCTGCGCCGTGTCTCGCGAACCAACAGGTGGCGACGGTATCCGTAGCTGAAGGGAATGTCGCTGCGGTCGGTGACCGTTATCAGATCACCGTGATCATCATAGCCGTAATTGACCAGCCTCACCCGCTCTTCGCCGGCCATTTTATCGATCGCGCGGATGCGCTCATGATCATCGCTAATGAACAGATAGCGAATTCCGTCCGTCCCGACGGCCTCTGCAAGGTTGCCCCGATCGTCATATTCAACTGTCACACAATTACCGTTATCGTCCTCTATCCGCGATAGACGCAGCCATGTGCGACCCGTCGGGTCTTCCCTCATCTGATAAAGAAGACCATTGCTTTTTCGAATGGTCCAGTCGGCATCGCCCTTGCGCATGGCGACAAGTTTCTCCGCCCGATGGTAGAAACTCTGGCCAACTCGA
>NZ_QOKZ01000018.1 GCF_003697785.1 Paracoccus alkanivorans | reverse complement strand
GAGAAAGCCAACGCGTGGGCCGGGTGTCCTTGTGTGGCGACGGAATGATGCGGGCTTTGCTGTATGAGGCGGCGCAAGCCATGCTGACCAGGGTGAAGAAATGGTCGTGGCTGAAAGCTTGGGCCGTGGGGGTAGTGAAGCGCAGCGGCTTCAAGAAGGCCGTCGTGGCTTTGGCGCGGCGCCTCGCGGTGATCATGCACAGGATGTGGGTCGATGGCAGCGAGTTCCGTTGGTCGCGGGAGGAAGTAATCGCGATGTGATCGACCCGGAAAGGAGTTAAAGTTCCACCATAGGTGGGAAAGTGTCCTTCGCGGGACGATGGGTGAGGCGAGTTCGCAATGGGTCCAGTTCCGGCAGCATTATGACTGCCAGGCCGCGATTCAGATTGGACCGCTTCACTCTTCTGATCCCATGATGGGAGAGCCAGCGTGCTGATCCCGAAGAGAAGCGAGGGCCCGCGAAAGACCTGAAATCCCGCCACGAATAATTGCTCGAAGGCGCTTGACGAGGGAACGCCGAATAGAGAAGGAGCCATTAATTTGCCTGCGGGGGTTCTGCTCGCATGTTTCACGCTCTCCAACTGATGGGAGGCATTGATGAGCAATCTTTTCTGGCTGACCGATGCGCAGATGGAGCGGCTGCAGCCTTTCTTTCCGAAGGATCATGGCAAGCCGGGGGTCGATGATCGGCGCGTTCTGAGCCGGATAATCTTCATCAATCGCAATGGCTTGCGGTGATGCGATGCGCCGGCCGAATATGCTCCACCGAAGGCGCTCCGCAACCATTGGAAGCGCTGGAGCGAGATGGGCGTGTTCGCCAGGAATTTCGAGGGGCTGGCTGCGGAGGCCGCGGCTCAGAAGACGATCATGATCGATGTGAGCAGGCGAACGCCATGCGTTCGAGTGGGCCTGCGCGAGTACCGCAAAGCTCACCGCACGGTCTCCAGCCTCGCGGTGAAAAAGGGGAGCGTGGACACCTAGGGGTATGAACACCAAGCTGCATGCCGTCACCGACGCCAGGGGCTGCCCCCCTCAAATTCTTCATGACCGCCGGTCAGGTCAACGACTACACCGGCGCAGCCGCGCTCCGGAGCAGCCTGCCTGAAGCGGACTGGCTGCTCGCGAACCGGGGTTACGATGCAGACTGGTTCCGTGACGCGCTGAAAGACAAGGGCATAAGACCCTGCATCCTGGCCGGAAGTTCCGCGACAAACCCGTCAAATACGACAAGCGCCGATACAAACGCCGCAACCGCATCGAGATCATGTTCGGCAGGCTCAGGGACCGGCGGCGCGTGGCGACCCGTTACCACAGATGCCCCAAGGTCTTCCTCTCCGCCGTCGCTCTCGCTGCCGTCATGTTCTGGTTATGAGACCTGACCCTAGCCACGCCGATCCTGAACTTGAGGTAGAACCGGGGGTTCGAAGCCCCCAACATGCTCATTTTTCCTGATCCGAGCAGCAAGTTGACGTGCCCTCCGCTCGGGCACAAGAAGCCGTGCCGGAGCAGGAAAATCCTTCATCGTGACATCTCGCAATTCTGGAAAGATGGCAAATATTTCTTCTGCCTGCTCACGGGGAACTGCTTTCATCGCCATTTTTCCCGCATACATCGACTCAGTCTCGGCTCCGTTCGAATAGACGAGTTGATGGCGGCCGAACATTATGTGGAAATACTCGACTTCCTCCATATCCTCAGCCAAGCTTACGCCATGGATTTCCATCAGGTGCTTTGCAGCAACCAGCACCTCCGCTCCGCCGAACATGCGCTTGGCCACCCGGTTCCGAAGCAAAATTCGGTGCTGTGGCGAAACCACCAGGTCGCGGGATGGTATATCCTTCCCCAAGCTTCCCTTCCGTATTCGTATGGGGCGCAGATTGGGTGACGACCGCAAATCCTCCGCGGTAAACAGTCTGGATCCGATCCAGCGTATCCGCTGCAAACCACAATCACGGGTATACACGAGATCGCCGACCGCAAGCGTCTCGACCGCACGCTCGCCCTCCCGGGTTGCTATCAATGTTCCGGGAGCAAAACAGGCAGCGAAGGTTTCGTTATCGTATTGATCGCCATAGATATAAGAAAACCCGTCACGTTCAAGTTCGGGAATACTCCTGATATTGATGCTTGCTATGGGGCGGGATGTGATATCAAACTCATATCCGAATAAATCCTGGCTGTTATAATCATATGACAGCATAAACGTATCGCCTGTCATGGTCTGTAGAAACCTTGCCGTTCCCGTGACAGGCTCATCCGCGAATGTGACGTCCATTTCGACGGCTGCAAAGGAGTCGATGTACTGAGCCTCGCCACCGGCCCAACTGATTGTTGCGCTGTCTTCGAAATATGAGATGCCGCCATCGGAGTTCGGATAAGGGCCGCCGTGGTTGTAGGTGCTATCCTCATATATACGGCCGTCAAAGGTATCATTCTTGGCATCGACTTTTGCGGTTCCCCGTTGCTTCCACAGGGAATCGCCAAAAACAGTGCTGGAATCGTAGCCGATGAAGGAATCGATATTTTCCAGAATGTTGGAATCTGACGGCGAAGAATCCGTATCCCAGTCCTCGATTCCGACCTTCCCCAAATAGATCACATGGAAATCATACACTGCCATTTTTCTTACTCTTCACCCTCGAAACCATTGAACAGATTTGAACATCCTTGCCGAAAGTTTTTTTACTCCGCCGGCCAGGTCTTCCGCATGTAATCCTAGTTAATAGGAGGCATCAAAAATGCGAAAATGTAAATATGTTGGCGCCTCCGCTAACCTCCTGACACAAGACCTGCAGCCGCTTTTACAGGAATGCCATGGCAAGTACGCTGTGACCGGTAACAAATACAGCTGAACCGAGCTACAGGATACGATCCATCAACAAACTGCATACGGGCCGGGTCTTGGTTAACGCTCGCAGCCGGATGCATCAGCCGCAACTAGGCACGCCGCCTTCGAAGAAATCTCCGGGCACATAACGCGCTTCGGTGATGATGCCGTTTTTTTCGGCGTCCCATCTCATGTTGCGGTCCCAGACCAATCGGCCTTCGGGCGTCACCTCCAGCACGCGCCCGCCTTCAGCCTCGGTCAGCAGGATATTACCGTCCGGGAGGATTTGGTGTTTACCCCGGCGCCAACTGTAAAACGGCACCCCATCACTCCCCGCAAACAGCGTTTCTACATCCTCCTCCCCGGGACGGACTGACATGATGCTGCTTGCGCCGGAATCAGGATTATTGTTGAAGACCGTGATGGTACCGTCCGGTTGGAAATCGGGGTCATGCTGCTTGAACCAGGGACCGTAACGCCACCACTTCATCTTGCCTGTCTCGATATCGATCACTGTGATCAGATTGAGTTCTCGCATACTCAGCAACACGTCCCCCGCCTCGAACATCGGAAATGCATCGGCCATATCGGCACGCAAAGGCTCTGCATCGTTGGGATGGAACGGATCGTGCAGCAGGGTTACCTCTTCCTCCGCGCTTTCGGGCGTGCGGCTGTGGATGTTCAGCAATGCTCTCTGCTCTTGGTTCTGGCCCTGGACCATCTCTTCGTGGATGCTGATGCTGTCCAGGATTTCACCCGTTTCCTCGTCCAACCGAAAAACACCGTCATCGCCCAACGTTACCAGGCGGCCTTCACCATCGCGATTGATGGTGTGGTGATAGTAGCGGCCGTTTTGCCTCCAGATCGGCTGACCACAGGCGTCGATGCGGGCAATGGCTTCCCCCGCATCGAAGGTCAGCGCCAGGGAACCGTCCTCGAAAACCTCCATGCCGTGCAGCAGCACATATTGCGGCTTGTGAACCGTATCGAGCAGATCGTAGCGCACCGGCCAGCGATGCACCTCGTTCCCCTCGCCATCATAAAGGCGAACCGAGTGAAAGGACTCTTCCTGTGTCTCGCTCAATCCGGCGACGAGGATATAGCCTTCGGCGGTGCTGCCCGCCGGTTTTCCCGATAAGCCGCGTTCGGGATCCGGGCTCGCGGCAACGGGGCTGACCAGATGCCGCGTGGGCTCCAGGCCGATGTCATTTCGCCAATTCGCCGCGACATCCATTAACGTGCGATACGCCAGGCCGATTTGAGGGGCGGGAAACCAGTTCCACCATGCAGAAACGGTCCCATAGGCGACAGAGATTACCACAAGCGAAGTGACAAACAGGGTGCGGATAGCGCGGTCTGAGATTTCTGGTTTCAAGGCAGGATTGTCTAACGAAAAATAGCTTCCCGCACATGCTAATACCCTGCAACCATACAATACAACGGCAGGTACCCGACATCCTCGCCAGGTTGCGATGACACGCGGAGATGAGCAAAAACCTGCGGATAAGCGGCAGATTTCAATACGGTGTCAGACCGGTTCGGCTTGTACAAAGCTTCGCGTGAGTATCCCGGCCACAATCATCCCCGGCCTTGTCCCCTCAAGCGCTCCAGCGCCGCCTCGACCTGCCCGGCAACTGCATCGAGGTCCTGCAGGCTGCTTACCGGCACCACGGCCTTCTCGCGTGCGGCATAGCGCTCGCGATGCTTGCGATAGCGCGGATCGTAATGATCGCGCATCAACCCTTCGGCCAGCTCCCTCCATTCGCCGGCCTTCGCCTGTGCCAGCCATCCCTCTATCCGCTCCGCCGGATGCAAGGGGGACAGGGCTGCGATGATCGCATCCAGCCTTTCGGGTTCCTCTACGACATCGCGATAATCGCGCGCCGAATAAGCCGCGCGCTCACCGAGTGGAACCTCCAGCCGGATACGTGGCGCCGCGCAAACAGCCTGCCACAGCGCCTTGGGCACCAGAAGATCGCCGACCCGGCTGCTTTCAGCCTCCACCAGCACCGGGTGCGCGGGATCCAGCCCCTCCAGGGCAAGTGCCAATTTTCCCTCGAACATCTTCTGGCTGGGCTGCCCGCCTCGCATCGCACCGAACAGGCTGCCACGATGCCTGGCCAATCCTTCGAGGTCGATGATCTGGGCACCCCGCTTAGCCAGACGATGCAGGACCGCAGTCTTGGCACTGCCGGTATTGCCGTCCAGAACCACCACCGGCGCGGCCACCGGGCCGTTCTGCACCAGATCCACCACCAGGGCGCGCCAGGATTTATAGCCACCTTCGATCGTATCGATTCGCCAGCCGATTTGTCTGAGGATGGTGGCAAAACTGCCCGAGCGCTGCCCACCGCGCCAGCAATAGACCAGAGCCTTCCAGGCGCCATCCCGGTCGGTCAGCACCTCCGAGATATGCCGCGCCGCGTTCCGCGCCACCAGCGCCGCGCCCAGCTTTCGGGCATCGAAAGGAGACACCTGCTTGTAGATCGTACCGACCCGGGCGCGTTCCTCGTCATCCAGAACCGGCAGATTGATCGCGCCGGGCAAGTGATCCTCGGCGAATTCCGAGGGTGAACGAACGTCTATAATATCATCGAACCCCGCCAAGGCGGGGTCCGCGACACGGGTCAGGTTCACCGGCAATGTCAGAATACGTAGACGGGCGTTCCGATAGGCACCTGATCAAAGAGGCTCATCACCGCCTCGTTGCGCATCCTCAGGCAACCATTCGAGACCGCACGTCCGATCGAACCCGGTTCGGTCGTGCCATGGATGCGGATCGCGGTATCCTGCCCGTTTGCGTTATAGAGATACAGTGCCCGTGCACCCAAGGGATTTGTCGGACCGCCCGGCATACCGTCCTTGTATTTCTCGTAAGCGGCGGGGTTGCGCTTGATCATCTCCGGCGTCGGGCGCCAGCTTGGCCATTCGACCTTGCGGCCTACAGTCGCCTTACCCTTCCACACCAGTTCATCCTTGCCGACGGCGACCCCGTAACGGATCGCCTTGCCGGGTGCGATAACGTGGTAAAGAAAGAAATCCTTGCTGACCACGACAATGCTGCCGACCTCGAAATCGTCGCGGATCGCGACTTCGGTGGGCGCATAGGGATCACCGGCCTGCGCCTTTACCGGCGTGGCGGGGGCGGTCTGTGACAGCGCCAGCGACGGAACGGTGATCAGCGGCAAGGCCAGCGACATCAACTGACGGCGATTCATGGCGGATGTTTCCTGTAGGCTGCTCGAATTTTCTACTCGGTCAAACACTATCGCGAATGGACCGGTTTTTGCAACTCATCAAGGCGTCTTCACAAGGCTCGAAGCGGGCGGCGTGTCTTCAGCGCAGCATCTGCGGCGGCCGTCCGGCAGGACCGCCGCCCGGGATTCGCCGTCAGTGGCCTTCGTGTCCGGTCCCGGCTTCCTCCGCATCATCATGAGAGACGTGATCGGCACCGCGCTGGTTATCGACCGGCACCTCGATCTCCTCGCTTCCGCAATCGCCGAAATCCAGCGTAAGCTTTACCGTCTGGCCATCCTCAAGCGGCGCTTTTAGGCCCATCATCATCACGTGATCGCCTCCACGCTGCATAAGATATTCGCCTTCCGCCGGGATCGTGATACCCTCTACCGATTGCATCTTCATGACACCATCGGTTTCCTCGCTCGTATGCAGCAGCACCCTTTCCGCCGCATCCGAAGCCGCGCCCTGCAGGGTGCAATCGACCTTGCGGTGGTTTTCCAGCAGCATGAAAGCCGCCCCCGACTTGGGATTCGCGCCGCGCGCATAGGCATCCTTGACTGCCATGCCGTCATGGGCAAGGGCGGCACAGGGAACAAGCACCGCCGCAGCGGCAAAGGCCATGGTTTTCATATTTGTATCCTCTTTGACTTTCGGTGGCTCGATCAGATAACGACCGAACCCGCCGGAGGATCGCGCGCAGCCGCGGCAGGCATCGGCCGTGACACCCCCAAAGCTGCATCGGGCAGCATCACCAGCCGGTGCAGGCCGGAAGCACCGACCACCGAAATGTCATGCACAGCAGGCGCGCTGAGCAAGGACAATGCCATGTCGGGGCAAACATGTGCCGAGGTTTTCCCCGGAGCCCCGGGAACATAGCGGACGACAACACCCTGTCCAGTGCAGATCACCACTTGCCCGCCGCTTTGCACGGTTCCGCGCGCCATGCCCAAGCCGACGCCGGTCAGGGTCAGGCAAAGGATCAGAACAAGGCGCAGGGCGTATCGCATGGGCCACAGTCTATCCGATCGGCGCATCTCTGCCAGTGGGCAATCCGTCGCATTTCAAGTAATCTTGCCGCTTTGCAAGCTACAACTTGAAACGCCACGGAGATTTATGCGCAAACGCGAAAGCCCCGCCGAAGCGGGGCGCAACGCATCGATACGGCAACCGTCAATCAGGCTTGCAGCTCAGCCGGGCCGTCGAGCTTGGCGATCTCGCGCTTGATTTTCAGGGCGCGGGCCGACAGTTCGGCATCCTTGGCCTTGGCCAGGAAGCCGTCCAGGCCACCGCGATGATCGACCGAGCGCAGGGCTGCGGCCGAAATGCGCAGGGAATAGCTGCGGCCCGTCTTTTCGGATGTCAGCGTGACCTCGTTGAGGTTCGGCAGGAACCGGCGGCGGGTCCTGTTATTGGCGTGGCTGACATTGTTGCCGGTCATCGGGCCTTTGCCGGTCAGTTCGCAGACGCGCGACATGGTGTTTATCCTTCGTCTCAGCTTTAACGGGCGTTCCCTGCGGATGGGTTCGTCCCAATGTGAAAGGGCGCAGCAAAGCGGCGCCCGGAATTCCGTTCGCGGGTGATTATAGCGACCGGTGCCCCCCGTCAAGCCCCTTGCCCAAGCTGTTTGGCGGCCGCCTGTGTCAAAAACGCCATCGTGTCGCGCCACGGGAAGGGACCGAAGCTGACCCGGGCGACGTTCAGACCCGCCAGATCGGTGATGGAAGGAGCCGAGGGTGACGCCATGATATTCACCGGCAGCGGGGAATCGCGGCATAATTCGCTGATCAACGATGGCTCCGTCAGTCCCGGCGCAAAAAAGCCGTCCGCCCCGGCCTCGGCATAGGTCACCGCACGCGCCGCCGCCTCGGACAGCAGAGCGGCATGCGCGTCGGACGGGTTCTGCAGGAACAGATCGGTGCGGGCATTGATGAACAACCCGGTCCGGGCTCGAATGGCAGCGATTCGTTCGGCATGTTCGGCGGCAGACCGGATGCCGTTTTCAGGGGGAACGCCGTCCTCGAAATTGATCCCGGCGACGCCCATCATGTCCAGGCGAGCAGCGTTGCCGGCAATTTCGGCGGGAGTGTCGCCATAGCCCGCCTCGAAATCCACGGTCAGCGGCAGGTCCGACACCGCCCGGATGCGCGCCACGACCTGTAACAGCATGTCCAGAGGGATTGCCTCGCCATCGGGATAACCAAGCGCACCGGCGACCGAGGCGCTCCCCGTCGCCAGTGCTCTTGCTCCGGCACGTGCCACGGCGGCTGCGGATCCGGCATCCCAGATATTGAAAAGGATCAGCGGATTGCCGGGCTGATGCAGATCGCGAAACGATTTTTCAGTGGGCATAGGCTCTCTCGGTTTCTATCAGTTTCTCCTTGCGCCAAAGGCCGCCGGCATAGCCGGTCAGGCTGCCATCCGCGCCGATGACGCGGTGGCAGGGCACGATCAGCGCGATGCGGTTGGTGGCATTGGCACGGGCAACGGCCCGTGTCGCGGTCGGCTGGCCAATCTCGTTCGCAAGCTGGGCGTAGCTGCGCGTCTCGCCCGCGGGAATTGCCTGCAATTGTTGCCAGACACGGGTCTGGAACGTGGTTCCATGCAAATGAACGGGGACCGCAAAGCGCGGATTGCGGCCATCGAAATAAGCGGTCAGCTCCGCTTCGACCTGATCGGTTATCCGGCTTCGTCCCAAGCCGATGCGCCCGCCGACAAGACCCGAAAGCTTACGAAGCCCCTCCGGCAGTGCCTTGCGGTCGATGAATTCCAGCAGATGCAATGCCTCGCCATCCGCGATAACGATCATCCCGCCAAGCGGCGTATCGATCCAGTCAGCCCGCAGATCGGCAGCCCCGCGCCAGATATGCGGCGGATGCCCGAACAGCCTCGTGAAGGCGTTTCTAAAGCCCGAAGCCGAATCAAATCCAGCATCCAGTTGCGCCTCGATCATCATGGCTCCCTCCGTCAATGTCCTCATTCCTCCGCGCAAGCGGGCGGCCCGCGCCATCTGCAGAAAGCTCTGCCCGAACTGGCGGCGAAATGCGCGCCTGACGGTCGAAGGATCCAATCCCATCCCGACCAGATCGGTTTCGGACCAGCGCCGCAAGGGATCCTTCTTCAGCAAGGCCATCAGCCGCGATACGATCCTGTCGCCCTCGGCGGTAGGCCCGGTGGGAAAACAACGGCGGCAGGGCCTGAACCCGGCCGCCTGCGCATCCGCCGGGCGGGTGAACCACTGGCAGTTCTCCGGGCGCGGCTTGCGGGCGGGGCAGGTCAGGCGGCAGAAGATCCCTGTTGTCGTGACCGCGACATAGGCGCGGCCCTCATAGGCGGGGTCACGAGCCAAAAGCGCGGCATAAAGCGTCTCGGGTTCGGGCAGGTCGAGCATGGCGGTATCCTTCCTCATGCCCCGTTTGTAACCGATTCGCTTGTACTGTGGGGCGCAAAATCGGGCGTTTATTTCACCGCGGCCATCAGCTCGGCGTGTTGCGCAGCCGATCCAGCATCCGCGCCGCTGCGGCTCCCGGAGCCATACCGCCCGCCGCAACCTCATCTCCGAGACGTTTCAACTCGGCCTTGATATCAGGCTCATCCAGCCGCGCCAGCAGCCCGGCCCGCAATTCCGCCATGAACCAGTGACGCGCCTGCGCAGCCCGGTTCGCGTCGAAATGCCCATGCTCGCGCCGCCAGCCGGTCAATGCCTGCATCTCGGACCAGGCGCTTTCAAGGCCCGTCCCGGTGGCGGCCGATACCGCCAATGCCTTGGGAAATCCCTCCGGGTCCTGAGAGCGTTTGCGTAACAGGCGCAAGGCGCCAGCATAATCCGCGACGGTGCGACGGGCGGTTGCCAACAGGTCTCCATCGGCCTTGTTTACCAGGATCAGGTCGGCCATCTCCATGATGCCCCGCTTGACACCCTGCAACTCGTCACCGCCCGCGGGGGCCAGCAGCAGCGTGAACAGGTCCGACATCTCGGCCACCAGCGTCTCGGACTGACCGACGCCTACCGTCTCGATCAGCACCACGTCGTAGCCCGCCGCTTCGCATAGCCGGATCGTTTCGCGCGTGCGGCGGGCGACACCGCCAAGCTGGGCGCTTGAGGGCGTCGGGCGGATGAAGGCCATCGGGTTGCGCGACAGGGTTTCCATCCGGGTCTTGTCGCCGAGGATGGAGCCCCCCGAGCGCGCCGAGGACGGATCGACGGCCAGGACCGCGACCTTGAGGCCCTGTTCGGTCAGCATCATGCCGAATGTCTCGATGAAAGTGGATTTGCCTACACCCGGCGTGCCCGACAGGCCGACGCGAAGCGCCTGGCGCGGAGGCAGTCGGGACAGCAGAGATATGGCTCGCTCGCGGTGGTCGGCGCGTGTCGATTCGATCAGCGTGATCGCCCGCGACAATGCGCGGCGGTCGCCCCTGGTCAGACGTTCGAGCAATTCGGTCATGCGGCCCCGTCGGAAGCGGGAGCTGTCTGCCCCCAACGCCCACGTGGATATTTAGCTGAAGCGGAAATGCCAAGGGGCAGGATTATGGATGCGCCCGCAGATAGGCGATGATTCCGGCAATGTCTTCGGGCTTCTTCACACCGGGAAATGACATCTTGTTCCCGGGCAGGAAGCCTTTCGGGTCCGACAGGAATGCCTCTAGGTTATCAGCATCCCATGTGATTCCGGATTCGATCATCGCAGGCGAATATTGGTAGCCGTCCTGGGTTCCGGCTTCGCGGCCGACGATACCATTCAGCACAGGCCCCACGCGATTCTTCGCCCCTTCGCCGATCATGTGACAAGCCTTGCATTTCGCGAACAGTTTCTCTCCAGCGGCAACCAGTTCGGGATCAAGAGACGGGCTCGCCTCGTCGTCCGCGCCTGCCTTTTCATTATCCGCAGCGTCATCCGGCGTCACGTCGAGGACAGAGGCATGCATGGTGATCTCGACCGACTCCTTGCAATTGTCCATGCAAGGCTCTGTTGTGAACAACGGATACTCGGTTTCGGGGCGGTCGTCGACGATAAAGCCCTCCGCGTTCGGCATCGTGATGTCCGCAAAATTTTCCTTCGACAGCACGAAATCCTCTTCGACCAGGTAGTTCGAATAGAGGATATAGGCGGTTATCGCGTAGGTTTCGTCCGGCGTCAGGATCTGCGCCTGCCCGAAGGGCATCGAGCGGTGGACATAATCCCATAGCGTGGACAGATGCGGCCAGTAGCTACCGACCGTCTTGACCGGGTCCTCGCGATCCAGCGTATCCTCCCCACCGGCAAGGGCCGGCCAATTGTCCAGCCCTTCGGCGAAATCACCATGACAGGCGGCGCATTTCTCCAGGAACAGACCTTCACCCGTCGCCACATCGCCCGAACCTTCGGGCAGGCCGGTCCCGTCCGGCATGACATCCACGTCCCATGCCGCTATTTCCTCGGGCAGCGCCTCGCGCCCCAGTCCGAGCGGTTCCGCGAGAGCGGGGGAGGCGAGCAAGACGGTGAGCAGAACGGCATCACGATATCTCGACATTTTCCGCGCTCCCATCCTTGCGCACCCACCATGTCTGGATGCCGTTATTGTGGTAGACCGAGTTCTCGCCACGGATCTGGCGCAACGCGTCCTTGGTCGGCTGCACATAGCCGGTTTCGTCCATCGCACGGGATTGCAGCAGCATTTCCTCGCCATCCCAATGGTAATCCAGCCAGAACCGGGTCACCGCCATGCGCTGGCCGGGAGCGGCAAGACGCGCCGTCCGCCAGTTCCTGCCGCCATCGGTCGAGACATCGACGCGGGTGATCGCCCCCCTGCCCGACCATGCCAGTCCGGTAATGACCAGAGGCCCCTTGCCATGCCGGACCGGCACCTGCGGACTGGGCGCGGTGATGACGGACTTAGCGTCCATCACCCATGTCCATTTCCGGCTGATCCCGTTATCCAGTGTATCGGTATATTTCGAGGTCTCCTCGCGGCTCTCCACCGGCCCCGACGTCACCTCGATCCGGCGCAGCCATTTGATCCAGAGATTGCCCTCCCATCCCGGCACGACAAGGCGGGCGGGATAGCCATGCTCCATCCGCAGCGCCTCGCCATTGGCCTTGAAGGCGACCATGCAATCGTCGAGCGCCTTTTCCAGCGGAATCGAGCGGCCATTCGAGGAGGCGTCCGCCCCTTCGACATAGAGCCATTTCCCCTCGGGCCTGATGCCCGCCTCGGCCAGTAGCGTCTTCAGCGGCACGCCGACATATTCCATGTTGTGGATCATGCCATGGGTGAATTGCGAACCGTTCAACTGCGCGCCCGCCCATTCCATGCCGCTATTGGCCGCGCATTCGCAGAAATAGACGCCGGAATGGCGGGGAAAGCGTTCCAGATCGGCATAGGTGAAAACCAGCGGACTGTCCACGAGGCCGTTAATCATCAAGCGGTAATCCGGCTTGGCCAGTTCGATCGCGCCGGAATGGTGCCGCTCGAAGGCGCAGCCGGCGGGCGTGATCGTGCCGTCCAGCGCATGGATCGGCGTGAAGTTGATCGAACTGATCGGATCGGCGGTCAGCCACGGGACATTGCGGCGGATGACGCCCGACTCGAAGCGGATCGGCAGGCCATAAGGCGTCTCATCCACGCCCGCGCCGGTATAGCGGGCCCAGTCCTGCACCTGAGTAATCAGCGGATCGGGACCGCCTTGGGCACGGGCCGACAGGCTGGCGGCAGGCAACAGGGCACCGGCCGCCAGCCCCGCCCGCAATACGCCGCGGCGGCTGGTGGTTGCGAATTTTGACATATGGGTGGCTCCTCCCTCAGTCTCCTGTGACGATGATGGAATTGTTCGGTGCCGGGCTGACTGTGCCTTGCGCCCGGATGTGGTTCTCGACCAGGTCCCAGATCTGCGGCCCCTCGGTGCCCTCGTTGACCGAGGCCCAGCCAGCGACGACGTAATTGCGCGCCGGGTCGATCGGGCTGTCATCCTTGAGCAGCGTCATGCCACTGATACGGCTGCCGATCCCGGCGAAGGGGTCGATGCTGTAGCCAAGCCCGCCGACGCGCACCATATCGCCGCCCTGCTGGTAATAGGGGTCGGCGTTGAAGATATTGTCAGCGACATCCTCCATGATGGTTTTCAGCATCTCTCCGGACATTTCGCTGCGATAGACCTGCCCATAAGTCATCGAGGTCACGGAATGGATGTCCTCGCGGGTGATGTCGCCGGGCAGGACCGAGGCCCCCCAACGCACGCCGGGCGACAGCGCGATCTCTGCATCGCGTTCGGACAGCAGCGCGTCGCAGATCAGGTCGTCCCAGCTACCGTTGAAATTGCCGCGGCGATACAGAAGCCCCTCGGTCTTGCCGATCACCTCTTCCAGATCCGCCTTGTAGGGCGCGCGGATCTCCTCGATCAGCGAAGCCATCTCGGGATCGGGCTGGATCACATCCGAGAAGATCGGGATCAGCTTGTGGCGGAAGCCCATCATCCTACCGTCCCGCACGTCCAGATCGACGCGGCTGACGAATTTGCCGTGACTGCCGCTGGCGATGATGATCGTGTCGCCCACGACGACCGGCTCGGGGATTGCATCATGGGTGTGACCCGACAGGATCACGTCGATACCCTTTACCCGGCTTGCCATCTGATGATCGACGTCAAAGCCGTTATGCGACAGGCAGACGACCAGATCGACACCTTCGGCGCGCAGCTCGTCCACCACCTGCTGCATGCGTTCCTCGCGAATGCCGAAACTGTATTCGGGAAACATCCAGCCTGGATTGGCGATCGGCGTATAGGGAAAGGCCTGCCCCACGACACCCACGCGCAGACCGCCTGTCTCGAATATCTTCGAGGGCTCGAAAGCAGGCTCATCCCATTCCGCGTCGAAGATATTGGCGCCCAGCAACGGCTGGTCCATCATCTCCATCAGCTCCTGCACCCGCTCGGTGCCGAAGGTGAATTCCCAATGCCCGGTCATCGCCTGCGCGCCCAGCAGGTTCATCACCCGCACCATGTCCTCGCCACGGGTCTGGAGGCTGGTATAGCTGCCCTGCCAAGTATCGCCGCCATCCAGCAGGATCGAGGCGGGCCGCGCGGCACGGATCGCCTTGACCACGGTGGCGATCCGGTCAAAGCCGCCCATGCGGCCATAGGTCCGGGCCAGATCGGTAAAATCGGGCCAGGTCAGCGCATAAGCCTCCGGGCTTCCGGGGGTGATCCCGAACATCTTCTGGAACGCCTCGCCCACGACATGGGGCGCCCGGCCCTTCGCATCACCGACGCCGATATTGGTATCGGGTTCGCGGAACCAGACCGGGCGCAGATGGGCGTGGCAGTCCGTGATATGGATCAGCGTCAGGTTGCCGAAATCCTCGAATTGCAGCAGTTGGTCCTGCGTCAGCGCCTGCTGTGCAAAGGCACGGGACAGGTTGCTGAAACCCAGCCCCGTCAGGGCGGCCGAACCGGCAAGGCCAAGCTGCAACATCTCGCGGCGGGAAATCATCGGCATCCTCCTACATATTCATATATATGAAATTGTTTGAGATGAAAAGACCCGCACGGCGCTTCCGCACGGGCCAATCCTCAATGACGAACGCTGACGCCCTCGACCGGCAAGCCATTGCCACGAGACGCAACGTAGAGCTCAAGGGCACGGAATTCATCGCTGCCCATCGGGAATGTCTCGGCCCGCGTATCACGGATGCAGCCGCGAAAGCGATTATGCTGTGAGACCAGCGCAGCCTGTTTCAGGCGATAGACCGGGAAACCGTTGGTCATGCCCTGAGACAGATGATCCGCCCGGATCCAGTCGCCATAGTGATCCTCGTGGCAATTGGCGCAGGCGAGTTCAAGCTGGCCGTAGCGGGTGTAGTACATTTCCTTGCCCTTTTCCCAGAAAGGCTTGGCCGAGCCGTCGATGGCCACGTTCATCGGCATGCCGCGAGACTGCACCGAGATCGCCGCCGTCAGGTTCTTCATTCTGTCACCATCCCAGTCCAGCGCCTCGGCCTGCATCCGGTTGGTGCGGCAATCGTTGATGTAATCCTCCAGCGACCACAGTTCGCCATTACCGTTGACCTTGGGCATGACGGCCCGGACGCCCTTCATGCTTTCGATCTCCTCGTGGCAGGACGCGCAGCTTTTGCCCGCCTCGCCTTCGACCGCGTTCCAGTCGTCGATCCCTTGATCGACAAAGATCATGCCGGGATTCTCGAAATCATCCAGTTGCATCGCCTGCGTTTCGGAATCGCGGAACAGCCAGCCCGAATAAATCTGGTCGAACACCCCATCCAGATGCGCGGGGGCGGGCACGGCGGTCGGCAGTTCGATCTCGCCGCCATTGATAACGATGGGGTCGGTCGTTTCAGGCTCTGTCTCGGCCATGATGGGCAAAGCCGGCACCAGCGCGAATGCCGAAACCAGCGCGGCACGAGTATAAAGGTGAATCGAAACCATCATAATCTTTCTCCCTTCGGTGGCACCCGGCCATTCGCAACGGGCCGGGGCTGCCTTGCCTGTCGCGCTCAGGACACCTCGATGGATTGCCTGTCCTCGTAGACCGAGCCGTCGTCATCCTTCCATGTGAACAGGAACTCGCCAGATTCCGGCACCTTGGCCTCGAATTCGAAATACGGGTTCGTGCTGATCGCCGGCTCCATCGCCACGTCGAGCACCGGCGCACCGTTAAAGCTTACGCTGAAATGATTGATGATCGAGCGCGGGATGACGTTGCCATCCTTGTCCTTGCGCTGACCTGATTCCATCTGGTGCGAGATCAGCGTCTTGATCGTGATCACCTCTCCGGCCGATGCGGTTTTCGGCACGCGGACGCGGGGTTTGACGTTTTCTGCCATCTGGTTTCTTCTCCTATCCGCTCAGCCGCCGCAGCCGCCGATGGTGACTTTCACATTCGCTGCCGTCCGCACGAACTTGCCATCGGCCAGCTTGGCCACGGCGGTGACATCCTGCGTTTGCGCCAGCCGGATCCGTGTCGAGGCGGCATGCTTGCCGGCCAGTTCACCGAACTTGAAGGTCGCGACCGGCAAAACCGGATTGCCCGGCGCAAGCACCAGGATCTCGGACGCCCCCTCGGCCTCAACCGAAATCGGCACGGTATTGCCATTCTCGGCGATCTCGGGCGCATCGAGCATGATCCCCTCACCCTCCGTCACTTCGGCCCCGCCGGTGAATTCCGCGATCAGTTCCTCCAGCGTCTTTTCCGGTTCCGCGTCCTGCGCCAGGGCGGCCCATGGCAACATCCCGAGCGCAGCAGCGGAAGTCCCGGAAACCAGAACGTCACGTCTGTCCATCATCATTCCTCTTACTCCTTCAGCGTCGCCAGATAGGCGACGACGTCTTCAACCTGCTGCGCCGTCAAAATGGGTGGCAGCGGCTCTGTCCCCGCCTTGCCGGTAAAGGCATCGCCGGGCCGAATGTAACCCGAGGTCTTGTAGAAACCGGGCATCATCGATTCAGGGAAGGTTTTCTTCGCATCCACCACGATCCCGCGCAACTGCGCCGCCTCCCAACGGTCGCCGGCACCGTCCAGCGGCGGGCCGATCGTGCCCTGGAATTCCGCATCCGGCCGATCACTGATCACATGACAGGCAACACAGTTTCCACTGGTCTTGTCAGCATAGATCTTGGCGCCCTCCTCGGGATCGCCCGCTGAATCGATCAGCGGCGCCTCGATAGAGCCGTATTCGGTGAAAGCTACGTCCTGCGGCGCGGTCTCGGCGGCAAGCGGCGCGGCAAAAGCCAACGCCATCATTGCCGCCATTGCCGCCGAAGTGGCGTGGCGTGGCATGCGATCCTCCCTCCGGTGTCTCACGGTTTCCCTCAAGGTAAAAGGCGACTCCACCATTTGGCAACAAAAAATTCGAATTTTTCTATATGTTCTTTTCACCTCAACTTCTAACACCGTAAAACGGCAGAGGAAATCCGCCGATTGCACCGGGAAACCCCGGGATTTATTGTGGTGGCATGCAAAGATGATTAGATATGCATAAGTGAAGTTGTAAGGAATACCGCAAATGCGGGCAGTTACCGTGAAATCCGCTGCCGCGATCGCTGCCGTCACGTTGGCTCTTGGCGGCCCCTTATCCATCGCCCCGACACTGGCTGGCGAAGCCGGACGAATTCCCGATGACAGGGTGGACTGGCAGTCTGCGCCTCTGCGCCTTTTGATGGTCGAGCAGGAAGGTTGCATCTACTGCGAGGCATGGGACCGCGAAATCGGACCGGGCTTTGCGAAATCCAGCGAAGGGCTGAGGGCACCGTTGCTGCGCGTGGATATCGATGGCCCGTGGCCAGACGGTATCGCGCTGGAGCGCCGCCCGACCATCACACCCACCTTCATCCTTCTGCGTGAAGGAGCCGAATTGTCCCGGCTGGAAGGATATCCCGGCGATCAATATTTTTATCCGCTGATCGACGAAATGCTATCCAAGGCGAATATTCCTGCAATTACCGGAAAGGCGGGCGGATGACGCAAGTCGGTGAACTGAAGCAACCAGCACAGGACGACGTCAGCTCGGACGAGATGATGCAGCGCGCCGCCGAGGCCGCCTCTTTCCTGAAGGCCCTGGCACATGAGGGGCGAATGATGATCCTCTGTCATCTGTCGACCGGCGAAAAGACAGTTACCGAACTGGAAAAGCTCCTGAGCCAGCGGCAAGCGGCAGTCAGCCAGCAACTTGCCCGGTTGCGCGTGGAAGGCCTGGTGACATGTCGGCGGGACGGCAAGGCGCGCCTCTATTCCGTAGCGGATCCCCGTGCGGCGGAGGTCGTGGGGCTGATGCATCGCCTGTTCTGCGCGAACTGACGAGTCGGCCGCTGTCGCAAGGGGCTCTGCCCCACCACCGTTCCGGCGACTCCCCGGGATATTTGGAATGAAGAAGAAGCAGGCTTTTGTCCGGCTGCCGCATGGTTTAGTCAAAGCCGGGACAATCAGCTTTGACGGTGACAGACATGCATGACATCCGGTCCATCCGCGAGAACCCGCAAGCTTTCGACGCCGCCCTGGTACGGCGGGGGCTGGAAACGATGTCCGCATCCATCCTGTCGCTGGATGCCGAGCGGCGGGCAAGGATTGCCGAGGCAGAGACTGCGCAAGCCGAACAGAACAGGGCCAGCAAGGAGGCCGGCGCAGCAAAGGGCCGCGGCGACGAAGCCGAATTCGAGCGCCTGCGCGAGTTGGTTGCCGAGAAAAAGGCGGATGTGGCCCGCATGCAGACCGAGGCGGCGGACTTGGACGCGCGGCTTCGAGAGATCCTGATGGGTATTCCCAACCTGCCACTGGACAGCGTTCCGGATGGCCAGGATGAAGAGCACAATGTCGAACTGCACCGTTGGGGAACGCCTCGCGATTTCGACTTTGCCCCGGTCGAGCATTTCGAGATCGCGGGCGTCAGGCCCGGCATGGATTTCGAAACCGCCGCCAAGCTGTCAGGCAGCCGCTTCGTGATGCTGAAAGGCAGCGTGGCGCGGCTGCATCGCGCTCTGGCGCAGTTCATGATCGACCTGCATGTGACCCGCCATGACCTGGAAGAAACCTGGACGCCGGTGCTGGTGTTGGAAGACATGATGACCGGCACCGGGCAATTGCCGAAATTCGGTGAGGACAGCTATCAGACCCGCGAAGGCTGGTGGCTGATTCCGACCGCCGAGGTGACGCTGACCAACACCGTGCATGGCGACCTTGTCGATCATGCCAGCCTGCCCCGCCGCATGGTGGCGCATAGCCAGTGCTTCCGCTCCGAAGCGGGCAGCGCCGGTCGCGACACGACCGGGATGCTGCGCCAGCACCAGTTCGAGAAGGTCGAGATGGTTTCGATCACCGATGCCGAAACCGGCATGGATGAACATGCCCGCATGACCCGCTGCGCCGAAGCGGTTCTGGAAGCACTGGAACTGCCCTATCGCACCATCGTTCTGTGCACCGGGGATATGGGCTTCGGCGCCCGCATCACCCATGATCTGGAAGTCTGGCTACCGGGGCAGAACAGATATCGCGAGATCAGCAGCGTCAGCTATTGCAGTGATTTCCAGGCGCGGCGCATGAATGCCCGCTATCGCCCCGAAGGCGGTGGCAAGCCTGAGTTCGTCCACACGCTGAACGGTTCGGGACTGGCTGTCGGCCGCTGCCTGATCGCCGTGCTCGAAAACGGCCAGCAAGAGGATGGTTCCGTCAGCCTCCCTTCGGCCCTGCATCCCTATCTGGGCGGCGCCACCCGGCTTGGAGCGGACGGCAGGCTCGCCTGAACCGCAGGCTTTTCGTGAAAGATACATTTCCTTCGAATATCCGGGATTCACGAAAAGATGCTCATATAGCCCGAAAACAGGCTGACTGCAGGACAGATATTCCCGCATATGGTGCATTCATCCGTGGAGATCACCATAAGCTTCATATCACATGGGCGAAACTGCAATGAGTGGTCTTGCCCCCCGAAGCCCTCATCAATGATTTCAGAGTTCCGCTAGCCCTGATCACTACGAACATCGAGGCCGGCAACGCCACCGCGACCGGTGGGTGCCATTTGCAGAAGCGCGCCGATCCACCGGCCATGAACAGATCTACGGCCAAGACCGGCGGGAAACCGCATTGGTGCGAAGCGCCCCCTTGCTCGATAGGTCGCGATCAACCGATTGTTCGACAAGGTCGTTCAGTCCCGTTCGGTGGTGCCATAGACCAATTCTTGGTATCTTCCGGAACGGAAAGGAGAGGTTTCGATTGATGCGTGGCATTTATTATGCCAATTTTATCCGGAAGAACCGTGCAGCCCTTGCCGAATCAGGATCTGACTGCGGTAATCGCCGACGGCAAAGAGACAATAACATCAACGGGAGGAGCAATATCACATGACCGCCACCCCCAGGCTCGAACCGTCTGAAGCCGAGGTGAGACCCGAACTGACAGATGATTTTTCATCTCGTCATAATGCACTTATGCTCAACGGCCTAAACACGATCTACAGCAGGGCGATCATGAGGAGATGAACCAATTGCCTTCACAAAGCCGCTCTGCAAGGCGGCATTCCGCGTCCTGCATGTCGAGGATTTCGGCATCGGGGCCGCCCGGGCGACCCGGGCCGCCGTCTCGGGCCATCCGAGCGGGATTTGTCCGGACCTGCCGGCAAAGCTATTCACGCGGGTGATGAACAAGGAGGCCGGGCAAAAATCGCTCGTCAAGGTAATCGATCCGCAAAGCAAGGTTGGAAAGAAGACAGGAGGCAAGAAATGAAAGCCCTCGAAGGAGTCCGTATCCTGGATTTCACCCATGTCCAGTCGGGCCCGACATGCACGCAGTTGCTGGCATGGTTCGGCGCCGACGTGATCAAGGTCGAGCGTCCCGGTATCGGGGATATCACACGCGGCCAGTTGCGGGACATTCCCGATGCCGACAGCCTGTATTTCACCATGCTCAACCACAACAAACGCTCGATCACGCTCAATACCAAGAACGAGAGCGGCAAGAAGGTTCTCGAAGAACTGATCCGGACATGCGATGTGATGGTCGAGAATTTCGCGCCGGGCGCATTGGACCGCATGGGCTTTACCTGGGAGCGGATACAGGAAATCAATCCCGCCATGATCGTGGCCTCGATCAAGGGCTTCGGTCCGGGGCCGTATCAGGATTGCAAGGTCTACGAGAATGTCGCGCAATGCACGGGCGGCGCGGCCTCGACCACCGGGTTCCGCGACGGCCTGCCGCTGGTAACTGGCGCGCAGATCGGTGATTCCGGAACCGGGTTGCATCTTTGCCTCGGCATCGTGACGGCCTTGTTCCAGCGCACCCGCACCGGCAAGGGCCAGAAGGTCTCGGCGGCGATGCAGGACGGCGTTCTGAACCTCTGCCGCGTCAAGCTGCGCGACCAGCAGCGCCTGGAGCATGGTCCGCTGAAGGAATACAGCCAGTTCGGCGAAGGAGTCGAATTCGGCGATTCCGTCCCGCGCGCCGGCAACGACTCCGGCGGCGGGCAGCCCGGCCGCATCCTGAAATGCAAGGGCTGGGAGAGTGATCCGAACGCCTATATCTATTTCATCACCCAGGCCCCGGTATGGGAAGCGATCTGCGACGTGATCGGCGCGCCGGAATGGAAAACCGATCCGGATTACGCAACGCCCGACGCCCGGTTGCCGCGCCTCAACCAGGTATTTGGCCGCATCGAGGACTGGACCCAAACCCGCGACAAGTTCGAGGTGATGGAGATCCTGAATGCGCGCGACATCCCCTGCGGGCCGATCCTGTCCATGAAGGAGCTGGCCGCCGACCCTTCATTGCGGGCAACTGGCACGATTGTCGAGGTCGATCACCCGGTGCGGGGCTCCTACCTGTCGGTCGGCAACCCGATCAAGCTGTCGGAGAGCCCAACGGAAGTCACCCGCTCCCCCCTGCTGGGGGAGCATACGGATACCATCCTCCGCGAAGTCCTGCAATTCGACGACCACATGATCGAGGATTTGAAGCAAAGCGGTGCGCTCGGCGATCCCGCCAAACTGGCGGCGCAATAGGCCGGCGCCCCGGCTCCGTAGAGGCGGGCCACATCAAGCCATGGCCCGCCTTCCCGCGATATGGGAATAACTCCCCGGCGCAGCCACAGCGGAAGGTGGCGAAAAATGTCGAAACCTGAGAACCGGTTCACCGCCTGGAATCCTGGCCTGGCCTCCGAGCTTCCCTCGAAGCTCTTGCATCAGGTCACGCTTTACCGCCCGGAAAACTCGGACATCGGATATGATGAGGCGAAACAGGCGGCCGATTTCTGTGGCCTGAAACCCGAAGAAATGATCGCGTTCAAGGTCGAGCGATTGGCCATGCACGACATCCTGATCCGCGTGACGGCAGAACTGTTTGTCCCGGACGGACCGAATTACGAAGATCTCGGGATCAATCTTCGCAGCATGGCGAGCCGGATCCTCGAAGGCGCGATCCGGCCAAGGCTGCCGGAACTGGAAACCGAGTTCTCCAGGCTCCGCACCGAGGTGAAACAGCTCTTGGGAGAGCGCCTCGATACCGATATCTTCAAGCGGAACAGCCCGGGCATGGCTGATGATGAGCCGGGTCTTTGGAGAAAGTTTTTCGGAAGAAAACGCCCGCCCGCCAGGACTCCGGCCCAACCCGAACTCGTTGCCCTTAACGAATGGCAAAATCACCTGGATGCAACCGGCGATCCACTGGAGCAGGCATGTATCAGAGCCTTGCTGGCCGTCGTCGGCGGCATTGTCGGGCAGCGCGGTCGTCTCATGGCAGACAAGGCACTTGTCATCTCTCTTGCCTCGAGACTGGTCTGCAATTCCTATGGCAGCCGCATGATCAGCTCGCTGATCGAGCCGATATTCCTGAAGGCTGTGGACAAGGAAGGATACCGGTTGCTGCCCTGTCAGGCGCAGCCTTTCGTCATGAATGTCAAGGGCGCGTCCGCCGCAGGCAAAAGCACGATCCGTCCGCTGCAACTCGAACTGGCGGAACGGTTGGGCATAGACTGGAAGGATTTCGCCCTTGTCAGCCCGGATTACTGGCGCAAGTTCCTGCTGGACTACGACAGTCTGGGAGAGCATTTCAAATATGCCGCCATGCTGACCGGGCACGAGCTGGAAATCATCGACAAGAAGCTGGACAATTACATGGAGGAAAAGGCAGCTCACTCGAAACTGCCGCACCTGTTGATTGATCGCTTCCGTTTCGACAGTTTCCGACTATCGACGAACCAGCAGACCGACGGGCGGCTGCTGAGCCGGTTCGGCCACACGGTATTCATCTTCTTCATCATCACACCCCCGATCGAAACAGTTGAGCGGGCCTGGAAGCGAGGCCGGGAAACCGGCCGCTACAAGGCCGTCGACGATCTGCTCTTTCACAATATCGAAGCTTATACGGGCATGCCCGAGTTGTTCCTGACCTGGGTCGGCAAGGAGAGCCCAAAGGTGCATTTCGAGTTTCTCGACAATGGCGTTGCCTATGGAGAGCGCCCTCGCACGGTAGCCTTCGGATGGAACGGCGAGATTACCATCCTGGACCCGGACTGCATCCGCCGGATGAACGATTACAAGCAGATCAATATCGATGCCACGCGCCCCGAAGATGTCCACCCCGAGACCGTGGACAGCGACGACATCCTGACCACATTCATCGAGCGGATTCCAAAAGTATCCTTCATTCACAGGGACAACGCGGCTCTGCTGGCGCAGTTCCTTGACGGCGAATGTCGATTTGAAACCGGGGATTTCCTGAAACGCAACGGCCTAGAGTGGTTATCGCGCCGGGATTCGACAGCTGGCAATACCGCATCCGGTCAGGATCATGCGGCCGATATGGTCAGGATCGATCCCGCACATGAACGGCATTACACGTTGGGAGCCTGGTGAGGCGGGTGCATTGCATGACCGGGCTCTGTCGATTTCTGCTTAAGAAAAATGGGGCCACTTGACCCTTTCTCATCTGCATATATGTGCGAGCTCCGATCAAGCAAGGAACTGCGATACCGGAGCAACCACAAGCCTCCAAAGAGCTTGCTCCGCGAACCGCCGTATAGCGATGGGCGAACTTGAAAGCGCGCTATTCTCAAGATGCAGGCGAATGGAATAATCCATAGCAGGGCAGATTCAGATCTCGCCCCTGCGGTGGGGCCATGCTGATGCCGCTGGCGCCAAATCCGGTCATTGCCGCCGCAACGACATCTGACTCAAGCTATGGACAATCTCTGTTTCAACCCATCTCTGCCCTGACAGGGGCGATGCTCGATATCGTGGCGACGGAACCGGCACCCGTGCGCTCGCACGCGGGATGGTGCTGGAAGCGCAGGCAATCGTCCATCATTTCAGAGCAGCTTCCGCGTCGATAGGGAGCGCCGCATCGCCGGCGCGGCGAATTTGGAATGCATCGCACCTCCATGCCGGAGGAAGTCTTTCCGGGCAGGCCGATCGAGCTGGGCGCATAGCTGATCTCGGTTCGGGAAATGGGGCGCCTCGCCAGTCTGGAAGCCCGTTCATCGACGGCGTGCTGGCGCTGGCCCGGCAGATGG
>NZ_QOKZ01000017.1 GCF_003697785.1 Paracoccus alkanivorans | reverse complement strand
TTCAGATCGCGTTCGCTCATCAATACCCATCCCATGACCGTCCCCCGAATTGTTATTTGCTTGGCTCGTCGGGGGAGTGTGACATTCCTGCTTTGCCAATGTGGGACATTTTAGCATTGCTGCTATAAGTTTAGATTGCGATAATCCGTCTTATGGAACAAATCATGCCGTTGCGAGGGAGCGAGCGAGGCAGCAAGATACCGGTCGATATCCGCAGGGTACCATCGCGGAAATGACCGGATGGGCCGTCATGCAATCGGATATGTAAATTTGTCACAAATTTGTCATTGCGCGCATCTCAAAAATGTATTATATATACAAATATTAAGGGGTGCTTGAGTAACTAGTTCACTCAGCTATGCCACCCGATGGCCTTGATTGGTTGCTGCAGGGAACTCCAGTGCAGGTGCCGTTATTGGCTATCGGGTGGCAATTTACCTGTCCAGATCTTCGATGACCATTGCGCATGATGCCGCACCCTATTGCGGCAAGGCCCCGCAAAACCCGCCCGAGGGGATCTGCCCGGAGCCAAGGGCAAAGGCGGGCGGCGCCTTGTATGGGTTCAACTCGGCCGTCGCCTGATCGAAAAGAACCAGCGCGGCCAGCAGCGCAATCGCGATTGTGGCGGTGAAGCTCCGGGTCATGTCCGCGCCTCCAGCCCCAGCAGTGGGCGCAGTCTCACACCCAGGAAGGCGCCCGCGAAAGCCGCTACGAACCACACCCAGCCATGCAGGCTGCCGGTGGAAATCCCCGAAAAGAACGCCCCGACATTGCAGCCGAAGGCCAGCCGCGAGGAATATCCAAGCAGGAAACCCGCCACGATCACCGCAAGCCATGCGTGAAGCGGATAGCGGGGCAGTTTCTGCGACAGCCCGCCGCTTCGCCATGCGGCGACGGCAAAGGCGCCCGCGATGATGCCGATATTGGTCAGCGAGGTGTAATCGGTCAGGATGCTGGCCTGCAGGATCCGGTCCGTGCCCGCGGCGCTCCAGAATGCCGAGCCGGACAGGTCGCCTCCCAATGCGGTGAATCCTTTCGCCGCCCACAGGCCCAGCCCGTAGACCACGCCCCAGGGTTGTCCCGCGACCATCAGGTTGGCGATGGCCAGTGCCGCAAGGGCAAGCGCCGCGATGATCAGGCGGCGCGGCAGATGCCGCGTTCCGGGCTTGCCCAGCCACAGGAACAGGGCCGCGGTCAGCGCCAGCGCGGCAAGGGTAATCAATAACCCCGGCCATCCCGACAGGGTCAGGATCGGCAGGGCCCCGAGATCCGTCCACCAGATCAGGTGATAGGCACCGGCAAAGCTGCCGATGGCGAAAAACGGCAATGCCAGCAACCCGACCGGATTGCCCGATCCGGCATTCACCAATGTTCCCGATCCGCAGCCCAGCACCACCTGCATCGCTGCTCCGAAGACGAAGGCGCCGCCGATCATCGCCCAACCGATGGGAGCCTGAGCGCCGGTCAACTCGCCCGGATGGGCCGACAGCAGCGGGATGGCCACCAGTGCGGTGATGCCGATGGCCAGCAATTGCGCCACGATCCCGGCCGGCTCGCGGCGCAGGATCATCGCGCGCCACGGCCCGGCAAAGCCGAAGCGGAGGCCCTCCAGCGCGATGCCGAAGCCAAGCCCGATGGCGAGCATCATCCCGTATCGCGCCCCGGCGAACAACGCGACAAGCCCGATACTGGCCAGCACGGCCAGCAGCAGCCCGCCGCGTTTGGCAAGGCTTTCCGCCACCGAATGCCCGTGGCCTTCCGTGATCGCGGCCCCGGACATCAGTTGCTGCGCCTGAACTGGTTCAGAAGGTTTTCGACCAGGCCCGGCACATTGGCCATCTCGTGCCCGCTTGCCGAATACTCGACCATCGAGCCGGGATAGAGTTTGACATTCTCGATCCCGCCCAATTCGGACAGGGCGAACCAGTCGGTCGCGGCCCAGTGCCCGGTATTGCAGAAGGACACGACCTCTTCGCCCTCGCCGATGCCGAGCGAGGATTTCAGTGCGGCCACGTCATCGACGGGGCTGATCGCGGTTGCATCCGGGCGGAAGAAGCTGGAATGGGCCAGATTCCGCGCCCCCGGCAGGGTGCCGGGCCGTTCCGCCGCGTCATGCGCCTGCTTGCCCTCGTAGAACCCGGCAGGGCGGGCATCGACCAGCACCGCCTCGCGCTCTCCCTTGACGATGCTGGCGACCTCGTCGGTTCCGGCGGTCCAGCGGTTGTCCCAAGTGATATCCAGCTCGGTCGGCTGCGGCTGAACCGGTGTCTTGCTGAGCGGCAGGCCAGCGGCGACCCATGCCGCCGTCCCGCCGTTGAGGATCGACAGCTTGCCGAAGCCCGAGCTTTTCAGCGTCCAGTAAACGCGGGCGGCGGCGCCGAAATCGCTGTTGGTATCGCCCTCCGAGACGATGACGACGGGGCGGTCCATCGCCAGCCCCAATTCTTCATAGACCGTCTCCAGCCGGTCCTCGGGAACAAGCTGGCCGGGATTTTCGGCGGGGCCGCGAAACAGGGCATAGGGCGCCGAGACCGCGCCATCGATATGCCCCTTGGCATAGGCCTCGCCCCTGATGTCCAGAACGATCGGGTCCTGCTCGTCAAGGACGGTTTTCAACTCGGCGGGTTCGACAAGCGGTCCCGGTTCGGCAGAGGCGGCGGCGGTAACGCCCATGGCCGCGATCCCGGCCAGGCAGATGCGCATGAGACCATTCATCGGCAGTATTCCTTCGGATTTTCACTTTACACTAGTTCGGCAGGAAGCCGCGCGATTCAAGAGGCGTTTCGTCCTGCCGGTGGTGCAGGCCGAAAACAGGGTTTTCGCCAGTTGCGCAACGATAAACCGGTTGGTGCCCGGTGCGGGAACCCGGCCGGGACCGCGTTCCCCAGGCATCTGGCAAGCCGGAACGTCGTTCTTATTTTACCCCGGACCGGCCCCACGCTTCGCCGGTCATCCGGCGCGCACATATTCGATGCCGCGCGACCGGGACAGGGACAGCTCCATCCTGTCCGTCGCGATCTTTCGCAGGCAGATCCGCCGGCCCGAAGCGGGAAACAGCCAGCGCCCGTCGCCAAGCGGCTGCAACGGCGTTTTTTCCACTCGCGGTCCGGAGCCCCAATGCAGCATCCCGCCAGAGATACGAAAATACGCCCCGTCGCGGGTCCAGACGCCGTCCAGATCGGGATCGGGCGGAGCATCGCGGGCAGGCAGCAGGCGGACCGGGCGATGGAACATCGTGCCGGATATCCCGCCGTCCTCGAAACGCAGGCGGAAATGCGATTGGGCGGCGGCAGAGACCACTATACCGTCGGGTCCGGCGAAAAGCGGTTCCTCCGCGTCCCGGACCACGATGGAGCCGGGGCGGATCTCGGCCCAGAGATTGCCCTGCGGCGCAACATAAAGCCCCGGCGGCGCCCATTCCCCCGCCGGCTGCCGGTCCGGCCGCAATCCCATCAGCCCGACCCAGACCCTGTCGGCCAGCCCGCCCGCATCGGCATCATCACGGTTGCTCAGCACAACCACGCCGGCACGGGTATCGGGACATGCCAGGAAGGCGGCGCGATAGCCCGGCTGCGCGCCTCCATGGCCGGGGACCGATGCCGCGCCGATCCTGTTCAGCCTGAGCCCGAGACCATAACCCGTCGCCTCGCCCGAGGCGAGCGGCAGCGCCCGTGCCATCCGGGTGAAATGCCTGCGGGGAATCAGATCGGCCAGCCACAGGGCCAGGTCGCGGGCGGAACCGGACAGCGACCCGGCGGCGGAAAGATGCATGCCCTGAAACCCCTGCGACCAGCCTCCCGCGTTGGGCAGGTGGCCGGGAACCAGCCCCGGCACGGGATCGCCCCAATATTCCGAGACACGCATCCCGGTTCCAAGCCGCCGCGCCTGCCCGGCCACCCAATCGGCAAACGAGACCCCGTGCCGGGTCAGCGCCACCTCTGTCAGCCGGTAACCGCCATTCGAATAGGCAACTTCCGTTCCCGGTTCCGCATTCAGCCGCTCCAGTCCCGCGGACCAGTCGAACAGCGCCCCCGCCTCGCTGCGATCATGCGGACCAAGGCCCAGCAGGGTCAGCGATTCGCGCGTGTCGGGCAAGCCGCCCTGCATGGCCAGCGCCTGCGCGATGGTCACGCCCCCCGGCGCCGGTGCGAGTTCCGGCAGGACCTTCCCAAGCGGCAGGTCGAGGGCCAGCGCCGCGCTGTCCAGCAGGCAGGCCACGAAGACATGCTTGGTCACAGAAGCCCAACGGAACACGCTGTCTGCATCCAGTGCATTACCCCCGGGCCAGCCGCAGCCCCGGGCGGCGGAAAAACGGATGCCATCGCTGTCGAAACCCAGGACCACGCCGCCCGGATCCTCTGCCAGCCAGTCTTGCAGCCCATGGACTGCGGCGGCCTCGCCCGCGCTCCAGTCCGGTTCAGCCACGATTTCCATGCCGTTCATGCCACAAGCCCCAACAAGTGCCCAGGATCACCAGCAGCGCCCCGGCCATCGTGCTCCAGGTCGGCTGTTCGAGAAAGAATATAGCACCGATCGCCGTGGAATAGATCAGCCGAAGGTAATCGACCGGTGCCAATGCCGTCGCCTCGCCGACCCGGAACGCCATGAAGTTCAGGCTTTGCCCAAGCGTCGAAAGCAGCCCGATGCAAAGCAGCAGCGCCCATTGTCCGGGCGTCGGCGGCACCCAGACCAGAATGGTGGGCACGGCAAGGATCAGGCCGACGCCGACGGCCTGGTAGGTGATGACGGTGGCCAGTTTCTCGCGCTGCGCCAGCTTGCGCACGATGACCATGACCAGCGCGACCGCGCCCGCCGAAAACAGTGCCATCAGCACGTAGCCGTCGATCTGCGCGCCGGTGGGATTGGTAATGACGATCACCCCGGCGAAACCGGCGGCGATCCCGGCCCAACGATGCCGCCCGACGATCTCGTGCAGCAGCAGGATGGCGAAGATCGCCACGAAGAAAGAGCGCGAAAAGCTGATCGCCACGGCGTCGGCCAGCGGCAGATGCACCATCGCGGTAAAACCCGCCGTCATCGCCACAGTGGACAGCAGCACCCGCAGCAGGTGCAGATATGGCGTATCGGTGGCAAAGGCGCCGCGCGGATTGCGCAATATTCCCGGCATCATCGCCGCGGTCATCACCAGTTGCCGCAAAAACAGGATCTGGATGACCGGGATCGTCTCGCCCACGGTCTTGATGAGCGCCGTCATCACCGTCATGACCAACCCGGCAAGAGCGATCCACAATGCGCCCTGCAGGTTGCCGGGCAAGAGCGCCACCCGGCGCTGCATTCGCCCCACCATGTCGTCCGTGACGGCCATTCCATTCTCCGTTAGCCGCAGATTGCATCCAATAAGGACGTGATCACGGCCCGTGCAAGCGTCAGGCTTGCGAGATCAAACAGGATCCACTTGTTCTTACGAGGTCGCACGGAGGCAAACAAGCCAGATTGTATACATTCGGCGAAAAACCAAAAGCCAACCGCTTTGCGCCCCACACCTGCCCGGCTATACTCAATCCGTGAACAGGAGGCAGGATGTCGACACGCGGGCTGGAGGTTACACGCGATATTCGCGAGGGTATTGCCGAAGGGCGATATCCGGGCGGCTTCCGGCTCAACGAGGCCGAGATGGCGGCCCGGCTTGGAGTGTCGCGAACGCCGGTGCGCAATGCGCTGTCGGTTCTGGCGGCAGAGGGATTGCTGGATTACACGCCCAATGCCGGCTATACCGTGCATCGCTTTACCGTCGAGGATATCGAAGAGATATTCCGGGTCCGCATCGAGCTTGAATCCCTTGCCGCAAGGCTGGCGGCGGAGAACGGGCTGGACCCGGCGCAGGACGCCGCGATGCGCGAATCGCTGGAGCGGACGGCGGAACTGGTCGGGCGGTCATGCTGGAACACGCGGATCCGCGAGGCGTTCCTGCCGCTCAACCGCAGCTTTCACGCAGCGGTCCGCGAGGCGGCGCGAAACGCCTTTCTGGTCGCGATGATCCACAAGACCAACGAGGTGCCGCTTTTCGACCTGATCCGCTGGCGGCGCTTCGACGCCGAGCTTTTGCGCCAGTCGCTGGACGAGCACAGGGAGCTTTTCGACGCATTGTCGCGGCGGCAGCCCGAACGGGCGGCACGCATCCAGGCCGAGCATACCTATCGCGCCGGGCGGCGCATGGTCCAGAACTGGTCGAGGACCGAGGCGGCGGGCGGCATGTGATCCCCGCGCGCGAAACTATGCCGGATCGGACTTAAATCTTTCCAAACTGTCGTTGGAACTGAGGGCCAAGTTCGGATCTACTCTGCATGACGAACCAAGCCCTTACCAATAGCAGGAGCGCCCGATGACGGTCCCCGGCCTGTCCCTGTCCCCCAGCATGTCGGATTTCATGTCTATCAGAGAGGCCGGCAACGAAACCGTATCGGCGGATGGCGCGCTCGTGGCCTATCTGTCGAACGAGACGGGGCTGAACCAGATCTGGATCCGTCCTGCCGTCGATGGACGCCCGGACGGGCCTGCGCGGCAACTGACCGACCTGCCCGAACGCGTCACCGCGCTGGCTTTCGCGCCGAAGGGCCGGGATCTGGTCTTCACCACCGATTGCGGCATGGACGAGCGTCACCAGATCTGGCTGATCCCCGAGGCCTCGGGCATGCCACGCCCGCTGACCCAAGCGCCGGAGCGGGTTCATGTCTGGGGCTGCTGGTCGCCGGAGGCGGACCGGATCGCCTTTGCCAGCAATGAACGCGATGCCATGATGATGGATATCCATGTCATGGTGCTGGCCACGGGCGAAAGGCGATGCGTCTGGCGGGGCAGCGGCTATGCCGAGCCGCTGGCCTTCGCGGCGGATGGCCGGCTGCTGATCCGCGACTCGCAGCGTTCGATGCGTGATCAGGACCTGCTATGGCTAAATCCGGAAAGCGGCGAGGCAAGCCCGCTTCTGCTCCATGCCGATCCGGCGCAATATCTTTCGGTCAAGCTGGATCCGGACGGTGTGCGGGCAATCGTCCTGACCGATCAGGACAGCGACGTGACGCGCCCATGTCTGGCCGATCTGGCAAAGGGCGAGCTGACCCCGCTGCACGAGGTGCCGGGTTGGGAAATCGACAAGGTCGCCGTCTCGCCCGACCGCGACCGCGTTGCCTGTGTCGTCAACCGCGAAGGCGTCACGCGGATCGAGCTGCTGGACATCGCCAGCGGCGAGGTCGCGGATCTGGGCGCGCCGGCCATGGGGGTGGCCTCGTCCCTGTCCTTCATCGAGGATGGCAAGGCCCTGCTGATGTCCTTTGCCGGGCCGACAGAGCCCTCTGCGCTGTGGACCGGAACGCTTGACGGCGACTTCGCGCGCGTCACCGGCCTGCCCCGCGCCGGGATCGCGCCGGGAATGCTGGCCGCGCCCGAACTGCATCGCTTCGACAGTTTCGACGGGCTTTCCGTTCCTTATTTCATCTATCCCCCCGCGGGTTCGCGGCCCGAGGGTGGCTGGCCGGTGCTGTTCATGGTGCATGGCGGCCCGGAATCGCAGTGGAAAGCCGGCTTCCGGCCCGATCTGAACCATTACCTGCAAAGCGGTATCATGGTGGTGGCGCCGAATGTGCGTGGCTCCTCGGGATATGGCCGCCGCTATTGCGCCGCCGACGACCGTGAAAAGCGCATGGACCCGGTGCGCGACCTGATCGCCCTGCGCGACCTGATCGCCGCCCGGCCCGATACCGATGCCGAGCGTATCGGCGTCATGGGGCAGAGCTATGGCGGTTTCATGGTGCTTGCGGCGATGACCGAGGCGCCCGGCAAATGGCGCTGCGGCGTGGACATATACGGGGTGTCCAATTTCACCACCCTGATGCTGACCACCGGCCCGTGGCGCCGGCGGCTGCGGGCGGCGGAGTATGGCGACCCGGTCGCGGATGCTGAGCTGCTGCGAGAGCTGTCTCCGATCAACCGCATTTCCCGTATCGGGAAACCGCTGCTGGTCATCCACGCATCCGACGACCCAAGGGTCCCGATCGAGCAGGGCGAACAGGTCCACGCCGCGCTGCGGGGGCTGGGCCGGCCGGTGGAATATCTGCGCATCGAACATGAAGGGCATGGCTTTTCGCGGCTGGCCAATCGCTGCCGGGTCTTTGAAACCGTGGCCTCGTTCCTGTCGCGCCGCCTGTGATCGGCGGCGGTGCGGCGATCAAAAACAACCGATCCGTATCCATTGTGGGAGGTAAGACATGACAATGAGACAGTTGCTGCTGGCCGGTGCCGTGGCGGGTGGGACAATCGGCGCCGCCGTCGCCGAGACGCCCGGCAACGCCCTGATCATGGCCTATAACATCGACGCCATTTCCAGCTTTGATCCGGCACAGATCGCCGAGGCGGTCACGGACGAGATCATCATGAATACCTGCGACGCGCTGGTGGACAACAAGACCGATGACGAGGCGGATTTCGTCCCCGCCCTGGCCGAAAGCTGGGAGGTGTCCGAGGACGGGCGGACCATCACCTTCCACCTGCGCGACGGGATCGTGTTTCCCGACGGCACGCCCGGAACCGCCGGGGACCTGGTCTGGTCGATGCAGCGCGTCGTCAAGCTGGGCTTCGGCAACGCGGCATCGCTGACTGAATACGGGTTCACCGCCGATACCATCGGCGAACTGATCACCGCGCCGGATGACAGCACGGTGGTGATGAAGCTGGACAAGCCTTACCCGGTGAACCTCATCCTCGTCTCCATCGCGGCCAATCGCGTATCCGTCATGCTGAACCGGGCCGAACTGGAAGAGAACGAGCAGGACGGAGATCTGGGCAATGCATATCTGCAGGACAAGACGGCCTGTGTCGGCCCCTATGGGCTGGCCCAGTGGAATCCCGGCGAAAGCGTGCTCTTGCAGGCCAACGAGAATTACGGCGGCGAGGCGCCGAAACTGCCCCGGGTGCTGATCCGCCACGTGGCAGAGCCGGGCACGCAGAGATTGCTGCTGGAGAATGGCGATATCGATATCGCCCGCGACCTGACATCGCAGGATCTGACCGCGCTGGAAGAGGGCAATGAGAATGTCGAGGTGGTGCGCAAGCTCAACCCCTCGCTGTTCTACATGGGAATGAATGTCAGCAAGCCGCCTTTCGACGATCCCAAGGTCCGCCTCGCCATGCGCCACCTGATCGATTACCAGGGGCTCGCCGAGTCGGTCATGAAAGGCGTCGGCGTTCCGCGCGCCGCCTTTGTGCAGCTTGGGGCCTTCGGGGCGCTGGACGAGCAAGAGGGCGCCCCCTTCATCCAGGATCTGGAAAAGGCCAAGGAACTGCTGGCCGAGGCCGGGCATCCCGACGGCTTCGATGCCTCGCTCATCATCGGCTCGCATCCCTATGCCAATCCCATCGCCCAATCCATTCAGGAGGCCGCCTCGCAAATCGGCGTCAATCTGCAGATCGAGCGCATGGCCAATGCGCAGCTTTACGCCCGCAACCGGGCCCGCGATTTCGACGCCGCCCTGCTGGGCTACAAGTCGGGGGTGCCGGACGCGCATGGCATGGCCTCGCGCCTGGTCTATAACCCGGACAATGCGCTGGAGGCCAAGAATACCCAGTATCCGGCGTGGCGCGCGGGCTATTACGACGAGGCGATGAACGCCCGCATCGAGGAGGCCCTGTTCGAGCCGGACCCGGCGAAACGCGAGGAACTCTATCACGAATTGCAGCGTGACATCATGCAGGAAGGGCCGATGGCCTATGTCATGCAGACACTTGGCGGCGCGGGAATCCGCAAGGGGCTGAAAGACTGGACTTGGAACGGTTTCCGCGTCTATTACGACCTCGCCTCCAAGTAACCGCCCCCGACGATCCCCCGGATCCGCGTCCATGCGCCGCGGATCCGGTCCGAGACATGCGAAAGAGGCAATCCATGACAGGTATAGACCGCAATCCCGGCGCGCATTGGGAAACCTATGAAAGCCCGGAGAGCGCCGGATGGTCCGCCGCGGGCGTGAAAAGACTGCGCGAGGTGATCGCGGGTCAGAATACCGATTGCCTGCTGGTCGTTCAGAGCGGGCGGATCGTGTTCACTCACGGGGATATCGGGCACAAGTTCCTGTGCCACTCGATGCGCAAGAGTTTTCTCGCGGCGATGATCGGCGAGGATGTCGCCGCCGGACGGATCGACCTGACCGCCACATTGGCCGATCTCGGCATCGACGATCATGACCCGCTCAGCCCGGTCGAGCGTCAGGCGACCGTGCATGACCTGCTGATGGCGCGGTCGGGCATCTATCACCCGGCGGGATACGAAACCGAATGGATGCGGCTGATCAAGGAAAGGCGTCACAGCCATGCGCCGGGCACGTTCTGGTGCTACAACAACTGGGATTTCAACGCGCTCGGCACGATCTTTACCCAGCAGACCGGGCTTGCCGTTGCCAAAGCCTTCGAACGGCGGATCGCCCGCCCACTGAACATGCAGGATTTCTCGCTGGCCGGGGAACGGCCCGACGGCTGGCTGGAGCATTTCGAGGTTTCGCGCCACCCGGCCTATCCCTTCCGGATGTCGAGCCGCGACCTGGCGCGGTTCGGGCAGCTTTTCCTGCAAAAGGGCCGCTGGTCGGGGCGCATGGTCCTGCCGGAAGGCTGGGCGGAAGAAAATGTCATGCCCTATTCCCATGCGGGACCCCGCGGAGCCTATGGCTATTGCTGGTGGCTGGAGCGTGACGGAGTCTTTGCGCCCGGTCTGCGCACCCCGGCCGGGTCCTATGCGGCGCAGGGCGCGGGCGGGCATTACTGCATGGTCATCCCGCCTCTGGACATGGTCGTGGTCCACCGCGTGGATAGCGAGCGCGAGGGCCGCGCCATTTCCAAGCACGGGTTCGGACATGTGCTGAAAGCGCTGCTTTCGGCGGCAGCGGGCTGAAAAAACCGGCCCGGCTTTCGCGCCGCCGCCCCGGTCACCGGACTGTCATATTGACAGCGCAACCGGTTTCCTCTCATCTGAAGGCTTGGGGGATGCTCTTCACATGAACGGGGAAGTGGCGATCCATGGAACTCAAATTACTGGAAGATTTCGTTTGCCTCGGCGACGTGCGCAACTTTTCGCGCGCGGCCGAGATCCGGCATGTAAGCCAGTCGACGCTTTCAAAGCGCATCCGGACCCTTGAACATTGGCTTGGCGTCACCCTGATCGACCGGTCGAGCTATCCGGTGCAACTGACCACTGAGGGCAAGGTGATGATCCGCCAGGCACGCGATCTGGTGCAGCAGATCAACAGCCTGCGCTTGGGCGTGCGGAAACTGGCCAAGCAGCCGCGGGACCAGATCAGCATCCTGTCGATGCACACGCTGCGCATTACCTTCCTGCCCAAATGGCTGGAAAGCATCGAGGCGCAGATCGGCCATTTCGACCGCCACCCGAACCCGGCCAGTTCGGCCTATAGCGAGACCATCCGGCAGTTCCGCAACGACGAAAGCGACCTGCTGCTGACCTATGTGCATCCGGCGGTTCCACTCGGCATCGACCCGAAGGAGCTTGACTGCATCGTTCTGGGCAGCGAGCGGCTGCTGCCGGTCAGCGCGCCCGACGAGGATGGCGCGCCGCTTTACGATCTGGACCGGGACGATGTCGTGCGGTTTCTCAGCTATGGCACGCAAAGTTTTTTCGCGCAGGCTCTGGCGCCGCTGCTGCGCGAGAAGATGGTGGCGCTGAACATCGTCGCCTCGAATGCCATGAGCCTTGCCCTGCAATCGCTGGCACTGGTCGGGACCGGGCTGGCCTGGGTGCCCGAAAGCCTCGCCCGCGAGGAACTTGATGCGGGACGGCTGGTCGTGGCCGGCCATCCTGACTGGATCATCCGCAACGAGATCGCCATCTATCGCAAGAAGCGCAAGCATCGCCCCATTGTCGAGAAGATCTGGCACGCGGCCTGTGCGCAGGCGCGGGCGCCCTCGGTCGTGCCGCTTCCCGCCGCCGAAGAGGACATGCGCGTTCCGCAGAATATTCCGGGGGCTTGACACCGTTCGGAGCAGGCCGCGATGCATCCCGCAGTGGGGCCGGATCGAGCATCACGGAACGGAAGCGGTCAGCAGGCGATTGACCGGGGCGGGCATCTGGCGATCAGCGCGCCGAGCGGCGACAGGTCGGGCAGCTCGTCGACCTGTTCCAGAATCCGCAGCCCGCGATCGTCAAGCGGCAACCCGGCAAAATCAAAGCAATCGCGGATCTTCGCCCGGCGTGCCGCGTCGTCCATCGGATCGGCCAATGTCCCCCGCGCATGGGCCAGCTCTGCCGTCAGTTCGCGGCCGTCCCGCAGCCGGATCCGGGCGCGATGGGCTGGCCGGGCCTGGGCCAGTTCCGTCTCCAGCGGCATGACATCCATCGAGATCCTGCCAAATAGCGCACGCAGATGCGGGCGCATCACTGCCTCGGGCGTGAAATCCGCCAGCGACAGGATGTCCTGCGTCAATGCCAGTGCGACGCAATATTGCATCGAAAAGCGGGCCTCCATCGCGGTTTGCGGCTCGGGATAGGCAAGGTTGCGGTAATTCGCCCGGGCTACGGTCAGCGCAACCTCCGCGACATCACCGGCGGTAAAGCCGTGCTTCTTGCGCAGTGCCAGAACCATGTCCACCGCGTTATGGGTGGAACCGCAGCAAGGGTGGATCTTGGGACTCAGCCCTGCGGTCCCGATCACATGCGGCTGGTCGTCGCCGGGAAGTATCCATTCCGCGTCCTGCCCGCCGCTCATCAGGCTGCCAAGGCCCTGCGCCCGTTCGAGAATATCGTCCCGCCCGTAAAGCCCCGCAGCGGCGAACTGTGCCGCCTCCACCGCGTTTCGTGCCGCCAGCCCGGCATGGAACGGCTTGGCCGGGGTGCCGAACTGCCCCTTCATTCCCGAGGCCATGCTGACGGCCAGCGACATCGCGTTCACGATCCCTGCCCGGTCCAGCCGCAACAATACCGCGCAGCCCGCCGCGCTGCCGATGCAGCCGATGGTAGAGGTGCCGTGCCAGCCGGCGACGTAATGTTCCGGTGCCACACCGCCGCCGACCAGCGCCTGCGCCTCCAGCCCGGCCAGATAGGCCGAAACCAGATCGCTGCCGCCTGCCCCGGTCGACTGGCCCAGGGCCAGCAGCGCGGGGACCAGCACGGCCGAGGCATGGCTCATCCCGGGGCCGAAATTATCGTCGAAATCCAGCGCATGGGACGCCGTTCCATTGACCATCGCGGCAATCGCCGCCGGGGCAGAGCCTCCGCCCACCAGATCGGCGGGACCGGGTTGCTGCCCTGCCTGCAGCGCCTGCCTCACGCCATGGGCGGCGATGTCGTCCTGACCGGCCACCATGCAGGCAAGCGTGTCCGCGATCGCATGGCCAGCCGCCTGCCGGTCGGCAGCAGTCACCGTCACCCCGCCCGCCACACGGGCGGCGATCTTTTCCAATACTGTTGTCATGTCACTCCTCGTGTTCAGCCTGCCTGTGCCGCCTCCCGCGCCACAGCCGGAGCGGATGCGGCGAGGAATTCGCGGGTGTAATCCTCTGTCACCGCCCCGCTCCGCACCTGTTGCGATGTCAGTTTTTCCAGCATCCGCCCGTCCTTCATGATCGCGATACGGTCGCACATATGCGCGATCACGGCGATGTCGTGGCTGACCATCAGATAGGTCAGCCCCCGGTCCCGGCGCAGCCGGTTCAGCAGGTTCAGGATCTCGGCCTGAACCGACACGTCGAGCGCCGAGGTGGGCTCGTCCAGCAGCAGCAGGCGGGGCTCGACGATCAGGGTGCGGGCGATGGCGATCCGCTGGCGCTGGCCGCCGGACAGCTCATGCGGAAAGCGATAACGGAAACCGGCATCGAGGCCGACATCCGACAGGATGGCGTCGATGCGCTCCTGCTTGCGGTCCATGCCCATGATCTGCAGCGGCTCGATCAGGACATTCTGTACCATCTTGCGCGGATGCAACGAGGCATAGGGGTCCTGAAACACCATCTGCATCTTGCGAAAGAGCGCCTTACCACGCTGTTTCGGCAGTTCGGTCCCATCCAGCAGGATCCGGCCTTCGTAATGCGGGTTCAGCCCGGCGATCGCGCGCAGGATCGTCGATTTTCCGCAGCCGGATTCTCCGATCAGGCCATAGCTTTCGCCCTCTTCGATCGCGAATTCCGCCTGTTGCACCGCGACGACTCCGGATGCGCCATGACCGAAACGGATCGTCAGGTCCTTCAGTTCGAGATATGGATTCTGCATGGAGATTCTCCTGGGGGTCACTGCCCCGACGGTGCGTCAAGCCAGGCCGGGTCGCGGACCGGCACCGCCAGTTCGGCGCAGGGATGGTCAAGGCGGGGCAGACTGTCCAGAAGTCCGCGGGTATAGGGATGCCTTGCCCGGCCCAGCTCTGCCGAGGGCAGGGTTTCCAGCGCGCGGCCCTGATACATGACCATCACCCGGTCGCAGAAATCCGCGACGAGGTTCAGGTCGTGGCTGATGAAGATCAGGCTCGCGCCCGCGTCCTCCACCAGTTCCTGCAGCACCGACAGGACCTGCCTGCGCACGGTGACATCCAGCGCCGAGGTCGGTTCGTCGGCGATGATCAGTTTCGGCTCGGCGATCAGCATCATGGCGATCATGATCCGCTGCCCCATCCCGCCCGAGACCTCGTGCGGATACAGGTTATAGACCCGCTCGGGGTTGCGGATATGCACTTTCTCCAGCATCGCCATCGCGTGGTCGCGCGCATCGCGCATGCTGCCGTCGCGATGCAGGCGATAGGCTTCGGCGATCTGCTTGCCGACCCGGATCAGCGGGTTCAGCGAATATTTCGGGTCCTGCAGGATCATGGCGATCTCGTTGCCGCGTATCCGCATCATCTGCGACTCGCTGGCCTTGAGCAGGTCGAGCTTGCCGAAACGCAGCCGCTCTGCGGTGATCTGCGCGGAAGGAGGCGACAGCCGCATCAGCGCGCGTCCGGTCTGGCTCTTGCCCGAGCCGGATTCCCCGACGATGCCCAGTTTCTCGACGCCGAGATCAAAGGACAGGTCGCGGACCGCATGGGTGACACGGGTCTCGTCGCGGAAACGGATATTGAGATTGCGGACGCTCAGGACCGGTTCGGGGGTCATTTCGTTATCCTCAGCCATGGCGTGGATCCAGCACGTCGCGAAGCCCGTCGCCCACTAGGTTGAAGGCGATCGAAGTCATCAGGATGGCGATCCCCGGGGCCGCCGCGACATAGCTGTTGGACAGGATGAATTCCCGTGCCGTGGACAGCATCGCGCCCCATTCCGGGCTGGGCGGCTGCGCGCCGAGCCCCAGAAAGCCCAGCCCGGCGGCCGACAGAATGATCGACGCCATGTTCAGCGTCACCCGCGCGATCACCGAGGGCACGCACATGGGCATCACGTGCCTGACGAGAATGCGCAGCGCCGAGGCGCCCTGCAGCCGCACCGCCGAGATATAGTCGGAATGGCGGATGATCATCGTCTCGGCCCGCGCCAGCCGGGCGATCGGCGGCCAAGCGGTCAGCGAGATGGCGATCACGGCGTTGTTGATGCCCGGCCCGAGCGCCGAGACGAAGGCCAGCGCCAAGACCAGCGACGGAAAGGCAAGAAAGACCTCGGTCACGCGCATCATCACCGTATCGACCCAACCGCCGAGATAGCCCGAGAGCGTGCCGATCAGCAGCCCGACCGGGGCCGAGATGATCGCGGTGAGGAATGCGATATACAGCGTGATCCGCGCCCCGAACAGCAGGCGCGAATAGATGTCGCGGCCCAGTTCGTCGGTGCCGAGCCAGTGCTCTGCCGATGGCAGGGCAAGGCGGTTGCCCAGGTCCTGTGCATAGATGTCATGCGTGGCGACCAGCGGCGCGAAGATGGCGGCGCAGGCGATCACCAGCAGGATCGTCAGCCCCAGCAGCGCCGAGCCGTTGCGCCGCAGCTTGCGCCACATGCGCCAAAGCTGCTGCATCCGGGCCTGCGCGGGCGAATGCGGATGCGGATCGGTCAGCCAGGCCCGCAGGGTGGAGGGACGGGGTGAGGGCGAGATATCGGTCATTGCGGATATCCTTTCAGGCTTGGCGGGTCCGCGGGTCGATCACCCGGTAAAGCAGATCGCTTACCAGGTTCAGCCCGACGAAGATCACGCCGATGACCAGCGTGCAGCCTGTCACCGAGTTCATGTCCCCTGCCAGCAGCGAATTGGTCATGTAGCGGCCGAATCCCGGCCATGCGAACACGGTTTCCGTCAGCACCGCGCCTTCCAGAAGAAAGGCATAGGACAGCGCGACGACGGTAATCACCTGCACCGCGACATTGCGGAACACATGGGTCCAGACGATGCGCCAGCGGCCGACGCCCTTGGCGCGGGCGGCGATCACGTATTCCTGTTCGAGCTGTTCGATCATGAAGCTGCGCGTCATCCGGCTGACATAGGCCAATGCGCTTAGCGCAAGGATCGAGGCGGGCAGGATCAGGTGGCTGAACACATTGCCGAACAGTTCCCAGTTACCGGCCATCAGCGCATCGATCAGGTAGAAGCCGGTCACCGGCTGCAGGTCGAACTCATAGATCAGGTCGATCCGCCCGGGGCCGCCGACCCAGCCTAGCGTCGCGTAGAACAGCACCAGCCCCATCAGGCCAAGCCAGAAATTCGGCGCCGAATAGCCCAGCAGCGAGACGATCCGCGCCACATGGTCGATGGCGGAGTTGCGATAGACCGCCGCGATCACCCCGAGCGGTACACCGATCCCGGTGCCGATCAGCATGGCCAGCGTCGCCAGTTCCATGGTCGCGGGAAAGACCCGGATGATCTCTTCCGAGACCGGGCGGCCGGAGAGCAGGGAGTTCCCGAAATCGAAATGCAGGATATTCCACAGATATTGCCCGAACTGCACGATCAGCGGACGGTCGAGGCCCATCTTGACATACATGGCGTCATAAGCCGACTGCGTGGCATTGTCGCCCAGAACCGCCAGCACCGGATCGATCGGCAGCATCCGCCCGATCAGAAAGGTCAGCGCCGCCAGCCCGACCAGCGTGACGCAGACCGACAGCACCAGCCTGAGCAGGCTCAGGAGTTGCGGCAGGATCGGGTTCCTGCCGCGCGCCGGGCCGGGCATCGCCTTTGCGAAACTTGCCGTCTCCGCCATCACTTGCTCGCCTTGCCGTAATAGACCTGAAAGCCGTTCCAGGTCCAATTCTTCAGATCGTCGCGGATTGCGGCGACGAAATGGGTCTGGAACATGACCGCCATCGGCCCGCTTTCCATCCAGGCCTTCTGCAGATCGGCATAGATCGCGATACGCTTTTCGGGATCGGGCTCGACCACTGCCGCCAGCACCATCTCGTTGAGCTTCTCGTCCTGGTAGGAGGCGCGCCAGGACGGCAATTGCGTCAATTGCGCCTCGTCGCTGTTGTCAGGGTTCATCACCAGCCGCGACGCGTTGCCATGGGCATCCGGCACGCCGGTCTGCCATGCTTTGATGCCGGTCTGGTAATCCCGTCCGCGCACCTTGGCAAAGAACTGCGCATTGGCCATCTGCTCGATATTGAAATCGACCCCGATCTGGGCGGCGTTCTGCTGGACATGCTGCGCGAGCGGCCTCGACCAGGGCAGCGAGCCGATATAGATCGTCGCTTCGAACCCGTCGGGATAGCCCGCCTCGGCCAGCAATTCCTTGGCCTTGTCGGGATTCAGCCCGAATGGCAGCGCCTCGTCCTGCGGCAATTCGCCGAAAGCGCCGGCCTGCACAAAGCTTTGCCAGGGCGTGCCGAGATATTGCATCACCGTATCGCCAAGCTGCTGGTAGTCGATCAGGTATTTCATCGCCAGCCGCACATTCGGATCGTCAAAGATCTCGTCGGCGGTGTTGAAGGTCCAGAAAATCAACTGCGGCTTGAGGACCGAGTCGATATGCAGCCCCTCGACATTCTCCAACTCGCGCAGGTCGTTCGGGGTCAGGTCGCGGGCTATATCGACATCGCCCTGCTCGACCAGCAGGCGCTGCGTGCCGGTTTCGGCGACGTGGCGGATCAGCACCCGCTCTAGCGCGGGCTTCTCGCCGGTGTAATTGGCGTTGGCCTCCAGAACGACCCCCTGCCCCTGGTTCCATTTCGCAAGCTGGTAGGGGCCGACACAGGCGGTCTTGTCCTTCAGATAGGCATTGCCCAGATCTCCGTCCTGCTCGTTTTCCATCAGCAGCTTGCTGTCCAGCGTGGCGGAAACCCGGTTGGCGGCGATGGCCTGCAGCACCAGCGAGACCGGGTAGGGCTCGCCGAATTTCAGCACCACGGTATGGTCGTCCGGCGCAGTGATCCGCTCGTCCATGTTCCCGGTCGAGAAACCGTATTCGGTCAGTGTCGCCGCGTTGCCGTAACCAAGCGTCAGCACCCGCTTGAGCGACCAGACCGTATCCTGCGCCGTGACGGGATTGCCCGAGGGGAACACGGCGTCCTTCGCCAAGTGGAAGGTCAGGGTCTTGCCGTCCTCCGACACTTCCCAGCTTTCAGCGAGGGCGGGCTGCACCTCGGATTCGGTCTCGGGCACGAAAGAGACCAGCATGTCGCAGGTATTCTGCAGCAGTTCGTTGGTCACGACCTCGCCGACCTGCGCCGGATCGAAGGTCGAGATGGAATCGATGTTCCAAGCCATGACCAGCGCATTGTCCGGCGTTTCGGCATGGGTGGTGGTCGCGGTCAGCGCGGCTGCGGCAGAGACGCCCAGCAGCGGATGCAGGATCCGTTTCATTCGGATATTCCTTCCCTGTGGTCCATAAGCGCCGGGCGATGGATTCCCGCCCGGTCGTCTTTGCCGGGGCGGCAGCGATCGCCCGCCCCGGCATGTCGTTGTTGCCCGGCCGCGGCTATTCCGTCGCTGTCGGGCGCGGTTGCAGCGGTGGCCGCACATCTTCTGGAATGGGGCAGATATAGGGTTCGCGGGCCAGCCGGTCCTGATGATCCTTCCTGGCACGCGCCAGCAGGGTTTCGTCCGCGTAAAGCATCCGGGCCGTCGCCGCCATCACCTTGGCCGCGTAGGTCATGCCCTTATGCGCCGCCGGAGCCTTGCCCTGCGCGGTGATCTGCCAGCTATGCCCCGGCGTGCCGATGGCATGGGTGGCCACCCGCGCCTGCACAGTCGGCACCACCCACGAGACATCTGCCACATCGGTCGAGCCCATCATCTTTTCGCCGCGCGCATCGAACGGCACGATGTAGTCGCAAAGCGGCTCTCCCTCGCGGGGCTCCAGCCCGGTGGAACGGTAGTTCGAGGCGATGTCCTCGGCGCTCAGCGTCGCCTGGATGGCGGCGGCATATTCGCGGTCGGCATCGTCGAACTCGACCCCGCCAAGCGCCTGCATCGCAGTGAACATCGCCTGCTCCAGCGGCGTATTGCCCAGCATGTTCGACACGGCCGACATGACCGAGATCTTCACCTCGGTATCGGTCATCATCGCCGCGCCGCGGGCGATCTTCTGCACCCGCTCGTTCAGCGCGAACATCCCCGAAAGCGTGGTGGAGCGGATCGCATAGCGGGTCTTGGCCTTGCCCTGCACGACATTGGGCGCCGTTCCTCCGGCGTCGAGATAGGCGTAATGGATGCGGCTGTCCTGCGGGATATGCTCGCGCAGATACTGCACGCCGACATTCATCAGTTCGGCCGCGTCCAGCGCGGAACGGCCAAGATGCGGTGCGGCTGCGGCATGGCTCGACCGGCCGGTGAACTCGAAATCCATGCGGGTATTGGCAAGGCTTTCGGCCTCGTCCACGCGGGTCATCGCCGCCGGATGCCAGGTGATCGCCGCATCGACATCGGCAAAGGCGCCGTCGCGCACCATGAAGGCCTTGGCCGCGCCCCCCTCTTCGGCGGGACAGCCGTAATAGCGCACCCGTCCCGGCGTGCCGGTTTCGGCCAGCCAGTCCTTGAGCGCGCAGGCCGCCAGAAGCGCCGCCGATCCAAGCAGGTTGTGGCCGCAGCCATGGCCGTTGCCGCCGGGCACGACCGGGCGGGGTTCGGCGATATTCGCCTCCTGGCTCAGGCCGGGCAATGCGTCATATTCCCCGAGGATCGCGATGACCGGCCCGCCCTCTCCGGCTTCGCCCATGACGGCGGTGGGGATGCCGGCCAGTTCCTCGGTGACGGTGAAGCCCTTGGCGCGCAATGTCGCGACATGCTCGGCGCAGGACCGGTATTCGGCATAAAGCGTCTCGGGCATGCCCCAGACCCGGTCGGACAGCTCGGTCAGATCCTTCTTATGCGCCTCGACATGTTCCCATATAGGCTCGGCATTCTGCATCTTGCGTTCCCGTTGATGAATCTTGTCCCGTTACGGAAACTTTCGCCGCCGCCCGGGCGGCTGTCCAATGATGATATCCCAAGATTCCATTCGAAAGAGGAATAACCCCCCGGAACCGGACATATGCCGATGACGCGAAAACTGGCTGGAAGCACTGACCTTCCTGTGTCTTTCACGTATCTTCGGTGCGATTATGGCATCGCTGCGGCAATCTCGACGTTGATCATCGTCTTTTTCCTGCGTAACCTGAATTCATGATCACGCAGAAGATGAAATATGCCCTCAAGGCCCTGCTGGTCCTGGGGGACGAGGCCGCGAAAGAAGTGCCCGAGCCGCTGACGATCGAAAAGATCGCCAGGCGTTCCGGCACGCCCAAGCGGTTCCTCGAGCAGATCCTGCTGGAAATCCGCAATGCCGGGCTGGTCGGGTCGATCCGTGGCCGGTCGGGCGGTTATCTTCTGATCAAGCAGCCGGCGGAGATTTCGATTTCCGAGATGCTGCGCCTGATCGACGGACCCATCGCCCCCCTGCCCTGCCTGTCGCGCCGGGCCTATCAGCGCTGCGAGGATTGCACGGACGAGGCGACCTGCCGGATCCGCAAGGTCTTTGCCGAGGTGTTCTGGTCATATCTGATCCTGATCGAATCGCTGACCTTGGCTGATCTGATCCGCTCGGAACAGTTGTCCGAGCAGCTCGTTGGCGCATAACAGCGTATTTTCAACCAGTTAAGATCTCCATGCATGCTTCGCGGGCACGCCCTGCCCCGCTTGGCCGGAGGTTGAAACAGGATCATATCTGCCGTTTTACGCGTGCGGGAGACTGATATCCCATAATCACGATAAAATTTAGCGAGATTTTTTCCTTGCAAAAGACGACAACATCTGTCGTAATTAAGTTGTTGCGAAGGACGGCTTCCACCGACGCCGCAACAAGGACGAAGGAGCACAATGATGATGACCATGCTGTATCGAAATCTCACCGCCGCCCATTCCACGCGGCCCGCGATGGTGCCAGGTTCACAGCTTTGCACCATCTGCCGTCGTGACCGCCGGACCGGCCGGTCGTCGCGGATCGATGGTGCACCGGCTCCGGCGATCCATCGGTATATGCAGAAAGCGGCCATGGGCCTGCTTGACGGAAGCGCCCCGGCACTCTGAGTGCCGGGTCCACCACCCCGAACACAGTTTCATCCAGGAGAATTCCAATGTTGACCACGATCATCACCAGCAGCCGCAGCAGCGCCCAGGGCGAAAAGATCAGGGATCACGCCGATGGCCGCGTCACCATTGCCGTCGGACGCCGGATCCTGACCGGACAGCCCGTCGCGCGGGTGCAGGCAACCGCCCGGGCGGCGCTTTGACCATCCGGGAATGACAAGGCGGAGCCCGGTTGCGGGCTCCGCCACCACTTCCAACGGGCGCAGCGTTCATCGGATCCGGATCAGCGGACCGGGCCGCCCCTCATGTCCCGTGACCGGGGTTGCAGCTTGGCACCCCGTTCTCGAAGAAATCCCCGGGCACATAGCGCGCCTCGGTAATGATGACGTTCTGCTCGGCATCCCATTTCATGTGCCGGTCCCAAAGCAGCTTGCCATCGGCAGAGACCTCCAGCACGCGCCCGCCCTCGGCCTCGGTCAGCAGGATGTTGCCATCGGGCAGGATCTGATGCTTGCCCCGGCGCCAGGTATAGAAGGGCAACTCGTCCGATCCGGAAAACAGCGTTTCGACCTTGTTCTCACCGGGCCGGATGGCGAGGATGCGGGACTTGCCGGTGCCGGTGGCATTGTCGAAAACGGTGATCCGGCCATCGGGCTGGAAATCGGGGTCGTGCTGCTTGAACCACGGCCCGAAATGCCACCATTTCATCCGCCCGGTTTCCGGATCGACGACGGCGATCATGTTCAGCTCGCGCATGCTCAGCAGCACGTCGCCGGCCTCGAACATCGGGAAGGCACCGGCCATCTCGGCGCGCAGCGGCTCGGCATCGTTGGGATGGAACGGGTCATCCAGATAGGTGACGGTTTCATCGGCATTTTCCGGCGTGCGGGTGCGGATTTCCAGCATGCCCTTCTGATCCTCGTTCTCGCCCTCGACCATTTCCTTGCGGAGGCTGACCCTGCTGAGAATCTTGCCGGTATTCTCGTCGAGCCGAACGATATCGTCGTCGACCAGCGTCACCAGCCGGCCCTCGCCATCGCGGTTGATGGTATGGTGGAACCGGTCGTTCTGCGTCCAAATCGGCTGACCGCAGGCATCGACGCGGGCAATCGCCGCCCCGCCATCAAAGGTCAGCGCAAGCGAGCCGTCCTCGAACACCTCCATGCCGTGCAGCATGACGTTTTGCGGCTGCCGTTCGGAATCAAGCAGGTCGTAATGCACCGGCCAGCGATAGACCTCCTTGCCTTGGCCGTCATAGAGGCGGACGACATGGAAGGGTCCGTCCTGCGTCTCGTTCAGCCCCGCGACAAGGATATAGCCGTCGGCAGCGTTACCGGCAGGCGTGCCCGACAGCCCGCGCTCGGGGTCCGGATCGCCGCCGACCGGCTTGACCAGGTGCCGCGTCGGTTCAAGGCCGATATCGTTCTTCCAGTTTTCCGAGACCTCCAGCATCGTGCGATGCGCAAGGCCGATCTGCGGCGCGGGGAACCAGTTCCACCAGGATGCGACGGTGCCATAGGTCACGGCGATCACGACAAGCGAAACAATAGATAGCACGGGACCGATACGGTCGGAGAACCCGCGTTTCAAGGCTGGAATATTCTTTCTTCTTTGGGTGGCGTCGGTCATATCGTCCTGTCAAGCAATGCGCTGTGCAATTCCCGGGCGCGGCCAAGCAGATCGGCAGACGCCCCGGAAAGTTCGGGAGAGGGTTTCGGTGCCCGGAACATGCCGCTGGCAGACAGCAATGCCTGCCGGTCATGCATCTCCAGCGCGTCGGCAAGGCGCGGCAACTGCTCTTCCGGTTTGCCGCTGAGCGCCGCGTGATCGACGAAAATCGCATCCGCGGGCGCATGCTCCAGCACATGGGCATAGGCGGCATTCCAATAGCGCAGCCAGTAATCCGTGGTTCCTGCCCCTTCCGCGCTGTCGGGCGCACCGGGAAAGGCGATCGGGCGCAGGGCGGCACCGAACTCGAAATGCCCGATCCCCTCCATATATTGCCGGGCGAACCGGTCGCGGCCATGCAGATCGACAAAGCGCTCATGCTGCCGCATCAGCGAAACGATCTGCGAGGCAGGGTCGCGCACCGGGATCACCAGCCGGGCATCCGGAAAAGCGGCGCGCAAAAGGGGCAAGCGCGCGATATTGGCATTGTTCTTGGAAACATAGCGGAACGCGCCGGGGGTGGTGGCCACGATCTTGCGCATGTGGCGGGAAAGGAAGTCCTCGAACCCGGCATCGCGGTTCGTCTCATCCCAAAGCGCGATACGGCCGTTCCTGTAATGGTCGCGCCAGAAGGCCATCCAGACCATTTCCTCGAAGGCCTCGGGGCTGTCGAAATCGACATCGATGCCGTCGCCATGCGCGCGCTCGGCCTTTTCCCCGGCCTTGCGGAACAGGCTGGAAAAGCGTCCCCACAGCAGCGGCGACAGGGTAAAGGGCATGTTGCGATAGGTCGCCGAGGCGAATTCCGGCTGCCGGGCCAGCAGTTCCAGCAGGATCGTGGTGCCCGCCCGCGGCAGGGAGGTGATCAGCACCGGCCTCTCGGCCCGGGTTGCCGCGATCTTGCGGTGCCACAGGCGGTCCTCTATCCGGGCCAGCCCCTTTTGCAGCCCCGGCGATGAAAACGCCTGGTTATGCAACGCCCGGTCCAGCGCCGAATAGGGCACCTCGTCGCGCGCGGCATCCTGTTCTGCCGGTGCCTCAGTCCTGCGAAGCCGGCCGATCGCAATCCACAGCGCGATGCTGCCAAGGGTCGACCACAGGATGAAGGACCAGCTCAGCGCTACATCCATCGCCTCGGCCATAGTGAACAGGCCCAGCAGATCGCCGCCGACGACAAAGACCGCCGCCGCCAGCAGGGCCACCGCGGCGATGGCCAGCAGCACGAAGGTGCTTTTCAGCAGCGAGAACGTGGCCTGCCTGACCTGGCGTTCCTTGACCTCATCGCTCAGATCCGGATCGGTGATGGTGCCCAGGGCCTCGTGGGCGACATGGATGGCGGCGCCCGCGCGGCGCTCGACCTCCATCACCCGCAGCACGGTGATCAGCGCGATGATGCCCGCGACGAGCGCAAGGACCGTGATCATCATCGCTGTTCTTGTTTGTCGCTGGTGGCGTTGTTCTTGCGCAGCAGGCGCTTGAGCGGGTACCAGACAAAGCCGACCAGGGCCAGGATGACGACGGC
>NZ_QOKZ01000016.1 GCF_003697785.1 Paracoccus alkanivorans | reverse complement strand
TGCCGGTCGTTCATTCCCGAATTAGCTTCCAAACCGGCCTCTCTCTCGGCCGACCCGGCACCTCAAGCGTCCCCGCCTTCGGTGAAGCGGTATCTACGGATTACCGCAAATGCGCGCAAGTGGGAAATTTGCCATCAGCCGGAATTTTTGCATAAAGACATGTAATATAATAATTATTTTATGCAATTTTCGTAACATACCAGCCATGGATACGGTCATGAGGCCCGGTGTTCAAAGCGGATTCACTCCCATTCGCCTCCTTTCAGGGCCGAGTCGCCCCCTGGACGAGTCGCAAAACAGGGGCAGAAGCATCCGATCAAACCGATTCTGACGGAAAAAAGAAAAGGCGCAGCCCCGCAGGACCGCGCCTTCCCCAAAGCCTTGCGGGCAGAATCAGCGTTTCGAGAACTGGAAGCTGCGGCGGGCTTTCGCGCGGCCGTATTTCTTCCGTTCGACCACGCGCGAGTCACGGGTCAGGAAGCCCGCGGCCTTGAGCGCCGGACGCAGGCTAGGCTCGTGCAACTGAAGCGCCTGGCTGATACCGTGCTTCACGGCACCTGCCTGACCCGACAGGCCGCCGCCCTTGACGGTCGCCTGCACGTCATACTGGCCGGCCACACCGGCCACGTCGAAGGGCTGGCGCAGAATCATCTGCAGCACCGGACGGGCGAAGTATTCGTTGATGTCCTTCCCGTTCACGACGACCTTGCCGGAACCCGGCTTGACCCAGACGCGGGCAACCGCGTCCTTCCGCTTGCCGGTCGCATAGGAGCGGCCCAGGTCGTCGCGCTGTGCTTCGCGCTTGATGACGGCTTCGGTCACGGGCGCTTCGGCCTCGGTTCCCGAAACGGCCGACTTCAGTTCGTCAAGAGATTTGATGTCTTCGGCCATAATCACGCGCTCCGGGTGTTCTTGGCATTCATGGACTTCACGTCCAGCACTTCGGGCTGCTGCGCCTCATGCGGATGCTCGGTCCCGGCATAAACGCGCAGATGAGTCATCTGCTGCTTGCCCAGTTTGTTGCGGCTGATCATGCGCTCGACGGCCTTGATCACCACCCGCTCGGGATGGGCGCCATCCAGCAACTGACCTGCGGTGCGATGCTTGATGCCGCCCGGATGGCCAGTGTGCCAGTAGTATTTCTTGTCGTTGCGTTTGTTGCCGGTCATCTGCACCTTGTCGGCATTGATGACGATGACATTGTCGCCCATGTCCATATGCGGCGTATAGCTTGGCTTGTGCTTGCCGCGCAGGCGATTGGCGACGATCGAGGCAAGACGGCCCAGAACGACGCCCTCGGCGTCGATCAGGATCCACTTCTTCTCGATCTCCGCCGGTTTCGCGGTATAAGTTTTCATCTGTCGTCCCTTAGGGTCGTGTTCATTCGAGATGGCGGTATATCGAAAATCCCGGACGCACAGTCAAGAGCAGGCCGTGATGATTTTTACTTTAACATCAATGCGTTAATAATTAGGTATTAAAATACCTCGCCATAACCGCCCGAAGTTCTAACTTTTCGGCGGAATCGAGTATGTCATTGAACAGCGTGCCACCGGCTCGGTTCCTCCTTCGGAGTAGATCAGCGCCTCGGCAACGGCGAGGACACGTCCCAGCTTCAGAACCCGGCACTCGGCACGCAGATCCCTGTCTGCCTCGGGCTTGCGCATGAAATCAACCGAGGCATTAGTCGTCACCGCAAGGGCAACCGGCCCGATTCGCGCAAGGATCGCGCAATAGATCGCCAGATCGGCCAGCGCGAAGATCGAAGGTCCACTGATGGTACCGCCGGGACGCAGATGTGCCTCGCCCACGGTCAGCCGGGCGGTCAGCAGGTCCGGGTCTACCCGTTCAACGCGGTATTCACCCGCTACTTGCGGAAACTCGCGACCCAGAAACGCGTTCAGCGCTTCCGCGTCCATTACGATGTCCATGCTTTCCTCCCGACCGATTGCGGCTTACGGTTCCCGCAAAAGGAGGAGAGATCAAGATGTCAGAGCTCGTCTTGCGCGAAGATACCGATCACATGGCGCGGCTGACCCTGAACAGCCCGTCAAATTTCAACGCCCTGTCGCTCGAGATGATCGACGCGTTGTCAGACGCTTTCCGGGCGATCGAGGCCGACGACAATATCCGCGTGGTGATTCTGGCGGCCGAAGGCAAGGCCTTCTCGGCCGGGCACGACCTGCGCCAGATGCAGGCCGCACGCGGGAACGAGGATGCCGGGCGGGCAGCCTATGACCAGCTTTTCGGACGCTGCGCCGGAATGATGCAGATGATTCCCGCCCTGCCCCAGCCGGTAATCGCCGAGGTGCAGGGCATCGCAACCGCCGCCGGCTGTCAGCTTGTCGCCTCATGCGACCTTGCCGTCGCCGCCGAAGGCGTCCGCTTCGGCGTCAACGGCGTGAATATAGGTTTGTTCTGCTCGACCCCGATGGTCGCACTGACCCGAGCCGTTCCACCGAAGGCAGCCTTCGAGATGCTGACCACTGGCGAGTTCATCCTTGCGGAGCGCGCCCGCGAGTTGGGGTTGATCAATCGCGTCGTTCCCGCAGATCAGCTGACGGATGCGACGATGGAGATGGCGCGCGTGATCGCCTCCAAGCTGCCTTCGGCGGTGCGTATGGGCAAGCGGGCCTTCCACGAACAGCTTCGCCTCGGCCTGTCAGCAGCCTATGACAATGCAGGCGCCACGATGTGCGAGAACATGATGCTGCCGGACACGGATGAGGGCATTAACGCCTTTCTGGAAAAGCGCGAACCGAACTGGAACTGACCCGTTTCACCCCTGCGCCAGCGCCACCTTCCGTCGTTCGAGTGATGCGGCGGGCCACAGCGCCTCACGGTCGTAATACTCCTCCATGACCGGGATATTCCCGGACAGTATAACCCAGGGCAATTTCGTCGAAGTGAATATATGAACATCCGGCGGACAACACGCCGGATCGTCCAATGTCCCGACGCGCAGAAATGCGAAACGCGGCCCCGCCCCTGAATAATGGCTGTAGATTGCGATATGGCAATCGGAACAGCGTATGATTTTCTGCCCTTTCCCCGAGGCCGAAGGCGTATGGATTTCCTCCGCTTCCCCCTTCAACTTCAGCAAATCGGTCTCGATCAGTGCATTGAGCACAAAAGCGCTGCCCGTTTCACGCTGACACCAGCTGCAATGGCAGCAATGGGTGAACAAGGGCCACTCCATCATACGGTAGCGGACCTGCCCGCAGCCGCAACCTCCGGTAAGCTCCACCATCCCCATCTCCTCATCCGCAGGCTTCCACAGAATGGCAAAGGACGAAACCGAATCGCATGCCTTTGGCCTCGCGGCGAAACCGCCCAATCAGGAAATTGCGGCTGTGGCGCGCAGCAACCAGTCGCGCGTTCCCTCGTCCAATAGCGGTGAAAGTTCCTGACGGACCCGTGCATGATATCGGTCAAGCCAATCCGCCTCGTCACGCGACATCGCTGCGCGATCGACCGGACGGGTATCTATGGGACATAGGGTCAGCGTCTCGAAACCCAGCATGTCGCGGCCCGGTTCGGCCTCGGCACCGATCACCGTGATCAGGTTCTCTATGCGGATGCCGAAAGCCCCCTCCCGATAATAGCCGGGTTCGTTGGACAGTATCATGCCCGGCTCCAGTGGCAGATCGCTGACACGGCTGATCCGGGCCGGACCTTCATGCACGCAAAGCGCCGCACCGACGCCATGGCCTGTGCCGTGATCGTAATCGAATCCCTCCGCCCACAGGAATTGCCGCGCCAGGGCATCGAGATGCGCGCCCGCCACCCCCTTGGGAAAACGGGTGCGGCTGATGGCGATCATGCCGCGCAGCACCGCCGTATAGGGCGCGATCGCCTCCTCCGGCGGGTGTCCAAGCGGAATGGTTCGAGTGATGTCGGTGGTCCCATCCGGATACTGTCCGCCCGAATCAACTAGCAGCATTTCCCCGGCAGCAAGGCGGCGATTGGTCGATTCGGTGACCCGGTAATGCACGATGGCTCCATTGGGCCCTGAACCGGAAATGGTATCGAAGCTGATATCGATGATGCCTTCCTCGCGCCGCAACGCTTCCAGTTTCCTGACCACGTCGATCTCGGTCAGGCTGGCTGGATCCCGCGCGTCCAACCACGCCAGCAGCCGGGTCATCGCCACCCCGTCGCGGAGATGAGCCGCGCGCATGCCCTTCAGCTCGGCCGGGTTCTTCCGGGCCTTGGGCAGGATTGCCGGGTCCGGGGCGCAAGCGATATGCGCGCCGGCCTCCTCCACCAGACGGAAGGCGATCTCCGGGGCCGTGGCCGGATCAATGCGGACCGTTCCGCCCAGGTTTCTGAGCGCATCGGTCAGTTCGCGAGGATGGAGGATCGTGACCTCGTTGCCAAGATGCGCGCGAAGCCCGTCGTCAAACTTGTCCGGGTCCGAGAAAAGCGTAACATGCCCGTCATCGGACAGGATCGCGAAACTCTGAACGATCGGGTTTTTCGGGATATCCGTGCCACGGATATTCAACAGCCAGGATATGGAATCGGGCAGCGACAGGAAGGCGGCCGTCTGGCCGTTTTCGCGCAACTCCCCGGCCAACCGGCGGCGTTTCTGTCCCGAGGCCTCGCCCGCCAGCGCATCGGCATGGGCGCGCGCGCGGCCGACCGGCGGCGCCGGGCGATCCTGCCAGATCGCATCGACCGGGTTCCCGGCGAGGGCAGCCAACTCGATACCGCTATCCGCGAGGCCCTTCTTCATTGCCTCGATTTCCTTGCGCGTATGCAGCCAGGGATCGAAGCCGGCCTTGCCGCCCGAAGGCAGTGCATCGCGCAGCCAGGCCGATGGTTTCGTTTCGGGCCAGGGCACCGGTGTGAAATGCGCGAGATCGACCTGCGATTTCACCTGCACGCGGTAGCGGCCATCGATGAAGACACCCGCCCGGTCCATGGTAACAATGGCGAAACCCGCGCTGCCGGTAAAACCGGTCAGCCATGCCAGTCTCGCATCCGCCTCGGCGACGTATTCGCCCTGATGAGCATCGGCGCGCGGCACGATGAAGGCGTCAAGATCGAGCACCGCCATGCGTTCGCGCAGCATGGAGAGCCGGGCGGGATGATCGCCGCCGCCCTGCGGATCCTCGAAACTCTGAAAGCCGCTCACAACTCGATTGCCTTCAGCACTTCCGGTTCGATCACGTCAGTGCCGGGAAGGCCCTGCTTCAACGCCTCGGCAGATTGCTCCAGCAGCGGGAACGTCTTGTAGTGGCACGGAATGACAGTCTTGAAGTCGAAATATTTCTTCGCGGCAAAAGCGGCACGTTTCATGTCCATGGTGAAATGCCCGCCCGCGCAAAGGATACCTATATCGGGCTGGTGCAGCTGACCCATCCATTCCATATCGGCCATGATGTCGGTGTCGCCGCTGACATAGATCACATGGCCTTCGCCCGCGATCATGTAGCCCGATTCGTGCCCCGCATAGATCGGCCCGTCCGCCCCGTCTAGCGAACTGGAATGGCTGGCATTGACCATGGTCACCCTGGCGCCGCCCAGATCGATCGTGCCTCCCTTGTTGAAGCCGATCCCCTCGATTCCCTGATGGTTGCTCCAGCTATTGATCAGGTCATAGATGCCCGCGACAGGAATATTCAACTCCTTGGCGATCGAGAGCGTATCGCCCGAATGGTCGCCGTGACCATGGGTCAGGAGAATATGGGTGGCGCCGCCGATGGCCTCCTGCCGCTTGTCCTCGGGAAAGAGCGGATTACCGGTCAGCCACGGGTCGATCAGGATGATCGCGTTCTCGATTTCAAGACGAAAGCCGGAATGTCCAAGCCAGGTCAGTTTCATTGCTGCCTCCTTCTGGATGTCGGGAGCAGGTTAGCGGGACAGCCCGGTCCTGGCCAGCCGCAGATTCATACCGGCGCCGCATCGTCAAGACGCAGGCGCACGCGCTCCCGCCCGCCCCATGTGGACAAATCCAGCTTGCCCGCAAGGTGAAAACGACGTCCCTTGGCCCCGATCAGCGCCGGGCCAAGCGGGCCGTTCATCGCGCCCCATGCGACCGCCTCAACCGCCGAGCCGCCGGGGCTACGAAAGCGAAGGCGCAGATGATTGTCGCCCATGGTCGAAGCGCTGTCGATCAACTGGTCGGGAAAGGCAAATCGCGGAGCAGGAGAGGCCTGGCCAAAGGGTCCCGCATCCTCAAGCTGGCGAAACAGTTGCGGTGTGGCACCGCCGGTTTCGAGCAGGCCCGAAATGCGCAAATCCCGATTTCCGCTGCGGGCGGCCAGGTCGCGGGCAATCAGCTCGGCCAGCCGTGCCATGGCTGCGGCGATACGGTCCTCGGCGACAGTCAGTCCCGCCGCCATCTCGTGCCCGCCGCCCTTGATCAGCAGCCCTTCCTGCGCAAGCCGCTGGACCGCCCGGCCCAGGTCGACACCTGGAACAGAGCGGGCGGAACCCTTGCCGATCCCACCCTCGACACCGATCACCACCGAAGGCAAATCGGTCGCCTCCTTGATTCGCGCGGCAACGATGCCGACAACCCCGGGATGCCAGCCTTCTCCCGCCGCCCAGGACAATACCCTATCACCACGCGCCTCGACCTGCGCCAGTGCCTCGTCGCGCACGCCGGCCTCGATGCTGCGGCGATCGCGGTTCAATCCGTCCAGTTCTGCCGCAAGGCGGGCCGCCTCCACGGAATCGCGCGATGACAGGCACAACGCCCCCAGATCGGCACGTCCGACCCTGCCTCCGGCATTGATACGTGGCCCGAGCAAAAAGCCCAGATGAAAAGCGTTAGGGGGCCCGTCCAGCCGCGCCACATCCGCAAGCGCCACCAGTCCGGGCCGTTGCCTGCGCGCCATGATGGCTAGCCCCTGCCGCACAAAGGCACGGTTCACACCGACCAGCGGAGCCACATCCGCGACCGTAGCCAGCCCGACCAGATCCAGCATCGCCATCAGGTCCGGCTCCGGTCGTCCCTTGGCGCGCAATACGCGTCCGGCCTGCACCAGCGTCAGGAACACCACCCCCGCCGCACAAAGATGTCCCAGCGCCCCATCTTCATCGGCCCGATTGGGGTTGACCACCGCCAGCGCTGGCGGAAGCGTCTCGCCCCCCAGATGATGGTCCAGCACGATGACATCGGTGCCATCCGCCGCCGCCAAAGCATCATGGCTCAGGGTGCCGCAATCAACGCAGATGATCAGGTCATGCGCGGCAGCCAGTTCAGCCATGGCGGGGGCGTTCGGCCCATAACCCTCGTCGATCCGGTCCGGGATATACAGCGTCGCATCGCGGCCTTGCCGGCGCAGCCAGTCCAGCAGCAGGGCCGCCGAAGCCCCCCCATCGACATCGTAATCGGCAAAGATGGCAATACGTTCGCCCGCTTCAGCCGCGGCAACCAATCGCCCGGCGGCGGTTTCCATGTCCCGCAGCACCAGCGGATCAGGCAGCAGGTCACGCAGGCGTGGCGTCAGAAAGGACTCTGCCGCATCAGCCTCTACCCCCCGCTCGGCCAGCACCCGCGCCACCGGCAAGGGCAGGGAACATTGCTGCGCCAGCCCTTCGGCCAACCGCTCCAGCGCTGTCTCGGGGCCGATCCAACGCCGTCCGGCCAGCGACCGCTCAACCCCCAGAAACGCCACGTCGCCCCTTCTTCTTTGTCAAAATACCTCCGGGGGAATCCCGAAGGGATGGGGGGCGGCGCCCCCCTTTTTTTACCGCGTCACCGGATGGGGTTGCGATAGATCATCCGCCGGACCGAGCCGGTCTTGGACCGCATCAGGATAGTCTCGGTCTGCAGATAATGCGGCTCGCGCTTGACGCCCGCCACGATCGAGCCGTTGGTCACGCCCGTGGCCGCGAAGATGACATCATCCGTCACCAATTCATCGCGCGAGTAAATCCGGTCCAGATCGGTGATGCCGGCCTTGGCGGCGCGGCCTCTTTCGTCATCGTTACGGAACAGCAACCGCCCCCACATCTGGCCGCCCATGCATTTCAGAGCCGATGCCGCCAGCACGCCCTCGGGCGCGCCGCCGCTGCCCATATACATGTCGATTCCGGTCATTTCGGCCTCGGCTGTATGGATCACCCCGGCCACGTCGCCATCGGTGATCAGCCGGATCGCGGCGCCGGTTTCGCGGACCGCGGCGATCATCTCTTCGTGCCGGGGGCGCTCCAGGATGCAAACGGTGATATCGCTGTCCCGGCAGCCACGCGCCTGTGCCAACGCTCGCACGCGCTCGGCCGGGCTCATATCGAGGCTCACCACATCCTTCGGATAACCCGGCCCGATGGCCAGTTTGTCCATGTAGACATCCGGCGCGTGCAGGAGGGTCCCGCGCGGGGCCATGGCGATCACCGTCAGAGCGTTCGGCATGTCCTTGGCCGTCAGAGTCGTACCCTCCAGCGGGTCCAGCGCAATATCCACCTCGGGACCATTCCCCGAGCCGACCTCTTCACCGATATACAGCATTGGCGCCTCGTCGCGCTCGCCCTCGCCGATAACGACGACGCCCTTGATATCCAGCATGTTCAGCTGGTCTCGCATGGCATTCACGGCGGCCTGATCGGCGGCCTTTTCATCCCCGCGCCCGATCAGCCGGGCCGAGGCATGCGCCGCCGCTTCGCTCACGCGCGCCAGCCCCAGTGACAACAGCCTGTCGTTGAAATCCTTGCGCGTGCTCATCTCTGGCCCCCTCGATATCGTCGCTTCGCCCGGCTTCTACGCGGCGCCCATCGCAGGGGCAAGACTGACGGCGCTAACGGTTCAGCTTTCCGCGAGTTCCAGCGCAAGCGCATGGATACGCGGCATGATATCGCCCAGTGTCTCGTGGATGAGACGATGCCGCTGAAGCCGGCTCAACCCGCTGAAAGAGGAACTGGCCATGCGGATGCGGAAATGGCTCTGCCCGCCATCGCGATATCCGGCATGGCCGCGATGGCTTTCGCTTTCGTCGATCACTTCCAGCCGGGACGGCTTCAGCACCGCCAGCCTCTCGCGCATTTCATCCGCAATCATCCGCACATTCTCCTTCAAGACCTTCCATGTCGCTCGAAATAGCCTAAACTGCTGCCTCCGAGTCGCAAAGGTGTCCCAAACCATGAGCAGTAACGACCCGTTCGGTTTCGACATTTCCGCCGCCAAGGACAAAAAGCGCCGGGCCAAGGGCCGGCGTGGGATGTCGGGTGCATTCGAAACATCGACCCGCATCTGCGATAAGCAGGGCTGTAACGAGCCGGGGCAATATCGTGCGCCGAAAAACCCGAGGAACCTGGATGATTACTTCTGGTTCTGCAAGGAGCATGTGCGCGAATACAACCAGAACTGGAACTATTTCCAAGGCCAGAGCGAGGAGGAGTTCCAGCAGTTCCTGGATAACGCAACGGTATGGGAACGACCGACCAAGCCCTTTGGACGTGCCGCCAAGGAACAGGCATGGGCGCGTCACGGTGTCAGCGATCCGCTGGAGATCCTTGGCGCGAACGGCACCTCGCCCGAGGCGCGGGCCAAGATCAGCCGCAAGCTGCCGCCCACCGAGCGCAAGGCTCTGGAGATTCTGGAAGCGAAGGACAACTGGACCCGGGCCGAAATCCGCAAGCAATATAAATCTCTGGTCAAGGATTTGCATCCCGACATGAATGGCGGCGACCGTTCGGATGAAGACCGGCTGGCCGAAGTGGTCTGGGCTTGGGACCAGGTCAAGGACAGCCGCAATTTCCGCGACTGACGCCATTCAGTTACCCGGCTCACGCCGAAACTGCTCCAGGCATTGCCCCCCAGTCCTCGCGGGACGCGCCCCATCCGGTGCTACAGTTCCGCCAGGATCCGCTCTGCTTCGGATTTGCAGGGAGTCAGCGCCGTGCGATCTTCGCCGGGGAAGAATCGCGCCCGCACGGCAGTAGGCATCGGCGCCGGCCGAGCAATTATTACGCGCGGTCCGGTTTTCACCGTTTCGGCCTGCCAGCTTTTCGCCAGCCCGATCTGGGCCGCCTTGCTGGCACCATAGGCACCGAAGAACTTCTCGCCCGATCTCGGGTCATCGAAAAACATCGCCGTGCCGCCGCGCGCAAGCAGCAACGGCTCCAGCAGCGCGATCAGCCCCCGCGTGACCTCGGCATTAACAAGCAGTGATTTCGACCAGTCCTTGCCGTCGATATGCTGAGCAGGTGACAGGGGTGCGGCATGGATTGCACAATGCGCCCACAGATCAAGCCCGCCCCAGCGTCCCGATATCGCGTCGGTCAATTGCTGCATGGCCGCTGCCTCGGCAACATCCATCGGCGCCAGGGTCGCCGATCCACCCGCCGCCCGGATGCGGTCGTCCAGTTCTTCCAACCCTCCGACCGTGCGCGCCACTGCCAGCACATGATATCCGCGTGCCGCGAGCCCTTCGGCCAGGGCCGCTCCAAGCCCACGAGAGGCTCCCGTCACCAGCGCCAGCCTGGGCGCGTCCATCTGTTCCCGATCACTCATGACCATCCCAATGCCACCGGGTTCCGGCCTGCGCAAGGGCGGCAAATGAAAAGGCCCCCCGAAGGGAGCCTTCCAAATACTTGTAACCGGAGATCAGCGGTTGTTCAGGTCGACATACTCGCGCTTGTCGCTGCCGACATAAAGCTGGCGCGGACGGCCAATCTTGTTCTGCGGGTCGCTGATCATTTCCTTCCACTGGGCGATCCAGCCCACCGTGCGCGACAGCGCGAAGATCGGCGTGAACATCGAGGTCGGGAAACCCATCGCCTCCAGGATGATGCCGGAATAGAAATCGACATTCGGATAAAGCTTCTTCGAGACGAAATACTCGTCCTCCAGTGCGATCTTCTCCAGTTCCTTGGCGACCTGCAATGTCGGATTGTTGTGGATGCCCAGAAGATCCAGCACCTCGTCTGCCGATTCCTTCATCACCTTGGCGCGCGGATCGAAATTCTTGTAGACCCGATGGCCAAAGCCCATCAGGCGGAACGGATCGTCCTTGTCCTTCGCCCGTTCGATGAATTCCGGAATACGCTCGACATTGCCGATTTCGCGCAGCATTTCCAGGCAGGCTTGGTTCGCACCGCCATGGGCCGGCCCCCACAGACAGGCAATCCCCGCCGCGATACAGGCGAAGGGATTCGCGCCCGAGGATCCGGCCAGACGCACCGTCGAGGTCGAGGCGTTCTGCTCGTGATCGGCATGCAGGGTAAAGATTCGATCCATCGCTTTCGACAGCGCCGGATCGATCTGGTATTTCTCGGCCGGAACCGAGAAGCACATGTTCAGGAAGTTCGAGGCGTAATCCAGCTCGTTATTGGGATAGACGAAGGGCTGGCCGATCGAGTATTTATAGGCCATCGCCGCGATGGTCGGCAATTTGGCGATCAGCCTGATCGCGGCCACCTCGCGCTGCCATTCATCCCCGATATCGGTCGAGTCGTGATAGAAGGCCGACATTGCGCCAACCACACCGACCATCGTTGCCATCGGGTGACTGTCACGACGGAACCCGCGGAAGAAATTGTGCATCTGCTCATGCACCATGGTGTGCCGCGTGACGCGATTTTCGAAATCGCTCATCTGTTCCGCGGTCGGCAGCTCACCGTAAAGCAGCAGGTAGCAGACTTCGAGATAGTTCGATTTCTCCGCCAACTGCTCGATCGGGTAACCGCGATACCACAGCTCTCCCTTGTCGCCATCGATGAAGGTGATCGTCGAATCGCAACTCGCGGTCGAAGTGAACCCCGGATCATAGGTGAAAACATCCGCTTGTCCGTACAATTTGCGGATATCCAGAACATCGGGTCCCTGCGTCGGGCTGAGAACCGGCAATTCGTATTCGGCGTTGTTTAGTCGCAGTGTGGCAGTCTTTGAATCGGCCATCAAAACGTCCTTTCCGGCTGAGCCGGGCCTGACGCGAAAATGCGCGACAGACCCCGGCAAGTGAGAGCAGGCATCAGCCTGCCAATTCCGTCTGGTCGTGCAACCGGGCCAGCGACTCTTCGCGGCCTAGCGCCGTCATCATGTCGAACACGCTTGGGGTGGCGGTTCGTCCGGCCAGAGCAGCCCGCAAGGGGCCCGCGAGCTTGCCCAATCCGACGCCGTTTTCCTCGGCAATAGTCTTGGCAGCCTGCTCCAGCTCGTCTCGCGTCCAGCTAGCATGCTGCAGCGCGGCAGTCAATGATTTCAGCATACCACGGGATACCGAATCCATCGCCTTCGCCGCCTTGTCATCAATGTCAACGGGCCTTTCGATTAACGCAAACCTTGCCTGATCAAGCAGTTGGGGCAATGTACGGGCTTTTTGTTTCAGAACCGTTAAGGCCGGAAGCAACCGTTCCTTCTGGCGCTGCGTCAACGGCTCCGCACCGGTTTCGGCGAGGAATTCCTCTATCGCAACAAGAAGCGCAGCATCTTCCGTCTCTCCGATATGATGCCCGCTGACATGTTCAAGCTTCTTGAAATCCAGCCTCGCGGGTGCGCGGCCAATGCCAGGAAGATCGAACCATTCGCGGGCCTGGGCATCGCCGAACAACTCGTCGTCGCCATGGCTCCAGCCAAGCCGCGCCAGATAGTTCCGCATCGCGGCCGCAGGATAGCCGAGCGCGGCGAATTCATGCAGCCCCACCGCACCGTGGCGCTTGGACAGCTTCTTGCCATCCTCGCCATGAATCAGCGGGATATGGGCGAAAACCGGGCGCGCCCAACCCATTGCATCATAGATCTGGATCTGGCGGGCCGTGTTGGTCAGATGGTCATCACCTCGGATCACATGGGTCACACCCATATCGTGATCATCCACTACCACGGCCAGCATATAGGTCGGCGTGCCGTCACTGCGCAACAGCACCATATCGTCCAGCTGATCATTCGCGACCCTTACCGCGCCCTGCACCGCATCCTCGATCACCGTCTCACCCGTCCGCGGCGCCTTCAGCCGGATGGCATAGGGCGCATCCGGCAGATCGGTGGCGTCGCGCCACGGACTCTGAAAAGGCTGGCGAGGATGATCCTCGCGCCACGCGGCGATTTCCTCGGTAGACGAAAAGCACTTATACGCCTTGCCCTTGTCCAGCATCTCGCGGGCCACAGCGGCATGGCGGTCCTTGCGGGCAAACTGGCTGACCGGCTCGTCGTCCCAGTCCAGCCCCAGCCATTCCAGCCCTTTCAGGATCGCCGCAGTTGCCTCGGGTGTCGAGCGGGCGCGGTCGGTATCCTCGATCCGCAACAGGAATTTCCCTCTCCTCCCCCGGGCATAAAGCCAGTTGAACAAGGCCGTTCGTGCCCCGCCGATATGTAGATAACCGGTCGGCGAAGGAGCAAATCGGGTAACGATCTGAGCGGAGTCGGACATCGGAAGTTCCTGATGATGAATTTTCGGGACCGGCAGGGCCGCGTTAAAGATTTGGTAATCCGGCCATGCCACATTTGGATGCAGAGATAGAGAACCGCCCCGGAAAGGACAAGAATGACTGCTCCTGCCGGTATCAGGCCGGTTCCCTCGGCGCCAGTCGCGTCGGTTCCGCTTCCGGGTTTTGCTCCTTCCCGGGCAAAGGCGGTCCGACATCCGACTGCGCGTCAATCCCGCCCGGCAGCAGCGAGCCGGGCGGGATTATTCCCCTGGGTGCCGGTGTGCCTCGCAGCGGGAATCTCTACCTGGTTTGCCCTGCCGGAAGCACCGGACTGGCGGCAATGGTCGGCGTGGATGGCGGCGGGGGCGATGGCGGCCCTGGCATCGCGCATCGCCGCCCCGCTTGCCGAGCGCAGCAGGATCGGCTGGCGTCTCGCAGATATGCTGCATCTCGGCGGATTGGCTTTCGCCCTGGTAGTGGCCGGAGGCTGCCTGATGGGGTTGCGCTCGGCCCATGTCTCTGCCCCGATCCTGCAATGGCGCTATTACGGGCCGATCGAGGGACAGCTAATGCAGATCGACCGTTCCGCCCGCGACCGGATTCGGCTGACATTGGATCAGGTCCGGCTGGAGGACGTATCCGCCGAGCGCACCCCGCGCCGGGTGCGTATCTCGCTGATGGAGGAGGCAACGGGGAATCTGCCCGAACTCGGTCAGCGGATCATGGTGACCGGTCATCTGGGTCCGCCACCCGGCCCCGCCTCTCCCGGCAGTTTCGATTTTCGCTGGCATGCGTGGTTTTCCGGCATCGGCGCCGTCGGCTATTCTCGCCTGCCTGCCGCCAGCCTTGCCCCGCCCGAAGGCGGCAGCTGGAAGATGCATCGCGCCCGCATGGCCATCAGTGCGCAGATCCAGCAGCGGATCGGCGGACAGGAAGGCGCGGTCGCGGCGGCGCTGATGACCGGCGACCGATCAGGTATCTTTGAGGCCACCAACAAGATCATGCGGGCGTCGAATCTTTACCACATCATCTCGATCTCGGGGCTGCATATGGGAATGCTGGCCGGCTTTGTTTATGCTGCCATGCGCTATGCGGTGATCGGGGTGCAGGCAACGGGCACAGGTCTCGCCCTGCCTGCCCACAAGATCGCCGCTCTCCTCGCCATGCTCGCTGCCGCGATCTATCTCTGGCTCTCGGGCGGAGGTGTGGTGACCGAGCGTGCCTTTGTCATGGTGGCCGTCATGCTGGGCGCAATTCTAGCGGATCGCAGGGCGATCTCTCTGCGCACCGTTGCATTGGCCGCGACGATCATCCTGATCTATAGCCCTGAAGCCCTGGTTTCTCCCGGATTCCAGATGAGCTTTGCCGCGACCATCGCGCTCATCCTCGTATATGGCCCGTGGTCGCGCGTCTCATCACGCCTGCCATTCTGGCTGCGTCCAGCCGCGATGCTATTGACGACTTCGCTGGTGGCGGGGCTGGCGACCTCCCCTATCGCGGCGGCGCATTTCAATCAAATGGCCCATTACGGGCTGCTCGCCAATCTGCTCGTGGTGCCGGTAATGGGCATTCTGGTCATGCCCGCCGGAGTGATCGCCGCGCTGCTGGCACCCTTGGGGCTGGCCGGACCGGCCTTGTGGGTGATGGGACAGGGCACGGCATGGATGCTGTATGTGGCCGGGTTCATCGCGGAATTGAGTGGAGCCGTGACCCCGATCATAATCCCCCCCGGGCCAGCCGTTCCCCTGATGGGATTCGGAGCCGTGCTAGCGGTTTTGTGCTGGCGCTCCGGGGATGATTTGCGCCGTCCATCGCTTCTGTCCACGGGTTTTCTCGCAGGTGCGGGAATGCTGGTCGCTGCGGCCATGATCTGGCTGAATCCCGGGCGGCCCCTGCTGCTGATCGCGCCGCAGGGTGAGGCGGCGGGGCTGATGACACCGCAGGGCCGGGCCTTGTCCAAGCCCGCAGGCGGCAGCTTTACCGTCCGAACCTGGCTCAGGGAGGACGGTGATCCCGCCACGCAACAACTGTCCGCCGAACGGCCCGGCTGGTCGGGCGATAAAAGACAACGGCACGCCCAACTGCCTGACGGATGGCAGGTCTGGCACTTCACCGGCAAGGGCGCCGGCGCAAAGGCAGCCATGGCCTGCAAACCAAAGCGTATTATCATCGCGACCGAACGAACCGGCCTGACGAACACCGCACAGAACTGCCTATTATTCGACCTTTACGCCCTGCGTTACACTGGTGCCGTCGCTATCGACTTCGACCAAAGCGGCCCGAGGATCCGGACAGTGGCAGAGGCGCACCGGTCTCCGGGCTGACCGCTCAATCCCTTCCCAGGAACAGCCATGTCCAGCTTATCCCCGCATCGCGGTTATGCTTCTGGATCGAATCGGTCTTGCGAGAGGCAAGCACTCGCAGCCCGGCCCGCTCCGCCGCTGCAATTGTCCGGACGGGATCCGCATCGAAAAGGCCACGCGCGGGATCGTCCCGTCCATGGCGCAGGTTCATGATGATCCGGCCATCGGGCAGCAGGCAGGCAGCCATCGATGCCATCGCGTGATCGCGGGCATCGGGGTCCACGTGATGCCAGACGCCGGACAAAAGCAGCAGGTCACAGGCAGGCTCCGTCTTTAGCGCCTGCAAATCCGGCAGGCTGTCATCAAGCCATGTCACCCCTGCATGGATAGACCCGGCCATGTCGCGGAACTCCTGCACCGGCTCGACGGCGACGACATCATGCCCCTGCTCCGCAAGCCAGGCCGCGACCCGCCCGGGTCCCGCGCCGATATCCGCCACACGGCAAGGCGAGGCCGGAAACAGATCGGCAACCGGCGCGAAGGGCTCCGAGACCGGATAGCTTTCCCATCGCGCCGCCAGTGCCGCCGCATTCTCGGCATAAATGCGTAATGCAGGACCCATCACGCGACCTCGGCAAAGACTTTGTTCAGGGCCTGCTCCAGCTTGTCGAACATCTCGTCCATCTGTTCTTTGGTCAGGATGAAGGGCGGGCAAAGCACGATGGACTGGCCCAGGGGACGACAGATCAGCCCCAGATCGGTGCAGGTATTGGCGATACGCTCGCTGACCGACAGGCTGCCATCGAACGGGGTTTTGGTCGCCTTGTCCTTCACCGCTTCCAGGGCCCACATGAAGCCGATACCGCGCAGTTCCCCGATATGCTCGCTGCGATCCATGATGGCCTGCAAACCGGCCTCCATCCGCGGGGCGAGCTGGCGGACATTCTCGGCCAGTCCTTCGTTCATCACCACGTCGATAGCCTTGAGCGCGATGGCGCAACCGACCGGATGTCCCGAAGCGGTGAAACCATGCGGAAATTCCTCGATCTTCTCGACAGCCGCCTGCAGGCGGTCGGCCAGTTCAGGCCCAAGGATCACCGCGCCCATCGGGAACAGCCCGGCGGTCAGGTTCTTGGAACTGATGATCGCATCGGGCACGAAACCAAAGGTTTCGCAGCCCCAGGTATTGCCAGTGCGCCCGAAGCCGCAGATCACCTCGTCCGAGATCAGCGGAATACCGTATTTCTTCAGGACCGGCTGCACCGCCTGGAAATATCCCCTTGACGGCGGGATCACCCCGCCCGCCCCCATTACCGGCTCGGCAAAGAAACCCGCAATGGTATCGGCGCCTTCGCGCTGGATGGTTTCCTCCAATTCGCGGGCAAGGCGCTGCGTGAACTGATCTTCGCTCTCGCCCTCCTCGCCAAACCGCCAGTAATGCGGGCATGTCAGGTGGATGAAGCCGTCCAAGGGCAGGCCGAAAACCTCGTTATAGGGCTTGCCTGTCATGCTGGCCGAAACCGCCGTCACCCCGTGATAGGCGTTCCAGCGGGTCAGGATCTTGCGGCGCTTCGGATTACCCTCGCTGCCATGCAGGAACCACAGCATCTTGACCATGGTGTCATTCGCCTCGGAACCCGAATTGGTGTAGAATACCTTGCCGCGCGGAAAAGGCGAAACCTCGACCAGTTTTTCCGACAGCATCACCGTCTGGTCGGACATTCGCCCGAAAAAGGCGTGATAGCCGGGAAAGCGGTCATATTGCGCCTTCGCAGCCTCGGCCAGCCCCTTGTGATCAAAACCCGCGACCATGTTCCAAAGCCCGGAATTGGCATCGAGATAGCGCTTGCCGTTCACATCATGGACATAGGGGCCCTCGCCATGGGTCACGATGACCGCGCCGCGTTCATGCACGCTCGGCAGGTCGGTGAACCCATACATGGAGAATTCGTCGGCGCGTGCTTCCCAGCTTTGCGGCTTGTTCATGGTATTGCCTTCCGTAGGACAGATTTGCGGTCAGGCTATCCGGGCGGCAAAGCGCGTTCAATGGCCAGAAATACAGCATGGGTAAAATGCCGGCAGGATCTGCGCGATGCGGGCAAAACGCCGGTAATGCAAGACGAATTGCCGATTGCCGCTTTTCATTCGCCCCGCCTAACCTGTGCGGGGAGGAACGATCATGCGTCAGGCCATCTTCGCGGGATTTGCCGCAGTGCTGCCCCTGTTCGCCAGTGCGGACGGAATAGCCATATTCCCGGTCAAACTGCTGGATACATCCAAGGAAGCTCGGGATCAGACAGCCGAGCATGAGCGGCGCCTGAACATCCTGGCCGAGATCCTGCAGTCGGAACTTGACGGGGCGGCACTGATCGGCAAGCAGGCGATCGCCGGTTGCCAGCCCGAGACGACCGAATGCCTGATGCTTCTGGCCCGCGAGACAGAAGCCGAGCGGGCCGTTTTCGTGGTGGTGCAAAAGACCAGCACACTGATCCTGCAAATCTTCGCCAACCTTGTGGATGTGGAAACGGGCGAGTTGATCGCCAGCCGCGATCTGAATTTCCGTGGCGACAATGACGAAGCATGGCGCCGCGCTGGCCGTTTCCTGGCCGAACAGATGCGCGACGCCGGTGATTAAGCTGCGGCAGCTTCCAGCACAAAGTTCGGATATTGTGTGTCGTCACCCGCATCGGGAACAGCCCGGCCATCTCCAACATCCTGTCGCTGCACCAGATGCAACTGGCAACATTCGTTAGCCGTTGCCTTGCGCTTTCGATCCGGTGAAGCTCAGCATCCAGGGAGTGCCGAACCGATCGCGGAACATGGTGAACCGCTCGGCCCAGAAGGTCTCTGCCGGCGCCATCGCCACCGTCTCGGCATCTTTCGACAATGCCGCAAAAACACGGTCGAACTCGGCTCGCGACGGGGTTTCGATGTGGACATAAAAGCCCTGCGGACGGTCATACATCTCGTCCGGGCTGTCCGAGGCCATGACCATGGATGAGCCCAGCTTCATCGCCATGTTCATCACCATATCATCGCCGCCCGGCATGCGCTGGTCCGGTTCAGCATCGCCATTGCGGAAAACGCCGGTGATCTCGCCACCAAGGGTTTCGGCGTAATGGGTTATCGCCTCAAGGCAGCTTCCCCTGAAAAACAGATAAATAGTCGGTTGCATCTTGTTCTCCCTCAAAGTGTCTTCGCCAAGGCTTCCAACTGATCGGCGGCCTTACCCCAACCGTCGTGGAATCCCATTTCCTCATGCTCCTTGCGGGCCTCCTCGCTCCAGTGCATGGCGCGGGCGACGTAATGGGTTCGGCCATCTCCCGCATCCTCGAAGGTTACTTCCGAAGCCATGAAGGGCCGGCCATGCGGCCGCCAGCCGGGCGCAAAGGCATCCGTCGTGACCAGCTTGCGTCCATCGACGATCTCAAGAAATACACCCATATTGGGAAATTTTTCCCCTTCAGGTCCGTTTATCACGCATGAAAACTCACCGCCCGGCCGCAGGTCCAGAACCGGATCGGTGATGAACCACGGCTTGGGGCAGAACCACTGCTCCAACAGCTTCGGTTCGGTCCAGCAGCGCCAAAGCGCGGAACGCGGCGCTTCGAGAAAGCGGTCCAAAATCAGATCATTGCCAGTATCAGTCATGTCGTCCTCCCTTTGGACGGAGTTTGAAACAAAAGTGTCAGGTAGCGTTTCAGGTGATCGACGCTGTCGATGGCAACGGCCGGGTCGTCCGCCGCCTTGGCCAAGATGAAAGCCCCCTGCAGCACCGCCTGAGTATGGGCGGCAAGGCTGGTGGGCGTCCATTCGCCCACGATTCCCCGCGCCTTCATCGCCGCTGCGATATCCGGCTCCAGTGTAGCAGCGTGATCAAAGATCGCCGCCGCACAGGCCTCGCGGATCGCGGGATGCGATGCATAGGCCTCTTGCGTCATCGTGCCGACCAGGCAGGTGAATTCTCCGATATCTCCCGCGATGATCTCGCGGCGGAAATCGACATAGCCCAGCACGCGGTCCAGCGGGTCTGCGTGATCGTGATAAGGTGCTGTGGAAAACAGCGTCCCGGCAGTTTCTGCCCAGTATTCCGCAGCGGCCACCCCCAACGCCTCCTTGCTGGCAAAGTGATGGAAGAAGGCGCCCTTGGTCACCCCCGCCGCGCGGCAGAGCTGGTCGACGCTGGTCGCGGCGAAACCCTGTGTGCGGACGATGTCACGCGCTGCCTCCAGCAGCCTTGTGCGCGCATCGCCCCGCTCGGGATCATGTTTGGTTGGTCTTGACATGAGGTATAAATACCAACCGGTCGGTATTTATGTCAAGAAAAATTCTTCACATCTCACGTTACCCGGTCAGTTGGTCGCAATCCGATCTTATCCAGCTCCGCCTCGATCCCCGACAGCGGCGTGCCCCTGACCTCGCCCACCAATGCATCAAAGCGCACTCGAAGCGCATCCTTCTCGGAGCCCTTGCAGTCATTCCAGGGGCGGCCCTGAAGACCCATATGCAGCACGTAGTAGCCGATGAAATGCGGCCTCTCGCCCGCCATCAGCAAACGGCGATAGGCCTCATGCGCACCGATCCCGCGTAGCGCAGCCGAATCGGGAACTCCCGCAGCAATCAGCGCCCGCGCCGTCGCAGGTCCGATATTTGGCACATCCGTCAGATCGCTCGTCATGGCATATCTTTCCAAAAGCCCCGCTTTCTTGTATCAGCGCGCAGATCTCAAGGACAGCACGGCATGACCGACCAAGCCCGCAAAACCGCCCCGGCGGCCAAAAAGCTCTTCATCAAGACCTATGGCTGCCAGATGAACGTCTATGACAGCCAGCGCATGGCCGAGGCCATGAGCGCCGAAGGCTATGAACTGACCGAGGATCAGGCCCAGGCTGACATGGTCCTGCTGAATACCTGCCATATCCGTGAAAAGGCGGCAGAAAAACTGTATTCCGACCTGGGCCGGCTCAAGCCGTTCAAGGCCGAAAAGCCCGATCTCAAGATCGGCGTGGCGGGCTGTGTGGCACAGGCCGAGGGCGAAGAAATCATTCGCCGGATGCCGCTGGTCGATCTGGTGGTGGGGCCGCAGACCTATCACCGCCTGCCCGAGATGCTGCGCGGCGAGGCACCCAGAATCCTCACCGAGTTTCCCGAGGAGGACAAGTTCGACCACCTGCCCCAGCGCCGCGCCACCCGCCGCGCCCCGGCAGCCTTTCTGACCGTTCAGGAGGGTTGCGACAAGTTCTGCGCCTTCTGCGTCGTCCCCTATACCCGCGGTGCCGAAGTCAGCCGCCCGGTGGAGCGCATCCTGCGCGAGGCCCGCGACCTGGTGGAGCGTGGGGTGCGCGAGATCACCCTGCTTGGCCAGAACGTCAATGGCTGGCATGGGGCAGGCGGGGACGGTCGCGAATGGGGTTTCGGTCGGCTGATCCGCGCCCTTGGCGAAATCGAGGGGCTGGACCGTATCCGCTACACAACCAGCCATCCCAATGACATGGCCGATGACCTGATCGAGGCGCATCGCGACGTGCCTCAACTGATGCCCTATCTGCATTTGCCGGTGCAGTCGGGCAGCGATAGGATCCTGAAAGCGATGAACCGAAAGCATTCGGCATCCGAATACCTGCGCCTGATCGACCGTATCCGCGAGGCTCGCCCGGATATCATGCTGACCAGCGACTTCATCGTCGGCTTCCCCGGCGAGACCGATCAGGACCATGCCGACACTTTGCGCCTGATCGAAGAGGTCGGTTTCGGCACCGCTTTCAGCTTCAAATATTCCCCCCGCCCCGGCACGCCGGCCTATGAACGGGCCGAGGTTGACGGCGCGGTGGCCGATGCCCGGCTGCAGGAATTACAGGCCTTGCTGACCCGCCAGCAAAAAGCGGCGCAGGAAAGCATGATCGGGCGAACCCTCGGTGTGCTGTTCGAGAAACCGGGCCGGATCGATGGCCAGATGGTCGGCAAATCGGATTACCTGCATTCGGTCTTCGTGAATGCCCCGGATGCCCAGATCGGCGACCTCGTGCAGGTCCGCATCGTCGAAAGCGCGCCCAATTCACTACGGGGTGAGTTGGCGGCGTGATGCGTGCCATGCGGCGGCTGGCAACCGCTTTCGAATGGTTTGCCCAGTAGCCCCATGCCCGACTGAAGCTACCCGTCCTCAGTCGGGCATGTCATCATCGGGGCATGAAATGCGATGGTCTCTGCGCCTGCCTGAGTTCCAAGGGTCTACGCGCCTCAATCCGATGGAACCATGCCAGCACCCGCCCGAAACCCGGGTTCAAGGTGAAGGCAGACCCTTGAACAGCCACGCGATTGCGTCTTTTCAGACAAGCTAAACGTCCATTGTCGCGCCCAGCCCCTGCATCAATGGCAGAAAATCGGGAAACGAGGTGGTAATCGGACTGCCGTCATCCACCATGACCGGATCCTCGGTTGCCAGGCCCAGGACAAGGAATGACATCGCGATCCGGTGATCCAGGCAGGTGGCCGCCATGCCTCCACCTGGAACCTTCTCCATTCCATGCACCGTCATACTGTCCCGGGTTTCCTCCACGGTAACGCCATTGGCCCTAAGGCCGCGCGCCATCGCGTCGATCCGGTCGCTCTCCTTGACGCGCAGTTCGGCCACCCCGTTCATCACCGTCTTGCCCTCGGCAAAGGCCGCGATCACCGACAGGATCGGGAATTCGTCGATCATGCTCGCGGCACGTTCGGGAGGGACCGCAACGCCCTTGAGCGGGCCGTGGCGCACAACAAGATCTGCGACAGGCTCTCCTCCTTCCTCGCGCGCGTTCTCGAAACTGATATCCGCACCCATCTCGAGCAAGGTGACATAAAGCCCGTCACGCGTCGGGTTACGGGAGACCCCGGGCACTCGGATGGTTGAGCCCGGCACGATCAGGGCAGCCACCACCGGGAAAGCGGCACTGGACGGATCCCGCGGCACGGCCACAGGCTGGGCGCGCAGTTCGGGCCGGCCGACAAGCGTGATCACATTGCCTTCATCCGTTACCTCCGTCCGGATTTCGGCACCGAACCCGGCCAGCATACGCTCGGAATGATCGCGGGTAGGCTCTGCCTCGATCACCACCGTTTCGCCCGGCGCGTTCAGCCCCGCCAGAAGAATCGCCGATTTGATCTGCGCACTGGCAACCGGAGTCCGGTAATGCAATGGCACCGGATCGGCAGCCCCTTGAATTGTGATCGGCAGCCGGTCGCCCTCACGGGCGGTGATCTGTGCCCCGAATTGCGACAGGGGCGTTGTGATACGGGCCATTGGGCGGCGCGACAGGCTGGCATCGCCGGAAAAAACCGCCGTGATCGGCGTTGTGGCCATCGCCCCCATGATCAGCCGGACGCCGGTTCCGGAATTACCGCAATCGATGACACTCCCGGGTTCGGAAAAGCCCCCGACACCGACACCATGCACCGACCATTCGCCCGGTCCAAGCCGTTCTACCTGCGCACCGAACGCCGCCATCGCCTTGGCTGTATCAAGCACATCCTGCCCTTCCAGCAGTCCGGTGATCCTTGTCTCGCCCACAGATAACGCGCCGAGAATCAGCGCACGATGACTGATGGACTTGTCGCCGGGCACATGCGCCACACCGTTCAGGGGATCCCCGCGACGAGAGGTCATGGGACGGGGTTCGGAGGAATGTGACATCGGGGCACCTCTATGATTGCGCCCGCCTTTTAGCGCTGACATCCGGGCCCGTAAACGGATTACGCCGGATATCGTTCCTGTTTCTTCAGGACTGGTATACCTCGATCGTCGGCAGATCGGTCAGCGACACTCCGATCAGTTGCAATGCGGGCAAGGATACCTGGCTTCCCGCACTGGCCGGGCCATCCAGCGGAATCAGATCGACCTTCGCCGATTTGCCGTTCGCGGGGTTCACGATCCGGCCCACGCCGCGCGACTTGACCAGCGGAGTCTTGATCCAGAAACCTCCTTCGGTCGGATCCCCCAGGGAAGCGACCGTGGTGCCCAACCTGGTTTCCGCGGTTTCCGGGGCCTTGGCCGCTGCGGCTTTCTGCTCTGCCGTGGTGGTGTCCAATTGATCCGGGGTTGCCCGCGCAGCGGGTCTGGGCGAAGGCGCGCGGGTAACCGCGGTGACGGCGGCGAGCTGTTCGCTGGTCAGTTGCGTCTCTACCTCGCCGGGTTCGATCGTTCCCGAGGGGCGGTCGGTCGTGGTCGAGCCCATCCGGGAAGGGTCGCACCCCGCCAGAACCGTCAGGGAAAGGCTAGCGGCCAGGCCGGCTTTCAACATATTCATGGAAAGATCACTCCTCGAAATTCAAACTCGCGCACAGATTAGCCCGCGATGGCTTGCGACGTCCACAAGCGCTCGCGTGATCGGCGGAAGCTTGTGCATCAAATGCGAAATAACTAGATTGGCCTCATGAACCATGCAGCGCCGGCACCTTTAATCGACCCATTCGCACGGCCGATCACCTATTTGCGGGTATCGGTGACGGATCGCTGCGATTTTCGCTGTGTCTACTGCATGGCCGAACATATGCAGTTCCTGCCCAAGGCCGAGCTTTTGACACTCGAAGAACTGGACCGGCTCTGTTCGGTTTTCGTCGGATTGGGTGTGCGCAAGCTGCGCATTACCGGCGGAGAACCGCTTGTCCGGCGCGGCATCATGGGTTTTTTCCAGCAAATGTCGCGGCATCTCGGCCAAGGGCTGGACGAGTTGACCCTGACCACCAATGGCAGCCAGCTTAGTCGTTTCGCCCGCGAACTGGTCGATTGCGGCGTGCGACGGGTGAATGTCTCGCTGGATACGCTGGACGCCGAGAAATTCGCCAGGATCACCCGTTGGGGTCGCCTGCCGCAGGTGCTGGACGGGATTCGGGCCGCACAGGCCGCCGGGTTGCGGGTCAAGATCAACGCTGTGGCCTTGAAGGGCGTGAACGATTCGGAGTTGTTCGATCTGGTGAAATGGTGCGGCGACGAGGGTCACGACCTGACCTTCATCGAGGTCATGCCAATGGGCGATCTGGGCAATGAGGATCGGCTTGATCAGTACTGGCCGCTGAACGATCTGCGCGCCCGGCTGGCCGAGCGCTTTACCCTGATCGACCTGGCAGAGCGGAGCGGAGGCCCGGCCCGCTATGTTCTCCTGCAAGAGACTGGCCAGAAGATCGGCTTCATAACGCCGCTGACCCATAATTTCTGCGAAAGTTGCAACCGCGTGCGCGTCACCTGCACGGGCGAGTTGTATATGTGCCTCGGGCAAGAGGACCGTGCTGATCTGCGTGCGCCCCTGCGCGCCTCCCAGGACGATACGGCGCTGCGCGAAGCCATCCGGGCCGCCATCGCCCGCAAGCCCAAGGGACATGATTTCGACTATTCACGCCAGACGGTGGCGGGCCAGATGTCCCGGCACATGAGCCATACAGGCGGGTAAAACGGTTTACTCGGCCGCTGTCGCGGCCGCCTCCGCCTCGATCTTCGCAGCGCGATCCTCGACCAGTTGCACGATATGATCGATCATCTGCTCGTTGCTCATCTTGTGGCTTTGCCGCCCGGCCATGTAGACCATACCGCTGCCCGCGCCGCCGCCGGTAAAGCCGATATCGGTCATCAGCGCCTCTCCTGGCCCGTTCACCACGCAACCGATGATCGACAGGCTCATCGGCGTCTTGATATGCTCCAGCCGTTGTTCCAGCTTCTCGACCGTCTTGATCACGTCGAAGCCCTGCCTTGCACAGGAGGGGCAGGAAATGATCTGCACCCCACGCGTCCGCAGACCCAGTGATTTCAGGATCTCGAAACCGACTTTCACCTCTTCGACCGGATCGGCGGAGAGGCTGACACGGATCGTGTCGCCGATGCCCATCCACAGCAGATTACCCAGCCCGATAGCCGATTTCACCGTGCCGCCAACGAAACCGCCCGCCTCGGTGATACCCAGATGAATCGGCGCGTCGGTCGCCTCGGCAAGTTGCTGATAGGCGGCCGCGGCAAGAAATACATCTGACGCCTTCACGCTGATCTTGAATTCGTGGAAGTCGTTGTCCTGCAGTATCTTTATGTGGTCCAGGCCCGACTCGACCATGGCATCCGGGCAGGGCTCGCCGTATTTCTCCAGCAGGTGTTTTTCCAGGGAACCGGCATTCACCCCGATCCGCATCGAGCAACCGTGATCGCGGGCGGCCTGGATAACCTCGCGCACGCGATCGGCGCTACCAATATTGCCCGGATTGATCCGCAGGCAGGCCACACCCGCCTCTGCCGCCTCGATGGCACGCTTGTAGTGGAAATGAATGTCGGCAACGATCGGCACCGGGCTTTCGCGGCAAATTTCCTTAAGTGCCCGCGTCGTCTCCTGATCGGGTGCCGAGATACGAACGATATCCGCACCCGCATCGGCGGCACGGATCACCTGCTCCAATGTGGCCTTGACGTCATGGCCATCGGTATTGGTCATCGTCTGCACCGAAATGGGGGCATCGCCACCAACCGGCACAGAGCCCACCATGATCTGGCGGGATTTCCGCCGCTCGATATTGCGCCATGGACGGATCGGGTTCAGCGACATGACAGCCTCCGGGTTTCGCCCCTGCAGATAAGCTATCCGGCGCGACACGACAACCATCGCACGGCCCTGTGATGATCTCCCCTTGCCGGCAATGCGGCCCGGAATCCTTGCCGTGCCCGCTACAGCAGACCGCGGGCAGCAAGATTCTTCATCAGGGCCGAGATCCCGAAGACCCACGGGGCACAATCCGTAGACAGGCGCACGGTGTTCCGCAACGCCCCAAGGCCGGGTGCGGAAATGGTGACAATATCGCCCATCTTGTGGGTGAAGCCCTCGCCTTCGATATCCCGGTCCTCGGTCGGGGCAAAGAGCGTGCCAAGATACAGCATGAAACCGTCGGGATATTGATGGTGGCGCCCGATCGTCTGGCTCACAAGATCCTGGGGATCACGGCTGATCTGCGACATCGAGGAATGGCCGTTCAGCACGAATCCATCCTCTCCTTCCACCGTAAGCGTCAATTCGGCGCGGCGTATATCGTCCAGCGAAAAACTCTCGTCGAACAAACGGATCATTGGCCCGATCGCCGAAGAGGCATTGTTATCCTTGGCCTTCGACAGCAGCAGCGCGGATCTGCCCTCGACATCGCGCAGATTGACATCGTTGCCCAATGTCGCCCCGACGATTTTCCCGTCCGAGGAAACCGCCAGCACCACCTCGGGTTCGGGATTGTTCCATGACGAGACCGGATGCAGGCCGATCTCTGCCCCGGTTCCGACAGAGCTTAGCACCGGCGCCTTGGAGAACACCTCTGCATCCGGACCGATTCCGACCTCCAGATATTGCGACCAGAGCCCCTCGGCAATCAGCGCCTCCTTTACGCGGGTCGCATCTTCGGAGCCCGCACGGATATTACGCAGGCTGTCCCCGATGGCCGCGCCGATGCGTTCGCGGATCGCTTCTGCCCGGGCGGGATCGCCGCCAGCCTTTTCCTCGATCACGCGTTCGACCATCGAGCGTGCGAAAGTCACACCGCAGGCCTTGACCGCCTGCAAGTCGCAAGGAGCAAGAAGATGGCATTTTGACAAATCGCCCGGATGCGCAGACGCGATCTCGTCCAGATTACCGAGGCTCTTGCCTCCGGCATTCCTGACAAACCCCGCCGGATCATCCTTTTCGCAGATCTCCGAAACCGTCGCCGCCCCCTTCGCCGTGATATCGATCAATTCGCCGCCGCGCAGCGTGACCACCGCAGGGCCGTTCACCTCTGGCAGCCAGACGCGGCCGAGCCAAACTCCGGAAAGATCGTCAATCATAGCTTTTCCATATCCGCTGAAATTGGGTTGCAAACGTGTTGCCTTACTGATTTTGCCGCGCCTGCCGGCTGCTCCGTGGACGCTGCCTTACATAGTGGGTCAATCTCGGACAATTCGGAAGAGGCATCGATCAGGCAGCCTGCTTCAAGGCGTCCTCAGATCGTCCAGCCGCCATCGATGCAAACGGCTTGCCCAGTGGTGTAGTCGGCCCCCGCCAGATATACGGCGAGATCGGCGATTTCCTCGGGCGCGCCAAGACGGCCCATTGGTTGACGGGCGATGAAATCGCGCCGCGCCTTGTCGTAATCCCCCGTTGCAGCCAGCCGCTCATCCAGTGAGGGCGATTGCACAGTGCCGGGGCAGATGGCGTTGCAGCGGATGCCCCGCGTGACGAAATCCGCCGAGACGGACTTGGTCAGGCCCAGGACCGCAGCCTTGGTGGCGGAATAGGCGAAGCGGTTCGGCACACCCTTGATCGAGCTTGCGACCGAACTCATGTTCAGGATGCAACCCTCCCCCCGCTCGATCATGCCCGGCAGGACGGCGCGGATCGTGCGGATCATGGATTTGACGTTCAGGTCCAGCGCGAATTCGAACTCGTCATCGGACATCTCGAGAATCGTGCCGCCATGCACGACACCCGCGCAGTTGAACAGCACATCTATCCTGCCGATCCCTGCCACCAGCGCATTCACCGCCGCGCCATCCGTCACGTCCAGACGATGCGTCGTGATTCCGTCAAGCCCCGCAAGGCCGGCCTCGTTGATATCGGTGGCATGCACCGTTGCGCCCGCCCGCGCGAAGGCCATGGCGGTGGCCCGCCCGATTCCCTGCGCGGCAGCGGTAATCAGGACGGTCTTTGCAGATAGGTCGGTCATCCTGTCTCCTCACTCCGTTGGCATGGATATGCCCGAAGGCCGATGAACCCCGGCCTCCTCAACCCATGCAGCGACAGTCAAGATGCGATCACAGCAGGCTTTCGGCCTCACACAGACTGTCACATGGCTGCAGATGTTACAGAGACTGACGACCCCGGCAACCCCGGCCGGGGCGCCGATATGTGGTTCGCGCGGCTTGGAAAGTTTTTCCGAAGTACGAACCGGTCAAGTTTCAGCCAGCCATCTCCCTCACGGTCTCGAATACGACGTCGATACCCCGGGCAAGCTGGTCATAATCCGTCCACTCTTCCGGTGCATGCGAAATACCATTGCGGCTTGGAACGAATATCAGACCGGTTGGCGTGAAACCGGCCATGATCATCGCATCATGTCCCGCGCCGCTGACCATCACCCGGCTTTTCAGCCCCAGCCTCTCCGCGTGCCGCGACAATGCGGCATGGATCTCTGCGGACAAGAGGGTGGGTTGCGCGAAAAGCTGCAGTTCCACCTCGCTGGTCAAGCCATTGCCATTCGCCTTTTCGACCACGGCGCGGGTCTGAGCAATCAGTTCCCGCACCACCTCCTCCTTGGGGGCCCGGATATCGACGGTGAACGCCACCTGATCGGGGATGACATTCGCGCCACCGGGCAGAACCTCCAGCTTGCCGACGGTCAGCACCGCATCCTGCCCGATGCTGCGGGCAAGATCGGGTAGTTCGGCCAGCACGGCAACCGCCCCGACCAGCGCATCCCGCCGGGCATTCATCGGCGTCGTCCCCGCATGGCCCGCCTGCCCCCTGATCGTCACTTTCAACTGAGACAGTCCGACGATGCGGTCAACGATGGCGACATCTTCGCCATGCGTCTCCAATACAGGGCCCTGTTCGATATGCAGCTCCAGGAAGGCATAAACGGCACCGGGTGCCAGCACGGCCTCCCCTGCCCTTGCCGGGTCCAGCCTGTATTCCCGCATCGCCTGCGCCATGGATATTCCATCATCGTCGCGCAAATCCGCAAGGCTGTCCGTATCCACCTTGCCCGTCAGTATGCGCGAACCGAGCAGCCCGCCGCCGAAACGGGCGCCTTCCTCTTCGATCATCGCAATGAACTCGATGGAACGATCGGGAACCAGCCCGTGTTCCTGAAACAGAAAGGCGGTCTCGATACCGGCAATCACCCCTGCGGGACCATCGAACTTGCCGCCATTGGGCACGGAGTCGAAATGCGACCCCACGAGGATCGGCGCGAGGGAAGGATTCCGTCCCTCCAGCCGCCCGAAAAGATTACCGACGGCGTCCTCGCGCACGGTCAGCCCTGCTTTCTCCATCTGTTCGCGCAGGTAGTCGCGGGCCAGGCGGAACTCCGGACTATAGGTCAATCGGGTGGTGCCGTTGCCGGGCGAGGCAGTGAAGCGGTCCAGCCCCTCGATCAAGCCCTGAATACGTTCGGTTCTCGCAAATTTCGTCATCACAGCAATCCCACGAAAATTCCGGCCAGCACCACCGAGACCATGGTCACGGTGACAAAACCCGCCACCAGCATCGACGGCAGCATATGCGCCGTCAGCGCCTCGCGCTCGTCGCGGTCATCGGTGAGCGTGTTCACCACCTCGTTGGTAATGATGTAATCTGCTGGAAAACCATACAAGGCCGTCAGCGAACAGGCAAAGGCCATGGCCGGTGTCATCCCAAGCAGCCTGCCCGCGATGAAGGCAAAGACATACATCCCGAAAACCCCGATGGCGATGGTGCCGACCATCGGCATGGCCAGTTCAAGCAGCATCTCGGGCGTGGCGCGCTTCAGCCCGTCGAAGACGAAGACCATCAGGATCAGTATCGTGAAGCCAAAGGCATTCGCGGCGCGCAGCGGCTGACGTTCCAGAAAGCCCACAGAGGTCGCGAGAACCCCGAATACGAGGCACAGCACGAAGGGGCTGATGCTGAATATCGGCTTGACCAGTTCGGCGGCGCCCCAGGCCATTAGCGCGACAACACCGAGGCGCAGGAACTTGAAATAATAAGTGTTGTAGGACGCCGACATCGCAGAGAACAGCGCTGGCGGGCCGCTTGTCTCGCCCCCGTGATCGGTTGCTGCAGCACCTCCGTCGGCCCGCCATTCGCCCGAGCGATAAAGCGACAGCACCCTCTTGCCTTCACGCTTCAGCATGACGGCGGTCAGCGGATAGCCGACAAAGCCCTGCATCACATAGATCAGGATCGCCAGCACCGACAGGCTTTCCAGCCCCGCCTCGCCCGCTGCCTGCGACATGATCAGCGACGAGACCACCCCGCCGACCAGCGGTGGCGTCGCCACCACGACGGTCTGGTAATCCAGCACCAGAAGGCCGATGGTGAACAGCAGCGCCACGATTCCCGCGATCCCGGCCAGTGCCACAACTACGGTGCGCCATTGCTTCATCAGTTCCTCGACGGACAGCAATGTGCCCATATTCGTGATTAGGAGATACATCGCCAGGAACACGATAGGAGTCTGGAAGCCGGCGATTTCAACGATATCCGTGGGGAAGAAGGTCCAGTATCCAAACAGGAAGAGCACCGCGCAGACAAAGACCGAGGGCAGCCATGATTTTGTTCGCGTGGAAATAACATCGCCGACATAGAGAATGAGCGCAAGAATGGCAAAAGCCAGCAATTGTGGCATCGTTCGAAAGCCTCCGCTTGGGCTGGAAACCCCGCCGGCCGCGAGGCGATCAATCTTTGATGCTGGAATTTCTGATCCATATGGATGTATTTTGCAATGGATAATTGCCCACGCGATGCATAGCGGAACCGATCGTGGCCAACCCCCCGGAAATGGCAGAGAGCGTCATGGAAAACGAAACACCCCTGGACATGCAGCATATGCTGGAACAGACGCTGTCCTCGGACCTGTGCTACCTAATGGCAGTCAGCTATATCGTGCTCGCCAATAACCAGGTCACCAACCGGTATATCGAGCGCGAATACGATATGCCGGTGCATGCCTGGTCCGCGCTTTACGCTATCGTCACCTATCCCGGCCTGCGCGCCAAGGATATCCAGCACCTGTTTCCCCGGCCCCAGAACACGATCAGCCGGGTCGTGGCGCTTCTGGAGCGCCGGGGGCTGGTGCATCAGATCGTGTCCGATCAGGACGGGCGCGCCAAGAGCCTCTTGCCGACATCGGCGGGAATCACGCTGCTGAACGAGATCAAGGAAAAAGCCCTTGAACGTCAGGATGAAATGTTCGGCGTGTTGAATGATGAAGAACGCCGGACGTTCCTGAACCTGTGCCGCAAGATCGCGGCAGGGCAACGACTGTGCCATTCCGAGGCCATGAGAACGTCCTAGGCAAACCGTTTCCAGTCGCCCCGCCCCCGGACGCGACACACCCGGTTTCGCTTACCCTTCCTGCAGCAGCAGCTTCTGGTCCTCGATCAGGGACAGTTTCATGAACTCGCAGGCCTCATCGATATCGCGCGCGGCAATCGCGTTGAACAGCGAATTGTAGCCGCGCTGATAGGTTGCGATACGGCTCGGCGTCAGGTGACGACGATACATCGGCGCCCGGAATGACTGACGGCGGGCATCGATCACCAGATTATAGCATGCGATCAGCAGGGGATTGCCCGTTCCCGCAGCGATTTGACGGTGAAACTCCTCCTCCAGCCGCACGAAAGCCATCGCGTCGATCTGCACGGCCTCCATCTGCGACAGGGTCTTGCCGAGTCCCTCGATCTGCCGCGGCGACATATTGACGATGGCGAGCCGCACCATCTCGGGCTCGATGATCCCGCGCATGACCTGCAATTGCAGCGGACCGGTTTCCGCCGCGACCGGGGCCAGCGACTCGCTCGCCCCCTCCGGGTCATAGATGACGAAGGAACCAGCTCCCGCGCGGCGGCGGATCATGCCGCGCGCCTCGATCATGTCCAACGCCTCGCGCACGGTATTGCGCGCCACGCCCAGATCCTGCGCCAGCTGCCGCTCGGACGGCAAACGCTCGTCCAGACCGTATTCCTGCGACACGATCCGCATTGTCAGCGTATCGATCACATATTGGACGGTCGCCCCAAGCACGGGTTCGGCCCGCCCCGGATTCGCAGTGATATGACTGGCAGGCGGCACCTTGCACTCCTCTGACGCTCCCGATCATGCGGGCGTTCGAAGAATAGCTTACCCCGTGCCGGAGAATCCAGCCGTGTTTCCGCGCCTCAGCCCATGCGTTCGCTGGAGAACGATCCCGGCGAGGCGGGAAAGACGACGGTCTTGTTGCCGTTCAGGAAAACCCGGTGATTGGCATGCGCATGAATGGCGCGTGCCAGAACCTGGCTTTCGACATCACGGCCAAGGCTGACGTAATCCTCGGGTGACTGCCCATGCGTCACGCGGATGATGTCCTGCTCGATGATCGGACCCTCGTCCAGATCGGCCGTCACGTAATGCGAGGTCGCCCCGATCAGCTTCACCC
>NZ_QOKZ01000015.1 GCF_003697785.1 Paracoccus alkanivorans | reverse complement strand
CGGCAAGAGCCTCCACCCGGTATTCGAACAATTCATTCAGGTAGTCCGTGCCGTCGAAACGCAACAGGACAAGCACATCCTCGCCCAGTTCCGTCGTCAGCCGGCCGAGACGCTCAATCTGCTTGAAGGGGGCGTTCATGAACAAAGCTCCAGGCAAACAACTTTAAAATATCATGTCACTTTGGACTCAAATGCCCGTGAAGTCCATCCCTTCCCCTGCCGTCCCGGCCGCCTCCGGCCGTGTTAAGGACAAGGAATCCATGCCGATCGCCACCCCCTGCCCATCTGTCCGATGTCCGGGAAAAGATCGCCCAGCTGCATGCGCTGGAACGGAAACTGCAGGACCTGATCGCCGAATGCCGTGGCGATGACGATCCCGACTGTGCGATCCTCGACGAACTCGGCAGCCCGGGGGCTGCGCGCGGCTAGCGCGGCCCGGCCGTTGCAGGCATTTCCGCTTCTTCTTTGTCCAAATACCTCGGGGAGTCGCGCGGCACGCGCGGCGGGGCGGAGCCCCTGCCATCGCGGGACACATTCCCACGCTGCCCCCCTCAGGCAAAGCTCCGGATCGTCCAGATCGCGCCGTCGAGGGCCTTGCCCTCCTCGTCCTGCAGGGCGGCCTCGCGCAGGCGGCGCGCCCAATCGGCGGCGTCCGGCCGGTCGGCGACGGTGGCGATCCCCTCCAGCACAAGATCGAATTTCGACAGGCCACGGCTATGGGTGTCCGAATATCCCTTGATCAGCCGCCGGCAGCGGATCACCTCGACCGCAAGATCGTAATTCGTGGCACGATAGCCCATCGCCCGGTCCAGCCATCCGGCCAGATGCGCCTGTTCCTGCGCATGGCGCAGGGTGCGGCGGCGCCAGCCCTTCAGCCCGCCCAGCAGGTAGAGCATGGCAAAACCGCGCAGGCTGTCGCTGCGCAGGCGGCGGCCCTTGCCGAACCAGCGGTCCAGCCGCTTCATCCATTTCGGGCTGTCCATCACCCTCTGCCCCAATCCGGCAGGCAGCATTCCGGCGATTTCCTCGGCGCGGGGATGCATGTATTCCGTCACCTGCATCAGGTTGGCCTCGCCCGCCCGCATCTCGGCCTGAATCCGGGTCATCCGGCGGGACCGGGTCTTGAGATCGGCCACCCGGATCACATCGTCATAAGCCATCGCATTGGCGATATATTTCGCCGCTTCCCGCGTCAGCACAAAGCCATGCCCGGCATCGTCCCGCGCCAGCACATCGCCAAGCCGGTCCAGATACTCCCGCCCATAGGCGAGATCCTGGAACTCGGCGAGTTTGCGCAGGCCCGGCAGGGCCATCCCGGCGACCGGCGCGGGCAGCGCCCTGGCCTCGGCCTCCAGCGCCTGCCATTGCGCGATCAGCCGCGAAGGGCCGGAGGGGCGCGGCTCGGCCGGGATCGCGGCTTCCGCCGCCTCGGGCGCCCCGGGTGGCTGGCTGGCCGCCTCATGGGCCGCGGCAAAGGCGCGCAGCGAGCCCTCGACCCCCTTGCCGCTCGCCCGGATCGCGTCCTCGAAGGCCTCGCGCGGGAAAGGCAAGGCCCCCGACCCGGCCAGCGCCCCGAACAGCGAGGCCGAGATGACCGAGCCGTTATCGATGGCCATCCGGTCGAAATCGGCGGCGATGAATTGCCGCGCGGCGATTTCCGCCGCCGCCATCACCTCGTCGGAAGAGGCGATGCCATCGCCCGGCACCATCTTTTCCGACACCGCCAGGGCGCGATGGGTCGAGGCGATCAGCACCGTCCGGTCCGGCGTCACGAAACCGCGCTGGATCGAGCGCCCGGCCTCCATCATCTCGGCGGCGATCATGATATCGACATCGCCGGCCGAGGGCGCCAGCGCAAAGACCGGCGCGGCATCGGCCTGCGGGGCCATCTCGATGTAATAGACCGTCGCGCCGGTGCGCTGCGCCACGCCCGCGACGCTGGTCGCCTGAGCGTCATAGCCGTTGCCGCGCGCCAGCGCCTCGATCCAGTTGGTCAGCACGCCGCCGCCCTGCCCGCCGACGGCAAGGATGGCCAGCTTGATGATCCCGTCCAGGCGCGGATCGGCGGGGGCGGAGGGCAAATGCTGGTGCAGGGTCATGGCTGGGCCTCGAATGTCAGGCGGCTGGCATCGCGGCGGGCCTGCAGCCAGCCGATGATGCGGGCGCGGAACCGGGCCAGCCGGGTCTCCCATTTGCGGGGGTTGTGGATGACATCGGCGCGATAGAAGGACGGGCAGAGCACGGCGGCATCCGCCACCTCGCCGCAATTGCCGCAACCGACGCAGCTTTGATCGATCGAGGCGACCGGGTCGTCGCGCAACGGATCGTCCAGCCGCTTCAGCCCGAGCGAGGGGCAGCCCGACAGCCGGATACAGGCGTGATCGCCGGTGCAGACATCCTCATCCACGCCGAAGCGCGGCGCCTCGACCCGGCGGCCATCGCGGATCGCCTGCGCCCGCTGCGGCTTTTCCCGGCGCTGCCGGTTCAGCATGCATTCCGACGAGGCGACGATGACGCGCGGCCCCGGCGCATCCGTGGTCAGCGCCTCGCGCAGCACGTCGCGCATCCGGCCGACATCATAGGTGCGATCGACCTGCCGGATCCAGTTGATACCGATCCCCTTCAGCGCCTTGGAAATGGGATTCTGCGTGGATTTCGTGGGATTGTCCGCGCGGGACGACATCACGTCCTGCCCACCTGTCGCGGCGGAATAGTAGTTATCGACGATCACCGCCACGCCATCGGACTTGTTGAAGGCCATGTTGGTGAAGCTGGATGACAGCCCGTTATGCCAGAACCCGCCATCGCCGATGATCGCCACCGGCCTGCGCTCTCCCCCGCCGTCGAAAGCGGCATTCGCTGCGGGGCCAAGGCCGTAGCCCATGGTCGCCCCGCCGATCTCGAAAGGCGGCAGCGCGGCAAAGAGATGGCAGCCGATATCGGCCGAGATCTGCAGCTTGCCGGTCTCGCGCTGGACCAGCTTCATCGCCGCGAAAATGGGGCGCTCGGGGCAGCCGGTGCAGAAACCGGGCGGACGGATCGGCACGGTCTTGGACAGATCGGGAAGCGGTGGGCGTTCCTCATTCGGGGCCAGGACCTGGGCGGGCAGGATGCCGGGCGCGGCCTCGCGCAGGAACCGGCCGATCCCGTCCAGCATCACCTGCCCGGTATATTCCCCGGCCATCGGCAGGATATCCTTGCCGCGCAGCTTGACCGCCGATCCGGCACGGTAAAGACAGGTGGCAAGCTGCTGCTCGATGAATTCCGGCTGCCCCTCCTCGATAATCAGCACCTGCTCCTTGCCCTCGCAGAAGGACAGGAACTCGTCGGGAACCAGCGGATAGGTGACGTTCAGCACGTAGAGCGGCACCCGGCTGTCGCCATGGATATCGGCCAGGCCAAGCCGCTGCAGCGCGCGGATCACGCTGTTATACATGCCGCCCTGCAGGACCAGCCCGACAGGCGCCTCGCGCGGGCCGAAAACCTCGTTCAGCTTGTGATCGCGGATATAGGCTTCAGCGGCGGGGCGGCGGTTGTCGATCTTGTCCTGCTCATGCGCGAAGCTCATCGGCGGCAGCACCACGCGCGAGAAATCCGATTGCGGATTGGACAGCGCCTCGCGGACGGTCAGGTTGGGGCGGCGATTGTCGCGGGTCGGGAAACTGCCGGTCACGTGGCAGGACCGGATCCGCACCATCAGCATGACCGGCGTGTTCGACGCCTCGGACAGCTCGAACCCGTCGCCCACCGCCTTGACGATCGAGGGCAGGTTGGGGCGCGGGTCCAGCAGCCAGAATTGCGACTTCATCGCGAATGCGTGGGTCCGCTCCTGCATGATCGAGGAGCCTTCGCCGTAATCCTCGCCCACGATCACCAGCGCCCCGCCATTCACGCCCGACGAGGCCAGGTTCGCCAGCGCATCCGACGCGACATTCACCCCGACCGAGCCCTTGAAGGTCACCGCCCCCCGGATCGGGTAATGCACGGACGCGGCCAGCATCGCCGCCGCCGCCGCCTCGTTCGCATTGGCCTCGAAACGGACGCCGAGTTCGGACAGCAATTCCTCGGCATCGGCCAGGACATCCATCAGGTGGCTGATCGGCGCGCCCTGGTAGCCGCCGACATAGCCGACGCCGTTTTCCAGCAGCGCCTTGGTGATGGCCAGGATGCCTTCGCCGGTAAAGCGCTCTCCCTCGCCGAGGCGCAGATGCCTGACCTCGGCCTTGAACGATCGCTCCGCCATCTTCCTTCTCCTTCGGCTACGCACGAGCGGGCCGGGCCTGCCGTGGCCCGGGATCAGATCTCGTGTTTGCGTATGTTTTTCAGAACCTTCTGCAAGGTGCCCACGAAGACGCGCTTGTCCTCGTCGGGGACGCCCCGGAACATCTCGGCCTCTGCCGCGGCCATATGCGGCCATAGCCGGTCGAAATCCGCCCGCCCCGCCTCGGTCAGATAGACCCGCGTCGCGCGGCTGTCGCTTGCATCCTGCACGCGCCGAACCAGCCCGTCGCCGACAAGCTGATCCAGCGCGCGCGACAGGGTGGACTGTTCCACCACGGCATAGATGGCCAACTCGCGGATCAGCGGCCCGTCGATGACCGACAGCACCGCCAATGCGCGCATCTTGGGCGTGCTGAGCCCCAGCCTCGCCATCTCGTCGCGCAACGAGGCATTATAGCGGCCCATGATCCGGTTCATCAGGTAGGGCGCGAAATTCCCAAGCCCGATCTCGCCAAGACGGGGATGGCCGCCGATATCGCGAGTATCGTCTTCGGTCATGACAACGGTCCTCCTTCAGTCGCCCGGCATGCTGTTCGGCTTACCATATAAATATGCATTTGCAAATAAATTTGGACAATTCACAAAGCAAATCGGGCTATGTTTTCGCACTCACAACTCCACTTTCGGCAGCATTGAATGAAAATGGATGCATCGAACACGCTGCATGCCGATACCTCCCTTCTCCTTTGTCCAAATACCTGGCCGGGGATCGCCAGCCGCGCGCGCCGCCGGTTCGAAAGACCGTCCGGCGACGGAACGCAAACCGCAAGCATCTCAGCGGCGGATTGCGTGGACCTTGCCCTTGCCGGCGCGCTCGATCAGCTTGACCAGCAATGCCTTGAGACGCCGCCCCTCGGCCGGGCTCAGGCAGCTTTCGATGAACTCCGTCTCATGTGCCCTGGCGCGGGCAACGAGGTCGCGGGCGATCCCCGCGCCCTGCCCGGTCAGCCAGACATGAACCTTGCGCCGGTCGTCTCGGCAACGCTTGCGGGTGACATGGCCGCGATTGTCCATCCGCTCGATCACCCGCGTCAGGCGCGACTGCTCCATCTGCGCCAGCCGGGCCAGCTCGGTCACCGACTGGCCGTCGCAATCGCTCAGGCAGGCGAGCACCCGCCATTCCGCGACCGACACGCCTGCGGCAGCAGCCTGCACGTGGAAGCTGTGGCTTGCCAGCCCGCTGGCCGTGGCCAGCAGGAATTGCAGGTAATCGGCCAGGAAAGGCTCCCCGGTCTCGGGCTTATCGCGCTCGTGATCGCTCATCCGATCCATTGACTACATCGAGTTCGGAATGACCAGTGCCAATGCCGGAAACAGCAGCAGCAACAGCAGCCTGACGATATCCATCAGCACGAAAGGCGTCACGCCGCGGAATATCTGCCCCACAGGCACCTCGCGCGCGACCACCCGCAGCACGAAGACATTCATTCCCATCGGCGGGGTGATATAGCTCAGCTCGGCGGCCACGACGATGAAGATGCCGAACCAGATCGGATCGATGCCAAGCGAGGTGACGATCGGGAACAGCACCGGCACCACCAGCGTCACCATGGACAGGCTCTCCAAAAGCGCGCCCAGCACCAGCAGCAGGACCGAGATCATCAGCAGGACGCCAAGGGGCGGCATGTCCAGCGACAGGATCCCGTTCTTGATATCCGAGGATAGGCCCGACAGGTTCACGTAATTCATGAAATACAGCGCCCCCATCAGGATGAAGAACATCGCCGCCGTGGTCTTGCCCGAATCGAACAGCGTGGTCAGCGTGGCCCTTGCCGTCAGCTTGCCGCGCAGCGCCGTCAGCAGGATCGCCCCGCCCGCGCCCATGCCCGCCGCCTCGGTCGCGGTGAAGACGCCCAGGTAGATGCCGCCCAACACGAAAAGGAACAGCATCAGCGCGGGAAACACGCCGCGCAGCGCCAGAACCCGCTCGCGCAGCGACAGCGGGGGCATCTCGGTCAGCCGCTCGGGCCGCATCCACAACGAGATCCGGACGGCGATCATGTAGCCGATCACCCCGAGCAGGCCGGGGATGATGCCGGCGAGGAACAGCTTGCCGATATCCTGCTGGGTCAGGATACCGTAGATCACCAGGATGACCGATGGCGGGATGATGATGCCAAGCGTGCCGCCCGCCGCGATACTGCCGGTGGCGAGACTGTCGGAATAGCCATGCCGCCGCATCGCGGGCAGCGCGATCTTGCCCATCGTCGCCGCCGTCGCCAGCGACGAGCCGCAGACCGAGCCGAAGCCGCCGCAGGCCACCACGGTCGCCATGGCCAGCCCGCCCTTGCGGTGCCGCAGCCATGCATTGGCGGCGTCATAGATCTCGTCGGCGACGCCCGATTGCACGATGAAATTGCCCATCAGCAGAAAGAGCGGCACCACCGACAGGGAATAGCTGCGGGCCGTGTCGAAAAAGATCTGCCCCAGCATGGACAGGGCGGGCTGCAGGCCGATGATGCTGGAAATGCCGACAAGACCGACCAGCAGCAGCGAGAACCCGATGGGGATCCCCAGAAACAGTATCGCGAACAGGATCGCCATCCCGAAGGGCCAGTCCATGTTACCTCCCTGCAAACCGCATGAAAATCGCGCTCAATCGGCCCGGCGGACGCGCAGCAGCGCCATTGCCAGCACCATCACCGCCGAGGCCGCGCAGATCACGGCGGCAAACTGCGCCACCGGCCCCATCGGGATCTTCAGATAGAGCGTGGTCTGGTTGTAGCTGGCCAGCCGCAACCCGTGCTGCCACAGTTGCCACGCCCCCAGGGCCAGCGCGGCGGCGGACAGGATACGGGCGCAGAAAAGCTGCCATTCCTTTCCGGTCGGGCTGAAATGCTGGGTGAGCAGATCGGCGGTGACATGGCCGTCATCCAGCGTGATGGCGGGCAGCCCGGCGAAAACGACGGCCATGACCAGAAGCTCGGTCAGCTCGGTGCCGCCGGAAAGCGGGCTGTTGAACAGATAGCGGCCGGCCACGTCCACCACCGTCACTGCGGTCAGGGCGATCAGCAGCACGCCCAGAAGAACCGCGGTGACGGTTCGCATGCCCGCGCGCAACTGCTCGGCCGTCATTCCCCGGCCTGCACTTTCTCGATCTCGGATTTGAACATCTCCAGCGCCGCGTCGAAATCGACGCCCTTGGCCTCGTATTTCCCGCGCACCGAAGCGTAGATCGAATCCGACGCCGCCTGCAGCGCTGCCAGGTCATCACCCTCGGCGGGGGTGAAGGCGACCTTGCCCTCCATCGCCTCGCGCCCGGCCTTGTCGGCGGCGTCCCATGCCTTGCCCGCCATGCGCACCAGCGCCTCGCCCGAGACCTTGTCGATCGCGGCCCGGTCGGCCTCTGACAGGCTGTCATAGCGCGCCTGGTTCATGACCATGAAGAAGGACACGTTATACATGCCGCCATCGACGGTCAGTGCCTGTTTCACCGTATCGTCCAGCTTGAAGAAGGGCACGGATTCATAGGGAAACACGATCCCGTCGGCGACGCCGTTATGCAGCAACTCGTAGCTTTCCGAGGAGGGCGCCTGGACCGAGACCATGCCGAGATTCCCGACAAGCTGATCCGTCACCTCGCCCGCGACGCGGATCTTGGCCCCCTCAAGCCCCGAGACCGGGCTGACCGGTTTCGAGGTGGTGAAAAGCTGCCCCGGCCCATGCCCGAACAGCGCCAGCACCTTGACCCCGGCATGTTCGTTCTGCTCGGCCAGCATATTCTCCCAAACCCGCCAGAAGGCGACAGAGTTCGCCTCGGAACTGGGGGTCAGGAAAGGCAGCTCGGCAAGCTGGGTCAGGGTAAAGCGTCCGGGCGTATAGCTATGCGCCGAAAAGGCGATGTCGGCCGCGCCCGACGACACAAGGTCGAAATGCGCGGGTGGCGGGCCCAGTGGCGCGTCGAGGATCTGAACCTCGACCCGCCCCTCTGTCGCTTCCTTCACCTGCTCGGCCCAGGGCATCATGATGTCCTTGACCACCGGATGCGACACCGGCAGCCAGTTGGAAAGACGCAAGGTCACGTCCTGCGCAAACGAGGGCAGCGCCGACAGGCACAGGGCGGCGGCGGCTGCCAGAAGGCGGGTGTTGAAATGCTTCATGTGGTGGCTCCCGGTTGACGATTCTTTTCCGCAAAGCCTCTCACCAATCGCCCCCTTCACGCAAGAAAAATATGAATATGCATTTTTTTAAGTTTAAAGATTGACAGGAGATTGCATGATATTTCATAGTTTCTGAAACAAGGCGGTCCCGAAATCGCCAGCCAGCGCAGGAAATTGTGCAACGCCAACAGGATCGGACAATGCCGACGACACAGCCCTCCCCCACTGGATCCTCTGGTCAAGAGCTTGAACTGACCGTCAAGCGAATCGCCGATCCGGGCGAAGGCATCCGCGAGATTGCACTGGTCCCGGCGGATGGCGGAAAACTGCCCGCCTATGATGCCGGGGCGCATATCCGGGTGGTTCTGCCCGGCGGAAATACGAATGCATATTCATTGATCGACCTTGGCAGTGATGTCGAAAACCCGGAGGAATACCTGCTGGCAATCCGCCGCGACGATGCCGGTGCGGGCGGCTCCAAATGGATGCATGAGCTGGCCGTTGGCGACCGGATCACCGCGCGCGGTCCGCAGAACGATTTCCCGCTGGATGACGGGGAGGCGCCGGCGCTCTTGCTGGCCGGGGGGATCGGGGTGACGCCGCTGGTCTCGATGGCAATGGCGCTGGCGCGCGGCGAACGGGACTGGCAGATGCATTACGCGGCCCGCTCGGCGGCGGTTGCCGCCTATGCCGATCACCTGACGGGCACACATGGCACGCGGATCGCGCTGCATCGCGATGACGAGGCGGGCGGCCCCTTGCCGGTCGCCGATCTGGTCGCGGCGGCGGCACCGGGCACGCATGTCTATGTCTGCGGCCCGCGCCCGATGATCGACGCCACGCGGCAGGCGGCAGAGGCGGCGGGCTTCACCCCCGAACGCATCCATACCGAGCTGTTCGACACGCCCGAACCAGAGGCCGGCGACAGCCCCTTCGAGATCGAGATCGCCTCGACCGGGCAGGTCTTTACCGTGCCGCCGGGCCTGACCATCATCGAGGTGCTGGAAGAAAACGGCCTCGATATCGTCTATGATTGCCAGCGCGGCGATTGCGGGATCTGCCAGACCGCCGTGCTGGAGGGCACGCCCGATCACCGCGACGTGGTGCTGTCCGAGGCCGAGCGCGCCGCCGGGGATGTCATGCAGATCTGTGTCAGCCGGGCCTTGTCGCCCCGGCTCAAGCTGGACCTCTGACGACGCGCAGGGGAAAACAGGGGGAGAAGCAAATGACCGATGAAACGCAACAGATCCACGAGGTCATCGACCGCGTGATCCGGCCCGAACAGGTGCATCGCGACGTCTATACCAGCCCCGGGATCTTCCGGCTGGAAATGCGCCACCTGTTCCCCAATTGCTGGGTCTATGTCGGCCATGAAAGCCAGACCCCCAATCCCGGCGACTACATCACCGCGCAGATCGGCGACCAGCCGCTGTTGCAGGTCCGGCATTCGGATGGCGAGATCAAGGTGCTGTATAACCGCTGCCCGCACAAGGGCACCAAGATCGTCATCGACAAGGCGGGCAATACCGGCAAGTTCTTTCGCTGCCCCTATCACGCATGGTCCTTCAAGACCGATGGCTGCCTGCTCGCGATTCCGCTGAAAAAGGGCTACCAGGGCACCGGTCTGGAGGGAACCGAGGCCGCCAAGGGTCTGGCCGCGGTGGGCGCATGGCATAATTACCGCGGCTTCATCTTTGCCCGGCTGGCGCGCGAGGGGATCGGGTTCGACGATTTCTTCGGCGACTCGCTGTCGTCGCTGGACAACATGGTGGACCGCTCGCCGGTGGGCAGCCTGACGGTGGCGGGAGCACCGCTGCGCTACATGCATCGCTGCAACTGGAAGATGCTGGTCGAGAACCAGACCGACACCTGTCACCCGATGGTCGCGCATGAATCCAGCGCCGGCACCGCCGTGAAGATCTGGGAGTCGATGGACAAGACTGAGGACACGCCCACGCCCCCGGCGATGGAAATCATCGCGCCCTTCATGTCGCCCTATGAATTCTTTGAGAACATGGGCATCCGCACATGGCCCAACGGGCATGGCCATACCGGGGTGCATCATTCGATCCATTCGGACTACTCGGCGATCCCCGGCTATTTCGAGTCGATGACCGAGGCTTACGGAGAGGATCGCGCCAGGGAAATACTGGGCGAGAACCGGCATAACACGGTCTATTTCCCCAATATCATGATCAAGGGTCCGATCCAGCAATTGCGTAACTTCATCCCGCTGGCCGCCGACAAGACGCTGGTGGAAAGCTGGATCTTCCGGCTGGACGGCGCCCCCGACCAGCTTGTCGCCCGCACCGCGATGTATAACCGGATGATCAACGCGCCGACCTCGATGGTCGGGCATGACGATCTGGAGATGTATGAGCGCGCACAGGAGGGGCTGATGGCCGACGGGCTTGAATGGGTGAATATCCAGCGGCTCTACGAAGAGGGCGAGGATCTGTCGCAAGAGGCCGTGCTGAACGGCACGACCGAACGGCAGATGCGCAACCAGTTCGACGCCTGGAAGCGCTTCATAATCGGGGGTGTGGCATGAAACCCGGGGAAATCACCGATTTCGTTCATGACGAGGCATGGATGCTGGACCAGGGCCAGTATCACGACTGGCTGGAGTTGTGGCTGCCCGACGCCATCTACTGGATGCCGCTGAACTGGAACCAGCAGGACCCGATCAACGAGACCTCGCTGCTCTACGAGGACAATTTCATGCTACGCCTGCGGGTCGAGCGGCTGCATGGCGCGCGCACCTTCAGCCAGAAACCGAAAAGCCGCTGTCACCATGTGCTGAACCGCCCCCGCATCGAAGAGATCTCGGATGACGAGGCGCGGGTGGTCACGCAGATGCACTATATCGAGACGCGGCTGGACGAACAGATGCTGCTGGCCCTGACCGTGCGCCATCACCTGAAGCGGGTGGAAGACCGGATCATGATCGCCGGGAAGCGGGTCGATATCCTGAACTGCGACGCCGCCTTCGGCAATATCCAGTTGCTGCCATGAACCCGATGCAGGCCGATACCGTCGCCGACGCCTTCGCCACCGCCGCAACACGCTGGCCCGACCGCCCGTTCCTCTGCGTGCTGCCGGAAACCGCCCGCGCCTATGGCATCCCGCTCCATAACAAAGTTGTCGCCACCGGGACCACGCTCCCTTCTTCTTCATCCAAATATCCTCCGGGGTCGGCGGCGGGTGCGCCACTGGTCCCCGAACCAGCCGGCGACGGGGGGCGAAGCGCTCCCCGGCCATCGCGGGACGCAATCGAGCTGACCTATGCCGGGGCCGCAATCCGGGTTCAGGCGATCCGCGAGGCCCTGCAGGCCGCCGGGGCGGTCCGGGGCATGCGGCTGATGCTGCTTCTGGAAAACCGCCCGGATTTCTTCCTGTATTGGCTGGCCGCTAACGGGCTGGGCCTGTCCGTCGTGCCGATCAACCCCGATCTGCGCGCCGCCGAGCTGGAACATATGGCCAACCTGACCCGCCCGGCGCTGATCATCGCGATAGAATCCCGCCATGCCAATCTGCGCGCCGCCATCCCCGGCGTGCCGGTCCATGCGCCGGGCGAGGCCATCGCGCCGCTGACCTCGGGCCCGGTCTTCGACGACATCCCCGGCCGCGCCCACGAGGCGGCGGTGCTGTTCACCTCGGGCAGCACCGGCAAGCCCAAGGGCTGCGTGCTGGCGAATGAATATTTCCTGCGGGCGGGCCAGTGGTATGCGCAAGAGGGCGGGTTATGCGCATTGTCCACCGAAGGCGAGCGGATGCTGACCCCGCTGCCGATCTTTCACATGAACGCCATGGCCTATTCCTTCATGGCGATGATCGCGGTAGGCGGCTGCCTGATCGCGCTGGACCGTTTCCATCCGCGCAGCTGGTGGCAATCGGTCAAAGATAGCGGCGCGACCTGCCTGCATTACCTTGGCGTCATGCCCTCGATCCTGATGGGACTGCCGGAAAGCCCTCTGGATCGCAGCCATTCCGTCCGCTTCGGCTTTGGCGCCGGGGTCGATCCCAAACTGCACGGGCCATTCGAGGAGCGCTTCGGCTTTCCGCTGATCGAGGCATGGGCGATGACCGAGACCGGCGCGGGCGCAGTCATCGCCGCCAGCCAGACCCCGCGCCTTGTGGGCGAAAGCGCGCTCGGTCAGCCGGGCCCGGCAATGGAAATGCGAATCGAGGGCGAGGACGGCAACCCCGCCGAACAGGGCGAATTGCTGGTCCGGGCCGCCGGTTCCGACCCGCATCTGGGTTTCTTCCGCGAATACCTGCTCGATCCCGCCGCCACCGCCGAGGCATGGGAAGGCGGCTGGTTCCATACCGGCGACATCGTCCGCCGCGCCCCGGACGGGCAGATCCATTTCGTCGACCGCAAGAAGAACGTCATCCGCCGCTCGGGCGAGAATATCGCCGCGGTCGAGGTCGAATCGATCCTTGCCCGCCACCCGGCCATCGCCTCGGTCGGGATTGCCGCCGTCCCCGACGAGCTGCGCGGCGACGAGGTCTTTGCGCTGATCGTCCCCCGCGACGAAATCGCACCGGAAGACCTCGCCGCATGGGCGCTGGAGCGCATGGCCTATTACAAGATGCCCGGCTATGTCGCGCTGACCGACGCCCTGCCGCTGACCGCGACCAACAAGCTGCAACGGGCCGAGCTGAAAACCCGCGCCGCCGCACTGGTCGGACAACCGGGAACCCATGACCTGCGACATCTGAAAAAGAGGCGGGCATGACCGCCCCCGCCCCATATGACGGCGTGGTCGTCACCGCGCCCTTTACCGCGCCCTATACGCGGTTCTCCCCGCATCCGGCGCAATACTGGCTGGGTTCCGCCCTTCGCGGCTCGCTGAAGGCGGCGGGGCTGACACCGCGCGATATCGACGGGCTGACGGTATCCTCCTTCACCCTGTTTCCCGACACCGCGCCGGGTCTGGCCGATCATCTCGGCCTCGAGTTGCGCTGGCTGGAAACCGTGACGGTCGGCGGCGCCTGCGGCGTGGTCGCCCTGCGCCGCGCCGCCCGCGCCGTGCAGACGGGCGAGGCCGGCATCGTCGCCTGCATCGCCGGGGACGCCAACGAGATCGACAGTTTCCGCCGGCTGCTGCAATCCTTCAGCCGTTTCGCGATGGATGCCAGCTATCCCTATGGGGCGGGCGGGCCGAACGCGGTCTTTGCCCTGCTGACCGATCACTACATGCGGAAATTCGGAGCCACGCGCGAGGATTTCGGCCGGATTGCCACTGCCCAACGCGCCAATGCCCGCCGCAACCCGCAGGCATTGCTGCGCGGCGCGCTCGGCCTTGACGATTACCTTGGGGCGCGGATGATCTCGGACCCGCTCTGCCTGTTCGACTGCGTCATGCCCTGCGCCGGGGCCGAGGCCTTCCTGGTCATGTCCGAGGACCGCGCCCGTTCGCTGCGCCTGCCCCATGCCCGCATCCGCGCCACGATCGAGCGTCACAACGCCTTTCCCGACGATCCCGCCCAGTATCGCGGAGGCTGGGCCGGGGACGCGCCGGGCATGTGGGACACCGCCGGGATCGGGCCGGGGGATATCGACCTGCTCCAGACCTATGACGACTACCCGGTGATCTGCGCCATGCAGGCCGAGGATCTGGGCTTCTGCTCCAAGGGCGAGGGCGCGCGCTTTCTCGCCTCCCGCGACATGACGATAGACGGGGATTTCCCGCATAACAGTTCCGGCGGGCAGCTTTCCGCCGGACAGGCCGGGGCGGCGGGCGGTTTCCTTGGCCTGACCGAGGCGATCCGCCAGGTCACCGCAACCGCAGGGCCGACACAGGTGGCAAAGGCGGCAAGGGCGCTAGTCTCGGGTTTCGGCATGGTCAATTACGACCGCGGCATCTGCTCCGCCGCCGCAATCATCGAAGGGGAAAGCGCATGACCGAACCCCTGCAACCACCGCCGAAAAAGAACCCGCTCAAGCGCACGCGGGTGCCGGTCTCGCCGCCCGGAACCCGGTCCCGCGCCGCGACCGCGCTTGCCGTCATGGCCGCCGAGGGCCGCTTCGCGCTGCAACATTGCGCCGATTGCGGGCGCATCCAGTATCCGCCCCGCGACCTGTGCCGCGCCTGCCTGTCCGGGGCGCTGCAATGGCGCGATACCGACCCGATGGGCCAGCTGGTCGCCGAAACCGCGATCCGCGCCACGCCCGATACGCATTTCCGCGACCGCCTGCCGATCCGCATCGGCACCGTGCTGCTGGATGCCGGGCCGTCGCTGATCTGCCGGTTGCATGGCGATGTCTCGGGCGATGACCGGGTGCGGGTGATCAACCGGATCGACGCCGCCGGGCAGGCGATCCTGCTCGCCCTGCCCCTCAAGGAGGTCCCCCATATGCAAGACGATCCAGCCCTGCGCGCCCTGTCCTGCGACCCGCGCCACCGCCGCGTGCTGATCACCGACGCCCGAGCGCCCGAAGCCCCCGCCCTCGCCCGTGCCTTGCTGAAGGCAGGCGCCTCCCGGGTCTTCCTGGGCCTGCCCGAGGCGTGGAAACCCTTCCCCGCCCGCTCCGAGCTGGAGGACATCGGGAATTGCAGCATCATGCCGCTGGACGTGACCGATATCGATTCGGTCCGGGAACTGGCCGCCGGGATCGGCGGCAAGACCGATATCCTGATCAACAATGCCCGCTTCATCCGCCCGGGCGGCGCACTGGCGCGCCCTGATACGATCTTCGCGCGGCAGGAACTCGATACCGGCTGTCTTGGTCTGATGCGGCTGGCGCAGACATTCGGGCGCGCCATGGCCGCGCGGGGCGAGGACGGGGTGAACAACGCGACCGCATGGGTCAATATCCTGCCCATCGGCGCACTGGTGCCGCAACCGGGCTTTGGCCTGAGCTCGGCCACGGGCGCCGCCGCGCTGGCGATCTCGCATGGCATGCGCGCCGATATGCGCGGCAGCGGGGTGCGGGTGATGAATCTCTATACCGGGCCGATGGACGACGAATGGCACCAGGAATTGCCGCCCCCGAAAGTGACGCCATCGGCGCTGGCCCGCGCGATCGTCTCGGCCCTGATCGCCGGGCAGGAAGAGGCAACCGCCGGAGAAATCGCCCGCGATCTCCATGCCCGCTGGCGCGATGATCCGGCTCTGGCGATCCGCGAGGCACTGGCGAAATGACAGACCTGAAACCACCTGTATTTCTTCTTTGTCCAAATACCTCGGGGGGCGCCGGGGGGCTGGCCCCCCGGCCATCGCGGGACGCAATCCATAGACCGCCTCACCTGAACCGATCCAGCAAAGGAGTCACCCCATGACCGGCATACTCGCGCAATTATCCGGCGCGCTCGCCTCGGGCCGGGTCGAGATCGTCGACCTCACCCACCGCCTGACCCCGGATTTCCCGGTCATGGTGCTGCCGCCGGAATTCGGCCAATGCGCGCCCTTCCGCAAGACCGAGGTCAGCGCCTATGACCATCGCGGCCCGGCATGGCGCTGGAACGAGATCACCATGAACGAGCATACCGGCACGCATTTCGACGCGCCGAGCCACTGGATCACCGGCCGCGACGTGCCCGACGGCGCCACCGACTCGATCCCGGTGCGCAATTTCGTCGGCCCCGTCGTGGTGATCGATTTCACCGCCGAGGCCGCAGCGGACGAGGACGCGCTCCTGGAAGTCGCACATATTCAAGCATGGGAGGATCTCCACGGCCGCATCCCCGCGGATTGCTGGGTCTTTCTGCGCACCGACTGGTCGAAACGCCAGGGCGCGGCCTATCTGAACCTGCGCGAGGACGGCGCGCATTCCCCCGGCCCCTCGCCCGAGGCGATCCGCTTTTTGGTAGAGGAACGCGACATCCGCGGCTTCGGAACCGAGACAGTGGGCACCGATGCCGGTCAGGCCGGGCATCTGGACCCGCCCTACCCGGCCCATGCCACCCTGCATGGCGCCGGGCGCTACGGGCTGCAATGCATGTGCGATCTCGACCGGCTGCCCGCGACCGGGGCGGTGCTGCTCGCCGCGCCGCTCAAGATCGAGAACGGCTCGGGCAGCCCGCTGCGGGTGCTGGCGCTGGTCGAGAAGGAGGGCTGAGGGGATGAGCGGTTACACCGCCGTCATCACCGGCGGAAACAAGGGCATCGGCGCCGATCTGGCGCAGGCGATGCGGGGGCGGGGCTGGCATGTGGTCTCTCTCGCGCGGCATCGATCCGGCGCCGGGGGGATCGAGGAGATCACCGCCGACCTGACCGATCCGCAGGCCGTGGCCCAAGCCGCCGCCGATATCGCCGCACGGCACCAGGTGACGCATCTGGTCCATAATGCCGGGATCATCCTGCCCAACCTTGTCGAGGATGCCCGCGTCGAGGAGATGCAGACCCTCACCCAGCTTCACCTTGGCGCGGCGCTGCAATTGCTGCAGGCCTTCCTGCCCGCCATGAAGGAGCGGCGTTTCGGGCGGGTGCTGTTCAACGCCTCGCGCGCGGCGCTCGGGGCGAAGACGCGGACTGCCTATTCGGCCAGCAAGGCGGGCATGATCGGCATGGCCCGGACATGGGCGCTGGAACTCGCCCCGCACGGGATCACCGTGAATGTCGTCGCCCCCGGCCCGGTGCTGACCGACAATTTCTGGGGCGTCGTCCCGAAAGGCAGCGATGCCGAGAGCGACCTTGCCACGCGCCTGCCGGTCGGACGGCTTGGCACGGTCGGGGATATCACCCGCGCCTTCATGTTCTTTGCCGAGCCCGAGGCCGGGTTCGTTACCGGCCAGACGCTTTATGTCTGCGGCGGCGCCAGTATCGGCGGGGTGCCGATCTAGGCGCGCGGACGGGATTGCGTCCCGCGACGGCCGGGGTTCCACCCCGTCGCCGGCTGGTTCTCGAACCAGTGGCGCACCAACCGGCAACCCCGAGGAATTTGGACAAAGAAGAAGAAGTGTGCGGGAAGCCTATAAGAGCAATCCGCGAAATGAGCCGGGCCACGCTTATATGTGCAAATGCATATTTACAAATTTGAAATAATATTATAGCAAGGCGCGGCATCTGCTCATTTTCATCAATCTATTCGCAACGGCATCGATGAACAGGAGGAACGATGAAGATAGCAGTGATAGGCGGAGGAAACGGCTGTTTTGCCGCCGTGGCGGATTTTGCCGAGGCCGGGCATCAGGTCGGCTGGTGGCGGCGCAACGGGCCGCAGTCCGGCGCAACGGCGCTGACCCTGATCGACCACAAGGGCAGCCGCGAGATTCCCGCCCGGGCGACCGATGATCTGGCAGCGGCGCTGGACGGGGCCGAGCTGATCTTTATCCCCACTCCGGCATTCTCGCAGGAGGATATTGCCCGCAGCCTTGCGCCCCATCTGCGGGACGGGCAGGTGATCTTCCTTGCCCCCGGCAGTTTCGGCAGCCTGCGCATGGCGCAGATCCTGCGCGATGCCGGTTGCGGCGCCGATATCGCGCTGGCCGAAACCGGCACATTGCCGTGGCTTGCCCGCAAGCAGGGGCCGGATGCGGTGCGCATCACCACCCGCGCCTCGCGCCTGCCGACCGGCGTCTTTCCCGCAAGGCTGACCGATCACGCACTGGACATCATCGGACGCGCCTTTCCCGGCGTGATCGAGCGGGCCGAGGACGCGTTGTCCGGCGCGCTGATGAATGCCGGGCCGATCATCCATCCGCCGCTGATCCTGATGAATGCCGGACCGATCGAGCATTTCGACCGGTGGGACATCCATAACGAGGGCACGCAGCCATCGATCCGCCGGGTCCATGATGCGCTGGACGGGGAACGCATCGCCCTGCGCGAGGCGCTTGGATATACCGCCCTGCATTTCCCCCTGCGCGATCATTACGAGACCGACCAGTGGATGTATGGCAATCTTGCCCATGACAAGCTGGTGGGGTCCGGCGACTGGCATGAAAAGCTGAATCTCGGCGATCACCGCTACATGAGCGAGGATATCGCCTATGGGCTTGCTCTGCTTGTCTCGGTCGCCGATTGGGCCGGGGTCGATGTGCCGGTGGCCAAGGGGCTGCTGGCGCTGGCCTCTGCCGTGACCGGGAAGGACCTGCGCCACGGGCCGCGCACGATCGAGGCGATGGGCCTGTCGGGCCTGGACCGGGCCGAGATGAACGAGCTTCTGCAGGACGGCGACCTGTCGCTGGCCGGGGTGGCGGCATGAGCCGAAGGCCGGTCCTCTGCCTTGGCGCGGGCCGAATGGGCCGGGGGATCGCCCATGCCATGGCGCATGGCGGCCATGATGTCCGGCTTTTGGACATGAAACCCCGCGATCCGGCGGATTTCCGGCGCCTGCATGACGAGGCGCTGGACGAGATCGCCTCCAGCCTGGCGATGGTCGCGGATCTGGGCGGGTTCGATCCCGCGCTTGTGGGTGGCATCCTTGACCGGATCTCGATCCACCCGGCGGATCAGGCCGAGGCGGCATTCGCCGGGGCCGAGGCGATCTTCGAGGCGGTTCCGGAAACGCGGGACGCCAAGGCCGCCGCCTTCGCATTGACCGACCGCCATGCGGGGGGCGACGCGATCCTTGCCTCGACCACCTCGACCATGCTGACGACCGAGCTGGCGGGGCTGACCGCCCTGCCCGGCCGGACGCTGAACGCGCATTGGCTCAACCCCGCCTTCCTCGTGCCGCTGGTCGAGATCAGCCCGAACGACCAGACCGACCCTGGCACCCTCACCCGGCTGGAGCGGATATTGGAACAGCTCGGCAAGGTTCCGGTGCGCTGCAAGGCCTCGCCCGGCTATATCGTTCCGCGCATACAGGCATTGGCGATGAACGAGGCCGCACGGCTGGTCGAGGAAGGCGTGGCCAGCGCCGAAGACGTCGACCGCGCGGTGAAATACGGCTTTGGCCTGCGTTTCGGGGTGCTGGGGCTGCTGGAATTCATCGATTGGGGCGGCGGCGACATCCTGTATCACGCCAGCCGCTACATGACGCAGGCGACCGGGGATCAGCGCTTTGCCGCCCCCGCCATCGTCAATGACAAGATGGAAAAGGGCCAGATCGGTCTGCGGACCGGACAGGGCTTTTTCGATTACTCGGACCGCGACATCGACGCCTATCGCCGCGAACGGCTCGGGGCGTTCCTGGCGGCGGTCCGCAACGCGGGACTGTGGAACCAGCCCGTCACGAGCGCGGATGAACCGCGCCGATCCCCGCCAGAACAATAACCAGCAGGAGTTGACCGGATGAAAACCCCCCGCCAGATCTTCAGACTATTCGCCGCCAGCAGCCTTGCCGCGCTTTTGGGTGCGGCGGCGGCGCAGGCCGAAACCACGCTCAAGGCCGTCTCTGCCTTTCCGTCGAATCTCGCCTTTGCGCAAAGCTTCCAGGGCTTTGTCGATCTGGTGAACGAACGAGGCAAGGGCGTGGTTCAGATCCAGATGATGGGCGGACCAGAGGTCTTTCCGCCCAACCAGCAGATCGACGCCGTCAGCCGCGGCATCGTCGATATGCAATACGGCCCCGCCACCTACTCCATCGGCTCCCTGCCCGAGGCCTATGCCTTTGTCGGCGGCACCGTCGATCCGGTGGAAACCCGCAAGAACGGCGGGCTGGACGTCATGCGCGAGGCGATGCTGGAAAAGCTGGGCGTCTACCTGCTTGGCCGCCCGGATTCGGATATCCGCTTCTATATCTACACAACCGGCGAACCGAAACGCACCGGGGATGGCGGCGTGGACCTGTCGGGGATGCAGCTTCGCGCCCTGCCGATCTATAACAAGTTCTTCGAATCCCTCGGCGCGGTGCCGATCTCGGTGCCGGTTGCCGATGTCTATACCGGGCTGGAGCGGAACACCTTCGACGGGCTGGGCTTTCCGATGATCGGAATCCGTGACCTGTCATGGGACAAGTTCCTGAAATACCGCATCGATCCGGGCTTCTTCCAGGGCGACCTGTCGATCGTGCTCAATCCCGAGGCCTGGGAAGGGCTTGCGCCCGAGGCGCAGGAGCTGCTGACGCAGGCCGCCGCCGATTGGGAAGTCCAGAGTGGCGAGCACTTCACCGGGCTGGCCAAGGAAACCGAGGCCGAGATCGCCAAGGCCGGGGTCGAGACCGTCCAGCTTGAAGGCGAAGCGGCCGAGAAATTCCTTGATGCCGCCTACGAGACTTCGTGGCAGGCGCTGAAGGAATCCGGGTCGCCCTATTACGACCGCCTCCGCGAAACCTTCTACGACCGCTGAGGGCATGATGGCCATCCTGGGCAAGCTGTATTCGGGTCTGATCCATGTGCTGGCGGTGCTCGCCGTCATCTCGATCCTCGTGGCGACGGGGCTGATCCTTGGCGATGTGACGATGCGCTACCTGGGGCTGGGCTCGATCCGGGCCTCCAGCACGCTGATCGAATATGCGCTGTTGTTCTCGACCATGCTGGGGGCGCCCTGGCTGATGCGGCGGCGCGGGCATATCACCGTCACCTCGCTGGTCGAGCAATTGCCGCCCGCGGGCCGAAAAGCGGCGGGAGCGCTGGCATTGGGGATCTCGACCGTCACGTTGCTGATCCTTGGCTGGCGCTCGGCGATGGTCGGATATGACAAGTTCCTGCGCGGCGGCGCGGATATCCGCTCCATCGCGGTGCCTGAATGGATTGCCTACGGCATCCTCGCCACCGGCTTCGTCCTGATGGGCACCGAATGCCTGCGCCTGATCCTGCAACGCCGTTTCGAGCCCCACGGCTCGGTCGCGGCATAGAAAGGGGGCGGGAATGAGCTGGCAAGCGGCAGCGCTGCTTCTGGGTGGCGGAGTCATTTTCCTGATGGCCCTGGGCACGCCCGTCGTCATCGCCTTCCTGACGGTCAACCTGATCGGCGCGGTGGTCTTCATGGGCGGCTTGGGCGGGATCGACCAGCTGATCGCCAATGCGACATCCTCGATCACCTCTTTCGCGCTGGTGCCGGTGCCGCTGTTCATCCTGATGGGAGAGCTGCTGTTCCATACCGGCATGGCGGTGCGGGTTTTCGACGCGCTGGACAAGATCCTTGGCGCGATCCGGGCGCGGCTGGCCTATCTGACGGTGATCGGCGGCACGATCTTCGCCACGCTGTCGGGCAGCTCGATCGCCAATACCGCCATGCTCGGCTCGACCCTGATGCCCGACATGGAAAAGCGCGGCTACAGCAAAAGCCTGATCATGGGGCCGATCATTGCCACCGGCAGCATCGCGATGATCATCCCGCCCTCGTCGCTGGCGGTGCTCTTGGGCTCGCTGGCCAAGATCGATGTCGGCGCATTGCTGCTGGCGGGCGTGGTGCCGGGGATCATCCTGTCGCTGATGTATCTGGCGGTGATCCGGCTGCATGTCTGGATCGACCCCGAGGCGGCGCCACCGGTCTCGCCGGTCTCGGTGCCGACGCGGGAAAAGGCGCTGGCACTGCTGCGCGATGTCGCACCGATGGGGCTGGTGATCTTCGCCGTCATCGGACTGATCATCCTCGGCGTGGCCAGCCCGACCGAATCCGCCGCCTTCGGCGTGCTGGCCGTGGCGGTGCTGGCGCTCATCTACGGCAAGCTGCGCTGGAAGGCGGTGGAAAAGGCGCTGTGGGGCACGCTGTCGGTCTCGGTGATGATGCTGGTGATCATCCTCGCCTCTGCGACCTTTTCGCAACTGCTGGCCTTTTCCGGCGCCTCGGCGGGGCTGGTCGCCTGGATGGCGGGATTCGAGCTTGGGCCGCATGCCACGCTGCTTGCCATGCTGGCGGTGCTGATCCTGCTGGGGATGTTCATGGACCAGCTGTCGATCATGATGCTGACCCTGCCGATCTTCATGCCGCTGATCGGCATGCAGGGGATCGATCCGCTGCAATTCGGCATCATCATGCTTCTGGCCCTGGAACTCAGCCTTGCCACGCCACCCTTCGGCCTGCTGCTTTTCGTCATGCTGGGGGTCGCGCCGAAAGGCACCTCTATCTGGGAGGTGGTGCGCGCCTGCCTGCCCTACCTGGCCTGCACGCTGATCCTGATCCTCGTCCTGATCTGGCTGCCCGGGCTGATCATCTGGCAATAGAGCACGGTCGGCGAAGGCCCCGGATCCGGCAGGCGTCACAGCAAGAAATGGAGTTTGCGGCCAAGGTCAGAGAAAGCGGATTTTCGCTTAAATTGCGGATTGTATAGGCTGATTTTTACCTGTAATGGTATATCACGTACTTGTGAGGACTGGTAATGATTAAGCATATCATAGCGATAGGCGCTGCAATATCTCTGGCTGGATGCGCGACAATCACGCGTGGAACGAAGGATGCTCTTGTCGTCAACTCCACACCCGGCGGTGCGCAGGTGAAAATGAGCGACGGTCAGACCTGCGATAATACCCCGTGCACATTCAAGGTGCCGCGCAAGTCGGAACTGAATGTTCTGGTAACCAAAGAGCGCTGCAAGCCCCAGCAAATTCGGGTAACGAACAAAGTTGCGGGCGGCGGTGGCGCGGCGATGGCGGGTAACGTCCTGGTCGGCGGCTTGATCGGCGCGGGTGTGGATGCCAGCAGTGGTGCAATGCTTGATCTTGTTCCCAACCCGGTGAACGTTACGCTTGAGTGTCGCTGATCCTGTGTGCTTGATCAAAGGCTCCGATGCACCGGAGCCTTTCCATGCACCAGAGAAGGTTGCGGCATCGGACCCTGTTCCCGACGATCCGCGACCTTCTTACATCGTTTCGGTTTTTCGTTGAAACACCGAAACGATGTAACTTTTTGTTTTTACGCATTTCCGGACGCAAAACCGGTATCCACTTTTGCTGGAAATGCTTTAGTGAAACCCGCATGCTTATGGCGTTCCGGGATTCACTCCGGCGCGGCGGTTTGCAGCAGGTCGGTGATCCGCCGGACCGAGCTGCGGCGGTTGGCGCGGATATCGCCTTCCTCGGCCACTTTCAGATAGTCCTCGCCATAGCCCTGCACGACGAGGTTCTCGGGCGGCACGTCGAAATATTCGGTCAGCGCGAGAGCCACCGATTCCGCGCGGCGGTCCGAAAGCGCAAGGTTCATGGCCGGGTCGCCGACCGTGTCGGTATAACCCTCGATCATGTAGATCTCCTGCGGGTTCTCGCGGATCGAATCCCCGATCACCCGGCCCAGTGCCGAAAGCTGCTGCGCCTGGCCGGGCGGAATCGCCGCCGAGCCGGTGTCGAAGGTGATCGCCGGAATATCGACCGGCGCCACCAGCGAGCGCACCTCGTGGATATTGCGGATCTGGCCAAGGGTGAAGCGGCGGTCGATATTCGCCTCGCGGTTCAGCGCGGCGCGCAACGCCTCTTCGTCCATCGCGTTGCCAAGGCCCACCGGCGCCGGAGCGGGTGGAAGGCTGGTGATATCAACGGGCTGGACCTCCTGCGTGTCGTCGATCAGCTGGCTGGTGCGGCCATCGGGCGAGATCAGCGTGCGCCGCAGCACCCGCATGTCGGCGTCGCGGATCGTCACCACCTTGCTGCCATCGGCGCGGGTCACGACAGTCCGCGAGGAACCGTCGTCGAACTGCTCCGTCTCGACATTCGAGCCGGGCTGGCGCAGCAGCGCCGCATCGTCCTTGATCAGTTCCTGGCTGCCATCGGGATGGGTCACCACCACCCGGTCGGGCGAACTGAGCGCGACCTGCCGGTTATTGTTCAGCATCGAGCCGACCGCCAGCGCGCCAAGCCCCAGAAGCAGCACCTTGGTCAGGTCGTTGTCATCATCGTCATCGTCGTCGCGATCCCTGTTGCGCTCTTCCCATCTTCTGCGTTCCTCTTCCCGCCAGCGCGATTCCCTGCGCCAGCGGTCGCGGTCACGGTCATTCGACAAGGCGTCGCGCAGGCTGGTGGCGAAATCCTCGTCGGAAGAGCGGGAGTTCTCGTCGGTGATCCGCTGCCGGAAGACATTCCCCGAACCCAGCAGGGCGCTGAGCGCCGCGGCTTCGGGTGCGCGCGTCTCTCTCGCGGCCTCGCGGGCGGCGGCGTTCCGTTCCCGGCGCCTCTCGGCGCGGCGCTCCTCCGCCTTGCGTGCCCTTTCGGCGCGCCGGGCCTGCTCTTCCCGGGCATCCTGCCGAGCCTCCTGCCGGCGCTCGCGCTGCGCCTCCTCGCGTTCCCGGCGCTCTTCACGCCTTGCCTGTGCCGCTTTCTCCTCTTCGCGGGCTTCTTGCCGCGCCTGCTTGCGGCGTTCCTCGCGCCTCGCTTCCGCCGCCTGTTCCTTGCGGCGCTGTTCGCGCTGCGCTTCCTCGCGTTCCCGACGCTCTTCGCGTCTTGCCTGTGCCGCTTTCTCCTCTTCGCGGGCTTCTTGCCGCGCCTGCTTGCGGCGTTCCTCGCGCCTCGCTTCCGCCGCCTGCTCCTTGCGGCGCTCTTCGCGCTGCGCCTCCTGGCGCTCCTTGCGTCTTTCGCGCTCCCGCTCGGCGGCCTGTTTCCTAGCCTCACGCGCCTTTTCCGCCTCGCGGCGGCGTTCTTCCGCGCGGGCCTTCTGTTCCTGCTTCTTCTTCTTCTGCGCTTCCGACTGGCGCTTGGCCTTTTCCTTGTCCTTCTCGGACTGTTTCTGCAAATCCTCGAACACTTTTTGCGCAACGCCGCCATCGCCGGACTGCTGCGCCTGCGCAAGCGAAGGCATCAGCAACGACAGGCAGGTTATGATGGCAGTGGTGTTACGAGCGATGCGTCTCATCTTGAGGCCCCATGTCACGGATCGGAATTTGCTTGCAGCATTAACCTTCCGGCCCGCGACTAGTTCCGTCGGGCGGATGCGTTTCACATCAAATAATCGGTATCGCCGGTTTACGGGGTGATATGGATCGGGGTCCCGTCCTCGACCATGGCATAGATCTCTTCGACCTGCTCATCCGTCACGGCGATGCAGCCCACGGTCCAGTCCCGCTCCTGCCGGGCGAGAACCCGTCCTTCGGGCCCCTGCCCGTGGATGAAGATGTCGCTGCCCACCTGAAGCCCCTTTGCCTGCGCGCGCGCCACGTCCTGCGCATTGGGATAGGAGATCCCCACCGACAGGTGATAGCGGCTGTCGGGATTGCGGCGGTCGATGTAATACAACCCCTCGGGCGTCCTGCCGTCGCCCTCGTATTCCTTCTGCCCGACCGGATAGGTCCCCAGCCCGATGGGATAGACCTTCAGCGCCCTGTTGCCGCTGAAGAGATACATCTGCCGGGCTCCCTTGTTCACCACGACCCGCGTGACCCGGGGACCGGAATAGGATTTGAACTTGCTGGGTCCGCAGGCCGCAAGACCGGACAAAAGCGCGCCTGCAAGAAAGTTTCTGCGTCGAAATGTCATGAAATCAACTTAGTGGCAGATATCCCGGCTGGCAACGCGGCAAATTCCCCGGAACGGCCGCCCCGATGCTCACATTTGCGAGAGATGATCGCGACGGACCACACAAGGGCGAGCGGGCCGTTCAGCCCGCCGCCGTCGAGATCTCGGCAACCCTGTCCTGCTCGCGCTGGCGCAGGTTTTCCTCGCTCTCGGCCATATAGCCGCGGGTCAGCGGCAGCGCCGATACCGACTTGGCAAGCTGGATCTGGTGGACGACCAGCCCCTGATAGCGGAACGCCGTCTCGGAGGCGGCAAGATAGAACTCCCACATCCGTGCGAAACGCTCGTCATACAGTTCGACCGCCCGCTTGCGATTGGCCATGAACCGCTTGCGCCAATGCCTCAGCGTATCGGCATAATGCAGGCGCAGCACCTCTATATCGGTCACCATCAGCCCGTTGCGTTCGATCTGCGGCATCACCTCGGACAGCGAGGGCAGGTAGCCGCCCGGAAAGATATATTTCCGGATCCAGCCATTGGTGACATAGGGCGCCGTCGTCCGGCCGATATAATGCAGCACAGCCACGCCATCGTCCTCCAGCAGGTCCCTGATCTTCGCGAAGAAGGCGCCATAGCTCCGGTTGCCGACATGCTCGAACATGCCCACCGACACGATCCGGTCGAACCGCCCGGTCAGCGCGCGGTAATCGCGCAGCTTGAAATCGACCTGCCCCTGCCGCTTTTCCGCGCGGGCGCGGTCGGTCGAGATCGCAAGCTGCTCTTCCGACAGGGTGATGCCCAGCACCCGCGCGTCGAACATCCGCGCCAGATACAGTGCCAGCCCGCCCCAGCCCGAACCTATATCCAGCACCCGCTGGCCGGGCTTCAGGTGCATCTTGGCCGCCAGATGGCGTTTCTTGGCCAGCTGCGCCTCCTCCAGCCCGTCGCCCGCAGCCTCGAAATAGCCGCAGGAATATTGCCGGTCGCTGTCCAGGAACAGGTCGTAAAGCCGCCGGTCCAAGTCATAGTGATGGGCAACGTTGCGGCGCGCGCGGGCGGGCGAATTGTAATCGCCGATCCGGATGAACAGACGCACCAGCCTGCGGGTCAGGCTTGAAATCCCGCGGGTCTCGTTCACCGTCATATTGGCGAAGATCAGCTCGAGCAGGTCATACATCTCGCCTTCGGCCAGGACCAGCTCGCCATCCATATAGGCCTCGCCAAGCGCGAGATCGGGATAGAGCACAAGCCGCGTCAATGCCTTCCAGCTGGTGATCCGCATGACGATCCGGCGGCCCGAGCCGTCCCCGGCGGAATAAGCTTCGCCAGAGGGCATTTCGACCGTCAGGGAACCCTTGCGGATCGTGTCCGTCAGCAGTTTCTCGAATTTCCTTCGCATGATGCGTCGAAGCAGGGAGTCACGTTTCTTCATATCCAAACGTTCACATTTGCGGCGAGCAACGGTTCGGGTTTGAAACTGCCAATGCTGTCAACCATATGACCCTTGAACCCATGGCAGCAGGAACCGGCCCGGAATTGCCGGGGGGTAGGCGCCCGGATGAGCCACTCGATCGGATCGAGTCCAGTCCGGTGAAATTTTTGCTACAACTAAAGTGGAATGTAAACGCTTCCCTTAAGCAATGGGCGGGCTTCGCCGCGGCCCTTGCAAATCCGCATCACCCCCTGCGGCACACGAATGCATGCAAAAACCGCGCCCCTTCTTCTTCATGCAAATATCCCGGGGAGTCGCGCGGCACGCGCGGCGGGGCAGAGCCCCCTCCCCGCCTCTCAGCCATTGGGCAGGCGCAGGTCGGCGGGGCGGCCCTGTTCCAGCACCAGCCGCATGTTCGGAAGATCGTTGCCCTCCAGCCTGGCCGCCGCCTCCTCCGGATCAAGCCCCGCCCAACGCGCGGCGAGGCGCTGGCGCAGGACCGGCTCGGCCACGTCGATGAAGACGGTAAGGCCGAAACAGCCGCCCAGTTCCCTCCATCCCGGCCGATCGAGCAGAAGATAGTTCCCCTCGACGATGACAAGCCGCACCGAAGCGGGGATCTCCCGCGCTCCGGCCCGGGCGATCTCGATGCCGCGGTCAAAGACCGGCACCACGACCGGGCGCCCGTCATCGGCCGCCAGCCGCTCCAGCATGACCCGCAGGCCATCGATGTCGAATGTATGCGGCGCCCCCTTGCGGGCGCGATGGCCGCGCGCCTCCAGCAGCATGTCGTCGAAATGGTATCCGTCCATCGGCAGAACCGCGGCCCGCCCCGGCGCGCGCGCCTCCAGCCCGGCGGCAAGCGCATCCGCCACATGGCTCTTGCCCGCGCCCGGAGGCCCGGCCAGCGCCACCAGCGCGCGCCGTTCGGACCGCGCCATGCCGGTCAGGCGGTCAAGCAGATCATCCATGGTCGTGTCGGACGTCATCTCTGTTACTCCGGTTTCCATTCGTGCCATAAGCCACGCGATTTGCCGCACAGTCAAATCCGTAGCGCCGGACGGACGGCACAGACGGGTTGCATAAACGCCTGCCGCCGTGAATCGTGACAAGGATAACGAGGAGGATCCCGATGAAACACCACACCCTGTTCGCCGCCGCCCTTGCGGTGCTGTCCTGCGCGGGGCTGGCGCTGCCGGCCATGGCCCAGACACGGCTGACCTATAAATCCGCCAAGACCGGCACTTCCTATTACCAGATGGGGGTCGAACTGGCCGAAGCGGTCAAGACCGCCTCGGACGGCGCATTGGTCATGACGGTCGAGGAAAGCCAGGGCTCGGTCCAGAACGTGATGGAGGTGCGCGCGCGCGGCGCCGATTATATCTTTACCTCCCCGCCCTCGCTGATTGCCTCGGCTCAGGAGGGCACGGGCCCCTTCGAGGGCAAGACCGATCCGAAATTCGCCGAGATACGGGCGCTGTTTCCGATCCCCTCGCTGACCATGCATTTCGTTGTCGGCGGCACCGGGGGCGAAACCGGCATGTCGGTGCTGGAAGGAACCCGCATCCTGCTGGGCAAGGGTACGTTCAGCGCCACCGAGGGGGAAAGATATCTCGAACTGTTCGGGCTGATGGACAAGGTGACCATCGCCGATGCCGAGCTGTCCAATGCCGGCGACGCACTCAAGAACGGCCAGATCGACGCTTTCGTATCGGCCAGTAGCTGGCCCGCGCCGAATATCATCGAGGCCGCCGCCAGCAACGGCGTCCGCATCCTGTCGCTGAGCGAGGAGCAGGTCGAGCAGACCGGGCAGGCACGTGTCGAGATACCCGCCGAGACCTATCCCGGGCAGGCGGAGCCGATCGTCACCACCGGCCTGCCGGTCGTGGCCTTCACCACCACGGCGATGGACGAGCAGACCGCCTATGACCTGACCAGGGATTTCTGGAAAACCCGCGAGAAACTGGCGGAAACCGCCGCCTGGTGGGCGGGTGTGAGCCCCGATCAGGTGGCCGGTATCGGCGAATTGCATCCCGGTGCCGCGCGCTATTACGAAGAGGCCGGTATAGATATCGGCGAGTGAACGGGGACCCGCGTCCCGCGATGGCCGGGGGGCTGCCTGCCCCCCGGCGCCCCCCGGAGGTATTTGCCCAAAGAAGAAGAGGCGCGCGCAACGCCTGAGCGGGTGAAGCACGACACGAGCCGGGAACCGGGTCGGGCACGGTCTGCCGGGTTTTCCGGAGACATGGCGTCCGAATATCCCCGAACGAGAAATTGATCCCCTCCCCTTGCCCATGGTTCCGCCGATGAAAACCGTCCCTGCCCTGACCGAGATACCCTCTGCCGCCGAGACGGCAAGCCCCCCTGCCCGCCCATTGGCGCTGATCGCGGCGGGCTTGCTGGTGTTCTATCATCTCGGGCTGATCTTTTACGGGCTGACCCCGAACCTGGTCGCACGGCCGTTGCATATGGCGCTGATCCTGCCATGGGTGTTCATCTTTACCGAAACCCGCTCGCCGGGGTCGCGGCTCGGCGGGTGGGTGCTGGGCGCGCTTGGAGTAGCGGCGTCTGTCTGGGTGGCCTGGAACGCGGATGCGCTGGCCGACCAATATGGCTTTGTCGAAAGCGGTTTCCAATATGCCACCGGCGCCGTCCTGCTGGTCTCGGTGCTGGAGGCAGCGAGGCGTGCCATCGGCTGGCCCCTGCCGATCGTGGCGGCGCTGTCGCTGGCCTATGCCTTCTGGGGGCATCTGCTGCCCGGAGAGTTCGGTCATGCCCCCCTGCCCCATGCCAGCCTGATGGGCACGCTGACCCTGGCCGAGGGCGGCATCTGGGGCACCCTGACCGGGGTATCGGTGGGCGTCGTCGCCATCTTCGTGATCTTCGGCGCGGTGCTGAACGCGGGTGAGGCCGGACAGGGATTCATGAACCTGTCCGCCGCCGCGGCCGGACGGCTGCGCGGAGGGGCGGCCAAGGTCAGCGTGCTGGCCTCTGCCCTGTTCGGCTCGATTTCGGGTTCCGCCTCGGCCAATGTCGCCTCGACGGGCGCCGTCACCATGCCCGCGATGGTCAGGCTGGGCTATCCGCGCCGCATCGCCGCCGCGGTCGAGGCCGTGGCCTCGTCTGGCGGGCAGATCATGCCACCGCTGATGGGGGCCGGAGCCTTTGTCATGGTCGAGCTGACCGGCGTTCCCTATACCGGCATCGTGCTGGCCGCCACCCTGCCCGCGTTCCTGTATTTCCTTGTCGTCTGGATCGGCATCGACGCCTATGCCCGCCGCTTCGACCTGCGCGGCATTGCCGCCGTGGACCGCCCCGCCCGGCGCGCCGTCATCGTGACCTCGGCCTTTTTCCTCGTCCCCTTCAGCGTGCTGATGGTGGCGATGTTCGGCATGGGTTACACGCCGCAATTCTCGGCCTGCCTGTCGATCATCGCTGCCGCCATCCTGTTGCTGACCGGCGCGGATGGGCGGATCGACCTGCGCCGGGCCGGGACGCGGCTGAGCGATGCCCTGATCTCGGCGGCAAGGCAGGTGGCAATGATCGCGGCCATCATCCTGTGTGCCTCGATCATCATCGGGGTGCTGGCGGTGACCGGTCTTGGGGTCAAGGTCACCTCGCTTATCCTGTCGGTCTCGGGCGGGATGCTGTGGCCCTCGCTGCTGCTGACGGCGCTGGCCTGCCTGGTGCTGGGCATGGAGGTGCCGACCACCGCCGCCTATGTCATCTGTGTCTCGGTCGCGGGCCCTGCCCTGACGCAGCTTGGCCTGTCGCCGCTGCAGGCGCATCTGTTCGTCTTCTGGTTCGCGCTCTTGTCCACGATCACGCCGCCTGTCTGCGGGGCGGTTTTCATCGCGGCAGGCATGATCGGCGAGAACTGGATCAAGGTCGCGCTGACGGCGATGGCACTGGGCGTCGGGCTCTACCTGATCCCGCTGGCGATGATCGCTCAGCCGGCACTGATCGAACTGGCGGCCACACCGGGCGCGGCCCTGCTGGCGGCGGCGCAGATCGGGATCGGCTGCGGCCTGGTCTCTCATGGGCTGATCGGCGAGCGGCGGGGGCTGCGGACGGCATTGTTCGTGTTGGTGGGGCTGGCGGCGCTGTTTGTGAGGCCGGTATTGGGGCTTTGAGCGGGGTTATCGCTCCGCCCCTGCAGGAATCGCATTGAATTATAATGGTTTTTCCCGGCTGAATGGCTGTTTCCGCACGTCTTCAGGGCAAAATTGTTCCATTTTATCAATGCCTTTCGGATCATAGATGCAATCACCTTCCGCCCGTCAGGATATGCACGCAATGCCACGTTCGGGACAAGGGCAAGGCGCGGTCGGTCGGTCGGGGAAAGCAGGCCGGAAGTTGACAGCTGTCAACGCCCCCTGCCCCGCTTTCTCTTTCGCCGCCCGTTCTTTACCCGTCATGTCGCCGCAGTTTGCATCGCGATGGCCTGCTCGAACCATGCAGTTGACAGCTGTCAACTTTGCCTTCTTTCTGCATCCCGGCAAGCTTGTCACGCAGCCAGACGGTTCTCGGCGCGAAGCAATGCCATGACCATGGGCCCGGGAGAAAAACCCGCGCCCTCGGCTTTTCCGGTCAGGCTGCGCAGGTAGCCGCCCGGCCGGAGAATCACGTCGGCGCGTTGCAGAATACAGGCCAGCGTCACTGCGGCGACTTTGGGTCCCATGACCTCTTGTGCTTGCCTCCAGGCATCCGGGCTGATCCCGAGCATTGGGTGAACGAAATTCGCCGTTGCGACCAGATCCCGCCAGCTTTGGATTCCGTCTGGCGCATAGTCCAGAATGTCCGGCGTGGCTTTCAGCACCAGTCCAAGCGGGATTGGCGGGTCTTTCGCGATATGTTCGGATCGCTCGTTCTGCTTTTCTTCGCAAGGTTCAGATTCATGGTTATCTTTATCTGAACTCTGATGGTGCCGCTCATTTTCGCTGTCACTGCCGCTCATTTTTTTTGTTTCCGGCGCGAGGATCGTCTTTACCCGTTCCAGTATTTCGCGCGCCTCGCCGGCCAGTTCCTGCAGCTTGCCGGCATCCAGCTTGCGGCGGAGCGCACGTTGCAGCAAGACGCAGGCATCAGACAGGGCGTCCCAATTCGCTGCAAACTGTTCGCGGCCCCATTGGATCAGCTTGACCGCGTCACGCAGCAGGATCACCGCGTTTTCGCGCAGCCGCCGCCTGGCGAGCTCCGCATGACGGGCCTGTTGCGCGGCCTCGGTGATCTCGGCTGCCCGGGTCAGCAACGGGCGCAGGTCAAAGCCGAAGGCCCGGTCCAGTGCGCCCGACAGGTCGCGGGTGGCGTAACGCTTGCCGTTGGGACTGTCGCGGCGCAGGATCAGCCCGGCGCGCACAAGCGCGGCCAGATGCCGCCGCAGGGTGCTTTCCGCCATTCCATGCGCGCGATCGGACAGGCTGGCATTGGAGGGAAAGACGATCAGCTTGTCGTCGTCATCCAATGTCTTGCCGGGGTGAAAGGACAAGAGTGCCGCCAGAACCGCAAGATCGCGGTCGCTGATGCCGAAATCCGCGCGCGCCGCGGTCAGGTCGTGCAGCACCGCCCATTTGTCGGGAGCGAGATCCGGGGCAGGGGCCTCGGCCAATGCCCGGGTTGCGAGCAGGCCAGCCGTCACCGGCTGCCGCCCGAAGGGCGTCATCGAAATATGCCTCATTTTCATGTCACGGAGGTAAAAACCGCCATTCGCCCGCAAAGACGTTGTTGACAGCTGTCAACTTTTGCCGTTATCTTCGAGGTGCTAGATCGAGAAACGGCCCTTCGGGATGTATGTCCTGGGGGGCTTTTCTTTTGGTCCTACCGTGTCGTGCCTCCTTACTGCTTCATTTGCCTCATCTTCCCGCCCGGCCTTCCTTTTTCTGCCAGTCGCGGTGAAGCTCTTCGATGCGATCGACCAGCCAATCGGCAAAGGCGCGGCCCTCGCCGGATAGTTCGATCACAGTTTTTCCCTTTGTTTTCCGTGCGGTGCCTAGCGATACGCCGTCTTGCCCCTGCAAATCGCGGGGGGCGATCCGGGCGGGCCTGGGCGCGGCGAGCGAGGCCAGCACGGCCACGAAACGCGCGTCGGAATCGGGACCCTTGGCGGCCTCGATCAGCGCATCCGCATCGCGGCCCTTCGCCTTTTCGGCCAGCGCCAGCCAGCGGTCGCGCCCCGCGCCCGGAGCGGCCCCGATGGCGCGGATAACCTCTTCGGGAATGGCGTCGGTGACACTCAGCATCCGCGAGATCACCGTCTTGTCGATCGACAGCGCGTCGCAGATCACCTTGCGCTCATAGCCGACCCGCGTCATCTGCGCGGCGAAATTTGCCTTCTCGATGAAGCTCAGGTCCTTGCGGGCGGTGTTTTCCTGCCCCTGCGCGACGATCAGCTCTCGGTCGTTCAACTGCCGCAGCATCGCCTTGACCGGCATCTGCAATTCGCGCAGCGCGCGGACCCGGCGGCGGCCGAACACCACCTCGTAACGGCCCTCGTAATTCGGGCTGTGGCGCAAAAGGACCGGCACCTGCTGGCCATATTCGGCCATGGACTGCTTCAGCGCCTCGATCCCCTCGGGGTCGTCATCCAGCCGGTCCTTGATCCCGGCATCGTCGATCATGTCCGCTGGCACCTCGATCAGCGCGCGGGATTTCAAATCGGCGATGGAGCGGCTGACGGCGCCGATCGCGCCACGGCTGTAGCGGGGCGGGGCAGGGGAGTCCTCCCTGGCGGCCGAGGCGCCCTCGGTCATCAGCCCTTTCAACAGGTCCTTGCGTGCCATCTTTCCCCCTTCAGCGACCCCATGCCGCCTGTATCAGCCCTTCGATCTCGCCATTGACGGCGTTCAGGCTTTCCATCGCGCGCTCGTAGGTGGCGCGGGTGAATTGTGATTTCTCGATCTCGTAAAGCGTCTGCTTGGTGATCCCGGCGTCGGAAATCGCCGTGGATTTCAGCACCGGATGGTTCAGGACATGCTCTCCGAACATCGATCGCATAAAGCTAACCATTTGATTTTGTGGGCCATCTCCGGGTTCATAGCGGGTGATGACATAGCGCATCCAGTCATAGGTCATGTCGCCCCCTGCCTCGGACACCACCCCCAGGAGGTTCGAGGTCATCAGCAGGAACTGGCACATCGACATGACGTCCAGCATCTGCGGATGCACGGTCACGAGGATCGCGGTGGCGGCGGAGAGGGCGGACATGGTGAGGAATCCAAGCTGTGGCGGGCAGTCGATGACCACGACGTCGTAATCGGCCTCGACCTCGGCCAGCTTGTCGCCGATCCGGGTGAAAAAGATATTGCCCGACCGTTCGATGATGGCGCGCGGCGTCTCGTGCTCGAACTCCATCAGGTCGAGATTCCCGGGGATAAGGTCGAGATTCGTAAAATAGGTCCGCTGGATCACGTTGCGCAACGGCACCGGATCCTCGTAGCGAATCGCATCGTAAAGCGTGCCGCCGTCCAGCAGGTCGAATTCCGGCTGGAACCCGTGCAGCGCCGAAAGGCTGGCCTGCGGGTCAAGATCGATGCCCAGCACCCGATACCCGTCCAGCGCCAGTTTCTGCGCCAGATGGGCGGCGGTGGTGGTCTTGCCCGAGCCGCCCTTGAAATTGATCACCGTGATGACCTGTAAATGGTCGCCCCCGCGCCGTCCGGGCAGATAGGTGCCGGTGGATTTCGCGCCTTTTTCCAATAGCTTGCGCAACTCCTGGATATCGGCCGGGGTATAATAGCGCCGTCCGCCCGCCCGCGTCTCGGGGCTGGGGCCGCGGCCTTCGAGGTCCAGCTTGCGCAGATAGGCATCCTTGACGCCCAGCAGATCGGCCACCTCGCCGCTGGTGAACTTGCGCAATTCGCGCCTTGCATCGGGCGGGAAAAGCTGTGCCCGATGCGCCTGCAGGCGCTCTGACAGCGCGAGTGCATGGTCGCCCACCAGCTTGTCGATGCGAGTCTTTTGCCGCATTCTGCCCCTCGATTCTGCGCGGCTGCCGGTGCGTTTGTTACGCTTTAAGCCGTCTTATTCTGTTTGCTCCGTAAATAAATGCCCCGAAGTCCCGATTCTCGCAAGCATTTTCTGTGTAAAACCCCGATATCTGGTGGTAGATTCCGGGTTGGATACTAGGCGGGTCATTACCCTTTAACGATGTTCAACAGTCTTCCCATTTGTTGAACATGACTGTATTCTACATTCACAGGAATTGTTGAACATGCCCGAGCATCACAGCCAGATCGCCCATGCCGCCTATCACGACCTGCTGCGCGCGCTGCGCGAGGAGGCAGTGTCCGGCCTGCGCGGCACGCCGACAAAGGTGACGCGGAACGGGCGGGTCTATTGGTATGACAGTTTCCGCGTCGGCAACGAGGTGCGCAAGCATTACATCGGCGAGGACAGCGACGCGCTGCGCGTCCTGATCGCCCGCCACCACGAGGCCCGCGCCCCGGCGCAGGAACGCCGCCGCGCCCGTGCCCGGCTGGTCCGGCTGCTCAGGACCGAGGGCTTCCTCGGTCTCGATCCCTCGACCGGCAGCCTGATGGCGGCGCTGGCCGGGGCAGGGGTGTTCCGCTTGGGCGGCACGGTGGTCGGCACCCATGCCTTCCGCCTGTATGAGGGAGAGTTGAACCTGCGCTATGACCTGACGCAGGCGGCGCAGACCGATGATCTGGACATCGCCAGTTTCGAACGCCTGTCGCTGGCGCTCGGCGATGTCACGGCCCCGCCGGTCCAGCAGGTGCTGGGCGATTTCGCCTTCAGTCCGGTTCCCAGTCTCGAACCGGGCCGCACATGGCGATGGCGGCAGACGGCGGGCAATGCGCTGGTCGAATTCCTGACCCCCGCATTCGGCGAGGAGGGGTTGCGCGATCTGCCCGCGCTTGGCGTTCAGGCGCAGGCGCTGAATCATCTGAACTACCTGATCGCCGGGCCGATCCCCGCCGCCATTCCCTATCGCAGCGGCGTGCTGGTCCAGATCCCCCGGCCGGAACGCTATGCCGTCCACAAGCTGATCGTGGCCGAACGCCGCCGCGACACCGACCGCATCAAGGCGCAGAAGGACCGCGCGCAGGCCGCCTTCCTGATCGAGGCGCTGGCCGCGGACCGCCCCGAGGACCTGCTCGACGCGCTGGAGGATGCCCGCGACCGCGGCCCGAAATGGCGTGACCGCATCACGGCCAGCCTTGCACGCATGCCCGAGACGGCGGAACTTTTGCAGGCGCTCTGACACCTGCCGCTCCTTTCTTCTTCATGCAAATATCCCCGGGGGTCGCCGGCCGGTCACGCCACTGGTTCGAGAGACCTGCCGGCGTCGGGCATGTAGCCCCCGGCCATCGCGGGACGCATCCTCCATTTCCCGGCAGATCCGCCGGTTTAACCTCGCCCGCTCACAACCCGGCGGCCTTGGTGAGGTTGACCCGGAAGCGGTCGCGGCGGCGCTGGTAGCGGCGGGTCATCTCGGCCGAGGCATGGCCCAGTTGCTTCTGGACGTAACGCTCGTCGATCTCGGCCGAGGAGGCGAGGCCGGCGCGCAGCGAATGGCCGGAGAAAAGCTTCAGTCGCTCGGCGTCCGGCAGATCGGGGCGGAGCCCGGCATCGCGCACGCTGCGCTTGATCAGCCGCGCCACATGGCGGTCGTTGAGGCGGCGGGGCAGGGCGGTCCCGCCATCGCGGGAGACGGCAGTAAAGACCGGCCCGGCCTGGATCTTCGCGAAATACAGCCATTGCTCCAGCGCGTGGACCGGGCAGGTCCGGTCCGCCGATCCGCGGCCGATCTCCACCTCGCGCCAGCCGGTCTTGGCGTTGAGCGTCAGCAAGGCGCCATCCTCGAACAGCTCGATCCAGCCACCCGAGTCCGGGGTATCGTCCCTGTGAAGATCGAGGCCCACGATCTCGGAGCGCCTGAGCCCGCCCGCATATCCCAGCAGCAGCATCGCCCGGTCGCGCAACCCGCGCAGGTCATGGGGCAGGGTGGCGATCATGGCACGGATGTCCTCGGGTCCGACGGGGTCCTTCTGCACCGGTGGCCGGGCATGTTTGCGGCGGATCCCGGCCAGCACGCTGGCGATATGGCGGTCGCTCCGCTGCAGCACAAAGCCGCGTTGGGTGTAATTCCAGCTGAGGCCCGAGAGGCGCCGTTCGATCGTCGCCACCGACAGGGCAGGGGTGCCATCCACCGGCGCGGCCAGATCGGCGAGATAGAGGCCGATCAGTTCGGGCGCGGGCGGCAGGGGGGCCGTGCCCCGCCGCCGGCACCAGCGGGTGAAATCCGCCCAGTCCCGCGCATAGGCTTTCAGCGTGTTCTCCGAAGCGGCGTGGCGCGCATAGGTCCGGGCCGTCTCGACCAGCCGGTCGAGTGTGCCGGAGCCGGCAATATGCGCGGGCAGGGCGATGTCATCGCCCTGGAGGCGATCTCTCTCGCCGCGCAGAGGCTGATCCAACGCACCGGAGGGCGCTGAGCGCGATTTCTCGCGTCCTGAGGGCATTTTTCCCGCGAAACTCCATCAAACCCGGGGCTGTGCCCCGGCATATCATTATATGTCCGATAATGGAAGATTATCGGACATGACTGAGAACTGCAAGGCCCGGCGCATTTGAGCAAATTATCTTTCCTAAAGCGCCGTCATGTGATAGGCATCCGGCATGGATATGAGCAATGATGCCGGTTCCGAAGATGGGCTCGCCGGGGCGTTCCGCTTCGATCTGCCGCCCGGCTGGATCCGCGCCGAGACTGCGCAAGACCCTGATCAGGCACGGTTTCTGGCCGGAGCGGCGCTGGCCGCCCTGCATCCGGTGGGGATGGGACGGACATCGGTGCCGATGGCCCTGCTATGCGACCGGATGGCGCTGCTGGCCGCCGAGGCCAGTCTGCGGCTGACGGGAAAACCCGCCGGGCTGGCGGCGCTGCGCGATGCCGTGCATCTGATCCGCCCCGGTGAGCATCCGGATCCGGCCGGCAACGTGGCTCAGGCCTGGCGACAGGCGGCGCGGCAACGCCTGGAGCCCGGGGCAGGGGAGGCTGCGCCGCTGGCGGCCGCGGCGACGGCCTATGAAGACAGCCGGGCCGATCATCCCGGCGATCTGCCGGGCGCCCTGATGGCGGCGGAGGCGGCGCTGGCCGGGGCCCTGGGCTGGCCGTTTCTGCTGCCGGTGCTCACAGCGGGATTTTCGCGGCGCGACCTGGCGCCTCGCGGCCCGGATCTGGAACTGGCCTGCGCGCGGGCATTGGTGGCATCGGCGCCGCGGGCGCAGCGCCTGGCGGGCGATCTGGCTCGCCGCGCGGCAAGGCTGCGTGCCGTGGCGCCGAAGCTGCGGGCCAAGGCGGCGCCGGCGGCGGTGGATTTGCTGCTCAGGGTCGATGCGCTGACCCCGGCGCTGGCACTCAGCCCGGTGGTGCAGGGGACGGCGGCGCGCATGTCGGACCGGGCGGCGCGGCGCTTCTGCGACCGGCTGGTGCAACTGGGCGTGCTGCGCGAGTTCAGCGGCCGCGCCGCGTTCCGGATCTACGGGTTGTGACCATGGCGGCGGGACAGGAGCAGGCAGGACCCGCGGAGGGGGCTCTGGATCGCGAACTGGCCGATCTGCCGGTCGAACTGCGCTGGCGCGAATGGCTGCGGCGCATCGAGGCGGTGCTGTTCGCCTCGGCCGAGCCGGTGTCGCGCGACATGCTGGCGCGGGTCGTGGGGCAGGGGGCCGAAATCGATCTGCTGATCGCCGATCTGCGGGCCGAACTGGCCGACCGGCCCTATGACCTGCTCCGGGTCGGCAATGGCTGGGCGCTGCGCACCCGCCCGGCCTATGCCGGTGCGATCCGCGCCGCCGCCGCGCCCGATCCCGGCCCGGTGCCGCTGCGGCAGGGGGAATTGGCGCTGCTGGCCGCCATTGCCTGGCACCAGCCGATCACAAGGGCCGGGCTGGCGGCACTGTTCGGCGGCAAGGTCAGCCGCGATGCGCTGGCGCATCTGCGCGCCCGCGAGCTGATCGCACCCGGCCCGCGCAGCCCGGAACCGGGGGCGCCGCAGACATTCGTGACCACCGAGGGTTTTCTCGATCTGTTCGGGTTGGAGGGGCTGCAGGACCTACCGGATCTGCCCGCCGCCGCAAGCGATCCCGCTCCCGACACCGGCATCCACTGGCCACTGGGTGAGGAGGAGGCGTGACGGCGTGGCGTTCGGGATGCCTATAGGTGCCATATACTATTGAATTTCCAATGGGGGTGCGATCAACCACCGAAGCCTTTTCACAAATACCTAGCATAATCATACAATGGCCAGCAGAGTTGTCACTGTACCCTAATTAATCAGAATTCGGCTTGAAATTGTCCTGCAAAACCAACGAGGGTTTGTACCCTTAATTTTCGCATTGTACTGTTAATTGCAATACTGTACCCTTTATTGTCGTACGGTCGGATTTGTGGATAAGTGTCGACCAAATGGGGCAGGGGATTGGCGTGGTCAGCGAGTGTCTTGCGAAACATCGTGCGGCGGTTCTCCGTCCGATCCTGGAACTTGAGAAGAAGGGTGAGCCAATCAGCGCGGCTATTGGCGATGCTGCCTGGGAACTGGGTTTGGCGAAAAGCCACACCTGGTCGCTTTACCGGCGGTTGAGAGAGAACGATGCGCGTGCTGCGGCGCTGGAGCTGGGCCGTCGGGGGCCGAAACCGGGATCGAAGCGGATCGCTCAGGATGTCGAAGTTCTTATCGACGCCACACTGCGGCGCTACTATCTGGTCCGCGAGCGGTCGAGTTTTCTTCGCATCTGGCGCGAGATCCGCGCGGAATGCGAAGCGAAAGGATTCCAGCCCCCGACCCGGAGGACGGTGAAAGCCCGGCTTGATGCTATGGATCAGCGACAGGTTTTCAGGAAACGGCGTGGAGCGCAGGAATCTGACAAGGTCTTTGCCGCGCGTCCCGGCCGTCTTGAGGTTTCAGCCCCGCTGGAGGTCGTTCAGATCGATCACACAACTTCGGACATCACGTTGGTAGATCACGTCAATCGACGGCCACTTGCGCGACCCTATCTGACGGTTGCCATCGACGTCGCGACCCGGATCGTTCTCGGGGTTTATGTCACGTTCGACGCGCCGTCTGTCTTGTCGATCGCACTGTGTCTCGATCACTGCGTGCGCCGGAAATCGGTACACATTCAGGGGACACTGGAAGAGGTGGTTTGGCCGACGGCCGGTATCCCGAAGGCGATCCACGTAGATAATGCGCAGGAGTTCCACAGCGACGCCTTCAGAACGGCCTGCGAAGATTGGGGTATTGCTGTCCAGTATCGCCCGTTTGGCGGCAAACACTATGGTGGCCATGTCGAGCGTTTGATCGGAACGGCCATGGGGGCTGTTCATGTGCTGCCCGGGACCACCCAGTCCTCAATCGTCGAGAAGGGCGATTATGACAGTGAGAAGCACGCGGCCCTGACCCTGGCCGAGTTCGAGGACTGGCTTCATCTGGAAATATGCCGCTACCACAATACGGTTCACGAAGCCCTCGGACGAACGCCGCTAGCGGCCTGGGTTGACTTGGACGGGGATAGTGCCGGTCGACAGGTTGTCGACGTCGAGGCCTTCCGGATAAGCTTCTTACCCTTTGAGTGGCGCCGGCTCGGGCGCACCGGGATCACGCTCTTCGGGGTGCACTACTGGAGCGATGTCTTTGCGTCGCTGATCGGACGTGGGCAGGGCAAGGTACAGGTGAAATACGATCCGCGGGACTTGTCGCAGGTCTGGGTCATCGTCGACGATGGTCGCGTGATCCCGGCGCGGTACCGGGATCTCAGCCACCCGCGGATATCGCTCTGGGAAAGTCGGCGGGCGCGGAAGGAATGGCTGGATAAGCATGGTGGCCGGATCAACGAGCGCGCCCTGTTCCAATTGATTGACGCGCAACGACGGCTGGCAGAGGCGGCGCGCCAAAAGACCAGGATTGCCCGGTTGGAAAACGAACGGACCGCTCGGATTCCCCGGCACCAACCGCACCGAGATCCGTCGCGCGAAATGTTCGCGATCGACACGGGCAACCCTGATCTCCCAACCTATCCGATTGATGATTTTGATGACCCCAGAAGAAAGAATTGACCGCATCCGCGGTGATCACTGGATCGCGTTCGACCGTGCCACGATCGTTCTCAACCGATTGACGTCCCTGATGGAAATGCCGCAACAAAGCCGGATGCCTGGCCTGATGGTCTATGGAAGTTCCGGCATCGGCAAGACGATGATCGCCAAGCGCATGGCGAGCAAATACCCGACACAGTACAACGCTGAACTGGGCGCTACGAAGACCCCCATCCTGCTGGTTCAGGCACCGCCTGCGCCGGACGAGCGACGGTTCTATCAGCACATTCTGGCGACGATCGGAGCACCGATGTGGGGCCGGCATACCGTGTCCGAACTCGAGGTACGTGCACTCAGTCATCTTCGGGACATGGACCTGAGGATGTTGATGATTGACGAGGTGCACAATCTGCTTGCGGGCAGCTACCGGGAGCAACGTCGTTTCCTGAACATGCTCCGGTTCCTCGCGAATGATCTGTGCGCTTCGCTTGTCGTCTTTGGCGTCAATGAGGCCCTCGAAGCGGTTCGGGGAGACGACCAGTTGGCCCGACGGCTGGACGAACATTATCTGCCGCTCTGGGAGGATGACGTGGAGTTCTCCCGCCTCATCCAGACTCTGATCGCGGCGATGGCGTTAGAGCAACGCTCGGGCTTGACGGTGGGGTCGCTTCGAGCGATCCTGAAAGTGACCGGTGGTATCACCTCGCGTGTGTTCATCATGATCAAGTCCCTGGCCATCGATGCGATCGAAACCGGTGAGGAACGGATCACCGACGAGGCGGTTCAGGCCTGGCAACCGGTATGGACGAAGCACGCCTGGAGCATTCCTCGCCAATCCGTCACCGCGTTCGGGTGACCCTCAAGCCATTGCCCTGTCGGCCGTCGCCGGAACGCGATGAGCTTCTGTCCAGTTGGATCGGGAGGTTGGCGAAGGCCAATCATTGCTCCGCTGAAGAGCTTTGCGGCTATCTGGGTTTGGGGCAGGGCAGGGTGCCGGAGTTTGCGAGCGACCTGCGGGTAGTGAATTGGGTGCAGCTCTGTGCCGCGCTTCAGTGGAGCCCGGATGAGGTCGCCGCCATGACTCTTCCGGATGCGGTGCATTATGCCGTGCGATACATGTCGCTGCATGACTTCCAGTATTGTCCAGGGTGCGTTGAGCAAACACCCGGCATTGTTCTTCGCCATTGGCGCTTCGCGTGGTCGCTGATCTGCGAAACCTGTGGTCGAACTCTCGCGGCGAGGCGTCGATCCGAAGCGGTATCGGACCGGCTTCTTGCGCGCGGTGCTCGCGGCGCGAAGATCCTGAAAACGGCTGTGGCGAGCAACGATCTCAAGCGGTTGCGCCGGATGGATTTGACCCTGTATGTCGTATCGATGCTGGGCGTCGGTCACTCAGCGTCCGCCATCTCCGCGAATGAGCGCGAAAGGTTGATAGCGCTTGCCGCAGTCGGTATCGGCATGACCCGCCCCTTGTTGGGTGTCGCCCTCATTCTGCGAGGAAACGACCGGGTGGTTAGGGAGTTGCGCCGGGTCTTTCCCCGGCATCGTAAGGTGATTGAGCGGGTACGAGGATTGTCGCAGGACCTCGACCGGCGGCTTCCGGGACGGCGCGAAGCAGAGCATACGCCCAAGAAGGAAACATATGAAGCGAGCCGCCCAGGTGGATCCGAGAGTGCTCTGAAGGCCGCTCGTCAGGCCATTTCCGAGCTCGGACCCGACGCAAATCGTCAAGCGCTTCTGGTGCGAGCCGACGCTATCTGGAGGCGCTCAAGCGGTGTCAAATCCTGAAGCATGGGCCCTGTGGACATATTGCAATTAAGGGTACAAAAGTGCCCCAAAATGCTCTGAATCCGCAGATTCTGATTAATTAGGGTACAGTGACAGACGGGTTGGCTCCATACGATCAGCCTTTCCGCGTTTGTGGGCGTTCTTGCAGAACTCTGGCTGTGGAGGATTCACTTCGCGAAACCATAGCGTTAGACGCGCTGCATGAGCAAACCATCTTCCGCCCGCTATCGCACGACGAACCGGTCTAGCTACAACGCATCGCTGCGGAAGCGGGGGCTCTCCTGATCTGGGTCGACAAGGACATGACCTGGCTCGCGCCGCGTGACGGGAAGCCCGGACCGCCAGCGGTGTTTTCCGATGCGGTCATACAGTTCTGCCTCTCGATCAAGGTGCTCTTCAAGCTCCCTCTGCGCCAGACCGCCGGGATGGTGGCGGGTCTGCTGAAGTTGGCGGGGCTGAACCGGCCCGTGCCGGACTTCTCGACGCTGTGCCGCAGTCCCGATCATCCCGATCCGAAAGAACGGGCGAGCGTGGAAAGAAGACTGCCCTGCGGCACGCGCCAGAAACGAGACCCTGCGCGCCACACGGCATTACGGCCGAGCGTTCCGGAAGCGATGGACCGGATACCACGCCCGCAGCCGGACCGAGGCGAGGATGCGCTGCCTCAAGGCCTTCGGCGAACGCATCATGGCGAGAGACCCGGACCGCCAGGCCGCCGAAATCCACATCCGCGCCGCACTCATCAACCGCTTCAACGCCCCCGGCACCGCCGACATCGTCCGCGTGGCATGACCTCAGTGGGGCAAGGGGAACTCACGCCAGGGTAATGCAACAATGCCGGTGTGAAGCAACAAGGCATCGTTCGATCTCCGAGCCTAAAGGGCGGCATTCCAATCTGGACATTTTGGCAAATCGATTCCAAGCTGGCCCGGGTTACCGATGCGTCGTAATTGCAGGAGTCCCACGCTATGGATGGTGCATTCAAGCAGATTGAGCGTCTCGGCCGGCTGACGACGGAACTGGGCGAGGATGTGCTTGTCCTGTTGCGTTTCGACGGCACGGACTACCTGAATGAATTGTTCGAATACCGGGTGGAGGCTCTTGCCG
>NZ_QOKZ01000014.1 GCF_003697785.1 Paracoccus alkanivorans | reverse complement strand
TTCCTACAAGGCAGCCGGTCAGCGCTGCGATATTTGATGTCTCCGCCCTGCCCGGCTGCCGGCCCTGCTGGTCTGCGGTGACATTTCTGCTTTGCGCCGCATGCGACAATTCTGGATGGTTGCAACAGTGGATATCCCGATCCAAGCCGCCCTTGCGGGTCATCGGGGCTTCCCCTACATCTGTAGTCAACGGCAGAAGGAAACCCATATGGCAATGGAAGCCCATGACATCGAAGCGCTCATCCGCGCCGCATTTCCCGACGCGCAGATCTCGATCACCGATCTTGCCGGAGATGGAAACCATTACGCGGCCGAGGTGATCGACGAAAGCTTCCGTGGCAAGAACCGGGTTCAGCAGCAACGCGCGGTCTATGCGGCGCTTCAGGGCAAGATGGACGGCCCGGCAGGAGAATTGCATGCGCTGGCGCTGACCACCAAGGCCCCCGACTAGCAGATGCGGTCCCTGCCCCGTATATCAAAGCCTATCTTGACACAATCCGCCGAAACAAGCGGATACCCGACCGGAAGGACAACGCAATGAGCGATGTGACGACGCAAATCCAGGACACGATCGATGCAAATGACGTCGTGCTGTTCATGAAGGGCACCAAGGAAATGCCGCAATGCGGTTTTTCCAGCCGTGTCGCCGGCGTCCTGAACTATATGGGGGTCGATTATCGGGACGTGAACGTGCTGGCCGACGATGCCATTCGCCAGGGCATCAAGGAGTTTTCCGACTGGCCGACCATTCCGCAGCTTTACGTCAAGGGCGAATTCGTCGGCGGTTGCGACATCATCACGGAAATGACCCTGTCGGGCGAGCTGGATCAGCTTTTCGACCAGAAGCAGATCGGCTACGACCGGGACGCCGCCAACAAGATCCGCGAAGCGAACGCCTGACGGACAGGATGTCGGGCCGGAACAAGGGCGTCTGCGATCCGTCGCGGCGCCCCTTTTCATGCGGTTTTCCACAAGTTTACATGGCCCGGCGATTTTGCTTTTTGACGGGGGCAAGCTGCCGGTCTAATCTCCGGCCATCAAACAAGTTCCAAGGGAGGATTTCATGACCATTCGCGCAAAAGTCGCGGCATGTGCTGCCGCGCTGGCTTTGGGTGCGGCCCCGATCACGGCGGGAGCACAGGAATTCATCAATATCCTGACCGGTGGCACCTCGGGGGTATATTATCCGGTCGGTGGCGCCCTGTCGAAGATATATACCGACGGCATTCCCGACGCGAAGGTTCAGGTGCAGTCCACCAAGGCCAGCGTCGAGAACCTGAACCTGCTGCAGCAGGGCAAGGGAGAACTCGGGATCGCACTTGGGGATTCGGTGAAATTCGCGGCGGAAGGCAATGCCGATGTCGGTTTCCCGCAACCGCTGGACAAGCTGCGCGGCATTTCCGCCATGTATCCGAACTTCATCCAGATCGTCGCCAGCGAGGAATCCGGCATCAAGACGCTCGCGGATCTGAAAGGCAAGGCGCTGTCCGTCGGTGCTCCTAAATCCGGGACCGAACTGAATGCGCGGGCGATCCTGGAAGCGGCAGGCATGAGCTATGACGATCTGAGCAAGGTCGAGTATCTGCCCTTTGCGGAATCGGTCGAACTGATGAAAAACCGCCAGCTTGACGCGACATTGCAATCCGCAGGTCTTGGCGTGGCATCGCTAAAGGACCTCTCGACCTCGATTCCGATCACCGTGGTATCGGTTCCCGAAGAGGTTGCTGCAAAACTGGGCGCGCCTTATGTCGCCGAAACCATCCCCGCCAATACCTATGACGGTCAGGCTGAAGACGTGCCGACCGTCGCAGTCATCAACTATCTGGTAAGCTCGGACGCTGTCAGCGACGATCTTGCCTACGAGATGACCAAGCTGATGTACGAAAACCTGGACGACCTGAAAGCCGCCCATGCCGCGACTGCCAGCATCGATGTCAAAAATGCGCTCAAGGGTATGCCGATCCCGGTGCATCCGGGTGCGCAGCGCTATTATGACGAAGTCGGCGTCAAGGCCGAGTAAGGGTAACGAATATCTGGGCCGGGAATATTCCCGGCCTTTCTTTCATCAGGATCAGAAACATGACCGAAGCGCAGCACCCTGCCCCTGCGGGCGATACGGATTTGGGCCTTCACGATCCACTGGCCGAAAGCTTCCCCACCGGGTTTCAAGGCCGGATTCTTTACTGGATCGCGGTGGCGTTCTCACTTTACCAGATTGCCATTGCAGCACATATCGTGAATCTTTCCAGTCAGATACAGCGCGCCCTGCATCTGGGATTCCTGATGCTGCTGTGTTTCCCGCTGCTGGCCGCGTTGCGCAATCACGGGCGGGCGGGCAACGTTGCCGCGTGGATCATGGCGGGGCTTGGCGTCATCGTCGCGGGCTATCAATGGGTGGAATATGTTCCACTGATGATGCGCTCGGGCTCGCTGAACCAGCTTGATGTCGTCATCGGAATCATCGCGCTGGCCACGACATTCGCCGCCGCATATGTGGTCATGGGCCCTGCCCTGCCCCTCGTCGCCGGAGCCTTCCTGGTCTATGCGCTGTTCGGCGAATATTTCCCCGGCCCCCTTGTCACCCGCGGTTATGACCTCGCGCAGGTAGTCGAGCAGATGAGCTTTGGCACCGAGGGCATCTATGGCACCCCCCTTTATGTTTCGGCGACCTATATCTTCCTGTTCATCCTGTTCGGCGCATTTCTGGAAAAGGCCGGAATGATCAAGCTGTTCACGGATGTCTCACTGGGCATGGTCGGCCATCGCATGGGCGGCGCGGCCAAGGTCTCGGTGGTCAGTTCGGGGCTGATGGGCACGATATCGGGCTCGGGCGTGGCCAATGTCGTCACCACCGGGCAGTTCACCATTCCACTGATGAAAAGCTTCGGCTATCGTCCGGCATTCGCCGGCGGGGTCGAGGCGACGGCGTCGATGGGCGGGCAGATCATGCCGCCGGTCATGGGCGCGGTGGCCTTCATCATGGCCGAAACCCTCGGCGTCGCCTATGTCGAGGTCGTCCGCGCCGCGATCGTCCCCGCGATCCTTTATTTCGCCTCGGCCTTCTGGATGGTCCATCTGGAGGCGGGCCGCCGTAACCTGCGCGGGATGGCAAAAGACGAGTTGCCCTCGGCCTTCAAGGCGCTGCGCGAGGGCTGGTACCTGATCCTGCCGCTGGCGGTTCTGGTCTACCTGCTGTTCTCGGGCTACACACCGCTTTTCGCGGGCACCATCGGGCTTGCGTTGACGATGATGCTGATCCTTGGCGCGTCGGCGGCGCTTGGACTGCCCTCGGCACTGCTTCGGACGATCTTCTGGATCGGATTGGGGCTGGTCGCGGCGAGCTTCCTGAAATTCGGCAATAACGCGCTATGGGCCGGAATCGCCGCCCTGCTGGTCTGGAACGCGGTCAGTCAGGGCGGGCGCGCGACGATCCGGCAGGTCGTGGACAGCCTTGCCGAGGGGGCCAAGACCGCCCTGCCCGTCGGTGTTGCCTGCGCGCTGGTCGGCGTGATCATCGGCACCATGACCCTGACGGGGGCCGCCAATACATTCGGCCTCTATATCGTCTCGGTGGGTCAGAACAGCCTGTTCCTGTCGCTGGTCCTGACCATGCTGACCTGCCTTGTCCTGGGCATGGGTATCCCGACCATCCCCAACTACATCATCACCTCGACCATTGCCGCCCCTGCCCTGCTGGAGCTGGGCGTGCCGCTGATCGTCAGTCATATGTTCGTCTTCTATTTCGGCATCATGGCCGACCTGACGCCGCCCGTGGCGCTGGCCTGCTTTGCCGCGGCCCCGATCGCCAAGGAGGGCGGTTTCAAGATCAGTCTAGAGGCGCTGAAGGTGGCTGCGGCGGGCTTCGTGATTCCCTATATGGCAATCTATACTCCCGCCCTGATGCTGCAGGATGGCGGGGCTCTGGCCGAATCCATCGGCTATGCGCCTGCCGTTGCCTATATCGTCGTAAAATGCGTGATCGCCATAGGTCTCTGGGGGATTGCAGTCATCGGCTGGCTACATCACAATCTGGCCATATGGGAGCGTGTTCTGGCTGCCGTTGCCGCGTTTACCCTGATTGCCGCCATGCCGATGACCGATGAGATCGGCTTGGTTCTTGCTGCCATATTCGCGTTCTTGTCATGGAGGAAATCGCGACGATGAATGGTTGCCTGCTGGCCGGAATGATGACCATCGCCCTGCATGGCGCGGATTTCCGGTTGGAATGGACCCATTCGGTCGAAAAGGTGGCATGGCGCGAATACTGGCGGATCGAGGATGACGGGCTTGAACTGACCCGGGCTGCGGTCAAGGGATCGGGCGCGGGAATGGAGCCCGGCGAAGACGCGGAACTGAAGAATGGCTGGTGGGTCTGGAAACCGGATCTGCCGGTGCAGCCGCAACTGTCCCTTGCCGCCAGCGGGGCGACTGACGGGGCATGGCGCATCTGCGACCGGAACAATTGCCGCAAGATCGGCGAGGCGCCGGGGCCGCCGATCATCCTGCGCCCCTGCCCCTGAGCCTCGCTCAGGCCGGATCGTCGTCCTCGTCCCGCCCGCGTCGCAGCCGGGATGCCAGAACGGCGCCAATGGCAAATGCCGCCAGCAGCTTGACCATACTGCCCGTGTTGCTGTTCGCGGCGGCGGAAAGCCTTTGCTTGCCCCGGGCCGCCTTTCGAGCCGTCTTGCCCGCGCCGCCCATGAGGGAGAACAGCTTGCTCTCGGCCATGCCCATTACCCGCGCGGCCTCATTGCGGGCGCGTTCGGTCGCCGCATCCGCCGCGAGATTGACGTGCGTATCCACCTCGCGCTTCAACTCGTCGGTGGTCGGCATGGGGTGACGCGGATTCTTCGCCATCAGAAGGATGAACATTCCGATCACCACGAAACCGCCGCCAATCGCCAGCGATGCCAGCGCCGCACCCCATTCCAGCCCATAGGCAAGCCAGATCCATAGCGCTGCAACCAGAAACCCTGCCCCGGCCGCAATCACGACACCGGCCACGATCTTCATGGTCGAACGCCGCAGGGCGTCTCCTAGCGCAAGCTGAAGGCGCCGGGTATAATCGAACATGCGCCCGGCCTCAGCGGCGCGACAGGATCAGGCCGACCAGGAAACCGATACCGGCGGCGACCCCCAGGGACTTGGCGGGATGGCGGCGCACCAGTTCGGACAGGTCGTCATAGCGGTCCTCGGCGTAACGGGCGGCCTCGTCGGCCTTGCGGTGGCCCTCTTCGTAAAGCCGTTCGGCTTCGCTCCGGGCCCGTTCGGCATATTCGCGGCCAGCTTCACGGGCCGTTTCGGCAAATTCGGCCCCACGCTCGCGCAGCCGCCCGGCTGCCGCGTTATCGGACAGTTTCTCCAGCGTTTCGCGCCCATCTTCCTTGATCTTGCGCGCACCTTCCTTCAGATCCTCCCGCGCTTCGCGAGCGGCGGCCTTGGCGTCGCGCTTGACGCCCTCTGCGGTATCGGTCCGGTCAGCCATAAGAGAATCCCCTTTCGGTGTCTTCGTTTACCTTCGCCAATTCAACACCTCAGTCAATTCTTTGTTCCGCCTGCCTTACGATGGCAACGGGACGGCCTCTGACCGGCGATGGCAGAAGCAACGGGTTCGCCGGCATCCATGGAGGGCGAGATTCCAAAATCCCGAGCCGCAACTCAGTGCGGCTAAAGCAAGCTCATTCCTATCGTTGATTTTGATGGTACCGCCTCCCCGGCTTGAACGGGGGACCTCTGGATCCACAATCCAGCGCTCTAACCAACTGAGCTAAGGCGGCCCGGATGCGTTCTCTAAACCCGGTAAGCGGCGGTTGCAAGCCCGACTTGCCGGGAAATTCGCGACAGGCTACAGAAAGCTTTCCGAATACGAGGGTCAGGACCGTGAGCATCAACAGTCAAAGCGAAACAGCCGCCAATCTGCAGGTCGGGCCGACGGATCAGGGAATGGTGCGCATCTATGTCGAGGCCGAGGGCGTGGATCTGCCGCTGGATTTCGAGCCCGAGGAAGCCACTGAAATCGCCGAGGAGCTTCTGGCTGCGGCAGAAGCGGCACGGACAATGGGCGCAAAGGGTGGCAAGTCTAGAAAACCCCGCCGCTGAATGCCAGGGGATCGATACTACCCTGCAATCGCAACGCCGCTGCACGGGCAAAATCGCGCGTGACCTTGGCGCGCCTGGCACCGGCAAGGCGTGTCTCGGGTGACATGCGAAGTATTTCCGCACCATAAGGATCCGCCAGGATCAACCCGCTCTGCTCGGGCAGCAATTCCTGTGGAAAATCGGCATCAACCGCCCAGAAATACCTATCGCACCATTCCAGATAGCCCTGCCATTTCCGGTCACTGGCGAAATCTGCCCGGCAGCTTTTGCATTCGATGATCCATAGCTCTCCCTTTGGGCCGAGGCTGATCACATCGACGCGCAGGCCACGCTTGGGGGTGAATTCAGTCAGCACGGCGTGGTCCATGCTGCGCAGCATCCGCGCAACCCCGCGTGCCAGACGTTGCCCCGGCGCCATGGGTAAGGAGGGTGAGGCATGATCCATCCGCCAAATATAGAACAAAGCAAAAACATTTGGCAACCACCCTGCCCTGCGGAAATAAGATCGCATGACTTGAAAGCCGGAGCGCAGCGCCTTATTTGTCCGTTCTGGCGGGTTTCTGCTCTTCTCGCGAGCGGCCATTTTTCCACTGGCCTATAACTTTTCCGAGGGGGCTGGCTCTGTCGGGGCCTTGGTCTCGTTATCCGGCGCCCACCTGGTCATCCAGGCTTTCGGGAAATCTCGAGCTGCCGCGGTTGCTGCGGTTCCCGCCACAAACATCCCGCCCCGCCTCCAAGGCAGGGCGGGATTTTTATTGCGAAGCGGCGGGGATTCGATCCGGCCGGTCCACTGTTTTCTGCCTCATGCCGATGGCCGGCCACATAAAAAAGAAGGACGGGTTTGCACCCGCCCTTCCCAGAGAGACTACTGATCAGAGGGAACGATCAGAAGCCGTAAACGACCGCAACGCCAAGAGTGTTGTCGGTGCGGATTTCACGCTCTGACTGATACTCGGTGGTGTAGCTGAGACGGGTCGCCAGCTGATCCGACATCTTGAAGTTGACGCCGAATTCGTTGGTCAGCACGTCACCGCCCTCGTCCGAGGTCAGATAGTCGGTGTCGTTGGTGATGAAGATCATGTCGTTGAAGCGGTGATAGACGCGCGACGACGCGATGTAACCGACTTCGGTGTTCGAGTTGTCCACACCGGGGATATTGCGCTGGTCGGCCCAGTACTGATAACCGGTCTGGGTATAGCGAACGCCGACACCGGCCTGAACGCGCCAGGTGGTGGTGTCGTTATTGATGATGCGGTAACCCGGACCGAAGCCAAGGAAGCCATCGCGGCGCAGATCGTCATCTTCTTCCGTATCGCGGGCGTTGTCATTCGCGTTGTCAACGCCATCGACCAAGCTGTCGATGTTAAAGCGGCCCAGGGCGAAGGCATAGAAGCGATCGTTGAAGTAGTACTGCGCATCATAGATGGCGGCGACTTCTTCCTTGTCCTTGTTGCCCTGATCGTCCTCGCCGAACTCGATCGACAGGCCGACGCTCTGGGCGAAGGGCGCCTGGTTGTGCTGGATACGGCCAGCCAGGGCAAAGTCCTGGTTCTCGACGTTACCGGTGCGGCCGGTATAGCTCAGCGACATGTTGCCGAACAGGCCCTGACGGCGGTCCGAGGGACCGAAGCGGTCGGGATCGGCCGAACGCTCGAAGCTGTCTTGCACGGCATCCTCGATATCGGTGATGCTTTCGTCCACATCTGCAACGCCGGTCGCGCTGGCACCCGTCGCGATTTCGGTTTGGGCGAAGGCCGGAACCGACAGCGCGGTCAGGATGGCGGTCGCGCCGCTGAGAAGAGTAATTTTTTTCATCTGTGAATCCTCATTGGCTGAGTTTCATGTTCCTGACCCCATCCGGGTGCCAGTGCATCTCTGCTGCTGGTGAAATAGCTGCGTGTTTCCCGGGTTCAAAGTCCCCCCGGAGAACATCAGTTCTTCTCGAAAATGTGATAGTTACTGATCCCGATCGGGCACGGCATAAAAATGCCGAAACATTCCTGTGATGGAACAAAACGAGAAACATGCAGAATGTGCAGCAAGGTCCTGCACAACACGAAAATATCGTGTCGAGCTAAACAGAACAGTTCAAAAAAATGTATGATTCTTAATGAAACATTTATGTGACTGCACAAAAAACAGGCAGTTCGTGGTGATATCTTGCCAAGCAGAACTGTTGCGCAATCGACACGCGACAACTCCGCACTGCAGAAAAATGAATACAAGTTTACCGATCTACGTGAGCTTCAGGGAAAGCTTCACATAACAAAACGCGACTCGATACTGCACATGGGGCGGTTCGGCATTGCGGCACGGCGGAAACCGGGGCGATCAACCACCGGGCCGCTTCTGCCTTCAACCCGCCGTGTCACCGAAAGCTTCGGGGCGCAGACCGCGTGCAACATGGTCCAGCACCGCGTTTACGAATTTCGGTTCGCGCCCATTCGGAAAGAACGCCTCCGCCAGCCGGACATATTCGCTGATCACGACCTTGGGCGGAGTGACCGGGGTGGCCAGTTCGGCCCCCGCTGCACGGAACAATGCCCGCAATACCGGATCGATCCGGTCGATGGGCCATTTCGCCACCAGACCACGATCGGTCGCCTGGTCAATCCTGGATTGCCACGTCACCGCATCGTCAACAATACGCGAAAACAGCTTGTCATCGGCTTCGGGGTGGTGCCCCTCCTCGTCATCCGCACCGATCCTGAAATTGCGGAACTCGCCCATGACCCGGTCGGCAGACTGGCCTGCGGCCTCCATCTGGAACAGGGCCTGCACCGCGTATAACCGGGCGGCGCTGCTCAATGCACGTTTGTCTGGCTTGCTCATGTCCGGGGCGATCCCTCCAATTGTCCGGCCAGGCGGATCACGTCTAGATCCTTGCCGGGACCGCCGGGATCGTCCCGCTTGCGCCATTTGCGGGCCAGCGCCACCAGGTGCAGCGCCGCTGCGGCTGCTCCGCCGCCCTTGTTCTGCTTCGCCGGATCAGCCCTCACCTCGGCCTGGGCCATGTTCTCGACCGTCAGGATGCCGTTGCCGATCGCCAATCCCTGCAGGCCCAGAAGCGTCAACCCGCGCGAACTGTCATTGCAGACCGTGTCGTAATGCGTCGTCTCGCCCCGGATCACGCAGCCAAGCGCGACATAACCATCGTAATTCGCCTGCCGTCCGGCGATGCCGATCGCGGTGGGAATTTCCAGCGCCCCCGGCACCTCGACCAGATCGATGGCCGCGCCGGCCTGCTCCGCCGTCGCGCGGGCCCCTGCCACAAGATTATCGGCAATCGCCTTGTAGTAAGGGGCAACCACGATCAGCAGCCGCACGGGCGTGTCGAATTTCGGCAGGTCAAGCTGGTAATGCTGGGTGTGCGAGGCCATTTGCGTCAATCCTTGGGGATAGGCCGGGTGGAATGGATCGAAAGCCCGTAGGCGTCAAGGCCCACCACCTTGACCGGCGCCGAATTGGTCACGAGGATCAGTTCCGACAGCCCGAGCGCCGACAGGATCTGCGCACCAAGCCCGTATTGACGCAGCGTATGCGGCCCGGTTTCGCCCGGCTGCGGCAACGCGTTGCTCAGGTCGCGGATCAGCACGACGACGCCCCTCCCCTCTTCGGCGATAACCTGCATGGCAGAGCCGAGGCTGCCGGCATCCTCGCGGCCGATCCCCAGCACGTCATGCAGCGGATCCAGCGCATGCATTCGGACCAGCACCGGCTCCGGCCCGGTCAGGTCGCCCTTGGTCAGCACGATATGCTCGGCGCCTTGCGTCTCGTCCGCGAAGACGCGCATCATCCAGTCGCCGCCATGAATCGAGCGCACCGCCCGCTGCGTCCGTTCGGCAATCAGGTTGTCGTGGCGGCGGCGATAGCGGATCAGGTCGCTGATGGTGCCGATCTTCAGCCCGTGCCGCTGCGCGAAGGCCACCAGGTCGGGCAGCCGCGCCATGCTGCCATCCTCGTTCATGATCTCGCAAATCACTCCCGACGGATTCAACCCTGCCAGGCGGGCGATATCCACCGCCGCCTCGGTATGCCCGGCGCGGACCAGCACCCCGCCCTCGCGGGCGCGAAGCGGAAAGACATGGCCCGGCGTGGCAATATCCGCCGCGCCCTTGCTCGGGTCGATGGCGACGCTGACGGTGCGGGCCCGGTCATGCGCACTGATGCCTGTCGTCACGCCCTCGCGCGCCTCGATGGACATGGTAAAGGCGGTTTCATGACGTGAGGAGTTCCGGGGGCTCATCAGCGACAATCCCAGGGCATCGATCCGTTCGCCCGGCAACGACAGGCAGATCAGCCCGCGCCCATGGGTGGCCATGAAATTGATCGCGTCCGGGGTCGCCATCTGTGCGGGGATGACCAGATCGCCCTCGTTCTCGCGGTCCTCGTGATCGACAAGGATGAACATGCGCCCATTGCGCGCGTCCTCGATGATCTCCTCGATGGGAGAGACCGCTTCGGACAGTTCGTTTTCGACCGGGCCGGGCTTTTCATACTGCATGGCACTCTCCCGTGAAATATTGCGTGCCGGTGATGAAACCGGCCAGCCCGCCTGCCGCCATCAGTTCGCGCTCGTGATCGGTTTCCCCGATCATCAGCACGGCATCGCCCGGCAATCCCTGCGCCTTCAGCCATGCCTTGGCCTCGGCCCGCATCTCTCCCCACCGGCTGCCGAAGGGCGGCAGGCTGCGGGCGGATACCGCGGAAATCCGTTGCCCCAGCATCTCTGCGTCCAGCCCCGGCCCCGCCCCGAGATGCCGGCATGCGGCGAGAACCGTCAGCTTGTCCGCCCGTGCCTGAGCCAGGGGCTGACCGTCGCGGAACACCCCAAGCGCGTTGGAGGAAAACAGAAAGGCGACCAGGTCGCGCCCGGTCGTAGCGCGCACGCCCGCATAGGTCTTGTAATTCAGTCCCAGAGCCTTGGCGCGACGCACCCGCGTCCGCACGACCTCGACCGGCAGGACCGGCAGCAACTCCGCCCGTGCGCGGTGCCAGCAATGCGCGCGCCAGGTCGTCGATCCCATCGACGGGCCGCCATTATGTCCAATTCCTACGCCCATATCGCTGCCCAAACCTTGCCTACACCTTTGCCGCATCCGTCTCTGCCAGCCGCGCGACATAGCGGGCCAGCGTGTCGATCTCGAGATTCACCATATCGCCCACCGCGATGTCGCCCCAGTTGGTCACCTGCTGCGTATGCGGGATCAGGTTAACGCCAAACCGGTTATCCTGCACCTCATTTACCGTCAGGGAAGTGCCGTTCAGCGCCACCGATCCCTTGGGCGCGATGAAGCGTGCGAGCGCTGCAGGTGCGGCGAATGTCACGCGCAGGCTGTCGCCTTCGTCACGGAGTTCCTCGATCTCGGCGACTCCGTCGACATGGCCGCTGACGATATGACCGCCCAACTCGTCCCCGACTTTCAGTGCCCGTTCGAGATTCAGCCGCCGGCCGACCTGCCAGCCATTCGCGCCGATATTGGTCTTGGAGATCGTTTCGGCCGAAATATCGACATCGAACCAATCCTCGCCCTTGGCGATCACGGTAAGGCAAATGCCATCGCAGGCGATCGAGGCGCCGATATCCACACCGGACATATCGTAATTACAGCCGATCCGCGCGCGCATATCGCCGCGCATCTCGACATTCCGAACCAGTCCAATATCGGTGACAATGCCGGTAAACATGCCCTACTCCGTTTTAGTCATGCTCTGCACTAGGGTATCGAAAACGCCCGCGCAAGGTAAGGAAACGGCAATCCGTCGCCGGGTGGCAACGCCGCGATCCAGATTTTACTGGCATTGAAGCCCTCGACATGCAAAATATCTGCCAGTTCATTGTATCAATTGCTTGCAGGATGTTCACAATCTGCGGGCGCGTTCATGGCTAGTTTATTGTGCCGGTCGATCGTAGGCAGTCAGTCGTTGTTAACAAGTTCGTTGTAGCTAATTCCCGTAGCAAAAGAATTTGGGGCCAGAATGTTTCACGTCAACCTCGAACAGCCCTTGCCCGTCGAGATCGATGAGAAAGATATGGGCCCCCCCCAGCTACCGGCAGCTTTGGACAAGCGTGTCTTTCTTTTGCTTCAGGGGCCGCATGGCCCGTTTTTCGATCGCCTCGCACGTATCTTGCGGGATGCGGATGCAGAGGTCTGGCGCTGCGGGTTCAATGCCGGCGACGAATATTTCTGGTCCGACAAGAACCGTTTCATCCGGCATGCCGGATCATTGCAGGATTGGCCGGGTCATCTCGACCATATCCTCACCGAAAAGAATGTGACCGACATCGTGCTGTATGGCGATGTCCGCCCGGTTCATGCGATCGCACGCGATGCAGCGGTACGGCGGGGGCTGCGCCTCCATGTCTTCGAGGAAGGATATCTCCGGCCTTACTGGATCAGCTACGAACGCCAGGGCTCCAACGGAAATTCGGCGCTAATGCAGATCCAGCTTGCCGAGATGCGGACCGTGCTGCGCGACACCATGAACGAAATGCGGCGACCTCCGGCGCATTGGGGCGATATGCGCCATCACAAGTTCTACGGGGCATTCTATCATTTCCTCGTCCTTGTCGCGAACCGCGCCTATCGCAACTATCGCAGCCACCGGGCCATCTCGGTGATGCGCGAATTCCGCCTGAATCTGCGGCGTTTCCTGCTGGCGCCGGCGCATAACATTGCGACCGCGACCCGGTGGCGCAGGTTCCGCCGGGCGGGCTGGCCCTATTCACTCGTCCTGATGCAGCTGGAGCATGATTCGAACTTCCTGGGGCATTCACCCTTCTCCAGCAATGCCGATTTCATTGAAACCGTAGTGGCCGAATTCGCCCGCAACGCGCCCAGGCACCATCACCTGATGTTCAAGGCGCATCCGCTCGAAGACGGCCGCGCGGGCAACCGGACCGCGATACGGAATGCGGCTGCGCGTCACGGGATTTCCGACCGGACCCATTACATGCGCGGCGGCAAGCTTGCCGTGCTGCTGTCGCAGGCCTGCTCGATCGTGACGGTCAATTCCACCTCGGCGCAACAGGCGTTATGGCGCAACCTGCCGGTCAAGACCCTTGGGAACGCGATCTACAACAAGCCGGGGCTAGTTTCCGACCAGACGCTCGCCGATTTCTTTGTCCGGCCCGATCCTCCCGACCCGAAAGCCTACAGGGTCCTGCGGGACTACCTGCTGCAGACCAGCCAGGTTCCCGGCGGCTTCTATTCGGAACGCTCGCGCGCCCATGCGCTGCGAATCGTCAGCGATATGATCCTGGCGCCCGAGGATCCCTATCAATCGCTGGCCTCCGGACGTATTACACTTCGGCAACAGATCACCGATATCGACAGTTGATCCACAACTCTTTGTGGTCATGAGCGCTCGTAGCCGCTAGGTTGCAAGCAACTCCGCCTTCAGGGCGGGGCAAGGATAAGAACACAGGAGCTATCGAGGTGACAGGTCTCATAAACCGTAAACCAGCAGTGCGCATAATGGCGATCACTGCGCTGGCCCTGTTGACGGCCTGTGGTTTGCCACGTTCCGGCCCAACCAAGAAAGAGATATATACCGGAGCGGTCGAGCGGGGCGGAAACGCCCAGATCATTTATGTCAACGAACATGTGACGCGTGCCGCGAATTTCAGCCCGAGCTACGGCTTTTCGCAAGCGTTCCGTTCGGCCGCGGCCGTCGGCGCGGACGAGATCCGGCCCGGCGACGTGCTGGGGTTGTCGATATGGGAAAATGTCGATGACGGTCTGCTTGCCTCGCTCGGGTCGAGTTCGACCCAATTGCAGGAAATCCAGGTCGACAGCGCGGGTTATATCTTCGTGCCTTATGCCGGACGGGTTCGCGCGGCGGGCAACAGTCCCGATCAGCTGCGCCAGATCATTACCGACCGGCTGAGCCAGCAGACCCCGGATCCGCAGGTCACGGTTGCCCGTGTCGCAGGTGACGGCGCCACCGTCTCGGTAATGGGTAAGGTCGTGTCGCAGGGGGTCTTCCCGATCGAACGTCCAACCCGGACCCTTTCGGCAATGCTCGCCAAGGCGGGCGGCGTCGCCATCGAACCGGAGATCGCGGTGGTCACGGTCAAGCGCGGCAATGAAAGCGGAAAGGTCTGGCTGACGGATCTCTACTCCGCTCCTTCGAACGACATCGCGCTGCGCCCCGGTGACATCATCCTGGTCGAAGAGGATCAGCGCAGCTTTACCGCGCTTGGCGCGCTTGGCGGACAGACCCGGGTGCCTCTGGGCAACGAAATGATCAATGCCGTCGAAGCCATCGCCATGGTTGGCGGTCTCAGTTCGAACCTGGCCGACCCGACCGGTGTGTTCATCCTGCGCGACGAACCGGAATCCGTGGCGTCCAGGGTGCTGGGCAAACCGGTCGTGGGCACGCAACGAATGGCCTATGTGCTGGACCTGACGCGTCCGAACGGTTTGTTCCTGGCCCGCGACTTCCTGATCCGCGACGAGGATACCGTCTATGTGACCGAAGCGCCCTATGTGCAGTGGCAGAAAACCATCGGGGCGATTACCGGTGGGCTTAATTCGGCAAATTCCGTATCGAATCTCGGAAACTGATCTGAACGATGACAAGACCCGATATGCCGGCCGCCGGGGAGATACCTCGGCGGCTTTTCGTCTATAATGGCGGGTTCTGGTTCAAACCGCGATTGAAACGGATCCTGGAACTCGCCGGATGGCGGCTCGCGCTTGGCCTTCCCAAAGCGGGTGACAATGTCGGGATCTGGGGCGCCAGTCCGACGGCATGGCGGGGGCGGGTGATCGCCGGGCGGCGTGGAGCAGGCATCGTTTCGGTGGAGGACGCCTTTCTGCGATCTGTCCTGCCGGGGCGCGCGAAGAGCCATCTTGGCCGGCGCGGTCCTCTGGGTCTGCTGATCGACCCGGACGGTCTGCATTTCGACCCGGGCCATCCTTCGCGGATCGAGAGATTGGCAGCATCCGCAGCGGCTGCCGAACTGACCGACGCGGCGCGCGACGGGATCGCCCGGCTCCGTTGGCTGGATCTGTCAAAATACAATACCCATAGGCGCGATGTCATCCCGCCCAGGCCGGGCTATATCCTGGTGATCGATCAGACCCGGGGGGATGCCTCGCTGATGGGTGCGGGCCGCCCCCGGTTCCTGGAGATGCTGGATGCCGCACGGCAGGAAAACCCCGGAGCGCGAATCGTGGTTCGCGCGCATCCGGAAACATCCGCGGGCCTGCGTGCGGGCCATCTGACCGCAGAGGATTTGCGCCCGAACGAGGAATTCTGCGACGCGCCCGTTTCCCCGTGGATGCTGGTCGACAATGCCGATGCGGTTTATGCCGTCAGTTCGCAACTTGGTTACGAGGCGCTGCTGGCCGGGCATCGTCCAAGGCTTTTCGGTCAGCCATTCTATGCCGGGTGGGGGCTGAGCGACGATTACGCCCCGCTGCCCGAAAACCGCCGGGGAACCGTCACAAGAGAAGCATTGTTCGCTGCCAGCCATCTGCTGGCGCCTGTCTGGTATGATCCCTGCCGCGATCGATTGACTGATTTCAACGGTGTCGTGGACCAGCTCGAAGCCGAAACGCGCGCCTATCGGCAGGATCGGGATGGTCATCTGGCCTATGGCATGCGGTTGTGGAAACGGCACTCGCTTGCCCGCGTATTCGGGAACGGGCGGGGAGTGCGTTTTACCGACAAGCCTTCGGACGGCGTGACGCTGGCCTGGGCGGGAAAAGCGGCACCCGTCCCTGGGGCCGTCCGGGTCGAGGATGGATTTCTTCGCTCGCGCGGATTGGGCGCCGCATTGGTCCCCGCCCTTTCGCTGGTCGCCGATGACCTGGGCATTTACTACGATCCCACCCGCGAAAGCCGGTTGGAGCGGTTGATTGCCGAGGGACTGCCCCCCGGAGGAGAAAAGCGGGCGCAAGCGCTGATCCGGGCGATCCGCGCGGCTGGATTGTCGAAATACAACCTGCATGGAGCCGCGCCCGATCTGCCGCAGCGGGACGGCAAGCGCATGATCCTGGTTCCGGGACAGGTAGAGAACGACGCCTCGATCCGCCTTGGCGCCGGAGCCGAGAAAAGCAACCTTGCCCTGTTGGAGCGAGTGCGGGCGGAGAACCCGGATGCCGTGCTCATCTACAAGCCGCATCCCGATGTCGAGGCGGGTTTGCGCCCCGGGCTCATTCCTCCGGAGGATTTGTCACGGCTGGCCGATGCCGTGGTCCGGAATGCAGATCCGATCGCCTTGCTGGAACAGGTTGACGAGGTCTGGACAATCACCTCGACACTGGGATTCGAAGCCCTGCTGCGCGATGTGCCCGTCACGGTGCTTGGCGCGCCGTTTTACGCCGGTTGGGGGCTGACATGTGATCTGGGGACGGTTCCGGCCCGGCGGCGGGCACGCCCGGATATCGCGGGTCTGGCCCATGCCTGCCTGATCGCCTATCCCCGCTATCATGATCCCGTCTCGGGACTGCCCTGCCCGGTCGAAGTCGCGATGGAGCGTCTTCTGGAAGCCCGTGCGATCAGAGGAGGGCCGCTTCTGAGATTGCTGGCCAAGGCGCAGGGGGCATTGGCGGGGCATGCATGGCTCTGGCGGCGATAGAAGATCCTTCAGCCAGATACCGGCTTCAGGTCCCGAATTTGTGGAAACGCTGCAGGTCCCTATGCATCGATGCGCAGCCACCGGTGGAAAAGATCGCCGCCCACCCGGCATGTTTCGACCAGCTGAAAACGCCCCCCTTCCGCAAGGCGCTGCAATTCCAGCGCAGCGATTGCCGGCCGGCCGTCGCCACCGATGATCAGCCCGGCAGTATAGCCGACAAGCTGATCGACCAGCCCGGCACGCAGCAAACTTGCCGCCAGATTCCCGCCGCCTTCACAGAAAACCCGGGTGATGCCGCGCGCTCCAAGCTCTTTCATCACATCGACGATCCCGCCCGACATCTGCCAGAGAGGTCCGAATTCCGGCCCTTCGGGAGGCAGTTCGGGTATAGGGCCGTTCGAGAGGATGACGCGGACGGGCTGCCTGGGCGCACCCATGCCCCGGACGTTGAGCGACGGGCGGTCCGCCCGCGCCGTTCCGCCACCGACCATGATCGCATCATGGATCAAACGAAGCCCGTGGGAATGACGGCGCGCGGCCTGCCCGGTAATCCATTTGCTTTCACCGCCCGCCGTTGCGATGCGACCGTCAAAACTGGTGGCGAGCTTAAGCGTCAGGAATGGCCTGCCGTGAAGCTCGCGCATCAGGAAACCGGCCTGCAACTGGCGTGCTTCGGCCTCGCCGACACCTTCCGTGACCTCGATCCCCGCAGCCCGCAGGATGGCGTGACCACGCCCGGCAACGCGCTGATCGGGATCGGTCTGCGCGGTGACAACACGGGCGATTCCCGCCCTGACCAATGCTTCGGCACAGGGCGGCGTGCGGCCATGATGGGCACATGGCTCCAGCGTCACATAGGCTGTCGCGCCGCGCGCCAGTGGCCCGGCCTGCGCCAGAGCGACAGGTTCGGCATGCGGGCGCCCGCCGGGTTGGGTCCAGCCGCGACCGACCACCCTGCCCTCGCGGATCAGCACGCAGCCGACCGCCGGGTTCGGCCAGCTATTCCCCAATCCGCGCCGCGCCAGTCGCAGCGCATGCGTCATATGGGTGATATCTTGCGGGGGGCTCACTCGTTCAGACTGTCGGGACGAAGTTCCGAAACGAATTTGTCGAAATCGTCCGCGTCCTGGAAATTCTTGTAAACGCTGGCAAAGCGCACATAGGCGACATTATCGATCCGGGACAGCGCTTCCATCACGATCTCGCCGATCATCTTGGACGGGATATCGGTTTCGCCGGTGCTTTCCAGCCGCCGGACGATCCCCGAGATCATCTGTTCGATACGTTCAGGCTCTACCGCGCGTTTCTGCATGGCGATGCGGATCGAACGGGCCATCTTGTCGCGATCGAAATCCTCGCGCTTGCCATTCGATTTGACGACGACCAGGTCGCGAAGCTGAACACGCTCATATGTGGTGAAACGGCCGCTGCAGGCAGGGCAGAAACGCCTGCGCCTTATGGCGACATTGTCCTCTGCCGGACGCGAATCCTTAACCTGCGTATCGTTATTTCCGCAAAACGGGCAGCGCATATTATGGTCCCCTCGGCCCCGAATTTCGCATCCACTATAGGAAACATGGCAGGGCTTGGGTAGCGTTATCCACAGGCTACAAAATGCAGAATCGTGCAACTGTGACAGGAAAGCCGCGACCGGGCTGTCAATCCTCCATGATTTCAAGAGGTTTTGGAAACTGCCGATGGGGACAGGCAGGATTTCAACCCGTCAGCAGGACTGAAAAACAGCCGCGACCTGTCGTGAATGCGGGGCACTCCGATGCTCGACAAGATAGAGCCCTTGCCACTGCCCCAACTGCATCCGCCCGTGTTCCACCGGGATTTGCAGGCTGACCGGCAGGATCGCGGCTTTCAGATGAGCGGGCATATCGTCCGGCCCCTCGTGGCGGTGGGTGATCCAGCCCATCGAAGGATGATCGGAGGGCGGGGCGAGCCGGTCCAGCCATGCCAGCAGGTCCCGCTGAACATCCGGATCGGCATTTTCCTGTATAAGCAGCGAACAAGATGTGTGCCGCACCAAAAGCGTCAGCACACCGTCGGAAGGTGCCGTCTCGAGCCAGGTCCTGACCTCGGCGGTGAATTCATAGCATGCGGGGCCGCTGGTCCGGATCAGAAAGGTCCGTTTCATTCCGCCGCCCGCCTGTTCCCGTCGGGCGAATCCAGTGCGGGAGTATCATCGCGGTCATGATCGAGAGCGATCTTCTTTTGTGTCCGCGCCCCGAGTTCGCGCAGCATTTCGACCTGCCGGATGACATTGCCGGACCCGCGGGTCAGCCGGTCCATCGCTTGTCCATGGGCACGCCCGGCCTGATCCAGCGATTTGCCTACCGCCTCCATGGATTCGACAAAGCCCGCAACCTTGTCGTAAAGCTGCCCTGCCCTGCGCGCGATCTCCAATGCATTGGTTTCCCGCCGCTCGACCGCCCAGATATGCTCGACGGTGCGCAGGGTCAGCATCAGCGTGGTCGGGGTGGTCAGCCCTACCCCACGCTCCAGCGCAAAGCCGGCAAGTTCGGGATCGGTGCGCAAAGCCTCGGAAAAAGCGCCTTCGATGGGAATGAACATCAGCACGTAATCCACCGAGTGATCGTCCATCCGGTGATAACCCTTTTCGCCCAGGGTCAGGATATGGCTGCGGATCGCGGCGACATGCCGGCGCAGGGCAGCCTCGGTCTCGGCCGGATCCTCGCTGTTCACCGCGCGCTCGTAATCATTCAGCGAAACCTTGCTGTCGATCACCATCAGCTTCTGACGCGGCATCCGGACCACGACATCGGGACGCCAAAGCCTGCCATCCTCGTCACGCCAGCTTTCCTGGATATCGTAATGAGTTCCGGATTCCAGCCCGGATTTCTCAAGTATTCTCTCCAGAATCATCTCGCCCCAGGCACCCTGACGCTGCTTTTCCCCCTTGAGCGCACGGGTCAGGTTCACCGCTTCGCGCGAGATTTCCTCGGAACGCTTGTGAAGGGAGTTGATCTGTTCGCGCAATCGTGCAGATTCCTCGTCCAGCACCTTGTTTCTGGTCTGTAATTCTGTCTGAAACCGGTTCACCTGCTCGCGAAACGGGGTCAGCAGCGTGTTAAGCTGCTCATTCTGGACCTTTTGCATATCCGCCCCCTGCACGCGCAGGGTTTCTGCCGCCAGCAGCTTGAACTGCCCGGTCATTTCGTCGCGCAGTTCGCGCAATGTCGCGATTTCGCGTTCGGCCGCCTCCCGGTCCTTTTCCGCGCGCAGCCGAGCCTCGGCCAGTTCGGTCCTGATATTCGAGATCTGCTGCCGCGACTGGTGCAGCGCGTCGGTCAGTTCGTCGCGTTCTTGAGACAGTTCGGCAATGCGCGTATTCTGCCCTTCCAGCCGGACATCCTGCTGGCCAAGACGCAGTTCCTGCGCATGCAACCGTTCGCCAAGCTCGGACCCCCGCCGCTCCAGCCCGGCGATCACATCGGCGTCGCGATGCCCCGATTGCCGCAGCATTGCCGCGTCGCGGCGCCAACGGATGGCCAGAAGCCCCAGCAACAGCAAGACAACGGCCAGAATGGCCAGCAAAATCTGAACCCGCCCGAGATCGCTGAACCAAAGACCGATTTGCACGCCCAAGCCTTGCGGCATCATTCCCCCTGTCAGTGAAGCCGGATGTTTCGGCAGTGTTCACTTTTTGTGCCCATCACGCAACCCGGCAGTTGCATAAAACTGAAACGACCGGATGCCTTCGCACCCGGTCGTTTCACATCGAAAATCCGCGCCTTTTGCAGCGCCGGAATGACTACTGGTCCAGAAACGACCGTAATTTCCGGCTGCGTGAGGGATGTTTCAGCTTGCGCAGGGCCTTGGCCTCGATCTGGCGGATCCGTTCGCGGGTCACGCTGAACTGCTGCCCCACTTCTTCCAGTGTGTGGTCGGTATTCATGCCGATGCCGAAACGCATCCGCAGAACCCGCTCTTCGCGCGGAGTGAGGCTGGCCAGAACGCGGGTCGTGGTTTCCTTCAGGTTTTCCTGTATGGCGGAATCCAGCGGCAGGACGGCATTCTTGTCCTCGATGAAATCGCCAAGCTGGCTGTCCTCCTCGTCGCCGATCGGGGTTTCGAGGCTGATCGGCTCCTTGGCGATCTTCATCACCTTGCGGACCTTTTCCAGCGGCATCTGCAGCTTGTCGGCCAGTTCCTCGGGAGTGGGCTCGCGGCCGATCTCGTGCAGCATCTGGCGGCCGGTGCGGACCAGCTTGTTGATCGTCTCGATCATATGGACCGGGATGCGGATCGTGCGGGCCTGATCGGCGATAGAGCGGGTGATCGCCTGCCGGATCCACCATGTCGCATAGGTCGAGAACTTATAGCCGCGGCGGTATTCGAATTTATCCACCGCCTTCATCAACCCGATATTGCCCTCCTGGATGAGATCGAGGAACTGCAACCCGCGATTGGTGTATTTCTTGGCGATCGAGATCACCAGCCGGAGATTCGCCTCGACCATTTCCTTCTTGGCCTGACGCGCCTCTTTCTCGCCGCGCTGGACCTGGCTGACGATGCGGCGGAATTCCTGGATATCCACGCCGACATATTGCCCGACCTCGGCCATGTCGCTGCGCAGTTTCTCGACCTTGTCGCGGGACCGTTCGAACAGGGCCTGCCAGCCGCGGCCGGATTGCTGCGTCATGCGCTCGACCCATGTCGGGTCCAGTTCGGCGCCGCGATAGGCCTCGATGAATTCGCGCCGGTTAATGCGGGCGGCGTCGGCCAGCTTGACCATGCCACTATCAATGGTGACGATCCGGCGGTTGATGCCATAAAGCTGATCGACCAGCGCCTCGATCCGGTTGTTGTGCAGATGCAGCGAATTGACCAGCGTCACGATCTCGCTGCGCAGCTTCTGGTAGTCGGTCTCGGCGGCAGCGGAAAAGCTGTTATCCTCGTTCAGCGTGGCGGACATGCGCAGATCCTGCATATCGGCCAGCTTTTCGTAATCGCGGGCGATGATATCCAGCGTTTCCAGGACCTTGGGTTTTAGGCTGGCCTCCATCGCCGCAAGCGAAAGATTGGCGCCGTCATCGTCGTCATCGTCGTCGCTGACGATGGGATTGCCATCGGCATCCAGCTCTTCCTGCTGCTTCTGCTCGGGCTGGGCGGGGGCACCGTCGACGGCGGGGGCGAGGACGTCTTCCTCGTCATCCTCGCCGTCCATCGACTGGCCGAAAGTGGTTTCCAGGTCGATCACGTCACGCAGCAGGATCTCTTCTTCAAGAAGCTCGTCGCGCCACATGGTGATGGCCTTGAAGGTCAGCGGGCTTTCGCAGAGCCCGGCGATCATCGTGTTGCGGCCGGCCTCGATGCGCTTGGCGATGGCGATCTCGCCCTCGCGCGAGAGCAGTTCGACCGAGCCCATCTCGCGCAGATACATCCGGACCGGGTCATCGGTGCGATCGAGCTTCTCGGTCTCGGTTGCGGCGACGGCCACCTCGCGCGAACCGGAGCCGACCGGCACGACGGCGCCGCCTTCGCTATCCTCGGCTTCTTCCTCGTCCTCGATGACATTGATGCCCATCTCGGAAAGCATCGACATCACATCCTCGATCTGCTCGCTGCTGACCTGCTCGGGCGGCAGAACGGTGTTGAGTTGATCATAGGTGATATAGCCGCGCTCGCGCGCCTCGGCGATCATCTTCTTGACGGCGGCCTGGCTCATGTCCAGAGAATGGGCGTTCTCGTCCTTGTCGGTCTTGTCTCGTTCTTCGTCCTTGGCGGCCATCCATGGCTCCTTCTCAGGGCGGTCATTCGCGGGCCTCGTCCGCGAATCAGGGGAAAGAATCGGTTACTTTTATCGCGCCTCCCGCGCGAATCATAGGCGGCACGGATTAACGATTCGCTAAGCCGGTTCCAGTGATTCGCCGCAGTGGTCAGCGGCGCGGCGGTTTACGCCATATCTGCCCGCTGAGAAACTGCTCGAGCTGGGCCGACAAGGCATTGCGATCCTCGTCCAGATCACCGGTATCCTCCATGTCGGGGCGCTCGGCACGATGCCGGGCGCGGGTAATCTGCTGCATGCGCCAGGTCAGCCCTTCATCGGCCTCGCCCTGGATTTCGGCTTCGGCACGGGCCAGTTCGGCGCCCGCAGCGCGTTGCGCCTCCAGCCGGTCGAAAAGATTGCCCAGGATCGCCAAGACATTCTCGGCCTCCTGACTTTCGATCAGATTGGGGGTGAGGCCCAAATGGGCGTCGGCACGCAACGTTTCAAGGGCACGGCGACCGGCATCGCTATCGGTTCCGGTCAGCAGGTCATGCAAAAGCGCGGCACGCCCGGAATCCTGTGGCAGGAGCCGCTCCAGCCGCGTCTCGACCGAGGCGAGCAACTCGCTTCGCAACGCGCATATCAACAGGCATGCCCCCTCCAGGAACGAGCCTGTCCCGTCGGGACCGTCAAGCGGAACCGTCGGAAGCGGAGTGAATGACGGCATCCCGCCACCACCACGCGTGGGGCCCCTGCCCGCCCCCGTGTTCCTGCCATGCCGGCCCTTCCCGTCACGGCGCTGCCAGTCGCCGCCAAAGAGATCGCGCCGCTTGCGGCGGAGCTCATCGCTGTAATGGCGGCGGGTCAACTCGTCGGGTATCTTCGCGATCGCGTCCTGCAGGCGGCGGTCCAGCGCGGCCTTGCGCTCGGGGCTGTCGAAGCGCTGCCCCTCGGTCTCGCGCGTCCAGAGCAGATCGACCAGCGGACGGGCCTGTTTCAGCAGCGCCGCCATCGCACCGGGTCCCGCCGTCCTGATCAGATCGTCGGGATCCTGCCCGGCAGGCAGCAGCACGAAGCGCAGCGCCTGCCCCGGTCCGGTCAGCGGCAGGGCGAGGTCGATCAGCCGTTGGGCGGCGCGCTGGCCGGCGGCGTCACCGTCCAGGGCGATGACCGGCTCGGGGCTGACGCGCCACATCAGCCGAAGCTGATCCTCGGTGATTGCCGTGCCGAGGGGCGCGACGGCACCCTCGAACCCGGCCCGCGCCAATGCGATCACATCCATGTAGCCTTCGGCCACGATCAGCGACTGTCCCTTGGCGACGGCGGAACGGGCCGGGCCGATATTGTAGAGATTGCGGCCCTTGTCGAAGAGCGGGTTCTCCGGGCTGTTGAGATATTTCGCCCGCGCGTTCGGATCCATCGCCCGGCCACCGAAACCGATGCAGCGATCCCGCCCGTCGCGGATCGGAAAGATGATCCGGCCACGAAAGCGGCTATAGGCCGCCCCACCGTCTTCGGGCTTGGCCGCAAGCCCCGCCTCGACGATCTGCGCTTCGTCATGGCCCTTTTCGCGCAACGCCTGAACAAGGGCACCACGGTTGTCCGGCGCAAAGCCGATCTCGAACCGGTCCTGCGTGGCCTGATCCAGTTCCCGCCGCGCAAGATAATCGCGCGCCCCGGCTGCCACCCCGGTTTGCAGTTGCAGCCGGAACCAGCGGCAGGCGGCCTCGGTCACCTCCAGCAACTGGCTGCGGCGGTCGCTGCGCTGGCGTTCGCGGGGATCCTGTTCGGGCATCGTCATGCCGGCCTCGGCGGCCAGGTGCCTGACGGCCTCCATGAACTCCATCCCGTCGGCTTCGCGCAGGAAGGCCAGCGCATCGCCCTTGGCATGGCAGCCGAAGCAATAATAGAAGCCCTTCTGGTCGTCGCAGTGAAAGCTGGCGGTCTTTTCCTGGTGGAAAGGGCATGGCGACCACCAGTCACCGCGCGCCTGGTTCGACTTGCGCTGGTCCCAGACCACCTTGCGCCCGATCACGCGGCTGATCGGAACACGGGCGCGAAGTTCGTCGAGGAAACCGGGGGGTAGACTCATGGAGGGATTATCGGGCCAGAGGCGCGCGCGGGCAAGCACCGGAATCGAGGTATTTGGGCAAAGAAGAAGCAGGCATCACGCGGCACCCACCGCACCGCGGGCGAGCCCCCAATAGATGTCGCCGATCCGCTGGCGGTCAAGGCGCCCACCCTCGCGATACCAGTTGGTGACGCCGGTCAGCATTGCGATCAGGGCCATCGTCGCGAGCTTGGGATCGTCGACAGACATCACGCCCGCCTCGATCCCGTCGCGCAGAATATGTTCCAGCGTCGCTTCGTAGCGGCCGCGCAGTTCGGCGATCCGGGCATGGTTCTCAGAGGTGAGGTTGCGCAGCTCCATATAGGACAGGAACACCGAGTCGGAGTGGTCGAGGCTGAAATCGATATGGAAGCGGACGAAGTTTTCCAGCCGCCGAAGGGGGCTGGCGGCGGGGTCGTCCCGCCATGCGGCAAGCAGGTTCTGCATATGGCTTTCCAGAAGATCGAAAAGCAGCGCCTGCTTGTCCGGCGTATAGGCATAGAGCGCCCCGGCCTGCACCCCCACCGCCGAAGCGATCTGGCGCATCGACACGGCGGCATAGCCCTGCCGCGCAAAGAGGCGGAGGGCATGGTCGCGGATGAGCGGGCCGGTGATCTCGGCGCGGGAACCTTGGGTGCGGGCCATGGGCCTAGTCTTACGGGCAAGACAGCGGATGTGGAAGTATCCATCTAAGCGTTGTGGCCGGGCATCGGCACGCCTAATCTGGTGCCATGACACGTCTTGCCCAGATCGCGCTCTGCGCCGCTCTTTCTCTGCTGTCGGCCTGTGCCGACCGCGGCGGGGATTATCCCTCGCTCTTGCCCATGGATCAGTTGCTGGCCGAGCCCGAACTGCCACCCGACGGAGCGGATCCCACGGTTGCGACCAGTGCCACGCAAGCAAGGGCGGATGCCCTGCGGGCGCGGGCCGATGCCTTGCGCCGCCCGGTCATCGAACCCGAAACACAAAGCCGGATGCAGCGCAGCGACGGCTGATTGCGCGGCATTCCGAATACTGGTAAGGAAACTTTACCAATTTACCGGAGCACGCCATGCCTGTCATCACCTGCATCGAGGACCTGAAGGCCCTGCACCGGGCCCGGACGCCGCGGATGTTCTATGATTACGCCGAATCGGGCAGCTATACCGAACAGACCTTTCGTGAGAACACGAGCGATTTCGCCCGGATCCGGCTGAAGCAGAAAGTGGCGGTCGACATGTCGAATCGCAGCGTCGCCTCGGATATGGTCGGGCTGCCGGTCAGCATGCCGGTCGGGCTGGCGCCGGTGGGGCTGACCGGCATGCAGCATGCCGACGGCGAAATCCTCGCGGCGAAGGCTGCCGAGGCATTCGGGGTGCCCTTCACCCTGTCCACCATGTCGATCTGCTCGATCGAGGATGTCGCGGCCCATACATCAACGCCCTTCATGTTCCAGCTTTATGTGATGAAGGACGAGGATTTCGTCGCGGGCATGATCGAACGCGCCAGGGCGGCCGGGTGCAGCGCGCTGGTGCTGACGCTGGATCTGCAGATCCTCGGGCAACGGCACAAGGATCTGAAGAACGGGCTGTCGGCGCCTCCCAAGCTGACCCTGCCGACGATGATGAACCTGGCCACGAAATGGCGCTGGTGCATGGGCATGGCGCAGACGAAGCGGCGGTCCTTCGGCAATATCGTCGGGCATGCCAAGGGCGTCGGCGACATATCATCGCTGAGCAGCTGGACCGCCGAACAGTTCGACGAACGCCTTGACTGGGACAAGATCGCCAGGATCCGCGACATGTGGGGCGGCAAACTGATCCTCAAGGGCATTCTCGATCCCGAGGACGCCCGCATCGCCGCCGATTTCGGCGCGGATGCGATCGTGGTCTCGAACCATGGCGGGCGGCAGTTGGACGGGGCGCTGTCCGCGATCCGGATGCTGCCGCATATCGTCGAGGCGGTGGGCGACAGGGTGGAGATCCACATGGATAGCGGCATCCGCAGCGGCCAGGACGTGCTGAAGGCGCTGGCGCTCGGGGCGCATGCCACCTGGATCGGGCGCGCCTTCATCCATGGCCTGGGCGCGATGGGCCAGGCCGGGGTGACTGCGGCGCTGGAGGTGATCCGCAACGAGCTGGACACGACCATGGCGCTCTGCGGCGAGCGCGACATCCATGCGGTCGGCCGCCACAACCTGCTGCTGCCCGAGGGGTTCCTGAGCGAATACGGCGCCTGACGAATCCCCCTTCACAACCCGCCCGGCCTGCGCTATAGGCCCCACCTTGCCGCCATGCACCCTTGGAGGATGGCGGTGTCAACAACTGTTAGGATAGATATCATGGCCAAAGAGATCCCGGATCTGGTGGCCGAGGCACGCGCGGGGACAGGCAAGGGGGCCGCCCGCCAAGCTCGCCGCGAAGGCAAGGTGCCCGGCATCGTATATGGCGACCACAAGGACCCCGTTCCTGTCGCCTTCAATTTCAACGAATTGCTGACCAAGCTGCGCGCCGGTCGCTTCATGTCCACGCTGTGGAACCTGAAGGTCGAGGGCCAGGAGGACGTTCGCGTCATCTGCCGCAGCGTTCAGAAGGATGTCGTCAAGGATCTGCCGATCCATGTCGATTTCATGCGCCTGCGCCGCACCTCGAAGGTGAAGCTGTTCATCCCGGTCGAATTCGTCGGCCACGAGAACTGCCCGGGCCTGCGCAAGGGCGGCACGGTCGTGACCGTCCGCTCGGAAGTCGAACTGGTCGTGACGGCGGGTGACATTCCCGACCATATCACCGTCGATCTGTCGGGGCTGGAGATCGGCGATGGCGTCCATATCGAGGATGTCACGCTGCCCGCCGGCTCCAAGCCGACCATCGACCGCAACTTTGCCATCGCCAATATCGCCGCCCCGTCCGCGCTGCGTTCGAGCGATGATGAAGAAGGCGGCGACGAGGCCGCAGAGGAAGCGACCGAAGAGGCCGCCGAAGAGTGATCGCTCTGCCCCGCTGCGGGTATGGTTCAGGGGTGGCGTCGACAGGCGCCGCCCTTTTCTTTTGGCTGCACGGCTGATAGCCAAGCAGCCTGTCGAAGCATCGCAAAGAGGACCGCATGGAGCCCGTCAACATCATCGGCGCCGGACTCGCCGGATCCGAGGCCGCATGGCAGGCGGCCCGCAGTGGCGTGCCGGTGATCCTGCACGAGATGCGCCCGGCTGTCGGCACCTTCGCCCACAAGACCGGCGACTGCGCCGAGATGGTCTGCTCGAACTCCTTCCGTTCGGATGACGACGTGATGAACGCCGTGGGCCAGTTGCACTGGGAGATGCGGGCGGCGGACGGGCTGATCATGGCCATGGCCGACAGGCATCGCCTGCCCGCGGGCGGCGCACTGGCCGTGGACCGGGACGCCTTCTCGCAAGCGGTGACAGAGGCGCTGCGGGCCGAGCCATTGATCGAGATCCGCGAGGGCGAGATCGGCGATCTGCCGATCGAAGGAAACTGGATCGTCGCAACCGGGCCGCTGACATCGGACCGGCTTGCGGATTCGATCCGCAGCCTGACCGGCACCGAGGCGCTGGCCTTCTTCGACGCCATCGCCCCGATCGTCCATGCCGAGACGATCGACATGAGCGTGGCATGGGAGCAGAGCCGCTACGACAAGGGCGAGACCGAGGCCGAGCGCCGCGCCTATATCAACTGCCCGATGAACCGGGACGAATACGAGGCCTTCATCGACGCGCTGCTGGCCGCCGACAAGACCGAGTTCCGCGAAGGCGAAACCGCCGGTTACTTCGACGGCTGCCTGCCCATCGAGGTGATGGCCGAGCGTGGCCGCGAAACCCTGCGTCACGGGCCGATGAAGCCGGTAGGGCTGACCAATGCCCACAAGCCCAATGAAAAAGCTTATGCGGTAGTTCAACTTCGCAGGGATAACGCACTGGGAACGCTTTATAATATCGTCGGATTCCAGACCAAGATGAAATACGGGGCACAGACCGAGGTGTTCCGGATGATCCCGGGCCTGCAGAATGCCAGCTTTGCCCGGCTTGGCGGCATCCATCGCAACAGCTTCCTGAACTCGCCCACCCTGCTGGACGACCGGATGCGGTTGCGCAAGCGCCCCAACCTGCGCTTCGCCGGGCAGGTGACAGGCGTCGAGGGTTATGTCGAAAGCGCTGCAATGGGGCTGCTGGCCGGGCGCATGGCCGCGGCGCAGGTGCGCGGGGATGATCTTGGACCGCCGCCCTTCACCACGGCGATGGGCGCGCTGGTCAATCACATCACCGGCGGGGCGGAGGCCAAGACCTTCCAGCCCATGAACGTGAATTTCGGGCTGTTTCCGCCGCTGGAAGAGATGCGTGGCGGGCGCAAGGGCCGGAAGGACCGCTACCCGGCCTATACACAGCGCGCCAAGGATGATTTCCGGGCATGGCTGGCGACGCAGTAAGGCGCTCTCGCTTCGCCCCGTCGCCGACCGGGCTTTTGCATCTGGGCCATGCCTATGCCGCGCTTGCCGCCGCCCGCGAAGCGTCAGATGGGCAGTTCCTGCTGCGGATCGAGGATATCGACCGCGACCGCTGCAAACCCGGATTCGAGACGGCGATCTATGAGGACCTGGCATGGCTGGGCCTGCAATGGCAGCGCCCGGTCATGCGGCAATCCGAGCGGATGCGGGCCTATCGATCCGCCTTGGCGCAGTTGGCGCCGTTCTCCTATCCTTGCCGCTGCCGCCGGGGCGATATCCGCGCGGCACTGTCAGCCCCGCAGGAAGGCGCCCTGCCCGCCGGGCCCGACGGGCTGATCTATCCCGGCACATGCCGGGGGCGCGGCCTGTCCGATGCAGGGCCCGATGATGTCATCAGGCTGGATGCCGCCCGTGCCTTTGACGCGCTCGGGCTGGATCGGCTGAGTTTTCGTGACGAGGTCATCATGCCCGGACATGATCACAGCCTTGCCCGCGATGAGTTCCTGGACGGAATCGGCGATGTGATCCTGTCCCGGCGCGGCATGGGCACATCCTATCATTTGGCGGTGGTCGTGGATGACGCGGCGCAGGGTATCGATATTGTCACGCGCGGAAAGGACTTGTTCGATTCCACGTGGATACATGTTCTTCTTCAGAAACTGCTAAAGCTGCGCACACCCCTTTATCACCACCATCGCCTGATCCGGGACGATGCGGGCAAGCGGCTCGCCAAGCGCGACGACTCCCGCGCCATCCGCCATTACCGCGATGAAGGCGCCAGCCCCGGGGATATTCGCCGCATGGTCGGGTTCTAGACCATCGGCCGCATGATCTCGACCTCTTCCCCTTCGCGGATCGCCGTATAGAAACAGCTGCGCCGGTTGGTGTGGCAGGCCGGGCCGGTCTGCCGGACCAGCACCAGCAGGCAGTCGCGGTCGCAATCGACGCGCAGTTCGACCAGTTCCTGCACATGGCCCGAGCTTTCCCCCTTGATCCAGAAGGATCTGCGCGAACGCGACCAATAGGTGACGCGCCCTGTCTGCAATGTGCGGGCGACGGCCTCGGCATTCATCCAGGCCATCATCAGCACTTCGCTACTGGAGGCGTCCTGCGCGATGACCGGGATCAGGCCGTTCGCATCGTACTTCAGGCTGGCCGGGTCGAACATCGGGTTTCCTTTCGCTATCGGGACACCTATCTAGGACGGATGGACCGCGCGGGGAAGAACCGATGAGCGACAGCGACCTGATGCAACTCTACTCGCGCCGGATTCTGGCGCTGACCACCACGATTCCGCATCAGGGGCGGCTGACCGCTCCGGAAGGCAGCGCCATGCGTCGCTCGCCGCATTGCGGCTCCTCAGTGACGGTGGACGTGGTGATGAATAACGGGCAAATCGCCGAATTCGCTCAACAGGTCCGTGCATGCGCCCTTGGGCAGGCATCGGCATCGGTGCTGGGATCGGCTGTCATCGGGCGAACACGAAAGCAGATCGAAACCGCCCGGGATCAATTGAAGGCCATGTTGAAACAGGGCGGGGAGGCACCCGGCGCACCCTTCGCGGAACTGGAGGCGCTGTTGCCCGCGCGGGAATATCCGAACCGGCATGCGTCGATCCTGCTGGCATGGGAGGCGACATTGGCAGCCATCGACGAGGCGCAGGCCGGGACCTGACCCGGTTACCCGGATCACCGCGCAAGCGTTTCCCGTGCATCCATGGCCAGCCCGATCCCGATCACGCCAAGCGCCCCGGCCATGATCCGGTCGATCCAGGTTTTTGCCCGGAAATATACGAGTTGCGTTCTCGCGGTCGAAAAGAACATCGACACGAATCCATACCAGCCCGTTTCGTTGCAAAAGACGATCACGAGGCTTGCGACATAAACCCAGGGGGCCGAGCTTGCCGGCAGCAGCGCGAAGAATATGGAGCCGAAGAAAACCACCACCTTGGGATTGGCCAATTGCGTCACCAGGCCCAGGGTAAACGCCTGCCGCGGAGTGACGTACCGGCCCGAACCCGCCGAAAGATCGGGTCTTTCGGGCGCATGCTTCCACAGCTTGAACGCCAGGAACAGCAGGTAAAGGCCGCCCGCCAGCTTCATCAGCCCATAAAGCCATGCTGCTTTTTCGAGAATGAAAGCCAGCCCGGCAATCGCGGACATGGCCCAGATCACCGAGCCCGCGCCCATCCCGAGTGCCGCGCCTAAAGCCGATCGCCGCCCGCTGGACAGCGCGAGTTTCGAGACCACGATGAACGATTGTCCCGGGCTGATCACGGCCAGCAGCTGAACGCCGGCCAGCGTGATCAGTGGCAGCAGAATCTCCATGTAACCTCCATATGCGTGATGCGCCAGCACAGCCTGCCGCATCCGGACCGTCTTTCCGACCCGATATTCGCCGAACAGTCTTCCCCGAAACCCCTGCGCTTCGTCAAGACGGGATAAACGGCCGCAGAGTCCGTGCGATACGGTTCACAGATCCGCTCATGAAAAAACCGGCCCGTGAAAGGGCCGGTCAAGTTGCGCGTGCAGGGAGACAGTGACGGCGCACAGGCGCGGCGCCGATGATGCGACGCGGGGCAGAAAATCAAGCCTGCAAGATGGCTGGCAGCCAGAGAACGACAATGGTGGTCACGGACAAGGCGGCAACACCGAGCAGATCGGAAGCGAATTCGCGGTTCATGATGGCAACTCCTTCGTGTTGCCATTTTGTTCTCATATCTCCGCCCGGCTGTAAAGAACTTTTTGAGAACATCGTTAATCAGCGTAATGCCCAGAAATGATCCAGCGGCCCGTGCCCATGCCCCACAAGCAACCGGTCAGCGGCCATCAACGCCTTGGAAACATATGCCTTTGCTGCCATGACGGCATCTTCCAACCGGTCTGACAGCAGCAATTGTGTCGCCAGGGCCGAGGACAGGCTGCATCCGGTGCCATGGCTGTTGCGGGTCGCGTGGCGCCGGCCTTCCAGCCACAGGATCCGATTCGCATCGATCAGCAGGTCGGGCGATTCCATCCCGGCGAGATGCCCGCCTTTCAGCAGAACCGCCTGCGGGCCAAGTTCCAGCAGGGCACGCGCCTGCTCTTCCATTCCCGCGCGATCCTGTGCTTCCCCGCATCCCAGCAGATCGGCGGCTTCGGGCAGATTCGGCGTGATGACCGTGGCGCGCGGGATCAGCAGGCCGCGCAAAGCCTCGACCGCCTCGGCAGCCAGCAACCGGTCGCCGCTCTTGGAGACCATCACCGGATCCAGCACGATAGGACAATCCCGCCCCTCCAGCGCCCGCGCCACGGCGGCGATCACCGCCGCATCCCCCAGCATGCCGATCTTGACGGCACCGACGCGGATATCGTCGAACACCGCCCCGATCTGGGCCGCCACGAAATCCGGCGGCACCATGTGAACAGCGCTCACGCCCTGCGTGTTCTGCGCGGTCAGGGCAGTGATCGCGGCCATGCCATAGCCGCCATTGGCGGAAATCGCCTTGAGATCGGCCTGGATTCCCGCCCCGCCCGAAGGATCGGAGCCCGCGATCGACAGGATATTCGGAATCATCTCGCCTCCCCCGGCGCGGCACGCGGGCGGCATGGGAAAGCCATGACGGCAACGCGACTTCCTCCGCCAGCATGATCTGGTTCAGGTTCAAAGGGTGCATCTCAGCCCTGATGGGCGCCCCCGTCACGGCCCACATGACCAGATCGGGAAGCCGGACGCAACCTCGGGATTACATCCGGCCTACCCCCTTCTTCTTTGCATCAATACCTCGGGGTCTGGGGCAGAGCCCCAGCCATTGCGGGACGCAAATCGGGCCTCACCCCACCGAGATCAGCCTGATCGCCTGATCCTGCTGCATCAGCCACATCAGGAAACGCACCGCCCTGCCGCGCGCCGACTCCAGTGCCGGATCGCGTTCCAGCAATGCGCGGGCGTCCTGCCGGGCCACGGCCATCAGGCCCGGCTGATGCTCAAGGTCGCCGATATGAAAGCGCGGCAGGCCCGATTGAGCGGTGCCGATCACGTCACCCGCGCCACGCATCTCCAGGTCGACCTCGGCGATGCGAAACCCGTCCTCGGTGTCGCGCAGGGTGGTCAACCGGCGGGCGCCGGTCTCGCCCAAGGGCGGGTGATACATCAGCAGGCAGGTCGAGGCCCCCTGCCCGCGCCCGACCCGTCCGCGAAGCTGGTGAAGCTGGGCGAGGCCAAAGCTTTCGGCCCGCTCGATCACCATGATCGTGGCCTCGGGCACGTCCACCCCGACCTCGATCACAGTGGTGGCGACAAGGATCCGCGCCCGCCCCGAGGCAAAATCCGCCATCGCGGCGTCGCGCTGATCGGCGGGCATCTGGCCATGGATCAGCCGCACATCCTCGCCGAACTGCGCCCGCAGCGACTGGAAGCGCGCCTCGGCGGCGGTCAGGTCGCTGAGTTCGCTTTCATCGACCAGCGGGCAGACCCAATAGGCGCGCGCGCCCTGTTCAAGCACCGCGTGCAGGCGCGCCGTCACCTCATCCAGCCGCCGGTCCGGGATCATCACGGTCGTGATCGGCTGCCGCCCCGGCGGTTTCTCGTCCAACACCGACAGGTCGAGATCGCCATATTGCGTCAGCGCCAGCGAGCGCGGGATCGGCGTCGCGGTCATGATCAGCATGTCGGGGGGGATATCGCCCTTGGCCGACAGTTCCAGCCGCTGCGCGACACCGAAGCGGTGCTGTTCGTCGATGATGGCAAGGCGCAGATCGTGGAAATGCACATCCTTTTGAAACACCGCATGGGTGCCGACCAGGATATCGATGCGGCCCTGCGCGAGATCCTCCAGCAATTGCGCCCGCAGCTCGCCCTTGTCGCGGCCGGTCAGCGCGGCCAGCCGCACACCCGCCGCCCGCGCCAGCGGCTCCAGCGCGCGGGCATGCTGGCGGGCGAGGATCTCGGTCGGCGCCATCAGCACCGCCTGCCCCCCGGCCTCGACCGCGACCAGCGCCGACAGCATCGCCACCAGCGTCTTGCCCGACCCGACGTCGCCCTGCAGCAGCCGGTTCATGCGCCGGTCGCTGGCCATATCGGCCGCGATCTCTGCCACAGCGCGGGTCTGGGCCCCGGTCGGCGGCCATGGCAGGCTGGCCAGCACCGCCTGGCGCAAACGGCCGTCGCCCCGTGTCGGCCTGCCCTTCAGCCGCCGCTTCTCGCGCCGCACCAATGCCAGCGTCATCTGGTGGGCAAGAAACTCGTCATAGGCCAGCCGCGCCCGCGCCGGGCTGTCGGGTGACAGATCGCGTGGGGATTCAGGGGCATGGGCCTGTTGCAAGGCACCCGCGAATCCGGGCCAGCCGCGATCCTTCAGAAGCTGCGGATCGATCCACTCCTCGACCTCGGGCAGGCGCTCCATCGCGGCAGTCACGGCCTTGGCCATCATCCGTTGGGTCAGGCCCTGCGAAAGCGGATAGACCGGCTCGAACGCGGCGGGCAATTGCTCGTCCTCGCGCAGGATATGGTCAGGATGGACCATCTGGGCAAGACCGTCGAAGAGTTCCAGCTTGCCGCTGACGATACGGCGCGCACCAGCGGGAAGCTGGCTTTCGATCCAGTCCCGGCGAGGGTGAAAGAAAACCAATGTCAGGTCGCCGCCATGCGCATCAGCGCAATGGACGCGCCACGGACGGCCCCGCGATTTGGGCGGGAAATGGCGGCCCACGGTGATTGCTACAGTGACGATCTCGGGGGGGTGGGCCTCCGCGATCCGGTCGATCCGGCGGCGGGTAATGCCATTGGCCGGCAGCGTCATGGCCAGGTCGCGCGGCCGCTCGATCCCCATCTGCGCCAGCGCATCCCGGCCCTTGGGGCCGATCCCCGGCAGCGTGTCAATCGCCGCGAAAAGCGGGAACAGCGCCGGGGGTCTGCCCTTCGGTGCGCTCATTGCCCGGCGATCCGCATCCATTCATCCTCGTCGATGGTCTCGACCCCCAGGTCGGCGGCCTTCCTGGCCTTGGAGCCCGCTCCCAGCCCGGCGATCAGCAGGTCGGTCTTGGCGCTGACCGAGCCCGCGACCTTGGCCCCCATCGCCTCGGCCCGCGCCTTGGCCTCGGCCCGGGTCATGCGCTCCAGCGTACCGGTGAAGACCAGCGTCTTGCCGCTGATCGCGGTCTGCGCATTGGCCGGGGCCTCGGCGGGCAGGATGGTCAGCATCGAAGTCAGGCGGTCGATGCTTTCGCGCTCGCGGGGCTGGGTGAAGGTAGTGACCAGCGATTGCACCAGAACCGCGCCGATCCCGTCGATACCGGTCAGTTCGGCCCAGTTGGGACTCTCCTCCAGCGCAGTGCGGCGGGCCTTGTCATCCCCTGCGGCAAAGGCGGGTTCAGCCGCAGCGCCGTCAATGGCGGCGATCATCGCCTCCCATGTGCCGAAATGCCGTGCCAGGGTCGTTCCCGCGACCTCTCCCAGATGCCGGATACCCAGGGCAAAAAGAAAGCGCGCCAAGGGGATACAGCGCTTTTCCTCGATCGCGGCAAAGAGTTTCTCGACGGAACGCTCGCCGAAGCCGTCGCGGTTCTTCAGCTTGGGCAGGTTCGCCGCGTCGCGCTCGGCCAGGGTAAAGATATCGGCGGGCTCGCGGATCGGCAGGTCATCGTCAGCAAAGAACATCTCGATCTGCTTCGCCCCCAGCCCCTCGATGTCGAAGGCCGAGCGGCTGACGAAATGCTTCAGTTTCTCAATGGCCTGCGCCGGGCATATCAGGCCACCAGAACAGCGGCGCACGGAATCGCCCGGTTCGCGGATCGCCTCCGAGCCGCATTCGGGGCAATGCGTCGGGAACTCGTAGGGCGTATCGCTGACGCGCCGCGACAGGTCCACATCGGCGATCTTGGGGATCACGTCGCCGGCGCGATAGACCTTGACCCAATCGCCCGCGCGGATATCGCGCCCCTCGCGGATCGGGTTGCCGGCGCTGTCGAGACCGGCGATGTAATCCTCGTTATGCAACGTGGCGTTCGAGACCACGACCCCGCCGACCGTCACCGGCTCCAGCCGCGCGACCGGGGACAGGGCGCCGGTGCGCCCGACCTGGATCTCGATCCGGTCAAGGCGGGTCCAGGCGGTCTCGGCGGGGAATTTATGCGCGATCGCCCAACGCGGCGTGGTCGAGCGGAACCCGAGCCGGGCCTGGTAGCCCAGGTCATTGACCTTGTAGACCACCCCGTCGATGTCATAGCCAAGCGTGGCGCGCTGCTGTTCGATCTCAGCCCAGGTGGCGATCATCCCGGCCGCGTCACGGCATAGCCGGGTCAGCGGGTTGGTGCTGAAGCCAAGCTCTGCCAGCCGTTCGACTGCCCCCATCTGGGTTTCGGCAAGCGGTGCGGTCAGTTCGCCCCAGCTATAGGCGAAGAATTTCAGCGGACGGCTGGCGGTAATCTTGGGATCAAGCTGGCGCAGGGAACCTGCGGCGGCATTGCGCGGATTGGCAAAGACGCGGCCGGTATCCCCGGCATTGAGCCGGGCGAAATCGTCATGCGCCATATAGACCTCGCCCCGGATCTCGACGATGCCGGGCGCGTCGGCCTTCAGCCTTTGGGGAATGTCGGAGATGGTGCGGGCATTGGCGGTGACATTCTCGCCGACCGTGCCGTCACCGCGCGTCGCCGCCTGCACCAGTTCGCCATCCTCGTAGCGCAGCGACAGCGACAGCCCGTCGATCTTGGGCTCGGCGGTGAAATCCAGCGGCGCATCTCCGGGCAGGTTCAGGAAACTGCGGATGCGGGTGACGAAATCCCGCACATCCTCGTCGTCAAAGGCATTGCCAAGCGACATCATCCGCTGCGCATGGGTGACCTTGCCGAAACCTTCGGCCGGAGCGGCACCCACCTTGGCCGTAGGGCTGTCGGCTGCGCGCAGATCGGGAAAGGCCTCTTCCAGCGCCGAGAGGCGCCGTTTCAGCGTGTCGTAATCGGCGTCCGTGATCTGCGGCTTGTCCTTGCCGTGATAATCCTCGTTCGCCTGCGCGATGCGCGCCGAAAGATCGGCGATCTCGTCGGCCGCCTGCTGTGCGGTCAGGTCGCCTGCCGGTATCGCGGCCTCGTCCCGTGCCGCATCATCACTCCGTCGTTTCGCCATTCCGATCCGTTCCGTCACTCCAATTGCCGCATCGTCCGCTTCGGAGAATGCCCGGCCCTTATACCCGCCGCCATCCAGAGTCGAAGCAGCAATCTTTGCGAGTGACAAGATCGGATTTGAAAAACCGCCCGGGGCTGATCCGGGCGGCTCGTCACGGCACATCGTCGCGGGATCGGATCCTCAGCTGCCCACGGCCAGCTTTTCCTCGGCCACCGGGACCGGTTCGCGCATCACGTAGCCACGTCCCCAGACCGTCTCGATCGGGCTGTCATAGCCGAGCGCCTCGAACAGCTTCTTGCGCAGCTTGCAGATGAAGACATCGATGATCTTCAACTCCGGCTCGTCCATGCCGCCATAGAGATGGTTAAGGAACATTTCCTTGGTCAGGGTGGTTCCCTTGCGCAGCGCCAGCAGTTCGACGATCTGGTATTCCTTGCCCGTCAGCTTGACCGGCATGCCCCGCACCTCGACCGAGCGGGCATCGAGATTCACCGTGATTTCCCCGATCTGTATGACCGCCTGGCTATGGCCCTGTGCGCGACGGACAATGGCCTGGATTCGCGCCTGCAACTCTTCGCGGTTGAAGGGCTTGGTCATGTAGTCGTCGGCGCCGAAACCGAATCCCTTCAGCTTGTGTTCCATATTGTCCGAACCGGTAAGGATCAGGATCGGCGTATCGATCCGTGCGACGCGGATATTCCGCAAAACCTCCATCCCGTTCATGTCGGGCAAATCCAGATCCAGAAGGATCAGATCGTATTCATACAGCTTCGCAAGATCGATTCCTTCTTCGCCCATATCGGTTACAAAGACGTTATAGCTGGCGGAAGTCAGCATGAGTTCGATGGCACGCGCAGTGCTGGGATCATCTTCTACAAGTAAAACTCTCATGATGTGTACAGTCCTGGTTCTTCCATAATTTTGCCGAGCCTATCGTACGTTGCACTAAGGTATAGTTAATTCAACTTAAAGTTGTTTCTTTCAGAAAGCCACTACTTCCGGAAACGCTGCAGCAGGGTCACCTTCAACGCGGCCGGCCCATGGTCGATCAAAGCACGACACCAACTGTCGAATTCTTCTACGGTAAGGCCATATCGGCGTAAGGCCTCATCGCGTGAGATCAACTCGTAAGCTACTGCATTCACAATAATTTCTTTGCGAGATGCAACCCAACGGGTCGAGGAAGGCGGCAGATCCGCAACCGTCAGGATCCGTCCATCCGGCAATGTCGCGGTCCGAGGGCGATCTTTTTTTTTCACTGTTCTGTTTCCCGGCTTTGCTCTAATCGTGGAAAACTGATCCAGATGCGGTTAAATCCAGGTTAGCCGCGGGCATTGCCCCGGTTGAGAATGTCCGGTATTTGCCTATATTTCTAAGCAAATTGTCGATGCCCGCACGGCCCGGAGCCCATCCATGACCACGCTTGCCCCTGATCGCGCCCCGGCGCGCGGTGCCGAATTGAACAGTCTCGGCTTTGCCAAATCCCCGGCAGAGACGCGCGTTGTCGTGGCCATGTCAGGCGGCGTCGACAGCTCGGTCGTGGCAGCCAAACTGAAATCAGAGGGTTACGACGTGATCGGGGTCACGCTGCAGCTTTACGATCACGGTGCGGCGCTGGCCAAGAAGGGCGCCTGCTGCGCCGGACAGGATATTCACGATGCCCGCCGGGTAGCCGAGCGGATGGGCTTTCCGCATTACGTCCTGGATTACGAGAACAAGTTCCGCGAATCGGTCATCGACGAATTCGCCGATGCCTATCTGGCCGGAGCGACCCCGGTGCCCTGCATCCGCTGCAACGAGCGGGTGAAATTCCGCGACCTGCTGGAAACCGCGCGCGATCTGGATGCCGATTGCATGGCGACCGGCCATTACATTCAACGCAAGCCCGGTGCCGGGCGGGCCGAGCTGCACATGGCCGCCGATCCGGCCCGCGATCAAAGCTATTTCCTGTTCTCGACCACGCAGGAGCAGCTGGATTACCTGCGCTTTCCGCTTGGCCACCTGGTCAGCAAGGCAGAGACCCGGGCGCTGGCCGCCGAATACGGCCTGTCAGTCGCCGACAAGCCGGACAGTCAGGATATCTGCTTCGTGCCGAATGGCGATTATGCGAGCGTGATCGAAAAGCTGCGCCCCGGCGCCGCCGATCCGGGCCAGATCGTGGACATGGATGGCAACGTCCTGGGCCAACATCGCGGCGTGATCCATTACACCGTCGGCCAGCGCCGCGGGCTGGGCATCGGCGGATTGGGCGAGCCGCTTTATGTCGTCCGCCTCGATCCGGAAACGCGCCGGGTTGTCGTCGGGCCGAAATCCGCGCTGGCCACGACCATCGTTCCGGTCTCGGAGGTCAACTGGCTGGGCGATCGGCCTTTCACCGGAGAGATCCCCTGCTCGGTCCGCATCCGCTCGACCCGGCCTCCGCGCCCGGCGATCCTGCGCCCGCTGGAGAACGGCCGCGCCGAGGTCGAATTGCTGGATGCCGAGGAAGGGGTCAGCCCCGGCCAGGCCTGCGTCTTCTATGAAACCGGCGGCACCCGCGTGCTGGGCGGCGGCTGGATCACGCTGCGTCGGCGGCAAGCTGCCTGATCCGCAGCACCATGGCGCGCAGCCCGTTCGAGCGCTGCGATGACAGATGCTCGTCCAGGCCAAGCCGCGCCAGTTCAGCCTGCGCATCCACCTGCCCCACCTCTGCCACGGTCAGGCCGGAATAGAGCGCATGCAGGATCGCGATCAGCCCGCGCACGATCATCGCGTCGCTGTCGCCCTGGAAATCGAAGCGCCCATTCTCGATCCGCGGCATGATCCAGACCTGGCTGGCGCAGCCCTCGACCTTGGTCGCAGGCACCTGCAACGCCGGTTCCATCGGCGGCATGGCCTTGCCCAGTTCGATCACATGCCGGTAACGATCCTCCCAGTCATCCAGGAAATCGAAAGTATCGGCGATGTCTTCGAACGCGGGGCTGGCCATTGGGGGCTCCTTTTTTTCCGGTGCCGGATTAGCGCGGGCGGCGGCGAAGGTCAAAGCATCACCCGCGCCGTTCCCAATTACCCATATGGTAAGCCTGCGGGACTGTTGGGAGGGGTGCGGGCCGTTGGACAATGATCTGAAAGAGGCTTTAACGGCGGCCTGCTTTCCCCTAACAATCGGACAAAACCTCCGGGGGATGCCAAATGACCAGACTGACCGTATCACTGCTGATCTCTGCCCTGCTCCTGTCGGGCTGCGGCGACAGTGGCTGGAACCCGCTGAGATGGGGCGGCGGAGGCAACAGGCCCGAGACACTGGCGCCCGAAGGCGGATACGAGACGGTCGGCGACAGCCGCCCCGGCATCCCGCAAATCATCTCGGCCAGATGGGAGCCGCTGAACGAGGGACGCCTGTTGGTGGCGACCGGCATCGCACCGACCAAGGGCTATCACCATGCCGAGCTGGTCACCCTGCGCCCGCAGCCGCAGGGCCGTATATCGCCCGATCCCGACGGTGTCCTGCGCCTGCGCTTTGTCGCGCTGCCGCCGCCGCCCACGGATGAGGCCGCCCGGCTGCCCGCCAACCCGGCGGTGGATAGCATCACCGTGGCCCTGACCCTGTCGAATACCCAGCTTGCCGGAGTGACACAGGTCGAGATCGCCGGTGCTTCGAATGCGGTCACATTGCAGCGCTGAGATACCGCGGGAGGTTGCGCCTGCCCGCGCGGCGAGATAATCGGACCGCGTCGGAGGCGTGGCAGAGTGGTTTAATGCACCGGTCTTGAAAACCGACGTGGGTCAACGCCCACCGTGGGTTCGAATCCCACCGCCTCCGCCACTTCAGTCCTTGAGTGGGCACTGGGTTTACGCCGTCGCCCGCGACCAGCGTCTGAAGCAGCCGGGACTTCGATCCCATGATCCTGACTTCGCCGGTATCGACCTCGACGCGCTGCGCGAGTGCGCGCAGGTGGTCGCGGCGATAACCTCCCCCTTTGAGCCGGATGCGCTGACGGGCCGTGGTGGCGAAGTTACGCAGCATCTGTGGTGTCACGGCCTTCTGACCTGAGTGCTGAAGCATGGCTTGCGCGCGCTCGGCGTCCGCTTTTGCCTGATCGCGGACAGTCTTGAGCCCATCGATGCGATCCTTGAGCGCCGGATCGTCCAGATCGACCACGCCCGCCTCGATGGCGTCATAGACCCGCTTGAGGCGCAGTTCCGATTCCGCTGCCCGCTTGTTCAACTCGGCGATATGTTCCTGGCGGCGCTCGGCGCGTTCTTCCCTGCGGTCGAGGATGGCTGCAAGGATGGTTTCCAGCCGTTCGGGCTGCAGCAGTCGGCTTTCCAGGTGATCGGCCACCAGATCATCTAATTTCTCCATTGGGACGGACATGCCTTCACAGGCGGTTGGTCCTTTTCGTGCCCTGGTCGAGCAGGTGTAATAGCGATAGCGTCCCCCTTTGCCGGTCCGGATGGTCATGGCGCCGCCGCATTTGGCGCAATGGATCAAGCCGGTCAGCATGGTCGGGCCGCTGACAACGCGGGCGGGCGTGACCTTGGGATTGCGGGCCTTGAGTAGGGCCTGAACCGCATCGAAGGTCTCGCGGTCGATGATCGGCGGGACGGGGACGATCACGACGTCGCTGGACGCCTTGTCTTTCTGGTGCTTGCCCCTCTTTCCCCATTCATGTTCGCCCATATAGGTGCGCCGGGTCAGGATGCGATGAACCTGCCCGATGCCCCACCGGCCTCCATCGCGGGTGAAGATCCGATTGCGATTGAGATAGGAGACGATGTTCTTGACGCCCATCTGACCGGACGTGCCGTCGCCCTGCAGGGCAAGCCGGAAGATCAACCGCACCGTGTCGGCGTGGAGCGGATCGATCTCCAGCTTCTTCTTGACCTTGGCGCCGCGCTGCTCGGCGGCAACGGTGCGATAGCCGATGGGAGGAAGTGAGCCGTTCCAGAAACCCTGCCGCGCATTCTCCCTCAAGGCCCGGCTCACATGCTTGGCATTTTCCTTCGACTGGTATTCATCGAACAGCGCCATGATCTGACGCATCATGACATGCATGGGATCATCGCCCATCTCCTGGGTAATGGAGAGGAGCTTCACACCGTTCTTGGCGAGCTTCCTGACGTAGAATTCCAATTCGAAGTGATCGCGGAAGAATCGGCTGAACGAATGAACCACGACGACATCGAAGGGTGCGGGGTTGGATATTCCCGCTTCGATCATGCGCTGGAACTCGGGACGGCGGTCGTTGGTCGCCGTTGCGCCCGGTTCCACATAGGTTTCGACCAATTGCAGCCCGCGCGCCTCGCAATAGGCTTCACCCTGTCGCTTCTGGTCCGGGATGGAGACATCGTGCTCGGCCTGTCGTGCCGTCGAAACGCGTAGGTAGAGCGCGGCGCGCTGGGGGAGTTTGGACATGGAAGCGGTCATGTTCGGCCTCCTTCTCAACAGGTTCCGGGACCGAACAATCCGGTCGCAGCTTGAGGCTCAGGCCGCCTGATCGCCGCTCTCGGCAGCTTCCCTGATCGCCCCGACGATCCATTCATTCAGGCTTTTTCCCGCTGCGGCGGCGGCAATGACTGCCGCAGCATGGTCGCGGGGATCGAGGCGGACATTGAACTTCCCGGAAAATTTCCGGCCCGGCTCAATGCCCTTTTCCCGGCACATCTCCAGGTAGACGGCCAATGATTTCTGGCCTTCCTCGATCAGGTCGTGAACGCTTTCGGCATAAAAATCGGCACCGCCATTCAGGCCGACAAACTCGCCGCGCAGCATCTGAATATCCGGGTCGAAGGTAATGACCGCCTTCTCTCCATCGATCTCGATCACGTTGATCATGGCTCCACTCCGTTCTCGCTCAGCCATTTGCGAATGCTGGCAACTGCACCCTTGTCCGTATCCGGTGACGGATGTGGACGATGAAAGACGCGCACCTCGCCAAACAGGAATACACCTACGCGCGAACCTGCCCGTTCACTGACTTCAGCCCCGAGGGCCACGAACAGCGCCTCGATATCGGCCCAACGGATTGAGCCACTGACAGGGCGGGCGAAGATCAGTTCAAGCGTGGCTCTGTGACGCTTTTTCATGAGCTTTGGTATCATATGTCAGTACTGTTATCAAGTCCGGGTTTTGGTTTCGTCCTGCGGATCGCTCAAGCATCCGGGCCAAACAGCTCATCGAACAGATCACCGAACCACCGCTCGAACATCTCGATCTCGGTTTGCGTGACAGGAACGGGGTCGGGCCAGTTGTCGGTGACGGTCCATTCGGACAGGTCGTGCCTGGGCGGCCTGCCGGAGAAGGGCCACGAATAGCCCAACAGTTCCTCAAGCTGTTCCGATGCCGTGAGCGGCCTAGCGCGCGTGGTACGGGGTGAGATGTCTCTCCCGTCGTCATCGGCTTCGCCATCAACCATCGACGTCGAACTCCCCGCGTGGCTTCCATCCAGCGGGATCGTCGATCCAACGGTTGATATCGGATTCGCGCCATCCCGCGCCATGGACGCTGATCCTGAGCTGGGCCGGGAATGTGCCCTCGGCGATCTTGCGGTAGATGGTCGACCGGGAGAGGCCGGTGCGGGAAAGAACGGTGCTCAGGCGGATGATACGGTCTGGTGGGAGCATGGCTGCCTTGCCTCCTTCTGGTCATTTCTGATCCAGAAAGGACAGGCAGGTTCGGGCAGGCAAGAGGAGTGGACCCGCCGTCGTTCTGTGGCGCGGAATCGGCGGCAAATCGGATGGGACCGGGATCCAGGATCACGGGCATCAGGAGAGCCGATGACATGATTAACGACCAGCTCTTCGCTAAGACGGCATGCTGATTCCTTGCCTCTATGCCCAAATCTCCCTTTCGATTTGCCTCAGATCGAGAAGCGCCATGCGAATCTCCCGCCATGGAAATTCATCGCAATCTTCCGAGGACAGGCCTTCCCGCAAGATCATATCGAGCTTGCCGACCACGCCAGCCAGCGTGGTTGCCGGCGTCATCGTCAGCCTATCCGCCAGATCCTGCGCACGGTCCGCAGCTTCGAGTTCTTCCTCGCGCGCCGCAGAATAGCCGATTACCGCATCGGCTTCGGCCCAGCGGGCCTGACGGGCCACGAACTCAGCCCGTGCTTTCGCGCATTCCCCAGCCAGGGCGGGATTATCGCCGAACAGTTCCTCGATATCCTCCTCCCGGGATAGCGTGACAATCGTGCCGTCATCATCCAGTTCCACCTCCACGCGGGGAAGGCCGGCTGTCCGCATCAGCAATGCCTCGAGACGTTGCTGCTTACGGCACAGCGCTGTTGTATGCGCATGGGCAGCCTGCCACTCCCGCCACAGCGTCAGGGCCGGATCGGCGCCGGCTTTATCGGTTCCCGTGTTCGCAATGACACCAGTTGCTTGAAATGGCACGGACATCACGCCTGCCGCCGTCGTTTTCAGAGCCTTCCGGCGCGTGACGGCAGTGTGTATTCGTGTATGGTCGGAATCAGCCATGATCCGAGCTCCTCGCAGCTTGGGTTGTGGTTAGGTCGAGCGATGTGAACCACCACGTCGTTCGACCGTCTTGTAGGCAGGCAGATTACAGGTCGAAGCGTGAATGAGCAACAGAAATCATTACAATGCGATGAAATCGTCGGCGTTCAATGTAAAATGGCACGGGCGGCACTTGGTTGGGGAATACGAGAGCTGGCTGAAATAGCGCAGGTCGCGCCTCAAACAATTACACGACTGGAAAAGGGAGATTTGCTTAAGCCGAAGACAGTTCAGGTGATCCAAAGCGCGTTTGAGGCTGCGGGGGTCGAGTTCATCCCGGAAAATGGCGGTGGACCCGGCGTAAGACTTGCCCACAAGCTGTCACGTTCATGAAACACCATTAGTCAGGAAGAGTTTATCATCCACGATCATCCGCCATGAAGATCATGGTAAACCAGAAGGGAAGATAATTCACACCCCATGCACCTTCGATGCTGACATCTCGCGTATGGATGATCTCTATCTCATTGGTAGTTGGGCATTTTGTTAGAGAAAAGGCGTTTACATTCGGTGCCGCCAACGCTTACAAGAGCACAAGTTCTCCCCTTGAAATGTTTTTCTTTACAGTAGCTTATTGGCCGGATGATTGTATTTCACCGATTTTATAGTCCACAGATAATTCATTGCGTTCCTGACCTGCCACGGGATTTTTCCTCCAGATGCAATTAGAGTCCGGCCCAACCAGAGGACGGACAATGAAGCGAACGAGATTTACGGAGGAGCATACGATTTGCTGCAAACGATCGGTTCATCTGGTACCCACACCGTATTTTGCAAATCTGGGCGGCTTCCAGTCATTCGCTGCAATTACTCGGGTCATGTCTCAGCAAATCGAAAGCGGCCATTCATTGGCCGAAACACCCGGCCAGTCCTGCTGCAGCCTCCACCAAGATTAGCAATGCGCAGGTGGTGACCTTTGCAATGCCAGGGCTGTCGGAGGGGTGCAAGGGCTTGGTCGGCCCTTTGCCGTCGTTCGGCAGGAACGGACGCCGCAGTACTACCACCTTCGCACCGGACATTCGGACACTGTGCAGCGAAACTGACTTGTTGCTGCTGGTTGGCGGACAAACCTGCGATCTGTCGCTCTCGACGTTGCGACAATGAACGCCTGATTGCAGCGGTAGCTAACCCTATTGTGCCGGAGAGTTCTATGCATCACTATGCGCTTTGATGGCCGGAAGGACTTTACCCCAATCGTCGGGGTGAATCTCATGGCCGCCTCCCTCGAGCCGAAGCAAATCCGCGCCGTCGACGGTTTCCGCTATCAATTCGCCATGCTCGATCGGGAAGATCGGATCGTCCGTACCATGAATGACAAGAAGCGGTATTTCCAGGTCAGCGAGCTTACCGGTCCAGTCCGCTCCAGCCCCAAGGGCAAAGTGATTGGTGGCACTGACGAAGTTTCTAGCACGCTTGACATCGTGCTCAACAAGACCGCGCGCACGCGCCTCGTCGTAGGGATGTGCGGTCCCGGCGATCATCCTGGTGTCCTTGACAATGAAATCAATCACCTGGGAGTGATCGCTCCAATCGATGATTTCCCCTTCCGCAGCATGTTCCATATAGGCACTACTGGTCTGGGGCAGTGCGGACGTGTCCATGCTGACGGGCGTGGTGGAGATGAGTGTCAATGTCCGGACGCGCCCGGGATGCGCGAATGCGGCAATCTGGGCGATCATGCCGCCCATCGACATGCCGACCAGATGAGCGCTGTCAATCTCATATCCGTCCAGAACACGCATGGCGTCCTCGGCCATGTCATCCGTTGTATAGGGTGGGCTGCCCGGCTCGTAAAAAGTCGATAAGCCGGTGTCGCGGTTGTCATAGCGGATGACATGGAAATTCTGGGCCGCAAGCTGCCGGCAGAACGCTTCCGGCCACCACAGCATTGAAGCCATGGCGCCCATGATCAGGAGAACAGGTTGATGGGATGGATCGCCAAACGCCTGCGTGGCTATTTCCACCTCGTCGCTCTTGATGACGCGTTCATTCATTTCGATGGTTCCTTCATTGGCAGAAGACGGCGTGGGAAATGCCTGAGATGCGGAAGTCGCAATGCCCAGCATCGCGATGGATTGCAGCAGATCACGACGCGTTGGTGTCGCGATAGCAGCTTCGCTGTTTCGGTCAGTCATGGCCTTTCCCTCACCCCGGTGAGAACGGCGGTGCGAAATTAGTCCACGGAAGCGGCGGCTTGGTGCTGCTGCGGGCGGTGTAAAAGTCGTCCACCTTTTCCCTTTCTGTGGTTGCAGGGAGGGCGGGAGGATCTACAGCGTGGAA
>NZ_QOKZ01000013.1 GCF_003697785.1 Paracoccus alkanivorans | reverse complement strand
CATGCTGCGCTTCCTTCCTGATGCTTGTGACTGCTTCACACAGACCACGTTCTATCATCAGCTCGAGGCGCAGCACCTACCGGAGACCGAGGCTGGAAGTGGAGCGCAAGCCGAATACCCCATCTGACTCTAGTCGGAGGATGGCCTTTCGCGGAAACAGATAGCGCGCGCCAAGAGCCGGCGCGAGAGACCAAGGACCCGGTGCGGATCATCGTACACGAAGGGCACGGGCATAAAGCGGAGGAGTGGGTCGAAGAAGAATGGAAGCCCTTCGATCAGCGCGATGATCTGGAGACTACAGAGTAAGGCGGAATCGGCTGCTAAAACAGCATCCTGTGCACCAAAACAGGAACAAAAATGTAAACTGTGCTGTAAACTACGACTTTCGTGTCGAAATATCCGCTACATTAAGTGGCTGTAATTGTTATCGGAAATGTGGTCGGGGCGGCGAGATTCGAACTCACGACCTACGGTACCCAAAACCGTCGCGCTACCAGGCTGCGCTACGCCCCGACGAGCGCGCTTGTAGCCGATCAGGCCGGCGGGGGGAAGGGCAATAGCGCCGGGATATTCGTCCGAATTACGCGAATATCGAATACCGTGCTGCTTTTCGCGACTTCCGGAATACAGGGCCCTGACTTCGAACGTGGATCCGGCAGCCACTTTTGCGGAGAATGCCTTAACCGCAAGGCCAGGCCGCCTTGGCCTGATCAAGTTGCGAGGTTGCCATGGGTTGTCCGGGCGCCAATCCAAGACGGGAGGCTTCGCCTCCGCCGATCTCGAGGATCAATTGCCGTTCGGGGCGCGGATCCCCGATGGTGGCGCCGGGGATCGGTGTTTCGTCCATAGGGCGCGCATTCGGGTGGATGTGGCGAATCGTCCCGGATTCATCCATGAAAATCAGGTCGAGCGGGATGAACGTGTTCCGCATCCAGAACGAGACCTGCCGCGGAGCGTCATAGACGAACAGCATGCCGCTACCTGCGGGCAGATCATCGCGATACATCAAGCCCCGCTCCCGCTCTGCGGGGCTGTCTGCGATCTCGATCTTGAATTCGACGATCCCGCGCGGAGTCAGGATCGCTGCCTGATTGTCCGTGCACTCAAAGACGGCCTCCGCCGCTGCTGGCGAACAAAATGCCAGCGCGGCGATACCGGCCCTTATCGATTGCCGTAGGGCAGTCCTACTCCGCGGCACGCGACAAGACCCAGTCCCGCACATTGTCAGTGTTATGTGCAGGATCGGGGAAACGCTCGACATTGGCGGGTTGAATCGCCTTGTCCCAGCTTGTGACCTGAGCGGCCATCAGTCCCCGGGGGCCTTCGACTACGCGTAGTCCGATCGCCTCACCCAGGACCAGGTCGGAAAAACCCGAATGCCGCAGCACCTCGATATGGATGAACACATCGTCGGAGTGACCGAAGATATTGGCAAAGCCGAAGCCCTTCGCCTTGTCGAACCATTTCACCCGCGCTGGTTGCAGGGGCAGCGAGTCAAGCTGTCGAATGATGTCGGCGTCGAGATCTTCGATGGGTGGGCTACCGTCGCCTTCTGGCGGGTGAACCTCTAGGATCTCCACGGCTTGCAGGCCGCGGGTGGTCGACTGGACCTGAACCACGACGCGCGAATGATCTGCCACGGAACTGCGTCCGAAATTGCGAAGCACATTGGCGTGTAAAAGGATGTCGGCACCACCGGCATCATTCAGAATAAAACCATATCCCTTTGCCGGATCGAACCATTTGACCAAGCCGGAAACTACCATATTCTCCATATCGTCCGTCTTCATATTTTGCACCGTTTCCGCGACTTAAGCGGGATTGTCGCACGGCTACCAATTGCGTGCAACATGTATGAATTACAAACCACGGCCCCGGGGTCAGCCAGTTCCCGGTCCCGAAGCCACGTTTCTGCACCTTTCGGCAGAAAACCGCCCTTCATATTTCGCTCTTACGCCTTTCCGGTCAAGCTTAGGGCGACAATCTGGTGATTGTCCAAGCGGTTTCTTGCCTGTGCCAGCAAAAACGGTCATGCAGGCGGAAGGCTCCATCCGCCCAGAATTCGATCTGGCTGGGGAACATACGGAAACCTCCCCAGAAAGGCGGGCGGGACGGATTCGTGCCGTGCCTGAGGCCTTGTTTCGCCGCCTCGGCCATCAGGCTGGCGCGGCTGTCGAGGGGCCGGGACTGGGCCGAGGCCCATGCCCCCAACCTGCTTTGCAGCGCACGGCTGGCATAATAGGCATCGGCTTGTGGCCCGTCTTCACGTGTGACTGTCCCGCGCACCCGTATCTGGCGGCGCAACGATTTCCAGTGCATGACGAAGGCGGCCTTGCTGTTCGCGGCAAGCTGCCGGCCCTTGGCGCTTTCGTAATTGGTGTAGAAAACGAAGGAGCCGTCCAGTCCCTCGCCGTCGATATCCTTCAACAGGACCATGCGGACGTCGGGCAGCCCATCTGCATCGGCCGTCGCAAGCGCGATGGCGTTCGGATCGTTGGGTTCACTGGCCTCGGCTTCGGCCAGCCATCTGCGAATTATGGCAAACGGGTCATCCCCGGCAAAGATTCCTTCACGATCGCCCATCTTCGCCTCCTTGCGCTTGATGCTGCCAGACCTTTGGCCTAAGCACGGAAAGCAATTTGAAACCGCGAGGAACGCCTCATGTCAAGCGAACATGCAAGCGGGCTGATGGCCGGAAAACGGGGCCTGATCATGGGTCTGGCCAATGACAAATCAATCGCATGGGGGATTGCCCGGGCATTGGGCGGCGCGGGAGCCGAGCTTGCCTTCTCCTACCAGGGCGAGGCGCTGAAGAAGCGGGTCGATCCCCTTGCGGCGCAGCTGGGCTCGACGTTGGTGCTGCCATGCGATGTCGGCGAGGGTGCTTCCATCGACGCCCTGTTCGAGCGGCTGGACAAGGAATGGGGCAAGCTGGATTTCCTGGTCCACGCGATCGGCTTTTCCGACAAGGAGCAGTTGCGCGGCCGCTATGCCGAGACGACGCGCGAGAATTTCCTGATGACCATGGATATCTCGGTCTATTCCTTCACCGCCGTCGCCCGGCGTGCCGCAGCGATGATGCCGGACGGGGGCAGCATGCTGACGCTGACCTATTACGGTGCCGAGCGGGTCATGCCGCATTACAACGTGATGGGGGTGGCCAAGGCTGCGTTGGAGGCCAGCGTCCGCTATCTCGCCGAGGATTTCGGCAAGGACGGTATCCGTGTCAACGCGATCTCGGCCGGGCCGATCAAGACGCTCGCGGCCTCGGGGATCGGCGATTTCCGCTATATCATGAAATGGAACGAGCTGAACTCGCCCCTGCGCCGCAATGTCAGCCAGGAGGATGTCGGCAATTCGGCACTGTATCTGCTGTCTGATCTGGGAGCGGGCGTGACGGGTGAGACGCATCACGTCGATGCCGGCTATCACGTCGTCGGCATGAAGGCCGTGGACGCCCCGGATATCGAGACGGTCAAGCGGGACTGATTCCCCGTTTCCACGGTAGAGAGGGGGCTGCCTGCCCCCGCCGCGCGTGCCGCGCGACTCCCCCGGAGGTATTGGGGCAAAGAAGAAGCGGCGTGCCGGGCCTGATGGGTTCAGCCAGATGCAACCTGTCTTGGGCCGGAGGAGAGGTCCCCCGGCATATCGGGCACCTAAGACCCTGTCAGCAGATCCTCCAGCACCAGCGCCATGACCTTGGCGCTGTCGGACATGTCCTGCACGCCGATCCATTCATCCGGCTGATGTGCCAGGTCCAGCACGCCCGGTCCATAGGCGATGCAGTTCTTCAGCTTGCCGATCCGGTCGATATGCTTCTGGTCGTATGTGCCGGGGCTGACGACATAACCGGCCTCGCGCCCCAGGACATCCCGGATTGCGGCGGCGGTCGTGCGCACCACCGGGGCTTCCTTGTCGGTCATCGAGGGGATGACCTCGAAAAGATCGCGGATCTCGTAGCGGAAACTGGGCCGTTGTGCCTTGACCCTTTCCATGAGCGCGGCGATCTCGGCCTTGACCTCGGCCAGATCCTCTTCGATCAGGAAACGGCGGTCGATCACGATGCGGCAGCGGTCGGGCACGCAGGGGGCGGGCAACCCGGTATAGTCCGCCGCCTGTTCCACTGCGCCGCCATGGATCGAGTTGATGTTCAGCGTCGAGGACCGGGCGCCTTCCGGGATCACCGGCATCTCGGTGTGTTTCCCGGCCAGCAGGGGCCATAACGCGGCCTCCATTTCGGCCAGCACGGCGCCCATGTGGCGGACGGCGCAATCGCCCAGGAAGGGCATCGAGCCATGGGCGATGCGGCCATGGGTCTCGATCTCGGCCCACCAGACGCCGCGATGGCCAAGGCAAATCCGGTCCTTGTGCAGCGGCTCGGGGATGATGACGTGATCGACATGGGCGAAGGCGCCCTGTCCGGCCAGATGGGCGACACCGCCATAGCCTCCGGATTCCTCGTCCGCGGTGGCGCTGATCTCGATACTGCCGGCATGGCCGGGATGGGTGGCGACAAAGGCCTCGGCTGCGATGATGCTGGCCGCCAGACCGCCTTTCATGTCGCAGGCGCCGCGGCCATAGATGCGGTCGCCGTCCAGTTCCGCCCCGAAGGGATCGCGGCTCCAGCCATGGCCGACCTCGACCACGTCGTGATGGCTGTTGAAATGCACGCAGTCGCCAGGCCTCGCGCCCTGTCGCCGCGCGATGATGTTCCAGCGGGGGAATTCCTCGCAATCGCCGGGGGAGCCATGGGCGCGCACCAGTTCGCAGCGCCATCCCTGGGGGGACATGCGCGCCTCCAGGTATTCGCAGATGTCGCGGTAATGGCGTCCCGGCGGGTTCAGCGTCGGAATGCGGATCAGGTCCTGCGTCAGCGTGATCAGCTGGTCGCGGCGCTCGTCTATGGCATCTTTCAGGTGACTCATGCGGGTCAGGCTAGGCGCATGGTCAACCGGTGGCAATATGGATCGTTCACTCTTTGCCCATCCCGGACTTGCGCATGGCGGCTGATGGCCTAAGATCCCCTCGAGTTGGATTAGGAGGTTTGGGATGGCATCGCTGGAACAGCAGATTACCGACAGCCAGAAACAGGTGGCAGAGGCGCAGGGCAAGATCGCTGAGATGTCCAGGGTTCTGGACCGCGCCACCGCCAAGGCGGAGGTGGAGGACCTGCCGCTGGATGTGGCCAATGCCACGCTCGCGGATGTTCACGCCCATACCGATGCGATGAATGCCAATATCGCGGAGCTGATCATGGGGCTTGACGATGTGACCTCGGGATTCTCCAGGGATTTCGACGAGCTTCGCAGCAAGACCGGGTGGGAGAAATTCGTGGGCATCTTTGCCAGCGGCAAATCCGAGGCGATGCGGCAGGAACGTCTGCGTGCCGCCAGTATCGACGACAAGCTTCAGGACCTGATCTCGAAATCCGACATGATCACCCGGCTGCTGGAGGGACAACTGGCGCTGCTGAACGAGCAGAAGGACAAGGTCGAGGCGAATCTGGGTCAGACCCTGACCGAGCGCGAAGAGGTGGTCGCGACGCTGGAAAACCTGCGCGAGCGGATCGCGGCGATGGATCCCAAGCTGATCGAGCTGGAAAACAAGGTCGCTTCGACCACCGACGCCTCGGAGCGGACCGGCTACGAGACCGAGCTGGCCAATGCCAACAAGGATCACAACGCGCTGGTGCAGGAAGAGCAGGTCGCGCTGGCCAAGTCGCAGACGCTGGAGCGTTATATCGAGGCGGGCAAGACCTGGGTGGATTCGCTGCAGAACCAGGCGGCGACGCAGATGGTGCTGATCAACAAGCTGCAGACGGATACGCGCCAGCGTGTGGTGCTGTATGACGCTCTGACCAAGTCGCTCAAGACCGCGCAGCAGCAGGACGTGGCGCACCGCATCAACGAGATCGGCGTCAAGACCGACCAGGAGGCGCAGGCCGCCATGGCCGCCATCGGCACCGCCACCAATGACCGCATGGCCGATATGCTGGAGGCCCATGGCGACCACATGGTCTTCGCCCGCAAGGTGCTGGAGGAAAAGGCCAGGGCCGACGAACGCTTTGCCCGCCGCTTCGCCCAGATCGTCGAGAAGCATGACAGCAACCTGTATGGTGGTTGATGACCTTCCAGCAACGAACGAGGCGGGCATTTCTCTGGGGAACGCTGATGATCCTTGCTGGGGGAGTGGTTAACTACATCCTCCAAAAATGGGGGGAAGAGATCATTCCCTATCTGCTTTATCGACCGCTATATGTGATTTCCGGTCTTGTCGCGTTTGCGGGTATTCTATCGATAGTATTCGTGGGCTGTATTCGTCCGATTCATCGCTGGCTTTGGTTAAATGGTTTGAGCCAGTCGCAGCTTCTAAAAAGTAGCCGGGATATGATGGTAACGGGCCCCGGATCGGGGTTCTGGCACTGGTGGCTTCATGTTGATGAGAGCGGGAAGGATCTTGATGGCCGAAACGGACAATCTTGACGCCGACCACCGCCGCCTTGATGACGAGGCAAGCGCGCGCGCCTTTTTCGACCAGACGCGCCGCATCGCCACCGTGCTGCCCGCGGCGCTGGCCGAGATGGTTCGTGACCGGCTGTTCAACCGGATCGAGACGGATGTCATCGGCGGGTATCTTTCGGCGCTAAAGGCCAGCATCGACGCGTTGTCGATGAAATACCTGATCTCGAACCGGATAGACGGGCCGCTCCGGCAGCATGTCACCATCGACATCCATGAATCCGGCCTGCCGGTCTGGTCCGAGATCGCACAGACCGCCGCCGATGCCGCACAGGCAGGCGAGGAACTGGCCCGCACAGCCGATACGCAGCTCATCAAGGACCGGATGATCCGTGAGATCGTCGGCGAATTGTCGATCCCGACCCGGCTGCAATACGCCATGTCGCAGCGGCTGTATTACGAGGCGCTTGCCAAGGGCGGGCTGTTCTGGCCGCAGATGCATCCGCAGGGTTTCTGGCTGTCGGGGCAGGAAGGGGGGAGGCGGCGCTGGCTCTTGCATTGGGCGGTCTATGACAGCCAGCTCAACGTGCCGGTGCTGTATCTGATGGAGGTGGACGATACCGGCCGCCACCCGCTGATCGAGGATGCCAAGCGCTGGCCCGAAGTGCGGGCGCATCTGCTGGCGCAATCGGTCACCTCGCTGCAATTGCTGACCATCGCTCAGGGCTTCGATCACGATTTCGACCGGCTACATCCGCATCGGCTGCGCCGGATCGTGCTTGGCCCGGTCTATTCGCACAGTTTCACCGTGCAGGAAGGGCCGATCCGGCAGGTGCTGGAGAACGCGGGCGCTCCGACCGGCGAGGATTGGGCGATGGCGATGACGGTCGAGGATTTGCGGGCCAAGGGTGCGACGGTCGAATCCAGCGGTTTCTTCAGCGTGGTCGAGCGACAGGTCTTTCACCTCGATCCGTTGGACACCCATGGTGCAGGGCAGGGGGCGAGCAGTGCCACCCGTGCACTGATCCTGCCGCAGCGGCCCTATCAGGCGCTGGCGGCGCTGGACCCGGCGGGCTTCCGCGAGATTCGCAAATACGTGCCGGGACCGAATGGCCGGGTGGCCGGATATCGCTGACACGCATGGCTGACATGTTCAGGCAGACATTGGTTGAGAGAAGATTGAATGGACGCGCGTAACGAAATGGAACTGCCCGAGGCCGAGATCCGGGCTCATTATCCCCAGGCCCTGTCGCTGCTGACCGGGTTTGAGCATGCACCGCGTCTTGGCAAATCCGCCCCCGCTGCACCGGTGGAGCGGTCTCCGGGCATACGCACGACCCGCCGCTTCCGCTCGACCACGCCAGGGCTGGCGGGGCGCTCCACGGCGCGGGCGGAAGGGACCCAGTTGCTTCAGCGGATCGAGGATGCCGGTGGGGATGAATTGCCGACCCCCGCCGCCGCGACCGTAGCCCGCGCCCTGCGCCGTGCCATCGCCATCGCGCTTGCCGTGGCCGACGAGGTGGCGGCGCGGTCGGGGGCGGCCGAATTGAAACGCACCAATCTGGAAAGCCGGCTTCCCGCCGACCGGCACCGCGAATTCGCCGAGTTGCTGGCGGTCGAATCGCTGGCGGCGCTGTCGGTCATGGCCAATGCGGCGGCTTTCCTGCTGGCTGAGCATGCCGGTTCCCATAGCATCGAGGGCATCACCAGCGACGAGGTGTTGACCGACAACCCGCTGGCCGCCCTGCAAGGTGCCCTATGGGAACTGGATCAGAACCTCGCGCGCCACGCAAACGATGACGAAACCCTGATCGCCACCGTGCTGGGCTGGGCCGAGGCGCTGTCCTCCGCCACCGCCTCCCGGGGGGAGACTGCGGCGCGCATCGGCGCATTTACCGGCGCAAGCTGGCGCGTCGAGGCGGATGATCTTCCCATAGCGGGCTTCGCTCCCGCCACGAAATCCCGCGGCCCGGCCCTGACCATGGCCTTCAAGAAACCCGAGGAGGTGATCGGCAACGCCATTGCCAAACATCAGGCGATGCGCTTGGCGCGGATGATCGTCGCCTATGATTTCGAGCGGATGAGCAATCCTTTCGTGGAACTGGGCGGCTTTGTCTTTACCTTCCTTGGCGATGGCCGTCCCGGCACCGGCAAGACCACGCTGATCCAGATGATGGCCGGGATGATCAATGATTACTGCACGGTTGCGGGCTATCCTTTCCGCTATCGCAACCTGTCGGTGGACAATATCGACAGCTATCAGGGCAAATCCGGCCAGAATGCCCGTGCCTTCATCGACGCGGTGATCGACCCCAAGGCGATCGGTTTCGGCACGATCGACGATATCGACCAGATCGCGGGCAAGCGCGGTGACCGGCAATCCTCGTCGGGTCAGCAGGAAATCACCGCCGTGCTGATGGAGGCTTTCGCCGGTGCCTCCACGGTGGTGCGCGGCAATTGCACCTTCGGGATGTTCAGCAACCATGCCGAGAATATCGACGATGCCCTGCGCCAGCGTGCCGCAGCCCGGTTCCTGATCGATGGACCGGTAACGCGGGACGATTATATCGACATTCTCGCCCTGTTGCTGGGCAAGCGCCATCAGATCCCGGTGGGCGATCACGATCTGATGCGGGCGCAGGCGATGCAAAAGGCCGTGGCGGATAGCTATGCCGGCCATTCCCGCCCGGCCGAGGCGGGGCTGGCGCGCGTCTTCGACGAGGTGAGCCGCGATTTCGGCAAGCTGGAGACACTGGCCGAATTGGGCAGTTACCTGCATGCCATCGCCCTGGCCGAGCCGCGTTTCACCGGCCGCGCGGTCAAGAACATCACCGATGCCGTCAAGGCCCGCGCGATGGATTTCGACATGCCCGACGAATGGTTCGAGACGCCCGAACCCTTCCTGCACCAGCCCTATGCACGCAAGCTGGAGATGATCGAGGCCTTGCGCCAGCCGATCACGACAGAGATGGTGGTTCAGGAAATCAACCGCTATGCCGATAGCGAATGGCGCTATTCCGACAGCGCGGACGAGGCTGCCATCGAGGAAACCGTTCGCGGGATGGAGCGGATGGCCGAGGCCAAGCGGCGTTTCGCGGGGGAATCCTGATGTGATAAGAGGCTGCAAGACATGAAACGCCTCATCGAGAAGGGCCTGATGTTCGGCAACCTGATCCGGGTGGATTCGGCGGCCTGGACAGGCCTGTATAACCGCGCATTGAAAAAGCTGATCGGGCGGGAGACCGCCCTGACAGAGTTCCATATCGACATTTCCGGACATTCGCCCGAGATCGGGGACGAGCTTGGCGATATGGACTACCTGGCGCCGAAAGGGGGTAATCGTCATTTCATCCTGCTCACGACCGAGCAGAAGACCGCGCCGATGTTGAATGCCGACCTGTCGGTTCTCCGCGAGGTGTTGCGCCGGTTCATCACCGATAACGAGAGCCAGCTTTTCAGCCTGACCGCCCGCGATGCCGTCATCGGCGAGATTGATGACCAGATCTGGCAGCTGCAAAGCCCTGCCGATCTGCCGGATATCCGCCGCCTCCGGGTCAGTGCCGATACCACCGGCAACCACGTGGCCGAGGCCGACAAGCTGACCGCGATGATCGAGCAATTCCGTTCCGATCCGGATGCCTGGTGGAACGATGTCCTGATCGCCCGGATGATCGGACAGGCGAAGAGATCGGGTGATGTGCTGCGCCACCCGATCCGGCTCGATCACACGGATTTCGAGGTGCCGGATTTCTGGACCGGGCGTTTTGGTGGCGTCTATGTCATCCGTTCCGCGCAGGAGCCGGCGGTGATCTTTGCCGATCCGGCGCAGGAGATCGAGGTAAAGGGGTTTCTGGTGCTGACGATCTCGGACCGTCATGTGCTGGCCGCCTGGTTGGCGCGGAATGCCCTGGCCGAGCCGATCATCAATGCGCGCGGCAGTGACGCCGCGGCGATTCTGCGTCAGAAGATCGATTTTATTCTTGCGGATGCCGCGATCCGGCTTGGCCTCGACACCGGCGGTGGCACAAGGGCGGACCTGCGACGCGCCGCCTCCCGTATGGGAGAGGATTTGCCTGCTGAGATCAGGGGCCTGTCGGCGTTGCAGCGCTATGCCGAACAGGGTGGTGACTGGCCAGTGATCGATAGCGGCGATCCGGCGTATTTCTATGCCCTTCGGGGGAGCGGGGGACCGGCGCGGGATCTGGTCAACCGGCTGCTGTCCGAACTTGCCCCGCATGATGTGCGGCAGATGTTCATCACCCATAAACCGCTTTTCTATCGTCTCTATCAGGACTGGCCGGATACCAAGCGCGCCTATGTCGTGAATATGCTGGCGCGCGAATATGCCATGGACAAGCAGGGCACGCGCGAGGCGTTGTTCGGTCCCGAACCCGATATGGCGGAACCGGAACCCGCCCCGGCCTCCGCCAACCCATGGGGCGTTCCGCGTGTCAGCCTCTCGAAAGGAGTGGCCGGCCCCTGGGGGCGCGCTTCGGGAGGGGCGGGGTGATCAAGTTTTTCCGCCTGATCGTGATCGTTCTGGCGGTCGAGGCGCTGTTCTTTGTTCTGCTGCGCATCTATATCCGCTCACTCCGCTATGAAAAGCTGGAGCGGATCTGGGACGAACGTCATCCCGACTGGGCAGGAGACAATCCGGCGCGGGACGAATTTGTCCGCAAGTCGATGGTCGGGTTCGAAAGATCGCTGAAGGTCCGGCTGACCTGGGCGGTTTTCATCATCCCGACCCTGGCGATCATGGGGATCGTCTATTGGGTAAACTGGCAGTAGGAGCCACCGCATGTATTACGTCAAGGTTGTCATCGGAGTGCTGTTCGGGGTCGCGGTCTTTTTGTTCCTCGACTACGCGCTGCCATCCAAGAACACGGTGCGGATCACCAACACCTATAACCGGCTGACCTCTGTCACTTCGTCCAATGCCATCTTCTATGCTTCGGAAGATACCGGCACGGTCGAGAACGCCTCGGGCCAGCGCGATGTGCGCTTCATCGATACGGTTCGCCCGAATGGCAAGGTCTTTGTCTATCGCAATGAGGATACCGGCTGGATCTGGCCGCCCTATCTCAAATATGACAGCGCCAATCTGCATTCCGAGGCGACCAACCTGAAATCCGGCGCTGGCAATCCGCAATGGGTCAGTATCACCGCCTATGGCTGGCGGATTCCGTGGCTGACCGCCTATCCGAACGCCATCGCCATCGACACGCTGTCCGGCCCCGACGAGCGCCCCCGCAACTGGCCCGCCATGATCATCCTCGGCGTGCTCTTCCTGCTGCTTCTGCTGGCTTGGCGCATGTGGGCGCAGTTCCGGCAACGCACGATCGACCCGGCGATTCAGTCCGTCGATGACAGATGGGATGATGCAACCGACCGCGTGAGCACCGAAACCGCCGAGATACGCGGCCGCTTTAGCCGCTGGCTGGATACTTTCAACGGCAAACCCCGCAAGTGACGGGAAGGGAGGCGATACCCTCCCTTCCTCTTTGCCCAAATATCTTGGGGAGTCGCGTGGCTGGCGCGACGGGACAGAGCCCCGCAGGTTTTTGTTCCTGTACATTTCCGGAAGCGGGACCGGCATCCATTCCCGCTGGAAATGCTTCAGGAAAACTCAGCCCAACACCTCGGCAACCGAGTCCCTGGTGACCGACACGATCTGGTCTGCCTCGGCACGGGTCAGGCAAAGCGGCGGGGCAAAGCCCAGAATATCGCCCTGCGGCATGGCCCGGGCGATCACGCCGCGCTTGAGCATCGCCGCCACGACCTTTGCCCCCTTGCCCTCGGACGCATCGAAGAATTGCCGCTTCTCCTTTTCGGCGACCAGTTCGACCGCGCAAAGCATGCCCTCGCCACGAACCTCGCCGACATTGGGATGATCGCCCAGGGCCTCGCGCATGGTCTGCCAGAAGTAGTTGCCGGTCTCGCCCGCATTCTTCACCAGCCCCAACTCGTCGATCAGCTTCAGATTGGCGATGCCAGCCGCCGCGCCGATGGGATGGGCGGAATAGGTCCAGCCATGTCCGATCACGCCGTTCTCGTCGGTGCCCTGCATCAGCACATCCCACATCCGCTGCCCGACGATACTGGCCGACAGCGGCGCATAGGCCGAGGTCAACCCCTTGGCCGAGGTGATCAGATCCGGCTTCATCCCGTAATGATCCGAGCCGAACATGGTGCCAAGGCGGCCAAAACCTGTCACCACCTCGTCCGAGATCAGCAGGATGTCGTGACGGTCCAGCACTTTCTGGATCGCCGGCCAGTAACCGGCAGGGGGCGGGACAATGCCGCCTGTGCCCAGCACCGGCTCGCCGATGAAGGCGGCGATGGTATCCGCGCCTTCGCGGGCGATCAGTGCTTCCAGTTGCTCGACGCAATGGGCCACGAAATCGGCCTCGGACATGTCCAGCTGGGGGCGTCGATAGTAGTAGGGCGCCTCGGTATGGATCACCTGCGCCAGCGGCAGGTCGAATTTCTTGTGGAACAGCTCCAGCCCGGTCAGCGATCCGGTCATCAGCCCCGACCCGTGATAGCCCCGCCAGCGCGAGATGATCTTCTTCTTCTCGGGACGGCCGAGGATATTGTTGTAATACCAGACCAGCTTGATATTGGTCTCGTTCGCATCCGAGCCGCCAAGCCCGAAATAGACCCGCGCCATGCCCTTGGGCGCGCGGTCCATCACCATCTTGGCCAGCGTGATCGACGCTTCAGAGCCGTGGCCCGCATAGGCGTGGTAATAGGACAGTTCGCGTGCCTGATCGGCGATGGCCTCGGCGATCTCCTTGCGGCCATAGCCGACATTCACGCAGTAAAGCCCCGCGAAACCGTCCAGCAGCCGGGTGCCGTCGCGGTCCTGGATGAATACGCCTTCGCCCCCGGTCACGATGCGCTGCGCGGCCTCTCCACGCGCGAATTGCGCCAGATGGGTCGAGGGATGGAAAAAGCTCTCGCGGTCCCATTCGGCCAGTTTATCGTTCGTCAGCATGTCTTAAGCTCCTTTCATCCCCAATCGCGGCAGATATACTTGATCTCGGTAAAGGCCTCGAGGCCCTGCCGGGCGCCCTCGCGACCAATCCCGGATTGTTTCATTCCCCCGAAAGGGATCGGCGCGCCCGTCACCTTGGTGCGGTTCACCGCGACCATGCCGTATTGCAGCGCCCGCGTCATGCGATAGATGCGACGCGGATCATGGCTGTGGACATAGGCGACCAGCCCGTATTCGGTGGCATTGGCGCGCGCGATCACCTCGGCCTCGTCGTCGAAGGGTGACAGCGCCGCGACCGGGCCGAAGGTTTCCTCGGACATGATCGCCGCCTCGTCCGGAACATCCGCCAGGACGGTAGGACAGAAGAACAGCGGGCCCAGATCCCTGGCCACCTCGCCGCCGGTCAGCAGCCGGGCACCCTTGGAGATCGCGTCCTCGACATGGGCGATCTGCTTGTCCACGGCGCGGTCATGGATCAGCGGGCCGATATCGGGATCCTGCATGCCCTTGCCGATGGTCAGCTTTCCGACGGCCTCGGTAAAACGCTTGCAGAACTCGTCATAGATCGGCCGCTCGATATAGAAACGGTTCGCGCCAAGGCAGTCCTGCCCGGACGTGGCGAATTTCGCCTTGATGCCTTCGGCCACGGCGCGGTCCAGATCGGCGCCCTTGAAGACGATGAAGGGGGCATGGCCGCCAAGCTCCATCACCAGCCGCTTCACAGTATCGGCGGATTGGCGATAGAGCAGCCGCCCGATCTCGGTCGAGCCGGTGAAGGACAGGGCGCGGACACGGGCATCCGCCGTCCATTCGCCGACGATGCTGGCGGCATCGCCTATGATCGTGTTGATGACGCCATCGGGAAAACCGGCGCGCCGCGCCAGTTCCGCCAATGCGAGTGCTGATAGAGGCGTTTCCGCCGATGGGTGAATGACCACCGTGCAGCCCGCGCCAAGTGCGGCGGCGGCCTTACGGGTGATCATCGCGCAGGGGAAATTCCAAGGCGTGATCAGCGCGGCCACGCCCACGGGTTCGCGCCACAGCTCCATCTCGGCATCGGGCAGGTGGCTGGTGACGCCTTCGATATTCGGGCGCAGCGCCTCTTCGGCATAGAATTGCACGAAGCTGGCTGCGTAGTCGATCTCGCCCCGCGCCTCGCTGATCGGCTTGCCCTGTTCGGCGACCATGATCCGGGACAGGTCCTCTTTCGCCTCCATGATCAGATCGTGCCAGCGATGCAGGATCCCGGCGCGGTCCTGGGGTAGCATTGCAGACCAGCCGGGGAAGGTGGTCTGGGCCGCATCGACGGCGGCGCGGGCGCCGGTCGCATCGCTGATCGCCACCTGGGCGACGAGTTCACCCGTCGCCGGATCGCGAACGGCCAAACGGCCTTCGCCGCAGAAATCTCCGCGACCGGGCAGCAGGTCGGGATCGGTTATCCGATCGGCCAGCCGGGAAGACAGATCGTCAAGCATTGCGCACCTCCTTGCTCGACGGGAGTATGACGGCCGGAGGGCAGACGATTTCACCAATCGGGGCGGGGGCGGGCAGAGGAATCCTCTGTTCATGGTGGCGTGGCCCGGAGTTTTCTCCGCCGCTAGCGGAACCGGTAGCTAGCGGATGTGGGGTCGAGGGCGCGCGGTTCCTGCCGGTCCGCCCTCCGTCCTACTGCCCCAACAGGCCCAACGCCGGAGGCATATCCTTGACCGGCTTGGTGACGATATAGCTGAAATAGCGCCGCATTCCGGCGCGGCTCTCCAGCAGCCCGTCCATCAGCGCCTGAAAGGCTGCCACATCGCTGGTGATCACCTGCATCAGGTAATCATAGCCGCCGCCGATGGCCCAGCAGCCGGTGATTTCGTCGACTCGCGCAACGGTGCGCTCGAATATCTGGAAACTCTCGGCGCGGTGGCTTTCAAGCTCGACCGTGACGAAGACCTGCACATGCGGGCCAAGCCCCGACAGGTCGATCTCGGCGCGGTAGCCGCGGATCAGCCCGGCCTTTTCCAACCGTTTCATCCGCTCCCAGCAAGGGGTCGGCGACAGGTTCACGCGGGCGGCCAGTTCCGTCTTGGCGATACGCCCCTCGCGCGAGAGCGTCGCGAGAATGGCAATGTCACGATCATCGAGGCGCAGCGGGGTCATGATCCGCTTGTTTCTCCGGCGCCTGCGAATGTCAATCTGGACAAGTGGCCCCGGCTTGGAGAATCTGGCCCAATGTCGCATTGGCCGCTCACCCGGGATGATATCAGCCGCCCCGCCTATCGCAGTCTGGCGCAGGGGATTGCTGCCGCGATCGATTCGGGCAGCCTGCGTCCCGGCGACCGTTTGCCGCCGCATCGCGATCTGGCGTGGCGCCTGGGGCTGTCGGTGCAGACCGTCAGCCGCGCCTATGAGGAACTGATCCGCGCCGATCTGATCTCGGGCGAGGTGGGGCGCGGGAGTTTCGTCAAATCCGGCCCGCGCGAGACGGTCGAGGTGCCGTGGTTCCGCGCCGCGACCGACCGGCCGCCCATCGACCTGTCGATGATGACCCCGGTATGCCTGCCGGGGATCGCCCAGGCCTGGCGGGACTCGATGCAGCGTATCGCCGGCAACCTGCCAGATCCGGTTATCCATTCATTCCGACCCCGCCAGACCATGTCGCTTTACGGTGGGATGGCGGCGGGCTGGCTGGCGCGTTGCGGCATGGTGGTTCCGGCGCAGCGCATCCTGATCACCAATGGCTGCACTCCGGCCCAGATGGTCGCGCTGATGAGCGTGGCGCAGCCCGGCGACGAGATCGCCACCGAAAGCTCCACCTGCCATACGCTGAAGCCTACGCTTCGCCATCTTCACCTGCGCATGCGCGGGATACCCGGGGATGAACGCGGGATGTGCCCCGAGGCGCTCGCCGCTGCGGCGCGTGCTCCGGGAAGCAAGCTCAGGGCTGTGTTTCTTCTGCCATCCGGGGCGGGGCCCTTCGCACGAATCGTGGACCGCGAACGGCGCGAGGAACTGGCCATTGCCGCGAGCGAGAGCGGGCTGGTCATCATCGAAAGTGATGTGCTGGGGCCGGTGGCACCGCGCAGGCCGCCGCCTGTGTCGAGTTTCGCCCCCGAACGCAGCCTCTATTTCACCGGATTGTCGAAATGCCTGTCGCCGGGGCTGCGCCTTGGTTTTCTCGCCATGCCCGAATATCTGGCAGAGCGCGTGCTGAACCGGCATCTGTCGTTGTCGTGGATGGCGACCCCGATGATTGCCGAGATCGCCGCTGATTGGGTTGCAACCGGTGTGGCGGACAGGCTGCTGGCCGCGCAACGGAGCGAATTGGCTGCGCGGAACCGGTTGGCGCAGCGATTGCTGGCCGGGCGGAGCAAGGGGTTTCCGCACGGGCTGCACCGTTGGCTGCCGCTGCCTCCGGGCACCGAGGAGCATGGGCTGATTCGCGCCGCACTGGCCCGGGACGTGGCGCTGGCGCCGGGTTCGGGATTCGCCGTGACCGACTATGCGCCGGCCCTGCGCGTCTGTCTGGGTGGCGCAAGCAGCCGCGATCTTGAACACGCGTTAACCGTTATTTCGGCGCTCCTGCCTGACTCAAACGGGGTTTGGCCTGGTGCCGGCCCGGAGCCGGTTTGACACTCACCCGGCAAATTGTCATGATTTAATATATGAATTGACTTGAAATCTTGTTGCGCAGAACTCTCGGGCTCAGCCAGATCGGGTAGAACGACCCGAATCCTGCAACCCGGAGGCCGAGGACGCACTGCGTCACAAAGCCCCACAAACAGGAGGTAAAATGACCTATAAATCCATCACCGCAGCCAGCATCGCGGCCCTGCTTCTTGGCGCGAGCGGCGCGATGGCCGAAACTTGGCGTTATGCTTTCGAGGAAGCGCTGGAAGAGGTTCAGGGCAAATTTGCCCAGAAATTCAAGGAGGAGGTCGAGGCCAATTCCGATCATGAAATCCAGCTTTTCCCCTTTGGTACATTGGGAGAATCGGCCGATATCATGGAGCAGGCGCAGTCCGGCGTCCTGCAATTCGTCGACCAGTCGCCCGGCTTCACCGGTGCGCTGATCCCCGAGGCGCAGGTGTTTTTCGTGCCCTACCTGTTGCCTGCCGACCAGGAGCAACTGGTCGAATTCTTCCGTACGTCCAAGACGATCAAGGAACTTTTCCCGCCGCTTTATGCCAATCAGGGGTTGGAACTGCTGACCATGTTCCCCGAGGGCGAGGTCATGATGACCACCACGGAAGCGGTCGCGTCGCCCGAGGATCTGAACGAGGTCAAGTTCAGGGTCATGACCAATCCGCTGCTGGTTTCCAGCTATCAGGCATTCGGCGCGACACCGACGCCGCTGCCCTGGGGCGAGGTTTATGGCGCGCTGCAGACCGGGATTATCCAGGGCCAGGAAAACCCGGCCTTCTTCATCGAGTCCACCAAGATGTACGAGGTGACCGACCATATCACCCGCGCCGGACATAACAACTTCACCACGGCGGTGATGGCCAACAAGGAGTTCTTTGACGGTCTGCCCGACGAGGACAAGGAGGTCATCCGCAACGCCATCGACGCGGCTTTCGACTATATCGTCGAATATCAGACCGGCCTGACCGAGGAATCCCTTGCCAAGATCAAGGAAGCCAAGCCGTCGATGACGATCACCACGCTGACAGAGGAACAGCGCGAGCCCTTCAAGGCGACAGCCGCGGCGGTTGAGGAAGAGTTTCTCAAAATTGGCGGTGATCAGGCGCAGGAAATCCTGGACCAGATGAAGGCCGATCTCGCGGCGGTTGCCGAGGGTGGCGGCGAGGCTGCGGCGCAAGAGGGCTCGACGGCCGAGGGCGAGGCCGCTGCGGATGAAGCCGCAATGGAGGCCGCAGGTGAAGGCGAAACTGCAAAAGAAGGCGAGGCTGCCGAGGAAACCGGCAACTGAGTCGTTTGAAAACCTGATTTGCGAACTGGCCGGAGCCTTCGGCCGGTTTACCAGTGATTTTTTCGATGAGAGGCAGCGGCCATGACGCTTGACGACAAGCACGCCCCGGAGCCTGATCCCGACATTGTCGCGTCCGCCAGAACCGTGTCGGCTGATGATGACGATATCGACGATTCCAAATATGTATCGGGATTGCCCGGCTTCCTCGGCGTGATTGATGCCGGCATAGCCCGGCTCGAGGCGATACTGCTGGCCGTGGGCGTTCTGCTGATGGCCATCAACACCATGGCCAATGTGGTCGGCAGGGTTATTGGCCACACGTTTTATTTTTCCGAGGAACTCAATCAGGCGCTTATCATCCTGATAACTTTCGCGGGCATTTCCTATGCGGCACGGCACGGTCGGCATATCCGCATGTCGGCATTTTTCGATGCGCTGAGCTTTACGCTGCGCAAGGTGATGATGGTCGTCATTGCCGTCATCACGGCGGCGGCGATGTTCCTGCTGACATGGTATTCGCTGGACTATGTGTTGTCCCAGGCATCGCGCGGACGGGTTCTGCCGGCGCTCAGTATCCCGCAATGGTGGATCATCGTTTGGGCGCCCCTGGGCTTTTTCCTGACCGGGCTGCAATACGCGCTGACCGCGATCAAGAATGTCCTCGACAAGGATATCTGGCTGTCGACCAGCACGTTGGAAGGCTATGACGATAGCCGCGAAGAGGAGGTCTGAGCCATGGTCTGGGCTATTTTCGGAACGATGATCGTCCTCTTGCTGCTGGGTTTCCCGATGATGATCCCGCTGATAGCAGGATCGCTGATCGGCTTCATCGGCATTTTTGGAGGGTTCTCACAGCTTGATACCATGGTGCAGCAGATCATGGCCGGGATTCGCCCCGCCAGCCTGATCGCCGTGCCGATGTTCATCTTCGCCGCCGATATCATGACGCGCGGGCAGTCCGCGACCCGGCTGATCGATCTGGTGATGGCCTTTGTCGGTCACCTGAAAGGCGGGCTTGCAGTGGCCACGGCCGGCGCCTGCACCATGTTCGGCGCGGTTTCCGGCTCGACCCAGGCCACCGTGGTCGCCGTCGGTGGTCCGCTGCGCCCGAGGATGCTGAAGGCGGGGTATAACGACAGCTTCATCCTCGCGCTGATCGTGAATTCCTCCGACATCGCCTTTCTGATCCCTCCGTCCATCGGCATGATCATCTATGGCGTCGTCTCGGGCACCTCGATCGCGGAACTGTTCATCGCGGGGATCGGGCCGGGACTGCTGATCCTGGTGCTGTTCTCGATCTATTCCTATATCTACGCTATCAGGAACAACGTCCCGACCGAACCCAAGGCAACCTGGGCCGAGCGTGGGCGGGCGTTCCAACGCGCTCTGTGGCCACTAGGGTTTCCCGCCATCGTCATCGGTGGCATCTATGGCGGTATCTTCTCGCCGACCGAGGCGGCCGCGGCCTGTGTGCTATACGCGCTGCTCCTGGAAATGGTGGTGTTCCGGGAAATGGACCTGAAGACGCTTTATGCCACGGCGAAATCGACCGGGCTGATCACCGCCGTGGTGTTCATCCTTGTCGGGGCGGGGGCGGCGTTTTCCTATGTCATCAGCTTTGCCCAGATCCCGCAGCAGATCCTTGGCGCCATCGGGATCGACCAGATGGGGCAATATGGCGTGCTTTTCACCATTTCGATCGCCTTCTTCATCGGCTGCATGTTCGTCGATCCGATCGTGGTGATCCTGATCTTCGTGCCGATCTTCGCGCCGGTGGTGAAATCGGTCGGCCTCGACCCGGTGCTGGTCGGCACGATCATCACTCTGCAGGTCGCCATCGGCAGCGCGACACCGCCATTCGGTTGTGATATCTTTACCGCCATCGCGATCTTCAAGCGGCCCTATGTCGAGGTGATCCGCGGCACACCGCCCTTCATCCTGATGCTGTTGTCGGTCGCGGTGCTGCTGATCTTTTTCCCGCAGATAGCGCTGTTCCTGCGCGATCTGGCCTTTGGATACTAGAGGGAGGCCGCGATGTTCGAACGGATACTGGTTCCCTACGACGGCTCGATCGGGGCCGAGCGGGCACTGATCAAGGCGACCGAGCTGGCCAAGCTGTGCAAGGCGCATCTGATCATCGTGACGGTCTATCGCCATCATTCGATGCTGGAGGCGTCGCTTTCCATGGTGCGCGGCAGTTCCGAGCCGGGCAGCAACCTGGACGAGACGATGCGCAGCGCCGCGCGCGAGGCCGCCGATTTCGCCAAGAGTCATGCCAAGGATGCCGGGGTGGAGCATGTGAGCGCCTTCATCAAGGCCGGGCAGCCCGCCCGGACCATCGTCGCCATGGCGAATGACAAGGCCTGCGACCTGATCGTCCTCGGTTCGCGCGGGCTCGGCGCGACCGAAAGCTATCTGCTGGGCTCGGTCAGCCACAAGGTTACGGGCACTGCCGACTGCCCGGTCCTGGTCGTGTGAGGGAGGGCAGCATCCTACATGTGGCGCGACAAGCTATCCCGGTTCGGGCTGATCGCCCTGGCCACCGATCTCACGATCGAGGGTGATGCTGCACGGCTGCTGCCCGAGGGCTGCCGCCTGCATGTGACGCGGATTGCGTTCGACAATCCCACCACTGCGGAAAACCTGCGCAAGACCGGCCCCCGCCTGCGGGCGGCGGCCGATATCCTGGTGCCCGGAGTCGAATTGAAGGGCATTGGCTTCGCCTGCACCTCGGCCTCGGCGGTGCTGGGTCCCAAGGTGCAGGAGGCGATTGGTGACAGGGCGCCGGTGACGACGCCGGCAGGTGCGGCTTTGCGGGGCTTCGCGGCGCTTGGGGTCCAAAGGATCGCTCTGATGACGCCTTACATGCAGGAAGCGTCGGATCTGGTGGGGGATTACTTCGCGACCCATGGGGTGGGCGTGGTATCTCGCCATGCGATGGGTTACGCCGATGACCGCGACATGGCGCTGCTGCCTCCCGAAAAGGTCATTCGTTTTGCACTCGATTCGGATCACCCCGATGCCGAGGCCCTGTTCATGTCCTGCACCGCCTTGCCTGCCGTTCCGGTCATCGAGGAGATCGAGGCGGAACTGGGTAAACCGGTTCTCAGCTCCAATCAGGCGCTGTTCTGGTCGATGCTCGATATTGCCCAAATCCCGGCCGAGGGGCCGGGCCAACTTTTCAAGGTCCGGACATGGTAACAATTGATGATATCGCCGCGGCGGCGGAACGGATCCGCGCTATGGTCCGTGAAACCCCGGTCAAACCATCAGCCAGCCTGTCGCGGCTAGCGGGAGGAACGGTCTGGCTGAAATGCGAGCATAAACAGGACACCGGGGCGTTCAAGCTGCGCGGGGCCTCGAACGCCGTGGCGCGATTGGGAGATGTCGCCGGCGTGACCACCGCTTCGACCGGCAATCACGGGCGGGCACTGGCCCATGCCGCAAAGCAGTTGGGAATACCCGCGATCATCTGCGTCTCGCGCCTTGTCCCGCAGAACAAGCTGGCGGCGATCGAGGCGTTGGGGGCGGAGGCACGGGTGATCGGCACCAGCCAGGACGAGGCTTTCGAAGAAGCTTATCGCCTGAAACATGACGAAGGTTTCGCGCTAATCCCGCCTTTCGACCATCCCGACGTGATCGCGGGGCAGGGGACCCTGGGCATGGAAATCCTGCGGCAGATTCCCGATACGGCCACCCTCGCCGTGCCACTATCGGGCGGGGGGCTGCTGGCCGGGGTTGCGCTGGCCGCGAAATCGCTGAAACCGGACATTCGCATCGTCGGGATCAGCATGGAGAAGGGGGCGGCGATGGCGGCCAGCCTTGCGGCCGGTCACCCGGTCGAGGTCGAGGAGGTCGAGACGCTGGCCGACAGCCTGGGCGGCGGGATCGGTCTGCAGAACCGGCTGACCTTTCCAATGGTCCGAGACTTGATGGACGAATTGATCCTGCTGACCGAAGACGAGATCGCCGCCGGCATCCGCCACCTTGCCATCGAGGATGGCGAGACCGTGGAAGGGGCCGCCGCCGTAGGGGCGGGGGCCGTGCTTGCGGGCAAGTTGCGCGCCGGGAATGGTCCCCTGGTGCTGATCCTGTCGGGAGGGAATATCGATCCCGCCCGCCATGCCGAAATTGTTGAAGGTGTTTCATGAGCGATATTCTTATTCTCTCCGAAGACCAGCTTCGCGAGCGTGTCGATCTGGATCTGGCCGCGATTGACGTGGTCGAGAACGCGTTTGCCACCCTGGCCGGTGGCGGCGTCGTCATGCCGCCGGTCCTGTCCATGCATATGCCGGACGTGAATGGCGAACTGGACGTGAAAACCGCCTATGTGCCGGGATTGCCGGGCTTTGCGGTCAAGCTGTCTCCGGGGTTTTTCGACAATCCCTCCAAGGGGCTGCCATCGACTTCGGGGCTGATGGTGCTGCTGTCCTCGGAAACCGGGCGGGTGAGCGCGGTGCTGCTCGATAACGGCTACCTGACCGATGTGCGCACGGCGGCCGCAGGCGGTGTGGCGGCGCGGCATCTGGCGCGCGCGGATGCGCGCCGGGCGGCGATCTTTGGCGCCGGGTTGCAGGCGCGGATGCAGTTGCGCTCTCTTGCGCTGGTGCGCCCCATCGAAGAGGCCGTGATCTGGGCGCGCGACCACGCCAAGGCGCAGGCCATGGCCGAAGAGATGACCACCGAGGGCATCCGCTGCCGCGCCTTGGCCGATCCGGCGGAGGCCGTCGCGTTCGCCGATGTCATCGTCACCACGACGCCTGCCAGCCAGCCGATCCTGCAAGCCGATTGGCTGCGCCCCGGCCAGCATGTCACCGCGATGGGCAGCGACCAGGCGGGCAAGAACGAGTTGGACCCGCATTGCCTTGACCGCGCCGATCTTTATGTCGCCGACAGGGTCAGCCAGACGCGGCTGATGGGGGAATTGCGGGCGGCGCTGGAAACCGGAGTGCTGACCGATGTGGATGAGATTCCCGAACTGGGCAATATCATTACCGGCAGCCATCCCGGCCGCACTAGCCCAGAACAAATTACCATCGCCGACCTGACCGGAACCGGCGTGCAGGACACCGCTATTGCCACCCACGCGCTTGCCGCGTTTTCGAAAGACCACTGAATGCCCGAATTGCAAAGGACCCCCGAACGTTTCTCGACCGAGGAATACGAAGAGCGCCTGAAAAAGACACGTTCCAGCATGGCCAAGCTGGGCCTCGACCTGCTGATCGTTTCCGACCCCTCCAACATGGCCTGGCTGACCGGCTACGATGGCTGGTCCTTCTATGTCCATCAATGCGTGATCGTCGGCCCCGAGGGTGCGCCGATCTGGTTCGGCCGTGGGCAGGACGCCAATGGCGCGCTGCGAACCGTCTGGATGGGCGAGGAGAACATTATCGGCTATCCCGACTTCTATGTGCAATCGGTCGAGCGTCACCCGATGGACTACCTGTGGGCGCAGCTTGCCGACCGCAACTGGCATCGCGGCTTCATCGGCGTCGAGATGGACAATTACTGGTATTCCGCCAAGGCGCATGAAAGGCTGGTCTATGGCCTGCCCGAAGCCCAGATCCTCGATGCGACGGGGCTGGTGAACTGGCAGCGTGCGGTCAAGACCCCGAAGGAACTGGCCTATATGCGCAAGGCCGCCCGTATCGTTGAGCGGATGCATCGCCGTATCGCCGACAAGGTCGAGGTGGGCATGCGCAAATGCGATCTCGTGGCCGAGATCTATGATGCCGGTCTGCGCTATGACGAATGGTCCAGTCACGGCGGCGATTATCCGGCTATCGTGCCGCTATTGCCTTCAGGACCCGACGCCGCGGCGCCGCATCTGACCTGGGACGACCAGCCGATGAGGGAGAATGAAGGCACCTTCTTCGAGATTGCCGGCTGTTACCAGCGTTATCACGTGCCGCTGTCGCGGACGATCTTCCTGGGCAAGCCTCCGCAAGAGATTCTCGACGCCGAGAAAGCGGTGCTGGAAGGGATGGAGGCCGGGCTTCATGCCGCCCGGGCGGGCAATACCTGCGAGGATATCGCGGCGGCCTTCTTTACCGTGCTGGACCGATACGGGATCGAGAAGGACAACCGCACCGGCTACCCTATCGGGCTGTCCTATCCGCCCGATTGGGGCGAGCGCACCATGTCGCTGCGCCGTGGCGACCGGACCGAGCTGAAGCCGGGCATGACCTTCCATTTCATGACCGGATTGTGGATGGAGGACTGGGGTTACGAGACCACCGAATCCATCGTTATCACCGAGCGCGAGCCGGAACTGCTGTGCAATATCCCGCGCCGGATGCTGGTGAAGTCATGACGGCCAATCCGATCCAACCGACGATCCCGCTGGACGGGCAGGGCAAGCAGCATGGGTTCCTGCGCCTGCCCTATTCGCGCAATGACAGCGCATGGGGTAGCGTGATGATCCCGGTCACGGTGATCGCCAATGGCGAGGGGCCGGTGGCGCTGTTGACCGGGGGCAATCACGGCGATGAATACGAGGGGCCCATTGCGCTGCAGCAACTGGCATGGGAGATCGATCCGGCCGATGTGACCGGCCGCATCATCATCGTGCCCTATATGAACTATCCTGCCTTCCGGGCCGGCGCGCGGGTCAGCCCCATCGATCAGGTGAATTTGAACCGCGCCTTTCCGGGGCGTCCGGACGGCACCGTAAGCCAGAAGATCGCCAACTACTTCAACGATGTGCTGGTGCCGATGGCCGATGTCGTGCTCGATTACCACTCGGGCGGAAAGACGCTGGATTTCCTGCCCTATGCGGCGGCGCACTATCTTGACGACAAGCGGCAGCAGGCGGCTTGCGTGGAAGCGGTCAAGGCATTCGGCGCGCCCTACAGCATGATGATGCTGGAAATCGACAGCGTCGGCATGTTCGACACGGCAGTCGAAAGCCAGGGCAAGGTCTTCGTGACGACCGAGCTGGGTGGAGGCGGAACCGCTACCGCACGCTCTGCCGAGATCGCCATCCGGGGGGCAAGGAACGTCCTGCGTCATTCCGGCATCCTGGCAGGAGAGGTGGAATCCGCGAAAGATGCGCAGATGCTGGACATGCCGGGGGGAGAGTGTTTCCATTTCGCCGGCCGGGACGGGCTGATGCATCCGCTGGCCGATCTTGGTGACGAGGTCCGGTCGGGACAGCCGATCGCTCGCATCTGGCCGCCCGACCGCACTGGCGTCGAGCCCGTCGAAGTGCTCGCCAATCGCACCGGGGTGATTGCCGCCCGGCATTTCCCGGGCCTGGTCCAGTCCGGTGATTGCCTTGCCGTGATCGCGGTTCGTCAGGGCGCGGGGTAGTGTTCGGCAGCCCTATGTCACGGAACCGTCCCTGAGAAAACGGCGGAGCAGTTTCTCCAGTTTGGCCGCCCCCATCGGGGCCATGGCCTTGGTGTGCTCGTGGCTGATCGCCTCGTCGCTGAGTCCGGCGCCCATATTGGTGATGACCGAGATGGCGGCGCAGCGGATGCCCAGGAAACGCGCGAGGATGATTTCCGGCACCGTCGACATGCCGACCGCATCGGCGCCAAGGATTCGCGCGGCGCGGATCTCGGCCGGGGTTTCGAAGCTGGGACCCGAGAACCAGCAATAGACGCCTTGAGGAAGCTCGATATCCTCGGCGGCGGCGGCATCCGCCAGAGCGGTGCGGATCGCGATGTCATGCGCATCCGTCAGGGGGACGAAGCGGGCATCGGTCTTTTCCCCGATCAGCGGGTTGGTTCCCGCGAAGGCGATGTGGTCGTTCAGCAGCATCAGCCCGCCCGGCGGGATATCCGCGCGCAGCGACCCGGCAGCATTGGTCAGGATCAGCTTGCCGCAGCCAAGCGCGGCCAGCACTTCGAGGCCCGGGCGCATGGCATCGGCGCGGCCCGATTCGTAGTAATGCGACCGCCCCCCGAAAACGGCGACGCGGCGGCCCTCAAGCTGCCCGATGACCAGTTGCGGCACATGGCCCGAGACGCCGGCATGGGGAAAGCCCGGCAGATCGTCATAGGGAATCGCCACGCCCTCGACGGATTGCGCCAGATGGCCAAGGCCGGAGCCAAGGATCAAGCCGTATTCGGGCGGCTCATCACCTGCGCGCTCACGGATGAGAGCGGCGAGTTCAGCGCTCATGAAATCTCCAATATCGCATTCCAACCAAAGTCTTGTAGTGGACATTGGCGCTATTGCGGCAAACTTAGCGGCGGACAGGGCCTGCCGCAATGAAGTAGGCGCTTTGGATGGAGAATTGTTTTGAGTGCGGCTTCAGGCACACCAGGTATCTCCCTGCAGGTCGTGGTGATTGCCTGCCCCCCGATCATTATGCTCCCTTCACATATCCCTGTGTTCCGGCGATCCCGCCGGCGCGAACACCGATGACCGGAATAGTATTTGCGGCGGGTTCGGATAGAGTTCGAAAGACAGATTCTGCCTTGCCGGTTCCCGGATCCGTTCCGCATGATGGGCCAGCAGGAATTTCGGCAGCGAATGTGCTGCCGGAGGAACCGGCAAAGCCGCTACTCCTCCGTCCCGCCGTGGATCGCGAATTGGTCCAGCCCGGCTTCCCGTGGCTCGATGATGCGATAGGCCTCCCGCACACCTGCCTGTGTCAACTCGCGGGCGACGACCAGAAGCGTGTTTGGCGGATGTTCCGCGCAGAGGTCGGCCATCTGGGAAATCTCTTCCACCGCGACAGGCCGCGCTTCCCCGGCAGAGGGTGCACCGTAATAGGTCACGAAATGCTCGGCCAGCAGATCGGTCAGGGCTGTGATCTCGGCGGGCTCTATGGCGGTGACGGCGACGAAGGTCACCCGTCCACCGGTTTCGAGCCCCAGCCAGCCATTGGCAAAGGCCTGCCGCGCCTTGCCGGTCAGGTCGGCCTCGGACCAGTTGGAGAACTCGAAGCCTCCCGAGACGCACCATTCACCGGTGCGCGCGGGCCTGGCATAGACATGCTGGTCGCTTTCGTCGAAATGGATCGCGCGGGCAAGATTCATCGGCGAACCTCCACAAGTTCGGTCAGCGGGATCAGGCGGATGGTTTCACCGTCACGCAGCAGCATCCCGAAATCCTCGTCGATGCCGCTGAACTGCCCGCTGGCATCGCCTTGCACCATATCCTCACCCAGCCCATGCGCCAATGCGCGCCACTCGCCGTGCAGGGGGCGGTTGCCCTCTTGCTCCCAACGGTTGATCCAGTGCAGCGTGTGGCGTGCCCATGCTTCGAGCAGGGCTGGAGGAGAGACATCAGCGCAGCCTTCGACATAAAGCCATGTCCGGTCGGGAGTGTCCCCGGGGTGGTCATCGGGCGGAATCAGCGGCAGGGCAAAGCCGATCACCAGCCAATCGGGCACGGCCTGCGGCTCGAAGGTCGGAGCAATCGCCCGGAAACGCCCGCAGGTGGCGCCGTTGATGCGAATGCCGCCGTTCCAGTCGAGATGCATCGCCACTTCGGGCGGGGCGAGCGCGCCGAGCGCGTTCTGCAGGCTGACACCGCATAGCGGCAGCATCGCCATGGCCCGCGCCAGCGGAACCTCGGGGGCAAAGACAAGGGCGGCCTGCAACTTATCCGCCGCCAGCCGGTACGATACCAGTCCGGAATCGCAGCCGGCAGCCGCACGCATGCAGGCATGATCGAGGGCATCGCCGCTTGCCGGCTCAGCCCATATCAGCGGCGGGAGAGACAATTCCGCGACCGTGCTCACGCCACCTCCCGGGCCAGAAGGGCCGAGGCAAGATCGCGAAAGGCTTGGGCCTGCGTGCTGTCGGGCTGGCTGACAGTGACCGGCGCGCCGCCATCCGAGGCGATGCGGATCTGCAGGTCCAGCGGCACCTCGGCCAGCAGCGGAACGCCCAGCTTCGCCGCCTCGGCGGCGACGCCGCCATGGCCAAAGACATGTTCTTCATGGCCGCACCGCGAGCAGATATGCGTGCTCATGTTCTCGATCATGCCGAGGATGGGAACCCTGAGCTGGCGGAACATGTCGATTCCCTTGCGGGCATCCAGCAATGCGACGTCCTGCGGGGTCGAGACGATGATCGCGCCGTCGACGACGGTTTTCTGACACAGGGTCATCTGCACGTCGCCGGTGCCGGGCGGAAGATCGACCAGAAGGATATCGAGAGCGCCCCATTGCACCTGCATCAGCATCTGCTGCAACGCGCCCATCAGCATCGGGCCGCGCCAGACCACCGCCTGATCCTCGTTGGTCATCAGGCCGATCGACATCATCGTGACGCCGTGATTGCGCATCGGCAGGATGGTCTTGCCGTCCGGGCTGGCCGGGCGGCCGGAAACGCCCAGCATGCGCGGCTGTGACGGGCCATAGACATCCGCATCCAGCAACCCCACCCGCCGTCCCTGCTGTGCGAGCGCGCATGCGAGATTGGCCGCCAGGGTGGATTTGCCCACGCCGCCCTTGCCACTGGCGATGGCGATGATGCGGGCGATACCGGGAATGCGTTCGGGGCCGGCGGGTTCGGCCTTGCGGGTGTTGCGCAATTCGGGCGGGGCCTTCTCGCTGTGGCCGGTCATCACCACCGACACGCGGACGACGCCTGGCAATGCTTGCAGTGCCGCCTCGGCCTCGTCCTTCACCGCGCCATAGCTGCCGGCATGGCGTGGAGGCACTTCAAGCACGAAACGGACCTCGCCCGTCTCATCGACATTCAGCGCGCGCATCACGCCGCTGGCGACGATATTGCCACCCGCAACCGGATCGATCACCTTCTTCAGGACGGCCAGCACCGCCTCCCTGCTGATTGCCACGGGTTATTCCTGCCCCTTGATCTCACCGGTGACTTCGTGGCGCAGGCCCAACTCGTCGATGGTGATCACGGCCTTGACGGGAAAGCTCTTGCCTGCCGTGTCGGCATTGCGCATCGCCTCTTCGATGGCCTGTTGCGAGGTGACGCCGACCTGTTTGAGGAATTTGCGCATCGACATGTTCGCATCGTCTGTCATGTGGTTTTCCTTTCAGTGATCGCGTCGCTTGCTGAGATAATCATCGGTCGTGCGCGGGCGCGGGCGCTCGCCGAGGGCGAAGGGATTGTTCTCGGAATGATATTGAGCGTTGACCCGGCAATTGTCGCACATCCGGATCATCCGCAGCTTCTCCTCGCTGCCGAACATCGCATGTCCCCGGAGTTTCTCGGATATCCGCTCGACGGTCGATTTCACGCCGAACAGCGAGCCGCATTCGATGCAGGCAAAGGGTTCCTCCTCGTGCAGCACCCGTTGGCTCAATGCGGCTTCGGTCAGATCGAGGCGGGGTTCATAGCTGATCGCGTCCTCGGGGCAGATATGTGCGCAAAGCCCGCATTGCAGGCAGGCATCCTCCTGAAAGCGCAACTGCGGCAGGTCGGGGTTGTCGCCAAGCGCCCCCGAGGGGCAGAGCGAGGCACAGGACAGGCAGAGTGTGCAGGCTTCTGTATCGACCAGCACCGCGCCATAGGGGGCGGATGCGGGTAGTGGGAGATGCTGCCGCTCGGGGTTCAGGGCGCGCGCCGCCTGCCGGGTGATCTGGCGGCGGGTGCCAAGCGGGCGGACCGGGATCGCCACCGGCGCGGGGGCGTGTTCGTCGTAAAGCGCGTCGGACAGGGCAACTGGGTCCGACATATCCAGCAGGTGCAGCCTGTCCTCGCCACCGATGGCGCGAGCCAGGGCGAATTCCGCGGCCAGGGCCGCGCGATCCGCCCCCGGTCCGGGCAGCAGTGTCACCGAGGCGAAACCGGCGGCAAGCGCGGCGACGGCTTCGGCATGACCGAAGGCGCCTGTCGCCGAGATTTCGAGCGGGATCACATCGGCGGGCAGGCCGCGGTCATGGCGGGCGGTCAGGCGGATCATCTCGGCGCCGTGGGCATCATGGACCAGCAGGCGTGGCGCGCGCCCTCCGGCGTCGAGATAGGCCTTGGCCAGCGTCTGGACCCGGCGGAAGACGAGTTCCACCGGCGGTGCATCATAGCTGATCGCACCTGACGGACAGGCAGCCGAGCATGCGCCGCAGCCCGCGCAGATCATCGGATCGACCGTGACATGATCGCCATCGGGCTTGATTGCCCCGGTCGGGCACAGATCGAGGCAGCGGGTGCAGCCGCTTTGCCCGGCGCGGGAATAGGCGCAAAGCAGCGGCTCGGTGCGGACATATAGCGGTTTCTCGAAGGTGCCGACCAGATGCGATGCGGCCAGAACCGCCTGTGCGACCGCGGCGGGACGACCGGGATCGGCGCGCAGATAGCCCTCGCGTTTCTCATGTGCGGGAAACAGCGGCGGCTGGCCGCGCAGGTCCAGAATGATGTCGCATTCCGACACGCCACCATCGCGCGGCGCGGTCAGGGAAAAACTGCCCCGTCCCCCGGGCTCGATCTGTTGCAGTGCGTCGATCGCCACCCGAAAGCCGCAGAAGGCTCCGGTTGCCTGGCGCAAGTGGCCTGTGATCACGTCGAAATCGCGGCTGTCGGGAATATCCTGCGCGTTTTCCAGCAATACGGTTACGCCAAGGTAGCCGGAGAGCTGTGCCGCAGCCTCCAGCGCCACCTCCGCCGGGCCGAGGATGAGGCACAGCCCCTCGGAAATGACATCCACGGATTTCCCCGCAGCAGCAGGCAACATCGCCTCGGCGATCAGTGCGGCCATCTTGGGTAGCTTGGAGGCCGGATCCGCCGACCAGCCAGCCCGGTCCCGCAGGTCCAGAACCTCGGGCGGAGGGGCGCCCTGTTCATCGGCCAATGCCTGAAAGACACGTGCCTCCTGCGCGCAGCAGAAAATCACATCCCCCTCAGCCAGCGCATCGCCGGCGCGCCGAAGCTGTGAGGTGCAAAGCGCCGTGCAGGGCGGACGGATATCGAGACCGGTCGCTTGCGCGAGTGCTTCGGTATCGATGGTCTGGCTGCCTGAACAATCGCATGTTACCAGTGTCTTGACCATGTGCATACTCCGCCGAACGGGCCGTGGCCGGCCAATCGAACATTCGGTCGCACTCAAGGCTATTCGCGAATCGCAGAGCGTTACAACGGATTTCCACCACGAGGTTTCCGCGATCCGGAGCATTTGAATTCGCACCAAAATACTCGGATTGGGAAAATTACCCTATAATTCCCGATGTTGCCGGACAGGCTGCCGTTAAGCCTCGTTTATATACAATTATCCTTCCCCCATCGCATTCCGTGTCGCATAGTACGGGGCAGGGAGGAGTTATCGGTGTGCTCGTAGGCCCTAAAATAAATCGCGCAATGCCACTTGGTGTCGTAATGCGCCGGACACCGGGGGTGACACGTTGGGCCAAGTGGTCCTGGAAGGCGGCCGCGGTCCTGCCAGGAGCCGGTCCGGCTGAATGGCGGGAACTGCGTCGCGAGGGCGATGCCGTCGAATATCACGCCGCGACCCGGATGCTGGAACTCTATGCCGCCGAGACAGAGGCATATGCCCATGGGCTGGCGGCGCGCGTTCCCGGCGTCTACGTGGTCATGCGGCGTGTCACCGGGGAGTTTCCTCTGGATATCGTGCTGGTGACTGCCTCTCCTTTCGAGGCGCAGGATTATGCTGACAGCAGCGAGGATATCGTCGAAAATGTCCCGATGCCTCCTGGCCTGATCGCGTGGGTGAGTGAATTCCTCGATGAATTTCACCAATCCGAATGCTTTGTTAAGCGCCAGCGTGACAGCGAGCGGGTGGATCGGAAACAGGATGGCGTGGGCGACCCGCGTATCGGCAAGGCTGCCGATATCTATGCCTCGCCCGGCCTGATACGGAGCCGGTTGCAATGAGCGATTTCTGGTCCCGCCGCAAAGCCATGGTCGAGGCCGAGACCCGTGCCGAGGCGACCGCTGCCGAAAACGCCGCGATGAGGGCCGAAGAGGCCAGACTGGCGGAATGCAGCGACGAGGAACTGCTCGAAGAACTGGGATTGCCCGTGCCCGAGATGGTGGACAGCGCCGAGATGGTCCAAACCTATCTGCGGTCGGCGTTGCCGCGGCGGCTCAAGCAGCGGGCGCTGCGGCGGCTGTGGACACTGAACCCGGTGCTGGCCAATCTTGACGGGCTGGTCGAGTATGGCGAAGATTACACCGACAGCGCGAAGGTCGTGGACAACCTGCAGACGGCCTACCAGGTGGGCAGGGGGATGCTGGCCCATATCGAGAAGCTGGCCGCGATCTGCGATGCGCCCGAGATCGCGATGCAGGAGGAGGCCGTGACCGTTCCCGGCGAAGAACGGGCGCCCGATCCGGAGGATGCGGCGCAACCGGAATCCGGGCCGGAGCCCGATGCCTCCGGGCAGGATGCCGCGATGGCGGTCCCGTCACGGCGGATGCGCTTTCGCTTTGAACCCGAAGATCAGGGGATGACGGATCGATGAACACAGCCCGCAACATCCAACTCCCCGAGGAAGACCGGATGAGGGCCGACCTGTATGACTTCCTCGGCCTGATCCTGGCTCGTCCGCCCGACGCGAATCTGCTCGCGCGGACAGGGGCGCTGACGGGTGGCAACAGCGAGACGGGCAAGGCTGTCCTGACGCTGGCAAAGCTTGCCAGGGCGACGAAACCGGCTGCGGTAGAAACTGAATACAACCGCCTTTTCATCGGTCTGGGCCGAGGCGAACTGCTGCCCTATGCCAGCTATTACCTGACCGGGTTTCTGAATGAAAAGCCGCTGGCCCTGCTGCGGCAAGACATGGCGGCACAGGGGCTTGCCCGTGCCGCGAATGTCTTTGAACCAGAGGACAATATCGCCAGCCTCATGGAGATGATGGCCGCGCTGATCACCGGCCGTTTCGGCGCCCCGGCCGATCTGGCTACGCAAAAGACCTTCTTCAGCCGGCATGTCGCGCCTTGGGCTGCGCATTTCTTTACCGATCTGGAAGCCGCCCGGAACGCGGTCTTTTACGCGCCGGTCGGCAGGCTTGGCCGGTTGTTCATGGAGATCGAGGCCGAGGCGTTCCGGATGAGCATCGGGCAGCCCGCCTGAGCGGCGGACCACTGTCAGAACGAGAGAGGGAGGACCGAGATGAGCAGGAAAACCGACGAGACGACCAGCCGCCGCGATTTTCTGAAACTGGCCGGGACCACCGCGCCGGTTGCGGCGGTGGCGGTTGCGGCCGGCGGGGCGGGGGAGGCTGAGGCTGCCGAGCCCGACCTGTCTTTGGACAGGATGCAGGATACCGCGCATACGCGCGCCTATTACCGCTCGGCCCGGTTCTGACCGGGATCGAGACTTGATCGGCCGGGGGCGACGCGCTGCATGATCCGGCGTCCCTGGCTACGGAATGACCAAGCAAGCCACACCTGCGCGGTGGAGCCAGCAAGGGAGATGAAAAATGCTGAGGAAAAAGACCAACGGGGTTCCAAGACGCCCCCAGCGGGCAGGGATCCTTTCCGAGGTTGGGCATGTTTCGGTTGATCGCCGCGCCTTCCTGCGCGGCTCGGGGCTGGCCATCGGAGGGCTCTCGGCGATCGCGGCCACGGGAGGCTCGGTCACCAGGGCGAACGCCCAGACAGCGGCGAATGCGGCGGTCGAGATAAGAAAATCCGTTTGCACGCATTGCTCAGTCGGCTGCACCGTGATGGCCGAAGTGTCCGACGGTGTCTGGATCGGACAGGAGCCCGGCTGGGACAGTCCGTTCAACCTCGGCGCGCATTGCGCCAAGGGGGCTTCGGTCCGCGAACACGCCCATGGCGAACGCCGCCTCAAATACCCGATGAAGAAGGAAGGCGGCGAGTGGAAGAAGATCAGCTGGGATCAGGCGATCGGCGAGATCGGCGACCAGATGCTGTCCATCCGTGACGAAAGCGGGCCCGACAGCGTCTACTGGCTGGGCAGCGCCAAGCACAGCAACGAGCAATCATACCTGTTCCGCAAGTTCGCGGCCTATTGGGGCACGAACAATGTCGATCACCAGGCGCGGATCTGCCATTCCACCACGGTCGCGGGAGTTGCCAACACATGGGGTTATGGCGCCATGACCAACTCCTACAACGACATCCACAACTCGCGCTCGATCTTCATCATCGGCGCGAATCCGGCCGAGGCGCACCCGGTCTCGTTGCAGCATCTGCTGAAGGCCAAGGAGCAGAACAACGCACCGCTGATCGTTTGCGATCCGCGCTTCACGCGCACCGCTGCCCATGCCGATGAATATGTCCGCTTCCGGCCCGGCGCGGATGTGGCAATGGTCTGGGGCCTGCTCTGGCATATCTTCGAGAATGGCTGGGAGGACAAGGAATATATCCGCACCCGCGTCTACGGGATGGAGGAGATCCGCAAGGAGGTCGCCCGCTGGACTCCCGAGGAAACCGAACGCGTCACCGGTGTGCCCGGCAGCCAGATGGAGCGGGTGGCGCGGACGCTGGCCAACAACCGTCCCGGCACGCTGATCTGGTGCATGGGCGGCACCCAGCACACCAATGGCAACAACAACACCCGCGCCTATTGCGTGCTGCAGCTTGCGCTTGGCAATATCGGCGTTTCCGGCGGCGGGGCCAATATCTTCCGCGGCCACGACAACGTGCAGGGCGCGACCGACATGGGCGTTCTGCCCGACAACCTGCCGGGATATTACGGCGTCTCCGAGGGCGCATGGGCGCATTGGGCCCGTGTCTGGGAAGAGGAACTCGACTGGCTCAAGGGCCGCTTTGCCACCGGCAAGGATGCGGATGGCAAGGATGTCGACATGATGGCCCTCAAGGGCATTCCGGTCAGCCGCTGGATCGACGGAGTGCTGGAGGCCAAGGAGAATATCGACCAGCCCGACAATACCCGCGCGATGGTATTCTGGGGACATGCGCCCAATTCCCAGACCCGCCTGAAGGAAATGAAGACGGCGATGGAGAAACTCGACCTGCTGGTCGTGATCGATCCTTATCCGACTGTCTCGGCGATATTGCATGACCGGACCGACGGCGTTTACCTGCTGCCCGCCTCGACGCAGTTCGAGACCCGCGGCTCGGTCACCGCCTCGAACCGGTCGCTGCAATGGCGCGAGCAGGTGGTCGCGCCGCTGTTCGAAAGCCTGCCCGATCATGTCATCATGGCGAAATTCGCCAAGAAGTTCGGCTTTGCCGACCGCATGTTCCGCAATATCGCCATGGATGGCGAAGAGCCGAATATCGAGGACATCACCCGCGAGTTCAATCGCGGCATGTGGACGGTCGGCTATACCGGTCAATCGCCGGAGCGGCTCAAGATGCATATGGCGAACCAGCACACCTTCGACCGCACCACCCTGCGCGCGGTGGGAGGCCCGGCGGATGGCGATTTCTACGGCATGCCATGGCCTTGCTGGGGAACGCCGGAAATGAACCATCCGGGCACAGCGCTACTGTATGACATGTCAACTCCGGTGGCCGAGGGTGGGTTGTGCTTCCGCGCCCGGTTCGGGGTCGAGCATGAGGGCAACAACCTGCTGGCCGAGGGCGTCTATCCGGTGGGCTCTGAAATCGAGGATGGCTATCCCGAGTTCACCATGCAGATGCTGCAGGATCTGGGCTGGGACGGCGATCTGACGCCTTACGAGCGGGCGATGATCGAGTATGTCGCCGGCGTGACCGATACCCGGCCCGAACCCGACGGGAATACCGGCGGCTCCAGCGGGAACTATCCGCCGGAGGCGCAGGAAAAGATCGCGGCCGTGAACTGGAAAACCGACCTGTCGGGGGGCATCCAGCGGGTGGCGATCAAGCATGGTTGCGCGCCTTTCGGCAATGCCAAGGCCCGCACCATCGTCTGGAGCTTCCCCGATCCGGTGCCGCTGCATCGCGAGCCGCTTTATACCGGCCGGCGCGACCTGGTGGCGGATTACCCCACCTATGAGGACCGGCGCGACTGGCGGCTTCCAACGCTCTATGCCTCGATCCAGAAGAAGGATTTCGCGAAGGACTATCCCATCGTCCTGACCTCGGGCCGTCTGGTCGAATACGAGGGCGGGGGCGATGAGACCCGCTCGAACCCGTGGCTGGCCGAGCTTCAGCAGGACATGTTCGTAGAGATCAACCCGCGCGATGCCAATGATCTGGGGGTGCGTGACGGGGCCCAGGTCTGGGTCGAGGGGGCCGAGGGCGCCAGGGTCAAGGTGATGGCGATGGTGACCGAGCGGGTCGGCGTAGGCGTTGCCTTCATGCCGTTCCATTTCGGCGGACATTTCGAAGGCAAGGATCTGCGATCGAAATATCCCGACGGGGCCGACCCCTATGTGCTGGGGGAATCCACGAACACCGCCCAGACCTATGGTTATGACGTGGTGACCCAGATGCAGGAGACCAAGGCGACTCTCTGCAAGATCATGCCGGCGTAAGGAGGACGGATCATGGCACGAGCTAAATTCCTGTGTGACGCCGAACGCTGCATCGAATGCAATGCCTGCGTGACGGCCTGCAAGAACGAGCACGAGATTCCGTGGGGGATCAACCGCCGCAGGGTGGTGACGATCGAAGACGGCAAACCCGGCGAACGTTCCATCTCGGTGGCCTGCATGCATTGCTCGGACGCGCCCTGCATGGCCGTCTGTCCGGTGGATTGCTTTTACCAGACCGAAGAGGGTGTGGTGCTGCACTCCAAGGACCTGTGTATCGGCTGTGGTTATTGCTTTTACGCATGCCCGTTCGGCGCACCGCAATACCCGCAGGCCGGCAATTTCGGTTCCCGCGGCAAGATGGACAAATGCACCTTCTGCGCCGGTGGCCCGGAAGAAAACCACTCGCCTGCCGAATTCGCCAAATACGGCCGCAACCGGATCGCCGAGGGGAAACTGCCGATCTGCGCAGAGATGTGCTCGACCAAGGCGCTGCTGGCGGGGGACGGGGATATCGTCTCGGATATCTACCGCGAGCGGGTTGTCGCCCGCGGCTTCGGCTCTGGCGCATGGGGCTGGGGCACGGCCTATGAGCGCAAGGCACCCTGATGCGCGGAGCAGGAAAAACCATGACGACGGCGCGGGGCGTCAATGCCGCCCCGCCGCCAGGGTCCGATTGAAACGTCCGGAGATGACCATGCTGCGCCATCTGATGGCTGTCTTGGCAATGATCCTGCTGACCACGCCCGCCATTGCACAAGAGGCAGAGAACGCGCCTCCCGCCGGGATCGACCGTTCTGCCACCGGCGGTGCGCAGACGCTGGAGGATATCCTGCGCAGGCAGCAGAACCAGAAGATCGACGACAGGTTCCGAAGCCAAAATATCGGCGGCGACGCGTCGACCGTTCCCGAACTGGGACCGTTGGGCGGAGCCTCGGATGCCGATCTGTGGCGGGCGTTGCGTTACGGCAAGGCCGATATCACCACCTCGACCCGCAACGAGACCGGCAAGGTCCTGGTGCAGGACGGCGGCATGTGGTGGCTGGAAATCAGGCGGGGTCCGCTGGTCAAATATGGCGGCTGGCTGCTTTTGGGCACTATCGCCGTGCTGGCGGTATTCTACCTGCTGCGCGGGCGGGTCCGGGTCGAGGGGGGCATGTCAGGCCGCACCATCACCCGGTTCAGGTTCATCGAGCGGATGGCGCATTGGCTGTTAGCCGGCTCCTTCATCCTGCTGGGGCTGACCGGCCTGCTCAGCCTGCTGGGCCGGATGTTCATCGCCCCGTATCTGGGCCGCGAGGTCAATGCGACGCTGCTGCAGGCATCGAAATTCATCCATAACAACGTCGCATGGGCCTTCATGATCGGCCTCGTCGCGGTCTTCCTGATGTGGATCTGGCACAATATCCCGAACCGGCTGGATCTTGTCTGGTTCCGCCATGCAGGTGGCATTATCGGCAACACCCACCCCCCGGCGAAGAAATTCAATGCCGGGCAGAAAATCGTCTTCTGGTCGGTGGTCCTGCTCGGCGGCTCGATCTCGCTGTCGGGCCTGTCGCTGCTTTTTCCCTTCGAGTTGCCGCTATTTGCCAAGACCTTCGCGATCCTGAACGATCTCGGCCTGCCGGGCTGGTTCGGAGCAGATCCCCTGCCTGTGCAGATGTCGCCGCAGGAAGAGATGCAATATGCCCAGCTTTGGCACGCCATTGTCGCGTTTGGGCTGATGGCGGTGATCATCGCGCATATCTATATCGGTACGCTCGGCATGGAGGGCGCCTTCGACGCGATGAAGGATGGCGAGGTCGATGAGGCCTGGGCGCACCAGCACCACTCGATCTGGCTCGAGGAAGAGAAGGCCCGGGCAAAGGCGCCTCCCAAGAGCGCCAGAACGGCGGCGGAGTAAACGGCGATGAATGCGATATTGGCGGGATTGGTTGCGATGATCGGCATCGGCATTGGTGCATGGCTGATCCTTGACGAAGCAGGTTTTTCCTCGCAGGAGGTCTATTCCGGCCCGAATGTCAGGCTGGAGCAGCCGGCCGATTGACGCCGCTGCCTGCGTCATTGCGCAGCATTCATGGCCATGCCCCTTGCTTTGAAGCGTCATCCGGCAAGACCGGCGCGGAAACCAGAAACAGTCTCGCGGGAGACTGTTTCAGGGTTTGTTGATGGCATCCGGATGTCGCATAAGCTCATCGCCATGTTCACGTATTGCATCAATCAGAAATGCGATGATCGTGCGTTCACGGCTGAGTTGGCGGACATCGCGATGGCAGGTCAGCCAATAAGTGCGGGTCAGGTTAACCTGATCGGGCAGCACGATCCTCAGGTCACTGTATTTCGAGGCCATGTAATACGGCAGCACACCTATGCCCAAGCCGCTCCTGATCGCTGCAAGCTGGTTGAATATGCTGGAACTTTTGATCGTGGGACGAATCCTCGGATGGACTTCACTCAGATAATCCAGCCCCGGTGCGAATATCATGTCTTCGATGTAACCGATGAAACGGTGATCGCATAGCTCCTCGCGGCTTTGGATGGGCGGAACCGAGGCGAGATAACCGGGTGTGCAATAAAGGTGCAGCGTGTAATCGGTGATTCGCTCCGAGCGATACGGACCGTTTGTGACCGGATCCAATGTGATCGAGATATCCGCTTCGCGCCGTGACAGCGACAACACCTGCGGCATGGCGATCTGCTCCAGAAGGACCAGGGGAAAGCGATCGGTGAATTCAGGCAACAGGTAACGGGTGAACAGACTCGCGAAGCCCTCGGGCATGGCGAAACGAAGGGGCCGGGGGCGTCCGGGCGTGGGGCTCTGCTCCACGGGAATCTGTTCGGCAGCCTGTTCCATTCGCGCAATGGTCTCGATCAGGCGCTGCCCGGCGAGAGTAAGCTCATATCCACGCGGATTGCGCTCGAACAGCCGGATGTTCAACGCATGTTCAAGCCGGTTCAGCCGGCGCGAAACGGTGACATGCGAGGTGCCGAGATGCCGCCCCACCCGCGAGATCTGCCTTTCGCGGGCGACAGCAAGGAAAAACCGGAGATCGTCCCAGTTGAGTTTGCTCATCTGTTCAAAAATGTTCAGGAATTGTAATAAAATTAACCCTGAATGTCCGCTTGTGTCAAAATGAAAATGCGGTCATCCTCTATCCTGAACGGTCGAATAAGGAGGCTCGGCCGGATCGATCAAACAGGACAGCGTTTCCCATCTGCGAGGTTTTGACAGATCCCCAGAGGAAGAAGCGTGCCATTGGGAGGATAGAATGCGTAAATTTCTACTGTCGACCGTCGCGGTTGGCTTTGTCGCCATGCCCGCTCTGGCCGAGATATCGGACAACAAGGTAAAGATCGGCATCCTGAACGATCAATCGGGGGTCTATGCCGATTTCGGCGGCAAGTATTCGTTCGAGGCCGCCAAGATGGCGGTTGAGGATTTCGGTGGCACCGTATTGGACGCGCCGGTCGAGGTGATCACCGCCGATCATCAGAACAAGCCCGACGTCGCTTCAAACATCGCTCGGCAATGGTATGATACCGAACAGGTCGACTCGATCATGGAATTGACCACCTCGTCGGTGGCGCTGGCCGTGCAAGCCTTGTCGCGGGACAAGGGCAAGGTGACAATCACGACAGGGGCTGCCACAACGGAACTGACCGGCGAGCAATGTTCTCCCTACGGTTTTCACTGGGCTTACGATACCCACGCTCTCGCCGTCGGAACCGGAGGAGCGCTGGTCGACGCGGGCGGCGACAGCTGGTATTTTCTGACTGCGGATTATGCCTTCGGCTATTCTCTGGAAGAGCAGACCTCGGCCTTCGTGACCGAGAAGGGTGGTGAGATCCTGGGTTCAGTCCGCCACCCGCTGTCTACGACGGACTATTCCTCGTTTCTTCTCCAGGCGCAGGCTTCGGGGGGAAAAGTAATCGGTCTCGCCAATGCTGGAATGGATACGCAGAACGCGATCAAGCAGGCGGGGGAATTTGGCATCACGCAGGGCGGGCAGAAACTGGCCGCGCTCTTGTTCACGCTGGCCGAGGTTCACGGCCTCGGGGCCGAGGTTGCCCAAGGGTTGAACCTGACCGAGAGCTTTTACTGGAACCGCACACCCGAAACGGCAGAATTCGGCAAGCGCTTCATGGAACGGACCGGGGTTATGCCCAATATGGTCCATGCCGGCACCTATTCGGCGGTCACGCAATACCTGAAGGCGATAGAAGCTGCGGGCACCGATGAAACCGAAGCGGTGGCGGCCAAGCTGCACGAGATGCCGGTCAATGACATCTTCGCCACCGAAGGCAAGGTTGGTGCGAACGGCCGGATGATTTCGGATGTCTATCTGATGGAGGTGAAATCTCCGGACGAGATCACCGAGGAGTGGGACTACTATAAAGTTCTGGCTACCATTCCGGGCGATCAGGCTTATCTGGATCCGGCCGAAAGCGGCTGCGATCTGGTTAAGTAACAATGATCGATGCCGCCGTTGAGCAGAAAGAGTCGCGGGTGGTGCTGTCCGCCCGCGGCCTTGTCAAGGAATTTGCCGGGTTCACTGCCGTCAATGATGTCAATCTGGACATCCATCATGGGCGCATCCACGCATTGATAGGCCCGAACGGGGCGGGAAAGACCACCGTATTCAACCTGCTGACCAAGTTCCTTCAGCCGACCCGGGGCCGGATCGAGCTTCTGGGCAGCGATATCACCAGAACACCGCCCGCCAAGGTGGCCCGGATGGGGCTGGTCAGGTCGTTTCAGATTTCGGCCGTCTTCCCGAATCTGACTGTGCGCGAGAATGTCAAAATCGCGCTTCAACGCCCCAGTGGGCTGGCAAGGCAATTCTGGCTGCCCTTGTCCTCTCTGGATCGGCTGGATGCCCGGGCCGATGCTTTAATCGACGAGCTGGGCCTCGCCGGCTGGCGTGACCATCGTGCGGCCGATCTGTCCTATGGCCGGAAACGGGTGCTGGAGATCGCGACGACGCTGGCGCTGGAGCCGAAGGTTCTGCTTCTGGACGAGCCGATGGCCGGAATGGGACAGGAGGATGTAGCGATGGTGGCTGATATCATTCGCAATGTCGCGACCGAACGGGCGGTCCTGATGGTCGAGCACAATCTCAGCGTGGTCGCCAATATCTGTCACCAGGTCACCGTTCTGCAACGGGGCGAGATACTCGCCGAAGGCGATTACGCCACCGTCTCGGCCGACCCTCGCGTGCGCACCGCCTATATGGGGAACGACGCATGAGCGCGCCGCTTCTGGAAGTTTCGGAGCTTCATGCCTGGTATGGCGAAAGTCATGTCCTGCATGGGGTCGACCTGTCCGTGAATGAAGGCGAAATGGTCTGCATTCTTGGCCGCAACGGTATGGGAAAGACCACCACCTTGCGCACGATCATGGGAATCCTGCGCAAGCGCACCGGTCAAATCACCTTCGCCGGCAAGGATCTGATATCCGTGCCGCTGCACAAGACTGCCCACGCGGGGCTGGGCTTCGTGCCCGAGGAACGCGGCATTTTCGCCAGCCTGTCGGTGGAAGAGAACCTGATGCTGCCGCCGAAAGTGGCCGATGGCGGAATGTCCGTCGATGAAATCTTCGCGCTGTTTCCGAATCTGAAGGAGCGCCGCAATTCGCAGGGCACGAAGCTGTCGGGCGGAGAACAGCAAATGCTGGCCATGGCGCGGATCCTGCGAACCGGCGCGCGGTGCCTTTTGCTGGACGAGCCGACCGAGGGCCTGGCTCCGGTTATCATAAACGCTATCGGCGACGTGCTGCGGCAATTGAAGCAGCGAGGCATGACCGTAGTGCTGGTCGAACAGAATTTCCAGTTTGCCGCCAAAGTCGCCGACCGTTTCTACCTGATGGATCACGGCCGGATGAAGGTCGAGTTCCCTGTCTCGGACCTACCCCGGCAGACCGGCCTGCTACATCGGGAACTGGGGGTATGACATGACGATGATTTTCGGCATTCCCGTTCAGGCATTGATGGGCCAGCTTCTGATCGGCCTGATCAACGGCTCGTTCTACGCGCTGCTGAGTCTTGGTCTGGCGGTCATCTTCGGCCTGCTACGGGTCATCAACTTCGCTCACGGCGCACAATATATGCTGGGTGCTTTCGTTACGTTGCTGCTCCTGAGCGGTCTTGGCATCAACTACTGGCTTGCGCTGGTCCTTGCGCCGGTCATCGTGGGCCTGCTCGGGGCTGTGGTAGAGCGCACGATGCTGTCGCGGCTCTACAAGATGGATCATCTCTATGGCCTGCTCTTCACCTTTGGACTGGCACTGACCATAGAGGGGACGTTCCGTTATTTTTTTGGCGCGTCCGGCATGCCCTATCCGCAGCCGATTCAAGGCGCGGTGAATCTGGGCTTCATGTTTCTGCCGCTCTATCGGGGATGGGTTGTGATAGCTTCGATGATTGTTTGCCTGGGGGTCTGGCTGATGATCGAGAAGACCAAGCTGGGCGCCTATTTGCGCGCCGCGACCGAGAACCCGACACTGGTGCAGAGTTTCGGTGTTAACGTGCCGATGCTGTTGACGCTGACCTATGCGCTCGGGGCAGGGCTGGCTGCCTTTACCGGCGTGCTCGCGGCGCCGATCTATCAGGTCAGCCCGCTGATGGGGTCGCAGATCATTATCGTCGTCTTCGCGGTCGTGGTGGTTGGCGGCATGGGTTCGATTCTTGGTGCAATCATCACCGGCTACATGCTGGGAATCGTGGAGGGATTGACCAAAGTCTTCTATCCGGAGGCGTCGAGCATCGTGATTTTCGTCATCATGGCGATCGTGCTGATCCTGCGACCCGCCGGCCTTTTCGGAAAGGATGCTTGATATGACAGGAAAATCCGAACCCGTGCAGAGCGGACTGGCTAGTGCCCATCCGCGGGCGAAGCGAATCCGGATCGCGATCATCATGGTCTCTCTGGCGGGGTTGCTACTCGCGCCGCATCTGTTCTATCCGATTTTCCTGATGAAGCTGCTGTGCTTCGCGCTTTTCGCGTCGGCCTTCAACCTGCTTCTGGGCTATACCGGGCTTCTCAGCTTCGGCCATGCCTGTTTTTTCGGAGGTGCCGCCTATTTCACCGCCCATGCGGTGAAGATCTGGGGCTGGTCGCCGGAAGCAGGGATCCTTCTGGGCGTTGCGGGGGCGGCCTTGCTGGGCCTGATCATGGGCGCTATCGCAATTCGCCGCCAGGGGATCTATTTCGCCATGATTACACTGGCGCTGGCGCAGCTGTTTTACTTTTTCTGCCTTCAGGCCAGTTTCACCCATGGCGAGGACGGGATCCAGTCGGTGCCGCGAGGCAAACTTTTCGGACTGATCAATCTGCACGATGCAAGCAATATGTATTATTTCGTTCTCGCGGTGTTCGTGATCGGGCTTCTGATCATCTGGCGTTTCGTCAACTCGCCTTTCGGAATGATCCTGAAATCGATCCGCGAGAACGAACAGCGAGCGATATCACTGGGCTATTCGGTCAATCGCTACAAGCTGGGGGCCTTCGTGATGTCCGCAGCGCTGGCCGGATTGGCTGGAGGCATGAAAGCACTGGTCTTCCAGTTTGCTACCCTGACCGACGTAACCTGGCAAATGTCGGGTGAGGTGATCCTGATGACGCTTCTGGGTGGCATAGGCACATTGGCCGGGCCGATCATCGGTGCCGGAATGGTCGTGACATTGCAGAACTATCTGGCAACTTCGGAATTCCCGGTGACAATCGTTACCGGCTTGGTCTTCATGGCCTGCGTGCTGCTGTTTCGCCGCGGCCTGATCGGCGAATTTTTCGCCTCCAAGCTGGGGCGCAGTTTGGGATTTCGTCCGGATTCATAGGCCTGATCCCGAAGCATGTGAACTTCTGCGATTGGCCGTCGCGCCCATGTCCGAAGAAAACGATGGAAAGTCACGATTACATCGTGACCGCTGCGGGCCGTCGCTTCGGATGATCAACTTGCCACAACAGCCGATATCCTGGGTTCCACTCCCGGGATCGGTCCCGTCATCAGCAGTATGTCAAGCTTGAGATCGCCAAACTGCGCCGCGACAAATATGGCACCTCGTCGGAATGGGGCGCCCGGCTGGTCGATCAATTGGAACTGCAGCTTGAAGAACTGGGAACGTCGGCCACCGAGGATGCCCTGGCCGCCGAACAGGCATCTCACAAGGCCCGATCATTGTGCGCAGCCTCACACGCCGCCATCCGTGTGCAAGCCGTTCCCCGATCACCCGGCCCGCGCGAACGGACTGTCGTCGAGGCCCCGAAACCCGCAGTTGCTGTGGCTAGGACGTCTCGTGAAGATGGGCGAAGATGTCACCGAGACGCTGGAAGTGATCCTGCGGCGATGGAGGGCGATCCAGACCGCGCGCGAGAAGTTCACATACCGGGCCTGCGAAAAGATCAGCCAGCCACCAGCCCCCTTCCATGCGATCCCGCGCGGATGGGCCGGGCCCAGCCTGATCGGGCACGTCAGTGGCCGCGTTCGGGTCGTCCTTTGGACCAGTGGCGGGACAGCCTTCGCTCCGCTTTTCCCGTGATCGGGCGGCACCCATCCTACAACAGATCGACCACCTCTGACGACAATCCGGACATATCTGTGCAGATCACCCTATTCTGCTTCCCTCACCGCCTGCATAGGCGAGACAAGGTCTGCGTCAACCAGATGGCAGGCTGTGAGATGCTCCGTGCCGTTTCCGGTCAACTCTGGCACAAGTTCCCGACAGTGGAGTTGCGCGACCGGGCAGCGCGATACGAAACGGCAACCTGCCGGAAGGTTCAGGGGATCTGGCGGATCCCCTGGTATAAGAATGCGCTTGCTGTGATCGCGCAAGGTTGGATCGATCGACGGCACGGCTGAAAGAAGCGCGGCCGTATAGGGGTGCTGCGGGTTGTTAAACAGCGCCAGTCGATCCGCATGTTCGACGATCTTACCCATATACATGACCGCCACGCTGTCGCACATGTGCTGGACGACGCCCAGGTCATGGCTGATGAAGATATAGGTCAGCCCGAATTCCGATTGCAGACGGCGAAGCAGGTTCAGGATCTGCGCCTGCACGGCCACGTCGAGTGCCGAGACGGGCTCGTCGCAGATGATTACCTCGGGCTGGGTGCTCAGGGCGCGGGCAATGCCGATGCGCTGGCGTTGACCGCCCGAGAACTGATGCGGGAAAAGCCGTTTCTGCTCGGGCCTGAGGCCCACGGCCTGGAATAGTCGATCAACGATTTCGCGCTTTTCCCGGGCCGGTTTGTTGGTCAGGTTGTCCAGGGGTTCACGCACGATTTCCTCGGCGCGTTTGCGTGGGTTCAGCGAGGAATAAGGGTCCTGAAAGATTACTTGCACCTTGCGGCGCATCGCCCGCAACTGGTCGCGGCCGGCAGGCATGATGTCCTGCCCGTCAAGCACCACCTCGCCGCTCGTTTCGCCGGCGACAAGTTGTGCGATGGCGAGCGCTGCAGTGGTCTTGCCAGAGCCGGATTCCCCGACGATCGCAAGCGTTTCTCCCTTGCGGACCGTGAAGGAGATATCGTCGACCGCGGTCAGGTAGCTCGTTTGACCCCAGCCCGTTCCTTTGCGGCCTACCGGAAAACGGACAGAGAGGTTCCGGACATCGAGAAGCTCTGGCATCATACTTCCTCCGCGTGCCAGCAGGCCGAGACCTGGCTGCCGCCAAGCATCGCTTCCGGCGGTCGGGCACTGCGGCATTTTTCGGTCACCCTCGGACAGCGCGCGGAAAAAAGGCACATATCCTGCCCGAACTCGCCAAGTCCGGGAACAATCCCGGGGACCTCGGTCAGTTCCTCGCGCTCTTCGGTCAGATTGGCGACGATATGCGGCACGCAACTGATCAGCCCGTGGGTATAAGGATGCCGCGCATGCGCGATCACATCGGCAACCGGTCCCTCCTCGACCTTGCGCCCGGCATACATCACGATCATCCGCTCGGCCATTTCGGCGACCGCGCCCATGTCATGGGTAATCATGATGATCGAGGTGCCAGTCTGCGCGCGCAGGTCGCGCAGCAGATCGAAGATCTGCGCCTGAACCGTGACGTCGAGCGCCGTGGTGGGTTCGTCCGCGATCAGGATCTTGGGTTTGCAGGCCAGCGCGATGGCGATCATGACCCGTTGACGCTGACCGCCTGACATCTGGAAGGGATAGTCGTCGATCCGCCTTCCGGGATTCGGGATGCGCACCGCGTCCAGCAATTCGGCCGCCATGGTCCATGCGGCCCTCTGGCCCAGGCCTTGATGCGCCCGCAGCACTTCGGCGATCTGTTCACCGACGGTATAGACCGGATTGAGCGAAGTCATCGGCTCCTGAAAGATCATGCTGATCTCATTGCCGCGGATATCCCTCAGACGGCGGTCCGAGGCCGCTGTCAGGTCTTCGCCCCCGAACAGGATGCGGCCCGATGCGACACGTCCGATCCCTTCGGGCAACAGGCCCATGATGGCCAGCGCGGTCATCGATTTGCCGCAGCCGGATTCGCCGACGAAACTGATGCTTTCGCCTTGCCCCAACTCGAAGCTCAGATCGTCGATCACTGGCGCGACTCCGGCCCGGGTCTTCAGTTCGATCCGCAGGTTTTCGACCTTCAGAAGCGGCTCCATCAGCGTTTCCTCAGTTTGGGATTCAGCGCGTCGTTCAGCCCGTCGCCGACAAGACTGATGGCCAGAACCGTGACGAAGATGGCTAGACCCGGAATGGTGACAGTATATCCCGCCTCCAGAATATATTGCCTGTTCGACCCGATGATCTGACCCCAGCTGACAATATTCGGATCAGTCAAGCCGAGAAAGCTGAGCCCGGCTTCGAACAGGATGGCCGAGCCTACCATCAGCGCCGATTGCACGATGATGGGAGGCAGGGAATTGGGCAGGATCACGGTGAACATCAACCGCATGCCCGGTGCGCCGGAGGCGCGGCTGGCCATCACGTAATCCATCTCGCGGATCCGCAGGAACTCGGCGCGGGTGATACGGGCGACGGCGGTCCAGCTTACCACGCCTATGGCAAAGGTGATCATCGGCAGGCTGGCTCCGAACAGCGATACGATCACCATCGAGAACAGAAGCGTCGGCAGCACCTGAAAGAACTCGGTGAAACGCATCAGGGCTTCCTCGATGGCGCCGCCGTAAAACCCTGCCAGCGCCCCGACGGTGATACCGATCGCTACCGTGACGAAGGCCGCCGCCAGTCCGATGATCAGCGTCACCCGCGCACCATTCAAAAGCTGCGACAGGATATCGCGGCCCAGATAGTCGGTACCCAGAAGAAAGCCCTCTTGTCCTGGCGGAGAGAACGGCGCCCACACCATCTCATACGGGTCGGTCGGATAGATCAGTGGTCCGAATATCGCGCCCAGCACGATCAGGATCAGTATTGCCAATCCGACCATGGCCAGATGGTTTTGGCGAAACATCTCCCATGCCTCGGCAAGCGGTGACCGGGCCTTTTCGACGGGAATGTGAAGGGTTTCATCACTCATGCGCGTGCCCTCAATCTTGGATCGACGAGGCGCAGGGCGAAATCCGTCAGCAGATTGCCGATGATCACCATCAGTGCCGAAAAGAACAGGATGCCCAGGATCGTCGGGGTATCCCGGACCAGGATCGACTCGAAGGCCAGTGTCCCCAGGCCGGGCCATGCGAACACCGTCTCGACCAGAACCGCGCCGGATACGACGGCACTGAACTGCAGGCCGGCCAGCGTGATCACCGGCGACAATGCGTTCTTCAACGCATGCTTATAGATCACCTGCCGTTGGGTAAGTCCCTTCGCCTTCGCCGTGCGCACGTAATCCGATCCGAGGGTTTCCATCATCGTCGCGCGCGAGAGCCGGGAATAAAGTGCGAGAAAGATGGAGCTTAGCGTCAGGGTCGGCAGCACCATGTGGCGGGCAATGTCCAGCGCATGGGTCCAGAATCCGCCGACAATCGTTACATCACGCATTCCGGAAACCGGGAACCACTGGATCTTCAACGAGAATGCGATGAGCAGCAGGATACCGGTCCAGAAGACGGGGGCGGAATATCCGAACAGGGCGAAGAAGGTAACGAAATGGGACAGGATGCCGTTCGGCCTGCGTGCCGATATCACGCCCAGGATCACCCCGAGGATCAGCGCCAGTATCTGCGCCGTGAACACCAGCAATAGCGTCGCCGGCAGACGCTGCAGGATCAACTGCGTCACCGGTGCGTTGTGATAGTAGGAATATCCCAGGTCGAAACTCAGGACTCCGCCCATATAGCGGGCAAGCTGCACGAGGAACGGCTGGTCCAACCCGTAATCGGCGCGGATCCGGGCCAGGACCTTTTCATCCGCCCCGCCCATCGATTGCGCGATCGTATCGGCCACGTCGCCGGGTGCGAGATGCATCATCGTGAAGTTGAGCAGCAGTACCGCCATCAACAGTATGACAGCGTAGAAAAGCCTGATTGCTGTGGTGCGCAACAAGTGCAAGGTACCTACCTCCGTCTAATTGGCCGTAGCCTGGGGACGATCCGCGGCCCGGAGGCCGCAGCGGGTTGGTATTGTCGTCAGTCCTTGAGATAGACCTTGTCGTAGGGAGAACTGGACGCCCAGATACCCAGGGGCGGATTGCCCACCTTGTCGGAATAGATCGTGTGCATGGGCACGGCGTTGGTGACGTAGATCGGCACTTCGTCGGCAACGATCTCCTGGAACTCCTTGTAGAGCGCCTTGCGCTTTTCGGGATCGTTCTCCGTCGCGGCCATGTTCAGCAACTCGTCCACGCGCGCATTCGAATAACCTTGCGTATTCGACCAGACACCCTTGTCGATATTCGAGGACAGATAGGTCCGATTGACGCCGATTACCGGATCGCCCCAGTTATATACGCTGTCGAATGACAGGTCGAACTGCATCGATCCGACCGCCTCGGCCCAACTGGGAAAATCCGGATGCGAACGGACATTCACTGTGATCCCCGCCTTGGCCAGCGCTGCCTTCACATACTCGGTTTGCGGCTTGTAGCCCGGGAAACCCGGCAATTCGATGTTCAACTCGAACCGGTTGCCGTCCTTCATCGGATAGCCCGCCTCGTCCAGCAGGGCATTGGCCTTGTCGAGGTCGAACTCATAGGTGTTCACATCGGGATTGTAGAACGGGCTGTCGGGATGGATGCCCGTCCTCGCCTCTGTCGCGGTTCCGCGCAGCAGCGCCTTGAGCATGAAATTCTTGTCGATGGCATAGGCGATGGCCTGCCGCACCTTTACGTCCTGCAGCGGCCCGCGCGTGGTGTTCATGGCCAGCCAGTCGATAGGTCCGACACCGCCATAGCCATCCGTGGTCAGGGTCAGTCCCTCCACGTCCTTCAGGCGGGACAATATGGTTGGTTCGTTCTCGAAGGTGGACATCTGGATCTCGCCGTTCTGCAGCGCGATGGCCCGCGCCGAGCTGTCATTGATGATCCGGGCCACGATTCGGTCGAGATAGGGCAAGCCCTCTTCCCAATAGCCTTCGTAACGTTCAAGGATCACATGTTCGCCGGGCTTGAACTCCACCAGCTTGAACGGGCCGGACCCGACCACGTCCTGATTGTTCCGGGGATGGCTTTTCGGATCCTGTCCGTCGCCATAGATATGCTTCGGGATGATAGGCATGAGCTGCCCGGACATCGCCAGCATCAGTGCGGGATGCGGACGAGACAGGTTCAGGACGGCGGTATGTTCGTCGGGCGTGTCCACACTGGTCACCGGTTCGAACATGGACTTGAAGGGATGGTATTCCTTGATCACCTCGACCGAGAAGGCCACGTCTTCCGAAGTGATCGGCTTTCCATCGTGGAAGGTGGCGTTTTCCTGCAGGTTCAGGGTGATTTTCAGCCCATCTTTGCTGACCTCCCAGCTTTTGGCAAGATAAGGCTGGGGCGTCCAGTCCTCGTCATAGCGCAGGGGGGCGGTGAAAAGCTGCGTTCCCGGAAAGCCGGTAGCGACACCTGACTGGACTGCGGGATTCAGTGAGCGGGGCGTTCCGCCGGGCAGCGAAACCACGAGGGTTCCGCCCTGTTTCGAAGTGTCCTGCGCCGAGGCAGGAGCGAAAGCCAGGGCCGAGACCATGGCGGCAGCAAGAAAGCTTCTCATCTTCAGATTCACGTCGAGGACTCCCGGTTGCATGACCTGTCGCGATTTTCGCGATCTGTTATTGCACCGGAGCCTAACGCAGCATGATTGTATCAAAAAACTGATAAATTAAGCGGATATACTACATTATTTAGTGGATACTTTGACAACGAGATTGGTGAATGCCTTTTTCTCTTTTAATTCAATGCAGTTCTGAATGAATGCCCTGACGAATCTTGGCGGGTTGGAGGCGCTGATCGTTACGATGCCGAAGGTTGGCGGTTTCCCTCCATCGATGATTGGCACGATGCGATAGCCCGATTCATCCGCGCGGTAATCAAGTGGTCGGATATTGAGGAAAGAGGCACCGAAGCCGCCCGCGACCAGTGCCCTGAGTATCTCGGACGAGCGCGTCGAATGTGCTACGTTAAGCGTTAGTCCCGCCGTTTCGAAAAGTCTCATGTAATATTCCCGGGCACCCGGCAAATCCAGCAGCACCAGCGGGCGTTTGGCCAGTTCCGCCAATGTCGTGATGCCCGCCCCGGCAATCGGATCGTCACGGGGAACGATGGCATAGGGTGGCGCGTCGAACAGAGGCTCGAATCTGTGCCGGGGATCGCTGAACTGCTCGTAGGAGAACGCCAGGTCGGCTTCGCCCTCGTTCAGATAATCCACGATTTGGTTGAGCGATCCCTCCAGCACGGTGATCGAGATCTCGGGGAATGTTTCGGTCACGCTGCGCAGGATGATGGGCAGGAACGCGGGGGCGGCGGTGGCGTAACACGCGATTCGGAGCGCGCCCCGCGTCGCGCCCGAGACCGATTGCATCTCGGCCTCGAAATGCCGGGCCTGATGCATGAAGCGCCGGATCAATGTCAGAGCCTCGGCCCCCTGCGGCGTCGTGCGGATACCCTTTGCGGGGGTGCGGATGAACAGGTCATAACCCAGCCCGTCCTCCAATGTGTCTATCGCGGCGGTGATCGAGCTTTGCGAGATGGCCAGTTCGATCGCCGCATTGGAGATGGAGCCGAGCCTTCCCGCGGCCTCGACATAGCGTAGTTGCTTCAGCGTGTAGTTGAGCATGAGTGCCATTCCATCAAAAAAAAGGGATTTACCCTTAGATAAATCTATTTTTTCGAAAGAAGAAAGCGTCCTAGGCTTTTTGCGACTCGATATATCGCCAGACGGGAACTCTGATGCACACCACCATCTATGCCGCGAAAAAGATCATCACGATGAACCCGAACCAACCAGTGGTTACGCATGTGGCGGTCCGGAACGGGCGTATTCTGGGGGCCGGGACGCTCGAACAGTTGCAGGGCTGGGGGCCTGGCACCATCGATGATCGTTTCGCCGACAAGTTCCTGATGCCGGGCCTGATCGAAGGGCATGGGCACAGTATGGAAGGTGCCCTATGGCAATTCACCTATGTCGGTTGGTTCGACCGCATGGATCCCGACGGCAAGACCTGGCCGGGGCTGAAATCCATCGATGAGGTCGTCGCAAGGCTGAAAGAGATCGAGGTCGGAATGGACGATCCCGGCGCGCCGCTGTTGGGCTGGGGCCTGGATCCGATCTATATGGACAATGTGCGCATGACACGGGCGGATCTGGATCGCGTCTCGGTCACGCGACCGGTGGGCATCATGCATGCCTCGGGGCATATCCTGAATGTCAATACCAGGGGGCTGGAACTGGCGGGGTTGCTCAGGCAAGGCAATGACCACCCCGGCATTCCGCTGGCCGGGGACGGGCTGCCGACCGGAGAGCTGAAAAGCCCCGAAATCATGATGCCGGCAGGCAAGCATGTCGGCATGGATCGCGCCTTTCTGGCAGCGGATGCGAACGGGCTGAGGAATTACGGCAGGTTATGCGTCCGTGCCGGCGTCACCACCTCGTCGGATCTGGGGCAGCAACTGAACGACGATCTGGTGAACCTGTTCACCGACGTTACCAATGCGGATGATTTCCCAGCATGTCTGGTTGCCTTCCGGATCAATTTCGGCATGTCACCGGCGGAACTGGTCGATTACACCCGGTCCCTTAGGGAGCGTAGTACCGAACGGCTTGACCTGGGCCGGATCAAGGTCATTGCGGATGGGTCCATCCAGGGCTTTTCGGCGCGGCTACAATGGCCCGGCTATTACAACGGGTCGGAGAACGGGCTCTGGTATGTCGCGCCAGATCAACTGGCAGAGATTTACGAGCGTGCCTTGGCCGCAGGGGTGCAGGTCCATACGCACACGAATGGAGATCAGGCCACGCAACTCGCCATCGAAACTCTGGAGGCGGCGCTGCGGAAACATCCCGATTTCGATCACCGCTTTACCTTGCAGCATTGTCAGCTCGCTTCGGCCGCCCAGTTCCGCAAGATGGGCCGGTTGGGAATGTGCGTGAACCTGTTTGCCAATCACCACTATTACTGGGGTGACGAGCATTACGCCCTGACCGTCGGACCAGAACGGGCCGAACGTATGAATGCCTGCCGGACCGCGCTGGACGCCAATGTGCCGATGACGATCCATTCGGACGCTCCGGTGACACCGCTCGGACCGCTCTTCACGGCCTGGGCCGCCGTCAACCGGCTGACCGCCTCCGGCCGGATACAGGGCGAAGGCGAACGGATAGAGGTTGCACAGGCGCTGCACGCGATCACCCTGGGCGCGGCGATCACCATGAAGATGGATCACCTGATCGGCTCGATCGAGGTTGGCAAGCGTGCTGATTTCGCCATTCTCGAGGATGACCCGACGGCCGTTCCGGCAAGCGCGCTGAAGGATGTTTCCGTCTGGGGGACCGTTCAGGGCGGTCGTGTCTTTGCAGCGGCTGATATCTGATGAGGTTACCGGTCACCGTCATTGCTGGATATCTGGGTGCGGGGAAAACCACGCTTATCAACCAGTTGCTGCGCAATAACGAGGGGTGGCGCCTTGCCGTGCTGGTGAATGAGTTCGGCGAGCTGCCGATCGATTCCGAATTGATCGAGGCGCAGGGAAACGGGGTGATCTCTATTTCCGGCGGCTGTGTCTGCTGCGCATTCGGCAGCGATCTGATCGGCGCGCTGGACGGTATCAAGGCATTGGATCCTCCTGTAGATCACGTGCTGATCGAAGCCTCAGGTGTGGCCCTGCCTGGTTCGATCATCGCGTCGGTGGGTCTTGTCGATGGCCTGCGCGCCGATGCCGTCGTCGTTCTGGCAGACGCGGAACAGATCCGCCGGAACGCGACGGATCCCTACCTTGGCGACACGATCCTCCGGCAGCTTGCTCAGGCCGATATCATGTTGCTGACCAAATCGGACCTGGTGACGAACGAGGAGCGGAGCAGGCTGCTCGACTGGTTGCGTAGCAAGGCACCGCAAGCGCGGCTCTTGCCCGTAAGTCACGGCGAGGTGCCGATTTCCGCTGTTGTCGGTGCCTTGCCGGTCCCAGCCCGTGGCCGTAAGCCGGCCGCAGATGCGCATGGTCAGTTCTCCAGCCTGGTCCTGACACCGGGCCGGCCTATCGATGTCCGGAGGCTGGCGCAGGCGCTGGCCGATGATCCGGGTGTTACCCGCGCCAAGGGTTTCGTCCTGACCGAGGCCGGACTTGTCCTGCTTCACGTCGTGGGTCACCGCTATTCCGTCGAAGCCGCGACAGGCGATCATTCGATCGGAGTCGTATGTATCGGGTTGAAAGGCCGGCTCGACGTTGCCCGACTGAATCGCGCAAAATCTGATGCTGAAGTGGCGGCGAGGCCTGTTTTCCAAGCCAATCGCGCTATCCTGCCAAACCCGGAGTGATCGCCATCGATGTTGGCATTAACCCTGTGCTGGACGATTCGGGAAGTCCATCGCTGATCGGTGACGTCGCCTGCGACGAGATGGATCAATTTGCCGTCTTCACGCAGGTGCCGGGAGGGGACAACGACCATTCTCTCAAGAGCTTTGGGATCACGCTCGATGGCACCTCGCGCGGCAAGTTCGACGCCGCGGTCCGCAAGGTAGCGGCTTGGCGGACAGCACCGGGAACGGCGCCTTTGGCCGAGGCAATGGAGTCACGCGTTGAGGTCAACGAGGTGCTGCCTGAGGCCGAATCTACAATGCCTCGATCGACCGCAAGCCGGGCAATCTCGACCGCCGGATAGTGTCTGTACTGGAACTGAGCTTCCGCCACGCCAGGCACAGGCTCGCCTCCAGAGGCCGCTCAGGTTTATGTCTTACGAAACCTTCAGCTCTTCGGCGGTTAGAGTCCGATCCGCAATCGCAGAGCGCAGGCGGTGTTGATCCCTTGAGGGTTTGACGGATCTGTCCACACTGACCGAACCGAGGCTGGTCGTGCTGTATCGTGTCTCAAAGAGGCGAACGTTGCATTGACTCGAAGCGGGCTTGCGAGTCCATCTGACCACCTTCGCAGATCGTTCGTCCGGCGTTCCCTCTCGGGATACCACCTTCGGATCAGCTTTGACGGCTCACCGCTGGCAAACGAATTTTACCCTATCTTATGCTTGGAACAAGGTACCGTCGCGCAGCATGGCATGCATGATCACCGCAAGGCAGCGAGCAAACGCAACACGGGCTTTCTTCAGGCCGCGGCGCCTGGCAATTTTCATGGCCATGTCTTGAGGGCAAAAGTCCCTCGGCTGCGGGTAAGGATCGAGCTGGCCGCTTCGTACAGCAGTTTGCGCACTGTGTTGTCGCCCTGCTTGGTGATCCTGCCGGTCCAGTCGAGCTCACCCGACTGATGACGTCGGGGCACCAGGCCGAAATACGCATCTGCATTGCGTGATTGTCGGAAGCGCCCGACCTCATCGATTGCCGCCGCAAAGGCTGCAGATGTCTACACACCGACGCCCGGGATGCTCATGAGGAATTCACAGGTCTGTGACTGGCTGGCGATGATGTGCAAACGGCGGTTCATTTCCTCGATCTGTTCGACCAACGCGGCACGTACCCACAGTAAGGAGCTGATGGCTTCGCCGAGACCCGGGATATGTGCCGCTTGCATGATCCTCTTGAGAAACGCCTTTCCCTGCCCGGGACCAGGGCGATAGCTATCACTGTCTTCGGAACCGCTGCCTCCAACGCAAGGCCGTTCATCATGCTCGCGAAGATGTTCTTCTCGCCCCATCGTTTCCAGCGGTTGCGGAGCGCCTTGGCCGGGTCGTATTCCTTGGGGGCATCGCGTCACCGCAAACCATTGCGATTGATGAAGATTATGCCACTAAGAACGCGCCGGTCATCGGCGCGCGGCTTGCCATGGCTCTTGGGAAAAAAAAACGGCCGAAGCCGGCCCATCTGTGCGTCAGTTAGCCAGAAAGGGTTGCTCATCATCACCCCCGTCAGTTTGGGCCTGAATCACGCTGCAGCAGTAGCCTTAAGCCGATCAATGGGTCTTGAGCCTAAACGCGGGCCAGCTTGACCGCGTCGCGACGACTCGTTTTCACGCACTCGTCGGGCTGGTGCGGGATCAGTGATGGTGCGATCACCGCGCAGTCGTAGCCGAGGGCCTCGATCTTTCCATAGGTTCTGACCAAGCCCTTCCGACCGCTCTCCGAGCAGCCCTCGTTGAAAGCTGCCAATGCAGGGCGAACCACCTCTCACGGGTAAGCTGCAAAAGGGCATACGATCTTACGATATATCGCAAGTTAGGCGAGTTTTGCCGAAGGATCGCCGAGAAAGGCTTTGGCGAATTGATGCTGGATACCAGCCTTATCCGGACCTTCGCCATGCGGTTGCCGAACCTGTACCAACGCCGATAGGGTACCGATCCGGGAAGATGCCGAGATTGCGGCCGCGTTGTCTGTTCGATTCTGGCGGTGGCTGGCGTGGAGTTGCGGACCACAACTCAGGAAGCTCTTGTGGTTCACGCGCCTCGCAGGGGCTTGTGTCCAATGAGAGGGCGGCGGGAACGACCGTCTGATCCCGGCCGGGTTCCGATGATGAGCCCCATTTCAAACACCGCCCTAAAATCGAATTTCTTTCCGCTGCCGACTGTGTTCGCCGGTATTGATCGGATGGGAACCGGTCCCGAACTGCCGAGGAAGGTTCCGCCGACCAGCTCTGTCGGGATTCAGTCCCCACAGCGCACCTTTGATATGCATAACCTGTGCAGGGAATGAATCGCGGAAATAGAAATGTCCGCCGGGAAGCAGGCCCAGACCTGGCAGGCGGGTGAAATGCTGTGACCACGCGGACAGATCCTCGGGAGGGATGTCGGGATCCTCGGTGCCGCCAAGGCAAAGAGCGGGGATATCCAGCGGCGGTCCGCTGGTCAGGCGATAGTTTTCGCAGGCCGCGAAATCGCGCCGTAGCAGGGGGCGGAACAGCTCCATCATCTCGGCATCCTGCAAGACCTCGTCCGGAGTGCCGGAATAGGTCGCGAGCCGTGCGTCGAAATCGGCATCGGGTAGCATGTGCAGGGCGTCGCGCCGGGATGGCAGATGCGGCGCCCGATGCGCCGACAGGATCAGCAGCCGGGGCATCGGCGCGCGCATGCGGCGCAGATGGCAGGCCGTCTCGAAGGCGACAAGCGCTCCCATCGAATGACCGAAAATGGCGAAGGGGCCGGGATGCCGTGCCAGTCGCATCGCCTGCCGCATGGCCATGTCCTGTATCGTCAGGGGTTCGGGCGGGTCGATATAGGGTCGGCTGGTGCAGGGCGTGTCGCAGGGAATGGCATCGCAGCAGCCGGACAGAGCCTCTGGCCAGCCGCGAAAGGAACGCGACGAACCGCCTGCATAGGGGAACAGGAAGAGTTGCATGTTATGTCTCCGATTTGCAATGTTGCGCGGGGATGGCGCCGGGCATCCGGCAGCGATGAAGAAAGGCGATAGCTTGTCCGGAACACCCACCGATGTGCTGGCGCGTGCCGCGAGCGACCTGCCACTTCCGCCGGGCGGCGCACTGGCATTCGCTCCGGTTGGCGACGCGGCTGCGGTGGAACTGCCCGAACCCATCCGCCGTTGCGCTCAGCGCAGGCAAGCGACCTTCGCCGCCGGGCGGATCGCCGCGCAAGAGGCGCTTTGCAAGGCCGGGTTCCGGGGTGCGGCGGCGCTGGGCATCGGCGACGACGGGCTGCCGGACTGGCCCCCGGGTTGGCTGGGCAGCATCAGTCACAGCGATGATACCGCGGCTGCCCTTGTGGCACCCGTTGGTTGCGCGCGGCTGCTGGGGCTGGACCTCGAACGCATCGTAACCGCCGAGATCGCGGTGCAGATCGCGCCCGAGATCATGCCGGGACAGCCTGTCGGGCATTCCGGCCTGTTGCTGGAGCACGAAGTCACCTGCGCCTTTTCCGCCAAGGAGGCGCTTTACAAGGCGCTGTATCCCCTGACGCGCCAGTTTCGGGATTTTTCCGCTGCACATATCGGCTGGCAAAAGGACGGGGCGGCCGCGCCGGTCCGTGTCATGCTGACGCTGACCGAGGACTGGGGCGCCGGCTGGGCGACCGGAACCGTGTTCGAGGCGCTTCAGAGGACCGCCGCCGGGCATGTGGCGACGATCCTCTGGCGCTGAGCCGCGATCCTGCGGCCCCGCGCCTCGACCAGCGGGTTCAGGCGGCCTCCTCTGCCTCTGCCGCGATAAGGCTTGCGGGGCGCATGTCGGTCCAGTTGGTCTCGACATAGCTGACGCAGGCCGGACGGCTTTCCGGACCGAAGACGCAGCGCCAGCCCTCGGGGACCGCAGCGAATTCGGGCCAGAGCGAGTGCTGGTTCTCATCGTTCACCAGCACGAGGAAGATTCCGTCCTGGTCATCGAAGGGATTGCTCATGATGTTCTCCTATTGCGCTTGAGATATGCCCTGACCCTTGCGTCAGGGCGTAAGGCGCGATCCGACGGCTGGATCGCGGTGCGGGATGCGGCGTTCCGCTCACAGCCCGTACTCCGTGGACAGCAGCCGGCCGATCACGGCCAGATGCTGCGGATGTCCCATTTCGTCATGGCGGCAGGCGACCGGATGACGGGCGAGCCCCGACGCGTGGCGGGCGAACAGCTCCGATCCGCTGCCATCGGGTTCCTGCTTGTCTCCGACAGCATCGAAATAGATCAGCCTGCCGTTGAAGTGACCGGCCGGGCGGTAATGGCCTAACCGGGTGACATCGGCACGACTGGCCTGAACGAAGCGTTCCAGCATCGCGGCGTCCAGACCGCCAAGGATCGTGCCGTGAAGCGCCTCGGCTGCCCGTTCGTAATCGGGTGAGACGCAGTTGAAATCCGCTGTCAAGCGGCCTGTCACGGCCAACAGATCGGCCAGCACCTGACCCGCGCTCTTGTCGTTCGCGGCAGGGTCGAAACCCGGCAGCCCGGCCAGAAGGAAGGCATCCATCAGCGCCAGCGTCGTCACCTCGCGGCCACGGGTCTGCGCCTGCAACGCAATCTCGAATGCCAGCGCGCCGCCGTAGGACCAGCCCAGCAGATGCAACTGTCCGGCCGGGAGAATGGTCTCGATTCGATCGAGATACTCTGCGGCGGCCTCCTCCATCGTGGCGGGGTTGCCGGTGCCGCAGAATTCCGGACCCTGCAAGGCATGAATCGTGCGGCCGCGACCCAGTTGCGCTGGCAGGTTGCGATACCACCAGCCGATCCCGCCAGCTGGATGCAGGCAAAACAGTGGTTCGGGGGCCGGGCCGGCATATGGGCCTACCGGCGGAAAGCTCAGCACCGGATCGTCGCTGAAGCGATCCTCGCTCTCGCTCAGCCGTTGTTCCAGTTGCTGGACGGTCGGGGCCTCGAAGATGGCGCGAACACCGACCGTGCGGCCGGTGACCATGCGCAGCCGCGCAGCCAGCCGTGCCGCCAGCAGCGAATGACCGCCCAGTTCGAAGAAATCGTCGTCGATGCCGACTTCCGGCAGGCACAGGACCTCGGCCATGGCTGCGCAAAGCCGTGTCTGCAGGTCGGTTTGCGGAGGCCGCGACGGCTGGATTTCGGGCCGGGGCAGGGCCGCGCGATCCACCTTGCCATTGGGTAGAAGCGGAAGATGGTCGACCATCATTACCGCCGATGGCACCATGTTGCGCGGCAGATGCTGGGCCAGAGCCTGTCGCAATACGCGAGGATCGGGCCTGGCGCCTTCGGTCGCGACCACATAGGCGATCAGGTCGCTGCCGCCGCGCGGTGACGGAACCGCTGCCGCAATCGCCTGACTGATACCGGGCTGCTTCATCAGCAATGCTACGATCTCGTCCACCTCGATGCGGAAGCCGCGGATCTTGATCTGCTGATCGGCGCGACCCAGGTAATCCAGCCCGCCATCGGACCGCCGTCTCACCAGATCACCCGTGCGGTACATCCGCTGGCCCCCGCCGGTAGGGCTGGCGACAAAGCGGGCGGCCGTCAGGTCCGGCCGGTTCAGATAGCCCTGCGCGACGCCGTGACCCGAAACATAGAGCTCACCTGCGACACCGGTCGCGACCGGACGCAGAAAACCGTCCAGGATGGCCGTGCCCACCCCGTCCAGAACCTCGCCGATAGGCACGCCGCTGGCCGCGTCCTGATCGTGTCCAGCCTCGCCAGCGCTCGCGTCCCACATCTCGGATGTGCCGTAGACATTCAGCAGTTTCGCGCGTGGTAGCGTCTTGCGGAACTTTACCGCCAACTCTCCGGGCAGCGCCTCGCCGCTGGAGGCGCAGACACGCAAGCTTGCCAGCCGCCGAGCGGCATCGGGCAGATCCAGCAGCGCGCGCAACAGCGATGGCACCAGTACGATCCGGGTGACGCCCCGCGTTTCGATCACCGATGCGATGCTATCCACATCCCCCCGATCGTCATGCGGCACGATCTCGACCCGGTCGCCATGCAGCAGCGGCAAGCACAACTCGTAGATCGCATCGATGAAATTCAGCGTGGTCTTGTGTGCATATATCCGGGTCTCCGCGTCATCTGCTTCGGGTAGCGGACAGGTCAGCCTTTCGGCGATGGTGCCGTGGGTGCCGACGACACCTTTCGGCGCACCGGTCGAGCCGGAGGTATAGAGCACGAAGGCCGGGCTTTCCGCGCTCAGCCTGCGGCGGGGTTTTGGCCTCCCGCCAGCATCGCTCGCCAGATGCGTCCCCCGCACCATCACCGCGCTCCAATCGCCCGAAGGCAGAAGCTGGCGCGTTCGGGGATCGGTCACGATTAGCCGGGGCCGGGCATCGGTCAGCATGTGCTTCAGCCGGGCGGCAGGATAGGTGGGATCCAGCGGCAGATAGGCTGCACCGGCCTTCCACACGCCCAGCATGGCTATAGCGATCTCGGGGCCTCGCGGCAGTGAGATGCCGACGATATCGCCCGCCCGTACTCCCAACTGCACCAGATGCCAGGCCAGCCGGTCGCTGTCGCCGTCAAGCTGTGCATAACTCATCAACCCGTCTTCCCAGCCAAGCGCGATCGCGTTCGGATTGCGCGCCACCTGCTCGGCGAACAGATCCGTGACCATGCGCGGGTCGCTGCGCTCACGGCCCGGGGCGCCCTGTGGCACATCCTCCAGGCAGACATCCGCGCAGGACAGATCGGACCGCTTGGCTAACAGCATCAGCGCGCGGGAAAACAAGGTCTGGACCCTCTGGGCATAATCCTCGCCGAACAGATCGGCGCGATAGCTCAGTGTCAGCTTTGCGGCCTCGCCCGGTCGGGATGGCGGCACGATCATCATGCCCAGGGGATAATGCGTTACCGCTGCGCCGTGGCTGCCTGCGGCACTGATGCGCAAAGCGTCCTGCGGCTCTTCATCCGGACTGTCTGCGGCCCGGACCGGATAGTTCTCGTAAACCAGAAGAGTATCGAACAATTCGCCCATCCGCATTTCCTGCGTCAGACGCGGCAGGGCGATATGATGATGGCTGCCGAGCGCGGTTTGTTCTTCCTGCAGTCTCCGCGCCGTTGCTGCCAGCCTTTCCTGGGGCTTCAGGCGCACCCGCATCGGGACGGTGTTGATGAACAGGCCAACCATTTCCTCTATGCCGGCCACCTCGGGCGGGCGGCCCGAGACGATCGCGCCGAAGCTCACATCCGTCTGCCCTGTCAGATGCGACAGCACCATCGCCCAAGCCTGTTGCGCCAGCGTGCTCGGAGTCACCCCTTCGGCCAGCGCGGCGCCGGCCACGCTTTGCCAGTCATCCGGCGCGATTAACCGCTCGCACAATTCCGGTTGCGGCGGACCATTGGTTTCCGGTGCGATCCGCGTCGGAGCCTCCAGACCTGCCAGATGATCGCGCCATGCCATCAGGCTGGCATCCTCGTCATTGGCCATGATCGAGGCCAGATAATCGCGGTAGCGCGGAGCGGGCCGTCCATCGAAGGCCTGTGGATCATCATAGAGAGCCATCAACTCCTGCAGCATGATCGGGCTGGACCATCCATCGATAGCGATATGATGAGTTGTTATTGCGATATCGTGTTTACGGTTGTTTTCCCTGATGAGCGTTGCGCGGATCGGGGGATCGTTTTCGAGATCGAAGCGGGCGTGGCGGTCGGCGTTGAGGATGGCGTCGCGCTCGGCCTGCCGTTCGGCCGGGGTTCCGTCCGGGGCGTGGCAGAGCCATGGCAGGTCGGGCTGTTCGGGGATCAGCTGGACCATGCGCTCGCCGGCGAGCACGAAGCGGGCTGCGAGATTGGGATGGCGGGCGAGCATGGCGCGCATGGCGCCACGCAGCCGTTCGGCGTCCAGCGGCCCGTCCAGGGTGAAGACCATCTGCACGATATAGGCGCCGGCGGCCTCGTCGTCATAGCTGGCATGGAACAGGAAGCCCTGCTGCAGCGGCGAGAGCGGCAGGATGTCAGCCAGCGGCATCCGGGCGGCGAGGGCGTCGATTGCGGGCTGGTCCAGCCCGGTCAGCGCCACGTCCGAGCAGGTCAGCGCGCGTTCCGGCCGGGCCTCGGCGAGGGCGGCGATGCGGCTGAGCGCGTCAAACCAGCGCCCGGCGATGTCGGCGATGTCGTCGCGGCCCAGATGGCGGGCGGCCCATGACCAGTCGGCGACCAGTACCGGCCCTTCCGGGCGGTCCTCGGTGACGGCATTGAGATCGAGCAGCCGGGCCAGCGGCCGGGGCCGGGGCGGCTGCGGGGCGGGGATGACGCCTTCCGCGGGGCGCCAGAGGCGGTCCTGCGCTTCGGTGCCGGCGGCGCTGAGGCGGCCCAGATAGTTGAAGCCGGCCCATGCGGCGGGTTGTCCGGCCAGCGCCGCGCCTTCGGGGGTGAGATGGCGCAGCAGGCCGTAGCCCTCGCCATTTCCGGGCAGGCGCGCCAACTGGTCCTTGACCGATTTCAGCACCCGGTCCAGCGCGTCGTCACCGCTGCCGGTCCCGGTTTCCGGCAGGGTCAGGCGCAGCGGGAACTGGCTGGTGAACCAGCCGAGGGTGCGGCTGAGATCGGCGCCGTCGAGCAGCGGCTCGCGGCCATGGCCCTCGAGCTCGAAGGCGGCGGTGCGTGGATCGAGGCCGCGCGCGGCCTGCCATCCGGCCAGGGCGATGGCGAAGCCGGCCAGCAGGATATCGTTGACGCCGGCGCCGATGCGTTGGGGCGCGCGGGTGAGCAGGCAGCGGGTGATGTCTGCGGGCAATTCGCGGATCAGGCTGCCGCGGGTTTCGGTGGTGTCGCGCTCGGGGTCCAGCGGCCCGGCGGGCCATGCGGCCGGAGGGGCCATGTCCTGCCAGAAGGCCAGCTCTCCATGGCGTTTGGCGGCGGCTTCGGGCAGGGCCATGGCCCAGTCGCGCCAGGATGTCGGCACCGGGTCGGGTTCCGGCGCCCGGCCGCTGGCGCGGGCCTCGGCGGCGGCGGCGAGATCGGGCAGCAGGATGCGCCAGGAGACGCCATCGATGGCCAGGTGGTGGATGGCCAGCCAGAGCAGGCGGGTCTCCCCGCTCTCGGGCCTGCTCTCGGGATCCGGGGCCAGCACGGCGCGCAGGATGCGGCCGTGGCCGGGAGACAGCTCGGCCAGCGCCCGTTCGGCGGCGGCGGTGGGGTCCTCGCCGGGGGCGAGGATTGTCAGGCACTCGCTGGCGGCGGTGCTGCCGGGCGGGTCGATGATCATGGTCTCGCCATCCCGGCGCAGGCGCAGGGCGTGGTGCAGCTCCAGCATGTCGGCGATGGCATGCTCGAAGACCCGGGGATCATGCGCGGGCACGCGCAGCAGCATGGCCTGGTGGAAGCTGTCGTGATTGCCGGGCTGCTCCTGCAGCCAGCGCATGATCGGTGTGGCGGGGAAATCGCCGACGGGGTTTCCGGGGCTGCGGCCGTCCTGTTCGGAGGTTTCGGCCAGCGGCGCCAGCGCGGCGATCGAGGGGTTCTGGAAGATCTGTCTTGCCGTCAGGGTGATGCCGGCCTTTCTGGCGCGGGCGACGAGCTGGATGGAGGAGATGGAATCCCCGCCGAGCGCGAAGAAGCTGTCATCGATTCCGGGGGTGCCGCAGCCGAGGATTTCGGCGAAGAGCGCGGCGAGGCGTTCCTCGGTCTCGTTGCGGGGGGTGCGGCGCGGGCCCGGGGCG
>NZ_QOKZ01000012.1 GCF_003697785.1 Paracoccus alkanivorans | reverse complement strand
GTTCCACGCTGTAGATCCTCCCGCCCTCCCTGCAACCACAGAAAGGGAAAAGGTGGACGACTTTTACACCGCCCGCAGCAGCACCAAGCCGCCGCTTCCGTGGACTAATTTCGCACCGCCGTTCTCAGTCCTCGCGCCTGACCGCCACTCTTATTTTTACTTCACGAAGACGATTTCTGTCTTGCTGGACCGCCATGCCTTGAATTCCTTGCCTCATCAGCGATGGCAACGAGACACTACAAACGGCGGTAACGGTCAAATAACGGTTATGCGCGCCGGAGATAATCCGCTCAGGACCCGGGCGGGGATCAGCCCGCGATCAGGCCCATTTGCTCAAGCTTGAGGATCACCTGATGGGCGCAGTTATCCACGTCGGTCCCCTCCGTCTCGACTTTCAGTTCCGGGTTCTGCGGCTCGTCATAAGGGTCCGATATACCGGTAAATTCCTTGATCTTGCCCTCGCGTGCCAGCTTGTACAGGCCTTTCCGGTCGCGCCGCTCGCATTCCTCAAGCGAGGTGGCGACGTGAACCTCGACAAAGGCCCCGTAGCTTTCTATCTCCTCGCGCACGGCGCGCCGGGTCGCGGCGTAGGGGGCAATCGGTGCGCATATGGCGATGCCGCCATTCTTGGTGATCTCGCTTGCGACATAGCCTATGCGGCGGATATTGAGATCGCGGTGTTCCTTGGAAAAACCCAGTTCCGAGCTGAGATTCTTGCGCACGATATCGCCATCCAGCAAAGTCACCGGACGCCCGCCCATCTCCATCAGCTTGACCAGGAGCGCGTTGGCGATCGTCGATTTTCCCGATCCGGAATAGCCGGTGAAAAAGACGGTAAACCCCTGTTTCGAACGCGGCGGCCTGGTCCGGCGCAATTCGGTCACCACTTCGGGGAAGGAGAACCAGTCGGGAATCTCAAGCCCCTCCACAAGACGGCGGCGCAGTTCCGTTCCGCTGATGTTCAGGATCGTGACCTTGTCCCTGTCCGGAATCTCATCCGTCGGCTCGTATTGCGCGCGTTCCTGCACATAGACCATGTGTTTGAAATCGACCATCTTGATGCCGATTTCCTCCTCGTGCTCGCGAAACATGTCCTGAGCATCGTAATGCCCGTAGAAATCCTCGCCGCGGCTGTTCTTGCCCGGTCCGGCATGGTCCCGGCCAACGATGAAATGGGTGCAGCCATGGTTGCGGCGGATGAGCCCATGCCACAGTGCTTCGCGCGGCCCGGCCATCCGCATGGCCAGGTTCAAAAGGCTCATCGTGGTCGTCGAGCCCGGATATTTGTCAAGCACCGCTTCATAGCAGCGCACACGGGTGAAATGATCGACATCGCCCGGCTTGGTCATGCCCACGACCGGGTGGATCAACAGGTTTGCCTCCACTTCCTTGGCAGCGCGGAAGGTCAGCTCCTGATGGGCCCGGTGCAGCGGGTTCCGGGTCTGGAAGGCGACAATCTTGTGCCAGCCCAGCTTGCGGAAATATGCGCGCAGCTCGTTCGGTGTGTCGCGCCGCCCGCGGAAATCGTAATGCACCGGCTGCTGGATTCCCGTGACCGGCCCACCCAGATAAACCGGACCCGCGGTATTATGAAGGTAATTGACCGCCGGATGTGCGGAATCGTCGGCACCGAAAACCTTTCTGGCCTCTTCCGCCTTGTCGGGCGTCCAGCGGTCGGTCACGGTCAGGGTGGCAAGGATCACCCCTTCCTGGTCGCGCAGGGCGATATCCTGACCCAGCTTGATCCTGTCGGCGAATTCCTCGCTGACGTCGAGCGTGATCGGCATAGGCCAGAGCGTGCCGTCGGACAGGCGCATCTTGTCGACGACATGTTCATAATCGGCCTCGGTCATGAAACCCTTGAGCGGATTGAACGCGCCGTTCATGAGAAGTTCGAGGTCACAGATCTGCCGCGACGAGAGATCCCAGCTGGTCAGATCAGCTGCCTCCGCTCTCATTTTCTGCGCGGAATCGAAGGACACATACAGCTCGGGAATCGGGGCCAGGTTGGGTTGGGACATCGGGGCTCTCGGCTTTCTTTCGTTTCAAAGCTGGTCGCATCTCGTATGCTTCGAGGAAGCCCGATGAGTTAGATTCGAAAAAAAAAGTGATTTCAAGGCCGGAATGGGGTTCGGCAATTGCCCGGCCGCCAGACCGGGAATTAAGGCTGAAATCCGCCACAGGACCGGCGGTTATTACCATCAGGACCCCGCGATACCCCAATGATTGCCGCTCTTGCCTAAGCTTCGGGATCGCCCGGGACATGGCCAGAGCGGTTGCCGCCCGGTCAATCAGGCCCCGGTCAATCAGGTGGTGCCACTCTCCGGCTGAACAACGGATCATCCATCCGGTGCCGGTCTGGATATCGCGGCCGGACCGGTTCCCGGGCTTTGTTCATGGCCACCCCTTCCCCGAAACCGGTTCGGGAAAGGGATGGCCGGCTTCAGTCAGGCCAGGTCGAAACGGTCCGCGTTCATCACCTTGGTCCATGCGGCGATGAAATCGCTTACGAATTTCTCGCGATTGTCATCCTGTGCATAGACCTCGGCATAGGAGCGCAGGACCGAGTTGGAGCCGAATACCAGATCGACCCGCGTCGCGGTCCATTTCACGGCATCGCTCTTGCGGTCGCGGATCTCGTAAAGCCCGTTACTGACCGGGTTCCAGCTATTGCCCATATCGGTCAGGTTCACGAAGAAATCCGTGGTCAGCGCGCCCTCGCGGTCGGTGAACACGCCATGCCGGGTGCCGCCGTGATTGGTGCCCAGCACACGCATCCCACCGACCAGCACGGTCATCTCGGCCGCGGTCAGGCCCAGCAATTGCGTCCGGTCCAACAGCATTTCCTCGGCGCTGACGGCATAGTCCTGCTTGATCCAGTTCCGATAGCCATCGGCCAGCGGTTCCAGCGGCGCGAAGGAATCCGCATCCGTCATCGCATCGGTCGCATCGCCACGGCCCGGGGCAAAGGGCACGGTCACGTCGAAGCCAGCAGCCTTCGCGGCTTTCTCGATGCCAAGATTACCGGCCAGCACGATCACATCGGCGATGCTGGCGCCGGTTTCCGCCGCGATGGGCTCCAGCACCGACAACACCCTTGCCAGACGGGCGGGCTCGTTACCCTCCCAGTCCTTTTGCGGGGCCAGGCGGATGCGGGCGCCATTGGCGCCGCCGCGCATGTCCGAGCCGCGCCAGGTCCGGGCGCTGTCCCATGCGGTCGAAACCATCTCGGCGATGGACAGGCCGGCGGCATCGATCCTGGCCTTGACGGCGGCCACGTCATAGCCGGTATTGCCGGCCGGAACCGGATCCTGCCAGATCAGGTCCTCGGCGGGAACGTCCGGCCCGAAATAGCGCGCCTTCGGCCCCATGTCGCGATGGGTGAGCTTGAACCATGCCCGCGCGAAACACTCCGAGAAATAGGCCGGATCGTCCTTGAAGCGCAGCGCGATCTCGCGATAGCCGGGATCGACCTTCAGCGCCATGTCCGCATCGGTCATCATTGGGTTGCGGCGGATGGAAGGGTCCTCGACATCGACGGGCTTGTCCTCTTCCCTGATGTCGATCGGCTCCCATTGCCAGGCGCCAGCCGGACTCTTGCGCAACTCCCATTCATGGTTGAACAGCATTTCGAAAAAGCCGTTGTCCCATTTGGTCGGATGGGTGGTCCATGCGCCTTCAAGGCCGCTGACCACCTGGTCGCGGCCGATGCCGCGCGTGGACTTGTTCAGCCAGCCAAGGCCCTGGTCCTCGATCCCCGCACCCTCGGGCGCATCGCCCAGCAGCTCGGCACTGCCGTTGCCATGGGTCTTGCCGACGGTATGGCCGCCAGCGGTCAGCGCCACGGTCTCCTCGTCGTTCATCGCCATGCGCGAGAAGGTCTCGCGCATCTGCGCCGCAGTTTTCAGCGGGTCGGGCTGGCCGTTCACGCCCTCGGGATTGACATAGATCAGCCCCATCTGCACGGCGGCCAGCGGGTTCTCCATGGTCGAGGGGTCATCGACGCTGCCGTAACGCCCGTCGCTCGGCGCCAGCCATTCCTTTTCCGAACCCCAATAGACATCCTTTTCCGGATGCCAGATATCCTCGCGGCCAAAGCTGAAGCCGAATGTCTTCAGCCCCATATCCTCATAGGCGACGGTGCCCGCCAGGATGATCAGGTCGGCCCAGCTTATGCGGTTGCCGTATTTCTTCTTGATCGGCCAGAGCAGGCGGCGGGCCTTGTCGGTGCCCGAATTGTCCGGCCAGGAGTTCAGCGGCGCGAAGCGCTGGTTGCCGGTGCCGCCGCCGCCACGGCCATCGGCGATGCGATAGGAGCCAGCGGCATGCCATGACATGCGGATGAACATTCCGCCGTAATGGCCCCAATCGGCGGGCCACCAGTCCTGGCTGTCGGTCAGCAGGGCGCGCAGATCCTGTTTCAGCGCCTCGACATCCAGTTTCTTCAACTCTTCCCGATAGTTGAAATCCTTGCCCATCGGGTTGGTCTTGCTGTCATGCTGATGCAGGATGTCGAGATTCAGCGCATTCGGCCACCAGTCCATCACGCTGGCGCCCGAGGCCGTCATGCCGCCATGCATGACCGGGCATTTCCCCGAAGATTTGATGTCATTTCCGTCCATTGGAATTCTCCTTGCTGACCCGTGTCATCACGGTGACCGGACCCCGCGCGATCCCTGTTCGGACAACGCGAATCCGATCATCGGCTACCATTCGTTTGTAACATGATTTGCGATTAGGTAAATTTGGATTAATTGATAGTCACAATAAGAAAAACTTATCTCCTTACCGTAGGCGAACCAGCCCCGGTCAGGACTCCCGCCATTCCAGCAACTGCCGGACAGTCGCCGTCGCGCCTCCGCATACGATGATCAGGACGCGCTCGTATTTCGACAGCCTTTCGGGATACGCATAGGCGACCGACAGCGCCGCGCCGCAAGCCGGCTCCACCAGGACCCGGTGATCGTCGAGAAAGCCGATACAGGCCCCGACGGCGTCCCGGTCGCTGACCACGACGCTTTCGACGGGGTAAGAGCGGGCAAGCTCGAACGCGCGCTCGCAGACCCTTCTGGCGCCAAGCGAGGTCGCGATACTGGTGATCCCGGGCAGTTCGACACGCCGCCCGGCCTTGATCGAGGCCGCCAGGGACGCCGCGCCCCCGGTTTCGACCGCGACGATCGGGACATCCTGCATCCCGTTCCGCGCCAGCCCCTCGGCCACGCCCGCCATCAGCCCGCCGCCGCCGACCGACAGCACCACCGCATCGAAGGCGGCCCCCGCCGTCACAACCTCGTCGATCATCGTCGCATGCCCCTCCCACAGGATCGGATCGTCGAAGGGATGGATAAAGGCGGTTTCGGCATCGACCGCCTCGAGGGCACGTTCATTCGCCTCCTGCCAGGATGCGCCATGCACGACAAGCTCGGCGCCTTCCTGGCGGATCAGCGCCCTTGCCCTTTCGGTCGTCGTTTCGGGCACGAACACCGTCGCCGGAATCGCCAGCCGCCGCCCGGCATAGGCGACTGCAAGCCCCGCATTCCCGCCCGACGAGGATACGAAGCGCCGCTTGCCGTTCCGGGCATGTCTTTCGCAAGCCGCCCCGATCCCCCTGATCTTGAACGAGCCCGAGGGCTGAAGCGCCTCCATCTTCAACTGGACGACGCACCCCGCTTTCAGCGACAGCGGGCGAGATTCAAGCAGTGGTGTTTCGTGATGCAATGCCATCGGATTCCCTTCGTGAAACCTGCAGCCCCGATATTCCATCATTCCCTGACACGGGCCGGGGCCACTGCCGCCATGCAGCAGGCAAAGTTGCCATCTGTCAACTTCCTGCCATACTGACCGCCGGGACGTGGGAGAGGCAAGGGATGCGGGATACCGATCACCTGCGCGAGATCGACCGGGTGCTGCGCGGGCAGACCACCGGGCGCGATGGCGTGGTCTCGGAAAGCTGGCGCCGCTGTGTCGAGACCTATGGCCTGGACCCCTCGCAACCCTCGCCCGCCCATATCGTCACCGAATCCGAACTGCGCGCGCATCGCGAACAATCCGAGCGGCTGATCGCCATCGCGCGATCCGGGCTCGACGCGCTGTTCCGGCAGGTGGCCGGGCAGAATTACGTGCTGCTGCTGGCCGATGCCAAGGGCGTGACGGTGGATTTCTTCGGCGACCGGCGCTTCGAGGACGATCTGCGTCAGGCGGGCCTGTATATGGGTTCGGACTGGTCCGAGGACCGGGCGGGAACCTGCGGCGTGGGCTCCTGCATCGTCACGGGCGAAGCCGTCACCATTCATCAAAGCGATCATTTCGACCTGCATCACACGCCGCTTTCCTGCACCGCCGCGCCGATCTTTGACACGTCGGGCAATCTTTCGGCGGTGCTGGATCTGTCGCTGCTGCGCTCTCCCCAGCCCAAGGCGAGCCAGAACCTCGCGATGAACCTGGTCCGCGCCTCGGCCCGGCGGGTCGAGATGGCCAACCTGATGGCGATGACGCGGCGTGACTGGGTGCTGCGTTTCTCGGCCAGCCCGGAATTCCTGGAGGTCGATCCCGAGGCCGCCATCGCGCTGGACGGATCGGGGCGGATCATCGGCATGACCCATGCGGCGCAAGAGGTGCTTGGCGCGGGCAATGGCAGCCTGCTGGGGCAGCGGCTGGACCAGGTCATGGAGCTGTCGGCCGATGACCTGCCCGAGCTGATGCGCGGGCGGCCAAGCGAGGAACGCGTGATCCGCCTGCATGACGGCCGCGCCCTGTTCGGTCATGCGATCGCCCCGCAATCGCCGAGGGTGCCGCGCGGAACCGGGGTCGCGCTGCCCGGCGGGCTGTCCAGCCTCGCCGGCCCGGATCCGGCGATGCAGACCCTGCTGACACGGGCGGCCAAGTTGGCGCGGACCCGGATCCCGCTCTTGCTGAGCGGCGAGACAGGGACCGGCAAGCAACGCCTCGCCCGCGCCATCCACATGTGCGAACCCGACGCGCGGCCCTTTTTCCTGCTGGATTGCGCCGGGGCGGATCCGGCGGCAATCGATGCGCTGCAACCACGCGCCGATCAGGCGGGCACCCTGTTCCTGCAGGGCGCCGACGACCTGTCGGCGGCGGGACAAGCCGCCCTGCTGCGGCTGTTGACCGACGCCAAGCTGCGGGTCATCGCCTCGGCTCGCGGGGATTTGGCGGCGATGACCCGCTCGGGCGAGTTCCGGGGCGAGCTGTTCTTTCGTATCGCCGGCGCGACGCTGGCCCTGCCGCCCTTGCGGCTGCGGCAGGATTTCGACTGGCTGCTGGACAAGCTGCTGCGGCAGCGCAATCCCGATGGGCTGCGCCTGACCCCCGCTGCCCGCGCCGAGTTGAAGGCCCGCGACTGGCCCGGGAACCTGCGCGAACTGGCCAGTACGCTGGATGTGGCCGTCAGCCTCGCCGAGGGCGTGGCCATCGACATCACCGATCTGCCCGATCCGGTGCTGGCCGGGGCCGGCCGGGACTCTACCGAAGGTTTCGAGGCGCTGCTGGACGCCTGCGGCTGGAACATGGCGCTGGCGGCGCGGCGGCTTGGCGTCAACCGCTCGACCGTGCTGCGCCGGGTGCAGCGGCTTGGGCTGACCCCGCCGCAATAGACCCGCCGCATTGGGGTTGCATCACCGTTGCGCGGCGTTGCGTCTGCAACCGCGCGGGCGGAAAATGCGCCCCTGCCCCGCTTGTCCCGCGAATTTCCCTGTTCGGACACAGCCGAACAACGCAGGTTTCCCCCGGAGGAATTGCAACCCGAGGGAGGAACAAGATGCTCGATTCCGCATTGTCAGACCACGTGCAGGCCACGCTGGACGAATTCGGCGCGGCGCTGGAGGCCGGAGATATCGGCCGCGCCACGCAGATGTTCGTGAGTGACTGTTACTGGCGCGACCTGGTGGCGTTCACATGGAACCTGCGCACCATGGAGGGGCAGGACCAGGTGGCCGACATGCTGCGCGCGCAGCTTGGAACGGTGAAGCCTTCCGGCTGGAAACTGGCCGAGAACGAGATACCGGCCGAAGAGGACGGCGTCGTCACCGCATGGATCACCTTCGAGACCGGGGTGGCCCGGGGCTACGGCCTCGTCCGGCTGCGCGACGGCAGGATCTGGACGCTCTTGACCGCCATGCAGGAACTCAAGGGCCACGAGGAGGCCAGGGGCTTTGCCCGTCCCTTGGGCGCGAAACACGGTGCGGGCAAGAACCGGCAAAGCTGGAAGGAAGAGCGCGAGGCGGAGGCCGCCGAACTCGGCTATAGCCGCCAGCCCTATACCGTCATCATCGGCGGCGGTCAGGGCGGTATCGCCCTTGGCGCGCGGCTGCGCCAGCTTGGCGTGCCGACCATCGTTCTGGACAAGCATGACCGCCCCGGAGACCAGTGGCGCAAGCGTTACAAGTCGCTATGCCTGCATGACCCGGTCTGGTACGATCACCTGCCTTATATCAAGTTTCCCGACAACTGGCCGGTCTTTACGCCCAAGGACAAGGTGGGCGACTGGCTTGAGATGTATACCAAGGTCATGGAACTCAACTACTGGACGCGCAGCACCTGCCAGCGCGCCAGCTATGACGAGGCGGCAAAGGAATGGACCGTCGTGGTCGATCGCGACGGCGAGGAAGTGGTGCTGAAGCCGAAACAGCTGGTGCTGGCCACCGGCATGTCGGGCAAGCCGAATATCCCCGAATTCCCCGGCGCCGATACGTTCAGGGGCGAGCAGCAGCATTCCTCGCAGCACCCCGGCCCCGACGCCTACAAGGGCAAGAAGGTGGTCATCATCGGCTCGAACAACTCGGCCCATGATATCGCCGCTGCCCTGTGGGAGCATGACGTGGATGTCACCATGATCCAGCGCTCAAGCACGCATATCGTGCGCTCGGACACGCTGATGGATATCGGGCTGGGCGGGCTGTATTCCGAGCAGGCGGTGCAGAACGGCGTGACCACGGAAAAAGCCGACCTGATCTTTGCCTCGCTGCCCTACAGGATCATGCATGAATGGCAGATCCCGCTCTATGACCAGATGCGCGAACGCGACAAGGAGTTCTACGAGGGGCTGGAAAAGGCCGGGTTCAAGCTGGACTGGGGCGATGACGGCTCGGGCCTGTTCATGAAATACCTGCGCCGCGGCTCGGGCTATTACATCGATGTCGGCGCCAGCCAGTTGATCATCGATGGCGAGATCAAGCTGGCGCAGGGCCAGGTCACAGAGATCGTCCCCGATGGCGTGAAACTGGACACGGGTGAGGTGTTGCCCGCCGATCTGATCGTCTATGCCACCGGTTACGGCTCGATGAATGGCTGGGCCGCCGACCTGATGGGGCAGGAGATCGCGGACAAGGTCGGCAAGGTCTGGGGCCTCGGTTCCGGCACCACCAAGGATCCCGGCCCGTGGGAAGGCGAACAGCGCAACATGTGGAAGCCCACCCAGCAAGAGGCGCTATGGTTCCATGGCGGCAACCTGCACCAGTCGCGGCATTACTCGCTGTATCTGGCATTGCAGCTCAAGGCGCGGATGGAGGGGATCGAGACCCCCGTCTACAAGCTCCAGGAGGTTCACCACCTGGGTTAAGATCGTGGCCGGCGGGATTGCCCGCCGGCCATGGCCCAACCGCGCGGCTGCCTCTTCATCCAAATATCCCGAGGGGGTTGCCGACAGGCTGCGCCATTGGTTCGAAAGATCTGGTGGCGACGGGCATGGAGTCCCCTGCCCTATTGCCGCGACAGCCCGTTCGTATCCACCTGCACGACGACCGACAGGCCGGGGGCGAGATATTCCGACATCTCCTGCCCCGAATCGATCGAGATGCGGACCGGCAGGCGCTGCGCGATCTTGGTGAAATTGCCGGTGGCGTTCGAACCCGCCATCAGGCTGTATTCCGAGGCGGTGGCCGGGGAGAACGCCTCGACCTTGCCGGTAAAGGCACGATGCTGAAGCGCATCGACGGTAAAGCGAACGGTTTCGCCCACGCGCATCCCGTGCAGCCCGGTCTCCTTGAAATTCGCCACGATCCAGACATCCGTGCCGATATGCGAGACCAGCGCGCTGCCCGGCGTCACATATTGCCCCTCGCGGACCGAGACCTGGCCCAACCGGCCGTCGGCAGGGGCGCGGATCACGGTATTGTCCAGATCGATCCGCGCCAGTTCGACCGCTGCCTCGGCGCTGGCGATATCGGCCTTTTGCGCCGACAGCGCGACCCTGGTCGAATTGACCGCCTCGCGCTGGACATCCAGCTGCGCCTCGGCCTGCGTCACCGAGGCCCGCGCCTGTTGCAGCGCCAGTTCGGACTGATCGGCCGAGGATTGCGAGGCGACGCCGCGCGTCCGCAGCTCCCGCGCGCGGTCCCAGCTTGTCTGCGCGGTTTCCAGCGCCGATTTCGCCGAAGCCAGCCCGGCCTCGTTCGCCCGCAAGGTTGCTTGGGCCGAGGCCACATTCTGCTGTCCGACCTGCAGCGCGGCTCTGGCGGCGGCAAGCTGCGCCTCGGCCTGTGCCAGTTTCTGGCGATAGATCCGGTCGTCGATCCGGGCGATCACATCGCCTTTCTCGACCGTCTGGAAATCGCTGGCCGCAACCTCGCTGACATAGCCCGAAAGCTGCGGCGCGATCGTCGTGACCTTGCCGCGGATATAGGCGTTCTCGGTTGTCGGCTCTGCCGGGTGGAAGGGCGGCAGGTGCCAGGCAAACAGCAGCAGAAGGACTCCGGCGATGCCGATGACAAGGGCGATGGCGGTGGGCAGGATATGTGATCTGGTCATGATGCGGATTCCGTGTCGGATATGGCGTCCCGCCCGGATGCGAGGCGCGCGGCCAGCCAGTCGCGGAACACATGCAAAAGCAAGGCACCCGCGGTGAAACCGGCAATGAGGAAAATCAGGAAATAGGCGTCGTTATAGGCCAGCACATAGGACTGGCGGCTGGCCTCTTGCGCCAGCGATGAGATCGCCTGCGCCTTGCGCGCGGCGGCATCGGGGATCTGGCTGGCCAGCATGGCGGCGCGGGCGGCGATGGCCGAGGCTGTCTGGCTGTCGGTCAGGGTCAGCTGCTCTGACAGGGCCTGCAGATGCGCGGCCTGGCGGTGGTTGATGAAGCTGGTGAACAGGCCCGAGCCCAGCACCCCGCCAAGGCTCTGGGTCGAAATGAACACGATCACGAAGGACAGCAGGTATTGCGGCCCCCGCGCCAGCGCCTTGATCAGCCCGGCCATCATCGCCGGCGGCAGGAACAGCATCCCCGCAAAGGCGATCATCGCCTGGCTGAGCAGCATCTGCCCGGGCCTTGTATCCACGGTGGACCGGCTGTCCATGAAGGCCCCGGCCATGATCAGGATCAGCGCGACCAGGTGAAACCATTTCTCCCGCCCCGGCTTGATCCAGGCGATGCAGGCCAGCCCGCCCAGCAGGCTGGCAATGACGATGATCGAAAACAGCGTGACCATCTGCGAGGGCGCCACCCCGAGGGCCGAGAACATCCTGGGTGCGCCGGTGCTCTGTTCCGACAGGATCAGCCGGAACAGGAACAGCGTCGCGGTCAGGTGCAGCATGGCGGGACTGGTCAGCCAGCGTATATCGATGATCGGCGCCTTGCGGTTCAGCTCGATCACCACCACTCCGGTCAGGGCGGCGACCGAGGCCGCCAGCAGCCAGCCGATCCAGGGCTGCTCGACCCAGTAATGGATCGGCCCCATGACAAAGCCGATGATCAGCCCGCCGAAGCCGCAGGCGATCAGCAGGAAGCTGACGAAATCCAGCGGCTGGATGACCTTCATGCGCGGCATCGGGCGCAGCGGCAGCAGATAGACCAGCATCAGCGACAGCATCGCCATGCCAAGCGCGGTCAGGTGCAGCCATGTCAGCCCGCCATCGCCGATCAGCGCCGGCGAGACAACCCGCGCCAGCGACGGCCCCGACATGATCACCGCCATCGCCAGCGGCAGGCCAAGCCGCATCTTCCATTGCTGGGAAAGCGGTTCCAGCATGTAGAGGAAAGCCAGCGTCGACAGCGACGCGGCCGCCGCGCCCGACAGCAGCTGCACCACCACGGCCGAGCGGAAATCGCTGATCCAGACCGAGGCGAAGGCCACCGCGACATAGATCACGATGCCGATCTCGGCAAAGCGGCGCAGCCCGAATTGCGTGCGGATCTTGATCAGCATCACCGGCAGGGCGGCGCGGGGGATCATGTAGACCGCCATCAGCCAGCTTGCTTGGGTGGTGGTGATGCCCAGGTCTCCGGCGAATTGCGGGATGTTGGACGAAACGAACCCCTGCCCCAGCCCCTGCGACAGCGCCAGCATCACCGAGGCGCCCATATAGGCGAGCGCGCGCGGCACCGGCAGGGGCGGATGCTGCGGCGGGGCGGCAGGGGCTGCGGCGGGCGCGGGCTGTTGCGGGGCGTTGCTCATTTCCGCCCCAGTTTCACGATGTTCTCGGCGATCCTGTCCAGCACGTCGCGGGCGCGGGTCAGATCCTCGGGGGCAATCCCCTCCAGCACGTCCGAGCGCAGCTTGCGGGTGAAGGCGGTGATCTGGCTGGCGCGGCCCTGCTCGGTCAGGAAGATCGCATTCTTGCGCGCGTCCCCTTCGATCGGACGCCGGGAGACGAAACCCCCGGCCTCGAGCGCGTCGATCTGGCGTTTCAGCGTCGGCGCCTCGATGTCCAGCGCCGAGGCCAGTTCAGTCTGGGTGACGCCTTCCTTCCGGGTCAACTCGCTGATCACCCGCGCCCGGGACATCGTCAGCCCCATGTCCCGGGCGCAATCGTCGTAATGACGGCGCAGGATTCGCATGACCTGCAAGAGAGAGTCGATGATGGCGGTGTCCGTGGGCATGGCGCAGTCGCTTAGCTTGCTAATGATCCGAAGAATGTTAGCTAGCTAATGAATGCGGCGCCGGGGTTCAAGACCCGCGCGGGAATTTCATACGAGGGATGATCCCGCCGCATTGCTATTGGGTTGAAAAAGATGCGGCTGCATGCCGGTCCACAGCCGCACCGGAACGGGAGCGGGTCAGAAAAAGATGTCGTCCAGCGATTGCGACTGGCCCACGGCCACGGCAGCCGGAGGCGGCGCCCCGACCAGCCCGGCATGAACGTCGCGCTCGCGATCCATCGTGTAGATCGCGCTGAACGGCATCAGCACCGCCGCCTGATCCGGCGGCAGCGACTTCGCGGCCCTCGGAGCATATCCGGCAATCCTGGCAATCAGGTCCGGCAGGTTCGACAGGGCCAGCAGGCCATCGTCCACCGCGTGCTGCAGCGCCACCGCGCTTTGCCGGGCGGCCTGTTGCATCGCCTCGAGCCGCGCGAACATCTCGGAGGCCAGCGCCAGATCCGTATCGGCGCGCGCAATCAGGGCGCTGAGCTGCTCTGCCTCGGCGGTCAACTGGCTGAAATCGGCATTCCGGGTGTGATCGTCGATCCGGCCGAAGCTGGCGCGGCAGCGGGTATTCAACTCGTTGCAGGCATGCGCACGTTCCCGCACCGTCGTCGACAGCACGTCCATGGCCGATTTCGCCGAACCGCTGCGCCGCGCCAGAAGCCCGGCATTGACGGTCGCCAGGCTGACCTCCAGCGCGGTGGAGGAGAGCGTCTCGAGGTTCTCGCGGGCATGGCCGACGGCAATGTCGATATTCCTGACCGCCGCCATGGCCCCTTCCAGCGCGGGCGCGACAAGGCGCTCGATCTGGTGCCCGTCATCCAGCTCGGCCCGCCATTCGGCCAGAAGCCGCGCCGCCTGCGCACCGGTATCACCGGTCAGGGCCTTGGCGGCGGACTGGCCGATCACGCCCAGCTGCGCCAGTGCCTCGCGCGTGGCCGTCAGCATCTCGGATGCATCCGAAACCAGCGCCGAGATCTGCGCGGCGGCAAGGGAGGCGGCCGGGGGCTGGGAATCCGCAGCCTTCAGGATGGTTTCGATATGATCCAGCCGCTGCGCGAAAGCGTCCGAGAACTGGATCCCGGTCATCAGCACACCGGTATTGGCCTGCGTATGGCCGCGCATCTGTTCCGCGAGCGAGCGGGCCGCACCGCAGATATCCCCCATCTCGTGGACTGGCAGATCCTGCCCGCGCTCACCGATCGCCATCCGCGCGCAGGATACGGCAGAGCCAAGCTGACCGGTAGCCTGACGGACCGCGGTGCCGATGCTGACCAGATCGTCCTGCACCGCCATCGTCGTCGAGGAAAGGCGCTGGATCATGCCGCGCAGGGTGACGATATAATCCTCTATCGCATCGATATTGACCGAATATCCCGTGACCCGCGTCATCGAGGCGATCGCGTTGAGTTGCCGGCATTCGCGGCGCAGGGTCTCGACCGCGTCCAGCCCGTCGGCGATCGCATGGGCCAGTTCCGCCGTCGAGATCGCGGCATGTGCAGTGCCAAGATGATCGGCAAGATTGCCGCAGGCGTCGTGCAGTGCGCCGGATTCGCCCCGCGCGCTGCCCACCTCGTCAACCAGCTGCGTCAGGCGGTCGAAATCGCCGCCGATCTCCCGCAGCGCGGCATGCACCCTGCTCAGAACCTCGGTCAGCCGTTCGAACTGAGCCTGGCTTTCCTGGCGCAGGCCGCTCAGCCCGGCCGCGGCCGCGATCGCATTCTCAGCCGGCATCATCTCCACCTCCGTTACCCTTGTCCCGCATATCGCCCGCCCTTGCCTCAAGCCGATGCCCATCGCAGCAACGTGGCCGGCAGGCGGGAAAGCGGCAGCTCTTCCTCGACCGCGCCCAGCTTGCGGGCCTCGTTGGGCATGCCATAGACGACGCAGCTTGCCTCGTCCTGCCCCAATGTCCGCGCCCCGGCCTGCCGCATCTCCAGCAATCCGCGCGCGCCGTCATCGCCCATGCCGGTCATGATCAGCCCCACCGCGTTGCGCCCTGCCGCCCGCGCCACCGAGCGGAACAGCACATCGACCGAGGGCCGATGCCGCGACACCAGCGGGCCCTCCCGCACCTCGACGCAGTAATTCGCGCCGCTGCGGGTCAACAGGGTATGGCGGTTGCCGGGCGCGATCAGGGCATGGCCGCGCAGCATGCGATCGCCATCCTTCGCCTCGCTCACGGTGATCCTGCACAGCCCGTCCAGGCGGCGGGCAAAGGCAGCGGTGAAATGTTCGGGCATATGCTGGACCACCACGATCGGCGGACAATCCGCAGGCAGCGCCTCGAGCACCGACCGCACCGCCTCGGTGCCGCCGGTCGAGACACCGATGGCAATGATCGTTTCGGTGGTCTTGCTCATGGCGGATCCGGAAGGCGGCGGCAGCACGGCATCGGCGGACAGCTTGGCCGAGACATGCACGGGCCGGATACGGTTCAGCCTGGCATGCGCCGCCGCCTTGATCGCGTCGCACAGGACAGTCCGGCTTTCCTCCAGAAAACCTTTCACGCCCATCTGCGGCTTGCAGATCACGTCCACCGCCCCGGCAGCCATCGCCTGCTGCAGCGTCTCGGTCTTGTCTCCCACCAGCGAGGAACACATGATCACCGGGATCGGGTGCTGGGCCATCAGCTTGCGCAGGAAGGTGACGCCATCCATCCTGGGCATCTCGACATCCAGCGTGATGACGTCGGGCCGCTCCTTGCTGATCCGGGCCGCCGCGGCGAAAGGATCGGAGGCCGTATCCATCACCTCCAGCTCGGGATCCGAGGCAATCAGTTCGGCCATGGTCTGGCGGACCACGGCACTGTCATCGACGATAAGCACGCGAATGGGGCGGCGGGAAAGAAGTGACATGGGATCAGACCTTCTGATAGGTGGAAGCGGCGATCTGGCGCAGGTTCGCAGGTGGATCGGCGAGGCTTTCCGAATGGCCGGTCAGCAGATAGCCGCCATGCCGGAGCCGCGAGACCACACCCTCGACCGCGCGCCGCTGATCCTCGGGCTGGAAATAGATCAGCACGTTGCGCAGGAAGGCGACATCCGCGGTGATCTGCAGCTTGCGGTCCAGGTCGACGAGATTGGCCCAGGCCAGCCGCGCCCGGCTGCGCAGTTCCGGCACGATCCGGTAAAGCCGGGGCTCCCCACGGGATCGCAGCAGATAGCTGCGGCGCAGGTCGTCGGGGATACCCGCGATCTGGTCCTCGGTAAAGACGGCGGCGGCGGCCTGACGCAGGATCTGGCGGGACACGTCGGTGCCCATCACCTCCCACATGAGCCCGCCCTTTCTGGCCTGCGAGAACTGCTCCAGCACCATGGCCGCGGTCCACATCTCGGACCCCAGGGAACAGGCCGCACTCCAGATCGTCAGCTTGCGGTCGATGCCCGCACCATCCTCCACCAGGCTTGGCAGCCCCTCGCGTTCCAGCCAGTCGTAATGCACCTTCTCGCGGAAAAAGCTGGTGGTGTGGGTGGTCAGCGCCTCGGCCAGATAGCGGGCCTCTGCCGCGCCGTTCGGGCCGCGCAAAAGATCGACATAGCCGTCATAGTCCTGGCATCCAAGCTCGCGCAGGCGGCGGCTGACCCGCAATTCCAGGAACGAGAGCTTGTCGGTCGAAATGGCCACGCCGGTGATCTTCCTGGCAGTATCGATCAGGATCCGGGCCTGCGCGGGGTTAAGCCGGGGTGCGGCAGGGGCAACCGATTTTTGCGCCATGGCCGTCACGCGAAATCGAAGGGGCCGCTTGCGGCTCCGGTGAAAAGCCGGTCCAGCGCAAGCATCATCGTCAATTGCCCATCGACCCGCGCCACACCGATCATCGCGTCGGATCGCCATCGGGTCATGGCATCCGGCGCGGGCTCGATATCGGCATCCGCGATCGCCACCACGCTCAGCACATGATCGGCGATCACGCCCACCGGCTTGCGCCTGTCGGCGCCAAGCTCGAACACCACGATCCGGCCGTCACCGGGATTGGCCTGGTGCATCAGGCCAAGATGGCTGGGCAGATCGATCACGGCGATCCCCTCGCCGCGCACATCGATCATGCCCAGCAGATCCGCCGGCGCGTTGGGAAGCCGGGAAATCGGCTGCAGATCGAGGATCTCGCGCACATTGGCGACATCAACCGCGAAAATCTGACCGGCCAGCTCGAAGGTGACATAGGTATGCGGCTCGGTCGTTTGCGCATTGTCGTCGCCCGGTTCCCAATCATCGGCGGGCAAGGAGGGTGCATCTGCAAGAAGCTCGGACATGGAAAAAAGCGCTCCGGGACGGGGGAAGGGAAACCGGGGCGCGGGCGGCGCCCCGGCGGTCGGATCAATAGCGTTCGAAATCCGCGTCGGAGAACTGGTCGCCGCCCAGATCCAGCGCCACCCCGCCCGGCTTGGCATTCACAACCATCGCGGGCTCGGCGGGCGACGCGGTATCATTCGCCGCGGGACGGGATGCGGAACGCGTGTTCCGCTGGACCGGAGCAGCCGGCTTGCGCGCCGCATTCGTGGCCTCTTCGCCCAAGCGGAAGAACGAGATCACACCGCGAAGCTGTTCGGACTGGGTTGCAAGGCTGTCGGACACGCTTGCCGCCTCGGTCGAGGCTGACGCGTTCTGCTGGATCACCGCGTCAAGTTCGCGGATAGCCGTGTTGATCTGTTCCACGCCGATATTCTGCTCGCGCGCGGCGGCGCTGATCTCCTGCACCAGATCGGCGGTGCGCTGGATCGAAGGCACCAGCGAGGACAGCATCTCTCCGGCTTTCTGGCTGACCTCGACGGTGCGGCCGGACAGTTCGCTGATCTCGCCGGCGGCCTGCTGGCTGCGCTCGGCCAGCTTGCGCACCTCCGAGGCGACCACGGCAAAACCCTTGCCATGCTGACCGGCGCGGGCGGCCTCTACGGCGGCGTTCAGGGCCAGCAGATCGGTCTGCCGGGCGATCTCCTGGATGATGTTGATCTTCTCGGCGATGGTCTTCATCGCGCGCACCGCCTCGTCCACGGCCTCGCCGCTTTCGGCGGCCTCTTTCGCGGATTGGGTCGCGATCTTCTCGGTCTGCGCCGCGTTATCCGAGGACTGCCGGATATTGGCGGTCATTTCTTCCATCGAGGCCGATGCCTGTTCGGCCGCGGCCGCCTGCTCGGTCGAGCCCTGGTTGAGCTGATCGGCGGTGGCGGACATCTGCTGTGCGCCCTCGGCGACGCCATTGGCGCTGGCATTGGCATTCGAGATCACGCCACGCAGCTTGTCGAGCATGCTCTCCAGCGCGATACCAAGCGAGTCGACCTCGGACCGGCGGCGGATTTCCACGGTCAGGTCGCCCTTGCTGATCTGCTCGGCCACGCCGGTGATATTCCGCATCGAGCCGTTCATGCGGTCCATCGCGGCAAGCACGTCGCCGATCTCGTCGTTGCGCGTGGGAACTGCGTCCACGGTCAGATCGCCCGCGCCGACCGCTTCGGCGACCGAGACGACATGGCCAAGGCTACGGCTGATGGACAGGGCAATCCAGGTGGCGGCACCGACTCCGATCAGTGCGGCGATTCCAGCGCCAAGGAAAAGCAGAACAAGGTTCTTGTGATAGTTTTCTTCAAATTCCTCGACCGAGCCATGCATGCGTATGTTGCTGCGCCCCGCGAATTCCTCGAGCAGTCGGTCATTCGCGGCGGCAAGGGGCAACAGCTCGGTGTTCACAAGGTCGATGGCAGTCTCCGTGGTGTTGCGCTGCGCGATAGCGACGACTTTCGTGACCGATTCGTCCAGCGCCCTGCTGGCTTCATGCAAGCGGGCCATTTCCGGCCTTGCATATCCCTTGACCACGGTTTCCAGAGCATCCACCGCGGCCAGCAAGGCGGCGCTGGAGTTGAGGGCTTCCTCCGCCTGCTTCGCTATGCTCACCGTTTCCACCAGCGAGATCGTCCGGTAGACGCGGCGAACCGCGTCGATCATGTTGCGCTTGATCTCGGCGGCCAGGAACCGAATCTCGTCCGGATTGGTCGAGGGGTTGCGCGAGGCGGCGGGGATTACGGCATCCACGGCGGCCAGTGCGGCCTGCAATGCCCCTTCCGTCTCGGTATTGGCCAGATCCGCCGACCGCGCATTGGTGTCTTCCAGGGCCAGGGCAAAGACCTGTTCCAGCCTCAACTTGACCTTCTCCCGGTTCCCGGCGAATTCTTCAAGAAGGTCGAGGCCCGTTTCACCGCTCAAGGCCACGAGATGATCATGGGCCTCGTCGATTTCCCGGTTGTATTTCTCGACCTCGGCAATTCCGGCCCGTCTCGCCGCATCGTCCCCGGCCAGCAGGGTCACGCCGATCGTACGGCCGAACTGGGCCACGCTTTCCTGCAATTGCAGGGCATTTTCGACCCGCTCGTGATAGACATTGACCAGATTGTCCAACCGGTTCTTGGCGGAGGACAGGCTATTGATCGACAGCCACAGGATCGCCCCAAGCATCAGCAGGACGGCGGCGAATGCGGCAGCCAGTTTGGCCTTGATTGTGATACGCATGGATTTTCCTCGCTCAGGCAAGCGCGGGACGCTCGGCGTCCGGGCAAAAAAGGTTTTCGGTTTCCAGAAGGATGGCAAGGTCGTCGCCTATGCGGACCACACCCCTGATGTAATGTTCCGGCCAGCGCGCGCCCAGATCGGGAACGAGCTCGAGCGCCTCCAGATTGGTTTCGGTAACTTCCTCTACCGCGTCGGTCATGATCGCCAGCCGCGTCGGCACGCCCGCCACCGGCAGCTCAAGCACCACCAGCCGCGAGGCCGGGCCCGGCGTGACCGGAGGCATCCGCAGCCGGTGGCGGATATCGATCAGCGGCACGATGGCACCGCGGACATTGACGAGCGCCGGAACATAGGCGGCTGCATTGGGAACCGTTGTCATCGGGATCGGGTCGAGGATCTCGTGAACCCAGCTGACCGAGATGGCGAAGGCCTCTCCCGACAACCGGAAGATCAGGACCATCTCGGGTGCAGCCGCCCGGTTCGGCGCCGGGCTCAGGGAAGAAGCTGTTGTCATCGGATTCTCCTATGCTGCCGGCTTGCGTTCGGCCCGCTCGGCCAGGGCGCGGCGGGTCAGGGTGGCCACGTCGATGATCAATGCCACCGAGCCGTCACCCAGGATGGTCGCCCCGGCAAAGCCCTCGACATCGCGGTGATACTGGCTGAGCGTCTTGATGACGGTCTGGTGCTGGCCAAGAATGTCATCGACCACCAGCCCCAACCGCTGCCCGTCGGCCTTGACGATCACCACCCGGCGGCGGGTTTCGGTGCTGGGGTCGCGGCCAAAGACCACATCCAGATCCAGGAACGGCACCAGATGCTCGCGGATGCACAGCATGGTGCGCCCGGATTCGCGCTGCCGTTCGGCGGCATCCAGTTCCACGCATTCCTCGACCGAGGCGAGCGGGATGACGAAGACCGCATCGCCAAGACGCACCAGCAGCCCGTCGATGATCGCCAGCGTCACGGGCAGGCGCAGGGTCACACGCGTTCCAAGGCCCGCCCGCGAGGCGACCTCGACCGCGCCGCGCAGGGCGTCGACGGTGGTGCGCACCGCATCCATCCCCACCCCGCGCCCCGAGACGCTGGAAAGTTCTTTCGCAGTCGAGAAGCCGGGGGCGAAGATCAGCTGATACAGTTCACTCTCGCCGGGCTGGGCCTCGGATGTCAGCAGGCCGCGTTCGATGGCCTTGGCCCGGATCGCTTCGGCATCCAGACCCGCACCGTCATCCTCGATGGCGATCAGCACCTCGCCGCCCTCTTGCCGCACCGTGCCGCGCGCGGGCTTGCCGGCGGCCAGCCGCACCCCGGCGCTTTCGATCCCGTGATCCATGCTGTTGCGGATCATGTGCACCAGCGGCTCGGACAACCGGTCGATGACGGTCTTGTCGATCTCGGTCTCGCCGCCCTCGGTGATCAGGGTCACTTCCTTTCCCAATTCGGCCGAAAGGTCGCGGACGACACGGCGGAATTTGCCGAACACCACCTCGATCGGCAGCATCCGGATGGAAAGCGTCGCATCGCGCAGCCCCGTCACCAGCCGCTCTACCTCTTCGACGACGGATTCCAGTTCGGGCTCGTGCGAGGCCATCTGGCTGAGCCGGGCCTGCGCGATGACCAGCTCGCCAAGCTGGTCCATGATCTCGTCCAGCTTCCCGGCCGGCACGCGCACGCTCTCGCCGGTCTTTTCCGGTTTCTTGCGCGATGCCTCGCCGGCTGCCGGTTGAGCCTGGCCCACGACCGGCCTGACCGGGTTCTCCGGCGCTGGTTCGGTGACCTCCCCGGTAATTTCAAGCTCGGCGTCATCGGCAAAGATGAACACGGCCTCGATAGCGCTGCGCGGCTGATCGGTGTCCAGCGTGACGGTCCAGCCAAGATGGCTGAGCGTCGGGTCAAGATCGGCAAGCGCGGGCAGCGCCCCGATATCGGCCCCGACCTCGACGGAACCGAGCCCGCCCAGTTCCGCGATCAGCAGGTCGGGCCGCATCCCGTTGCGCAGGGCATCGGGCTCGGGCCGGAAACGGATCGTCCAGCGGCGCCCTGCGGTCCGCGAGGGCGCAGGTTCCGGCGTGGCCTGTGGCGCGGCGCCCTTCGGCGCAACCGATGCCGCGCCGGTGATCTCGGCCAGCGCCGCCAGCAGGGCCACCGCCCCGGGCGTAGCCTCCAGCGCGGTTGCCCCGGGTCCGTCGCCGCCGCAATCCAGCAGCGCGATCATATGGTCGCGCGCCTTCAGCGACAGGTCGATCAGCCGGCCATCCACGGACAGCCGCCCTTCGCGCACGCGATCGAAAGCGTCCTCGAAATGATGGGTGAACCTGGAGAGCGTGCCAAAGCCGAACATCGCGCCCGAGCCCTTGACGGTGTGCAGCGTACGGAACACCGCATCGATCTGTTCGGCATCACTGTCGCTCTCCAGGTCCAGCAGCAAAGCCTCGAGCCCTTCGAGTATTTCGCGGGCCTCCTGGACGAAAGCGCTGACGGCGGGGTTTATCTCGTCCATCCCGCTCATCCCGCCAGTTTCTTCGCCACCGACAACAGCATGTCCGCGTCGAACGGCTTGTTGATCCAGCCGGTCGCGCCGGCAGATTTGCCCTCTGCCTTCATCTCGGGCTTGGTCTCGGTGGTCAGCATCACGATCGGGATGCCGGCCCCGGCCGCATCCTGCCGGGCATGGCGGATGAACTCGATGCCATTCATCACCGGCATGTTGAGATCGGTGATCACCAGCGCAGGGTTTTCGGCCCGCAGCCTGGTCAGCCCTTCCGATCCGTCGCCCGCGCCGACACAGCGGTAGCCATGGGGTTCCAGCGTGAAGGTGACCATGTCACGGATCGCCTTGCTGTCATCGATGATCAATACGGTCTTAGCCATTGTCGGCCTCCTGAACGGCGGTTCCTGCAAGCGCGCGCTTGCCCAGCAGCGTGTCGCACAGCGCCTGCGCGCCGGGCGCAAGCCGGGCCTCCTGGCGGCGCGACAATTCCGCCGCCGCGGCAAACAGGATCTGCAGGGCGGGCTGAGTCGGCAGTTCCGGCGGAGCGGGCACGGGGTGGATATCCAGAACCCCCTCGCCAGCCGCGACCCAGAGGCCAACCCCTTCAAGGACCTGCCTCGCATCCGCCGGCGCTAGGGAGCCGTCGATCGTGAATGTCGTTGCGCTTGTCATGATAGATTCGATGCCCAGAGATGGTTCGCTGTTGCATCATCATTAGATCGGGAAAGGCTAAGACTCCGTTACCCGGGGAGCGATCGACTGGTCCTTGCGGCGCATGGTTGCGGACAATTGGATATAAATGCGGAGGACTTGGGGATTCCGCCCGCCCGGGAATCGACGCGGCCCGCCGGTTTCCACCGGCGGGCCGCGAAAAAACGGGCGGGATGTCAGCCCGGAAAGGGTCCGGCGCTGCAGTCAGAACTCGTGCAGCCGCGCGCTGACCGGCTGGCCCGCTTCGCCATTCGCCGCCATGCCGGCCGGGCTTGCATCCGCGGCCGCCACGTTGTCATTCGCCTGCTCCGGGGGCCGCTTCGCGGCATCCTGCTCACCGGTGCTGAAGCCCGAGAACGCCCGCAGCAAGTCATCGGCGCGTTGCTGCAGACTGGCCGCGACGGTACTGGTCGCATCGGCAACGGCCGCGTTCTGCTGGGTTACCTGGTCGAGCTGGTTGACGCCGAGCGTGATCTCTCCCAATCCCGTCGACTGCTCGCTCGCCGCCACCGCGATGGCCGAGATCTGCTCGGACACGTCCTGGGCCTTGCGCAGGATCTGTTCCAGGCATTCACCGGTGCGATCGACAAGCGCCGAGCCGGTCTCGACCTGCGTAGCGCTTTCCGAGATCAGCGTCTTGATCTCGCGCGCCGATTCCGATGCCCGCTGCGCCAGACCCCGCACCTCCGAGGCGACCACGGCGAAACCGCGCCCCGCCTCGCCTGCCCGCGCGGCCTCGACCCCGGCATTCAGGGCCAGCAGGTTGGTCTGAAAGGCGATATCGTCGATGACGCCGATGATCCGGGTGATCTGGTCCGAGGATTTCTCGATCCCCTTCATCGCCACCACCGCGTCGCGGACCACCGAGGCACCGCTTTCGGCGATGCTGCGATTGTCATAGCTGGTCTTTTCCGCGTTCTTGGCGCGTGCCGCCGTGAATTTCACGCTCTCCGTCAGCTCGTTCAGCGCGGCGGCGGATTCCTCCAGCGTGGCGGCCTGCGTTTCCGCGCGGCTGGACAGGTCCTCTGCCGCCGAGGTGATCTCGTCCGAGCCGACGCGCACCTGGTCCGCCACGTCCGAAATCCGCGAGAGCGTTCCCGCAAGCGAAGAGACGACACTGTTATACGCCTCGCGCAGCGCTTCGTATTCGGCCGGGAACGGGTCATGTTCCGGACTCGGGATGGTTTCGGTGAGATCGCCCTTTGCCAGCCGGTTCAGCCCGGCGCCGATTTCGCACACGACACGTGACTGGGCCTGCAACTCGACCTCGCGCCCGGCGAGTATCTCGGCCTCGCGGATCCTCGCCTCTTCGGTCAGCCTGCGCCGCTCCAGCGTGCTTTCCTTGAAGACGATCAGGGCGCGGGCCATCTGCGCAAGCTCGTTCTTACCCTCGGCGCCGGTGATCTCCACCGCCAGATCGTTATCGGCCAGCCTGCGGGCCTGCGCCACTGTCCCGGCCAGTTGCCGCGACAACGAAAGCGCCAGGAACACGGCGATCGCCCCGCCCAGCACTATGATCGACAGGATCCCGGCGGTAATCGAGCGAATCGTCGAGTCGGTGATTTCCGTGCTCTGCCTGTCAAAGCTTTCCCGCAAGTCGCTGGCTTCGCGACCGATCGTGGCCGCCTGCGCCAGAACCTCTCCCATGGTCGCCTCGGCGATGTCGCGTGCCTGGCGGCTCGCCGCGATGCCCTGGTGGATTTCCTGCGCGGTCTGCCAGAAATCCTGAATCCCGAGCCGGGCGTCATTCATCAGCATGCGCTCCTCCGATCCCAGATCCGCGGCGGCAAGTTCATCCAGAATGGCCTGCGTGTTTTCGAAAGACGCCTGCGCATTGTTGAAATCCCGCTCGTCCGAACCTTCAAGATCGCGGTCCATCATCATGCGGGTTTCAAGCGCCGCCTCGGTCGCGCGAAGCGCCAGATACGCCTCTTCGATCCCGCCGCGGGTTTCAAGCTTTTCCTGCAGCAGCGTCAGCTTGCCGTGATAGGCAAGCTCGAGATCGCCGTATTCCTTCGTCAGCGCATCCCTTTCCAGGTAGAGCGCGGCGAATTTCCGCACCTCTTCCTTCTGTCGGGCCAGAAGCACCTGGAGCCGGCCCGCCTCGGGCAGGTTCTGTTGATCCAGCTTTTCCGCCAGAAGCTGCACGCGCTCTATCGCGGCCGCAAGATTCGCGGCCGCTTCCGCGTCAGGCATATCGATGAATCTCGCAGCCGCGCGGCCGGATTCGGAAACGCCAAGCCCGATATCGGCCGCGATGCCGGTGATCAGGTCGGAACGCTGATCGGCGCGCTTGATCCTGTCCAGGTTGCTCAGACGGTCCCAGGTGAACAGTCCGAAAGCCAGGAACAGAACGAGAATGACGCAAAAGCTGTAAGTGACCTGCGCTCCGATTTTGATGTTTTTCAACATGAGGGTCCTCGACGAGAATTGGGATTGGTTCCGTTGGAGATATCCGGGGATGGTGCCGGGAAGAGGGTTGGTTTCACCAGATCCATCATGGCTCACCGTAAAACAGTTCGATCTCACCGCTTTTCGGCAGGGTCGGGGTTTCACGGCGCGGCGCCTGCGCCTCTCGTAGAAAGCGCAGCTGCACCCGCCCGATGACCGGCCAGAAATGGATCCGGCGCGCCTGTCTTCCGCCAAGATCGCCCTTGACCAGGCGGATCCCCTCGTTTTCCAGGAAACGGCAGGCCGCCTGAGCGTTCAACTGCCCGATATCGGGCAGCCCCGTCAGCACATGCGCGCCACCGAACAGCTTGGCCCTGAGGCGCGCCCGCACTGCCCCGCGCCGCATCAGCCCGTTGACCAACACCTCCATCGCGGCGGCGGCATAGCGAATATCCGATCTCGTGGGCCCGGTATTGGGCAGGAGGAAATGGTTCATCCCGCCGATACCACGCTCGGGGTCATACAGACAGGCCGAGACGCAAGAGCCGAGCACCGTGGTGATCACGGTATCCGGATGATCCGAGATCGCATGTTCGCCCTGCACCACGTGAACAAGCTGTGCCGCCGCGATCGTCATGCGGACCGCTTTCCGGCATGCGGTGGGACCGTCCCGGAAAATAATTCAAATGCGCGGCAATTCGCGGTGTCGCCGGTGATGGTCCCGGCCCCGGACGGGCAGGACGTGGCGAATCCCCGGCCTGCCTCCGGCGCATGCATGCCCGGCCCGTGTGTGATGGCGCAATCCACGCGGCCCCCGCTGATCGCGCCATGGGGCTGGCCGGTCGAAGCAGTGGCGGGCGGGGACCTGTCAGACATTTTGAAACTCCTGTCCATTCGCGATGCACGCTAGGCACAAAAGATTAAAAAAGCCTGTTCATGCCCCTGCCCCGGCGATCATTCCCCGTCCGCCGAACCTGCGCGGCGCCGGGCAATCTTTTGTTAAACCCCGGCTGCTAGAGACAGGTGGTTGCCGTTATTGCGAGGGAATTGCCGTGACTGCCTTACCCCTGCCAGAGACGCTTGACCGAAAGGCAGCGTCAGAGCTTTCGAAAGCGCTGCTGACGCATCGTGGCGCGGATATCGTGCTGGATGCGGCCCCCGTCCGGAAACTGGGCGCCATCGGGGTGGAGCTGCTGATCGCCGCACGCCTGCAATGGCAAAACGACGGCGCCGGGTTCGAGATCCGCAACTGGCCCGATGCCGCCTTGCAGGTGCTGGACCGGATCGGCGCCGCACCCGAGATATTCCAGGCCGGAGGTGCACGATGACCACCCGCATCCTCGCCGTGGATGATTCTCCGACCATCCGCGCGCTTGTCGCCAAGGCCCTGAGACCGGCCGGATTCGATGTCTCCCTTGCCTCGGACGGGGTCGAGGGCGTGGAGGCGCTGCCCCAGGTCGATCCGGACCTGATCATCACCGATATCAACATGCCGCGCATGGACGGCTTTGGCCTGATCGAGAGCGTGCGTGCCAACGAGGCCTATTCCGAAGTGCCGATCCTCGTGCTGACCACCGAAAGCGGTGCCGACCTGAAGGCGCGGGCGCGGGCAGCCGGGGCGACGGGATGGATCGTCAAGCCCTTCGAAGACGCGCGGCTTCTGGCCGTGATCGACAGGGTCCTGGGGAGATAGCGGATATGGCGGACATGGATGAAATCCAGGAAATGTTCTTCGACGAGTGCGATGAACTTCTGGAGGGGCTCGCCACCGGTCTGCGCCAGATGGACGAACCCGGCCACGACAAGGAGACCGTGCATGCGGTGTTTCGCGCCGTCCATTCGATCAAGGGCGGAGCGGCGGCCTTCGGGCTGAGCGATCTCGTCACTTTCGCCCACAGGTTCGAGACGGTCCTGGACCTGCTGCGCTCGGACAAGCTCGAAGCCGCTGCCGGGGTGATGCCGATCATGCACCGCTCGTCGGATTGCCTTGCCGACCTGGTTGCCGCCGCGCGCCAGTCCAGCGAGCCCGATCACGATCGCCGCGAAACCTTGCTGGCCGAGCTTGACCAGATCATCGCGGCGAATGGCGATGGCGAGGACGACCTGGTATTCACCCCCCTCGCCATCGATATCGGTCCCGTGGATCCTGGCGGCCATCTTGCCGAACCGGATGCGGGGACGGCTTCCGGCACGGGCTTCCGGATCCATTTCATGCCCGATGCGGATCTGTATCGCTCGGGCAACGATCCGGCGGCACTGCTGCATGCGCTGGCCAAGCTGGGCGAAATCGAGGTCATGCTGGATGCCGAGATGGTGGCACCCCTAGAGGACTGGTCCGAGGATCAGCCGCAACTGAAATGGGATGTCCTGCTGCAGACCGACGAGGCCCGGGAAGAGGTCGAGGCGATATTCGAATTCGTCGAGGATTGCTGCGATCTCAGGATCGTTGCACTGGGTGGCGGTCAGGAACCGCCACCCTCCGGACCTGAACCCGACCCCCTGCCCCCTGCCATCGAGGACAGCTCTCCGGCGGAAGCATCCCCGGTCCCGGAGCCCGCCCCCCCTCCGCGTCCGCGCGCCGCACCACCGGCGGAATCGGGGCAGCCCGGCGCAACCATCCGGGTCAGTCTCGACCGCGTCGACCGGCTGATGAACATGATCGGGGAACTGGTCATCAAGGAGGCGATGTTGTCGCAGGTCATCCAGACCGCCGGGATGAGCGAGGATCCCGATGTCGTGGCCGGCCTCGATTCGATCCGCCAGCTTGCCGGCGACATCCAGGAAAGCGTCATGGCGATCAGGGCGCAGCCGCTCAAGCTGGTGTTCCAGCGCATGCACCGCATCGTCCGCGAGGCGGCGGACGCCACCGGCAAGCAGGTCCGCCTTGTCACCATCGGCGAGCAGACCGAAGTCGACAAGACCATGGTCGAGCGGCTCATCGATCCGCTGACCCACATGATCCGCAATTCCGTCGATCACGGGCTGGAGGATGCCGAGACAAGGCGCGAACGCGGCAAGCCCGAAGAGGGCACGATAACCCTGTCCGCGGCACATCGCTCGGGCCGGGTGCAGATCGAGGTCTCGGATGACGGCGGCGGCATCAACCGGCCGAAGGTGCGCGAGATCGCCGAGGAAAAGGGGCTGGTCGCGCCCGGCGTCGCGCTCAGCCCGGGCGAGATCGACCAGCTTCTGTTCATGCCCGGCTTCTCCTCCAAGGAGGAAGTCTCGGCCCTGTCGGGCCGCGGTGTCGGGCTGGACGTGGTCCGGCGCGAGATCATGGACCTGGGTGGCCGCGTGATGATCCATTCCGTCGAGGCCGAGGGCACGACCTTTTCCATCGCCCTGCCGCTGACGCTGGCGGTGCTGGAGGGCATGCTGATCCAGCTTTGCGGCCAGACCATGGTCCTGCCCATCAATTCCGTGCAGGAGACGATGCGGGCGAATCCGTCGATCCTGCATGGCGTGGGTCAGGGCGGGCGGCTTCTGTCCAATCGCGGCGACCTGCTTCCGATCATCGATCTGGGCTGTGTCTTTGGCCTGCGCGATGAGGCGGCGCCACTGGAAGAGGGGGTGCTGGTCGTGGTCGAGACCGACAGCCAGAAACGCGCCGCCCTGCTGATCGACGGGATCTTCGATCAGCGGCAGGTCGTCATCAAGTCACTCGAAGAGAATTACGGCCAGGTGCCGGGCGTCTCGGCCGCCACCATCCTTGGCGACGGCAAGATCGCACTGATCGTCGACCCCGAGGCGATCGTGATGTCCTCGTCGAACGATTACGCCAGACCGGCCATGGCCCTTGCAGCGAACGGATAAGAGATGCTCCAGTCAATGTCCCCGAATTCCGTCGGAAAAAGCGACGTCGTCGCCTTCAAGCTGGCCGAGCAGGATTTCTGCATCGATATCGGCCTTGTCCGCGAGATACGCGGCTGGTCTCCAACCACGGTGCTGCCGCATGCACCGCATTACGTCAAGGGCGTGATCAACCTGCGCGGCTCGGTGGTGACGGTGGTCGATCTGTCGGCGCGGCTTGGCTTTGGAGCGACCGAACCGTCGCAGCGCCACGTGGTGATCATCGCCATGCACGAGGGGCGTATCGTCGGCCTGCTCGCCGATCTGGTCTCGGATATCGTGACCGTCAATGACGAGCATATGCAGGCAGTGCCGGACATCGCCTCGGATCCGGCGCGGGAGTTCATCATCGGCATGATCACCTTCGAGGATGGTCGCATCCTGCGAAAGATCGATCTTGCCCAGCTGCTGCCTACCCCGCAAGGGGGCGCGGCGTGACCGTGATGGAACCCATAGGCGATCCGCAGTTGTCCGACGATCAGTTCGACAAGCTGGCGCGGATCGTTCATCACGACAGCGGGATCGTGCTGACACCGGCCAAGCGGGGCCTTCTGGCGGCACGGCTGAGCCGGCGGCTCCGCGCGCTTCGCCTGTCCGATTACGGGGCCTATTGCGACCGGCTTGCCGGGGCCGGGGGAACCGAGGAACGCCGTCATCTTCTGTCTGCGATCACCACCAATGTCACCGCCTTCTTCCGCGAGGGGCATCACTTCGAAGAGCTTGCCGCCAAGGTTCTGCCGAAACTGATCGCATCCGCGAAGGCGGGGGGGCGGATGCGGCTGTGGTCGGCGGCCTGCTCTTCGGGCGAAGAGGCCTATTCGATCGCCATCACGCTGCTGGAGGCATTCCCCGATGCCGCGAGGCATGATGTCCGGCTTCTGGCGACGGATATCGACCCGGCCATGATCGCGCGTGCCGAAGCCGGGCGCTACAGGACGGCGGATCTGCGGCCGATCGGAACCAGGCGCCTGCTGCGGTTCTTCACGAGCGAAGGCGAAACCTGCACGGCACGCGCCGGGCTGCGGCAGATCATGCGCTTTGCCGAGTTGAACCTGCATGCGGACTGGCCCTTCTCGGGCCGGTTCGACGTGATCTTCTGCCGCAACGTGGTGATCTATTTCGATGCCGGAATGCGGCAACGGCTCTGGCTGCGCTTCGCCCGGCTGATCGCACCCGGCGGGCATCTGTTCATCGGCCATTCCGAACGGCTGGACGGCCCCGCCGCCCGGTGTTTCGACCTGGCCGGCGCAACGCATTACCGCCGCAACAGCACCCCACCGCCCCCCTGGTCCTGAAGGAGAAGACGATGCCCCTGAAGTCACAACTGCATGTGATGGTGGTGGATGACATGACCGTCAGCCGCGCCCTGATCGAACAGGCGCTTGACTGGATGAAGATACCCAATGTGCGCTATGAAGCGAATGGCGAGGCGGCGTTCCGGAAACTCGCCGCATCGCCGGTCCATCTTGTGATCTCGGATTACAACATGCCCGGCATGGACGGGCTGGCACTGCTGGAGGCGCTACGGGGCAACAAGAGCACCGCGCGCATCGGCTTTATCCTGATCACCGGCACCGCCAACCGCGAGATGATCACGCGCGGGCAGAAGGCCGGCATGAACAATTTCATCGCCAAACCCTTCACCAAGGAAGACCTGTTGAAATGCATCGAAACAGTGACGGGCAAGCTGCAATGAGGCCGGAAGACGAAGCGCGCGCATCCGAAGCCGGGGCAGAGCCGCTGCGGATCGTCCTGCACCGCGTGGCGGAAGAGGCGGCCACGCTGGCCAATGACATTACCTCGCTGGACCGGGCGATCGGCCAGGCATTGACGGTGACGGATATGGGCGCGCTTGACGGGCTTCAGCGTGCCGACGCGATCCGGCAGGGGCTCGAGGGGTTGTCGAATTTCCTGACGCGCCTTGCCCGGACGGTCGAGCCGGGGGTGATCTGCGATCCGGTCAGGGCGGCGGAGGGCATGGCCCTGCGGGCGCAGGTGCAGCGCCTTGCCGGGCTGGCGCCCACCTCTTTCCCCGGCCGGGACGATGCTGGAACCGATCTTTGGGATTGACGATCCCGAAAGCCGAAGGACCGGCGACGACCGCCATGCGCTCGGGCCCGCGTCCACCATGTCCTGCATGCCCCCGCCGGAAACCGGACCAGACGGTTCAGACCGCTTCGGTAAGGCTGCGCTCGATCAGGGCCCGGATCTCGGGGCGGCAGGAACCGCAATTGCTGCCGGCCTGCAGGGCCGCGCCGACCTGTTCGACCGTGACCAGCCCCTGTTCGGCGATGGCGCGGGCGATGCGGTTTACCCCCACCCCGAAACAGGCACAGACCGTGGCTCCCTCGTCCGGCTGATCGGCACCCGCGCGCCCGGCCAGAAGATCGGGTCGCGCTTCCGCCCCCAGCAGGCCGGCGACATGGCTGCGTGACAAACCCACCGGGCGGGGAGCGACGAACAGCGCCGCGGCCAGCCGCCCGCCCTCGACAAAGGCGAGGCGCTGCATGCCGCGCGCACGGTCGGAAACTACCAGCGGCTCGCTTTTCAGGCCGAACATCGCGGCGGCCCATTCCCCCCAGTCACCGGGTTTTTCCACCCCGGCCAGCTCGGCCTGCATCCCGCCGGGCAGGCTCGCGCGCGCCCAATAGGCGCAATCGGGGCGGAACGGGCTTGACGCCAGCGCGAAGCCGAACCAGTCCGCCCCAAAGGGCCGGATCGCCACCGGCGCGGATTTCGAGGCGGGCTGACCCGAAAGCGGATCGGTCAGCCATGGCACCAGCGCATCGATACGGCCTGAAGGGGCGGTTTCCCCGGTCCAGTGCATCGGCGCAAAGGGATGGCCGGGGGCCACCCGGTCACTCACCAGCACGCGCAGGATCGCCCTGCCATGCGGGCTGCTGACCTCGGCCAGTTCCGCCGGTTTCAGGCCCAGTTCCGCCGCGTCCTGCGGATGCAGCTCCAGGTAAGGTTCGGCCAGATGGCGGCTCAGGCGCGGAGACAGGGCGGTGCGGGTCATGGTGTGCCAGTGATCGCGCACCCGCCCGGTATTCAGCCGGAACGGATAGGCCGGGGCAAGCGGCTGCGGCACCCGGGGGGTGACGGGCACCATCCGCGCCTTGCCGTCGGGCGTATGGAAACGGCCATCGCCAAAGAAGCGGCCGCCCTGCCTGCGTGCCGATCGCGGCCAGAGAAACGGCTCCAGCGCGTCATATTCGGCGGGCGTGATCCCGGCATGGGCGGAAATGTCGAAATCGCTGCCAAGTTCCCCGGCCAGCCCGGACAGGGCCGCATATTCGGCAAAGACCTCGGCGGCAGAGCTCCAGCCGAATGCGCTTTCCCAGCCCATCCGCCGTCCCACATCCGCCAATATGCGCCAATCGTCCCGCGCCTCGCCCCTTTGGGGCAGGCTGCGGCGCTGGCGGCTGATGCGGCGCTCGGAATTGGTGACGGTGCCGTCCTTCTCGCCCCATCCGGTAGCGGGCAGCAGCACATGCGCAAGCCGGGTGGTGTCGGTCTGTTCCATCATGTCGCTGACCACCACGAAGTCGCAGCCCTCGATGGCGCGGGCGACGCGGTCGGCCTCGGGCATGGTTACCGCCGGATTGGTGCAGATGATCCACAGCGCCCTGATCCGGCCCTCTTCGACGGCGCGGAACATCTCGACCGCCTTCAGCCCCGGCCCTGGCGCCATCCTTGGCGCCTGCCAGAAATCCTGCACGGCGTCGCGATGCGCCTTGTTCTCGATATCCAGGTGACAGGCCAGCATATTGGCCAGCCCGCCCACCTCGCGCCCGCCCATGGCGTTGGGCTGGCCGGTGACGCTGAACGGCCCCATGCCGGGGCGGCCGATGCGGCCCGTGGCCAGATGGCAGTTGATAATCGCGTTCACCTTGTCGGTGCCGCTGTCGGATTGGTTGATGCCCTGGGAATAGACCGTGACGACCTTTTCCGTCCCGATCCACATGTCGAAGAACCGCGCCATGTCGCCCAGTGACAGCCCGGTCATTTCCGGGTCGCTGGCGCGGGCGGCCCTTATCGCATCCTCTACCCCCGAGACATGGGCCATGAAATCACGATCGACCGCGCCCTGCCGGTCGATCCTCGCAAGCAGGGCATTGAACAGCGCCGCGTCTCCGCCCGGTTTGATCTTCAGATGCAAATCGGCAATGTCACAGGTCGCGGTGCGGCGCGGGTCGATCACCACGACGCGCGGCCCCTGCCCTTTTTCCCGTGCCGCGACAAGGCGCTGATACAACACCGGATGGCACCATGCGAGGTTCGAGCCGACCAGCACCACCAGTTCCGCTTCCTCGAAATCCTCATACAGGCCCGGCACGGTGTCCGAGCCGAAGGCGCGGCGATGCCCCGCCACCGAAGACGCCATGCAGAGCCGCGAATTCGTGTCGATATTGGCCGAGCCGATGAAACCCTTCATCAGCTTGTTGGCGACATAGTAATCCTCGGTCAGCAACTGCCCCGAGACATAGAACCCCACCGAATCCGGGCCATGTTCGGCGATGGTTTCCCGGAAACGCCGTGCCACCATGTCGAGCGCGCTGTCCCAATCGGCCACCCGTCCATGGATGCGCGGGGTCAGCAGCCGGCCATCGGGCCGGAGCGTCTCGGCCAGCGCCGCGCCCTTGACACAGAGCCTGCCGCGATTGGCAGGATGTTCGGGGTCGCCGGAGATCTCCAGCCCGCCCGCACCGTCCGGCCGGGCCAGCACACCGCAGCCCACCCCGCAATAGGGGCAGGTCGTGCGGATCGGTCGGGCCTGGAAATTCATGCCGCGCTGCGCCTTGGCAAAGCGCTGGCATCCAGCAGCACGCGGCCACCCTCGACCCGGGCGGGATAGGTGCCCACCTGCCCCTCGTCCGCGCCCTGCGCGGCGCCGGTATTCATGTCGAACACCCAGTTATGCAGCGGACAGGTCACCGAGGTGCCATGGACGATGCCTTCGGACAATGGACCGCCCTTGTGCGGGCAGCGGTCGTCCAGCGCGAAGACCCGGTCATCGGCGGTGCGGAACACCGCGACGCAGCCCTGCGCGGTCCGCACCAGGCGGGCACCCTGCACGGGGATATCCTCCAAGGCTCCGATATCGACGAATTGGCTCATTCCGCGGCCTCCAAGGTAAGATCGGCCATCGGAGCCCATTTGGCGCGCTCGCGGTCGGTGGAATGCTCGGCCCATGGATCCTTGCGATAGACGGATTGGCTCAGCTCGAATCGCTCGACCAGCGCCTGCCGCCCGGCAAGGTCATCGACGACGCGCTGTTTCACCCAGTCCAGCCCGACCTTGGCGACCCATTTATAGGGGCGGTCCAGGTATTTGGCGTTCTCGCGGTAAAGCTGGATGAAGGCGGTGATGATCTCGACCGCCTCGTCCTCGGACGGGGTCGAGGCGAGATGCTCGGTCTCTTTCACCTCCATGCCCGCCGCGCCTGCGACGCTGATATTGTAGCCGGAATCGACGCAGACCACGCCGACATCCTTGCAGGTCGCCTCGGCGCAGTTCCGGGGGCAGCCCGAAATGCCCAGCTTGACCTTGTGCGGGGTCCAGGATCCCCAAAGCAGCTTTTCCAGCCTTATGCCGAGCCCTGTCGAGTCCTGCGTGCCGAAACGGCAGAAATCCTTGCCGACGCAGGTTTTCACCGTGCGCAGCCCCTTGGAATAGGCATGGCCCGACACCAGCCCGGCCTTGTTCAGATCGGCCCACATATGCGGCAGATCCTCCTTGCGGACGCCCAAGAGGTCGATGCGCTGCCCGCCGGTGACCTTGACCATCGGCACGTCATACTTGTCGGCGGCGTCGGCGATGGCGCGCAGCTCGGCGGGCGTCGTTACCCCGCCCCACATGCGCGGCACGACGGAATAGGTGCCGTCCTTCTGGATATTGGCGTGGTTGCGCTCGTTCACGAAGCGGCTCTGGCGGTCGTCCTGATACTCGGTCGGCCATTCGGCCAGCAGGTAGAAATTCAGCGCCGGGCGGCAGGAATGGCAGCCGCCGGGGGTTTTCCAGCCCAGTTCCTGCATGACCGCGGGAATGGATTTCAGCCCCATCGACTTGATCAGCCGGCGCACATCCTCGTGGCTGTGATCGGTGCAGCCGCACATGCCCGAGGGGGCGGAGGCCGCGAAATCGTCGCCAAGCGTGAATTGCATCACCTGTTCGACCAGCCCGGTGCAGGTCCCGCAGGAGCCGCTGGCCTTGGTCTGCGCGCGCACGGCGTCAAGCGTTACCGCGCCGCCCTGAACCGCCTGGACGATCTGCCCCTTGCAAACGCCGTTACAGCCGCAGATCTCCGCCTCAGGCGGCAAGGCTGCAACGGCCGCCATAGGGTCCGGCGCACCCCCTCCCTGGAAGGCGGGGCCGAATATGAGCGTGTCGCGCATCTCGCTGACATCGGTTCCGTCCTTCAGCAGACCATAGAACCAGTTGCCGTCGGCGGTGTCGCCATACATGACGATGCCGATGATGCGGTTATCCTCCAGCACCAGCCGCTTGTAGATGCCGCGCCCCGGATCGCGGAAGACGATATCCTCGCGCCCCTCGCCCTCGGCGAAATCCCCAGCGCTGAACAGGTCGCAGCCGGTGACCTTCAGCTTGGTCGCGGTCTGGACAGGGCGGAACTCGGCGGCCTCGCCCTGCAGGGTTTTCGCCAGCACCTTGGCCTGATCGTAAAGCGGCGCGACAAGGCCGAAAAGCTGCTGGCGATGCTCGACGCATTCGCCAAGCGCAAAGATCGACGGATCGGTGGTGCGCATGCTGTCATCGACGGTGATGCCGCGCTCGACCTCCAGCTTGGCATCCACGGCGATGCGCGTCTCGGGGCGGATGCCCACGGCCATGCAGACCAGGTCCGCCGGGTAGACGGTGCCGTCTTCCAGCAGCACCGCCTCGGCCCGCTCATGGCCGAGGATCGCCTTGGTCGCACCTTCGCAATGCACCTTGATGCCGCGGCTCTCCAGGTCCTTCCTCAGCAGGTAGCCCGCCGCCGGATCGAGCTGCCGTTCCATCAGGTGGCCCATCAGGTGGATTACGGTGACATTGGCGCCGCGCGCGGCCATGCCTGCCGCCGCCTCCAGCCCCAGCAGCCCGCCGCCGATCACCACGGTATCCTTGCCCGCGACACCGGCCTCGATCATCGCATTGGTGTCTTCGAGATCGCGATAGGTGACGACGCCGGGAAGTTCCTTGCCGACCACGGGAATGATGAAGGGCGCAGAGCCGGTGGCGATGACCAGCGCATCATATTCGGCCGAACCCTGGTTCGTGCGAACCACCTTGGCCTCGCGGTCGATCCGGACCACCGGCTCGCCGAAGCGGCAGGTCACGCCATGGGCTTCATACCAGTCGGCGTCATGGGTGACGATCTCTTCATAGGTCTTTTCGCCCGACAGGACCGGCGACAGCATCAGGCGGTTGTAATTGCCGCGCGGCTCCTCGTTGAACAGGGTGACGTCGTAGAGATCGGGGGCGGCGTCGAACAGATGCTCCAGCATCCGGCCCGAGGCCATCCCTGCTCCGATGATGACGAGTTTCTTTTTCATCGCATGGCTCCTTTCAGGCGGCTTGCGGGACAGCGGCGCGGTCAAGGCGGCGGATCGACAGATGCATCCAGCCGAAACCGATGGCGACCAGCACGAACAGCACCATGAAGCAGCTTGACCAGAGGCCCGTCTCGTCGCGCAGCCAGCCGAACAGCAGCGGCAGGAAGAAGCCGCCCAGGCCCCCGATCATGCCGACCAGCCCGCCGACCGCGCCGACATTCCGCGGGTAATAGCTGGGCACATGTTTATAGACGGCGGCCTTGCCGAGGCTCATGAAAAAGCCCAGCACGAAGATCGCCGCAATGAAGACCAGTGGCGGCAGCCCGCCCGGAAGCGACAGGACCCCCGTGAGTGCCAGCGAAACGGCAAAGGTCCAATACATCACCCGCCGCGCGCCGATCCGGTCCGACAGCACCCCGCCATAGGCGCGAAAGACCGAGGCCGGGATGGAATAGGCCGCGCCGATCATCCCGGCGGTCTTCACGTCGAAGCCGTAAACCTCGATCAGGTAATGCGGCAGCCACAGCGCCAGCGCAACAAAAGCCCCGAAGGCAAAGAAGTAATAGAAGGAAAAACGCCAGACCTGCAGGTTCTTCAGCAACGAAAGCTCGGCTGACAGGCTGCGCGGCTGCGCCTTTGGGGCGGTGCCGTGATGGCGGGCGAAGCTGTCGGGATCGTCATAGGTGGTGAACCAGAACAGCGCCGCCATGACGACCAGCAGCAGCGCCCAGATCTGCGCGGTGCCCTGCCAGCCGACCGCGATCATCACGAAGGGCGCAACGAACTTGGTCACCGCCGCGCCGACATTGCCGACCCCGAAAATGCCAAGCGCCGTGCCCTGCCGCCCCGCCGGGTAGAAGCGCGAGACATAGGCGACGCCGACCGCAAAGGACCCGCCCGCCACGCCGACTCCGGCGGCGGCCAGCAGCACCTGCGGATAGGTCTGGGCGAATGACAGCAGCAGCGTCGAGGCGGCGGCGGTCAGCATGGTCAGGCTGTAGACGATGCGCCCGCCCAGCCTGTCGGTCAGAAGCCCCAGAACGATCCGCAAAAGCGAGCCGGTGAGGATCGGCAGCCCGACCATCAGGCCGAATTGCGAATCGCTCAGCCCGAGCTGCTCGCGGATCTGCAGACCGATGATCGAAAAGATGGTCCAGACCGCGAAACAGACGGTGAAGGCGATGGTGGACATGATCAGGGCGCGATTGGCCTCTTCGGGCGAGGCGGGTGCGTGGACGGACTCGGTCATATGGGCTCCCTTGGCGATACGGTGGCTTCCCGCATGCATCAGCGCCACGACCTGCCATCTTCATGCAAGCCTGACAGGGGAATTAGCGTCTCTGCAGCGCAGCATTACGCAAACAGCCCAAGGCTTGATCGCCGGAATCGGGCATCTGACCAAGAAATGGGCGGTTTGAGATCTGCGGCGCGAAGCCGGATTTTCCACGATTGCACCATCTGCAGAATCATCCGCCTTTCGGGGGATGGCCGGTTTTCAGCCGCGTTTCGGCCAGCAAAACCTGCCCGGAACGCAGCGAATGCTTGCCGTGAGGGCAAGCAATGTCTAGAACAGCGCGAATGCGCCGCCCTCCGGCGCAGCGACCGGATCCGCTCGACCACCCGAGCGCCCATGCATGCGAGAGGTGTCAGACCATTGCTCGACCAGACCGACCTTCGCGCCGAGCTTGAAGCGCATTACGATCTTGCCCCCTCTGTCGCACTGGCCGAGGAGATGGGGGATATCTATGCAAGGATGGATCGCGTCGTGCCGCCGCCCGATTGGGCGATGCAGGCCCCCTATGTGGCCGCGATCAACCGGCTCAAGAAGGAACGCAACGCCGTGGTGCTGGCGCATAACTACATGACGCCCGACATCTATCACGGCATCGCGGATTTCGTCGGCGACAGCCTGCAGCTTGCCATCAAGGCGACCGAGGTCGAGGCCGATGTGATCGTGCAATGCGGCGTGCATTTCATGGCCGAAACCTCGAAGATCCTGAACCCCGCCAAGACCGTTCTGATGCCGGACATGGAAGCGGGCTGCTCGCTGGCCGAAAGCATCACCGCCGAGGGCATCGCCGAGATGCGGGCGCAATATCCCGGCGCGCCGGTGGTCAGCTATGTCAACACCACCGCCGAGGTGAAGGCCGCCTCGGATATCTGCTGCACCTCCGCCAATGCCGCGCAGATCGTCGCCGCGATGGAGGGCGACACCGTCATCATGACGCCCGACAAATACCTGGCGCAGAACGTGGCGAAACAGGTGCCGCAAAAGCGCGTCGTCTGGTGGGACGGCGCCTGCATCGTGCATGAGCGCTTCACCCCGCAGGACCTGCGCGATTTCCGCGACTGGAACCCGGGGCTGAAGATCATCGCCCATCCCGAATGCCCGCCCGATGTCGTGGCCGAGGCCGATTTCGCCGGCTCGACCTCGGGGATCATCGATTGGGTCAGCCGCGAGAAGCCGGAAAAGACCATGCTGGTCACCGAATGCTCGATGGCCACCAATATTTCGGACGCCTTCCCCGAGGTCGAGTTCCTCGGCCCCTGCAACATGTGTCCCTATATGAAAAAGATCACGCTGGAAAAGGTGCTGTATTCGCTGCACAGCATGACCGGCGCGGTCGAGGTGGACCCAGAGATCGCTGGTCGCGCGCGGCTGGCGGTGCAGCGGATGATCGACCTGTCGCGCCGTCTGGCCGGCTGAGAGGCCACGCATATGCCGCAAATCGCGACTGACCGGATCGTGATCGTCGGTGCGGGGCTGGCGGCGATCTATGCCGCGCTGAACCTTGCCCCGCGCCCGGTGCTGATGATCTCGCCCGAAAACCTGGGCCAGGGCGCAAGCTCCGCGTGGGCACTTGGCGGCGTCGCGGCGGCGATGGACCCGGCAGACAGCGCCGCCGCGCATGCCCGTGACACGATGCGGGCGGGGGCGGGAACGGTCGATGCCGATGTGGCGCGGATCGTGACCGAGGCGGCGCGCAACCATATCCTCGACCTGACCGGGCTTGGCGCGCCTTTCGACCGCGACGCGGATGGCGGCTATGTCATGTCGCGCGAGGCGGCGCACAGCTTTGCCCGCGTCGTCCGCGTGAAAGGCGATCAGGCCGGGGCCGAGATCATGCGCGCGCTGATCGCCACCCTGCGCGCCACGCCCTCGGTGCAGGTGCTGGAGGGGATGCTCGCCACCGGGTTGCAGGTCGATGCGGGCCGGGTGACCGGCGTCGATATCGCCCGCGCGGATGGCTCTGCCCCGGTGACCATCAGCGCCCCCGCCGTGCTGCTGGCGGGCGGCGGCTCCTGCGGGCTCTACGCGGTGACGACCAATCCCCTGCGCATCCGCGGACAGGTGATCGGCATAGCGGCGCGGGCGGGGGCGATGATCGCCGATGCCGAATTCGTGCAGTTCCACCCCACCGCGCTTGCCTGCGGCCTCGATCCGGCCCCGCTGGCGACAGAGGCCCTGCGGGGCGAGGGCGCATGGCTGGTCAACCGCAAGGGCGAGCGGTTCATGCAAGGCGTTCACCCGGATGCCGAGCTTGCCCCCCGCGATATCGTCGCCCGCGCGGTCTATGCGCAGACGCAGGCCGGGCTGGAGCCGATGCTGGACTGCCGCGCCTGTCTTGGCCCGCGCATCCTGACCGAGTTTCCCGCCCTTGCCGGAGCCTGCGAAAAGGCCGGCATCGACCCGGTCACGCAGCCGATCCCCATCGCCGCCGCCGCGCATTACCACATGGGCGGGATCGCCACGGATGCCGATGGCCGGGCCAGCCTTGACAGGCTTTGGGTCTGCGGCGAGGCGGCGTCCACGGGGCTGCACGGGGCGAACCGGCTGGCCTCGAACGGGTTGTTGGAGGGGCTGGTCTTCGCGGCGCGCTGCGCGCGGGACATCGCCGCTGCCATGGGCACTGGCCCCGACAATGCCGCATCGCTGCAACTGCCCGATCTGCCCGATGCCCCCCTGCCCGACCCGGCGCTGGTCTTGCGCCTGCGGCATGCCATGACCGAGGGCGCCGGAGTGCTGCGCGACGCGGAGGGCCTGAGCCGCTGCCTGCGAGAGATCGCCGCTATCGAGGCCGCGCAGCCCGACTGCGTATCGCTTCTCAACATGACCGCCACCGCCACGCTGATCGCCGCCGCAGCCCTGCAACGCGAGGAAAGCCGAGGCGCGCATTGCCGCCGCGATTTCCCCGACAGCCTGCCCGAGCCTCGCCGCAGCCGGCTCTCGCTGGCCGAAGCGATGGCGATCCGCGACGCGTTTTCACCGGAGACCACCCCATGATCCCGCCCCTGCCCGATCTGCTTGTCGAACCCCTGATCCGTGCCGCGCTGGCCGAGGATCTGGGCAGCCAGGGCGACATCACCACACGCACGGTCATCCCGGCGGATCTGCGCTATAGCGCCCATCTGCGTGCGCGCGAGGCCGGCGTGGCCTCAGGCATGCAACTGGCCGCGATGGCCTTCCGGCTGGTCGATCCGGGGCTGACCCTGCGCATCGCCTGCCCGGACGGCACCGCCTTCCAGCCCGGCGAGTTGCTGATGGAGATCGAGGGCAGCGCCGCCTCGATCCTCTCGGCCGAGCGGGTGGCGCTGAATTTCGCCGGCCGGATGTGTGGCATCGCCAGCCTGACCGCCGCTTTCGTCGCCCGGACCCAAGGCACCGCAACCCGCATCACCTGCACCCGCAAGACCACGCCGGGCCTGCGGCTGGTCGAGAAACAGGCGGTGCTGCATGGCGGCGGCTTCAACCACCGTTTCTCGCTGTCCGACGCGATCCTGATCAAGGACAACCATATCGCCGCGGCGGGCGGTATCCGCCCGGTCCTGCAGGCGGTCAAGGCCCGCGCATCGCATATGATCCGCTGCGAGATCGAGGTGGACAGCCTTGGCCAGCTTGCCGAGGTGCTGGACGAAGGCGGCGCGGATGTCGTGCTGCTGGACAATATGGACACGCCCACGCTGCGCGAGGCGGTGGCCATTGCGGCGGGGCGCGTGGTGCTGGAGGCGTCGGGCAACATGCGGCTGGAGCGGATCGCCGAAGTGGCGGCAACCGGGGTGGATTATATTTCCTCAGGTGCGCTGACCCATTCGGCGCGGACGCTGGACCTGGGGCTGGATTTCTGAAATCGGCCTGCGGGCACAATGTGCGGTTGCCTCCGGCGATGGCCGGGGGCCTTGCCCCCGGACCCCCAAGGTATTTTCCCAAAGAAGAAGGGGCGCGTCCAGCCAGGGCGGAGCGGATTGTCCCGTCGTGAGGTTTTTTCAACAAGCCCCTTGACCCTCCAGTAACTGGAAGCCCTAGATCAGGTGTCAATGACAGGAATCCATTGACGGAGCGGCATGATGAGTGATGACAAGATCCTGCAGATCGGCGTGGACGGGATGAGCTGCGCCTCCTGCGTCGGACGGGTGGAACGGGCCCTGAAACAGGTGCAGGGCGTGACCGGGGCCGAGGTCAACCTCGCCACGGAAAGCGCGACCGTGCGGCATGATGGCAGCCTGACGGCGGGGCAACTGGCCGAGGTGCTGGAAGAGACCGGCTATCCCGCGCGGCTGGCCGAGACCACGCTGGAGATCGACGGCATGTCCTGCGCCTCTTGCGTGGGGCGGATCGAGCGGGCGCTGACCGCGACGCCGGGAATCGTCTCGGCCAATGTCAACCTGGCGGCGGCGCGCGCGGTGGTGCGCCATGCCGAGGTGCTGGGCGCGGGCGAGATCGCGGCGATCGTGACGGGGGCGGGCTATCCGGCGCGGCCATACCGGGCCGATGAGGGCCAGGCCGATGCCATGGATGCCTCAGAGGAGCGCAAGGCGGGCGAGATCGTGGCACTGCGCCGCGACCTGCTGATTGCGACAGTGCTGACCGTGCCGGTCTTCGTGCTCGAAATGGGCAGCCACCTGATCCCCGCCTTCCACCGCCTGATCGCGGGCAGCATCGGCATGCAGGGTTCATGGGTTATCCAGTTCCTACTGACGACATTGGTGCTGATCGGGCCGGGCCGGCGCTTTTACACCAGGGGCTTTCCGGCATTGTTGAAAGGCGCGCCCGACATGAATTCGCTGGTGGCTTTGGGCACCGGGGCGGCGTGGATTTATTCGACCGTGGCGACCTTCTTGCCCGCATTGCTGCCCGAGGCCAGCCGCAATGTCTATTTCGAGGCGGCGGCGGTAATCGTCGTGCTGATCCTGCTGGGCCGGTTTCTCGAAGCCCGCGCCAAGGGCCGCACTGGCGAGGCGATCCGCAAGCTGGCCGGTCTGCGCGCCCGCACCGCGCGGGTCGAACGCGGCGGCGAGGTCACGGAACTACCCATCGAGCAGATCGCTGTCGGCGACCTGATCCATGTCCGCCCCGGAGAAAAGCTGGCGGTGGACGGGCAGGTCGTCTCGGGCGGGTCCTGGGTCGATGAGAGCATGATCACGGGCGAGCCGGTGCCTGTCGAGAAATCCGGGGGCGCGCAGGTGACCGGCGGCACGGTGAACGGCAATGGCGCATTGGTGTTCCGCGCCACCCGTGTCGGTGCCGACACGATCCTGTCGCAGATCATCCGCATGGTCGAGGAGGCGCAGGGCGCGCGCCTGCCGATCCAGGACCTGGTGAACCGCATCACCATGTATTTCGTTCCCGCCGTCCTGGCCGTGGCGCTGCTGACCGTCGGATTGTGGCTGGCATTCGGGCCGGAACCGCGGCTGAGCCATGCGCTGGTTGCCGGGGTGGCGGTGCTGATCATCGCCTGCCCCTGCGCGATGGGGCTCGCCACGCCGACTTCGATCATGGTGGGCACCGGGCGCGCGGCGGAACTGGGCGTACTGTTCCGCAGGGGCGACGCGCTGCAATCGCTGCAGGGCGTGGCGGTGGTCGCTCTGGACAAGACCGGCACCCTGACCGAAGGCCGCCCCAGCCTGACCGCATTCGAGACCGCGCCGGGCCTGGACCGCGCCGAGTTGCTGGCACAAGTGGCCGGGGTCGAGGAGCGCTCGGAACATCCCATCGCCCGCGCCATCACCGAAGACGCAAGGGGCGAGGGGCTGACCCCCGCCTCTCCCGACGGGTTCGAGGCGCTGACCGGGCTGGGCGTTCGCGCGCAGGTGGCGGGCCATGAGTTGCTGATCGGTGCTGCCCGGCTGATGGAGCGCGAAGGCATCGACACCGGTGCACTGACTGCCAGGGCCGAAGCGCTGGCCGCCGAGGGGCAGACCACGCTTTTCGCCGCGCGGGACGGGCGGATCGCGGCCCTGATCGCGGTGGCCGACCGGATCAAGGACAGCGCGCCCGCCGCCATCGCCGGCCTGCATGCGCAGGGGCTGCGGGTGGCGATGATCACCGGCGACAGCCGCGCCACGGCAGAGGCGGTCGCGGCAAAGCTGGGCATCGACGAGGTCGTGGCCGAGGTCATGCCCGACGGCAAGCTCTCGGCCATCCAGCGGCTGCGCGAACACGGGCCAGTCGCTTTTGTCGGGGACGGCATCAATGACGCCCCTGCGCTGGCCGCGGCGGATGTCGGCATCGCCATCGGCTCGGGCACGGATGTCGCCATCGAAAGCGCCGATGTGGTGCTGATGGGCCAGGGCCTCGGCACCGTCGCCAATGCTTTCGCGGTCAGCCATGCGACGATGCGGAATATCCGCCAGAACCTGTTCTGGGCCTTCGGCTACAATACTGCGCTGATCCCGGTCGCGGCGGGGGTGCTGTATCCGCTGAACGGCATGTTACTGTCGCCGATCCTCGCCGCCGGGGCGATGGCCCTGTCCAGCGTCTTCGTGCTGAGCAACGCGCTGCGCCTGCGCCGCGCCGGCCCCGGGTCGCGGACCGGAATACCACCGGCTGCCGCAGGGCAAGGCGGCACCCGCATAGCGCCGCAACCCGCTGGGTAAACACCGTCCCGGTCATGGCAGGCGGTTGAAACCGCCGCCCGCCATGACCAGTTTCCATACACCCGCCATAGCGCAGGAGCCAGACGATGAATATCGGTGAAGCCGCAGAGACGACCGGGCTGCCGGTCAAGACGATCCGCTATTACGAGGAAATCGGCCTTGTCGCCCCGGATCGCGGCAATAATGGCTATCGCGATTTCAGCGGCCAGCAACTGACCCGGCTGCGCTTTCTGTCGCAAGCCCGCAGCCTGGGCTTTTCGCTGGAGGAATGCCGCCGCCTGATGGGGCTTTACTGTAACGAGAACCGGGCCAGCCGCGATGTCCGCGACCTGGCCAAGGCGCATCTGTCCGATGTCCGGGAAAAGATCGCCCAGCTGCATGCGCTGGAACGGAAACTGCAGGACTTGATCGCCGAATGCCGTGGCGATGACGATCCCGACTGTGCGATCCTCGACGAACTCGGTGGATCGGGGGCTGGGCGCGGCTAGCGCGGCCCGGCCGTTGCAGGCATTGCCCCTGCCTCCGCCCAAAGGCGAACCCGTGCGCAACTCATCGTTCAGCAGGAACAAGGTGTCACGTCCTGCCAGCGCGTCGATCAAGCTGCTTGTCCCGGAGGCGCATCGGCAGATTGGCATTCACGGGAGGAAAACTGTTCCGACCGTGCTGCAACATGCTTTGGACGAACAGGCAAAGGCGGGAGCTTGCGGTCATCAACATCAGGTTGGTTCGACATTGCCGTCACCGCGCGTGACAGTATGCTGTGCGTCCAACATCCGGCGAGAAGGCCATGACCACGCTCTATATCGATGCTGATGCCTGCCCGGTGAAAGACGAGGCAGAGCGCGTGGCGACCCGCATGCGGGTTCCCATGATCCTGGTTTGCAATGGAGGTCTCCGCCCATCCCGGAACCCGCTGGTTTCGCTTGTGATCGTGGACCAGGGGCCGGATGTGGCGGATCAGTGGATCGCAGCGCAATGTGGGGCGGGTGATGTGGTCGTAACCGCGGACATACCGCTTGCAGACCGGTGCATCAAGGCCGGTGCCCATGTCCTCACCCCGGCTGGAGAAGAACTGACACGGACCAATATCGGCCAGAGGCTCGCAACCCGGGACCTGATGAGTGATATCCGCGCTGCGGATCCGTTTTTCCGCGGTGGCGGCTCTTCTTTCACCAGGGCCGATCGGTCCCGGTTCCTGCAGGCGCTCGACGCTACCTTGACCATCGCGCAACGCGGCCGGTAATGTGGCGACCTGGCCGCTGCCCATCCATTACTGCCGTCCGCGATCCCGTCAAGCACCGTGCCGGGGCTTGCCTGTTGCGGATATTCGAAACCCGCCTGATGTTCAGCAGCGTTGGAACGGCATTGCGGCCGGGCTGTTCCTTCGCGTTTTCGCATCGCGGCAACTGCCAGCGCGTGATCTGAAACCATGTATCGTTTCGGTTTTTCGCTGAAGCGCCCAAACTATTTAAGTTTTTGTTTTTATGCATTTTCAAACGCATTGAGGCAGGATCGAAGAACAGTCCGGAGGGCTGTTCTTCTGCCGAAACGGTATCCGCTTTTGCTGGAAATGCTTCAGCATGTGCCGGCAATGATGATCGGCCTCGATCCCGCCGCCTGCGAAGGTCGGATATATGCGATGAACCGTTCGCCTTTACCGCTCATGCGGTCAAGCGGGGCTCAAGGTTTTCTCAGGGCGTTCATTCCCGCGAACAGATCCTCGCCGCCGTGATGAAGCCGGATATGATGCTGCCGGCAGAGCCACCTGACCCGAAGCGGCGCGCTGTAATCGTCATGATGCGCATCCGTCCGGGGATCACCGCAGACCTCGCAGGCCTGGCGGACCAGATCGCCGTTGTTCAGCCCCCGCTGCACGGCCAGATGGGCGTGGTATTTCTCGGCGTTCCGCTGGCGCCAATGGGCCTGCCGGGTATGGGTTGTCAGCTTCGGCTCCGTCATGACATATCATTCCTCCCGATCTTGCCCGCTTCGCCGGGCGGTTATCGATCCGGGACAGCACCCGGCTGCATGCTGCCATCGGCGAATGGGCGGGTCCAACGCATTTTCGGAATCGGTCCGGGCGAATTGATTCACCCGGCTGATAAATGAACACAGGACCTCCCGATATCTTGCCCCGAGCGTTTCGAACGCGGCAAGGAAGCGAAGCCTCTATCCTTCCATCCTATCCTTTGCGTGCGACGATATAGGGGCGTGCATCCCTGCCTTTAGTCGCGTGATATTCAGTGACAACGATATCGAAGCCCGCGGCAGAGATGAGCCGGCTCAATTCGGTTGCGCGAAAAGCACTGACATAAGGGGCTTTCCCTACTGCGCGCAATGCGGGCAGCAAGGCGAGGCGGATCAGCGGGTTCATATCCCCAAGGCAAGGCGTCTTGGAGATGAACAGGCCTCCTGTCGCAAGCTGGGCATGGATATGGTTCAGGGTGCCGGGCAAGTCGCGAAGCAGATGGAGGTAGTTGAAACCCAGGACCGCGTCGAACGGCCCGGCCTCGGATATGAGCGTTTCCACCGTCGCGGTGCGGAAGGCCAGTGCCGGGACAGGATCGGCAACGAGTTTCTCGTTGGCGATGCTGATCATGTCGGCGGAAATATCCGTGGCCAAGTAGCCTTGCACATCGCTCGCAAGCCGGAGCGCCGTCGTTCCCGTCCCGCAGCCCAGTTCCAGCACCCGGTCACCCGCTCCCAGCAGGGCACGGGTCCGGTCCAGGCTGCGTTCATATCCGGCCAGATCGCTGATCGCGGTCCTGGCATATTTCCGTGAAGCTCTGTTCCAGAAGCGGGCGTCGCTCGCTGAACTCATGAGAAGGCACTCCTTTGCCTTGCAATCTAGCATATGCGCAAAAAGCATAAATTGCCGAAATTTGCAGGAATGATATACGTCAATGCATGAAATCGCTTGATTGGAACCATATCCGGGCATTTCACGCAACTGCGGCCACCGGCTCGCTGTCGGCGGCGGCGCGTCAGCTTGGCCTGACGCAGCCATTGTCACGGCAGGTGCAGGAAATCAGCGGGCGGGTCTGTATCTCGGCCACCGACAGCATGTCCGCGTATATCCTTCCGGGGATCGTCGAACGCATCAGAGCGGAGGCACCGCGGATCGCCATCGTGATCACTGCCGCAAACGAACTCGGCAATCTGCATCGGAGAGAGGCGGATAACCGGGGCTTCGAAGGATACACCGCTGCGGCGCTTTGGCCAGCCCGACGACATTGCGCGCCTAGCGGTTTTTCTGGCGTCGGATCAGGCCGCACGGGTGACTGGGATGCGCATCACGGACTCCGGCGGCTTCCAGTAGACATGGTGGATGGAACGCTCGATCCGCAAGCTGGACCTGCACAATTGGCGTAGACTGAGGGGGACGTGATCCTCCACTCCACCCTCCCTTCCGACTAAGACATATGTCAGGCGTCCACGATGCCCGGCCTCCGGCGATGTTTACTGTCAGGACATCCGGCGTGCAGCTTCAGCAGACCGTCTGTGTCTGATGGATGAAGATGGACAGCTAGATGAACCGGACGCTGTTGCCCACAAATGGTAGGCCCAATTTCGACGCGACCTTTCGCGACGAAGTATTAGATCGATCGGTGCTGTAGAAGAGATGGCGCTTTTGAAGCGGCGCCAGCGACGACCAAGCCGCAACCGCGGCCAAAGCCAAGCCCCGTCCTCTGTAAGCTTTCGCGGTCGCCAGACCGAGTTCTGCGCCAACCTCGGAAATGCGTGCGGCAAAGGCAATAGAAGCCACTTCGTCGTTAACCATGACGGCACACCACGGGGGCCATAGATCCGAAGCCCTGCGGAACCCAAGATCGATCATCCCTTGTGGCATTCCGTTGACCGCCAAATCTTCGTAGAGGCCCTTGCCTCGCTCGCTTTCGCTCTCAATCAGAACGGCGCTTGAGGCGAGGGGAAGTGAATGCGGAAGTCGATAGACGAGCCCATATTCCACGGTAGCGGGGCACAACAGAGCGTTATAGCGTTCATGATATCTCAGCCTGCCGCCCACATCACCGAACGGCACTTCCAGCTTGGCAATGGATGCGACTTCAGCAGCGACGTCGTCGTTCACTTCCGCCCCAATGCTCACGATATTTCCAGATCGACATCCGGCGAGCCAGAAGCGTGGCCCGGCCGATCGGTCGGGATCGTTCTCTCGTCGGATGCGGCCGTTGTCGAGGACAAAAAGCGTCTGCATCTCGACAGCGAGTAGCTCAATGTCAGTAATCACACGGCCTCACGTAATCGGTACAACGTTGATGTAAGGTATCGGAAAAGCACTTCGGCATCCTATGTTGGCCAAGGGCAATCCGGAATCCTGTAGGTGAAAAGTTATCGACTATGCCCATGGTGGTCCATCCGACCACTCGGAGTGAATCGCCTCAATGAACATGCGCACCTTCGGAGATACATGCCGTCGCGTCGGATATCCCTGTCCACGGTCCATGGGGGCCGCCCCACATAGAGGGCGAAAGGTAAATACGCGCCTGAGCCCTTTTCTAACTATTGGCCTTCAGACTAAACTGAGCACATGACGAACATCAGACCTGCAAACGCCTGCGATATCCGCCTCTTACCAGAAATCGAGCGCAGTTCCGGTGAGATATTCCGGCAATGGCCGGGATTGGAGTGGATAGCGGATGACGAGGTTCAATCAGAAGAGCGGCATAGCGCTATGATTACAGGCGGTCTTGCGCTGGTCGCGGAGGTGCAAGGCTTCGGGATTGCTGCTTTCGTAAACGGCCAGGTGACGCCTGACGCCTTTCATATCTGGCAAATGGCAGTCCACCGTGATCGGCAGGGGCATGGCATCGGACGGAAACTGATCGAAGCTGTGCAGCGTAGTGCCGTTGATCTTGGGATCAACGCACTCACGTTGACAACATTCAGGGAAGTGCCCTGGAACGAACCATATTATCAAAGACTTGGATTCATAACGCTGGACAGCAAAGAACTCTGCCCCCGGCTGAGGGCGATTCTGGTGGCTGAGGGACAAGCCGGGCTGCCCATGGCACTGCGTTGCGCCATGAGGAAACCTCTCTGACCACAGAACGGTGTTCTGCCGGTTCACGTTCTTGCGTTCAGGGATTATCCTGCAGCAGATGATGCTCAGCCCTCGATATTCGATCCATCCTATTTGCCGCCGTCCGCCGCCGATACCCGCATACACTGAATACCTGTTGAACCGGCCCGATTTCGGGCTTTCTTAATCGCCCCCGATTAGGGGACCGTCTGTCGATCGCCTCGTGAAAAACGAGGCCGAGATGGCTGTCAACCGCCGGGGTCGCGCCCTATAATAATTTCTTGAATCCAGTCTGTTACATGACTCATGCTTGGCATGAGCGGAAACCATGATCAATATTTCTGGCTGGCACCGCAGCAGATGCGGCGCATTCAGCCTTGCTTTCCAAAGACACCTGGCCGAGCCCGGTACGATGACCCAAGGTGCTGAGCGGTATCATCTATGTCAAGCGATACCGGCTGCGCTGGCAGGACGGTGAGGGTTGAGCCCGCCAACCGAGGGCCAGCCCGAACGCGGTCTATGGGCCTTTCAAAACCCTCTATAACCGCTTCCTGCGCTGGTCACATATGGGTGTCTTTGCCAGGATTTTTCAGGAGCTGGCGCAGCCCGGTCCCCAGGGAGGCACCCTGATGATCGACAGCACGTTCCTGAAGGCGCACCGCACGGCAACCAGCCTTCGAAAGTCCGGAAGACAAGCAAATGATCCGGGGGATCGTTTCCCTGACGGACGGATCGGCCGCGGGCGATCGGGCGCACGAAAGGTGGCCCGGACTCCAAGCTGCACATGCTGAGCGATGGGCCTGGCCGCCCACTGGATTTCCTCCTCTCGCCCGGCCAGATGGCAGACAGTCGCGGTTCTCTTGTCCTGCTCCGGAACCTTCCGGGAGCGAAGCGCCTCCTGGGTGAGCTGCCGTTGGAGCGCCATTGGTCCGAGCGGCAATGGCGACGCCTGTGACGCCGACTGGCTACGCGACGCTCTGAAGCAACGCGGGATCCGTCCATGTATCCCACCACGAAAGAAGCGCAAAAAGCCGGCCAGATACAACAAGCGTCTCTATCGCAAACAGGATTGCATCGAGAACGCATTCGGCCGGATAAAGGGCTGACCAATCGTCGGGAAAACAGCCCACCGGACTGTTTTCGGATCCTCCTCATATATCGCAACCCGCTACGGGCGACGGGGCGATACTTTCCTGAATGTCATCATCCTCGCCGCCATCGCCATCTGCTGGCTTTATCGTTTATGAGGCACGAGCCTAGGGCCGACTCCTCGCACCTGGCACCATGAGTCACCGCGAAGCGCCGGCATTTATGCCGCCATTGGCAATCACTTCGCCAGGCCAGCGGTGCCGAGTATCGTCGCAAGCCCGGCATACAGGCCCCGCAACGATTCCTCGGGCTCGACATCGATCCATTCGTCCAGCGAATGCGCGCGCCCTCCGGTGCCGCCGGAACCAAGCCGGATCGCGGGAATTCCCAGACTCATGGGAATATTGGCATCTGTCGAACTGGATCCGGTCGTAGCCTCGAAACCGAAATGCGGCAAGGCGGCGAAAGCCGCCTGCACGATTGCGGCATCATGGGGCGTTCCGCCTGCCGGGCGATTGCCGATCCGGGTGATCTCGGCGGCAATCTCGCCATTCGTGGTGTCGCCCCGCGCATTCTCGCCAGCCACCGCCTGTTCCACCAAATCACGCAAATCGGCATCGAGCTTGTCCAGCTCGGCCTGCCCTTCCGAACGCAGATCGACTTCGGTCCAGACCTCTTCCGGGATGGCATTGACCGAGGTGCCACCGCCGAAAGTCGAGGCGCAGAACGTGGTTTGCGGCGTCTCGGGCACGTTGATGCGGGCCATGCCCGCCAGTAATGTCCCAAGCGCATAGGCGGGGTTGACCGTGCCGAAAGCCATCAGCGAATGCCCGCCCGGCCCCCGGAAAGTGATCCGGTAGCGATAGGAACCAACGGCGCGGGTGGTGATCTCTTCCAGTTGCAGGCCGTCGACGGTGAAAAAGCCGGCAATCTGATCGCGATATTTGCCTTTGGTGAACAGGTGGCGGACGCCGCGCAGATCGCCCTTGCCCTCTTCACCGACATCGCCCACGAACAGCAGATCCTGCTCGGTCCCGATCCCGGCGCCATCCAATGCCCGGATGAACGCCAGCAGCGCGGCAAGACCGCGCGTATCGTCACCAACCCCCGGCGCGAACAGCTTTGTTCCCTCGCGGCGCACGGTGCAATCGGTTCCCTCGGGAAATACGGTGTCCATATGCGCGGCGACCGCGATCATCTGCCCGTTGCCGCGACCGCGACGAATGCCCAGCACATTGCCGATCTCGTCGCGATGCACATCTTCGAGCCCGAGTTCACGGAATTTTTGTTCATAGGCCTTTGCCCGGCGTTCTTCCTTGAAGGGCGGGGACGGGATTTCCGTCAATTCGATGATTTCATCGACAAAACGATCATGCTGATCCCGCAAGATGTCCTGCGCCATTCCGAAGGCTTCGGAAGAGATGATCTTGGCCACGTCGTAAGTCATTTTACTGCTTTCTCCAATCAGTCTCGCAAAGCGCGGGTGCCGTTCTCAGGCGTTGACCTGTCCGGTGCCGACAGCCAGCACCTCTGCCGATGGCAACCCGCCCTCGAACCACATTCCCGCAGCCGCCTGCGACATCGCACAGCCGTCATGCGCGACCCCGGGCACTTCGGTGATCCGCCAGCCGAAATCGCAGCCAAGCGCGGCAGCGGCAGCCTTGCCCTTCGCCATATAGTTCCGTGCGCGATGCAAACGGCCGGGTCCCTGTTCCAGGGCTTCGGGCTGCGACGGCAGGTTATCGGCATTCGCATCGCTGTCCTGTTGTCCCGCCATGATCCAAAGCCCGGATTCGAGCAATTGCCGCAAGCCCTGTTCACCCAGTCCGATCCCACGCAGACCGGCGGGGAAATCCGTATCCAGTGCAGGCAGCGAGTACCAGCCCGCATTGGCCGCGATCACCGAAGCGAACGGCCCGAAACCCACTGTCGACACCATCCGGTGCAGGAACTGCCCGCCGGCGGAATGGCCATAGATCCGGGCGCAACCTTCATGCATGACGCCCGCCGCGACCAAGCGCTCCGCGATCTCTCCCGGAACGTGATAGATCCAGCTTTCCCTGGGGGCGGGCTTGCCATCGCTATCGAGAACCATTCCGTTATTGTAATTCTCGGCTTCGGGAAAATCCTTGTCCGAGAAAGTCGGCGCGACGATCAGAAGATCGTGCCGGTCGGCGGCGGGAATCCAGAAATCGCGGTAATCGTCGCCATTGCGCATCATCCCGTGCTGCACGAACACCACCGGCCTGCCGGGCGTGTATCCGGCGGCGCGATAGCAATGCAGCGTGATGGACTTGCCCTTCTGACCTGCGAATTCATAGGAGAGCGCAATCTTGCCCTCATGCTCCAAAAGTTTGTCCAGAGTCATTTCGACCTCAGTTATTGTCAAAGAGATGGCAGGAAACGCGATGCGTTTCTGTCAGGTCACGCGGCAGTGGCGCTTCGGCACGGCAGCGATCGGTGGCAAAGGCACAGCGCGGATGAAAGGCGCAGCCCGATGGCGGCTTCAGCGGTGAGGGAATCTCGCCCTTGACCGCGTGAAACTTGCGCTTGCGGTTCCGGACCGAGGGGATCTGTTCCAGCAGGGTCCGGGTATAGGGATGGGCAGGCTCGGCAAACAGCCTGGCTGCCGGGGCCAGTTCCACGATCTGCCCCAGATACATGATCGCCACCCTGTCGGCGATATGGCGCACGACCGAAAGGTCATGGCTGATGAACAGATAGGTCAGATTGCGCCGCCGCCGCAGATCGAGAAAAAGGTTAATCACCTGCGCCTGAATCGAAACGTCCAGCGCCGCGATCGGCTCGTCGCAGACCAGGAAACGGGGCTCGACGATCAGCGCCCGCGCGATCCCGATCCGTTGCCGCTGCCCGCCCGAGAACTGATGCGGGTAACGATCGCGGTAAGAAACATCCAGCCCCACCTCGCGCAGCGCTTCATCGACCCGCTTGCGGGTTTCCGTCTCGCTTCGGGTAATCCGGTGAACGCGCAGCGGCTCGGCAAGGATGTCTCCGACTTTCTGGCGCGGATTCAGCGAGGCATAGGGATCCTGAAAGATCATCTGCACGTCCAGCGTGAAATCCCTCAGCGCCTGACCGGAAAGTTCCGTCACCGGCTTGCCGTTATAATCAAGCTCGCCCCGTGACGGAGAGGTGATGCCGGTCAGCATCCGGCCAAGCGTGGATTTCCCGCAACCGGATTCACCGACCAGTCCCAGAACCTCGCCTTCATGCACCGACAAATCCACGGATCTGACGGCCTTGAGAACTGGGATATCGATCTGGCGGCCCAGCAATCCAAGCAACCGTTCGGCCAGAACCGGCTTGCGGGTGAATTCCCGCTCCAGTGCACGCATCTCAAGAACCGGCGGCGGTGTCGGGCCCGCATCGGCATGAAGGGCATTCATCATGCGGCCTCCTCTTCCGGAAGGGGGTGGTAACAACGCCAGACCCGGCCATTGGCATCCGCCTCGGGCGGGGGTGGCTGATCCAGGCACATATCGCTGGCCCTGTCGCATCTGGGCGAGAAGGGACAGCCTGCCGGGCGCCGGGATAGCGGCGGGGCACTGCCCTCGATCTGCCGCAAGGGCTCACCCGCCGCAGTATCGCCGGGCACGGAGTTCAGCAAACCGCGCGTATAGGGATGGCGGGGACGGTCAAGCACATCATCGGTGCTGCCGGTTTCGACGATATCGCCCGCATACATCACCGCGATACGGTCCGCGAGTTCCGCGACAACGCCAAGGTCATGGGTAATCCAGATCAGCGCCGCGCCGCTTTCACGCTGCAGCTCCTGCATCTCGGCGATGATCTGGCCCTGAATGGTCACGTCCAGCGCCGTTGTCGGCTCATCGGCAATGATGAGATCGGGACGGTTGAGCATGGCAATCGCGATCACCACCCGCTGACGCATGCCGCCCGACAGTTCATGCGGATACTGGTCCAGCCGTTCTGCGGGCGAGGTGATCCCGACCCGCGCCAGACCCTCGGCACAGCGGCGGCGCAGGTCCGGGGTGGCGCCTCGGGTGTGTTCCGCAATCGCCTCGACCATCTGTTCCCCGATGGTCAGCACCGGGTTCAGCGTGGTCAACGGATCCTGAAAGATCATCGACAGCGACGCGCCGCGCAGCTGACGCAGCGATTCCTCGTCCAGCTTGCGAAGATCGCGCCCGTTGAACAGCACCTCGCCGTTGGTAATCTCGCCCGGCGGATCGATCAGCCCAAGGACCGAGAAGCCCGCCACCGACTTGCCCGAGCCGGACTCGCCGACCAGGCCCAGCACTTCGCCCTTGTGCAGCGTAAGGTCCAGCCCGTTGATCGCGGGCCATGCCCCCTGCGCGTCGTGAAACACGGTCTGCAATCCCCGTATCTCAAGCACTGGTATTGTCTTGTCCTGTCCGGTCATGAGCGTTTCGGATCAAGCGCCGTGCGCAGGCGATCCCCCACCAGATTGAGTGAAAAGATAAGAAGCAGCAGCGCGACACCGGGATAGAAACTGATCCAGTAATCGCCGCTCATCAGGTAGTCGAAGCCGCTGGCGACGAGCAGGCCCAGCGATGGTTCGGTCACCGGCACGCCGACACCCAGGAAGGACAGCGTGGCCTCCAGCGTGATGGCCGAGGCGATCTGCACCGTCGCCACCACCAGCACCGCGTTCAGGCTGTTGGGCATGATATGCCGGAACATCACGCGCGGTCTGGAATATCCAAGATTGAAGGCGGCCTCGACATATTCCTTTCGCCGCTCGGACAGCGCGGTCGAGCGCATGATCCGCGCGTAATTCGCCCATTGCACCACGACGATGGCGAAGATGACCTTGTCCACCCCGCGCCCGATCATGGCCAGCATGACAAGCGCCACCAGAATGGTCGGGAATCCCAGGATGAAATCGACGATCCGCATCAGCAGCGTTTCGATCCGTCCGCCCAGAACGGCGGCGGTAAGTCCGACGCAGATGCCGATGACGAGGGCGACCGCCGTCGAGATCAGACCGACCATCAGGCTGACCCGCATGCCGTAGAGGATCGCGGACAGCATGTCCCGCCCCTGCTGATCGGTTCCCAGCAGGAAGACCTGACCGTCGAAGCTTTCCGCTCCGGGTGGAAGACGGCTATCCATCACGCTGAAGGACGACAGATCATACGGGTTTTGCAAAGCGAGGCTTGGCAGCAAAAGCCCGGTCACGACGATGATCAGCAGCGCGATCAGCGAACCTTTCACACTCGGCCTGCGCCTTAGCCTGCGCAGGATGGCCCGGCGCTGCGGCGTGTCGGTTATCGGCTGGATGATGGCGGGATCGCTCATGACATCCTCTCGGTCAGTTTCACGCGGGGATCGAGCGCGGCATAGGTGAAATCGACCAGCAGGTTCACCATCACGAAGATGAAAGTGACCAGCAGCACATAGGCCACCACCACGGGCCGGTCGAGTTGGTAGATCGAGGTGATCAGCAGCTTGCCCATGCCCGGCCATGCAAAGACCGTCTCGGTAATGGTCGAGAAGGCGATAAGCGAGCCGAACTCGACCCCCAGAACGGTCACGATGGGGATCAGGATGTTGCGAAGGATATGCCGACGGACGATCCGCTGATTGCGCACGCCCTTGGCGCGAGCGAATTTGACATAATCCTGATGCACGGCCTCGGACGCTCCGGCGGCTGTCAGGCGGATCATCAGGGCGATATTCGGAATAGCCAGATTGATCACCGGCATCGTCAGGTGACGCAACCCGTCCAGCGTCAGGAAGCTGAGCGGGATACCCAGAACCGGGACCGTCTCGCCACGCCCCGAGGCGGGCAGCCAGTTCAGCCAGACCGCAAGCACGAGGATCAGCACCATACCTTTCCAGAAGCTTGGTATCGAATACCCCAGGATCGAGCCGGTCATGACCGCCCGCGAACCGAAGCTGCCGTCATTCAACCCGACCCATAGACCGATGGGGATCCCGATCAGGCTGGCCAGCAGAAGCGCACAGACAACCAGTTCGAATGTGGCGGGCATGCGCGACACGATCAGGCTGAGCGCGGGCTGTCCATGCACGAAGGACGTCCCCAGATCGCCATGCAGCGCATTCCAAAGAAAGGTCAGATATTGGGACCAGACCGGCTGGTCCAGCCCAAGCCGCGCGATCATCTGCTGGCGCTCGGCCTGCGTCGCCTCGGGACTGATCAGCAGATCGACCGGGTTGCCGACCGCATAGACCGCCAGAAAAACGGCGACCGAAACTGCGAGCAGCACACCGATACTCTGCATGAGCCGTTGCATGATATAGAGAAGCATCGATCCATTCCCCGATCCGGGAGGTTCCGGCGCAATGACCGCGCCGGAAATCAGTTAGAAGTGGCGGATGCCTGACGAACGTTACTGGCCGTTGTCCGAGGTAATCTCGTAGGCCAGCGTATACTGGTCCTTGCGCCCCTCGTAATGCAGCCCCTTGCGATAACCCCAGATCGAGCTTTCGAAATGGATCGGAATGAATCCTTGCTTGTCCATCGCCAGCTTGACGGCCTGCTGCAGAAGCCCGGCCCGTTTCTCGTTGTCGATGGTGGTGATCGCTTCCAGCAGAACGGCGTCGAATTCGGGATCGGACCAGCCACCGTAATTCGATGCCCCGACACCCAGTTCTTCGTTCCCGGTGGTGACATACTGGCGCAGGAAGGATGCCGCGCCGCCTTCGCTCGATCCCCAGCCACCCATCGAGAAACTGAACTCGCGGTTACTGCGGCGCGTGAAGAAGATCGAGCGGGTCATCGCGTCCAGCTCGGTTTCGATGCCGATGCGGGTCAGGAATTGCGCAATCGCCTGAGCCACCTGGGAATCGTTGATATAGCGGTCATTGGTGGCATGGAATGTCACCTTGAACCCGTCGGGATAACCGGCTTCGGCCAGCAGAGCCTTGGCACCTTCGGGATCGTAGGGGATCGGTTCGGGGTTTTCGAGCGCTCCGAACATAGTGCCGGGTACGAATTGATAGGCCGGTTCCGCAAAACCGTCCATGATCCGGTCAACGATGGCCTGACGGTCGATCGCCATCGAAATGGCGCGGCGCACCCGCTCGTCCTGGAAAGGGTTCGAGCCGTCCGCGGCCTCGATGAACGGGCTGTCGTCCCGGCCGGTATCCATCTGCAGGAAAATCACCCGGTTCGACGGTGCGGCGGTATATTCCAGACCTTCGTTATTTTCGATCTGTTCGATATCGCGTGCGGCCGGATTCTCGATCAGATCGTAATCCCCGGACAGCAGCCCGGCCAGGCGCGGTCCGGAGCTTGGCACCGGCTTGAACGTCACCTTGTCCCATTCCGGCGTCTCGCCGTGAAAATTCTCGTTCCGGGTCAGTGTAATGCTGCTGCCTTTCGTAAATTCCTCCAGCACATAGGGACCTGTGCCGATGGCCGCCTTTCCATTGTTGAAATCATCGACCGAGGGCCATGCACCGGTCACGCCGCAATCGTTTTCAAGGTCAAAGGACAGTTCACCATGCTCGGCGATCCCGTCGCTCAGCACCATGATTTGCGACAGGAGTTCCGGCAGCAGCGGCTCGACCTTTTTGGTCTTGATGCGGACGGTATAGGGATCCGGAGCCTCGACCGAGGCGAAATTCGTCACCTCTGTCGTCGCGGTTCCCGAAATACTGCTTTCGTTGTTCATGACTCGGCAGAAGGTGAAGACAACGTCATCGGCGTTGAATTCCGACCCGTCCGAAAAGGTGACGCCCTCGCGCAGCTTGAAAACCCAGGTATTGTCGTCCTCGGTTTCCCATGATGTGGCAAGGTCGGGATGCACTTCCTGCTCGGCATCCAGGCGTCCAAGTGCCGAGAAGATATGCAGCCCGACGGCATTGTTCGGCGACAGATCGTGATAATGCGGATCCACCGCAGTCGGTTCTGATGCCAGGCCAATCGTCAGGTCTTCGGCCATGGCAGGCGCCGCCGTCAGTGCAGCCACAACGGGGGCATAAAGCTTGAGATGCGTTTTCAATACGTTCATCCTCCTTGCTGGAATGCGGGTGTCCTTACTGGCATCCGTTCTCTTGGTATGAAATAATAATTTCATAAACATGAAAGCCATGAAATGCGGCAATCAGTCAAGGGAGAAGATTGGAAAATGGGCAAGGACTTCTATTCGGACGTGGCTCAGAGAGTGTCCAAAGCTTATTCCAGGCTTAGCGCAGGGCATCGGCAGATATCTGATTTCATTATCAAAAACCCAACCGAAGCCGCAACGATGACCAATGTCGAACTTGCCGCCAAATGCAATGTCTCCACCGCGACGGCGACCCGTTTCGCGCGCGCCATCGGCTTTGACAGTTTCGCGGAATTCCGGGAAGCGCAGATCAACGGGATTCGCAACAACCTGTCACATGCGAACAGGCTCAGTCAGGAAGTCGATGCCGACGCATCCCATTTCGACCTTGTCCGGAATGGGATCGAGCAGGATCTGGCCAATTTGCAAACGACCAGCGCCGGCCTGCATGAAGACACCTGCCGTCACACCGTCGATCTGATCCTGAACTCGGAACGTGTCTTCGCCTTCGGCGCCGGGCTAAGCCAATATGCGATCGGGGTGCTGATGCACGGTCTGGAGCCCTATTGCCGCGGCAACGCCACCAATATCGGTCCGATGGGCAACGGCAATGCCGGGATCCGCCGTGTGCTGCACAGCACTTCGAAAGACCTGGTCATCACCTGCTCCTTTCCGCATTACGCCGCCGAAACCCTGGAGATCACGCAGGTCGCCCGCAAGAACGGATCTTCGGTTGTCTGCATCACCGATCATCCGACCAGCCCGCTGACCGAATGGGCCGACGAGATTTTCTATGCCCATGCCAATCGGCGGCTGCTTCCCAACTCCATCACTGCGGCAGTCGCCATTGCCGAAGGGCTTATTGCCGCCGTTGCCAACCGGCGCACCGAAGGCATTGCCCTGCATCGCACATTGGATGCACGGCATAGCCCGCCCGGAAAAGGAAATGGGTGACACTCACTGCCGAAATGAGGACTTAATCTGTGAACAAGCACCGAAGTTGAACCCCATCCACAGACGGAATAACCAATTGAAACAACCTCTGGAATTTACGATCATGTGGGGTATCAATCCGCGCCGATTTGGACTCCACCTTCCGTGATTATTATTATGCGATATCAAAGTGTTAAATGTCGACGATGATAGGGCTCAACTTCGGTGCTTATTCACACACAACGGACTGGAAGTCCTGTAATGATACGCTGATACCCCGATTTGGGTTGCCGGTCAGGCGCTGTCGCGTTCAATCAGGCGGACCGGAAGAACCCTGATCGTGCCATTTGTCCCCTGCCCCGCTTTTATCATGTCGATCAACTGCAACACCTCGGCGACCATCTGCCGCATCGGCTGACGGACCGTTGTCAATCGATATGCCTCCCAACCCGCGAGCGGGATATCGTCAAAGCCGATGATCGCGAGATCCTCGGGCACCCGCAGCCCGATCATTCGCGCGACATCCATGGCAGCAAGCGCCATGATATCGTTTTCGCAGAACAGCGCGTCAGGCAAGGCCGCGGCTCGTAGCAGGGGCAGAACCGCATCCCGCGCATGGCTGTAGGAGAAATTCCCCTCGGCCTCGCAGAACGGCCGCAATCCATGCCGTTCCAACTCGTCCAGAAAACCACGAGCGCGCTCGAGATGGGTCGAGGTATTCCGCAATCCGGCAATATACCCGATACGCCGGCACCCGCGAGACATGAGGCGCTCGGCCACCATCTGCCCGCCCCGGTAGTTGTCACATGTCACGGCATTCATCTGCAGATCAGGCTGGACGCGGTTGAACAGGATCACCGGCAGGTTCTGTTTGCGGCATTCCCTGGCCAGTTGCGAAGACATCGTCGCCGAAGCAACAATGGCCGCATCGGAACGGTAACCCGATACCTGCTGCATGACCAGATCGACCGAGGCGCCCGCCGGGACGGCATGCAGAACCAGCCTGCGCCCCTCCTCGTGCAGCCGCAGCGACAACTCCTCCAGGACCACCGGGTAGAAGGGATTGGACAGATCGCCCGCAACAAGACTGATCGTCCCACTGGAAACGCGGCTGAAACTACGGCCTGACGGGGTCTTGTATCCCAATTGCTCAGCGATCCGCAGAATACGCGTCCTCTTGTCCTCCGCCAGCGGACTGTCGGGTTGAAACGCCCGCGAGACCGCCGCCAGCGAAACCCCTGCCCGCTCCGCAACCGTCCTTGCAGTCACCTTTGCCACGGCATGTCTCGAAAATTTTTCATCTCAGGAAATCGCATCGATGTCATGCAACCCGCATTGGCGCAAATTTGCAATGAAATATTTTCATATACGAGCCAACGGCATTGCCTCGGTATGACGATTCAGGAATCCCTCGAACAACATCTGGAGGGATCCTCAATGACCATCACCTATCTGAAACGCGGCAAATCCGAGGAAGACAGAAACCGGGACGACGCCAGGACCCGCTCTGTCGTAGAGGCAACGCTACAGGATATCGAAACGCGCGGCGATGCAGCCATCCGCGAACTCAGCGAGAAATTCGACGGCTATGCGCCCGAAAGCTTTCGCCTGACGCAAGATCAGATCGACGAGTTGATCGCGCAGCTCTCGCCGCGCGAGCTGGAAGATATCAAGTTCGCGCAAGAGCAGGTGCGGATCTTCGCGCAGGCGCAGCGCGATTCCATGCTGGATATCGAGGTCGAGACCCGCCCCGGCGTGATCCTTGGCCACAAGAACATCCCGGTCCAGTCGGTCGGCTGCTACATTCCGGGCGGCAAGTTCCCGATGGTGGCCTCGGCGCATATGTCGGTGGCGACGGCCAGCGTGGCGGGCGTGCCGCGCATCGTCGCCTGCACCCCGCCTTTCAAGGGAAAGCCCAATCCTGCCGTCATCGCCGCCATGCATCTGGGCGGCGCGCACGAGATCTACGTGCTTGGCGGGATCCAGGCGGTCGGGGCGATGGCCATCGGCACGGAGACGATCAACGCGGTTCACATGCTGGTCGGTCCCGGCAATGCCTTTGTGGCCGAGGCCAAGCGGCAGCTTTACGGCCGCGTCGGCATCGACCTGTTCGCCGGCCCGACCGAGACCATGGTGATCGCCGACGAGACGGTGGATGCGGAGCTTTGCGCGACCGATCTTCTGGGTCAGGCCGAGCATGGCTATAACAGCCCCGCCGTGCTGCTGACCAATTCGCGCAAGCTGGCCGAGGACACGATGTCCGAGGTTGAGCGGCTGCTGACGATTCTGCCGACCGCCGAGACCGCCGCCGCGAGCTGGCGCGATTATGGCGAAGTGATCCTGTGCGACAGCTATGACGAGATGCTTGCCGTCGCCAATGACATCGCGTCCGAGCATGTGCAGGTGATGACCGATCGTGACGACTGGTTCCTGGACAACATGACCTGCTATGGCGCGTTGTTCCTTGGCCCGCGCACCAATGTCGCCAATGGCGACAAGGTGATCGGCACCAACCATACGCTGCCCACCAAGAAGGCGGGGCGTTATACCGGCGGGCTATGGGTCGGCAAGTTCCTGAAAACCCACAGCTATCAGAAGATCACCACGGATGAGGCCGCCGCCGAGATCGGGACCTATTGTTCGCGGCTCTGCATGCTGGAAGGTTTTGTCGGCCATGCCGAGCAGGCCAATATCCGGGTTCGCCGCTATGGCGGCGCGAATATCGCCTATGGGACGGCAGCGGAATGATCGCGGCCAGTTTCGACCTGACCGGCAAGCGGGCACTTGTCACCGGCGCCGGGCGCGGCATCGGGCGCGGCGTGGCCGAAGCGCTGGCATCGGCAGGGGCCGAGGTCACGCTCTGCGCCCGTTCGGGCGGCGAGATTGCGGCGGTTGCCGAAACCATCTCCAAGGGCGGGGGCCGAGCCGAAACGCTGACGCTGGACGTCACCGACACGCGCGGATTTGCCGATGCACTGGCCGCGCGACCGGCCTTCGACATCTTCGTCAACAATGCAGGGACCAACCGGCCCAAGCCACTGGCGGAAGTCAGCGAAGAGGATTTCGACGCGGTCATCGGGCTGAACCTTCGCGCGGCGGTTTTTGCCGCGCAGGCGGTGGCACGTGGGATGGCCAAGGCCGGGCGCGGCGGCTCGATCATCAACATGTCCTCGCAGATGGGTCATGTCGGCGCGGCGAACCGGACGCTGTATTGTGCCTCGAAATGGGCCATAGAGGGTTTCACCAAGGCGCTGGCAGTCGAGCTGGGGCCACAGCGGATCCGCGTGAACACGATTTGCCCGACCTTTATCGAAACGCCCATGACCCGGCCCTTCCTGGAAAAACCGGGCTTCCGCGAAGAGGTGCTAAAGAAGATCAAGCTGGGCCGGATCGGGCAGATCGAGGATATCGCCGGGGCGGCGGTCTTCCTTGCCTCGGACGCCTCGGCATTGATGACCGGTTCGGCGCTGATGCTGGATGGCGGCTGGACCGCGGATTGAGACGGGGCGCGTCTTGGTTGCGTCCCGCGATGGCTGGGGCTCTGCCCGTCGCCGGCTGGTTCTCGAACCAGTGGCGCGACCGGCCGGCGACCCCGGGATATTTGCATGAAGAAGAAGGGCCAGGCGCAGGAATGCAGGCGGCGACTGTTCCTCAGACCGGATGCGTCGTGCCGCGCCGGATAAGGGTTGGAGGAATGCGCAGTTTCACCGGCAGTGGCGTGCCGGGTTCCTCGATGGCGGTGACCAGTTCGGTCACGGCCTTGGACACCATCTGGTTCACATGCTGGCGCATGGTGGTCAGGTTGAAGCTGGGCCAGGCCGCCTGCGGCACATCATCGAAACCGATCACCGTCACATCCTCGGGGATGCGCAGGCGGAATTCGTGGCGAATCACGTCCATCGCGGCGAAGGCCATGTGATCGTCGGTCACGAATAGCGCATCCGGCGGATCGGGGCGGTCGAGCAGCTCATGCGTCGCCTCGGCCGCCTCGGCATAATGGAAATTGCCGACCGCGCGGGCATGCAGACTGTAGCCCTCGGCCTCCAGCCTGCGCAGGAAACCCGCCTCGCGCTCGATTTGCGTCGAGGCGCCCTCGAAGCCCGCCAGATGGCCGATCCGCTTGGGCTTGCCTTCGAGCAGCACCTGCGCGGCAAGACTGCCCCCGCGGGTGTTATCAGTGGTGACGGCGAGCAGGTCGAGATCGGGCTGGTCCCGGTTGAACAGCAGCACCGGGATCGACATCTCGGCACAGCGCTGCGCCAGCACCGACGAGATCGACACCGAGACCATGATGATCCCGTCCACCCGGTAGTCGAGGATTTCCTGCATCACCGGCTCGACATCGCCGATGGTATGCGAGGCCATGAACAGCAGCACGTGGTAGCCGCTTTCCTGCAGCGCCACCGACAGTTTCTCGACCGCCTCGGGATAGAACTGGTTTTCGAGATAATAGACCACCAGCCCGATGATCCGGCTTTTCCCGGTAATCAGGAGCGCGCCAGGACATTGGGGCGATAGCCCAGCTCCTCGGCCGCCACGCGGATCTTTTCGGCCATCTTCGCCGAAACCGAAGCCCCCGGCGTGAAGTAACGCGACACGGCGGACTGGCTGACACCTGCGTGACGGGCCACGTCGACAGAAGTTACACTTTTTACCGCCATATCGATCCCCGTTCACATCTTGCCTGGCTTTGTTGCGCAAAAGGAGCTTTGGGTATAGTTCCCCTTTTCTTGGACAGATTTATCCTACGGCCATTGTCATGGGCGTGCCGAGAGCTGTGTAACGGTTCATGACGGCGCAGCGGATTTGTATCTCCGCGACCTGCCGGTCGAAGTCCCGCGCCATAAGGCTCTGGCCCAGACGTTTT
>NZ_QOKZ01000011.1 GCF_003697785.1 Paracoccus alkanivorans | reverse complement strand
TCCGAAGATCGGCGGATAAAGGCCGGAACAGGCATGTCTTTGCCGATTCCGCTCGGCAAATTGGCGCTGATGACCCTATGGCAGTCACCGCAAGGTGAAGACGCAGGGCGCGATTGTATCATCGCTACCCGTCACAGTGTTTTTCGGCGGTCTGCCGAAACGGTTGGGGCAGGTCTCCTGCAGGATCGATCGTCAGCATCCGCGATCCGCCCGGCCGGGTGATGATCCCAGGTCAAATAACCCGCTGCAGCAGCCATGCCGCGATACGGGTTCATGTCAAATCACCGACAGGAATCGGGTATAGGATGGTGCCTGCCTGCGGGCGCAGAACCAGTTCGGACAATCCGGAGCCGTCGCGATGGTTAAGACACTCTCCGTTACTTCGATCCTCTTCTGCGGGGCGATCTTCGGTTTCTTCTATGCCTGGGTATGTTCGACGATGTGGGGGCTGGATGCCGCCGATCCGCGGGTCGCGATTGCGGCCATGCAGGCGATGAACGCCTCGGTCCGCAACGCGGTCTTCTTTCCGGCGTTTTTCCTGACCCCCGCAGTTCTGGGCATCACTGCAATCGCCGCCGGGCTTCGCAACAGCTGGGGCGCGGCGAGCCTCTTTGGTGCGGCCGCGGTGATCTATCTGGTCTTTGGTCTCGCCCTGACCCTTGCCGTGAACGTGCCGATGAACGAAGCTTTGGCTGCCGTCGCGATCCCGACGGATATCGAGGCGGCGCGCGCGATCTGGCAAGATTATTCCGTTCGCTGGCAGTTCTGGAACCAGATCCGCGCAGGGGCTTCGGGCCTCGCGCTTGCCTTCGCCGCGACCGCACTGGCGAGGCTCTGACCCGCTCGGGACGCGGGCGATGCAACAGGGGAGGTGGAAATGGCCAGGGTGCTTGGCATTGGCGGGGTGTTTTTCAAGGCGAAGGATCCGAAAGCCATCGCGGCATGGTACGAGCGGCATCTCGGTATCAGCGATCTCGGCAAGGCAGTCTGGCAGCAAGAGGCCGGGCCGACGATCCTTGGCCCCTTTTCGGAAGACACGGAATATTTCGGTCGGCCCGGGCAGCAATGGCTGATCAATTTCCGAGTTGACGACCTCGACAGCATGATCGCGGCGTTGAAAGCCGGCGGCATTCCTGTCGAGACACGAGCCGAATGGGATTCCGAGGCGGGCCGATTCGCGCGGATCCACGATCCGGAGGGCAATCCCGTCGAACTCTGGGAGCCGCGTATCGGCGAGAGCGGCGACTGAACCCGTCCCGCCGAAGCCGGGTCATCAGAGGGCAGCGGACCTGTCGCAACGGAGTGGCAGCCGATATGGGCACCTTTTCTGGCGGGACGGGTTGATCACCGTCTTCTTTTGCCCGTCACATGCCTGTCACCGATCTCGGCGATACCCTGCCTGTTGTTGCTGGCGTCCGGGAACTTGCCCGGTTCAGCCTTTCAATTCCCCTGCCGATTGCCTCACATTATCGCCGGGGAGGATTCTTTCAGCAGCCAGAATGTGGAAACGGGAACCATGAATGATCTTGCCGAAATTCAGCGAAGCCAGGAACAGATGATCGTGGGCGATCTGCAGGTTCTCACGGCGATCGGCGAATTGTTTAATCATGTCGATCGGGGCCTGCCCATGTGGTCGGAAAGCGGGGAGCGCAAGGTATCCGCAGATATCACGTTTCAAAGACCGTTCCGGTCTCCGCCGACCGTTACGCTCGGCCTGACAGGTATCGACAGTGCGCATGACCAGAATCTCCGCGTCTGGCTGGAGGCGAAAAACGTCTCGGAGACCGGCTTTACCATCGAATGCAATACCTGGAGCGATACGCGTATTGCCAGGGTGGCGATTTTCTGGAGCGCCATTGGCGCAGTGGGACCAAGAACGGCGCCGAAAAGACGGCGGGGTTTCAATCGGGCGAAATTGCGGCGGTCGATATTGTCATGACGGGAGCGGCGGGTTGACCGATCGTGCAAGCCGCCTTTTCGTGACGGTTTTTGACGCGTGGAAGGAAAAGCGCTCGCGGCAGGAAGGCTGAACGCTCCTTTCGGATGCGTCAGATGGCAACCTGCCGCTGATCATCCGCGGCAATCCGAGGCCCCGATGACGGATTGACCTGCGATCCGGAAATGGCAACCCTGTGACGAAACAGGCCAGGAGGCTGTCTTGGGATCCAGCGATCTGTTGGAAAGCTTCGTCAGGGAAGCGATCGCCGCCGGGCAGGAGCGCGCGGCCATTGCCGGGGTCCTGGCCGATGCGGGATGGTCGGACAGTGAAATCGAGGAGGCCCTCGAGGGCTGGGCCGATCCCAATGCGGGCATGCCGCCGGTTCCACGGCCCAGGCCATATGTCTCGGCGCGGGACGCGATCCTTTACGGGTTGCTGTTCATTTCACTGGCTGTCCTGTGCTGGCACATCAATCAGCTGGGTTTCGGCATCATCGATTTTCTGGTTGATGACGTGGCTGACCGGTATCCCGGGACAAGCTCCTTGCGGTGGTCGATCGCCATCCTCGTGCCCTTCCTTCCGCTGTTTCTGGCACTGGACCGCCGCATCTATCGTCATACGCGCGAGGATCCCGGTCAGAAACGGTCGCTCGTGCGCCGCTGGTTCGCCTCGATCACATTGCTTTTGGCCGTGCTGACCCTGCTGGGGGACCTTTCGGCGACCGTCTATGCCGCGCTTTCCGGCGAACTGACATTCCGATTCGTCCTGAAGGCCGCGTTGGTTGCAATCACCGGCCTGCTGGTGCTGGCCTATTACCGGGGCGAGATCAATGACTGATCCGCGCGGGAAATGGGTGGTCTGGGCGATCGCCGGAATGACGGTGGCGATGGTCATCGGGGGCCTCATCGTCACCGGAGGTCCTGGCCGGGGCCGAATGGAGCGCCGGGACGATGTCAGGCAGAATGATCTGGCGGATCTCTACAGGCACGCGCGCTGCATCAGCGCCTCGGAGCAGCGCAATGACGGCGATCTGTCAGCGACGGCGCATTGCCCCGATGCGCCGCGGCTGATCGATCCCTATTCAGGAGAAGCCTACAGGATCGAGCCGGTCGAAAAGCGGTTCCTGCGGCTCTGCGCCCGGTTCGAGACCCCTGCGGATGTCAGGCAATTTCGGCATGGAATTCCGGCCGGTGAATGGGATGGCGATTGTGTCGTGGTCCAGGTGATTCATGGTTGAATGACAGGCTGCCTGCCAGCAAGCGCCAAGCTGGTCGCCGGTATCCGCATGGCGGCGGGGATGCAGCGCCACCGGAAACCGCCGCAATCCTGCGATGACCTTGAGTGCATTGGCAAAAGCCCGGTTTCAGGGGGAAGCTGCCTCCGCAGCCTGGCCGACCTGCGCCGTTATTTCCGACAGGGCCAGTGCCGCCGCACCCCGCGCCCAAACGAGATCGCCCCAGGTATGAACCTCGATCGGCGTGCGGGGACGGCCCAACCGGTCCGAGAAACGATGGACCTCGGACAAGACCTCCTCGGCATAGAGAAAGTCATAGCGCAGCCGTGCGCCCGACAGGATGACCAGTTCCGGGTCAAAAAGCCGGATCATATTGGCCATTCCGGCAGAGAGGTAACGCCCCGCCCGGCGAAAGATCAGCTGCGCCTCCTGATTGCCGGCCTTGGCCTGATCGAACAGGATCTCGATCATCTGCGCGGGAGAAGGAACCGGATTGTTTTCCCAGTCAAGCGCGGTAGAGGCCTCGCGCACCAGGGCATAATCGGCCACATAGGCCTCCAGGCAACCGCGCTGGCCGCAGCGGCAAAGCGCCCCGTCGATCTGCATCGTCGTGTGCCCCAGTTCCAGCCCCAATCCGCGCGCGCCGCGGAAGATACGGCCGCCCTGCACCGATCCCATGCCCACGCCCTGCTCGATCGTGACCACGGCGAAATCCGAAAGGCCGCGCCCGACGCCGAACCACAGTTCGGCCAGCGCCAGAAGGTTGACATCATTGTCCAGAAAAACCGGACAGCTCAGCCTGTTCGACAAAAGATCGCCCAGGTTCACATTGCGCATCTTGAGGATCGGCGACCAATAGACCAGTCCGGTGACTTCCTGGACATAGCCGGGAATGCCGACACCCGTTGCGGCGATATCAGTCGGGGCAAGGCCCGCTTTGGCCAGCACCCCGGCAAAACCGGCATCTATACGCTTTGTGATCGCGTCCAGATCGAGCCGGGAATGATCCGATCCGACCGTCACATTCGCGACCTCGTTGCCCGCGAAATCCAGGACCACGGCGGTCATCAGCCCGAACCGCAGGTTGATGCCGACGACGAATCCTGCCTCCGGGACGATCTTCAGCGCGACCGGTGGCCGTCCTCGCCCGCTCTCGCGCGGGGCGCCCTCGATTTCAGTGACCAGCCCCTCCGCGACCAGTCCGGAAACGATGGCAGAGACCGAGGCGGGGCTGATCCCAAGCTCCTTGGCCACCTCGCTGCGCGAGATCTGTCCGCAGGCGCGAATCTGTTCCAATACCTGTTGCCGCAATGGGCGCACCCCGCGATCCTGGGGCGGCAGCAGCGGCCCGCTTCCAGAGACGGGAGCCGGTGCGGGCGGTGAAGATATGTCGTCTTTCGCCATATTTATTTTTCTCTGCGAATTATTTTCACGCTGATACATCGACCTTCTTGCTGCGCTCAATCCTGAAACTTGCGGATTACCCCAGGTTATCTTTATGAATCAGGCTATATCAGGCAAATTTATTTTGACAGGTAAAAAAATTACAGGCATGTTTGCGTTACCAGAAATATCTGGGGCCCTTCTGCAGGGCATGTCATAGGGAGGACAGAATGCGCAGAACAATCCTGATCGCCGCTGCGGTCGCAGCAGGCGCGCTCACATCCGCTGCCGCACAGGACCTGACTGTGGGAGTAAGCTGGTCCAACTTCCAGGAGGAGCGCTGGAAAACCGACGAAGCCGCCATCAAGGCGGCGCTTTCCGAGGCCGGGGCGGAATATATCAGCACCGACGCCCAGTCATCCTCGTCGAAACAGCTTTCCGATATCGAAAGCCTGATGGCGCAGGGCGTGGACGCGCTGATCGTGCTTGCCCAGGACACCAAGGCCATCGGTCCTGCGGTGCAGGCCGCCGCCAACGAGGGCATCCCGATCGTCGGCTACGACCGCCTGATCGACGACCCGCGCGCCTTTTACCTGACCTTCGACAATGTCGAGGTCGGCCGGATGCAGGCCAGCGCGGTGCTGGAGCAGGCCCCCAAGGGCAATTACGTCATGATAAAGGGCTCTCCCACCGATCCGAATGCCGACTTCCTGCGCAGTGGCCAGCAGGAGGTCTTGCAGGATGCCATCGATGCGGGCGACGTCACCATCATTGCCGAAGCCTATACCGATGGCTGGCTGCCCGCCAATGCGCAGCGCAACATGGAGCAGATACTCACGGCCAACGACAATGCTGTCGATGCAGTGGTTGCCTCCAATGACGGGACCGCCGGTGGCGCGGTCGCCGCGCTGAGCTCGCAGGGCATGGAGGGTCTTCCGGTCTCGGGGCAGGATGGCGATCACGCCGCGCTGAACCGCATCGCCAATGGAACGCAGACCGTCAGTGTCTGGAAGGATGCCCGCGATCTTGGCAAGGAAGCGGCCAATATCGCCGTCGCCATGGCCAATGGCACCGCCATGTCCGATATCGAGGGCGCGGCCCAGTGGACCTCGCCGGATGGCAACGAGCTTTGGGCGAAATTCCTGACGCCGGTTCCCGTCACGCGCGACAATCTGGAAACCGTCGTCGATGCGGGCTGGATCACTGTCGAGGAACTTTGCCAGGGCGTAACCAGCCCGGTGGGCCCCTGCCAGCCCTGACCCCGAACCGGGGCGGAACCGGTTGCCACCCGCGCCCGACCCGCGCGGGTGGCAACGACAATCGCTCAGCAGGAAGAAACCGATGTCCGATATTGCATCCACTCCTCCACGGGGCAAGGGCAACATTGCCCGAGCGCTGGAACTGGACACCCGTTTGCTTGGCATGATCGGCGCGCTTGTCGTCGTCTGCCTGATCTTCAATTTCCTGACCGATGGCCGTTTCCTGACGCCACGCAACCTGTTCAACCTGACCATTCAGACGGTATCGGTGGCGATCATGGCCACGGGAATGGTCTTCGTCATCGTCACCCGTCATATCGACCTGTCGGTGGGATCGGTGCTGGCCACCTGCTCGGCCGTCATGGCGATGACGCAGACGCGTTGGCTGCCGGAGGCCCTGGGTTTGGACATCGGCAATCCCGCGATCTTCTGGATCACCGTCATCGTTGGCATCGCGACCGGGATCGTGATCGGGGCGCTGCATGGCTGGCTGATCGGCTATCTTACCATTCCGGCATTCATCGTAACGCTTGGCGGCCTTCTGGTCTGGCGCAACGTTGCCTGGTACATCACCAGCGGCCAGACCATCGGGCCACTCGATGCCAGCTATATGAAGCTGGGCGGCATCAACGGCACGCTCGGGGTGCAATGGTCCTGGATCGTCGGGCTGATCGCCTGCGCGACGGCATTGCTGGCGCTGTTTTCCGCGCGGCGCAACAAGCTGACCCATGATCATCCGGTCAAGCCGCTATGGGCGGAATTCTCGCTCGGTGCGCTGATCTGCGGCGGCATCCTCGGCTTCATCGCCATTCTTAACGCTTACGAAGTTCCCGCCGCACGCCTGCGCCGCATTTTCGAGGCCCGCGGCGAAACTTTGCCCGAGGGCTATACCGAAGGCTACGGCCTGCCCATCTCGGTCCTGCTCCTGATCGCCATAGCGATCGCGATGACGATAATCGCGCGGCGCACGAGGCTGGGCCGCTACATCTTCGCCTTTGGCGGCAACCCGGATGCTGCCGAACTGTCTGGCATCAATACCCGCCTGCTGACCGTGAAAATCTTTGTCATGATGGGCATTCTCTGCGCGATTTCCGCCATGGTCGCCTCGGCGCGCCTTGCCAATCATTCCAACGATATCGGCACGCTGGACGAGCTGCGCGTCATCGCGGCAGCCGTCATCGGCGGCACGGCGCTGTCGGGCGGGGTCGGCACCATCCACGGGGCGATCCTGGGGGCGCTGATCATGCAATCCCTGCAATCGGGCATGGCCATGGTCGGCGTGGACGCGCCGTTCCAGAACATCGTCGTCGGCATGGTTCTCGTGATCGCCGTTCTCGTCGATATCCTTTACCGCAAGCGCATGGGGGACAGGACATGACTACGCCTCTGGTCGAAATGAACGACATTTGCCTGAGCTTCGGCGGTGTCCGTGCCGTCGATCACGTCAGCATCGACCTGAACCCCGGCGAGGTGGTCGGCCTTCTCGGTCATAACGGAGCCGGAAAATCCACGCTCATCAAGATCCTCTCGGGGGCCTATCGCCCGGATTCGGGCGAGATCCGGATCAATGGCGAGCCCGTGAAAATCGAGAGCCCGCGCGACGCGCGGCGCTATAATATCGAGACGATCTACCAGACCCTGGCGCTGGCGGACAATCTGGATGCGGCCTCGAACCTGTTCCTGGGGCGCGAGATCGTGACCCCGACGGGCATGCTGAACGACGCCAGGATGGAGGCCGAGACCCGCAGGATCATGGCCCGGCTGAACCCGAACTTCAAGAAACTGGGGGTCCCCGTCTCTGCCCTGTCGGGCGGTCAGCGGCAATCGGTGGCCATTGCCCGCGCGGTCTATTTCAACGCCAGGATCCTGATCATGGACGAGCCGACCGCCGCGCTCGGCGTGCACGAGACCCGGATGGTGGCCGATCTCATCAAGGAGCTGAAGGCGCAAGGGCTGGGCATCTTCCTGATCAGCCACGACACGCGCGAGATGCTGGAGCTGTGCGACCGCGTTTCGGTGATGAAGAACGGACGGCTCATCGGGACCGAGCGTGTCGAGGACGTCACCGAGGACGATATCCTCGCAATGATCATCATGGGCAAGAAGCCGGAAAGGGCGGCATAGGGTCCGGGCAGCCAATGGCCAGCTTGGGCGGGGCTTTTGTCAGCCCTGAAAGAGCGCGTCCGGGGCCGGGACCGATGACTTCATCGATCAGGCTGAGCTTCGGGCGGCGCTTTTCAGAAAGGACAGGAAACGTGGGTCGGTGGCGTGAGCGACATTGACACGAATGGCCGCACGGGCCCCTTGTGTCCGCTGAGGGGAAAACATGCTGCCGGGCGCAAGGAAAATGCTTTGCCTGACGGCCGCCTGAAACAGGTCCAGTTCGTTCAAGGGACGCCTGAATTCTGCCCAAAGGTAAAAGCCGGGCACCCGGCTAGGGTGAACATCCAGCCCGGCCTGATCAAGCGCGTCTACCGCCTTTTCGTTGGCGGCCTCGACCCGTGCCCGCAATCGCCGCAGGTGCCGCAGATACTGCCCGCTCTGGATCAGGCCGAATACGAAACGCTCGACGAAATCGGATGTCGCGACGGTGGTCAGGATGGCCATATCCGTCAGCGGGGCGACCAGTGACGGATGAGCCGACAGAAAGCCGCATCGCAGGCTTGCGGACAGGGTTTTCGAGAATGTGCCGATATAGATGACCCGGTTAAGCTGGTCCAGCGCGGCAAGCCGCGGCGATTCCGGTGGCACGATATCGGCAAAGGCATCGTTCTCGACGATCAGAACCCCCCATTTCTCTGCCGCCTGCAGCAATGAGAAGGCAACCGACGGGGCGAGACTGCCCCCTGTAGGGTTATGCGCCTGTGATTGAGTGAAGAACAGCTTGGGACGATGCCTGGCCAGTTTCAGTTCGAATTCCTCGGGATCCGGCCCGTCAACCCTGCGCGGCACACCGATCATGTTGACCTTGGCCAGGGCCAGCTTGGCGAAAAGCGGGTAATATCCCGGCTCGTCGACAAGAACGGTGTCGCCGGGCTGCAGAAAATGACGGATGATCAGATCCATCGCGTGATTGGCGCCATGAGTCAGCAGCAATCCGTCCGGTTTGGCGGTGATCGAGCGCTCCATCAGCATCAGCCGCAACCGGTCCCGAAGCGGTTCGAAGCCGCGGGCATGACCATACCCGAAATCGTCAGCGGATGATCCCGCGATACCGCGCCCGGCGAAGTGGCGCCGCAATTCCGATCCTTCTGTCCAGGAGGCCGGAGGCCGGCCGTCACCGGGACGCACCTCGTAATGCCGGTCGAGCTGTTCGCGCAGCAGCGACACCAGATCCACCGCGGCCGCGAGATGGGGCGGCGCCGGGCTGGTCTGTGGCAATTCGCGGCGCGACACGTAATAACCCGATCCCGGTCGCGCCTGCAGCAATCCCTGTGCGACCAGCCGGTCATAGGCGTCGGCCATCGTGTTCTTGGAGACGCCATGTTCCTGTGCCGCGCGGCGGATCGAGGGCAAACGCTCGCCGATCCGGTAAAGACCATTGGCCAGCCGCTGCGACAGTGTCTCCACGATTTTGTCGACCCGTGTCTGACTGTCTTTCAAGTAAATTGTCTCCCTAAATTTCATGGGACAGTGCTGCGCATAATCTCGTCAACTGTCCCTTGATTGTCATGCCTATACTAGGACAATTTATGTCGGCATCCAAGATGCCGGCGCTTTCGGAGGACATATGGCCCGACAATCGAATGACGAGGGACCGCAGGTGAATTCGCGGCTGAATGGCTATCGCAACAAGACACCCCGGGAGCGGTTGAACCTGTTGGCCGGCGCGGTGGGGTTGTCGTCCGAGGCTGCCGCCGTCCTCGGAGAGGCAGGTGCATTGGATCTGGCGACAGCAAACGGCATGATAGAGAACGTGGTCGGCAGATTCGAGCTTCCGCTCGGCATAGCGACCAATTTCACGATCAATGGCCGCGATCGCCTTGTGCCCATGGCGGTGGAGGAACCCTCGGTCGTTGCCGCCGCCTCTTACATGGCCCGGATCGCGCGCGACAATGGCGGTTTCGAGACATCTTCCAGCGCGCCCGTCATGCGGGCGCAGGTGCAGTTGCTGAACCTGTCCGATCCGTATGGCGCGAGGCTCAGGCTCCTGGCGGCGCGCGAAGAGATCGTCGCGATCGCAAACAGCAGGGATGAATTCCTCGTCCGCCTCGGCGGCGGCTGCAGGGATATCGAGGTGCAGGTCTTTCCGTCCTCCGCGCGCGGGCCGATGGTCGTCCTGCATCTGCTGGTGGATGTCCGTGACGCGATGGGCGCCAATGCGGTCAACACGATGGCGGAAGCCGTCGCGCCGAAGCTGGAGGAACTGACCGGCGGCACCGTGAGGCTGCGGATATTGTCCAATCTTGCCGATCAGCGCCTTGCACGAGCCCGCGTGCGCATCGCGGAATCGTCGTTGCGGACGGATGAGTTTTCAGGGCGGCGGATGATCGACGGTATCCTCGACGCTCATGAGCTTGCGGTGATCGATCCCTATCGCGCGGCGACACATAACAAGGGAATCATGAACGGTGTCGACCCGGTGATCGTTGCAACGGGCAATGACTGGCGCGCCATCGAGGCGGGCGCCCATGCCTATGCCGCGCGGAATGGCCGTTACACCTCCTTGTCCACATGGGAGATCGATCGCGACGGCTGCCTTGTAGGCACTCTCGAAATGCCGATGGCGGTCGGACTGGTCGGCGGGGCGACCAGGACACATCCGGCGGCGCAGGTCGCGCTGCAAATCCTTGGTATCCAGTCGGCACAGGAACTGGCCGAGATCACGGTGGCCGTTGGTCTGGCGCAGAACATGGCGGCGCTGCGCGCATTGGCGAGTGAAGGTATCCAGCGCGGCCACATGACGCTTCACGCCCGCAATATCGCCATCGTTGCAGGTGCAGTGGGCAGTGAGATCGAGATCGTCGCCGGAAAACTGGCCGAGGCGCATGACGTCCGCACCGACCGGGCAAGGGAAATCCTGCGTGAAATGCGCAGGGAGGCGTGAAAAGAGCCGTAAACCCGGCAACAAACATGGCGGGCGACCCAAAGATTCCCGCCGATCAGGAGGAGGAGACCGGAATGTTCAGAACCATCGCACGCAGGGGGATGCTCGCCTTGTCGGCTGGCGCCGTTATTGTCTTTGCCGCCCCGGCAACCGCGCAGGACGAGGCGGTGTCATGGCGCATGCAAGCGCTTTGGGATGGCGGCACCACGCCACTGGAATACGAACAGATCTTCGTGGATCGTGTGAAGGAATTGACCGGGGGCAAGTTTACCATTCAGCTCTTCTCCGCCGGGCAGATCGTTCCACCCGCGCAGGCCTTCGATGCGGTGCGTGGCGGTGCGTTCGAATTGATGAAAACCTTTGACGGTTACGAGGCGGGAAAAATTCCCGCGCTTGCATTCACCAGCACCATCCCGTTCGGCTTCACGGAATCGCAGCAATATGCCGACTGGTTCTATGAGCATGGCGGCCTTGAAATGGCGCAAGAGGCCTATGCGCCCGCAGGGCTGCAATATATCGCGCCAACCGTTTACGATCAGGAGCCGATTCACTCGACCGTCAGGATCGAGACCATCCAGGACATGGCGGGCAAGAAGGGTCGTTTCGTCGGCCTTGCCTCCAATGTGATGAGCGCCCTGGATGTCGCCGTTTCGCCATTGCCGACATCCGAGGTCTATTCGGCGCTGGACAAGGGCCTGGTGGATTTCGCGGATCGCGGCGATCTGCAGGCCAATCTCGATGCCGGGTTGGGGGAGGTCGCGCCCTACATCGTCCTGCCGGGGGTTCATCAGCCAACCACCGCCACTTCCTATGTCGCCAACAAGGCGGCTTATGATCGATTGCCGGACACCTACAAGGAAGCCCTGGCCACGGCCGCCAGAGAGGTGTCCGAGGCCTATCAGGAAGCCAAGACGAAAAGCGATGCCGAGGCATTGGAGGCATTCAGGGAACAGGGCGTCGAGATTGTCGAGCTGTCGGACGATGATGTGAAACAGGCCCGTGCCCGCGCGGCCGAGGCCTGGCGCGAAGCGACGAAAGACGACGAACTGGCGACGAGGATCCTCGATTCGCAGATCGCCCAGATGCGCGAAATCGGTCTGATCGAGTAGCCGCTCCACAGCAATCATCGGCGAAGCGGGACGCTCGGCCGATGAGTCAATGCAGGATCAGTGCCATGCATCATCTCGCCGTTACCTTCATAGAACTTGTCACCCTGGTGAACCGCTGGCTGTTCAAGGGTGCCGGGTTTGTCATCCTGCTGATCGTGCCGGCGATGCTTTACGCTGTCATCTCCAGATACGGTTTCAACCGGCCATCGGAATGGGGGCTCGAACTGGCGACCCTGCTGTTCGGGCCGTATTTCCTGCTGGGTGGCCCCTATCTTCTGCATATCGGCGGACATGTGAATCTCGACTTGCTGCGGCGCGCCTCCTCTCCTCGCGCGAACCGGATCTTCGATCTCGTCAACTATCCGGTCATCGCGGTCTTCGCGCTGATCCTGCTTTACTATTCATGGCCATTCGCGATGCAGTCCTTCCAGCTGGGCGAGACCTCCTACACCTCGTGGAACCCGGTGATCTGGCCGGTGAAATTCGTGATCCCGCTGGCGCTGATCCTGCTGTTCCTGCAGGCGCTTGCCGAATGGCTGCGGCTCTTGACCGGTGATGAGGCAAGACCCCCACGGCAAGAGGACGCGGGGGAAATCCTATGAGTTCCACGGGCATCCTGTTCTTCATGTTCGCCGGCCTGACCGCGTTTCTGCTGACCGGTCTGCCGGTGGCCTTCGTGCTTGGCGGCCTGTCGGTGCTGTTCACGGTGCTGTTCTGGGATCCCGGCGCGCTGATCATCCTGGTCTTGCAGATATTCGACACCATGCGGTCCGAGGCGCTGCTGGCCATTCCGCTTTACATCTTCATGGCGGTATTGCTGCAGAAATCGGGCATCATCAACGATCTGTACCGCGCGATGGAGCTGTGGTTCGGCCGCCTTCGGGGCGGTCTGGCGATCGGGACGGTGGTGATCTGCGTGCTGATGGCCGCCATGACGGGTGTGGTGGGCGCGGCAGTGACCGCGATGGGCATCCTCGCATTGCCGGAAATGCTCAAGCGCGGCTATGACGCGCGGCTCGCGACGGGGACGATCTGCGCGTCCGGCACCCTGGGCATCCTGATCCCGCCTTCGATCCTTACGATCGTCTATTCGGTGACGGCGCAGGTTTCGATAGGCAAGATGCTGATCGCGGGCATCGTGCCGGGCATGATGCTGGCGGGCCTCTATATCTGCTACATCCTGATCGTGTCATGGTTCCGGCCCGGGCTGGTTCCCGATGTCAGCGGCACCGAAAGGGCCAGCCTGCGCGACAGGCTGCTCTCCCTCCGGTCGCTGGTGCTGCCGGCGCTGATCGTGGTCATGGTGCTGGGCTCCATCTTCTTCGGCATCGCCACCCCGACCGAGGCCGCCTCTGTCGGGGTGCTTGGTGCGGCGGCTGCGGCTTTGATGCGGCGCAGCCTGACCTGGGCGAATATCTCGGAAAGCTGCGCGGTCACGCTCAAGGCCACGGCCATGATCCTGTGGATCACCATCGGCGCCAAGGCCTATGTCGCGATATTCACGGGGCTCGGCGGGGCGGATGCCTTGCTGGGAGCGATCCGTGCGCTTGAGGTGAGCCCTTACCTGGTGCTGGCGGTGATGATGCTGATCCTGATCTTTCTGGGCACGGTGCTGGACGAGATCGGCATCATCCTGTTGACAGTCCCGGTTTTCCTGCCGGTTGTCCGCTTCCTGGGCTTTGACGAGATCTGGTTCGGCGTTCTCTATGCGCTGACCATCCAGATGGGTTATATCAGCCCGCCTTTCGGCTACACGCTGTTCTACATAAAGAGCACGCTGCCCGCGGAAACCTCGATGGCGGTGGTTTATCGCGGCATCGTCCCGTTCTTTCTGCTGCAGGTGGCGGGGCTTCTGATCTGCGTGGTTTTCCCCGGGATCACGACTTTCCTGCCCGAATTGATGGGTAACGGTTAGGCCGGGATACGCCAACATGTCAGGAAATGTGCACCTGCTGTATTTCAACACAACGCGAACCTTACGGACGGTCATTCGAGGCTGGCAAAAATGCCCTTTACCCAATCCAGGAACACTTCCAGTCGTTGGGAAAGGACCCGGCCTCCTGCGTGTATGGCGTTGAGGGGTAGAGGTTCAGGCGGGGTCGCGGCCAAGACCTCGACCAGCGTGCCATTGGCAAAGTCGGCGGCAAAGCGGTAGCGCGGAGCCTGGATCAGCCCCATTCCCTGCCGTGCGAGCGCGGCGGCGGTGTCGGAATTGTCGGTCGACACGATGGTAGGCAGGGCCTTCGTCGTGATCCTGCCCCCATCCGTGAACTCAAGCGGCATCACCTCACCTGTGCGGGAGGACAGGAAGCCTACCATGCGATGCCCCTCCAGATCGTCGATGCCTTTCGGTGTGCCGTAGCGGGACAGGTAGGCGGGGCTGGCACAGGTGACCTCCGGCAGCGCACCCAGCCTACGCATGTGCAGGCTGCTGTCCTGTGGCTGTCCCGCGCGGATCGCGCAGTCCACCCCTTCGCGCACGATATCGACCAGCCGGTCGCTCTGCGTGAACGAGATGGTCAGGCCCGGGAAACGATCGAGGAACTCCGGCAGGCGCGGCACGATGAAAGTTCGGGTCAGCAGGCCCGGTGCCTCGATCCGCAAATGTCCGGAAGGGCTGCCGGAGAAGTGGCCGACGGCATCCTCAACCTCGGCCAGGATCATCCGGGCGCGGCGATAAAACTCCGTCCCCTCCGGTGTCGGCGTCACGTGGCGCGTGGTGCGTGCCAGAAGGCGAACCCCGGTCTCACGTTCCAGATCCTTGATAGCATTGGTCGCCGAGGATCGCGCCACGCGAAGCTCCCGCGCGGCCCGGGCAAAACTGCCCCCTTCGACGATGCGCGCAAAAAGTTCGAGGCGGTCCAGACGATCCATGGCCATTTGTTAGCGCAGAATGAATTGTCATGTCAAAATCTGGATAATTGTTCGAATTAACGACTTCCTCCATTTGTCAGTCAGACGGAAAATGGAGAGAATCATGTCAGATCGACAAAGAACCGCCATCATCACCGGTGCCTCCCGCGGAATCGGCGCAGAGATCGCCCGGCAGCTCGCGAAAGACGATATTGCGGTGGCGGTCAACTATGCAAACAGCCCGGACGCGGCGGAACGCATCGTTGCCGAGATCCGGGCCGCGGGCGGGCAGGCGCAAGCAATCCAGGCCGATCTTACCGATCCGGCCGCGCCGTGCGTCCTTTTCGATGCGGCCGAAGCGGCATTCGGCGGGATCGACATCCTCGTGAACAACGCCGGGATGATGCAGCTTTCCTCGCTCGGAGAGAGCGATGACGCCATGCTGGACGCTCATGTCTCGCTCAACCTCGCCGCACCCGTTCGCCTGATGAGGGAAGCCGCCCGGCGGCTGCCCGAAGGCGGTCGGATCGTGTCGCTGTCCTCGTCCGTGGTTGGGCTCTACCAGCCGGGTTATGGTCTTTATGCCGCGACGAAGGCGGGGATCGAAGCGCTGACCCATGTGCTGGCCAAGGAACTGGGACCCAAGGGGATCACGGTCAACGCTGTCGCGCCCGGTCCCGTGGCAACCGATTTCTTCCTGCGCGGCAAGAGCGATGCGCTGGTTGCGCAGATCGAGGGGATGAACCCCTTCGGACGGCTCGGCACGCCTGAGGATATCGCCCGTGTCGTGAGATTTCTTAGCGGCACAGAAGCGGCATGGATCAGCGGGCAGGTCATCCGAGCCAACGGGGGCGTCGTCTGACGGCGCCTCCGACGATCGCCGGAATGCCTGACAGGACCGGCGCCATCACTTTTCCCGAGAACCTGAAAAAGGAAACAGGCACATGCCTTTCGTAAACATCAAGACTCCCGAAGCCGGCCTGAGCGCCGAACAGAAATCCGAGATCGGCCATCGTGTGACCGAACTTATGGTGGAATATTTTTCCGAAGCGGCCCGGCCGCACACCATGGTCCTGATCGAGGAGGTGAAAGACGGCGGCTATTACCGTGCGGATGAGCTTTTCACGATACCGGAGGGCTTTCGCAACGCATAACCAACGGGATCCATCGGTCAAGACGATCGAACCCGTCCACGACCTGATCGGTCACGCCCGCCCTCGGTATCCGCACATTTATCAAGTAATTGCAGGACAGTGCTTCATAAGGAGTCCCATCATGCGAGAGGCGACAAGGCACCGTGCAGAACGCCGGCTATCGGAGGGCACGCCGATCGCGGATGCTCAGTGGTCAGACGAGTCAATCATTGGCCTTCCCGCATCCTGAGCAGAAGATGACGTTCGGCGCCGCGGGCATGGCGTTCGACGACTTGAGCCGCGCGATCCGCATCATGCGCTTCGACAGCTTCGATAATATCCCAATGATCCTTGAGCACGGTTGCGCGACGGGCGGAACTGATCGGGTAGCGCCGGGCAAGCGCCCTCACCACCTCGCCATGACGTTGGCGAATGGCACGCGCCTCGCCATTGAAGTGGCGCTTGTACATGATGCCGTGGAATTCCTCGTCCAAATTGTCCCACTCGACCTGGTCGCCGTGGGAGAGCTCAAGCTGATGTTGGACCGCACGGGCCCGTTCGAGGTCTTCCTCACGGGCCTGTTCCACAAATACCCGGATCAGGTAGGGCTCGATGAGGGTGCGAATGTCAAAGATATTGCGCACGAAGGTTTCATCAAGGCTCCGCACCTGCGCGCTGCGATTACGCGACAAGACAACGAAGCCTTCCCCGCCAAGTTGGTGCAATGCTTCGCGTATCGGATTGGTACTGACCCCGTAACGCTTTGAAAGTTCGCTGGTTTTAAGCAAGCTGCCGGCCGGTAAAACCCCCGAGACGATATCTTCGCGCATCAATTCGGCCAGTCCCAACCGGGGCCGGGGTCGAAACACTCTGCGCTCGCTCGACGCCTGAACTTCACTCACCGACGCACTCCTTCTGACAGTCTGTTGGAGTCTAGATGCAAATTTCTTGTCATACAATCGATCATTGACTTTGTATAATTTAAATGTAATTGACCATTAATAATTAAGGGATGGGAGGAAAATATGTCTATGATCCGCGCGCTATCCGTGAGTCTTCTGACCACGGCGTCGTTTGCCATCGCTCCGGTGGCACTGGGTGAGGAAATCCGCTTCGCGCTGGAAATGTATGAAGGCGACAATCCCGAATTCAACGCGGTCACCGCGTTCAAGGAATATGTCGAGAACAAGAGCGGCGGCGAACTGACCGTCCGAATCTTCCCCGGCAATCAACTCGGCTCGGTCCGTGACACCACCGAGATGGTCCAGCAGGGCACCTTGCACATGACCCTGCCATCCGATGGCGCTTTTGCCGGCTTTTATGCTCCGATCCAGGCCTGGTCCATGCCATATCTCTTTTCTTCGGCGCCAGTGGCCTGGGAAGTGATGAGTGGCGAATTCGGCCAGTGGATGCTTGAAGATATTCGCGAACAGACTGGTATCCGCGCACTGGCCTTTTCTCAAAACGGATTCCGGTCGTTCCTTAACAATGACCGTCTCATCCAGACCCCGCAAGACATGGCGGGGATGAAGATCCGCACCATGGAGAGCCCGGTATATATGGAAATGGTGTCTGCGCTTGGTGCTGATCCCACTCCGATCGCTGGCTCCGAAGCGACTATGGCTTTACAGCAGGGGGTGGTGGACGGTCTGGAAAGCCCGCCATCGGTGCATCTCTCGGGTGGCGCTGCCGAAGTGGCACAATACATGACCCTCAACGAGCATGTTTTCGGCCTGCATATCGTCGTTGCCAATGACGAATGGTTCACCTCGCTTTCACCCGAGCATCAGCAGATCGTTGCCGACGGCGCCCGCGTTCTGGCTGCCGTCGAGAATGTGGAAAAGACCACGGGTGACTGGGCCGCGATCGAGAAAATTCGGTCGATGGGCGTCGAGGTCCATATTTCCTCGCCCGAAGAAAAGTCCATGTTCCGGGAAGCTGTCTATCAGCCGGTGCGGGAGTTCATCCTCGGTGAGGTCGGCGAGGACGTTCTTGATCGCATTGAAGCTGCTGTGAAAGCCGCCGAAGCCTCGGTCTACGGCGAATAGAACAATGTGCCGCCCTGCTTCAACGGGCCGATCCATCATGATCCAGCGGAGATTTCAATGCCGGTAAAGAACCTGTCGAAAGGGCTGGCCCTGATCTGCCAGTGGAGCGCTGCAGCAATCTTCGTTTTCGTTTGCGGTCTCAATTTCTCGCAAGTGTTCGGCCGGTACCTCATGGGTTCCTCGATTCCCTGGGGAGAAGAAATCATGCGCTATTCCATGATCTGGGTGATGATGCTGGGCGGCACTGCGTCCATTTATTATGCCGAGCACATGGCCGTGGAAAATATCGGCGAGCTTCTCGCACCGCACCGGCGTCACCTGGTGCTGACGGCGACCTATATCATTGGCGGATTGTTCTGCGTGCTTTTGGTCTATTATGGTTGGCCGGCAGCCATGAGCAACATGAAGCAGACAGCGGCAGCCTCGGGCCTGTCGATGTTCTGGGTCTATTTCGCAATCCCGATGGGCGCCCTGCTCATGCTCGTCCAGATCGTACTGTGCGCGATCTCTGGCTTTGCATCTGCCAATGCCGAACCCGAGCGTCTCTAGCGTCATGCTTTCAACTCTTTCGAGAAGGTGATCCAATGGCCTGGATTGCGTCCATATCCTTTGCGCTGCTCGTTCTCGGTGTCCCTATCGCCTTTGCCCTTGGATTGGCCGGGACATTTGGCATCTGGCAATTCGGCATCCCACCACAGGTGATCATCACCCGCTTCTTCGGTGGTGTAGACAGTTTCGTCTTTCTGGCTGTGCCCTTCTATATACTGGCTGCGGAACTCATGAACATCAGCGGGATCACCGACCGCATCGTGCGCGCAACGTCGCTGCTGGCAGGCCGCATACCCGGCGGCACCGCCTATACCAACATCATCGCATCGGTGCTCTTTGCAGGGGTATCAGGATCCGCCGTCGCAGACGCAAGTGCCCTGGGGCGGTTTTTCCTCAAGGTAATGCCCGAAGAGGGCTACACCAAGGAATACGCCGCTGCCGTCACGGCATCCTCCTCGATCGTTGGCCCCATCATTCCTCCGTCGGGCCTTGCCATTATCATGGCAACGGTGTCCGGGCTTTCCATCGTCGACCTGTTTCTTGCAGGCGTCATACCGGGCCTGATCATGGGGCTGGCCTGCATTGTTGTGGTTTTCATCACTGCAATGACCAAAGGTCTGCCCAGGTCCGCAATCGTGGTCGAGCGCAAGCATATGCCACGCGTGCTGCTTGAAAGCGCGATCGTCGCCATTCTGCCCATCGTCATCGTGGGCGGCATGGTCACCGGCGCTTTTACCGCCACCGAGGGAGGCGGCATCGCGGTATTTGTAGCGCTTATTCTGGGCCTGGTGGTTTTCCGTTCAATATCGATCACCGATATATGGCGGGCAGTCGTGGTCTCGGCGCGGGTCACCGCAACCATTTATTTCCTGGTCGCCGCAGCGGCGATATTGTCCTACGCGCTGAACCTCCTGGGCATTTCCAGCCTCGTTACGGCGATGGTACCGTTCTTCGGCGGCGACCCGACCCTGTTTCTTCTGGGTGTGGTTGTCCTGATGTTGGTTCTGGGCATGTTTCTCGATATCGGAGCGGCGCTGATCATCTTCGTGCCGCTGCTCATGCCCACGATCACCCAACTCGGTATCGATCCCATTCAGGCTGCCATGGTCATCATCCTAACCTTGGCCATGGGGCTGATCACACCGCCTTTCGGCGTTGTGTTGTTCGTGCTCATGAAGATCGGCAATATCGGCCTTTCACCGCTTTTCAAGGCGCTTTTCCCATTCATCATCGCGCAGATCGTGGCCATCCTGCTTTTGGTTTTTGTTCCCGAGCTTTCAACCTGGCTTCCGGAACTGCTCAACTGAGCCAGCCGAGTATGGGCCAATTTCCCAAACAAGAAGAACAGAAGATCCATCAATGAAAATCACGGCAATAAAAACTTATCCGGTCTGGGTAGGCGTTCGCAACCAGCTACTGGTCAAGATCGAAACTGACGAGGGTATCTTTGGTTGGGGAGAATCCGGCCTTTCCTTTCGCGAGAAAGCCGTCGTCGGCGCCATCAAGCATTTCACGGAATTTCTGATAGGCCGCGATCCGATGCAGGCTGCTGGAATCTGGCAGGAACTCTATCGCAGCCAGTATTTTGAAGGCGGGCGCGTCTTGTCAGCGGCCATTTCCGCCATCGATATCGCGTGCTACGACATCAAGGGCAAGGCACTCGGCGTTCCGGTTTATCAGCTTTTGGGGGGGCGCGCACGCCAGAGCGTGCCGGCCTTTGCCACGGTTCCAGCCGACCCTGGCCCCGAGATGGTCGCAGCTGCAAGGGTTGCGTTTGACGCCGGCTGGAATTGCATCCGCCTGTTGGGCGGCTTCCAGGAGGCCGAGGCCGTCTATGAACCCCGTGAATCGATCGCGGCGACCGTCGACTGGATCCGTGCCGTGCGCGCCGAGCTTGGTCATTCGGCCATTCTGGGCGTTGAGTATCATCACCGCCTCAATGTCGCCGAAGCCGCATCGTTTTGTCAGAAACTGGGGTCCGGGACGCTCGACTTTCTTGAAGAGCCGATCCGCGACGAGGCGCCGGGAGCCTATGAATCGCTCCGTCGCTTGACTGATGTGCCTTTCGCGATCGGCGAGGAGTTCTCCTCGAAATGGCAGTTCATGCCCTATCTCGAGCGCGACATCCTCCAGTATGCCCGCATCGACATCTGCAATGTCGGCGGATTCACCGAAGCCATGAAAGTGGCCGGATGGTGCGAAGCCCATTATGTCGACCTGATGCCGCACAATCCGCTTGGACCGATCTGTACGGCCGCATCGGTTCACATGGGTGCGGTTGTGCCGAATTTCTCCTGGCTCGAATGCCGTATGAGTCCCGTGGAGGATCTGGGTTTTGATAACAGGGAGATCTTCCCTGTCCAGACAGAGATGGAAGGCAGCCACTATATGGTATCAGAGGCGCCTGGCCTGGGTGTCGAGGTCAATGAGGATTACCTCAAGGCCGCCATCTTCGAATATTCCGAACCACCGCATCTGCGCCGCAGGGACGGCTCTTTCACGAACTGGTAAGGGTAGACAACCTCCGCAAAATGGTCGTTGGCAAGCTCAAGGCCCGGCTTCGCAGGAAAGCGGAGCCACCAAGACCCCTTCGTGCAGGATATTGATTTCACCGTCCAGCAGCGCAGCTTTCTCCAGCCGATCGAATCTGTGTCTAATCTCGCAGACATGGCCATTTTACCTGCGAGTTCTGAATGGCAGGGTAGGGTTCGAACCCTCTTCGTTCCATCCTATATTTTGCGTGCACTGACGGTTGCAGGGAATGCGATCGCACAAATGATACCGGACCCTATCGGGTTGCGGTCGAATGCCTCTGCCATGATCCTTCCTCCGAGCCTCGCTCGGACTGCAGCGGGAATGGAGCCTGCTTCGCGCAGGATTGCTGACACAGATTGACATTAATGGACATTTATGTCCACTCTTTCCGTAAATCGGTTGCCGAGATCGATCGGCAGACCAACAGTGGGAGGCGAGGATATGCTTATGAAAAAGGTCATGGCACTGGGAACCGTGGCGCTGATGCTGGCGCTGACTCCGGCCCGGGCGGAAACCCAGCTCAAGCTTGCCACTGACTCCGGGGCAAAGGGCTCCCCATCGGGGGATGCGCTCGATCGTTGGGCGGCACTGGTCGAGGAAGGCACAGGCGGCGAGGTTCAGGTCGATGTCTTCTACCAGAACGAGTTGGGTAGCCAGGCCGAGGTCTTCGATCTTTTCATTGCCGGCGACGTGGACATGATGATCAACTGGCCAATCACGGCCTATGATGAACGTCTCGGCGTGCTATTCACTCCCTATATGGTCACCAGTTGGGAGGAAGCCTTCGAGGCTTACAAGCCTGGTGGCTGGGTCAATGAAATGCTGGTCGGTATCTATGACGATCTCGGCCTCAAGTTCTTCGGTCCATGGCCGGAAGGCTTCAACGGCATCGCCTCGCGCGGCAAATACGCGATGACCGCCGAAGAGGCTTCGGATCTCAAGATCCGGGTGCCGGCCATGTTCCCCATGGCTGAATCGGTCCAGGCGCTTGGCTACCAGACGGCGACCATCGACTGGAGCGAGGTGTTCACCGCGATCCAGACCGGCGTGGTCGATGGCGATGGTGCCAACATCATCTATTGGGATTACGAGTATTTCCGCGACGTGCTCGATTATTACAACCAGACAAAGATGCAGTTCGTGACCGGTGTGATCGCCATGAACTCGGCTTCCTGGGAAAACCTTTCGCCCGAACATCAGAAGGTCGTGGAGGACGCTGCCATGACGGTCATGGAGGAAGCGTTCGAACAGGCTCAGGAACGGGACCAGCATTATATCGAGCAGGCCAAGGAAGCCGGTATGACCTATATAGAGCCGTCGGAGGAGGAACTGGCCCAGATGGCCGAGAAGGTTCGCGCCGATGTCTGGCCGCTCATGGAAGAGCGGATCGGCTCCGAAATCATGGATATCATCCGGACCAATGCCGGAGAGCGCTGATCCCGACACCCGCGACGGCGGAAGGGGTGGGGGCATCGCGCTTGCGCTCGACATTCTCGCAATGGTCTCGACCGCCGCCGTGACCGGGCTGATGGCCTTTCTGGTCCTTGCCAGATATGTGCTGGGCCTCTCTGTGGTCGGTTTGCACGAGTTGATCATGCTCGCGGCGGTTGCGCTCTACATGACGGGTGCTGTCATCGCATCGCGCAAGGGCGAGCATCTGACCGTGGACTGGATCGCGGGCAATATCACCTCGCCTCGCAAGAAGGCCCTGCACGACTTGCTGATCGCGTTGCTCACCACGGTGATCACCGTGTTCTTCATTGTCTGGGCCTATTTCATGTTCTCATGGGGAATCCAGCGACCGCAGGTGACACCCGCTTACCGGATTCCTTTATGGGTCCCGCAACTGGCAATCGGTCTCGCGGCACTGGGATGTTTTTGCTACGGGCTGCGCGACATTCTGGATGCCGTCCGCCGATACCGGAGCAGCTGAATGTACGGATTAATCGCCCTGCCGCTTCTTATTGTCCTGATGGGGCTCGGCCTTCCCGTCGCCTGGTCTTTCGCCGGCGTTCTGGCCTATCTGACATGGATCTACGACACCAATCTCAACACGCTGATGCTGCAGGGCTTCCGTTCGCTCAACTCGGTGGTGCTCGTCGCCTTGCCGCTGTTCATCCTGACGGGATACCTGATGCAGTCGGGCGGCATTGCACAGCGGATCATCGCCTTCGTCAGCCGGCTGGCGACGGGCAGGGGAGGCATGGGGACGGCGATGGTCCTGTCCTCTAGCGTGTTCGGCGCGATTTCCGGCACGGCGACGGCAGCCATCGCCTCGATAGGCTCGATCATGACCGAGCCCCTGACCGAACGCGGCTATCCGCGTGGACGAATCGCGGCATTATTGGGGATCTCCTCCTTGCTCGGAATCCTCATTCCGCCCTCGATCACCATGATCCTGTTTGCCGTGGTGACACGGCAATCCGTGGCGGCCTGTTTCGCCGCGACGATCGGGCCTGCGATCATCCTGATTATCGGGCTGATCCTCTATAACCGGTTCCTCGTGGGCCGGGCATTCGAGGAAGTGGATATCCCCGATGAAAAAACCGAAAGCTTCGGCCGCGTGACGCTCAAGGCGCTTCCGGCGCTTTCGCTTCCCCTGATCATCCTTGGCGGTATCTATGGCGGCGTCTTCACTCCGACCGAGGCGGCTGCCGTGGCGGCTGTCGCAGCTCTGGTAGTCGGCGGGCTGATCTATCGCGAATTCACCTGGAGTAGCTTGCGCCGCAGCGTCGTGGCCGCCGCGGAAACGACCGGAACGATCATTCTGATCCTGTTATTCTCCTTCATGATCTCGCGGATCATGTCGTTCGAGCGGGTGCCGCAGGACCTGACCGAGGCAATCCAGTCTGTTGTCGGCAACCCGGTCGGGGCGCTGCTGGTGGTCAACCTGGTGCTGATCATCGCGGGGGCGCTGATGGACGATGTATCGGTGACGGTGGTGGTCGCACCGCTTTTTTTGCCGCTGGTGGTCGCCAATGGAGTAGAGCCGGTGCATTTCGCCGCGATTGTCGCCTGCTCGGTCGTTATCGGGGCCAACAGTCCGCCGGTGGCGCCGACATTGTTCCTTTCCTGCAAGATATGCCGCGTGCCGATCCTGCAGGCTGTGGGTCCAGCCTTGGGGCTGATGGGGTTCGTGGCACTGCCCGTGATGCTGCTGACGACATTCTGGCCGGATCTTTCACTCGCGATCCCGCGGATGCTCGACCTGCTTTAAGGCGGGCCGGGCGCTGTGGCGCGCGATCTCACGCCCCGGACAACAGACGGAGCCGTGTCCAGAGCTCTGCTGCTTCGGGGCGGGGAACCCATATGCGGATCGCCGCTCCCGCGCGGGCGACAAGGCATTGCCTGTCTCCGAAAAGTGTCATCGCCGAGGGCGAACCGGGCAAGGCAGACATGCAGCTGTCGCGCAGGGTGCCGGCCTCGTCCCCTGTGATTTCCAGCGGGACGTACAGATCGTCGGCGGGGCTGACGGCGTAAACCTCATGCCAGCCCGGTGCGATATCGAGCGGCTCCGGCGTGCAGAGCAGGGCGCGATCGCGGGCGATGCGCAGGGCAAAGGCGCCGCCGGGAATATCTTCCAGCAGGCCGATCATCCGCGCGCCGGGAGCAAGCCTTGCCAGGGCCTCATCGAGATTTCCGGAGATCAGGGCCGCGCCGCCGGGGGCAAGGCATCGCACCGTGACGCCCGGTGTCTCGATCGCCTCTCCGGCTCCGGGGGCGGCGTTGGTCCAGTCGCGCTCACGCATGCAATCTCTCCCATTCCGGATCGAACGCGCAACTGCCGCAAATCCTGACGCGGCCGGTCTCGCCCAGGTGGAACAAGCCCAACTCGGTTCCGATCCGTTCGCGGCCGCCTTCGACAAGCGCAAGCGCGATCGGGCGGCCAAGGACCGGGCTGAAACAGCTGGATGTGACAAAGCCGAGCGAGCGCCGCTTGCCGTCGACCGGCACGAGATGCGCCCCCGTGGGCAGGGTTTTGCCGTCAGTGGTCTCCAGCCCGACGAGCTGGCGGCGATCCTTGCGCCTGGCCTCGGGCGTGAAAAGCGACCGGCGGCCAAGATACTCGTCCTTGCGCTTGACGCGTGGCCCGCCCCAGCCCAGGTCATGTGGCATGGTCAGCCCGTCCGTGTCCTTGCCGACCAGGATGAAGCCCTTTTCGGCGCGCAGGATCATCACCGCCTCCATGCCGATCCAATGGCCGGAGACTTTTTGCCGTGCGGTCTCCAGGGTATCGCGGAGGGCCGAGGCATGGCGCGCCGGCACTGTCAGCTCGTAAGAGCGGTCGCCGGTAAAGCTGACCCGTGCGACGCGGAGGCCGTGGCCGTTCCAGCGGGTTTCGATCACCGACATATGCGGCAGGCTGCCGTCATCACACAGGATTTCGGGCAGTTCCGCCGCGCGCAGGAGATCGCGGGATTTCGGACCTGTCACGGTGAGCGTCACGAAGCCCGCCGTGACATCATGGATGAAGCTTTTCGCAGGATCGAAAATGTCTTGCCGGGCCTCTTCCATGATCATCCGCACGCTGGCGGCATGCGACGAGGAGGCCGAAACGATAAAGCGGTCCTCGGCAAGGCGCAGAACCACGCCGTCATCATGCACGATCCCGGTTTCGCTCAGCACGAAGCCATAGCGCGCCCGTCCCGGCCGGAGGGTCGAGATTCGAAGGTAGTTGCAATAGTCCAGCAATTCGGCGGCACCCGGACCGATCACTTCGATCTTGCCGAGCGGAGAGGCGTCGTAGAGGCCCACGGTTTTACGTGCTGCAAGCGCCTCCTGCTGGACCAGCTCGGTCTCGTCGCCATGGCCATAAGCCGCAGGACGCAGCCAGCCGCCATATTCGCGGAACGTCGCTCCCTCTTCCTTGTGGGCGGCCTCCAGCGGCAGGCGTTTAGGCGGGTTGAACAGGGCGCCGCGCCGGGGGCCACCGATCACGCTCAGCGGAAGCGGAGAGAAGGGCGGCCGGTAGGTGGTGGTGCCGGTTTCGGGAATGGTCCGGCCGGTCAGCGCTGCCATGGCGGCCAGCCCGGCGAAGTTGGCGCTGCGGCCCTGATCCGTCGCCATGCCAAGCGTCGTGTAGCGCTTGAGATGCTCGACCGAGCGATAGCCCTCCTGCGCGGCTAGCCTGACATCCTTGAGCGTCACGTCGTTTTGCGGATCGATCCATTGGCGCCCGCGCAGGGTGGGGTCGGGGCGCATGGGAGTGAGTTGCCAGTCGCCCACGGCAACCCGCGGAGCCGGACCAGCCCCGCCGCCCGCCGCATGGCCCTCTGCCAGTGCGCGGGCAAGACCAAAGCCGCCATTGGCCGCGCCCGCGACACGCAGGACCGAACTGCCCGGGCGGGGAACGAGGGAATCCGAAGCGGTATTCCAGTCCAGCTTGCCGCCTGCCTGGCAATGCAGGTGGACCGAAGGGGTGTAGCCCCCTGAAACCAGGATCGTGTCAGCTTCGATCGCGCGGTCACCGATCAGGGCACCGGAGACCGAGTTCCTGCCATTTGCGCCTGTCAGGCGTGCGGCCGGCAGGTGCTCGACGCCCTCCGGGGCGGTGGGCGGGTCGGTGCGGGCATCGGCGAGGATGACGGCGCAGCCCGCCTGAGCCAGAGCGTCGGCGATGGGATAGCTGCCGTCGTTTCCGGTGGCAAGCAGGATGCGCCGTCCGGCAATCGCACCATGAAGCGAAAGATAGTGCAGCGCGGCCTCGGCGGACATGATGCCGGGCAGGTCGTTATTGGCGAACCACAGGGGGCGCTCGATCGCTCCGGCAGCCAGCACGGTCTCGCAGGCACGGATCCGCCAGTGCCGGTCAGGGCGGCCATCGCGCCGTTCCCATGCCGCGAACAGCCCGTGATCGAAGGCGCCCCAGAGGGTCGTGCTGGTCAGGAGACGGCCGCCGGCGGCCGTCACGGCCTCGATGGTATCGCGGGCAAATTCGCGCCAGTTTCCGCCATCGATATCTCCGCCACGCCAGCGCAGGCTGCCGCCCGGTTCGGCGGCCTCGTCGATCAGCCAGACCTCGCGGCCGTTCCGGGCGGCGGCCCGTGCGGCGGCAAGCCCCGCCGGTCCGGCCCCGATGACCAAGAGATCGCAGCGCCCGTTGACCGGGGGAATATCGGCGGGCGGGCAATGCCCGGGATCAAGTCGTCCCAGCCCTGCCATCCGGCGTATCATCGGCTCCCACCGCATCCAGCCGAAAGCCATGAAGGTCTTGTAATAGAAGCCTCCGGGCAAAAAACGGTTGAAGAGATCCAGCACACCCATCCTGTCGCGCGCCGCATCAGGTGCCGTGTTCACCGAGCGCAGCTCCATGCCTTCGCGAAGCAAGAGCGTCGTTGCGCGGACATTCGGGGTAGTGTGACCGTTTTCGGTCACATCGAAGATGGCATTTGGCTCTTCTCCGCCCATCCCCCAAAGCCCGCGGGGCCGGTGATACTTGAAGCTGCGGCCCAGCACGCGGATGCCCGAGGCCAGGAGCGCCGATGCCGGCGTATCTCCGGAAAAACCCGAAAGCGGCTTGCCGTCGAAGGTGAAGGGCAGGGGGGCAGAGCGGTCGATCTGCCGCCCGAGGCTGTCATGGCGCCATCCGGTCATCCCGTTCTCCCGCGCAAGGGAGTTATTTCGGCCACTTCGCGGGTGACGGTGTTGCGCATCATCAGAAAGAATTCGCCGCAGGTGACGTGCAGCCAGACCTCGCGGGCCGCGCCGCGTGGCGCGCTGTTCATGTAAAGGTAGTCGGCCCATTCGTCATCGGTCACCGCTTCGGCCGGTATGGGGCGTTTCTTGCCGGCCTCGGCGGCGAAATGGAACTCGGTTTCGTCGCGGGGGCCGCAGAAGGGGCAGGTGAAAACTTGCATTCAGGTCCTTCCGTCAATGGGCGATGCCGGATCCCGCCGCCTCGTCGATCAGGCGTCCGCGGGCAAAGCGGTCGAGGTCGAAGGGGCGGCTGATCTCGTGGTGGCTGCCCGTCGCAAGCAAATGGGCCAGCAGCCAGCCGCCGGCGGGGATCGCCTTGAAGCCGCCGGTGCCCCAACCGCAGTTGAGAAACAGACCTTCGGGTCCCGCCGGTCCGATCACCGGCGAACTGTCGGGCACCACGTCGACGACCCCGGCCCATTGCCTCAGTAACCTGAGCTGGGCAAAGGCGGGGAACATTTCCAGCAGTCCAGAGATCACCGTTTCCTGTGCTGGCAGATTACCGTTCTGACCATGGGTTGGCACGCGGTCCAGACCGCCACCGAAAACCAGCTCCCCCTTGTCGGATTGCGAGACATAGGTTCCCGTGCCGAGATAGAGCAACACGGTATCCAGTATCGGTTTCACGGGCTCCGAGACGAAAGCCTGCAGCGCATAGGTATGGATGGGCAGCCGGATCCCGGCCATCGCCGCCAGTCCCGGTGTCGCCCCGGCAGCGGCGAGGCCCACCCGATCGGTGCGGATCGCTCCCCTGTCAGTGTCCACGCCGGCGATCTTTCCGCCTTCAATCAGCAGACCGGTGACGGTGCAGTTCTCGATGATATCGACGCCCATGTCGCTGGCCGCGCGGGCATAGCCCCAGGCCACGGCGTCATGCCTGGCCACACCTCCGCGCGGTTGCCATACCCCGCCCATGCAATTGTAACGTGCATCCGCCGTCCGGTTGAGCAGCGGCGCCAGCTTCAGGGCCTTCTCGGCGCCGATCAGCTCGCCATCGACGCCGTTCAACTGCATGGCATTGGCGATCCGCGTGCAGATCTCCATCTGTGCGGGCGTATGCGCGGCGATCAGCATGCCACGCTGGCTGAGCATGACGTTGTAGTTCAGTTCCCGGGAAAGCCCTTCATAGAGGCGCAGGGCAAGATCGTAGAGCGCGACGCTTTCGGGGTAGAAATAGTTCGAGCGGACGGCAGTGGTGTTGCGGCCGGTATTGCCGCCGCCAATCCAGCCTTTCTCCAGCACCGCCACGCGGCGGATGCCGTGGTTCCTTGCCAGGTAATAGGCGGTGGCAAGGCCATGCCCTCCGCCTCCCACGATGACCGCGTCATAACCCGGTTGCGGGTCGGCCTTTCGCCATGCGGGCCTCCAGCCGCGATGCCCGCGCAATCCTTCGGTGACGAGGGAAAAGGCGGAATATCGTTTCATGTCTGTCCCGCATTCCGGGCAAAGTCGAGAAAGTCTTCCACCTCCTTACGGGAGGGATGGACGCCGGTGAAGCAGTAAAGATAGCCTTCGACACGCGAAAGCCGGTCTTCGAGGGTTTCGGACAGCTCCAGAGCATAATAGCCGATCTGCTGATAATAGAGCACGCGGGCACGGATATCGGCCTCTTTGGGAGGGTAGCCGAAGCGTTCGTACATCCGCATCAGCGCTTCGTGGCGCGCGGTGTCGCTGCGGTCGATCACCTGCCGAACCGCCTTGTCGCGGCGCGCCCATTCCCGCACGGCGAAATCGAGCCGGTGATCGAAGCCTCCCGGCACGACAATGCACCGGAAGAAGTTGGTGACTGCCTCGGTAATCGTCGCGGCCTCCCTCTGGCTGTAATCGATCAGGACGCCGGTATTCGTTTGCTCCCATTTTCCAAGAAGCTGGTTGAGCAGATCCTCGCGGCTCTTGAAATACCAGTAGAAGCTGGATCGGGACACCCCGAGGCGGTTCCCGATCGACAGCACTTTCACCTCGGATACGCCGTGGCTGACAAGCAGCTTCATGGCGAGGCTCAACCAGTCCTCGCGGGTCACCTTCACGTTTCCGGGCAGGGCTGTCCTGGCACAATCGCCCGGCTCTCCCGTCTGTTTCAGCTTTGTATCGGCCATGCTTTGGTTCTTTCCCGAGGATTTTCGTTTTCACCTTGTCAGGATATCAGGCTGGCCGGCCACACTGGAACCGAGAAGTGGCGGGCGGGGGTAGGTCCGCGATCCCGTTTCCGCTTCGTCATGTGCCGCGCATGGCTTTGCCTTCGGGGTCGTAAGGCGAGGGGGCGATTACCTTGGCCGCTCGTTCGGCGCCGACGATATGGGTGGCAAGACGTGTTCCCTCGGCCGCACAGTCACGATCCAGCATTGCCAAAGCAAGGGATTTCCCGACTGTATGACCGTACCCGCCCGAAGTGATGAAGCCGACCCGCCGGCCATCTTTCCAGACCGGTTCGAAGCCGCGGGCATCGGCATCGATGGCGTCGATCTCGAGGGGGACGATCACTTGTGCGGGACCGCCACCATCGCGCTCCTTCAGCGCCGCATCGCGCCCGACGAAATCGCCCTTCCGCCAGTCGATCCAGCGGTCCATGCCGGTCTGCGCCGGTGTATAGCCCTGCGTGAATTCGGCGGACCAGATGCCGAAGGACTTTTCCAGCCGCAGCGATAACAAGGCGTTGAAGCCCACCTCCTTCAGGCCGAGATCCACCCCGGCTTCCAGCAGGGTTCGGCGCAGGGTGGCATGTTCGGCCGCCGGACAATGTATCTCGTATCCCAACTCGCCGGATACCGAGAGGCGCCCGATCCGGGCCCGGACCAGTCCGATATCGAAGTGGCCGCAACCCATGAAAGGCAGATCGGCGATGAGGCCGTCTGTGAGGGGTTCCAGGATCTTGCGGCTGTTTGGCCCTGCAACCGCAAAACCGACGGTGGCATCGGAGATATCGTTGATCGCGACATCTGTGCGCATATGGTCGTTGAACCACCGCATATGCCATTCGCGCAGATAGTAGGAGCCCATGATCCACCAGGTTCCGTCGCCCCAGCTCATCACAGTCAGATCGCCCTTGAGCCTGCCAGTTTCGCCGAGCATCGGCGCGAGCCTGGCGCGCCCCGGCTTAGGCAGCCTGGATGCCATCACGTAAGTCAGCCAGCTTTCGGCACCCGGTCCGCTTACCTCGAAGCGGGAAAAACCCGAGATGTCCAGCAGGCCCGCCGCTTCGCGCACCGCCTTGCATTCCCGTGCAATGATGGGAAAGGCATTGGAGCGCCTGAGCGTCGGTTTTTCCTCGAAATCCGGCGCTGGCGCGAAATAGAGCGGCAGTTCCAGCCCGTAGCTCACGCCCCACCGGGCCCCTGCGGCGGTCATGTCGGAATAGGCCCCCGGCACTTTCAGCGGCCGGCCGGCGGGCAACTGCTCGTTGGGATAGGTCATCACGAAGCGGCGCGAGTAGAACTGGCCGGTGGTTTCCCTGATATAGCGCTTGTTCTCGGCGAAATCGCCGTATCGCGCGACGTCCATGCCGAAGACATCCGCCTCGGGTTCTCCGTGGATCATCCATTCGGCAAGGCTCTTGCCCACGCCGCCGCCCTGAAGAAAACCGGCCATCACCGCGCAGGCGCACCAGTAGCCGCGCTTGCCGCGCACCGGGCCGACCAGCGGGTTGCCGTCGGGCGAGAAAGTGAATGCGCCGTTGACCCAGTTGCGCACCCCCGCCTTTTGCAGGACGGGATAGCGTTCGAAGCCGAGCCTGAGCTCGTTCCCGATTCGGTCGGGATCCTCCTGCAAAAGCTCTATCCCGTAATTCCAGGGCGCACCGTCCATCATCCAGTGCTGATGGTCGGTCTCGTAGATCCCGAGCAGCATTCCCTTTTGGTCCTGGCGCATATAGGTGAAGCCCTCGAGATCCACGACGAGCGGCATTTCCTTGTCGAGCGCTTCGATCTCGGGGATGGTCTCGGTCAGCAGGTAGTGATGCGCCAGCGGGCTGACGGGCAGTTCGATCCCGGCCATGCGACCGACCTGCTTGGCCCAGAGACCCGCAGCATTGACCACATGCTCGCACCGGATCGTGCCCTTCTCGGTGACGACCTCCCAGCCATCGGCGGTTTGGATCAGTTCCAGCACCCGGTTATGCTCGATGATTTCGGCGCCGCGTTTCCTTGCGGCCCCGGCATAGGCGTGCACCGTGCCGGTGGTATCGACATAGCCCTCGCGTTCGGCGAACATGCCCCCGAGGATGCCATGGATTGATAGGACCGGGCAAAGGTCGCCCGCCTCCTCCGGCGTGATTAGATGCACGTCGTCGATACCGATCGACTGGAATATGCGATAGGCCGATTGCAGCCATTCCCACCGGTCCGGCGTTCCCGCAAGGGTCATGCCGCCCGTCATGTGCATTCCGACCGAATGGCCGCTTTCCTTTTCGATCTCGGACAGCAGGTTGATGGTATAGGATTGCAGGGCCGCGATATTGGGATCGGCGTTCAGGGCATGAAAACCGCCCGCGGCGTGCCAACTGGATCCGGCGGTCAGAACGGATCGCTCCACCAGGCAGATGTCGGACCATCCGAACTTGGCCAGATGATAGAGGACAGAGGCCCCGACGACACCGCCGCCGATCACCACCACACGATATTCCGACTTCATACTGTGCTCCCGACCCGACCCGTTCAGCTAACCGTAATTATAATGGACACTTATGTCTAGAGATTTCTATGCCGCACCGAGCCGTCCGGGTTGCCACTCCCGGCCGCACTCAGGACTGCCAAGACAGATGCGGCCATCGGCGCAATATTGCCTCAGGATCAGACAAAGCTTTCGCGACCGGGGCAGACCCGGACGAGTTTTCTGACATCGGGTTGGATCCTGTATTGGGCGTCGCTACTGTGCGCGGAAATCGGCATGTCGAATATCATCACCGCAAGCGAAACTTAGGCCAGCACGAAATCAGATGTGCATTTTGGTGATAATAGAAATATTGTTTACGGGGTCATCAGGCCTTGCTGACAACTATTGTCATTGAAGGGTCTCCACACATCCCGTCTTTGCTACGGTTGAAGCTGTAATCTCGCCGAATGGGATCTACTGTTGATGAGAATGTGACCGGGCGCTGAAGCTTCATGCAACCGGGTGCTGATTTGTCTGGGAACCAGCATCATAGCCATATTCAAGCACGATACTTGCCGGGAGGTTCTGTGCTGCCCGGCCTGACGGCCATGAATTGGTATTGACCGGAACGAAGGAATCAGATTTTCTTTTTATAAAACAGTATATTACAATGAATGTAAGTATCGGTGACTGCCAGCCCCCGCAACCAGAAAACACAACAAAAACCCCGCTAAACCAACCGGCTAGCGGGGTTTTGCTTTGCGCGGTCATTGTCCGCTTCAACAAAATCAATGACTTGAATCTGCAGGTTCAAATCGGGGGGTCGTGTACCTCGCAATCAACGACACATGCCGGAAGGGGGAAGCACCCAGAGCCCACGATTTCGCGCGCTTATCCGATATGGAATCGTTGCCGGTATTCGCTTGGCGTCAGGCCCACGATGCGGCGAAACACCTTTCGGAAGGTGGCCGGATCGGAATAGCCCGCTTCCCATGCGATCCTGTCCACCGGAAGGGTTCCGAACTGCAGCCGCTCTCGCGCCCTGCCGACCCGTAATCGCTGGGCATATTCCGACGAGGTCAGGCCGGTCGCCTTCTGGAAGCGGCGCAGGAAGGTGCGCTCCTCCAGCCCGGCCTGCCGTGCCAGGACGGTCAGGCTTGTGTCCCTGGCGCCCGTGGCCTGCAGCCAGTGCTGCGCTTTCAGGATGGCGGCATCGCCGTGATTCAGCCGGGGAGTGAAACTGCTGTAGTACCGCTGCTCCCGTCCCGGGGGATCAACCAGCAGCATCTGCGCGGTTTCCAGCATGACGGTTGGCCCCAGAAAGCGGTCCACCAGCTTCAACCCGACATCGGTCCACGACATCAGGCCACCGGCCGTCAGGATATCGCCATCGTCGATGATCAGCCGGTCGGTATCGACCGTTACGTTTGGAAAACGACTGCTGAACACCTCGGTATAGGTCCAATGTGTCGTGGCGCTCCGCCCGTCCAGAAGCCCGGTTTCGGCCAGAAGGAAGGCACCGCCGCAGATCGAGGCGAGAATACATCCGCCTTCATGGCGCTCATGCAGCCAATCCGCGATCGGCCTGGCTGCCTCGGCTGAAACCGGCGCGCTCAGGGTGGGAGGCAGGATCAATACGTCGCTGTCACTTCCGGACTCAGGTGGCGAGGGAAGACTGTGTCCTTCCTCGAAGATCCATTGGCCAACGCAGAGCCGTGGCAAATCGTTATCGGACCGTTTTGCGGCAGCTCGATCCGCGATCTCGAACAGGTCGGCCAATCCCAATACGGCCGAGATCTGTGCGCCGGGATAGAGTACAAGCCCGATGTCGATTTGCGCCCTGTTGGTCATGTCAGCCTCATATATGGCGATATCGCCTCGTATTATGTCGATACCGCCAATGGTGGCGCAAGCCGTATATGTCCATATTCGTTGTCGCAACCGTTTCAACCGGAATCAAAGGATCATGATATGAGCAAGCGCGCCATCCTCGTCGTCGACCTCCAGAACGAATATTGGCCCTCGGGAAAGCTGCCCCTCGTCGGGATCGACATGGCCGCCGCCAATGCCGCGAGAGTGATCGCGGCGGCGCGCGACAAAGGGGACATGGTGGTGAACATCCGTCACGAGATGCCCGCGGCTGACGCCCCGATCTTTACGCCCGGCTCTGAGGGTGTGCAGATCAACGGGGCCGTGCAACCGGCGGATGGTGAAGCCGTCATCGTCAAGAACTTCCCGAACTCCTTCCGCGACACCGGGCTGAAGGCGATGCTGGACGAAAAAGGTATTGAAGACGTCGTTATAGTCGGCGCCATGAGTCACATGTGCGTTGACGCGACCGTCCGGGCGGCCTCGGATTTCGGCTACAAGACCACCACCATCTTTGATGCCTGCGCCACGATGAATCTGGAATTCGGCGAGACCACGATTCCGGCCGCACAGGTTCACGCCACGATGATGTCGGCACTGGCCTTCGCCTATGGCGATGTGGTTTCCACTGACGAATTCCTCGCCCGCTGAATTCGCCAGAACGGAGCAAAGCCCATGACCACGCGCAGAGACCTTTTTTCCCTTTCCGGTGCCGCGCTTGCCGCGAGTGCCCTTCCCGCAAGCGCGCAGGATATCCCGGCACATAGGAGTGACACGACAATCACCCAGATCCGCAATGCGACCTTGCATATCGACTATGCCGGCATGCGATTCCTCGTCGATCCGATGCTGTCGGAGCGTCAGAGCTGGCCCGGTTTCGAAGGCACGGCCAACAGCGAGGAGCGCAATCCACTGGTGCATCTGCCGCTGCCGGTCGAGGAGATCATCGACGTTGATGCGGTGATCGTCACCCATCTCCACGAGGATCACTGGGATGAGGCGGCGCGTGATCTGCTGCCCAGGAACCTGCCGGTCTTTGCTCAGAACGAGGCCGACGCGGAGGTGATCCGCAGCCAGGGGTTCACCGATGTGCGAGTGCTGTCAGAAACCTCGGAGTTCAACGGCGTGCAACTGATCCGGACTGCCGGCCGTCACGGGACCGATGCGGCCTATGAGATGATCGGCCATCTTCTTGGTGAGGTCTGCGGTGTCGTCTTCAAGCATCCGGACGCAAAGACCATTTATCTTGCGGGCGATACCATCTGGAATGACGATGTCGCTGCTGCCTTGGCAACGCACAGACCTGACGTCGCAATCCTGAACGCAGGCTATGCCATAGTCGAGGGCATCGAGGACGGTATCATCATGGGAACGGATGATGTTCTTCAGCTACATGAGGCCGCGCCCGAGACGGTTCTGATCGCCTCGCACATGGAAGCCGTGAATCACTGCGTTCTCACGCGTGCCGAACTGCGCGCATTCGCCCTCGAAAAAGGCTTTGCCGATATGCTCCGCACGCCGGGCGACGGGGAAACCATCTTCGTTTGAGCAACGAAAACACCGTTGTAGGGATGTGTGCGGGGTTCACAAATGACCATGGTCTGATTTATCGCTGATCAGTTTCACCGCATGGGTTTTACTGCATTTTGCGAACAAGGCATCTACGAAGATGTTCCACAGGCATTCTGATATACATAGCGGGACAGCTTACCTCGAACGCCGCGACAGCTGAGAAGAGAAGCCGTGAGTAGTGTTCCGGCACTATGGGAATCAATCAGATCATCATCGCTCGATGCCATGTCCCCGGGGTTTGGGATATCGAACCGGCCAGGGCAACCGTGCCGATCAACTGGTTGTTGTGATCAAAAACGGGAGCGGTGATGACATTGACCTCCAAGAGTATCTCTTCCGGAGCTAGGGCGCAGCCCTTCCGGCGAACATCGTCGATCCGATCTCTCAAGACATTCGGGCCGGTTATTGTCTTGGAGGTCAGGGCAGGCAAATCGGCTGAACAGGTTTCCTCGATCAGCGAGGGATCACCGAATGCCAGCATGACTTGGCTCTGGGAGGAAGCATGCAGTTCCAGCCCGTTGCCCTCCCGGGCTCCGATCACGATATCATGTGCTCCATGATATGCGGCGATCACGTTCAGCGATGTTCTGTTGACCGGGCTTGGCGCGGCCGTGATCGAGGCTCTGTGCAAGGCCGGTGTGCATGTGGCGACGACCGCCCGTATCGTGCCTTCGATGAAGAGGAGGCGTGACGCTTTCGCGCCGCGTTACATCGTTTCGGTTTTTCGTTGAAACACCCAAACGATGTAAATTTTTGTTTTTACGCATTTCCGGACGCAAAACCGGTATCCACTTTTGCCGAAAATGCTTTAGGGGCGCTCCGGGCCGACCTCGGGGGTGGTCTGGAAGTCCTCCGCGTCGTGAAAGGAAGCAATTCCGCCTTGGAACGACGCGGCGAATACCACTCCCCCGTGGCGGCTTCGCTGCTCAATTTGTGGCGATCTCGAAATGCGGCAGTCCCATCGCCGCCAAAGGGGAGCAGCCAGGGGGCGGTCGGTCAGCGCTCGTAAAGGTTCCTGGCCCATTCGCTGGTCGGAAAGCTCGTCACGGTGACGAGGTCGTCGGCGGACAGACCGGCGCTTTGCAGTTCGCGTGCAGTCAGAACCTTGCCGGCCCTGACCTGGATTTGCCGGGTATTGGGCGCGGGACGCTCAATTCTCGCGTTCCGGTGGGTCTCGGGGAAGCTGTCGAGAATGGAGTCAGCCGCCATTGCTGGCATAGACGGAACTGACAGAGCAGAAGCGAGAAGGATGACGTTACGCATTGCAATTTCCTTTCATGCAGGATTGAGAGTATCGGGAGCGACCTCGCTGCTGTTTCAGGGCAGGGGAGGATGACCGCATTTCCGTCATCCGCAGAGCCGCGTGACGGAAGATGCGGCCTTGTTGCTATTCTTGCCGGTGCGGTTGCCGTTGCGCCAATTACGCAATGCCCCCATTCGCATACACGACTTCACCATTCACCCAGTAGGCGTCGCCGCTGCACAGCAGGGAAATGACATTGGCGATGTCCTCCGGCTCGCCGATCCGTCCGTGTGGCGTGCGCTGCGCAAAGCCGGCAATCTGGGTCTCCGACTTGCCGTCCGTGAACAGCGTCGTATTGACCACACCCGGCGCCACCGCCATGACCGAGATGTTTCGCCCGGCCAGTTCCTTTGCCAAGACACTGGCATACAGTTCCTGGGCCATTTTCGAGGCTGCATATGGTCCATAGGCCGGCGTGCGGAACTTGGTGATAGTGGAGGAGGTGGTAAAGATCCGGCCGCCGTCGCGAACACGCCGGGCGGCCTCGCGCAGCGTGTTGAAGCCACCGCGGATATTGACGTCGATCATGTGGTCGAAATCCTGGTCCGTCATGTCCGCAAAGGGCGCCAGGTGCATCACCCCTGCATTGGCTACCACGACATCGACACCGCCGAACGATTCTTCGCATGCATCGAAGAGTCCCCGGACGGCCGCTGGATCACGAACATCGGCTTGCCGCCAGATTGCCCGGCTGCCTCCGGCCTCGATGTCCTGCGCGACTTGATGCGCCAAATCCCGGTTCACCTCGCAGTTGACCACCACGCGGTAGCCGTCACGACCAAGACGGCGGGCGATCGCCGCGCCAATCCCCCGGGATGAGCCGGTCACGAGGGCAACCCTGGGGCTTTCGCCGTCTTTCCTGCGCGCCCCGTCCTGGTCTGCGGCCGGTTGCGCTTGCGCGGCCCCCGAGAGGGCGGCCGATGCGGCAAGAACGCCGGCTCCGGTCAGCATTTTGCGGCGCGACACGTCATTGGTGCCCGATGTTCTTTGATCCTGTCTCATTTCGATCTCCTTTGCGTCCGGCGGGTGGGCCGACGCATACGCTGCGCATTTCTTCGTAATAACGACCGCCAGCAGGGAGCATCGAAGTCACCCACCGGGATCGGAGACTTGATAGCAGCGAGTCATCCGGCAGGGCTTGCCTCGGGCTGCGAGAAACTTGCCCGATCCTGCAACCTTGATGGATCCGGGTTCCCCGCATGCCAGGGCGGGCGGACAGCCGCAGGCGCCGCCGGTGCTGGTCAGCGGTTGGTATGGCCGTCAGGAACGCTCTTGCCAGGCCGGGGCTGCCGCACCCTTTTCCCTCGCGATGAAGTCTATGAATGCGCGCAAAGGGGCCGATGTGAAGCGGCTTGAGAAGTAAAGACGCGGGCCGTCGAACCCGGACCACCAGTCGGGCAGAACCGGCAGCAATGCTCCACGGTTCAGATGAGGCTCCAGCCAATTGTGGAACGTCCCGATGATGCCCCGGCCTGCGATCGCCAGATCGATGGATGCCGTGGCCCCCGCGGTCCCCATGACGATCCGTGCCGGAGGATCGACGGTAAAGGTTTCTCCGTCCCTTTCGAATTCCCATTCGGTCAATGCCCCGCTGGAAAATCGCGTGCGGATGCAGTCATGCTCGACAAGTTCCCTCGGATGAGCCGGAACGCCCCGGCGTCCCAGGTAATCCGGTGACGCGGCGTAGGCCACGGTTTGCCTTTGCGGGCCGATGGGAACGGCGATCATGTCCTGGGCCAGATGCTCGCCATAGCGGATTCCCGCGTCGCAACCGGCAGCCGTGATATCCACCAGGCGATCATCGACCATGATCTCCATCCGGATCTCGGGATGCAGCGCAAGGAACCTGTCCATCAGGGGCGGCAGGATATCGAACATCACCGCGCCCGGCACGTTCAGCTTGATCCGTCCGCGCAGCCTGTCCTGCGAACTTGATATATCGTCAAGGGCGGCACGGGCCTCTTTCACCACCGGCTCCAGCCGTTCTGCCAAGGTTTGCCCGGCCTCGGTCATCCGGACGCTGCGGGTCGTGCGGATGAACAGGGGCACACCCAGGTGGTTTTCCAGCCGCGAGATCGTCTCGCTGACCGTGGAAGGCGACACGCCCAGCCATCGCGAGGCGGTGCGGAAACCGCCTCCGCGGGCCACCGCCAGGAACACCGAGAGATCGTCGAGAGGCGGAAAGGCATCATTGTTCGGCATGTCGAACAGGCTATTCGGATAGACATGGATTATCAATCAGTGCCGGATCGGTCATATGATGACCGGAAAAGGAGTTCCCCATGACACAAACATCCCCTGCCGCCGCCGCTGGCCGCTTTACCTTCCCCGGAACGGATATCAGCGTGAACCGGATGGGTTACGGCGCGATGCAACTGGCCGGCCCGCATGTTTTCGGACCGCCCGCGGATCCGGAGGAATGCCGCGCCGTGCTGAAAGAGGCCATTGCTCTCGGGGTCGATCATATCGACACCAGCGATTTCTACGGCCCCCATGTGACCAATGACCTGATCCGCGAGGCGCTGTATCCCTATGACGAGTCCCTGACGCTGGTGACCAAGATCGGTGCCTGGCGGGATGACAAGGGCGACTGGATCCTCGAACGGAGCGCGGATTTCCTGCGCAAGTCGGTCGAGGACAATCTTGAGCGGCTCGGGCTGGAACGGATGCCCATCGTCAATCTGCGCATGGGCGGTCCCGAGGACGATATCGCCGCGCCGATGCAGGTGATGCGGGACATGCAGGAGGAGGGGCTGATCGCGCATATCGGTATCTCGACCGTCGATATGGCCCAGTTGGGCATCGCGCGCGATATCGCCCCGGTGGTCTGCGTGCAGAACCAATACAACCTTGTCCAGCGCGGGGATGACGCCATGATCGATGCCCTGGCCGAGGACGGCATCGCCTATGTCCCTTATTTCCCGCTTGGCGGCTTCACGCCGTTGCAGGCCGATGCATTGTCCGGTGTCGCCGAGGATCTGGGGCAGTCACCGCAAAGCGTTGCCCTTGCATGGCTGCTGCAACGCAGCCCGAACATCCTGCTGATCCCCGGCACCTCCCGCCGCGCGCATCTGCGAGAGAATGTGGCCGCCGCCGGTCTGAAACTGGATGAGGCGTCGCTGAAACGGCTCGATGCGATTGTCTCTGCGGTTTAACGGGGTGGAACCCGAAGCGCTTTGCGCGATCTTCGAATAGTGTACCGGCGCCATCTGCCGGGCGGAGGCCGGACGCCCGAATGCGTCGGCGGCCTCCGCGATTGAAGAAGTCTCAGCGCAGTGCCACTGGCGCGTCCCTCGCCTGCAAGGTGGCGTCGAAAAGCGGTTTACCGGGACCAGAGAGCCAGAGATCAAGGGTCGTCAACGCACCGAACTCTCTGCGAAGAGCGTCAATATCGGCTGCACCGGCACATCTGCCGTCATCGACAAGCTCTGCCAGACGCCCAGGGAACGCGTTCTGCTCAATGAGACAGCCAGGGAAACGGCTATATGTGATTGTCCTGCCCGCGCTCCGCCCGGCTGAGGCTTCCCATGCTGGCGGCCTGACGACTGACGGTGGCGTAGCGGCCGGCCCGGTGAATGCTCGGGTCAGGAACACCCCCTCATCGGTTGCCAAAGTCCTTCAGATCGCCGAAGAAGCAGGAGGAGATCGCATTATCCGGCGGGTCTGCGAAATCCTCGATTTGAACGGCAGGAGCAGGGGTTCTTCCGATGCAATTGACTGTGTATCTGGCTGGCGAAATCCATACTGATTGGCGGGAAAGCATTATTGCGGCCTGCGAGGGTCTGGCAATCGAATGGTGTTATCCCGTGACCGACCATGACGCGTCAGATGATTGCGGGGTCGAAATTTTCGGCGCCGAAGACAGCAAGTTCTGGCACGATCGCAAAGGTGCATTGCTGAATGCCGTGCGCACCCGCACGGCGATCGCGCGCAGCGACGTGGTCGTGGTGTGTTTCGGCGAGAAATACAGGCAGTGGAACGCCGCGTTCGATGCCGGTTATGCGTCGGCTCTTGGCAAGCCGCTGATCGTGTTGCAGCCTCCCGAACATGATCACGCATTGAAGGAAATCGATGCGTCGGCAAATGCGGTGGCGCGCAGCCCTTCGGAGGTTGCCCGGGCCCTCAAATATGTGGCTGCCGGACAACTCTGAGAAGGCGGGTATCCGCACGCCCGTTCCGGGGTGCAGACATGGTCAACATATCCCGATCGTCCCCACGCCCCGGCTCCGCATGATGTTCAGCCCAGGAAAGTCTATCCTGGCATCCGGCATTCAGGCCAGTGCCGGTCCGTTGTTACTGCTGAGGGCTCCGGGCCGTGCCAGCGGTGCCCATGTGACATTCGGGCAGGATGCGCGCATCGCTTGGCCGATCCGGCTGCTCAGGCATTGATCCTGACCTTCGGTTGCAGGGGAAGGCCGGTCGATACATGTGATCCGCCCGGCGAGGTTTGCCGTTCGAAGATGTTCGGGCGGGCAGGGGGCTGGTCACTCCGCTTCTGTCGAATAGGCCCTGATTTGCATGATCCGGTCCCCTGCGGCAGGGTGTGTGGAAAGCCAGCCAGGACCGGTCCCCTCTGATTCAGCCGCGAGCAGCTCGAAGAACCCTGCCAGCGCAGCGCCGTCATAACCCGCTTTATTGGCGATCCGCACTCCGAGCCGGTCGGCTTCTGTCTCGTGCTGGCGGGAATAGGACAGCGACAACAGAACATTCCCTTCCCGCAAAAGGTCCTGCAGAAGCGGTCCCGGATCCCCGGCAACCAATGTGATCAGCAAATAGGTTGATCCGGCACGATAGAGCTGCGCCAGCGCATGTCGCTCGGAGACATGCGCGATTTCATGCCCCAGGACGGCTGCGATGATATCCGGATCCTCGAAACGTTCCACCAGTTGATCGGTGATGATGATCGAGCCACCGGGAAGTGCGAAAGCATTCGGGCCGACCTCCGGCATGTCCCGGAACAGCAGATGATACTCACCCCAGGGTGCGGGTGGCGCCGCTTTGCGCAGATCGTCGAAAATTGCCTGCACCTTCTGCTGCGCCTGCTGCGAAAGGCCGGTATCTTCCGCAAGGGTTCTGTCGATTATCTCGATATTGGCGCTGTCGATCCCGCGCACCGCAGTCTCGGGCGTGACGGCAAGCCCGATCGCGACAAGAAGCCCGAGACCCCAACGCCAGATAACGAAAGCAGAAAGCAGACAGAACAGGCTGAACAGGATGAGGCGGGGATGCCACTCCTCCATCCGTGCCAGAAGGCCGGGCCGGTGCAGGCCCCCCAGGGATTTCAGTTCATTCTCACCCGGTTCCGCTTCGAAATGCCACCCGTCCTTCAGATGCACCAGAAGTGGTCCGCCCGGAAGCTGCTCGGTCTTCTGCACCGGTCCCTGAACGAGGAGCGTTCCCTGTGCATCTTCCAGCCGGGCGGTATCGGCGGCCCAGACCAGCCGTGCAGGAATACGGCGGGAGGTCTGCGGGGCGAAGCCATGCCCCGCGAGGCTGCCGCCTTGTTCAGATCGCGACACCAAGGTCGATCCCTTCGATATCCGTATAGGCGTCGCCGAGTGCCGAAACCTTCTCGCTTTCCTGGCCGACAAATTCATCCAGCGATCCTGCCGCATGAACCTGCGTGTGATCCGCGAGATAACGCGCCATGCGGATCTTGGCCCATGGCAGCATCAACCCCAAAGTGCAGGCCACGACCACCGCGTTCGAAAGCGCGATCCACATCAGCTTCACCGGTGAAAGACTGGAATGGAAACGGTACCCGCCTTCCAGCGTGGCCTGTGCGTAAACCGCATTGCGCAGATATGCCTGATAGATGAAGCCCGCAGGCAGGATTGCCACAAGCAGGACGACATAGAACAGCACGATGCTCCAGATGAAAGCCGGGTCGGGCTGCCCGCCCGGCTGCTGGCTCATCGCCAGTGTATATAGCAATTGTGTGCCGCCAAGGGCAAAGAACCCGACGACAAGTACCAGGGCCGACCAGCCGACCGCGAACAGGAATGCCTTGTAGAACGGGCCGATGGGGCTGTCGAAACCGAAATTCGCGGTGCCGAAACGATGTTGCCCGATAATGTAGCGATGTGTGGCGCGTGCAGAGAAGGGATAGGTCGTGAACAGGGTCAGCGCCGCAAGGATGGGATACAGTATGAAAACCAGGAATGAGCGGCCGTAACTGCCCTTGAACCCGAAGCGAACGCCCGAAAAGCTGGTCATCCGTGCATTGAAGGCGATGGAGCGGTTAAGCAGCCATGGCAAGGCGAAAAACAGTGCTATGGCCGCGACGATATTGACCAGAGGGATGGCCAGCACAGCCAATCCCAACACGACAATGATCCGGCCGATCAGGATTTGTCCCCCGGTTGCGTGGTAATCGAAGCGTCTTTTGTCAATCAATGTGTTTTGTGCGAAATAGCGGCGCGTGCGCACCTTGGCCCAGGCCGAATAGATACCCAGTGTCACGATGGAAAGCAGAATGTTGACGATCCAGATTCCGAAATAGGTTTTCGCATTTCCAATAAATTCTACGCGGTGTGTCTGCGGTTGGCTCATATATTCACGCTTTGCTTGCTTTGAAATGGTAACTTTGTGTTCATGTGGCGTATGCCACCATCCATATCCCCGCAGAGAGCGAGGATAAAGATTTTTCACCTTGGTTCGGCAGAAGGCGATGCCGGGCCACGCAGGTATTTTGACTGGAAAAATTAAAAAGACATGACTGGTTCTGCCATAATTTCATGATCGAATCCGGACAGGACCTGTGCTCTGTCATTTTGACCGTAGCGGAACCGGATCCATGATAGACAAGGCAATTGGCGTTGAGATAAAAATCCGCCTTCATTTCAACGAACCGCGGGATGATATCGATTCCGATTTGCCGATCTATCCCATGCTGAACCGTTGAGGCATGAGCGCGCCGGACTGTTCAATATCGATCCTGAAAACCAACTGGTCACTGCGGGTAGCGATCAGGCCGTCGAGAGCGCAGCTACGCAGACATAAAGGCTGAAAGCGACACCGACCCGCTGCTCAGGAGGCTGTTGTCTGCACGAAGATCGGGTCCGATGACTCCCGCATTCCGGCCGATGGGGTGGTTGCTCTGAAGCCCCCGGTGCGGCCCACATGTCGAGGGCAACTGTAATCTGGTCAGGCGTAAACCTGACCGCGTTCCGGCAGCAGTGCCAGCAGGGCGGGATTGATGTAAAGGTTTTCCCGCCCGGCCTTCACATTCTCCGGCGGTCCCTCAGATACCATCGCCTTGAGATAGACGCTTCAAGATCGCGCTGACCGATGCCGCAGGGCGTCGAGAACCAGTTTGAACACGGGAAGGTTCTGCCGTCTGGTCGGATAATAGAGAAAGTAGCCGTCGAAGAACGGTGACCAATCGTCGAGCAGCAGGATCAGGTCGCCCGATGCGACGTAAGGGTCCGCAATGGTGTTCGGGAGGAAGGCCACGCCGAGACCGCTCAGCACGGCATCCATCATGGCATAGGAATTGTTGAAGGTCAGCTGGCCGTCGACGCGGACATTCACTTCCTGCCCGTCCTTTTCAAACTCCCAGGCATAGAGTCCGCCCCGGGTTTCGTGCCGCATATTGATACAGTCATGATCGACCAGGTCGCGCGGATGCCCCGGCATGTCTCGTGACGCCAGATAGGCGGGCGAGGCCACGGCGATCATGCGCCAGTCGGGGCCGATCCGTGCGGCGATCATGTCCTTTTCGACGCTTTCCCCCAAGCGCACTCCGGCATCGAAGCCATCCTCGACAATATTGCGAAAGCCGCTGTCCAGGCTGAACTCGATCCTGATGTCGGGATGCTCCTGCAGGACAGGTTTCAACTTTGGCCAGACCACCGTTTGAAACGCGTGATCCGACAGCGTCAGCCGGAGCGATCCGGAGGGTTTGTCGCGGAAGACCATCAGCGCCGCGATTTCGTCCTCGATCTCGCCCAGACGCGGCGCGACGGTCGCCAGCAACCGCTCGCCTGCCGGCGTTGGCGAGACGTTCCGCGTGGTGCGGTTCAGCAGGCGCAGGCCCATATTGGTTTCCAGCCGCTTGATGGTGTGACTCAGCGTGGACTGGGCCACGCCGATCCGCGCGGCGGCCCTGGTAAAATTGCGTTCTTCCGCGACGATGCGGAACCACATCAGGTCATTGAAATCCGTCCTGGGCATGAATGCATGATTAATCGATCCGGTCGATTAGTCCATACCATTCCACATGGCTAATCTGATGACGGCCGAACCGCTATCTTCCGCCCGACCCAGGAAAGAGGCCGGAGGATCGGATGATGACGGATGCAGCCTTCATGAATACGGATCGCCTTCCTGCTGCGGCATGGGGCGCGGTGATGTCGATGGCGCTTTGCGTCGCCATGCTGATCGCATCGGAATTCATGCCGGTCAGCCTGCTGACGCCGATGGCCGAAGGGCTGGGGTCGAGCGAAGGCCAGACCGGGCAGGCGATTTCCATCAGCGGACTGTTCGCCGTGGCTGCCAGCATGCTGATCACGACCGCTGCGGGACGGCTGAACCGCAAATGGGTGCTGGTTGGCCTGACCGGGCTGATGCTGCTGTCGCTGGTGATGGTCGCGATGGCCCAGAGCTTCGCCATGCTGATGATCGCGCGCGCCATTCTGGGCCTCTGCATCGGCGGGTTCTGGGCGCTGGCGACCGCCGTGATCATGCGGCTGGTGCCGCAAGCCGAGGTGCCGCGCGCATTGTCGCTGATGTATGGTGGACAGGCGATTGCCGCGGCTTTCGCTGCCCCGCTTGGCAGCTATCTGGGCAATATCATCGGCTGGCGCGGCGTTTTCTGGGCACTGACGCCCATCGTCGCGATCAACCTGATCTGGCACCTGATCGCGCTGCCCTCGCTGCCCGCGCGCGGCCGCCGGAATTTCGGCGCGCTGATCGCGGTGATGCGCCGCCGCTATTTCGCGCGGGGCATTATCGCGGCGATGCTGTCCTGGGGCGCGGCCTTCACCATGTTCACCTATCTGCGCCCCTATCTGGAGCAGGTTACCCGGGTTGATATCACGACGCTGTCGATCCTGCTGCTGGTACTGGGCTGCGCGGGCTTTATCGGCACCTGGGCGTCGGGCCGCCTCGTTGGGGGCAATGTCGCGTTCCAACTGAAACTACCGGCCCTGATCATGGGCGCTGTCACGCTCGGGCTTCTGCTCGCGGGCGCCTCGCCCATCGTGACCGGGATCCTGCTGTTCATCTGGGGTGCGATGAATACCGCCATGTCGGTCATCTTCATGACCTGGATGTCACGGAATGTCGATGACGCGCCGGAAGAAGGCGGCAGCCTGATGGTCGCCGCGATCCAGGCCTCGATCCTTCTGGGGGCCGTCATCGGCGGGGTGCTGCTGGACGGCTGGTCGATCACCGCGACCTTTACCGGCAGCGTCATCCTGTCTGCTGCCGGTAAAGGTCGCGCTGATCGGCAACGGTCAGCGGATGCTGAAACCCGGCCTGGAGAAACAGTGAATGCAATGGAGAAAGATATGACCAACCACGACAAGACCGAAGGGCAGAGAGCCGGAATGCATTTCCGCCGCCGCGCGCTGCTGAAGATGACCGGCGCCGGTATTGCTGCCTTTGGCATGGCTTCAACGATCAGTATTTCAACAGCAAAGGCCCGCACCATGACACAGGATTGGGACAAGGTTTTCCCCAAGAGCGATCAGGTAGATCACGAGAAGATCCGCTTCACCAACCGATATGGGATCACATTGGCCGGCGATCTCTATCTGCCGAGGAACCGCGCCGGTGATCGCCTGCCGGCGCTTGCCGTCGGCGGCCCGTTCGGCGCCGTCAAGGAACAGTCATCGGGCCTCTATGCCCAGACCATGGCCGAGCGCGGTTTTGTCGCGCTGGCTTTCGATCCGTCCTTTACCGGCGAAAGTGGTGGCGAGCCGCGCAACGTCGCCTCGCCGGACATCAATACCGAGGATTTCATGGCGGCGGTGGATTATCTTGGCCTGCACGAGCGCGTTGACCGCGAGCGGATCGGCGTCATCGGCATCTGTGGCTGGGGTGGCATGGCTCTCAATGCGGTGGCGGCGGACAAGCGCGTCAAGGCGGTTGTGGCCAGCACCATGTATGACATGACCCGCGTCATGTCGAAGGGCTATAACGACAGCATCAGCCTTGAGCAGCGCACACAGACACTGGAACAACTGAGCCGCCAGCGTTGGGCGGATGCCGAAAACGGCACTCCGGCCTACCAGCCACCCTATAATGAGCTGAAAGGCGGCGAGGCCCAGTTCCTGGTCGATTACCACGACTATTACATGACGCCGCGCGGCTATCATGCGCGCGCGGTCAATTCGGGCAATGCCTGGACACAGACCACGCCGCTGTCCTTTATGAACATGCCGATCCTCAGCTATATCGCGGAAATCGCGCCGCGTCCGGTCCTGTTCATCCATGGAGAGAATGCCCATTCGCGCTATTTCAGCGAAACCGCCTATGAGGCAGCCGCCGAGCCGAAGGAGCTGATGATCATCCCGGGCGCCAGTCACACCGATCTCTATGACAAGATGGATGTGATCCCCTTCGACCGCATTGAAAGCTTCTTTGGCGATGCGCTCGTCTGATGGAACAGGCCCGCCCCGCCCCAGGTTTCCGGGGCGGGGCGGCACAGACTCCACAAGGGCTGTTGATCGGACAGGTCATAGCCCGGCTGATAAAACGACCGAACCATGAGACATAAGCCATCACGCTTTACTCTGCCGCGCCGTGCTGTTCTTGCAGGTGCCATCGCCACCCTCGCCTTGCCACGCCATCTGCATGCAAAATCAGGAGGTAACGCCATGCGCATTCGCTGCATCTTTGCCGATCAGGGCTTCACCTGTCTGTTGCAGGACAACCCGACCACGCGCGATCTTATTTCGATGCTGCCGCTGGATCTGACCATCGAGGATTTCTCGACCAACGAGAAACTGGCCCATCTTCCGCGCCGGCTGGATGAGGGCGGGTTGGTCGATTACGATGACGAAGCGCCCGGGGATCTGTGCTATTTCCGTGGCTGGGGCAACCTGGCGTTCTTTCATGACGACTACCGCTATCGCGGCGACCTGATCCGCCTTGGACATATCGAAGGCGGCGTCGAGCCTTTGCTGGTGAAGGGCGCGTTTCCACTGCGCATCGACCTGATCGGCTGAACAATCGGCATATCGGACTGCCGGAATATCCAGCCGTTGAAGCTGTCATACATACGCGCCGCAGCAGAACGCGATGGTTCGTGCTCGGACGGGCTTGCCGCATAATGTCCCAGTTGCCCACTGATTGGAGGTTCGGCCCAGGATGCGGACCGCCGTCATGGTCCTTAGCTGTGCGGGGCAGTTGCTGCGGAACGCAACTCTCATGCTCCAATGACAGCTTGACGCATGGGCGTGCACGGATCAGTGTTGATCCATGTCCTATAAACCCCATGGCTACACCGATCTGGCTCCCTACCTGCTGGTCAGGGATGCGGAGGCAGCGCTGACCTTTTGCGAGACCGTGTTCGGGGCAACCCGTCTCAGGATCATCCCTGGCAATGACAACGGCATCATGCATGCCGAGTGCCGGATCGGCGATACCGTTCTGATGATGGGCGAGGCGGATGGGCCCCCTGCCATGCTGCATCTCTATCTTTCCGATCCCGACGCCGCCTTCGACCGCGCCATTGAGGCCGGTGCCGAGGTGATCCAGCCGATGATGGAGAAGGGCGACGGCGACCGGCGTGGAGGAATACGGGCACCGGATGGGACGCAATGGTTCGTCTCGCGGCAGGTGGATGGCGGCTAAGTCCTCCTGCCTGAATGAATGGGACTAATACGGCGGCTATGGCATTTGACAGAAACGCATGGTTCCGGTCGTCGGACATTGCCGCGCTTCCCCTCCTGAGTTCATTGATGGACCTGCCTGCGGTCATCTTGATGATGCGTCGATGCTGTCGGTTAACCGGGCTCTTGCGCTGTTTCCGGGTTATGCCGAATAGCCATTCCGAACCGGAGGGGCTGGTCATGCTCCGTCATATATCCGGGCGCCGTCACAACACCGCCATGATGCGGGCCGGGCCGCCTGTGCCGTTTGCGTGCTTGGGGGCTCCGACGAAGATTGTCGCCCCGCTAGCGGGAAGCCCGTCGAGATTGGCGAGGTTCTCGATCCCGTAGCGACCGGCGGGCAGCCAGGAGTAATGCACCGCGAAATCGGCCGAATTGCCCGGGTCGAGCGACAGAGTATCCACCCCGATCGAGGCCACGCCCATGCCGAGCAGCATGTCGGTGGCAGATTTGGCGAAACCGGGAAAGGCGAAATTGCCCTCCGGGTCATTGCGGAAAGACGCATCGCCCATCTTTGCGCCCCAGCCTGAATTCATCGCCACGCAGGCCCCCTCGGGGATGTCGCCATTATCCGAAATCCAGTTCTCGATATCTTCGGGCTCCACCATGGCATTGGGATCCTCGGCGGCCTTGGCCTTGAGATCGATGATGCAGAGCGGGCATATCAGGCTCTCGGCGGTGAGATTGTCGACCGACAGGCCGCCTTCGGCAAAATGCATCGGCGCGTCGACATGGGTGCCGGAATGCTCGAAGAAGCTGACCTTCCATATCTTGTAGCCATCGGCGGCATAGTCCTTGTCGGGATCGAGGGAAATCCCGGGCTTTCCGTCGAAGGTGGGGAATTCAGGGGTAAGCGTGTAGGTCAGATCCACCACCTTGCCGCTCGACTGCGCAAGGGCAGGGCGGGCGGCAAGGGTTCCGGCGGCGGTGGCGGCAAGCCCGGCCGCGGCGGACCGGCGGAAGAAATCCCGCCGTGACAGGGCGGATTCACGGACGCTGTCGATAAGGCAGGCGTTACACATCTTTGATGGCTCCCTTCGGTTGGTTTCGTCGTTTCCCGATCTGCGCGGCTTTCGGTGGACAGGACGGGCAGCCGGCATTTGTCGTCTTGTGGGGAAAAACCTGTCCATGAAGGAACCGGACGACCGGAACCACGGCCTGATTTCATTCCTGACGGGATGATGCGGCATCACCGCGGTTCCCGGGACCGATGCAGGAATCCCGGAACTCTGGCCCAGTTTCACGGCACAGGGGTAACGGACAGGCATGGCACCCCCTGACATCAGACAGATCGCGCGAGAATAGCATGAAATCCCGGCGCTGTAAGTCAGCAGCTCGCAGCCATTGGAACTTCGGTCGGGGGCGGCGTGTTTCTGTTCTGCGCTCTGGATTCTGCGAGGCTGGATATTCAGGAAGGGGCGATGGAAACGTTGCGCTTGATACAGTGAAACCTGCGCCCATGGACAGGTCCGGCGTGCCGGACCTCCGTGTCGGCGCGGCCGAGGTGGTGCGGCAACTGACCGGTCCGAATTCGGCCAACAGGACCGATCGCTGGAACGTCCACGGCACCGATCTTGGCCATATGTTCCGTCACAAGGGTGCGCTTTACATGGTATTCGGGGATACCTTTGGAGCTGATGGCGGCGCATGGCGCAGCAGCACGATGGCACGGATCACAGAGCCGCCCGGGTCCTTCGACTTCGCGCAGATGATCGAGGGGCCGGATGGCAGCGCGAAGGAACTCATAGGCTCCGCCAAGCTTCCCGGCTTCGAATGGACCGTGATCCCCACCAACGGCATCTCGCTTGGCGACCGGATGGTGCTGCATTACATGTCGGTGCGGATGTGGACCTCGAACGGCCGCTGGCTCGTCCGGAGGTCCGGCCTTGCCTATTCCGACGATGACGGGTGGACCTGGCACAGATCGCCGGCTGCCGTCTGGCCGAATGGCGTGGGTTTCGAGCAGGTGGCCTTCGTGGACCTGGGCGGGATGATCTACAGCTTCGGTATCCCCGCAGGGCGCTTTGGCGAGGTCCGGCTGCGGCGTGTCGGGCGGGATGCGATATTCGATCCTGCCGCCTACCGCTATTGGGACGGCAGCGGTTGGGTGCCGGATCACCGTGCTGCGGCGGCTGTCGTGCCGGCACCGGCAGGCGAGCTTTCGGTTGCGTGGAGCGAGACGCACCGCCGATGGCTGATGATGTATCTCGACGAGGTTCAGGCAGCGATCGTGCTGCGCATGGCCGACGAACTCACCGGCCCCTGGAGCAAACCCCAGACAGTGGCGCAGGCACGTGATTACCCTGGCCTCTATGCCCCTTTTATCGTGCCGGGCGACGCGCTTGACGATGCGGTCAGCTTCACGATGTCCCGGTGGAAACCGCTCTACAACGTCTTTCTGATGAAGGCGCCGCTTCACTATGAGACGCCCGTTATCGCGGCGGCCGGGGACGGCAGCTCGACGAACACTGCATCCAGTTGAATTGCGGATCCCGGTCGTCCTGTGAATAAGCGCATTGCTGGCCGCAAGCCCGGGACGCAGGACGGGGCCGGGGCCGCCGCTTTGCCTCTGGCTTTGATCACGGCACCGGCGCGGTTCAGATCCGGTTATTCTTGTAATGCTGGCGCAGCCTGTCGGGTGAGGTGCCATAGGCCTGCCTGAAATGGTCATAGAACTGGCTGACCGAGGAAAAACCGCAATTCTGCACGATCTGGCTGATGGCGGTGCTGTTTTCGATAAGCTGCGCCCTTGCGCGCAGCAGGCGCATCCGGATGGTGAAACGCTTTATCGGAACCCGCATGATTTTCGAGAACAGCGTTGCCGCGTAATTCTCGTGCAGCCCCGTGACTGCGGCCACATCGGCATTGCTCATCGGTTCGGAAAGATTTTCCAGAATAAAGCGGACCATGGCGACGACATGGTGGACATGTGCCGAGCCGAGTATCCTGCCTTTCTCGAACCGGGTGAACGGCTCTGCCAGATAGGTGATTTCCTGCGTCTGCGCCCGGCGAAGCATGGCGTTGAGTTCCATCTTGACCACCTCCAGCCGCTCGAAATCATTGCTACGGTAATCGGCATACCAGCCCGCTATGGTCTCTTTCGTGCAAAGCGGCGCGGGCAGCATCGCCATGCCCCCCGACAAGAGCGAAGCCTGCAACTGCCCGATATGCGGCAGGAACAGGAACGCATCCGCCGGGACATAGATATTGTTCAGTTGCATCGGCCCGTTTCCGGTCGGGTGGACCCTGGTCAACTGATGGGGAATCCCGGCCCAGAAGATCACCAGGCGGTTTTCGGGCACGACGATCTCGCGATCATCGAAGAAATAGGTCATGGCGGCGCCGGAAATCAGGTTCGCCTCGACATGGCCATGCCAGTGGGGTTCCTTCATCGTGATTGGCTTGAAACAGCGCATCCCGAATCTTCCGAAAGCGCGCGTCGCGTCATAGAACCGCCTGTCGTGACGCAACCCATTGCCAGCATGTGTATTTTTTGCGTTCAAGCCTCACCCTGAATTGCAGGACAAATAAGAAATCTGAGAAACCCGGAAAACAATATGAGGATTTGAGACTGTCGTCAAAACTTTGGCGGGATAGGTTTCCGGCGGGGAGAACAGCCGGCCGAGGCTGAAGAACACTCGTAAGGCTCAGGGGAGGATGAACCATGAAGTTTCTGACCACCGTATCCATCTTGGCGTTGTCGGGCGGGCTGTCCGTTTCAGCCGCGATGGCGCAGTTCGTAGAACCGACAACCCCGCCCGCACCGCCGAAATTCGATGCGCAAACCGATCCGGTGCTGGTGCAGCGCTCGGAGATTTTCCAGTATCGCGCGCTGGACAGCTATTCCGAGCCTGCCTTTGTCAGCGAATTTGTCGAGACTGGCAAATTGCCGCCCGTCGAAGAGCGCCTGCCGAAAGAGCCGCTGGTTTTCTCATCCGCCAACATGCCGGATGGTCCCGGCGTTTACGGTGGCGTCATGCGCCATGTGATTGGCGGCCGTCCCGAAGGATGGAATTTCTGGGCCGGGCAATCGCAAGGCTGGGGCGGAATTGACATCGCGATGTACGAGTGCCTGACGCGCAACGGCCCACTGTTCACGATCAAGCCCGAGGATCTGGAACCCCTGCCCAATCTCGCGAAAGGCTGGGAATGGTCCGAGGATGGAAAAACCCTGACGGTTCACCTGATCGAAGGGGCCAAATGGTCGGACGGCGATCCATTCGACACGAAGGATATCGAATTCTACTGGAACGATATCGTCATGGATCCGTCGGTCACGCCGGTTGTGGGGACGTCTCCCTCGAGTTTCGGGGATGCCAGGCTGGAAGTGGTTGACGACTACACCTTTACCATGAGTTTCGATACCGCCTTTCCGGAATCGGTCCTTTACGCGCTCGCCTATGGCAATTTCTGCCCGGGACCCAGCCATGTCCTGAAGCCGGAGCATCCCAAATATGGCGGTGAAAGCTATCAGAGCTTCCGCAACGCCTTTCCGCCGGAAAAGCTGGCCTTCCCGGTGATGGGGGCATGGGTTCCGGTCAAATACGCGTCCGACGACATCATCGTCATGCGCCGCAATCCCTATTACTGGAAGGTGGACGAGAACGGCAACCAGCTGCCCTACCTGAATGAGCTTCATTACCGCCTTTCGACATGGGCCGACCGGGATGTTCAGGCGATTGCCGGGACGGGTGATTTCTCGAATCTCGAACAACCCGAGAACTATGTCGAGATCCTGCGCAAGTCGGCGGAAGAGGATGCACCCGCGCGGCTGGCCTTTGCGCAGCGCACCATCGGCTATACGCTGATCCCGAACCTTGCCGCGAACGGGACGGGAGAGCCGGACGAGCGCGGGCAGGCGGTGCGGGAGCTGAACCGGAACCGCGATTTCCGCATCGGAATCAGCCAGGCGCTGGACCGTCAGCGTTTGGGCGAGGCGCTGGTCAAGGGGCCGTTCACCACGCCCTATGCGGGCGGGTTGATGCCGGGAAGCTTTTTCTACGATGACGCCTCGACAGCCTTCTATCCCTATTCGGTCGAAAGCGCCCGCGCCCATTTCGAGGCGGCGGGACTCGAGGATACCGACGGGAACGGCTTCTACAACTTCCCCGACGGGGTTGCCGGTGGCGGAGATGTGCAGATCGTCATTACCAACACCAACGATTACCAGACCGACAAGAATCTTGGCGAAGCCGTGTTGGCGATGCTGAATGATGCCGGGATCAAGGCCAGCCTCAATTCGCAGAACGTCAATGACCGCAATGGATTGCGGGCCGCGGGCAAGTTCGACTGGCTGTTGCTGCGCAACGAAGGCGAACAGTTCACCGTCGTTCAGAATACCGACCGCCTCGCGCCGCTCGGCAAGCACAGCACATGGGGGCATCAGGCCAATGATGCGGGGGAACTCGACTTGCTGCCCTTCGAGGAAGAGCTGGTCGATACGCTCAGGGCCTTTGCCGGGACCCGGGACGGTGAAGAGCGGGTAGAGCTGATGAAGGGCTTTCAGAAGACCTATACCGGGAATGTCTATACCGTCGGCCTGACCGTCTATCCCGGCGCGCTGATCGTCAACAAGCGCTTCGCGAACATACCGGAAGGCGCCCCGATCTTCATGTTCAACTGGGCCGAGGACAGCATCATGCGCGAGCGGGTCTATGTGCCCGAGGACGAGCAGCGGGATCTTGAGCTGTTCCCGGACAGCCTGCCCAGCCCTGAAGGTCCGGTCAAGGCGGATGGCTGAGCCCGACCCATGTGGCGGCAACCCCGCCACATGACCCCGCATGAAATCCCGAGGCCCTGACGATGTTGAAATTCCTTCTGGTCCGCGTCATGCAGGCCATCCCCGTTCTTCTGGTGATGAGCATCATCACCTTTGCGATCATCAACGCGCCGCCCGGCGACTATGCCGATTTCATCCGAACCAGCATGATCAGCCAGGGCGGCGCCTCGACCGAGGCCGCGAATGCCGCGGCCGAGGAATACCGGGAAACCCACGGTCTGAACGACCCCCTGGTGGTGCAGTATTTCCGCTGGATCGGCGGCATCGTGACGCGTGGCGATTTCGGCTATTCGTATTTTTACAACAAGCCGGTGGCCGAGGTCGTTGGCGAAAGGCTGCCGCGCACCATCATGCTTGCGCTGGCCTGCCATTTCTTTGCATCGCTGCTTGGCATCGGTTTCGGCATCCTCGCGGCGGTCAGGCAATATAGCTGGGTCGATTCCGCGCTTTCCGCTGTCGCGTTCCTTGGCATGACGATCCCGCGTTTCCTGCTGGCGCTGCTGATCCTGTATGTCCTGGCCTTCCGGCTGGATATCCAGGAACTGGGCAGCTTCTATTCCAGCCGGTATGGCGGCCAGCCCTTCTGGCTTGGGTTCCTGGACTTCAACTGGGCCAAGCTCGGCAACCTGATCGAGCATGTCTGGCCGGTCGTCGCAATCGCGACCCTTGGCGGTCTGGCATATAACATGCGGGTCATGCGCGGCAATCTTCTGGATACGCTGAACGCGCAATATGTCGAATCCGCGCGGGCGAAGGGGCTGTCCGAGACATCGGTGATCATGAAGCACGCGGTGCCGAACGCGCTGCATCCGCTGATCGCCTATCAGGGTGTCATCATGCCCTATATGCTGACCGGCGAGATCGAGGTGGCCATCGTCTTTTCGCTCGCCACCGTCGGCCCGGCCATCGTCGGCTCGATGAGCATCGGCGATGTCTATGTCACCTCGACACTGCTGCTGGTGCTGGGGGCGACGCTGATTGTCGGCAATATCATCTCCGACATGATGCTGGCGCTGCTCGATCCGCGGATCAGGGTGGGGGAATGACCATGACCGACCAGATAAGGGAGCGGGCGGATATTCCCGAAGCAGAAGACGCCGACCTGCGCGTCTCCACGGTTTCGAACGAGGGGCAAAGCTATTTCAGTCTCGTCTGGCGCAGGTTCCGGCGCTCGATCCCCGGTGTCATCGGGCTGGTGCTGGTGGCGGTGCTGCTGATCGTTTCCCTGTTTGCCCCGTTCTTCGCGCCGGTTGATCCCAACAACACGGCGGAATCCTTCACACCGCCGACATCCATCGGCTTCCATGTTCCGGGCGATGGGCCGGAGGCGGGCTGGCGCCTGCTGCCGGTCGCCTTTCCCATCGTGGAAACGGACGAACTGGACCCGGTCACGTTCCAGCCGCTGGTCGGCCCGGATCATGACAATCCGGTCGAACTCGGCTTCTTCGTGAAGGGGTGGGAATACAGCTTCCTCGGCCTTACGATGAACCGCCATTTCATCGGGGCGACGGATGGAACGCCGATCAACTTCCTCGGCACCGACAAGCTGGGGCGCGATATCCTGTCGCGCGGCATCATCGGCAGCCGCATTTCGCTGACCATCGCGCTGAGCGCGATCACCCTGATAACCGTCATCGGCACCCTGATCGGCATCACCAGCGGATATATCGGCGGACGGACCGACCTGTGGCTGCAGCGGCTGGTCGAGATCGTTCTCGCCTTTCCGCAACTGCCCCTCTATCTGGCGCTGGCCTCTCTTATCCCGGTGACCGCCTCCTCGACCCTGTTCCTGACCTTCGTCATCGTGGTGATCGTAGGTCTGGGCTGGGCGCAGTTGTCGCGGGAGGTGCGCTCCAAGACGCTGGCGCTGCGGAGGGTCGATTACGTCAAGGCGGCAAAGGCGGTCGGGGCCAGCGATTTCCGTATCATCAGCAGGCATATCCTGCCCAATGTCGTCTCGCATGTCATCGTTGCGGTGACCCTGGGCATCCCGACCATCGTGCTGCTGGAATCCTTCCTGGGTTTCCTGGGCTTTGCCGTGAAGCCGCCGATGATCTCCTGGGGGCTGATGCTGCAGGACGCCGCGACCTTCTCGGTCATCGGTTCCTATCCGTGGATCCTCAGCCCGGTGGGCTTTGTCCTGCTCGCGGTATTCGCGTTCAACGCGCTCGGTGACGGGCTGCGCGATGCGATAGATCCCTATTGAGGTGCTTGCCATGAATGACATGACCCCGATCATAGATGCGCGGAAGATCGGCGTGACCTTCAGGATGCAGGGCGGCGTCGTCGAGGCGGTGCGAGACGTGTCGTTTCAGGTCTACAAGGGCAGGACCACGGCGCTTGTCGGAGAGAGCGGCTCGGGCAAATCGGTCACGGCGCGCGCGATCATGCGGCTGTTGTCCAGGCGCGCCGTTCTGTCCGGCGAGACGCGGATATTCTTCGAGGGCGCGGACATGGCGCATCTGTCCGGCGGCCAGATGCGGAAGCTGCGCGGCAACCGGATCTCGATGATCTTCCAGGAGCCGATGTCCTCGCTGAATCCGATCTACAAGATCGGCAGGCAACTGGTCGAGGTGATCCGGCTGCACCGGAAAATCGGCCGGCGCGCGGCGTGGAACAAGGCCGTCGAATTGCTGGCAGAGGTGCATATCCCCGATCCCGGGATGCGCGTGCATCAATATCCGCACCAGCTGTCGGGCGGGCAACGCCAGCGGGTGATGATCGCCATGGCTCTTGCGAACCGCCCGGATGTGCTGATCGCGGATGAGCCGACGACGGCGCTTGATGTGACGGTGCAGGCGCAGATCCTGCGATTGATCGACGAGTTGAAGGCGAAATACGGCATGGGCGTGATCCTGATCACCCACGACCTGACCGTGGTGCGGCAATTCGCCGATCATGTCTATGTCATGCAGCATGGCGAGGTGCGCGAGAGCGGGCCGACCGACGCCATATTCGGCAATCCGGCCCATCCCTATACAAGGCGCCTGCTGGCCTCCGATCCGAAGGGCTCGGCGGGGGCGCTGGACGCGAATGCCGAAACGCTTTTGCGGGGCGATGCGGTCCGTGTCGAGTATCCCTTGCGCAGCGGCGGATTTTTCAACGGCAAAAGCTCGATCCTGACTGCCGTGGATTCGCTCGATATCGAGCTTAAGCGGGGTGAGACCCTTGGGCTTGTGGGCGAATCCGGATCGGGCAAGACGACATTCGGTCAGGCCCTGACGCGGCTGATCCACATGGATGGCGGCAGGATCAGCTTTTGCGGGCAGTCGCTCGAAGGGCTGAGCGAGCGCGAAATGCGGGCCTGGCGCCCGAGGATGCAGATCGTGTTCCAGGATCCCTTCGCCTCGCTGAATCCACGCATGTCCGTCCGCCAGATCATCGAAGAGGGGCTGATCGTCAACGGCATCGGGGCGGGTGCGAAGGACCGGTTCCGCCGTGTCCAGCAGGCCTTGCGCGATGCCGGCCTGCCCGACACGATAGCCCACCGGTTTCCGCACGAGTTTTCCGGCGGCCAGCGCCAGCGGCTGGCCATCGCCCGCGCAATTGCGCTGGAGCCGGAATTCATCCTGCTGGACGAGCCGACATCGGCGCTGGATCTGTCGGTCCAGTCGCAGATCATCGCGCTCTTGCGAAGATTGCAGCAGGAGCGGGGCCTCTCCTACCTGTTCATCTCGCATGACCTCAAGGTTGTCCGCGCGCTGTGCCACAGGGTCATCGTGATGCAGCGCGGCAAGATCGTGGAGCAGGGTCCTGTCAGCGACGTCCTGTCCAATCCCCAAACCGAATATACTCAGCGGCTCGTCCGCGCAGCTTTCGAGGTGGCAATATGACGACAATCACATTCATCGGCGCGGGCAGCACTGTTTTCACCCGGAATATCGCGGGTGACATCCTGCACCGGCCAAGCCTGAAGGGCGCGACCATCCGGCTGATGGATATCGACCCGGCACGGCTGGAGGAATCGCAACTCGTCGTCGGCAAGATGGCCGCGACGCTCGCACCCGGCGCGAAGGTCGAAACCTATGCTGACCAGCGCGCGGCCCTGGACGGGGCGGATTTCGTGGTGGTCTGTTTCCAGATCGGCGGTTTCGAGCCCTGCACCGTGACCGATTTCGAGGTGCCGAAGAAATTCGGCCTGCGCCAGACCATCGCCGACACGCTCGGGATCGGGGGGATCATGCGCGGCCTGCGGACCGTGCCGCATCTCTGGGCGATATGCGAGGACATGCTGGAGGTCTGTCCGCAAGCCACCATGCTGCAATATGTGAACCCGATGGCGATCAACACCTGGGCGGTGGCCACCAGGTATCCGCGGATCCGGCAGGTCGGGCTGTGTCATTCGGTTCAGGGCACCGCCGAGGAACTTGCGCGCGACCTGGAGATCCCGCTGGACGAGATCCGCTATCGCTGCGGCGGGATCAACCATGTCGCCTTCTACACGCATTTCGAGCATCGCCAGCCCGATGGCAGCTATCGCGATCTCTACCCGGCATTGAAGCAGGGCTATGCCGAGGGGCGCTTTCCCAAGCCCTCGGCCTGGAATCCGCGCTGCCCGAACAAGGTCCGCTACGAGATGCTGATGCGCCTGGGTTATTTCGTCACCGAAAGCTCGGAGCATTTCGCCGAGTATACGCCGTGGTTCATCAAGCGCGACCGTCCCGACCTGATCGAGAAGTTCGGCATCCCGCTGGACGAGTATCCCAAGCGCTGTGTCGAGCAGGTCCGGAACTGGCGCGCACAGGCCGAACGTTACCGCAAGGCAGAGACGATCACCGTCGAGCCAAGCCGTGAATATGCGTCCGAGATCATCAACTCGGTCGTCACCGGCGAGCCCGCGGTAATCTACGGCAATGTCCGCAACCGCGGATATATTCCGCAGCTGCCGGATGGATGCGCCGTCGAGGTGCCGATCCTTGTCGATGCCAACGGGCTGGAGCCGACGGTCGTTGACGATCTGCCGCCGCAATGCGTCGCGATCATGCGCAGCAATATCAATGTGCAGGAACTGACCGTCGAGGCGCTGCTGACCGAAAACCCCGACCACATCTATCACGCGGCGATGATGGACCCGCATACCGGGGCCGAACTGGACCTGCAGCAAATCCGGGACCTGACGGATGAGTTGCTGGCCGCGCATGGTGACTGGATTCCGCGATGGGCGCGGCCGGTCGAACAAAATGCTGCCTGACCCTTAAAAGACCGATTCAAGGAAACTGGAACATGTGTGATTTCAAAATCTGCATCATCGGGGCCGGCAGTGTCGGTTTCACGAAAAAGCTGTGCTCGGATATCCTCAAGGTGCCGGAATTCGCGAATATCGAGATCGCGCTGACCGATATCAACCCGCATAACCTCGACATGATCCGCCAGATCATCGAAAGGATCGTGGCCAGGAACAGGCTGCCGGCACGCGTGACGGCAACCACCGACCGCCGAAGGGCACTGGACGGTGCCCGCTATGTCATGAATTGCGTCCGCATCGGCGGGTTGGAGGCATTCGCCGACGATATCGGCATTCCGCTGAAATACGGGATAGATCAGTGCGTCGGCGATACGCTTTGCGCCGGAGGCATCCTCTATGGCCAGCGCGGCATCGCGGCGATGCTGGATTTCTGCAAGGATATCAATGAAGTCTCGGAAAAAGATGCATTGCTGCTGAACTATGCCAACCCGATGGCGATGATGACATGGGCCGCGATCGAATACGGCAAGGTCCCGGCTGTCGGCCTGTGTCACGGCGTCCAGAACGGCCACCGCCAGATCGCACGCGCGCTGAAGGCGGATTTCGAGGACGTCGAAATCATCTGTTCGGGGATAAATCACCAGACATGGTATCTGGATATCCGGGTGAAGGGCCGGCCCGTGGGCCGAGACGAGCTTGTCGCGGCATTCGAATCCCATCGGGCCTATGCACAGCAGGAAAAGGTGCGGATCGACGTGCTGAAACGCTTTGGCTATTACTCGACCGAGAGCAATGGCCACCTGTCGGAATACCTGCCCTGGTATCGCAAGCGCCCGGAAGAGATCGAGAACTGGATCTCGCTTGACGATTGGATTCACGGCGAAACCGGGGGATACCTGCGCTATTGCACCGAAAGCCGCAACTGGTTCGAAGAGGATTTTCCGCGCTTCCTCGAGGAAGCGGACATATCCCTCGCCGATTACCAGCGCACCGACGAGCACGCCTCGCATATCATCGAGGCGCTGGAGACGGGGCGCATCTATCGCGGTCATTTCAATGTCAGGAACGGCGGCGCGATCAGGAATTTGCCGGAGGATTGCATCATCGAGTCAACCGGGTTCGTGGACCGGTTCGGCATCAACATGGTCGAGGGGATCGAGTTGCCGCAGGCCTGCGCGGCGACCTGTTCCGCCTCGGTCAATGTCCAGCGGATGAGCGTGGAGGCCGCGATCACCGGCGATGTCGAGTTGCTCAAGCAGGCGGTGCTGCACGATCCGCTGGCCGGGGCAATCTGCACGCCGGAAGAGATCTGGCAGATGGTGGACGAGATGCTTGTGGCACAGGCCGCCTGGTTGCCGCAATATGCGGACGCCATACCGGCGGCAAAAGAGCGGCTGAAGGTGCCGAAGGCCCAGACCCGCGAATGGAAGGGCGCGGCGCGGCAGGTGGTGCGGTCCGTCGAGGAACTTCGCAGTGAAAAGCCGAAACCGGTCAGGCACGATCTTGGAACAAGGATCATGGGCTGATCCCCTGCGGCTCCGGCGGAAAGGTTTTCCAGAACATGCGTATCACAGAAAAATTCAACGGCGACTGGTGCTTCCGGCATGGTTTTGACGCGGGGCAGGTGAATGAACTTCAGGATGGCGAGCTTGTGACCCTGCCGCATAATGCCGTGGAGTTGCCCTATAACTATTTCGACGAAACCGATTATCAGAAACCATTCACCTATCAGAAAATGCTTGAATGGCGGCCGGAATTCGAGAACCGGGAGGTTTCGCTGCTTTTCGATGCCGCCATGGCCGACAGCGCCGTCTTTCTGAACGGTCAGGAGGTGATTGCGCACAGGGACGGCTACACCCCCTTTCGGGCACGGCTGACACCATATCTGAAGCGGGGAAAAAACCTGATCACGGTCAAGGTCGATGGTTCCGAGAACCCGGAAATCCCGCCATTTGGCGGCCAGGTAGATTATCTGTGCTATGCCGGGATTTACCGCGACGTCTGGCTTTCCGTGACCAGCCCCGTTTCGATCGGCAATGTGAAAATCGAAACATCGGGGGTGCTGCAGCGGGAAAAGTCGGCCACCGCCCGGGTTTTCCTTGCCAATCCGGGGGATGTTCCGCTTTCGGGTAAACTGACAGGAGAAATCCGCCGCGCCGATGGCGGTCAGGTGGCGGTGGCGTCTGCCGATGCCGATAGTCCCGAGGTCATTCTTACCTTTCCCGTCCTTGCGGATATCGATCTGTGGGATATCGATAACCCCGTGCTTTACGAGCTTTCGCTGCAACTGCAGACCTCGCAGGGCAAGGATGACCTGACACGGCGTTTCGGGTTCCGCGAAGCGCGGTTCACGCCGGGCGGCTTTTTTCTTAATGGCAGGCGGCTCAAGCTGCGGGGCCTCAACCGGCATCAAAGCTGGCCGCATGTCGGCTATGCCATGGGCCGCCGCGCGCAGGAAAAGGATGCCGAGATCCTGAAATTCGAACTTGCCTGCAATATCGTGCGCTGTTCGCATTATCCTCAATCGACATATTTCCTGGATCGCTGCGACGAGATCGGCCTTCTCTGCTTCGAAGAGATCCCCGGCTGGCAGCATATCGGCGGCGAGGCATGGAAACGGGAAGCCATCGGGAACGTGCGCCGCATGATCGAGCGCGACTGGAACCACCCGTCTGTCGTCATCTGGGGGGTGCGGATCAACGAAAGCAGGGACGATCACGGTTTTTACGTTGAAACCAACCGTCTTGCCCGGGAACTCGACCGGACCCGCCAGACCGGCGGGGTGCGCTGCATCACGGATTCAGAGCTGCTTGAAGACGTCTATACGATGAACGACTTCGTTCTTGGCACAGAGGAGATGCCCGGCACCAACCGCGACCGCGTCTTCCTGCGCCGCCGCAAGGAAGTGACCGGGCTTGCAGGTGCCGTTCCCTATCTGGTGACCGAGTATAACGGGCATATGTTCCCGACCAAGCGGTTCGACCAGGAACAGCGGCAGGCAGAGCATGTCACCCGCCATCTGCAGATCCTGGATGCCGCCGCCGGTGATGACGAGATTTCGGGCTCCATCGGATGGTGCATGTTCGATTACAACACCCACAGGGATTTCGGGTCCGGCGACCGCATCTGCTATCACGGTGTGCTGGACATGTATCGCATCCCCAAATTCGCGGGCTACGCCTATGCATCGCAGGGAGACCCGCAAAACGGCGTGGTCCTGCAGCCGGTGACATTCTGGGCGCGCGGAGAACGGAATATCGGTGGTGTCCTGCCGTTGATCCTGCTGACTAATTGCGACTATGTCGATGTGAAATTCGGCGAGTGGCCTGCCAAACGGGTTTATCCCGACAGGGAGAATTACCCTCACCTTCCGCATCCGCCAGCCGTGCTGGACTTGCGCCAGGTCGGGCCTGATGAATTTGGTGACTGGGGCCGTGTCTGGCGGGACGGCGTCATTACCGGCTATGTCGATGGCAAGGCCGTCAAGGTTCTGACATTGCCCGCCGATCCGCTTCCGACGACATTGGAGGTGCTGCCCGACGGCACCGAATTTCAGGCCGGTGAAAAGGATGCCCTGCGCGTGGTCGTGCGCGTGCTTGACCAATGCGGCAACTTGTTGCCCTTTTTCGACGAGCCGGTCTCGTTGGATCTTGCGGGGCCGGGGCGGATCATCGGCCCGCAGGATATCACGCTCAGAGGTGGCGCGGCCGGTTTCTGGATCGAGGCGGGAAACGATAAGGGTGAGCTGACGCTGACCGTGAAAAGCCGCCGCTTCAAGACCCGGCAGATCACCTTCACCGTAGGCTAGGGAGCCGCATGGCGATCCGCCTTACGCCGCTCCGGATCCTTGTGGCGAGCCAATCCATCGAAATATCCGGTTGACACGAATCGCAAGGCATGGTGCCTTTGCGCAAACGTTAAACCATTATGGGATAACGTTTGCGTGGCGTTAAGCCAAAGCTCTTCGACCGGCCTGTCAGGTCACTGGCGGGCTGGCCGGTCATCGCAACCCGGCTGCATCGGAACGGATATGCGGATAACAATCAGGGAGGTTGCCGCCAAAGCGGGGGTCAGCGTTACGACAGCGTCGCGCGCGCTGAACGGTTCCGGTCGGATGCTGCCCGAAACCCGCGAGCGCGTCCGCGCAATCGCAAGTGAACTCGGATATCGCCCGAACTCGATCGCCCGGGGATTGGTGCAGCAAAGATCCTTTACCTTCGGCATGCTGACCAACGACACCTACGGGCGCTTTACCCTTCCCGTGGCAGCGGGGCTTTCGGAGGCCCTGCTTGATCGCGGCGTGTCCGTGTTCCTTGCCGCCGGAAAGGACGATCCCGATCTTGTCCGCCTTAACCTTAATGCGATGGAGGAGAAGCGCGTCGACGGGCTGGTTATCGCCGGAAAGCGCATCGATCGCGGCCTGCCGGTAGAGTTGCCGGATAACGGCATTCCGACAGTTCATATCATGGCGGCCTGCCCGGAGGGCGGGATAGGCTTCGCCCCTGACGACCTGTCCGGGGCAAAACTCGCGACGCGCCACCTGATCGGGCAAGGGCGGCGGCGGATTGCCCATATCACCGGGCGGGAAACCTTCCTGGCGGCGCGTATACGGGCAGAGGGCTGGCAGCATGCCCTGCATGAACAGGGTCTTGCGCCTTTCGGCCCCGCGGTTTTCGGAAGCTGGTCGGAGGCGCATGGTTTCGAAACCGCCAGAACCATGTTCGGCAAGAATGCCTCGTCCCGTCCGGACGCGGTTTTCTGCGGCAATGACCAGATCGCGCGCGGCCTGATCGATGGCCTTGGCGCCTTGGGAATCCGGGTGCCCGACGATGTCGCGGTTGTGGGTTTCGACAATTGGGAAATCTTTGCCCAGGCAACCCGGCCACCGCTGACTACCGTCGATATGGGGCTGACGGAGATGGGCAGGCAAGCCGGGCTGACCCTGCTTGACCTGATCGACGGCAAACCGGTCGAAGCCGGTCTGAGGCATTTGCCGACAAGCCTGGTGGTGCGGCTGTCCTGCGGCGCGGAGGGGGCGGCGCAATGAGACCTTCCCCCATCGGAAAACACAATGAAACAACGAATGAAACGGAGGAGAAGACATGTATTTCAGGACGGTATCGGGGGCTGCGGTCGCAGCGGCCCTGCTCGTGCCCGGACAGTTGGCGGCAGAGGAATTTTCTATCTGGGTCCGTTCGGACGGATCGGAGTTCATGCCGAAACTGGTCGAGGCCTATAATGCCAGGGGCGAACACAAGGCCGATCTCCAGATCGTTCCGGTCAACGAGCTGGTGCAGAAATACGCCATCGCCAGCGCCGGCGGCTCGGCGCCCGACGCCCTGTCGCTGGACCTGATCTATACGCCGGCCTTCGCCGAGCAGGGACAGCTTCGCGACCTGACCGAGTTTGCGAAATCGTTGCCCTATTTCGACAGCCTGTCGAAGGCGCATCTTTCCGTCGGCACCGTGGACGGCAAGATCTATGGGCTACCGTTTTCCGGCGATGCCTCGCTGCTTCTGTGGAACAAGGATCTTTACGAAAGGGCGGGGCTCGATCCGGAGGACGGACCGTCAAGCTGGGCCGAGATCCAGGAGGACGCCAAGGCCATAGCGGCGCTGGATGACGAAACCTATGGCTTCTATTTTTCGGGCAATTGCGGCGGCTGCAATATCTTCACCTTTGCGCCGCTGATCTGGGCCTCGGACGGCGAGGTTCTGTCCGAGGACGGCAAGAAGGCCATGCTGGATTCGCCCAAGGCTGTCGAGGCGATCGACTTTTATCGCGGCATGGTTGCCGACGGGCTGGTGCCTGCCGGGTCGCAGACCGATAACGGGGCCAATTTCTTCGCGGCATTCGCGAATGGCAATATCGGCATCTCGCCTTCGGGCTCCTTCGCCATCGGAGCGCTGAACAACCAGTATCCGGATCTGAATTACGGCGTCACCTTCATTCCCGGCCAGGAGGAAGGGAACTGGTCGTCATTCGCGGGCGGCGACAATATCGTGATCTCGGCGGGAACGGACGAAGGCAAGATCCCGGCGATTCAGGACTTCATCGAGTTCGCATATTCGCCCGAGGGCCAGACGATCCTGGCGCAGAACGGTGCGATGCCGGTGCGCGGCGATATCGCCGAAGAGGCATTGGCCGGGCTGGATGAGCGCTATCTGATCTCGGCCGAGGCGATGGCGAATGGCCGGACCCCCTATACCGTTGTGTTCAACGATCTCATCAATTCCAGCAACGGTCCCTGGGTGACTACCCTGAACCGGGCATTCTTCGCATCCTCCGAAGAGGACATGCGGCAGGCGGTCGGGGACGGGCAGGCGCAGATGCAATCGGTCATCGACGCCGCCTATTGAGGGGACGCTGGCGGGGTTGATCCCGCCAGCACCTCATGACCCCGGAGGATCATGATGATTGAAGCGAATCCATCGGATGAGGCAGCGCCACCCACTCCGCGCAGGTCGCGGAAAGGGGACTGGATGGGGCTTGTCTATGTCCTGCCCGCCATCGCGCTTGTCGTGGTGTTCTTCCTTGTTCCACTGGGGATGACCGTCTGGATGTCGGTGCATGACTGGCCGCTGATGGGCAATCCGCGATGGATCGGGCTGGACAATTATCAGCGCCTCTGGGGCGATGGCAGCTTCTGGCAGGCGCTCGGTTTCACGGTGCTCTATACGCTGGCCGCGACGGTCGGGCTGATGTCGGTCGCTTTCGCGCTGGCCCTGATGGTGCAGTCCGAGGGCAGGGCGACCGCGTTCTATCGCACCGCCTATTTCCTGCCGGTGGTGACGGGCTTTGCCTCTGCCTCGCTGTTATGGGCGTGGCTGTCGAACGTGGATTCCGGCCTGTTCTCTCCCGCCGCGCAAATGCTGGGAATGACCGAGCGGCGCGTGAATATCCTTGCCGAATTCACCCCGGCCTTCTGGTCCGTGACGATCATGGTAATCTGGAAGATGGCCGGTTTCTTCATGGTCATCATCATGAGCGGCCTGCAGGCCATTCCCGCGGATTACCAGGAGGCCGCCCGCATAGACGGCGCCGGGTGGTTCCAGCGGTTCCGCTGGATCACCCTGCCGCTTGTCCGCCAGCCATTCGCCCTGGCGCTCATCCTTTGCGTTGCCGGTTCGATGCTTGCCTTCGACCAGTTCTACATCATCCTGAACGGAGGACCCAGCAACCAGACGGTGACGGCGGTCTACAAGATCTTCAACGAAAGCTTCGTGTCGTTCCGCTTGGGCTATGGGGCGGCGCTGTCGGTGGTCCTGCTGCTGATCCTCCTGGCGCTCTCGGTCATTCAGCTTCGCCTGCTGCGCGAGAAGGGGGCGGACAAATGACCGGGACATTGACGGCGCCGACTCCGCGTGGCGGACGCATCCGGTATCATCGTGTCCTGTTTCATGTCACCGCCACGCTGGTCGCGCTGCTGTTTCTTGCGCCGATCGCATGGGTCGTCCTGGCAAGCTTCCGCCAGGCCACGGATTCGCTCAAACCGCCCCTGCCGCCATGGCCGACGGACGGGTTCACCGCGGACAGCTATGTCCGGCTACAGGAATTCGGCCAGTCCATCCTGCATTACACGGGAAATTCGGCATTCGTGGCAATCGGCACGGCGGTCCTGACGATCATTGTCTCGGTGCTCGCGGGATACGGTTTCTCGCGCTACCGCTTTCCGTTGAAAGGGCTGGTCTTCGTGCTGATCCTGTCGACCATCATGATCCCGTTCCAGTCGATCCTCACGCCGTTATTCCTGCTGCTGGCCAAGATGGGCCTGCAGAACAAGCTGATCGGGCTGGTGCTGATCTACACGACGCTGCAACTGCCCTTTTCGGTGTTCATGATGCGCAACGCCTTCGACGCGGTGCCCAAGGAGATCGAGGAGGCCGCCCGTATCGACGGCATGAAGGGGATCGCCATGCTGACGAAAGTCATGATCCCCCTCGTCAAGCCGGGTATCGTCACGGTCGGGCTTTTCGCCTTCCTCAATGCATGGAACGAATTTCTGGCGGCGCTCGTCCTGTTGACCGATCAGGACAAGTTCACCCTTCCCGTGCTCATGACGGCGGTGCGCTATGGCCGCTTTGGCTCTGTCGATTGGGGCGCGGTGCAGGCGGGCGTCATGGTGATGATGATCCCCTGCCTGATCCTGTTTCTCATCCTCCAGCGCTCCTACATCCGCGGCCTGACGGCCGGCGCGGTGAAGTGAGCATTTCCCGAAAGGACCCGAAATGAACAATATCGTCTCTCGTGTCGCCGGTGACGCCGTTCCCAGCAAGGCCAGGTTCCGCCCGCTCTCCATCGACAAGCTGCGGATCGACGGCTTTTTCGGGCCGCGCCTCGACACGATCTGCGCGACCACCGCATTTACCCTGTTCGAGCGCTGCATCAACGCGGGCATGCTTGACCAGGTTGATCCCGATCGCCCCAATCCGGGCGTCGTCATGCCGCCCGAACCCAGCAATACCGTCACCACCCAGATGTTCTGGGACAGCGATTTCGGCAAGTCCATCGAGACGGCGGCCTATGCGCTGAACCGCGAACGCAACGAAAAGCTGGAGGCGATGGTCGATGAGGTTGTCGAGGCTTACGGGCGCCTTCAGCAGGAGGATGGCTATCTCAACTCGTGGTATATCCGTATCGAGCCGGGCAAGCGCTGGACCAACCTGCGCGACAAGCACGAGCTGTATAACGCCGGCCACCTGATCGAGGGTGCCGTCGCCTATTACCACGCCACCGGGAAGCGCCGGTTCCTCGACATCATGTGCCGCTTCGCCGATCATATCGGGCAGGTTTTCGGACCGGGCGAGGGGCAGTTGAAAGGCTATCCGGGGCATCCGGAGCTGGAGCTTGCGCTGGTCAGGCTGGCGCGCGCCACCGGCGAACAGCGCTATCTCGATCTGGCCCGGTTCTTCGTGGATCAGCGGGGCCAGCAGCCGTCCTATTTCGATGAAGAGGCGCGGGCGCGCGGCGAGGAACCGGGGGATTTCCATTTCGGCACGCTGGAATATTGCCAGGCGCACAAGCCGGTGCGCGAGCAGGACGCGGTGGTGGGGCATGCCGTGCGCGCAGCCTATCTTTACGCCGGAATGGCCGATGTCGCGACCGAGTTCGCCGATGACAGCCTGACCGGGGCGCTCAATCGCCTGTGGTCGCATCTGGTGGACCGCAACCTGTATATCACGGGCGGTTTCGGGCCCTCGGCAAGAAACGAGGGGCTGACATTCGATTACGATTTGCCGAACGAGTCGGCCTATGCGGAAACCTGCGCTTCGGTCGCCCTCGTGTTCTGGGCCAGCCGGATGCTGGGGCGGGGGCCGAACGGGGAATATGCCGATATCATGGAGCAGGCGCTGTATAACAACTCTCTCGCCGGGCTATCGCTGGACGGCACCCAGTTCTTCTATGACAACCCGCTGGAAAGCCGCGGGGATCATCACCGCTGGACCTGGCATCGCTGCCCCTGCTGCCCGCCGAATATCTCAAGGCTGATCGCCTCTGTCGGAACCTATTTCTACGGGGTCTCGGCGGATGAGATCGCGGTGCATCTGTATAATTCCGGCACGGCAGAGATCGGGTTGGAAAGCGGCATCGTCAACCTGACGCAAACCACCGGCTATCCGTTTGACGGTGACGTCGAGATCGGAGTTGACGCCGCAGAGGTGCAGAGCTTCACCCTGTCCCTGCGTGTTCCCGGATGGGCCGCGGATTACGAATTGTCGGTGAACGGCGCCCCCGTTTCCCTGCAGACCGAGAACGGCTATCTGCGCCTTTCGCGCGAATGGCAGCCGGGTGACAGGGTTTCGCTGAAGCTTGACCTGACACCGCGCCGCATTTTCGCGAACCCGAAAGTGACGCCGGATCAGGGCCGGGTCGCCCTGATGCGGGGGCCGCTCGTCTATTGCATGGAAGAGGTGGATAACGGCGGCGACCTGAACAGCATTATTCTGCCGGACGATGCGCGGATCGATGCGGAGCGTTCCGATATTCTTGGCGGAATCACCCGGCTGACTGCCTTGGCCTGCCGCGAAAGCTGGGCGGGCAATGCGCTTTACGCCGAAACCGCACCGGCGCGGCAAAAGGCACGGATCACCGCCATTCCCTATTACGCGTGGGACCACCGCGAGGCCGGGGCCATGCTGACATGGATTCGGAGGGAGCAGGAGACATGAACCGGATGGGCGGCACCGCGCGGGAACCGGCAGGGCTTAGCCTGAAGCGCGTTCACAAGTCATACGGCGCTCACGAGGTGCTGAAGGATATCAGCCTCGATATCCAGGGGGGCGAGTTCGTGGTATTCGTCGGTCCCTCGGGCTGCGGCAAATCCACGCTGCTGCGGCTTATCGCGGGGCTCGAGGATATCACGGCGGGCGATGTTTATATCAGTGATACCGACGTGACCGAACGCGATCCTTCGGATCGGGGCATCGCCATGGTGTTCCAGACCTATGCGCTGTATCCGCATATGACCGTCGCCGAGAATATGGGTTTCGGGCTGCGGGCGGCCAGACGGCCCAGAACCGAGATCGAGCAAAAGGTCAGGCAGGCCGCCGAGGTCCTGCGCCTGACGGATTATCTGGACCGCCGGCCGGGGCAGCTATCGGGCGGACAGCGGCAGAGGGTCGCGATAGGCCGGGCCATCGTGCGCGACCCGGATGTATTCCTGTTCGACGAGCCCTTGTCGAATCTTGATGCGGAATTGCGGGTCGGCATGCGGATCGAGATCGCGCGGCTGCACCAGGAATTGCGCAACACGATGATCTACGTCACCCATGACCAGACCGAGGCGATGACGCTGGCCGACAGGATCGTGGTGCTTCGTGACGGCAGGATCGAGCAGATCGGCACCCCGTCCCAATTATACGACGACCCGGACAATGTTTTCGTCGCGGGCTTTATCGGCTCGCCGAAAATGAACTTCTTCAAGGCGGTGGTGCAGGGTGCTGACCGGCTGCGGCTTGGCGAAACGGAACTGCCGTGCCCCCGGACAGATGCGGCGATTGCCGGCCCCGTTATCCTGGGCCTGCGCCCCGAGGATCTTCGGGTTGCCGGGCCAGAGGAACCCGGTTTTCCCATGGAGGTCAAGTTCTCGGAGTTTCTCGGCGGCACCACCTATGTTTATGGCGAGATACCGGGCGGCACGGGTTGCACCGTCGAGCTTGAGCGTTCCCGGCAGGCGAGGCCCGGAACGATATTGACCCTGACCGCCGATATCGCTGACATGCGGTTGTTCGATGTCGAGGGAATGCGAATTCGCTAGGCGTTCATCCGGGCGGGTGCCGCGCCGGATTCCGCCTGCCGACCTCCGGTTCGCGGAAAATTAAAAGTGAGATGCATTGTCCCTCGGAGACGGCTAAATTGCCGGTATGTCGGACAAATCCAATATCATCAGCACGGTTTTCGACGCCTCGGACAGGCCGGACAAGCGCAAGAACGAGTCCATCGCCGATTGGCTGGGCCGCCGGATCGTCTCGGGTGCGATAGAGCCTGACGAAACGGTTCCCAAGGAGATGGATTTCCTTGCCGAGACCGGAATTTCCCGGGGAGCCTATCGCGAGGCGCTGCGCAGATTGGTGGGCAAGGGAATGCTTGTCACCCGGACCCGCAGCGGCACCCGCGTCGCCCCGCGCGAGAAATGGTCCCTGCTGGATCCCGACGTGGTCCGCTGGAGTTTCGAGAGCGGCGCGCCGCCCGACTGGTATATCAGGGCGATCTATGAGCTGCGTGCGATGATCGAGCCCCCGGCGGCGGCTTTCGCCGCCGAGCGCCGCAGCGAGGACGACCTGCAGGCTTTCCGCGACGCGCTGCATTCGATGCGCTATTGCGACATGACCGAGGAAAGCTGGCACAATGCCGATGCGAGTTTTCACCGCGCGATACTTATCAGTTCGCATAACCCGGTTCTGCTGTCGCTGGAGGCGGGGATCTGCGCCGCCGTCGCTTTCACCACGGCGTTCCGCTATCGCGACATGCCCAACCCACATACGCGCAACCCGGTCGAGGAACATGCCGCGGTGTTCGAGCGGATCGAGGCGCGCGATCCGGTCGGCGCGCGGCGGCTGATGACCGAGCTGGTCGATACCGCGCTGCTCGATTCCAGGGGCACCACGGTCTTCGACCTCGGGTTGCCGACGCTCAAGGTCTGAGCGCCGGCCCCGGATCAGCCCTTGACGCCGGAAGAGATCATCACCGCCTCGGTGACCTTCTTCTGAAAGATCAGATAGGCGATGACCACCGGCGCGGCGGCCAGCAGCGCCACCGACATGATCCGCGCATAGGCCACGCCGAAGGCGTCATTGACTTGGGTGATGCCGACCGGGATGGTCATCATGTCCTCGGTCGTGATGACCAGGAAGGGCCAGAGAAATGCGTTCCAGGACATGATGAAGGTGATGATGCCAAGCGCGGTGGTGATCCCCCAGTTCAGCGGCAGGTAGACCCGGAACAGCAGCGTGTAATCCCCGCCGCCATCGAGGACGACGGCTTCCTTCATCTCCTTGGGGACGGCGTCGAAAAACTGCTTGTAGACGATGATCACCACCGGCACGACAAGCTGCGGCAGGATGATCCCGCCCCACCGGTTGATCAGGCCAAGATCGTTCATCAGCACGAATTGCGGCACCACCAGCGCCTGCGCCGGCACCATGAAGCTGGCCAGCACGATGCCGTAAAGCAGCCTGCGGCCGGGGAATTCCATCTGGCTCAGCGCATAGGCGCACATCATGCCGGTGACCAGCACGACCAGCGTGATGATCAGCGAGGTGCCGATGGAGTTGATATACCAGTCGATCAGGCTGGTGTTGAACAGCGCATCCACATAGGAGCTGATGTTGAATTCATCGGGGAACAGCCCCGCCGCTTCGGACACCACCCGGTCCTCGGAACGGATCGAGGTGACGAAGGCCCAGTAAAGCGGGAAGATCCAGATGATCCCAGCCAGGAGCGTGATGCAGGTCAGGGCGATATTCTCGACACGGCGCTGGCGGTTCATTTGCCTTTCCCTCCGATGCGCAGGATCTGGAACTGCAGGACCGAGATCACCACGATCAGCAGGAACAGCACCAGCGAGATCGCCGCCGCATAGCCGCCGTGATTGAGCTGGAAGGCCTCGCGATAGACCATCAGCAGCAGGACATAGCTGGAATTGAACGGTCCGCCCTCGGACAGCAGGTAGATCTGGTCGAAGATCTTCAGTTGCAGGATCAGTTGCAGCGTCAGCACCAGAGCCGTTACCGGCCACAGAAGCGGCCACGTGATCCGCCAGAACAACTGCCGCCTCGTGGCCCCGTCAAGCGCGGCGGCCTCGTAAAGCTCCGACGGGATATTGCGCAGACCGGCAAGGAACAGCAGCACGTTGAACCCGTTGGTCCACCAGATCGTTACCGTGGCGACGGTGGGCATGACCCAATGGGGGTTCTTGAAGACCGGCACCGGCTTGCCGGTAAAGAACTCGATGACCGGCTGCAGGATGCCGAACTGGAAATCCAGCATCCAGGCCCAGATCTGCGTGACCACCGATACCGGCAGCACATAGGGCGTGAAGAACATCACCAGCACCAGCGCCTGCATGCGCCCCGACAGCCGGTTCACGGCCAACGCAATAGCCAGCGCGATCACCGTGGTCGGGATCACCGTCAGCAGCACGAAATAGCCGTTATTGACGACCGAGGTATAGAACAGCTTGTCCGAGAAAAGCCGGATGTAATTGCCCAGCCCGATCCATTCTCCGCCGCCGATCAGCGGTGCGTCGGTAAAGCTCATCCGGACGACCTCGATCACCGGATAGGCAAAGACCAACGCGAAGATCGCCACGAATGGCAGGATCAGTGAAACGGCCACCAGCCTGTGCCGCGCCTTGTTCCGGATCATCGCCATATTCTACCCCATACCCCTTGCCAATATGGCCCCCGCGCACGCGGTGCGCGCGGGGGCGATCCGTCAGTTCATGCGGCTTTGCAGTTCCGATTTCACCTGCTCGACCGCCTCTTCGGGCGACAGGTAGCCGTGGATGGCGGGCGATATGATGTTCAGCGCCGCGTCATAGGCGGGCGAGGCGACACCGGCGACCTCGCTGCGCGGATCGTAGGTTGCCCGGTCGGCCAGCGTGGCATAGGTGGCGTTGGGCTGCATGGTGGAGAATTCCTCGCTTTCCGCCACCGGCTTGTAGGCCGGGATATGCCCGGCTTCGGCCCAGGCAATCGACTGTTTCTCCATCCAGCCGATGATCGTCATCACGGCCTCGCGCTTTTCGGGCGACATTTCCTTGCCTTCCTGATGCGGGATGGCGAAAGCGTGGCTGTCGGCCCAGGTGGTCTGGCTGTCCAGCAGTTTGGGCACTTCAACGGCGCCCCATTCGAAGCCCAGCTTGCCGCCCTCTTCGAGATCCTTCATCGTGGGCACCTCCCAGACACCGTTCAACTGGAACGCCGACTTGCCCGAGGTGAACAGGGCGACCGAAGCCTCATACAGCGCCTGTTCGGGCTGCCAGCCCTGCTCGTGCCATTTGGTCATGATCTCGACGGCCTTGACCGCCTTTTCGGTGCTGTCCCCGGGCAGAACCTCTCCGTCCTCCGAGATCAGTGTTCCGCCCTGCTGCGCCAGAAGCGTGTAGAAGACGCGATAGGCGCCGCCGTCGTCACCGGTCGCATAGGTCACCGGGGTTTCCGAGCCGTTTTCGGCCGCAAGCTGCATCGCCTCTTCGAAATCGGCGATGCTTTCGATGCCGGTCAGCTTGCCCTCTTCGTCAAGGAAGCGCGAGCCTTCCAGGAAGGACTTGTTATAGTAAAGCACCAGCGAATGGATATCGAAGGGCACCGCGTGAAGCTGGCCCGAAGGGGCGCGGGCGGCGTCAAGCGCGGTTTCGAAGAAATCCCCCTCGCTCAGACCGGCGGCCTGCAGGTCTTCTGCGGTGATCGGCGACAGCACGCCTTCGCTCAGGCCCAGGGGCATGCGCGACAGGTGATAGGTCATCAGGTCCGGTCCCTGCCCGACGGCGGCCGAAGTCCGCACCTTGCTGTAGAAGGGCACGCCCCATTCCAGCGTCGTGCCCTCGATCTTGATATCGGGATGCTCGGCGTTGAACTTTTCGATCAGCGCCTTCATGCGCACGCCATCCCCGCCGGAGAAGAAGTCCCACCAGGTCACGGTCTGCTGCGCCCATGCGGGCGATATCGCGCCCAGTGCCGCCGCGATCGCGGATGCCGTTACGAGTGCCTTGATGTTCATTTGTTTTCCTCTTTACATTGGGCTACGTTTACCGCGTGCCCCCTCCCTTCAGGTCCTGCCGTTTGCAGGCCTAGCGAAGCCTTCCGCCCTCGGGCGAAAAGGCCATGATCCTGTCGGCATCGGCGCCGATATGCAGTTTTTGCCCTTCAAGGCTGTCGCGGCTGCCGCGCCGTTCGAACACCAGGTCGGCGCCGGAGGCCGAGCGGGCATGGACATAGGAATTGCCGCCCAGTTCCTCGGCGACCTCGACCGTGACCGGCAGGCCGCCTTCGTTCACGGGGGCCAGATGTTCCGGCCGGATGCCCAGGATGATTTGCGTGCCCTCGCCCGGTTTCGGGCCGGAAAGCGCGGCGCGCAGGTTGCCTTGCTCGGCCTGCACCGTGATCCCCCCTGCATCGGTGCCGGTGACGGTTCCATTGACGAAATTCATCGCCGGAGAGCCGATGAAGCCCGCCACGAAGCGGTTGTCCGGATCGTCGTAGAGCGTCAGCGGCCGGCCCGACTGCATGACATGCCCGCCCTTGAGAACGAAGATATCGTCGGCCAGCGTCATCGCCTCGACCTGGTCATGGGTGACATAGATCATCGTCGCGCCGATCTGCCGGTGCAGGCGCGTCAGCTCCAGCCGCATTTGCACGCGCAGCTCGGCGTCAAGGTTGGACAAGGGTTCGTCGAACAGGAAGACCTCGGGTTCGCGGACGATGGCCCGGCCGATGGCAACGCGCTGACGCTGACCGCCGGACAGGGCAGAAGGCTTCTTGTCGAGATGATCGGTCAGTTGCAGGATACGGGCGGCTTCGCGGACCTTCTCCTCGCGTTCATGCCGTGGTGCGCGGGCGAGGCTGAGCGAAAAGCCCATGTTCTCGGCGACGGTCAGATGCGGATAGAGCGCATAGGACTGGAACACCATCGCCACGCCGCGCCTTGCGGGCTCGGCATTGGTGACATCGCGCCCGCCGATCTCGATCCGCCCGCCGCTGGTTTCCTCCAGCCCTGCGATCATCCGCAGCAGCGTCGATTTCCCGCAGCCCGAAGGCCCGACAAAGACGCCGAACTCACCCTTTGGCACCTCGAGCGAGACATCCTTGATGACGTCCACCTCACCGAAGGATTTCTTGACATTGGTCAGCTTTACACCCGACATGATTTACACCCTCAACCGCAGAACGTGATAGGACAGCGGAGCGACGGCACCGCCAAGCGTCCCGTCCTCGATCGCCAGCCCCTTGCCCGGAACGGGCGCGATGGTTTCCTGTCCGGGGCCGTTGCGGGTCATCAGGTCGTGGCCCTCGATCACCTGATGCTCGGCCAGCTGGGCATTCCCGAACCCGGTCAGCGCCATCCGCAGATCGGCGGCTTCGGTCAGGTGCCGGTTCACGATGAACAGCGTGACCGTGCCGGCCTGCGCGTCATGCGTTGCGGCGACATCCAGATAGGCCACGTCATCGGCCACGTTGCAGTCATATGTCGGCCCATCGACCGAGACGCGCAGCGCCCGCCCGCGCCCGTAAAGCGAGGCAAGCTGATAGGGCCAATAGATCGATTGCCGCCATGCCAGCCCGCCCGCCTCGGCACGGATCGGCGCGATCACGTTCACAAGCTGCGCGATGCAGGCGATCTTGACCCGGTCGGAACGGCGGATGAACTCGTTCAGCAGGCAGGCAATGAAGAGCGTATCCTCGAAGGTATAGCTTTCCTCCAGCAGTGCCGGAGCCTCGGGCCAGTCCCATGTCCGCCAGCGGCGCGAATCCTCTTCGCGGTTGTGATACCAGACATTCCATTCGTCAAAGCAGATATGGACGTCGTTTTTCGCCCGCTTCTTGGTCTTGACGAAATCGATCACCCCGGAAATCGTCTGGATATAGCGCCCGGTTTCCTCGACCTTGCCAAAGAAGTTCAGCGTGTCGCGGCTGGAATTGCCGTAATAGTTGTGCAGCGAGATGTAATCGACATTCTCGTAGCATTCCTCGAGCACGCCACGCTCCCAATCGGGATAGGTCGGCATCTCGTTGTTGGAGGAACCGCAGACGATCATCTCGGCGCCCGGCGTCAGTTGCCGCAGGGCCTTGGCGGTCTCGTTGGCGAGGCGTCCGTATTCCCCGGCCTTCTTGTGGCCGATCTGCCATGGCCCGTCCATCTCGTTGCCAAGGCACCACATCTTGACGTTGTAGGGCTGCTCGACGCCGTGGCTGCGGCGCAGATCCGACCAGTAGGTGCCCGAGGGATGGTTCACATATTCCGCGAAGTTGCGCGCGTCCGGGATCCCGCGCGAACCGAGATTGACCGCCAGCATCATGTCGATGCCCAGTTCATTGGCCCAGGTTGCGAATTCGTTGATCCCGACCTGGTTGCTTTCCTTGCTGCGCCAGGCCAGGTCGAGCCGCGTGGGGCGGTCCTCCTTGGGGCCGATCCCGTCCTCCCAGTTATAGGCCGAGACGAAATTGCCGCCCGGATAGCGGATCGCGGGGATCTTCAGGTCGCGCACCAGCCGGGCGACATCGCGCCGGAAACCGTTGGCGTCGGCCTCGGGATGGCCCGGCTCGTAGATGCCCGAATAGATGGCCCGGCCCATATGCTCGATGAACGCGGCATAAAGCCGGTCGTCGATTTCCGAGATTTCGAATGCGCGATGGATAGCGGCTGAAACCCGCATCAAGCTCTCCCTCTTAATTTGTCCTACAAATAAGCGAGAGCGAAAAACCCTGTCAAGCCGGTTTTGTCAACAGGCTGCGCAAGAGGCCCGAACCATCGGCTTATCCCCGCGTCATCTCTGGCGGGCAGGGGGGCGGATCAGTCACGTCCATCCCATCACCAGCATGCCGCCGGCGATTCGACTCATCACGGTTCAGATGCAGCGGCCGGCCGATCCGAGCCTGATCCGGCCTGCCCGAAAAAACGCTTTACTTGCCGGGCTTTCTATAGCTGGCTCAACGGAAAGACACTTGCCGGGAGGTATAATCATGGATTTCCACGTCTGGCTCGCATTCGCATCGGCCACGATTGCCCTTCTTCTGATTCCGGGGCCGACCGTGCTGTTGATCCTGAGCTATGCCATCAGCCAGGGGCGGCGGGTTGCGTTGGCAACGGTCGCGGGCGTCGCTCTGGGCGACTTGATTGCCATGTCCGCATCCCTGGCAGGGCTTGGAGCATTGGTCCTGGCATCGTCGAATCTGTTCATTCTGTTGAAGTGGGTCGGCGCGATCTATCTCATCTACCTTGGCATCAAGCTGTTCCGGAGCGCCCGGGATGCCTCGCTGGAAATGCCGGACGACGCGCCGTCAGCATCACCTCGGAAGGTTTTTGCGCATTCCGCGGCAGTGACGGCACTCAACCCCAAATCCATCATTTTCTTTATCGCCTTCGTGCCCCAGTTCATCGACCCGAATGCCGTATTGGCACCGCAATTCGCACTGCTCATCGCGACCTTCGTTGGCTGCGCGGCGGTCAATGCACTCGCCTATGCCCTTCTTGCTGACAAGCTGCGCCAGAAGATTGCCCGTGCTTCCGTGCTGCCGTTCCTGACCAGGCTTGGCGGCGGCGCTCTTGTGGCGATGGGGATTGCGACCGCTACAATCCGCCGTTCCTGAGAACGGCGCCTGCAGCGGCGGGACCGGCACGGAAACCGGCCAGTTCCGTCCTGCACCCCATCATCGCTGAAAAATGCGGTTACTCGCCCGGCCTGCGGACGGCTCTGATCGTTCCGCTGTTTCCTCCGCCGCAGAAGAACAGGTCCTTTCCATCCGATTCAAGTCCCGAGACGCCGGTGCCAGCGGGCATCTCGATACGCTCCAGCACCTCGCCCGTTCCGGGGTCAATGCGTCGAATATCGCTTTGATCCTCTTGCCAGGTGCCATGCCAGAGCTCGTCATCGACCCAGGTGACGCCGGTGACGAAACGGTCGGATTCGATCACGCGCAATACGGTCCCGGTCTCGGGATCGATCTGGTGGATCCTGTGGCCGCGATGCTGGCCAACCCACAGCGTGCCCTCGGCCCAGGCAAGTCCTGAATCCTCGCCATTGCCCGGCGCCGGGATCGTGGCAAGAATCTCACCGGTTTCGGGGTCGATCTTGCGGATCACCGCTTCGGCGATCTGGAACAGATGCGTGCCATCGAATGCCGTTCCCGCATCGGCGGCGATTTCAAATCTGCGCGCCGCCTCTCCGCTGTCGGGATCAAGCACGTGCAGGCCCTCACCGCTGGCGAACCAGACCTGTTGCCCGTCAAAGCTGACCCCGTGCACACCGGCTATGCCGGGGAAAGGGCCATATTCACGAATGATTTCTGCATGTCTGTGTTTCATCGGCCAATCCTGTGTTGCATGGGCCAATCCTACACTCTCGGCAGCGGTGCGGGGAGTAACAAGCTTGTCGGGAAACCCGGCACGTTCGGCGCTATCCAGCGACGGGCCCGCCCGCGACCGTACCATTCGACCTTACCCTGTTCGGCAAGCGCTTCAAGTGCCCGCTGAACGGTCCGGGGGCTGACATCCAGTGCAAGCGCAAGAGCCGAGCTTGACCACGCCTCGCCGTCGTTGAGCAGGGCCAGCACCTCGGCATGATCTCCCTCGACCGGAGGCGCCAGAACAGCGACTCCTGCCTTTCCATGCGGATTCAACCGAAAGCCTTGCTTCGTGGCGTCAAGACCGGCAAGTGACCCGATCATCCCACGAAGCCGTCCCATCTCGACCCGCAGCCGCGCCCGATGCGATTCGTCCGCCTCCCTGGCACGAAAGGCGCGGGCCAGCAGCGATTCCCGCGATACGTCCCCGGGCCATGCCTCGGCAAGTGCACGGGTCAATGCGAACAATACGGGCCGGCCGGAAAGCGAAACGACATTGGCGCGGATGCGCAGGATATTGCGGCAGGCATCGACAATCAGCATATCCGAGGCAATCAGCGCCTCGACCTCTGCCAGCCCCAGCAATCCGCCGCGCCCCTTCTCGAACTTCCGGGCGGCGGGGGCCTCCAATGCGGAGGCCGCCCGGTCCACTTCGGCCAGAAGTGCCGGAACCCTCGTTTCGCGCGCCGCGTCCCTTGCACGATCAAGCGCCGTGTGGGCGGCTTTCGTCCGGATGCGCCGCATGGCGATGCCGGTTGCAACCAGCCAGTAGCCGCTTTGCGAGGTGACCGGCAGAGCGTCGAAATCCAGCATGTCCAGCATTTGCTCTGCCTCGTCGAGACGCCCGATCAAAAGCAGCCGGCGCGCCTCCAGGCAGGCGGCATGTGCCGCATTCGCACGATCTCCATGCTCATCGAGCACCTTTCGCACCGTGGCAAGGGTCTGCATGGCGCCACCGAGGTCACGCAGGACGAGAGCGATCTCGGCTTCGGCGAGCACGCACCGGGCCCTTGCCATCGGCTCCTTCATCCCGAAGGCCCGTGCCGCGCGGCGCAGTAATTCGCGCGCCATCGGCAAATCGCCGATTTGCGCCATCGCGATCCCGCGCAGCGCAAGCGCCGGTGGATCGTCACGCAATGCGACCCGTTTCATCGCCGCCAGCGGATCGCCCGCCGCCAAGGCCCGGGCTGCAGCCGTAATCAGAGAGTCCATCGAAATCCCGTCACGCTTGTTACTCTCACCCGGTTTCCGCTTTGTCGTAATGTCGCAACTGGTCCTACACGACATTTGATCGGGAGCCGGAAAATGACAACCTCTACAACCATCGACATGACAGGCACCGGCCCCTCGCGAGCCCGGCGGAAGCTGGACTGGCTTGCCCTCGCGGCATCGCCGGTCTTCGCTTTCATGGCCTGGGCCGAGACCGGCAGCATGGCGGCGCTTTGCGCTCCCGGTCCGGGCATTCTGCCGTTCAGCAGCATGACCACGATGTATCTGCTGATGAGCCTGTTTCACCTGCCGGCCTGGCTGAAGATCGGCCCGGGCAGGACGAAAGCACGCAACTGACCATTAACCAGAAGGAGACAAACCATGACACACGCAATCGTTTCACGCGAAGAATGGCTGGAGGCGCGCAAGGCGTTGCTCGCCAAGGAGCGCGAGATGACCCACCAGCTTGACGCATTGCGCGCCGAACGCCGGCAACTGCCATGGGTGCGGATCGAGAAGCCCTATGTCTTTCAGACCCCCGAGGGGGATTGCACACTCGGTGACCTGTTCGGCGGCCGCAACCAGCTTGCCATCTACCATTTCATGCTCACCCCGGGTTCCGATCACATCTGCCCGGGCTGCGCCTATACCGCCGATCATGTCGATGCGGCGCGGCAGCATTTCGAGCAGGCGGATCTGGCATTCGCCGCGGTCTCGCGCGCATCGATCGGGCGGATTGGCGAGGTAAAGGAGCGGATGGGCTGGACCTTCCCCTGGGTTTCCTCGGGTGACAGCGACTTCAATTACGATTTCGGAGTATCCTTTACGCCCGAGGACCGCGCCGCCGGGCGCGCTATCTACAATTACGGCACGGTCATCGAAAATAGCCCGGATATGTTCGGCACCAGCATCTTCGTGAAGGGCGAGGATGGAAGCATCTATCACAGCTACTCGACCTATCACCGCGGCACCGAACTGTTGATGGGCGCGTTCAACTGGCTCGACCTGACTCCCGGGGGCCGGAACGAGACCGGCGGCACCATGAACTGGGTCCGGCTACATGATGAATATTGAAGCGGCAGGCATGGCCGCATCCTGCATCGTTCGGGTTTTTCGTTGATACACCCGAACGATGCAGATTTTTGTTCTCACGCATTTCCGGACGCATCGAGGGAGGATCGAAAAGCAGTCCGGGGACCTGTTCTTCTGCCGAAACGGCATCCACCCTTGCTGGAAATGCTTTAACCAACCGATAACGACTCCAGAAACGCCATGATCTCGTTTCGCATTACCACGGCAACAATGCCGAACGCATATATGCTCAGCATTGCATAGCCGACCTTGCCATCCAGCTTGCCGTTCAGGCTGGCCAGCTGCGTGGATATGTCGGAAAGGCGTTTTGCGGTGCTGGACATGTCCGGCTTGAGGCCGGAGGTGTTGTCCAAGGCTTTGGTAACCTGGATTTCAAGAGATCTGATACCCTCTTCCATCTCATCGAATGCGCGTCTGCCGCCTCTGTCTTGCAAGGCCTCGTTCTGCTCCGTGAGGGCTTGGATTCGCTTCCACAAGGACTGGTTGTCCTGCTCCAGCGCCGCGATGCGGCGGGCGAGCGTCTTTCGTTCCGGTTCTCTATCCATGCTCTATGGCTCTCAATGCATTGTGTTCGTCGGCGGCAAGTCCTCCATGCCGCCGCTGTTCAGGTGACTGTGGAATTCTTCCGCCCCGATCGGCTCCGGTTCGTCATCCCTTGTTCCAAGCCGCTTCGCCGCGCCGGGATCATGTGGTTCAGGGAAGATCTAATTTTATTTCGGCGGTCCGTTTGCCGAAGCGGGCAAGGGGCGGGTGCACATGATGGACAGGGCGGGAACTGATCCGGAAGCTCCGCCCTGTCCGGTTGCCTGACTGTTACCTAGCTCACCGCGCTCCGGTTATTCTTGCCAAGCCGGCCGGCAAGCTTGCGGCTCTGGCGCCCGCCGGGGAGTGGCCTTGCGGAGGGGGAAAGTCCATCGAACTGCCGGTCGCGCAGTTCCGGGAAAAGAGTGAAAATCTCATCCCGCGCTGCGGGGCCAACCGCTTTCAGCGCTTCAGGGCCGGTATAGAGGGACTCGGTTTCGGCGCCATTCGAATAGACCACCTCGTGCTGATCGAAGAGGAAGTGGAAATACTCGACATCGGTGACGTCGGCTGCGGCTTCGATGCCGTCCAGCTCCAGCAGATGCCGGGCCGCAACCAGCACTTCCATTGCGCCAAACATGCGCAGTGCAACCTTCGAACGGACCAGCACGCGGTGTTGCGGGGAAACCAGCAGGTCGTTCAGAGGTGCATTCGGCCCCAGAGCCCCGGCCCGGATGCGGATGGGCCGCAGATGCGCGGACCGCGAAAGCTCGGCTGCGCCCAACTGGCGCGAACCGATCCAGCGGACAGGCTGTAACCCATGGTCGCGGGTTTGAACGAGATCACCAGCGGACAGCGATTCGACCGCAACCGGCCCTCTGTCCGTTTCGATCATCGTGCCTGCCGCGAAACAGGGAACCGTCAGGGACAGCGGCTCGAAGCGATGTCCCATGCTGTCCAGGACCTCGTTGAGATCATCACCCTCTTTATAGGCTGAAGGCGAATAGAGATACCCGTCACGGGTATGGCCGGCACCGTCGCCGTCATAGCTCGATGCCTCCTCTTCGCTTCCTTGCGAATGCCCTTTGGGACCGCCGAGATAGGCTGACCACTCATCGGGATCGATCAGCCCATCCTCGTTGGTGTCATCGATCGTCACCGTGACCGGTTCGGAATCGGACTGGGCGATCCCCTCCACCACATGGGTCCTGTATACGTCAAAAGTCAGCTCAGACATGAAGCGCCTCACTATTGCGGTTTGTTGTCCCTTCCGCGCCTTGCGGAATCAGGTGCGGGAAGTAGGAGCTTCGCCCGGCCAAAACAAAGTGCCGGGCCAGAGGATTGGCAGTGCTGCGCCGGAGGAACTGGCCCCTTTGGCACGGACCTGCCGAACTATCAGGTTCACAGGCGCTGCCTTGCCTGCAGCAGGCTGCGCTTAGGCGAATTAGCGCAGGACCGTGCTAGCCAGATCAAATCCTTGTGCAGATTGTCCTGTGCCGCCCGGCCCGTGTTTCACGCCGATGCCATCGATGCGCCCCCTTCCGAAAGGCGAATTGCCTGTCAGGGCGGGGGAAGGTCTGCCATCCAGGTGACACATCGACCCCCTATCAGGTTCGAGTCGATTGCCCGGCGGTTTGCGAACACGCATGGCCGGCAAGAGCATTTGAAGACGGGTATCCGAAGCCAGGAAGAATGAAATGACTGAACAACGTATTGTAACGCGAAACATTGGCCACAGCACGTGGCAAGGCTACGAGGATGAGATGCCGGAACTGGTCCGGTTATGGAGTGACCGGATGATGGCCCATTTCGCGGCGTCATATCAGGAAGCTGCCAAGCTGGCGGGAATGAACCCTTTTCTTGGCCCGCAGGTCGAAAAGATGATTCAGAGTTGCATTCCGGCAAGCGCGCAATCCGCGCTCGATCGGAAACTCAGGGAAGCGGAGGAGCGTGGATATCAACGCGGCTTGACGGAGGCCAGGACCCCTCCGGAGGAATAGGGGTCGGATTACAGAAGTGCCGTGCCGTCCTCCTTCGAGAACAGGTGGACCAGTTCCGGTGCGATTTGCGCGTTGACGGAGCCTTGTTCCTTGGGGAAACGTTCGGGGACGCTCAGCAATATTTCGGGCGTTGTCGAACTCAGCACGTAGGAGGTCGAGCCGGTACGTTCGACGAATCCGACCGGCAGGGACAGGATATTGCCCCCGGTCGCGGCCATCGTCACGGAAAGATGCTCGGGCCGGAAACCGACGGTGACGGTTTCCCCGGCCGGTCTTGCGCCGGCAAAGCGCAAGACTGCCTCGCCCGGCAGGTCCAGCCTGACGGAAACGCCGTCTTCCCGAATGATCCCATCGACGAAATTCATCGCCGGCGAGCCGATGAAACCGGCCACGAACCTGTTGCAGGGACGATCGTAGAGATCCAGCGGAGCGCCCATCTGCTCGACAACCCCGGCGCGCATGACCACAACCCTGTCGGCCATGGTCATCGCCTCGATCTGGTCATGGGTGACATAGACCGAGGTTGCATTGAGCCGGTTATGCAATTGCCGCACCTCGGAGCGCATGTGAACGCGCAGCGCCGCATCCAGGTTGGAAAGCGGCTCATCGAACAGGAAGGCCTTGGGCTCGCGGATAATGGCGCGGCCCATGGCGACCCGCTGCCGCTGCCCGCCCGACAATTCGCGCGGATAGCGGTCGAGCAGGGATTCCAGCCCGGTAATCCTAGCGATTTCCTCGACCGATCTCTCCATATCCGCTTTCGAGCGGCGCTTGAGGCGCATCGAATAGGTGAGGTTGCGCCGCACGGTCATATGCGGATAGAGCGCGTAGGACTGGAACACCATTGCAAGGTCGCGCTCTCGCGGGGCGCGGTCGTTCACGGTTTCCCCCGCGATGCGCAGCGTGCCGCCCGAAATCCCCTCAAGCCCCGCGATGGTGCGCAGCAGGGTCGATTTGCCGCAGCCGGACGGACCGACCAGCGCCACGAACTCGCCGGGCTCGATCCCCAGGCTGATGTCCCGCAGGGCATGATACCCGCCGTAATACTTGTTTATGTTCTCAAGCTCGATCTGGTAGGTCATTTCAGGGCTCCGGAAGTCAGGCCGCTGACGATCTGGCGTTGCAGCAGCACGAAGACGATGAGGATCGGGGTGACATAGATCGCCGAGTAGGTCATGACGCCCGCCCAGTCAGAACTGTTGGGCCCCATGAAGGATTGCAGGCCGACGGTGGCGGGCTGCAGCGCCCTCTGCGTGATCAGCGAGCGTGAATAGACATATTCCCCGAAGGACTGCAGGAAGATCAGCACGGATGTCACCAGGATGCCGTTGCGCGCAAGCGGGACGATGATGGTCAGGAAAGCGCCGACGCGGGAATTTCCGTCGACCCGGGCGGCTTCCTCCAGTTCCTTCGGAACCTGCAGGAATGTGGCGCGGCACAGGACGATATAAAGCGGCAGCACCTTTGCCGCTTGCGCGAGGATCACGGAGAGGCGCGGATATTCGCTCAGCCCGACCTGGTTGAAGACCACGAAGATCGGCGTGATCATCAGCGAGGACGGCAGCACCTGCATCATCAGCACGGTGAACAGCACGGCATCCATCCAGCGGTTGCGAATGCGTGCCAGCACATAGGCGCAACCGGTTCCGGTCATGGTGACGATGACCGTGACGCCGAAGGCGATGATCAGCGAGTTTCGCAGATAGACATCCATCTTCATGCGCTGCCAGACATCCATCACGATCCATTGCGGATCACGCGGCCAGAAGGTCGGCGGGATCGCGAAGATCTCGCTATTCGATTTCAGGGCGGTCACATACATCCAGTAAAGCGGGAAAAGATATATGCCGACGAAGAGCAGGGCGAGCGCAAGCAGACCATAACGTTTCACGTCGTTTCCCCTCATGCCACATGCTCATGCCGCGTGGAGCGGACATAGACTGCCGCCACGAGGACGACGAACAGGATCATCAGCACCGAGATCACCGACCCCACGCCGATCTCGTAGTTTTGGAACGAGAGCTGCCAGCTCCAGTATTGAAAGACATTCGAGGCATTCGACGGCCCGCCCTGCGTCAGCGACGCGAAAAGATCGAATTGCTGCAAGGTGAATATCACCCCCAGAGAGATCACCGCGCCAAGCTGCGCCCGCATGAGCGGCAGGGTAATCGTGAAAAATCGCTGGATCCGCGTCGCGCCGTCCATCTGGGCGGCCTCGTAGACATCCTCTGAAATGCCGGACAGTCCGACCGAAAGCAGGATCATGTTGAACGGCACGCCCAGCCAGATATTCGCGAGGATCACGGAATAAAGCGCGAATTCGGGATCGGAGAGCCAGAAGATTTTCTCATCGCCAAGGCCGGTCGCCAGAAGGATATGGTTCAGGACACCGAAATCGCCCGCGAGAATCCAGCTCCAGACACCGCCGACGACGATTGCGGGCATGATCCAGCCGGCAAGGAACAGCCCGCGCAGCCAGGTATTGCCGGGGAAATCGAGCTGAAAGAACATCGCCAGGCCGAAACCGATCGCCAGTTGCGCGGCGACGGAGAATCCGACGAATTTCACCGTGTTGAAGAATATCTGCATTGTTTCGGGACGGCCGAGGACGTCGCGGTAATTGTCCAGGCCCACGAATGGCCGGTCGAAGGAGGCGAGGCTGAAAAGATCCACCTCCTGCATGGACATGACGATGTTGTAGACCAGCGGAAAGGCGGAAAAGAGCACAAGGTAGCCCAGTGCGATCATCACCAGGATCGTATCGAAGCCGACCCCGTCGCTGAAGGTATTCTTGAACCGTGACAAGAGAATGCTCCTCTGGATTCAGAGAGTCCCGGTGGCGGGGCGGCGTTCGGGCCGCCCCGCCGGGAGGAACCTATTGCAGAACCCGGTCGATCGCGGATTGTGCCTGCGTCAGCGCCTCCGCGGCATCGGCCTGCCCGGTCAGCGTCGTCTGGATCGCCGTCTGGAGCGCCTTGCTGATCTTTGGCCACTCGGGATGAGGTCCGCGATTCCGCGCGTATTTCATCGATTCAGCGAAAACCGCGTAGATCTCGGGAAATTTCGGGTCCGTCACCTCGACTTCCGAGGCGGGCAGATAGCCGAAATCGTTCCAGACCCGATCCATGTCGGCATAAAGGAACTCGATGAACTTGAACGCCTCGTCCGGATTATCGCTGGAGGCGAGGATGACATTGTCTCCCTCTCCCAGTGCCGAAGCGCGTTCCGCCCCCTCTTCGGGAACCGGCAGCAGGGTGGCGCGAAACTCGAAATCCGCCTCCTTGCTCATGCGCGGCAATTCCCAGGGGCCCGAGATCACCATGGCCGCCGATCCGGTGTTGAACGTGCCCGTGCTGTCCCATTGTCCACGGATGAGCGTATCGGGGGAGGCCAGCCCCTCGCCGATGAAGGATTTCCAAAGCTCCAGCGTGCGCGCCGCGCCCTCGGTGGCGATGTTGTCGTAATCGCCGCCGGTCATTTGCACCCATGGCAGGAACTGGAAGGTTCCCTCCTCGCTTGCCTGGGCCGAGAAGGCGAGGCCGTAGATGTTCTCTTCGGGCCTGGTCAGGACCTTGGCGGCCTCATACAGCTCGTCCCATGTTTTCGGGGGATTGTCCGGGTCGAGCCCCGCCTCGCGGAACATGTCCGCATTATAGTAAAGCGCGATCGTGTTGGCTCCGCGGGGCAGGCCGTAGATCCCGCCGTCATAGCTCACCGATGCCAGCGGTCCGGGATAGATATCCTCGGTATTCACGATATCGGAGGCCTCGATATAGGGCGTCAGGTCAAGCAGCATGCCGCGGGACGCGAACAGGGCGACTTCCGGATTGTCGATATAGGTGATGTCGGGCGCGTCCCCGGCGGCGATCCCCCGTGCCAGATCGTTGACCATGTCATCGAACTGCACCGTCCGGACATTGATCCTGATCTCGGGGTGCGCGGCCATGAATTCCTCGGCCATGACATAGTGATATTCGCCCGGATCGTCGATCGTCCACAGGTCCAGTTCCACCGGTTCGGCGAATGCCGTGGCGGTCAGTGCGCCCCATGCCGCACCCGCCAGTATCAAGCCCTTCATGTTCATCGTTTCTCCTCCCTTTTTTCTGAATGAAACTCGCCGGTCTGCTAAAGCAGCGACGGATCGCCGCCCTCGTATTTGCCGCTGGCGGGGACGAAATCGCCGCCGCGGCATTGTTGCAGGAACCTGAGCGCGTGAACCTGACCGGTCATTTCCAACTCGTCGCGATAAACCGGATCGTGCCAGCCCTCGATGTCGATCGAACCCGACCATCCCGCCAGGCGCAGTTCGGATATGATGTCGGTCCAGTTGGAATCCCCGAAGCCGGGGCTGCGCATGAAGACAAAGGGATGCTTGCCGAAAATCCCGTGTTCACGGATCACGTCATGCCGGATTGTCGCGTCCTTGCCGTGAACGTGGAAAATCCTTCCCGCCCATTTTCGGATCTGGGGCAGCGGGTCGATCAGATAGACCATCTGGTGGCATGGTTCCCATTCCAGGCCGATATGCTCGTCCGGGGTTTCGTTGAACATCAGCTCCCAGGCATCCGGGTTATGCGCGATGTTCCAGTCGCCGCTTTGCCAGTTGCCGTCCATGGCGCAGTTCTCGAAAGCGATTTTCACGCCCTTGTCCGCCGCGCGTTTCGCAAGCTCCGACCAGATTTCCCTGTATCTTGGCAGGCTCTCTTCCAGCGGCCGGTTGCGGATGCGGCCGGTAAAGCCTGCGACGCAGCTGGCCCCGAAGTGATGCGCGTTGTCGATGCAGTCCTTCCAGGCCTGAAGCGTGTCGAGATCAAGTTTCTCTTCCTCCAGCGGATTGCCGAAGACTCCAAGGGTCGACATGGTGATGTCCCGGTCCCCGATGGCGTCGAGACAGCGTTTGCCCAGTTCCGCGATGTCCTGGCCATTGGTGGTCTGCCAGAAGAACGGCTCGAAACTCTCGAACCCAAGATCGGCGATCTCGGAGATCCTCGTGGCCGCCTCGCCACCAGAAGCGGCGATCATGGTTCCGATACGGATGGATTTCGCGGGGTCGGACATGAATTTTCCTTTCAGATGTCGATTTCTACGGAAACGCCGCGTTCGGCGCTTTCAATGGCGGCAAAGGTCATGGCGAGGCTGCGAATATTGTCGCGGCTGTCGGTCAGCGGCGGGCGGCCTGTCTCGCGGGCATCGAGGAAATCGGCGATGACCCCGGCATGCCCCTCGAATTCAAGCGGAGCCGCAAGCTCGGGGATCGGGACGGCTTCGGCCTTGTTGAACAACCCGTCACGGCTGCCCGCGATTTCCGCGCGGAAGCCCTGATTGCCGTCCCAGACCAGGCTGCCCCGCGATCCGACGATCCGCCAGGACGCTTCCCAGCTTGTCGGTACGCCCTCGGCGCACCAGGAACCGCGATAGCTCATCGTCACGTCATCGGCACAATCGAATATGGCGATGGCGCTGGCTCCGTGGCGATACCACGAATGCGCGGGGTTGCTTTCATGGCAATAGGCTTTCTGGGGGTCCAGATCCGCGATGAAGCGGGCGGTGTCGAACGTATGGATGGCCATGTCATGCAGCAGCACATGCTCCATCTCCTCGCGGAAACCGCCGAAATGCGGGCCAAGGAAGAAATCGCAATGGACTTCGGCAATTCGGCCAATCCCACCGCTTTGCAGAAAGGTTCTGGCCCGGTGGATACCCGCAAGGTGACGGCGATTCTGGACGATGGCATGCAGGCGCCCGGTATTTTCGCGTGTTTTCAGCAGTTCACGCGCCTCTGCCATGCTGTTTCCCATCGGTTTTTCCGACAGAACGTCGCATCCGGCGTTGAACGCGGTCGTTACCACATCGACGCGTGCCGATGGGACGACGATGTCGAAGACGATATCGGCCCCGGTTCCGGACAGGACCGCTTGCAAATCGCTTCCGCAGATGGCGCGGTCATAACCGCCCTCTGCCGCGCGTTGTCTTGCGATCTCCGCATCAATATCGACAAAGCCGGTGATCTCGACCCGCTGTCCGGCCGCATTGATCTGCTCGACCGCCCGAAGCCAGCCTTGCGACATATTTCCACAGCCGACCATCACCGCTGAGTGCATGCTGCCCATATCCTCCCCGCCGGCATGCCGCTTTGGCCTGCACGATTCCGTAAACGTTTACGATGCTAGATTGAGTGCGAATAATGTGTCAAGGATTTTTCGTAAACGTTTTCGGGAACGGGCCGGAGAAGCAGTTTTGAACATCAAGGAACTGGCCAGGCATCTTGATCTGTCGATAGGAACGGTCTCGCGTGCGCTGAACGACAAGCCGGATGTGAACCCTCAAACGCGCGAGCGTGTGCTGAATGCCGCGATCGAGCTTGGTTACAGTGCCAACGCCTCCGGCAGGTCGCTTCGCCGTGGCTCGACCCAAACCATTGCCTTCATGCTGGAAACCGGCCATCCGGAGCTTTCGACCGGACATAATTTCTTCATGCGTGTGATTGGTGCGATGCAGCCCGAACTGCATCGGGAGGGCTTCGATCTCGTCATCCTGCCCTGCCATCCCACGACCGACCCGACAAGTTTCCTCAGAAGAACCATTGCCCGGGGGATGGCCGATGCGATCATCGTCACCGCGACGCAATGCAACGATCCCCGTATCGAGCTTTTGCTGAAATCCCGGATCCCCTTTGTCGCATTGGGCCGATCCCGCTTTCAGGACCGGCATCCCTGGATCGACCTCGATTTCGAGAGATTCGTGGATGTGACGATGGATGAACTCGTCCGGCGCGGGCATGAGCGTATCGCGATGACTATCTTGCCGAACGATTCCAACATCTCGCATGTTCTTCGCGATGCATATGCCGCCGCGCATGAACGGTTGGGGTTGAAACACGATCCGGCTCTGATCGTTACCAGCGACGCGAGCGAGTTCGGGGGCAATCAGGCAACCCGGCAGATACTGGCGATGGAAAGGCCCGCAACCGCGATCCTGCTGAATAACGAACAGATGGCTTTCGGCGTTTACGCGGCGCTTTTCGAAGCGGGGCTGACGCCCGGGCGGGATATGTCGGTGGCGACGCTGAGGCGCAGCAAGCAGCTTCGGTTTCTCAATCCTCCGGTGACCGCGTTCGATATCGACCTGGAGGCTCTGGGGCGCGAACTGGCCAAGCAGGCTTTACGGGCATTGCGTGGCGAAACGCCGCTCGCGGCGCTTCTGTGGCCGTCGCATTTCGTTCCCACGGATAGCCTCGCAGATGTTCCGGGAACGCTATCTGATTGAAAAAATGCCGTGGGATAGCGGTATGGCCAGGTCGGGATCTCGTTTTCGCCCACGCGATGACGACGGATACGAGGGCAGGGTTCCGATTTCCGCAAGCCGTTTGGAATCGCGAAACCGATCCGCCGATCTGCGATTTTCAGGCGCAAGGGCTGCAGTTTTCGGCGAGTGGCTTCTCAAGTCCTGTCGGTGCGGCGCTTATACCTCGCCGGCGCGACGCTGCTGCGTTCGACCAGTTCGACCGGGATATCGCTGCGGTTCGGCGGGGCATCGGCGGGACGCTCGATCGCCTCCATCGTGGCGCGGGTCAGCGCGGGCAGCGACTGCCGGATCGTCGTGAGCCGATGCGAGGACCAATCCGAGATCGGCGCGTCGTCGAAGCCGATCACCGACAATTCGCCGGGAACCGCAAGGCCCAGTTCGAACCGCGCCGTGTTCAGCACGCCGAGCGCGATTTCGTCGGTGACGCCGAAAATGCCGTCGATGCCCGGCCCGGCCAACAGGGCGCGGGCGGCATCGATGCCGGTCTGGTAGCTGTTCGGCCCTTTCTCCCACCGCGTCACCGGGATGCCGCGCGCCGTCATCTCGTCGCAGAATGCTCGCGCCCGGACCCGCTTGGCCGAGGTGCGCGATCCCGAGACCACGACCGCCACATGCCGGCAACCTGCCGCCGCCAGCCGCCCTGCCGCCAATCGCCCCCCGGCGGCGGAATCGGCGAGGATCAGGTCTGCCAGCGCGCCCTTCGGCGGGGCGGGGCGGTTGATCAGCACCATCCGCGCCCCGTTGGCCGCGCAAAGCCGCATCAGCCGGTCCGGGGCCGCGCCCGACAGCAGCACCACCGTCCGGACCCTGTAATCCAGCAATCGCACCAGCTCGGAACTTTCCGCCATGCCAGCGGTATTGAGCAGCAGGCATTGCAGGTTACGCCGGTGCAGTTCGGCGCTGAGCGCGTCGAACTGGGCCGAGATATAGGGATTGGCGAAATTCGCGCCGACCACGCCGACGAGATCCGAGCGGTCCTGATGCAATATCCGGGCAAGGCGGTTGACGCGGTAGCCCAGCTTTTCCGCGGCGGCGAGTATGCGGGCGCGGGTCGGCGGGGAAACACAGCCTCCGGGCGTGAAGGCGCGCGACACGGCCGAGCGAGAGACACCCGCCAGCCGGGCCACATCGGCCGAGGACACGAAGCGTGCGCCTTTCTCCGGGGCGGTCATCCGCCGGGTCTCGCGGAAAGCCGGGCCTGCACGTCCCGGGCCAATGCGACCATCGGGGGCAGGGGATAGCCGTCCTTCAGCCCTCGCAGATCCCGCAGATACGCCAGTGCCGCGTCGAGATCGGGAAAATCGCGGCACCGCCGCAGATGCAGCCACAGCGCCAGAACCGCGACCGAGCGTGAACGCCCACCCCGGCAATGCACCAGCAACCCGCCGGGCCGGTGCGGCGGGTAATGCGGTTTGCCCTCGGTATAGGTCGCTGCCAGCCCGTCGATCAGCCGGATGGCGGCTTCGAACAGCTGCAGTGCGTTTCCGGGGCCATCCAGCAATCCGATCTGGTAGCGGCGCAGCAATGTGCCATCCGGCAACGCCAGCGGACCGGGAAAGATATTCATCGCCAGGTTCAGCGAGGCGGTGATACCCGCCCCGGCCAGCGCCCCGGCATCCTCGGCAGCGGCTAGGTTGCCGAGGTAGATCCGGCTCAGTCCCGGTCCCGGCGCGTCAGTGACCGGGACCAGCAAGGGGGCCGCATCCTCCCGCGTTTCGGATGACGGCGCGTTGTCGGGCAGGAAATGACGGCGCGCGGGCATGGCTCAGACCTCGACAGGCGTTTCGCGGATCAGGCGCGCGCCGAGGGCGCGGCACAAAAGAGGTGCCTTGGCCAGATCGGTGAAGGCGGGAATGACCTGCCGGGCCTCGCAGTGCTCGGCCATGGCCAGCAGGTCGCGGCGGCGCGGATGGACATTCCACGGCATCCAGCGCGCCCGGCCCGCCGATACCGCCGCATGGGCGGGACTGCTGCGCGGCACATGGCTGGAAAAGATCAGCCGGAACTCCGTTCGCGCCAGCAGGGCAGCGGGCAGCCCGCTTTCGGCGATCGAGCCCGCCGCGACGATGACCTGATCGGGGCGGGCGTCATGCGCGCCCACGACCGGAACGGACCTGCCGCGAAGCGCGCGCATCTCGGCGGCGATAGCGGCGCAGGCATGGATTTTCAGCCCCCGCGCCTCAAGCGCCTCGATCATGTCCGGCCCGCGCCCGGCGGAGGGGGCGGGCAGGACCGCACCGGCCCGTGCCGCCTCGGCGATATGCCCGACCTGATCCGTCAGCGCGTCGTCGCGGTCGCCATAGGACGCATCGGCCAGCACGGTCGCGGCCTTGGGGAAGGGATCGAAGGGCAGGGCTTGCGCCTCGGTGCTGAAATCTCCGGTATAGAGGAAACCACCCCCTTCTGTCGGCATATGCAGCCATATACCACCCGGCGCATGGCCCGCCTGTCCGGTCTGCAACGGCAGGCCCAGAACCTGCGTCACGCCGTGCAGGGGCAACGGATGGGGGGCAGCAGGGCACAGATCGGGCGGCAGATGGCGCAGCGTTTCGGCGGTGGCGAAAACCGGCGGGTTGCCCAGTTCGTCCAGCCGGTCCAGGCCGCCATGGTGGTCGATATGGGCATGGCTCAGCAGCACCGCATCGACCCGGCCCGCCGATGACAGGTCGGGGCGTTCGCCCGCCTCCAGCGCCGCACCGAGATCAAGGAGCAGGCGCCGTCCCGAATGTTCCAGCAGGAAGATGGCGGCGCTCTTGCGTCCCAAGCCACTGATAGCGGTCAGTCTTGCCATGGCAGCACTCCGGGCGGCAGGTGGCGGCGGAATGGCAGGCTGGCAAGCATCAGCACCAGGACCAGCGCCACCATCAGGCAACCCACCGCCGCCGCGAGGGTCGAGGAACCCGCCTCTTCGAGGAAGATGATCATCGGCCCGATGGTCTGCGCCCGCGACGAGACCAGCAGGACCGAGACCTGTATCTCGTTGATCGCGGTCATGAAGACCAGCACGCCGGAGGCCATCGCCGCCGGGGCGAGGCTGGGCAGCACGATATCGCGCAGCCGTGTCAGCAGGCCCGCGCCGGTCAACTGCGCGGCCTCGTCCAGCGCCCGGTCCATCTGGGCATAGCCGCCAAGGATCGGGCGCAGCGCGAGGGCGAGGAAATTCGACAGATAGGCGGCAAGGATCACCCAGGCAGTGCCGTAAAGCCCGGTGCCGATGATCGGCAGGGGCCGCAGGAAGAACAGGATCATCGCCACGCCGATGATGATGCCGGGCAGCGCATAGGCCAGTTCCGAGGCGATCATCAGCCCGCGCGCGATCCTTCCGCGCCGCCAACTGAGCACATAGCCGAGCGCGACCGAGACCGGCACCAGCACCGCCACCGCCGCCAGCGTCAGCCACAGGCTGGTCAGGAAGGCGTCGCGGATGCCGGGATGGTGGAACAGCGCATTGACGAAATTCCCGAATGTGAGGGTCTCGGCGCTCAGCGGCTGGCCATAGCCACGCACCAGTGCCGTGCCCAGAAGCGCGGTCAGCGGCAGGGCGAGGCACAGCGCCAGGTAACCCCATGCCAGCAGCGTCACCGGCATGCGCCAGCGGCCAAGGGACAGGCGCGGCGGGCGGGCGGCGCTGTCCACGCGCTGGTCTCCGCGCCTGCCCAGCCATGCGGTCAGCCCCATGCCCAGAAGAGTCAGCCCTGCCAGCAGCAGCGCCAGCAACGCCATATCGTTCAGCGCCGACGGGCCGTAGGAATTCAGTTGCTGATAGATCAGCGTGATCAGGGTAGGCACGCGCGCCGGAATGCCCAGCATCGCCTGGATGCCGAAATTGCCGATCGAGGACACGAAGGCCAGTGCCGCCCCCGCGAAGATGCCGCCGCGGATCAGGGGCAGGACGATGTCCCGCGTCACCGGCAGGCCCCCGGCCCCGGCCGAGCGGGCGGCCTCGATCAGCGGGGCGGGCAGGCGGTGCAGGCTGGCGCGCACCGACAGGAAGACCAGCGGCGCATTGTAAAGCCCCAGCAGAAAGACGATGCCGCCCGCGGAGTAGAGCGGGTGACGTGTGCCGGGCGGCAGGGAAAGGCCGAAGGCGCCCAGAAGCGGGCTGGCGGGCGAGAACGCCTGCACCCAGGCCAGCGCCGTTACTTGCGGCGGGATCATCAGCGGCAGGACGAAGCCGAATACCCATGCCGTGCGGCTGCGCATGTCGGACAGCCCGGCAAGCAGCGCCGCCGCCGTGCCGGCCAATGTCGCCAGCATCGTGGCCGAGACCGAGATCCAGATCGTGTTGATCGTGGCCTCGATGACCCGGCGTCCGCCAAGCAGACCGGTAATCCGTGCCGGATCAAGGACACCATCCGGCAGCAGCGCGGCATATCCCAATCGCGCCAGCGGTGCGATCGAAAGCAGCCCCACGAACAGGACCAGCAGTGCCATCACCGCCTGCTCGTCCCCCGCCCGCCGCAGAAGCCGAAGCGCCCGCGAGGGGCGCCCCGATCCGTTCATCACCAGCTCCACCGGTTCACAGCCCGAAGATATCCGAGAATTTCGCGCGGATCTCGCCGTCTTTCCCGAGGGCTTCTTCGACGTCGTAACCAAGCAGCTTCATTCCGGCGAGTTCCGGGAAGCCTTCGGGCCCGGCGACACCCGGCCTGAGCGGCAGGTTGCCCTGTTCGGCCACCAGTTTCTGGCCCTCTTCGCTCAGCAGGAAATCGACGAACAGCCTGGCCGCGTCCGGATGCTCGGTCGTGGACATGATCGCCACCGGTTCGGTGATGAAGGAGACGCCGTCCTTCGGCACGATGAAGTCGATCGGCGAGCCGTCGGCCTTGGCGCGCAGGGCGTTGGCATCGACGAGGATGGCGTATTTCGCCATGCCGGAGGCGACCGCCTTGGTGGCCGGACCATTGCCGCCCTCGGGCACGATATCCAGTTCGTTCAGACCCTCGTAGAACTCCCAACCGATCCCCTCGGCATTGATCAGCGCATGCAGGTGGTTCAGCGCCGCGCCGGAATAAAGCGGGCTGGGCACCGCGATCTGGCCCCGGTTTTCCTCGGTCAGCAGTTCCGCCCAGCTTTCGACCGGCTCGGCGATATCGGGGTTGTAGGCGATGCCGGTGGTGATGGCCTTGGTCCCGAAATAGGTCATGTCCGGGTCATAGGTCGCCGCGTCGTAGCCTTCGACCGGGGCCTCGGGATAGGCCATCAGATGGCCGCCCGCCTTCAATTCGCCCAGGTTGATATTGTCGGCGACCAGCAGCAGATCCGGCTGGACCTGCCCGGCCTCGATCTCGGCGCGGATCACGTTCATCAGTGCCGAGGTGCCGTTGCGTGTCCACTCGACCTTGATATCGGGATGGGCCGCCTCGAAGGCGTCCACGGTGCTTTGCGCCTGCTCGGGCGGCTGGCTGGTATAAAGGGTCAGCGTTGTTTCGGCATGGGCCGCACCGGTCGTCAGCGCGGCGGCAAGGGTCAGGGAAAACAGGCGCATCTTCGGTCCTTCATTCATGTCGGGGTTACGGGGAACAGGGGGTGGCGGGGTCGGGAATGACCCAGCCATCGCGCAGGGCGATACGGACGCGCTGCCCGCGATCCAGCGAGGCGGGCGCAGCGACATTCAACGAGAGCGGCACCGAGGCCGATGGTCCGGCGGCCAGTTCGGCGCGCAGATAAGCGCCGCGATAGGTAGCGCGGGTCACATGCGCCTCGATTCCGGGCTGGTGATCGTCGGTCAGCAATTGCAGGTCACCGGGGTGAACCGAGATCTTGCCGCGGCTTTGCCCGCGCTGGCCGGGCGCACAGCGCAGACGCACGGGCTGACCGAGCAGGAAGGCCGAGGCATGGCCATCGCCAAGCGGACGGATATCCTCTGCCTCGATCACCCGGCCTTCACCGATGAACCCCGCGACGGTTTCGGTCGCGGGCTGGCGGAACAGCGCCTCGGGCCGGTCGAACTGGATGATCCGGCCCCGGTCCATGACGGCGACGCGATCGGCCAGCGCCAGCGCCTCGGCCTGATCATGGGTGATATAGAACATGGTTGCGCCGGAACGGGCATGGAAGGCGGCGAATTCCTCTTCCAGGGCGCTGCGCAGATGCACGTCCAGATTGGCAAGGGGTTCATCCAGCAGGACCACCCGGCTCTCCATCGCCAGGCAGCGGGCCAGGGCCACCCGCTGCCGCTGCCCGCCCGACAGATCGGCGGGACGGCGCTGCGCAAGCGCGCCGAGTTCGACCAGTTCCAGCACGCGGGCGACGCGGGCATCACGCTCGCTTCGGGGAATGCCCGCGATCTTCAGCCCGTAAGCGACGTTCTGCGCGACACTCATATGCGGCCAGAGCGCGTAATTCTGGAATACGACGCCGATGCCGCGCCGCTCGGGCGGCAGGTGGCTTTCAGGGGTCGAGACGATCCGGCCGCCGACCCCGATCCGTCCCGCGTCGATCCGTTCGAACCCGGCGAGACAGCGCAGAAGTGTCGTCTTGCCGCAACCCGAGGGACCGAGGATGGAGACGAACTCTCCCGCCGCGATGGACAGCGATACCTCGCGCAGCACCCGTGTCTGCCCGAAGGATTTGTCCAGCCCGTCGATCTCGATCCCAGCCATCCCGGCCTCCGCGACATGCCGTTGCAAAGCTGTGCAACACGAGTGGCGGCATCGCCCGGCTGCGCGACAACCGGGTGACGGGAAGATGAAGAATTGATGAAATCACCGGATCGGCGGCACCCGGTATATCCCGTGTCTATGAAACCGCCATCCCGCAGGATTATCCGCCATTCTTGATCGCGTTTAATAGCCGTTGAACGACCGGCAAATTATTTTATTATATATCAATACATAATGTGGTTGCGGCATTCAGGAAGCCCTCCCAAAATCTGACGCAATCGAACTATATCGAGGGCGACTGCGATGACCCCTTCGGGAACCGGATCGAGCTGCTTGAACTGATAGAATGACTGGCTTGGACTGGACCACCACCCTGCCCGCACCGGAACTGTCCAGGCAGCGCGCCCTTTGCGTGGCGACGACAATGATCAGTCCGATTCATTATCGATCATTTATCGGCGCCATTTCTCGTCCAGGCCGAATTTTCACGCATCGGAGAGCATTCGCTTTGCGCAATTTCCGGGCTGACCTGAATGGTCGCCACCAGAACGGGACAGGCCGGTGGGACAAGGAAAGTTTTCCAAGAGAATAGAACTCATCCTCGGTCATTTGACGGGGAGGCCGCGGCGGGATCACAGGCAACATGTTCGACTCCATCTGTTCAATGATGAAAAGATGTCGTATGTTTTGCGGTGGAAACAGGCCAAGAAATGCAATGCACATTTCATGAATGAAAGACTTGACTGGAATGATCTGGAGATATTCTTTCATGTCGCAGAAAATGGCGGCCTGAGTGCAGCTGGCCGGCGATTGGGACTCAGCCCACCGACCGTAGGCCGGCGGATACTCGCCCTGGAGCAACGGTCGGGCCAGATCCTGTTCCATCGGGCGCAGACGGGCTATTCCCTTACCATTGTAGGCAAAGCCCTTCTCGAGAGAGTGCGGGTCATGCATGCCGCGGCATTGCCGGTTCACGAGATACTGTCCTCACAGGCCGAAACGCCGCTGATCCGCCTGTCTGCCGGAACGGCGACCGCGAATTTCCTGGCGGACAAGATCAACCTTCTGCACCGGTCAGGAGACGGTTTCCGGCTGAACTTCGTAACGACCGAAGCAGTTCTCGATATCGCGCACAGGGAGATCGACCTCGGGATTCGCAATCGTCCTGCCGAAGCCGGAAATCTTGCCTCGCGCCGGTTGGGCACCTTGCGGTTCGCGGCCTATCGAAGCTGGAGTGTTTCCAATCCGGATTTGCTTGGCTGGGTGGCCGTGGACCCGTCCCATGCCAGGCATCCGGCAGCTCAATGGCTGCACCGGCAAAACCATACGATCAATGTCATGGCCAGTTCGGTTGCCACGGTTCACGAACTGGTCAAAGCCGGGGCGGGAATTGGTGTGATACCGTGCATGATCGGCGATTGTGACCCGGCACTCTGCCGTGTTGGTGCGGTCATAAACGAGCTTACTGAGCAACAATATCTTGTCATGCATGATGATGACCGCCACCGTCCCCCTATTCGCAGGCTGATCGAGCGGATCACAAAGATATATGACGACAATGCCGATCTCCTGGCAGGGCAGAGACCGCTGCGCGTCGGCCAGGATCAATAGAATTCTTGGCCTCCGCTTCCACTACCTGACATGCACAGCGCGACAGCTCACTTGAGAATGCCGCGACAGCCAAGACGAGAATCTGCGCGACACGTCGACGATATCATCCACGGTAGCGATGATGGTAAGCGCGCAGACATCATGTATCGCAGCGTCTCCTGCCTTCGCGGTTCAATGGGCGGACAAGCCCCCGCTCTCGCGAGAACCAGCCCGGCGCAACTGCGCGCGGTGGGCTCATCGTCAGTGATTTTACAGAAGGCGAACTTCTGATCCATCAGACGGGAGACAGACATGCCTGCAATCGTGGCGAGGTGATCATGCATCCCGCAGTCAGCGGAGGTTTCCATCTCCGGGATTTAAGCGGTGATTGCCGATGCCGGAGCCTTGCCGAAGCGGCCTATGTTCAGATCGCCCCACTCCTTGAGCGCGTTGAGCACGGGCACCATGCTGTGCCCGAGTTCCGAGAGGCTGTATTCCACTTTAGGCGGCACCTCGGCGTAAACCTTTCGCACGATGAGCCCGTCCATCTCGAGCTCGCGCAACTGGTTCGTGAGTGTCCGCTGGGTGACGGCGGGCACGCGGCGTCTAAGCTCGTTGAAGCGCATTGTTCCCTCCAGAAGGTGGAAGAGGATCACGCATTTCCATTTGCCGTCGATGAGGCTGATCGCCGCCTCGACCGAGCAGCCCGGGGCGCAGTCGAAGCGGGAGTGGCGGGGCTTGGCCATGACGGTATCCTTCTTGATACTATAGGCAATTTTTGTGCGTATCGCGCAAAATTACAATACAGACTAAATATGTTTCCAGCAACTGCGATTAGGAGATATTTTTTATGAAAGCCGTTGGATATCAAACACCCGCCCCGATTACCGATGATGCTTCGCTCGTTGACATTGAACTGCCCAAGCCCGTGCCTGCCGGACATGACCTCCTGGTCGAGGTGAAGGCGGTTTCGGTGAATCCGGTCGACTACAAGGTCCGTCGCAGCAGCCCGCCGGAGGGCGCTGACTGGAAGGTGATAGGCTGGGATGCCGCCGGGGTCGTCAGCGCCGTCGGCCCGGACGCCATTCTCTTCCAGCCGGGGGATGAGGTCTTCTACGCGGGTTCGATCACTCGCCCGGGCACCAACGCCGAATTCCACCTTGTCGATGAGCGCATCGTCGGCCGCAAGCCGAAGGCGCTTGACTGGGCCGAAGCCGCCGCCTTGCCTCTGACGTCGATCACGGCCTGGGAAGCCTTCTTCGACCGGCTCGACGTGAACAAGCCGGTGCCTGGCGCGGCGCCGGCGATCCTCATTGTCGGCGGCGCCGGCGGCGTCGGGTCGGTCGCAGTCCAGATTGCCCGGCAACAAACTGACCTTACGGTGATCGCCACAGCGTCGCGCTCCGAGACACAGGAATGGGTGAAATCGCTGGGTGCGCATCATGTCATCGACCATTCCAGGCCGCTGGCGGCGGAAGTCGCCGCGCTGGAACTGGGTGCGCCGGCCTTCGTGTTCTCGACGACGCACACGGACAAGCACGTGACCGAAATCGCAGACCTCATCGCACCGCAGGGGCGGTTCTGCCTGATCGATGATCCCTCTGGCTTCGACATCATGCTGTTCAAGCGCAAGGCCGTGTCGATCCATCATGAACTGATGTTCACCCGGCCCATTTTCGGCACGCCGGACATGGCGGAGCAAGGCCGGCTTCTGAACAACGTTTCGCGCCTGGTCGACGAGGGTAAGCTGCGTACGACGCTCACCAGTCGTCTTTCGCCGATCAACGCCGCCAATCTGAAGCAGGCTCACGCCCTGGTGGAGAGCGGCACTGCCAGAGGCAAGGTGGTGATCGAGGGTTTCGGGCCGCAGGGCTGATCCTACGCTTCACATCCTTTCGAACGAATCCAGGAAAGTCGAACGACCCCTTCATCAAGGAGGCCCGCATGAGCGCTGCACCCGAATTCACGAAAACGGTTCCGACGGCCTCGATCAACCGTCAGGCCGCTGCCGCCCTGATCGAGGCTGCCCTGGCCGCGGCCCGAGACATCGGCATGGAAGCGGCGGTGGCAATCACCGATGCGACGGGCAATCTGCGCGCTTTCGAGCGAACGGACAATGCCCCGTTTCTGACGGTGGACGTCGCCATCGACAAGGCCTGGACCGCCTCGTCCTTCGGCTTGGCAACCCACGTCTGGAACGACTACGTGACCGGCGATCCGAAGGTTGCACCGCTTGCGCATCGACCGCGCATGGTGGCCGTCGGGGGTGGCTATCCCATCATCGAGGGCGGAAAGTTGATCGGGGGGATTGGGATCTCCGGTGGCAACTATCAGCAGGATCAGGATGTCGCTGTCGCCGCATTGCGCCAGCTGGGTTTTGAAGTGGCTTAGGACCCCCGCAGCCAAGAGCTCCGGCCACCTTCCACCAAGGTGGGTGGCCGGAGGCCTGCGGCGGACCGCAACGGTTCGCAATCACTCTCATCCGCAACTATCGCTTACGGCGGCTCGCGCCTGAAAGCGAGGGCCATCAGGAATTCCGAAATGATCAAGATAACACTCTCTGCCCCTGCACTTGGTTTGCCCGGCCTCGGCGTCACGACCGCCCCAGCAGCGGCGCAAACACCTGCGCCGACCTACAGGCAGCCGGACGCGGGTGAATACGCGCTCGTGGTGAGACTCACGGTGCTGCCGGAACAAGGCTTGACGTAGGCAGGGGGGATCAGCTGAACGTTGTGGCCGAGCTTCCCGATCTCGCTGCCCCAGAAATGTGCACCGCCGCATGCTTGCATCGCGACAACGCAAGCCGGTAACTGGCTGAAGAGCTCCAGCACTTGCGCTCGCCGCAGCTTCTTGCGCAACAGCGCGCGGCCCGATGCAACAGATCCATGCGCTTGAAACACATTCTTCGCCCGATCGGGCCCGACCGCGATAATCTTCGGCATGACCGTCCGCCTTTGTGGATCATCGCAACCCCCTTGGCGCAGAGATGCCACCTGCGGGCGGTCACATCATCGATGCCGAGCAAAAGCAATTCACCGCCGCCGGTTTGCTTCTGGGCATCTTCCATGGCGGAGGCTTGGTGAGCCCGGAACTCGTCCTATTGTCCGGTTCCGGGGATCCCGACCAGATCCAGCCTTTCGTCAAGCCCGATCAGATCGCTCATCGCCATGCCGGGAGCGATCTTCAGCGGGGCCAGCCCCATGGCCGCGCAGGGGATGTCGGTCGCCATCGCGATGGCGCGTTCGGGCGCGATGCCGGTCATCCTGACCAGCCGCCTGACGGAGGTAACCATGTCAACATGCGCCCCGGCAAGCGAACCCTCGCTGTTCACCAGGGCGCCGTTCCGCACATGGATATCCATGCCGTAAAGGTCGAAATGATCCGGCCCGCCGACCGTCGGCATGGCGTCTGACACGATGAAGCAGCGGTCAGGGCGCGGGCGCGCGCGCAATGTCAGCTCCAGCATCTCGGGGCTGACATGGATACCGTCGGTGATCAGCCCGCACCAGGCATCGGACAGGATCGCCGCCGCGATCATCCCCGGCTCGCGGGAGTTCATCTGCGGCATGGCGTTGTAAAGATGGGTGAACATGGAGACGCCGTTATCCATCGCCTCGCGCGCCTGTGCCGCCGTCGCCATGCTGTGCCCGGCCGACAGCACGACACCCATCGCCGCCGCCTCGCGCAGCAATGCCGGATCGGCGCGTTCGGGGGCCAGTGTCAGCAGAACCGGCACGCCGGCCCCGCGCAGCCGCCGCAGCACCGCCATGGTCCGCTGGTCCAGAGGACGGATAAAGCGCGCGTCATGCGTGCCGCGTTTTTCGGGCGAGATATGCGGGCCTTCAAGATGGATGCCGATGATACCGGGTTGTTCCATCGCGGCGATGACGGCATCCGCGGCGGCCTCCATGAGTTCCGGCGCATCGGTGATCAATGTCGGTAGGATCCGGGCGGTGCCCAGCCTGCGATGGGCGGCGGCGATGGCCTCGATCCCGGCGACGGTGGGATCGGCGTTCAGCAGGACGCCGCCGCCGCCATTCACCTGCAGATCGGTGCAACCCGGCATCAGCAGCGGCAGATGCACGTCGGGCGTATCCCTGCCAAGGGGGCGCAGGGCAGTTACCCGCTGCCCGTCGGTCTCGATGGCGAGGCCGGTTTCCAATATGCCTCCGGTCCAGATCCTGTCCGCCGCGATCAGCAATTCATTCATGCCCGGTATGCCTTTGCCATCAATGCCGCGCCGCGTGCGCCGGCGCTGTCGCCATGGACCGCCCGCCGGATCGCGGGCAGCCGTGAATTGCCAAGCCGCAGCCGGGACAGCGCGTCGGTCAGCCGCTGCGGCACATCGGGGATGTTCGACAGCCCACCGCCCAGCACGATGACTTCGGGATCCAGCAGCAATTGCGCGGTATAGACCATCTCGCCCGCCAGATCAGCCCAGATATCCATGACCCTCGCCGCGCCGGGATCGTCAGCGACCGAGGCGGCGACATGTTCGGGATCGGGATTGGCCAGCCCCGCCCATTCCGCCAGCCGCCGCAGCCCGGTGCCCGACACGTAGTTTTCAAGACAGGCCACCCGCCCGCATCCGCATTGCCAGATCGGCAGGTCATGGCGGGCGAGCGCGCGGGCGGGCATGCCGATATGGCCGATCTCGACCGCAAGTCCGGCATGGCGATGCGGTAGCCTGCCCCGTTCGACCAGCCCGCCGCCGACGCCGGTGCCGAGGATGATGCCCATGACCGACTCGGCCCCGTCCCCGGCACCGCCATGCGCCTCGGAATAGGCGAAGGCCATGCAGTCGTTGATCAGCGGCAGGTCGCGCCCGATCTCTGCCTCCAGCGCCTTGGCGATGCCGCGCCCCGATACCGGGATATTCGAAGCAGTGGCGATGCCCGTCTGCGGGTCGATCACCCCGGCGATCGAGATGGCGACGGGCAGGGTGGGGTCATCCGCCTGCTGTTCCAGCCAGCGGATCTGACCCGCCAGCGCGGCGATGAAATTGTCGAAACTGTCGCGGGGCGTGGGGATGCGGCGGGTCTCGACGGTCGCCATCGCCTCATCGAACAGCCGCGCCTCGATCTTGGTGCCGCCCAAATCGATCGCGCCGCAATTCATCGCTGCCATCCATACAGCTTCACGCCCGAAACCACCCGCGTCAGGTTCCGCCCGGCGAAAGGATCGTCCACCGGCAGGCCCAAAGCCTCGGACCAGCGATGCGCCAGCACCTGCGCGGGCAACACGTAAAGCACCGCATCCCCCGCCGTGCCGGTCAGGTCAAGCGCGATGTCGCAGCCCTCGCCGCCGATGGTGGTGACACTGATATCCGGGAATTGCCGGCGGATCTCGGCGGCAAGGTCCATGTCGTAGCGGGCGGTCTGCGGATCGGGATGGATCATCACGAAAACCGCCGTGGCACCATCGACCGCCGCCTTGGGACCGTGGCGAAAGCCCAACGTGCTGTCCCATTGCGTCAGCGTGCGCCCTGCCGTCAGCTCCAACACCTTGAGCGCCGATTCGCGCGCGATGCCGGTCAATTCGCCGGAACCGAGAAAGATCGCCCGTTCGGGCCGGGGGGCGTCCAGCGACCACAGGCCGGGCAGAACCGCAGCGGCCGCATCCGACAGGGCGGGCAGGGCTGCGCCCGCATCGAAACCCGCATCCAGGCAGGCCAGCGCGGTCAGATACATGGTCGTGAAACTGGAGGTCATCGCGAAACCCCGGTCATGGGTCGCCGGGGGCAGGATGATCGCCTGCGTCTCTCCGGGGCCGGGGCCCTGGCTTGTGGCAAGGGCGCTGTCGGGGTTGCAGGTGATGTTCAGCCGGTCCACACCGGGCATATGCGCGTCCAGCAGATCGATCAGCCCGACGGTTTCCGAGCTGTTGCCGCTGCGCCCGAATTGCACGGACAGGGCGGGGCCTGGGCGATTCGCACCAAGGCCGGGGCGGGCCACCAGATCGGTGGTGGCAAGCGGCAGCAAAAGGGGGCCTTCGCCGGTGATCTGCCGAGCCAGCGCCTCGCCGATATAGGCCGAGGTCCCGGCGCCCGACAGCCAGATCTCGCGCGGGGCACGCGCGGCGATCCATTCGCGGATCCCGGCGGCCCGGCTGGCCAGCGGTGCGGCCCAGTCCCGCCAGATACCGGGCTGGGCGTTGATTTCGTCAAAGGTGAAGCTGCTCATCATCGGTCCTTGTTGTCAGCGGCAGGATCGTCGGCGACGATCAGCCTGATCCCGGCGGCATCCAGCGCCGCACGGATTTGTTCGTCCGGGTTACGGTCGGTGACCAGGATGGCGATGCGCCGCAAGCCACAGATGCGGTGCAGGCGCGCGCCCCGGAATTTCGTATGGTCGGCCAGCACGATGACGCGCGAGGCGGCCTCGACCATGGCGCGGGTCACATGCGCCTCGTCCTCGGAATAGGTGGACAGCCCGCCATCCGGGTCGATGCTGTCCGCGCCCATCACGAAACTGCTGAAGTTCATGCCGCTCAGGCTGCTTTCCACCAGCCGCCCCGACAAGGAGCCGGTCGAGGCGCGAATCACCCCGCCGGTCAGCATCACCCGATGGCGCCCGCTGCGCAGCGCCTGTTGCGCCACCATCAGCCCCGAAGTCATCACCGACAGGGGCGGGACATCCTCTCGCGTGCCCAGCAATTCGGCCAGCACCTCGACCGTCGTGCCATTGTCGATCAGGATCGCGCTGTCCTCGGCCAGCAGGCCGATAGCGGCCTCGGCGATGCGCCGCTTGCCGGCGGGATTGGACAGGCGGCGGTCGGCGATCTGCGGATGCACCGATGCCGCCGCACCCTGCGATGCCAGCGCCAGCGCCAACTCGATCCGGAAATCCGCCAGCCCCGCGAAGCCCAGGCTTCGGCAAAAGCGGATCAGCGTGGGTTCCGATGTGCCCAGCTTCGCGCAGATCTCGCGCGAGGTCATGCGGATGAACTCCGCCGGATCCTCGGTCACGAAACCGGCGATGGCGCGCAGCTTGGCGGGCATGCTGTCCTGCGCGGCGGAAATCGCGGCCCAGAGGGCGGCGCCGCTGAGCGGTTTGTTGTCGCTTGCCATTTGCATCGGCGTTTCTTTCAGGTTTGCGCAAGCCCTATGGTTATGCGCCCAGAAATATTTGTCAAACTAAAATACATGCTGTTAAATATTAGTCAGACTGAAAAAACATCTTTACAAAAGGAATATTTTGGTGTTGCCTTGGCTCGTCTTAACACCCGAGGTGACATGCCCCAGGCATCCAAGACCCCCGTGCTGGAAGTTTGCGTCGATGATCCGCAGGGATTGTCGGCGGCGGTTTCCGGCGGTGCCGACCGGGTCGAGCTGTGCTCGGCCCTTGCGCTTGGCGGGCTGACGCCCTCGCCGGGGCTGATCGCGGCAGCGGCGGAACTCGCGGTGCCGGTCTTTGCCATGATCCGCCCACGCCCCGGCGGTTTCGTCTATTCACCCGAGGAACTGACGGTGGCCAAGGCGGATATCGCGGCGGTCCGGAATGCCGGGCTGGCGGGGATCGTGCTGGGCGTCACCCATCCGGACGGGCGGCTGGACCGCGAGGCGATCGGCGGGTTGCGGGATGCGGCAGGGGATCTGCCGATGGTGCTGCATCGTGCCTTTGATCTTTCCCCGGACCTGGACGAGGGGCTGGAGACCGCTATCGAGCTGGGCTTTTGCCGCATCCTGACCTCGGGCGGGGCGCCATCGGCAATCGAAGGCGCGGGCAATATCGCGCGGCTGGCGCAGCAGGCGCGGGGGCGGATCACGATCATGGCGGGCGGCGGCGTCGATGCGGGCAACGCGGCGGAATTGCTGCGGGCGGGGGCGGATGACCTGCACGGCTCCTGCAGCGATATCCGGGCCGATCAGGACATGGGCGGGCGGCTGCGGATCGCGTCGGAGCGGGCGCAGACCTCGGTTGCGAGGATCCGGGCGCTGCGCGCCGCGATGGAACGGGCCACGATAGAACAGACGGGGGAGAAAACATCGTGAAAGCGGGTATCATCGGGTTGGGCGCAAGGATCGCCTCGCTCCTGCCAAGGATGCGGGCGGCCTGCCCGGAATTCGAATTGCTGGCGGTGGCCGATCCCGGCCCCGGGCATCAGGACCGGCTGGCCGAGGCGGCACCCGCCCATGTCTATACCGATCCGGCCGGGATGCTGGCGGCGCATCGCTTTGACCTGCTGATGATCGGTTCGCCCAACTACCTGCATCTGGATCATCTGCGGCTGGCGCTGGCCTCTGACACGCCGCATATATTCGCCGAGAAACCGGTCGTGATCTCGCTGGACGAGACGCTGGAGCTTGCCCGGCTGCTCGCCGCCCATGACGGGGTGAGGCGTGTCGGGGTGGGCATGGTGCTGCGCTATTCGGCGCTTTATCGCGCGGTCAGGGCGGCGCAGGCCGAGGGCCATCTAGGCGAGATCATGTCCATCGAGGCCGCCGAGCATATCGGCCCCTATCACGGCAGCTTCTTCATGCGGGACTGGCGGCGCGACAGCGCCATGTCCGGCGGCTTCATGCTGGAGAAATGCTGCCACGACCTTGATCTTTACCAAGGTGTCGCGGGGGCGCGGGCGGCGCGCGTCGCCAGTTTCGGCGGGCGCAAGAAATACCTGCCCGAACGCCGCCCGGCATCCGCGCCCGCCTATCTGCAGGAAATGTCTCCGCGTTGGGGCGGGGCAGGGGATGCGTTTTCGGGCGAGGGCGACCTGATCGATTACCAGACCGCGCTGGTCGAATATGAGAACGGCGCGACGCTGGCCTTTCACACCAATATGAATGTCCCCGACGAGTTCCGCCGTTTCGCGGTGATCGGCACCGATGGCATGGCCGAGGGCGATTTCATCCGCAATTTCTTCAGGCTGACCCGCTCGGATGACGGCGCCGTGCTGCGGGACGATCCCGCCATCGGCACGGATGGCAACCAGAAGGGCCATTACGGCGCCGATCAGGCCATGGCCGAGGATCTCTGCGCCTATTACATGGGCCGCCTGCCCGCCTTGCCGCTGACCGTCACCGATGCGCTGGAGGCGGGTGTGACCGCGCTGGCCATGGACCGGGCGCGCAAGGAAGGCCGCATCGTCGATCTGACCGATTTCTGGACCCGCTTTGACGAGGCGCTTGCAGGGAGGGCCGCCGCATGAAGACAGGCCGCGATCCTTTTCCCTATCTGCTGCTGGTTCCGGCGGTTCTGCTGGTCGGGCTGATCGCCGCTTGGCCGATTATCGAGACCTTCAGGCTGTCCTTCACCGACGCCTCGATGCGGCCCACGCAGGAATATGTGGGGATGGAGAACTATACCAAGTTCTTCAACCGTGATTTCTGGCCGGTCATCACCCGCACGCTGGTCTGGACCACGCTGTCGGTCAGCCTCAAGCTGATCCTGGGCCTGTTGGGTGCGGTGCTGCTGAATGCCGCCGTGCCGGGGCGGGCGCTGTTCCGGGTGCTGATCATGCCGCCTTGGGTGGTACCCATCGCGGTGGGCTGCTTCATGTGGGCATGGCTGTATAACGGCCAGTTCGGGATGATTTCGGGGCTCGGGCAGCGGATCGGGCTGTTCAGCGGTCCCTTCGAGTTTCTGGCCTATAAACAGGCGGCCTTCATCGCGACCGTCGTCACCGATGTCTGGATCGGCACGCCGCTGGTCGCGCTCTACCTGCTGGCGGCGATGCAGACCGTGCCGGCCGATCTCTACGAGGCCGCATGGACCGACGGGGCCAGCCGCTTCTATCGTTTCCGCCGGATCACCCTGCCGCTCTTGATGCCGTCCATCGCCACCATGGCGCTCTTGTCGACGATCTGGACCTTCAACAGCTTCGACATCATCTGGATCCTGACCGAGGGCGGGCCGCGCGGTTCGACCACCACGATGATCATCGACACCTATCGCACCGCCATCTCGCGTTTCCGCTATGGCGAGGGCGCGGCGCGGGCGGTGATGATCCTGATCTGCCTGTCGGTGCTGTCGGCGATCTATCTGGCGATGCTGCTGCGGCTGACGAGGAAAGGACGCGCGAGATGATCAACCGCTACCGCTGGTGGGAATATCTGCTGATCTATGCCGGAATGGCGCTGTTCCTGGTCTTCATGCTGGCGCCTTTCGTCGAGGCTTTCATGGTCTCGCTGCGCCCCCTGAACGAGGTGTTCCGCGTTCCCTACCGCTTCATCGCCGAGGGAATGGGCTTCGGGAACTACGTGACCATCTGGACGGCGCAGCCGATGCTGCTGCGCTGGATCATGAACAGCTTCGGCATCGCGGTGGCAGTGACGATCCTGTCGATGTTCTGCTCGGTCCCTGCCGCCTATGCCTTCGCCCGGTTCGAGTTCAGGCTGCGCGGCAGCATCCTCGCCGTGTTCCTTGTCGTGTCGATGGTCGGGGCGGCGGTGCTGATCATCCCGCTTTACAAGCTGATGCTGGCGGCCGGATTGCTGAACAGCTATGCCGCGATGATCGTGCCGGGCGCGGCCTTTACCGTGCCTGTGGGGATCTTCCTGATGCGCAGCTATTTCATGCGCATTCCGGCCGAACTGGAAGAGGCCGCCTATGTCGATGGCGCCAGCAGGCTTTACACCATGCGCCGGGTAATCCTGCCACTGGCGGTGCCGGGAATGGTCGTCGTTGCCGTGACCACCTTCATCACCGCCTACGCGCAGCAATTCCTGTTCGCGCTGACCTTCAATTCCAGGAACGAGCTGAACCCGCTGCCGGTCGGCCTGTTCCAGTTCTTTGGCCATGAAACCGTCCGCTGGAACGAGATCATGGCCGCCAGCCTGGTCGGCGTGCTGCCGGTGCTGGTGCTTTACGTGTTCCTGCAAAGATTCATCGTCGCCGGGCTGACCGCCGGTGCGGTGAAGGAATGATGATCCAAGGTCCAATCAGGGAGTAAGCAAATGAAATTCCGTTCCATCATCCTCGCCTCGACCGCGCTGATGGCATTGCCGCTGGTGGCGCAGGCCGCGGAAGAGCTGCATATCGTCAATTGCGGTTCCGATACCGAGCCGCAGGCGCCGGTGCAGCAGAAGCATATCGACGAATGGGTGGCCGAGAACCCGGATTACACCGTCCGCGTCGAATACCTGCCGTGGGAGCAGTGCCAGGCCAAGACCCTGACGCTTGCCGCCGCCGGAACCCCGCCTGCCGCCGCCTATATGGGCTCGCGCGTGCTCAAGCAGCTATCCGCCAGCGACCAGATCGTGCCGATCGAACTTTCCGAAGAGGAACTGGCCAGCTACGAGCCCTCGGTGATCTCGACGGTGCAGATCGGCGGCGAGGTCTGGGGCCTGCCGCGCGCGTTCTCGACCAAGGGCCTGTTCTGGAACAAGGACCTGTTCGCCGAGGCCGGACTGGACATGCCCGAAGGCCCGCAGACCTTCGAGGAGATGCTGACCGCCGCCAAGGCGATCTCGGAAAAGACCGACGCGGCGGGTTTCGGTCTGCCCGCGGCCGATATGGACAATACCTTCCACGAATTCCTGAACTTCCTCTATTCCAATGGCGGGCAGGTCGTGGATGCCGATGGCAATGTGGTCTTCGACAGTCCGCAGAATGTCGAGACGCTGGCCTTCTACCAGGAACTGGCGAAATATTCGCAGGAAGGTCCCCTGGCCTATGAACGTGGCGGGCTGGAGCCGCTGTTCAAGGAAGGCCAGATCGCGATGTATACCTCTTACGCTGCTGGCCGGGGCAAGGCCGAGGGCGTGAATTTCGGCGTGTCGCTGATTCCGGCGGGACCGCAGGGCGAGCATTCGACCCTGCTGATCACCGACAGTCTCGTGGTGTTCAAGGGCACCGGGCTGGAGGAGCCGGCGCAGAAGCTGATCAAGTATCTGACCGCCCCGGAACGTCAGGCCGAGTTCGACAAGGAGGGCGGCTGGACGCCGATCCGCCTTGGCACCGATACCGATGCGCTGATCGCCGAGGATCCGACCTGGAAGCCCTTTATCGACGCGATCCCGACCGGAGGCCCGGAACCCCTGATGACCGATTTCGTCGGCATGCAGGATATCGCGATCGAGAATATCCAGGGCGTGGTCCTGGGGGAACTCGCCCCGGAAGAGGCCGCGACCCGGATCCAGGAAGATCTGAGCGCGCTGGACTGAGTTCCGCATAACCCATGGCCGGGGGCGCGACCCGCCCCCGCCTTACCCCTTCAGGAGATGCCGATGGGCGATTTGAAACTGAACGGAGTGACCAAGGATTTCGGCTCGGCCCGGGTGATCCATCCTACCGACCTGCATATCCGCGATGGCGATTTCACCGTCTTCGTCGGCCCCTCGGGCTGTGGCAAATCCACCATGCTGCGGATGATCGCGGGGCTTGAGGATATCAGCGAGGGCACGCTGGAGATCGACGGGCGCGTGGTCAACAAGCTGCCCCCGGCCAAGCGCGGCATCGCGATGGTATTCCAGTCCTATGCGCTTTATCCGCATATGACCGTGTTCGAGAATATCGCCTTTCCGCTGCGTGTGGAGCGGCTGCCGCAGGCCGAGGTCGATGCCCGGGTGAACCGCGCCGCCGAGGTGCTGAAACTGACCGAGCGGCTTGGCCATCGCCCCGGCGAGCTGTCCGGCGGCCAGCGCCAGCGCGTCGCCATCGGGCGGGCCATCGTGCGCGAGCCCTCGGTCTTCCTGTTCGACGAGCCGCTGTCCAATCTTGACGCCGCCCTGCGCGGCGAGATGCGGGTGGAATTGTCGCGGCTGCATGGGCAGCTTGGAAACACGATGATCTATGTCACCCATGACCAGGTCGAGGCGATGACCATGGCCGACCGGATCGTGGTGCTGAATGGCGGCCATGTCGAGCAATCCGGCACGCCGCTGGAGCTGTTCCACCGACCCGCGAACCGTTTCGTCGCGGGCTTCATCGGCAATCCGAACATGAATTTCCTGTCCGCCCGGATCGAGGCGGTCGAGGCCGACGGTATCACCGTGCAGATCGAAAGCGGCCCGCGCGTGACTGTGCCGGTCGATCCGGACGGGGCATCAGTGGGCGATCAGGTCACATTGGGGATTCGCCCCGACGACCTGCACCCCGCCGACGAGGGGCTGTCCTGCCGTGTCGATGTGGTGGAGCGCTTGGGCAGCAGTTCTGTCGTCTATGTGTTCGCGCCGGGCGGGTTGCCGCTCTGCATGGTGACGGATGGCACCGCCCGCTGCGCCCCGGGAGAGGAAATCCTGCTGGGTTTCGATCCCGCCGATGCCCATCTGTTCGCGGCGGATGGCAAGGCATTCACCCGCCGGCAGGTGCCGGTCGATCTGGCGGCCATATCATTGAAGCGGACAGCATGACCGTAAGCCGTTCCCTGACCCTGAAACAGATGCCCGATGCCGAGACCGCCGCCGCCGCGGTCGCGAGGCAGATTGCCGAGACGGTCGCGGCCAGACCCGATGCCATTCTGGGGCTGGCCACCGGCGGCACGATGGAGCCGGTCTATGCGCATCTGGTCCGCGCCCACTGCGAGGGGCTGAGCTTTGCCCATGTGCGCACGGTCAATCTTGATGAATATGTCGGCCTGCCGCCCGATCACCCGAATTCCTATCACAGCTACATGGCGCGGCATTTCCTTGACCATGTGGACATCCCGCGCGAGCACAGCCTTATCCCGCGCGGCGACCGGGAACCCGAGGCCGCCGCAAGGGAATACGCGGCGCTGCTGGAGCGGTTGGGGCCGGTCGATCTGCAGCTTCTGGGGGTGGGTCACAATGGTCATATCGCCTTCAACGAACCGGGCACGCCTGTCGACGCGCCGACCCGCGCAGTCCGGCTCAGCCCGGAAACGAGGCGGGCCAACCTGCGCTTCTTCGCCGGGGGCGAAACGGTTCCGGCCGAGGCGGTGACGATGGGAACGGCACAGATCATGTCGGCGCGCAGCCTGCTGGCATTGGCGGTCGGAGACGCCAAGGCCAGGGCCCTTGCCACGGCGCTGGACGGGGTCATCGGCCCGGATTGCCCGGCCAGCTACCTGCGCCTGCATCCCGCCTGCACGATCATTGCCGATCGGGCGGCATGTTCCGATTTATACCCGCAGGGCTGAGGCGCATCACTCCGCCGCCTTCGCCATCGGGTTGTTGGGATGCGTGGTCCAGTTGGCGTAATCGCCGCGCTTGATGCCGGTGCGCCGGTCCAGCTCTCCGGGGGCGAGTTCGCGCATGGTGATGCAATCCTCGACCGGGCAGACATCAAGGCACAGGTTGCAGGCGACGCATTCTTCCTCGATCACCTCAAAGACGCGGCCCGGCTTCATCGCGATGGCCTGGTGGCTGGTATCCTCGCAAGCGGCATAGCAGCGCCCGCATTTGATACAGGCCTCCTGATCGATCACCGCCTTGGTGACATAATTCAGGTTCAGGTATTGCCAGTCGGTCACATTGGGCACCGCCCGCCCGACCAGGTCCGACAAGGCCATATCGTGGCTGTCGAGATAGTCGCGCAGGCCCGAGATCATCTCTTGCACGACCTTGAACCCATAGGTCATCGCCGCAGTGCAGACCTGCACGTTCCCGGCACCAAGCGCCATGAACTCGGCGGCGTCGCGCCAGGTCGTCACCCCGCCGATACCGCTGATCGGCAGACCGTGGGTCTCAGAATTGCGGGCGATCTCGGCCACCATGTTCAGCGCGATGGGCTTGACCGCCGGGCCGCAATAGCCGCCATGCGCGCCCTTGCCGTCGATGGTCGGCTGCGGCGCGAACAGGTCCAGATCGACCGAGGTGATCGAGTTGATCGTGTTGATCAGGCTGACCGCGTCGGCGCCGCCACGTTTCGCGGCCTCGGCGGGCTTGCGGATATCGGCGATATTGGGCGTCAGCTTCACGATGCAGGGCATGCGCGAATATTGCTTGACCCAACGCGTGACCATCTCGATATATTCCGGCACCTGGCCGACGGCGCTGCCCATGCCGCGCTCACTCATGCCATGGGGGCAGCCGAAATTGAGTTCCACCCCGTCGGCGCCGGTATCCTCGATCTGCTTGAGGATATCGCGCCAGGATTCCTCGTCGCATGGCACCATCAGGCTGATGACCAGCGCCCGGTCGGGATAGTCGCGCTTGACCTGCTTGATCTCGCGCAGGTTCACCTCCAGCGGGCGGTCGGTGATCAGCTCGATATTGTTGATGCCCAGAACCCGCCGGTCGGGGCCATGCACCACGCCATAGCGGGGGCCGTTGACATTGACGACCGGCGGCCCCTCGGAGCCGAGGGTTTTCCAGACCACGCCGCCCCAACCGGCCTGGAAGGCGCGGCGGACATTATATTCCTTGTCGGTCGGCGGGGCAGAGGCCAGCCAGAACGGGTTGGGAGATTTGATTCCGATGAAGTCACTGCGCAGATCGGCCATGTCTCAGCCTCCTTGTCAAAGCGCGAAATTGGGTCAGCCGGGGATCTCGGCGGGGCGGCCGGTCAGGCGGGCGTCGATATCCTCGGCGGCATCGCGACCCTCGGCCACCGCCGTCACCGTCAGGTCGTCGCCGCCCGAGGCGCAGTCGCCCCCCGCCCAGACATCGGGCAGCCCGGTGCGGCCCGGACCGGTGACGGCGATCTTGCCGCCCTTCAGCGCCAGGCCGTCCGGAGCGTCCTGCAACTGCTGGCCGATGGCGCGAAAGACCTGGTCGGCCTTCAGCCGGAACCGATCCCCGGTCATGGTCAGGCCGTCGGGTCCGTCCTGCGTATAGCAGAACTCGATCTCGGCCACCGTGCCATTGCCGTGAATGGCGACCGGGGCGGCATTGCAGATGATCCGCACGCCGGAAGAGGTGGCGTGATCCTGCTCGTGCCGGCTGGCGCCCATGCGCTCGGGCCCGCGGCGGTAGACCATGGTGACATTCTCGGCCCCCAGCAGCTTCGACTGCACTGCCGCATCCACGGCGGTCATGCCGCCGCCGATCACCACCACGTCGCGGCCGACGGGCAGGGCGGTCAGGTCGCTGGCCTGCCGCAATTCGCGGATGAAGGAGATCGCGTCGGTGACATGCTCGCGATCCTCGCCTTCGGCCCGCAGCGCGTTCACGCCGCCAAGCCCCATGCCCAGGAACACCGCGTCATATTCCCCGCGCAGCCCGTCCAGAGTGATCTGCTGGCCAAGACGCTGGCCATGCCGCAGCTCGATCCCGCCGATGCCCATCAGCCATTCGATCTCGGCCTGCGCGAAGCCGTCCACGGACTTGTAACTGGCGATCCCGTATTCGTTCAGCCCGCCCGGTTTCTCACGCGCCTCGAAGATGACGACATCATGGCCCTTGGCGGCCAGCCTGTGCGCCGCCGCCAGCCCTGCCGGGCCCGCGCCGACCACGGCAATCCGCTTGCCCGTGGGCGCGGCGCGGCGGAAGGGATGGCCCTGCTGCGCCATCAGCCCATCGGTGGCAAAACGCTGCAATGCGCCGATCTCGACCGGCTGGCCCTCGGCATCCATGCGCACGCATGCGCCTTCGCACAGGTTTTCGGTCGGGCAGACGCGGGCGCACATGCCGCCCAGGATATTTGCGTGCAGGATCGTCATCGCCGCCGCATCCGGCGTGCCGGTGGCGATCTGGCGGATGAACAGCGGAATGTCGATCGAGGTCGGGCAGGCCGTGACGCAGGGCGCGTCATGGCAGAAATAGCAACGATCAGCGGCGACGCGCGCCTCGTGATCGTCCAGCGGAGGGGCGATATCGGCGAAATTCGCCGCAAGTTCTTCCTTGCTGAGGCGGCCGGGCACGACACCCGGCGACAGTCTGGCTTGGGACATTTTCGTCTCCTGGCTCACCTGTTGGATATGATCAGGCTGGCATAGGTCAGAAATTTTATCAAATGGTAAAATAAACCCGTGGCCGAATTGCACAAATTCAAGGCAGTCCGGGCCGCCTTATCCGAATCGGCGGCCCTTCTTCATGCAAATATCCCCGGGCATCGCGAAACGCCCGCCTACTCTGCCAGTGCCTTGTCGGTGATGGCATGGCTCCATGCGCCCTCGGGTTCCTTGGAGATCACCGGATCGGAGCCGCCCGCCAGCAATATATCGACCGTGCGCTGGTAATCGGCCTCGTCCAGCGCGCCGTTCGACCCGGCGGTCAGCTTGGCGATCTCGGTCATCATGCGGGTCTGGTGCTCGATGGTCTGGGCACCGGTCTCGTCGTTTTCCAGCACGATCTCGGCGGCTTCCTCGGGGTTCTCCTCGGCATATTTCCAGCCCTTCATGCTGGCGCGGACGAATTTCTCCAGATCGGCGACCTTGGCCTCGTCCTCCAGCGTGCTTTCCAGCACATAAAGCCCGTCCTCCAGCGTGGCGACCCCCTGATCCTCGTATTTGAATGTCACCAGGTCCTCGGGCGCGATGCCGGCATCGATCACCTGCCAATATTCGTTATAGGTCATGGTGCTGATGCAGGCCGCCTGTTTCTGCAGCAGCGGATCGACATTGAAGCCCTGCTTCAGCACGGTGACGCCATCCGTGCCGCCCTCGGTCGACAGGCCGAGCGTGTGCATCCAGCTCAGGAACGGGTATTCGTTGCCCGCGAACCAGACGCCCAGGGTCTTGCCCGCGAAATCGGTCTTGGGATCGGTGATGCCGCTTTCCTTCAGGCAGGTCAGCATCATTCCCGAGGATTTGAAGGGCTGGGCGATATTGACCAGCGGCAGCCCCTTTTCGCGGGCGGCGAGCGCGGCGGGCATCCATTCGACGATCACATCCGCGCCGCCACCTGCCAGCACCTGCGTCGGCGCGATATCCGGCCCGCCCGCCTTGATCGTGACGTCAAGCCCTTCTTCCTCGTAGAAGCCCTTGTCCTTGGCGACGTAATAGCCGCCGAACTGCGCCTGCGTGACCCATTTCAGTTGCAGGGTCAGCTCCTGCGCATCGGCCGCGCCCGCGAATGCGAGGGCGGCACAGCCAAGCATCAGTCTTTTCATCTTCACTCTCCTGTTGGGGGGCGTTCAGCCCCGTTGACCGCGCTGCGACGGGTGCCAGAACGTCACCTTCTTTTCGATCAGCGCCACGATACCATAGAACAGGGAACCGGCGATTGCCGCCACGAGGATCTCGGCCCAGACCAGCGGCAGGTCCAGCCGCCCCACCGCGGTCGAGATGCGGAACCCCATGCCCTTTGTCGGGCTGCCGAAGAATTCCGCGACGATGGCCCCGATCAGCGCCAGCGTGGTGGTGATCTTGAGCCCGTTGAACAGGAAGGGCATGGCGGCGGGCAGGCGCAGTTTCCACAGCGATTGTCCGTAAGGCGCGGCCCATGTCGCCATCAGGTCGCGCTGCATCCGGTCGGTGGCGGCGAGCCCCGCGACCATGTTCACGAGGATCGGGAAGAACACCATCACCACGACGACCGCCGCCTTGGATTGCCAGTCAAAGCCGAACCACATCACCAAGATCGGGGCGATGCCGACAATGGGCAGGGCGGCGACGAAATTGCCGATCGGTAGCAGCCCGCGTTGAAGGAATGGGCTGCGGTCGATGGCGATGGCGGTCAGGATCGCCGCCGCGCCACCCAACAGCCAGCCGGTCAGCGCACCCTTGACGATGGTCTGGACGAAATCGCCCCAGAGGATCGCGGTGTTCGCCGCGAAGCTGGCCGCGATCTGTGTCGGCGGGGGCAGGATGACCGGCGGGATCGCGTATATCCGCACGATCATCTCCCACAGCACCACGATGGTCAGGCCGAATATCAGCGCGACAAGGAACCTTGTCGCGCGGGTGCCGAACCGCGCCAGCCAAATGTTGAGGCCCCATGCCCCCAGCCATACCGCCAGAATGGACAGCGCCCCGGTCATCGCGCCAGCCCCATGCGCCGCAGCGTGACGGCCTCGATCCGCCCCACCGCGATGACCAGCCCTGCCGCCAGCGCTGCCGCTGCGAACAACGCCGCCCAGATCTGCACGGTCTGGCCGTAATAGCTGCCCGAAAGCAGCCTTGCGCCCAAGCCCGCGCTTGCTCCGGCGGGCAGTTCGCCCACGATAGTGCCGACCAAAGCGGCGGCGATGCCGACCTTCAGGCTGGCGAACAGATAGGGCAGGGACGAGGGCAGCCGCAGCCGCCAGAACATCTGCGGGCGAGAGGCGCTCCATGACCGCATCAGGTCAAGCTGCATCCTGTCGGGCGTGCGCAGCCCCTTGACCATGCCGACCAGCACCGGGAAAAAGGACAGCCATGCCGCGATGACCGCCTTGGGCAAGAGCCCGGTGATCCCGGCGCTGGCAAAGACCACGATCACCATCGGCGCGATGGCCAGGATCGGCACGGTCTGGCTGGCCACCGCCCAGGGCATGACCGACTGGTCCATCGCCCGGTCATGCACGATCCCCACCGCCAGCAGGATCCCGGCAAGACTGCCGATGGCGAACCCCGTCAGGGTGGCCGAGAGCGTGATCCAGCCATGCCAGACAAGGCTGCGTTTCGAGGTGATCTTCTGCCCCGCGATCCCCTCCCATAACCCGGCCGCGACCTGATGCGGGGCGGGCAGAACCGGGCGCTCCAGCGTCAGGGTCTGTATCACCAGATCCCCCGCTGAAAGCCGGGTCTCGGCCCGCGCCGCCTGATCACGCGCCCATGTCGAGTTCATGCCGATGGCCGCGACATACCAGATCGCGACAATCGCCAGAAGCACGGTCAGGATGGGCAACAGGTTTCTCATTTAGTTAGAGCCCACTCTCCACCTTTGCCCTGCTTTGTTAGTTTTCCTGCTCTTTGTAGATTTTGGCCATCCCAACGCATTTGATACTGCCACTTGTAAAAATAATCACCAGAAGCACGTAGCTCTGTTTCGTGGTTGATCCAAATATGCTTGCAAATATCAACGATTGAGCCAGAGCCTCCATTTGCTTGAAGTGCCTCAACTATCCAATCTTGCATTTCATCTTTTGCGTTCATTATTTTCTTCCTTATATATCATCGCCATGCCCCTCGCGCAGCCCTTCGCGCACCTCATGCGCCAGCGCGATGAATTCCGGCGTGTCGCGGATATCCAGCGGGCGCTCGGCGGGCAGGGGGCTGTCGATGATCCGGGTGATCCGCCCCGGCCGCGGAGACATCACCACGATCCTCGTGGACAGGTAGACCGCCTCGGGAATGGAATGGGTGACGAAGCCGATGGTCTTGCCGGTCTTGCGCCACAATTCCAGCAGAGCCTCGTTCAGCCGGTCGCGCACGATCTCGTCCAGCGCGCCGAAGGGCTCGTCCATCAGCAGGATATCGGCGTCGAAGGCCAGCGCCCGGGCGATGCTGGCCCGCTGCTGCATCCCGCCCGAAAGCTGCCACGGGAACTTGCCCCCGAAACCCTCCAGGTCGACCAGTTCCAGCACCCGGCGCACGCGTTCCGCCCGATCCGCCTTGCCAAAGCCCATGATCTCCAGCGGCAGCGAGATATTCCCGGCGATCGTCCGCCACGGATACAGTCCCGGCGCCTGGAACACATAGCCATAGGCGCGGGCGCGCCGGGCCTCGTCCGGGCTCATCCCGTTCACGGTCAGCGCGCCGCCAGTCGGGCTTTCCAGTGCGGCGATGGTGCGCAGGAAGGTTGTCTTGCCGCAGCCCGAGGGGCCGATGAAGCTGACGAATTCACCCGCCCCGATGCTCAGATCGACATCCTTCAAGGCATGGACCGGCCCGTCTGCGGTCTGGAATGTCAGGCTTACGGCATTGGCCTCGATCACCGGCTGGCCCAAGTTACACCCCGCTTGCCGGAATGCCCGAACGTTCGACCGGTCTTGGCGCGGTCAGTTCCTTCCACTTGCTCAGCGCCCGGTTGACCTGTCCGCGAGGCTCGCGGGCCACGAATTCCCCGTGCCCCTCGCGGCTGTCCAGCGCGCCCTCGCGGACCGCCACCACTCCGCGCGTCAGCGTATAGCGCGGCAGGCCCTTGACCTTCTGGCCTTCGAACACGTTGTAATCGATGGCGGATTGCTGGCTGCCCGCGCTGATGGTCTTTTCGGCCTCCGGGTCCCAGACCACCAGATCGGCATCCGCACCGACCAGCACCGCACCCTTGCGCGGATAGAGGTTCAGGATCTTGGCGATATTGGTCGAGGTCACGGCCACGAATTCGTTCGGCGTCAGCCGCCCGGTCCCGACCCCATGCGTCCACAGCATCGGCATCCGGTCCTCCAGCCCGCCGGTGCCGTTCGGGATCTTGGTGAAATCGCCGACCCCGTAACGCTTCTGCTCTGTGGTAAAGGCGCAATGATCGGTCGCCACCACCGACAGGCTGCCCGATTGCAGCCCGGCCCAGAGACTGTCCTGATGCAGCTTGTTGCGGAAGGGCGGAGACATCACCCGCCGCGCGGCATGATCCCAATCGGGGTTGAAATACTCGCTCTCGTCCAGCGTCAGGTGCTGGATCAGCGGCTCTCCCCAGACCCGCTTGCCCTGCTGTTTCGCGCGCCGGATCGCCTCGTGGCTGTCCTCGCAGCTCACATGCACGACATAAAGCGGCACCCCGGCCATATCGGCCACCATGATCGCCCGGTTCGTCGCCTCGCCCTCGACCTGCGGCGGGCGGGAATAGGCATGCGCCTCGGGGCCCGTATTCCCTTCGGCCAGCAGGCGGGCCGACAGTTCGGCCACCACGTCGCCATTCTCGGCATGCACGAGCGCGATCCCGCCCAGGTCACCGACCCGGCGGAAACTGGCGAAGAGCTCGTCGTCATTCACCATCAGCGCGCCCTTGTAGGCCATGAAATGCTTGAAAGAGGTGATGCCGCGCTTCACCACCGCCTCCATCTCGTCAAAGACCTGCTCTCCCCACCAGGTGACGGCCATGTGATAGCTGTAGTCGCAATGCGCCCGCCCGGACTTGTTGTCCCACATCTTCAGCGCATCCAGCAGCCCCTGACCAGGGGAGGGCAGGGCGAAATCCACCACCATCGTGGTCCCGCCGGCCAGCGCCGCGCGGGTTCCGCTTTCGAAATCGTCGGCGGAATAGGTGCCCATGAAGGGCATCTCCAGATGCGTATGCGGATCGATCCCGCCCGGCATGACAAGGCAGCCGGTGGCGTCCAGCACCTCGTCGCCCGTCAAGCCCTCGCCGATCGCCGCGATCCTGCCGCCCTCGATCAGCACATCCGCCTTGTAGCTGAGATCCGCCGTCACGACGGTTCCGTTCCGAATGACCGTGCTCATCGCGTGAACCCTTCTTCTTTGTGCAAATACCTTGGGGTCCGGGGCAAAGCCCCGGCCTCCGCGCGCGTCAGCGCGCAATCTCCGCCGCCTCGAGCACCGCGTGCAGCAGCACATCGGCCCCGGCCGAGGCCCATTCGGGGCTGATCTCTTCGGCCTCGTTATGGCTCAGCCCGTCCACGCAGGGACACATGATCATCACCGTCGGCGCCACCCGGTTGATCCAGCAGGCGTCATGCCCGGCGCCCGAGACGATATCCATATGGCTGTAGCCGAGGCGATCGGCCGCGTCGCGCAGCATCCCGGCCAGCCCGGGATCGAATGTCACCGGATCGAAATGCCCGACCGGCTCGATCTCGATCCCCAGTCCCAACTCGTTCGCGATCTCCGGTGCCTCGGCCTCCAGCCGCGCGCGCATCGCGTTCAGCTTGTCCAGGTCGGGGGAGCGGAAATCGACGGTGAAAACCGCGCGTCCGGGGATCACGTTGCGTGAATTGGGCCAGACATTGGCCTGGCCGACCGCGCCCACGGCATTGGGCTGGTGGTCCATGGCGATGCGATGCACCGCCTCGATGATCCGGGCCATGCCCAAGCCTGCATTCACCCGCATCTTCATCGGGGTGGAGCCGGTATGCGCGTCCTTGCCGGTCAGCGTCACCTGCAGCCACCACAGGCCCTGCCCATGCGTGACCACACCGATCTGCGTGTTCTCGGCCTCCAGTATCGGGCCCTGTTCGATATGGTATTCGAACATCGCGTGGATCCTGCGCTCGCCCGGAACCTCTTCGCCGCGCCAGCCGATCCGGTCCAGCTCATCGCCGAAGCGCTTGCCCTCGGCATCCTCGCGGCTATTGGCGTAATCCTCGTCATGCATCCCGGCGAACACGCCCGAGGCCAGCATGGCTGGCGCGAAACGGGTGCCCTCCTCGTTGGTCCAGTTGACCACCACGATGGGGCGGCGGGTCGAGATGCCCATGTCGCGGATCGAGCGGATCACCTCCAGCCCCGACAGCACGCCCAGCACACCGTCATATTTTCCGCCTGTGGGCTGCGTGTCCAGATGACTGCCGATATAGACCGGATCCAGTTCCGGCTCGGTTCCCTCGTGGCGCATGAACATGTTGCCCATCCGGTCGACGCCCATCGACATCCCGGCCTCTTCGCACCAGCGCTGGAACAGGCGGCGGCCCTCGGCATCGGCATCGGTCAGGGTCTGGCGGTTATTGCCGCCCGCCACACCGGGGCCGATCCTGGCCATCTCCATCAGGCTGTCCCACAGCCGGTCGCCATCGATCTTCATGTTCGCGGCTGGAACAGCCCCGTTCGGCTCCGCCATGTGTTTTCCTTCCTGTCTGATCGCCCCGTCTTGCCGCGGGGTCGAATGGATGGGTCTGGCCCCTCCGGGCATTGCGCGCGGGGAGTGTTGCCAATTATTGACCAAAGAGTCAGGATCAGGCTAGCACGGGGCCTTGCACAGTCAAGCGCCGTTATTGCCATCTTGGCGTTGCAGGATTTCCTGCCCAATAATGAGACAGAACAACGAAGGGCAGGCAATGGGCGAGCAGGATGACAGCGGGTTGACCAGAATTCAGCGCCGGAACCGGGAACTGATCCTTGAAGGTGCGCTGACGGTATTTTCCAATAGCGGCTTTCGCGGCGCGACGATCGACCAGATCGCGGGCGAGGCGGGTCTGTCCAAGCCCAACGTGCTGTATTATTTCGCCTCCAAGGATGAAATTCACAAGACCCTGCTGACCACGCTGCTGGATATGTGGCTGGCGCCCCTGAGCAATATCGATCCAGAAGGGGAACCCTTGCAGGAGGTGTTGGACTATGTCGCGGCAAAACTGCGCATGTCCCGGCAATACCCGCGCGAGAGTCGGCTTTTCGCCTATGAGATCCTGCGCGGCGCGCCCCATCTGACCGAGATCCTGGGCGGGCGGCTGCGCGGGACGGTCGAGGATGCGGTGGCGATCCTGCAAGACTGGATGCAGTCGGGGCGGCTGCGGAATGTCGAGCCGCATCACCTGATTTTCTCGATCTGGGCGATGACGCAGCATTATGCCGATTTCGAGGTTCAGGTCCGCGCCGTACTCGGCAAGGGACATGACCCGTTCAGCGAGGCGCAGGAATTTCTGGACGATCTGTATCGCCGGCTTCTCTCGCCCTGATATCCGCTGCGCCGGTCGGCATCGCCGCCGCTGTTGCCGGAACCGTGATTGCCATGCCCTGCGTCTTCACCTTGCGGTGACTGCCATCGGGTCATCAGCGTCAATTTGCCGAGCGGAATCGGCAAAGACATGCCTGTTCCGGCCTTTATCCGCCGATCTTCGGA
>NZ_QOKZ01000010.1 GCF_003697785.1 Paracoccus alkanivorans | reverse complement strand
ACCACCACCTTCTGGTAATCCATGTGGTTCGAGATCACCGCCACGATATCGATCGGCAGCGCCCCGATCCGCCAGCGATACAGCAGGTCGTTCAGGCAATGCCCGAAACGCGAGACCATCACGATCACCTTCATCTTCAGCCCCTCGTCGTGAAACTGATAGGTCATGCCCGATGTCTTGGCGGTCTCGGCGAAACCCTTGCTCAGCTTGTCCAGCGTGACGCCCTTTTCCGAGGCAAAGCTGACGCGCATGAAAAACTTGCCGGTCTCCGGGTCGTCATATTGCGAACTGGCGGTGATGTTGCAGCCCTGCTCGGCGAGATAACCGGAAATGGCGGCGACGATACCCCGAGTGGATTCGCAGGCAACGGTCAGGCAGAATTTGGTCATTTGCAACTCCTGTCGTAAACGGGGAGGCTGTCGGCAGCCCCGCGATTTGTTTTGGTGTCTTTGTCCGGGCTTGCCGCCTCAGGCGGTCAGTCCATCGGGTTCGGGCAGGCCCACCGCACGGCAGCAGGCGGTCAGCGTATTGGCCAGCAGGCAGGCAATGGTCATCGGGCCGACGCCGCCGGGCACCGGGGTGATCGCACCGGCGACTTCGCGCGCACTGTCGAAATCGACATCCCCGACTAGCCGGGTCTTGCCATCCTCTTCGATCCGGTTGATGCCGACATCGATCACCGTGGCGCCGGGCTTGATCCAGTCACCGGGGATTATCCGCGGCCGCCCCACGGCAGCGACAAGAATATCCGCGCGGCGGCAGACCTCGCCCAGATCACGAGTCCTGCTATGGGCGATGGTGACGGTGCAGCTGTCGCGCAGCAAGAGCTGCGCCATCGGTTTGCCGACGATATTGCTGCGCCCCACGATCACCGCGTTCAGCCCCGACAAGTCGCCCAAGCGGTCGCGCAGCATCATCAGGCAACCAAGCGGCGTGCAGGCGACCATGGATTTCTGCCCGGTCGCCAGCAACCCGACATTCAGGATATGAAAGCCATCGACATCCTTGGCGGGTTCGATGGCATTCAGCACCGCCTCGGAATCCAGATGATCCGGCAACGGCAGTTGCACGAGGATGCCATGCACGGCCGGATCGGCATTGAGCTGCGCGACCAGCGCCATAAGCGCGTCCTGCGTGGTGTCGGCAGGCAGCTTGTGCTCATAGGAGTTCATTCCCGCCTCGCGAGTCTGGATGCCCTTGTTGCGGACATAGACCTCGCTGGCCGGATCTTCGCCCACCAGCACAACGGCCAGCCCCGGAGTGATCCCCTGTTCTTTCAGCTTGACGACATGATCGGCGACGCGCGCCCGCACATCGGCCGAAAACGCCTTGCCGTCGATCAGCGCTCCGCTCATTGCAATTCTCCCTTCAAGCGTTCCGCAGTCTCGTCGAGCGCATGCCACAGCGCCACGGCCATGCTGCGCATTCCGATGATCGCCAACCGGTCATCGGCGCGGCGGATCACATAGGCGCTCATGTGGTGCAGCCCGGTTCGGGTGGCGCTGCCGGGGCCGAACGCGCCCGCATCCAGGTTGACCAGCTTTTCCATCAATGCCCGGATCGGGGCACCGCCATTGCCCGAAACAATTTCGAACACGGTCCAGGCATCGGTCTGCTCGGTGATCGAGCAGCCGGACGCCTCGACAGCCAATGCGGCGGCGAAATCCTCTGTGGCGCGGCCCTCTGCCTCGATCATCCATTGACCGGGGCCGGTCCAGAACGCGGCCACGCCGTTTCCGGCAACCCATTGTCCCGGACCCGGCAATTCCAGCCCCATTGGTGCAGGCTGAGTTGCTCCGCGACGCAGCGCCAATGAGACAAGCGCCACATCGGGATTCTCGGAAATCCGCAACGGACCAAATTGATGAGCTGCGGGGGCAGAGCCACCCAAGGCGGTGATCGGTGTCAGGTCAGTCACGCAGGCGTCCTCCATCAGGATCGACAAAATGGGCCGAGACGACGCGCAGCGCCACCTGCTGACCATCCAGCGGGTTGGCGCCGGTAATCACCTCGCCCATACGCTCGGAGCCGTTGGCCAGGAAACCCAGCCCGATATGGCAGCCGACATGCGGGGAGTAGCAGGCGGAACTGATCCAGCCCTGATCGGTCGCGGTGCTTTGCGCCGCCCCGTCGGTGAACAGATGCATCCCGGCCAGCACCGGCCGAGCGGCATCGACCGGCTGCAGCCCGACCAGTCGCCTCGTGTCGGCGGCCAGTCCTTCGCGCCGGGACATCACGGCACCGATGCTGTCCTTCTTGGTCGAGACCATCCGGCCCATACCCAGCATCTGCGGACTGGTCTGGCCGTTCAGCTCGTTGCCGGCGGCATGACCCTTTTCAATCCGCATGACGCCGAGCGCCTCGGTTCCGTAGGGGGTCGCGCCAAGATCCTCACCCGTCTCTACCAGCCGCTGCATCAGCGCATGGCCAAATCGCGCGGGCACCGCGACCTCATAGGCCAATTCGCCCGAAAACGAGATCCGGAACAATCGAGCCCTGAGCCCGCCGCAGATGGTCAGGCTGGTGCAGGCCATGAAAGGGAACGCCTCGTTCGAGATATCGAACCCCTCGTCCACGATCCGCTCCAGCAGCCGCCGTGCATTCGGACCGGCGACCGCGATCTGCGCCCAGGCATCGGTGGTCGAGATCAGCTGCACATCCATCTCGGGCCACAGACACTGCCGTGCGAACTCCATCTGACGATAGACGGGTCCGGCCTGTGCCGTTGTAGTGGTGACAACATAGTGATCCTCGGCCAGACGCGCGCAGGTGCCGTCATCCCAAGCGATACCATCCTCGCGCAGCATCAGGCCATAACGGACCATCCCGACCTTCAGCGTCTTCATGCCGTTGCAGTAAAGCCGGTTCAGGAACTCCCCGGCATCCGCGCCCTGCACATCGACCTTGCCAAGCGTGGTCACATCGCAGATGCCGACCCCTTTGCGGGTGGCCAGGACCTCGCGATCGACCGTTTCGCGCCAATGCGCCTCGCCGGGGCGGGGAAAATACTGCGCCCGCATCCATGGCCCGACCTCGACGAATACCGCGCCCTGCGCCTCGGCCCAGTGATGGGTCGGTGTCAGGCGGCGGGGGCGGAAATGCTCGGCCGTGTTGCCGCCGCCCAGAACCGACAGCGATACGCCGGTATAGGGCGGGCGGAAAATCGTGGTGCCGGTTTCGGGGATCGATTTACCGGTCAGTTCCGACATGATCGCGAGCGCGGTGACATTCGCCGTCTTGCCCTGATCGGTCGCCATGCCAAGCGTGGTCCAGCGTTTCAGATGCTCAACCGGGCGCATGTTTTCCTGATGGGCCAGCTTGATGTCCTTGACCGTGACATCGTTCTGGAAATCCACCCAGGCCCGCCCCTTGCCGGGCACATGCCAGAGCGCTTGCGGCTTCGATACCGCATCCTCGGCCTGCGGCAATTCGGGCATCGCGGCCTTGAGGTCCAGTTCGGCAAGCGCTCGGCCGGCGGCTTCCGCGCCCGAGCGCAAGGCGGCGGCTGTGCTGCCCTGACCATCAGCGGCCCCGGCAACGATCAGGCCCGGCGGTCCGTCCCCGGCCGGAACAAAGCTTTGCAAAGCCTCGTCCCAGACCGGACGGCCGCGATGATGCGAGGCCAGATGCAGGTTCGGGTTCCACCCCCCCGAAATCCCGAGCGCGCTGCATTCGATCCACCGGCTACGCCCGTTTTGCCTGACCTCTATCCTTGTCAGGCCGAGGCGGCCCTTGGCATTGCTGACCAGGCCGCCCGCAAAGATCGGGTAATCACCCATCGCCGTTGCATCCACGCGGCTATCGATGACCCCCGTGACCTCGACCCCCTTGGCGGCAAGGTCGAGGGCAGTACGATGACCGTCGTCGTTATTGGTGAAGATGGCCACGCGATCGGCGGGGCAGACCGCCCAACGATTGGCAAAGGCGCGCATGGCGCCCGCCAGCATGATGCCCGGGCGGTCGTTATTGGCGAAGGGGATATGCCGTTCGATGGCGCCTGCCGCCAGAACCGCACGTTTCGCCGTGATCCGCCACAATGTCTGACGCGGCTTGCCGCCCGGCTCGGGCAGGTGATCCGCGACCCGCTCGACCGCGCCATAGATGCCGTGATCGAAAGCCCCGAAGACGGTGGTGCGGCGCATGATGCGCAGGTTGGGCAGGCTGGCCAGTTCCTCTTCAACCCCGGCCACCCATTCGGTGGCGGGCGCATCGTCCAACAGATGCGTCTCCGCCAGCAACCGGCCTCCGAGGCGGAAATCCTCGTCGGCAAGGATTACCCGCGCACCGGAACGCGCCGCCGTCAGCGCCGCCGTCAGCCCCGCCGCACCACCGCCAATCACCAGCAGATCGCAATGCAGGAAGCCCTTGTCATAGGCATCCGGATCGGCCTGCATGGACAGGCTGCCCAGCCCCGCCGCCCGGCGGATGGCGGGCTCATACAGTTTTTCCCAGAAGGCCCGAGGCCACATGAAGGTCTTGTAATAGAACCCCGCCGCGAAGAAGGGCGACAGCAGATCGTTCATCGCCAGCAGATCAAAGTTCAGCGAGCCGATGCGGTTCTGGCTCCGGGCGGTCAGGCCGTCATACAGCTCGGCCACGGTGGCGCGGGTATTCGGCTCTTGCCGCGCGCCACTGCGCAATTCGACCAGTGCATTGGGTTCCTCGGACCCCGCCGCGATCAGTCCCCTCGGGCGGTGATACTTGAAGCTGCGCCCCATCAGCCGCACGTCATTGGCGAGCAGGGCCGAAGCTAGCGTATCGCCCGAATAGCCGGTGAACCTCCGCCCGTCGAAGGTAAAGGACAGGCTACGCGAACGATCGATCAATCCGCCTGAAAGCCGGGTCATGTCGCACCTCCCTTCCCGCGCATGGCGACATCGCGGGCAAGTTCCGCGCCGATGATCTCATGCGTGACGGTATCGCGCGTCACGACCAGCCAGGACCGGTCGCCCTGTTCGTGAAACCACAGCTCGCGATGCACGCCCGCCGGGTTGTCGCGCAGATAGACGTAATCGGCGAATGCCGCCTCGGCGCCCTCGGCCATGCCGTCGGGGCGCTCGATCAGCCTTGCATCGCCCAGATAGGTGAATTCCTGTGCGTCGCGAAGGCCAAGTAGAGGATGGGGAATCAGCATGGCGTGACCTCCGATTGCTCATGGCGGCTATTGATATCCTGTACCCGCTGCATCCAGTTTCGACGCAGATCGCTCGCTGTCGCCCCATTATCGTAGGCGGGAGAGCAGGTAGGACGGCAGGCGGTTACATCGACCAGAACAATGCTGCCAAAACTGCTGGCCAGATCGGGCCAAAGTTCTTCATATGTCGGGAATAGTCTGGCAAACTCATCGCTGTCCCGCGCCACGCTCCGGGCGGTTCCGCCTATCAGCACTGCGCGGCGGGTCAGAATATCGACAAAACTGATCTCGACCTGCGGGCACAGAGCGATATTCTTCAATGTATCAGGAGAACGGATCTCCGCAAAGCCGATTGTCTTGCTGTCATGCACGACGAAGGTACCTTTCGGGGAAAGGTTGGGCGCCCCATAGGCGTCAGCCGTAGCAACGAATCCAAGCCGCCAATCTTCAATCATCCGATGTGCAGAACTCGTGATCATTTCATCCACTCAATGCAGGTTCGGCGCAGCGCCCACGCCTTTTTCGTCGATAACGTGACCGCGCGCGAAACGGTCCAGGCGATAACCGCGGGCGGTCTCGTGCGGAGCATCCCTGGCCAGCAGATGGGCGAAGGCATAACCGCTGGCAGGCGTCGCCTTGAAGCCGCCATAGCACCAGCCCGCGTTCAGATAGAGCCCCTCGACATGGGTGCGGTCGATGATCGGAGAGCCGTCCATGGACATATCCATGATCCCGCCCCATGACCGCAGCAAACGCGCTCTGCCGATCATCGGCATCAGCGCCATGCCACCCTCGGCCACGTCCTCGATCACCGGCAGATTGCCGCGTTGGGCATAGGAATTGTAACCGTCGATATCACCACCAAAGACCAGCCCGCCCTTGTCCGACTGGCTGACATAGAAATGTCCCGCGCCGAATGTGATCACGCCTGGAATGACCGGCTTCAGCCCCTCGGTCACGAAAGCCTGCAGTACATGGCTTTCAATCGGCAGGCGCATCCCCGCCATCTGCATGACGCGCCCCGTGGATCCGGCCACGGCCACTCCGACCTTCCTGGCACCAATATAACCGCGAGTGGTCTCGACACCCAGAATGCGCCCTTCCTCGATCCGGAAACCGGTTACTTCGCAATTCTGGATCAGATCTACCCCACGCATATCGGCGCCCCGGGCATAACCCCAGGCCACCCCGTCATGCCGTGCCGTGCCGCCCCGGCGTTGCAGCAGGCCGCCCTTGATCGGGAAGCGGGCATTGTCGAAATTCAGGAAAGGCGCCATCGCCCGGACCCCGGCCGCATCCAGCAATTCCGCATCCGCACCTGCCAGCAGCATCGCATTGCCCCGGCGGCGGAAGGCATCCCGCTGCGCATCCGTATGGTACAGGTTCAACACGCCGCGCTGGCTGATCATGGCGTTGAAGTTGAACTCCTGCTCCAGCCCTTCCCACAGCTTCATCGAGAATTCATAAAAAGGCTCGTTCCCCGGCAGCAGGTAGTTCGAACGGATAATCGTCGTGTTCCGCCCGATATTCCCCTGCCCGAGCCAACCCTTTTCCAGCACCGCGATACGCGCCTGTCCAAAGGTCCGGGCCAGGTAATAGGCCGTCGCCAGCCCATGCCCGCCGCCGCCGACAATGACATAATCATAGGATGGTTGCGGATCGGGATTGCGCCAGAGCGGTTTCCATCCCTTGTGCCCGGTCAGGGCTTCCTTGATGACGCGAAAGCCGGAAAAATGCATCGCATGGACTCCTTGTTCCGGACCAATCTGGCACAGCACGCGGCAAGGAATGTGACTGAAATGGACATTATATTGCCCAAACGGGTCATTCGTGGCAGTCTTTCCGAATAGCCCCGAAGGATGTCATGCCAGTCCTCACCGATTCCCGCCCCCCGGCGCGCTATGGCTTCCTGCTGTTGCCGGATTACGCGCTGATGTCCACCGCTTCGGCCATCGAGCCGCTACGGGCCGCGAATCTGCTCAGCGGGCAAATGCTGTATGATCTGCGGTTTCTTTCGCTCCGTGGCGGCTGGATGCAAAGCTCGGGCGCGGGAGCGTTCCACACCGTCCCGATCACCGGTGCCGAAGAGGGCTTCGATATCCTTTTCGTCGTCGCCGGCGGCGACCCTCTGGCACAGCGGGACGAGCGGGTGCTTGCCTTTCTGCGGCGGCTGGCACGGCATGGAATTTCACTCGGCGGCATCTCGGGCGGAGCGGCGATCCTCGCGGCGGCGGGGGTGATGACTGCACGCCGCTTTACCATACACTGGCAGCATATCGATGCGATGCGCGAAACCTATCCCGACGCGCTGATCGAGCGGCGTCTCTTCGTCATCGACCGCGACCGTTTTACCTGCGCGGGGGGTATGGCGCCGCTGGACATGATGCATGCGCTGATCGCGGCGGATCACGGCTCTGCCCTGGCTCGGTCGGTCAGCGACTGGTTCATTCATACCGGCATCCGCGAGGCCGAGGCCCCGCAACAGCTCGATCCGGCACGCAAATACGACCTGCACCACCCCGCGCTCGTGGCGATGATCGAGCTGATGACCAGTCATCTGGCCGATCCCCTGCGACTGGAGGATCTGGGGCATCTATGCGGCATCGGCCCCCGGCAGTTGGAGCGGTTGACACAGACGCATATCGGCCAAAGCGTCATGCAGTTCTACCGCCGCCTGCGGCTGGACAAGGCTGATGAACTGCTGACCCAATCCAGCCTGCCATTGACCGAAATCGCGCTGGCCACGGGCTTTGCATCCCGCAGTCATTTTTCGCGCGCGTTCCGGGCCCGGTTCGGCGATACACCCTCGGCCCGGCGTGGCCGCTTCCGCCGGCGAACGAGTTGAACGCCCCTTCTTCTTCACGCAAATATCCCGGGGGTGAGGAGCGCAAGCGACAAGGGGGCAGAGTCCCCATTCACCAAGCAAGCGGAAAAAGCCAAACCCGCCGACCACAGGGGGGATCGGCGGGCAGGAGGGACGAGCCAGGCCAAGAGGAGAGCAGCCTGATCGCCGTTCAGATATCTAGGGTGTTGTCGCGCTCCCAATCCGACAGATGCGAGCAATAGCTGTTCCATTCCTTGGTTTTCAGCTTGATATAGGCGGCAGAGAAATCCTCGCCCATCGCGACCTTCAGCTCTTCATCCGCGTCGTAGTTGCGGATCGCGTCCAGCAGGTTCAGCGGCAGCTTCGGCGCATCTTTGACCTTGTAGCCCTCGGCATACATATCGATATCGTGGCGCGGGCCGGGATCGGCCTCGGATTTCAGCCCCGACAGTCCGGCGGCGATGATGACCGCCTGCAGCAGGTAGGGATTCGCCGCACCGTCCGGCAGGCGCAGCTCGAACCGGCCCGGGCCTGGAACACGAACCATGTGGGTGCGGTTGTTGCCGGTCCATGTCACGCTGTTGGGCGCCCATGTCGCCCCCGAGGTGGTGCGTGGCGCGTTGATCCGCTTGTAGCTGTTCACCGTCGGGTTGGTGATCAGCGCCAGCGCCTCGGCGTGTTTCATGATCCCGCCTAGGAAATACCGCCCGCGATCCGACAGGCCCAGTTCCTTGCTGTCATCGGCAAAGGCATTCTCGCCGGTCTTGCTGTCCCAGACCGAGATATGAGCATGGCAGCCATTGCCGGTCAGGCCCATGATCGGTTTGGGCATGAAGGTCGCGCGCAACCCGTGCTTTTCCGCGATCGCCCGGACCATGAACTTGAAGAAGCTGTGCTTGTCGGCGGTTGCCATCGCCTCGTCGTATTTCCAGTTCATCTCGAACTGGCCGTTCGCGTCCTCATGGTCATTCTGGTAAGGCTCCCAGCCCATCTCCAGCATGTAATCGCAGATCTCGGCGATCATGTCGTAGCGGCGCAGGATGGCGAGCTGGTCATAGCAGGGTTTCGTCGCCGTGTCGGCAGGATCGGCTACTTCGGTACCCTCGGGGTTCAGCAGGTGGAACTCCGCCTCGATCCCGGTCTTGACGGTCAGCCCCATCTCGGCGGCCTCCTCGACCAGCCGTCCCAGCACGTTACGCGGAGCCTGGGCCAGCCCCTTGTCCTCCATCACGCAGTTCGACGGAACCCAGGCCACCTCTTTCTTCCACGGCAACTGGATTACCGAAGAGGCGTCCGGCATGGCCAGCATGTCAGGATGCGCCGGCGTCAGATCCAGCCAGGTCGCGAAACCCGCGAACCCCGCGCCATCCTCCTGCATGTCCGAAATTGCGGCCGTCGGCACCAGCTTGGTTCGCTGGCTGCCGAAGAGGTCGGTATAGGAAATCATGAAATACTTGATCCCGTTTTCACGGGCGAAGGCGGCAAGACTTGTCATTAACGGTTCCCCTGTTGCGAATATGTGAGTCCCGGGGCGGGGTTCAGGCCCCGCCCTTCTAAGTGACGATCAGAACCCGGATTGGCCGGGAATCCAGCTGCTCCCCGCCAGCGGCACTCCGGCCATGGCCGCAGCCTCGATGGTCAGCGCGCAAAGATCCTCGGGCTCGAGGTTGTGGACATGGCTCTTGCCGCAGGCACGGGCGAGCGTCTGGCACTCCAATGTCATGACGCTCAGATAATTGCGGAGGCGGCGCCCGGCCATAACCGGATCCAGCCGCTGCATCAATTCCGGATCCTGGGTGGTGATCCCCGCCGGATCGCGTCCTTCGTGCCAGTCGTCATAGGCGCCGGTGGTGGAGCCCAGCTTCTGGTATTCTTCCTCCCAACGCGGATCGTTGTCGCCCAGCGCGATCAACGCCGCCGTGCCGATGGCCACCGCATCAGCGCCAAGCGCCAGCGCCTTGGCGACATCGGCACCGCTGCGGATCCCGCCCGAAACGACAAGCTGCACCTCGCGATGCATACCCAGATCCTGCAGTGCCTTCACAGCCGGACGAATGCAGGCAAGCGTTGGCTGGCCGACATGCTCGATGAACACGTCCTGTGTCGCCGCCGTGCCGCCCTGCATTCCGTCCAGCACGACCACATCGGCTCCGGCCTTCACCGCAAGAGCGGTATCGTAATACGGCCGTGCACCACCGATCTTGATATAGATCGGCTTTTCCCAGTTCGTGATCTCGCGGATCTCGAGGATCTTGATCTCCAGATCGTCAGGGCCGGTCCAGTCCGGATGACGACAGGCCGAACGCTGATCGATGCCCTTGGGCAGGTTGCGCATCCTGGCAACGCGATCGGTGATCTTCTGGCCCAGAAGCATTCCGCCGCCGCCGGGCTTGGCGCCCTGCCCGACCACGACCTCGATGGCATCAGCGCGGCGAAGATCGTCGGGATTCATGCCATAGCGCGAAGGCAGATACTGATAGACCAGCTTTTCGGAATGGCCGCGCTCTTCGTCGGTCATGCCGCCGTCGCCGGTCGTGGTCGAGGTTCCGGCAGCCGTTGCCCCGCGCCCCAATGCCTCCTTGGCATTCGCGGACAGCGCGCCAAAGGACATCCCGGCAATGGTGATCGGGATCTTGAGTTCGATGGGTTTCTTGGCAAAGCGGGTGCCAAGAGTTACCGAGGTATCGCATTTCTCGCGATAGCCCTCCAGGGGATAACGGCTGATCGACGCGCCCAGGAACAGCAGGTCGTCGAAATGCGGCACGCGGCGCTTCGCTCCGCCTCCGCGGATGTCGTAGATGCCGGTGGCGGCGGCGCGGCGGATTTCCGAATTGATCTCGTTCGAGAAGGTCCAGCTCTGCCGCGGCAGGGTTTGCGGTGTCTTGTCCATCGCCTTCTCTCCTCAGTATTCGTCTGCGTGATCGACGTTGAAATTGTAAAGCTTTCGGGCCGAGCCGTAACGGCGGAACTCCGCCGGCCTCGCGTCGGCTCCGGCACGCTTCAGAATATCGGCCAGGAATTCCATGTGCTCAGGGCGCATTTCCTTTTCGATGCAGTCGGCGCCAAGCGATTTGACCTCGCCGCGCACGAACAGGCGCGCCTCGTAGAGGCTGTCGCCCAAAGCGTCCCCGGCATTGCCCAGAACGACCAGATTGCCCGATTGCGCCATGAAAGCCGACATATGGCCGATATTGCCATGCACGACGATATCGATCCCTTTCATCGAGATACCGCAGCGCGAGCTGGCGTTGCCCTTGATGTTCAGCAAACCGCCATGCCCGGTCGCGCCGGCATATTGGCTGGCGTCGCCCTCGACGGTTACGGAACCCGAGATCATGTTCTCGGCCACACCCGGGCCGACCGAACCGGTCACATGCACATTGGCCTGCTTGTTCATTCCGGCGCAGTAATAGCCGGTCGAGCCCTTGATGGTCACGTTGATCGGTGCATCCAGCCCGACGGCCAGGGCATGTGCGCCGCGCGTGTTCTCGATGACCCAATCGGATTCCACGATTTCTTTCGACTGCGCTTGCAAGGTCGAGTTCAGTTGGCGCAATTCGGTCGAGGCCATGTCAATGGTCTGCATCTCAGCGCTCCCAGAAGTAAACGGTGGCGGGTTCGGGTTCCCAGACACGGGCGTTCTCGATCCCGGGCAGATTCGCAAAGGCGCGGTATTCGGAGCCGAAGGCGACGTAATCGTCAGTCTCGGCCATCACCGCAGGCTTGCAGGCAATCGGGTCGCGCACCACGCCAAAACCGTTCTTGGTGCCAACGACAAAGGTGAAGAAACCGTCCAAATCCTGTAGCGTGCCCTCCAGTGCCTCGCCGAGATTGGCGCCTTCCGCCAGTCGCGAAGAGATGTAGCAGGCAGCGACTTCTGTGTCGTTCTCGCTTTGCGGCGCAAAGCCCTTGCGGGCCAGGACCCGGCGCATCCGGTTGTGGTTCGACAAAGAGCCGTTATGCACGAGGCACTGGTCCGAATCGGTTGAGAAAGGATGTGCGCCGAGCGTGGTAACAGCGCTTTCCGTCGCCATCCGGGTATGACCGATACCGTGGCTGCCCGCCATCTGGCGAACACCGAACCGGGCGGCGACATCCCTGGGCAGGCCGACCTCCTTGAACACTTCCATCGAGTTGCCGACGCCCATGACCCGGATGCCCTTCTCGGCCATGAAGGCCCGCACCTCGGCCTCGCTGCCCTCGGGCAGGGTCAGGACCGCATGGGTGTCGATCACCCGCATCCGGACCGGAGCACGCAAAAGCTCCGTCAGGGTTTCTTCCAACCCGTTGAAATCCTCGTCCGGCGTTGCCGATTGAATGGTCATCTTCTGACCACCGGCATCGTCACCATAAATCGCGATTCCGGCACTGTCCGGACCACGGTCGGTCATGGTGATCAGCATATCGGTCAGAAGGTCCCCAAGACGTGGGCGCAAATCGTCCTTCTTCAGGAACAGGCCAACAATGCCACACATAGTCACCTCCGTTCAGCTTGGCTTGAAGCTCTCGAAGATTAACTAATAGGAAAATTTATTGCCTGACAAGATATTTTTTGCAATTAGGTCTTTTCGCCCATTTTTCCTGCACCTGACAGCCTGCAACGATCGGGCCGACGACCCTTCCCATTGCTCACCTGGCCTGCGGATAGCTGATGATCGAGAGATAGCGAATCGGCAATTGCCGCATATCTTCGGGGCCGTGCGGCGCATCGGCATCGAACAGCAGGCTGTCGCCGGGTTCCAGATCATAGATCCGGTCGCCATGCCTGTATCCCAGATGCCCTTCCAGCATGTAGATCAACTCGATCCCTTCATGCTGAAACGTGGGGAAGCGATCACTTTCCGTGCTTAGAACGATCAGATAGGGCTCCACCACCACGCCGGAATTGTTTGATCCGATATGTCCCAGCAGATGATATTGATGTCCTGACCGGGTTCCCGCCCTCTCCACCTCGACGGCTGTGCCAGACTTCACATGCATAGCGCCGCGCGGTTCCTCATAGCCCGAGAAAAGCTGCACCAGCGGCACCCGCAAGGCATTGGCAAGTGTCTGCAAGGTCGTCAGCGACGGCGAAATCACCCCGTTCTCTATCTTCGACAGCATCCCGACGGACAAACCGGCCTGATTGGCCAGTTCAGAGCCAGTCATGCGCTGACGCTTGCGCAATTCACGGACCTGACGGCCGATGGCCACCTCGAGATTTTTCTCACGGCTTTCACGCAGGGCATGGGGATCCTGAGTGAGCTTGATCTCGGGAGGCGCAATCTTGGTCATGATATTTTCCTGCAGGTTATCGGTTCTCTAAATGCCAGATCGGCATAAAATAGCCAAATGCCACCTCCATATAGAAATGTTCCCCGGCATTTAGAAAGCGATGATCGGGTTTAAGCCAATATCCGCCGCCCGCTAAAGTTGCCGTTCAGGAAGTATTTTTTCTCCTTTGTAAATTTTTTTCTTGATCCGAAGCGTCGCACCGGTGTTTTATGTGCAGAATCGAAACCCTGCTCCGGGACAAGAATTCCGCGGAACGACAGGGGTCGCCCATTCGGCGGTCTTCCGTGGAGAAACAACATAGGGAGGAACGCTATGTCTGATCTCACCAGACGGATAACGGCCATGCATCGCCGCGACATCATCGTGGCATGGGCCTTCGTCGTCGGATTATGGTTCGCAATCATTTTCGTCGCCATCGCCACCTGGTCACTGGCCCCCAGCAGCACCGCGCGCATCGTGCTATTGATCGGAGGCTCCGTCGTGCTGCTGTTCAACACCGCGGCGATCCTGGCGATGCTGCGCCATTATCGCGAGGACCGGGATTTCATGTACGGGCTGGATATCAAGTTTCTCGATGCTGCCCGCGCCAAGCAGAGGGGGGTGTGAGATGGAGCGATATACACCTCCGCCACAAAGCAAGCTGGGACAGATCTTCGATGTTCTGGTGCTTCTGGTGCTTACCGTGGGTGCGCTTTACGTCCCTCTCTGGCTGGGGCTGGCAGGCAGCGCGCAGGTGCATCAGACTGTCGACGCCCCCACATGGGAAAGCCTTAACCAGAACGCCGCGATGGTCGAGCAATGGGGCAAGCTGGGCTTTGCCGACGCCGAAGCCGCGGCGCCGCTGATCACCGCCAGATTCGACTATTCCTTCAGCATCTTCGCGCTGGTCGCCGTGATCATCACGGTGGTCGGTTACTACGCCATGATGCTGAAACTGTCGGAAAAGGAATATCGCGACGTCATCGCCGAAAAATTCGGCAAGGAATAGGGAGACGACAATGCTTATCTGGAATCTCGCCGAATATGTCGCATGGGCACTCGCCGCCGTGCTTGGCGCCTATATCATAATCGACTGGCTTCGGACCGACAGCCGCTACAGCGAGGAAGAGCTGACCTCCTCGCGTGAGGGGCAACTCGAAGCGATGACCGAACAGCACGAGCTATAAGGAACACGCATATGTCGGATACAGCCACCAATACTCCCGGTATTGCCGGCGAGGCCGAAAGAGCGGCTGCGCAAAACGGGGGACTGCTCAGGGTTCTGGGACCGGCGCATATCTGGGCGCTCGGCGTCGGAATCGTGCTTGTCGGCGAATACATGGGATGGAACTTCGCGGTCGGCAAGGGCGGAGCTTATGCGGCCCTGATCGCTTGCTGGTTCGCGGGCATCCTGTATAGCTGCGTCGCGATGATCGATAGTGAGGTCACCTCGACCGTCGCCGCCGCGGGCGGGCAATACACGCAGGCGAAACATATCGTCGGGCCGCTGATGGCCTTCAATGTCGGCCTTTACCTGGTTTTCGCCTATACCATGCTGGAGGCCGCCAACGCGATCACCGTCGGCTTTCTGGTCGAAACGGTGGCGGGCATGACCGGCCATGAAGGGCTTGATCCGCAGCCATTCATCGTTCTGGCGATCATGTTCCTGGCGTGGCTGAATTATCGCGGCGTGCTTGCCACGCTGACATTCAGCCTGGTGATCACCGCCTTCGCCTTCTCGTCGATCCTGATCCTGTTCCTGGCCACATCGCCCGTCTTTGGCGACAGCCCACTGAGGCATGCCGAACTGATGACCGACCTGCCCTATGGCTGGCTGGGTGTCCTGGCGGCAATGCATTTCGGGCTGTGGTATTATCTCGGAATCGAGGGCACATGCCAGGCCGCCGAAGAGGTCCGTTCCCCCGCACGGTCACTGCCCTTCGGGACACTTGCGGGAATCATGACGCTACTGATCGCGGCGACACTGACATGGTATGTCAGTGTCGGGCTGATGCCATGGGAGTATCTTGGCCAGTCCGGAGTGCCGTTGTTCGACGCGGCAAGGATGTCGGGTTCGACCGCCCTGACGGTGCTGCTGGGTATCGGGACGTTGTTCGCCACGCTGGCCTCGGCCAATGGCTGCATCAACGATGCCTCGCGCGCATGGTTCGCGATGGGCCGCGACCACTACCTGCCCTCGTGGTTCGGAGCGGTGCACCCGGTCTACCGGACACCCTATCGCGCGATCATCTTCCTTGTGCCCATCGCACTGATTTTCGCGCTTGGCGCACCGCTGGACCAGGTGATCACCTTCTCGATCCTGTCGGGGCTGCTGGAATATACCTTCATGCCGCTGAACGTGATCCTGTTCCGCCGCAAATGGCCGCTGGAGACCATCAAGCGTGGATATGAGCATCCGTTCCACCCGCTTCCGGCAATCACCCTGCTGTGCCTGTGCGGGATCACCTTCTTCGCGGTGTTCCTGGGCTACGGAACCCAACTGGTCGCGATGATCGCCTTCTATATCGTCGTGTCCCTGTGGTTCCATTTCTGGCGTTACCGCTTCGTAAGACGAGCGGCGCAATTCACCATGCCCTGGCCAAAGCCGCAGGGTTACTGAAACCCGTCCGGCCGCCTGTCTTTCGACCGGCGGCCGGTTCCGATCAAGGGTCACGGCCATGCAAGACTACGGATTAACAATTTTGCTGATCGCTGCGGGTGCGGGCGTCGCCATGCTGGCTTATCGGCTCATCCGCGCGGCAGATACGCGACGCCCGTCGCGACTTGCCTATTTCGATCGTTGCCGGTCCTTGCTGACCGGAGTCCGGCTAGGCAAAAGCACAACAGGCTTTCCGCGCCTCTCCGGTCTCTACAAGGGCCACATATGCGATCTGCAGGCGGTCCCCGACACGCTGACCTTCCGCAAGCTGCCAGCATTATGGGCGCTGGTATCGCTGCCCTGCCCCTTGCCGCTGCGGGCAAGTTTCAACCTGATGATCCGGCCGACCGGGATCGAACCCTTCTCGGGGTTTCATCGCCTGCCTGAACAGGTCGCCATTCCCGACGGCTTCCCCGAGGATTGCGCCATCCGGACGGACGAGCTTCGGCATCTGCTTCCCGAGCATCTCCTCCATGCGCATCTGCCATTATTCGATGATCCCCGGATCAAGGAATTGCTGATCTCGCCAAAGGGCCTGCGGATCGTCTTCCTTGCCGAAGAGGCTGACCGGACACGCTACCTGCTTTTCCGTGATGCCGAAATGGGCCGGATACCGCTTTCACCGGAACGGATCGAGCCATTGCTGGATCGTCTGCTGATGATCAAATCCGAAATCGAGCGCCATTACCCGGACAACGCACGGGATGCCGCATGAAACCCGTTTCCGCCCGCCCCCTGAATCCCTACCTGGTCCTTGCGGCGGCCATCATCCTGCCCGGCGTCGGGCAGGTGCTGAACAGGCAGCCTTTCCGCGGATTGCTGTTTCTGTTCTTCATGTTCCTGTTGGGAGGTTATACGCTCAAGACCGCCGCGCCGGATGTTTCGCTTTTGGGAAAATTCGCCGGGGGAATCTTTGTCTATGCGATGGCGATATTCGATGCCTATCGCCATGCCCGTATCCGCCACGTGGTCTGGCAGCACAGAAACGGTTGAGCCTCCGGAGTTCATGACATGACGGACGATCCACTCCATACACCGCTTTGCGATCTGCTCGGCTGCGACGTTCCGATCCTGCTAGCGGGGATGGGTGGGGTCGCGCGATGGGAGCTCGCCGCAGCGGTTGCCGAAGCCGGGGGCTATCCTACGCTCGGCATGGTCCGCGAAGACCCGGCGCTGATCGCTTCGGAGGTCACGGCTCTTCGCGCAGCCACCGACCGCCCCTTTGCGGTCAATCTGATCCCGGCCGCGACCGATCCCGATTTGCTGGACACACAGATCGAGTGCTGCCTCGATCTGGGGACAGGCGCCTTTGCCTTTTTCTGGGATGTCATGCCCGATGTCATCGCTCGTGTGAAACAGGCCGGATGCCTCGTGCTGCATCAGGTCGGCACGATCGAGGCCGCGTCACAGGCAGAGAATGCCGGTGTAGATGTGCTTATCGCACAGGGTATCGAAGCCGGGGGCCATGTCCATGGCCGGAGTGCCGGATTTGAACTGGCCCAATCCATCCGCCGCACCAGCAAACTACCCGTCGCGGTCGCAGGCGGCATATCGACAGGCACGGACCTTGCGGCCGCGCTCCGTGCCGGGCTGGACGGGGTGCAATGCGGCACCGCCTTTCTGGCCACCGATGAATCCTTTGCCCATGACTATCACAAAACCCGGGTGACGGCGGCAGACGGCACCGATACGGTTCTGACCGATGCTTTCGTGCTGAACTGGCCCAAGGGGGCCGCCGTGCGGGTGATCGGCAACAGCGTAACCAAGGCGCTGCAAGGCCGTTACTTCGGCCATGACCCCGCCACCCTGCCCCGCGAAACCATCGCATGGGACGACACCCAGCCCCGCTTGCGCTTCAGCACAGACTCACCCTTGCGCACGACGACCGGTGATCTCGAAGCCATGGCACTCTTTGCCGGCCAGGGAACGGGCGCGATAAACGATATCATGCCCGCCGGATCACGCCTTCGCGACATGGCCGAGACGGCGCGGCAAATCCTGGCACAAGAAGGTCAGAGCCCCGGATAGACGGGAAAGCGCTCGCAAAGGGCCGCCACCCTGGCCTTGACCTTGGCCTCAACCTCGCCATTGCCCTCTTCGCCATTGGCCATCAGACCGTCCACCACCTCGATGATCCAGTCGGCGATCTGGCGGAACTCGGTCTCTCCGAAGCCCCGGGTCGTGCCGGCCGGGCTACCAAGGCGGATACCACTTGTTACGGTGGGCTTTTCCGGATCGAAGGGCACGCCGTTCTTGTTGCAGGTGATATGGGCCCGCCCCAACGCCGCCTCGGTCGCCTTGCCGGTCACGCGCTTGGGACGCAGATCCACAAGCACTACATGCGTGTCGGTGCCATGCGTCACCGTGTCCAGCCCACCCTTGATCAACTGATCGCTCAGGGCCTGGGCATTGGTGATGACCTGGCGGATATAGGTCTTGAAGCCGGGCTGCAGCGCCTCGCCGAATGCCACCGCCTTGGCGGCGATCACATGCATCAGCGGTCCACCCTGAAGGCCGGGGAAGATCGCCGAGTTCACCTTTTTCGCGATCCCTTCGTCATTGGTCAGGATCATGCCGCCACGCGGGCCGCGCAAGGTCTTGTGCGTGGTGGTGGTGGCGACATGGGCATGTGGGAAGGGGCTGGGATGCTCGCCTGCTGCCACAAGACCGGCGAAATGCGCCATGTCCACATGTAGATAAGCTCCGACCATGTCGGCGATCTGCCGCATGCGGGCGAAATCGATCTGCCGCGGGATGGCGCTGCCACCCGCGATGATCAGCTTTGGCCCATGCTCTTTCGCCAGCGCCTCGACCTGATCGTAATCGATCATGTTGTCCTGCTTGCGCACACCATATTGCACCGCGTTGAACCATTTCCCCGACTGGTTCGGAGCGGCTCCGTGGGTCAGGTGCCCCCCCGCATCAAGGCTCATCCCCATGATCGTGTCACCGGGTTTGCAGAGTGCCAGAAAGACCCCCTGATTGGCCTGACTGCCCGAATTCGGCTGAACATTGGCAAAATCGCAGCCGAACAATTCCTTTGCACGGTCGATGGCGAGGTTCTCGGCAATGTCCACGAACTGGCAGCCACCATAATAGCGCCGGCCCGGGTAGCCTTCGGCATATTTGTTGGTCAGCACAGTGCCTTGCGCCTGCATCACCGCGCGGCTGACGATATTCTCGGATGCGATCAGTTCGATCTCGTCGCGCTGGCGGCCCAGCTCTTTCTCGACCGCATCGAAAATCTGCGGATCTCTTGTGGCGAGATCATCGGTGAAAAAGCCGGAAATCATTTGCTGGTCGTTCATGTCATTCCTCCTGTTATATTTATCCGGTCCAGCCAAGCGCCGCCGAAATGCTGTTCATCGACTGCATCAGCGGCACTGACATGCCGCTTTCCGAACCGCCGCGAATACCGCGCAACAACTTGATCTGAAGATCGTGAACCCGGTCCAGGTCATCCCGGACCCGACCGAAACGGGCGGACATGTTGCGAAAGCGCGCACCGATTTCCGCACCGTCGTTCAGGAATGAGATCTCAGCGCAGCTTTGCTCGTATTCCCGCTGGATCCGTCCGAAGATCTCGCTACGGGTCACCTGGTTCGAAACCAGCGCCGCATATTTCTCGGCAATTCGCATATCCGCCTGGAACAAAGATTTCTCGACCTCGTCGACGATCAGGCGAAACAGCCGGGATTTGCGGAACATCCGGCGCAACAACTCATCGCCCTCGTCCTTTCGAAATCGGCGGAACGAGTTCACGGCCGAGCCGAAACCATACCAGCCGGTAATCAGATGGCGGTTCTGCGACCAGGCAAAAACCCATGGGATCGCCCGCAAATCATCCAGGCTTTGCGCCCCGAATCGCCGGGCCGGGCGCGATCCCATCTTGAGCATTGCCAGCTCTTCGACCGGGCTGGCCTGCTGGAAATAATCGATGAAACCGGGTGCGTGCAGCAAAGTGCTATAGGCAGTCTGCGACATGCCTGACAGCGCCTCAAGCGTATCGTTAAATTCGGGACGCGCGGGTTCCGGCTGCGAGTTCAGCGAATGCGCAAGCACAGACGAAGCCAGCAATTCCAGTTGGTGCTGCGCCGTGCCGCGATTGGCGAATTTCGAGGATACGACCTCGCCCTGCTCAGTCGTGCGAAGTTGGCCGTTTATCGTGCCTCGGGGTTGCGCGGCAATGGCACGCTCCGTCGGGGCACCGCCACGGCTGACTGAACCACCGCGGCCATGAAAGAAGACGGGGACAAGATCATGCACCGCCAAGATGCGGGTAATGCTGCGTTGCGCCTTTTCCAGCTCCCAGGTCGAGCAGAGGAAGCCGCCATCCTTGTTGCTGTCGGAATAGCCCAGCATAATCTCGATCCGGCTGCTTCCGGCGGCCAGGCTGCGCCGGGCCAGAGGCACGCGCAACAATTCGTCAAGTATCTGCGGGGCGGCCCGCAGGTCATCTATGGTCTCGAACAGGGGCACCACCTGCAGGTCCAGCCGCTCGGCGCCGAAACCGGCATAACGGGCCAGCAGGAACACCCCCAGCAGATCGTCGCAAGATCGGGTCATCGACAGGATAAACGGTCCCATTGCCTGCGGATCCGCGCTAAAGCGCGTCTTGTGCATCAGTTCGAGCAGGCCGAGCAATTCCCGGGCCTGATCGCTCAGCCGGTCGCGGTCGATCCACGACAACCCGGCCTGCACCAGCTCGGCACGCAGATGCCTGGACCATTCAGCCGAGCCATAGTTGGGAGCGGCTCCGCCCAATCCCCAGATTTCAGCCAGCACCTGCGTCGTGACCGATGAGTTCTGCCTGATATCCAGCGTGACAGTCCGAAACCCAAAGACGTCGGCCAGCCAGCGGATCGGTCGAACCAGACGGGCGGCCAGGCCATCGGCATCAATTGCTGCCAGAGCCGCCTCGACCAAACGAAGCTCTGCGATGAACTCGCCCACATGATGATAGACGGGACCATCATCCTCGGACATGGCCCTGATGCGCCGCTGCATGGCGCTCATGGCCTGACGGAACAGCTCGCCCGGATTGCGATACCGGTCCTGCTCTCCCGGTGGTGCATTGCCGATCACCTTGGCCAGTTGCGCCTCGGCATCATTCGGCAGGCGTGAGATCGAACTGCTGATGCTCAGATGCTGTGCCGCCACGCCAAGCGCAGCCAGGTATTTGTCGAGAATCGCCGCCCTGTTGCGCGCCAACGCCGCCCGGGTGGTCTCTATGGTGACATTGGGATTGCCATCGCGATCGCCGCCAATCCAGGAATGGAATTGCAGACAGGGCCTGAAATTTCCGGCATGACCAAAGCGATCCTCTACCGCATCGTTGAACTGACGGTTCAGGTTTGGCACCGCATCGAACAGACCATCCCGAAAGAACTGCAGCCCCCAGTCGATCTCGTCGATCGGCGAAGGCCGCTTCAAGCGAAGCTCGCCGGTCAGCCACAGCAGGTCGATCTCGTTTTCGATAGCGGACAGAAGCTCTGCCCGTTCCCGAGGAGTCCAACGCTGCGTCTCGAGTGCCACCAATCTCCGGTAGATGCGCCGATGGATCTCCAGAACCGTCACCCGCTTGGCCTCGGTCGGATGCGCGGTCAGCGTGGGGCCGACGGAAAGCCCGTCGGCAACCTTCTTGAAAGCCTCCGGCGACATGCCAGAGCAGCCCTGTAGAACCTTGGCAAAGCTGCCCTCGACCGCTGCCGGACCCTCGCGCGTTTCGATCATGCGCCGCGCGCGCATGGCTGCATTCTCTTCGACGATCTTCAGAAGCTGGAACCAGATGTTCAGCCCCTGAAGATATGCCGTGAGATCCGCGTCCTCGGGCAAATCCCCGCAATCGCCGGATAACAGGGGCAGGATGGCCGGCGCGCGCCGGCCAATGACATTCCGCCAAAGCCGGCGCAACTCCTTGCGCAGCCCTCCCGCGTAGGATTGATCCGCCTCGTCCGGTCGTCCCGTATCGATATAAGAGGCGTCCCCTTGCATCAGTTTACCCTGTCACGCGGTTCGCGGCCTTCGAAGAAGTCGCGCAGATTGTCGAGCACCCGAAAACCCATAGCCTCGCGCGCCTCGCGGGTGGCACTGCCCAGATGCGGCAACATCACCAGGTTGTCGCAGTTCTGCAGCGCCGGGCTGATGTTCGGCTCTCCGTCGAACACGTCCAGCGCAGCGCCGCCGATGGTCTCGAACCATAGCGCTTGCGACAGGGCCATCTCGTCGATGACTTCCCCGCGGGCGGTGTTGATCAGGAATGCGTCGGATCGCATCAGGTTCAGGCGGTCGGCATTGATCAGGTGCCGGTTCTCCGCCCCGCCCGGACAATGCAGCGAGACGAAATCGCAAAGCGGCATCAGCTCGTCAATGCTGTCCACCTGCGTGGCATCGCATTGCGCAAGGATTTCGGGGGCAATCTTGCTGCGGTTATAGGCGATGATTTTCATGCCAAAGCCGTGATGTGCCCGCTTTGCCATCTGTTGCCCGATCCGACCATAGCCGATGATACCCAGGGTCTTGCCCGACACCTTGGTGCCGACCAGATGCGTTGGCCGCCAGCCCGTCCAGTTGCCCGCGCGCAGTTCACGCTCGCCCTCCCCGGCGCGGCGGGCCGCCATCAGCAAAAGGGTCATCGCCAGATCCGCGGTGCATTCGCTCAATACATCCGGCGTGTTGGTCACGACCATACCATGCCGCCCGACCTCAGCCAGATCGATATGGCTGTATCCAACCCCGTAATTGGCGAGGATCCGGGTTTGCGGCCTGGTCAGTTCCAGCGCCGGAGCACCGATCTTGTCCGTCACCGTGGGCAGGACGGCATCATAGTTCTGCAATGCCTCCCTGAAATCTTCCGGTGTCAGGGGCCTGTCCGCCATGTTGAGATCCGTGTCGAACAGGTCCGATAGCTGCGCTTCTACGGCCGCGGGCCAGCGCCGGGTGACTAGAACCTTGGGTTTTGCCATCCGCCCCTCCTATTGCATGACTCTGGCGATGGTCTCGCCGATCACGGCCGGGTTCTCGGCGACGGTGACGCCCGCGGCACTCAGGATCTCGACCTTCTCGCTGGCGCTTTCGCCAAAGGCCGAGATGATCGCACCCGCGTGGCCCATGGTCCGGCCCTTGGGCGCGGTCAGGCCCGCGACATAGGCGACCACCGGCTTGCTGACGTGATCGCGGATATATTCGGCTGCCTCGGCCTCTTGCGGGCCGCCGATTTCCCCGATCATGCAGATCAGATGCGTCTCGTCGTCATCCTCGAAATGTTGCAGGATATCCTTGAAGGAAGACCCGTTGATCGGATCGCCGCCGATGCCGACGCTGGTGGACACGCCGATGCCGCGTTCCTTCAACTGCGCCGCGGCCTCGTAGCCCAGAGTCCCCGACCGGCCGATGATGCCAACATTGCCCTGCAGATAGATATGGCCGGGCATGATTCCCAACAGCGCCTTTCCGGGGCTGATCGTTCCAGCGCAGTTCGGACCGGTCAGAACCATGCGCCGCTCCTTGGGATAGCGGTACATGTAGCGCTTGACGCGGATCATGTCCTGCGCGGGAATGCCGTCGGTGATGCAGACGCAGTAGCGGATACCGGCGTCGGCAGCTTCCATGATCCCGTCGGCGGCAGCAGGAGGCGGCACGAAGACCAGCGTGGCCTCGGCCCCGGTCTCGGCGACAGCCTCCTTGACCGTGTTGAACACCGGCACGCCCTCGACGGTCTCGCCGCCCTTGCCCGGCACGACGCCGCCCACCAAGTTCGAGCCGTATTCAATCATCTCGCGCGCATGGAACCGGGCCATCTTGCCGGTGATGCCCTGAACGATGATCTTGGTATCGCGATCCAGAAAAATGCTCATTGGACAGCCCTCAGGTTGGGATTGTTCTTCATGTCGCTCTGCCAGGCGGCAACGGCCCGCTCGGCGGCTTCGTTGAGTGTGGTTGCGCGGATCAGGGGCAGCCCGCTTTGCGCGAGGATCTTCTGCCCCTCCTCGACATTGGTGCCTGCCAGACGGACGATCACGGGCACATCCACCGGGTTCTCGCGCAGCGCCTGCACGACACCCTCGGCGACCCAGTCACAGCGGTTGATCCCGGCGAAGATATTGACAAGGATCGCCTGCACATTCTTGTCCGACATGACCAGCCGGAACGCCTTGGCGACCCGCTCGGGCGTCGCACCGCCTCCGATATCCAGGAAATTCGCCGGCTCGCCGCCAGCCAGCTTGATCGTGTCCATCGTCGCCATCGCCAAGCCGGCGCCATTGACGATGCAGCCGATATTGCCGTCCAGCCCGACATAGGACAGGCCACGGTCGGCGGCGCGGGATTCGCGCGGGTCCTCTTGCGACTTGTCGCGCAGTTCCGAGATCTGCGGATGCCGGAACAGGGCATTGTCGTCAAAGGTCATCTTGGCGTCGAGGGCAAGAATACGGTCATCGCCGGTGATCACCAGCGGATTGACCTCGACCATGGTGGCGTCAAGTTCGCGGAACGCGCGATAGCAACCGCGCAGCGTGCGCACCATCTGCTGAACCATGCCCGCCTCGATCCCCAGGGCAAAGGCGATCTCGCGGCATTGGAACTCCTGCAAGCCGACGGCGGGTTCCACCGTGGCGCGGACGATACTGTCGGGACGTTCGGCCGAGATATCCTCGATCTCCATCCCGCCCTCGCCGCTGGCGACGATCATCACCCGCTGGCTGGCGCGGTCCAGGACGAAACCCAGATAGATTTCGCGCGCGATCGGCACCGCCGCCTCGACATAGACCCGGTAGATGCCCTTGCCCTCCGGACCGGTCTGATGTGTAATCAGCTTCTGCCCGAACATGCCTTCGGTTGCGGCCTGGATCTCGGCATCGCTGTCACAGACCTTGACGCCCCCGGCCTTGCCCCGGCCTCCCGCATGGACCTGCGCCTTGACCACCCAACGGTTTCCGCCCATCTCGCGGGCACGGTAAGCGGCCTGCTCGGGACTGTAGGCCAGTGCGCCCTGCGGGACAGCTACGCCGAAATTGCTGAGAATTTCCTTGGCCTGGTATTCATGAATATCCATCTTTGCTCCTCCCTGGGGCGCTGTTACTGGGCGGCCATCGCGGTTTCGAAATGGCGGTCCAGCCGGGCGATGATCCCGTCCATGTCGATATCTGCGCCCATTTCGTTCATCGCCGCTCCGAACCGCCTGACGATGTCGGTGATCGCAGCCTGAGTCAGCAGGTTCAGAATACCGATGCGGACCTGAACCGGCTCGGACAGCGTGGGCCAGATGCCGAAACCGGTGGCACGGCAGGACTGCACCAATTCCATCTCGCGACCGGCCAGCTTGTCTGGCAGGTTGAGAACCACCAGCGAGGTCATGTTCGACGTCACCTTGCAACCCATTGCCGTGACAGCATCGCGCAGCGCCGCCTCGTGGAAGGCGTAGTCCCTGGCTCTCTGTGCAACGCCATCCTGCAACAGGATGCGCAGCGCCTCGTGGAAGGCGGCAACCGCATAGGCGCTGTGAGTCCGGTGATAGGTCCCTTTCTCGACATCCTTGCCGTCGATGATGCCCCAATGCCGTGCCTCCATGATCGGGTGATGCACGAAGGTGCGGGTTCCGCTGGCGCGCAGTGTCTGGATATAGCGGTCGGTGAATGACACCGGAGCATATGTCAGCGGCAGGCAGCAGATGCCCTTTTGCGGGCATGAGGCCCAGCCATGAACGCCGGGGAAATCGTCGATCCGGAAATCCTCCACCCCGAGCGACGACACCGCGTCGATGAGTCCCATCACACCGTGCTTTTCACAGGCGTCAGAGAAACCGCGCAGATCGTTGATCCGGCCCGACCCGGTTTCCCAATGCGCCATCGCCGCCCATTTCGGCTTGTGCTTTGCCAGGGCGGCCTCGACGATCTCGCCGGTGACGGATTCGCCATGCGGCACGTCGACGATCGTCACCGATGCCGGTTTCGGGTCCAGCGAATTGGCGGCCAGTTCCTCGGCGGTGGCGGCCTTCATGCGAACGGTCAGGCCATCAATTCCCGAAAATGTGCCATTGGTGAACACCACCACCTTGTCACCGGGCATCACCGCGCTGAACATGACATCAAGGCCGCTCCATCCTGTTCCAGCCACGCCGAAGGTATGAATATTGCTGGTTCCCATGATCTCGCGTAACATGAGCTTGGCTTCGATCATGCCGCGCAGGACATCCGCCTGCATATGATCCGCGACACCGGCGCTGGCAAAGCGCTGCAGAACCCGTGGATCGGTGTTGCCCGGACCCGGGCCCGCTGCGATCGTCTCGGGAATCTCCAGCTGCGGGAAGATCGTGATGTCGGCCATCGGCTTATTCCTCCAGATAAAATTTATTTAAATCAGGGGATGCCATATCGACAATTTCCGCAACGTAACTTAATGCTGCTTTCAGGTATCTATATGGATGGGGTTTTACCTACCCATATTGGCAAGAATACGAATGTACACCGCGAACAACCCTGTTCAAATGGGTGGTTTTTGGCGAAAAACCGAGGAAATGCAAGTGACTGCCGGCTCTAATACCAAGGTTTCAGTGATGCTGGCGGACAGCAATCCGCTGGTTCTGTCGGCCATGTCCGAGGTTTTCGAGCGGGACCCCCGATTCTCTCTCGTGGCCACCTCCGCAACCGCCGAAGGCTTCCTGGGGACGGTGATGCGCGTTCCCTGCCAGATCGGAATCATCGACTGGAGCCTGCCGGTCCTTGGCGGAGCAAGACTGCTCGAAGTCCTGCGCGAACAGGAAAGTGCGCCCCGTATCGTGGTCTATGCCGATCAGGGGAGCGATGCCCATCGCGCAGCGATGAGCGCGGGCGCCGCCGGTTTCGTGGCGCGCAACGGGCCGGTCGAAACGTTGCTGGATACTTGTGTTGCCGTCGCTGCGGGGAAAATGGTTTTCCCCTATCTCGACGTCCGCGAGTTGCAGCAGGATCCCATCCATTCGCTGTCCCGCCGCGAGGCCGCCATGCTGGAAGCACTGTCCAAGGGGTTGACCAATCGGGAACTTTCCCGCGAACTGGGTATCTCTACCAATACCGTGAAGTTCCACCTGTCGAACCTTTACGACAAGCTTTCGGTCAAGAATCGGGCCCAGGCCATCGCCTTCTACTACTCAAGTAGAATACCCGGCGGACGCAAATTCGAGGACAACAAGTGACCGTGAGACATCATCAGGTGCGAAATTTTCGGGAAATATTATTTCTTGACAGGAAATATTATTTCTCCTTTGTATAGGCCGCACCTACCCAAACTTCACCGCAGGAGCATTCCGCCATGAGTTTCTTTCCCATCGAACAAGCCCCCGCGCGTCTTAATCGGAGCGAACTCGCCGTTCCCGGAAGTCAGCCGCAAATGTTTCAAAAAGCAGCAGATTCCGACGTCGATGTGATCTTCCTCGACCTGGAGGACGCGGTCGCGCCGGACGAGAAGGCACAGGCCCGCAAGAATATCATCAAGGCCCTGAACGAGATCGATTGGGGCAAGAAATCCATGTCGATTCGAATCAATGGACTGGACACACATTACATGTATCGCGATGTTGTCGACGTGGTTGAACAGGCCGGCGAGCGGCTGGACCTGATCATGATTCCCAAGGTCGGCACCGCCGCCGATGTCTATGCCGTGGACATGATGGTGACCCAGATAGAGGACGCCAAGGGATACAAGAAACGCATCGGTTTCGAGCACATCATCGAGACCGCTCTCGGCATGCAGAATGTCAGCGAGATCGCCGCTGCGTCCAAGCGCAACGAAAGCCTGCATTTCGGTGTGGCCGATTACGCTGCCAGCACCCGCGCCCGCACCACGGTGATCGGGGGCGTGAACGAGAACTATGCCGTGCTGACCGACCCGGACCAGGACGGCAACCGGCAGATCCACTGGGGCGACATGTGGCATTACGCAATCTCGCGCATGGTGGTTGCCGCCCGCGCCAATGGGCTGCGTCCGATTGACGGCCCCTTCGGCGACTTTTCGGACCCCGATGGCTACAAGGCTGCCGCCTATCGCGCCGCCGTCCTTGGCTGCGAAGGCAAATGGGCCATACATCCCAGCCAGATCGCGCTTGCCAACGAGGTGATGAGCCCCTCGGCAGAGGAAATCGCCCGTGCGGAAAAGATCCTCGCCGCCATGGCCGAGGCCGAAGCAGCAGGCAAGGGCGCCGTGTCGCTGGATGGCCGGCTGATTGACTACGCGTCAATCCGGCAGGCCGAAGTGCTTGTCGAGAAAGCCCGGCAGATTGCCGCGTAAATGATGGAGTTGGCTGATATGCGCGCCTTGGCAAGGCAACTTTACGACCATGCCGTCGCTGCGGCGGACCCCGCCCGAGCCGTGCATCAGCATTTTTCCAAACACCCGCCTGCCGGCCTTCCGGCTGGCGGGCACAGCTATGTCATCGCCATCGGCAAGGCCGCTCCGGCCATGCTGGGCGAAGCGTTGCGTCATATCCCCGGCCCGGTGACAGCCTTGGGCGTTACCCATCACGAGAACGCCCAGACCATTCCCGGTGCCCGTATCCTCACAGCAGGCCACCCCGAACCCGACGAAGCCGGGCTGCGGGCCGGTCGCGAGATCATCGCCCTGCTGCAAAAGGCAGGTCCACAGGATCAGGTCTATGCCCTGATCTCGGGCGGAGGTTCGGCGCTTGTGCCCGCCCCGAAACCGCCATTGACGCTGGCGGACAAGCAGGCGGTTAACCGGCTTTTGCTGGAAAACGGTCTCGGCATCACCGAGATGAACCTCGTGCGTCAGCAGTTGTCCGAGTTGAAAGGTGGCGGCTTTTCTCGTTACGCCTCACCCGCCCCGGTCACCGCGCTTATCCTGTCCGACGTGATCGGCAACGAATTGAGCGCCATCGCCAGCGGCCCGACCACCGAACCGCTCGGCAACCGAGCCGAGGCGCTTGCCCTGCTGAGGGGTCGCGGCTTGCTGGAAAGCCTGCCGATCACTGCCCGCAATCTTCTGGAGGCGCCGGAACCGCCGACCGCCCGAGTCGCCGCGGAAAATCACCTGATCGGCAGTAACGAAAAATCGCTGGAGGCGATGCGGGAGGCGTTAAGCGGCGACTGGAGCGCCCGGATCGTAACCGATCGTCTGACCGGCGACGTGGGAGACGCCGCCGAACAGATCCTTCATGCGGCAGAGATGGCGGAATACAGCGGCCCGACCGCGCTGATATTCGGCGGCGAAACCACCGTGCATCTGCGCGGAACCGGGCGCGGAGGCCGTAACCAGGAGCTTGCCCTTCGGGTTGCGATGCAGGGCGACAGGTTGCCTCAGGGCTGGATATTCCTCAGCGGCGGCACCGATGGCCGCGACGGTCCCACCGACGCGGCGGGCGGGGTGGTCGATGGCGGCACCATCGCCCGCATCCGTGCCAGCGGCAACGACGTCGAGGCGCTGCTTGCCAATAACGACAGCCATGCCGCCCTGAAGGCAGCCGGCGACCTGCTCATCACCGGCGCCACGGGCACCAATGTCGCGGATGTTCAGCTAATGCTGATACCCGGCCCGAGCCTCAGTCCTTGACCTTCCCACGCATCCGATTGGATCGATGTTGACGAATGCAGAGGATGGGCCAAACCTGTCCGAATGCCCTGCAGTTCCGCTTTTCAATGCAAACGCGGCCGCGCGGCCGGATCGCTCCGCCCGCGCTCACGCTTATCCGGCAGCCTCAAAGCTGGAACACCTGATTGGCGATGATCACCACCGCTATGCCCGCTGCAAGGGTCAGGTAGGGACGCATTCCTGCCTTGCGCACGCTCAGATCGCGCGAGCCGCCCACGGCGAGGTCCTCCAGCATGGCTTCGGGAAACTGGCCCTTGTCGGTCACATAATGGCGATAGGCGAACACCGGCAGGATAAGTGCGATCGCGATGGCGGCAGAGCGAAGGGTTCCCTCCCCCCAGACATTCGCACCCGCGCCCAACAGGACCGCATTGACAAATGCCAGGCATCCACCGACCCAAAGCAGGGCCGTCGGCGCCTTCCACGGGCGATGCGCGCCACCATTGTCGATGCGGTGCAGCCAGCCGGAATGCAGGTTCAGGAAGTTGAACACCAGGTAGCAGCAATTCGACACTGCAAGGACGAAGAGGTAATCGGACATCATCAGCAGGATCAGGTTGAAGCCCAGATCCGTCCACATTGCGCTGGTCGGCGCGCCGTGCTGGTTGGCGTGTGACAGGTATTTGGGCAACCAGCCATCGACCGAACCCTGATACAGCGTGCGCGAGGAGCCGGCCATCGAGGTCATGATAGCCAGAACCAATGCCAGAAACAGCATGACAACCATGATCTTGGCGATGATCGAACCGCCTCCGACCATACCGGCCATCGCACCCGCAACCGCCGAACCGTCGACAATGCCCGGCTGCAACATGCCCTCGACACCCAGAACCCCCTGAAAACTCAGCGGAACCAGCGTGTAGATCACCACACAGACGACGCCGGCGGCAATGATGCTGCGAACCGTATCGCGCTTGGGGTCCTTGAATTCGCTGGTATAGCAAATCGCGGTTTCGAAAGCATAGGCAGACCATGCCGCGATGAACAGCCCGCCCAGGAACAGGGTCGTCCCCTCCATGTCCCAGGAACCGGAGATCGGTGAGACCGGCGTCAGGTTTTCGCTCAGCACATCGCCGCTCAGAAGCGGAACGATCCCCACGATCAGCAGCGGAATCAGGACCGCCAGCCCGACCACTGTCTGGATCTTCGCGGCGCGCGAGATGCCGTGATGCTGCATGGCAAAAACCGCCAGCAGAATCGCGGTCCCGACAATCGAGGTCGTGTTGATGCGCAGCGTCAGTCCCTCGTTGAGAAAATCGAGGTTCAGCAGAGTGATCTCCCACGCGTTGACCGAGGAATCGGCTCCGAACAGCGCGGTCAGGACATAACCCGCCGCCAGTCCGCCGCCGATCGCCAGAACCGGTGTCCATGCCAGCCAGTTGCACCAGACCGAAAGCGGCGCGATGATCTTGGAATATCGAACCCATGCCGCCGCGCCATAGACCGATGCGCCGCCGGATTTGCTGGGAAACAGCCCGGCGATCTCGGCATAGACAAATGCCTGCAGAAAACCGAAGGAAACCGACAGCATCCAGATGATCCAGGACGGATTACCGATCGTGGCGGCGATCCCCCCGATCGAAAAGAGCACGAGCGCCGGCACGCCCGAAGCCATCCAGAAGGCGTCCTTCCAGCCGATTGCCCGGTGCAAGGTGCCGCCACCCGCCCCTGCCTCGATTGCCGTTTCGCTTGCTGAGGTCATTTCATTCTCCCTGTTGTCTGTTCCGGCGGATTATTCGGGTCGTGCCGATCTTGTTCTGGCCGGAGTTTTCTTGTTGCTGCCTATTCGTCGGGGAAGATCCCCGGCGAGGTAGGTTTTCCGTCGTCGAACCGGGCGAGGTAGTCGACGATAAGCTGACGGTTGACGGCGAAGCCCTTGTATTCGGCCAGTTCGTCGGGCAGGTCGCGGATGACGCGGTGCAGACGTCGGCCCCATTTCGGCACCGTCACCAGATCTTGCAGCGAGATCAGGTAACAGCGGATCGGAAAGGCCAGCCCGTTGGAGCGCGGCAGCCGGAAGAAGGTCTGCAACTCGACCCGCAGATATTGCTTTTCGCCGACATTTTCGGGCGTCAGCGTGCGCTTTTCGGGGCCCCATTTGTGGTAGTTCTCGGGGCTGGTATCCAGCCGCGGATTGACCGTCATCGTCCAGTTCAGCCGCCGCGACGGTGTGTCCTGCTGAATCGCCAGCAGGAATTTCAGCGCCCGCTGAAATATCCCCATCTCATGGGCCAGCGGCACCGGGGCGTGCCATTCGAAGAAATTCATGCCGATATCGAAATCCAGGCTCCAGTCGGCTTGGCTGGTGACCATTCCGGCCTCCATCCACAGATTGCCCTCGCGCTGATCGAGCAGCGCGAAATCGCCCTGTGCCTGCCGGGTGATGTATTCCATCGGGCCATATGGCAGCGTGGTCGGATCGAGGAAGGTGAACTTATGGTCGATCCCGAGCGGCCGGTTAATCCAGTGCCAGCGGTCGCCATCGCGGTGCAGGCTGAACAGCTCGGGATAGTCCTCTGCCTTGCACTCCATGATCAGTTCCAGCAGGTCCCAGCCTGCCAGTTCCATATGCGGCAGTGACTGGCAGCGCAGCGGATCCTCCTTCAGGGTAATCTCACGGTCCCGCATCTCGGCGACGTAATGCTCATCGACATCGAAGCGGTTCTCGAAGGGGCTGCCCTCGCGGCCCCCGGCATGCGGCTCCATGTTGACCGCATACATGTAGTCGTCCTTATCGAAGGGAAAGGGAAAGCGCCGGATCGCCGCAGGCGAATTGTGATAACTGTAATCGTCGCGGAAGGTCTCGTCGTTGAACTGGATGGTCATGGCAGCCTCCTGAATCGGGATGGGTGAGATGCGGCCCGGGGCTCCACCGCGTCGCCGGGTGGTTCTCGAACCAGTGGCGCACCACCCGACAACCCCGGGATATTTGCATGAAGCAGAACGGGCAGGTGATCGCGGAGCATGAGATTACCTGTTAATTATCAGTTCCTTGCCCCGGAACCGGGATACGCAGGGCATGATCTTCGCCTGTGAAGAATGCTCGTCTTCGGACAACCAGTGATCGTGATGCTCGATCCGGCCATGACACGAGACGACCTCGGTCTCGCAGCGCCCGCAGGCCCCGCCCCGGCAGCTCCAGTCGATCTCGACCTGCGCTTCCTCCAGCGCCTCCAGCAGGCTCTGATGCGGGCCGACCGTTATGGTGCGGCCCGAGCGTGCCAGTGTCACCTCGAAGCTGCGGCCCGGCGGCGGCGCCAGGAACACCTCTGAATGCAGCGAGCCGCGTGGCCAGCCCAGGCGCTCGGCGCATTGCGCCACTGCGGTGATCAGCCCCTCCGGGCCGCAGGTATAGACATGCGTGCCAATCGGCTGGCGGTCGAGGATCGCGCCCAGATCGATCCGGTTGCCCTCGTCCGAGATATGGGCGTGAATATGCGGCAAGCGTGGCAGCAACCGCAGACCGGCCGCCTCGCTGCGGGCTCTCGCTGCGTAATGGACCTCGAACCGGCCCTGCATTCGCAGAAGCTGCCGCATCTGGGCGAGGATCGGGGTGATCCCGATGCCTCCGGCGATCAGCACATGCTTGCGTGCCCGCATGTCCAGCGAGAACAGGTTCAGGGGCGCCGAGATGCGCAGCATGTCACCCTGCCTGACGCAAGCATGCATGAAGCGTGAACCACCCCGCCCGCCATCCTCGCGCCGCACCGCGATCTCGTAACCTGAACCATCCTGCGGATCGGAAATCAGCGAATAGGCATTGCGGCGCAGCACATCGCCGTCCGGCATCTCGACCACGACATGGGCCCCGCCCGAGAACAGCGGCAGTTTCGCGCCGCGCGGATGCTCGAAGCGAAAGCGCTTGACCAGCGGCGACAGCGCCTCGATCTCGGTGACGCGCAGCATCTCGGTGCTCATGCCTTGATCTCCTGTCTTGGGGGAATTTCGCCGGGAGTCTCGGCATCGACGCAGACGCCCTGGAAGGCCGCATGGCGGCGCGAATAGTGATCGCGCACGAATAAAGTCAGCCCGCAATGCGAACAGGTGAACGGATCGGTGGTGACATTCTCGGTGATGCCCTTGCAGTGGACGCATTGCATGCGCCGCGCAACGCTGCCGCGATGCTCGGCATCGATCGCCTCCAGCAGCATCCCCGCCGCCAACGCCTCCGAGGTCGCCTGACCGATCAGCCCCTCGGTGCCGGCAAGGTAAAGCCGGGTGTTCATCCCGGCATCGGCCAGCAGCTTGCGAAAGCGAGGCAGGATCGAGGCGTAGCTGGCAGCCTCGAAAAAACTCGCCGGGCCGCATGCCTCAAGTGACCGGCCCAGATCGCAGCCCTCCGGAATATAAATCATATAGGTATGGGGCAGCACCGATGGATCGGCCTTGATCAGCTCCAGCAACGCCTCGCCACCGGGACCGTTGGCGAGCATCAACGCGGGTACGGCACCATGCGATTTCAGCCCTCCATAGACCGGACGGCTGGCGATAGAAGGGGTGAATTTCGTGGCTGGCATCGGCTACATCCTTCCTGTCGGTCGGGCGGGGCGGTCTGATGCCGCCCTGTCGCCCGGAATATGGTTCATCCCTTCGCGGTGCGGCGCTTCTTGTCCGGGTCATAGAAGGGCATCGGATGGGCGACGGCGCGGATTTCGCCGCCCGAGTTCCGGATTGTCAGCTTCGTGCCCTCGACGGCGCAATCGACAGGCATCCGGGCGATGCCAACATTGTGCTCGTTCAGCGGGCTGTAGAAACCGATGGTAACGACGCCGACTTCCTTGCCGTCACGCAGGATCGCGGCGCCTTCCTCGGCCGCTTCGGTGCCCTCGAGCTTGACACCGTAAATCTTGAAGCGCTCCTTGCCCTGCAGGCGGTAATGCTCCTCGGCGCCGCGGAATCCCGTCTTGCCCTTCGAGACAGTGAAATCCAGGCCCAGTTCCCACAGCGTGTCGCCGCAGGACTCGTTCTCGAACGGGTATTTCTCGGAATTGTCGTATGGGAAGAACAGCAGATAGCTTTCCGCCCGCAGCAGGTCCAGCGTGGTGAAGCGGGTGGGGATGATGCCCATCTCGCGACCCTCGGTTGCGATGGTGTCCCAGATCTCGGGCGCATCCTGACGGCGGCAGAAGATCTCGTAGCCGCGCTCACCGGTATAGCCTGTGCGCGAAATGGTCACCGGCTTGCCGAACAGCGTAGTGTGGATATGGCTGAAATAGACCACATCGCGGATGCCCGGCACATGCTTTTCCAGGTAATCCACCGCCAGCGGCCCCTGCAGCGAGATGTCGTGCAGATCGTCATCAAACAGCACCGAGACATTGCGCCCGGTCGCCGCCATGGTCAGTTGTTCATGTCCCTGCCCCGCGCCATGCACGACCATGAAGCTGTGCGGCCCCATCCGGTAGACGACGCAGTCATCCACGAACTTGCCCGCATCGTTCAGCATGCAGCAATAGGTCGAACGGCCCGGTTTCAGCTTTTCGATATCCCGTGTTACCGCCCGATCAATCACATGGCTCGCATGCGGCCCGATCACGTGAACCTTCTTGAGCCCCGACACATCCATGACTCCCGCCTTGGTGCGGATCGCCATGTATTCCTCGAGCTGGTCCTTGTCATAGTTCCAGGCGGTTCCCATCCCGCTCCAGTCCTCGAGCTCCGAACCCAGGGCACGGTGCCGGTCGGCCAGGGCCGAAAATCTCCATGATGCTGTCATGATGTATGTTCCTCTCTCGCAATGCGCCTGATTTGGACCCGGCCTGGAGGTGCATCGCTCCGCCGGACCATGGATATCCATCCGGGATGGCAGCCCCGGTATTCCGTGTGAAACACGTCGAATGTCGCTTGGCGGAACCATTCAACGTGATCCGCTTGCCGGGCACGAAGGCCCGGATAGCCGTAACGGCCCATAACCATGTGATCGGCCACGATCTCGACCCCTCCCGATCGGTCCAACCAGTATGGAAAACTGGTTCAGTTGACTGAACCTATTACAACACGCAAAATTCCTCTTGAGCAATATTTTTTCTCAATAGGAACTTTATCGGTTGTTTTCTTGCGAATTTTTTGATCAGACGAAGACCAGATTCCCATTATGTGAAGAGGCGCGCCTTCGATATCCATCGCCAATGGGTCCATGTGGACGCCCGGAGAATGCGAATCAGCCGATACAGGATTAAAAATTGTTCTCAAAGAGAATATAATTTTCTTTGAAAGAATATTCAGGCCATGATAGCTTGCCCGAACGTTACAGGAGAGCAGGTCATGTATTACGCCGCTCAGCGCAAGCGATCACTCTATGAAGAGCTTGGCGGAGACGACGGGATTCGCAAACTGGTCGAAGAGTTTTACGACATCGTCGAACAGGATGAAGAGGCCCGGGATCTGCATTTCCTGCACCTGCAAGGGGCAGGAGTGGCCCATTCCAGACTGGAGCAATTCAACTATCTTTGCGGCTTCTTTGGAGGCCCGCAATATTACGTGATGAAGCACCGGCACGCGAGGCTCAGGGAAATTCACGAGCATGTCCCTATCGATGGCCGGATGCGCAATCTTTGGCTGAAATGCATGGAGAAGGCGATCCGGAATGTCGGCCTCGGCGAGGATCTTGCCCGCGTGTTGATGCACCATTTTACCACGGCGGCTGAAACCGCCAGGAACATGGACTAACCACGTTCGGCAACGATGCATCCGGGATCACGGATCCGCAGGCCGAGGTAACGCATCGGCCTTGGGCCTTGCCATCGCACCATCCACGCGTGGCGGGCCTCACGACTTCAAAATCAGGAAAGCGCCGCTGAGGATGGCGAAAGCCAATACGCCGAGACGCAGGGCGGGACCGCTGATATGGGCGTGAGTCATGCGCGAAAGGCCACTGCCGATCAGCACGGCGGGCATCAGCATCAGCGCGGCCGTCGCCTGCCCGATCTGGAACATTCCCATTGCGGCAAGAATGACCAGCGAGATAACCTCACCCACGAAAAAGCAGGTGGCAACGGTCGAGCGCAGTACCGGTCCCGGCGCATGCTGATACAGCAGCGCCAGAGGCGGCCCGCCGATGCCGGTCGCAGTTTCGGTAACGCCGGTAAACAGGCCGACGCCAAGCGCCGCCGGGCGGTTCGGATTGAATGGCGGTGACAACAGCGCCACGGCCGCGGCAATGATCGTGAACCAGCCGACCGCGAGCCCCAATTGGTGGGAGCTCAGCGCGGCCAGCATCCACAGTCCTGCAAAGGTTCCGAAAAAGCGCCCCAACGTAATCCAGCCGGTGCCCGGGCGATCTATCGCCACCCGTTCCCGCCAGGCCACATGGAAATTCAACGGCAACATCAGGATCAGCAGCGTGACAGGCAGGAATTCCGGTTGCAGGATGCCAAAGACCGGCGCCACGATCAGGGCAAAGCCGATACCGATAGCACCTTGGATGAAGGCCGCCGCCAATACGACGGACGAGAAAAGCAGGAACAGGCTGAATGTCACTTGGCGGCCCTTGGGCTGGTCAGGGCGCGGTGGCGCTCTGCGGTGGGGTGAATGCGGGTGATCGGTGCGCGGGCGATGGCCTCGGCGGTGGTTTCGCGGATCTCGGCCAGCAGGGCACGGGCGTCCCAGTCAATGGGCCAGCCCTGCCATAGCCGCAACCGGCCCTCGGTGAATACCGCGTCGATCTGGTCACGGTTGCCGTAGCGGACCAGTTCCCATGTCAGATCGTGAGAGGGGGTAAATTCCGGCCGGTCCAGATCGACCAGCAGAAAATCGGCGGCCAAACCCGCCGCGATACGCCCCGTAACCTTGCTCAAACCACTGGCATCGGCAGCCATGCCGGTCGCAGCCGCCAGCCATAGCCAACCGCCGCCGCAGGAACTGTCGCCGGACGCAAGCCCAAAGCCCGCACGCTGCAGGGTCTCGGCGGCATCCATCAATCGAAAACCATCAGCACGGGTGCCGTCGGTGCCCAGCCCAAAGCGCACCCCAAGGGCCGCCATCTGCAAGGCCGGCGCTATGGCATTACCTTTCCAGACCGAAGCGACCGGATTATAGGCCACCGCCGTGCCGGTGTCGCGCAGGATATTCAGCTCGGACGGAGTGATCAGCGTTGCATGCGCGATCAGCGCGTGCGGCCCGAGCGCACCGATATCGGCCAGATGTTCCAGCGGACGCCGACCATGGGCCAGCAATGATCGCTCGACCGCCACCAGATGCTCGTTCACATGGGTCTGAAAGATCGCCCCGGCTTCGCCAGCCAGCCGCGAAATTCCCGCCAGCATGCCATCGCTTCCGGCTTCTGGAATCGAGATCGCCAAGGACGGGTGAACCAGTGGCTCATTGTCGAAACGCGCCAGATGGTCCTTTGCGGCGGCAATGATCCGGTCAGGCGTAGGAATCTCCGCCGCACCGCCCAGATCATTGCAGATCAGCCCGACGACGGAACGCATGCCGGTTTCACGCGCCGCCTGCACCAACGCATCCAGATGTCCGGCCGAGCGCGTGCCCGCATCGACCGCAGACGTGAATCCACCCCGCAGACACTCCAATGCCGCCAGCTTGGAGGACAGGTAGACCATGCGCTGATCCAGGCTGCCTTCCAGAGGCACCCAGATACGCCGGAAGATCTCGGACGGCTCCCCGAAAACCAGTGATTTTCCAAGCGATTGTGTCAGATGCGTATGAGTGTCAATAAAACCGGGCATCATCAGGTGAGCGGGCAGATCGACACGGCGGATATCCTGATGGCGGATCGCGAGTTCCCTTACCGTGCCGATCTCGGCAAAGCTCCCGTCCCGGACCAATGCACCCATGCCGGATGCCGGCCCATCGTCAAGCAGCATTCGCCCGGGACAAAGCAGCAGATCGCCGGGTCGGGACAGAAGGTCGCGCAGTTCGTTCATCAGTGATTCTCCTGCGGGGTGGGTTCCGCGACGGGGCGGACATGCTGGAACAATGCGTTGACGAGCACCGCGGTGATGGTTCCGGCGGCCAGGCCGTTGCCGATGATCATCTGCGACCATTGCGGAAACTGGCTGTAGATGCCGGGCACGAGGATCGGCAACATGCCCATCGACAAACCGGCGGCCAGGGTGAACATCGCACCATGTTCGCGCAGATCCGTCCTGCGCAGCAGGTCAATGCCGATCACACCGATGATGGCAAAGACGATCACAGCCGTGCCGCCGATCACCGGTCCGGGCAGCGCCGTGGCCAGCCTTGAAATCGGCGCAAGCAGTGCGATCACGATCAGGATCACACCGGCTGCAGCGGTGACGTAGCGCGACTTGACATTCGTCGCGCGGACGATGCCGACATTCTCGCCCGAGGTGATGATCAGCGAGGTGCCGAGCATTCCGCCCAGAAGCGAGGCAACCGCATCGCCCCGGATCGTCCGCGGCACGATGCCATGGGCGTTTTCACGCCGGCCCACGATCTCGGCTGTCGCGATGGTTTGCCCCGTCGCTTCGGCCATCGAGATGATCGAAAAGACGATCAGCGGCAACGCAGCGATCACGTCAAATTTCGGCATGCCGAAAGGAAACAGCTGCGGCATAGCGATCAGCGGCCCGTCGGCAACGTTCGACATATCGATCTGTCCGAACATCGCCGCCAGGGCAGTCCCCGCGACCAGCCCCAGCATGACCGAGATGCGGCGCATGGTCCCGGTGAAGCCCCAGGCGAACAATACCGTCAGCGCGATCGTCGCCAGCGCAAGCCCGACATTCACCGGTGCGGCAAAACTCTCGGAACCGGGCTTGCCGGTGATCGTGCCGCCATAGATTCGTACCAGGTTGACCGCGACCAGAAGCAGCATGGTGCCCACGACGATCGGCGGAAAATAACGCAGCAGCCGCCGGAAAACCGGCAGCGCGACAAAATAGAAAACCGAGGTCATCAGCACCGCCCCTACCGCAGTCTGGATATCCGTCTGCGTGGCGATGGCAAGGAAGATGGCGATCGGCGCGCCTCCCGGCACCATGATGAAGGGCAGCCGTGCACCGAACCCGCCAGGGCCGAAACTCTGCAGGATCGAGCCCAGCCCGCAGATCAGAAAAGTGGCGCTGATGACACTGGCCGTCAGGGCGGGGTCGAAACCCAGGGTCTGCGCGACCAGAAAGACGGCGGTGATGGGCGAGGCGGCCATGACCAGTACATGCTGCAGCCCGAAAAGGATCAGGCTGCGGATGGGCAGAGCCTGATCGACGGGATCACCTTCCCGAAGCGAGGTTTCCATTGAAGACATCAGATATATTCCCTGTTGCGTCGTTTGTGGCGCGACCGTTTCAAACAATTGCACCATTACAAAACGTTTTGCGCAATCCAGCTTCTACCACGCGAATCGATTCGCGCAAAACGTTTTGGTAAATTCTTGCGGCCACTGTTGATTTTTCGGGAAGAGCAGTAAAGCTTGGAAGAATACCAGGCAGAACAGGGGCAGGTGTGCGCAAACCGACAATTATCGATCTGGCCAAAGCGGCCGGTGTCTCGCCGACGACGGTTTCCCATGCCTTCAGCGGCCGGCGGAAAGTCGATCCTGCAACTCGCGAACGGATCATCGCGCTGGCCGAAGAAATGGGCTACCGCCCCAACCAGGCCGCCCAGAGGTTGCGCAGCGGTCGGACCGGCACCATCGCGCTGGCCTCCTCCATGCCCTTTGCGGTGGCAGCCGGCGCGTCTCGTTTGGGTTTCCTGATGGAAATCGCGGCCTCGGCGGCAATGACCGCATTGACCCGCAACATGGCGCTGTGCCTGATTCCGCCGCTGGCACCCGGCAGCAATCTCGACAGCCTCGCCCTTGACGGTGCGATCGTGGTCGAGCCGGCCCGTGACGATCCCCTGATATCTCGGTTCGAAGCGCGGCACACACCTATTGTCTCGATCGGCAAGGTGCCCGGACGCGACGATATTCCCGCTGTCGATCTGCGTTCCGCCCAGACCGCGCGGTTGCTTCTGGATCACCTGTACCAGGCGGGCAGCCGACGCATCGGGCTCATCACAGGCGAGCGCCGCCGCACCTCTTACGAAGAGACCGAAGCCGCCTATGCGGAGTTTGCCGCGGCTCACGACATGCCGCAGGTCGCAGCAAGGCTGGACGAAACCGGCGGCGAGTCGCTGGCCGAGACCGAGACGATGCAGTTGCTGCGCCGCAATCCCGATCTTGACGGGCTGCTGGTTACCGTGGACGCCTTTGCCACCGGTGCATTAACCGCGCTGGCAGGTCTGGGGCGGCGCGTGCCACAGGATATCCGGCTTGCCACGCGCTATGATGGCCTTCGCGCGCGCCTGGCTCAGCCGCCTCTAACGGCGGTGGACCTGCATCTGGATCAGATCGCGAACATTGCTGTGGAGATGATTTTCGCACGGATCGAAGGCCGTGATCACACGATCGAGGCACCGATTGTGACGCTTCTTCCACGGCCTTCCAGCTTGCCTTGATCGTCCAGGCGGAGCCGTGCTCGAGGTGACGAAGAGCAACGATTTATTCATATTAACTTTATGTTCACCCATAGGTTGCCACCCCCGGATCTTGCAGATATCATTTTGAGCATTCTGACCTCTTCGCGACTTTTCATGGTCAATTTTGTTTCTGGGAGGCGGTAGTGCCGCACGACACGCGTTCACCGAAAATATGCCTTGCAGCCGTTGCGGCCTCTGTGCTGGCAATTGCAGTCGAAGTGGCAGGGGCGGAAGATGCAATGATCTACGACGGTCTCTCATGCGAAGCTGCAGCCGACCCGCTGCCGGGGCCTCTCGACTTGCTTTGCCAGGCCGTCGCCGATGAATTGGGGGACGATACGCACCTGTTCCGGCTTGTGCTGCTGTCCGCAAATAGTAACGGAATGCGCGCAAGATTGGATCGGCTCGAAGATGGGGCATCCCGGCCAGGGCCGGAGATCGAATTCTCGGTTATGGATCGCGAACTCGCGCCCCGGGACTACAGGAAATTCGCAGCTTCGCTTGTGCGGATTTCCCTGAACGAATGATTGATAACGCTAATGGTTTGGTGGAGCTTTCCTGATGTGTAATATCTGTGCCAATGTTCGCCCTTTTGATAGCCAGTGCTCCTACAAGGACCTGAGTGGCACATCGACAGGTGACGTATTGCAAGCCACGATCACCGAAACCGGAGATGCGCCTGCCAACACTTCGACCACTTATCGAATCGCGCCCGGTGATACGTTCCAGGGCAGCGTCGCGGACGGAGGAGATGATTGGATAGCCGTGTCCCTCGAGGCAGGAAAGACATTCGACATTTCCCTGACCGGCAGGACATTGCAAGATCCCTACCTGGAGCTTCGTGATGCGTCTGGCAGATTGATTGCAAGTAACGATGATAGCGGTGGTGAGTTGAACAGCCAGATCGTCTTTACGCCCAACTCCACCGGAACCTATTATATCAACGCCACTTCCTTTGGTTCAGGTTCCGGCAGTTATCAGCTTGCCGTCGATGAGGTGCGGCCGGCTTCCATGGGTGAACTGGCCGATTACCTGATTAATGGTTTTTGGGAAGATAACGGCAGTGCGGCGCGTTCCTTCGATGTTTCGGGCGACAATATCATTACCGTGAACCTGAACGGCCTGACGACCCAGGGAAGGCAACTTGCACGTGCTGCGATGGAGGCATGGTCGGCGGTTGGAGATCTCGAATTCCGGGAAAGCAGTGGCGCGGCGGATATCACCTTCGACGATGAGTATTCCGGAGCTTACGCGACCGCAACCACGACAGGCCGCTATACGAGCTCGGCAGAGATCAACATCTCCACCGAGTGGCTGGATACCTATGGCACGCGTATCGGCACATATTCCTTCCAGACATATGTGCACGAGCTGGGTCATGCGCTTGGCCTGGGTCACCAGGGGAATTACAATGGCAACGCAACATATGGCGTTGACGAGACCTTCGTGAACGATAGTTGGCAAGCCTCGATCATGTCCTATTTCTCGCAGACCGATAATACAACGATCAACGCGAGCTATGCCTTGCTCGGAACGATCATGCCTGCCGACATAATCGCCATTCAACGGCTATACGGCGCAGCAGACCAGAGCAGCCTGACCGCAGGCAGGACCGTTTACGGCATCAACCACACCCTGGGCAATAGTTGGCTGGGGCAGATCTTCACTGCACAGTCAGGCGGCAATGCCGCCATGGTCCAGAACGCAAGGAATATCGCCCTGACGATCCATGATGCGGGCGGATATGACGTCTTGGATTTCAGCAATGACACGGAGTCTCAGTATATTGACCTGATGGGTCGCGCAGCATCGAGCATCTATGGGCTGGATGGCAATCTGCAGTTTGCTCGTGCTACGGTCATAGAGGAATATCGCGCCGGTTCCGGAGCGGATGCCATTCTGGGTAATGACGCAAATAACCGTTTGTTTGGCAATGATGGCGCTGACCTGATCAATGGCGGTATAGGAAATGATAGTATTCGCGGTGGCGACCAATATGACACCATCTATGGCGGCAGTGGGAACGACACGGTTTGGGGCGGATATGGGCGCGATGTCATTCGGCTTCAGGATGGTAACGACATCTTCCACGACGATGGTCAGAACGATTGGAACGGGTATGACAATGCTGCGGGCGGCAACGGAAATGACACCCTGAACGGCGGTGGTGGCAATGACACGCTGCACGGTGACAATGACGCTGACCTGATCAATGGCGGTATCGGAAATGACAGTATTCGCGGCGGCAGCCAATACGACACCATCTATGGCGGCAGCGGGAACGACACCGTTTGGGGCGGATATGGGCGCGATGTCATTCGGCTTCAGGATGGTAACGACATCTTCCACGACGATGGTCAGAACGATTGGAACGGGTATGACAATGTCGCGGGCGGCAATGGAAATGACACCCTGAACGGCGGTGGCGGCAATGACATGCTGCACGGTGACAATGACGCTGACCTGATCAATGGCGGTATCGGAAATGACAGCATTCGCGGTGGCAGTCAATATGACACCATCTATGGCGGCAGTGGGAACGACACGGTCTGGGGCGGATATGGGCGCGATGTCATTCGGCTTCAGGATGGTAACGACATCTTCCACGACGATGGTCAGAACGATTGGAACGGGTATGACAATGCTGCGGGCGGCAACGGAAATGACACCCTGAACGGCGGTGGCGGCAATGACACGCTGCACGGTGACAATGGCGCTGACCTGATCACTGGTGGTATCGGAAATGACCGCCTGACTGGCGGACTCGGCGCTGATCTTCTTAATGGGGGCAGCGGCGCCGACATTTTCGTATTCAATAATATCGCGCATACCTCGCCAGGAGCCGATACGCGCGACATCATCAGGGATTTTTCCACAGACACTGACCGGATCGATCTAAGCGATATCGACGCGAACACCACCGTCAATGGCAATCAAGCTTTCAGATTCCTTGCCGACAACCCGCATAGCGGCGGCGGAGCAACCTTGCGTTTCGCTCATTCCAGCACAGGCAATACGCATATCTATGGGGATGTAGATGCCGACGGTCGAAGCGATTTCGAAATCATGCTGACCGGCAGACATAGCCTGACTGCGGATGACTTCATCCTTTAACAGGTTGTTTCCGTAATGGGCAGAGATCAGTCAAGTCTCGCTTTGTCGCGCGTCGCCAAACTCATGCTTTCGTTCATGGTCGACGCGCGGCCGCCACATCACTCCATCCAGTGAACTCCGAGCGCTTATCTGAAAAGCGTGCCGCATATCCGGGAATGCTTCACGAACAACCTGCCAAGGCACCGTCGCGGGTTCGCCCAAATGCAAGGCTGTCTTGAGCAATTTGCAGTTCATCAGGTTCAGTTGCGAGCTGCATCCTGCGATAACCGGGGACGCTGCCTTCGGACCTACTGGAATATTTGCATGAAGAAGAAGTGGACTGAGGTGAACTCGATCAAGCGCAAACTGCTCTAGCCATTCATTTTCACGAATCTCGGCAGCATTGCCGAGAAATCACGGCCGCGCCCGTCCTCCTGCTCCACGAATTGCTCGTAAAGTTGTTGAGCCAAGGCACCTATCGGTGTCTGCGCCCCCACGGATTGCGCCGCGGCCTGCGCAAGATTGAGATCCTTGAGCATCAACTCCGCCGCGAAGCCGGGCCTGTAGTCGTTGTCGGCGGGGGATTGCGGGCCGATCCCCGGGGCGGGGCAATAGGCATTCATCGACCAGCTGTAACCCGAACTGGTCGAGACCACGTCGAACATCTTTTGCCGGTCCAGCCCCAGTTTGTCAGCCAGCGCGAAGGCCTCGCAGGTGACGATCATGGTGGCGCCGAGGATCATGTTGTTGCAGATCTTGGCCGCCTGGCCGGCTCCGGCCTCGCCGCAATGGACAGCCTTCTGGCCCATGATTTCGAACAATGGCTGGACAGTGGCGAAAGCCGCACCGCTGCCGCCGACCATGAAGGTCAATGTGCCGTTCTGCGCGCCGCCGATTCCGCCCGAAACCGGCGCGTCAAGCGAACCCAGCCCCGCCGCCCGAGCTTGCGAGGCGACCACGCGGGCACTATCCACATCGACGGTCGAGCAGTCGCAGAACACCGCGCCCCGCTTCATCGCCGGGATGACCTGCTGTGCGACCGTTTTCAGGATTGCACCATTGGGCAGCATGGTAATGACCACATCCGCATCCCGGGCAGCTTCCGACGCACTGCCGGCGGCGTGGATTCCGGCAGGTACCGGCGCGGCTGTGTCGAATCCCGCAACATCATGCCCAGCCCCGGCCAGGTTGGCGGCCATCGGCGCACCCATGTTTCCCAAACCAATGAAGCCGATCCTCATGCCCGTTCCTCCCAAACCAATTCATTCTCGCCCAGAGGCGACAGCAACTCTTGCACATGCGCATCCGACGGATCCGCCGTCCATCGTGGCGCGCGGTCCTTGTCGATGATCTGGGCGCGGATGCCCTCAAGGAAATCGCTGTGCTCGGTTGCGCGCCAGGTAAAGCGATACTCGCGGCTCAGCGATTCCTGTATTCGCCGATCGCCTCGCGCTGCCCGAACCATAGCCAGTCCTGCTGCCATCGACAGTGGAGAATTACGACGAAGCGGCTCCAGCGCCCCCTCATCGCCAGTCTTTTCCAGTGCAGCCATGATATCAGATACGCTCCTTTCGCCAAAGGCAGAAAGGTCGCGACCGGCCAGGGGGGCCGAGACAGGAATCGGCCCGTTGATCCGTGCCACTTCGCCCGTTTCCTCCAGTAAAGAAATCAGGGCAGGCCATTCCTTTTCCGGGATATGGAGATCTGCAAGGCCTGCATGGATGGCGTCTTCCGGTCCGATCCGTGCCCCGGTCAGCGCCAGATATTCGCCGATCCGGCCCGGAGCGCGTCCCAGCAGCCATGTCCCGCCCACATCCGGGATCAGGCCGATACCCGCTTCGGGCATGGCGATACGCGTGCTGTCACCGACGATCCGGTGGCTGGCATGACCTCCCACACCGACGCCCCCGCCCATGACGAAACCCTGCATGAAGGCAATGATCGGCTTGGGATAATCCGCGATGGCAGCGTTCATCAGATACTCGTCGCGGAAAAACTCGCGCCCGATCCCGTGATCGCCTGCCAGCCCGGCGCGATAGACGGCGGCGATGTCACCGCCCGCGCAGAACGCCTTTTCTCCCTCGGCATCGATGACGATCAGGGCCACTTGCGGATCGTTCCGCCACTCGTCAAGCACGGCATGCAGATCCAGCGCCATCCGATGGCTCAGCGCGTTCAGCGCCTTCGGCCGGTTGAAGGTAATGCGACCCGCCCGGCCGGATTTGCGGATATTCAACTCGGTCAAGATTTACCCCCGTTCGGTCAGCATGGCACGGCCGATGATCAGCCGCATGATCTCGTTGGTGCCTTCCAGGATCTGGTGCACACGCAGATCACGGACGATCTTTTCAATGCCGTAATCGGCCAGATAGCCATAGCCGCCATGCAGCTGCAGGCATTGATTGGCAACCTCGAAGGCGCGGTCGGTGACATGAAGCTTGGCCATCGCGCAGAACTTGGTTGCGTCCGGGGCGCCGTTATCAAGTTTCCACGCCGCCTGACGCAGGAAGATGCGCGAGGATTGCAGGGCGGTCTCCATCTCGGCCAATCGGAACTGCAATGCCTGGAACTGGTCGAGTGATTTACCAAAGGCCTTTCGTTCGCCCATATAGGCCAGGGTCGCATCCAGCGCGGCCTGCGCGCCACCCAATGCCCCTGCCGAGATGTTCAGCCGCCCGCCATCCAGCCCGGCCATCGCATAGGTAAACCCCTTGCCCTCTTCGCCCAGCAGATTGTCATGCGACACCACGCAATCGTCGAACTGAACCTGTGCAGTGGGCTGTGCGCGCCAGCCCATCTTGTCCTCCAGCGCACCAAAGGACAGGCCCTTTGTGCCGCTCTCGACGATCACCGTGCTGATCCCTTTCGGCCCGTTATCGCCGGTGCGGACCATCGTGACATAGGCATCCGAATAAGTGCCGCCCGAGATAAACGCCTTGGTTCCGTTCAGGCGATAACCCTCATTGGTTCGTTCGGCTTTTGTCCGCAGGGCGGCGGCGTCCGAACCGCTGCCGGGCTCGGTAAGACAATAGCTGAACACCTTCTCCATGCTGCACAGGTCGGGGAGCCAGCGCGCCTTGGTGTCATCACTGCCGAACTTGTCGATCATGCCACCGCACATATTGTGGATCGACAGGAAGGACCCGACTGCCGGGCAGGCCATCGCAAGGGCCTCGAAAACCAGCGTGGCATCAAGGCGTGAAAGCCCCGAGCCGCCATATTCCTCGCTGACATAAAGCCCGCCAAAGCCAAGCTGGGCGATCTCGGCCCATAACTCACGGGGTATCGTGCCCGCTGCCTCCCATTCGCGTGCGTGGGGCGCGATGCGGGTCTGGCCGAAATCGCGTGCCATCTCGAATATGGCTAGCTGTTCTTCGCTCAGCGCGAAATCCATGTGCTGTTCCCCCCCTCAGCCCCGGAAATTGACGGTTCGTTTAATATCCGAATCTTGCAGGAGTGTTGCAAGACCGCTTTCCGTGCGCCCCAGTTCCCCCTTGCAGTATCCGCACACCGATCCCTGTTATCGTCCCCACGCCTATCACCGAAGCTCAGACAGCAAGCTGATTCGCCCGCCTTGCGATCAATTCAATACCCGCGGGGATATCCCGTTCGATTATCGAGGAATAACCCAACCGAAAATATGGGCAGACCGGCGGCGGTGTTTCGAAGAACACCTCTCCGGGTTCGATAAGAACACCGTCAGGCCGCAACTGCTCGGCCAGATCGGCGCTATCCACATGTTCCGGCCCCTTGATCCACACGCTGGAGCCGCCCGATGCAGGTGCCCCGGCAATCGTCAGCGATGTGCGGCGCAACGCCTGCTCCAGCGCCGTCCGGCGGTTTTTCAGCGCCTCGCGTAAACGGACGATATGTGCGTCGTAATGGCCCAATGCGAGGAAATAGGCCGTAATGCGCTGCAAATGACTGGGAGGATGGCGCAGCATCATCGAGCGTAGGGCACGTGCCTGGGTAATCAACGCCGCCGGGCCGACCATGTAACCGATGCGCAATCCCGGAAACAGAGATTTCGAGAAACTGCCCAGATAGATGACCCGCCCGGTATCGTCGAGCGATTTGAGCGCGGGCGCGGGAGGGGCGAGATAGGACATCTCGAAATCGTAATCGTCCTCGATGATGAGAAAGTTCTGCCCGCCCGCCCGCGCTATCAGGTCCTTGCGGCGGGCCAGCGGCATGGTGGCGCCGGTCGGGATGTGATGGCTGGGTGTGACGATGACCAGACGGGTATTTTCCGGCAACTCCGCCGGGTTCAGCCCCATCCCGTCGACCGGCAGGAAGATCGTCGGGCTTTGCGCCCTCCGCAAGGTTTCCGCGAAATCGGGATAGCCCGGTTCCTCGGTCACGGCCAGCCGATCCGCGCGGCCTAGCAATTCGACCGCCAGAAACAGCGCGTTCTGTGCCCCCATCGTGACCAGCACCTCTTCGGGCTGGGCGTGGATGCCACGCCGAGGCAAGGTGTTCGAGCAGATGTAATCCACCAGCAGCGGATCGTCTGCCCCGTATTGATCGGCGGCCAATGCGGCGAAATCGCGAGTGCCCAGGGCACGCCGGGCGCAGTCCCGCCAGGCACTATGATCGAACAGGTCCGGATCTGCCTGACCATAAATAAAGCGGTAACGAAAATCGCGCCAGTTCGCGGGCTTTCGGATAACCCGGCGCGGCAGACGATGGTCGGAAAGCCAGTCCCGCCAATCGGGCGGCTGTCCTGTCTGACGAGTCCCGGATACGCGCAGCCGGCGATGCGGAACCGTAGCCGCGACCGCGATACCGGACCGCGGGAGGGTCTCCAGATATCCCTGGCTGACCAGTTCCTGATAGACCAGCGTGACGGTCATTCGCGATATGCCAAGCGATCTGGCCAACAGTCTGCTGGATGGCAGCCGCGTACCCGGACGGGCACGGCTTTCCAGGATGGCCCGGACGATGGCGGCCATGAGACGCCCCTGCAATGTCGGCGCCTCATCTTCACGCAGAAAGATGGTTTCGACGGGAATCCGGCTGCTCATCTGGACCTATGTTCTATTCTATCTGGACATATCCCTGAATCGCATCTGCTGCAACATTCCGCCGGGTCAAGCGACCACAGCCAATGTGGCCATCCATGCACAGGGAGAATTCCGATGACCTACCTGACCCGCTTTCTGACAGGAACTGCAATAAGCCTTGCGCTGGCCCTGCCCGCCGCCGCAGCCGAGTATCGTATCGCCGTGGGCGATGGTGCGGGCGGCACGCAAGAAGCGCTCGGCAAGGCCTTCATTGCAGCCTTGGAAAAGGAATCCGGCGGCGAGATGACCGGCAAGCTGTTCCTGAATGGCCAGCTTGGCGACGAGCAGGATACAGTAACCGCTGCCGCCACGGGCACGCTGGATTTCTCGATCCTCGCCATCAACAATATTACCCCGTTCTCGCCTTCGGTTGGCGCACTGACATTGCCCTATGTGATCCTCAGCCAGGATGACGCCGAAAAGATCACGCAGGGCAAAATCGGCCAGCAGATGATTGACCGGACCATCGAGGATGCCGGCGTGCGCATCATCGGTTGGGCCTATTCCGGTTTCCGGGTGCTGAGCAATTCCAAGAAGCCGGTCTCGAGCGTGGAAGATCTGCAGGGTCTGGTGATTCGTGTTCCCAAGAACGAGATCATGATCGAAACCTATAAAAGCTGGGGCATCAACCCGACGCCGATGGCTTGGGGAGAGACCTTCGCCGCGCTTCAGCAGAAGGTGGTGGATGGTCAGGACAATCCCTACATGACCATTTATTCGATGAAGTTCGACGAAGTGCAGAAATATATCACCAATCTGCGCTATATCTTTTCCATCGAACCCCTGATCGTCAGCGAGGCCCTGTTCGAAGGCCTGAGCGAAGAGGAACAGCAGCACATCCTGGCCGCCGGAGAGGCCGCGACGCAGGCCTCGGCAGAGTTCCTGCGCAGTGAGGAGACCAAGATCCGCGACGAACTCGTTTCGCGGGGGATGGAGATCACCGATCCGGCAGATGACGAGAAGGAGTTCATGGAACTGGCCACCACCAATGTCTGGCCGAAATTCTATGAGCAGATCGGCGGCAAGGAGGCCCTGAACCAAGTGCTGACCGCGCTCGATCGTCCGGCCATCGAATAAGGCACAGTGGCGGCGCATAGCCGCCAGCACCTTGCTCCAGATTCACCCTTAACCGCAGCCCCCTTCAGGAGGCCCGTTATGCCTGCGCTCTGGTCGTTTCTCGACAAGTTCGAAAGCCATGTCTGCCGTATCCTGCTGGCCGTTTTCGTGAGCCTGCTTTTCGTGCAGATCGTCGCCCGCCAGTTGTTCGGCTTTTCGATCACCTGGATCGAAGAGCTCTCGGTCATACTGTTCGTCTGGTTCGCGTATTTCGGAGCGTCCTATGCCGCCCGCATTGCCGCCCATAACCGGGTTTCCTTCCACCTGAACGCGATGTCGCGACATAAGGCAAGGATCATCGAGGCTGCCGGAGACCTGTTCTGGATCGCCTTCAACATCGTTTTCATCTGGCACTCGATCGAGTTCATCAGCCGTCTCAAGCCTTTCGTTAAGGCCCAGACCCTGGGGTGGGAGATGCGCCATGTCTATCTGGCGCTGCCCATCGCCTTCGCGCTGATGACGCTTCGCATCTTGCAGGTGAACTATCTCAAGCTGATCCGCGGTGTCGATCCGCGCGACCCCGACCGCGTCGAGGTCGATGACATGATCGAACTGGCACAGAACGAACAACGCGCCTTCGACCGGGAGAAGCGCTGATGGACAACCTGCTGATCGAAATCCTGTTCGGCGCGTTCTTCGGGCTGCTGGTCCTTGGCGCCCCCATCACCGTGGCCCTTGGTGTGTCATCACTCATCGCGATGATCTATCTGGGCGACAACCCGATCAAGATGGTGCAGATGGCATGGTCCTCGGTGGGATCGTTCCCGCTGATGGCCTTGCCCGCCTTCATCCTCGCTGGCGCATTGATGGAGGCCGCCGGCCTGTCCCGCCGCCTGATCGCCGTGGCCGAAAGCCTTGCCGGGCCATTCACCGGCGGGTTGTCGGCAGCCACCATCATCGCCTGCCTGTTCTTCGGCGCCATCTCGGGATCCGGCCCCGCCACCACTGCCGCCGTGGGCATGCTGATGATCCCCGCCATGGCGCGTCAGGGTTACGGGCCAGGCTATGCGGCGTCCGTCACCGCTGCGGCGGGTGGCCTGGGCATCATCATCCCTCCCTCGATCCCGATGGTCATCTACGGCATCTCGGCGATGGGGATGCAGCCCGATCCGGCAGCCATCGAGGCGCATGGCACCTTCCAGTCCGTCTCGATCTCGAAGCTCTTCATCGCCGGCTTCCTGCCCGGCGTAGTGATGGCGGGCGGGTTGCTGGTGATGAACTATATCCGCTGTCGGGTTCGTGGTTTTCACGGCTCGGACGAACCGCTATCGCTGCGCAAGGTCGTTTGCGCCTGTTATCACGGCTTCTGGGCGCTGCTGGCGCCGATTGTGATCCTCGGCGGGATTTACAGCGGCTATTTCACCCCGACCGAAGCCGCCATCGTGGCGATCTTCTACACGCTTTTCGTCGGTATCGCCATTTATCGCGAGCTGGATCTGCGCGAGATGATCAAGGCGCTCGACACGACGACATGGCTGTCGGGACGCGTGCTGCTGGTGCTGTTTACCGCCACGATCTTTGGCCGCATCCTGGTCGAGAACAACATTCCAGGCGTCATTGCCGGTGGAGTGCTCAGCCTGACCACCAACATTTACGCGATCTGGGCGATGGTCATCGCAATGCTGCTGATCGTCGGCATGTTCATGGAGACGCTGGCCGCGATCATGATCCTCGTGCCGGTGATGCTGCCGGTCGCCTATATGGTCGGCATCGATCCTATCCATTTCGGGATCGTCATGATCTGCACCCTCTCGGTCGGCTTCCAGACCCCGCCATTGGGCGAGAACCTGTTCATCGCCTCGGGCATATCGGGCGTCTCGATAGAGCGGATCAGCCTGCGCGCGATCCCCTTCGCCATCGCCTCGGTCACCGCAATCTTCATCATCGCCTGTTTCCCGGCCCTTGCCCTGTGGCTGCCGCGGATGCTGGGCTATTAAGCAAGGAGTATCCCATGTCCCGCAAACTGACCGCCGAGGATCTGAAGGCCACTTTCGACGCCTTCAACCGCCACGATATCGATGGGGTGATGACCCATTTCGCCGAGGATTGCGTGTTCTATACCGTCGCGGGTGACCACGAATACGGCAACAAGATCGAGGGGCGCGAGGCCATCGCCAAGGCCTTCGAGGGCGTCTGGACCGCGATGCCGGACGTGCAATGGGCCGAACACAGCCACTTTATGTCCGAAGACGGCACGCGGGGCGTTTCGCAATGGACCTTCCGCGCCACCAATCCCGACGGCACGCGGACCGAGGTGCAGGGCGCGGACCTGTTCCGCATCCGCGACGGCCGGATCGTCGAGAAACAGGCGATCCGCAAGCAACGCCCAGCAGTCCCGGCGAAGTGAGACGATCATGCAGATGATCGATAACCGTCCGGGATCGAAGCCCTTCGATCCATTCTACGACCCGATGACCGCGCGCGCGCTTGGTCCGGGCAGCGATTACGCGCCGACCTACTGGATCGGGACCGCCGGTGCCGCGCCCGAGGATGATGGCCCGGTCAAGGCCGATATGGATGTGGATGTCGCGGTGATCGGTTCGGGCTATACTGGGCTTTCGACCGCCATCCATCTGGCCAAGAATCACGGCATCAAGGCCACGGTGCTGGAGGCCAACGGCGTGGCCTATGGCTGCTCGACCCGCAATGGCGGGCAGGCGCAGATCAGTTCGGGACGACTCAAGCGCAGCCAGTGGATCAAGCGTTGGGGGCTGGATGTCGCCAGGGGCCTGCATGCCGAGATTGTCGAGGCATTCGAGCTATTCCGCGGCCTGATCCGCGATCACGGCATCGCCTGCGAGCCGCAGGATGGCGGGCATTACTACATCGCCCACAAGGCGTCGGTGATGCCCGTGCTGGAGGCGGAGGCCACGCTCTTGCGCGACAGCTTCGGCTATGGCGCCCGGATGCTCACCCGCGACGAGTTGCACGAGACTGTCGTGCGCGACATGGAGGCGCATGGCGCGATGTGGGAGCCCGATGGCGTCGGCATCCACGCGGCCAAGCTGGCTTTCGGCTATCTGCGGGTGGCGCGGGAACTGGGTGCGAGGGTGCATACCGACAGCCCGGTGCAAGGCTGGGAGTTCAGGGATGGCGTGCATCATCTGCGCACGCCCGGCGGCACGGTCCGTGCCCGGCGCGTGGCGGTGGCGACGGCAGCCTATGCCCCCCGCAACCTGCATCCGAGACTGAAGGACCGGCTGATGCCGATCATGTCGAACAGCGTCGTGACCCGCGAACTGACCGGGGACGAACTGGAATCGGTGGGTATCCGCCGCCTGTCGCCGCTGACCGATACCCGCACGCTGCGGCATTACTATCGGCTACTGCCCGACAACCGGTTGCAGATCGGCTCGCGCGCGGCGATCACCGGGAAGGACGCGGCCAACCCTGCGCATCTCAACGCGTTGTGCGAGGGGATGGCGCGGAAATTTCCGGCCCTGCGCGGAATCGAACTGGATTACAGCTGGTGGGGTTGGGTCGATGTCAGCCATGACATGATGCCCCGGATCACCGGCATTCCCGACCTGCCGGGCGCGTTCTATGCGCTTGGCTATGGCGGCAACGGGGTCATGTATTCCGCCATGGCCGGTCGCCGGATGGCGCAACTGGTCGCGGGGGAACGGGTCCCGAACCTGCCGATTTTCAACAACGAATTGCCTCACGAGGGCTGGAAGACGCCGTTCCGGCGGCTTGGCCAATGGGGTCTCTATCACCTCTATCACTTCCGCGACGAGCGTAATTAAGGAGCGACGCCGATGAAAATGACCACCGAAGAAGCTTTCGTCAAAGTCTTGCAACTGCATGGGATCGAGCACGCGTTCGGGATCATCGGTTCGGCGATGATGCCGGTCAGCGACCTGTTTCCCAAGGCGGGAATCAAATTCTGGGATTGCGCGCATGAGACCAATGCCGGGTTGATGGCTGACGGGTTCACCCGTTCGACCGGCAAGATGTCGATGGCGATTGCCCAGAACGGCCCCGGCGTGACCGGCTTCGTCACCCCGGTCAAGACCGCCTATTGGAACCACACTCCGCTATTGCTGGTCACGCCGCAGGCGGCGAACAAGACCATCGGCCAGGGCGGTTTCCAGGAGATGGAGCAGATGCGGCTTTTCGCCGATTGCGTCTGTTATCAGGAAGAGGTCCGCGACCCGAGCCGCATCCCCGAGGTTCTGAACCGGGTGATCATGCAGGCATGGCGCAACTCTGCCCCCGCGCAGATGAACATCCCACGCGACATGTGGACCCAGGTGATCGATGTCGATCTGCCGCAGGTCGTCGCCTTCGAGCGCCCGGCGGGCGGCGAAAACGCGGTGGCCGAGGCAGCAAAGCTGCTGTCCGAAGCCAGCTTCCCGGTGATCCTGTCTGGCGCGGGCGTGGTGCTGTCCGGCGCGATCCCCGATCTGGTCAAACTGGCCGAGCGGCTGGATGCCCCGGTTTGCAGCAACTACCAGCATAATGACAGTTTCCCCGGTTCGCACCCGCTGGCCATGGGTCCTCTGGGCTATAATGGATCGAAAGCGGGGATGGAGATCATCGCGCGTGCCGATGTGGTGCTGGCACTCGGCACGCGGCTCAACCCGTTTTCGACCCTGCCAGGCTATGGCATCGATTACTGGCCGAAGGATGCCAAGATCATCCAGGTCGATATCAATGCCGACCGGATCGGGCTGACCAAGAAGGTCACGGTGGGCATTCAGGGCGATGCGGCCAAGGTCGCGCGCGGCATCATGGCGCAACTGACCGCCAACGCCGGAGATGCGGGCCGGGCCGAACGCCGCGATCTGGTGGCGCAGACGAAATCGCGTTGGGCGCAGGAGCTCTCCAGCCTCGACCATGAGGATGACGATCCCGGCACCGAATGGAACGCCGGCGCGCGCGAGCGCGATGCCGATCTGATGAGCCCCCGTCAGGCATGGCGGGCGATCATGCAGGCTGTGCCGAAGGAAGCCATCGTCAGTTCGGATATCGGCAATAACTGCGCCATCGGCAACGCCTATCCCAGCTTTGAGGCGGGCCGCAAATACCTGGCGCCTGGCCTGTTCGGCCCCTGCGGCTACGGCTTTCCGGCGATTCTCGGCGCCAAGATCGGCAATCCGGACACCCCGGTGATCGGCTTTGCCGGCGACGGCGCCTTCGGCATCTCGATGAACGAGATGACCGCCTGTGGGCGCGAGGACTGGCCGGCGATTACCATGGTGATCTTCCGCAACTACCAGTGGGGCGCGGAAAAGCGGAATACGACGCTGTGGTATGACAACAATTTCGTCGGCACCGAACTCGATCGCGGCACTTCCTATGCGAAGATCGCCGAGGCCTGCGACGCACGCGGGGTGCAGGTCAGGTCGCGGGAGGAACTGACCCATGCGTTGCACGATGCGGTCGAACGCCAGATGAAGCAGGGCGAGACCACTTTCATAGAAGTGCTGCTGAACCAGGAACTGGGTGAGCCGTTCCGCCGCGATGCGATGAAGAAGCCCGTGGTGGTGGCCGGAATCGACCCCGCTGATATGCGCCCACAGCGTGGTGCCGCGTAGAACGACCCATGCAATTCAGCCCGGCGGCAACTGCTCCGCCGGGTCTTTCCGTCCCGCAGGAGTTTCCGAATGACCCCCAGCCTTGTCATGCGCCTGTCCAGTGCCTCGGCACTGAAGCCGATGTTTCCGGGCTTCGCCGTCGCCGTTCTCGTGGCGATCACCGCGCAATTCCTGTCCGAGCATTATGGCGCACCTGCCATGCTGCTGGCACTGCTTCTGGGGCTGGCGCTGAACTTCCTCGCCGAAGAGGGAGCCCGCACCGCGCCAGGGATCGAGTTCACCGCCCGCACCGTCCTGCGCTTGGGGGTGGCACTGCTGGGCGCGCGGATCAGTGTGGACATGCTGGCCGGGCTTGGCGCGCCTGCCATCGCGCTTGTCGTCGCAGGGGTGATCCTGACAATACTCTTTGCGCTGCTGGTGGCTCGGTTTGTCGGGCGCCGCTGGCGCTTTGCGCTGCTGACCGGCGGTTCGGTCGCGATCTGCGGCGCCTCGGCGGCGATGGCCATTGCCGCCGTCCTGCCACGGCACGAAAAATCCGAACGCGACCTGGTCTTTACCGTTCTGTCGGTCACGGTTCTGTCGACCGTTGCGATGGTGCTTTACCCTATGCTTGCGCAACTGTTCCAATTCGACGCACGCGATTCCGGCGTCTTTCTGGGCGGCACCATCCATGACGTGGCCCAGGTAGTCGGTGCGGGGTTCTCCATCGGCCCCGAGACCGGAGAGACTGCCACGCTGGTCAAGCTGATCCGGGTCTCGATGCTGGCGCCGGTGGTGTTGTGCTTTTCGCTGGTCATCCGGCAGAAAGGGCTTGCCGATGCTGATTCCGGAAACAGACCGCCCCTGTTGCCGGGATTCGTTCTTGGCTTCCTTGCCCTGGCGGTGCTGAACTCGATTGGACTCATCCCGGCGATGCTTGCCGAATGGGCCGGGACCCTCAGCCGGTGGGCCCTGCTGATCGCCATTGCCGCGGTGGGCATCAAGACCTCGCTTGGCCGGATGGTCGAAGTCGGAGCGGGAGCGATTGGCCTGATGGTGGCCGAAACCGTCTTTCTCGGTGCCTTCATCGTCACTGGCCTGCATTTCCTGGGATAGATCATGAAACCGCTGGAACGTATCTTCGAGGCCGCCCGCACCACGCCGCGCCATATCATCCTGCCTGAAGGCGGCGATCCGCGCGTGGCCGAGGCCGCAGCCCGGCTGACCGGCGAAGGGCTGGCGCGGATCACGCTGATGGATGGCCCCGAACTGCCCGGTGTCACCGGCATGACTGCGGCGGATGCGCCCGACCTTGGGGAACTCGCCGATCACTGGCACCAGATGCGTGCGCAGCGGGGCATGACCGCCGAACGTGCGCTTGAGGAAATGCGCGACCCGATCCGGCAGGCGGCCATGCGGGTGCGTCTCGGGCAGGCCGACGGGACGGTTGGCGGTGCCGTCGCCACGACCGCCGATACGGTGCGTGCGGCGCTGCAAATCATCGGGCGCGCGCCCGGTGCGGGCCTGGTATCCAGCTTTTTCCTGATGCTGTCCTGCAATCCCGGCGCCGCCGTGAAGGGCGGCATGATCTTCGCGGATTGCGGCCTTGTCATCGAACCCGACGCCGAGGAACTTGCCGCAATAGCCCGCGCCGCCGCCATCTCTTGCCGCCGACTGCTGGCCGAGCCCCCGCGCGTGGCGCTGCTAAGCTTTTCGACTGCCGGTTCGGCGGACCATCCCAAGCTGTCGCGCATTCGCGAGGCGCTAGCCTTGATCCGCGCCGCCGAACCCGATCTGGAGGTCGATGGCGAGTTGCAGTTCGATGCCGCGCTGGACGATGCGATCCGGGCAAGGAAAGCGCCCGGCAGCAGCCTGTCCGGCAGGCCGAACATCTTCATCTTTCCCGATCTCGCCTCGGGCAATATCGGCTACAAGATCGCGCAGCGGCTTGGCGGGTTGACGGCTATCGGACCAATCCTGCAAGGCCTTGCGAAACCGGCAAACGATCTGTCGCGCGGATGCACCGTCGATGACATCATCGCCGCAACCGCCGTCACCGCCGTCATGGCCGACAAAGAGCGCCAATCGGTGCAATAACAGCTGATCGGTTTCAGATGACCGGATACGCGCTTGGCAAGGTAAGGCGGCGTCTGTTTGCACAATTCCGTTCAGTAACGGATGGTCGCCAATCGGCGCAACTCCTCTGCCGTCGTGGTCGGATAGCCGAAGAATTCCAGATATGCGGGGATCTGCTCGAACAACATGTCGGTCCCGATCTGGACCCGGCAGCCCCTGGCCCTCGCGGCGGTCAGAAAGGCGGTTTCCTCGCGTTTCATGACCACCTCGCCAACGAAACTCCCGGGATCGAGGCGCGTCACGTCCAGGGGCATCGGATCACCTTCCTGCATCCCCATCGGGGTCGCGTTCACGACGATCTCCAGCCCCGCAGGGTCGTTGGAGCCGGTCGTGACCTCGAGTTCCGGATAGGCTTTGCGCAACCTTGAGGCCAGCCGCTCAGCAGAGGCGGTGTTGATATCGTATAAACTCAATCGCGCCGCCCCTGCCCCGGCCAGCGATGCCGCAATAGCCGAACCGACACCACCAGTGCCAACCACGAGCACCGACGCCCCAGCCACCTCGCACCCCTTGCGCATGGCACCGCGAACAAAGCCCTCACCATCGAACATGTCACCGGTCAACCGCCCGTCGGGATCACGGCGCACGGCATTACAGGCGCCGCATATGCGAACGGCGGTGCTGGCCTCGTCAAGCAGATCGACGGTCGCAACCTTGTGCGGCATGGTGACAAGCGCGCCCGCAAAGTTGCGCAGTCTCGCGACCAGGGGCAGGAAACCCGCGAAATCCGCCGTCTCGCACCCCATCGGCACAACCACCGCATCGATGCCCCGCGCCTCGAACCAAGGATTGTAGATCATCGGTGCCTTGAAGCTTTCGGTCGGCACGCCGATATGGGCGATCACCCGAGTATAACCGGAAATCATCGGTTCATCCTTGCATATCAGTTACGTGGCATATCCTTGCCGCGCATCAGGCGTTTCAGCGCAGCAATGCGAAACGGTGCGTTCAGCGCGCCATAACCGTCATATCCGCCACGGCGCTCCACGATTTCAAAGAACAGCCCGCCTTGCAGCGGCCTGCCGTAGAACTGGAAGAACTCGGCCCCATCCTCGACCTCGTAAAGGATGTTCCAGCGTCGCAGGCGGGCGATTTCATCATTGTTCAGCCTGTAACGGGCCTGCAGGTCGGCATAGTAGTTCTCGGGGATCGGCAACGGCTGGAACTCCGCCTGCGCCATGGCCTCGGCCGAAGCGAAGATGTCTTTTGATGCCAGCGCAATATGCTGAACCGCAGAGCCCATCGAATCAACCAGGAATCCTCCTGCCAGCGTCCTATGCGACTGCGCCCCGTTCAGGGTGATCCGGGTGCCGCCATCGGGCGAAGCAATAGCCTGCGATCGAACCAGCCCGTCGGGATCGGCGACATCCAGCATCGGGCGGCGTTCCATCTCGAAGATCGAGGTATAGAACAGGGTCCAGCTAAGCATCTCGTCATAATTCATCGTCTCGCCCAGATGGTCTACCCGCGTGAGTCCGAAATCCGGCGCCGGATCCCCGGTGGGCGTAAACTCCACCTGCCACACATCGTCGAGGCCGCTTTTCGCATCGATGAAATGCAGGATCGAGCCACCAACGCCGCGAATCGCCGGAATTTCCAATTCGTCCGGCCCCGGGGGCTGGCTGAACAACGTGGCATCCAATGCCTGCGCGCGTTTGACGGTTGCCCGCGCATCCGCGACCCGCAGCCCGATATCGCAAACCCCGGTGCCATGGGACAGGAAAAAGCTATGCGCGAAACCGGCCTCTTCGACATTCACCACGATGCGGATCCCGCCCTGCCGCCAGACCGTAACATTCTTGTTGCGGTGCCGGCCCTCACGGTGAAATCCCATCTGCATCAGTGCCGCCTCGAGATCGGGAGCCTCGGACGGGCTGGAGGCGAATTCGATGAACTCGACGCCATCAACCCGGATATTGGCAGGCAGATCCGGCAGATCGGCCTGCAATGCGGGCTCGGCCCGGCGGGTCTGGTCCATCAGCCAGATCAGTGAACGATGACCGTCGCGGGCAATGGAGGTGGGGCTGCCGCCCCGAAACTGATCGTTGAAAACCTCCAGCGACAGCGGCCCGTCATATCCGGTTGCCGCAACGGCTCGGGTAAATTCGACCACTGGCAGATCGCCCTCGCCCGGCATATTGCGGAAGTGACGCGACCAATACAACAGGTCCATGTCGATCTGTGGCGCATCGGCAAGCTGCACGAAGAATATCCGATCGCCGGGAATGCGCCGGATCGTATCGGGATCGATGCGGCGGCCAAGACTGTGGAAGCTGTCGAGAACCAGCCCGAGCGCCGGGTGATCGGCGCGGCGGACGATCTCCCATGCGTCGCGATGATCGCTGACATGTCGCCCCCATGCCAGTGCCTCGTAACCGATCCGCAGCCCCCTGTCGGCGGCAATCCCGGCCAGTTCCGCCAGATCATCGGCGGCACGGTCAATACCGCCCATGGCCTGGGGATGAACCGACGAACAAATCAGCATCAAGTCCGCCCCCAGTTCGGCCATCAGGTCGAACTTGTGCCGGGCGCGGTCGAAGGCACGGGCACGCAAGGGCCCGGGCAGGCCCTCGAAATCGCGAAATGGCTGATACAGCGTAATCTCCAGTCCGTGATCGCGGACCATCGCCCCGACTTCGCGCGGACTGGCGGCGTCCTGCAGGAAATCCTGCTCGAAGATCTCCAGCCCATCGAAACCGGCGGCAGCGATGGCCGCCAGTTTCTCGGTCAGGTTCCCCGCGATCGAAACCGTCGCGATCGAGGTTTTCATGGCCTGCTCTCCAGCCCCAGCTTCCCGCGAACGCACCGCCACAGAGGCGTCTGGCTGACAAAGATCAGCACCACCGTCGCCAAAAGCACCAACGACAGGGGACTGGTCAGCATGCCCTTGAACAACCCGGCGATACTGCCTTGCTCGGAGATGATCGCCCGGCGCCAGTTCTCGTCCAGAAGCCGCGACAGGATCACACCGAGGATCACGGGGCCTAGCTGATAACCGTAGGATTTCATGAAATAGCCCAGCACACCAAAGCCCAGCATCCAGTAGACATCGCTGATCGAATTGTTGACCGCATAGGCGCCGACGATGGACAGCAGCAGGATCAGGGGGATCAGCACCGTGCGGGGCATTTCGACGATCTTGGTAAAGATACGGATGCCGGTCAGGCCGAAGATCAGCATGAAGATATTGGCCAGCACCAGCGCTCCGGTGATGAACCAGAACATCTGCGGCTGCTCGATCATCAGCATCGGACCGGGATTCAGCCCGTGGATATAAAGCGCCCCGATCATGATCGCCGTGACCGCATCGCCCGGAATTCCTAGTGTCAGCATCGGGATGAAGGCACCGCCGACCGCGGCGTTATTCGCGGTTTCCGGCGCGACCAGCCCCTCTTTCGCACCCTGACCGAAGGGCACCTCGGGATTGCGGGTAACGCGCTTGGCGTGATCGTAGGCCATGAGTGCGGCAATGTCCCCGCCCGTGCCGGGCAGCGCCCCGATGAGGACACCGATGCTGGAGGTCTGCAGCGACAGCGGCAGATACCGGCGGATCGAGGCCCAGTTCGGAACGATACGGCTGATCTTCTGCTTAACGGCCGTCTTGTCGACGTGATGCAATTGCATCAGCGCCTCCGAGACGCCGAACATGCCTATCATCACGGCAATGAAGCTGATACCGCCCCACAAGCCCGTGAGCCCGAAGGTAAAGCGTTCCTCGGCCGTCAGCGGGTCCAGACCAACCGTACCGATCAGCAGGCCCATGGCGCCCGCGAAGATACCTTTGACAAGGCTTTCGCCCGACAGTGAGCCAACCAGAAGAATACCCAGAACCGCCAGCAGCATATAGTCACGCGGCTGGAACACCAGGGCAAATTCGCTGACGGTCGGGGCCGCGATGGCCAGCACGATGATGCCGATCAGCCCCCCGACAAAGGACATCACCGTGGCTATTCCGATAGCTTCTCCCGCCTGCCCCTTTTGCGCCAGCGGATATCCATCCATGGCCGTGGCGATAGCCGAGGGGGCGCCGGGGATATTCAGCAGGATTGCCGTGCGCGAACCGCCATAGACGCCGCCCATGAAGATGCCGACCATCAGGCAGAGTGCGGGATAGACGTCCCAGGTGAACGTAAAGCCGATCAGGATCGACACCGCCATGGTAACGGAAAGGCCGGGAATGGCGCCGACATAAACGCCCGCGAAAGTGCCTGCGGCGACCAGGAACAGCAGTTTCAGGTCCAGCCATGGGATCAGGAAATATTCGAGCGCCTGCATCACTTACCTCCTCCGAAGATTTGACCGATGGCAGCGAGCAACTCTGCCTCGGGCACGATCCCGGCTGGCATCAGCACGGTAAAGACGAGCCGGAAGACGATATAGACGAGGATCAGTGCCAGCAGTGACACGGAAACCGCAAAGACCAGCCCGCCGCGACGCAGATAGAGGATCGACAGCACCAGGAACATCAGTGAGACAGGCAGGAAGCCCAACGGCACCAGCAATAATGCGTAACCGGTGATGAACAGCATCATCACGATGACGGCGGGCGGCAGGATGTCACGCAAGAAACGGGTCCGGTCACGCTCGGCCTTGCGCCAGCAATCCAGCAGGATGAGGCCCGAGCTTACGGCCATGACAAAGGCTACGGCCATGGGCAAGGCTCCGGGTGAACTGAGCGATGCAAATCCCGAAATTCCGTATGACGACCACAGCAGCACGAGGCTGACGGCGAATAATGCAGCGTGGAAAACGAGTTCACCGGCGCTGCGGATACGGTTGCTATGCATGACCGATCCTCCCTTTTGATTGGAATGGGACCGCTCCGGCAGCAGGGCCGGAGCGATCGACCATCACGGTTTGGGGATGCCGAATTCCTCGGGCGATGCCTTGGTCTGGCCCGCATCATGCAGCAGCCAGGTCGTGAGCGATTGCCATTTCGTCAGGAAATCCTGTGCCTCCTGTCCCGACAGGCTTTCGATGATGTAACCGCGATCCGCCATCAGCTTGACGAAATCTTCGCTTTTCGCACCCTCGGCATAGGCCTCGGTCAGCTTGGCCACGACATCTTCGGGCGTGCCGTTCTTGACGAATACGCCGAAGAACGGGCCCCAGGGGAAGTAATCGGCATATTCCGGATGTGTCTCGCCCAGGGCGGGCAAATCGGGCAGAACCTCGGTCGGCTTGTTGTCGATCAGCGTGATCGCCTTGATCCTGCCGCCCCGGATTGCCTCGATCGATGCGCCCAGCACCGCAGGCATTACATCGACCGCACCGCCCTGCAGCGCCGTCAGCGCCGGGCCGTCGCCGTCATAGGGCACCTGAGTGACCGGCAATTCGATCTTCGAGGCAATCATCGAGGTCACCACAGAGGGCAACCCCCCCGGTCCGGTCGAGCCGAACTTCACCTCGTTCGGATGGGCCTGAATATACTCGACCATTTCGTCGAACGTATCGAAAGGCGCATCGTTATTGGCGACAAGGATCGGAACGCCCCGCGCCAGAATATTGATCGGGGTGAATTCCGAGTAATCAATGTCGCCCAACCCCATCACCTTGTAAAGCAACGGATTCTCGGCTCCCATCAGCAAGGCGTAGCCATCGGGATTCTGCGCATAGACGAATTTCGTGGCAATTGCGCCGACACCGCCGGTCATGTTCTTCATGACGACCTTGCCGCCCAGAACCTTTTCGGCATGCGGCGTGACGGTCCGCATCACCGTATCGGTCGAGCCGCCCGCGCCCCATTGGATGATGCCCTGTATCTCCTTGGCAGGATAGTCCTGCGCGAATGCCGCAGTGCCCATGACCGCGCCCAGTGCCGCCATGGCAGCGAATTTGACAAGAGTTTTCTTCATGATGCTCCTCCCTTGCTCCGGGCGAATCCCGGAACTCCTGAACCGCATCATCCGGCCATATCACCTTTACGGCAAATACAAATCCGTTGCCTTCATTAACATGATGTTAACATGTGTGCCTCACCTTGCCTTGCGCTGCTCCCACGGGCGCGACTCCGTGGCGCGAGCCAGTTCCCGCCGCAATTGCTGAATCGCATATTCGGCAAAGCCCGAAAGGACGCGCCCGGACTTGGTCACCACGTAAATGGTAATCGGCGCATTCTCTATCAGCGGCAACCTTACGACGCCGGGCATATATAGTTCCGCCACGGAGAATTCGTCGATCACTGCCACTCCGAGCCCGTGGCGTACGAGGCTGACGACGGTTTGCGCAAAACGGCCCCGCATCGAATAGCGCACCGGCAACCCGGCCTCGCGCAGCGGAGCGGCGCAAACGGCGCCGTAGGGATCATCCGGATCCACGCCTATCATGGGGTATTTTATCAGGTCATGGATCGATACCCGCCCGTAACCTGCCAGTGGGTGATCTTCGGGGACAATGGCCGCCAGCCGACCCTCGGCCGCGATCTCATTGCTGACCCCGGCATTCTCTATCGAGGTGCTCATCATCACGAACTCGCCGCGTTCCAGCATCAGGTAGTCTATGGTCTCCTCGATCTTGAGGATGTTCAGGTCAATGAACAAATCCGGATAGCGCTGCCGGACCGTCCGCACTGCACGCGCGGCAATGAACTGTGCAACAGACGGTGCCGAGGCGAAAGACAAATCCACCGCTTCACCTCGCTGCATGGAAGCGACGGCCCGGTTCAGGTTCTCGACATTGCCGAATACCCTGCCGATCTGATCGAAGATCGCACTTGCTTCGACCGCCGGCAGGTAAACACCGCCGCGTCGCTCGAAAAGCCGCAGGCCCAAGGCTTCCTCGGTGTGCTTGACCAGCCGGCTGATCCCGGGCGCGGATACGTTCAACATCCGCGCGGCCCCGCTGATCGTTCCGGTCAGCATCACGGCGCGGACGACTTCGATCTGGCGCAGGGTCAGTTGATGCATGGGGTAAGCGGGCTTGCCTGGAACGGAACGGGTGGAGCGTAGCATGGCCGCCCGACCCGTCACAGGCATTTTACCCCGGAAGCTCGATATCCCCTATATCAGCACATGCGAAGTCGCCCCCACATCAGATGCAATTGTCGTCGAGCAGGATGATGCTGACGGCATCCCTGCTCGAAATTTTTCCACAACCTGTCGGAAACTCCGCTGTAACTTCGTCCTTGTCGAATGGAGAACCTGAAAAATGCTTTATACCCTGCTGTGCTATAATGACGAAGCCATCACCTCGGCATGGACGGATGAGGAGGATGCCGCGGTAATGGCGCGGCTGGACGTGGTGCACCGCAAATGGGCCGACAAGTTCCAGCCCATGGCGCGACTGATGCCGACAAGCGCGGCGACCACCCTCCGCAAGCGCGACGGAGAGATCCTCGACGGCCCCTATGCCGAAACCAAGGAACAGCTTCTGGGCTTCTATGTCGTGGATGTGGAGGATCTCGAGATGGCGCTCCATATCGCGCGCGATCTGACAGAGGCCAATCCAGGCGGCGCTTATGAATTGAGACCTATCATGATCTATTACCCGAACGGGAAGGCTGTCGAGAATGACCCGGGCACCTGATCCAAGCTGGATCGAGGCGCGGCTGGTCGGCGCGCGTCCGCAGGCGGTCGCCGCCCTGCTGCGTTACTTCCGCGATCTCGACCTTGCCGAGGAAGCCTTCCAGGAAGCATGTCTCAGGGCATTGAGGTCATGGCCGCAGAACGGCCCGCCACGGGATTGCGCAGGCTGGCTGATCATGGTGGGGCGCAACGCCGCGCTGGATCACATCCGCAGGCGGGCAAAGCTGACCGACCTGCCACCCGAGGATGCGCTTTCCGATCACGGAGAACCCGAGCCGGACATGGCGGAACGGCTCGACGCGGCAGATTATCGCGACGATATCCTGCGGCTGCTATTCATCTGCTGTCATCCCGACCTCCCGGCAACACAGCAGATCGCGCTGGCCCTGCGTGTCGTCTCGGGCCTGCCCGTCGCCCGGATCGCGGCGGCATTCGTGGTCGGCGAGCGGGCAATGGAACAGCGGATAACGCGCGCAAAACGCCGGATCGCGCAAGCCGATGTGCCATTCGAAACCCCGGGCCCGTTGGAACGTGCCGAACGCTTCGCTTCGGTGGCGGCCATGATCTACCTTGTCTTCAACGAGGGTTATACCGACGCCAATCCCGCCAGCGAGCGGGCCGCCCTTTGCGGCGAGGCGATCCGCCTTGCGCGATTGATGCTGCGGATGTTTCCCTCCGAGCCCGAGATGATGGGCCTTCTGGCGTTGATGCTGCTGCAGCACTCCCGGCAAAAGGCGCGTTTCGACGGGGCCGGTTTACCCATTCTGCTGGAGGATCAGGATCGCAAGCTATGGAACCGCCACATGATCGCAGAGTCTTTGGCGATGATCGACAAGGCCATGCTTCATCATCGACCGGGGCCCTACCAGATACAGGCGGCCATCGCCGCGTTGCATGCGCGGGCCCAAACCCCCGAGGAGACGGACTGGGCAGGCATAGACCAGCTTTACGAGGCTCTGGAACAGCGGGCGCCGTCACCCGTGGTATCGCTCAACCGGGCGGTTGCGGTATCGAAGCTGCATGGACCGCAGGCGGCACTGGATATGATCGAGCCACTGTCGGAACGGCTGGACGGCTATTTCTATTTCCACGGTATGCGCGGCGCGCTGCTTGAAAAGCTGGGCCGCAATGCCGAGGCGCGAGATGCTTTTGGCCATGCCATCGCGCTTGCCAACACTCCCGCCGAGGCGGCTCATATCCGCCAGCATCTCGACCGGATGTAATGCCGGGCTATACGGCCCGGCCATAAGAGCTTTTGCTGCTTGTTGCCCGAATGACCCGAGCAGGATCCCGGTGCTCATGATTTTTTTTCTCGGCGAATGTCGGATGATCCCGGGGGCGTTCGTCCTTGAAGCGGGAACAGACAGATCCCCGACCCCGATTTTCAGGAGAACCACAATGCCCAGAATGATTTTCGTAAACCTGCCGGTGAAAGACCTTGCCGCCGCGATCCGTTTCTACGAGGCGATCGGATGCGAGAAGAACGATCAGTTCAGCGATGACAACTCGGCTTCGATGGTCTGGTCGGACAGCATCACCTTTCAGCTGCTGACACATGATTATTTCGCGACATTCACACCAAAGCCGATCGCCGATGCGCAGACGACGACCGAAGTGCTTGTCGCCCTGTCATGCGACAGCCGCGAAGAGGTCGATACCATGACCGAAGCCGCGGCCTCCGCCGGGGGCAAGGCTGATATCCGCGAATGCCAGGACCTGGGCTTCATGTATGGCCGCGCATTTGCCGATCCCGACGGCCATGTTTTCGAACCCATCTGGATGGATCCCGAGGCCGTAGCCACCGCACCGGGCGAATAGCCCGGCAGTCATATCGGAGGAAATACAGACATGTTCCGCACCATTCTCGTCACCGCCGCCCTGCTTGCCACGAGCACGGCCCTTGCCCATTCCGAACCCTCGGGCGAACGCGTCGAAGTCAACGGGATGCAGATGTATTACGAGATATCCGGAGAGGGCGAGCCACTGGTCGTGCTGCACGGCGCGCATATGAACATCATGACCATGGGCAAGATCATCCCCAGACTCGCCGAAACCCACAAGGTCTACGCGCTCGAATTCCAGGGTCACGGGCGCACTGACGATATCGACCGGCCGATCACCTATCAGAACCTTGCCGATGATGTGGCGGCTTTCATGGATGCGGTCGAACTCGAACAGGCCGATGTGTTCGGTTATTCCATGGGTGCGGTGGCCGGATTGCAACTTGCCATCCGGCACCCGGAAAAGGTGGACCAACTGATCGCTGCCTCGGCATCCTATGACGAAGAGGGCTGGCATCCGACCTTCAAGGCGTTCATCCCGCAGATGTCGGAGGAAACATTTGCTCCGTTCGAGGAAGAGTGGCGCAAGCTCAGCCCCAATCCTGACGGCTATTCCGCTTTCATCGACAAGATGATCGCGCTCGAACATGAGCCAATGCATTGGGAGGAGGATGTGAAGGCGCTTGATGTGCCCGTGCTGATCATCACCGGCGATACCGATGTCACCACGCTGGAGCACAGCGTGGCGATGTTCCGGCTGCTCGGTGGTGGCGTGATGGGTGACATGGGACAGCCCCTGCCCGAATCCCGGCTCGCAATCCTGCCTGCCACCTCGCACACGGCCATCATCGGCCAGGTAGAACTGCTGCACGCCTTTATCGAACCATTCCTGAAAGGCGAAACACCCAAGGGAATGTTCGAATAGCTTTCCAGCGAGCCGGCGCCGATACGCTTGGGTTTGGCGTGTATCGCTGGAAAAATTCCGTCAGCAGGCCTACGCTTTCAGGGTGTCTTGCCGCACGAGACTGACGGTCATCCGCAACCACATGTCAGGCGGCCGGAGGAAACCGGCCGCAAAGGCGAAGGGAGAAAGAAATGAGTATTCCCAAGAACACGATATGCATCTGGTATGACAAGGACGCCGAAGCCGCGGCGCATTTCTATGCGGCAACCTTTCCCGACAGCTCGGTCGGGGCGATCCATCGGGCCCCCAGCGATTTCCCCTCCGGCAAGGCAGGGGATGTGCTGACGGTCAATTTCACGGTGGTTGGAATCCCCTGTCTCGGCCTTAATGGCGGACCGGCCTTCACGCATAGCGAAGCCTTTTCGTTCCAGATCGCGACAGACGACCAGGAGGAAACCGACCGCTACTGGAACGCCATTGTCGGTAACGGCGGCCAGGAAAGCGCCTGCGGCTGGTGCAAGGACAAATGGGGTATCAACTGGCAGATCACGCCACGGGTGCTGACCGAGGCGATGGCCGCGGGCGGCGACGAAGCGAAACGTGCCTTCGAGGCGATGATGGAGATGCGAAAGATCGACGTCGCCGCGATCGAGGCCGCCCGCAGAGGCTGACAGCCGCAGGCAGCTCCCGCCATCCGGGAACGAACGGCGAATAGGCAAGGGCGGTCGAAGCCGGGGAAACGGCGCGACCGCCCTTGGTTGTCTTGCGGTATTTTGATGCCTGGGACAATTGGGGCTACAAGGGAACCTTATTGCGAAGCCGAGGCGATTTGATGATCACGGATATCGAGGAATATTTCACGAAAGGATGCGGGCGCTGCGCCCGCTTCGCAACGCCGGATTGCTCGACGCGGCAATGGGCGGAGGGCCTGAACACCCTGCGCCGGATCTGCCTGGACGCCGGTCTTGCCGAAGCCGTGAAATGGGGGCATCCATGCTACATGCATGCAGGCCGCAATATCGCGATCATCGGTGCATTCCGCGGCGACTTCCGGATCAGCTTTTTCAATGCGGCACTTATGAGGGATCCGGATGGCATTCTTGAAAAGCAGGGCCCGAATGCCCGCCACCGGGATATGATACGCTTCACAACTAACGCGCAGGTTCCAGAGATGGAACAGGTCATCCTGTCCTATCTGAAGGAAGCGATGGGCTATGCGGATGCGGGCATCAAACCGCCAAAGGAAGAAGGTGACATGGAGTTGCCGGATGAGTTGGTAGAGGCGCTGGACGCCGATCCCGAACTTGCCGAAGCGTTCCATGGCCTGACACCGGGGCGGCAAAAGAGCTATGTGATCAATATCGGCTCGGCCAAGGCGGCCGCAACGCGCAGGGCGCGCATCGTCAAGTTTCGTGAGAAAATTCTGGCGGGAAAGGGTGCGATGGAACGATGAACAGCGGCCCCCGTGATCCTGACTGGGCCACCAGCCGGCTCCATGTCGACTACAGGTGAACGGGAACGTTTGTGATCCCGCCATGTTGCTGAACGGCTCCGGAAAAGCTACATGAATGGTAGCATCAGGAGGCGCCATGCTGACGATCGGAACACTGGCGAAACGCACCGGCACCAAGGTGCAGACCATCCGCTATTACGAGCAGATTGGTCTGATGCCGGAACCGGGCCGCACGGCAGGAGGGCAGCGCCGCTATGGTGATGTGGAACTCGACCGGCTATCTTTCATCCGCCATTCGCGGGAACTGGGGTTCTCGCTTGATGCCATCCGGGAACTGCTTGATCTGTCCGATACGCCGGACCATTCCTGTGGCCATATCGATGCCATTGCCCAGAAGCAGTTGAAGGCCGTCGAAGCCCGCATCGTGCGGCTGGAAGCATTGCGCGCCGAGTTGAAGCGCATGATCGGTGAATGCTCAGGCGGTGCCGTAGCCGACTGCCGGGTGCTCGAAGTTCTGCGCGACCATAGCGAATGCCTGTCGGACCATGGGCAGGCAGGAGCCGGACAAGACCGCTAAACGGAGATTTCCGGATGCTGCCCCATGAGTTGACCGGAGTACAAAAACGCGGCGATCATCCGCCTTGCGGTTCCCGGGCAAATGTGATCCGTCTGTTGCCGGTATCGACCAAGCAAGAGGCAGTTCCGGAAGCAGGCATCGAGCTGTTGTCCGAGGCGAACATTGCCGCAACGGCACGATGCCCAGGATCACCTGAACGAAATGATCAGGCGGCAACGGCTTCCTGCCTCCCGACCCGAAAGGATATTACATGACCTACCCCGACACCCAGCTATTCATCGGAGGCGTATGGCGCGCGGCGCAGGACGGCCGGACCATTCCGGTCATCAACCCCGCCACGGAAGAAGAGATCGGCCGCGTCGCCCATGCCGGCATTCCCGACCTCGATGCCGCCCTTGATGCGGCCGCGCAGGCTTTTCCGGGCTGGGCAGCCACCGGCGCTTTCAATCGCTACAAGCTGATGCGCCGTGCCGCGGAACTGCTGCGCGAGCGCAGCGACGCAATCGCCGCGATGATGACAGCCGAGCAGGGCAAGCCGCTTGGGCAATCGAAACTCGAGGTTCTTGGCGGTGCGGATACCATCGACTGGTTCGCGGAAGAGGCGCGCCGCACCTATGGGCAGGTGATCCCTGCCCGTCAGAACCGCGTCACCCAGATCACCATCAAGCAGCCGGTCGGCCCGGTCGCCGCCTTCACCCCCTGGAATTTCCCGATCAACCAGGTCGTGCGCAAGCTGTCCGCCGCGCTGGCTGCCGGCTGCTCGATCATCGTCAAGGCGCCCGAGGAAACCCCTGCGTCTCCGGCGGAACTCATCCGCTGTTTCGCCGATGCGGGGGTTCCGGATGGCGTGGTGAACCTCGTCTATGGCGATCCCGCCGAGATCTCGGGCTATCTCATTCCGCATCCGGTGATCCGCAAGATCTCGTTCACCGGATCGACTCCGGTGGGCAAACAGCTCGCGTCGCTGGCCGGCGCTCACATGAAGAAGTCGACGATGGAGCTGGGCGGCCACGCCCCAGTGCTGATCTTCGAAGATGCCGATATCGACAAGGCGATCTCGACCATGGCCGCAACCAAGTTCCGCAATGCGGGTCAGGTCTGCGTCTCACCCACCCGCTTCCTTGTTCAGGAGAGCGTCGCCGACCGTTTCGTCGACGGCTTCACCGAAGCCGCGAAGGCTATCAAGGTCGGTCCCGGCTCGGATCCCGAAACGGAGATGGGGCCGCTGGCCAACGAGCGCCGCATCCCTGCGCTGCAACGGATGATCGAGGATGCGATATCCAAGGGCGCCCGCATGACCACCGGCGGCAAGCGCATCGGCAACCAGGGCTGGTTCTTCGAGCCGACGGTTCTGGCCGATGTGCCGACAAGTGCCGAGATCATGAACGAGGAACCGTTCGGTCCGGTCGCCGTCATCAACCGCTTCGACACGACCGACGCGGCGCTGGCCGAAGCGAACCGCCTGCCCTACGGCCTTGCCTCCTATGCCTTCACCTCTTCTGCCGCGACGGCGCACCGTCTGGAACAGGAGATCCGGGCGGGCATGCTGACCATGAACCATGTCGGCCTTGCCCTGCCGGAAACGCCTTTCGGCGGGATCGGTGACTCGGGGATCGGGACCGAAGGCGGCTCGGACGCAATCGAGGCCTATCTGGATACGCGTTTCGTCACCCGGCTGGATTGAAGCCGGGTTTTCCGGAGGGGCGCGGAACTGCCGCGCCCTTTTCTACCACGGAAACCTCTACGGTTTGCGATGCCGGTTCATGGATCGGCGCAAGCCGTGGACATGTCAGCGGACCTCGAACAAAAGCGATGCAATAACTGGCATCCAGCATATCGATGGGTCATCGCCACCCGCAGGCACCAAATCCTTTGACGAAGCGCTGCGAGGCATTTAGAACGATTTAATAACATGCCGGTGAGAGCATACGCTAACCGCAATGAAGAAAAGCAGGGTGACATTGGGAGAGGTCGCGCGTGTCGCGGGAGTATCGCGGGCCACCGTTTCACTGGTGGTGCGCAAGTCGCCGCTGGTTGCCGACCATACGCGTGAAAAGGTCCAGCAGGTGATGGCGGATCTGGACTATGTCCGCGATATCGGCGCGGCACGGCTGCGCAATAACAGCAGCCGCACGATAGGAGTGATCGTGCCCAATCTCGTCAATTCCTTCTTCACCGAGTTCCTGTCGGGAATAGAACGGGTAATGGGCGAGGACGATCGCGTTGTCCTGTTGGCCAACAGTCATGACGATCCTGCCCGCCAGACCCTGATACTCCAGCGATTCCGTGGCCACGGTGTCGACGGCGTGATTCTCTGCCCCGCAGAGGGTACCGATCCGGAACTCCCCTTGCGGATGCGGCAATGGGGTTTACCGCTGGTGCAATCCCTGCGCGAGGTCGGCGGCAATGTGACGGACTACGCGGGTGCCGATTATATCGGGGGCGTTCGGCTTGCCATGCGTCACCTGGTGGAACGCGGACATCGGCGGATCGCCTTTCTATCGGTATCCGCCAGAACCTCCGCCCGTGCGGAGCGGCTGGAAGGCTTCAGCCGTGCCATTGCCGAAACCGGGGCAGAAGATGCCGGCATCGTCGAGGCTGAATTGAGCTGGGAAGGGGCGGCCCGATCGGCGCGCCAATTGCTGGAACTGGACAGTTCGCCTTCGGCGGTGCTTTGCTTCAACGATGTTCTGGCCGCAGGGCTGATGCTGGGCCTGCGCCGCGCGGGGCATGAACCCGGGCGCGATATCGCGGTCGTCGGCCTTGATGACCTGCCATTGGCCGAACTCACCTATCCCCCCCTTACCAGTATCGCGATGATCCCCGAAAATATCGGTGCCGCCGCCGCCCGGCTGCTGGCTCGCCGCCTCCTCCAGCCTGATGTGGAGATCGAACGCTCCATTATCGCGCCCAGCCTGATGATCCGCGACAGCAGCGGGTATCACGCAGGTTGACTTTTCATTTTGCGCAATTTAGATCGTTCTAAATTAATGGAATCGCGACATCCGCAGGGGAGGGCAGATGTATCAATTCAACTTCCAGCCCGTATTAGACAATCTTGACCTGCTGCTTTACGGCGCATGGCTGACGGTGCGCCTGTCACTGATGGCAATGGTTCTGGGGCTGGTCGTATCGGTGCTGGGGGCGGTGGCCAAGACATCGGGCATCCGACCTCTCCGCTGGCTGATCGATATCTATGTCGAGGTAATCCGCAACACGCCATTTCTCGTGCAGATCTTCTTCATCTTCTTTGGCCTTCCGGCGGCGGGAATCAGCATGTCCCCGAATGTCGCCGCGCTGGTAGCATTGGTGATCAATGTCGGCGCCTACGGCACCGAGATCATCCGCGCAGGCATCGAATCCATTCCGCAGGGGCAGATCGAGGCCGGCCGGGCGCTTGGCCTGAGCCCGGCGCAAATCTTCCGTTACGTGATTCTAAAACCCGCGCTGCGCAACATCTATCCGTCCCTGACCAGCCAGTTCATCTACCTGATGCTGACCTCCAGCGTAGTCTCGGTCATATCGGCCAATGACCTTGCCTCGGCCGGGGCCGATCTGAACGCGCAGACCTTTGCCAGTTTCGAGATCTACCTAGTGCTGACAATCCTGTATTTCCTGCTGGCATTCGGCTTTTCGACACTGTTCTCGGCCATCCGGCGGGCCTTCTTCACCTATCCGGCGGGGCGCTGATATGATCCGCGAGTTTTCCTCTGCCGATATTCTGTTCATCGTCTCCGCAGTTCGCTGGACGCTGATCCTGTCTGCCATCGCGTTCCTGGGCGGCGCCATGGGAGGGTTGCTGATCGCGCTGTCGCGAACCTCGCACAGCAAGGCGCTGCGCCGCATGGCGGCAGGGTTCATCCAGATCTTCCAGGGAACGCCGTTACTGATGCAGCTTTTCCTGGTCTATTTCGGCCTTGCGGTCGTCGGCCTGCCGATCAATCCGCTGCTCGCCGCCGCGGTCGCGTTGACCCTGCATGCCAGCGCCTATCTGGGAGAGATCTGGCGCGGCGCCATCGAGGCCGTGCCCTCGGGCCAGACCGAGGCCGCCACCGCCCTGTCACTGTCCTATCCGGACCGGATGCGCCACGTGATCCTGCCGCAGGCGATGCGCGTCGCCACCGCGCCGACCGTCGGCTTTCTGGTGCAGCTGATCAAGGGCACTTCGCTTGCCTCGATCATCGGCTTTACCGAGCTGACCCGCGCGGGCCAGATCATCAACAATGCGACCTTCAAACCGTTCCTGGTCTTTGGCACGGTCGCAATACTCTATTTCATCCTGTGCTGGCCGTTATCCCTGCTGGCCCGGCATATGGAAGCGCGCATGCGTCGCGCAATCACCCGTTAGAACCCCAAGGAGGAGAGAAACATGAAACTGAACCGCCGCATCTTCACAGCCATTACGGCCAGCGCTCTGGCCGCAGGCTTCGCCGGAGCCTCGCTGGCTGCCGAGTTGGAGGCCATCGAGTCCGCCGGCACCGTCAAGATCGGAATGCTGGTGGATTTCCCGCCATTCGGCATTCTTGACACTGCCGGCAAGCCGGACGGATATGACGCCGATGTCGGCAAGGCGTTGGCCGAATATCTGGGCGTAACCCCCGAGATCGTGCCGGTGACCGGACCGAACCGGATTCCCTACCTGTTGTCGGGACAGGTCGATGTGCTGGTCGCCTCACTCGGTATCACCGAGGAGCGGGCGCAGAAAGTCGACTTCTCGACTCCCTATGCAGGCATCAGCATCGCGGTCTATGGCGACTCGTCACTGGAGGTGACGGAGGCAGGTGGCCTTGATGGCCAGTCGATCGCAGTCGCGCGCGCCTCGACACAGGACACGGGCGTCACCGAAGTTGCCCCGGAAGGCGCCGATATCCGCCGTTTCGACGACGATGCGAGCGCCGTGCAGGCATTGATGTCGGGACAGGTCAAGCTCATCGGCGCCTCGAACGTGGTCATGTCGCAGATCGCCAGCGCGACGGGCGATCGCTTCGACAAGAAATTCGATCTGTCCAGCCAGGTGCAGGGCATCGCGGTTGCTCCGGGTTCGGATGCGCTGCTCGAAAAGATCAACGGCTTCGTCGGTGAAGCCCGCACCGACGGCACGCTCGACGAAATCCACGAGAAATGGCTGGGCGAACCCCTGCCCGATTTCGTGAAGAATGCCGAGTGATCAAATGCACCCGGCCCATTGCAGCCGGGTGCCCTTTCAGGGAAACGGATCATGACCGAACACGCCATCATCATGCGCGCCGTGAACAAGTTCTACGGCGATTTTCACGCGCTGGTCGATATCGATCTGACAGTCGAACGGGGCGAGCGTATTGTCATCTGCGGCCCCTCCGGCTCGGGAAAATCGACGCTGATCCGCACCATCAACCAGCTTGAACCGATCCAATCCGGCACCATCACCGTGGACGGCGTCGAACTGACTGCCGGAGGTGACAATGTCGCCAAGGTGCGGCAGGACGTTGGCATGGTCTTTCAGAGTTTCAACCTGTTCCCGCATATGACCGTGTTGGAAAACTGCATGCTTGCCCCGATGAAGACCCGCAAGACCCCGCGCGCCGAGGCGGAGGAAACCGCGCGGCGCTATCTGGAGCGGGTGAAGATCCCCGAACAGGCCGGCAAATACCCCGCCCAACTGTCCGGCGGACAGCAGCAACGCGTGGCCATTGCCCGCGCGCTGTGCATGAAGCCCCGTATCATGCTGTTCGACGAGCCGACCTCGGCGCTCGATCCCGAGATGGTCAAGGAAGTGCTGGACACGATGATCGATCTTGCCCGCGAGGGGATGACCATGCTCTGCGTCACGCATGAGATGGAATTCGCCCGCGCCGTGGCCGATCGGGTGATCTTCATGGACAAGGGCCTGATCGTCGAGGAAAACGCACCGGAAGCGTTCTTTGGTTCCCCGAAAAACGAACGCCTGCAGAATTTTCTCGGGCAGATCGCGTAACCCGCCCACGTATCCCGGGCCTTGTCGCCCGTCGTCTATCGACTGCCCCGGCAGGATCCTGCCTCATGCGGTCATGTCCGGGATGCCGGTTCCCGGTTATCACCCTCCCCTTACCTGAACATCAGGGAGGCTGAGATCGCGGAAAACGACATCGAAGGCGAGAACCACCGAACCGGAAGGCCGGCAATCACCTCGCCCATACCCCCCCTTCCCCGCAAGCTCCGCTTTCATACGGCGCATTCGGAGCGTTCCATCGCTGGAAGTTCAAAGCCTCAGCCGCGCAGAGCCTTTGCCTCCTTGCGCCGGGCATGAAGCGCCGGTTCGGTATATCCCGAGGGCTGACGCCCCCCGTCAAAGATCAGGTCGCGGGCTGCCGCGAATGCCAGGCCATCGAATGACGGAGCCATCGGGATATAAGTAGGATCGCCCGCATTCTGTCCATCGACCTTGGCGGCCATGCGGCGCAGCGCGTCCTCGACCTGATCGTGGCTGACCAGCCCCTGCTCCAGCCAGTTCGCCATGTATTGCGCACTGATCCGGCAGGTGGCGCGGTCCTCCATCAAGGCCACGTCATCGATATCCGGCACTTTGGAGCAGCCGATCCCCTGATCGACCCACCGCACGACATAGCCCAGGATACCCTGACAGCTGTTATCGACCTCGCGCAAGATCTCGTCGCGCGACACTGGCTTGTCGCCGATCAGCGCGGGGGTCAGCAGCAGATCGGGATCGGGCATCGTTTCACCCGCCAGTTCCTCCTGCCGCGCGGCCACATCGACCTTGTGGTAATGCAGCGCATGCAGGGTCGCGGCGGTCGGACTGGGGACCCAGGCAGTATTCGCCCCCGCCATCGGATGGTTGATCTTGGCCGCCAGCATTTCGGCCATGGCGTCGGGCTTGGCCCACATGCCCTTACCGATCTGCCCCTTGCCACGCATCCCGCAGGCCAGCCCGATCAGCACATTGCCATCCTCATAGGCTTTCAGCCAGCCGGAATTCCGCATTCCCTCGCGTCCGACGAAGGCGCCTGCCTGCATCGAGGTGTGAATCTCGTCCCCGGTGCGGTCAAGAAAGCCCGTATTGATGAAAACCACCCGGTTACGGATCGCATGGATGCAGGCGGCCAGATTGGCCGAGGTCCGCCGCTCTTCATCCATCAGGCCCAGCTTGACGGTATTGGCGGGCAGACCCATGACCTTCTCGACATGGGCAAAGACCCGGTCGGTGAACGCCGCCTCATCCGGGCCATGCATCTTCGGCTTGACGACATAGATCGAGCCCGCACGGCTGTTGCGCGGGCCTTCCCCTCGCTTCAGGTCATGCAGGGCACAGGCGACGGTCACCATCGCATCCAACAGTCCCTCGGGTGTGTCCTCGCCATTCCGTCGCACCACATCCGTGCTCATCAGCAGGCCGACATTGCGCACCAGCAGCAAGGCGCGTCCCGGCAGGATGATCCTGCCGCCATCCGGCCGCATCACTTCGCGGTCACCGGCCAGACGGCGGGTCATGCTCTTGCCGCCCTTCTCGAATGTCTCGGCCAGATCGCCCTTCATCAGCCCCAGCCAGTTACCGTAAACCCCGATCTTGTCCTCGGCATCGACGGCGGCAACGCTGTCCTCGCAATCCTGGATCGCGGTCAGCGCAGCCTCGATCACGACATCGCGCAGGCCCGAAGCCGAGGCCGCCCCGATCGGATGATCGGGATTGATAACCAGTTCGACATGCAGCCCGTGATGCCGCAGCACATATGCGGTATCCCCGCCCTCCTGCCGCGTACCGATGAATGCCGACGGATCGGCCAGTCTGACCTCTGCCCCGCCCATAATCGCAACCAGCCCATCCGCATCGGCGCGATACTCCGAAACCCCGGAATGGCTGCCCGATGCCAGCGGGAATATCTCGCCCAGAAATTGCGCCGCCCGCGCCACGACGGCGTCGCGGCGAGCCGGGTCGATCCCGCCGCCTGCCAGGGGCGGCCCCATCACATCGGTCCCGTAAAGCGCATCGTAAAGCGAGCCCCAACGCGCATTGGCTGCGTTCAGGGCAAAGCGGGCATTACTGACCGGCACGACCAGTTGCGGCCCGGCAACACTGGCGATCTCCGGGTCGACAGCACCGTTCTCGACGCTGAATGGTGCGGGCTGGGGCACCAGATAGCCTATCTCGGTCAGAAAGGCCCGATAGGCTGCCGCATCCCAAGGCTGGTTACCACGAGCCTTGTGCCATTCGTCGATGGCCGTCTGCAATTCGTCACGCCGGGCAAGCAGGGTCCGGTTTTCCGCGGCAAAGCCATCCAGCAGTTCGGCGTAACCCGACCAGAAGCGATCCGCAGCGATATCCGTTCCCGGCAGGACCTGTTCGTCGATGAAACGGGCGAAACCCCGGTCGATTTCCAAACCGTGGCGCTGGATATATGTGGCTTCCATCTTCTCGGACCTTTTGTCTGGTTACCGGCACGGCCCCAAAGGTCATGCCGATGCGGCGCTTCCGCATTTTCTCGGATGTCCCGGTATACCGTTGCAGACCGAAACTCAAACCCGAGCTAAGCCAAGCCGCGATCACTTCCAAGAGATTCGAGAAAAATTTTCCGGGGCATCGAAAAAAGGAGCGCGGAATACACCGCCTTCGCCTCCCCGTCACGATATCCTCAGTTCCGAATTGCGCAGCCCCGACGGGTTCCGCTATGTCTCGGGCGTCCCCTCAGGAGATCACATCATGAACGATACGCAATATCAGCCCCCCAGAGTCTGGACCTGGGATGCGGAAAATGGCGGCGAATGGGCGGGGATCAACCGGCCCACCTCTGGCGCGCAATTCGACCGGGACCTGCCGGTAGGCAAGCATCCGTTCCAGCTGTATTCGCTGGCCACGCCCAATGGGCAGAAGGTCACGATCATGCTGGAAGAACTTCTTGCCGCCGGAGAGAGCGGCGCGGAATATGACGCCTGGCTGATCAGCATCGGCGACAGCGATCAGTTCTCTTCGGGTTTCGTCGCCGTCAATCCGAACTCCAAGATCCCTGCAATGGTGGACCGTTCCGGAGATCAACCGGTCCGCGTTTTCGAATCCGGCCATATCCTGCTGTATCTGGCCGAGAAATTCGGGCGCTTCCTGCCACGCGAGCATGCCGCCCGGACCGAAGCGATGAACTGGCTGTTCTGGCTGCAGGGGGCCGCCCCCTATCTGGGCGGTGGCTTCGGGCATTTCTACGCCTATGCGCCCTATCCGATGCAATATCCCATCGACCGTTTCACCATGGAGACCAAGCGGCAGATGCATCTTCTGGACAGCGCCTTGTCCGAGCGCCGCTTCATCGGTGGCGAAGAATACACTATCGCCGACATGGCGATCTGGCCGTGGTATGGAAATCTCGTCTTCGGCAATCAGTATGATGCGGGAGAGTTTCTGAACGTCTCGGAATACAAGCATTTGCGGCGTTGGGCAGATGAGATCGCCGAAAGGCCCGCCGTGCAGCGCGGCCGGATTGTCAACCGCAGGAACGGTGAACCGTGGGAGCAGATGGACGAGCGCCACGATGCCTCGGATTTCGACAAGCTGCCAAAGAAGAGCTGACGGGTGTTACGTTGGCCGGGGGCGCTGCCCCGTCGCGCGTGCCGCGCGACTCCCCGAGGTATTTGGACAAAGAAGAAGAACGAGCGATCTTCTTCTTTGCATAAATGCCTGGAATACAACGGCATGATCCTACAAAGCGTTACAGGTGATGTGCAGGATGTCCAATAGCACGGCACCCCCAGGCCTGCTCATCTCCGCCCCTTCCTCCGGGACCGGCAAGACGGTGCTTATGCTGGGGTTGCTGACGGCGTTACGCGCGCGCGGCCTGTCAGTCCAGCCTTTCAAAAGCGGCCCCGATTATATCGATCCCGCCTTTCATCTCGCTGCTTCGAACAGGGCGTCGTTCAACCTGGACACATGGGCCATGAGTCCGGGCCAGCTTGCCGCTCATGCCGCCGCCGGACGGGACGCAGACCTGATACTGGCCGAGGGCTCGATGGGCCTGTTCGACGGGGTGGCGAAACCCGGCGAAACCGGTATCGGCTCCAGCGCCGAGATCGCTGCGCTGATGGGCTGGCCTGTTCTGTTGATCCTCGATGTCTCGGGGCAGGCGCAATCGGCGGCGGCCATGGCCAAGGGTTTCGCCACGCTCCGTCCGGATATGCCTTTCGCCGGGGTGGTGCTGAACCGCGTCGCCTCTCCCCGTCACGAAGCGCTGATCCGGAAGGGAATGGCCGAGGCCGGAATCGCGGTTCTGGGCGCCCTGCCCCGGCAAGGGAATATCGAACTGCCAGAGCGGCACCTTGGGCTGGTGCAGGCCGAGGAAACCGCCGGGCTGGACAGCATCCTGCACAATGCGGGCGCCTTCATCGTTGCCCATTGCGACCTGGACGCCATCATTGCCGCAGCCGCCTCGCACAGCCAGTCCGAAACCATGCCGCACCGTCCAGCGCCACCCCCGGGCGGGCGGATCGCGCTGGCCCGCGATGCGGGTTTTTCTTTCATTTATCCACATCTGCTCGCGGAATGGCGGAGGCAGGGGGCAACGATCCTACCTTTCTCGCCCCTGGCCGACGAGGCCCCGGATGAAAGCGCCGATGCGTGCTGGCTGCCTGGGGGATATCCGGAACTTCATGCAGGCCGCCTCGCCGCGGCAGGGTTCTTTCGCGAAAAACTGACCCGTTTTGCCCGGACGCGCCCCGTGCATGGCGAATGCGGCGGTTACATGGCCCTGGGTGCCGGGCTGGTAGACGTGCAAGGACAGCGCCACCGGATGGCCGGCCTTCTGGGGCTGGAGACCAGCTTTCATAAACGGCGCATGCATCTGGGTTATCGGCTCGCGCGGCTGATCGCCCCGCTGGCCGGCCTCGCTCCGGGCGAAGCGATGCGTGGGCACGAATTCCACTATGCCACCATCCTGTCACAGCCCGATGCGCCGCTGGCCCGCGTCAGCGATGCGAATGGAGACACGATTCCCGAAACCGGGTCCTTCCGGGCCATGGAAAGCGGTGGACAGGTCAGTGGAAGCTTTTTCCACCTTATCGCACGGGCACAGAATGCTTGACCCGGCTGCCACGATCATCTTTAGCTGAACCCCTGATCGGTGCCCGCAAAGACGCAATGATGCGTCGGGCTTCATCGGGAATGGGGAAGGGCAAGGCATCCCGCCGCGCCCCAAGCCTCAGCCGCCCCCGCGACTGTATGCGGAGAGCGCGCTTCATCCGTGCCACTGGCCCCCAAACGCGGGCTGGGAAGGCCGAAGCCGCGCGACGATCCGCGAGCCAGGAGACCGGCCATCAGGCATAACGCCAACGCCGTCGGGTGTGACGGCACAAGGAGACTGACATGCATATCGAACCCGGAATCGTCACCGGCGCGAAAATCGCGCTGAGCTATGCCACTGCCGCCGCCGCGGGCGGCTATACGCTGAAGCTGGTTTGGGAAGCGCTACGCGAACGCGGCCTGCCCTCGCTGGCCGGGCGCGCCGCGCTGACGACCGCCGCTGTATTTACCTTCTTCGAGATCCTGCCGCATTTCCCCGTCGGAGTCTCTGAAGTGCATTTCATCCTCGGCTCGACATTGTTCCTGCTGTTCGGGGCGGCCCCCGCCGCGATCGGGCTGGCCTTGGGGCTGCTGCTGCAGGGAATGTTCTTCGCGCCCTTCGACCTGCCGCAATACGGGATGAATATCACCACCCTGCTGGTGCCGCTTTTCGCGCTGCAGGCGCTGGCGACGCGGATCGTCGCGCCGGGAACGGGTTATGTCGATCTGCGCTACGGACAGGCCCTGGCGCTCTCCATGGCGTATCAGGGTGGAATCGTGGCATGGGTCGCGTTCTGGGCGATCTACGGCCAGGGTCTTGCGGGCGGCATCCGTGGCATCGCCACATTCGGCGCGGCCTATATGCTGGTCGTGCTGATAGAGCCGCTGGTCGACCTGGCGGTGCTGGCAGGTGCGAAATCGCTGCGGGGCCTGCGCGGCTCCGCCCTTGTGACGCCCCGGCTGTTTGCCTGACTTATCAGGTGCGGGCGGCTGACCGCCCGCATCTGCTCAGGGAGCCCTGATGATCGAATTGACCCTGATCGGGATCGGAACCGGCAATCCCGACCACCTGACATTGCAGGCCATCGCCGCAATACAAGAGGCCGATCTGGTCCTGATTCCGCTGAAAGGTGCAGAAAAGGACGATCTGGCCGGGCTGCGTCGTGCGATTTGCGGCCGGTATCTGGGGCCATCGGCCCGGATCGCCGAGTTCGCCCTGCCCCGCCGGAACAGTGCCGATCCCGACTATCTCGATAGTGTCGAGCACTGGCATGACGCCATCGCCCATGCCTGGCAGACCGAGATCCGCTGCCATCTGCCCGCCCTCTCCGGCAAGGTCGCATTGCTGGTCTGGGGGGATCCTTCGCTTTACGACAGCACCTTGCGCATCGCCGACCGGCTGGCCCGGGAACTGCCGGTCAGTCGCCATGTCATCCCCGGCATCACCGCGATCCAGGCTCTTTGTGCTGCCCACACCATCCCCCTGAACCGGATCGGTGCACCGGTACAGATCACCACCGGGCGGCGCCTGCGCGATCATGGCTGGCCGGAGGGGGTCGATACGGTGACAGTAATGCTGGACGGAGAATGCTCGTTTCAGGCGCTGCCGCCCGAAGGGCTGAGCATCTGGTGGGGTGCCTATATCGGCATGGCCGAGCAGATTCTCGACCATGGCCCGCTGACCGAGGCCGGCCCTCGCATCATCGCAGCCCGCGCCAAGGCACGCGCAGCTCATGGATGGATCATGGATATCTACCTGCTGCGCCGCGATCCTGCCTGAACCGGCCTGTTCGTCCCCAAAACCCGCGGGTTTCAAGGCGCAAGGCGAGGCCGGACAAGGGCGAATCCTGCTGCCCAGATCTCATACGCCACGCTTGTTTCCCCAGACCAGCACATGAAGCTGCGGCAGGACCCGCGGCCTGAACCAGCCCGCCCCCGTCACCTTGTCTATGAGCCACTCCAAACGAGAGGCAGCAGCCCGCAAATCCACTGGCACTTCCGGATCAACCTCCGGATTGCCGGGCTGCAAGAAAAGCGGCAACCGTGGATAATGTTCACTGACCGACCGCGCCCATGCGAAATCGGTATCGTCGAAGATCACGATCTTCATGACGGTTTGCGGCCCTCCTTCGGTAGAAGCAAGACAGGCGTCGAAACTTCTCCAATCCACGTCCTGCCCGCTGGAGGGCGGCTTGGGGCTCAATACCAGCGTATCGAGATCGGCAAACCACGGCCTGGCGACAGAACCCTGGGTCTCGCAGGCGAAACGATAGCCTTCGGCCTTGCCAAGAGCGATGACCGGCGCGAAATCCTGGATCGCCGGGTTGCCTCCGGAAATCGATACGGTCAGGGGACGCCCGCCCGACAGGCGCCGCACCTCGGCCCAGATGGCTGCGGGCGTCATTACCCTCCATTCGTGGCGAAATGCGCTATCGACGGCATGCGGACTGTCGCACCAGAGACAGCGGTAGTCGCAACCTCCGGCGCGGATGAATACCGTTGGTTCTCCGATCAGGACACCTTCGCCCTGGATGGTCGGCCCGAAGATTTCCGCGATGCGCAATGTCATGGACGATACTCGGCCCAGGTTTTCGAAGTCTCGGATACTTTCACCGCAGAGGTTTCCGGCCAGCGCGCCTTGCACCAGTCATAGAAATGCCGTGCAATGTTCTCGGCGGTGGATGGCCCGGACAGGACCTCGTTCAGATGACGGTGATCGAAGCTGTCATCGATATAGGTCTTGAGCGGCTTCAACTCGTGGTAATCGCGCACGAAACCATTCTTATCCAGCCTGTCGGCAGCAAGTTCGACGACCACCCGGTAATTATGGCCATGCAGTCTTGCGCATTGATGATCTGCGGGAAGATGGTCGAGCTGATGAGAGGCCGAGAAATGAAACTCTTTGGTGATGCGGAACATCAGGCTGTCTCCCTGGCTGCAACCGCTTCGCGCCAGAAATCGGGATCCGAATAATCCGTCGGATCGGTGATCCCGGCCAGATGAAAAGCCTCACGGCGCTCGACGCAGGTTCCGCAACGGCCGCAATGCATCTTGCCTCCCTTGTAGCAGGACCATGTCTCGGCAAACGGGGTGGCGACGCGCGCGCCCTGCGTCACGATCTCGGCCTTCGAAGAATGCACGAAAGGTGTGTCGAGTACGATATCGGCATAACCATCCAGAGCCGCACGCTGCATGGCGTCAAAGGCCTTGGCAAATGCGGGGCGGCAATCCGGATAGATAAAGTGATCGCCGGAATGTATGGCCGCGGCGACGGCATCGTCCCCTTGCGCGGCGGCAAGACCGAAGGCGATCGTCAGCATGATCGCGTTGCGGTTGGGCACGATCGTCGTCTTCATGGTTTCTTCGGCATAATGTCCGTCCGGAACATCCACGTCATCGGTCAGCGCCGATCCCGTGAGCGCAGCACCGACAGAGCGCAGATCGACGACATGATGCGGGACCTGCAACCTGACGGCGCATGCGGCTGCGCAGTCCAGCTCCTTCCGGTGCCTTTGGCCATAGTCGAAGGATACGAGGCGGGTAAGACGATTTTCGTCTGCCATCACATGGGCAAGCGAAACGGAATCGAGCCCGCCGGAGCAGACAACGGAGGTTCTCATTTTCTCAGTCCTTGTTTTGTTGACCGGGTAGGCTGCGACCGGTAGAGCACGGGATAGGGCCTAAGCGACGAAAAGGCAAGAGAAGGTCCGACATCCGGATAGGACGCCGGAACAGACAAGCGCGTGCCATCGCCGGTCAGTCCGACGATATCTGGCCGACCCTACCCGGCGGGCATAAGCGTGACCTTGGGTGTGGCGATCTCACCCGCTGCGATCCGCTGGAATACCTGTGACGCCTTTGACATGGGGACTGCCTCGGCCCAGTCCAGCGCTCCAAGCCTGCCCTCGAAAATCGCATCGGCCGTGTCACGAAAATCCTGTGCCGTATAGGTATAGGTGCCGATGAAGGTCAGTTCCTGGAGTGTTGCGCGCCGGATATCCAGACCCGGTTCCGCATCGCCAAGGCCGATATGCATGAACACGCCCCCGGGACGCAGGGCCGCACTTCCGGCAGCCCGTGTCGCACCCAGACCCACCCCGTCCACGACGAGATCCACATCGTCAGGTCCGCCCCCTGCCCGGGGATCGAAGCACCGGACCCGATCCCGCATTGCCACGATGGCACGGCGGGCCGCGGAAGGCTCGGCCAGCCAGATCTCGGATACGCCAAGCGACCGCAAGACCAGCGCCGCCCCCAGCCCTATCGCCCCGCCCCCAAACACCAGGCAGCGGGCGGTTTCGATTGGTTGATCCAGAGCTTGCCGTGCCAGACGCACCGCATGCCAGCCACAAGCCAGCGGCTCGGCCAGCGAAGAGATATTGATGCTGACATGATCAGGTATCGGAACCAGATTGCGTGCGGGAATGGCAAGCAATTCGGCAAAGGCCCCTTCGCGCGGCGGCATCGAGATGATCTGGCGCGTCGCACAGAGATTATCCCTGCCCGAGAGACAAAAGCGACAGATCCCGCAGGTGACAAGCGGATTCACCGTGACCCGTTGCCCCGCCATCGGCCCCTGCAATACCGTTCCGGCGGCTTCGTGCCCAAGGATCAGCGGCGGAGGGCGGCGCTCGTCATGCCCGGCCCAGGCATGCATGTCAGAGCCGCAGATCCCTACCGCCTCGACACGCAGCAAGGCGTCGCCCTGACCGGGCCGGGGCTCCGGAACATCGCGAAGCTCGATCTGACGATCACCGGTATAAACAAGCGCCTTCATTTCGCCGTGAACCCCCCGTCCACATAAAGCGTCTGCCCGGTCACATAGTCCGATGCGGCGGAGCAAAGAAACAATGCGGGGCCGATGATATCCTGCATCCGGCCGTTGCGGCCGATGCAGGTTTGTGCCGCATTCCGGGCCGAGAGTTCCGGGTCGCTGAAGACAGGTCCGGTCAGTTCGGTCGGAAAGAAGCCGGGAGCGAGCGCGTTCACCATGATACCGTCGTGCGACCAGGCCTCGGCCATCGCTCGTGTCAGCTGGACGATGCCCCCTTTCGACGCACCATAGGCGATGCCGCCCGGGAAAGCCCGCTGGCTTTGCAGCGACGCGAAATTCACGATCCGTCCCCAACCCTTTTCGCGCATGGCAGGGACCAGGGCCTGCGCCAGAAAGAACGGCACGGACAGATTCAGATCCAGCGTCGTCAGCCATCCGTCCAGCGTCACCTGGTCGGCGGGCTGACGCGTATTGATACCCGCAGCGTTTACGAGGATATCGGGCGGGCCGAACGGTTCCGCGACCATGGCGGCGATGTCTGGGATGGCTTGCAGATCCGACAGATCCGCGTTGACGGCAACCGCCGAAGCTCCATCGCACCAATCGGGTTGACGGCGGGACACCGAAACGATCTTTGCCCCTCCCTCCGACAATGCCTGTGCTACAGCCTTGCCAAGACCCGAACTGGCCCCGGTCACACAGGCGACACGCCCTTCGGCACCAAGGCTGGGGATCATGCCGGAACCTCGGCATCCAGTTGGAAGGTTTCGGTGGGGAAATACTTGGCAAGCCTGATATCGGCGGTCCGCGCATGCCCCTCCATACCCTCGAGCCGCGAGATACGGGCAGTCGCCTCCGCGATCGGCTTCGCGCCTTCACGCGTTGCACGCTGCCACGTCACCAGCTTCATGTATTTATGCACCGACAGGCCGCCGGTATAGCGCGCGGCGCCGGAGGTCGGCAAAACATGGTTGGTGCCCGACGCCTTGTCACCGAAGGCAACCGTCGTTTCCTCGCCCAGGAAAAGACTGCCATAGCAGGCAAGCCGGTCCAGCCACCAGTCCAGTTCCCCGGCCTGGACCGTCAGATGCTCGGGCGCGTAGCGGTCGGCAGTGGCGGCGATCTCTTCCCGGCTGTCGCACAGGATGATCTCGGCATAGTCGCGCCAGGCGTCGGCGGCATTGCTGGCATTCACCTCGGGCAGGGTCGCGATCAGTTCCGGAACGCGGGACATGACCTTTTCGGCCAGCGGCCTGTGATCGGTGACCAGCCAGACGGGCGAGTTGTAGCCATGCTCGGCCTGTCCAACCAGATCCCAGGCAACGATCTCGGGATCGGCCGTGGCGTCAGCCAGAATCATGCTGTCGGTCGGACCCGCGAACATGTCGATACCCACCCGTCCGAAAAGCAGACGCTTGGCTTCGGCGACGAACTGGTTGCCGGGCCCCACCAGGATATCCGCCTTTGGCAGGCCGAACAGTCCGAAGGCCATCGCCGCGATGCCCTGCACTCCCCCGAGTGCAAGGATCTGATCGGCCCCGCAAAGATCCGCAGTATAGACGATTGCCGGATTCAACCCGGCACCGGGGCGCGGCGGCGAGCAGACCGCGATATGGCCGCAGCCGGCAACTTTCGCCGTCGTGACCGTCATCAGCGCGGACGCGACATGGCTGTAACGGCCGCCCGGGGCATAGCATCCGGCAGCCTGACAGGGGATCGCCTTCTGGCCAAGGACGAGCCCCGGCTGGATCTCGGTCTGGAAATCCCGGATGGTTTCCTTCTGAGCCTCGGCAAAGCGGCGCACATTGTCATGGGCAAAGCGTATGTCGTCCTTCAATCGCTGGCTGAGCCGGGAGGCAGCCGCATCGATCTCGTCGCGCGTCAGGACGATATTGCCCTCGTAGCGATCGAATTTCGCCGCATAGGCAAGCGCGGCATCCTCGCCACCCGTTTCGATCTCCGACAATATGTTCTGGACGATCTTTTGGGTTTCCCCCGCATCCGCCGTTGAAACGCGGGCAGCCTTTTTCAAATAGGTTACGGACATGATTGCCTTCTCACTTCGGGTTTCAGGATTGCAGCATCGTGGATACCGCCGGCACATAGGCGATCAGCAGAACGACGATCAGCATGAACAGGACAAAAGGGATCGCGCGGACAGATATCTTCAGGACGGACTCGCCGGTCAGCCCGCTGACGACGAACAGGTTCAGGCCAAGCGGCGGCGTTATGAAGCCGACACCCAGGGCGGTGATCATCATCACGCAGAACTGGATATCGTTCATGCCGATATTGTCGGCCAGGGGCTTCAGCAACGGCGCGAGGATCACGATATTCGGCGTCGTCTCCATCACGCAGCCGGCGGCGATCAGGATCAGGATCATCGAGAGGATCAGAATCCAGGGCTCATTGCTGAAACTGGTCATGGTATAGACGAAACCCTGCGGCACCCCCATTGCAGACAGCGCCTGCGCCAGCGGCAGGGACATGGCAATGATCGGCACGATGACGCCATTCACCTTTGCCGAACTGACCATCATCGAAGGGAAGTCGGACAGGCGCAGCGTCCCCATGACGAAGCCCAGGATGACGGTGATCGTCACGGCGGTCGCGCCCGCCTCGGTCGGGGTCAGTTGCCCGCTGAAGATACCCCAGAAGATCGCACCCGGCACGATGAAGGCATACCAGCCATTCGCCAGTGCGCGGCCCAGATTGGCAAGCCACTCGTCAAAACTCAGTGCGGCTCCCTGTTCATAGGCGTAGCGCCGGTTGATAATGGTGTTGGTCAACAGGATCGAGAGCAGAATGATCAGTCCGGGGATCAGTGCCGCCTGGAACAATGTTGAAGCCGAAATGCCCAGGACGAGCCCGATGACGATATAGGCGATCGAGGGCGGGATCAGGATCCCTGTGCAGGCCCCCGCCGCCACCAGCGCACAGGCATAGGGCCGGGGATAACCGCTTTCCACGAGACGGGCGATCGTCATGCGCCCCACTGCCGCGGCACCCGCGGCGTCAGAGCCCGAAATCGCCGAAAACATTCCGCAGACCAGAACCGTGGCAGAGCCGAAACCGCCCCGCGTCCAGTTGGTCAATGCCTCGGCCACGTCCAGGAACTTGCGGCTGAGGCCCGTCCTGACCAGCACGTCACCGGTAAGGATGAACAGCGGGATTGCAGTCAACGCAAAGTGATCGATGCCCGAGAAAAGCCCCTCACCCACCAGCGATAGTGGCAGAACCCCTGAGGCCAGCAAGAGCAGCACTGATGCTGCGCCGATCGCCACCCAGACCGGAACCGCCAGCGCCACCAGGATGACGAAAACCGCCATCGGGAGATAAAAGGTCCAGTCCAGTGCGACCGCACCCTGTTCCATATGTTGCCAAAGCATCCCGGGACCTCACTCGAACAGGCGTTCGCCCTCATAGACCGGACGGCCCGCACGCAGATCGTGAAGGTCCCGGCAGAGGGATTGCAGAAGACGAAAAATCATCAGCGAGAAACCGATCGGCACCGCCATCAGGAACCACACCATCGACACGCGAAGCCCATGGCTTACCGAGCCGAATTTCGATGATACCTGAACCGTCTCGATCGACAGCCAGAGCGCCAGCAGGGCAAGGGCAAGGGTCACGAGATCGCCAAAGATGTAGATCAGCGCCTTGCCGCGCGGTGGCAGGTAATTCAAAAGCACATCGATACGGATATGCGCCCGCTCCCGGACTGCGGCGGCGGCACCGATCCAGCACAGGTAGATGAAGCAATATCTGACCACCTCTTCGCCCCAGATCGATGAGTAGGCGAACAGTTCGCGGCGGATCACCTCTATGGTCATCGTTGCGACCAGCATGAGATAGAAGATCAGCAGCGCCCAACGTTCGGCATTATCATTCAGTGCTTTGAACATGGCTTTCCGTTGCCGGTCCGTGACCGGCTTTCCTGAATTGCGGTTCGAGCGTGTTTCCGGCCTCGGCAGCGTCGCGAACAATCAGCCGTCAGGCATCATGGACATAGGCCCGGGCCTCGGTGCCAGCCGCCTCGGCAAGCTTGTCGAACTCGGCCTTGGAGCCCGCCAGCTCGGTCTTGAAATCATCCCATTCACTTCGCTGATAACCTCCGGCCTCCTTCCACTCGGCAAGCTGGTCATCACCAAGCGTATGAAACTGGACGCCGGACTTGGCGAGTTCCGCCATGGCAAAGCTGCGTGCGGCAGGAACCTTTGCCAGGTTCTGCGCCGCCGTGATCCTGGAGGCGAACTCGATGGCTTCCTGGATCTCCGCCGGCATGGACTGGAACCATTCGAGATTGCAGGAATAGACCTGCGCATCGGGAACGGCCTGCGTAAAGGTCACATGGCTCAGCATCTCCTTGAAGCCAAACACATAAAGCGCACCGACTGCCGGATCCAGTGCATCTGCCACACCCTGCTGGATCGCCGAGGGTGTTTCGCCCCAGGCAATTGGCGTCGGATTGGCGCCGACCAGCCGGTAATAGGTCTGCAACAACGCAGAGCCGGGAACACGGAACTTCACCCCTTGAAGATCCCCCGGCGTCATGACCGGCCCGGGACCCCCCTTGCGGATGGCGACAACACGCGGATCGATCACCACGTAAAACAGCGGCTTGAACCCGCGCGCTTCGACCCGCGGATGGACGCTGTCTTTCCAGACATCGGAATAGGTAAGATTGACGAACCGTTGGTTCGACCCGCAAAGATAGGGAAGATTGATCAGGTCGACGACAGGTGCGAAGGGCGCGAAATTGGCGATGGAGTGTTGTGCGGCCTGAATGGTCCCGGACTGGACTTTCTGCACAAGCTCGTTCGCCGCACCCAACTGACCGGCAGGCGCCAGCTTGACATAGACCTTGCCGTTCGTGGTGTTCTGGATGTTCTCCTTAAGGTCGAGTTGCATGATCGGATAACTGCGGTCAGCCGTCATGACATAGGCGGTCGCAAGCGTCATGACATGTTCAGCCGCCTGTTCGCGTTCGCGCTCCTCGTTGGCCATCTGTGCGGCAGCCTTGCCGGACCACAGTGTCCCCGCAGCCGAAGCCAGCACTGCCGCGGTGAAACTTCCGGCACCCGCGAGTTTCATGAAATTGCGGCGCGATGCCGCAGCTTTCCAGGTCGTCTCCGTTTCCTTTGGCATTGTTCCGCATCCTCCCTTTGGAACTTGCTGTGATCAGCTTCTCGATCGTGCTTCCCGTATCAGGGTGCCCAGACCGAACAACGCCGACGCGGCGAACAGCGTCAGCACTTCCACGGAAGTTCCGAACAGCGCACCGCCATTCGCGGCCAGCATCAGATTGAGCACAAAGAGCAGCAAAAGCAGGCCAGAGGCCGTGAAAGCGATCACTCCGAACAACCTCATCGTTACACCTCCTCATGCAAACGAATCGTCTCGGCAAGACAAATGTAAGCGCTTACATCTTGTCATGCAAGCGCTTACATCACACAATTCGTAAACAGCAGGATATCCAGGCCATGACCGAGGACTCGAACCCGATCACTTACAGCCGTCGCTTTCCGACGATCGAGGACGTTGCCCGACTGGCGGGCGTGTCGACGGCCACGGTTTCCCGGAGCCTCAACTCTCCGGCCCGCGTGCGCGAGGCAACGCGTCAGGCCGTCGAAGCGGCTGTGAAGGAACTGGGATACACCCCGAATTTCGGTGGCCAGGCGCTGGCGTCGAACCGGACCAACACCGTCGGTGCGATCATCCCTACAATGGAGAACGCGATTTTCGCACGCGCAATTCAGGCGCTTCAGGAAACACTGGCCGCCCGGAACGTCACCCTGCTGGTGGCGACATCCCAGTATTCGCCTGCCCGTGAAGAGGATCAGATCAGAACCCTTCTTGCGCGCGGCGTTGACGGAGTCGTGCTGATCGGTAGCGAGCGTCCGGCAAGTGCCTATGAACTTCTCGACGCGCGCGGCGTTCCCTTCGTGATCCTCTGGTCAGCCCCTGCCAATACACCGCATGTGACAATCGGCTTCGACAATGCCAGTGCTGCGGCAGGGGTCGCACTCCGCGTCGTGGAAATGGGGCATCGCCGGATCGCGGTGATCTCGGGAATCACGCGGGACAATGATCGCGCACAAGCTCGCGTCGCGGGTATCGTTGCGGTGCTGGAAAATGCGGGCATCCCGATACACCCCGCGTACCTGACCGAGTGCCCCTATTCGTTGAATGACGGAGAGGCCGCCGCGATACGTCTGCTGACCGGCACGGATCGGCCGACTGCAATCATCTGCGGTAACGACGTGCTTGCCGCCGGAGCCCTGAGAGGCGCCCGCATTCTGGGGATCGACGTGCCCGGAGAACTGTCGATCACGGGTTTTGACGATATCGAACTTGCGACAGCCGTCTATCCTCCGCTGGCGACAGTGCGCGTGCCTCATCGCCGGATGGGCGCCGCGGCTGGCGACTGTCTCATGCGCTGGATCGTCGAAGGGAAACGGCCGGAGTCGATCACCCTGCCGACCGAGTTCATGGATCGCGAATCCCTGGGAAAGCTGAGGAATACGTAAAGCCCGTCAATCTTCGGCCGAAAACCGGTATCAGCCCCGGCCATGCGGTTCGGTCCAGTCGATACGCGGATTGATCGGGATGATGCGATTGGGATTAATCGTCGTGTGACTGTAATGATAATGCCGCACGATATGATCGAAATTCACCGTCCCGGCGATTCCCGGCATCTGATACAGTTCACGCGTCCAGCCCCAGAGATTCGGATATTCCCGCAGCCATGCCCGGTTGCACTTGAAATGAGTGTGATAGACCGGATCAAAGCGGACCAGCGTGGTGAACAGCCGCCAATCGGCCTCGGTCAGCCGGTCGCCGGTCAGGTAGCGCTGCCTGCCCAGCATATCCTCCAGCCAGTCGAAGCTGTCGAATAGCGGGGCAACGGCCTCGTCGTAAGCCTGCTGGCTGGTGGCAAATCCGGCCTTGTAGACGCCGTTATTCACCGTGTCATAGATGCGCTCGTTCAGCGCGTCGATCTGCGGGCGCAGATCGGCCGGATAGTAATCATCCCCGTTCCCGGTCAGTTCGTCAAAGGCCGAGTTGAACATGCGAACGATCTCGGCGCTTTCATTGCTGACGATCGTATCGCGATGTTTGTCCCACAGCACCGGAACGGTCACCCGACCCGAAGCCTTCGGGTGGGCGCGCAGATAAATCTCGCGCAGAAAGCGTGTGCCGAACAGGCCGTCACCGGTTGCGGCGGGGAAGTCAGCGCGGAATTCCCAGCCCTCCGACAACATGTCCGGATGGACGACCGAAACTCCGATATGCGATGCTAAACCTTTGAGTTCGCGAAAGATCAGCGTTCTGTGTGCCCAAGGGCAGGCAAGGCTGACATAAAGGTGGTAACGCCCGCTTTCCGCGGCAAAACCACCCTCGCCGGAGGGTCCCGCCGCGCCATGCGGGGTAATCCAGTTGCGCCACGAGGTCGTGGTCCGCTGGAACCGTCCGCCAGTGCTTTCGGTATCATACCAAACATCATGCCATGTGCCGTCGACGAGTTGTCCCATGCGAAGTCTCCATCAGGGTTGTGACCGGGCCGGCATCGCCTCACTATGTCGTGCCGCGTTTCCGCTGGTGCTTGCCACCGCAACGCGTGCGATTTCCGGTTTGTTCATATCCATGCTCACCCAGGATAGTCCGATGCCGGAAGGAAACGGCCTCATGTCTGCTTTCACGGAAACAATGACCGCCCGAGGCGTTCTGGTCCAGATGACAACGCCAGAACATGGCGTTCGCCTTGGCAGAACGGCAAGAAAATGTCGGTTTCCGTCCGGGGCTCGCCTGGCACGCGGCGGCAAATGGATATTCCCGCGATTGCGGCCAGATGGCCCAACTGCTATCCAGTCCGGCAAACCTCAGGGAGCGGCTGCAGTGGATGACTTCGCGAAGCTCGGCCTGCCTCCGGCGCCCAACTTCCGCCATCAAGCCAAGGGTTCCCGATGATCTACGCCGCGACAACCCGATTGGCCGAAGCATTTCTTCGGCTGCGCGCACAGATTGGCGGATCGGAGGCTCTGCGCGAAAGGCTCGTTCTGGGGCAGTTTCCGGCCGCCGCCGATATCTGGGTGCACGGCGCCTCGGTGGGCGAGTTGACCTCTGCCCGCCCGGTCATCGAGGCATTGGCAACCGAATTCCGCCTGCAGGTCACGGCCAATAGCGTGACGGGCCGCGATATGGTTACCGGATGGGGCCTGCCTGCCCGGTTGGCACCGCTGGACATGCCGGGAGCCCTGGGCAGGTTTCTGGATACTGTCAGGCCACGGCTGGCATTGACGGTCGAGGGTGAGTTCTGGCCGCTGCGGTCACGCATGCTGGCCGACCGGGGGATCGCTCAGGCGATGATAGGGGCACGGATGTCCGAGCGTTCGGCGGCGAAATGGACACGGCTGCGCGGCGTGATCGCCCCGATGCTGGGACGAATCGCGGCACTTTCGGCGCAGGACACGGGGAGCGAGGCCCGGTTGCGCCATCTCGGCCTGTGTGACGCCGCGATCCTGCCGCAACTGGACCTGAAGCTGCTGGCGCCCGCGCAAGTCATCCCGCCTGACGACGATCCGGCACGCGATCTCGTGGTATTGGCTGCCTCGACCCATGAGGGTGAGGATGCGGTCATTCTGGATGCCTGGCAAGCGGCCCGCGCAACCCATCCCGACCTGCGCCTGATACTGGCCCCGCGCCATCCGCAGCGAGGCGACGACATCGCCGCGCTTATCGCAGCACGCGGTCTGGAGGTGCGGCGGCGTTCGCAAGGTCACGGTAACGCGCCGCTCCTGCTGGCGGATACGTTGGGTGAAATGCCGCGCTGGTATACAGAGGCGGGGATTTGTCTTGTCGGAGGGTCGCTGACCGATCATGGCGGTCATACTCCCTGGGAACCAGCCGCTTATCGCTGTGCGATCCTGCACGGCCCGCATATAGGCAATCACGCGGACAATTATGCCGCTCTTGCTGCGGCAGGCGGCGCGGTCGCGGTTGACAGGCAGACCCTGGAGGCGGAAATGATCCGGCTGGTCTCCGAGCCCGCAGCGGCGCGGGCGATAGGCCATGCCGCCCGGGATGTTCTGGACAAGCGCGCGGGCGATCCGACGGCCTTGCTTGCCCGGCTGAGGGATCTTGCCAAGCCCGGAACCCGACACGATATATAGGGAATACAAGTGAGGATTTCGCATGATCCGCTATGCATTGCGCTGTGACAAAGGTCACGATTTCGATGGCTGGTTCCGCTCGTCCGAAGGTTTCGAGGCGATGCGGGGTTCCGGCCAGGTCGCGTGCGCGCAATGTGGTTCCACAAGCGTGGAGAAGGCGCTGATGGCGCCGTCGGTCCCGGCCGAGAAGATGCAGCGGCTGAATGTGCCGCGCAACCCCGCCGAAGTCGCGCTGGAAAAACTGCGCGAGCATGTCGAAAAGAATTCCGACTATGTGGGGCTGCGCTTTGCTGACGAGGCCCGCGCCATGCATGAGGGCGAGCGTCCGAGCCGCGCGATTCATGGTGAGGCGCGGCCTGAGGATGCGCGCAAGCTGATCGAGGACGGAGTGCCCGTTGCACCCTTGCCGTTCATCCCGCGTCAGAAGGCGAATTGACATCGCAGTGAAATGCGTTGATGCGGCAGGCCTGTCGCATCTCCTCTTGCGGTTTTCCGCCCCCAGCCATAAAAGCCGCGCCGATGGACAAGTCTGAGGCTGGAGGCCCGCAATGCCGCTTCTGGTAATGAAATTCGGCGGCACTTCCGTGGCCGACCTGGAGCGGATCGGGAATGCCGCCCAGAAGGTTCAGCGCGAAGTCGAGCGCGGCTATGATGTCATCGTTATCGTCAGCGCCATGTCGGGCCGGACCAACGAACTGGTTGGCTGGGTCGAGCAGACCTCGCCCCTGTTCGACGCGCGCGAATATGACGCCGTGGTTAGCTCGGGCGAAAACGTGACAGCCGGGCTGATGGCGCTGACCCTCCAGGAGATGGGCGTTCCGGCGCGGAGCTGGCAAGGCTGGCAGGTGCCGATCAACACCACCGACGCCCATTCGGCAGCGCGTTTCGTTGATATTCCTCGCGATAATATCGACCGCAAGTTCCAGGAGGGCTTCAAGGTCGCCGTGGTGGCCGGATTCCAGGGGCTGGGGCCGGACGGGCGGATCACCACCCTTGGACGCGGTGGCTCGGATACCACCGCCGTCGCCTTTGCCGCTGCCTTCGAGGCCGAGCGCTGCGACATCTATACCGATGTCGATGGCATCTACACCACCGATCCGCGCATTACCTCGAAAGCGCGCAAGCTGGAAAAGATCGCCTTCGAGGAAATGCTTGAACTGGCCAGTCTGGGGGCGAAGGTGCTGCAAACCCGCTCGGTCGAGCTGGCGATGCGCTACAAGGTCCGGCTGCGTGTGCTATCCTCCTTCGAGGATACCGACGAAAATTCCGGCACGCTGGTCTGCGATGAGGATGAAATCATGGAATCGAAAGTCGTCAACGGGGTCGCCTATTCACGGGAAGAGGCCAAGATCACCCTTGTCACGGTCGAAGACCGCCCCGGCATATCGGCCGCGATCTTTGCGCCGCTGGCCGAGGCCGGTGTGAATGTCGATATGATCGTGCAGAACATCTCGGAAAAGGATTACGAGGATCACCCCGGCTCGGTGACCGACATGACCTTCTCGGTCCCGATCAATCAGGTCGAGCGTGCCCGCAAGGTCATGGAGGAGGCGCGGGCAGCCGGGACGATTTCCTACGAGGAACTGATAGCCGATACCGAGGTCGCCAAGGTCAGCGTCGTCGGCATCGGGATGCGCAGCGCGACCGGGGTCGCGGCCCGGATGTTCAAGGCGCTCGCCGATGAGAACATCAACATCAAGGTCATCGCCACGAGCGAGATCAAGATTTCGGTGCTGATCGACCGCAAATATATGGAACTCGCGGTTCAGGCACTGCATGATGCCTTTGGCCTGGAGATGGCCTGAGGGGAAACCGGACGCAAGATCCGGAGCACGGCCCACAGGGCCATCGCGGCAAAAAAGACAGGGGCGCGATGCCGGACCGGAAAGATAGCGATTCACGCAAGCTGCTGAGGCGGCTGAAGGAAATTCTTGCCGCCCCGGGGGGCGGGCAGGATCGGCTTGACCAGATCACCCATCATATCGCCGATTCGATGGGCACGCAGGTCTGTTCGATCTACCTGTTCCGGGACGCGGAAACTCTGGAGCTTTGCGCCACCGAGGGGCTGCGGGTCGAGGCCGTCCATCAGACGAGGCTGCGCCTGGGCGAGGGCCTGGTCGGGCGCGTCGCTCGCACAGGGCGTTACGTGAACACCGCAGACGCACCCTCCGCGCCCGGATTCCGCTTCATGCCCGAAACCGGCGAAGAGGTGTTCCCCAGTTTTCTGGGCGTCCCGATCCAGCGTGTGGGCGAGCGGCTCGGGGTGCTGGTCGTGCAGTCGCAGGAAAAGCGGCTTTTCAGCGATGACGAGGTCTACGGCCTCGAAGTCGTCGCCATGGTGCTGGCAGAGATGACCGAGCTTGGCGCCTTTCAGGGCAGCCAGTCCGACAGCATGCCCCTGGCGCATCGCTTCCCGCTGATGTTCCGTGGCGGAACCGGGCAGGAGGGCGCGGCCGAGGGGCATGTCTGGCTTCACGATCCCCGGGTGGTGGTCGCCAATCCGGTCGGCGACGATCCCGAAGCAGAACTCCAGCGCCTGCATGATGGTGTAAACCGCCTGCGCGAAACCGTCGACACGATGGTCGCCGCAGCCGATATGGGTGGCGGCGGAGAGCATACCGCTGTGCTGGAAACCTACCGGATGTTTGCCCATTCGCGCAGCTGGCTGCGCCGGATGGAAGAGGACATCAAGCTGGGCCTCTCGGCCGAAGCGGCGGTCGAAAAAGAGCAATCCGCCGCCCGCGCCCGGCTGGAACTGGCCGCCGATCCCTATTTGCGGGACAGGCTGCACGATCTGGATGACCTGTCGAACCGCCTGCTGCGCATCCTGACAGGACAAGGCAGCGACACCGGTGCCGAGATGCCCGAGGACCCGATCCTGGTGGCCCGCAATATCGGGCCGGCAGAGTTGCTGGAATACGGCCGCAAGCTGCGAGGCGTGGTGCTGGAGGAAGGCTCGGTAGGCAGCCACGCCGCCATCGTCGCCCGCGCATTGGCCATTCCCCTGGTCATCCATGCCAGTCGTATTACCGCCGAGGCGCTTAACGGCGACCCGATCCTTGTCGATGGTGATCAGGGCATCGTGCACCTGCGCCCCGAGGACAGCGTCACGGCCGCGTTCCGCGACAATCTCGCCATGCAGGCCGAGGCGCAGAATCGCTATGCCAGCCTGCGCAACCTGCCTGCCACCGGCACCTGCGGAACGACGATACAGCTTTACATGAATGCCGGCCTGATGGCCGACCTGCCTTCGCTCGAGGGATCGGGGGCCGAGGGCGTGGGACTGTTCCGCACCGAATTGCAGTTCCTGATCCGCAACCACGTCCCCCGCCGGACGGAGTTGGCAAGGCTTTACCGCCATGTGATGGACAGCGCCAAGGGCAAGCCGGTGATGTTCCGCACACTGGATATCGGCTCTGACAAGGTCTTGCCCTATATGAAGCCTCAGGACGAGCCGAATCCGGCAATGGGCTGGCGTGCGATTCGCGTGGGGCTGGACAAGCGCGGCGTATTGCGGATGCAGTTGCAATCGCTTATCCGCGCTTCGGCGGGTCGCCCCCTGCATGTGATGTTCCCCTTCATCTCGGACATCACGGAATACGAGGCCGCCTATCGCATCCTGATGCACGAACTGGCCCGGGAACAGCGGCTTGGCCACGACATGCCCAGCGATATCCGGGTGGGCGCCATGCTGGAAACCCCATCGCTGGCATTCGCGCCCAAGCGTTTCTTCGAGATGTGCGATTTCATTTCTATCGGCGGCAACGACCTGAAGCAGTTCTTCTTTGCCGCCGACCGGGAAAACGAGCGCGTCCGCCGCCGCTACGACACGCTCAATACTTCATTCCTGATGCTGCTGCGCCAGATCGTGTCGCGCTGCGAAGAGGCGCGTGTGCCGCTCTCTTTCTGCGGCGAAGACGCGGGCCGCCCGATCGAGGCGCTGACATTCGCGGCCTTGGGAATCAGGCGGCTATCGATGCGCCCTGCCTCGATCGGGCCGGTCAAGCACCTGATCCGCCGAGTCTCGATCGATGAACTGCGTAAGGTCATCGACGAGGCGCAGGAATCGGGACTGACCAATCTGCGCCGCCCGATCACCGAATGGCTCGCACGCCAATAAGTGAACATATCCCACTTTCATATGAAGTAACGTTGGGTTATTCCCTCTCTTACCTCTCGCCGGGAAACCCGCTGGCAGGTCAGCGTGTTACCGCCTATACAGCTTGCTGCAATGCGGCAGGATCCGTATGATGAACAGGTTTATTGGCATCGAATTCCACTCATGAAGCGCAGACAATTTCTCAATGCAGCCAGTGCTCTGGCCGTCGGAGGCCAGTTCGTGGCAACCAATGCGCAAGCGCAGGACGCGTCCGAAGGGCCGTCTCCGGCGCTCGATGTGTTCGGATTCGAGGAAGTCGCGGCAATCGCGGCAGACCGGGCCACGCGAGTCTATACTCAGCCGGTCGCGGAGCAGGTCGGAAGTTTCGCCGATCTGAACTATGATCAATATCGCGCGATCCGGTTCCGCAGGGATATGGATCCGTTGAAGGGACGCGGAGGGTTCGCGCTGGATTTGCTACCCCCCGGAGCAATCTTCTACGAGCCGATAAATATCAACGTCGTCCGCGACGGGGTTCCGCAGAAGCTGGGTTTCGACCCTCATATGCTAGAATTCGACCCTTCGCAGTTTCCCGACGGCGCAGATCTGGAAACCAAGGGCGATATGGGCTGGTCCGGATTCCGCCTGCGCACGATGCTGAACAAGCCGGGAATTATGGACGAGTTCCTGGTTTTCCAGGGTGCCACCTATTTTCGTGCCGTGGCGCGGGGAACTCTTTACGGACTTTCCGGACGCGGCCTTGCGATAAAGACCGGCAGCCCGGATGGCGAGGAATTCCCGCTGTTCACCGATTTCTGGATACACGAGCCGGCCGAGGCGACCGGCACCGTTCGCATCCATGCGGTTCTCGACAGTAAATCCGTCACCGGCGCCTATCAGTTCGACGTCAATCCCGGTGCGGTGACCATGATACGCACCCGGGTCGCATTGTTCCCCCGCGTCGAGTTGCGCGAAACCGGGCTTGCGCCGCTGACATCTATGTTCTGGTTCAGCCCGGCCAGCCGGCGCACGGTGGACGACTACCGTCCCGCCGTCCATGACAGCGACGGGCTGCAGATGCATACGGGGGCCGGTCAGGCGCTATGGCGCAGCCTGTCCTCTCCCAAGACATTGCAGATCGCCTCTTTCGTGGATCACTCTCCGAGAGGTTTCGGCCTGATACAACGCAAGCGGGATTTCGAGGATTTTCAGGACGCCGAGGCGATGTATCACCTGCGGCCGTCGGCTTGGATCGAGCCCGAGGCAGATTGGGGCGAGGGCGAAATCCGGTTGATCGAGATCCCGGTCGAGAACGAGTTCAACGACAATATCGTCACCTATTGGGTACCCAAGAACCCGATGGCCAAGGGCAAGCGGCACGAATTTCGCTACCGGCTCAGTTTCACCGCTTTGCCCCCGAATGATCTGCCGCTTGCCAAAATCAGGCAGGTGCGGTCCGGCCGATCGATCAATTCCGAAACTACGCGCAGCTATATCGTCGATTTCGACCTGTCCCTCTTTACCCAGGAGATGCCGGAATCGAAGGTGACCACCTCGACCGGAAAGATCGTCCATGCCTATCTGAAACCGCTGCCGGAGCAGGAAGTCCTGCGCCTCGCCTTTGAATACGAACCGGGAGACGCGGAACTCGCCGATCTTCAGGCTCTATTGACCAACAAGGATGGTGTCGCGTTAAGCGAAACCTGGATGACACGTTGGACCGCATGAACGTGACCACCGTGCTGGATAAGGTCGGGCTGCCCCCGATGCCGCCCGAGGCGCCGCTGGACATGCCGGTTCAGGATTTCCGTGCCCCACCACCCAAAGGCCCACGCCGGGGCTACGAGGCGCCGAATGTCTGGCTGGCGAGGCTGATCGCGTTCGGCGGCACACTGGCCTTGGCGATAACCGGCTTTACCCAGATGCTGAACGTGTTCGGTGACAAGCCGACCCCGATGCAGCTCATGCTGCTTGCGTTATTCGTGCCGACTTTCGCTTGGGTGGGTTTCAGCTTTTGTGCCATGCTCGCCGGTGTTCTGGCGCATCGTCCGAAAACACCGGATACACCGGGCAAGGCGCGGGTCGCCGTGGTCATGCCGATCTATCACGAGAATGCCGCGGCCAGTATCGGGCTGCTGACGGCACTGGCGAGCGAGCTTGAACGCGAGGGAATGGGCAATCGGACGGAAGTCTTCGTGCTGTCCGATACGCGTGATCCGGCAATTGCAGTGGACGAGACCCTGGCGATTTCAGCCGCTCGGGAATTTTCACCTCTGCCCCTGTGGTATCGGCGCCGGGAAACGAATGCCGACCGCAAATCCGGCAATATCGCCGAGTTCCTGCGCCGTTGGGGTGGAAACTACGACCAGATGGTGGTGCTGGACGCCGACAGCGTCATGAGCGGGGCAACGGTCAAGGCCCTGTCGGCCCGCATGGAGGCCGCGCCTGATCTGGCTCTGATCCAGACGATGCCGGTGCTGGTCGGCGGCGAGACCATCTTTGCCCGCCTGACCCAGTTCGCCGGCCGGGTCTATGGGCCGATGATCGCGCGCGGGGTCGCGGCATGGTCAGGCAATACCGGAAATTACTGGGGCCATAACGCGATCATCCGCATCAGCGCCTTTGCACAATGCTGCGGACTGCCCACCCTGCCCGGCAAACCGCCTTTCGGCGGCTCGATTCTCAGCCATGATTTCGTCGAGGCCGCCGCCCTGTGCCGGGCCGGCTGGAAAGTCCGGCTGGATTACGATCTGCGCGGCAGTTACGAGGGATGCCCGCCAACGCTTCTGGATATGGCCGCGCGCGAGCGGCGATGGGCACAGGGGAATTTGCAGCATCTCAGCCTGATCGGCATGCGGGGCACCCGCGCCATCAGCGGAGCGCATTTCGCCATCGGCATATTCGGCTTTCTGATGAGTCCGATCTGGCTTGCGCTGATCCTTGTCGGCCTCGTCCTGTCCGCCACCGTGCTCCTGTCCACCCCGGAATACTTCCCGAACGCCTACCAGCTTTTCCCCGACTGGCCCGTCTTTGACTCCCGCAGGATGCTATGGCTGTTCATGACCGCCATGGGACTGCTGCTATTGCCCAGATTTTTCGGTATCTTCCGCGCATGGTCCCGCCCCCTGGCGAAAAATTCCGGCGGTCCGGTGCATATCTTCGCCAGCGCATTGTTCGAGATCATCCTCTCGGCCCTGATCGCACCCGTGCAGATGCTGACCCAGACCCGGCAGATCTATGAAATCCTTCGCGGCCGGGACAGCGGATGGAAGGCACAGACGCGGGCCGGGTCGATGCCTGCCTGGCGTGTCGTGCTCAGCCGTCACTGGACCCATGTCGGCCTGGGGGTGGGAACGCTGATCGTACTGGCCGAATTTTCGCCTCCACAGCTCATCTGGCTGTCGCCGATCCTTGCGGGACTGATCCTTTCGCCGTTGACCTCACGCTTGTCGGCCAGCCCGGTCTTCGGCCGATGGGCTCGCATGCGAGGCCTTCTGGTCACACCGGAGGAACGTGAAACTCCTCCGATCATCGCGGAGGCACAGGCCGCGACCCGCCGTCTTCCCCGTGCCGTGGAAGGCCCCGGCTCCATTCTGCGCCTTGGGCGCGACCCGGTGCTTCTGGCCCGGCATATCGCCATGCTGCCCCCTCCGGATGCCAGGCCGGCCTCCGAGCGATTGGCCAGCATCACCGCCGGCGCCAAAATCGCCAATGCGGCAAATCAATCCGAAGCGCTGAATTTTATGAACCGGGCCGAGGCTGATGCGTTAGTGTCCAACAAGGACCTGCTGACGCGCTGGAGCCAACTGCCCGCATGAAACGTATTATAGCTTTGGATATGCTGCGCGGTTACGCGCTGGTCTGCATCATGGTCGACCACATGCCAGTCTCGGAACTGCGCAGGTTCACCCTTGGCAATTTCTCGGTATTCGATGCCGCTGAGCTGTTCGTGCTGCTGTCAGGCTTTCTTGTCGGCCTCGTCTGGTGCACGGTCGAAGCGAAAGAGGGCCGTAATGCCGCGCAATGGCGCTTTACCCGCCGCGCTTTCGAAGTCTGGCGCGCCCTGGTGATCGGCGGTATTCTTCTGGCATTGCTGTCGGCCGGCCTGCTTGCATTGGGCATGAAGCACACGGCGGTCTGGAATCAATACGCGGTCTGGATCGTGGAGGACCCGCTATGGTATCTGGGTGCGCTGGCAAGCATGTGGCTGCAACCGAACCTCATGGATGTCCTCGCGGTCTATGTCATCCTGATCGCATCGGCCCCCGTGCTGGTTCCTGTTTTGATACGCTGGCCGCTACTTTTCATCGCCTGTTCGGTGGCATTGTGGTGGTTCGCCCCCGGCCTGAACAAGTTCATTCCGAACCATAGCGGCAAGGGGCTGCTATTCAACCCGTTCGGCTGGCAGATGCTGTTTTACACCGGAACAGCAATGGCGCTCTTCAGGCATCGCTTCATGCCGGTGCTGCTGCGTTACAAGCATCTGCTGACGGCACTCTCTGTGGGGATGTTCGTTTTCGGCGCGACGATCGTCATAGCGGTGAAGTTCGGCGATGATGCCCTGCTTATCCGGAATGCTCTGAAGCAAGTTTACGGGGTAGTGGATAAATGGCCGCTCGACGGCACCCGCTATCTTGCGATCCTGGCTGCCAGCTGGCTGGTCGCCGTCCCGCTAAGCGGCCTGATGGAGCGGCTGGCTGCGACCCGCCCCGGCATCGCATTGCAACAGATCGGCCGTGGCGGCTTGTGGTCATTCGTCATCTGCGTGATGTTGTCGATCCTCGGGGACGCGTTCCAGCAGAACCCGGCCGGCCAGGAAATCCTGCATAGGCTGAGCGTCGATCTCTGGACCATCCTTGCGTTGTGGTGGTTTGCCGCGGTCTGGCTTGAACATGGCGTCCCGCGGCAAAAAGCGTGGAAAGCAGAGCGGGCAGGCGGATGGAAACCCTGGTTTCTCGCCTGATCGCAGCAAGGACCACGGCATCTTCCGACGATAGCTGAAATCGCCCACCCGATAATCGGGCGCGGGCCATCCTTGCCGCAAGCGCCCCGCTTCAATAGGTAGGGCTTTAATGCGCGACGTCGGACAGGGGCGAATACGGAAGATGCGAATTCTGCTGGTAGGAGCCGGGCTGTCCGGCGCCGTGATCGGGCGAAGGCTGGCCGAAGCCGGACACTCCTGCCGTATCATCGACAGCCGTAGCCATATCGGCGGCAATTGCTATACCGAGCGTGATGCCGAAACCGGCATCATGATGCATGTCTACGGCCCTCATATCTTTCACACCGATGACGAGGAGGTGTGGAACTATGTAAACGGCTTTACGGATTTCATGCCCTTCCAGAACCGGGTGAAGGCCACCGCACAGGGAGGCGTTTACTCACTGCCGATCAACCTGCTGACGATCAATCAATTCTTCGGCAAGACCCTGCACCCCGACGAGGCCAGGGCATTCATCGCCGAAAAGGCCGACAGCTCCATCACCGAGCCGCGAAATTTCGAGGAGCAGGCGCTTCGCCTTGTCGGGCGGGAGCTCTACGAGGCATTCTTCAAGGGCTATACCGAAAAACAATGGGGCTGTTCACCGACCGAGTTGCCCGCATCGATCCTCAAGCGCCTGCCGCTGCGTTTCAACTACGACGACAATTATTTCTTCCACCGCTTCCAGGGCATTCCGCGTGACGGCTATACCCCGATGTTCGATGCGATCCTGGATCACCCCAATATCTCGGTCGAGTTGAACACTGCCTACACTCCCGAAATGGCCGCCGAGGCCGATCACGTATTCTGGTCCGGCCCGCTGGACGGCTATTTCAGCTATGAGCTGGGTCATTTGGGATACCGCACGCTGGATTTCGAACGCTTCACCTATGGCGGCGACTACCAGGGCTGCGCGGTAATGAATTACGGTGATCGCGACGTGCCCTATACGCGCGTCACCGAACACAAGCATTTCAGCCCATGGGAAAGCCATGAAGGGAGCGTCTGCCATCGCGAATACAGCCGTGCGGCAGAGCCCGGTGACATCCCCTATTATCCGATCCGGCTGGTGACGGAGAAGGCCCTGCTGGAGAAATACATCGCAAGGGCCGAAGCCACCAAAGGCGTCACATTTGTCGGCCGGTTGGGAACCTATCGGTATCTGGACATGGATGTCACCATCCGCGAAGCACTGGATACGGCCGAGGCGTTTCTCGCCGGCAACGACAGCAACGAGGCTCCTCCAGCCTTCCTGAAATCTCCACGATAGCGCCGCGCCGGGCACCGGCGGCAAGACTGCCATGGAAAACCGCAACCGCGATACATTGGCGGTCTCTTCCGCTATCCGGGCACGCCAGGACAAAAGAATGTTCGCCTATATACAAGAAACCCGGGAATATCGTGCTATGGTTCCGCTCATTCTATAGTTTCAGGACATCTCTGGAGGGATGCAGGGAAATGGGGAGTGAGAACGTCAGTTTTGCCTTGGCAGAGAATCGCAGGGCTTGGCGCCAGACGGTATCCCAGGCCTATTTCGCGCTGGATGTGGAGCCGCGTGACAAGGAACGTTTCAGAGGAAGCATGCATCGCTGGCGGCTTGGAAATGTAGAGCTTTCCAGGATTCATTGCGACGGGCTGATATACCGGCGGCATGACCGCCATTTGCTGAACGAAACCGAGAGTTCGCTACTGATTGCCATCCCCGAGGACGAAACCATCAATTTCGTTCAGGGTGACCGCCGCTCGACATGCAAACCCGGCGGGTTTCTGGTCGAGCGCAGCGACGCGCCTTATGAATACTGGCATACTGAACGCAATCGGCAATGGGTCCTGAAGGTTCCGACAGCCCATGTGCGTGCAAGATTGGGCAGAGCCGAGCGGCTTGGCGGTCTTGCCTTCGATGCCGGCAGCGGCATTGCGTCCTTTTTCGTTTCCAGCCTGCATATGACGATCAATCATCTGGAGGTGATCGACGAGGCGGCGCGGGGTGCGGCCGGAACCCATCTGGTCGAGCTGCTGTGCCTGGCGATCATGGACGATCAGCGGGTGCTGACCAGCAATCTGTCATCGGTTCGCGCGGCACATCTTTCCCGCGCGGAAACCTTTATCCGCGATCATCTCAAGGATCCCGACCTGAGCCCAGGAATGGTTGCCGAGGGCTGCGGCATCTCCCTGAGATATCTCCAACGGCTGTTTCACGAATCCGATCAGTCCATCCAGGGCTATATTCGTGAACGAAGGCTGAGCCGTTGCAACGAGGAACTACGCTCGCTGCAATCAAGCCGCACCATCTCCGATATTGCCTATGACTGGGGTTTCACGGATCAGGCGCAGTTCTCGAAATACTATCGCGCAAGGTTTGGCAGAACCGCGTCGGAAACTCGCAGGGAGGCAATGACAGCCCCGCGGGAACACTGAACCCGCAGCGCCCGGCGCCGCGAAGAAACACGAAAGCCCAGCACGGCCCCCAAAGGGACCGATATCTGCCGGAAACATGGCACCGGCGGCCGGGAACATATGTCCAAAAATCATGGAGAAGACCGAATGGAACACACAAGAGTTGCGGTGGATGTGGGTGGCACCTTCACTGACATCTGCATCATGGATGAGACATCCGGTGCGATACGTATCGAAAAGATCGCATCAACGCCGGACGATCCCATGCGCGCGATCATGGATGGGATCGAAATCGGCAAGATAGACCTGGCCGGTGTCTCGATGTTTTCCCATGGCACTACGGTCGCAACGAATGCGCTGATCACCCGCAACCTGCCGCGATGCGCAATGATCTGCACGGAAGGCTTCCGGGACGTGGTCGAGATCCGCAGGGCCAACAAGGAGGATCTCTGGGACACCTACAAGGATGTCGCCAAGCCCTATATCCCCCGACGAGACCGGCTGACCGTCCGCGAACGCGTCGATGCCGAAGGGAAAATCATCGAGCCCCTGGACGAGGCGGGCGCGCGGCGCGTGGGCGAAATCCTGAAAAAGCGCGATGTCAAATCGGTCGCCATCTGCTTCATGAATTCCTACGTCAATCCAGAGAATGAACGGCGCATGCGGGACATTCTCAAGGAGATCATGCCGGATATCGCGATCTCGATCTCCGCTGAAATCATGCCGGAGATATTCGAGCATGAAAGGTTTTCCACGACCATGGCGAATGCGGTCGTCTCGCCGGTGGTCGTGGATTACGTCTCGCGGCTGAGCGAACGGCTGAAAGAGGAAGGATACGAACGCGACCTCCTGCTTCTCCATACCGGCGGCGGGGTCATGACACCCAACGCGGTGCGCGATTTCGCGGCCCGTCTTGCCGGTTCCGGGATCGCCGCAGGCGCCATTGCCAGCCGCTTTATAGGCAATCTTTGCGGTTATCCGAATACCATCGGTTTCGACATGGGGGGAACCTCGACAGATGTTTCCGTCAGTTACCAGGGGGAATCCCGGATCACCAAGGACTGGTATATCGAATACGGGTTCCCGATCCGCTTTCCCTCGATCGAGGTTCTGACAATCGGCGCCGGAGGCGGTTCGCTGGCCTGGCGCGATGAGGGCGGCTCGTTGCGCAACGGCCCGCAATCCGCCGGGGCTTATCCAGGTCCGGCCTGTTACCGCAACGGCAACGAGGTCGCGACGAATACCGATGCCAACCTTGTTCTTGGCCGATTGGGAACCACCCTGGCCGGCGGCAAGCTGACGCTCGACCCGGCGCTGTCCGAAACGGCCGTCAGATCGACGGTAGCCGAACCCTTCGGTATGGAGCTACACGAGGCCGCCGAGGCAATCATCCGCGTGGCGAATGCCAATATGGCGAATGCGGTGCGGCTGCTTTCCATTTCACGCGGCTATGACCCGCGCGACTTCGCGCTCTGCGCCTTTGGCGGGGCCGGTGCGCTGCATGGCGCAGCGGTGGCGAAAGAGCTTTCGATTCCGACCGTGATCGTTCCGCTCAATCCCGGCGTGACCTCGGCGCTTGGCTGCCTGCTGGTCGATATCCAGCACGACTTTTCCGACAGCTTCATGAAGCCGGTTGCCTCCACCCGGCCCGAGGAGCTTGAAACCGCCTTCCGGCGGATCGAGCGGGAGGCGATGGCCCAGCTCAAGCATGAAGGCGTCGCGGATAGCGACATGATCCTGAGCCGCACGGTCGAGATGATGTACAAGGGTCAGTGGCGCTCGCTTCAGGTTCCCGCGCCTGCCGAGATCACCGATATCGGCGAGTTGGTCAAAGCATTCCACGCCCATCACGAACGCGAATACAATTACGCACGCGAGGATGCCGAAGTCTCGCTGTTCCGGGTGGCGGTGAAGGCGGTAGGCGTCGTTCCCAAGGCCGAACTGCAAAAGCACCCGGTAGAGCAGCACCGGCCCGAACCGACCGGCCAGCGGCAGGTCTGGTTCGAAAACAAGGGGCATGAAGCCGCGATCTATCAACGCGACGATCTGAAGGCCGGGGCCATGATCGATGGTCCCGCCATCGTGGAGCAATTCGATGCGACCACCGTCATTCCCCCCGGCATGTCCGCGGAGGTCGACGAGTATTTCAACATTCGCATCAACACACAGGGCTGAGCCATGGACAATAAGACGCAAGACACGGACCGCCTCGATCCGGTGACTTTCGAGGTTCTGAAAAATTCTTTCATCACTTCGGTCGACCAGATGGCCGAACAGATGCTGCGCACCTGTTATTCCTTCGTGATCTATAACCGGGACTTCTCGAACGCGCTGCATGATGCCGAAGGCAACTCCGTCGCGCAGGGCAATCAGGATATTGCCGTTCATGTCGGAACCCTGCATTTCACATGCAAGGATGTCATCAGGGTCTTTTCCGGCGAAATGCTCCCCGGAGACGTCTATGCCATCAACGATCCCTATGCGGGCGGTACGCATTTCTCGGATGTCCGCCTGGTGCGGCCGATATTTGACGATGACGACCTGATCGGGTTTTCGCAATCGAACGGCCACTGGTCGGATCTGGGCGGCTCGGTGCCGGGCTCTTTCGACGTATCCGCCCGCGACATGTTCCGAGAGGCCGTGCGGATCACTCCGGTCCGGCTTTTCCGTGCAGGTGAGTTCTGCCACGACGTCGCCAACATGATCGCACAGAACACGCGCGACCCGGCCTCGATCATCGGCGATATTCATTCGCAGGCAGGGGCAACCGCGGTAGCCGAGCGCGAGATCCAGCGCCTCGTGCGGAAATACGGCAAGGATCAGGTTCTGCAGGGCATGCGCGAGGTGCAGGACTATGTCGAAACGGCGGTCCGCAACCGTATCGCCGCCCTGCCCGATGGCGAATGGGAGACCGTGGACTATATCGACCGCGATCCCGCCAAGGGCGAGGGCATGATCCCGATCCGTATCCGGATGACCATCAAGGGCGACCGGATCACCTATGATTTCGAAGGAAGCCACCCGACGATTTCATCGATCTACAATTCCGCGCCCGGCGCCACCTTCTCGGCGGTCGTGGCAGGGATGAAAACATTCTTTCCCGATCTTCCGCTCAATTCCGGCTTTTACCGCATGATCGACATCAAGGCGCCTAAGAACAGCGTGGTCAGCGCCGCCTGGCCGGTCGCGGTCACGGGATTCCTGATGCCGTTCGAAAAGATCATGAACGCGATTTTCGAAATGTGGTCCCAGATCATGCCGGACAAGGCGATCGCCTGCGCCTTCAACCTTGAATACCTGCTGGCGGGGGGACGTGACCTGCGCTCTCCCGAGAAGCCGATCTTCATGTTTTACGAATGGTTGCCGGGTGGCTGGGGGGGCCGAAACGGTAAAGACGGTTCCGACGTGACGACCGCCTGTTTCGGCACCGGCCTCATGTCCCAGCCCAACGAGGGTAACGAGCGGGTCAATCCTACCCGGACTGTCGAGTTCCAGATCCTGCGCGACAGTGCCGGCCCCGGCAAATGGCGCGGTGGCGCCGGGGTTCAGAAAACCTCGATCCTGCTCGATAGCGAGGACGCGGTGATGTCCTATATCTGCGACCGCGAGCGGGCCGTTGTCTGGGGTATCGAGGGCGGGCTTCCATCCATGCCGCATGGCCTGTCGATCCGCCGCAGCAGCGAGAAGGAGGCGAAATGGCTGGGCTCGGTCTTTTCCGATTATCCGGTCCATACCGGCGATGAGTTCGCGCGGCCGACCGCAGGAGGCGGCGGCTATGGCGACCCGCTGGAGCGCGACCCACAGGCGGTTTGCGACGATGTAGCCAGCGATTATGTCTCGCTTGAGCGGGCCGCCAAGGATTACGGCGTCGTCTTGAAGGAACTCGACGCGGATCTTTGCGAATTCGAGGTCGATCTGCCAGCAACTGAGAAACTGCGGGGCGAAATCCGCGCCAATCGCAAGCAGTGGGCACGGATGCCGGCCGAGGAAGTCGCCATGCTCTATCGCAAGGGAGAGATCGACAGCCTTGATGCGGTGCGCCGCTACGCCACGATCCTGGACTGGGAAACGGGCGAGCTGCTTGAAAAGACGACGGCGCAGTTCAGGGAAAGCTTCGAACGCCGGACCGTCAGTCACTGGACATAGGGCAAATCGCAGACAACCGGGTGCCGGTTTTCCGCATAAGGCGCGAGACCGCATGACGCCATGGCCAGCCATGTTGAACGCAATCCAAAGCGGCGGGCCATGGCACACCCGGCAAACAGCCGAAAACAGGGAGGAAAAAATGGCTGGAACAATAAGCAATACGGCGGATGAACGGCAGGGGCTGGAGTTTTCGGACCAACCAGTCCCACCCGATCAACGCATGGCGCGAATGCCATTGACCATGGCATGGTGGTCAGTCTGCTCGGCAATGTTCTATCTGGTCGTCGCGGCGACACTGGCGCTGGCCTATGGATCGGTGAACGCGATCATCGGAATCGTGCTTTCGGTCATTGCCTTCGCGGCAGTCAACGCCGTGCTTGCGCGGCATTCCATCAGGACGGGGCTATCCGTTTCACTGTTTTCGAGGATCCTGCTGGGCCGCACCGGGGCGGCCATCGCGACGCTGATCTTTTTCGCGACCGCAATCTATTACGCGGTGTTCGAGGGCTCCGTCATCGCGTTGGCGCTGAACAGCTATACCGGCCTGTCATACTCGGTGGCCGCGCTGATCGTCGTGATCTACTCGGTGGTGCTGATCTTCGGCTCGATCCAGAACTGGCTGGACAAGTTCAACGGCGTCCTGCTGCCATTCTATCTGCTGGGCTTGCTGGCCGCCGTGATTCTGGCCGTCTCGACATATGGCTATTCCAACGCATGGCTACAGCTTGGCCCGGAAGGCGGAGCGCCGGCAAACGGGTGGTGGAGCTGTTTCACGGCCTATATGGGCGTCTGGATCCTGATGATGTTCACCTATGATTTCGCGCGCTTCGGCAAACCAGAGGACGCAGATTACCATGGTAATATCAATTTCGGCGCTCCTTTCTATCTTGTCACCTTTCTGCTGAATGGGCTTGTCGGGATCTTCCTCGCGGCCAGCCTGCCGACCGAGGGGGGCGTGACCGAGGTCTCGGTCGTGCTTGCGCTTATCCAGTTGATGGGCTTTGCAGGTTTGGTGTTCGTGTGGATTTCCCAAACCCGCATCAATACGGCGAACTACTACCTCGCGGCAGTCAACATGGAAAGCTTCGCGGAAACGGTGTTTCGCATCAAGCTGCCAAAGATTGTCTGGGCCTGTGTCGTCGGCGCGATCACATATGTCCTGATGCTGGCGAATGTGTTCGCCTATATCCTGCAGGCACTGGCATATCAGGGTATATTCGTGGTTGCCTGGGTCGCAATCGCTCTAAGCCATATCCTGACGGTCGGGCGATCGGACAGCATCCCCGGAAAGTCCTCGCTCGAGGAGGCGGTCTCCGTCAATCCCGCAGGCTTGGGGGCCTGGTTATTTGCTGCCTTCATCGGGCTGGTCCTACATTTCGCGGGTGATAGCTTGGCTGCCTATTCGGCCCCGGCAACCTTCGTGGTGGCGGCGATGACCTATGTATTCCTGAATCGCTCCACCATGAGTGAAAGCATCTGAAAGCGGAACGTTCCCCGGATACCTGTCCGGGGAATTCCTGCCAGGTCAACCAGTATCAAAATGCGCCGACAACCCGCTATAATATTTAAGCTGTAATTAATTAATACTTCAATTTACTTAAAATACATCGAGCCGATCTGAAGCTACCTTCCCGATGACTGACTGCGAAACGTCTCGGGAGGATTTCATGAATTCGCATTCCCATCCCATGCCGGGGGCCAACATGTCGTTGGAACTGCGGGCATGGAATATCCGCCGCAAGGCACTTCTGATGGGCGAAGTGCAGGGACAGGGTTATATCGGCCAGGCCCTGGGTATCGCCGATGTGCTGGCCGCTTCGTATTTCCACGCGCTTGAATACCGCCCGGAGGATCCCGAATGGGAAGGTCGCGACCGCTTCCTGCTGTCGATCGGCCATTACGCCATCGCGCTTTACGCAGTACTGATGGAGGCAGGCATCCTGCCCGAGGAAGAGCTGGAAACCTATGGCATGGACGACAGCCGCATGCCGATGTCGGGCATGGCCTCCTACACGCCGGGAATGGAGATTACCGGCGGATCGCTCGGCCACGGGCTGGGCATCGCCGTCGGCATGGCCATGGGGCTCAAGCGCAAGGGTGGCGGGCAATTCGTCTATAACCTGATGTCGGATGGCGAGTTGGGCGAGGGCTCCACATGGGAAGCAGCCATGTCGGGGGCGCATCACCGGCTGGACAACCTGATCTGCCTTGTCGATTTCAACGACCAGCAGGCCGATGGCAAATCGACCGAGACACTGTGCAGCGAGCCGCTGACGCAGAAATGGGAGGCCTTCGGCTGGCATGCGCAGCGGGTGAACGGCAATGACATGCAGGCTGTTGTGGCCGCTTTCGATACCGCCCGCGAAAGCGATCATCCAGGCCCGCGCGTCATCATCTTCGACACCCGGATGTGCAAGGGCGTGCCGTTCCTGGAGAACCGCGAGATCACGCATTTCGTCCGCGTGGATGCCGATGAATGGGGCAAGGCGCTGGACGTCCTGGAAGAAGGAAAACCGGCATGACACTCGCATCCATGACACGCAAATATGAACAGCGGCAGGCGATCCCGAAAGAAGGCCGGGTTGCGACATCCGCGATGATCGCCTCGCTGGCGGCGGAAGGTTATGACACGGTGGCGGCGCCCTTTGGCCATGCGCTCGTGGACCTGGCGAAGAAGGACGATCGCATTGTCGGGATGACGGCGGATCTGGGGAAATACACCGATCTGCATATCTTCGGAAACGCGATGCCTGATCGTTATTACCAGATGGGCATGGCCGAGCAGCTTCTGATGTCGGCAGCCGCCGGGATGGCGCGGGAAGGCTTTATTCCCTTCGCCACCACCTATGCCGTCTTTGCCGCGCGCCGTGCCTATGACTTCATCGCCATGGCGATTGCCGAGGAGAACCTGCCGGTCAAGATCGCCTGCGCGCTGCCCGGTCTGACCACCGGCTATGGTCCCAGCCACCAGGCGACGGAGGATCTGGCCATCTTCCGTGGTCTGCCGAACATGACGCTGATCGACCCCTGTGACGCGGATGATATCACCGGGATGGTGCCGCAGATCGCCGCCCATGACGGCCCGGTCTATACCCGCCTGCTGCGTGGCAAGGTGCCAAGTGTGCTGACCCGGCACAAGCCCGACTACAGGTTCCAGCTTGGCCGGGCGCAGATGATCCGCGAAGGCCGCGACGCTCTGGTCATCTCGACCGGCTTCATGACGATGCGTGCGCTTGATGCCGCCGAAAAGCTGGCCGCCGACAATATCGACGTCGCCGTGCTTCATTGCCCGACAATCAAGCCGCTGGATATGGACACCATTCTGACCGAGGCCGGAAGGTCCGGGCGGCTTGTCGTGACGGCCGAGAACCATAGCAGGGTCGGCGGTTTGGGCGAGGCTGTTGCGACGGCGCTGTTGAGCAATGGCGTGACACCCACCTTTCGCATGATCGGTTTGCCGGACGAGTTTCTGGAAGCCGGGGCATTACCGACACTGCACGATATGTATGGTCTGTCCGTGGCGAAGGTGGCCGAACAGATCAAGGGCTGGCTCTGACAGCCACCTGACAATCCATTTATTGTAAAGGAGAAGCTCTGATGGGGCTGCTTGAAGGAAAATGTGCCATAGTGACCGGCGCGGCATCGCCGCGCGGTCTGGGCAAGGCGATGGCGGCATTGTTTGTCGAACATGGCGCGCGGGTGGCGGTCCTCGATCTGGACAAGGCGGCGGCGAAGGAAGCGGCAGCCGATCTTGGCGAAGGTCATATCGGCCTGACCTGCGATGTCACCGACAGGGCGGCTTGCGAAGCTGCCGCCGCCGCCGTGCTTGACGCGTTCGGGCATATCGACGTGCTGGTGAACAATGCCGGCATCACCCAGCCCCTGAAGATCATGGAGATCGAGGCGGAGAACTACGATGCCGTCACCGATGTCAACCTGCGCGGCACGCTGTACATGTCGCAGGCGGCAATCCCGCAGATGCGCCGGCAGAAATCGGGTTCCATCATCAACCTGTCCTCGGTTTCCGCACAGCGGGGCGGGGGTATCTTCGGCGGGCCGCATTACTCGGCGGCCAAGGCCGGGGTGCTGGGGCTGACCAAGGCCATGGCGCGCGAACTTGCGCCGGACAATATCCGCTCGAACGCGATCTGCCCCGGTTTCATCGCAACCGACATCACCGCGGGCAAACTGACGCCCGAGATGAACCAGACGATCCTGGCAGGCATCCCGATGGGCCGCGCAGGCACCGCCGCCGATGTCGCCGGATGCGCGCTGTTCCTGGCCTCGGAGCTTTCGGCCTATTGCACGGGCAGCGAGGTCGATGTGAACGGCGGTTCACTGATCCATTAAAGTTAACAAGGGAGGAGAAATCATGAAAACCCAACTTCTGGCCGTTCTGGCCACCACAACCGCATTCGCAGGCATGGCGCGGGCCGATGAGGTCATCTTCGCGCATGGCTCCAATCCCGGCAATCCGCGCTTTGTCGCTGCCGAGAAATGGGCCGGACTTTATGCCGAATGCTCCGGTGATACGGTCAACCATGCCCCATCCGCGACCATGGGCGACGATGTCGAGATGCTGACCTCGGCGAGTGCAGGTATCATTCAAATCACCGCGAACAGCCAGGGTGCGATGTCGCAGATCGTGCCCGAGATCGGACTGCTCGGTTTGCCGTTCCTGTTCAGCGACCTGTCCACGGCCTGGAGCGTTCTGGATGGCGAGGTTGGCAAGATGCTGGATGCAAGCGCGCAAGAGAAAGGCTTGAAGATACTCGGCTTCTGGGACAATGGCATCCGCCATGTCAGCCATCTGTCCAAGGGCGTTCCGACCCCGGCGGATATCAAGGGCATGAAGATCCGCACCCCGCCGGACGATATGACCGTCGCGATCTTCGAGGCTCTTGGCGCCGCACCGGCTCCGCTGGCATTCTCGGAATTGCCGACGGCGCTGCAATCGGGCGTGTTCGATGGGCAGGAAAACCCGTTGACCAACATATATTCCTCGAAGATCCACGAGATCACCCCGCATATCACCCTGACCGCTCATAAATACGAATCTACTCCGGTCGTGGCCGGTATGGTCTGGTGGTCCTTGCTGTCTCCGGAAAAGCAGGAATGCGCACTTCAGGCCACGGCGGAGGCGGGTAAACTGCAACGGGAGCTGTCGCTTGAGCAGGACGAAACCCTGCCCGCGAAGATGAAGGAGGAAGGCGTGACCTTCCATGAGGCCGACCGCGCTGCCTATGCCGAGGCGACACAATCGGTCTATGACAAATATGCCGGGCAGTTTCCCGAACTGGTCGCGGCGCTACAGGAAGCGGCAGCGGGAAAATGAGCGGTCCATCCGTCATCAATCCGGGCGACGGAGCGCAAAACCCCGTCGCCGCCGGGATCGCGCGGATCGGTGCGCTGATCGAATTTACAGGGAAACTGATCGCGGTTGCCTCCCTCTCGGCGATGTTCGTTGCGCTGCTGGTCAATGTCGCACTGCGTTATGCCTTTGGCTCCGGCATCGCATGGGCCTATGAGATCCACGCGATCCTGCTGCCCTGGCTGGTTGCCGCAGGCCTGATCGTGGCGGCTTCGCGCGGGACGAATATCGCCATCACGATCCTGCCGGACCTGCTGCCCCCGCCTGCGCGACGCCTGTTGCGGATCGCGGTTGAGGCGATTCTCATCGTTATCGCCGTCTCGATCCTGCTGTCCAGCGCTCCAATCCTGAAAGCATCGCAGTTCCAGACGCTTTCGGCACTGGGGATCAAGCAGATCTGGGGTTATTCCAGCCTCATCTACGCTTTCAGCGGCATGGCGGTGATCTCTGCACTCGACATTCTCAGGCTGGTCATGACGGATCGCGTGGAAGCATTCGATCCCGGCCATGGCAGCCTCAGCTAAGGAGCCCTGAAATGACTGCTCCAATGATCTGGATTTTCTTTCTGCTGCTGGCGTTCTCGGCGCCGATTGCCTACGCGATGCTGGGCGGGGTTGCCGCCGCGCTGTGGCTGGATGGCAAGCCGATGGCGGTGATCGCGCAACGGCTCTATACGCCGACACAGAGCTTTCCGATGCTGGCCATTCCCTTCTTCATTCTGGCGGGCAACCTGATGATGTCGGGGCGCTTCGGGCAGTATCTGGTGAATATCGCCCGGCTCGTCGTCGGCAATATGAAGGGCGGGCTTGGCCAGGTGTCGATCATCGGTTCAGTGATGTTCGGCGGCGTATCGGGATCTGCCGTGGCCGATGCCTCGGCGCTTGGCAACGCGCTGATCCCGGTGCAGAAACAGCAGGGCTATCCACGCGGCTTCGCGGCGGCAATCAACTCTGCCTCTTCGACCGTTTCGGTGCTGATCCCGCCCTCGATCCCGCTGATCCTCTACGGCCTTGTCTCGAATGTCTCGATTGTCGATCTGTTCGTCGCAGGCATCCTGCCGGGAGTGCTGCTGGGTATCGGCATGTTCGGAGCCGTCTGGCTCGTCGCGCATCGGCGCAACCTGCCCCGCTCACCGCTCGAAGGTGGTTTCGCCGCTTTCAAGGGTCAGATTTTCGCCGCGATCCCGGCCCTGCTGATGCCGGTATTCGTGATCGGCACCCTGCGTTTTGGGGTGGCCACGCCAACCGAGGTATCGGTAATGGCTGTCGCATACGCCTTCATCGTATCTGGCATTATCTATCGCGACCTGACCGCGAAAGGCGTATGGGAAGCGCTGGTCGATACGGCGATGATGACCGGAGCGGTGATGTTCATCATCATGGCCTCCTCCACCCTGCAATGGGTAATGACGGCAGAGCAGGTGCCACAACATCTGGCGGCATGGGTGGCGAACAGCTTCTCGTCGCCGGTCGCGGTGATCGTGATGCTGAACGTGGTAATGCTGATCGTCGGCGCCTTCCTCGATCTGCCCGCCGCCGTGCTGCTGCTCGGCCCGCTGTTCGTGACCATCGGGCAGAGTATCGGCCTTGACCCGGTGCAGCTTGGGCTGATGATGGTCGTCAACCTTGCCATCGGGCTTTATACGCCGCCGGTGGGGACGACGCTGTTCATCTCGATGGGCATATCCGGAGCCAAGCTGGGCGAGGCTGTCAGGGCACTCCTGCCGTTCTATCTGGTCGCGCTTATCGTGCTTGGGCTGATCAGTTTCGTCCCGGCCCTGACAATCTACTAGGCATCACAGCCCCCAGGGCTTGACGTCGATCAGCTCGGTCGGCGCACCCTCCCTCAACACGCAGCCCTGTCCGGTGAGATACCAGCGGGCTGCCTCGTCATGTTCGGCACAGGCCCGCGCCAGCCAGTCCGAGAAGCGCTTCACGATCCGCCGGTTCATATGGCGCGGCGGGCAGACGAACCAGTATGCGGGAAAATCCAGCACCGGCCAGCGGGTGGAAAAGGGCACCAACTCGCCCCGCTGAAGCTCTCCAAGACACAGCGTCACCGAATCGAGTGCGATCCCCCCGCCCTGCTTGGCCAGCTCGATTGACATGGACGAGCGGTCAAAGCGGAACGGATACTCGACCTCCGGGATATCCACCCGGTTCGCGGCCAGCCAGAGATCCCAACGAAACAGCATCTTCACGCTGTCGATCAGCCGGGCATGCCGCAACTGTTCGACCGGATCGTCGGAAATACCGCGCAGTTCCGCAAGATAGCCCGGAGAGCATAGCGGCAGGACCTGGTCATGCATGATCGGGGTGACGGTCAGCCCGCTCCAGGTTCCCAGCCCGTAGCGCAGGTCGAGATCGACCGATTCGGACTGGAAGGCGGTAAAATCCGGCGTGGCATCGATGCGGATATTCCATTCGGGATTTTCCGAGGCAAAGGAAAATGTGCGGGGACCCAGCCACCGGACCCCAAAGGACGGGCTGACCCGGATCAGCAGGTTGCGCCGGTCCTGCTGATGCGAAATCGCCGAACGCGCGTTGCGGATCGCGCCAAATGCCTGCGTTACCGTCTGGAACAGCCGGTCACCATCGAGTGTCAGCACCAGCCGCCGTTTCTCGCGTCGGAACAGCCTGACTCCAAGCTGCGCTTCCAGCCCGGTAATCTGCTGACTGACGGCGGAAGGAGACACGGCCAGTTCCTCGGCCGCCTTCGTCACGGTGCCAAGGCGGGCAACTGCTTCGAAATACTCGGTTGCCTTGAGGTTAAGGTCACGCATGGCCGCAGGTTAGCCGAGTATCGCGCCACTTGCCCACCGCAAAACGATGCCGGGCCGCCGCTTTGGTCCTTTACCCGCCCGTTCCCGGCCGAAGTCCGGGTCCGGCACCTTATCGACTCGATGACATGGTTCCTGCCTTCGATAACAGGTCGGGCGAGCAATGGCCCCGCCTGGCGTATCCGAGTGCTCGCCCCTCGCCACCCATCAGTTTCCGATCGAAGGTTACACGGGTGGCACCATTGTCTCGTCGCCGGCCGAGACCTCATCCTCACTGGTGATAACATCAGCACAAACGACGGGAAAGCCTGCCCCGGCAAGGGTCCGCTTTAGGAAATCCAGCCCATGACTGAACTCGTGACCAACATTGATAGGCCCCTGTACAGCTCGGTCATTCACGATCAAGCGATGGCAAGCCACGGAATGCGATCACAAAATCATCGCTGTCAGCAGGGCTTCATCTAACTGAAACAACTCTTGCCAAAGCGGTCAATACAACGGAGATTGCAGCGGGAAATCCCAGATCGGAGTCGCCGGTTGGGCTTAAACGGGGCGCTTTTCCAATGACCTATTGCGTCGGTCTGAAACTGGATGCCGGGCTTGTGCTGTTGTCGGACACGCGTACGAATGCCGGGCTCGACAATATCGCCAGCTATCGCAAGATGTTCTTTTTCGAGCAACCGCAAGAGCGTGTGATCGCGATCATGACCGCCGGCTCGCTGTCGCTGACCCAGACCACATTGGCGCGGCTGGAGGAAGCCACCGAGGGGGAGGCAGCGGACGAAACGACCTCGATCCTCAAGGCTCCCTCCATGCTGCGGGTCGCCTCTATCATCGGGGATACGCTGGCGCGCACCCGGCGCGAGATCGTCGAGCAGCATCGCGAACTCAGCCAGCAGGCAACGGCCAGCCTGATCGTCGCGGGTCAGCGCAAGGGCGGGGACATGCGGATGTTCCTGATCTACCCGGAAGGAAATTTCATCGAGGCGACCGAGGACACGCCCTTCCTTCAGATCGGCGAGCATAAATACGGCAAGCCGATCCTCGACCGGGTGGTCCGGCCCGAAACCAGCCTTGCCGATGCGCAAAAGGCGGTGCTGCTGTCCATGGATTCGACCCTGCGTTCGAACCTGTCCGTCGGCATGCCGCTGGACCTAGCGGTAATCGAAAAGGATGCCTGCGCCATCTCGATGAGACGCCGGATCGAAGAGGGCGATCCCGATTTCATGCGGATGAGCGCCGCATGGTCCGCCGCCCTGCGCGACAGCTTTGCGAAAGTCTCGCTCTAAGGCGCTGACCTAGGTAGAAAATTGGCATAGGCTTCGGGCAGAGAACATTTTTCGGGAGGGGAAGATGATTCGCTTGGCAACCGCATTGGCATTGCTGTTCTCAACTGGCTCCGCGCTAGCCGAATGCCCCGCGCCCGAGGTGATGAAAAAGGCCGCCGAAGGCTGGCTGGCTGGAGAGCGCCTGCCCGATCCGGATCTGGCCTCTGGAGACGACGCGGCCTGCGCCTATACCGCTTATCGCGAGGCGTTGACCGGGGCGATGGGTGCCCCGGTCGGGGTGAAGGTCGGTTTCACCTCGAAACCCGCGCAAGAGGCGTTCGGCGTATCCGGCCCGGTCGCGGGGGCGCTTTTCGCCCCGATGATCCTCGATGACGGGACGGAGCTGTCACTGGCCGATGCCCGCACGCCATTTTTCGAGGCCGATCTGATCGTCACCGTGGGTGATCCGGCTATCATGCAGGCCATGACCCGCGAAGAGGCCGCCGCGGCGCTGGCCGAAATCCGGCCTTTCATCGAACTGCCGGATCTGGCGCTGGCCGAAGGGGTCAACCCGGACGGACTGCTGATGACCGCCTATGGGGTGATGCCCTGGCGCGGCGTGATGGGAAAAGGCATCAGCATTGCGGATCTGGACGATCCGGTAGCCGGTCTTGCAAGCCTCACCGTCGATCTGACCAAGGACGGAAACAGCGTCGGAACGGCCAGCGGAGACATGCTGCTGGGGCATCCGCTGGACGTGGTGCTGTGGCTGGTCCGCGAAGGTGGATACGATCTTGAACCCGGCAGCATGATCTCACTGGGTTCGCTTGGAAAACTGCACCCGGCAGAGCCCGGTCACGAGATCCGGGCAGATTACATGATCGGTGGCAAATCCATGTCGGTTTCGGCCAAGCTGACAGAGTAACCGCTGCTTGCGGGCAGTGATGCGCGGCGCTAGCCTCCGCTGATGCGCAGCCCCCTTGCCCGTTTCATCGCAGCTTCCGGCCTCACCAATCTGGGCGACGGGATCGCGCTGGTCGCATGGGCATGGCTGGCCACGCAACTGACCCGCGACCCACTGTTGATCGCGCTGGTGCCCGTGGCGCTCAAGGCGCCGTGGTTCGTGTTCTCACTGCCCGCAGGGCTGCTGATCGACCGCATGGACCGGCGCCGCGCGATCCTTGCCGCCGATCTGATCCGTGTCATCGCCTATGCCAGCGCCGCCATCGCCGTCTGGATGGCGCTGCCCTTCGATCCGCCGCCGCTACGCGGCACCGACCAGCCGGTTGTCTTCGCCCTGATCGCGATCTGCGCCATCACCGTTGGTGCGGCCGAGGTCCTGCGCGACAATGCCGCCCAGACCATTCTGCCCGCGCTGATCCCCGAGGAAGGGCTGGAGCGCGCGAATGGCCGGTTGTGGTCGGTCGAAATGGTGATGAATCTTTTCGTCGGCACGGCGCTGGCCGGCGTTCTGATCGGCATTTCGCTTGCGCTGCCCTTCGCCGTCAACGCCGCCGCCATGGCGCTTGCCGTGGGCCTTGTCCTCTGCCTGCATGGTGATTTCCGCGCAGATGTCTCGGGAGAACCCACGCAAGACCGCAACTGGCGACTCGAGCTGCGCGAAGGCATCGCCTTCCTGCTTGGCCAGCCGATCCTGCGCGGGCTTGCCCTGTTGACCGGCTTCTTCAATTTCGCCTTCGAGGCAATGATGGTCACGCTGGTCCTGATCGTGCAGGAACGGCTGCAGCTTGGTCCGCTGGCGCTCTCGGCGATCATGGCATCGGGCGCGGTGGGCGGGGTTGCGGCGGGGCTGGTCAATGATCGCATTGTAACCCGCCTTGGACGGTCGCGAGTCCTGCAAGCGGCGATGATCTCGACCTTTGCCTTTCCGCTGACGGTGCTGCTGTCAGGCAGCGGCTTCGATGCGCTGATCCTGATCTGTGCGGGGTTTCTCGTCAGCGAGTTCTGGGGCGTCTTGTGGAACACGGTTTCGGTTTCGTATCGGCAACGGCACATCCCCCGCAGGTTACTGGGGCGGGTAAATTCTGCCTATCGGTTGTTCGCCATCGGCATGGCGCCCTTCGCCATGCTGATCGCGGGCCTTCTGACCCGCGGTGCCGGAGACCTCTTCGGGCGGGAATTCGCGCTGACCGTTCCCTTCTGGCTGGCCATGGCAACCTTTGCGACAATTACCCTTATCTACTGGCGTTTCCTTGGCAGGTCATTTGAAACCCGTTGAGGCCCCCGGCGCGGCGCGTTAAGCAGGTTGAACGCAGTCCGGGGGGAACAGATGGCCAACGAGAAACGCAGCAAATCACGGATCACGCCCGAAGAGGCGCTGGCCTATCACATGGAGCCGCGCCCGGGAAAATTCGACATCGTGGCCTCGACCCCGATGGCCACGCAGCGTGACCTGTCGCTCGCCTATTCGCCCGGTGTCGCGGTGCCGGTGCAAGCCATCGCCGAGCGGCCCGAGACCGCCTATGACTATACCAACAAGGGCAACATGGTCGCGGTCGTCTCGAATGGCACAGCCATCCTGGGGCTTGGCAACCTGGGCGCACTGGCCTCCAAGCCGGTGATGGAAGGCAAGTCGGTGCTGTTCAAGCGCTTTGCCGATGTCAACGCCATCGATATCGAATTGGACAGCGAGGATGCCGAGGAGATCATAAGCGCCGTTCGCCTGATGGGCCCGGCATTCGGCGGGATCAACCTGGAGGATATCAAGGCGCCGGAATGCTTCGTCATCGAGCAGCGTCTGAAGGAATTGATGGATATCCCGGTCTTCCATGACGACCAGCACGGCACCGCCGTGATCTGCGCCGCCGGGCTGATCAACGCGCTGGAACTGTCGGGCAAGAAGATCGAGGATGTGAAGATCGTCCTCAACGGCGCCGGGGCGGCAGGGATCGCCTGCCTGGAACTGCTGAAATCCATGGGCGCGAGGCATGACAACTGCATCATGTGCGACACCAAGGGCGTGATCTACAAGGGCCGGACCGAGGGCATGAACCAGTGGAAATCGGCCCATGCGGTGGCGACCGAGGCACGCAGCCTGGAAGAGGCGATGAAGGGCGCCGACGTGTTCCTGGGCGTGTCCGTGAAGGGCGCAGTGACGCAGGAGATGGTGCAGTCCATGGCCGACAACCCGGTCATCTTCGCCATGGCCAATCCCGATCCGGAAATCACCCCCGAGGATGCCCATGCCGTGCGCGCCGACGCCATCGTCGCGACGGGGCGCAGCGATTACCCCAACCAGGTCAATAATGTGCTGGGCTTTCCATATCTGTTCCGCGGCGCATTGGACATTCACGCCCGCGCCATCAATGATGAAATGAAGATCGCCTGCGCCCGCGCCCTGGCGGAACTGGCGCGCGAGGATGTCCCCGACGAGGTTGCCGCCGCCTATGGCCGCAAGCTGCAATTCGGCCGCGACTACATCATCCCGACCCCTTTCGATCCCCGATTGATCCATGTCGTTCCTCCGGCAGTGGCCATGGCCGGGATGGATACCGGCGTGGCCCGCCGTCCGATCATCGACATGGAGGGCTATGTCCAGTCGCTGAAGGCCCGGATGGATCCGACCGCCGCCATCCTTCAGGGCATGCATGCCCGCGCGCGCAAGACCCAGGCACGGATCATATTTGCCGAAGGGGATGACCCGCGCGTGCTGCGCGCCGCCGTGGCATGGCAGCGGGGCGGCATGGGACAGGCGCTGGTCGTCGGCCGCGAGAATGACGTAAAGGAAAAACTGGAGGCGGCGGGGCTTGCCGATGCCGTCCGCGAGATCTCGGTGATCAACGCCGCCAATACCCGCCATCTCGAAGCCTATCACGATTTCCTCTATGCCCGGCTCCAGCGCAAGGGCATGGACCGCGAGGACACCAACCGGCTGGCCAATCGTGACCGGCATGTCTTTGCCGCGCTGATGCTGGCACATGGGCATGGCGACGGGCTGGTGACGGGAGCGACGCGCAAGAGCGCACATGTGCTGGACCAGATGGGGCAGGTCTTTGATCTGCGTCCGCAGGACGGGGCGGTAGGCATAACCGCCGTTCTGCACAAGGGCAGGATCGTGCTGATCGGCGATACGCTGGTGCATGAATGGCCCGAGGCCGAGGATCTGGCCGATATCGCCACGCGCGGCGCGGTCGTGGCCCGGGGGCTGGGGCTGGAGCCGCGTGTCGCCTTCCTGTCATTCTCGAATTTCGGCTATCCGGTCAGCGAGCGGGCCACCAAGATGGCGGAGGCCCCGATGGTGCTGGACGCGCGCAAGGTGGATTTCGAATACGAGGGCGAGATGACGGTGGATGTCGCCCTGAACCCGGAATCGGCGGCGCGCTATCCCTTCAGCCGGTTGACCGGCCCTGCCAATGTCCTGGTGATGCCCGCAAGGCATTCGGCCTCGATCTCCGTCAAGCTGATGCAGGAGATGGCCGGAGCGACGGTGATCGGGCCGATTCTGACCGGGGTGCCACAGCCTATCCAGATTTGCTCCACCACCTCGACGGTGAACGACATCCTGAACATGGCCGCCATCTCGGCAGGTGGCCTGGGAACGGTCAAATAGGCAGCATCCGCCAAGCGCCCACTCGCCTTTGCTCGCCGCCATGCCGGGCTACCTTGGCTGACTGTGCTGCTCTAACCCAGCAATACCGCGGGACTGCCACCGAGCCGCAACGGCCTGGCGGCCAGCCTCGCCGGCTCTCCGGTGTCATGGGTAACGTGGATCAGCCCGGCGCCGCTTCGTTCCAGCAGTTCGAGGGTCAACCCGATCATCCGCGCCGCCGTCTCGGCATCAAGGCTTGCGAAAGGTTCGTCCATCAGCAGGATATCCGGGCGGACGGCAAAGGCCCGCGCCAAGGCAAGGCGGCGCTGCTGTCCCAGTGACATCTGGCGCGGGAATTGCCCTTCATGCCCCGACAGGCCGACCTGGGCCATCAGGTCACGTGCGGTCGCGGTATCGCAACCGGTAGGAATGGTGATGTTATCCAGCGCCTTGCGCCAGGGCAGCAAGACGGGCTCCTGAAACACCACCGCCAGCCGGTCGTCCCCGGACAGCCGCCCGTCGAAGTCCCGGTCAAGCCCGGCGATTATCCGCAAGAGCGTGGATTTCCCGATCCCCGACGGTCCCAGAAGGGCGACGCGCTGGCCCCGCTCGACCTCCAGCGCCAACGGCCCCAGGATCACACGCCCGCCGAAGACCTTTTCGTTCAGCTCAATCCTCATCGCGCCTCCAGCGGTTGGCGCGAGCCTCCCACGGGCGCAGCACGAACAGGTCGATCGCCAGCATCACCGCGACAAATGCCAATGCCCATGCCAGCACGCCGGCCACGTTGAAGCTGGAAAACAGCAGGTGGATCTTGAACCCCACCCCGTTCGAGCGGCCCAGGAATTCCACCACCAGAACGATTTTCCAGATCAGCGAGATCCCCGCCCGCGCAGCTGCGGCGATATGCGGGGCAAGCTGCGGCAGAACCACATGGCGCAGACGGTCGAGCGGCGACATGCGAAACGCCCGGGCCATATCGTCCAGGTCGGGACGCAGGGCGCGGGTGCCTTCGCGGATCATTACCGTCACCACCGGGATCTTGTTGAGCGCGACGGCGGTTATCGCCGCCATCTCGTTCAGCCCGATCCAGATATAGGCGAGCACGATGACAACCAGCGCGGGCACATTCAGCGCAATGACCAGCCCCGGATTCAGCCAGTGATCGGCACCCCTGGAGCGGCCCATCCACAACCCGAGAACCAGCCCCACCAGCATTGCGAGAATAAAGCTGGCCAAAACCCGGAACAGGGTCATACCGGCGTGATGCCACAGCTCTCCGGATACGATGATCTGCCGGATATGCGCAGCAACCTCGAACGGCGGCGGCATCATGCGGGGATTGTCCGACAGCCACGCCACCGCGATCCACAGCAGCAACATGGCCAGAAGCGACAAAAGCCCCGGCACGACACCGGGGCTTTGCCATGGGTATCGACGTGATTTACTCATGCGACCAGGAAAGATCGCCCGACCAGAACAGCCCCTCGGGCAGTTCGGTCAGCCCGCCGGTGAGATCGTCTCCGCCCAACTCGGCCATGACAGAGAACATCTTTTGCGCGTCCTCGGGACTGATCGGCGCTTTCTCATCTGGTATGCCGTCTCGCCAGCCCTCGCGCAGTGCCTCGAACTCGGCATCATCCGCCACGTCCATGATTGGCCGCAGATCGTCCCACACGGCATCATCCAACCTCAACAGCGATTTGGCCTGCGAGGATGCCCGCGCCAATCCCTGCGCCAGATCCGGATTTTCCCTGATCCATGAGGCACGCAGGACATAGCCAAGCAGGGGAACCTCGGGGTTCAGTCCAAGATCCACGGCGGCTTGCGACACATCCACGATTTCCCGCATCCCGCCCGCCTTCATTCTGGCCAGATAATGCCAGAAGTTTATCGCGCCCGCGACCTCTCCGGTCTCGGCAGCGTTCTGGATGACCGGCGGGGCGCCAAATACCTGTTCGGTCACATCGGCCAGATCCTCACCATTCTTTTGCAGGTTCCATGCCCGCAGGATCAGCCAGCTCTTGTCCACCGGTCCGCCCGCGATACCGATCTTTTTGCCTTTCAGATCCACGAGGCTCCGCACCTCGCTGTCCTCTGGCACGACCAGCCCGCCCACCGCCGTCGAATAGGGTAAAAAAGTGAAATCCGCGCCCGCCGCCCGTTGCTGGGCCACCCATAAAAGGTCGGATACGATCGAATCCACTTCACCGCCCAGCATCGCGATCTGCGTGGCGGGGTTTCCGGCCAAAGGCACGATTTCCAACCTGAAACCGTTCTTCTGATCGAATCCATGTTCACGAATCGTCTGCAGCTCCCAGTTGACGGTCCCGTTCTCCAGCGTGCCGATAGTAATGACCGGAGAGTCCGCAAGGACCGGGAAAGCCGCAATGGCCAGAACGGCGGCAGCGCACAAGGCGGCCATGCCTCTGCGGGTCGAGTTCATGTAGGTCCTCCTGCATGCTATAATCAGCCTGACATGGCCAAGGATCGCTCACAATAGCACCGAAGTCTTAGCTTCGGGGTTGCGTTGTCCACAAGCCGCTCTACAATCAGTGGTCTGGACGCGGATACTGTTGGGGGGCGGTGCCGCAAATACGCCACGGCCTAGGGAGGAGCATATGATGACCGCCGCAGCTATGCAGGCGAAGCCGCCGCAAACGCCACGACAAAATGCCGATCAGGTGCGAGAGATCCTGATCGTCGATGACCATCCACTTATGTGCGATGCCCTTGCGCTGACGTTGAAGATCAGTTTCGGGCTAAAGAATGTCCGCACCGCCCGCAGCCTCGGAGCCGCGATCGAGCAGATCAAGACGCAGGGCGCGCCGGATGCGGTGATCCTTGACCTCAACCTCCCGGATGCTCGCGGAGCCGAGGGAATCGTCACCCTGCGCAGACAATTGCCCGAAGTGCCGATCACCATGATCTCGGCCGATCTGGAAGGGGCCATGATCGCGGCCGCCATGGCAGCCGGGGCACAAGGCTATATCAGCAAATCGCTGAGCCGCGAGGCGCTGGTGGACAGCCTGCGCCGGATGTGGGACGGCGAGTTCGTGACGCCGGAAGGATACGAGCCCGACCAGGCCGATGCCGAGGACGAGGCACGGGCCGAACTGGCACGCCGCTTCTCCACGCTGACGCCGCAGCAGATGCGTATCCTGCGGCTGATTTGCCAGGGCAAGGCGAACAAGGAAATCAGTTACGAGCTGTCCATCGCCGAGGCCACGGTGAAGACCCACATCACCGCGATCATGTCCAAGATCAATGCCCGCCGCCGGACACAGGCGGTGCTGCTGGCAAACTCGATCAGGCTGTTCGAGGCCTGCTGATGAATACCGGCCCGGTCGCGAAGGAGGACGTCGCCGGGCCGGTGGCCGTGCAGGCCGACCGCGATACCGCCGATCTGGCGGATCAGCTTCTGGCCGGCCTGCGCGCCGCCGACCCGGGACTCGTGCTGATTTTCGGAGCCGCGGGCGAAGGACTTGGCAAGCTTGGGAACGATCTGCGCACCTCTTTGCATCCAGGTTGCGTGATATGCGGCTGTTCATCCGCAGGAGAGATCGGGCCATACGGCTATAGCACGGGCAGCGTGGTTGCGATCGGTTTTCCCCGCCGAAGTTTCCGTGCCAGCGCAGTGACCCTGCGCAATCTCGCCACTCTCCCGGTGTCGGACTGGATGGCTGCGCTGCGCCGGATGCATGCCGGTTTCGCGCCCGATCCGGCACGTTCGCAATTCGGGCTGCTGCTGGTTGATGGCGTCTCAGGGCAGGAGGACGCGCTGGTTTCCACGATCGAGGCCGCCCTGCCCGCCGTGCCGGTTCTGGGCGGATCTGCCGGCGACGGGCTGGACTTCCGGCACACGACCCTGCTGACCGATGGTGAGGTGGTCAGCAACGCCGCCATCTTCCTGCTGGTCGAGACCGATCTGGCCATCAGTGAGGTCAGCTTCGCCCATTTCAGCCCGACCGAAACCCGCGCCGTGGTGACGGCGGCGATCCCGGACAAGCGCCGCATCGTCGAGCTGAACGCCGAACCCGCCGCCGAGGAATACGCCCGTATCACCGGGCTTGCCCGGCAGGATCTGACACCCACAGAGTTTGCCCGCCATCCGCTGCTGCTGCGGATGGGCCGGCGTCATCATGTCCGTGCGATCAGCGAGTTGACCGAGGATGGCGGACTGTCCCTGATGTCCTCCATCGATGCGGGCACCGTGCTGACGCTCGGACGCAGCGATGACATGACACAGGGTTTCGCCGAGGTGCTGGAGGCGCTGCCGCGCCCGCCGCTTCTGGTGCTGGGTTTCGATTGCATCCTGCGGCGATTGGCGCTGGAACGTGCCGGGCTGATGGAAACCATGTCCGAGATGTTCACCCGCTATCGCGTGGCGGGCTTCAACACCTATGGCGAGCAGCATAGCGGCATGCATGTGAACCAGACCTTCGTGGGCATGGCATTCATGCCACCCGCAACCGACAGCGAGGCGCATGATGCTGCGTGACAGCGATCCGCCGCATCGGCAGATCGAGAAACTGAGGCGCATCACCGATGTCCTGATCAACCGCATCGACCGGCTGGAGGAGACGCGGGGATCCGCATGGTCGATGTTCCAGGCCGCCGTCGCGCTGGAGCAAGAGGTGCTGGCACGCACGAGGCAGCTGGAGCAGGCAATGGCCGACCTGTCGCAGCGCAACCGCGAACTGGCCGTCGCCCGCGCCGCCGCGGAGGAGGCGAACCGCTCGAAAACCCGGTTCCTGCGCGCAGCCAGCCATGATTTGGTTCAACCCCTGTCGGCGGCCCGGCTGTTCCTGTCGGCTCTGACGGATACGCCCATGGACGAGCAGCAGAAGGAGCTGACCGAGCGCCTGTCGGGCGCGTTCGAATCGGTCGAGCAATTGATGCATGCCGTTCTCGACATCTCGCGTCTCGACAGCCAGCGCATCGAATTCCACCGCCAGCCCGTCCCACTGGGAGAACTGTTTCGCCGCCTCGCCGCCGAGTTCACCCCTCTGGCAGAGGCAAAGGGCCTGCGGCTCAGCTTTGTTCCGACCGATGCCGTGGTGGAAAGCGATCCTGTCTTTCTGCGCCGGATTGCCCAGAACCTGGTGTCGAACGCGATCAAATACACCAATCGCGGCGGCGTCGTGGTCGGCGTCCGGCGTCGCGGCGCGACCGGATGGCTTAGTGTCTATGACAGCGGAGTAGGTATTCCGGCGGTCGACAGAAACAGGATATTCGATGAATTTCAACGCCTTGGAAACGATTCCGGCACTCCAGGCATGGGGCTGGGCCTGTCGATCGTGCGGCGTGCCTGCAACAAGCTGGGACATCCGATCAGCCTGAGTTCCGAAGCCATGCGCGGCACCCTGTTCCGCGTCGGGCTGCCGCTGATCGACGGCGAATACGAAGGTCATCCGAAGCCGATCGACGCATCCAGCCGCGTATTGCGAGGCCGCGTCGCGCTTGTCGTCGAGAATGATCACGGCATGCGGCGCGGCTATGAAATGATCCTGGCCGATCGCTTGGGCATGATCGCACGCGTCACCGGCGGCACTGCCGAGGCGCTGGCGACCATGGGCGAAGAGCCACCCGACATCATTCTCGCCGATTACAACCTGGAGGGCGACGATACCGGCCTCGCCTCCATCTCGGCATTGCGGGAGGTCGCGGGCCGGGAGGTTCCAGCCGTCGTCGTGACCGCCCATCGGGATCCCGAGATCGCCCGGCGCTGCGGCGCGATGGGGGTGCCGCTGCTGGAAAAACCCGTGCGCCCGGTGGAACTGAGCGAGGTTCTGGTCAGACTCCTGGGCTGAGGCTGCGACCAAGGGTTGAGGCGGGGCGATGCAGGGCTTGCTCTTCGGGACATGGGGCGCAAATCTGGTTCGGTATTATGGGAGGAACAGCAATGAAACGCACCATCGCCACCGCGTTGTGGCTGGGGCTGTCCGCGGGTCTCGCCGTCTCGTCTCCGCTGGCCGCGGGCGAGGCGGGTGACGCGGTTTTCGCAGAGCGGGGGCCGTGGTCCGTCGAACCCGAGGGGCTCCGCTGGTCGGTGCATGTGGATGGCCCGGAGGCCGCCGGCTTTCTGCATGTGGAGGATGGTTCGGTCACATTGAACGAGATCACCGATCCATCCGACAAAAAGCCCGCCTTGCAGCTGACCCAAAAGACCGACAGCCGGACCCGTAAGATCGGACCGTTCCCGATCTCGGGCGGCGATCCGGTGCTGACCTTCTTTCTGGAGCAGACCACCCGGGACGTAGCCAAACTGACCGGCGGCAGCCCCTATTACATCCGCAACCGCATGAAGGACGCGTTGTTCCGGGGTGGAAAGATTTCCCAGGACGGCAGCACGGCCAGTTTCCAACCCTTCGAGGGCGATCCGAATGCCGCACAGATGAGGGGTTTCGAGACGCTGACCCTGACCTTCGTGCTTGCCCAAGATCCCAAATCCCCGATCCGGGAATTGCTGGCCCAGACCGAGGGCGACGAGCCGGGCTATGTCAACCGCATGGTGTTGCAATGAGACATGCCGTCATCACGCTCGCCGTTGCTGCGGCAATGGCCGCGCCCGCGGGATGGGCACAAGCCGTGAACGACTACCCGACGAATGCCCGCGCTGAATATGTCTTTGCCTGCATGGCCACCAACGGACAAAACCGGGACATGCTGGATCGCTGTTCCTGCGCCATCGACCAGATCGCCTCGGTTCTGTCCTATGAAGATTACGTCGGCGCCGAGACCGTTCTGCGTATGCGTCAGGTGACCGGCGAGCGCGCCTCGATGTTCAAGGGAATGGCGCAGATGACCGATATCGTCGCCCGCCTGCGCCGCGCGGAGGCCGAAGCCGAGATCCTTTGTTTCTGACGAAGCCGGCTCTTTGCCGGGTTGCGGTTGACGGAGCGTCGCATTCGTTCATAACCGGATGCGAATGGCTCCTCCGCCGGAATTTCGGAGAGCAGGACAACCGCAGAAAGGCTGTGCCATGAATTTCGACCGCCGCATCAAGATCGCCCCGTCGATCCTCTCTGCCGATTTCGCCGATTTCGGGCGCGAGATCCGGGCCATCGAGACCGAGGGTGCCGATTGGGTGCATGTCGATGTCATGGACGGCCATTTCGTCCCCAACCTGACCTTTGGCCCGCCGGCGGTGAAGGCATTTCGTCCGCATGTCCGGGGCTTCATGGATGTGCATCTGATGATCGCCCCGGTCGATGCCTATATCGAGGCCTATGCCGAGGCAGGCGCCGACATGATCACCGCCCATGTCGAGGCCGGGCCGCATCCGCATCGGACCCTGCAGGCGATCCGGGCGACGGGCCGGAAGGCCGGGATCGCACTCAATCCCGGCACGCCGGTAGAGGCGGTCGAATACCTTCTGGATCTGTGCGACATGGTGCTGGTGATGACCGTCAATCCGGGCTTCGGCGGGCAGAAATTCATCCATTCCCAGATCGATAAGATCGCCCGGCTGCGCGGCATGATCGGCGACCGGCCGATCCATATCCAGGTCGATGGCGGCATTGATGCGAAAACCGCTCCGCTTGTCGCCAAGGCGGGGGCCGATGTTTTGGTCGCGGGATCGGCGGTGTTCAAGGGCGGCTCGGTCGATCAGCCAGACATCTATGGCGAGAATATCCGCATCCTTCGCGAGGCCGCGCAAGCGGTTTGACAATCCTGCCGCACAGGCGTTTGCTCTGCTGCGAAGAAACAGGAGGACTTTATGGATCTGGGGATCAAGGGAAAACGGGGGCTGGTATGCGCGGCTTCCAAGGGTCTGGGGCGCGGCTGTGCCGAAGCGCTGGCCGAGGCCGGCGTCAACCTGGTCATCAACAGCCGCACCGAGGCCGATATCACCCGAACCGCACAGGAGATCGCCGATAAATACGGTGTCGAAGTCACGCCTATCGCCGCCGACATCACCACGGATGAAGGCCGCGAGCGGGTGCTGGCCGCCGCCGGCCAGGCCGACATCCTTGTAACCAATGCGGGCGGCCCTCCTCCGGGCACCTGGACCGATTGGAATCGCGAGGATTTCATCAAGGCCATCGACGCGAACATGTTGTCGGCGATCGCGCTGATGCAGGCACTGGTTCCCGGCATGATGGAACGTGGCTGGGGCCGGGTCGTCAACATCACCTCGCAATCGGTGCGCTCGCCCATCGCGGTGCTGGGCCTGTCCAACACCGCCCGCGCCGGGTTGACCGGCTTTGTCGCGGGCATGTCGCGGCAGGTGGCCGGGCATGGCGTCTGTGTCAACAATATCCTGCCCGGCATCCACGCGACGGATCGTGCCGACAGCCTGGACAAGGGCGTCGCCTCGAAAGACGGCATCAGCATCGAAGAGGCCCGCAAGAAGCGGCAATCGGGCATCCCGGCCGGGGCCTATGGCCAGCCCGAGGATTTCGGTGCCACATGCGCCTTCCTCTGCAGCCAGCAGGCGCGCTTCATCATTGGCCAGAACATCCTGCTTGACGGCGGCGCGCTGAACGTCACGGTCTGAAGCCGCAATCCAATGCCGGGACCGGGCGGCTTAACGCTCCCAACCGGTCTCGGCAAGCAGCCTTTGCCTGATGATTGCCTGATCCTCGCGGATCATGCCAGGGATCAGGAACATGTCGACGATGACCCATAGGCAAACAAACCCGATGGGCAGCCAGCCGACCAGTATCGGCGCGGTCAACCAGCCCAGCCCCCAGATCACCAGCATCAGGAAACCGCTGACATAGCGGCCCAGATACATCCGGTGAACACCGAATCCCCACAGGAGAAGCAACAGCAGATATGCGACGATCTGCGACTTGGACTGGTTCGCTACACGCTGTTCAATCAGCAATTGCTGCTCGACATTCATCGGCACTCGATCCTCTGTTCCACCGGGCAGAACCGCCGCCCATAGAACGGAGGTAGGGTATCGTCCCCGATAGGCAAGGGGTGGCAGTGATGTTTCCGGGTTGCCGGAGCGAAAACAATCCCGATGAATCAGATGGCCGTCTTGCGGCTTTCCTCCAGGTAAATCTCGCGCAGGCGGGTGGCCACTGGCCCAACGGCTCCGCTGCCCACCGGGGTGCCATCGATTCCGACCACGGGCATCACGAAGGACGAGGCCGATGTCACGAAAGCCTCATCCGCCGCCTGTGCTTCGGCAAGGGTGAAACTGCGCTCCTCGACCTGCATCTGCGCCTCGCGGGCAAAGCGGAGCACAGCGGCACGGGTGATCCCGTGCAGAATGTCATGGCTGAGTTCGCGGGTGATGATCCTGCCGTCCTTGACGATATAGGCGTTGTTCGACGTGCCTTCGGTCACCTTGCCGTCCTCGACCAGCCAGGCATCGTCGGCACCACGCGCCTTGGCCTCCATTTTGGCCATCGACGGATAGAGAAGCTGAACCGTCTTGATGTCGCGGCGCCCCCAGCGCAGATCCTCTATGCTGATGATCTGCCAGCCGGTTTTCGCGGCAGGAGCATCTGCGAGGCCGGGCTTGGCCTGCGTGAACATGACCACGGTCGGGCGCGTTCCCTTCGGCGGATAGACGAAATCGCGATCCCCGGGATTACCCCGCGAGACCTGAAGATAGATCAGCCCATCGGTGATTCCGTTGCGCTGGACCAGTTGCCGATGTGCCTCGAGATATTCGTCCTCGGTCAGCGGGTCATCCATCGAGAGGGCATCCAGCGAGCGGGTCAACCGGGCCATGTGACCGGCGAAATCCAGCAGCTTGCCATCCAGGACGCTGACCACCTCGTAGACGGCATCGGCCATCAGGAATCCGCGGTCGAAAACCGAGACCATGGCCTGATCCTCGGGCAGATATTCGCCATTCACATATACGGTCCGCGTCATCCCTCGTCCTCCGTTGCGGCTGTTCAGCTTGGTCCTGCGCCGAAAGCGGCGCTTCGTCAAGCCGGTGACCCGTCATGCTGCAACGCAAAAATCCGGCTTGAAGCCCGCAAGAGGTCACGCTAAACGGTGACGCAACATCGTTTCGTCAAGCGACAAGGATTCGCAATGAGCTTTCGCCTTCAGCCTCAGCCTCCTGCCCGCCTGAACCGTTGCCAGCTATTCGGCCCGGGTTCACGGGCGGCACTGTTCGAGAAGATGGCCAAGTCCGATGCCGATGTGATCAATATCGATCTCGAGGATTCGGTTGCTCCCGACGACAAGGAAGCCGCGCGCAAGCAAACCATCCAGGCAATCGGGGATATCGATTGGGGCGACAAGACGCTTTCGGTGCGAATCAACGGGCTGGACACACCCTATTGGTATCGCGACGTGGTGGACCTGATGGAGCAGGCGAGCGAACGCCTTGACCTGATCATGATCCCGAAGGTCGGCAACGCCTCGGACATTTATGCGGTCGATGCGCTCGTGACCGCGATCGAGCGCGCGAAGGGCCGTGAAAAGCGCCTCGGTTTCGAAGTCATCATCGAAAGCGCGGCTGGCATCTGCCATGTCGAAGAAATCGCTTCGGCTTCTCCCCGTATGCAAGCCGTGAGTCTTGGCGCCGCCGATTTCGCGGCCTCGATGGGTATGGCCACGACCGGGATTGGCGGAACGCAGGAAAATTACTACATGCATCGCGAGGGTCAGAACTACTGGTCCGATCCATGGCATTGGGCACAGGCCAAGATCGTGGCGGCATGCCGGACGCATGGGGTGCTGCCCGTCGACGGTCCCTTCGGGGATTTCAGCGACAAGGAAGGCTTCATGGCACAGGCGCGGCGCTCGGCAACCCTGGGGATGGTCGGCAAATGGGCGATCCATCCCAGCCAGATCGCACTCGCCAACGAGGTTTTTTCGCCGTCCGACGAGGCCGTAACCGAAGCACGCGAGATCCTTGCCGCGATGGAAGAAGCAAAGCGTTCAGGCGCAGGCGCAACGGTTTACAAGGGCCGGCTGGTGGATATCGCCTCTATCAAGCAGGCCGAGGTGATCGTGCGTCAGGCCGAACTGATCCAGAAGTAATAGCGGAACACAAGCGGGCCCGGTCCAGTGGAGGGGGACCGGGCCGCGACGTGGGAGGGCGCGGGCTCCGTGGAAACACGGAGCCCGCTGCGTTTTGCAACGCAACGCTCCGTCGGCAGTGGCAATCTCAGGCGCGGCGCAGTTTGCGAAAGACGGCAGACGCACCCCAACCCGCAATCACCGCAACTGCAAGCGACATCAGCCCGTAAAGAAGCGGCTGATCGAAGGCGAGACGATAGAGCCAGCGCTCCACCCCGACTTTCCGAACCTCGATGGGTGCGCGATAGACATCCATGACCTGCCCGTCGCGCAGCAAGAAGATGCGGGTCTTGTAGTCGCCTTCGATCAAGTTGGCGGGAAGGCTTACATCCGCCCGGAACAGGGTCTGATCGACCAGTTTCACGCCACCCTCCGCCAGCCGGTAAAGCCCATTGTTCTGACGCAGACGGATCAAGGCCTCGGTGAAGGGCACGGCGTCCTCAACCGCGAGCTTCCCGGCATAGGCCCTTAGCGCCAGCGGCAGCGAAATCCGGTAACGGCGATCCCATTCCTCTTGCAGAATGCTCTCCAGCGGTGCCGATGTCGCGACGGCGTAAAACCCCGGCGCGGCACCGATCTCGACCTTTTCGGTATTGATCCAGATGCCTGCCTTGCGCTCCTTGCGCCAGATCGTCAGCGGTCGCGACGGCGCCTCGACGGTTACGATAACCTGCAGCGGCGGACCGGGGGGGATCGGCGTTTCCCGCTTTATCGCACCATAGATCAGGATTTCGGAGCCGTCGAAACTCGCTGTGATCGCGACTGAATCCTTGGACAGCCCGGCCACGACCTGCTCGGCCGGTTGCTCCTTGTTCCTGGCGATAGCAGTGATCACGCGCCGCCGCTGCGCCGGGTCCGGAAATGTCGGCACGACCTCGTCGGACTCGGTAACGGGTGCCGGTGCTTCGGATATCTGCGCCGCAGCAGGCCCGGCCAGCCACAACGCCAGAAGGGCTGACAATGCCATCCGCATCACCGCGCCTCCGTGGTGATCGAATAAAGCTCGTCCGGGCGCAGGAACAAATCCAGCGCCAGCTTGCCGCACACCAAGAGCACCAGCAATGCCAGCAGGATACGCAGCTGTTCGGCCCTCAGGCGCGCGCCCAGGGTGGTGCCGATCTGCGCGCCGATCACCCCGCCCACGATCAGCAGCACGGCCAGCATGATATCCACCGTATTGTAGCTGACCGCATGCATTACCGTCGTGAAGGCGGTGACAAAGGTGATCTGGAACAGCGAGGTGCCCACGACGACCTTGGTCGGCACGCCGAGCAGGTAAATCATCGCGGGCACCATGATGAAGCCGCCGCCCACCCCCATGATGGCGGCCAGCACACCGACGGCCACCCCGACCAGCAGAGGGGGAATGACGCTGATATACAGGCCCGAGGCGCGGAACTTCATCTTGGCGGGCCAGCGATGAACCCACATATGCTGGTGCGATCGCTTGCGATAAGTGGGGTTTTTCGAACGCCGCAATGCGCGGATGCTCTCCTGCAACATCATCGCGCCGATCAGGCCCAAGAACACCACATAGCAAAGCTGCACAACCAGGTCGACCTGGCCGACCTCCTGCAGGATCGTAAAGACCCACACGCCCAGCCATGACCCGACCAGACCACCGGCCAGCAGAACACCCCCCATGCGGAAATCGACGGTCTTGCGCTTGACATGTGCCAGCACGCCCGAGACTGACGAAGCAACCACCTGATTGGCACCCGTGGCCACGGCGATGGCCGGAGGAATGCCGATAAAAAACAGCAGCGGCGTGATCAGGAACCCGCCGCCTACGCCGAAAAGCCCGCTCATAAGCCCGACGAGGCCGCCAAGCCCGACCAGGGTGAAAGCGTTGACGGATACCTCGGCAATGGGAAGAAAAATCTGCATGTCACGCGCTATCGGATCGGTTACCTCAGGATGCAACGGCGGATCGATCAGGTCAAACCACTTTCGGCACGAACCCAATGGGTTGAAGCCAATCGGGCACGGGGATAAGCAGAGAGGTGAAACAACAGCGCGTGAACGGAACCGCAATGCGCATTCTCATCACCAATGACGACGGGATCAACGCTCCGGGGCTGGAGGTGCTGGCCGAAATCGCGGCAGAAATCGCGGGCCCCTCGGGTGAGGTCTGGACGGTCGCCCCCGCTTTCGAGCAATCCGGCGTGGCGCATTGCATCAGCTATTCGCATCCCACCATGGTCGCACGGCTGGAAGAACGCCGATATGCCACCGAGGGCAGCCCTGCCGATTGTGTGCTGGCGGCGATCTCCGATGTCATGGTCGACGCCCTGCCCGACCTGGTATTGTCAGGTGTGAACCGTGGTAATAATTCGGGCGAGAATGCGATGTATTCCGGCACGATCGGCGGCGCGATGGAGGCGGCGCTGCAAGGATTGCCCGCCGTCGCCCTGTCACAGTACCTGGGACCGGAAACCGCCGGGCTGGCCGATCCTTTCGAGGCTGCGCGCAGTCATGGCGCGGCAGTGGTGCGCCAGCTTCTGGATCATGGCGACTGGAATTCGAGCGACGATTTCCGCCTGTTCTACAATGTGAACTTCCCCGCGAAGCCCGCCTCCGGCGTGCGCGGCATCCGTGTCGCCCCGCAGGGCAAACGCAGGGACTCGCGTTTCAGCGTGGTGCCCTATACCGCTCCGAACGGGCGCCGTTTCATGTGGGCGAAAGGCGGATCGCAGCAGGCCCCGGCGAACGAAGGCAGCGATGTGGCAATGAACATGGCCGGTTACGTATCGGTGACACCGATGAGAGCCGATCTGACCTGCCATGCCTCGCTTGAACGGCTTTCGAAGGCATTGAACCGGGACCGTCAGCAGCAGGAGGCCGATCCGACGAGATGAGCGACGAGGATCATCAGGACAGCCCGGCGGAACGCAAGATGCGCTTTCTTTTCCAGTTGCGCTCTCGCGGGGTGACCGATCCACGTGTCCTGGCGGCGATGGAGCGGATCGATCGCGGCATCTTCGTTCGCGGTCAGTTCGCGGATCGCGCCTATGAGGATACGCCGTTGCCGATCCCCTGCGGCCAGACGATCAGCCAGCCATCCGTGGTGGGGCTGATGACGCAATCGCTCAATCCGGGACCACGCGATACCGTGCTGGAGGTCGGCACCGGTTCGGGCTATCAGGCTGCAGTGCTGGCCGGGCTGTGCCGGCGCGTCTATACCGTCGACCGCCATCGCAGGCTGGTGCAGGAGGCCGAGGCAATTTTCCAGCATCTCGGGCTGTCCAATATCACCGCGCAGGTTGCCGACGGCTCTCGCGGTTTGCCCGATCAGGCACCTTTCGACCGTATCCTGGTGACCGCCGCTGCAGAGGATCCCCCCGGTCCGTTATTGGCACAGCTCAAGATCGGCGGTATCATGGTGGTGCCTGTCGGGCAGTCGGACGCGGTGCAGACGCTTATCCGCGTGACTCGGTCGGAAACCGGGTTCGATTACGACGAATTGCGGCAGGTGAGGTTCGTGCCGCTGGTCGAGGGATTGGGCCATACATGATCCCCGGTCGGGCAAACATACAGGTTGAGGATATCGGAATGAGGGTAAATTTCAGGCTTCTGGCCGGAGCGGCAGGAACCATCGCCTTGCTTGCGTCCTGCGGCCCCAATGGCTTTGACCCCGATTTGCGCGGCTGGTTTCCCGGCGCGCTCAACACCGCCGATGCCGCGGCAAAGGCGCCGCCGCGTCCAAGACCGGATAGCCGGGGGCTTATCACCTTCAGCGATTACCAGGTGGTCGTGGCCCAATCCGGCGACACCCCGGCCAGCATCGCGTCGCGCTTGGGGCTGAGCGCCGAGGAACTGGCGCGCCATAACGCGCTGCCCGCCAACGGGACCCTACACGGAGGAGCGGTGCTGGTATTGCCGCGCCGGGTCGCGGGGGGAACGCCGGTCGCGGGCGGCATCTCCAGCAGCACCGGACAGGTAACCGATCCCTTCGCGGGGCAAGGTGTTGCCAAGCCCAATGTCCCCGGCATGGATAGCGAAAAGGCGCAAAGCCAGCCAACGGCAACAGCCGGGCAGCAGCCACGGCAGCACCAGGTCGCCTCGGGCGAAACCGCATGGTCGATTGCCCGGAAATACGGAGTCACCGTCCAGGATCTGGCCACGTGGAACGGGCTGCCAAGCAATATGGCGCTGCGGGTCGGTCAAAGGCTGATGATTCCGGTCGCGGGGCAAGCGGCTCCCAATCCCACGGCAGTCACGACCGCACCGGGCAGCGGCAGCCCGACGCCGCGCCCCCCGTCGGCTGCTCAGCCCCTGCCGGATGAAGAGACAGCTCCGGCTTCCGAACCCGGCCCCGAGGCCGAAACACCGGATCTGGGTGCAACCCGCACCGAGGCATCAAGCGGCGGGCGCTTTAGCATGCCTGCCTCAGGCTCGATCATCCGCGTCTATGAAAAGGGTAGGAATGACGGCATCGATATTTCCGCACCAAGCGGAACCGATGTAAAGGCAGCGGGCTCCGGAACGGTCGCCGCAGTTACCCGTGACACAAGCGGCGTGCCGATTGTCGTCGTTCGCCATGATGACGGGCTGATGACCGTTTACACGGGGATGGACGATCTGAGCGTCGCCAAAGGCGATAGTGTCAGCAGCGGGCAGGCGATAGGCCAATCCGGAGCTTCCGGCGTTGTCCATTTCGAGGTCCGCCGCGGCTTCGAAAGCGTCGATCCCGAGGAATATCTGCGCTGATCGCAAACCGGTGACCGGCCATATGGCCCTTGCCGGGATGGCCGGTCGGATGATTTTTCTGCTTCAGACGCGATCGAACTGATCATCGACCGCTGCGGCAATCTCGCGCCGGATGACGATCCGCAGGTTGCGGGAAAAGCGCTGGCCAAGCTCCCCCTGCAATTCACCCTGGATCATTTCGCGAATCTGGCTTCGGACTCCCTTTACATCGTCTTCGATGATGGGGCCGAAAAGCGATCCAAGCCCGCCGGAGGTCAGCGCCTGCACCTTGTCCTGTGCGCTTTCCGGCTTGGCCGGGGCTTCGTCGCGCAGGTCGACCTTCTCTGCGATCCCGCTATCGGAGAGTGGCGTAAGCTGTTTTGCCGTCTGCATCTGATCTTCCTTTTCTGTGTCAGTGGCGTCGTTCTCAACACCCGCAACCGGCGGGTGAGCGTTCTCGCTCTCATCGATTTGCGATGAAACGATTTCTTCAATATTTTCGCTGGAATCCGGCGCGCCCTCCGTCATAGCGGCAATGCCGGTGACATGACCGTAATACGGATCACTGGATTCGATCGGCAGCGCCGCATCACCAGGGAGCACACCCTGATCCTGTGTGTTTGCGCCCAGCCAGGCAGAACCAGCGGAAGGATCATTCTCATCCGCATGGGCGTTCGGACTGCCATCAAACCGCTCCATCGCAGTGACAGAAGTATCACCGACGATCTTGCGCCGGAATGCGGCAAGCTTCTGCTGTTTGGCCGATCTCATGACCGGCCTCGGCATTCGAGTATCTCAATTTCGCGATGGATAAAGCTGCCGATCAGCGCAGCATCGGCACAGCAAACGCCTGCGACAGCAAGTCCCGGCCCGTCAAATGCCTCGGATTGAAGCAGTCCTTCAGCCATGGGTCAGCCCCATGGCCGGATTGTCAGTTGCCGCGACCGATGGCGCGCAATACGCGATCCAGGCTTTCGCCCTGTTTGCTGGTAAAGGGCGCGTCGCGCACCGCGTTGTAATATTGGGATGGGTCATAGGTGGGGATCCCGAGCTTAAGGTTTTCTACCGTAAGCAGACCCATAGCGGCCAAAAGTTGATAATGTGCTAATTGCAGATTGGCCTCGGCCGTAATCTTGTCGGCCCGCGCCTCAAGCAGCGCCTGTTCCGCATCCAGCACGTCAAGCGTCGTGCGAGCGCCGAGTTGAGCTTCTTCACGCACCCCGTCATAGGCTTGCTGCGCAGCCGAAATCTGCTCGTCGATCGCGCCGATCTGCGCACGCGCCACATCGATATTCGCCCAGGCAGTTCCGACCTGCTGGTTGACGTCACGCGCGGTGCCCAGCAGTTGGGCCCGCGCCTCGTCACGCGCGGCCATCGCCTTGCGGTGCTGGGCCGGCAACCGCCCGCCGGAATACAGCGTCTGGCTCAGTTCCAGCCCCACCGATCCGCTCAAGCGCGTATCATAGTCTCGGGCTGTCTGATCGAAGTCGCGGCCTACGCCCGCTGTCACATTGCCGGACAGGGTAGGATTACGCTCGGCCGCAGCAGCCGCAACGCCCAGTTCTGCCGCCGCGGCGGAACGCTGCGCCTGCTTGATCGCCGGGTGATTCTTTTGCGCAACGGAACGGGCCGCATCCAGACTGGCAGGCAGCTCGGGCAGGGGCGGGGGCGCATCAAGCTGCCCCGGTTCTTTCCCGGTTGCGGCCAGATAACCTTCCTGTGCTACCTCCAGATCGCCCTCGGCAGCAGCCAGCGCCGCCCGCGACGCCGCCAGTTGCGCCTCTGCCTGCGCCACGTCGGTGACAGTGATCTCACCCACTTCGAAGCGATCCTGCGCAGCCTGATGCTCTTCCCCGATCACCCGGACCGAGTTCTCCTGCAACGCAACCTGTTCTGTCGCCTGACGAACATCGAAGAATGCCCGCGTTGCCGAAAGCAGCACATCCTGCTCCACCCCGACCAGAGCCTGGCGGGTGGCCAGCACCTGCTCCTTGGCCGAATCGATAGCCAGTTGGGACCGGCCCCAATCGTAGAGCGGTATCTCGGCCTGCAGGGCCAGCGAACTGGAGCGTGTGCTCCCGCCTATACCCTCGATTCTCTGGATCTGGTGGCTGGCAATCCATTGCAGAACCGGGCGAAGCTCGGCCACGGCACTGGCGACATCCTCGTCAGCGGCGCGCAGAACCGCGCGGTTCTGCTCCATGAGCGCAGAATGGCGATAGGCCGATACCATGGCATCGGCCAGCGATTCCGCCCCTGCCGGCAATGCGGTGCCGATCGACAGCACCGCAATGGCTGCCATGCGTTTCAGGCTGATCAGATGTCTCACAAGCTGAATCCCCGTTCCTTCGTAAAGGCCTTGAGCACCGGCGCATGCGCATTGAAAGCATAACGCCAGTTCACCCGGCCGTTCAGGCAATGTCCGATTCGCGCGATGCCAAGCGAACCCTCCATGAAAAGGGCGCCAATTCGTCCGCCCTCCTTCAGCTGATCCAGAATTGCTGACGGCACATCCTCGACCGCCCCCTCGATCAGGATGACATCATAGGGTCCCTGTTTTGGGGCCCCTGCATCCAGATCACCATGAAGCGTCGCGACGTTGAACACACCGGCATCGGCAAGCCGTTTCTCAGCCTCGACAGCCATCGCCTCGTCATCCTCGATCGCGACAACGGCTTCGGCCATCCGTGCCATGACCGCCGCAGAATATCCATAGCCACAGGCGAGATCGAGAGCGAGGTCACCGGGCTGGATATCCAATCCATCGACCAGCTTAGCCAATGTGCGCGGTTCAAGCATGACGCGGTTTTCACCGACAGCAAGATTCTCGCCCGAATAGGCGACCGCGCGAAGCGCCGCCGGCACGAATTCCTCACGGGGAATCGCCAGCATGGCCTCGATCACCGGGAACTTGGTTACATCGTTGGGGCGAACCTGAGTATCCACCATGACGGTGCGGCGCGCGGCAAAATCGGTCATTGTCGGAACCTCTGCTCGACCTGCTTCGGGGGCTTATTGCCACGTTTCATGTAGGTGAGCAACGGCGGTCATTCCAGTCTTGCCCGGCACGCGCTGCTCCCTTTCTTCCGATGCACTCTCGACAGCGATGGGTTGACCAAAAATTCGGGCGGCGAATTGCGAGGCGACAGGCAATTCCTGCCGCAAATTCATTGCCCTGCCGCACTTATGGTATCTGGCCCCGCGTCACGGAGACTTGCCCCAGGAAAACGCATGTGCATAAAACTATTACCACATTAATTCAAAATGATACAAAAAATCGGCGCGAACCGATCGTGTTGCAGCCTGTCCGTTCCGGAACTGGGCAGACGGTCAGCCAAGCGCGTAACCGGTGCCACGCACGGTGCGCACCGGATTGTCGCCTCCATTGGTCATCAGCGCCTTGCGCAGCCGTCCCACATGCACGTCGATGGTCCGGGTATCGACATAGATATCGCGGCCCCAGACCCGGTCCAGCAATTGCTCGCGCGTCCAGACCCGGCCCGGTTTCTCCATCAGCGTGGAGAGCAGCCGGAATTCCGTCGGCCCCAGATGCAAAGGCTGACCCGCGCGAAAGACCCGATGTTCGGCGGCATCCAGGATGATGTCGCCGAAACTCAGCCTTTCGCCCATGGTCGCGGGCCGGGTGCGGCGCAACTGTGTGCGCAACCGGGCCATCAGTTCGACAACGGAATAGGGCTTGACGACATAATCATCCGCCCCGGTCTCCAGTCCACGCACGCGGTCGGTTTCCTCGCTGCGCGCCGACAGCATGATGATCGGGATGCTGCGCGTCGCCGGATCGGCCTTGACCTGGCGGCAGACCTCTATCCCCGAAACCTTGGGCAGCATCCAGTCCAGCACCAACAGATCGGGCTGCTCCTCCTGCACCAGCAGCAACGCGTCCTCGCCGTTGTCAGCCACCACCACCTCGAAACCCTCGGCCTCGAGATTGTATTGCAGGACCTCGCGCTGCGCGCCCTCGTCTTCCACAACCAATACGCATGGGGCCTGTGTCGTCATCCCGTCATCCCTCGCTGCTCGCTATCCCGGCATCGACCGACACGCTGCTGGCCTTGGGCCGGCTGTCCTCGGGCAATTCGCCGGTGACCAGATAGATCACCTGCTCGGCGATCGATGTCGCGTGATCGCCCATCCGTTCGATATTCTTGGCGATGAAATGCAGATGCATGCAGGCGGTGATGTTGCGCGGATCCTCCATCATATGGGTCAGGAACTCGCGGAACAGTGCATTATACATCTGGTCCACCTCCAGGTCGCGCTGGCGGACATCCTCGGCCAGTTCGCCATCGCGGCGGATATAGCTGTCCAGCGCGTCCTGCAGCATCTTGCTGACCGCCTGCGCCATTCGGCGGATCGCCATACCCGAGCCATCGATCACCGGCATCTGTGTCAGAACATCGGTCCGCTTGGCCATGTTCTTGGCGTAGTCACCCACGCGTTCCAGAGAGGCGGCGATCTTCATCACCGCCAGCACCATGCGCAGATCGGTGGCCGTGGGCGCGCGCAGGGCGATCAGCCGTGCCGCATCCTCGTTGATCTGCAGCTCCAGCGTGTCGATCGCCTTGTCGCGGCGGCGAACCTCTTCGGCCAGTTCCTCGTCCCGGGCTTCCAGCGCCGCCGCGGCATCCGCGATGGCGACCTCGACCATGCCGCCCATCTTGACGACCTGGGCCTGGATCGTCTCCAGATCGCGGTCGAACGCAGAGGATATATGCTTGTCGCGGTTGATCATTCCTGTCTCCTCCCGGGGGGTCAGCCGATGCGGCCCGAGATATAGGCCTCGGTGCGTGAATCCTGTGGCTTGGTAAAGATATCGTCGGTCTCGCCATATTCGACCAGGTTGCCGAGGTGGAAAAAGGCGGTCTTCTGGCTGACGCGGGCGGCCTGCTGCATCGAATGGGTCACGATGACGACCGAGTATTCCGAGCGCAGCTGGTCGATCAATTCCTCGACCTGGCCGGTGGCGATCGGGTCAAGCGCCGAGCAGGGCTCGTCCATCAGCAATACCTCGGGCGCGGTAGCCACGGCACGGGCGATGCACAAACGCTGTTGCTGGCCGCCCGACAGGCCGGTGCCCGGCTCGTTCAGCCGGTCCTTGACCTCGTTCCACAAGGCCGCGCCGCGCAGCGATTTCTCTACGATCTCGTCCAGTTCGGCCTTGTTGCGCGACAGGCCATGGATGCGCGGGCCGTAAGCGACATTGTCATAGATCGACTTGGGGAAGGGATTCGGTTTCTGGAACACCATGCCGACCTTGGCGCGAAGCTGCACCGGATCGACGCGACGGTCGTAGATATCCTCGCCATCAAGGGCGATCTTGCCCTCGATGCGGGCAATGGGGATGGTGTCGTTCATCCGGTTGATGCAGCGCAGAAAGGTCGACTTGCCGCAGCCCGAGGGGCCGATGAAGGCGGTCACCGTCTTGTCGAGGATTTCGACATTCACATCCTTGATGGCATGCTTGTCGCCATAATAGACCTGCACATCCTTGGCCGAGATCTTGATATCCTGCTGGGTCACGGCACTCTCCGCTCGGTTGATGTCGTACATATTCTAGGCTCCTTTCGCCGTATTACCAACGACGCTCGAACCGGCGGCGCAGGAAGATGGCCAGCAAGTTCATGCAGAAAAGGAAGATCAGCAGCACGATGATCGCACCCGAGGCCCGCTCGATAAAGGCCGGGTCGGCGCGCTGCGTCCAGTTATAGACCTGCACCGGCAAGGCCGAGGCGGGGTCGAACAGCCCTTCCGGCGGGGCGGCGGGGAATTCGCGGACAAAGGCCACCATGCCGATCAGCAACAGCGGTGCGGTCTCGCCCAGTGCCTGTGCCAGCCCGATGATCGTGCCGGTCAGGATGCCGGGCATGGCCAGCGGCAGGACATGGTGGAACACTGACTGCATCTTGGAGGCGCCGACACCAAGCGCCGCATCGCGGATCGACGGCGGCACCGCCTTCAGCGCGGCGCGGGTCGAGATGATAATGGTCGGCAGCGTCATCAGTGTCAGGACCAGCCCACCCACGATCGGGGCCGATTGCGGCAGTCCTGCGAAATTGATGAAGGCGGCAAGACCGAGGATACCGAACACGATGGAGGGCACGGCGGCGAGATTCGAGATATTCACCTCGATCACATCGGTCCAGCGATTCTTCGGCGCGAACTCCTCAAGATAGATCGACGCCGCCACGCCGATCGGAACGGCGAGCAGCAGCACCACCAGCATCATGTAGAACGAACCAAGGATAGCCACACCCACGCCTGCCGCCTCGGGCCGCTGGTCCGAGGCGTCGGGGTTGGTGATGAAGTCCCAGTTGAAGCGGGTGACCAGCACCCCTTGTTCCCTCAGCGCATCGGCCAACATCAGCTGCTGCGGCGAGGTATTGCTGTCCGCCGCTGCGCTTTCCATCGTCACGCGGCCCTTGAAATAGCCGTCGATCCGGCCGTTTACCAATACGTTCACATCGACCGTCTGCCCGACCAGTTCGGGATCTGCCAGCACCCGGTCGCGCAGATGCGCCGATGCTTCTTTCGACACGAGGTTGTCGATATCCTTCTCGGCCAGTTCCGCGATTTCGATCCCCGAGCTGGCAACCGCGGCCTCGACCGCGCGATCCAGCACCTTGCCATAGGACAGCGTCAGCACCTTGGACATCTCGTCCAGGTTACGGTTGCCCTTGGGGTCCAGCGTCTCGGCATCCAGCGCGACGGGAATCGACAGGTAGGTCTGTCGGAACGCTCCTGCCCCGCCCGAGATGATCGAGCTCAGCAGAACGACCAGCGCGATCATCGCAATCCCGATCGCCCCCGCGCCATAGAGGCGAAAGCGCTTCTCGGCGGCGTTGCGGCGGCGGGTGCGCGCATCCGCGACCATCAGCGAGGATTTCGGCGCGGGCATTGCGCCGGACTGCGGCATCGGAAGATCGGTCATTCGTACTGCTCGCGATATTTGCGCACGATATAAAGCGCGACAATGTTCAGCCCCAGGGTGATGACGAACAGCGTCAGACCGAGGGCAAAGGCAACCAGCGTCTCGGGCGCGGCGAAATCGTTGTCACCGGTCAACTGGCTGACGATCTTGACGGTGATCGTGGTCATCGCCTCGAAGGGATTGAGCCCCAGCCTCGCGGCGGCACCGGCCCCCAGCACCACGATCATCGTCTCGCCGATGGCACGGCTGGCGGCCAGCAGCACCGCCCCCACAACACCGGGCAAGGCGGCGGGCAGCACAACCTGGCGGATGGTCTCGGAGGGGGTTGAACCCAGGCCAAGCGCACCGTCGCGCATGCTTTGCGGCACAGCATTGATGATGTCGTCAGACAGCGAACTGACAAAGGGGATCAGCATGATGCCCATCACCAGCCCTGCAGTGAGCACGGACGACCCGGAATTTCCCAGCCCCAAGGGCTGCGCGAAATAGTCCCGCAGCATCGGGCCAACGGTGATCAGGGCGAAAAGACCATAGACGATGGTCGGGATCCCCGCGAGGATCTCGATTGCCGGTTTGGCGATGCCGCGCACACGCTTGCTGGCATATTCCGACATGTAGATGGCGGCGAACATCCCGATCGGCACCGCGACCAGCAGCGCGATCACGCTGATATAGAGCGTGCCCCATAGCAGCGGCAGGATGCCCAATGCGGAATTGCCCTGGAAGCGCGGCGTCCATTCCGTTCCAAAGAAAAAGCCCAGCCAGTTATATTTCTGGAAAAAATGCCCGGTCTCGAAAATCAGCGACAGCACGATCCCGGCAGTCGTCAGAATGGCGATGGAAGAGCAGAAGATCAGCACCCCCAGCACGATCCGCTCGACCACGTTGCGCGCCTGGTATCCGGCCCCGATACGGGTGATGCCCCAGCCAAGACCGGCGATGGCCGCAGCCAGCGCGAACAACCCGACCAGCCCCGCGGCTTCGGGAGAAAGCGTTTTCGCCATGCGCAGAAGCGACGCGACGATCATCACGATAATGGCCGGAGTCAGCGTCAACAGCGCCACGCTGGCGCCGTGATAGGTGGGGCGGCTATGCAGGTTGCGGATATCGGACCCTGCCGTGGCATAGGCCCGGCTGCGCCCGATCAGGTAACCGGCAACGGCCAGCAACAGACTGGCAAGCAATGCCCAGGACAGCGGCATCTGACGTTCCTTGCGTAATGGCGACAAGCATGAATACCGGGTGGCGCGAAGAGCCGCGCCACCCGGACACGGATTACTTCGACATGACCGTTTCGTTAGTCACGGCTTCCTGCGTCGCGGCCAGTTCGGGATCCGCAACCAGACCGTATTCGGCCAGCGGGCCATCGGGACCGGCCAGTTCATCGGCGACGAAGAACTCGGCATATTCCTTCAGACCCGGAATTTCGCCGATATGCTGTTTCTTGACATAGAAATACAGCGGGCGCGAAACCGGATATTCGCCCGAAGCGATGGTTTCGGTCGAGGGGGTCACACCGGACATGGTGGCCACTTTCAGCTTGTCGGTGTTGTTCTCGTAGAAGGACAGGCCGAACACGCCGATGCCGTTGGGATCGCTTTCGATGCGAGCCAGCGTCTCGGTATAGTCACCGTCGATATCGACCGACTTGCCATCGGTGCGCAGCGTCATGCAGGCTTCCTCGGCCTTTTCCTCGTCACCCATCTCAGCGGCGAAGACTTCCATCGCACCGGATTCCTCGCAGCCGGCCAGGATGACCTTCTCCTCGAAGACTTCGCGGGTGCCGTGCTTGGTGCCGGGAACAAAGGCCAGGATCGGCTGTTCCGGCAGATCCGGATTCACCTCGTTCCAGTTGGCCGCGCTGTTGTCGACGATCTCGCCGTCCTTGACGACCTTGGCGGACAGGGCGTTGAACCAGTCGGCCGGGGTAAAGACGAAATCCGGACCGCTGGAGGCGTTGGCAAAGACGATCCCGTCATAGCCGATGCGAACCTCGATGATATCGGTCACGCCATTGGCGGCGCAGGTCTCGATTTCGCTGTCCTTGATGGCGCGGCTGGCATTGGCGATATCGACGGTGTTTTCGCCCACACCTTCGCAGAATTTCTTGAGGCCGGCCGAGGAACCGCCCGATTCCACAACCGGGGTCGGGAAATCGGTGTTTTCGCCAAAGGCTTCGGCAACGATCGTGGCATAGGGCAGCACGGTCGAGGAACCGGCGATCTGGATCTGGTCACGCGCCGTGGCAGCGGTCGCGGACAATGCAACGACGGACAAAGCCGTTGCCGTGAGGCCGAGGGATTTCATAGGGGTACTCCCTGTATTGGGTGTGAAAACTAGCGAGTCGCTGACTACCCCCGAATTGTGACGGTTACGCAACTGAATAATGTCACTTTTATGACAGTCCGCTTCGAAGCGCTTTGCATACGCAGCCACCTGGCAAAAGATGGATTGCGGTAAATATTCTTATATTTCATTGAATTAAAAAGAAATTATTTAAAGCATCGCAACGATCAAGCTACCCCTGCCGGGAAAAAAAGGATTGCGATCAAGGCGATCCCGATGGACCTCGGCACCGCCCCTGTTCTCGCTGCTGACGGGATAAGTGTCATTTTTTTCATTCCGCGCGACGGCAGAGACCATCAATCGGGGCAGCCTTGACCCCGCTCACGCATGCTCGCATGGTTTCGAAGGCAGTTTCCAACTCGATAGATTTGACATAATGAAGCGCTCTGAAACCCCTACCGGATGCCCCGACGCGCATATCGGGGGCAACAATCTCATCGCCTATAACAGGATCCCGGCCTCGGGAATCACACAGTTCCAGGTTCTGGGAGAGCGGTGCACCGGGACGAACTACATGCGCTTCCTGTTGGAGCGGAACACGCAGCTTGCCGGAACACGGAAATATGGCTGGACGCACGGCTTTCCCGGTTTCACCGCCATTTTCCCGACGGATCTGATCGTCATCATGTTCCGGGAACCGGAAAGCTGGCTGAAAAGCCTCTACACCAAGCCCTTTCATGTCCCCGACGAGTTTACGAATATCAGTTTTTCCGAGTTTCTCCGGTCCCCCTGGATAACCGTGCTGGATCGTCCCAGGGGTATGTCTGCTCTGCGGGGACGCAAGGCGTTGGGTCTTCCCGTGCAGGCCGACCGGCATCCGATTACAGGAACCCCCCCGGCGAACCCGGTTCAGTTGAGAAACACCAAGCACGCCGCTTTCTGGGGCATTCTCAACAGGGATTGCAACGTGGCGCTGGTTCGCCATTCCGATCTGATCGGCAACCCGCAAGCGGTCCTGCGGGCAATCCGGGATGTCTTCGACCTGAAGATCAATGCGGGCAAATTGATCCTGCCCTCGACCTGGCTGGGTAAATTCGGGCGAACCCTCTCTGGACCCCGGCGGTCCGAGCCGGTTTTCACCCAGGAGGACCGAGACTTCCTTAGCAGCGAGCTTGACCACGAGATGGAAGGCAGGCTCGGCTTTTCATCATTCAGGTAGTCCCTGTTGATCGCACAGCAAGGCCATCTCCGGTGCAGCCCGGCCGAATGCGAACTGTCCGGGCAAGCAAGGCTCTGCATGTCCTTGCCCACCCGGCAATGATTGACCGATTCTACTTTTCTTCATACCGATTCCGGGCGGAACCGAAGAACATGCCGATCATTTGGCGGTGTCGTTTTCCTTCAGCCATTCCCTCATCATCTCGATCTCGCCCTCCTGGGCCTTGATGACGTCCTCGGCCAGCTTGCGCACCTCGGGATCCTTGCCATGTTCCAGAACGATCCGGGCCATATCTATGGCGCCTTGATGATGCGGGATCATGCCGCGCATGAAATCGATATCGGGATTGCCGGTATAATCGATCATCATCTCCTCATGCATGGTATCCATGGCATCCTGGAATGCGGCGGTCGAGGCCGATTGGTCGGCTTGCGAATGCCCGCCTTCCCCGTGCTCCATGGACGAATGGTTCTGAGCCGCAACTGGCGGGGCCGTTACGGCCATGAGGGCAATGATCATCGCAGAAAAACGTAGCATGTTGGCTCCTCGGTTTCAGACAATAAAGGAAGCCAATATCTTCGAAGCACTGGCTGCAATTGAATTTCATGTGACCCACCGATGCGGGGCATCGCGAATTTCGCGCGATTTGCGGATTGCAGCATCGGATGACGGTTTCATTGCCTGACTGTTCGCCTTCGGCCACGGGTTCCCGCGATCCCCGTGCTAGCCAGACCGGCGACGTGTATCTTTAAAACAACCCCATGAGACCGCATCGCCGGATACTCGCCCCAGTTTTGAAAGGAATGCCTGCATGAGCAACTATGTCCTGACCGTGCAATGCGAATCGCGCCGCGGCATCGTGGCCGCAATCTCGGGCTATCTGGCCGAACATGGCTGCAACATCACTGATGCGGCGCAGTTCGACGATGACCTGACCGGACGCTTTTTCACCCGTATTTCCTTTCGTTCCGAAACCGGTGTCACGTTGGAGAAATTGCGCGAGGGTTTCGACGCCGTCGCCGAGCCTTTCGGCATGGGATGGGCGTTTCACGATGCGACGGAACGCATGAAGGTGATCGTGATGGTCTCGCGCTTCGGGCATTGCCTGAACGACCTGCTGTATCGCTGGCGGATCGGGGCGCTGCCGATCGATATCGTGGCGGTGATCTCGAACCACATGGATTACCAGAAGGTGGTGGT
>NZ_QOKZ01000001.1 GCF_003697785.1 Paracoccus alkanivorans | reverse complement strand
AAAACGTCTGGGCCAGAGCCTTATGGCGCGGGACTTCGACCGGCAGGTCGCGGAGATACAAATCCGCTGCGCCGTCATGAACCGTTACACAGCTCTCGGCACGCCCATGACAATGGCCGTAGGATAAGTCTGTCCAAGAAAAGGGGAACTATACCCAAAGCTCCTTTTGCGCAACAAAGCCTACTTGATCTGCTGAAAGCCTGAAGCGTTGGGGAAGACACATCATGAGCTGTTCGGACCAGAACCTCGATCTCCTTGACAAGCTCCTGTCGGCCCTGCCGCAGAAAAACTTTCCCATGACGTTGAGCGAATTCAATGGTTATGTGACCAGAATCCTAACCTGTCCCTCCCTCCGAATGGCTTCCACATGTCTGGGGCGAGACCGGTGAGGCCGATTTCCCGGATTTGACGACGGCTGAAGAAACGATTTCGGCGGTGATGGCGCATTACAATTCAGTCGCATCGGAGATAACGAAGACCCGATGGATCGAACCTGTCTATGAGGTGGAGCCGAACAGCGACGAAATGCTCTGGGAGCCATGGGGCGATGGCTTCATCCGCGCTCCACGTTTGCGTCCCGAAGCCTGGCAGACCGTGCTCGAACAGGCAGATGACAAGGCGCGGTCATCGCTGATTTTCCTGTTTGCCCTGCAGGGCATCAACGAGGGGATCAGCAAATTTACCGATGAAGAGATCGATGAGATCGACCTCCAGGCACCTGATCTGATTCCCAACTGCGTTGTCGCGATCCTGCTCGTATCGGGACCCGAGCTTGCAATGGGTGCCGGAAACGTTTCCCGTGGCCCGGTCCGGAGCAAACGCCCTGGCCGGAACGGTCCCTGTCCCTGCGGTTCAGGACGAAAATACAAGCAATGCTGCGGGGAGAACTGATAAGCGCGGGCGATTATCAAGCTGCAAGCATCACATTTTACGTCGTGGCCTTCCAGAATTTCCGGGAATGCATTGGCGCAGGTCGGGCAGCATCCACATAGCTGCGATATCACTGCCTGTAGAGGATCATACCGGCGTGATGGAGGACGTCATCGATGAAGTCGCCATCGGCGGTGAAGCCGGTGTCGTCCCAGTATTCGATATGCGTGCCGGTCACTTCGTAGCGGCCCTCGTAGGCGCGCTCATGTGTCCCGCGCGCTTCCACATAGCGGCCGTTGGGAAGGATCTCGTGGCGGATGTATCCGTCCTCGGTCACCCAGAGACCGACATAGGGATGGTTCGCCTGCATTTCCGTTTCCTCGGCTGTTACGGGTTGGGTCAGAAACGTTGCGGCAACCAGGGCTGAAAATATGCGCTGCACGGTCGAATTCCCCGTTCAATGTCTCGATGTCGTCAGTGGAGAAACGGCCGCCCGATGCGGCCGTCCCCGGTGAGGCCCCGATGCCCTACTGCTGACGCGGTTCGTTGTTGTCGACGACTTCCTGGTAGGCGACGAGATCGAGGAAGGCCTCGGCCTCGACGACCGATCCGTCCTCCATCCGGAAGATCCACACGAACTGGTTGTGGTAGGGCGCACCCGAGGTTGTGGTGGCCGAGGCGTCGAAGCGGATGATGACCCTGTCCTCGACGGCCCAGACATGGTGGACCTCCGGCGTCAGCGGGGACGCCAAGCGGCTGACGAGCGGGACCGATCCGCGCTGCACGAAGTCCTCAACGCCGTCGTAGGTACCGGCGACCGGGCCGGAACCGTGGATGGTCCAGCGGACGTCCGGAGAGAGCAGATCGAAGACATTGCCGCTTCCGGCTGCCCATTGCTCGAACGCCTCGCGAACGATGGTTCCGTTGCGGACCTCGGCTTGCGAGGCGGTGGTGCTGGCCTGCGCCGGCGCAACAGCTACGACGAATGCCAGGGCAATCAGCAGATTGCGGACGGCGGCTGGTCTGTTTCCAATCCTCGAGGCAAATATCATGAGCTTACTCCATTCTTGAAGGGTTGCGGGTATGACCGGGACACGATTGTGCCCCTCCAGCCAGAGCGGCCGCCAAAAGGCCGCTTTGCATCTGCCTGGCCGGTATCAATTTGCCGATGCGGTCGGCCGGATGGTGATCTCGGTCGTATCGACGCCGACCGGCGCGTCGATCACATGCCGCACCGCACGTGCTATGTCGGCAGGCTGAAGCGCGACCACGCGATAGGTGTCCATCACCGCCATGGTCTCCTCATGGGTGATGGTCGAGGCGAGTTCGCTTTCCACGACACCCGGATTGACACAGGTGACGCGGATCTTCGTGCTTTCCTGCCGCAGCCCCTCCGAGATCGCCCGGACCGCGAATTTCGTGGCGCAATAGACCGCCGCTGTCGGCACGACCTGTAGTGCGCCGATGGAACCGATATTGATGATCTGGCCGTTGCCCTGCGCTTCCATGATCGGCAGCACCGCGCCAATGCCCCAGAGCACGCCCTTGATGTTGACGTCCACCATACGCTCCCATTCGTCCTGCTTGCCGGCAGAAAGCGGCGAGAGCGGCATCACGCCGGCATTGTTGACCAGAACGTCGATGCGCCCCCATTTTTCCATGGCGGCCTGGGCAAAGGCGGTCATGGACGAGCGGTCGGTGACGTCCAGCGATCGTGCCTCGGCGGTGCCGCCCGCGTCCCGGATGTCCGCCGCGATGGCCTCGATACGGTTAAGCCGGCGAGCGCCCAGAAACAGTTTCGCGCCGCTATTGCCCAGTTCCCTGGCAATTCCTTCACCGATGCCGCTGGAGGCGCCGGTAATCATGATGACCTTGTCCATGGTGTTCTCCCTTTCTCGGATTCAAGGGCAAGATGGACGCTGGCGGCTGGTAGTGGTATCCGTCACCTGCTTGACTGGATGGTTAGCAATACTGGACAATGAAGATCGACCTGAACCTCCTACCGCTCTTTCTCGCGGTCGCGGAGGAGCATAATTTCCGGGCCGCCGCTGATCGGCTGGGCGTGACACGCTCGGCCATCAGCCAGGGGATTCGTCGACTTGAGGATGCCTTCGGCACGGCTCTGGTGCTGCGAACGACGCGTTCCGTACGACTGACGGAAGCGGGAGAGCGCCTGCGCGACGCCCTGTCTCATCCGCTCGCCGATATCGAAACCGCCTTTGAGAGCGTATCGGCCGAGAATATGCCACGCGGGCTCCTCAGGATCGCCGTGACCTCGATCGCGGAACAGTTCCTTTCGGGACCGCTTATCGCTTCCTTTGCCCAGGCCAATCCATATGTGACGATCGATGTCACGGTCACGGACGAGGAATTCGATATCGTCGCCGCCGGGTTTGACGCGGGCGTCAGGTTGGGCGAGGTGATCGAGCAGGACATGATCGCCATCCCTGTAACCGGTGATCAGCGCGAGATGGTCGTCGCAAGTCCGAGCTATCTTGCTACCCACGGAGCACCGACGCATCCGCGCGAGTTGGTCCGGCACCGTTGCATCGGCTGGCGCCCGGCACCTGGCGTGGCGCCTTACCGCTGGGAGTTCGAGGAGAATGGCATTCCCTTCGACGTAGCTGTTGAGCCCCAAATTACCACCAACGATCTGCGCCTGATGCTACGCACGGCACTCGCCGGGGGCGGCCTCACCTTTGCGCCGGAAGAGACGTTCCGACCGTTCGTGGAGGCAGGCGAACTGGTGCCTCTGCTCGGCGACTTCCTGCCGCCATTCCCCGGGTTTTTCCTGTACTTCCCGCAGCGCCGCAACATGGCCCCCAAGCTGCGGGCATTGATCGAGCACATAAGACGCTCGAAACCCCATTGAACGATTCATGGCGCTCAGTTGGGGTTCGAGCTCACTTCTTTGTTTGAGGCATGGTAGCGTTACGCCCCATGGGGAACCCTGCGGGCAGATACCGCTCCTGAGGCAATAAGCCGATCCCAGCCAAGCAGTTCACGCTGGTTGATGAAGTTGACATACCTGATCCCGAAGCTGACCAAACTTTCAGGTGTTGGCCTTCCCTGAAAAAAGCTTGCATTCTTCATCGGTGATCGTCAGATCCGCTTCTCGCCAGATGACGGCTTCGATTGGCCTGCCCCCTGAAAAGTGGTCCTCCCTGAAGTAGGCTTTTGAGCCAGATGGAGGATGAAAGAATGGGCGGGGCCGACCAGGAAGCGGGTGGCATGTGGCACGACCAGGCCAACAAACCCGACTGCGCTGACAAGGCTGACAATCCCCGCCGTCAGCAGCGCCGTGAGGGCGAAAAGCTCCGTGCGAATGCGCATGATGCCGATGCCGAGAGAGGCGGCCGCGTCCTCGCCGAAGGCGAAGGCGTCGAGTGCGCGCGCCCGGTAAAGGCAGATCGCCAGACCTGTCGCAAGAACCGGCATGGCAAGCGTGACATCGGGCCAGCGCATGCCGCCAAGGCTGCCCAGGAGCCAGAACATGATGCCGCGCGTTTGCTCCGCATTGGCCGAGGTCACCACGATAAAGGAGGTCGCGGCATTGAAGAGCTGTGACCCGGCGATACCCGCGAGGATGATCCGCTCGGTGCCGCCGCCAGAGCCATGCGCCAGAAACGCCACGAAGCCGAAGGCGAGGCCGGCGCCAAGAAACGCGCCTCCCGACAGGGTAACGGCTCCGGCACCGATCCCGAGTATCATCACGAGGACGGCCCGGTCGATGCGCCCGCGGAAATCCCGAGCAGATAAGGCTCCGCCAGCGGGTTGCGTAGTAATGCCTGCAAGACCGTACCGCAAACCGCCAGCGCGGCACCTGCCGAAGTGGCCATTGCCGCGCAGCTCAGACGGTAATGCCAGACGATCCCTTCACGGATCGGATCGACGGCAAGATCCATTCCGAAGATCCGGTTGCCCAGCACCTTGAGGATTTCGGTCAGCCATACTCGCGCCCAAGGATTGAGCAAGAAGGTGGTATTGACCTGCCAAGTCGTACGCAACGTCTTTGGACCGGCACGGACATTTCTAAGCATTACGGTAGGAGTGGTTTCCGCGCTCCCTGACGGCATAGCAATGTACCAAGCTTGCAGTGATAAAAGTCGGTGCAGTGGTGACTTGAGAGGTTTCCGACGGAGTGGCTGACCTACCCCAACAATGGGGTGGTTCCAATCTTTAACGCGTGACGGGTCTTAATACTACAGCAGATTTGGCCGACCAGGGCACAATCTGAGATACGGGTGGAAGTAATCAAATCGTCAGTGACCGTGTTTTACCCGAGGCACTTGACGCTGGCCGCAAATTTATTTACGAACGGTCGTACTGAAAAGGAAAAGCCATGGGCCGCAAGCGCAGCATTGATCGTGAATGCCTGATGCAGGCCGTCGAATGTGTTGCGCGCCGTCATGGCATAGGTGGGCTCAGCATCGATGCCGTTGCGAAAGAGGCCCGCATCAGCAAGTCCAGCGTCATATACGATTGCGAAAGCAAAGCCGGGCTTCTGGCCGCCTTCACGCGCTATCAGCTCGAACAGCATCGCGACAAGTTCGAAGAGGCTCTTACCCGGCATGAGGGCAAGCCCAATGCCTGCCTGCGCGCAATGATCGATGAATTCCGTACCGCGCCGACCGACGAAGATATTGCCATGGCGCTTCTGATAAGTGCGGGCATGGGTGAGAGCGCCGAATGCCACGAGATCATGCGCCAGGAACTTCGCGGCGATGCGGAGCGCGTGGCAGCCGACGCGGCGGAGCCGCGCAAGATGCTGCGGGCGCTTCTGACGCTGCACGGCATGGCTTTCATGGAATATTTCGGCTTCCATCGTTTCGACGACGCGACCCGAAATGAAATCCTCGATGACCTGATGGCCATCGCGGACAGCGACAAAGGTGCGCCAGCCGAAAAATAGCTATCTTCCTCCTCCACGTCATCTTCTTCTCCGAAGACCGATCCGAAAGTTAGACCATTGCATTATTTCCGAACGCCTGGCAGACTTGCCTGCCTGATGGCCGGCTTCGTATTGCTCGCTGGCCCCGTCCTTTCACAGCAACTGCCTCCTGCCGAAGTCAGCGTCCAGACGCTTCGGCCAGAGCCATTGCCCGTCATCAATGAATTGCCCGGCCGGGTCGCCGCGACGCGCACCGCCGAGGTGCGCCCGCGTATCGGCGGTATCGTCGTGAGCCGGGTTTTCGAACAGGGTAGCGCGGTAAAAGCGGGCGACATCCTGTACAAGATCGACCCGGCGCCCTATGCCGTTCGCGTTGCCAGCGCCGAGGCGACATTGGCCCGTGCGGAAGCCAGCCGCAAGAATGCCGAGGACCAGCTTCGCCGTACCGAGCAATTGCGCGAACGCCGTGTGACTGCCGGGGTCGAACTGGACAACGCTACGACGGTTCTGGCGCAGGCCGAGGCGGATGTGGCGATCGCCCGGGCCTCGCTGCAAGAGGCGGAGCTGAACTTCGGTTATACCGATGTTACCGCGCCGATCGACGGCGTGGTGGGGCGGGCCCTTGTGACCGAAGGCGCGCTGGTGAATGCCGAAACCGATGTCATGGCGACGATTCAACAGCTTGATCCCGTCTATGTGGATGTCACGCAATCGTCCTCGGACCTGTTCGCGCTGCGCCGCGCGCGCGATGCGGGCACGTTGATGATGGAGACCTCGGAAGAGGCACAGGTGCAGTTGATCTTCGATGACGGCACGGAATATGCCCATCCTGGCAAGCTTCTGTTTTCAGAGGCGAGTGTTGACAGTACGACGGGGCAGATCACGTTGCGGGCGGAATTTCCCAACCCGGATGGCGATCTGTTGCCGGGCCTTTATGTCCGTGCCCGTATCGAGCAGGCCGTGCGCGAGAACGCATTGGCCGTGCCGCAGATGGCCGTGCAGCGCGATCAGTCGGGACAATCCTATGTCTATGTGCTGAAGGATGCCGATACCGTCGAGCGCCGCGATATCCGGCTTGGCCAGACCGTCGGCAACCGCTGGCTGATCGAGGACGGGTTGGCCGCGGGCGACAAGGTTGTCGTGGAGGGCGCGCAGAAGCTTTATCCCGACGCCAAGGTCGTCCCCGAGCCCGTGGACCTCGCCCAATCCGCCGAGATGCATGAAACCGCATCCGGTGACCGGCCCGCGATCGAGGTCGCGGAGCGCGGCGCCGCTGCCTCTACGGCTCCGACCAGGAAATAACACCGGATGGCACAATTCTTCATCCTCCGCCCGGTCCTGGCCTGGGTGATTGCAATCTTCATCGTTATCGCGGGGCTGATCGCGCTGCCGCAACTGCCGATAGCGCAATATCCGCAGGTGGCGCCGCCGCAGATCCAGATTTCCACGGTCTATACCGGCGCGACGCCGACCGAGATGTATCAGTCCGTCGCCCAACCCATCGAAGAGGAACTCAACGGTATCCAGGGTATCCAGTATTTCGAATCGACATCGGATGTATCAGGTGCGATTTCGATCACCGCGACCTTCGCGCCGGGCACCGATGTGGGGACCGCGCAGGTCGATATCCAGAACGCGGTAAGCAGGGTCGAACCTGTCCTGCCGCAAACGGTGGTGGATCAGGGCGTCACGGTTGAAGAGGCCGGTGCCGGGTTCCTGATGATGGTGTCGCTGACCTCGACCGATGGAACGATGGATGCGGTCGCGCTTGGCGATTATATCAACCGCAATGTCGTGGGCGAGATTCGCCGGATCGATGGCGTGGGCCGTGCGCAGGTCTTCGCGTCGCAAGAGGCGATGCGGATCTGGCTCGATCCCGACAAGCTGACCGGTCTGAACATGTCGCCTGCTGATGTGCAGACGGCCATCCGGGCGCAGAACGCGCAGGTGGCCGCAGGGCAGATCGGCGCCGATCCAAATCCCGTCAACCAGGAACTGACCGCGACGGTGCTGGTCAAGGGGCAGCTGACCGAGGCCGAGGAATTCGGAAATATCGTCCTGCGCGCCAATACCGATGGCTCGACGGTGCGGCTCCGCGATGTCGCGCGGATCGAGATCGGCGCGGATACCTATAACTTCGCCTCGCGATTGAACGGCCAGCCCACGGCGGCGATCGGGATTCAGCTTTCCAGCAGCGGCAATGCATTGGCTACCTCGCACTCGGTGCAAACCGCGATGGAAGAGCTGTCGCAATTCTTTCCCGAGGGGATCGAATATTCGATCCCCTACGATACGGCCCCCTTCGTCGAGAAATCGATCGAGAAGGTCATTCACACGCTGGTCGAGGCGGTGGTTCTTGTTTTCATCGTGATGTTCCTGTTCCTGCAAAACTTCCGTTACACGGTGATCCCGACCATCGTGGTGCCGATCGCCTTGGCGGGCACGCTTGGGGTGATGTTGGCCGCAGGTTTTTCGATCAATGTGCTGACGATGTTCGCCATGGTTCTGGCGATCGGTATCCTGGTGGATGACGCCATTGTGGTGATCGAAAATGTCGAACGTATCATGGCGCGCGAGGGTCTTCCGCCAAAGGAGGCGACGCAAAAGGCGATGGGCGAGATCTCGGGCGCGATCGTCGGTATCACGCTGGTCCTGGCGGCGGTCTTTGTCCCGATGGCGTTCTTTCCGGGCTCCACGGGAATCATCTATCGCCAGTTCGCCCTGACGATGGTGGTCTCGATTCTGTTCTCGGCCTTTCTCGCATTGACGCTGACGCCCGCCTTATGCGCGACATTTCTCAAGCCGATCAAAGGACATCACGAGAAGAAGGGCTTTTTCGGCTGGTTCAATCGCAAGTTCGACGCCGCAACCCGGGGTTACGGGCGCACCGTATCGGTCCTGACGCGGCGCACCGGGCTGGTGATGCTGATCTATCTCGGTGTCGTGGCATTGACGGGGCTGGGCTTCACCTCGCTGCCCACGGCATTCCTGCCGGATGAAGACCAGGGTTTCGTCATCGCGGATATCCAGACCCCGCCAACCGCCAGTTCACAGCGTACCGATGCCGCGATCCGCACGATCGAGGAGTATTACGGCCAGAACCCGGCGGTCGAGAATGTCGTGGGCATTCGCGGCTTCTCATTCTCGGGGCAGGGGCCGAATGCGGGGCTTGCCTTCATCACCTTTACTGACTGGGCCGAGCGCGATCAGTCCGCCAGTCAGATCGCGGACGCGGCCAATATGGCGCTGTTCCAGACCAAGGACGCGCAGATCTATTCGCTTTCGCCACCGGCGATCCCGGGTTTCGGTACCTCGGGCGGCTTCACCTTCCGTCTGCAGGACCGGGGTGGGGCCGGACAGGAGGCGCTTGATGCCGCCGCCCGGCAGCTTATGGACGAGGCGCAGGCGGGTGGGGTCGTCACCGGCCTGCGGGTCGAGGGGATGCCCGCCGCGGCTCAGGTCGCGATCAATATCGACCGCGACAAGGCCCAGACTTTCGGTGTCGCCTTCAGCGATATCAACCAGACGATCTCGGCTAATCTCGGCTCCAGCTACGTGAATGATTTCCCGAACCAGGGAAAGATGCAGCGCGTGATCGTGCAGGCACAGGAGGAAAGCCGGATGCAGGCCGAGAGCATCCTTGACCTGACGGTGCGCAATTCGAATGGCGGCATGGTGCCCTTTTCGTCCTTTGCGACGCTGGACTGGGATCAGGGGGCCAGCCAGGTGGTCGGCTATAACGGATATCCCGCCGTGCGCATCGCCGGTAGCGCGGCAGAGGGTTTTTCCTCGGGGGCCGCCGTCGCCGAGATGGAGCGGCTGGCCGCTCAATTACCGCAGGGTTTCGCCTATGAATGGACGGGCCAGACACTGGAAGAGATCAATTCGGGCAATACCTCGACCTTGCTCTTCGCGATGTCGATCCTGTTCGTCTTCCTGCTGCTTTCGGGTCTTTACGAAAGCTGGGCGATCCCGCTTTCGGTGATGCTGGTGGTGCCGCTTGGGGTGATCGGCTGCATCGCGGCGGTGATGCTGCGCGACATGCCGAACGATGTCTATTTCAAGGTCGGCCTTATCGCGATCATCGGGCTTTCGGCCAAGAACGCCATCCTGATCGTGGAATTCGCCAAGGATCTGCGCGGACAGGGCATGACCCTGATCGAAGCGGCGGTCGAGGCCGCGAAGCTGCGGTTCCGTCCGATCCTGATGACCTCGATGGCGTTCACGCTTGGCGTGGTTCCCCTGGCTATCGCCACCGGCGCGTCCGCCGCCAGTCAGAACGCGATCGGCACCGGCGTCATTGGCGGCATGGTCGCGGCGACCATTTTGGGGGTGTTCTTCGTCCCCGTTTTCTTCGTCTTCGTGCTTGGATTGTTCAGCCGCACCAGAAAACGTGCCGCGGACACCGGAACCATGACGGCCTGACATGGCCTGTCGCCCGCGGGCAGGGGATGCTCCGGCCCTTGCCCGCGTCTTATCCATCCATGCCCCGGTATCGGGGTTCAGAAAGTCCAGTTGATTCAGATGTCCCAATCTTCAATCCTGTCCCGCCGTATCGTTCTGAGCGGCCTTGCCTCGTCACTTGCGCTGGCGGCATGCAGCCCCGCCGCCTATCGCGCGCCCGAAGCCGACCTGCCCGAGCGGTTCGCAGCCGACAGCCCCGCCCGCCGCGCGGGAACCAATGCCTGGTGGTCGGCATTCCGCGACAGTCAGCTTGACGGACTGGTCGCCGCCGGACTGGCGCGCAATCTTGATGTGCGGACCGCCGTTTCGGTCATCCGCGAAGCGCAGGCGAATGCGCGGCTGGTCGGTTCGAACGATCTGCCAAACGCCGATATCACCGGGGCTGCCTCGCGCGGCGACAGCGAAGGCTCCGGGACGGTGATCGAGCAAAGCTCGGCGACACTGGGGGTTTCCTGGCTCATCGATATTTTCGGGGCGAACCGGGCGGCGCGGCAGGGGGCCTCGGCCCAGCTTGACGCAGCCTATCTTTCGGCCGAGGTCGCACGGCTGACCGTGGCCAGCGCGGTCGCGCAAGCCTATGTGGATGCGCGCTATTACCAGGAAGCCGCGGCCCTGACCCGGCAAAGCCTGGAAAGCCGCAAGCGGACGCTGACCCTGACCCGCGAGCAGGATCTGCTTGGCAGCGTCTCGCGTATCGAGGTCCTGCAGGCCGAGCAGCTCGTGACACAGGCCGAGGCCGCGCTGCCCGCGCTGGAAGCGGGCTATGATCAGTCGGTCAACAGGCTGGCCACGCTGACCGCAAGCCGCAGCGCCGATGTGGCGGCGCGCCTGCGGAAGGGCGGGGGCCAGCCGCGCGCCCGCTATCGCGCCAGCGTCGGCGTTCCCGCCGATGTCGTCCGGGTCCGCCCGGATGTCCGCGTGGCCGAGCGTAACCTGGCGGCCGCCGTCGCGGCGGTGGGCGAGGCGCGGGCGGCCTTCTATCCCCGGCTCACGCTGACGGGCAATGTGACACCGGTCGACCTGGGCCGGGCGGGCAGTATGAAGACCTGGGGTTTCGGCCCGCAAATCTCCGTGCCGCTGTTCAATGCCGCCAATCAGGCCCAGCTTTCGGCTGCACAGGCCCGGGCCGAGCAGGCGCGGTTGGCATGGCAATCCGCAGTTCTGAACGCTGTGGAAGAGGTCGAGAACGCCCTTGCCGGCTATAATCGCGACGCCCGCGCGGTCGATGCGCAATCGCGCCTGGTCGAGAATGCGCGCGAAGCGGTTGATCTGGCCCAGACCTCCTATGAACTGGGCGATGCGGATTTCTTCCCGGTTCTCGATGCCGAACGCACACTTCTCGAGGCGCGTCAGAGCCTTGCCAATGCCGTTCGCGAGCAGGCGTTGAATTTCGTGGCGCTCAGCGCGGCATCCTCGGGTGGGGTGGGGCTTCCAGCGGGCGAGTGATCGGCGGGTGGCTCGATATGGAGCTACGCACTCACCGTTGTCTAGGGTTTGGATCCATATGGAGCATGTGGATTTCTTGGCCCGGAATGTGCCACCTATTCCGGATTGCTGTTCCTGCCGGGTCAGACATAGGCTGTGGTAGTATCGACCAGGAGAATACTATGGCACAGGATCAATCACTTGATACGCTGACAGTCCATGCGGGCACCGAGCCGGATCCGGTCACCGGTGCTCGACAGACGCCGATCTATCAGACCACGTCCTACCAGTTCCGCGACGTGGATCACGCCGCCCGGCTCTTCAATCTGGAAGAGGTCGGCTATATCTATTCGCGGCTGACCAACCCGACTGTAGCGGCATTGCAGAACCGGGTTGCGGCACTGGAGGGAGGCGCAGGCGCAGTCTGTTGCTCGTCGGGGCACGCGGCGCAGATCCTTGCGCTGTTTCCCCTGATGGGGCCGGGCAAGAACATCGTCGCTTCGACCCGGCTCTATGGTGGCACTGTCACGCAGTTCAGCCATGCCATCCGACGCTTTGGCTGGTCGGCAAAATTCGTCGATTTGGACGATACAGACGCCCTTCGCGCCGCCATCGACGATGACACCCGCGCCGTCTTCTGCGAATCGATCAGCAATCCGGGCGGTTATGTCACCGACATTCCAGAGGTTGCCAAGATTGCCGATGCGGCAGGCATTCCGCTGATCGTCGACAATACGCTGGCAACCCCCTACCTGTGCCGGCCGCTCGAGATGGGCGCGACCCTCGTCGTCCATTCGCTGACCAAGTTCATGACCGGAAATGGCACCGTGACCGGGGGTGCCGTGGTCGATAGCGGCAAGTTCGACTGGTCCGCAAATGGCAAGTTCCCCTCGTTGTCCGAACCCGAGCCTGCCTATCACGGCTTGAAATTTCACGAGACCTTCGGCGCCTTGGCCTTTACCTTCCATGGCATCGCCATTGGACTTCGCGATCTGGGCATGACGATGAACCCGCAGGGCGCGCATTACACGCTGATGGGGATCGAGACGCTGGCGCTGCGCATGCCCCGGCATGTCGAAAACGCCGAGAAGGTTGCGCAATGGCTGGAGGGTGACCCGCGCGTGACTTCAGTTACCTATGCCGGGCTTGCATCCTCACCGTGGAACGGAACCGCGAAGCGACTGTATCCCAAAGGCGCGGGATCGTTGTTCAATTTCTCGATCAAGGGCGGTTACGAGGCGGCGGTCAAGCTGGTCGATGCCCTTGAGCTGTTCAGCCATGTCGCCAATCTGGGCGATGCGCGGTCGCTGGTAATTCATCCGGCCTCTACCACCCACCGGCAGTTGACCGAGGATCAGCAGCGTGCCGCTGGGGCGGCGCCGGAACTCGTGCGCCTGTCCATCGGGATTGAGAATCCCGACGACCTGATCGCCGATCTGGATCGGGCCTTGGCCAAGGCGACAGGGTAGCGGGGGCCGGAATGGAGACCGACAGGTTCCCGGAGCCGCCACTGGTCTTGGATCACCCTTGAAACACCACACGGATAGAACGGTCATGATGTACAGGGGATATCCGCTATGAAGCATCGCATCGTCATTGTCGGAGCGGGGTTCGCCGGGCTGACGGTTGCGCACGGCCTGAGGGGTGTCGATTGCGACATTACAGTGATCGACCAGCGCAATCATCATCTGTTTCAGCCGCTGCTCTACCAGGTTGCGACAAGCATGCTTGCCACCTCCGACATCGCCTGGCCGATCCGGTCGTTGCTACGGGATCGAAAGGACGTGACGACCTTGCTGGGAAAGGTGGATGGTGTTGATCGTGATGCCCGCGAAGTAATTCTGCCTCACGGTATCCGGGTTCCCTATGACAGTCTGGTTATCGCAACCGGTGTGCGTCACGCATATTTCGGCAAGGATCACTGGGAGGAGAATGCACCGGGATTGAAGACATTGGAGGACGCGACAACCGTCCGGCGCAGGCTCCTTCTGGCGTTCGAGCGCGCGGAAATGAGCGAAGATGAAGCGGAACGCGACGCACAGTTGACCTTTGCGGTTATCGGAGCGGGGCCGACGGGTGTCGAGCTGGTCGGGATTATCGCCGAATTGGCCCATCGCATCCTTCCCGGTGAATTCCGCCGTAGCGACACGCGCCGTGCGAAAGTGATGTTGATTGAAGCGGGGCCACGCATTCTCCCGGCCTTCGGCGAGAAGTTGTCGGCTTACGCATCGAATGCCCTCACGCGGAGGGGCGTCGAAGTCAAGACGGGCACGCCTGTCACTGAATGCACAAGCGACGGAATCGTCCTTGGGGATGCATTCTTACCGGCGCGTACGGTGATCTGGGCAGCCGGTGTCCAGGCGTCGCCGGCCAAGGACTGGTTGCATGCGAAGGCAGATCATGCTGGCCGTGTGATCGTGAATGACGACCTGACACTGCCTGGTGACCCCTCGATTTTCGTGCTGGGTGATACTGCGCATGTCGAAAGCGACGGTCAGCTGGTTCCCGGCGTGGCTCCCGCAGCCAAACAACAAGGCCGCCATGCCGCCCGTACAATCCGTGCGCGACTGACAGGCGCGAAGCCACCCGGCCGTTTTAGGTATCGCAACATGGGTAACCTTGCCACCGTCGGACGGAATGCAGCAGTGATCGAATACGGTCGCTTTCAGATGAAAGGTTTGCTTGCGTGGTGGGTTTGGGGAATTGCTCATATCTATTTTCTGATCGGAGCGCGGTCGCGTTTGTTCGTGTCCCTGAATTGGCTCTGGAGTTTCTTGTCGCGACAAAATTCCGCACGGCTGATCACCCAAAAGGAAAACAAACCTTCATCCGGCCAATCCAAAGAAGCCGACGGCGTCGCGAGACGAGACCGAAGTTGAGCGATATTCATGCGTATGCAGAAGTTATGGGGCGGGTATAACTAGAATCATATCCGCTTGAAACAGGGCAACCCATCCTGCTGTATGCAGGTTCAAGGGTTGTGCCGGATATCCTGGTACAGAGTGTGGATCGGATTTCAAGGTGGAACCCAGCAGGACGACTGGTCAGGTGCCTGCGATCGGATACGGCCGCTTCCTGCCCCAGGACAAGGCCGAGATCGCCGCGAGAATCCTCAATCAGGTCTGGGCGGCCGCATAAGAGTGACGAGTGAACTGCCAAGCTCGATCGGGAAGATCGGATCGGCCGGGCCGTGAATGACAAGAAGCGGCATTTCCAGGTCAGCGAGCTTACCGGTCCAGTCCGCTCCAGCCCCGAGGGCAAAGTGATTGGTGGCACTGATGAAGTTTCTAGCACGCTTGACATCGTGCTCAACAAGATCGCGCGCACGCGCCTCGTCGTAGGGATGCGCGGTCCCGGCGATCATCCTGGTGTCCTTGACAATGAAATCAATCACCTGGGAGTGATCGCTCCAATCGATGATTTCCCCTTCCGCAGCATGTTCCATATAGGCGCTGCTGGCCTGGGGCAGCGCGGATGTGTCCATGCCCACGGGCGTGGTGGAGATGAGTGTCAATGTCCGGACACGCCCGAGATGTTTGATTGCGGCAATCTGGGCGATCATGCCGCCCATCGACATGCCGACCAGTTGAGCGCTGTCAATCTCATACCCGTCCAGAACACGCATGGTGTCCTCGGCCATGTCATCCATCGTATAGGGCGGGCTGCCCGGTTCGTAGAAGGTCGACAAGCCGGTGTCGCGGTTGTCATAGCGGATGACATGGAAATTCTGGGCTGCAAGCTGCCGGTAGAACGCCTCCGGCCACCACAGCATCGACGCCATGAAGCCCATGATCAGAAGAACAGGTTGATGGGATGGGTCGCCAAACGCCTCTGTGGCTATTTCCACATCGTCGCTCTTGATGACGCGTTCATTTATTTCGATGGTTCCTTCATTGGCAGAAGGCGGCGTGGGAAATGCCTAACCGGCGGAAGTCGCCATGCCCAGCATCGCGATGGATTGCAGCAGATCACAACGCGTTGGCGTCGCGACTGCGGTTTCGCTGTTTCGGTCAGTCATGACTTTTCCCTCATCCCGGTTGGCGTTGGATGGTTTCAGGGCGCCACGGATCAATCATCCACTCAGATCGATAATGGACAGAAACTGTCCAAATATGACAAACTGGTTCTATGCGCACAGATACGTCAGCCGCCCCGCCAATTGTCGATGTGAGTATTCTGGTCCAGCCCGAGACCGGACCAATGGCGCCCTACGGACTTTTCGAAGTTCTGCGGGCCGCAGGGGGAGCTGGAGCCCGGCCGGATATTGCCGCCCGGTTTGAGCCGAAAATCGTCGCTCGCGGCGCTGACCCGTTCGTATCCTCTGTCGGAATTCCCCTGACCCCCCATAGCTCGATCGCGAAAGTGGAGAAGGCCAGCCTGATCATCATTTGCGACGCGGAGCTACAGCCCGGAGAGTCCCCGGAAGGCCGGTGGGATCCCGAGACCGCTTGGCTGCGCGGCTAATTCGAGGCCGGCGCGGTTCTCTGCTCGACCTGCAGCGGCGCGCTGGTCCTGGCGGAGGCGGGTCTGCTCGATGGCCGGGAAGCGACCTCGCACTGGGCGACCGCTGCGATCTTTCGGGATCGCTATCCCGCGATCCGGTTTCGCCCCGAACGCATCCTGTGTGACGGTGACCATGACGGCAGGTTGATTACGTCCGGCGGGGCATCCTCGTGGCAGGATCTGGCGCTCTACCTTGTCGGCCGGTTCTGCGGTGCGCTTGAGGCTGCCCGCATTGCGCGACTGTTCGTCATCGGAGAGCGCGGCATGGGTCAGCTTCCGTTCTCGGCGATGGCGACACCGCGCCAGCATGAGGATCATGCGATCCACAAAGCCCAGCTGTGGATCTCTGAAAACTACGCTTAGCCGAATCCCGTGGCGCAGATGGCCAGGCAATCAGGCCTTCATGACCGCACCTTCAAGCGCCGGTTTCGCCAGGCTACAGGTTACTCGCCCATCGATTATGTCCATGCCTTACGTGTCGAAGAGGCGAAACATTTGTTGGAGACAACAAGGATATCGGTAGAGGCCATGGCAACCAAGATCGGCTATGCCGACCCGGCCCATTTCAGCCGGTTATTCTGCCGGCTGGCAGGCATCACACCCGCGAAATGGCGGCGTTGCTACGGCACAGACGCGGTTCCGCATCACCGGATCGTCACCGCGGGGCAGCTGGTTCAGGCTACGAGCCGACTCATGCCTAAGCGCTCTGGACGGCTCATACCGGCCTTTCACCGCTCGTCATCATGCTCCGATGCGGCCTGTCACTCCTGCTTTTTGCCGTAAGCGCTACCGAGTTTGAATTCCCGAACGTGTTCTGGCATGGCAACGCCGTCCAGGTTGCGCGGATCGGGAATTGGGGCGCCAATTTCGGTTTGGACGGGAATCACGCCAGCCCAGATGGGTAGGGCATAGTCCGCTTCCTCGTCATTTGGTCCGCCGCTGCGGATCTTGGCGCTACCCTCTTCGATTTTCAGGCCCAGCAGGGTGGTCGCCTTGAGATCCTGCGCCGTATCCGGGCGCAGGTCCGCATAACGACCGGGGAAAAGGCCGTTCACGAAGCGGGTAAGCTTGGCCAGTTTCTCGACCGGGTCTTCGACCTTAAAGGCCGTGCCGAACAACGTCACCGAACGCGAATTGACCGAATGATGAAAGCCCGAGCGCGCCAGCACGAATCCATCGAGGATCGAAACGCTGAGGCAGACCTCGGCGTCCCGCCCCGCACGCAGTGCCTGGCTTGCCGATGAGCCATGCCAATAGGCGTGATTGCCCTCGCGCCATTGCAGTGTCGGTGTCACATAGGGTTTGCCCTCCATCACATAGCCGACCGAACACAGCGGTTGCGCATCCAGAATGGCGTTGATGGTCTCGCGATCGAAATGCCCGCGCGGATGCGAGCGGCGCAGACGGGAACGGTTGGTGATGGGAAGGCTGTCAGTCATCGGATGGCCCTGTTCACTGGATTGATGACCGATGGCTATTGCCATATTGGATTTAAAGATATGTCCAATACCGATAAAAATCACCAGTCCAATCTTGATGCCGCGCTTCTGGCATTGACACTGGATCGGATCGCGGAGCACCCGCTGCATCTGCAGCTTTCCGAAAGTTTGCGCGCCCTGGTCCTGACCGGGCACTATGGTGGACAGCGCCTCCCGGCCAGCCGCGTGTTCGCAGGGGAACTCGGCGTTTCGCGGATGACAGTGATTTCTGCCTATGACCAGTTGATCGCCGAAGGCTACCTCATCGCGCGGCGCGGGGACGGCACCTATATCGCCAAGCATCTGCCGCATCTGGTCGCGCCTGTATCCCGGCCTGCCCCGTCCACGCAAATGACCCGCCCTTTTCTGCCGTTTCACCCCGGCATTCCCGATCAGACCGCCTTCCCGCACCGGCCTTGGGCAAGGCATCTTGAACGCGCCTGGCGGGCGCCCGAAGCGCGCCTTCTCGCGCAGGCTGACCCCTTTGGCTGGCTGGTGCTGCGCGCGGCCATTGCCGCGCATCTGGCGGCCTGGCGCGGGCTCGATTGCGTGCCCGAGCAGGTGGTGATCACCGCTGGTGCCTGGGATGGCTTTGACATTTTGAGTGGTGCGGGCCTGCTGCGCGGGCAACGGTTGGCCATGGAGGATCCGGGATGGCCAACCCTGTATCGCCTGATCGAGCATGCCGGGCTCAGGCCGGTTCCACTGCGCATCGACACCAACGGGTTCGTATCGACGCGCATCCCCGAAAGAGTAGCCAATGCAGTCGTCACCCCGTCGCGGCATTACCCGACCGGTATCGCCATGCCGCTGGCGCGGCGGCTGGAGCTGCTGCATTGGGCAAAGACGCAAGACGGCCTGATCATCGAGGACGATTACGACAGCGAGTTCCGCTATCAGGGCCAGCCCCTGCCCTCGTTGGCCGGGCTGGATGGTTTGCGGCGGGTGGTCTATATGGGCAGCTTTTCGAAACTGCTCAGTCCCAGCCTGCGAATCGGTTACCTGGTCCTGCCCGAGGCGCATCTGAACCCCGTGCGCGCATATCTGTCAGCGATCGGTGCACGGGCCTCGCTGTTGCCGCAACCGGCGCTGGCCAGCTTCATGGAAAGCGGTGAATTCGCTACTCACCTGCGCCGCATGCGCCGGATCTATGCTCGCAGGCAGGCATGGTTGCTGCAAGAACTCACGCCTGTCTCCGACCTGTTGGACCTGCGCCCGGACGCCACCGGCATGCATCTGTGCCTGTCGTTGCACCCAAAGCTGCGCGCGGCGACTACCGATCAAGAACTTGCGGCACAGGGCGCGACCCACGGCCTGAGCCTGCGTGCTCTGTCCACGCAGGCAAAACTGCCCGATCCGCCACAGGGCTTGTTGCTCGGATACGCTGGTTTCACGGAGGAACAACTCGCCCAAGCAGCAAGCGCCTTGGTCAGATTGCTGCGATACAGCGCGAGACACCCCGGGGAATAGGTAGGAAGCGGCAATCCTTGTGCAGACTTCCGTGGAAATTCAGGGACGGAGCTCAGCCTTGGCGTCGGGTTCGGCCCAGAGCGGCCCTCTGATATCCCTCTGAATGCTGCAATGCGGCCCCGTCGTTGCTGCCATTCGCTGCGGATAGGCTGCATTCATTCTTTAATCCTGGATTGCTTCAGCCCGTTAAGGGGGCCATGAAGCGTCCGTTGTCTTGCAGAAAACCTTCGTTCGAGCATGGCTTTCAAACTGACTACGTTGCTCGACGACCGGACATTCTACACGGCCCGGTCATCAGTGTTGCACACCATATGTCTCAGCATTTCCGCCAATCGACGCACACCGGGGCTCGCGCCAACCGCATCACGGAAAACCAGAAAAAGCTCGGCCGACCTGCGCGCACGTTCCGCAATCGGCAGTTCCTTCAATGTGCCGGCCCTGAGATCCGCCCCGATGAGTGTCTCTGCATACCAGCTGAAGCCCAGGCCGCGCCGTGCGGCGTCGATCGATGTCGATGTTTGGGAAAAGATGATCCTGTTCTGGGAGACCTGCCAGGCGCCGTGGTCGACCCGGCGTTCGCCGCTATCGCGAATGATGAGATGATGGTGATCCCGCAAGTCGTTCAGCGAGACCAGATCGCAGCGATGGAGGGGGTGTGAAGGTGCGGCAACCGGCAGGAACTGGACACGCATGATGGGCTCGCCCAGGAACCCGTTCGGGACTTCGGGTGCGATTGCGAGATCAACCTGCCCATCTTCAAGCAACTCCATGGAGCCGGCGACGACGGTTTCATAGATCTCGAGACGAGTCGTTGGACGCTCAGCGACGAAACTCTTGATGGCATCGAGGAGGATAGTTGGCGGGAACATGATGTCCACTGCCAGGCGCAATTCGGCCTCATGACCGACGGCCATCTCGGCAGCGGCTTTTTCGATACGCTCTGCCTCGGACAGAAGGTATTTGGCGCGAAGATAGAGCGCCTTTCCCTCGGCGGTCAGGACAGCCTTCCGCCCCTGGATCCGGAAGAGTTCGACGCCCGTCCGTTCCTCGATTTGTCCCACGGCGTAGCTGACAGAGGACTGGCTCTTGCCGAGTGTGTCGGCGGCAAGAGCATAACTTCCGGCATCGACGACGCCAACCAGGGCGCGCCACTGTTCCAAAGAGATTAAACCCATCTAATCATCCGATGATAAAGGCCGAATCTTTGCGCTTTTTTATCTAACTGAGGAATGTATCTTGTCCTCGATCCCAGTGAAAGGGCCTGTGACACATGCAGATACCGACGCCGATCTAGGCCCGCGCCCCCGACGCGTATCGCCGCAAATATTCCCGGGGATTACCCCTAACGCATCGGACAGACGCCGCTATGCGACTGCTTCCGCTCGTCTTCAGCAACCAATGTCAAAAGGAGAACAGAGACCATGTCAGACAAGCAAATCCACCTCGCCATCCTCGTCGGCAGCAATCGCGAAGGCCGTTTTGCGCCGGTCATCGCGCGTTGGTTCACGCAACAGGTTCAGTCGAACGCCGGTTTCTCGGCGGATGTCATCGATCTGGCAGAGATCGACCTGCCTGCGGCCATATCGGATACGCCAAGCGCCGAGACATTGTCGTTCTGTGAGCGGCTGGCAGCCGCGGATGCCTTTGTCATGGTGGTGCCCGAATACAATCACAGCTTTCCAGCGGTTCTCAAACACGCCATCGATTTCGGCTACCAGGAATGGCAGGCCAAACCGGTCGGTTTCGTCTCCTATGGCGGGTTTGCCGCCGGCCTGCGGGCGGTCGAGCACCTGCGCGGCGTCATGGCGGAGTTGCACGCCATGACCATGCGGGACACTGTCAGCTTCCAGAACCCGTGGGATGCGTTCGACGACGATGGGCGCCCCGCTAACCCCGAGGGTTGTGCGGCAGCTGCGGCCGTGATGCTCCGCCAGTTGAAATGGTGGGCAACTGCGCTGCGCCGCGCTCGCATGGCCGAGTCTTATGCCGAAATGCTGGCCGTCGATGCCGCATGATGTCGGCCCTGGTCAATCTTCCAACCAGCACAACTATCCTGGACGGAGACGGTCATCATGTCCTTAGCGGATAGCCTTACAGACCACGGAGGCAGGAAGGCGGGTTGGTCTGCGATCCTCATCATCGCGGGCGCAGGTACGGTTTCAGCCTTTCAAGTCGGAAAGGTGCCCATGGCGTTGAGCACCATTCAGGACGATCTCGGCCTCAGCCTTGCCTTGGCATCCTGGCTCATTTCAGCCTTCGCCGTAGTCGGTGCCGGTTTCGGCACGCCCATCGGGCTGGCGGTGGATCGGGTCGGGGCCAGGCGTATGGTCGTGGGCGGGCTTCTGTTGCAGGCGCTCGGTTCCGGTCTCGGCGGTATGGCCGGGGGCACAGGCCCGCTTATCCTGTCGCGTGTCGTTGAGGGGCTTGGCTTCGTCTCCGTGCTGGTGGCAGCACCCACGATCATCTTCGCGACTGTTTCGGCAGAGCTACGGGATCGCGCGATCGCGGTCTGGGCAACTGTCATGCCGGTCGGGATGACGGCGGTGATGCTTTCGGCACCACTGTTCGCCTATCTCGAATGGCGCGGGTTCTGGATGCTCAACGCGGCAATCCTGCTTGCCTACGGCCTCATTTTTGCCGCTTCGATTCCTGCGAGAAAAGCGCATGGGCACGATCAGAATATTACGGAGCAACTGACGCGTGTCGTCGCCGCGCCTGGCCCCTGGGCTTTGGCGGCCTTGTTCGCAGCCTTCTCTGCTGCCTTTTTTGCCATCTTTGGCTTCTTGCCGACGCTTCTTGCGGAACAGTTCGGGTTGAGCCAAAACTTGGCGAGCGCGGTTGCCGCGATCTCCGTAGCGGCAAGCGGGCTGGGCAATCTCGTCTCCGGTGTTCTCCTGTCTGCGGGGCGGCGTCCGGCTCATATCCTGACCGCGGGCTTCCTTGCCATGACAGTCTTTGGCTTTGGTGTCCTGGCAGCCGGTCTGACCTGGCCGTTCGTCGCCGGCTTCGCGGTGCTCTTCTCCTTCATGGCTGGGCTGATCCCGGTCGTGCTGATGGGATGTGTGCCAAAGCTCGCGCCACGGCCCGATCTGGTCGGCGCGACGATGGGCTTCGCGATCCAGGGCAACAATGTGGGGATGTTGGCGGGTCCGGCCACGGCTGGCGGGCTGGCGGCAGGCTTTGGCTGGGGCAGCGTTGCGATTGCTGTGGCTGCGGTTTCGATTGCTGCCATTGCACTTGCATGGACGATACTGACAGACAAGGCCTGAGTCAGTGTGCAACTGATACCCTTCATCGTCGGTTGGGCTCGCCATCGACAGCAAGCTTCGCGGCCGTGACCTCGTGAAGCTCGGGATCAGTGATGTCTACGCGGCCAGTCAGGTAAAGGAGCGGGCCTCGATTATCCAGAGCGAAACGCGCAAACCAGTACGCTTCGAGATTACCGAGGGCACATGAAAATCGATCGCGGCGGGCTGACGGATCCGATGATGATCGGTTCCGAACATCTCTCGTCCGGATGCTTCCATGAAGGGCTGCACATTTCGATCCGGCTGTATGCTCGGTTGGTCCGGGACTGGGTCTCGTCCATTGGTCTGGAGCCGGCACCCTTTTTGACGTGTTCCATGCGTCGCAACAAGATCACTCATATCTACCGCAAGACGGGTGATCCCTGTACCTTACAGATTTTGCTCGGCCACACAAAGGTGGACAGTACCGTGAGATATCTCGGCGTCGAATTGGAGGACGCACTCGTGATTGCGGAATCTGCTGGAAGCAGAGACGCAGGCTGTCCCCATTTCGGTCATCTATTCCACGTTAAGGTGCTTCATCGCAGCATTTTCAGTCATGGAAAACCATACGGAGGATAAGGCTTAATCCGCTTGGTGAGGTCTCATGCCGCTGTCCTTCGTCTGGTGAACGGCTGCCTAGTCGATGAAGGCCAGCATCCGGCCACAGATCAACACTGCAAGCCACATCAGGAGCGAGAGCAGTCCGACACGCCAAAGCCCGATGTTTGGGCGTGTGAAACTATTGGTGGAATGAAACCACACCGCATGGCCTGCACCGCAGGCGATCAAAGTCAGTTTAAGCAAGAATACCCGCATCTGCAGGTAATCGGCGGGCCCGGCCAGAAACAAAAGCAGCCCGGTCATCATGGCCAGTATCAATCCGGTGGCGGCAACCGGCACCAGCACCTGCGCCAGATCGGGCACGGGAACGGTCGGCCACAGCCCGATCAGCCTCAGATCGAGGCTGGCGATCGCGCCAACCAGCAGCGCGATGCCCAGCACGTGCCCGCCGCTGACGGCGGCATAAACCCAACGGCCAGTGCGCATCATCTGCGCGGGACCGCTGACCGCGAGCATATCAATCAGTGGTTCCACGTCCTATCTGCGGTCGGGATAGAGTTCGTGCAGATTGCCGTCGAACCAGATACGCTCGGCCTTGAGCAGCCGCTCTTCCGCATCTGCCGCGGGCTCGCCCTCAATGACGATCTCCCGGCCTTCGGCGAAATCGGCATCGGTCAGACCAGCGCGTTCATTGCGCCAAGGCTGGCCGACCTCGACCTGCCAGAGTTCACCCTCGACATCAACCTGCAACACGCCATGCGGATTGCCAAGGCGGGCGGATTGGATGATGCCGGTCAGTCGGATGTTTTCGCCGCTGGTCCAACGCCAGCCATGATGGGCCAGCGCGGGTGTGGCAAGTCCTGAAATGAGGATTGAGAGGGTCAGTCTGCGGCGCGTCAGCATGGGCTTCTCCTTTCCCTGCGGTAAGGATAGATCACGCTGGCCCGACGCCGCAAGTCACGGCTCGCGGCACGGGACATTGACCCCGCATCTGCAGCATAACCTATGGTAAACAGACAGAGCGATTGTCGGGAGCACTGATAACCGCACAATATTTGGGCCGATTATCGACCGTCCGCACATTACGTAAAAAGGAAAGGAAACGGCCCTTTGCAACCATCCATTCCTTGTGCGGATGCTGCGGCGTAGCCTCCACATTCCGGTCATTCGCCAATTGCGCAGCAATCATATTGGTGGCAGTTTCACCCGCGTGAATTCTCGGGGCGTTGCGTTGGCCGTTGTTACAGGTTCTTTTCAGCGGCTGTCAGCGATAGGGCAAGCGACTTCGTCAAACACGGATGCAACCGTTCGATATCCGACGTTTCACTCTACAACCCCGCCACTCTATGGCGTTTCCCGTGCCGGAACATCCATGTAAAAAAGGTTTCATCCGAAACCGACCTTATGAGATACGCAATCAGGGCAGTTGCCGCGATCGCGAAGACAAGCCGCCCCACGAGCACGCCAAGAACATCCGCACCCAAGGCCATCACGAGCAAGGTATCCTCGATGATGCTATGCGCAAAGCCCATGAAGACGCAGGAAATGAAGATCTGGCGGGGCGACAGGTTGCCCGCCCGCGCTTCGCGGATCAGCAAGCCACCACCATAGGAGATGCCCAGGAACAAACCGACGGTTGTGAATTGCCCAGTTTCGCCCCTGATACCGGCGAGGCGCAACGCCGGAGCGAGAAGCTTCATCAACAGCGCCATGAGGCCTGTCAGTTTCAGCACCTCCAGCCCCCAGGAAAGAGCAAGAAGAATGACCAGCATGTAAATGAGTGTCTCAACCAGCCCGGTCAGAAAGCTCATCCAGTCGGTGGCATCAGCCACCGGTATCCAGATCGGGTTCAGGATTTCCGCCTGCCAGCCTGTTGCGGCAAACAGATGGTGGAGGATCATCGCGTAGAGGATTGCACCGGCAATGCGGATTGTCGTGGTGACCGCGAAGCCCGGCCCGGCCTTCTGGATGATCTTCTGCTCGATTGGCAGACCATGCGCGATAAGGACAAGTGAAGAAAATACGGTGATGTCGGCTATGCTCATCGACTCGGCGGGCACTAGGGCGAAGATCATCGCGATCGCCCCCCATATCCCCACAAGCATTCCTGTCAGCCAGGCAAGGCTCAGTTCCGGCGGCAACCCGAACAGCCCCATGACCGGCGCAAGAGCGGGGGCGACGAGATCGATCAAGCCGGCACGCGACATCACCTCGGTTACGATTGTGACCGGTACCATGATGCGCGCCAATTCCCAGTAAATTCGCAGTGTTTCTCCGGTTGTGCTGATGACGAATCTCGACGCGGACATCATGGCCTCCTCGTATTATTGCCGTCATTTCCTAAACCGGTCTCATTCGCATTTGCGGTCAAAGATTGCGCATCCGTGCAATTTTATTGCACGCTGAGCCCCATGAATTCGGAGATTCGGATGGATCGGATCGACAGGAAGCTGCTGAACCTGCTGCAGCGTGATGCGTCGCGCACGAATGCCCATATGGCTGAAGAGGTCGGCCTGTCCCCGTCAAGTTGCCTGCGGCGGATACGGCGGTTGCGTCAGGTGGGTGTCATTGACCGGATTGTCGCGATCCTGAACCCTGCCAAGGCCGGGCGCAGGCTGAGAGCCGTGGTGACCGTGGAACTGAAACTCCACGGCGAACCGAATACGCGGCAGTTTCTCGAACTGGCGGCCAGGGAAGAGGCGGTCACCCAGGCGCATGCGGTGACAGGAGAGGTCGATGCGATCCTGATGCTGCGCCTGCGCGACATGGAGGAATATGATGCGCTTTGCCATCGGCTGTTCCAGGGCCGGACCAACGTTGCGCGCTACTGGACAATGATGGTGATCCGTACCGCCAAGGACGAGACCGCGATCCCGCTGGAATGATGGCTGGCCTGATGGGACCGTATTCGGGAAAGAACACCTTCGCCCTACCGCCCGAGCTTTCCGGTAAGTCCGGCGGCAATGAAATCCGCGGCAATTCTGACACGCTTGGGAGGAGATGCGTCGGGGCGCACAAGATAGGTATCGATTGTCAGTGCCGGCTGATCGACCATGACGGGGATCAACGCGCCGCTTTCAAAATGCGGCGCGAGCAGCCATTCCGGCTGCCAGATGATCCCCAAACCGTTGATCGCCGCGTCGCACAAGGTCCCGATATCCGTCGCCATGAAGCTGGCAGGCGGCTCGATTTGGACCATGCCGTCCTCAGTCGGGAAGAGCCATTGCCGAGGCCGGCCATTCCGGGAATAGCTGACGGTGTTGTGATTACGTAATTCCTCGAGATTCTCGGGCAAGCCCCATTTCTCCGCATAGGATGGCGCGGCCCCGAGCACCAGGGTCTGGCGCGCCACGCTTCGAGCGATCAGGGTTTCGCCACCGGCCAACGGTCCGTTCCGGACTGCCAGGTCCAGGCCAGATTTCACCAGGTCCTCCGGCCGGTCCGAAAGGCGCAGGTCAACCCTGAGCCGGGGATGTTTTTGCAATAGCCGGTGGATGATCGGTGCAACGAATTGCCGGCCGATACCGATCGGGGCAGAGATACTGACCGGACCGGCCGGTTCCAGATTGCGGCAGGCCAGGTCGTCAAGCGCCGTCATTCCGTCCAGGATCGCGGCGGCCTGTTCGATGACCTCGCGCCCTTCCTCGGTCAGACTCTGCTGCCGCGTGGTCCGCAGCAGCAATGACGCACCGAACCAGGATTCGAGCGATCTGACATGATTGCCAACCGCCGCAGGGGACAATCCGAGCTCGCGCGCGGCGGCGGCGAAGCTGCCCAGTTCAACGACGCGGGTGAAAACGCGCAAGGACTTCAGATGATTCATTAAACAGAAACTCTAACGAATGATGTTACCTATCCCACTATAGTTCGGATCAAACGCATATGTCACTGTTTCTCCAACGGGTTGGAAGAGTTTCGAAATTACCCGGACTGGCTGCAGGGACGATCCGTCGCCTTGTTCGAGAGATGATCGGTTCGATGGATGGGGCATTGGAAACAAGTCGAAATCGCGCCGGATCGCGACACCATTGTTACTCACGCTCATCGGGCGAGACCCGTAGCCTATCCGGGAGTGACCAAGCGTGGTGCTTTCAGCATGACGTCCCTCCACGAAACCGGCCAATGCTTGGATTTCCGAGCGAAACGCCAATTAGACCTATGGGAGCGAAACGATGGACCAGAAAACCTACACAGGCGGCTGTGCATGCGGCGCCATCCGATATCAGGCGACGGGGACCCCGGTCGCCGAACTTCACTGCCAGTGCCGGCATTGCCAGATGCGCAGCGGCACGGGCCATTCATCCTATGCCGTCTTTGCCGGAGCGGATGCAGTCACGGTGACCGGTGATCCACAGATATGGCGCATTGCCGGTGACAGCGGCAATGAAAAGCTCCACGCGTTCTGCGGAACCTGCGGCACGCCGACCCATGTCACATTCGCGGCCAATCCGGACATCACGGCAATCCATCCCGGCAGTCTTGATGAGCCGTCACGGTTCAAGCCGACACTCATGACCTATGGTATCCGGGGTCTCGATTGGGACCGCTACGATCCGGAGCTGACCATCCTCGAGAAGGGGCCGCCAGCCTGATCCCCGTGTTTCGGTCGGCGAAACTCGGCATACGGCGATGCCGGCGATCTCTTCGATAACCGGGCGACATCGTTATCGGAGGTCTGGCGCGAAGAGCGAGTTCGAGATCTGCTGCTCGCTGTTTTCACAGCGGAGTTCAGCAATAACCGCGGGAAGATGAATATGAACGATCCTGCCAAACACCATGTTCTCGACGGCATCGATGCGGAAGCCGGCGGTGATGTCGGTCGCGTCATACTCGGTGGTGTGGAAAACATTCCGGACGGCAGCGTGGCGGATCGCGCGCGCTTCCTGCGGCACCATGCTGATGGGCTCCGCCGTCTTCTTATTCGCAAGCCCTATGGCGATCCCTCTCATTGCATCAACTTGATCGTGCCGTCATCTGATCCAGACGCGGATGCGGGACTTATCATCATGGGCACGATGGGCTATCCGGATTTCTCGGGCTCGAATGCCATGTGCACGATCGCCGCCCTGTCCGAGGCCGAACGACAGGTATTCGGGGATGAAGAACGAATATTCGTGCTTGAAACACCGGGCGGGATTACCCGCATGCAAGCAAGCTACCGCGCGGGTGGACTGGAAGCCGTCGCCTATGATGCGCTCCCCGGATTCGTGGCTGTCGGGGAGAAACTCGCGGATGTCGAGGGATGGGGAACAGTGCGCTACAGCCTCGTCTATGGCGGCACGTTCTATGCCATCGTTTCCGGCGCGGATGCCGGCCTCGATCCGCAGCGAACCCCCATCCCGGAACTGACAGAATTCTTCCGGGCCTTTCTGCCGGTTGCCGCGCGCCAGGAACTTCATCATCCGGTACATGGCGCCATGCCGCCACTTTCGCTGGCGCTGCTCGCCGGTCCGGTGGAACGAGGCGTTTCGGACGAGCCAAGTGCATCTGTTGCGGTATACATGGATCCGGGCGTTATCTGCCAGGGGCCTACCGGCACGGGCACAACGGCGCTTCTCTCTTGGCTGCAGCACTGTGGAGAGATCGAATACGGCACAACCATCCGCACGATCTCACCCTTCGGCAACGCATTTACCGGTACTCTGAACGATGCGGTGCCTGTTGGTGAACGCATGGGGGTCAGGACGCGCATTTCCGGCAAACCGCGGCTTCTGGCGCGCTGCCAATTGTTCATTGCGCTCGATGATCCGCTCATCATGGGTGGCGAGGTCCAAAATATCCTGAACCGCGAGGATGACAGGTTTGGCACAGCGAGTTCCGGGAAGTCCGAAGAGGAAATATCCGACACGCATGTGCCGCAAGGACCGGCTCATGGTGCTGACGCAATCCCTCGGACCAGAAAGATACAATCATGAGACTTGTCCGGCTCAAGGCACAGGCAGCTTCCGGCAATCTCAAGCTGGTCGAGGCGGAACCTCGTTCACCGGGGCCAGGAGAAGTCCTGGTCAGAATCCGGGCCTGTTCGCTGAACGCCCATGACAGCATGGTCATAGGCGGCCTGATCCCGACGGCTGATGGACGTATTCCCCTCAGCGACGGGGCTGGCGAAGTGATGGCGATCGGGGAAAGTGTGGATGCCTTCAAGATCGGCGATGCCGTTGTCAGCACCTTCTTTCCAGCCTGGTTTGCAGGCAATCCCACGAAGGCTGTCAAACGGGATATTCCCGGTGAAACCATCGATGGATATGCCAGTGAATTTGCCTGCCGACCGGCACATCATTTCACGAAGGCCCCGGCACATTCTTCGTATCTGGAATCGGCAACACTTCCCTGCGCCGGTGTCACCGCCTGGTCAGGATTGATGACGCATGGTCAGGTCAAGCCTGGCGAGACCGTTCTGGTTCTCGGCTCGGGCGGCGTGTCCCTGTTTGCACTGCAATTTGCGAAAATGGTCGGGGCTCGCTTGATCGCTACATCGTCTTCGGAAGACAAACTGGCGCAGCTTCAACGGCTCGGTGCCGACGAGGTCATAAACTACAAGGAATGCCCCGCTTGGGGCCGGAAAGCGAAGGAACTCACGGATGGCCGCGGCGTCGATCACGTAGTCGAGGTTGGAGGACCAGGTACGATCATGCAGTCGATCGAGGCCTGCCGGATGGGCGGGCATATCGCGGTGATCGGGGTGCTGACCGGCTTTTCCGGCGACATTTCAATCCCCGCGATATTCTCGAACCAGATTCGTATCACCGGAATACAGGTCGGCAGCCGCGCGGAACAGGCGAGCATGATCCGTGCGATAAACGCAAACGCGCTGAAGCCAGTCATTGGCCAAGTCTATCCTTTTGAGGAAATCAATGACGCATTCGCCGATTTCGATGCCGGCAAGTCTTTCGGCAAGGCCTGCATGGAATTCTGATGAAATAGCGCCTGCCCATAAACCGAACCATTTCTGGAGAATGCAATCGAAAGGACCGGAACGATGAAGAATTCGACATTCGAGACTGCTCGGCGTGTAAGCCACTGTGATATAGCTGCTGGCGGACGCGCTGGCCCAGACAATGGTGCGCACGAATCCAAGATCACGCTAAGCCCAACCTTGCTCTCCTTGTTCCTAGCATTCGGGCTCGCTTTTTCCTCGGCCGTTCTGGCGCAGGACGTCGGAACGGAACTTGACCGGATGCCGGCGGATCTCGAAACGCGATTTGCCTTGAGCGCCCTGCCGAAGGCGCTCAGGGACGACGCCACGGTTCACCTTCTCGACCCGGAAAAGGGTTATGAACTGTCACGCGAAGGAACAAGCGGCATCACCTGCATCGTACAGCGCACGGCCTGGGAATTGGCTGATTATCGCAACGACATCTTCATCCCTCTCTGCTACGACGCGGCGGGTACCGGCACCTTTCTGAAGGTGATCATGGAGGTGGCCCGACTGCGGGCGGAAGGTCTTGGGCCGGAGGAGCTGTACGCCGAAATCGAAAGCGGCTTCCAGGACAGGAGATATCAGGTCCCGAAGAAGGCCGGTATGTCCTACATGATCGCGCCTCTTCACCGCACGGTCGCGCCGCCTGATATGGAGGTGCATACGGTGTCCATGCCGCATTACATGCCCTATGCACCATTCGTCACCAATGAAGATATTGGCGCCGCTCCCAGTCTCGAGGATCCGTCCAGCCTTTATCACCCGTTCATCGACCGGCAGGGAATCGATGAACAAAGCTACCTCATCCATCTGGTCGGACAGAAAGAGCGGGATCAAATCCTTGCGGATGAACAGGAGCTTCTCATGGATCTCTGCGCCTATCGCGATGTTCTTTGCGATCCCCAGACGATCGACTGAACTGGTCAGCGCAAACCTGTATGGCACCTCAACGTTTGAGGATGACCGCCGAAAGCTGAAAAACCGAACGAAGGAGGAGCGACCCTATCGCACGTGGAAACCTATAGTCCTGTATTCCCGGTTAATGATGATGGGCCCGAAGCCACCGTCCCCGCTGCGACAACAATCCGCAAGGATCCCGTAATCAATGCGGAGACCCGCTATGGAGATTAATCAATCGACTTTCGGGCAGAAAGGTTGCTGAACCAGTAACGCAGAACGCGACTGTCAACGCTGTAGATCAGCAGACGATCGCGAAAATCAAGGCAGACCTCGTGAGAGTCGCATCGCTCGCTCCCTAGGCACGCGGCTGCGCCTTTGAGGGGTTTCTGAAGGACCTGTTTGACGTCTTCGTCCTGGCCGCTCGAGAACCCTTTCGGCTGCGGGGCGAATCATCTCCCATACAAAACCTGACGCCAGGGCGAGACAAGGAGCCATTGTTGGTGAGTCTTCGGATCAGCTTGCTCTGGCTCGGTTATCGCATGATTCGATTGCAGAAAATGCGCAGGGAAATGGCAAGCGACATTCCTGAGACGAAAAAATATTGCCCTAAGGGCATTTCGGTGCTCTTATGGGTTCAAACCGAATGAACCAGTTTCAAATATTGGTCGGACCATCAATAGGGAGAAGCAAAGATCATGACCAAGCGGATTGCCGTCATCGGTGCGGGGCCCTCGGGGCTGGCGCAATTGCGGGCCTTCCAGTCGGCCGCCAGGCAGGGCGCCGAGATCCCCGAGATCGTCTGTTTCGAGAAGCAATCGAATTGGGGCGGGCTCTGGAACTACACCTGGCGCACCGGCGTCGACGAGAACGGCGATCCGGTCCACGGATCGATGTATCGCTATCTGTGGAGCAATGGCCCGAAAGAGGGGCTGGAATTCGCCGATTATTCCTTCGAGGAGCATTTCGGCAAGCAGATCGCCTCGTATCCGCCACGCGCGGTGCTGTTCGACTATATCGAGGGCCGGGTGCTGAAGGCTGGGGTGCGCGACTGGATCCGCTTCAGAAGCGTTATTCGTTGGGTCGATTATGATTCCGGAACCGGGCAGTTCACCGTTACCGTCCATGACATGGCAAAGGACCATGTCTACAAGGAGCAGTTCGATCACGTGATCTGCGCCTCGGGGCATTTCTCGAGTCCGAACGTGCCGGAATATCCTGGCTTCGCACAGTTCAACGGCCGGATCGTCCACGCCCATGACTTCCGGGACGCCCGCGAATTCGCCGGCAAGGATGTGCTGCTGCTCGGCTCGTCCTATTCAGCCGAGGATATCGGCTCGCAATGCTGGAAATATGGCGCGAAGTCTGTGACCACGTCCTATCGCAGCGCGCCGATGGGCTTCAAATGGCCGGATAACTGGCAGGAATTGCCCGCGCTGGAAAGCGTCGAGGGCCGGACCGCCTATTTCATCGATGGCACCAGCAAGGAGGTCGATGCGATCATCCTGTGCACCGGCTATCGGCATTATTTCCCGTTCCTGCCTGACGATCTGCGGCTGAAGACCGCCAACCGGCTGGCTGCCGCCGATCTGTATAAGGGCGTCGTCTATGTCCACAATCCGAAGATGTTCTACCTGGGCATGCAGGACCAGTGGTTCACCTTCAACATGTTCGATGCCCAGGCATGGTGGGTGCGCGACGTGATCCTTGGCCGCATCGATCTGCCCGGGGACAAGCAGGAGATGCTGGCCGATGTGGAGGAGCGTATCGCGCGTGAGGACGCGTCGGATGATGCGAAATACGCGATCCAGTACCAAGGCGATTACGTCAAGGAACTGATCGCCGAGACGAATTATCCCAGTTTCGACGTCGATGGCGCCTGTCAGGCTTTCTTCGAATGGAAGAAGCACAAGGCCGAAAACATCATGACCTTCCGTGATCATAGTTATCGCTCGGTCATTACAGGCACGATGGCACCTGTCCACCATACGCCGTGGAAGGATGCGCTGGATGATTCCAAGGAAGTCTACCTGCAGAACTGACGATGAATAGCCGGAGGCGCCATCCGGTGCCTCGGAACCTTCTCTCAAGGTGAGGCGAAAGATGTTGTCACTACCGCCAGACAGTCTGCTTCGGCCGGGACCGCCGATCGCAACGCGCCCGCGCCGGGCCGCGGGCTATAACCTTTCGCCGGCGACCGAGCGTTATGCGGTTCCCGGCGACGGAGGCGTCCTCGTTCAGATTGCTACCGGCGACCGGATTGAGATCCTGAATGACGAGGGCGGACAGCGTGCTGAAGTGCTCGCCGCGCATCGCGATGGCCGGGTGGATAGTCGGATGCTGGGGGTCAAGGCGGATCAGCCGGCAAGGGGATTACAGGCATTGCTTTCCTCGGGTCAGCCCGGTCTGGCGCGTTTGCGAAAGGGGCTGGCCACGCGCGGGATCACCGTCGAGCGCTCGATCAGGCTGTTCGGCACAGACACCGCCCCGGGTGAGAAGGCCGATTTCACTGTTTCGGACGATGGTTGGCTGGTCGTCGCGACCCCGGGCAAGCCGATGGATTTCGAGCTTCAGGACACGACGACACCGCTGACCCTGCGCATCACCCGCGCGGCACCACGCCAGAGCGCCGGTTTTGCCCTACCCGATCCCCTGGCCGATCCGATCCTCGACCTGCGGGTGAAGTCATCAACCGCCGAAGCCTACCTGGTTCGCAAGGGCGAGTTCATCCAGATCATCGACGTCGATGGCCGCCAATGCACGGATTTCCAGTGTTTCGACGCCCGCAAGCTGGATCGTGGCATTGCCCATCCGCTGGATGTGACGACGACCCGCACCTATCAGAACCACGCCTATCCCATGCCGGGGCTGCATGCGAAATATTTCGATCAGGATCTGACGCCACTGGTCGAGGTGATCCAGGATACCTGCGGACGGCATGATGCCTTCGCCATGGCCTGCTCGGCCAAGTATTACGATGATATCGGCTATCCGGGCCATGTAAATTGCACCGACAATTTCAACGCGGCTCTGGCGCCCTATGGCGTGCCTGAACGGCCGGGCTGGATGGCGGCGAATTTCTTCTTCAATACCAGCATCGACGCGCATGGCGTCATGTATGTGGACGAGCCGTGGTCACGTCCCGGCGATTACGTGCTGCTCAGGGCGCTGACGGATATCGTCTGCGTATCCTCGGCCTGCCCGGATGACACCTCTCCGGCCAATGGCTGGATGCCGACCGATATTCACATGCGCAGCTACGCCGCGACCGAGCGCCTTCAGCGCGCAGTCGCATGGCGAGCCACCCCAGATTCGGAGCCGACCATGACGCGCGAGACTGCCTTTCATCAGAAATTCGCCGAGATGACCCGCGATTTCGTCGAGTATCGCGGCTTTTGGCTGCCGAATTCCTTTCCCGAATGCGACCCTGTCGAAAGCTATTGGGCCTGTCGCGAGGGCGTCGTTGCCATGGACCTGTCGGCGCTGCGCAAATTCGAGGTCACGGGCCCGGATGCCGAAAACCTCCTGAACTGGGTTCTGACCCGCGATGTCAGCAAGCTGGGGCATGGGCAGGTCGTCTATACGGCGATGTGTTATCCGCATGGCGGCATGATCGATGACGGCACGCTGTTCCGGTTGGGCGAACAGAATTTCCGCTGGATCGGGGGATCGGATGAGGGCGGCGTCTGGATGCGCGAAGAGGCCGCCCGGCTGGGGCTGAACGTAATGATCCGTTCGTCTACCGACCAGATGCATAACCTGGCGGTCCAGGGGCCGAAATCGCGCGAATTGCTGTCAGAAATCATCTGGACTCCCCCACATCAGCCCGCTCTGCCCGAGCTTGGCTGGTTCCGCTTTACCGTTGGCCGGATCGGTGGAGAGCTGGGCGTGCCGGTCGTCGTCTCGCGCACCGGCTATACGGGTGAGTTGGGTTACGAGGTATTCTGCCATCCGAAAGACGGCGAGGCTGTGTTCGACGCTGTCTGGCAGGCCGGGCAACCCCTGGGGATCAAACCGATGGGGCTGGCCGGGCTGGATCTGGTGCGGATCGAATCCGGGCTGATCTTTGCCGGCTATGATTTCAGCGACCAGACCGATCCGTTCGAAGCGGGGATCGGCTTTACCGTGCCGCTGAAATCCAAGATCACCGATTTCGTCGGGCGCGATGCGCTGATCCGGCGCAAGGAACATCCTTCACGCAAATTCGTGGGCCTCGAGATCGACGGGCAGGAGCCGGTGGCGCATGGCGACTGTATCCGCATCGGGCGCGCACAGGTCGGCGAGATCTGCTCGGCCATGCGGGTGCCGCGCACGGGGCAGATGATCGCGCTGGCTCGCGTGGATATCGCTCATGCAGAACCGGGAACCGCCGTCGAAGTGGGCCGGCTGGATGGGCATCAAAAACGCATCGCGGCGAAGGTTTCCACCTTCCCGCATTACGACCCCGAAAAGAGGCGTCCCCGGTCGTGACCTCGACCATTACATTTCCGGCCTTTGCCAAGAGTGCCGCGCCCCGGATCGGAGCGATGGGGCGGATACTGTCCCGAACCCCTGCAAGCAGAGGGCCAGACAACCGGCATCCGCACGCAGCAAGAGGCATTCTTTCCAATCGCCGTCATCCCGCAACCTGAATATAGGATTTGATGAATGCAGCCACTGGACCTTGGAACCCCCCTGACGCTGGTGCTTTTATTCGTCTTCTTTGGGGGGACATTCCTTATATCGCTATCCATTGGCAAGAAGCGCGAGAATGCCGACAGCTACATGACTGCGGGCAACAATGTCGGTTTCGGCATTTCGGCTGCTTCGATGACGGCCACCTGGATCTGGGCGGCGTCTCTCTATGCCTCGGCGACCTCGGGTTATACCTACGGGCTGTCCGGCCCGATCCATTACGGGCTTTGGGGCGCTTTGATGATCCTGTTCATCTACCCCTTCGGCAAGCGCATCAGGTCACTGGCGCCTAGGGCTCATACGCTGGCGGAAATCCTGCATGCCCGGCATGGCCAGTCAAGCCAGCTGCTGCTTGCCGGATCGAACCTGCTTGGAAGCCTTCTCAGCCTGACATCGAATTTCATTGCCGGGGGTGCGTTGATCTCGATGATGTCGCCGCTGTCGTTTTCGACCGGGATCCTGCTGATTGCAGGGGGCGTCCTGATCTATACGCTCTGGTCCGGTATCCGCGCCTCGATGCTGACCGATTTTATCCAGGTCTGCGCGATGCTGGGCGCGGTCATTATCGTAGTGCCCGCGAGCTTCTTTGCGGCGGGCGGAAGCTCGATCTTTGCCGACGGAGCACAGAACCTGACCGCTCAGCAGCGAAGCTTTTTCTCTTCCGAGGCGTTTTTCAACCAGGGCGCACCCTTCATCGCCGCGGTGCTGGCCTACGCGATAGGCAACCAGACGATCGCGCAGCGCCTTTTCGCGGTGCGCGAAGACATGATCAAGCAAACCTTCGTCACGGCAACCGTAGGTTACGGCGCCACGGTGATCGGTGTAGGGATGCTTGGGGTGCTGGCCCTGTATCTCGGCATAGAACCTGCGGACGGTGACGCCAACAATCTGATCCCGCAACTCGCGGCGGGCTATCTGCCCCTCGCCTTTCTATGCCTCTTCTTCATCATGATCATCGGTTCGCTCGCCTCGACTGCGGACTCGGATCTGGCGGCCATGTCGTCAATCGTGATGACCGATATCTACGGCCGCAACATCGCGGGAAAAACAGGCGCGAAACCGCAACTCATGCTGCTGATCGGTCGCATCACCATGATCGCCGCGACCGGAATGGCAATGTTTTTCGCCAGCAGCCGCTTTGATATCCTCGACCTGCTCGTGTTGGTCGGTGCAATCTGGGGGGCATTAGTCTTTCCTGTCATCGCAAGCTTCTACTGGAACAAGGTCAACAATTCCGGATTCACTGTCTCAGTGCTTGCGGCACTGGCCGTGTTCACCCTGGTGCGGACAGGCTGGCTGCCGCTGGAAGGCACGGTCGCGATTATCACCGACCTGCTGTCGGTCGTCGGTATAGGCGTCATCGCCGGGCTGATGATCTTCGGGTTCTTCGGCCTGAAAGCCGGAGTAGCAGCGGCCCTCGCGATGATGCTCGTCACCCTGCCTTTCGCAGTTGGCTTTCTGCACCAGTATCCGGTGCTGACGGCATCACTTCTGGCCTATGGGGTGTCCGCGATCCTGTGTGTGGCGCTTTCATGGTTCAACAAGGATGAGTTCGACTTCGACCGGATCGCGCATCACGCCGGCCAATTCGACACGCCAAACACCTGATTGGAAGGAAACTGCACATGACCGAAATCCTCCTGAGCGCATATGTCCTTATCTGGCCTCTGATCGTCGCCGGGGTGCTGCTCGTACTCGTTCGCGCCTTTCTGCGGGAAATCAGGGAAGCGCGGAAAGATGGAAGGCCGATGATTTGATTCACGGTCATCGAGGTATTCTTCCTCGTTTGCCGGAACGGATCGAAGCCACGCGCAAGGCGTAGGGAATAAAGAGAAATTTTCGTGATGTCCCACACGAACAAACTGATGGAAAGCCTGAGAAACAAAGGGACTGAACACAGGGAGCAACAATAATGGAAGCTAGCACAACCCTGCTCTATTCAGAGCAAGTCACGCTGAATTCTCTTGTGCAGAACCTTATCTACGGTTCTGGCGCAGTCGGAGCGATCCTTGTCGTCGTCGGCCTTCTGATGATCGATGCCGGCACGACCCGCAGCGAAAACCTGTACAATTCCACCATCGAAAAGCTGGTAGGGTTCTTTCTGGGTTTCACAACCTATTTCGTGATCGGTTTCGGCTTCTGGGCCGGGCAATATTACATCATGGCGGGCGGGACGCTTGGCGATGCTATCAATGACTGGTGGCTGGGGGGCGCACTGGCAAACAGTCTGGCGCAGCATACCGATCCGGCGGTATTCCCGGGATTGAACACATTCCAGATATTCGTGTTCTTCCTTGCCTGCTTTGCAGGGATCGTCAATGTCCTGCTGCATTTCTCGGTATCCGAGCGAATGACGGCATCCGCCTATTACATCACGGCTGTCGTGGCGACGGTCGTATCCTCGGTGCTGAGCTGGATCACCTGGGGGTCGGTGGGACCGTTGACCAATGCGGGGTTCCACGACTTCTTCGGGGTCGGTTTCGTCTATCTGTTCCCTGCGGGATTGGCGATGGCACTGGTGCCGAAGCTGGGGCAACGACCTGGTATGTTCGAGCCCCATCCCAAGGTGCCGTCATATAACGCACCCAGCATCGGCCTTGCCGCGACCGGGCTGTTGACGATCTTCGCCGGCTTGCCGATGGTGATCCTGTCCTGCCTGTTCTTCTTCGATCCCGAGGCATTGGCCGTCAGCGTGACCATGGCGGATACCAGCGTCGGCATCGCCTTCAACAATTACGGGCTTGCATGGGCGGGGGGCGCGATCACTGGGGCGATTATCTCTTATCGGACAAGATCCTATGTCTATTTCCTGTTCGGACCGCTGGCGGGGTATGTGGCTTGCGCTTCCGGCTTCGATGTCTATCTGCCATGGCAGGCGTTTCTTGTCGCGCTGTTCGCGCCGGTCACATCATGGGCGGTATACGAGTTCACGCTGAGGCGCGGTATTGATGAGCACAAGCTTTTCCCACTTTTCCTCGGCGCAGGTGTATATGGCTTGATCATGGTCGGTCTGGTGAAGGCCGGAACGCCTCGTGGTGGCTATTTTGGCATCGAGGAAGGCGCCTTTGCGTTCCAGCATGGTCAGATCAGCATCCTTATGCAGCTTGCCGGGATCGCAATATGCATCGGAGCCGGTGTCCTGACGGGCGGCATTCTCGCCTTCCTGCTTGAACGGACCGTCGGGTTGCGCGTGCCGGTTGAAGATCAGGCGTCAGGGCTGGACAAGCTTTTCTGGGGGCTGAAAGCCGATGAGAAGAATGTCGAGCCGCAAGCGGTCGGCATATCCTCGGAGCTTGGCAATAGCGCCTGAACGGCGCCTTTCACATTGACGGGTAGCAGGTTCATGCCTGCTGCCCATTCATTAGCGACCCAATCACTGCTGGGCATCAGTTCAGTGGCGAGTCAAGGAACGAACTTATCGGCGGTCAAATCGCCGGCTTCGAACGGCCGGCATCTAATCGACGAGAAATAACTCGCTGCAGGTTGTGGCCATCACTGGCACGGTTCATCGAGGAATAGCCAGATATATTGACGCAGCGTTCATTGGTCCCAGCCTTGTACCGGTCGATACAAAACGTTTGGCACGAACTGCACAGGTTATTTCAATCGTAGACAGCTATGGCTATCGCCCGCTGGTCCGGCAGGTCTGTTTCACCCGGCAGCAGGTGAACAGGCCAACGAGGCCGAAATAGTGTCCTTGACGGCCAATCCTTCACGCTCGCGGATTTTTACCTCGCACCAATGATCGCGTATTTTGTCCGGGCCAAGGAGGGGGCAGACGCATTGGGAGGTTATTCTGCGCTTGCAGCCTGGTGGTCGGCAAATCTCAGCGAGAAAGCCGTCAACTTACCGATCCCGGACTTCCGTCGGGCTAATACTCTTGAGCCTGAACCGAAAGCTGCTGTTCACTTACAGTGCAGCATCCGATAGTCTGGGCTCGGAACTTTCTTGCAACGCGAACCGCCGAAGTTGTCTTTGGCAGCGGCTGCACAAATGCGGTATCTGGGAAGGTCCAGAGAGAGCGCAGACAAACTCGCCAATCACCCAATGCCTGCCGCCAGGGCGAAACCCTGTCCAGCACCGGTGCAGGCAAAGGGGCTGGTATGTGAACCGCTATTTGTTGCCCGACTTTTTATACTGGTTCCGAGTTGCGAGCCTGCTTACAGGAACAGCTCCGCCACGAATGCCGAGCCGACATAGGTGCCGGTCATCACCAGTACCGCGACGATGAAGATCTTCCATCCCGAGGCTCTGGCGATCTCGATCTCGCGCCGGGCGATGGCGATTCCCGCATAGGCGAGGCAGGGCGTGGCCAGCGTCAGGAAGTTCACATGCGCCACTCTTTCCAGCAGCCAGCCGCTTCCCGGCGTCCATGGCAGCGTCACCACGATCCCGATCAGCGAGATCCATGCGACCGAGGGCAGGTTGATCGGCACAAGGCGCGTCAGGACCAGCCCGGCCATCGCGATCAGATACAGGATGATCAATCCAACCAGCCCTTGCATCACGGTTGCATCCGTTGCCACCGTATTGCCCGCCAGGGCGATTACGCAAACGGCAATAAGCAGAAGCGCATGCTGGAAAAGATCTGGCCGGGTTTCGGCCTCGTGGTCGACGGGGATATCCGCGTTGCTCATGATCACTCTCCGGTATTGGCGGCTGCGGGCTGCTTGCGGCCCAGCAGGTCATACAATTTCTCGGTCACCGGCAAGGCGACGAAGATGCACAGATACAATCCGGTAGCATAGGTCAGTACGTTGCTGGCCCCGGCCAGGGCGAGGATTTGCCCTTCCATTTCCGGAACGGCATGGGCAAGCGCGCCCGAACAGGCCGCCATCATCGAGCCCGAGCCGATCCCGCAGGCCATCGCCAGGGCCTCGATGCTGAAAATACCAGCGGTTGCCAGCAGCGAGGCGAGGATTGCGAAGATGAAGGTGCCGAACAATGTGCCGATCACGTAAACGCCCATGACGCCGGCGCCTTCCGGGCTTTTCAGCCCGTACTTGTCGGCGATGATGGCGATATTGGGTTCGCGCGCCACCGAGAAACAGGCACCGATCGCCTCGCGTCCCATGCCCAGCAGCAGTACCGCAACCGGGAAGGCCAGCACGATGGTGCCCAGGTTGCCCAGCTCCTGCAGGATCAGGGCCGGGCCGGCGGCGATGATCTGCTCCATCGAGGGGCCGATGATCGTGCCGAACTTGGCGATGAAGGGCATGATGGCGATCACGATCAGCGGCGAGGCCGCCTTGACCTCGCGCTGCCCCAGCCATGCGCCCGCCTTGCGCATCACATTGGGATTGATCGCCAGCCCCATGACAAAGGCGTAAAGCAGCGGCAGCAGCAGGATCGAGCCGATGCCGATGGGAACCGCGATGACGCCGATGGCCTCGGCGATGATGGTGATGACCAGCACGCTTGCATGCAGGCGCCAGTCCAGAAGAATATCCTTCGTGTTTTCCATGAGTGCCCTCTCTGTTGTTATCGGCCCGGTTTCGTCACTGGGCCGTTTATGGAAGCTTCCGGGTCTTGTCAGCCCGGTTCCGGCTCACCGGTCTGGAGCGTATCCAAAGCCGATGGCCGGATCGGCTGCGGTTTCGACCCAGACCGATTTCGTGGTGGTATAGGCCGCCAGCGCCTCGCGTCCCGACGAACGGCCATAGCCAGACTGGCCAAAGCCGCCGAAAGGCGACATGACATTGATCGTCTTGTAGCTGTTGATCCAGAAGGTTCCGGCCCGGACCCTTGCCGCCATGCGGTGCGCGCGCCCGACATCGCGCGTCCAGACCGCGCCCGCCAATCCATAGGGTGTGGCATTGGCCAGAGCCACGGCCTCATCCTCGTCCTCGAAGCTCAACACCGACAGCACCGGGCCGAACACTTCCTCGCGGGCGATCTCCATTCCGGGGGTTACGCTGTCCAGCACCGTGGGGGCATAGAAATACCCGCCGCTTTTGGTCAATGCCTGCGGTTTCGCCCCGCCGGTGACGATCTGAGCGCCTTCACCCGAGGCGGTGCGGACCATCGCATCCACCTTGTCCCATTGCCGCGCATTGTTCACTGGGCCGATCTGCGTTGCCGGGTCCAGTGGCATGCCGACGGGAATGCGTGCGGCGGCCCCAGCCAGTTTCTCGACCATCTCGGCATGGATCGAGCGATGCACCAGCAGCCGCGAACCCGCAACGCAGCTTTGCCCGCAAGCGGCAAAGATCGCTGCCTGAGCGCCCACCACCGCGCGGTCGATATCGGCATCGGCAAAGACGATATTCGCGGATTTCCCGCCCAGTTCCAGCACCGACGGAATCAGCCGGCGTGCGGCAGCGGCGGCAATCGCGGCTCCGCCCTGCGCCGAGCCGACAAAGACCACCAGCCCGGTGGCGGGATGGTCGATCATCTTCTGCCCGGCGGTCGGTCCGCGACCGGCAATCACGTTGACCAGCCCGGCAGGCACCCCGGCCTTTTCGCATAGCGCCGCGATCACCAGCGATGTCAGCGGCGTCAGTTCGGAGGGTTTCAGCATCACCGCGTTGCCTGCGCAGATTGCCGGGGCGACCTGCCAGCAGCAGGTGAACAGCGGGGCGTTCCAGGGCGTGATCTGGGTGACGACGCCGATGGGCTCGTGCCGCGTATAGTTCAGGTGGCTGCTGGGCACGGGGATCACATCTCCGGTGATCTTGTCGCACCAGCCCGCGTAATATTCGAACATCTCGGCCATGCGGGCCGGCTCTCCGCCGGTATCCCGGATCGGGCGTCCGGACGAGATCGCCTCCAGCCGCGCCAGCGGCTCGGCATGGGCGCGGATCTGACGGCCAATCTCGATCATGATCCGACCGCGTTCCGAGGCGGTTTTGGCCCACCATTGCCGCTGCGCGGTTTTCGCGGCATCGGCGGCCGCATCGACAACGGCTTGCCCGGCATCCGGGAATTCGGCAAACACCTTGCCCGTGGCTGGATCGGTCAGAGCCAGCATCTCGCCATCACCGGCCATCAGCCGGCCGCCGACATGGTTTTGGACCTGAGTCGAACCCAGCAGTTCCGTCAGCAGCCGGACAATCTCGGCCCTGGTGTCGATATGGACATGCGGCATGTCGTCAGCCATTGGTTTCCTCCTTCGGACGGGCATCGGGATCGCCCATCAGCATGAAATCGTCCGTGTCGCCCAGCCCCGAGCGGGCCTTTGACCACAGCTCCACCACCAGTTCCGAGACCGGCATCGCGCAGCCGGCATCTGTGGCCAGTTCAAGCGCAAGGCGGATATCCTTGCGCATCAATCCGGCGCTGAAGCCGCTGTCGAAACTGCGGGTCAGCACCCAGTTCGGGAAATGCACCTCGCTCAGCGCGCTGCGACCGGTGGCGCTGTTGATGACCCGTAAGGCGTCCCCGGCAGGTAGCCCCGCCGCTTCGGAAAGGCGCAGTGCCTCGGCGGTGGTCAGCATGTGGCAGGCGACCAGCATGTTGTTGACCAGCTTGGCAATATTGCCCGCGCCGCTGTCGCCGACATGGATCACCTTTGCGGCCATGGCATCCAGCACCGGCTGCGCCTTTGTAACCGAATTGGTATCGCCGCCGATCATCATCGACAGCGCCCCGTTCGCCGCCCCTTGCGGGCCGCCGCTGACCGGCGCATCCAGAAAACCGTGCCCAGCCTCGGCCAGTCGTGCTGCCAACCGCCGGCTGACCGCCGCCTCGGAGGTAGAGGTGTCGATAACCACCATCCCTTGCCGGTTGGCGAACATGCCTGCCGCGAAGCCTGCCTCGATGGTTTCTTCGACATGTCGGGCAAGGGGCAGTGATAGCACGATCGCATCGGTGGCTTGCATCACCTCGACGGGCGAGGTGGTGACAGTGATACCGGAAGCGCGGGCGCGTGCCATCGCGTCATGCGAGAGATCATAGGCCGAAACCGTAAACCCGGCGCGGAGCAGGCTTTGCGCCATGCCCATTCCCATAGCCCCCAATCCAATGATACCGACCGACTGACCCATGATGCCTCCGCTGCCTAACCGCTGCGCTCCGTTTGGCGTGCCGTCCGACAGTCGGATAATCTGGTGTTCCTGAATAGCCGATAATTATCGCACGTAGTGTTGCCATATTGGCAACGCCTTAGCCGCGAAACGCTACCATATGCGCGGCGAGATATTCGGCGGTGAGCGCTGTCGATGAGGGCAGCCGCCGCCTTGCGCGGACCATCAGATGGGCGCTGACATGCTGAAGCGATTCCTCGTCCAGATCGACGATCGCCACCTCTCCGCGTGCCGCCTGTATCGAGGCCGAAAAGCGCGGTAGAAAGGTTCCTCCCATCCCCGCGCCGACATAACGGATCAGCGCTGCGATCGAAGATGTCTCGACCTGCGGGCGCAGCGCCAGCCCCTGATCGCTTGCCGCGCGACCCACCAACGTCCTGATGGCGTGGCGGGTGTCCAGCATCGCGATTGGCCGCGCCAGCATCTCGGCCAGTGGGATTCGGTCATGCCGGGCCAAGGGCGACCCGGCTGGAACGATGGCGCAAAGCGGCTGCCGCGAGATGGCGAGCGAAGCCGTTCTTTCGGTAGGCACGGGGTTGTAGGCGATGCCGATATCCGCTTCGCCGTCGATCACCCGCCGTTGGATTTCCTCGGTTCCGGCAAGATCGGCGCGAAAGCGCAGTTGCGGCTGCGCAAGGCCCAAGGGCGCCAACCCGTTCTGCATCAGATCGGCGGCAAAGCCCTCGCCGACTGCGATGCGCACCGCATGGCCGCCGCTTTCCCGGAACCTGCCCAATTGATCCAGCAAGAAGGTCTGTTCGTCCTGCATATGCAGCGCGTGCTCACGGACCAGCCGCCCGGCATCGGTCAGGGTGATCCCCTGTGCACTGCGTTCCAGCAGCGTGACGCCCAGCCGCGCTTCGGCATCGGTCAGCTTTCGGCTGACCGCAGATGGCGCGATGTTCAGCCGCTCTGCCGCCCGGCGGATCGAGCCTTCCTGCGCCACGACCAGGAATTCCCGCAGGAACCGGTTGCTCAGCCCCTCCATCAATCGCCGGTGGCTTGGCGCGCCAGCCTGACCCAGAATTCCGCACCGGTAGGCAGAATCGCGTCGTTGAAATCGAACTTCGCCGAATGCAGCCCGGGATTGTCGCCGTCGCGCCCGGCACCCAGCCAGATATAGGCCCCGCGCCGCTCGTTCAACATGAAGGCGAAATCCTCGGACGCCATGCTGGGACCGGCCTCGGCAGTGTTCAGTCCCATCGTTCCGCCCAGTTGCCGGGCAAGTGCTGCCTCGGGGGCGCTGTTGATCGTCGCTGGATAGCGGCGCTGATAGTCGACCGTTGCCCGGCATCCATGCGCCGCCGCAATGCCCTGCGCCACCTCGGCCAGCCGCGCCTCCAGAACATCGCCCGCCTCTTGCGAGAACCACCGCGCGGTGCCCCGCAGGACGGCCCGGTCAGGGCAGATATTCCATGCCGACCCGGTATGGATCTGCGTCACCGAGACCACGCCGGGCACCAGTGGCGAGAGCCGCCGCGCCGGTAGTTCCTGCAATGCTCCAGTCATTCGGGAGGCCGCTGCGACCACACCATCGCTTTGCTCGGGCATCGCGGCATGGCCACCGCGCCCCTCGATAACGATTTCGAAGACGGCAAAGGCCGCCATCATCTCGGAATCGCGGGCGACCAGCCGGCCCGGAGGCAACCCCGGCCAGTTATGGATGCCGTAGACTACGTCGCAGGAGAATTCGCGGAACAGTCCTTCTTCTACCATCACCCGTGCACCGCCGTCGTTTTCCTCGGCGGGCTGAAAGATCAGCGTGACGGTTCCGCTCCGAACCCCGTCCGCCGCGATCTTCCGGGCGGCCAGCAGCAGCATCGCGGTATGCCCGTCATGGCCGCAGGCATGCATTTTTCCGGGATGGATCGAGGCGTAATCGAGCCCCGTCGCCTCTTCGATGGGCAGCGCATCGATATCGGCGCGCAACGCGATGAAGGGTCTGCCTTCGCCTAGCCGCGCCACGACTCCGGTCCGGGCGAGGCCTCGGTGGACCTGCCATCCCCAGCCTTCCAGCAACCCGGCAATCAGTTCGGATGTCCGGTTTTCCTGAAAGCCCAGCTCGGGATGGCGATGCAGGTCGTGCCGCCACGCGATGGCTTCGGAGATGTGCTCGTTGTCGAACATGCACTTATCCTTCCTGAAAACTCAGCAGAATGCCGCCCAGCCGGTCCACTTCGGTCAGCACCAGATAGCGACCGATCTCTCTATAGGCGAAATCGCCCGACTGCAGGAAGGGGTGGAGGCGGTTCAGATCGGTGACGCGCAGATCCAGCGACGCGACCGAGGGTGCGCCGTCCGGGGCCAGCATTTCGGGCACTGGCCCGAACAGCGCCTCGGCATCGCAGCGGCTGGCCACCCTCCACCAGCCGTTACCGGTGCGAACCCGAAAACCCCATGCGGCCGGCTCTGCCGTGACGCCATGCAGGCATTGCAGCCAGTCGCGGACCTGGTCCTGATCCTTTGGTTCGGCAAGGATGGTGGCCGAGGCAAAGCCGGTCGCGCCATTCGGATGGTCCATCCATTCCGGAAACTCGATCAGGTCGCGGCGGAATTGCTGGCAGGCGAACATCGACAGGCGCGGTAACCCCGGATGGGTAAAAACCTTCAGAACGGTCGAGGTGCGGTCGGCCGTGCCATCGGCCAGCATCACGTCGCGACCGAAGCGGATCGTCCCTTCGCAATGACCGCCCCGCGAAACCACCGCCGCCGCGTCGGCCTCGGCATCGTCGCTGTAAAGCGCGCTCAGCGCCACGCCCTCGCGCTGGGCCAGATGCGAGGCGACATGCCGACCAAAGCGGAACTCTCCGGCGGGATAGCTGTCCAGCAGCCCGTTGTTCCAGATACCGACAAGCTCCAGCAACTGCCGCCGGAAGATCACCAAAGCGGTCGAGGTGCCCCATGGATGCCGTCCCGGCGGCTTCATTGCGAAGCCCAGCGACCGGTAGGTTTCACGTGCCGTTTCCAGATCGCGAACGGTAACTAACGGGTGGTCGATGCCCAATGCCCCGGTCATCATTCTCTCCCGATCCGGTCTGCAGGTGCGAAGCCCTGAAACCCGCCGGGCCGCCTTTCGCGTGGTTCGGCCCTTGGTCCCGAGACCAGCCCGCCGGGGGGCACCGGGCGGGTGACGACCGCCCCGGCGGCGACAACGGCACCCGCACCGATCTCGATGCCGCCAAGGATCACCGCGCCCGCGCCAATGGTGGCGCCCCGGCGAAGCCACGGATGCCGCTGCTCGCCGCGATCGGCCAGGGTGGAACCGAGCGTGACCCCGTGCCAGAGGCTCACATCATCCTCGATCACTGCCGTCTGGCCGATCACCACGCCCAGCCCGTGATCCAGCCAGACTCCACGGCCGATCCGCGCCTGCGGCATGATATCGGCCCCAAGAGCGCGGGTGAACTGGCCCTTGACCGCCAGCGACAGGGAATGCCGTCCCCGCCGCCACAGCGCGTTGGTCAGGCGATAGGCCAGCAGGACATGATAACCATGGGCGAAATGCAGCGCTCCCGCCATGCCTCGGGGATCGATGTCGCGGGCAGTCGTCGCCGCCAGATCAGTCAGGGCGGCATCAACCGCCTGCGTATCGTCTCGAAACGCTTCTTCCGCCAATTTTCGAACCGACTGGCGGGCGGTGCCTTCGGGCAGGCAGGCAGACAGGACAGACGCGAACAGCCGGGGTATGTCGGACACGGAGGAGGGGTCATAGCCGAATAGCGGGGACAGGGCGGGTTCGGCGGCAAAGAGTTCCGCCGTGTCGTGGATCAATCGGGTGGATGTCTCAGTCGCTGTCATGGTTCATATGCCGCCTGTCGTGCCGACTGTCAGCATGAACCAATCGGCGATCCGATCAAGCCAGGATTTCAGCTCACTATGTTGCCGAAATGAGAACGCGCGGCTGCCGATGTTCAGTCGTCATATGCAAGTTTCGGATACCAATCGGTGCCCCGGCCTTCGGGAGTGGTGTCGAGCAGGATCCATAGCGGGTTCATATCGGGGGCATTATGCGGGTCCTGGCCGGGATCGGCCATTTTCGAACTACCCTCGGCGCTGTAGAAATGACGGATCCTGCCATTGTCGCGTTGAAAGACTGTGTAGGCAGGCATGTCGGCGTCTCGACCACCGACGAAATCCTCGGTGAAATCTCCGCTCGGATCGGAATAGAGCCTGAGATGCTTCCAGCCGCGTTCGCGCCCATAGGCGGCGATCCGTTCATAAGGCGAGCGCGCGACGACCGCGAGCGCGATCCGCTGTTCCAGATGCGGAACCTCCGGGTCCCACGAGCTTAGCTGTGCAGTGCACATCGGGCAGCCTTGCTTGCGTTGGGGGCCATACATCATGCTGTAGATGACGAGCGTATCGTGTGTGCGGAACAGGGCGTCGAGGCCAACCTCGCCATCCGGTCCGACAAAGCGATAATCCGTCGTGACCTCCCCGCCCGGCGGAAGCGCGCGCCGCATTTCCCCGACGCGCCAGATATGGCGACGAAGTTCGATCTCTTCGGCAAGCAATGCGTTGCGCGCCTTGCGATATTCGGCGGTTTCATTGGGGAAGCTGGCTTCGTTCAATCGCGCAAGCTCCGCTGCGGGTACGAGTTTTCCGGTATCGGTCATCATCCTGTCTCCTTCCCTTGTTGGCCGTCGAGCGGTCCTGCCGGATGCCCGGCGGCACTGATCAGTTCGTGAAAGACATCGTGTGTCTTGCCCTGTCGTTTCGATGACAGAGCTGGCAGGGCGTTACTGCGCCGCCGCCCCTTCGCTCCATGCCGCCATCGCCTTGTCGACATCCATCCACACCAATTCGAAGATGTGGCCGTCGGGATCCTCGAAGCTACGGCCATACATGTAATCGCCCATCTCCTGACGGGGCGTTGGATCGGCCTTTGCCCCCGCCGCGATAGCCTTTGCCAGAGTGGCATCGACTGCCTCGCGACTATCTTCGCTGAGACAGATCAGGGCTTCGGCCTGCGTCTTGGCGTCAACGATCTGCTTTGATGTGAAATCGGCAAAACGTCCGTGGCTCAGCAGCATGATTGTGATCGTTTCCGAGAAGACCATCATGGCCGCGGTGGCTTCGTGGCAAAAGCGCTCATCCTTGGTGGCGCCGATTGCCTGATAAAAGGCGGTGGATTTTTCTACATCGGCGACGGGCAAGTTTACAAAGATCATCCTGGGCATCTCGGCTCTCCCTGAATTTCGAGATTCGGTATTTGACGAGGATTCTCCATCAAGTTATAAAATACAACACAAAAGTTAATAATAATAACTAAAATGGTGAAGCAGCAATGAAACGCTGGTATGACGACGCATGTGGCACCGCATTCGCGATGGAACTGATCGGGGAGCGTTGGGCGCTGCTGGTGGTGCGTGAACTCATGTTCGGACCGCGCCGTTTTGGCGATCTTCGGGCCAGTCTCAACGGGATCAGCGCCAATGTGCTGACCCAGAGGCTGGCAGGGCTGGAGCAGGCCGGGATCGTGATCCGGCGCAAGCTACCGCCGCCTGCATCGGTGTGGGTCTACGAACTGACGCCCTGGGGTTATGAAAGCGAAGAAGCGATCAAGGCGCTTGGCCGATGGGCGACCAGATCGCCCGCGCATGACCCGACATTACCCCTGTCGGCGACGTCCTTGATGCTGTCCTTCCGGACGATGTATGCGGGTGGGATCGAGGCGGTGATCGGTTTCCGGCTGGAGGGGGAGGGGTTCGTCGCGTGTGCCACCCGAGACGAGATCGCCATTCGCCGGGACCAGCCGGAGGCAGTCGATGTGACATTCAGCGGATCCCCCATGGCGATTGCCTCAATCGTCTATGGCGGCCGTCCGATCGGCGCGGCACAAGACTCTGGCGATCTGCGGTTGGAGGGGAACCGTAGATTGGCAGAAGATTTCGTGAAGCTATTTCCTCTGCCGCAAAAAACAGACATGATGTGACCACCTGTTATATGGTCTGCACATGCGTCGGCGCTTCGAGATGATTGTAGGGAAGATGCTTGGATTGACGAGATGACCGAGAGCTGAAGTCACGCGGGGTGGGTAATGTCGCATACCGGTTCTGAAAGCGGCTTGACGGATACCAAATCTTGAAAAACTGCTCTCTGAAACTCGTTGGAAGTTCACCTCGCTTTTTTATACAGCTACTTGCAGGGAATGTCGGTATTGGTGGTTGCGAATTCCTCCGCAACCAAAATTTCCAGAACAAGGAACTCGCTAAACCGGTCGGTCGGCGGGATTTTGTTTTGAATTCCTTTTTATAATAATAAAAATCAATGACTTATGCCTAAGTGTTCGGATCGGGAGGCGTGTGCCTCGCAACCACACACATGCTGGAAGACCGGTCAGCAGCTTGATCATCAGGCAGATCTGGATGGCGGCATCCGAAAATACCGCTGGCCGCCCCGGATGATCTGCTTTGGCTGCAAGCCAGTGCATGTTCCTGTCCAGCCAGATCAGCAGAGAGCCGCGCTTGGGAAACGTAGCATTGTCGTAGACCAGTTCGTCCTGCGGTCGCGGGTGGGACAGAGCTTGAGTATACTCCACCTCTAAGATCATGGGGGCGCAATGTGAATCCCGGACCAGTTCGAGTTTTGCAACATATGTAACCGCCCCTGGCGCTGGAGGATTTTGAAGCTACTTTAACGCATCGTCGGGTGCTGACATATGTCCGGCCTCTTGATGTGGCGTCACATATCGCAGGGCCAGTATGATGTTTGCGGATCGGCTCCAAATCAACGCCGCGTGTTCGATGGCACTTAGTTACAGGCTGGTTTTTCCGATCCCGTCTCATGACCGCTGCTCCAGTCTGCTCTTTGCCCTCTTTATGCTCCGACGTCCTCGCGGCCGATGGCGGGCTTATCCTGTCACGGCCGGAGCTTGGTATTCTTCGCCTTTTGCCGTCAACGCCCAAACGATACTCGCCATCTTGTTGGCGAGTGCCACACGCACCAACATCGGTGGTTTGCGCGACAGCATTCCCGCCAGCCATGTTTCCGGCAAGACATGTTGCTTGATAATGGTACTGTTGGCGCCGATGATCGGCAATCGTCGCAAGGATCGTTCGCCCATCTTCGCCGTGGCTCCGAGCCGCTATTCGCCGCCCGTCGAATGCTGGCAGGGTGTGAGGCCCGGCCAGATTGCAAAATTCCGGGTCTTGCGGAACGCCTCGGGCGGCGGTGCAAGGGTGGCAATGGCCGTGACGATAAGGGGACCGATGCCCGACACGGTCATCAGGTGCCGAAAGCCGTGAGAGTATGCAAATGCCGGTTAAATGAAGTGTCGGCGCGACAAGCCTGACAGGTTTCAGCCAGCCCAAGTTGGCGAGGCAAGTTTGAGGACGGGGAGAGATTTGGTAAAGCTAATAAAATGAGCTGTTGCAAGTGGCTGTCGTTGGCGTTCGCAAGATTGCTGCCCGGCCCTCGTGGTTCAATGGTTTGCTGAGAGCTGTGGCAAAAACTGCCCACTTGCTTGCGTCCCATGGCACCAACTTACTCGTTGTCGCAGATCCGGCAGGCAGTGTCTCCGTCGATGACAAGCGTCTTGACTATGCCGCTGTTCAGAAGCGCCAGCGTTGCTTCTGCCTTTTCTACCCCACCGGACAGGAGCACCGTATGACTTTCGCGCAACTCGTCGAAGCCCACGGCAATTGTACGGTTGTTGAGCTCATGCTCGACTGGTCTGCCGATGTTGTCGAAGAATATGCCGTTTGTATCGCCAACCGCTCCTGCGCGATGAAGTTCGGCCAATTCCTGATCGTCGAGCATGCCGGTGCTGTGCAGCAGCGAGGTTTCGGTAAGCTCGCCCACGGAGATCAGCGCCATATCCGGCTTTCGGGCCATCTGGAGGACTTCTGACACGATCTTCTGTGAAATCAGTACCTCGCGGGCTTCGGGGCTGTCTGCAATGAAGGGAACGGGAAGGAAATAGCCTTCCCCACCGGTGATGCGCGATAGAGCCTGCACAACCTCGAAAGGATTGAAGGCGCTGTTTGCAGTCAGCGAGCCCATGAGGCTGACAAACCGAGCCTTGGGCGCGTTGAGTCCGGCGATCTGCCTGGTCATCTGATCCAAAGTCCTGCCCCAGCCGGTGCCAATTGTGGCTTCTGGGGCGGCTGCCAGGAAATCGCGCAATAGCCGCGCGGCGATAGAGCCTACGGCGCGGCGGGAAAACGCGCCGATTTCGGGAAGGCGTTCCGAAGCCGGGCCGAGGTCGAGGGCGGGCGAACAAATGCATCTCTCGAGGCCGAAGCGGCCGGCGATTCGGTCCTCGACCTCCATCAGGCCGTTATGCTTCGTGTCGATCGTAATGGAAACGATTCCCTCTTCGCGGGCAAGCTGAAGCAGCTTGTTTACCCGTGCGCGGGTCGTGCCAAGGCGCTCCGCCGTTTCCTCCTGGTTGAAGCCTCCGAGGTAGTAAAGCCAAGCAGCCCGGCTCATGAGCTGTGTTTCCGAGAATTCCGTCATGAAGGTGATTTAATCCTGTTCCGAAGCGGTTGGCGAGCACCAAAATCAGGCTGATTACACCAAGGATATTACAAATGTAATTCAACTTGACAATAGTAATTTTGCTGGTGATTATAGCGCCAGAGATGCCGGAGGATGCATCTGGGAATGACTGGGAGGTTTACATGAAAGCTGTATTTACAGCCGCTGCGGTTGTTGGGCTCGGTCTGGCCGCGACGACGGCATCCGCGCAAGAAGCGCTGAATATCGCCTGGGTTCACTCGAACGCGGCGGCGCAATCCGAACAGCGCGTTCGCGCGGGGTTCGAGGAATGGCTAGAGGCCGGGGGGTATGGCTGGAATGTCAGTTTCCTGGATTCCGGCGGCTCGGGTGAGGCGACGGCCAGCAACCTCCAGGATGCTGTTGCCCGTGGCGTCGACGCAATCATCATCACCATGTCCGATCTGAGGGCTTCGAAAGCCGCGATCGATGTCGCCATCGAGGCGGGCGTGCCGATTTTCTCGGTAGATAGCGGTTTCGTGGACGGCGTCATGGTGGATGTCACCACCAACAACTGGGCGATGTCCGCCGATGTCTCGCCTTATCTTCTGGATAGTCTAGGCGGCGAGGGCAATCTGATCTTCTTCCGCATGGCTGAACACCACGGCACGCGCAAGCGCGGCGATGTCATGGCACAGGTTCTCAAGGAATATGGTGACGTCAAGGTGCTGGCCGAGCACAATATCGACTACACTGCCTTTTTCGAAGATACGACGTCGAGCATGCAGGATTACGTCGCCCGCTTCGGCGAGGATATCGATGCAGTCTGGGCGCCGTGGGACGAACCGGCACAAGCGACCATCAACGTGATGAAGGCGGCGGGGCTTACGGATGTCAAGGTCATCGGCATCGACGGCCACCCGCAGGCGATCCAGGAGGTTTGCAAACCCGACAGCATGATGATCGCCACAGTCAGCCAGCCCTTCGAGGGCATGGGTGAGCAGGTCGGTGAATGGATCAACGCTATCGTCGTCGAAGGCAAGCCGCGCGAAGAGGTGATCCCCAGCGATATCGTCTATATGGATGCACCGCTGGTCACCAAGCAAAACTGCAAGGATTTCATGTAATTCATTGTTGGCGGCACGGATGCGCCGTGCCGCCTGTTCCTGAAACGGGTTTGACAGGAGGATACGCATGGCCGTAACCCTCTCGGATATCGTCATGGATTTTCCCGGCACCCGTGCGCTCGATCATGTCAGCGCCGAGTTCCGTTTTGATGAAGTGCACGGGCTGGTGGGCGAGAATGGTGCGGGCAAGAGCACCTTCGTCAACGTCCTCGGCGGCTCGTTGCGATCGACCGAAGGCCAGCTTGCCCTCGACGGGCAGCAGATACGGCTGGACAGCCCACATGACGCATTGTTGCGCGGCATTGCACATGTCAGCCAGGAGGGCAGCCTGGTCCCCACTTTGACCGGGGCGGAAAATATCATGCTGGGGGCCGAGCCACGCCTGCCCGGCGGGATCATGCGTCGCCGGGCCCTGCGCAGCTCTGCGCAGGAGGTCGCGAAAAAATGGTTCCCGCAGCTTGACCTGCCGCTTGATCGTCCGGTGATCGACCTGCCCATGGCCGAGCGTAAGGTGATCGAGATCCTGCGCGCCCTTCGCGGCAATATCCGCTTGCTTATCTTGGACGAACCCACCGCGACATTGGAGGCTCGGGAGAAGCGGCAGTTATGGGAGATTATCCGTAGCTTGCCGCAAAACGGGGTTGGCGTGGTCCTGATATCGCATTTCCTGTCGGAGGTGGTGGAACTGTCGGACCGTATCACCGTGTTGCGCGATGGACGTCAGGTCGCAACGCTGGACAGATCCGAGGTCAGCGAAGCGAAGCTGACCGATCTCATGCTGCGGCGCGAGGCAGGCATGGCTGCGAGTGATCAGCGGCCTGTGGCAGCGCCTGCAGAGACGGGTGAATGTGTTCTATCGTTGCGGAATTGGCAAGCCGGATCGGTCGTCATGCCGGAGTTCGATCTGCACTCCGGAGAGATCGTCGGGCTCATCGGGTTGACCGGTGCGGGGCATTTTGGCTTTGCGCGCTCGCTTTATACCCATCAGGGCGTGGCATCGGGCAGCATTTTCGTCGGCGGGCAGGCAGTTGCCGGCAAGGGAATCCGTGTCATGCAGCGGGCCGGAGTGGCCCTGGTTCCCGATCACAGGATGGAGAACGCGCTTGCGGGCGACGGATCCGTTGTCGAGAACCTGTCGATGGTGCATCCACAATTTGCTGCCAGTCGAGGGGTGATCAACCGGCGCCGCGAAAGGGCCGAAGCTGCACGGATCATTGGGCAGCTCAACGTCAAGACGCCGTCGCAAAACCAGTTGATCCGCAATCTTTCGGGCGGAAACAAGCAAAAGGTCTCGATCGGGAAATGGCTTTACGGAGCCGGGGATCGTTATCGCGTACTGATCTTCATTGAGCCGACCGAGGGTGTGGACATCGGGGCGAAACGAGAGATCTACACGCTAATGCGCCAACTCGCGGCCCGGGGGGCGGCGATTCTGATCGCCTCGTCGGATCTGGGTGAAATCGCTCAGGTCTGCCACCGCGCCATTCCATTTGTCCACGGCTCTCCGCAACCCGGCATTTCTGCCGGCGAGTTTTCCGAGAGCAGGTTCATTTCCGCCATATCAGGGGAAGCCGCATGACCGTCAATTCCGCAGCCCGGATTGGAGAAAGCAGCACCGGCAAGCGCTCGGATTTCCTGCAGCGCTATTCGACGCTTGTCGTTCTGGTGTTGATGTTTCTGGGGTTCTCAATCTTTGTCGACCGTTTTCTGACGCCGTTCAACCTGTCGAACATCTTTCAGCAGATCGCTATCCTGACCATCGTAGGTGCAGGGCTGACTTTCGGTTTCGCCGCTAAGGAGATCGACCTGTCGGTGGGTTATACCGTCGGTCTGGCAGGAATTCTGGCGCCCGTCCTGCTGGTCGATGGCTGGCCGCTGGCCGTGGTGCTGGTAGCGGTTCTGGCATCAGGAGTGCTGGTCGGGCTGGTCAACGGCTTTCTGGTGACGCGCATCGGTATTCCGTCGCTGATCGCCACGCTTGCCACCGGCTCGATTCTTTTCGGCATCAATTTCCTGCTGACCGAGGGGCGCGCGATCTATGGCGGGATACCCGCGTCTTACCTGGCGCTTGGGCAGGGGCGCATCGCCGGGATTCCGAACCTGGCCTTCTTCATGCTGGCCGCGGTCCTGATTGCCTGGTTCGTGATGGAGCGGACGGTGTTCGGACGTTACATCTATGCCGTCGGCGGCAACCAGAAAGCCGCCGAGCTCTCGGGTGTCCGGATCACATTCTACCGGATGGCAGCACTGGTTCTGGTATCGGTTTTCGCCGTTGTCGCCGGTGCCCTGCTAGCCGCGCGACTGGGGTCGGGTCAACCGAATGTGGGCGAGCGTTACCTGCTGGACGGGCTGGCCACGGTTTTCATCGGCATGACCATGTTCCGGCCCGGCACCGCCACGATTTTGGGTACGTTCTGCGGTGCGCTGTTTATTGGCGTCATCAATAACGGCCTCAACCTGATCGGAATGGACACTTACGTCCAGAATATCGTCAAGGGCGTCATCATCCTGATTGCCGTCGCCATTGTGTCGCGCACAACGAAACTCAACCTATTGTGAGAACAGCTATGACTCAGGACGTGAACATGGCCGCGCCCGCCGCAGCGGCGTCCGGATCGAATACCGAACTTCTGCCTATGTATCGGGATATGCGCCGGGTGCGCAGCTTTGAAGAGCGTGTGGGCGAGTTGTTCGTGCGCGGACAGTCGGCGGGCTCGATGTTGCACCTGTCGATTGGCGAGGAAAGTGCGGCGGTGGGCGTGGCGAGCCTGATGCGGAAGGGCGATACCTTCACCACCCATCACCGAGGGCATGGCATCTTCCTGGCGCGCGGAGCGGATCCCAATCGGATGATGGCCGAGATCGCTGGCAAGGAGAGCGGCTATTGTCATGGCAAGGGCGGCTCGATGCATATCGCGGATATGGGGCTTGGCCATCTTGGCGCCAATGCCATCGTTGGCGGCGGCATTCCTGCGGTGGTCGGCGCGGGGCTGGCTTCGAAACGCGCCGGGCGGGGGGATGTCTCGATTGCTTTTTTTGGCGACGGGGCGATGCAGCAGGGAATCCTTTACGAGAGCATGAATATGGCTGCCCTGTGGGATCTGCCGGTGATGTTTGTCTGCATCAACAACCAATACGGCATGGGCACGCGGATCGAACAGGCAACCAGGGGTGTCGAGTTGCATCAGCGAGCCCGTGCGCTCGGCCTGCGCGGCGAGACTGTGGACGGGCTGGATGTGCGAGACGTGCGGGAGGTCGCTCAGGACCTGATCGACGGAGGCCGGGCGGGAAATCCAGCGTTTCTTGCCATCGATTGCTACCGCTTTTTCGGCCATGCCCGCATGGATAAAAGCCCCTATCGCAGCGAAGAGGACGAGACACAGGGCCGGGCCAAGGATCCGGTGAAATTCGCGAGGCAGGCATTGCTCGATGGTGGTGCGGATGAGGCTGAACTCGCGGCTCTGGACGGCGAGATTTCCGCCGAAATGGATGCGACCATCGATTTCGCTGTCGCGGCGACGCCACCACCCCTGACATCGATGTTCCGCGACGTCTATGCGTCGGACCAGCCGGAACCCGAACCGGTTCGCACTCGCATCGACCGTATTCTGGCAGTGGAGTGAAGCATGGCCGAGATGACCTATAGAGATGCCCTGAAACAGGCATTGCGTGATGCCATGACCGAGGATGACAGCATCTTCGTAATGGGTGAGGAAGTCGGCCGTTATGGCGGAGCTTATGGTGTGACCAAGGGTCTCTACGAAGAATTTGGGGCTGACCGGCTTCTGGATACGCCGATTTCCGAACCGGCCATCGTCGGCGCGGCGGTTGGTGCGGCGATGTCCGGCATGCGCCCGGTCGCCGAACTCATGTATGTCGATTTTATCGGTATGACCATGGATCAGCTTGGCAATCAGGCTGCCAAAATCCGCTACATGTTCGGTGGCCAGATCGGCGTGCCGATGGTGTTGCGCACGCAGGGTGGTACGGGGCGTTCGGCCGGGGCGCAGCATTCGCAGTCGCTCGAAGCCTATGTGATGCACACGCCCGGTTTGCGCCTTGCCATGCCCGCCACGGTGGCGGATGCCTATCATCTGCTGCGCGCCGCCCTGCGCCAGCCCGACCCGGTGGTGTTTATCGAGCACAAGTCGCTTTACGCGATGAAGGAAGAGGTTAATCTGTCCGCTCCGGTTCCCGAATGGGGGAAAGCGGCGGTTCGTCGTGAGGGTGGCGATCTGGTGATCGTGACCTATTCGCGACAGGTTCATTACGCCATGCAGGCGGCGCAGGAGTTGTCTAAAAAGGGTGTCGAAGCGGCAGTGATCGACCTGCGCACGCTCAATCCGCTCGATTTCGAAACTATCCGCAGACATGTCGAGAAAACCGGCCGGGTCATGGTTGTGTCCGAAGCTGCGATGACAGCAGGGGTCGCGGCCGAACTCTCGGCCAGGATTCACGAGGAATGTTTCGACTACCTGGCCGAACCGGTCGTTCGGGTTGCCGGAGAGGATATCCCGATCTCGGTTTCCGTCGATCTCGAGGCGAACTCGGTTCCCACGCCGGGCCTGATCCGGGATGTGGCTGAACGGATGGTCGCAGTGAGGAGCGCGGCATGACCGTTACCCTGACCATGCCCCGACTGGGCGAGACGATGGAGGAAGGCACGGTCGCATCGTGGCTGATCGAACCGGGACAACGGTTCAAGCGGGGCGATGCCCTCGTCGAGTTCGAGACCGACAAGACGGCAGTCGAATATCCCGCACTCGGTCCCGGCCTGCTGGTCGAGGTTCTGGCGCAGCCGGGCGATGTCGTGCAACTGGGTGCTCCGATCGCGCGAATTGATCTTGAAGGAGCGGATGACTGGGTTACGGAAACTGTGCCGGAGGAGGGTGTCGCAGACGGCGAAACACCGGTCGCGGATGCAGAGAACGATCTTGCCGTATCTGTGGGCAACAGCGACGTCGTGGCGAAGGAGGCGGAAGGCGGTCCCGTCAGGGCGACGCCGCTGGCTCGACGGGCTGCGCGCAGGGCGGGGCTGGATATTACCCGGCTGCGTGGCACCGGTCGTCGCGGCCGGATTGAACTTTCCGACATTCAGGCGGCAGAGGGTCGGACCTCTGGTGGGTTGGCATCAAGCTATTGGGGGCCGGAGGGCGGCACTCCGGTGCTGCTCGTGCATGGTTTCGCGGGGGATCGCATAACCTTTGAACAGCTTGGGAAAGGGTTGGGACGGGCCGGGTTGCGTGCGAGGGCCGTTGACTTGCCTGGCCATGGCGAAACCGTTGACGAGGCCGCGGGATTCGACGATCTGGTTGCCGCCTTGCTGGCAGAGCTTACACCGGCCCGACCTGTGCATCTGATCGGGCATTCGCTGGGTGCGGCAGTTGCAGTTAGGGCAGCGAGGCAGGGCGGGGCGGCGTCACTGACGTTAATCGCGCCCGCCGGCTTGGGTCTTGGCATCGACCACGAATTCATAACCGGCATGGCCGAAGCTGCCAGTCCTGGGACCGTGAGTCATTTGCTGCGCCGGCTTTCTAACCGCGCTGCCGGTTTTTCCGAAGACATGATTTCCCGTATTCACGTTGATCTGTCTCGTGGAAGGCTGCGGGAACTGGCCGCGAATATCGCTCCGGAAGGCAGGCAGGGTGTCGATGTCGTGCCCGATCTGGCAGCACTGGCCGCTGAACTGCCTGTCCGGATCATTATCGGTCATCGCGATGCCATTCTGGACTGGCGCGATGCCGTGCAGGTATCGCCGCGTATTGCGGTTCATCACCTGCCTGCCGCCGGACATATGCCGCATTGGGATTCTCCGGCCGAGGTTCTGGATATTATCGTGAAGGGAGTGAGAGATGGTTGATACCGCCGCGCAACTGACATCCGCCAGGCGACGGATGGAAGAGTTCGCCAAATCCGCACCGGGATTGATGCAAGGGTTTGCGGCGGTCTCGAAAGCCGCGACCGCTTCGCACGGTCTTGATTCCGCCACACGCGAGCTGATCGCGGTGTCCATTGCCGTGGCGAAAGGCTGCGACGATTGCATCCTTTATCACATTGACGCTGCTAGAAAGCATGGCGCGTCGGAAGATGCCGTTATCGCCGCATTGGAGGTTGCCGTTGAAATGGGTGGGGGCCCCGCGGTGATGTATGCCGCAAAGGCGCTGGAGGCTTGGCGGGCCGCCTGATCCGGAGGCGGGAGGACGACGAAGGAGGAGGATCGGATGGCCTATTTTCTGACAGCCGATGGCGGCACCGAGAGTTTGCGCGCCCGGGTCTATGACGGGAATGGGAATTGCCTGGGCACCAAGGCGGTGCCTTACAGGACTCATTTCACGCCGGGCAGGGCTGAACAGGATCCGGTGGATTGGTGGCGCAATTTCGTCACTGCCTCGCGTGGAGCCATTACCGACGCGGGAGTGGAGCCGGCGCAGATTGAAGCGATTGCCTACGCCACCACTTGCTGCACGGTCGTGGCGCTGGACGAAAACGGCGGTGCGCTTCGTCCAGCGATCATGTGGATGGATGTGCGCGCCCATGAAGAGGCCGAAGAAGTTCTGGCCACGGGTGACGACGCCCTGAAACTGAACGGAGCCGGGCAGGGGCCGGTCTCTGCCGAGTGGATGATTCCGAAATCGCTGTGGCTGAAGCGAAACGAGCCTGAAATCTTTGGCCGGGCGCATCGCATCTGCGAATATCAGGATTTCCTGACCTTCAAACTGACCGGTGAATGGGCGGCGAGCCTCGATAATGCGGGGCTGAGATGGCACTACCGCTCGCGTGAAGGGGGGTGGGCGCGGGATATGCTGGCGGCGCTCGACCTGTCCGAACTGGAAGGCAAATGGCCGCAGCGCATGGTTCCCCCGGGCGAGGTTATCGGGACATTATGCCCCCGTGCGGCTGATGAACTGGGCTTGCTGCGCAGCGTCAGGGTCGTTCAGGGCGGCGCGGATGCGCTGATCGGAATGATCGGGCTTGGCGTGCATAAGCCGGGGCAGCTTGCGATGATCACCGGATCGTCGCACCTGCAGTTCGGCGTGACCGAAGCGCCGTTGAATGCGCCCGGGGTCTGGGGCAGCTATGCCGATATCGTTTATCCCGACCGCTGGATTGTCGAGGGTGGGCAGACATCCACCGGTTCGATCATTAACTGGCTGTCGAGGCTGACGGGCGGTCCGCTGGATTACGATATGCTGAACGCCCGTGCCGCGGAACTGCCGCCGGGCTCCGAAGGGCTGCTTGTGCAGGATCACTTCCAGGGCAATCGCACGCCGCATACCGACCCCCTGTCGCGCGGAGCGATTGTGGGGCTGACACTGGCGCATGAACCGCATCATATCTTTCGCGCCATCATGGAGGCGATTGGCTTTGGTACAAGAGCAATCCTCGATGCTTTCGCGCAGGCGGGATACCAGAGCAGCGAGATGACGGTTGGCGGGGGCGCCTCCGCCTCGCAGCTTTGGTTACAGATTCATGCCGACACGGCGGGGATCCCGGTCCGGGTTCCGGCCTCACCCGATGCACCTTCGACCGGATCGGCGGTGCTTGCCGGCGTCGGCGCCGGATATTTCGCCAGTATCGACGAGGGGATAGGTGCAATGGTGCATCCGGGCCGGGTGATCGAACCGATTGCAGATAATGTGCGGCGGTATCAGGAGATTTATCCCCGGTACGCCGCGCTTTATCCGGCATTGAAAGAGGTGCTGGCATGAGCCTGGAACGCTTTTCCCTTTCCGGTCGTACCGCCTTGGTCACGGGTGGAGCCAAGGGCATCGGTTTTGCCATCTGCGAGGCGTTACGGGATGCCGGGGCCGATCTGGTGATCGCGGATTACGATGCCGCCGCCGGAGCCGATGCTGCGGCAAGGCTGGGTGCGGGATTTGAGCAACTGGATGTCACCGACCATGCCGCCTGCATGAGGTTGGCCGAGCGGATTGCTCCGGAAATCGTCGTTGCCAATGCCGGAATCGTGCATAATGCCGAAACCGTCGTGCTCGATCCGGCAGACTGGCAGCGGGTGATCGATGTCAACTTGACGGGGGTGTTCAACACCATGCGCGCCTTCGGGCCGGAAATGGTGCGGCGGGGCAGGGGGGCAGCTGTCTGCACCTCATCCATCTGTGGCGAGGTTCCGGTCGTTCCACAGCCTCAGGTTGCCTATAACGCGGCCAAGGCCGGAGTAAACCTGATCGTCAAATCACTGGCGGTGGAGTGGGCGCAATCGGGCGTGCGGATCAACGCGGTTGCGCCGGGTTATACTGCGACCGAGCTGACTCTTGCCGGGCGTTCGAAGCCCGAATGGTTCGATGTCTGGATGGATCGCACCCCGATGGGCCGTCTGGGGGAGCCGCGCGAGATCGCGGATGCGGTGCATTTCCTTGTCTCCGACGCCGCGAGCTACATTACCGGAACGGTCCTGGCGGTGGATGGTGGATATACAGCAGTCTGAAAAGGATAGGTCATGAGCAGAAATCGCACAGTTCTCGTTACCGGTGCCAGCCGTGGCATAGGTGCCGCCATCGCCATCGGCATGGCAGAGCGTGGCTACGACGTCGCCCTGAACGATATCGAGCGGCAGAAAACCGATCTGGAAGATGTTGCGGCGAAGATCGCCGCCACCGGACAGCGAGCCGAGATTTTTTATTGCGATGTCAGCGACAAGGCATCAATCGAGGTCATGGCTCAAGCTGTGCTGACCGCGTTCGATGAACTCGACGCGGTTGTGAACAATGCCGGCATCCTGATTGCCGGAGAAGTCGATGGCTTGCCCGAACAGGTCTGGGACAAGGTCATGGATGTGAATGCCAAGGGCTCATTCATGGTCATTCAGGCGTTCTTGCCCGCCATGAAGCGCCGCAAATACGGCCGCATCGTCAATATCGCCTCGATCGGCGGCAAACACGGTGCACCGGAGCAGGCGCATTACTCGGCCTCGAAGGCCGCAGTCATGGGGTTTTCTCGCGTGCTGGCACAGGAGGTCGGCCCGCAAGGCATCACCGTGAACTGCATCTGCCCTGGGATCATCCTGACCGAGATGGGGCGGGTTAACCTCGAAGACCCCGAGATACGTAACGCCTGGCAGGCCAAAACCGCCATGGCTCGTATCGGCACCCCCGAGGATGTCGTGGGACCGGTTGCTTTCCTCGCGTCGGACGATGCGGCATTCGTTACGGGCCAGACATTGAACGTCGATGGCGGGATTGTTTTCTCGTAATTTCTCGAGGGTCGTCAGTTTCGGCATCCAGGTGGTGGAGCCAGGAGATCGCGATCGTGCTTGAAGTTATGTGCCAACACGTCGCCCGACCGCTTCCTGGATATGCTCCTGCACGTAAGCACAGGTAATCCACTCTCTTCTGATCACTTCCGCGACGATCGCATCTGGCCCTTGTTCAGGGTAGTGTAATTGAGAATACAGACAGTGCCACGACATATCGGAGCATTGCGATCCCTATCCGGCTGCAAGCCGTTCGGCGACAGTTTCGTCGGTGATCAGCACCGAGGGCGAAAGCATCTTCAATGCGGCGCGGATGATCGTGACTTTCTGCCAGCCGCCGGAGGCCAATACGGTTCGGCGTGCGGCGCGGAGATCGTCGGGATGGGCGGCGAGAACTCTGCGATTGACCGGGTGATCCACGATCTCGCCCTCGGCGTTGATAAAGCGGCATAGCACATCCCCCACCGCGCCCGCCTGTTCGAGCGAGGCGATTTCCTCGGTGCTCAGCAGCCCGTAGCGGACAAAGATGGAATGCGGCGTCAGGTCTCCGACCGAGAGGATCGCCATGTCGAGCCTGCCTGCCCGATGGAGGACCTCGGCGATACCGCTATGGGCGAGGAGCGCGTCACGTGTTGTCTCGTCGGGTGCGTAAACCGGGGCGGCCATCAGGTAGCATTCCGCCGAGAGACGATCGGCCACACGCCACGCGAATTCCGACGGGTTGACCAGGCTGACCTTCGTCAACCCGCCAAGCAGCGATATCACCTTCAGCCCGTTTTCGCTGCGCGGCTCGATGGCGGTGACGCCTGCTGTCAGCGTGCCGCCCCAGCCCAGGCCGATGCTCATGTCGGGGCCGACCGATTGCGAGAGAAATGTTCCCAGCTCACGCCCGATGATCCGGGGGATCATCGACTGATCCTTCGGGCGGGGGATGACGATGGCGCGTTGAAGGCCCCAGCGCTCTTCCAGGCGCCGTTCGAGCTCGACGCAACTGGAAATGCGGCTCGTGACCCGGATCTGGACGGTGCCGTCATTGCGGGCTGCCGCCAGAATTCGCAACACGCGGGTGCGGCTAAGGCCGACGACTTCGGCGACCTCGTCCTGGGTCATGCCCTCGACATGATAGAGCCATGCGATTCTCGTTTTCAGATCGTCTGTGATATCGGTCCCGTTCAAGGTCCAGCCCTTTTTGGCCTGCGGCTTTGGCGCATATGCCTGCGCCAAAGCACGATGTCTGTGCAGAGTTCAGGATTTTCTGCGCAGAAGGTCAACCAATACGGCGACGAGGACAACACCACCGACGATAACGCGTTGCCAGAAGCCGGACACATTCATCAGGACGGTTCCGTTCGCCAGGACTGCCAGCAACAAGGCGCCCATCACGGTTCCGATAATCGAGCCCTGCCCGCCGCGTAGCGACGTTCCGCCCAGGATGGCGGCGGTGATCGCGCCCATGAGCCAGCCTTCTCCGACCGAGGGCTGTCCCGAATCCATACGGCTCGCATACAGGATGCCGGCAAGTGCCGCGAACATGCCAGCCATGCCGAAAGCCAGGAATTCGATGGCCTTCACACGGATCCCGGCGAGAATGGCGGCGTCACGATTTCCCCCGACCGCGAATATGTTTCGGCCCAGCCGTGTCTGGCTCAGCATCCAGACGAGGAATATCGCGGCAAAGGCGAAGAACAGGACGGGCAGGGGGATGCCGAAGAACTCTCCCTGGCCGAATACGGTAAAAGCTTCGCCAAGCGGCCGGATGGGATAGCCCTTGGTGATGACCAGCGTCAGCCCGGCGAATATTTCCCATGTGGCAAGAGTGACGATGAACGGGTTCAGGCGTAAACCGGCCACGAAAACCCCGTTCAACGCGCCAAGTCCAAAGCCGAAAAGCATGGTGAAAGGGATGATCATCCAAGGGTGGATGCCCCATTGAGTCAGGGCAATCGAGCCGATGATCGCGGAAAGCCCCGCCGCGGCGCCGACCGAAAGATCGATACCGCCAACCAGCAGCACCAGCGTTTGCCCGAGTGCGACCAGCCCGACGAACGCGGCCTGCCGCGCGACGACGGACATGTTGTAGGACGACAGGAAATTATCGGTAGCCAGGGAAAGTGCCAGACCCAGAACGATCAGCGCCACGAGAATGCCGCTGGCCTCCCATTTCCAGAAGCGCGCCAGAATTGCCGTGACGCCATGATTGCCGCGATTATCTGCGGCGACGGTTTGGATATTGTTGGTCATTGGGCTTTCTCCCGTTAGCTCATCGCTAGTTCCAGCAGTTGTTCCTGTGTTGTGTCTTTGCGGTCCACGCATCCCTTTACCTCGCCCTCATGCATGACCAGGATCCGATCGGCGACATCCAGAAGCTCTTCCATTTCCGAGGAAATCAGGATGATGGACAGCCCGCGTTCTTCGGTGAGGCGGCGCAGGACGGTCTGGATTTCCAGCTTGGCGTTGACGTCGATGCCGCGCGTCGGCTCGTCCATAATCAGGACCTTTGCGTCACGCATCAGCCATCGGGCAATGATGAATTTCTGCTGATTGCCGCCCGACAGCGAGGTGATCGGATCGTCGAGGCGGCCGAATTTCGCTTTCATCTGGCGCGCGAGCGCGCCGACCTCGTCCAGCATTTCGCGATTGCGGATGCGCAGCCAGCCGCTGAACCGGTCGAGCGTTGGCAGCGCCGTGTTCTCGGCGATCGACAGCAGCGGGAAGATACCTTCCTGCTTGCGTTCCTCGGGAAGATAGATCAACCCCGCGCTGATGGCCTCCAGAGGTGTCCGAAAACGGGCCTGGCGTCCTTCCAGTTCGATTGTTCCGCTATCCGCCCTGGTGGCGCCGAAAAGGCATTTCGCCATTTCGCTGCGCCCCGATCCGATCAGGCCAGAGACGCCGAGTATCTCGCCCTTGCGAAGCGTGAACGAGATATTGCGGAACTCATTCCTGCGGCTCATATTCCGGACATCCAGAATGACCTGCGTGTCATCCAACTGCCGGATCGGCTGTTGGGCAGCTTTCGGGGGACGGCCCGCCATCAGCGAAACCATGCGTTCGCGTGTTGCCTCGTGAGGCGCGATGACTCCAACATTCACACCGTCGCGCAGGGCGGTGATTTGGTGCGACAATTCGCGCACCTCGTCCAGGCGGTGCGATATATAGAAAGCTGATCGGCCCTCGCCCGTGATCTTGCGGATATAGCGCATCAGTTTTTCGGTCTCGCGCCATGTCAGTGCTGCGGTTGGCTCGTCGAATATGATGATGCGCGCGCGCGTTGCCGCTGCCCGGGCGATCTGGATCAGTTGCTGTTGCGCTTTCGAAAGCTCGCGGACCGGCAGGCGCGGATCGATGCTGTCATCGACCTCGTGCAGATAGAACGACGCATCCTTACGCGTGGCTCGCCAGTCGATTGCCGCTGCGCGTCCACGATGCGCGCCGAGCAGGATGTTCTCTGCCACCGACAGGTGCGGTACCAGATTGATTTCCTGCGGAGCAATGGCAATGCCATGCATTTGGGCGTCCAGCGGTGAATGGAACACAACCGGCTGCCCATCGACGTGGATACTGCCGGAAGATGGCCTTATCTTGCCGCAGATGATGTTCATCAGCGTCGATTTACCGGCACCGTTCTCTCCGATGACCGAATGAACCTCGCCTTTCTCCAGAGTCATCGACACACCATTCAGCGCCTGAACAGGACCGAAGCTGCGCGAGATGCCGCGCACTTCGAAAAAGGGTGCTGCCTGTGTCATATTGCTTTGCCTTTACTGTCTGACGCTCATGGGGAGGCGGCGCGCAAGGCGTGGGAGGCCTGCACGCCTCGCGCTTACTTGCCGCAATCATCCTTGGTGATGAAGCGCGACCCGGTGTTGTGATCCATCGGCCAGGTGTGGTTCTGGTTCATCGCGACCATGTATTTGACCGCCCAGTAACCGATATCCCACTGCCGCTGCGCCTTCAGCGCGGTAATCGTGCCGTCGCAGACGAAATCCACGGCTTCGGGCAGGTCATCCATCCCGACAATCGCCACCTCGCCCGACTTCCCGGCATTTTTGACGGCCCTTGCCGCGCCGATGGGATTCGAGGCATTCGATCCGAAGAAACCGGCGATATCGGGATGCGCCTGAAGTGCGTTCTCGGTCAGGGCGACGGCTTCCTCGAGGATATCGTTGTCAGGCTGCTCGAAAACCACTTCCATTTCCGGATAGTCCTTCAGCGCGTCCTTGAAGCCCTTGATCCGTTCGACGTGATCCGTCGCCGTCAGCGACCCGGCCAGGATGCCGACCTTGCCTTTACCGCCCAGATGTTCGGCGAGATATTTGCCAAGGTCATAGCCGTCGCCATAGCTGTCGCGCTGACCGACAAAGGGAAATTCCTCGTCACAGAAGCTGTTGAAAGTATAGACGTTGATTCCCGCCTCTTTCGCTTCGCGCAGCAGTTGTGAATTGGTGGCCTGATCCAGACAGGCGACCGCGAGCCCGTCAGGTTGCCGTCCGATATTGGTTTCGATGCGCCGGTTCTGGTCGGCGACATCGGCCATGGGAGGTTGATCCCAGATCATCTCGACCTGGATGCCCGATTTGGCAAGCTCATCCACTGCGAATTGCCCGCCTTCACGAACGACGTCGTACCAGGGATGTATCACCTTGGGGATGAAGACGAATGTCAGTTTATCCTCAATCGGCTTGATCAGATCCGCCTGAGACTGGGCAGTTGCCGGAAGTGCCAGGCATAAGGTCGTCAGGGCAGCAATCATCGCCCCCTTGCATGAATGGGTGGTCATGTTTCTCTCCCTTTTGAGATATACCCGAAGGAAACCGGGCCGTTTGCGCCGTGGGTCGCTTGCCTAGCTTGCCCCGACGAGCCGTTCCGACGGTCGGGTCGGACGGGAACTCATGAATTGCTGCACTTGGGCGAGATCCCGGATACCCGCCTGAGAGCCCAGCCCCGTGGCGTTCAATGCCGAGCTGGCCTGGGCCAGCCTGACGGAGTCGCGGGCGTTCAGGCCATTCAGCAGACCTGTGGCGAAACCCGCATTGAATACGTCGCCGCAGCCGCAAGTGCATTTCACGTCGATCTCGAACGCGGGAACCGAGAAGGCCGTGCCGTCCCGATGGTGATAATATGCTCCGTGCTCACCCAGGGTAATGACACAGCATGCGGCTCCACGGTCGTGGAAAAACTTCACCATGCTGCGCAGATCCGAAACCCCGCTCAGGGCTTCGGCCTCTTCTACAGAGGGAATGAAGTAATCGGTGTAGGGCAGGACGGCCTCGACATCGGGCAGGTCGTCCTGGCTTCCCGCGAACACATCCACGGTCGTAATGCAGCCGCGTTCTTTCGCATGCTTCATTAGCGCCGCGTTCCGCTGGCCATCCATTGCGTCCATCAGGCCGACACCGCCCAGATGGAATACCTTGGCGTCGGTGACATGATCGAACCTGTCCTGGTCGACGATGAATGCGCCGGTCGCACCCTTGAGATGTAGTGCCGGTCGCGAACCATCCGCACGGGTCAGCACCAGAGAGCTTGAAGTCGGGACGCCGGGGCAGCGCTGCAGGCCGCCGGTATCAATGCCATAGGATGCTATCCGGTCGAGCACCCAATCTCCCATCATGTCTTCTCCGACGCCGCCGACTGCCAATGTGTCGAGGCCCATTTTCGCGCCGGCGATCGCAGCGGTGCCGGCTGCGCCGGAAACCGCCATCGTGATTTCGTCCACAAGGTAGGTGCCGCCACCCGGAGGGATGGCCGATACAGGCCAGCCAAGGCAATCGAACGTGTAGAATCCCATCGAAGAATAATCGTGCGGCATGGCTTCTCCTCCTCATCCTCGGCAGATTGAAGCGCACATTATTTATATAGTCAACACATATGTTAATAGAAATTCTCCAAAGTGATCGAGGAGCCATGGCTTCATGTGGCGTAACTGTATGGAATATAACAATAAAAATTTTTTGTTGATAACTTAAGGGCAGATGTTAGATCTATTTGTGTGAACAAATGATATAATGGAGAGACGATTGTGAAAGCCGCCCTTCTTACTGCTCCCAATGATCTCGTGCTGGCCGAACTACCTGTTCCGGCGCTCGAATCGGGGGATCTGCTGATTCGTGTGCGCGCGGCAACAATCTGTGGCACGGACATCAGGATATTCCGCGGTCGCAAGACGGCCGGCGTTCGGTATCCCTCTATCCTGGGGCATGAATTTGCGGGAGAGGTTGTTGATACGGGCGGCTGCTCGGGTTTGAGTTCGGGCGATCGGGTTGCGCTATGCCCTGCGATTTCGTGCGGTCACTGTCACCTGTGCAAGACCGGCCGCGAAAACCTGTGCACGAACGGACAGGCTGTGGGGTACGAGATCGACGGCGCCTTCGCAGAGTTCATCCGTATTCCCGCACAGGCCGTCGCGGCCGGTAATATCCGCAAGCTGCCCGACGGGACCGGTTTCGACGAGGCGGCACTGGCCGAACCGCTTGCCTGTGTGCTGAACGGGCAGGAAAAGGTCGGGGTATCCGCCGGGGACGTTGTTTTGATTCTGGGGGCGGGGCCGATTGGCCTCCTGCATGTATATCTTGCGCGGCTGAGGGGAGCGGCAAGGATCATCGTTTCCGATCCCAATGCCCATCGCAGGGAAGCGGCCATGACAGGAGGGGCAGACGCCACGATTGATCCGCGAAACGAAGATATTACGGTGCGCGTCCGCGAAGAGACGGCAGGGATGGGGGCGACGGTGGTGATCTGTGCCATCGGGGTTCCGGCGCTTGCGCGGCAGGCGAGCGATCTGACCGCGCATGGTGGACGGATCAGCCTGTTTGCGGGGTTTTCGAAGGGCGAGATGGCCGAGATGGATGTGAATGCCATTCATTACAATGAAATCACGGTGACGGGCGCTTTTGGTCTGTCGCGGCGTGATTATGACCGGGCTTTCGATATGATTGCCGGTCGCAGGATGGATGTGAGGGGACTGATCACACATCGATACGGGCTAGATTCGACTCTGGAGGCATTCGAGACCGCAGAGAGCGGCGAAGCGATCAAGGTGGCGATTCTCAATGACTGACGTTCAGGAAACGGAAGTGCTGATTCTTGGCGGCGGCATTAACGGATGCGGCGTGTTTCGTGATCTCTGTGTGCAAGGTGTCAGCTGCCTTCTGCTTGAGCGCAATGACTTCTGCGCGGGTGCCTCGGCTGCTTCGTCGCGGCTGATGCATGGCGGGCTGAAATACCTGGAAACCGGAGAGTTCAGGCTTGTTCGCGAGAGTGCCGAAGAGAGAAACCGGCTGCTCCGCAATGCTCCGCATTATGTCAGCCCGCTGCCATCGCTGGTGCCGGTTCGCAGCAGGTTCGGGGGGCTTTGGGCTGCGGCGGCAAGATTTGTCGGCGCGGATGCGAAAATGAACGATCGGGGCGGGCTGATTCTCGGTCTTGGGCTGATACTGTATGATCTTTATGGGCGGCGTTTCCGAGCGATGCCGCGGCATCGTATGCTGGGCCGCAAAAGGCTTGATGCCCTCGTGGCGGGGCTGTCGGGCGAGATCATCGGCGCCGGGCTGTATTACGAAGGACAGATCAGCCATGCCGAGAGGCTGGGCCTGGAATTGCTTTTGGACGGGGAGGAGATGCATCCCCGGTCGCGAGCGCTAAACCATGCTGAAATTCAGAGGGTCGAAGGCGGGGTGATCTCATTCATGCAGGGCGGTTCCGTGCATCGCGTCAAGCCGAAGGTCATCGTCAATGCGGGCGGGGCCTGGATCGACGAGGTGAATGATGTGCTGGGTATCCCGTCGCGGCTCATGGGCGGGTCGAAAGGGGCGCATCTGGTGGTGGAAAACCCGAAGCTGCTAAAGGCCCTGAACGGACATATGATTTACTTCGGTACTGCCGATGGCCGTGTGAATCTGTTGTATCCGTTCATGGGCCGGGTTCTCATCGGCTCGACCGATCATCGGATCGAACACCCCGACGATGCGATTTGTTCGGATGAGGAGGCGGAATATCTTTGCGCGGTGGTCGGCGAGATATTTCCCGGCATTCCGGTAACGCCATCGCAGATCCGCCATCGCTTCAGCGGGGTGCGTCCATTGCCCCGCGCGGATGGTGATATAGGGATGGTGACGCGCGATCACTCGATCGTGGAGCTTGAGCTGGGTTCCGGGACGCCGGTCCTGTGCCTGATCGGGGGCAAGTGGACGACGTTTCGCGGTTTTTCCGAGCAGGCGGCGGATCGTCTGCTTGATTTGCTGGGCAAGCGGCGGGTTCGAAAGACCGACGAAATGCAGATTGGTGGTGGGCGGGATTACCCGAGGGGTGACGCGCGCGAGACGTGGATTGGCGAGAGGGCGGAAAACTGCTCGCTCACGCCCGCACGGATCGGGGCGCTTCTTTCCCGATATGGCACCCGGCTGGACAGGATACTGCCCCAACTGAGGGGCGGCGAGACGCCACTGGTTCATTTGCCCGGCTATAGCAGGGAAGAGCTTGAGTGGTTGTGCCGGAACGAGCGGGTGGTCACCTTGGCGGATCTGTTGCAGCGCCGGACGGCCATTGCCATTTCAGGTGATCTGACCCCGGAGGTTGCGTGCGAGGTGGCCGAGATCCCGGCGCGGGTGTTCGAATGGGATGCTGCGAGAAAGCGGGCCGAAATCGACGCACTTTCACTCAGTTCAGCCGGGGAGCCGATGACGTCGGAGAAAGAAGCGTCGCGTCATTCGGGTTGAAGCTGTCCGGCATTTGCCAGTTGGGGGTTCCGCCGGTGAACAGCTTGAAGAATGCCACCGCGGTTGCGCCATTCTTGGTGGTGTTCTCCCGAAATGACCACCAGGTGCGCAGGTCGTGGATTTCTTCTCCCGACGCGGCCACTTCCCCGTATTCCTGCTGAATGGCCGCTGCGCGGACATTCATGCAATAAATGGTATAGCAATATCCCTCGGGCCAGAAATGCGCCGGATCGGCGGGGTCCGGCTCGGCCGGCTGTGACACTATTCGGCAGGGCTGCGCGTTGATCAGCTCACGCAGCATGAGGCCGGCGGCATGGTCAAAAAATCCGCGCCGGGTTTTTTCGGAATGCGGATTGAGGTGTTCGACCTTGCGCAGCCACGAGACAAAGCATTGGGCGAGAGCTGCTTCGTCGGTTTCGATTGTTGCGCCGATTTCGCGACCGACGCGGTCGACGACGGTTGCGAATGAGGCGCGAAACCATCGCATGCGCCGGACGGCAACACGAATCGGGTCCGGGCTGTCGGGAAGCTCGACGGTAAGGAACGACGATTCAGACATGGTCGCGAAATTCTTTCAGCAATGCGGCAATCGCCTCGCGGTCGCCTTGAGCGTTCAGTATATCGTCTCGCAGCGCAAGTGACAGGGCCGTTGCCGCATCGAGTACTTCTTGCGCATCGTCGGACGATTTGTCGGCCAGCATCCACAACATGAGGCCGAAATACGCGAGCTGCGCAGCCTCTTGTCCGGCAAGCGGAACGCCAGCATCCATTCGCGCCTCGGCAATGGCGCCATGGTCCCGCATCGAGATGGCCAGGGCGGTGGCGCGCTCGATGTCGCCCGTGCCGCGAACCGATTCGAAGGCCCGGGCCGATTTGACCTCGGACACCAGCCAGCTATGCGCGCCCAGATTCCGCAGAATATGGCCGAGAGCGGCATATGCGGCATGGGCGAAGGCCGAAGCGTTCAATGCGCCGGCCTGCAGGGCGGTCGCGGGGAGGCAGACCTTGCCGCTTTCCCCGAGCATCAGATGCGCGACCTCCTCGGCGCCATGGGCAAAGCGATCGACCTGGGCAATCGCGGCGCCTGCTATCTGTTCTACGGGCCTGCCGGCCTTGCTGGTGTTGTGCTGGACGACATCGCGTCCCTCACGGGCGACATGTCTGACGATGCGCAGTGCATCGCGAAGCAATAACGCGCCGGGAAGTCCTGGGTCGGAGTGTCGTGGCAATGTCTTCTCCGTCTTGATCGGGGTCCTGGCAGAGTTGCCGATATTACCTCAGGCATGCTGCAAACATTAGAGGTAATTATATGACATTTGTTCTTGCTCTGGAAAGCGAAGAATCGCGTGTCACTAAGCTTTTAACACCGTTTGGCCATGTTGATAGGATTGAACATAAGTATTGACAAAATATCATAAGTGCAAATATACCGGCCAGGAACTCAGGAGGAAGCACCATGCCAACCAATGTCGCCTTGACCGGACTTGCCCGTGACCTGCAGGAGCGCGGGGACAGTGGGAAACCCATTCGCGTCGGCCTTGTCGGTTCGGGTGAGATGGGCACCGATATCGTTGCGCGTGTCGCGCATATGCCCGGAATCGAGATCGGCGCGATCTCGGAACTGAACATTTTCGCGGCGGACCGTGCCGTCGAGATTGCCTATCAGGATGCTGGTCATGCGCAGCAGGTGAGCAGCCTCGATCAGCTCAATTCGACCATGGAGGCCGGAAAGGTCGCGACAACGGACAAGGTTGATCTGCTTCTGGAATCGGGGCTGATCGATGTCGTGGTCGACGCGACGGGTGTCCCTGCCGTCGGTGCCGAAATTGGCCTTCGTGCAATGGAACACGGCAAGCATCTCGTCATGATGAATGTCGAGGCGGATGTCACCATCGGCGCCTATTTGCGCGCAGAGGCCGAACGTCTTGGCGTGGTTTATACCCTCGGGGCCGGGGACGAGCCGTCTTCCTGCATGGAACTAATAGAATTCGTGTCGGCAATGGGGCACCGAATCGTTTCAGCCGGGAAAGGCAAGAACAACCCGCTGAATATCGACGCGGTCCCGGCAGACTACGAGGCGGAGGCGAAGCGCCGCAACATGAACCCCCGGATGCTGGTGGAGTTTGTGGACGGCTCGAAAACCATGGTCGAGATGGCCGCCATCGCCAATGCCACAGGGCTGATCCCCGACAAGCCGGGAATGCACGGTCCGGCCTGTTCGCGCGATGAATTGTCGAAGGTGCTCGTGCCCGAAAGCGACGGTGGACTGCTGTCTTCGGGGGCAGGGCGTGTGGACTACACCATCGGCAAGGGCGTGGCCCCCGGTGTGTTCGTGGTTGCCGAGATGGGGCATCCGCGCATTCGCGAGCGCATGGAAGATCTGAAGATGGGCGAGGGTCCCTATTTCACCTTTTTCCGCCCCTATCACCTGACATCGCTCGAGGTGCCGCTCAGCTGTGCCCGCGCAGTGCTCTACGGCAAGGCCGACATGGTGCCGATGGCGCGCCCGGTGGCCGAGGTCTGCGCCGTGGCCAAGCGGGATCTGCAACCCGGAGAGGCGCTCGACCAGATCGGCGAATATTGCTACCGCGCCTGGATCATGACCTCCGAGGACGCCCGCAAGGAGCAGGCAATTCCCTGTGGTCTGCTGACCGGCGCGGCCGTGACGGCGCCGATCCGCAAGGGCGAGCTGATTGCCTATGCCAACGCATCGGTCCCGGCCGGCAGCCGCATCGCGGCATTGCGCGCGCGCCAGGACGAGATGCTGCTGGCCACAGCCTGAGGATTTTGTCCAATGACCGATGATAATCGCCCCTTTGCGATCCGTAACTATGATCCGGCCAGGCTGCGCGACGCCTTGCGCAAGATGTATCTGATCCGGTTTTTCGAGGAAGGGGCCGAAGACAGCTACATGCGCGGCCTTATTCACGGCACCATGCACCTGTCCATCGGACAGGAGGCATCGGCGGTCGCGTCCTGCATGGGCCTGACCGACGAGGACAAGATCACCTCGACCCATCGGGGACATGGGCACTGCATTGCCAAGGGGGCCGAGGTTCGACGCATGTTCGCGGAGTTCTTCGGCAAGGAAGAGGGTTACTGCCACGGGCGCGGCGGTTCAATGCATATCGCCGATGTGACCAGGGGCAATCTTGGGGCGAATGGTATCGTCGGGGGCGGGCTGCCGATCGCAGTCGGGGCCGGGCTGACGGCCAAACGGCTGAACACGGGTGCGGTGGCCATATGCTTTTTCGGCGATGGAGCGAATAACGAAGGCGCGTTTCACGAGGCGCTGAACATGGCGGCGATCTGGAAGCTGCCGGTGGTGTTCATCTGCGAGAACAACAAATACGGCATGTCCACCTCGACCGAGCGCTCGACTGCCGTGAAGAATATTGCCGAACGCGCGGTGGCCTATGCGATGCCGGGTCATACCGTGGATGGCAATGATTTTTCCGCGGTGGCCGAAACCGTAGAGGCGGCGATTGCCCGTGCCCGCGCGGGAGAAGGGCCGAGCCTGATCGAGAACCTGACCTATCGCTGGCGCGGTCATTCGAAATCGGATCGCAACCGGTATCGCACCAAGCAGGAAATCGATGAATGGATGGCCAGAGACCCTATCCAGCGGTTCCGGGCGGAACTCATCGAGCATGGTGTCCTTGACGAAAGCGAGGCGGAAAAGGTCATCGCCGAGGCGCGACAGGAAGTTGAGGCCGGGATCGAGTTCGCCAAATCGGGCACCGCCCCGCGCATCTCCGACCTCGCCAAATATGTCTATGCGGAGGAGAACGCATGAACGCCCCAGCCAAACAGCTAGATGCAGATACCCGCGAAATCAGCTACTCCGAAGCGATCCGCGAAGCCATGGGGCTTGCCCTCGAACGCGACGAAAGGGTCGTGCTGATGGGCGAGGATATCGGCGTCTACGGGGGTGCCTTTCAGGTGACCGGCGATCTGGTCGAACGCTTTGGCACCGACCGGGTGATGGATACGCCCATCTCGGAACTGGGTGGGGCCGGCGTGGCTGTGGGGGCTGCGCTGACGGGCCTTCGCCCGATCTTCGAATTCCAGTTTTCGGATTTCGCCGCTTTGGCCATGGAGCAGATCGTCAATCAGGCCGCGAAGATGCGCTATATGCTGGGCGGCGAGGCATCCGTTCCGGTGGTATTCCGGATGCCCGCCGGCTCTGGCACCGGCGCGGCAGCGCAGCACAGCCAAAGCTTCGAGGCGTGGTTCGGCCATGTGCCGGGGCTGAAGGTCGTCCAGCCCTCGACTCCCGAGGATGCCAAGGGGCTGTTGCTGGCGGCGCTGGAGGACCCGGATCCGGTCGTCATGTTCGAGCACAAGCTACTTTACAAGATGAAAGGCCATGTGCCCGAAGGTTGGTATACGACGCCCATCGGCAAGGCCGCGATCCGGCGCGACGGCAAGGATGTGACGATCGTCGCTTCGGCGATCATGGTCCACCGGGCATTGGCCGCAGCAGAGAAGCTTGCCGAAGAAGGCATCGAAGCGGAAGTCATTGACCTGCGCTCGGTCCGCCCAATCGACCGCGACACGATCATCGGCAGCGTCAGGAAAACCGGCAAGCTGCTTTGTGTGTACGAAGGCGTGCGCACGCTCGGAGTCGGGGCCGAGATTTCCGCCATGATCGCCGAAAGCGAGGCCTTCGATTATCTGGATGCGCCGATTCAACGGCTTGGCGGGGCGGAGGCGCCGATCCCCTACAATCCCGATCTCGAAAAGGCCGCTGTTCCCCAGACACCTGACATCGAGGTCGCTGCCCGCCGTCTTGCCCGTCGGGAGGTCTGATATGCCTGTAGAAGTCATCCTGCCCAAAGTGGACATGGATATGGAAGCCGGCTTGCTGGCGCAGTGGCATGTCTCGGTGGGCGATAAGGTCGACAAAGGGGCGGCCCTTTTCGATATCGAGACCGACAAGGCCGCGATGGAGGTTGAGGCACCGGCCTCGGGAATCGTCGGTCACATCGTGGCAGAGGCGGGAAGCCGGATTCCCGTCGGTCAGGTCGTGGCCTGGATCTATACGGGAAACGAAGACATTCCCGGGACGCCTCCGGGCGCGGCATTTATCGGAAATGGGGATACCGCCGAGACGGAAGACGAGGGCAGGGAGGTCGTGGACGAGGCGCGGCCGGTGGTGGCCACCACCGGGCAAGCTAATGAGCTTGTTTTGGCTGAAAGTTCCGAACCTTCGCGCCCTCGGGCAACTCCGGCGGCGAGGGCTTTCGCACGAAAGAATGGGATAGATCTTGGTTCCGTGACCGGTTCTGGGCCCAACGGGCGCATACAGGCCGATGACGTGTCGCGATGGCAGGGGGAGCAGCAGACATTTGTTGCTGAACCTGCCGTGGCCGAAGCGAACCTTGCCACGCCGGCGCCGACGGACTGGCAGGAAGATCATCGCCCGCTCTCGCTGACCCGCAGGAAGGGTAGGGGGGGCGGACTACCGGTTCTGCTGATCCACGGTTTCGCGGCCGATGCCGCCGGATGGGTTCCGCTTGAAAAGGCGCTGGGGAACGAACGGGAGATCATCCGCATAGAGTTGCCCTGTCACGGGCGCTCACCACGTGTCAGGGTCGACTCGTTCCGCGAGTTTACGCGTATGGTCGTCAAGACTTTCGACGATCTGGATGCCGAACGCCTGCACCTGGTCGGCCATTCACTGGGTGGCGCGGTCGCCACTGCGATTGCGGATATCCGGCCGCGTCGGATCGCCAGCCTTTCGCTGATTTCGCCAGCAGGACTTGGACCGGAAATAGACGCCGCCGCGCTGTACGGCATTGCCCGCGCGTCAAGGACCGACAGTCTTGTCCCGTGGCTCAAGCGTTTGGGCGCGCGGTCTGATGCAATCAGCCATGATTTCGCGAAGGCTGCGATGATGTCCCGGATGGAGCCGGAACTGCGGGCTGCACAATTGGAGCTGGCCGAAATTCTATTCCCCGATGGAACACAGTCCTTCGATCTTTCGGCAGCGATGGAGCGTGTCGAAGCTCCTTTCAAGATCGTTTGGGGCAGGCAGGACCGGATACTGCCGTGGGAGCATGCCTTGCGCGCACCCGATGCCGCGGGGCTGCATTTGCTGGACAAGGCGGGGCATATTCCGCATATAGAACGCCCAGAAGCCGTTGCCCTTCCGTTGCTGGAGAACTTTCGGACGGGAGAGATTTCAGCGTATCAGAGATGAGAATGGCACAGAACAGAACCGCGCGCGCAGCTCAGACGGCAGGAAGGACATCCGAACTTGACCGGCTGCGCTCGCGGGCGGTCTGGCTCTACTACGCCGAGGGGATGAAGCAGTCCGAAATCGCAGATGTTCTTGGCCTCACGCGTGTGAGCATTGTCAGGCTGCTTGCCGATGCCCGGCGTCGAAACGAAGTGCGTATCACCATATCCTCGCCGCTGGCCGAGTTCGCCCAGGCCGAAATGGAGTTGCGGGAACGTTACAGTATTGGGGAGGTCATTCTTGCGCCGGTTCACGAGGAAGATGCCGATCCGACACTGGCGATTGCCGCGACTGCGGGCGCATTCATTTCGTCTCGCGTAGGCGACGGTATGTCCGTGGGCGTTGGCTGGGGGCGGACCCTGCACTCCACCTTGCCATTCATCGAGGGACGCACGGTCGAGAATCTCAAGGTGATTTCGCTTCTGGGCGGAATTTCACAGGCCCGGCGCTTCAATCCTGCCGAATTTGCCTGGCAGTTTGCCGAACTGTTTCAGGGGGAAGGCTACCTGATTCCTGCACCGGCCCTGGTTGATAGCCCTGAGACGCGCCATGCGCTGCTGGAGCGTTGCGGTCTGGCATCGATATTCGAGATGGCCGACAAGCTTGATCTCGCGTTGCTGTCAACCGGAGGTATTGCGCAACTGGAGACATCTTACCGGACCGGGCATTTGTCCGAAGCCGACCGTCAAAGTCTGATCGAGCACGGCGCGGTTGGCGATGTGCTGTACAATTTTATCGATAGTGACGGAAACACCATCGATCATCCGGTCAACAACCGCGCGATATCCGCCAAGGTGGAAAGGCTGAGAAATGCGCGCGAGCGGGTTTTGCTTTCCGGCGGTCGCGACAAGTATCGGGTCATGAGAGCGGCGATCAAGGCGCTGAACCCAACTGTTCTCATCACGGATGAATTCACTGCGCAATCGCTTCTTTCCGATCCGGCTGACTAGATTACGACTGCGGCCGTGTTTCGCGCTTCAGGAATTGACCGGCTGCGCGCCAATCCGGAACGATATCCGCAGCGCCTGCGGCGCGCAGTTTGGCTTCGTGCTCAGGTGGTAAATGATCTCCGCCAATATAGCCGACAGGCGTCATTCCGGCGGCCACTGCCGCTGTGACTCCGGCAGCCGAATCCTCGAATACAATGCAGTCGCAGGGTTCGACGCCCAGTTTTTCCGCTGCCAGCAGAAACAGGTCGGGTGCGGGTTTTCCGTTGGCGACCATGCTGGACGAGAAGATGCGGCCTTCGAACCGGTCGAGAATTCCCGCGGTATCGAGTGACAGTCGAATCCTCGGCACATCCGAGGATGATGCAACACAATAGGGCTGATCCAGCTGATCGAGGAACTGCGGTAAACCGGGTGTGTGTCGGACCAGTTGCCCGAGCAGGGAAAGGATTTCACTGGTCAACTCGCCTTCGGCTTCAGCAGGAAGAAGTTCACCTTCCACGCCGCGTAGAGACGCCAGAATATCGGCTTGTTTCATCCCGAGCATTGCCGAAAAGGCCTCGGGAGTGATTGTGAGACCGTATCGCGCATAAACGTTTTTATATGCAATTGCAGAAAGAGTCTCACTGTTAACCAAAACCCCGTCGCAATCGAAAATTACGGCTTTCATAAGATATTTATAGCCTTTCTGGTGCGGGTTCGTTCTTGTGCCAAAGATGGCATGAGTCATTCGCAGCACGAGCTAAAAATCGCGCAAGGCGATCGGATGAATGAACTTATGATTAATCAATATATCATATGTTAGCCCCATGGCAATACCTATCGTGTTGTTTCATGCCCTGGCGCATGTTCCCTGAACGATGAGGTAATACCGAAACTACGGAAAATCTTCCAAATCAAGTGCCTATGGCCGCGAATGGCTCAGACGGGATCATCCCTGGCTACAGTTCGACAGATGAGATGCAATGTCGGGCTGCGGGATGTTTTGGCTGATTCAATGATCAGAACTTATTGACTTTATAAATTACATATGTTCAGCTGTGCCGAAATGGAGGAGGTGCAAGTGGAAATCTGGAAGATAGCTCTGGTTTTGCTGGTCGTCGTTTGGGGGCTTCAATCGGTGGGAATGTGGTTCCAAATGCGGCACTACCGATCTGTGATGGCTGCGATTACCGACAAATGGTCCGATGGTCATCTAGGTGCCGGAAACGCGCGGGGTCGATTTGGTAAAGGCGTCATCGCGATGGTCGTGGTCGACGAGAATGCCGTGATCCGCAAACTGATGGTGATGGAAGGGCGAAGTGTATTCGCGAAGTTTCGTCCCATAAGCGAATATGAGGGGCGTCGGCTTTCCGAGATCAAGACGGAGTTCGCAGAGCTCTCGGCGCAGGGTGGGCGCGCCCGCGCGATCTCGCAGGCAATTGATCAGCTTGAGCGGGTGAGAGAGCCGGCAGCGCAGAACTTCGCGCAAGCGGCCTGAAGCATCAACAAGATACTCAATATCAGGAGGAGGGGGAAAGTTGGCTTACTCCGAATTGACGATACATGCGACCGAGCTTGCGCCACAGTATTTCGACTGGGTTGCCGCTCACGCCGAAGGATTACTGGTTGCGGTAAAGGCGACTGCCGAAAGCGGTGCCGGTGCAGATGGCCAAGAACTGGTACGTTTTGCCCAAGCGGCGACGGGCACAGCGACAGATGCATCCAGCTATGCCGAACAGGTGCAGAACGTCGCTCAGGAAGAGCAGCTTTCGTGGCTGACCACGCTTGGGAAGCACTTCATCGGTGTGTTCCAGAAAGGCGGCGAGACCTTCGCCGGATTCGTCACGGGGATCATCCCGACGCTGATCGTGCTCATGACCGCTTTCTATGCGCTGACCGAACTGGTCGGCGAGCAGCGGGTGCATGGTTTTGCGCGGTTCGCCGGCCGTGTCGCGCTGACCCGTTACACGGTGCTACCGGTGCTGGCGATGTTTTTTCTGACAAACCCGATGGCCTATACTTTCGGCACTTTCCTCGAGGAAAAGCACAAGCCGGCATTCTACGACTCGGCCGTCTCTTTCTGCCATCCGATCCTCGGCCTGTTTCCTCACGCCAATCCGGGCGAGTATTTTGTCTGGGGCGGGATTCTGGTCGCCCTGCAGGAACTGGAGCGTAACGGCACCCTCCCACCCAACTACCATATCCGGCTGGCGATTTTCTATTTCGGGGTTGGCGTGGTGGTGATCCTTCTCCGCGGCATGCTGACCGAACGCATCACGCGTTTCATGGCAACTCGCCAGAAAGTCGAACTTTGATCGCGGGCCGGGAGGAACAGTAATGAGCGATAAATTCAAGGCGGTTCGTATCGAACGCGGTTCCAACGGTTGGGGTGGACCGCTGGTCATCAAGCCTACCGCGCAGCGCGACAAGATCGTCGCCGTCACTGGTGGGGGAATCCCGCCATTGGCAAAGAAGATCGCCGAGATGACCGGCGGAACGGCTGTCGACGGGTTTCGTTCTCCGCCTGTTGAGGGCGAGATAGCCGCGGTGGTCATCGATTGCGGTGGAACGGCGCGCTGTGGGGTTTATCCACGCAAGCGCATCCCGACAATCAACCTGACGCCTGTCGGCCAGTCCGGTCCGCTGGCGCAGTTCATTACCGAAGATATCTATGTCTCGGATGTGAAACCGGATTGCCTGTCGTTTGCAGATGGGGAAGCGGTGCAGCCTGCCCAGGCGGCAGGCGCAGCGGTGCCGCAGAATGCTTCGAATGCCAGGGCTGCAGCGGCAACGCTTGATGACCAGGACGAGGAACAGGGAGGCTTCATAAACGCGATCACCTCCGTCGGTCGAGTCATGGGCAAGGCGGTTGGCGTGTTTTTCAACGCGGGCCGGCGTAGTATCGATCAGGTCATCCGTAACGTTCTGCCCTTCATGGCCTTCGTTACCATGTTGATAGGGATTATCCTCTATACCGGGATCGGTGACCTGCTGGCTGCTCCGATGGGGCCTTTGGCCAACAATATCCTCGGTCTTCTGGTGATATCGGGCATATGTTCGCTACCATTCCTGTCTCCGATTCTTGGTCCGGGCGCGGTCATCGCGCAAGTGATCGGCATGGCGATCATCGGCCCCCAGATCGCGAATGGAACGATTTCACCCGCAATGGCGCTACCGGCGCTGTTCGCCTATGATTCCCAAGTCGGATGCGATTTCGTGCCTGTCGGCCTTGCCTTGGGAGAGGCCAAGCCGAAGACGATCGAGATCGGAGTCCCGGCCGTGCTCTTGAGCCGGCAGATCATGGGGCCTGTCGCCGTGCTCATTGCCTGGGTGGCCAGCTTCGCGCTCTGAACCTCGTCGGGGCGGAGTTATTCCGCCCGGCACCCCCTGCCGGCTCGGTCCCTCTATTCGGCACCGGGGCAGGATAATGCAGCATACCGCATGGAGAGAAAGCATGAAAACCTATCTGCGCACGGAGATTACCGCGGTTGGTAACGATGCCCCGGATTTGATCGAGGGGGGCGTTCTGATCCTCTTTGCCGAAGGAGCGCCGGAGGAATTGGCAGAGGTGTCGGTCCTGCATCGCGTGGCCGAGGGGCCGCTGGACGAGGCGCCGGCGCCGGGGGCGGAAATCCTGGTCGGCGAAGTGTCGGCTATTTTGACTGGCATGGGTGAGTTGGCCTGGAACAAGATCCGGGACATCGGCCATGTCGTCATCAATTTCAACGACAGCGATACGCCCGACAGACCGGGCGAAATCTGCGCCAGCGCGGTGAATTCCGAGGCTTTGGTGCAAGCCATATCTGCGGGCAAGGAAATCGTGATCCGCTCCTGAACCGGATCGGAGAATATCGGACAATTCGGGGGAGAAGAAACCGATGATGGAACGGACCTTCGCGGTCAGGGTTCGGGACGGGTTGCATGCCCGTCCGGCGACGCAATTCGTGAAGCTGGCAAAAAGCTTCGCCTCGGACATCACGATCATTTGCAACGGGCAAACGGCAAGCGCCAAGAGTGCGGTCAAGCTGATGTTGCTGGGGATCAAGGAAAATGACGAAGCGACGCTGCGGGTAAATGGGGACGACGCGCCGGATGCGCTTTCGGCGTTGTCCACCTTCCTGCAGAACCCGAGCGCCGGCGAGGTGGTTCTACCAAAGGCGGAAGCGGCTGCTGCGCCCGCGCCTCCGGGTGCTCCCAAGGCGTCCGATCAGAAAGCAGATGACGGTGTGACCGGCATCGCCGCGAGCGAGGGAACCGGGCTTGGCCCATCCTTTGCATTCTTTCCGCCTGTTCTGAAAATCGAGCGTCAGGTTGCTTCCGATACCGAAGCCGAGATATCACGCTATCGGGACGCCGTGTCGAGCGTCACGACCGCCTTTGCCCGAAACAAGGAACGTTCCGGGGCCGAAAGCGATACGATCGCCATCATCGATGCGCTGATCGATGTCGCGCAGGATGCGGAGTTCGCGGAGGAGATCGAGGCCGCAATTCGCGGAGGGCAGGATGCCGCCAGTGCGACCATGTCGGTGGGAACGCGTCTGACCGAGAATTTCGAGGCCATGGATGATCCTTATATTCGCGCTCGCGGCGAGGATATGCGCAGTGTTACCCGGCAGATCGTCCTGGCGCTGATCGGGCAATCGGACGTCTCGCTTGCGGACGTGACGTCGGGTTCGGTCGTTGTCGCCGATGAGGTCACGGCCTGGGATCTGGCAAAGGCCAATATGTCGGATATTGCTGGGATCGTTTGCCGTAAGGGTGCCGCGACTTCGCATGTCGCGATCATGGCGCGCGCCTACGGCATTCCTGCGGTTCTCGGGGTGCCGGTTTCGGCCGAACAACTGGCGGCATCGAAAGCGGTCGGGCTGGATGGTGCGACGGGGCGGGTTTTCCTTGATCCCGACGGGGTGGTTCGTTCGCGTCTCGAAGAAGCGATCACGCGAGAGAACCAAGAAAGCAAGGCGCTAGAGGCGTATCGCAAGGTCGAGCCCGTCACTTCAGCAGGTGTCCGTGTCGAAGTTGCGGCAAATCTGGGTAGCCTCGCCGAAATTCCGTCGGCACTGGAAGCCGGAGCAATGGGAGTCGGCCTGTTCCGGACCGAATTTCTGTTCATGGAACGCAAGACGCTGCCGAGCGAGGATGAGCAGGCCGATGTATATACGCGCCTCGCCGAGGCTTTCGCCCCCTATCCGGTCGTGATCCGCACCCTGGATATCGGTGGCGACAAGCCGATCTCGGGCGTGGATTTCGAACATGAGGACAACCCGTTCCTGGGATGGCGCGGGGTTCGCATGTGCCTGGAGCGCCCGGATATCTTCAAGCCGCAACTCCGCGCCTTGCTGCGCGCCTCGGTCATCGGCAATGTCAAAGTGCTTGTTCCGATGATTGCGGACGGTTCGGAGGTTCAGGAGGTTCGCAATCTATTCGCGGAATGCCAGGATGAATTGCAACAGGAAGGCGTTGCCTTCGGTACGTTCGAGCTTGGCGTGATGATCGAAACGCCCGCAGCGGTTTTTCTTGCCGCCGAACTGGCGCGGCAGGTCGATTTCTTTTCGATCGGCACCAATGATCTGACGCAATATGTGATGGCCGCGGACCGTCTGAATCCGAAGGTTGCCAGCCTCAATCGTACCGAACATCCCGCCGTGCTGAATGCTATTGCATCCGCTTGCAATGCCGCGACCGCCGCGGGGATCTGGATAGGTGTCTGTGGTGAAGCCGCTGCGCGTCAGGATCTCATAGGGTTTTTCATTAAGAATGGGGTGACCGAGTTATCCATGAGTCCTACATCGATCCCCCGCGCCAAGCGGGCGATTACAGAACTCTAGCGAGGCGCTGAATGGTCGTGGTAATTGTCCAGATATAGCAAGGGCTTGTGTGGATGCCTGACTTATCTGAACCGATTGCGGTTCTGGTTCGAAGTAAGCGTTACATCCGCATTTTTATTGCTGCCCCTGCAAGGCTATTCCATGACATGTTAGCTGTGCTACCAAGTAAGGGCGGGAGATCGGCATGTCAGAGTACGAGATCTGAGGATGCACAATAGAAACCTCTCTGCCGAGCAAATGGCTCTGGCGGAAGAAACTCAAATTTGAAGCCACCCGGCGTATTCGCGAAGATGGCATATCGCCCGCGGAATCGCCGCTGAACTCTGCGCCCATTGAATGCCCGATCCAAGAAATGGTGCCATTCGCTCAGTTCGCCCGGAAGATGGGGAACGGGACAGAGCGGACGTTCCCTACGGATACGAGGATGCGCAAATGTAGTCATCCTCCGGTGATATGGCATAGCGGCGGGCGCGGCTTACCCTTGCCTGAGAGGCTTGCGCCTTTATATCCGTATACCGCCATTGCTATGGTTGCTCGAACCAATGGTGAAATCATGGCTCGATCCATGTCGTCTTCTTCATCGATGTCTTCGCCCACAAGGCGGCTGGCCGGCGGGGGTACGACCTCGACGACAGCCATCTTCTGGCTCAATGTTCCGTTCCTGGGTCATGTTGACAAAATGGGTTCACATGGGACGGCAGCCATGATTCAAGCTGGTATCCGCGATGCAGACCAGCTTGGCACGAGACTTGATGTCGGACGTGGAGTGGGCTCTCTGAGCGTTTCATCCTAGCTGTCCGCGCCCAGAATGGACGCAAATCTACCAGCCACTGCCTTGTTTTGGATGGAATTTTCTGGAGTGAGGCACGAGCCGCCGCCGGTTCAAGGGGACCGGGGCTCCATGGCGTGACCTGCCATAAGAGTTCGGCAAATGGTCAAGTGTTTATCGCCGGTTCCGGCGATGGACACCGGCCGGGCTGTGGGAGGAAATCCTGGACATGCTCAACCAAGCCGAGGCCGTTCCGGACAGGCTCCAGATGATCGGCAGCACCGGGATCAGAGCCCATCACCATGCGGCTGGCGCAAAAGGGGGACTCCGAACGAGGCTCCCGGCCGTTCAAGAGGTGGTTTTACGACCAGGATCCATCTCCGCCTCAATGGTGCCGGCCTCCCGATGAGGACCGATATCACGCCGGGACAGGATTGAGACTATACCGGCTACGATTTGGTAATGGATGACAATCTTCCACAGCCGGGCGTTCTAGTCCCCCACAAGAGCTATGACTCTGGTGAAATCAGGAAAAATGTCGAAAGCCGCAACGCCATTTCGATGATTTCCATGCGCAAGAACCGTAAGGTTCGAAAAACCGTGGATCTGACTGTCTACACCCTGCGTAACATGGTCGAGCGCTCCTTCAGCAAGCTCAAGAACACCCGCAGGATCACCACGCGTTTCGACTAGATCGCCAGCAGTTTCCTGGGCTTTGTCGACATCGCAAGCATCAGGCTATGGCTACGACATTTGTCAACATAACCTAATTCAGATGCCGCCGAAGCCGAACAGGTAAAGCAGGATTCCGACAGCAGCACTGCCGATCAGCACCTTGAACATGCCGACCCGGAAACGGAGCATCGCCACCAGGGCCGCGAGCGTCAGCAAGGCCGATGCGGGGTTGATCGTGCCAAGGATCGGGATGTTGATTTGCATGCCAAGCCCAGTGAAAACGCGCACCTCCCCGAAGACCACATGCAGCCCGAACCAGACCGCAAGGTTCAGGATCACGCCGACGACTGCGGCGGTGATCGCCGTCAGGGCGGCGGTCAGCTGGTGATTGTCCCGCAGCCGCTCGATGAAGGGCGCGCCAAGGAAGATCCACAGGAAACACGGGGTGAAGGTGACCCAGGTGGTCAGAAGCCCGCCCAGGGTTCCGGCCAGCAGCGGCGGCAAGCCGCCCGCCTCGCGCAGGGCGCCCATGAAGCCCACGAATTGCGTGACCATGATCAGCGGTCCCGGCGTGGTTTCGGCCATGCCCAGCCCGTCCAGCATCTCTCCCGGGGCCAGCCAGCCATAGTGCTGCACCGCTTCCTGCGCCACATAGGCCAGAACCGCATAGGCGCCGCCGAAGGTCACCACCGCCATGGTGCTGAAGAAGCCCGCGATCTGGCTGAACACATTCGCGGGACCAAGCACAAGAAAGAGCAATGCGACCGGGACAAGCCACATGCCGAGCAGCACGGCCGAGACGCGCAACGCCCAGCCCCGGTTGACACGGGTATGTTCCGGCGATTCCTCGCCCAGCAGCGTATCTGCATCGGCGACTTGTACCGAGCCGACCTTTCCATGTCCGCCGCCCTCGCGAAACGCCGGAATATCCGCGCGCGCCCCGGCAAACCCGATCAACCCGGCGACAAGGATGATCAGTGGAAAGGGCACCCCGAAGGCAAAGATCGCGATGAATGCCGCCGCGGCGATGGCCAGCATCGCTGCATTCTTTAGCGCCCGCCTGCCGATGCGGATCACCGCCTGCACCACGATGGCAAGAACCGCAGCCTTCAGGCCGAAAAACAGGGCCTCGACGGCTCCGACATTGCCCCAGATGGCATAGATCCAGCTTAAGCCCATGATCGCGACGACACCGGGCAGGACGAACAGTACGCCGGCGATGATCCCGCCAAGCGTGCGATGCATCAGCCAGCCGATATAGACCGCCAATTGCTGCGCCTCCGGTCCCGGCAGTAGCATGCAGTAGTTCAGCGCGTGCAGGAACCGTTTCTCGCCCAGCCATTTCTGCTCTTCGACAAGGATGCGGTGCATCATCGCGATCTGTCCGGCAGGACCGCCGAAACTCAGCAGGCCGACGCGCGCCCAGATCCGGGCTGCCTCCATTAATGTCGGGTAACCGGGCTTGTTCATCTCACACCTTCGGTTTGTTGGTCGGCCAGTTATGGGTCTCGTCGCTCGCATCCCGTGCCCAACGATAAAAGGCGTCATATAGCAGCATGCCGGCCTCGAGCTGTTCCAGATCGTCGGAATACATGCGCGACAGGCCAAGCGAGGCGGCCAGCAGTCCCGCCGCCTCGGGTGCGAGATCTAGCCGCGCCGTATCCGCACCGCGGATCATGTTGGCAAGCCGGTCAAGCGCCGGGACCGACAGGCCGAACTCGGCCAGCATGACGTCGAAAGTGCACAGCTCCCCTCGATGGCTCCAGAACACGTTCTCGATATCAAAGGGGGCCGCGTCATACCGCTCGGCCACGCCGAGCACCTCGGAAGGCGCGACGAACAGGATCACGGTGCGCGGATCGACAAAGCGGCGGATCAGCCAGGGGCAGGCGATACGGTCGATCTTGGGACGCGACCGTGTCACCCAGACCGTGCGGCCCCGCGCATCACGCGGTGGTAGCTTGTCCGGACTGATCAGCGGCAGGTCAGCAGCTTTCCAAGCCTCGAAACCGCCTTCCAGATATTCCGCCGGGCAGCCGTCGGCCCGCAGCCAGGCCGCCGCTCCTTGGCTGCGCTTGTGACCGGCCTGGCAGATCACAACGGCGGTGCTGCCGGTCAGATGCGGCACAAGTTCTGACAAAGCCTGATCATCTATTCTGCTTGCCCCCGGTATGAGCCGGGAATCGGCCGCAAAATCTTCCGTGGAGCGGACATCCAGAAGCAGTGGCACACGCGGGGTGCCGATGATCTTTGCAAGCTTGTCGCTGGAAATGGAATTGGGCGCAGGCATATGCGTTCCTCCCTTGACAGGATCTTGTGTTGGAACGCGAACTTCAGCTGGCGCCTCGTGGGGAGCTCGCCATCCCCATGCATTGAGATAACGACAATGCGGCGCGGTGGTCAAGGGTGGCGCAGGATTGCCCGAAACACGAAATCGGGTGACTTATATAAATGCGGCACGTTTCCGTTTTGGCCCCGAACGATTTTCCGTTGCGGTGATATAGCCTTGAAGAGCACAGATTGCCCTGCCTTGACGAACCGCATGGCCAGTGAAAGCGATTGGTCCATTTTCCGCAGTGCCTGCATGGTTTCCTGAAACGCTGCACTGTGATCTGACGTCGGCAGGGAGTTCGAACGGTTTTATTGTATTATCCTCCCGGGGAGGATACCTCATTCACATGACAAATCAGCATCGTCATGCAACTCACCCAAGCTCGTTGCCCGGCTGAAACGCGCCGAGGGACATCTGCGCTCGGTGATCGGGATGATCGAGGCGGAACACCCTTGTCTTGATATTGCGCAGCAGCTTCAGGCTGTCGAAAGTGCGATCAGGAATGCGAAGCAGGCGTTGATCCACGATCATATGGACCATTGCCTGGATGCGAAGGGTTCCGAACAGGACCGGGTCGAACTGAAGGCAATCGCTCGCTATCTCTGAGGCCGCCATGCTGGATATCCTCGCCGACCGCACCTATCGACATCTCTTCCTGGCCCAGATCACCGCTCTTCTGGGGACCGGGCTCGCGACTGTCGCGCTCGGATTGCTGGCCTATGATCTGGCCGGAGACGGGGCCGCAATGGTGTTGGGAACCGTGTTCACCATCAAGATGGTCGCCTATGTCGGGATCGCGCCGATCGCGGGCGCCTTCGCCGAACGGGTGAACCGTCGCCGCCTTCTGGTTTCGCTTGATCTTGTGCGGGCAGTATCGGCACTGGCACTACCTCTCGTAACCGAGATCTGGCAGGTCTATGTGCTGATCTTCCTGCTGCAATCGGCCTCGGCGGGGTTCACGCCGACCTTTCAGGCGACGATCCCGGATGTGCTGCCCGAGGAGGATCGCTATACCCGTGCATTGTCGCTTTCGCGGTTGGCCTACGATCTGGAGAACATCGTCAGCCCGACACTCGCGGCGCTCCTGCTGGCGGTGATGAGCTACAACTCGTTGTTTCTGGGCACGGTCGCAGGGTTCCTCGGTTCTGCACTGCTCGTTCTCTCTGTGCTGCTGCCAAGCCCGAAAGCACCCAAGCCACGCGGGATTTATGATCGGACCACACGTGGAATCCGCATTTACATGGCAACCCCACGTCTGCGCGGCCTTCTGGCGCTCAACCTCTCAGTATCGGCGGCGGGGGCGATGGTTCTGGTCAATTCCGTGGTTGCCGTGCGGGGGCTTCTGGGCCTCTCTGACAGCGCTCTTGCCTGGACGATGTTTGCCTTCGGTGCGGGTTCCATGATGGCCGCGCTCTTGCTACCGCGATTGTTGGACAGGATTCCGGACCGCCCCGTCATGCTCGCGGGAGCGATGCTGATGGTTGTCACCCTGCTTGGCCTGGCCGGGGTGACAGCAATCACAGGATTGCATTGGAACATACTGCTCACTGCATGGTTTCTCGTCGGCCTCGGCTATTCGTCGGTGCTCACGCCCTCGGGGCGCCTGCTGCGCCGCTCGGCCCATCCGGAGGATCGGCCAGCACTCTTCGCTGCGCAATTCGCCCTGAGCCATGCCTGCTGGTTGATTACCTACCCGCTCTCGGGCTGGCTGATGACGCGGTTCGGTATAATCCCGGCTCTGTTGGCACTTGCCGGCCTTTCCGGGATTGGTATCGCGATCAGCCGGGTGCAATGGCCCGCCAGGGAAAGCGGGGAGATCGAACATACCCATGAGAATCTACCGCTGGATCACCCGCATCTGAAAGGGTGCCGGACACATAGCCATGAGCTTGTGATCGACGACCTCCACCCCCGTTGGGCGAACCAGTTTTGACGGTCGAAAAAGTTGAAGCGGATGACAACAATGGCCCGAAGCTGCTGATTTCCGTATCCGCACGATGCCATGGTGGATCGTCGGCATTATGTCGATGATGCGGAGGGCGCGGAGGAACCGCCATGACCGTCGATAATGCCCGCCATCCCCGGCCAATTGCATGTCGAATCATCTGTCTTGGGGCCCCCGCGTCTGTAACTCGCGAAATGCCTCGCACACCGGCACATGGCTGGTTCCGAATTCGCTGGCGATATGGTTCTGCCGCAAGTGCAGACCGGGAGATATCTCGCCCGAAATGATACAGTCGGCCAGAATGCACGCAATGCGCTCCAATTGGGTTTCCTCATTAGCGGCTCTCATGAATTATGGATAGTTCATGAGATACGATCTATGGCTCATGAAAATTGAGGCGGGAGCGAATGGCTGTATGTGGCGGGAAGCGGAACGGCGGCTTTCTGTGAGATGGTCCACGGAAACTGATCTCTTAGCCGACATGAAAACCAAGTGGAGCAGTTGAACTTGCCACACTCGCTTGCTATTTGACATTCGCGGACCGGGCCCCTCTGGCGGGATGATTTACCCGTGATGTCGGCCGCATCGGAGCGATCCGATGCCGTAATGGTCCTACACTTGTAGCCATTTCCGGGTCGTTCCGATCGATATCAGTGATCGAGAGGAGCACATACCCATGGAATTTCTCTTTGCCGACTGGCTCGGCACCCCTGCTTGGTTCTGGCTGGCTTTCATCGGGCTGGTCGTTGCACTAACCGCCTTTGACCTTGGTATCCTCCACAAGGAGGATCGCGAGATGGGAATCGCGGAAAGCCTGAAGCTTTCCGCCTTCTACATCGGCATTGCGCTGCTGTTTGGCATGTGGATCTGGCTTGCCCGCGGGTCCGAGCCCGCCATGCAGTATTATACAGGCTTCTTCATCGAAAAGGCGCTGTCGATCGACAACGTATTCGTGATCAGCCTCATCTTCTCGTATTTCGCAATTCCTGCAAAATACCAGTACAGGGCGTTGCTCTGGGGCATCATGGCGGTCATCGTTCTGCGCGGTATCATGATCGCCGGCGGTGCCGCGCTCGTGAATGAAGCCTATTGGGTGCTCTATCTCTTCGCGGCCTTCCTTATCTACACGGGCGTGAAGATGTTCTTTGCCGGTGATGAGCCGATGGACGTGGCCAACAACCCGGCTGTCCGCTTCATTTCGCGGCACATGCCGGTGACGCCCGAGCAGCATGGCCAACGCTTCTTCGTGCGGACAACCAATCCCAAAACAGGCAAGCTGGTGATGGCGGCTACTCCGCTGTTTCTGGCTCTCGTGGTGATCAATGTGGCTGATCTGGTTTTCGCAATAGACAGCGTGCCGGCCATCTTCGCGATCACGACGGACACGTTCATTGTCTACACGTCTAACATCATGGCGATCCTGGGGTTGCGCGCGCTCTACTTCGCGCTTGCGGCCATGGTTCACCGCTTCCACTACTTGAAATATGCGCTTGCCGCTGTGCTGGTGTTCATCGGCACGAAAATCTTCGTCGCGGATTTCCTGCTGGGCGGCGGCAAGTTTCCACCCGCGTTGAGTCTCGGCGTCACCTTCGGGTTGATAACAGCCGGCATAGTCTACTCGCTGTGGAAGACCACAGGTGCCGGAGAGGCCAATTCGCCTGCGGGCACGGACGAAGCCGACCCGGCCCGCAACAACCCGGACTGATTGTCCTCAAGCGGCTCTTGGAAAAGCAGGAATGAGCACCGGAAGGATGTGACGGCCTGACTTGTTTGGCGGGTTGCCCGCAGGTGGCAACCCGCAGTCTGCATAGTGACGTCGAGGCGTGGTGCCAAGCGTCGGCCTGCGCGGCAGGCGAGCGGATCTGCTGCCGGGAATGACCCCCGGCCCCATATACTATTTCAACAGCTTGTAGCGCCTATCGACGTCTGGACCTCGCGCTAATTCCCTCACTGTGGGCTTTGCGTAACACAATGGGATTGACGTAAGGTCATCCTGTTGATCGGAGTGATCTCCCCGTTTATCCGATTTAAACACTCGGAATTATTCACTCGAAAGATCAGCATGAAACACGCAAAGCCCGCATTTTCCATGTTCAACACCTCCCAAGGCAATTTCGGGCGGGCGGTCATGCATGGTCTGTTTGCTTCCGCCTCAATCTGGGCCCTGTCGACCGGCATGGCCGCCGCACAAGATGCGGGCGCCCCGATCGTTCTTGACCCGATCATTCTGACCGCGTCACGCGAAGGGGCGTTGGACACGATGTCCCGATATGTCACGGTCATCGAGCGCGATGAAATCAGCCGGCAACAGGAAACGGTCGGCTCGACCGCCGAACTGCTTGAGCGCATGGTTCCGGGGATGGCGACGGCCAGCCAGACGCTGACGAATTACGGCCAGACATTGCGTGGCCGGAATGTGCAGGTGATCATCGATGGCGTGCCGATGGGAACAAGCCGCGACGTGTCGCGCGATCTGTTCAACATCTCGCCCTCGGATATCGAGAGCATCGAGGTCGTGCATGGCGGCAGCGCCATCTATGGCGGCGGCGCGGCTGGCGGGATCATCTATATCAATACCCTGCAGGCCAGCGACAAGCCCCTGGAGTTCGAGACGACAATCGGTGCCGCGACCAGCCTGTCGAATTTCGGAAGCGACGCGCTGTCGGGGCGGATCACCCAGAAGGTCAGCGGGACGCGGGGCAACATGGATTACGTCCTGTCCTTCTCGCGCGAGCAGACGCGGGGCTTTTTCGACGGCGACGGGGACCGGATCCCGCCCGAGCCAAGCCAAGGCGATCTGTCGGATACCGGGACAGTCGATCTGATGGGCAAGCTCGGCTATAATTTCGGCGATCAGCGGCTGCAGTTTTCGGTCAATTACCTGGATGCCGAGCAGGATACGGATTTCATCTCGGACCCGGCCGTGGATGCTCTGCCGCCGGGCGACGCCAAGGCGCGCGCGCTCGAAGGGCTGGAACTGGCCGACCAGACCAGCCGCGAGAACCTGGTTCTCAACCTGAGCTACAGCAAGGAAGACCTATGGGGCAGCAAGGTCGATGCGAGGCTTTACTATCGCGATTACAGCACCCGTTTCGCGCCATTCGACGGACGACCCTATGGCGGTTGGAACGCGCTTGCCCAGACTTTCCTTGAATCCGAAACCTATGGCGGTCAGGTCACGTTCAATACCCCTCTCAACGGGCTGGCGGCACATGGTGCCAATCTCATCTGGGGCGCCGATATCAGGAACGAAAAGACCAGCATGCCGGTGACTGTCTTTGACGGTGCGGCTTACGATGCCTCGGGCGGCAGGCGGTTCGTGGTCCTCGATCCCGAACGCACCTTCATGCCCGAGCTTACGACGAAATCCGCGGGCATCTTCGGCCAGATGGAGCTGTTCCCGACCGAGAAACTAACCCTGCGGGCGGGGGTCCGGCATGACTGGGCGACCGCCTCTTACGGTGATTTCACCACATTGGGTCAGGGTGACGCCATCGAAGGTGGAGAGATCGATTATTCCGAGACGACCTTCAACCTTGGTGCGGTTTACGCTGCCACGCAGAATGTCGATCTTTACGCAAGCTATTCGCAGGCCTTCGAACTGCCCGATATTGGCGTGCAACTGCGCCAGGCAGAAGAGGGGTTCAATGTTGACGACTCCAACCTGGCGCCTCGAATAACCGATACCTATGAAATCGGTATGCGCGGCAACTGGAGCAAGCTGAGTGCCGATATCGCGGCATTTTACAGCAAATCCGACTTGGGAGGTGTTCTGGTCGAAAACTTCTCGCTTGTGCAGGACCGGACGAAAGAGAAAATCTATGGGATCGAGGGTGGATTGCATTATGCCGTCGATGATCGGCTGCGCCTCGGCGGCACCTTTACCCTGCAGGAAGGCACGAGCGAGGATCCCGAGACCGGCGACAGCATCGCGCTGAACAGTTATCGCATCTCTCCGCTCAAGCTGACGGCTTATGTGGAATACAGCCCGAAACCCTGGTGGGATATGCGGCTTCAGGCGCTCTATTCCGCCGGGCGGGATTCGGCCTTCGAGGATGGTGTTCCGTTTGGCGGCCGCGAGGTCGAGGATTACGCCGTTCTGGATCTCTACAATCGCTTCGAGCTGGAAAGAGGCACGCTCAGCGTCGGGATCGAGAACCTTCTCAACAACCAGTACCACACGGTATTCGGGCAGCTTCTGCGCAACAACGCCAATAGCAGCCATGTCGCCGCACAGGGCGCCATGGCGCGCGTGACTTACAGCGTCACCTGGTGAGTGCGATCGTCATCCCTGCCATGGACCGGCTCATGGCGGGAATGACCTGTTACTGATCCACCCCGTAGATCCGGGCGATATCCGCCAGCATGAGGCGGGCCGCCAGGATCCCTCCGGCAGTGTTCCAGATGGCATCGCTGACGGCATGGACCCGGCCCGAAGAGACCGCCGACAGGGACTGCCAGAGCGGGTTGGACATGATGTCCCGCGCCATGTCCGGCCCATCGCCGTTCCCGGTATCCCAGGTGAAGTGAAATATCCGGTCGCCATCCATGTCGGGAATGCTTTCCGTGCCGACCTGGATCGAGAATTCCTCGACATTCTGATTCTCGGGGCGCTGGAAGCCGAGTTGCTTCAACACGACGCCGGAAAAACTGTCCAGCTGATAGATGCGGATATGGCCCGGCATGAAGCGGATGACCGAGACCTTCTCTTGCAGATGATCGCCAAGGAGCTGGCGCAGATCGGCGACTTCGGCGTCATAATCACTGATCTCGCGCTGTGCCTTTTCGGTTTTCCCCAGTGCTTCGGCATAAAGGCGGAAATTCTCCTTCCAGTCGCCGCGCAGGCGTTCGGACACGACTGTCGGTGCGATAGCACTCAGCTGAGGGTAGATCGCCTCGTGCCGGAGCCGGGTTGCCAGGATGAGATCGGGTTGCAATGCGGCGACCATTTCCAGGTTGACCGCGCTTTCATTACCAAGTGGCGTGACATCGGTCATCCGATCCTCGATATGATCCCACCAGGGATCGCCATTCCAGGAATTCGCCGCGCCTATCGGGGTTACGCCCAGGGCAAGAAGTGCCTCTGTCCCCTCGTTGGTCAGAACGACGACCCGTCGGGGATCGTCCGGCACCTCAACCGTCCCCAAGCTATGGGTCACCTCGCGCGCCATGGCCATGTTCCCGATGGGCAAGATGCTCAGTGCGATCGCGCAGCAGAGCCATTTCACGGGTTTCATCATGCCTGTGCCCTTCATTGCTTGTGCCCATAAGTATCGCTTGCGAATCCAGCAACACTTGCAGTTGACAAAATAACTTGGTTATTGAGCCCGGCATCGGGCGAATGATCCCGAATGTCAACGGGGCCGGGATCACCACGGAATGACACGTTCGCTATTGCTTCTTATCGTGGCCCTGGTGGTGGCGCTGATCGCGAGCCTGCATCTGGGGCTGCGTCTCTATGGACCCGGGGAGGTGCTGGCGGCTCTTGCGGATCATGGTGAGGGCACGGATGCGGTCATCATCCGATCATTGCGCCTGCCCCGCACGCTGATCGCGGTGGTCGCGGGCGCGGCATTTGCGCTTTCCGGGCTGATGATCCAGATCGTTACCCGCAATCCGCTGGCAGAGCCGGGGCTGATTGGTATCAATGCGGGCGCCGGGCTGGCGGTCGCACTGGGGATCAGCGTATTCGGAGGCATCGGATTGCCGCAGATCGGCCTGCTGGCATTCACCGGCGCATTGGCAGCGACGGGGCTGGTCTTCGGCGTGACTGCCACCTCTGGCGGGGCGACCCGCAACGATACCACGCTACTGGCGGGGGTGACGATCGCCGCACTTCTGTCCTCAATGACCCAGGTCATTCTCCTGCTGGACGAAACAGCGCTTGAAACATTGCTGTTCTGGCTGTCAGGAGGGTTCGCGGATCGCGATCTCGGCCTTCTCGGGATCGGTCTTCCGGCATTGATCCTAGGATATGCAGCCTGCGCAGCCCTTGCGCAATCGCTGGATGCGCTGCGATTGAACGACCAGACAGCGGAAGCGCTTGGGGTTTCCGTGTCGCGCGTTCGCGCGGCCTCGCTTGTCACGGCCGCCGGCTTGGCGGCGGGAGCCGTGGCCATGTCCGGCCCGATCATATTCCTGGGGCTGATCGCGCCGCATCTGGCCAGGCGGCTGATCGGTGATGCGGCCCCGACCCTGCGCCTGGCGCTGTTCACCTGCTTGATCGGGGGCCTGATTGCCGTGCTTGCCGATATCGCCGCCCGGCTGATCGTGGCGCCCGGTGAAGCGCCGGTCGGCTCGGTGCTGGCACTGGTCGGTGTTCCGATCCTGATCGGCCTTCTGCGCCGCAAGCGGACATTGGCGCGATGAGGTATATGCGTCTTCATACGGGGCCGGTGCGGCTCGGGTTCGGATTGCTGATACTGGCCGTGGTCGCCACGGGCACCGGCTCGTCCTTTATCCCGCCCGTCCGGGTGCTTGCGGCATTGTTCGGACAGGGTAGCGGTCCGGATGCGATCATCATCACGACGCTGCGCCTGCCTCGTGTCCTGGTGGCAATGTTTGCCGGGATGGCTCTTGCCATTGCCGGGGCGATCCTGCAACGGGTCGCCCGCAATCCGATGGCATCGCCCTCCATCCTCGGGATCACCGACGGGGCGGCCTTGGGTGTGATGACCTTTCTGTGGCTGTTTTCGGATCCGGCCAGCAACCTGGCCGTGTCGATCCACTGGCAGCCTGCTGCTGCTGCGACAGGGGCATTGGCATTTGCCATTCTGGTCGCCCTGCTGACACGTCTCGATCCCAAGGGCACGCAGGAGCCCATACGGATGATCCTTTACGGCATCTCTCTTGCCGCACTGGCCAAGGCGGCTGTCGTGCTGATGATGATCCTTGGACCGGTCCATCGCGCGGCACAGGCTATGACCTGGCTGATCGGCAGCGTCAGTGCCGCGCATTGGAGCGATGTCGTCACGCTGTTTCTGGGACTATGCGCGATGGTTCCCGTGCTGATCCTGCTCCGTCTTCCGCTCAGGCAGCTTGCCCTTGACCCGCAGAGCGCCGCTTCAACCGGGCTGCATCTGGCCCGCGCGCAAGCCGTGCTGCTGGCAGTTGCGGTTCTGTTGACGGCGCTGGCGGTCTCGCATGTCGGCGCCATGGGATATGTCGGACTGATCGCCCCGCATATCGCGCGCAGGCTTTATGGGCAGTTCACGCCGGGATACCTGTTTGCTTCAGCCATTTGCGGGGCGATCCTGCTGGTTGGAGCGGATATGCTGTCCCGCCTGCTGGCCCAACCAGTGGAGATTCCCGCAGGTGCGGTAACGGCAACCATCGGAACGCCGCTTTTCCTGTATCTGCTGATGAAGGGACGGGGCGCACATGTCTGACATTCTGGCGCGGTTGCGTGGCCTGACAGCCGATTATGACGGGTATCCGGCATTGAACGGCATTGACCTGGAACTGCCCGAGGGCAAGATCATCGCCTTTTGCGGTCCCAATGGCAGCGGAAAATCGACGGCGCTTCGCGTGATGCGGGGGCTGCATCGCGTCGGCTCCGGCATGGCCGAGATCGCAGGCAGACCCGTCGCCTCCTGGTCGAAGAAAGACCTGGCGCGTGAAATCGCGATGCTCGGGCAATCCCCAAGCGCTCCGGATGCGCTGACGGTCCGGGAACTGGTGATGCTGGGCCGTTTCGCTTATCGGAACCGGTTTTCCGGCCCTTCCGCCGCAGATCACAAAGCCTGCGATCAGGCGCTCGATGCGACCGAGATCACCCATCTCGCCGATCACCCGATCGGGAACCTGTCGGGCGGACAGTCGCAACGCGCTTGGATCGCGATGACGCTGGCGCAGGACGCCCCGCGGATTTTCCTTGATGAGCCGACCAATCATCTGGACATCTCGCATGCGCTTGAACTCCTCGAACTCATTCATCGACTGAACCGGGAGAATGCCCGAAGCTTCGTGATCGTGCTGCATGATCTCAACCTGGTCATGCGCTATGCCGATCATGTGGTTCTCTTCGACAGGGGACGGGTTGTCGCGCAAGGAGAGAGAAGCGTCACCCTTACGCAGGAACGCATCGCGCAGGTATTCGGGGTTGAATGCAGGATGGTCACTATCGATGGCCTCGATAACCCGGTTATCGTGCCGTTGCCCGTGGCACGCGGATATGGAAGCTGATCACGCCCGATACGGCCCGACATGCTGTTTATGCCGATGGGAAATCTCTGTGGATTCGAGCGTTCCGGTAAAAGCCCGGTCGGTTCCGGCGTATGATAATCGGCGAGGAAATCACCGGGCGCAAGCAAAGGCGGGTGTTCAGCTACCAGCGTTATCTGGCGATCCTCGGCGAGGGAGCCGGTCCATTGCCTGGCCGCCACCTGAGATTTTCCATCGGCCGCCCCAACTCTCATTGGGTTTGTTTCCTACGCTGCTGTGCGAAATAATCTTCCAAGGAGCGCTGTATCCATCTGGAGCAGCATGGGGTGAGGCAACGTGAGCAGCTTGAGTGCCTTGAGGTGATGGGAGAGCAGGATTTCCGGGGGTGTCGCTCGTGCCGTATCTTCCGCCAGCAACTGCAAGTGAGAACGCGCCTCGGTCTTCTCGACCGTTGCCTTGGGCAGATAGGGATAGCAATCCAGATCCAGCCTGGGCGGTATGCACTCCACCCGGGACAACAGGAGCTGCTTCACGGCGTCGAAGCCGATTGCACCCACGTGGAACGCCTGCTTCACGGCGACCTGGAGCCCGGCCAGACTGCGTTGCAACTGCGCACCGACGGTATCGTTTTTGCCACGCAGGACATCAAGCTGGCGGCGCTCGCATTGCTCCCCCAGCCAGAGGTTGAATGCCTCCCAGGTTGCAAACCGGGGGCGGCACCATGAAGTAGCGCCGGGAATAGCCGACCTACCCCTCGATCTTCCCCTTGTCACTGCCCTTGCCTAGGCGGCCATAGCGATCCCGGATCGGGTAGCGCGACAGAAACCCGCTGAACAAGGACACGCGCTTGCATGCGCCGTCCAGCAGGATCCTCGCCGCCAGGCATCGGCCATTATTATAGACGATCGACTGCGGAACCGCACCAAAGACGGCAAAGGCATGGCTATGACCGTCCACACAAGCCTCGGCTGGATATGATCGAGACATTGGAAGAGTAGCGCAAGCGCATGGGTTCGACGCCACCGGGCGCTTCATCCGGATCGGGGTGGGCAAGGCCCAATTGCCGCGATCGCCCGACCTCGCGCGCCTGTTCGCTTGACATCCATGTTTCCGCCCCCTATCGACCCGCTCCTTGTTTCAAACCGGAGGGGTGGGTATGACGCGGCAGGCCCGCATTTTGGGTGTCGATTTCGGCACCTCCAATTCCGCTGCGGGCTATCTTTGCGATGGCAGGCCCCGGCTGATCCAGATGGCGCCCGGCCAGGCCACGCTGCCGACGACCTTCTTCTTTGACTACGAGACCCGGCAGACATTGATCGGCGAAGCCGCCAACAGAGCGCTTCTGGACGGCGTGGAAGGACGCTTCATGCGCGCGCTCAAGCGGGTGCTTGGCACCACGCTGATGCATGAGAAGCGCCAGATCCTCAACGAAAGGGTGACCTTCGTCGAGATCGTTGCCCGCTTCCTGAACCAGATCAAGACCAAGGCCGAAACCGAAGCCGGGATCGTTTTCGACCATGTCCTGTCGGGTCGGCCGGTGGTGTTCCACGGTTCCGGCGATCCGCGCGAGGAGCAGGCCGAGGCGGATTTGCGAAGCTGCTATCTGGCGGCGGGGTTTCGCGAGGTGGATTTCATGCCCGAGCCCGAGGCCGCCGCCATTGCTGGCGGTGCGCTGGAACAACCCGGCGCGATCGGGCTGATCGTCGATGTCGGGGGCGGCACCTCGGATTTTTCACTATTCCGTTCCGGCAATGAGGGCGTGACGATCCTTGCCAATCACGGTGTCCGCATCGGCGGCACCGATTTCGACCGGTCGATCAATATTGATCACGTGATGCCTCTGCTCGGCAAGGGGACAGAGTTGCGAAAGGTGATGGGACCGGGCATGTCGCCCACCCCGAACGCCATCTTCAACGATCTTGCCACATGGGAGAAGATTCCGTTCGTCTATACACCGCAGAACCGCCGGATGGTCGCGGAAATGGTGCGCTTGGCGCAGCGCCCGGACCGGCTGTCCCGTCTGGCGAAGGTGCTGGATGACGAGCTTGGCCACGACCTGGCCTTTGCCGTCGAGCGCGGCAAGATCGCCGCCAATGGCGGAGACGGGCAGTCCCACATCCTGCTCGACCAGATCGAACGCGACCTGTTTGTGCTATTGTCAGCCGAGGGAATGGCGGGGAGCCTTCTGCGGCATGCGGAACTGCTGACGGCCGGAGCGCGGGAAACGCTGCAAATCGCCGGCATCGACGCGGCCGATGTCCAGCAGGTGATCTATGTCGGCGGCTCCAGCTTGATGTCCATGGTCTCCGACACGATGAAGGCACAATTCCCCACGGCGTGTCATTCGTTCAGCGAGGTTTTCACCGCGGTCGCTGATGGGTTGGCCATCGCGGCGGGGCGTTGACCGCGACGCGGCATTTGTCGAGTGGGGCTTGGGGCAGGAGCCATCCGAACAGGATTTACGATCATGTGCAACTGGCAGCAGTTGCCCGGGAACGGTGGGCTCTGGTCTGTTTTGAAACCATTGGCGGGCAAGAACGGCGGCTCTGGGCAAGTTTGGACGTGGTCGGGTGCAGGCACGGCAACTGCGGCCGGCACAGATCGCCACCCAATACAACCCGGTCCTGAAAGCTTTTGCTGATCGCCTGCGCAGGGCTGGCAAACCGCACAGGGTTCTCATCACAGCCGTCGCCCGCAAGTTCGTCACAATCGCAAACGCGCTTTGCAAATCTTGTCTGAAATGGACCAATCAGGCCGCCTGAGAAATATAGTTGCTAATCATGCTGGTGGCAGATCAGGCAAGCCTCACCCGCCACCAGCACCGGCTGCAGGGAGGTCAGCCGATCCAGCTTACCGCCTGTGCATAGATCAGGAACAGTGCGGAGATCGCGATCCAGATGCCGAAGAGCGGCAGGAAGAAGCGTACCCAACGGTCCCAGCCCACCCCGGCCAGCGCCAGCGTAGCCATGAAATAGCCCGATGTCGGGTAAAGGATGTTCGAAAGCCCGTCGCCGAGTTGATAGGCCAGGACCGAGCTTTGCCGCGTCACGCCGATCAGGTCGGACAGGGGTGCCATGATCGGCATGGTGACCAGTGCCTGACCGCTGCCCGAGGGCACGACGAAGTTGAAGCCGAGCTGGGAGACGAACATGCCAAGGGCCGAGAAGGTCGAGGGCAACCCTCCAACCAGTCCGCCAAGCCCGTGAACGAGCGTGTCCATGACCTGCCCCTGCTCCAGCATCACGGCGACGGCACGGGCAAGGCCGACGATGATCGCTCCGACCAGCACATCTCGGAACCCCTCGTTGAAGGCCTCGCAGATCTTGCCCGTGCCGAGGCCGGCGATCAGGCCGACGCTGATCCCCATGACCACGAACAGCCCCGCCATTTCGGTCATGAACCAGCCGCGCGTCAGGACGCCCCAGACCATGATCGCGAAAAATCCGATGGCCGCGATGCCGCCCCATTTCTGGCGATTGCTGAAGCTCATCGCGGGTGTGTCGAGATCATGAACATAAACGCGACGTTTCTCCTGTTCGAGCGAACTGCCCGCCATCAGGCTGAACTCGGGATTGGTGCGGACCTTCAGGGCGTAGCGCATCAGGTAGAGGATGGCCGCGCCGGTCAACGCAGTGAACAGCAATGCGCGCAGGCCAAACCCGGAATAAAGCGGCAGTTCGGCGATGGTCTGGCCCAGCCCGGTATTGATGGGGTTCAGGACCCCGGCAGTGAACCCGGCCGTCGTCGCCAGCAGGGCGGTGCCCGCGGCGACGATCGAATCGAAGCGCAGGGCGATCATCAGGGGCAGGATGACGGGCACATAGACCAGCGCCAATTCTTGCGTGCCGATCAGCGTGGCGATGGTCGCAAAGACGATCATCAGGGTCGGGATCATCAGCACGCTGCGCCCGGCAAAGCGGCGGGTCAGCTTGTCCACGGCCACGTCGATGATGCCGGTGCGCCTGATAACCATGAACATGCCGCCGATAATCAGCGTGAAGAACACGACTTGTGCGGCGTCGATCAACCCATTTGGCACGGCCATCATGAATTGCTCCAGCCCGACCGGTGAGGCATCGATATAGCGGAATGTCTCGGGGTCGACTGCGGCGCGACCGTTCGGCAGGGTGATCCGGTCATATTGTCCCGCCGGAATCACATGGGTCAGCAGTGCCGCGATGGCCGTGAAGACGAACAGGATCACGTAGATATGAGGCATACGGAATCGGCCGCCGGTTTCTTCCTCGCTGCTGTCGGTTATGCCGTCTGACATCGTCATCTCCCTTATGGTTGCGCGCCTGGCGCTGATTGGTTGTGCCAGTTTTCTGACATCCGTTCTTATATCTATTGTAAAATGTTACATGATATAGCAGCATGAAGACTATGCCGGAATCCGGAAATCATTTTTCTGGATTTCTTGAAAGTCTATCTTTCCTGTTCAGGGGAATCCGCGATGAAGCCGTCACGGGAGTTGCAATCGGACCAGGCATTCGAGGCGTTGCTGGCGGCCTTGCGCAGCGGCAAGCTGCGCAGCAGCGAGTTTCTGGCCATGCCGGCGTTGGCCGAGACGATCGAGTTTCCGTTGGCCGCTACACGCGAAGCGATCAAGCGTGCTGAGGAACAATCCTTGCTGAGCGTTCTCCCCAAGCGCGGCGTGATCATCATGGAGACCGGGCCGGAAACCACTCGTGCCTGCATGGACATGCGTGCCGCACTGGAGAAGGAAGGCGCGCGGCGCCTGCTCGGATCAGGCAGGCCGGATATGTCGGAACTGCGTGCGACGCATGAGGCCTTGCTGGCCGAAGCCCGGCGCGAACCTGCCGCCGATCTCTCGCGCCGTGCGATCGCGACGGATCTGTCCCTGCATGATTTCATGGCTTCTGGCCTGGATAATCCATTCCTGCAGCAAGCTTATGCGGCCAATCGTAACCGCATCGCGATCATCCAGAACGCCCGCAGTTTCCTGGCTGATCGGGTGGTGCCCGCCATGCAGGAACATCTGGAGATCATCGCGGCGCTGGAAAGCGGTGACAGCGATGCCGCGGTCGATAGAATCGAGCATCACCTGAAGCTGACATTGCGCTGGTGGGGCGTGGGTACGGCTGTTTGAAAAATCTGCGGAAACACTCGTCTGTATTTTAGCAAAACGCGCTACCCGGGTGGTTCCAGGCGCACAACATCAATTATCTGCGGTTGTTTCACATGCTTGGTGTCCCAGTGGAACCACCGTGCTCCACTGCTTTCGTCAAGGATCACCGCACAACATATGCTCGTTGTTTCATGCGCGAGAGTCCAAATTGCGGTAATGCTGAAATTTGCTGCCGTCGTGCGGTCTGGTTGTCGAGTAGCTTCACCTGTAAGCCCGACCGCCCTTTCGTGTCAGGTGAGAGCCGACAGTCGACTGCATCACCATCGCCATCGCCACCGTTGACACGGTCGGCAGCGCAGGAGTGATCCCAGCCTGTGTGGTGGCGGAAAGGCCGTGAAGGCGCTCGGAGACCGCACCAACGGGTTTGACTTCGTGCTGCAGGGCTCCGACGCCGAGTTACTCGGGTGGTCACTCGCCGATCTCACCAGGGAAACGGCGAGTTGATCATTGCAGCTAGGCTGGCACAGCCGGCCCTGCTCTTGTTTTGTGAGTTACGGCTGGATGCGCCCCGATTGAACGTCCAAGACCACTCCGCAGGTATCCCAGGCACTCATATCAAGCGTAACGAACCATTCCTTTGCTGGACCGGTTCCCTTCGTCCATATAGATGGCGTCCCGCCCTGACACATGAATCCACGCCGCAAGCGGTCTGACGCAACGGGTTGTGGGGACGGTGATTCATTCGACCATCGGCGATGACACGGGCCGGGACTGAGCCGGGGCGACAGATCAGGCGGTGGTGTCGGAAAACCGGACTACGACAGAGATGCTGTTCTTCCCGACCGTCGGCTGCGGTGCCGGCAACGGATCTCGCGCAGCAGCTTCCATGAGGCAGGTCCCGCAGCTGGCAAGCCATAGCGGCCCGACTCGATCTGATGGCGGCCCCTTACCGACTGTGTTCCGGAAGTTCCATATGGCGAAGATAGCGCCTGCCGGAGACTCGTCTTCTATCAGACCGGCAATGTTTGGAATTCAAATACACGATTAAATTGGTAGTTTTTATGGGAAAGGAGAACCTAGATGATCAGAACACTTCTCATTCCCGGCCTTGATGGCTCCCCAGCACCACATTGGCAACAATGGTGGGCCGCAATTGATCCGACGGCCAAGATAGTCGAACAGCACTCCTGGTCGAAACCCAGGCCTGAAGCCTGGCTCACGGAAATCGCCGCCGCCACTTTGCTCCACCCTGGCTCGGTGCTTGTCGGCCATTCACTGGGGGCGATTGCCGTGGTCCGGCTTCTGGCCTCCTGGCCTCAGGTGAAAATCGCAGGTGCAATGCTGGTGGCCCCGGCAGAACCGTCGAAATGCAGCCGCATTGCCTCATTCGGGCCGATCCCGGAGCGCTCACTCAATGCCAGGGTCGTCGTCGCGGCCAGCAGGAACGATCCCTGGATGGAGCAGGATCAGGCCCGTAGACTGGCTGACCGTTGGGAAGCGGATTTCATCGACATGGGAGACGCGGGTCATATCAATATTGCGTCGGGTCATGGACCTTGGCCAGCAGGCAAGGCGTTGCGCGATCTGCTTTGGCCTCGAAACGGTTCCGCCGCCCGCCCAGGCATTCGGCGGACAGGTTCCGGTCTCTGCAAGCTGAAAGCTCATTCATGACATCGCAACCCGCGCCCCGCGCCGTCCGAAAAGTTACCCCGAGATGACTCCCGAGAGTTGTTTCAGCCCGCGCTGCCTTGACCAGCCCGAAAGGAGAGTGCCGCATGTATCCATGTTGTACATATGACCCCGATCTATTTTTCCTGTTCATGACGGGTGATGACTCACCTGAACCGATACCCGAACACCACATCCTGACAACTGCTATCGTTACCTTGGCGTCGGCTGTTTTCCTGAGCCTGCTCGTATCGGTGTCCTGATGAACCAGGAACATCAGCATGGGATACATTGCCGACAGCGGGTGGTGATTATCGGTGGCGGGGCGAGCGGCGTTCTTATGGCAGCGCATCTGTTGCGCCAGCCCTCGAAAGAAGTCGAGGTCACCATCATCGAACGCTCAAGGTTGCTCGGTTGTGGCATCGCCTACAACACGGCGGATCCGGGCCATTTGCTCAATACCCGCGCCTCGCAGATGAGCGCCTTTCCCGACGACCCCTCCCATTTTGAGCGCTGGCTGGAAAGTGAGAGCATTCCGGTTACGGGGACGAGCTTTGTCGACCGGGGCACTTATGGCCGCTATCTCGCCAGTCTCTTGAGATCACCACATGCGGGCGAAAACATCAGACGCCTTCACTGCGTTCACGGTGAGTGCATGCGCCTTATCGAGACAGAACATGGTGTGATTGCGGAACTCGATGATGGTCGCACCATACATGCCGATCGGGCCGTTCTGGCCACAGGTCACGCGGTCCCTGCTGAGCCGCTGCCCCCACTGCGCGGGGCGTGGGATTTCGAGTTGCCACATGACGCCGACGCGGTTGTGGCCATCATCGGAACCGGGCTCAGTATGGTGGATCATATGACCACACTTCTTGGTGCCGGGCATCGCGGACCAATCTACTGCTTGTCGCGGCGCGGTCTGTTTCCGCAGACGCACGAAACAACGCATCCTCTGGTTCTTGAAGCTCAGGGCATTCCTTTTGGCGCGTCCGTCAGTAGGACAATGTACTGGCTGCGCAGCCTCGTTCGTCTTGCCGAGGCGCAAGGCGGGACCTGGCGAGATGCTATTGATGGCGTTAGGCCCCATGTCGCGGAAATATGGGGCGCCTGGCCACTCGCGGAGAAGGCCCGGTTCCTCCGCCACGCTGCCTCCTGGTGGGAGGTGCATCGCCACCGGATGCCTCCGGTCTCGGCTGGGCGCATCTCCCGTGCTGCCGCAAGTGGTCAACTCCGTGTACTTCGTGGCAGTTTCGAAAGTGCAGAAGAGCGCGCCGATGGTCGGATCATGTTGAATATTGTTCCGCGGAAAAGTGGTATCCCCGAGCATCTGATCGCTGATCACGTCATTGACTGCCGTGGTATTCGCAGAAATCCGGCAGAACATGCCGCACCCGTTATCCGGGACCTTCTGACCCGTGGAGCAGCCCGGCTCGATCCGCTTGGCCTCGGGCTTGATACAACCCTCTCAGCCCAACTCATCGATGTTTCTGGCAAGGTGTCGCAGCGTATCTCCGCAATCGGGCCTGCGGCACGCGGAGCATTGTGGGAAATTACGGCGATTCCCGACATCCGTGCGCAGACTCACGCGCTGGCCCGGGGCTTTCTCAAACATGCCAGGATCCTAGCCCGGCAAAGGGGGCTAAAGTTCTCCGAAAAGAGCCGGCGGGAAGGGATTTCACCTCTTCGAGCAAGAATCTTTGGAATAGAGTAAAACGTCTCGATATTTTATATCTAAATAACGATAGAAATAATCGTGATAGGATTCGACATGACCGATATCGTAGGTTTTGCGGGCAGCCTGAACACTCCGTCTCGCACCAGAGCACTTGTGGACAAGGCGACGCAAAGAAGCGCGGATTTGTCGGGTGGGAAAGGGACGGTCTTTGATCTGACCGATCTTGGCAGCCGGTTCGGCGCTGTCCATGATCTGGCGGAGCTTGATCCGCAGCCGCGTGCCGTGGTCAGCCGGATTGTCGAAGCGGATGCGCTCGTGATCGGAAGTCCGGTCTACAAGGGCAGCTATACCGGGCTTTTCAAGCATCTGTTCGACCTGATCGAGCCCGATGCGCTGAAAGGAAAACCGGTTCTACTTACTGCAACCGGCGGTGGACATCGCCACGCACTGGTCATCGAGCACCAGCTACGCCCGCTTTTGGGTTTTTTTGAGGCGGCAGTCGTTGCCACCGGCATCTACGCCTGTTCAGAAGATTTTACCGATGGTGTGCTGGCATCGCCTGCAGTTGCAGCCAGACTGGACATTGCTGCGGCGCAGTTGGCTTCCGCCATCGCCGAACGCGCCCCTGCCAGGCAGCACGAGTTCGCCATCAGCGCAGCCTGAATTCCCCAGTTTCACCAGTTCGCCTTGCTTTTGGCTCGGTTCATCCACGGACCGGCAATGGCGGCCTAATGCCCAATGAAAGGAAATTCCACATGACCCAGCAAGATACCATCACCCGCGGGACACCCGCGCTCGAAACTCTGCAGGTTACGCTTGTCATCGGGGCAGAGATTCGCGGTGTCCGATTGTCGACAGATCTTGATGCGGCAGTCGTCGACGAGATCAAGGCGCTTGTTGCTCGTCACAAAGTCGTGTTTTTCCGCGATCAGGATCACCTCGACGATCGAGGTCAGGAAGCTTTTGCCGCGAGGCTGGGCGATCTGTTGCCTCATCCGACCCAACATGTCCGCGAAGGGACGTCAAGCCTTCTGGAGTTGGATTCATCACATGGTGGCCGGGCCGATCAGTGGCACACCGATATCACCTTCCTGCCAGCTTATCCCAAATATTCAGTGCTGCGCGGCGTCGTGATCCCCGAGACCGGTGGAGACACGATCTGGGCCAATACGACGGCGGCCTACGAGGCATTGCCGTCCGCATTGAAGCAACTCGCCGATACATTAAGAGCGGTACATAGCAATGCCTATGACTATGCGGCACAGCGCCCGAAGGCGACGGAGGTCGAAAAGCGGCATTACCGCGAGGTCTTTGCGTCCAGGATCTTCCAAGCAGAGCATCCGGTGGTGCGCGTGCATCCCGAGACCAGGGAGCGCACATTGCTCCTGGGCAGTTTCGTGCAGCGCATCTCCGGCCTGTCCCGCCCCGACACCCACCGAATATACGAACTTTTCCAAGGCTATATCACTTCGCCTGAAAATACCGTTCGCTGGCAGTGGCGCAAAGGTGATGTCGCGATCTGGGATAATCGCGCAACCCAGCATGTCGCGGTCAATGATTATGGCGAGGCACATCGTGTCGTGCGCCGTGTCACTGTCGAAGGCGATACGCCCATCGGCGTCGACGGGCGCAGCAGCGTCGCAATCGTCTGACGCAAATCCTTTACGACATCACAGGAACCAGAACCATGACCAGACAGATCAAACTTGGTGCGTTCTTACCCGGCGGTGGTCAGCATGTAGCTGCCTGGCGGCATCCCGACCAGCCCGCGGATGGAGCTACGAGTTTCGAATTTCATAAGCAACTCGCCCGCACTGCCGAACGCGGGCTATTCGATGCCTATTTCCTTGCTGACGGACTCGCCGTGGCATTTGGCGGTGGGACCGAGGGCGGCAATGCAAAGGTCGCCGGATTCGAACCGGTGACGCTGTTTTCCGCCCTGGCCCCGCTGACGACGAATCTGGGTTTTATCGCGACGGCCTCCACGACTTACGAAGAACCCTATAACACCGCCCGTAAATTCGCTTCGCTCGACCTGCTTTCCGGTGGTCGAGCCGGGTGGAACGTGGTGACGACAGCAAGCGATGCTGCGGCCCGGAACTTCAACCTGACCAAACAGCCCCCGCATGCCACGCGATATCGTCGCGCGCAGGAGCATGTTGAAGTTGTCAAGAAGCTCTGGGACAGTTTCGAGGATGATGCCTTTATCCGCGACAAGAAAAGTGGCGTCTTCTATGATACGGAGAAGATGCATTTTGCCGATCATGTCGGTGCGCATTTCACGGTCGAGGGACCGTTAAACGTTCCCCGCTCTCCGCAGGGTCATCCGGTCATTGTCCAGGCCGGACAATCCGAAGACGGACGGAAACTGGCCGCTGCGACCGCAGAGGTGATATTCACCGCACATCAAAGACTGGATACCGCCCGGGAATTCTACCGTGATATAAAGACGCGCGTCACGGCCAATGGACGCAACCCGGATCATGTGCTGATCATGCCTGGCATATCGCCTTTCGTCGGACGGACCGAGGAGGAAGCACGCGAGAAATACGAGCGCCTCACCTCCTATATACCGGAAGAGGACGGTATTGCGCTTTTGAACGCCTTGACTGGCGGAACGCTGGACCTGACTGAATACAATCTCGACGGTCCGCTGCCTCCCGCCCCCGAGACCGAGGGCAACAAGTCGCGCCAGGCTTTGCTGCGGCAGATTGCGGATGAAAACGGCTTTACCATTCGTCAGCTTTACCAATGGGTTGCTTCTGCACGCGGGCACTATACCATTATCGGCACAGCGGTGCAGATTGCCGACATATTGCAAGAATGGTTCGAGAACGAGGCTGCGGACGGTTTCAACATCTTGCCGCCCTGGCTCCCGACATCGCTTGATGATTTCGTCGCTTTGGTGATCCCCGAATTGCAGCGTCGTGGCCTGTTTCGCACAGCCTATGAAGGGCGGACACTGCGCGAGAATCTCGGGCTCCCCATCCCCATCAACAGATATGCGGCGGATCATCCCACGATCCAGGCAGCGGAATAGCAGGAGGGGATGTCGATGACCTATGAGTTGATTGAACCTGCGAGGCGCTCACATCCGAAATGGCTACGGCGTGTTGCCAACGGTCAGCGGCGGCGGAATGTCCTTGGCAAGATCGCAGCCGACTATGGTCTGCTCTTTGCTTTTTTCGCCCTCTGGCAGATTGCCAGCGGTGCTGGCTGGCTGAACCCATCGGTGTTTCCACCGCTCGACCGGGTGGCGGCGACGCTCTGGACAGGCATCGCCTCCGGTGCGCTTCTCGACGATATCGCCATTTCGCTTCAGCGTGCCGGAATCGCCTTCCTTGCAGCAGTCGGCCTAGGGATTCCGCTTGGGCTTTTCATGGGGCAGATCAGGGCGATTGAACGTGCCCTCGATCCGATCCTTCAACTTTTCCGACAAACCTCGGCATTGGCACTTTACCCCGTTTTTATCCTGCTGCTCGGACTCGGCGAGGCGTCCAAGGTCTTCGTGATCTTCTGGGCAACGCTCTTCCCGATCCTGCTGGCCACGATCGGCGGGGTCAAGGAAGTCGACACAAAGCTGGTCGAGATGGCGCGCAGCTTCGGCGCTTCGCGCAGGACGATCTTCCGGCGTGTGATCCTGCCGGCTTCGGTGCCGCCGATCTTCGTCGGCCTGCGCCTCTCGGCCACGACGGCGCTGTTGCTTCTGATCGCCGCCGAGATGATCGGCGCGAACAAGGGTGTCGGCTTTCAGGTGATGAATGCCCAGTACAACTTCCAGATCCCGCTGATGTTCGCGGCCATATTCCTGCTGGCCTTTCTCGGCCTGGCCGCGAACTCGGTTCTAATGCTGCTCCAGCGGCGCCTTTGCCGCTGGAGCGCCTGACCTCACGGATTTCGAAATTCACGACAGGACAGCCTCATGACTCAAGTGTTCAGAAACCTTCTTTCCGCCTCGGGTATCGCCATCGGCCTTGCAGGCGCGGCGCATGCCGAGGATGTCACCATGCGTTTTCTTTCCACCCATGGCAGTATCGCCGCGCATGAGCTTGCTCAGGAACTCGGTTATTTCGAGGGCACCGGAATAAGCGTCGAAAGCATCGGCTATTCCGGCAGCGGTCCCGAATCGCTCTTTGCCCTCGCTTCGGGGAATGTCGATATCGGTTCCGCCGCGACGCCGGCCTTTCTCAATTCGGTCGCCAGTGGCAACGATTTCGTGGCGGCTTATCCCAGCAACGGCATAAATGACGATGTGCAATCTATCTTCTACGTGCTCGAGGATAGCCCGATCCGCAGCATCGAGGATATCGCCGGCAAGACCATCGCCGTCAACACGCTCGGCGCGCATCTGGACCACACCGTGCGAGAGGCGCTGCGCTCTGTCGGCCTGCCACAGGACTCGGCTAATCTGGTGGTGGCACCCGGTCCGCAACTGGAACAGGTCCTGCGCTCGAAGCAGGTCGATATCGCCGCATTCGGATATTGGCAGACAACCTTTGAAGGCGTTGCCCGTGCGAAGGGCGGCTTGCGTGCGGTATTCGACGATACGGACGTGCTGGGTGACATCGCTGGCGGCTTTATCGTCCTGCGCCGGGACTGGGTCGATGAGCATCCCGAGGCTGCCCGCGTCTTTGTCGAGCAGTCAGCGCGAGCCCTGGACTATGCGCGGGAACATCCCGAAGAGACCCGTCAGATCATGGCTCGCCAGTTGGAAGAACGGGGCGAGAACCCGGAGGTGGCACAATATTTTGCTGGCTATGGCGTCCGCGAGGGCGGTTTACCGGTGGAGCATGATGTGCAGTTCTGGATCGATGTTCTGGTCAGGGAAGGTGTCCTCGCAGATGGGCAACTCAGCCCATCCGACATTCTGCTGGTGACCGGTGAACGGAAAAAGACGGATGAGGACTCCGGCGCATGACCATTACCCGGTTTTCCGCAAGAGGCGAGGTCATCATCCGTGATCTCTCCAAATCCTTTCAGATTGACGGCGACAAGCTGACGGTGCTCAAAAACGTCAATCTCGACATCTCCGCCGGAGAAAGCCTCGCCATCGTTGGCGCCAGCGGTTCTGGCAAGACAACCTTGCTGCGGGTCCTTGCAGGGCTGGAAGAGCCGGACTCGGGTGGCGTGCTGATTGATGGAACGCCGGTCCACGGCCTTGGAAAAGAACGCGCGGTGATTTTCCAGGAGCCAAGGCTTCTTCCTTGGCTTACAGTTCTCGGAAACGTGGCGTTCGGCCTCGAAGTTCAGGGCGTTTCGCGCCGCGAGGCAGAAGATCGGGCGCGACATTACATTCGCCTGGTAGGGCTCACCGCGTTCGAGGCAGCTTGGCCCCGACAGCTTTCAGGGGGTATGGCGCAACGCGTTGGCATTGCCCGCGCATTAACGATACAGCCGGAAATTTTGCTGCTCGATGAACCATTGGGTGCGCTGGATGCCATGACCAAGCTGACAATGCATGAAGAGCTCACCCGGATCTGGACCGAGGAGAGGGTGACGATGGTGCTTGTGACCCACGATCTCGAAGAGGCAATCTTCCTGGCCGACCGTGTGCTAATTCTGCCAAAGGAAAAAAGTGCCTCTCCACGTGTGATCGAAATCGACCTGCCTCGGCCGCGTGATCGCAGCGAGGCTCGTTTCGTCCGGTTCCGTCAGCAACTGATGGCCGAGTTTGGTCTCCATTGAACCTGCGGCCGGCATTCCACCACCGACTGAATCATTGTCAGCATCTCCGAAGGAGGGCCGGAGCGTGTCAGTTTTCGACGGAAGCAAGTTCCAACCCGCCTTCGCGGATGAGAAAATCAACGATTTCGGAGACGCCGTTTCCTTTGCGCAGCGAGGCCATGACCACCGGGCGTGGCCCTCTTGCCTCAAGCGCATCGGCCTCCAGCAATGCGATGTCGACTCCGACATGCGGCGCCAGATCGGTCTTGTTTACCACCAGCAGGTCGGAGCGGGCGAGCCCGGGGCCGCGCTTGCGGGGAATGTCCTGACCCGCGGCGGTGTCGATCACGTAGATCGTCAAATCGGCCAGTTCGGGCGAGAATGTCGCGGCTAGATTGTCGCCGCCCGACTCGATCAGCACCAGATCGAGATCGGGAAAGGCAGTGTTCAGATCAGCGATGGCGGCAAGGTTGATGCTGGCATCCTCGCGGATCGCGGTGTGCGGACAGCCGCCGGTCTCGACGCCGCGGATACGCTCCTGCGGCAGGACCTGCGCGCGCATCAGCGCCTCGGCATCCTCGCGGGTGTATATGTCATTGGTGATCACAGCCATGGACAGGCGCGGAGCGAGATGCCGCGCCAGTTGCTCGGTCAAGGTGGTCTTGCCCGCGCCGACGGGGCCGCCGATGCCGACACGAAGAGGTCCGTTGAGGCTCATGATCTGAAAATCCTTACAATCATGGTTTCATGCGACATGGCAGCAATATCGGCGCCCCATGTCGCACTGGTCAGGTCAGTTTCGCGGGCCGAGGCGGCGCGAGATGCTGTTGCAAGCATTGCCGGTTGCAGTTCGGCCAGCATTGTTTGCCCCTCAACCGGGCCAAGCGGCATGAAACGGACCGCCGCCGAGATCAATGCGCTGGCTTGCGCTTGCAGGTAGACCGCAATCATCTCGGGCACCGGCAGCGGAAATCCGGCACAGGCTCGTCCGAAAGCGACGGGCAGGGTGGCGGCGGCATGGGGTTCGCCGGTGATCGCCGTTACGTTGGCTGCGAAGGCCGTGCCCTGCTCGACCGTTTCGGTCAGCCGCTCGGAGGTCATGCAGGCCGCTCGCGCCAGATCATCGAGCCCGACATGATTGGCATCAGGCCGCAGGGACAGCGTGGCCAATACCGCATCCGTCCAGCCGCCGCCATGCTCCAGCCAGTCTGCCAGCCACTGCGGCAGGGTCTTGCGGGTCGCTGCGCCCTGATTGATTGCCCATTCCAGCCCCTGTGACCACGCAAACCCGCCGGTTGGGAAAGCAGGCGACAGATATTGCGCCAATCTTAACCGGGCAGTGTCAGGCGTGATCGTGTTGATGGTCATGCGCGTGGGAATGAGAATGACCGTGATCGTGGCCGAAAGTGCGGCCATGGCCATAGGCGCCCTTCTCGGGGCTGAAGGGCAGCGTGGCATGTTCGAGCCGCGCGCCAAGCTGTTCCAGCATCGCCTCCAGCACGTGATCGGCGCGGATGATCAGCCGGTCGGCCTCGATCCGGCAGGGGGTGTGGCGGTTGCCGATATGCCATGCGAGGCGGGGCAGATCGCCGCGAATGACCAGCACCGGCTCGGCGGCGGCATGAACGGTGATGCGGCGGCCATCCGACAGCAGGAAGGCGTCGCCATCCTCGAGGCTGGTGACCTCGGGCAGATCTACAAGGAAATCGCCCGCATCGCAGGCCAGCCGCTTGCGACGCAGCAACCGGCCCTCGTAATCGAGCTCCACGCTACCATCGAAAGGGCCGGAGGCGTTGCGGATGACCTGGTGACTATGGGGGATCATCGGGGACTCCTCAGAACAGGAAATAGCGTTGCGCCATGGGCAGTTCACTCGCGGGTTCGCAGGTCAGCAACGCACCGTCGGCGCGGACCTCGTAGGTCTCGGGATCGACCTCGATCTCGGGCATGGCATCGTTCAGCACCATGTCGGATTTGCCGATGCCCCGGGTGTGTTCGACCGCAATCAGGGTCTTGTCCAGGCGGTCGCCCGCCCCGGCTTCCAGCCCCGCATGTGACAGGAACAGCGCTGAAGACCGGCGCGAATGCCCCCACATCGGGCGGCTGAAGACCGGCTGCACCGGGATCGAGCCGTTCGGATCGCCCATCTGCGCCACGCTGATCTGGCCGCCAACAAGCACCATCTCGGGTTTGACGCCGAAGAATGCCGGGGACCACAGGACCAGATCGGCGCGCTTGCCGGTTTCGATACTGCCGATATGGGCGCTGACGCCATGCGCGATAGCCGGGTTGATCGTGTATTTGGCGATGTAGCGGCGGGCGCGCAGGTTATCGTTCTCGCCCTGCTCGCCATCCAGCCGCCCGCGCTGACGACGCATCTTGTCGGCAGTCTGCCATGTGCGGATGATCACCTCGCCCACGCGCCCCATCGCCTGGCTGTCCGACGAGATCACGCTGAAGGCGCCCAGATCATGCAGGATATCCTCGGCGGCGATGGTCTCGCGCCGGATGCGGCTTTCGGCGAAGGCCACATCCTCGGGCACGCGGCGGTCGAGATGGTGGCAGACCATCAGCATGTCGAGATGCTCTTCGACGGTATTTGCCGTGTAGGGCCGGGTCGGGTTGGTCGATGAGGGCAGCACATTGCCCATGCCCACCATGCGGATGATGTCGGGGGCATGACCGCCGCCCGCGCCCTCGGTGTGATAGGCATGGATCGTGCGCCCGCCGATGGCGGCCATCGTGTCCTCGACAAAACCGGATTCGTTCAGCGTGTCGGTATGGATCATCACCTGCACATCCATCGCGTCGGCTACGCCCAGGCAATTGTCGATGGCGGCGGGCGTAGTGCCCCAGTCCTCGTGCAGCTTCAGAGCGCAGGCCCCGGCGCGGACCTGTTCCTCCAACGGTTCGGGGCGCGAGGCATTGCCCTTGCCCGCCACCCCGATATTGACCGGCAGATCGGCACAGGCCTCCAGCATCCGGGCGATATGCCAGGGGCCGGGCGTGCAGGTGGTGGCCAGCGTGCCATGCGCGGGGCCGGTGCCGCCGCCAAGCAGGGTGGTGACACCGGAATGCAGCGCGTGATCGACCTGCTGCGGGCAGATGTAATGGATATGGCAGTCGAAACCGCCGGGAGTCAGGATGCGGCCCTCGCCCGCGATGATCTCGGTTCCCGGGCCGATGATCAGGGTGACGCCCGGCTGCGTGTCGGGATTGCCCGCCTTGCCGATCCCGGCGATACGGCCGTCTTTCAGCCCAACATCGGCCTTGGTGATGCCCTGATGATCGAACACCACCACGCCCGTGATGACGGTATCCATCGCGCCGCCCTCGCGCGTGATCTGGGACTGGCCCATACCGTCACGCACCACCTTGCCGCCGCCGAATTTGACCTCTTCGCCGGGGATGGTCAGGTCGCGCTCGACCTCGATCAGCAGTTCGGTATCGGCCAGCCGGATGCGGTCGCCACTTGTCGGGCCATACATCGCCGCGTAATCGGCGCGGGAAAGCGTCACGGCCATGACAAGGCCCCCATGATGTCTTTGCGGAAGCCCTGCACGATCCGGTCGCCCGCATAGGGGATCAGCCGCACTTCGCGCGACTGTCCCGGCTCGAAGCGCACGGCGGTGCCTGCCGGGATGCACAGGCGCATGCCACGGGCAGCGGCGCGGTCGAAGCGCAGCGCCGGGTTGGTTTCGGCAAAATGGTAATGGCTGCCGACCTGGATGGGACGGTCGCCGCTATTGGCGACCATGAGGGTGACCGGCTCGCGGCCCTCGTTCAGCGCGATCTCGCCCTTGGCGGGGATGATTTCACCGGGGATCATGGCCTAGCCCGCAACCATAAGGGCAAGACCGGCCAGCGCCGTGCCGCCGCCGATTCCGCGCAGTAACGCCCCGCGCTGCAGCAGCCTGCCGATACCGATGCCCAGCAGATGCAGCGCCATGGTCGCGGCGGCGAAACCCACTGCGTAGGGAATCAGCCCCTGCGCCGGGCCCTCTGCCCCATGCGCCCAGCCATGGGCAAAGCCGAAGATGGCGACGCCCGGCAGCAGCACCGCCATCGGCGGGCGCATGGCCATCGCCACGAGCGCACCAAGGATCACCACCGAGGCAAGGATCATCGGCTCGACCCCGGGAAATGGCAGCCCCGCCCAACCCGACAGCCCGCCGGCGATCATAGCGGCGACGAATGCGGCAGGCAGTGTCCAGAGCGCCCGGCCGCCGATCTGCGCCGCCAGCAGGCCAAGCGCGACCATGGCCAGCAAATGGTCGGCCCCACCGACCGGATGGGACAACCCGCCCATGAACTGCCCGGTCTCGTGGCCGGGATGCGCAAGTGCCAGGCCGGGCAGGGTTGCGGTTGCAGCGGTAAGAGTGAAAAATCGTTTCATTCAAGCCTCCTCGCGGATCGGATGATGGACGGTAACCAGCTTGGTGCCGTCGGGAAAGGTGGCCTCGACCTGCACCGACTCGATCATTTCGGGCACGCCCTGCATACATTGCCCGGCAGTGATCACATGCGCGCCCGCCTGCATCAGATCGGCCACACTGCGGCCGTCACGCGCGCCCTCGACGACGAAATCGGTGATCAGGGCGATGGCCTCGGGATGGTTCAGCTTGACGCCACGGGCCAGCCGCCCGCGGGCGACCATCGCGGCGACCGAGACCAGAAGCTTCTCGCGTTCACGGGGGGTAAGGTTCATGGATCAGACCTGCCAGATACGTGGAAGGGAATTGGGGCGCAGTGCCGCGAGCAGCCGGTTGATCTGCCGCCGCAGCGGCCAGTCATCTCTGGCCAGGAACCGCAGGACCAGCCGTCCGGGCGGCGCACTGGCGGCGGATGTCACGCCGGGCTCATTTAGAACATCGCGGACGCAGCCCAGAAAATCCGGCGCATGCGGGGCAATCATGGTCAAAGTCGCCATGGCCCGCGCCCCGTTCAGCATTGCCGCACCGTCCAGTCGCCGCAGACCGGCATCGTTCAGTGCCAGCGCGTCGTGATGCAAGATGTGTCCTTCGCGCCGGACCACCCTGCGGTCGCGCAAGTGCAGATGCGACACTGTCTCGCCCATGGCCAGCCGGCCCAGCACGATAATCTCAAGCAGCAGGCATCCCGCGCCCGCTGCAAGGTCGACCTCGGTCACCCGGTCGAGCGCGGCGCCATCGAAGAGGATGGTTTCCTGCGGCAGCCAGTCCAGCCAGCCGTTCTTGCCGATGCTCAATCGCACATGGGAGCTGGCCGCATTGCCCTCGGCACGATAGGCGCGTTCTGCTGTCTGGGTGGTTGCCAGCGCGCGCGTGCCAGAGCGTAATTCAACGCCGTATTCCAACTGGTCATCCGCGGTCAGCCCGCCGGATGTGTTCAGGAACACGATCTCGGGCAATCCGGCGGTAGCCCGTGGCAGCATCGCCTTGGCTGAGCCGGATTGGGCCAGATCGACAATGCCACGCGGACCAAGGACGATCCGGGCCTGTCCATGACTTCGCTGAAAACTGGATATGTGGGACGTGTCGAGCATGCTCCCATTGAAAAGTTCAATGGAGCAGCCTCAACAATGCGCTGTCAAATTGGGCAGAACGACAAGGGAATCTCGGGTTATGTGCCCGAATACAGGGCATCGTGTCACATATTTGAGCAACTCATTGACGGCGGATCATTGAGGCGCCGTTGCAAACAGGAATTGTCCGACGCTGCCGCAGGATCACTCCGCTGTGCTTGGGTGACCGGCCAGCCGGGCATGCAGCTCGCCGCGCCGAAGATCGGATTTCGGCCCGTGCATGACTGTCCGGCCACGTTCCAGCACCAGGAATCTGTCGCCCAGTTCCCAGGCAAAGTCGAAGAACTGCTCGACAAGGATAATCGCCATGTCCCCCCGGTCACGAAGGGAGGCGATGACACGGCTGATCTGGGCGATGATATTGGGCTGGATGCCCTCGGTAGGCTCATCCAGCAGCAGTAGGCGCGGACGGGTGATCAGCGCACGGGCGATGGCCAGTTGCTGTTGCTGCCCGCCCGACAGATCACCGCCGCGCCGATAAGACATTTCCGCAAGAACCGGGAAGCTGTCGAATATCTCGTCGGGAATGCGACGCTCGGCGCGGGGCAGGCAGGCAAAGCCCGTCTCCATGTTCTCGCGGACCGTCAGCATCGGAAAGATTGCGCGTCCCTGTGGCACATAGCCCACGCCCATCCGCGCCATGGCCTGCGCCGTCGGGCGGCCCAGATTCTGGCCATCGAAAATGATCTCGCCTCCCGATCGCGGATGCCGCCCGGCCAGCAGGTTCAGAAGCGAGGTCTTGCCCACGCCGTTATTCCCCATAACGCAGGTCACCTGCCCGGGGGCAGCCGCGATATCGATGCCGTACAGGATTTGCGAGCCGCCGTAATGCAGGGTCAGGTTGGTGGCATTCAGCATGATCAGCGTCCCAGATAGACTTCGATGACTTGCGGATTGCGGGTGACGTGATCCAGGCTGCCCTCGGCCAGAACCGATCCTTGATGAAGCACCGTCACCTTGCAGTTCAGGCGTCGAACAAAGTCCATGTCATGTTCGACCACGACTACCGCATGCGTCTCGGCCAACCGGCGCAAGAGCGTGGTGGTCTGCTCGCGCTCGGCCAGGGTCATGCCCGCCGCCGGTTCATCGACCAGCAACAGCCGAGGCTCCTGCGCCAGCAGCATGCCGATCTCCAGCCATTGTTTCTGACCGTGGCTCAACTCGCCCGCCTTGCGGTTCACCTGTTCGGCCAGCCCGACCTCGGCGGCAAGCTCCGTGACACGTTGATCCGACGATGGCGAGGCACGCCAGCCAAGAACGCTGAAGGGATTGCGATTGGCCCTGAGCGCCATGGTCAGGTTGTCGGCAACGGATTGATCCTCGAAGACCGTGGGGCGCTGGAACTTTCGGCCGATGCCTGCGCGGGCGATCTGCGCCTCGTTCATTTTCAGCAATGAACGGGAGTATTCACCCCACAGCACCTCGCCCGCATCCGGGCGGGTTTTGCCGGTGATGATATCCATGAAGGTGGTTTTACCCGCCCCATTCGGGCCAATCACTGCGCGCAGCTCAGCGGGGCCGATGCTGAAGGACAGGTTGTCGATCGCCCTGAACCCGTCGAAACTGACCGAGACGCCGGAGACTTCCAGTAATGCGCTCATGATCCGCTCTCCTTGCGGCGGGTGAACAGATCGAAGAACCCGGCGATGCCCCGGGGCGCGAACAGGGTGACGAGGACGAATGACAGGCCAAGCGCCACCTGCCACCAGTCCACCCATTTGACGACATAGCCCGGCAAGGCAAGATCGGGCGCCCGACCGCCGGTGAACCAGCTCGACAACAGCGAAACGAAGACCGCACCGATCACCGCGCCATAGAGCCGTCCGCGTCCGCCGATGGCGACCCATACGGCAAGGTAGATCGAGGCGATGGGCGCCAGTTCCGCCGGGTTGATGATCCCCGCCTGCGGGTAATAAAGCGCACCTGCGACCGCGGTGATCATGGCGGCGAGGGTGAAGACCACCAGCTTGAAGCCCTCGACAGGGTAGCCAAGGAAACGCACGCGGGTTTCATCGTCGCGGATGGCGCGGATCACGGAGCCGAACTTGCCGCCGACCAGCCACGCGATCAGCACATATCCAAGCCCGAGCGCGGCGGCGGAAGCCCAGAGGAACCAGATTGACAGCCGCGCCTGCGACACGCCGTCGAGGCCGGGAATATTCTGCAAGCCCGACAGCCCGTTATTGCCGCGAAAGCCGGAATCGTTCTGGAACAGCCACAGGGCAAGCGCCAGCGTCATGGCCTGCGTCAGGATCGACAGGTAGACCCCGTTGACCCGCGAACGGAACGCCAGCCAGCCGAAGACCAGCGCCAGCAGGCCGGGCACCGCGACGACCAGCAACAACTGGAGCGGCAGCGAATGGGCAAAACTCCAAACCATAGGCAGGTCCGACGAGCCGACCACGCCGAAAATCTGGCTGGCGGTGGCCTCTTGCAGTTCCAGCGGCGTGGGCGGGATCGGTGCCTGCGCCAGCGAGGCGGCGACGATCGCCTCGGTCCTTGCATACATCAGCCACTGGCCGATCATGTAGCCGCCAAGCGCGAAGAAGGCCATCTGCCCGAGGCTGAGAATGCCGATATAACCCCAGACAAGGTCCATCGCCACGGCGGCAAGGGCAAGGCACAGCGTCTTGCCCAGCACCTTGACCATCGAGGTCGGGACCGCGCCGCTGCCATAGGCCTGGCTCATCAGGGTGACGGCCGCGGTGAAAACCGCCAGCACGGCCAGCATGAGCAGCACCGAAGGGTTGCGCAGGATGAAGGGTTTGCGGGTCATTTACGCCTCTGCCGCGCGGCCCTTTTGCGGGATGATCCCGCGCGGCCGGAACTGGATGAAGATGATGATGAACAGGATCATGAAGGTCTGTGCCGCCAGCGTGTTCGAGGGGTTAAGCGACTCGATGATCTTGGACAGTGCGCCGATCAGCCCCGCCCCCGCCAGCGTGCCCCAGATATTGCCGACACCGCCGACTACCACGGTCATGAAGCTTTGCACAATGTAATCCTGCCCTAATTCCGAGGTGACCTTGGCGAACAGCCCGATGGCGACGCCGGCGATTCCCGCGATGCCTGAACCCAGGCCAAAGGTCAGCATGGCGATGCGGTCAGGGTTGATGCCCATGCTTGCCGCCATGCCGGGGTTCTGTGTGACGGCGCGAACCTCCAGCCCCAGCCTCGTGCGCTTCATGATGAACAGGAACAGCCCGAGGAACAACAGCGCCAGCACGAAAATCGCCGCGCGAATAGTCGAGATCGAGATCACGTCGTTGAAGGTGATCGCCCCTTCCAGCCATTCCGGCGCGGTCAGCGGGCGGGCCTGGGTGCCGAAAACATTCTTGGCGATCTGTTGCAGCGCGATCGAGACACCAAAGGTCGCCAGCAGGGTTTCCAGCGGGCGCTTGGCAAGATGCCGGATCACCAGCCGCTCCAATGCCACACCGGCGGCGAAAGTGACGGCGAAAGCGGCAGGCAGGGCCACGATCAGCGACAATGTGCGGTCCGGTATCAGGGTCTGGACGACATAGCCGGTATAGGCGCCCATCATGATGAATTCGCCATGCGCCATATTGATGACTCGCATGACGCCGAAAGTCACGGCCAGCCCGATGGCGGCAAGGAAATAGATCGAGGCGAATGACAGCGCATCGAGTCCCAGGTCAATCCCCTTCATCGCCGCCAGCCGCACCTGCGCCCGCGTCTGCGCGGATTTGGCGGCCTCGGTGACATCCGGGTTCGGCTCGGCATAGATCTCGTAATAGCGATGCCTGTCGATGGCCTCTTGCGCCTCGGCCTCGGTGGCGGCAGGGGTGACGGTGCCCGCTGCCTCCAATGCCTCATAGGCGCGGTCGCGGGCTTGCGGGTCGCCCAGATCCGTCACCGGAATACCGCCGACGCGGCCATCCGCGATATTGGCGATCAGGATATCGCGCTGTGCCGCGAGGGTCAGGCGGGGCTGAGCGAGTTCCTGCGATTTCAGCAATTCATAAGCGGCATCGCGGGACAGCTCGTCGCTGCCGGGTTTGAGTTCGCGGGCGATATTGGCGTCCCCGGGCGCCTCAGTCGCGGCAACCCGGCGGGTCGCCAGCAGCGGGTTGAGCACCGCGCGGAAATCCAGCCCGACATCGCCCGACATTTCCTTCAGCGCCGCAATACGGGCCTGCGGGTCGCCGTCATACTGAATGGTCAGCAGGGTCTCCAGCCGCTCTTTCCGGGCCTGCAGCGCCGGATCCGGATCAGGTGGAGCATTGCGCAGCGCCGCCAGATGCTCTTCGGAGCCCGAGCGGGCGATGGAATCCAGTGCCTGCACCCGGATTTTCCGGTCGGGATCGGATATCTGGCCGGCGACCAATGCCGAGTCGATCAACCCGCGCACGCCGGAATTGGGGCGCAGCATCTTCGGATCCGCACCGGCCACCGCCTCGCCGGTTGCGGCATCGGCCATATCGTCGCCGGCAACGATCACAACCCGCCCGTCATCGGTCAGCCCAAGCCGCCGGTCGGTCCACGCGGCCAGCATCGCCTTGCCTTCCGGGCCGGTCGCGGCGATCTGCTTGATCAATGGCCCTACCGTCCGCCGTGAAGGGCGCTCGATCTGATCCATGTTCGTGGCGATCAACGCTTCCAGCTCAGGATTGGCCTGTGCCGGAAGAGCGGAAACTAGAAGCATCAGCGCAAGCGCAATGAGCGACTGGGCACGGAGCGAAGATGTCACGTTTGCTTTTCCCGAATTGGAGGGGGGAGGACGCGCGCGCCCTCCCGTTCAACGATCAGTAATTCGACTGGATCTGCACGCAGCTTCCGGTCTCGGTGTTGAACATGCCGCATTCCTTGCCCGGCCAATCGGCATCCAGCACCGCCGATTCCGGCAGGAAATCGGTCCAGGCATCGCCCGGCACGGGATCGGTCTCGCTGACGATATCGAACTGCCCATCATCGCGGATCTCGCCGATCAGGACCGGCTTGGTCAGGTGGTGATTGGGCAGGACCGTCGCGGTCGAACCGGTCAGGTTCGGCACCTCCAGCCCGACGATAGCGTCAAGCACGGCATCGGTATCGGTGCTGCCCGCCTTCTCGACGGCCTGAACCCACAGGTTGAAGCCCAGCATGGTCGCTTCCATCGGATCGTTGGTCACACGGGACTCGTCACCGGTGGACTTGTGCCATTCCTCGATGAAAGCCGCGTTTTCGTCGGTTTCGGCGGTCTGGAAATAGTTCCACGCCGCCAGGTGCCCGACGAGGTTCCCGGTATCCAGTCCCGACAATTCCTCTTCACCGACGGAAAAGGCCATGACGGGGATATCATCCGCCGAAATACCGGCCGCCGCCAGTTCCTTGTAAAAACCGACATTCGCGTCGCCATTGATGGTCGAGACCACGCCGACCTTCTTGCCATCCGCGCCAAGCGCCACGACATCCGCGACGATCTTGGACCAGTCGGAATGGCCGAAGGGCGTGTAATTGACGAAGATGTCCTCGGCCGCGACACCCTGATCCTTGAGATAGCTTTCAAGGATATTGTTCGTCGTGCGCGGATAGACGTAATCGGTGCCCAGCAGCGCCCATTTCTCGACGCCCAATTCCTCGGTCATGTATTCCACCGCCGGAATCGCCTGCTGGTTCGGCGCGGCGCCGGTATAGATGACGTTCCTGGAGCTCTCCTCGCCCTCGTATTGCACCGGGTAGAACAGCAGCCCGTTCAGTTCCTCGATCACCGGAAGCACGGATTTGCGGGATACCGAGGTCCAGCAGCCGAAAATCGCGTCCACTTCCGAGACGGTCAGCAATTCGCGCGCCTTCTCGGCGAATAGCGGCCAGTCCGAGGCCGGATCAACGACCACGGCCTCCAGCGGACGGCCAAGAACGCCACCCTTGGCGTTCTGCTGCTCGACCATCATCAGAACGGTATCTTTCAGCGTGGTTTCCGAGATCGCCATGGTGCCCGACAGCGAATGCAGCACGCCGATCTTGATCGGCTCGCCCTCTTGCGCCCATGCCCCGGGCGACAAACTGATCGCACCGGTCAGCATCAGCAGTTTCGTGGTCGTTTTCATATCACCCTTTCCGACCGGTGCTCTGACCGGTGTCCCTGTTGTGATTGTCCGGGAAGGCCGCGCCCTCTCGTGCATCACAACAGCGGAATCCCGCTTGGTTGGACAGGATTCGGGCAGTTCCGATGCCGGGCGGTCAGGCATTGTCGATAATATGGGCAGATTGCTTCGATGCTGCATGAAAACCGGGCGCGCAGGGGCTGGGGATGATGCCGCGCCGATGTGGCAGGACGGAAGAAGTTCGAGCCGGATTGATGCGTGAGAGCCGTTTCAGGCATGAGATGATCCCAGTATTGAAGATTGCCTGGGACGTTTGCCGGCGCGGCCCCGATCCGGGACACAGTCCCGGTGATACCTTGATCAGAATGGCTTTGCACAAAGCCTTTGAGGCGCGAGGTTCCCCTTTCGTCGGGCAGACTTATCTCACAACCTTCGTGACAGGTATGGCAAGCACGGTGTCGTCGTTCAGAACGGCGATGCGGACTTGCGACCTGACGGTCGCAGTCCCATGCCATGGGCCACCGGCCCAACAGCCTGATGCAATGCATCATTGTCACGGCTTGGTTTCGATGGTGATACCGGCTCCATCGTCATCGGATTACAGGGCCGAAGCATTTGACTACCCTGAGGATGTCACAGCATCCCGGTGTTGACATGGGACATCGCGGATCGGCCCTGAGGAATTTGACTGCAAGCTGTCTACCGCTGACCTCGCCATACCCAAGGATGGATTGCGATCAACGGGACTCTCAAGAGTGACCTGACGGCGATCCTCCTGAATGTCCCATCGGCGAAAGTCAAAAAAGCTCGGCGTCGCGACCCGATCAGGGCGGGCTGGATGAATGCCCGAAGTCGAAACCTGGCTTGATGGCTTTCGCCGATGCCCGAACTTCAAGGTGACCAAGGTGACGACGAACCGAACCGGTCGATCAGTTCCGCAAGACCGATATGACCGAGGCAAGCTCCGCTGCCCGGTCTCGTTTCGCCCCCTTCCAACGCAGTTGCATAAATGACTGCGGGATCGGCTTCGAGCCTCTGCCGAATGGCTGCAAGCCTTGGCCAGCGTTCCGGGTCGGCAACCTCATGGAAATTGAGCCACCGGGCGATTCCGATGAACAAGGCGTCCGCAAGCTTCGGTTTGTCCCCCGTCAGGAATGGAGCATCTCCGGCCATTTTTTCCAGCATATCGTGGCGTTTGATTACGGCTTCGCGCCCCCATTCGCGTAGCGCCGCCTGCAGTGGAGGATTGGGAGGTGTCATCTCAAGGGCAGCCCATAACGGGCCGAAGGCAGCGGTGAAGCCTGTATTGATGAACGCCATCACCTGATGCATCCGGTTCGCTTCCGGCGAAAGCGGATCGAAGCTGATCCGCCGCTCGGTATCTCTCGCCTCGAACCAGGCGGCAATGGCCATTGTTTCCGTCAGCGTTTCTCCCTTATCGGTAATGAGCGCCGGTGTCTCGTGGCGCGCATTGATCCGCGCATAGGAAGGTTCTCGCATTTCGGTCAGCATATCGACGCGGCAAAGGCGATAGGGCTTGCCCAGCCATTCAAGGGCGGCAACGAGGCCCATGGAGCTTCCCGCCGGGAAGCCGTATATGAGAATGGGTTCCATTTTACGTTCTCCGTGAATTCCGATGATTACGCTGCGCAGCTGTGCTGGAACCTAGCGGAGTGTTATCCGGAGTAAATTACGCACCTTTTTGTAACCATGGAGGAAGAATGAAAAACCTTGTCTCCCGCTGCCCGATCGAAGAGGTGATGCAGGTGCTCAGCGGTCGCTGGCCGACATTGCTGATTTATTATCTCAAGGATGGCACCAAGCGATTCAACGAGCTTCGCCGGGACAATCCGACGATTTCCCACAAGATGTTGACGTTGGAGCTTCGAAAGCTGGAGGATGCGGGTATCGTGCAACGGACAGAGTTCAATGGCTACCCGCTTCGCGTCGAATACGATCTGACCCCTGCCGGAGAAACGCTTGTGCCTCTTATCGATGCGTTGGGTGAGTGGTGGGAGGCCACTGACAGTCCTGGTCAGCAACACGCCGAAGAAATCGGAAACGCGGTCGAGTTTGATCGTCCGGTTTAACCTGCGTCAGGAAAACCGATAATCCCCGATGCGATCATGGGGGTTATTGGGAAGAATGAGGACGAATCGCCCCATCGTCACTGGCGCATGGGCAACAGCATGCGGCCCTTGGTCTTCGCTCGGCAGACAGTGAAGAAGGAGCCACATGGCCGTTAACCGGGCAATCCGCTGTGTGTTTCTGGTGAGCGGCAATATGCCGGGGCGCAGAGGCGAGACGAGAGTGGATTTGCAGACCGGAGTCTCTGGCTGGAGGTCAACCATGTCCGTTGCGCTGCCTGCATAAACATGAGAGAGGCCGAACAGGGGCAGTAAGGGGGCCTGGCGGCCTGCGAGGTCGGAGCGCAAGCAACATTACCTGCTCCCCGAGGCGCGCTCAGGAGAAAGAGTTGCCCGGAACCATCATCCTGCAGGTCCGGGCATCGCGGTGCAGTCATCTTCATATTGGAAATTCATGGCTGCGCAGCGAAATCATGTCATCTGGATCAGCCGCGCAGTCTTCCCGCATCGGCATGCGAAATAGCCGCAAGCTGTCTGCCTCCCGTGCGGAAGAGCAGGATCATCGCCGTGATCACCAGCGCGCTGCCCGGCAGCCAATGCCAGCCGATGACCTCAGGTCGTGCGGCGAACAGGGCCAGCATCGATACGAAGGGCACCAGATAGCTGTAGGCCGTCACCGCACCCGGCGTCAGCACCCCGGTTCCGCGCTGCATCAGCCAGAATGTGACACCGCTGGAAAACACCCCGAGATAGGCGACCAGCAATATGTCCTTGGGCTGCATCTTTGCCATGGCCGTCAGGGGCTCCATGGCAAAACCGGCCAGTGCAATCAGGACGCACCCCATGGCAAGGCTCCAGAAAGTCCTGACGGCAGCGTCGGATGAGAGGATGCCTCGGGCCAATCCCCATTTGGACAGGACCGGGTAAAGGGCCGAAGCGATGCAGCCCAGAAAAAACGCGCCTTCGCCCCGGCCGAATTGCAGTGCGGTCAGGTTGCCGCCGCTTTGGGCAAGCGCAAGGGCAATTGCTCCGCCCGCGCCCAGGGCCAGAACGGCCGGCAGGCGGGCTGCGCGCGGCTCTATGCCAAGAACCCGGCCAATCCCATAGGCCAACAGCGGCATGGATACGAACAGGGCCGACATGGAAAGCGCGCTCACACGGTGCGCAGCCCAGAACATGACGCCAAAGAAACCGGCAAGGCAAAGCCCCATGAACGCGTAAAGCAGCAGGCCGAGGATATCGGGCATCTCCGGTCCTTTCCGCCAGACCAGCGGCAGCATTGCCAGCGCCGCGATCGCGAAACGCATCGCCGTCAACAGTAATGACGGCAGCCCCTCGCTCAACATGCCGACAACCGGGAAGGAGGCGCCGACTATCGCTGCCCAAAGCAGCATGCCCAGATGCGCACCTGTCACATTGCCGTTTTCCATTTGGTTTCTTCCTTATCAGTTAAAGGCATCTCTTTGCGGGGAAGATCTCAGGCAAAATCCAGAACCTGTGACAGCGGGAGTCTCGGTTTCTGCGGCCAGTTGCCTTCCCGGGCATACCCCACCGCGATCAGCACCACCGGGATCTCGTTTGCGGCCAGATTGAACTCGCGCGCGACAATCTCGGGATCGAAACCAACCATCGGCCCCGTCGCCAGGCCATGGGCCTCTGCTGCGAACATCAGGAATGCAGCGCCCAGAGTTGCCGTCCGAATTGCCTCGTCCCGCTGCATCTGCGCATTGCCGCCATAGTTGTCCTCGACCGCCTTCGTCCATGCGCCGATCATGTCGGAAGGCATGAACCCTGCCTCGACCGAGGGTTGCAGCCGCTCCTCCATGACCGCAGATACAGGGTGCTGCCCGCAGATGATATAAGTCACCGCAGCCTCCGCCACCTTGGTCTGCCCATAGGCGGCGGCCTGCAGGCGTGCCTTGGCCTCGGCGCTCCGAGCGGCAATGAAACGCCAGTTCTGGAGGTTGTAGGCCGTGGGCGCTCGCGTGGCGAGGCTGGCGAGTTCCTCGATCTGCGCGTCGGTCAATGCCTTCCCGGCATCGAACAGATTGGTTGAAACACGGTTCTCGATGGCGGTGATAATCGGATTTTTCATCTGTCTCGACCTTTGACGATAATGTGTTTCAGCGAAGATGCCGCTGATGAGGTCGAGATAATTCTTTTCCACTGCCGGGATAATCCGTTATCCAGTTTCATAACTCATAACCAAAAGTAAATAATAACGATGGATCAGTTGCAGGCTCTCCGGGTATTCCGCCAAACGGTGGAAGGCGGTTCCTTTGCCGAGGCAGCACGCCGGTTGGGACTTTCCCCGGCCGCGATCAGCAAGAACATCCGGGAACTTGAGGCGCATCTTGGCGTGCGCCTGCTCAACCGAACCACGCGCCGGATGAGCCTGACCGAAGCCGGCCAGCGCTATTACGAGCAGATAGCCCGCGTTCTCGACGACCTTTCGGATGCCGACAATTCTCTGGGACCCCTGCAGCAGATGCCAAGCGGGCTGTTGCGGGTCAGCGCCCCCATGGCCTTTACATTGACGCGCCTGTCAGATGCTATCATCGGCTTTCTCGATCGTCATCCCGACCTGACGCTTGACCTGAAACTGGAGGATCGTCGGGTCGATCTTGTCAAGGAGGGGATAGACGTCGCCATTCGTGGCAGTGACCGACTGGAGGATTCCAGCCTGATCGCGCGCAAACTGACAACGCTTCGGCATGTGATCTGCGCCTCGCCGGGTTACTTCGCGCAATATGGCCGCCCCGGGATTCCTGATGACCTGCGCGCGCATAACTGCGTGCAGTTCACGCTTTCGGGCCATGTCCAGCAATGGTCATTCGCGCGGATGGGGCAAAGCGTATCCGTGCCGGTCGACGGGCGCTATAAGGTCACGACCAGCCTGGCGGTTCGGGACGCGCTGCTTGTCGGCTTCGGGCTCAGCCTGATCCCCTATATCTATGTGGAACGGGATATTGCCGAAGGAAGGCTTGTGACGGCGCTTGATGATTGGAGCGCGGTCGAAACCTCGATCCATGTCGTCTATCCCTCGCGCCAATACATCCTTCCCAAGGTGCGGGCCTTCGTGGACTTCCTGGCAGACGAGATGCAGGAGGAAGAGTAAATCTTTTCCGAACGGGCGGTGACGCGCCGCTTATTGGCTGGAAAATCCGCTGTTCACGGTCAATCCCGCCAGCCAGGCGGGAGCGGCGTGATCGGTCAGGACCAATACGGTCTGTTCCGGATCGAACAATGCGGCAGGAGTGGCCATAACCTTCGGGGCAAGGAACGGCCATCCCCGATGATCCTCGCCCGATTGGCTACACCTCGATGTCTCGCGAATGCGGATGATCTTGAAAACGAATCCGGGGTTGCCGGCTTATAGCGTCGCACCGATCTTCCAGGGTACGAATTCATTGTCACCATAGCCCAGAGCTTCGGATTTCGTTTGCTGCCCCGAAGCCATGTCCAGGATACTGTCGTAGATGCGACGGCCCATTTCGGCTATTGGCACTCCCCGATCCACGATCACTCCGCAATCAATATCCATATCCTCGGCCATGTTGCGGGCCATTTCAGAGTTGGACGCCAGTTTCAGCGACGGCGTGGGTTTGTAGCCGGCACAGGATCCGCGCCCGGTCGTAAAGCAGAGTGCATTCGCCCCGGCGGCGATCTGCCCGGTGGCGACGACAGGATCATAGCCGGGGCTGTCCATATACACGAAGCCGGGCCCGTCGATACGCTCTGCATAGCCATGGACGCCGGACATGGGCGATACGCCACCCTTGGCAACCGCGCCAAGGGATTTTTCGAGGATCGTCGTCAGTCCGCCGCGCTTGTTCCCCGGAGAGGGGTTGTTGTCGAGAGTGGTGCCGTTCCGGGCGGCATAATCGCGCCACCAGTCGATCATGCCGCGCAGGCGCGCCCCATCTTCGCTGTTCGCACGTGAGATCAGCAGATGCTCGGCGCCGAAGATCTCGGGGGTTTCGCTGAGAATGGAGGTGCCGCCCGCCGCCACCAGCAGGTCGGAGGCATGGCCGAGCGCCGGATTGCATGTGATACCCGAGAAACCGTCCGAGCCGCCGCATTGCATCCCCAGGATGAGTCTAGAGATATCCTGTGTCGTGCGCCGGTCACGGTTGGCTGCCGCCGCAATCGGTTCCAACAGCTCCAGCGCCCGTCTTACCGCAGAGCGCGAGCCGCCCACCTCCTGCATGTTGAAACTGTGGTAACGGTCCCTGGTCCAGTCGTTTGGCGGATAAAGCGTCAGCTGGTTCACCTCGCAGCCAAGACCCACGATGATGATGCCGCCGAAATTCGGATGATCGCGATAACCCTTCATCACACGGATCAGCGCGTCATAGTCGGGCCCCTTGTGTTCCATCCCGCAGCCCTGCCCGTGGATAAGGGGTGCAAAGCCGTCGATGCCGGGGTATTTCGGTAAAAGGGTGCGGTTGGCTTCGGCCGCTATCGCATCGCAGACAGTGGTCGAGCAATTCACCGAGGCGAGGATTCCGATATAGTTGCGGGTTCCGACCCGGCCATCAGGACGCAGGTAGCCCTCGAAGCTGCGCCTTTCGGGCGGTTCGGGCGTCGTCGCCCTGGGGGCCGGCATTTCGGCATGATCCCTGGGAAAGCCGCAATTATGCGTATGGACATGGGCACCCACAGCGATGTCCTCCGAGGCGATACCCATCATTTGACCGTATTTAATGACGGGATCGCCCTTTGCCATTGGCAGACGGGCAATCTTGTGGCCGCGCGTGATTTCCTCGACAGCAGTGACCCCGGCACGAGTCTCCCCCGCCGGCCAATCGGTTAGCGCGATTGCCACAGTGTCGATTTCGGAAAGGATCATTGCTCCGGTGCTCATGCCGTATTTTCCTTGCTCGCGATCCGCTGCAGTTGCGGGGCCTCGAACTCCGCCTCCACCTCGCGGACCCATTCGAGGAACGCACCGATCCGGCGCTGGATCTTCTGGGGGTGATTTTGCGCGATGTCCGAGAGACGATGTTCCAGAAACGGGTTGCGAAACCGCTCTAATGTGGTCGCAAGATAGTCTGCCGCGGCATCCTTCATGCCGTGCGCGGCAAATCCTCGTAAAACCTCCGTCTCGGCGATGGCCTGCATCCGCTGCCCAAGTGACCCCTTCATCGCGGCATTGACGGTCAGGTCGGACTCGCCATTCGCCTCCATCCAGAGCTGGACAAGCACGGTATGGCAAAGGTTCAGTATATGGAGCTTCAGCCGTTCGATCCGCTCGATATCGTCAACCATGCGGATCGCAGGATGCGAGGTAGGCGCGGCAAGGCCCGGTTGGGTTTCTATGGCCCAAAGCGCGTAGGGTTCGGCCACTGCGCCGGCTGGTTCGATCGGCTCTGACACGATCCGATCGACGAGAGAGACTGCCCAACGGCATTTTGCCAGCCAGTTCATCAATGCGTCCGGGGCTGACCGGGCGCGGGCGATCTGTGTCACGCGATCCCGCAGAACGATGCCGTTGTCGGAGATCAGTTCCATCGGAAAGATGTCAAGAGGCGCCGCACCGGCCGAATGGCGGTGGGCAAGGAGATGATAGAGCTTGGCCGGGTAGCTCATGTCCCGGGGATCATTGCCGGTCTCGTCACCGGGCAACGGATCATAGCCGCTGTCGCCGGTGTTGGACAGGATGGCGATCGCCTCTTCGGTGACGACACGTGTAACTTCGTCCCAATCGGTAGTGGTAGACAGCGTGCGGCGGACGATTTCGACGCAGCGCTCTTCATCCACGGTCTTGCCATCCTGAAGGCCGCGGATGCGGACCGGATAACTGCCTGTGAGATGGGCGAGGCGCTTGCGGCGATCAGGATCGCCGGATGACTGGATGACCGTTACCGCTCGTTGTGGCGTGCCTTCCTGAAAGAACAGATCTGCATGGGCCTGCAGAAAACGCGAGGTGCCGAACTGCACGATGGGAGTGGTGACATCAGACATGGATCAGTGCCTTGACGACAGTATTGCGATCTTCGGCCCATTTTGGCAGGTCGGTTACGGCTGCTTCAAGAGTCGTGCTATGGGTGCCGAAGGCGTCGATGGGGACGAGCCCGCGCGCCATGCAGTCCATCACATGCTCGAAATCGGCCTTCAGCGCGTTGCGGCTGGCGAAAAGCGTTGTTTCACGCTTGTGAAACTCGGGATCGGCAAAGAGCAGATCGCCCTTGACCACAGAAAGCAGAACATAGGCCCCACCATGGGCTACGAAACGCAGGCCGGCATTCATTGCCTTGATGTTGCCGGTCGCGTCGAAGACCGCATCAAATGCCCCGCCGCCCGCTGCATCCACGGTTTCGCATGTCGCATCGGGCAGGATCGCACGGGCCAGGTCAAGTCGCTCGGACGAGGTGTCGCGTACGGTCACGCTGGCCCCGGCGATCTGCGCAAACAGCGCCGCTCCCAGTCCAATGGGGCCAGCGCCCACCACAAGCGCCGTCGAACCCGAGCCGATACCGGCGCGGTGCACGCCGTGGGCGCCGATGGCCAGGAATTCCACCATCGCGGCGGCCCGCGGTTGCAGCCCGGGCGCGGCATAGGCGTTGGCCTCGGGGATCACGATCTCCTCGCACATGCCGCCGTCGCGATGAACACCGAGCACACCGATATTCTCGCAGCAATTGGGCTTGCCGGTGGTGCAGGCACGGCATTCGCCGCAGGTGATATAGGGATTGACCGCCACCAAATCGCCACCCTTGATGCGGCCGTCGGAACTGTCCTGCATCGCGCGCGCGGCAAGCTCGTGTCCCATGATGCGCGGATAGGACAGAAAGGGCTGCTGGCCCTTGTAGATGTGATAGTCCGTTCCGCAGATGCCGATCGCCTCGATTTTCAGCCGGATATGTCCGGGACGGTCCTCGGGGCGCGGTCGCGTGACCAGTTCGAGACGGCCCGGCTGGTCGCAGACCAGTGATTGCATCTCGTTCGGAAAGTTCGTCATGACAATTCCGTTCCTTCAGTTAGATCAGGGCAAGTGACAGCGCGGGCACGAAGGTCACAAGCGCCAGGGCGACGATCAGCGCCAACATGAAGGGCCAGCCATCCTTCAGGAACTCTGTGATGGAGGTTCCCGTCAGATTACATGTCAGCAGCATGACCGTTCCCACAGGCGGCGTCAGGGTGCCGATCGCAAGGTTCAGGATCATGACGATACCGAAATGCACCGGATCGATCCCCAGATCGACCACGACCGGCTTCAGCAGTGGCACCAGAATGATAAGAAGCGCGTTGCCTTCGATGAACATCCCGAGAACCAGCAACGCAAGGTTCACCACCAGCAGAAAAAGCCAGGGATTCGATGTCAGTGCAGTGATCCAGTCGGCCAGTTCGACCCCTGCACGCTCCAGGGTGAAGATCCAGGCCAGAGCCGACGACATCATGATGACCAGCAGAACTGCGGCCGTCTGCCGGGCGGTCATGCTGAATGCTGCCGCCAGATCCCGTCCGTTCATTTCGCGATAAACAAAAAGCCCGATCAGGATGGTGATGACAGTGGCAACCGCGCCAGCCTCGGACGGGGTGAATACGCCAAAGCGGATACCGCCGATGATGACGGCCACGAGCAGGATCGCGGGCCATGCGCCGAGAACCGTGATCCCAGTTTCGCGTGCGGTAGGCCAGCTTTCCCGTGAAGGCGGCTGGCCCTCGCGCCGGGCGACGATATAAACAGCGGCGATCAAAAGCGCGGAGCAAAGCAGACCCGGCAAGATGCCCGCCACGAACATCGAGCCGATCGAAACATCGGCCACAAGACCATAGATGATCAGGGCAATGCCCGGCGGCAGGATAGGGGTGATCAGCGACGAAGCTGCCGTGATCGCGGCAGCGGTGCCGCGGCGATAGCCGGCCTTTTGCATGTTCGGAACCACCATGCGGCACATCATCGCGGCATCGGCAAGGTTCGAGGCGGAAATGCCGCCCATCAGGGTCGAGAGCATGACGTTGGTATGCCCGAGACCTCCGCGCAGGCGCCCGACAAGCAGATCAGCGAGCATCAACAGGCGCCCCGCGATCCCGGTGGTGCCAAGAAGCGTCCCGAGAAGCACGAAGAACGGGATCGCCAGCAAGGAGGTGTTCTGAGTCGGCGCAATCAGGCGCTGAATGCCGATTTGCAGGGGGATGTCAGCAAAGAATACGAAATAGGCAAGGATCGCCGCGAACATCGCCAGGTAGATCCGCATGTTCAACGCGAAAAGCGCGAACATCACGACGATGATGATGGCCCAGGTCATTTGTCTGCTCCCGTTGCATGCGCCTCTGCCATGACAAGGTCGATGACACTCTCGTCCTCGAATTTTTCGCGTCCCGTCAGAGCGGCGATCAGGCGTGCGAGCAGCACAATGGCGATGCCGGCGGCGCCGACGACCACGGCAATATCGATCCAGAACCACGAGATGCCCAGAAGCCGGGTCTGCTTGGTGATTGCGGATCGCGCCAGTTCCCAGCCCAGCCAGGACATTGCGATCAGCAGCCCCAGCGACAGAAAGCCGATTGTGAGCGCGATCACGTTGCGAAGGCGATCCGGCAGCGATGACATTACAACGTCGATCGTAAGATGTTCGCGGTGAAATTCACACCCGATAGCACCAAGAAGGACGATCCAGATCATCAGCAGGCCGGACAGTTCTTCCGTCCATTGAAACGGGGCGGCGAAAACATAGCGGGTAACCACCGAGGCTGCAGTGATTGCCACGAGCACAAGCACGAGCAATCCGGCCGCGGCTGATGCCACGCGTGACAGGATGTTCATGAAAGAGACCTCCGTGAGGGCCGGGATGACGGCAAGGCCATCCCGATACGGGTCAGATCATTGTTTGGCCGCGCTTTCGCCCGGTTTTGCGATCAAGGCCTGTATCTGCTCATACAGCCCGTCAGACCACTCCGGGAACTGCGCGTAGACGGCAGCGGCTTTCTCGCGGAAGGGCGCAAGATCGGGGCGAATGACCTCGACTCCGGCCGCCTCCATCTCAGCAAGGATCTGCTCATCGGACTCGCGTGCCAGTTCCTGGCTGTAAAGACCTGCTTCGCGGCCAGTCTCGTGCAGCATCTCGACCACGCCGGGATCAAGCGTATCGAAATAGGCCTGTCCGCCCAGCCACAGCGATGTGTTCTGCAGATAGTCGATCATCGACAGGTATTTGGCCTGTTCGTGCAGTTTTTGGCCGTAGAGGACAGCGAGCGGGTTTTCCACGCCGTCGATTACGCCTTGAGTCAGCGCCGGATAGACCTCGCCAAGCGGCATCGGCGTCGCCGTGCCGCCCATCGCCTCGATTGCCTTGACCTGCATCTCGTTGTTGGGCGTGCGGATCTTCAAGCCGTCAAGGTCATCGGGGGTGCGAACCGGCTTGGTCGTCAGCAGCTCTCTGGTGCCGTAGAGATAGTTCTTGATGACGATATGGATGCCCTGATCCTGCAGCGACTGTTCCTTTTCCTTGAACCAGTCGCTCTCGTAGATGTCGAACAGCGCATCGACATTCTCAGTCAGGTAAGGACCGAACAGAATGCCCAGATCGGGCTCGTAATCGGTCAGAAAGCCGACATCCGCGATGGTGATGACGTTCACTCCGGCCATGGCCTGCTCGATCACGTCCTGCTTTGATCCGAGCTGAGAGGAGGGGTAAAGTTCCAGCTTGACCTCACCGTTCGAGGCCTGATCCACCAGTTCGGCCCAGCGGTTCATGACCAGATCGGCAGGTTCACCGGGGTTGTTTTCATAAGCGACGCGGATCGTGGTTTCCTGCGCATAGGCAGTTCCGGCGATAACCGCAGCCGCAGCAACTCCGGCAAAGTAGGATAGAAATTTCATTTGATTCCTCCTGATGTGATGGGTGTGTTCCGCCGCTCCAGGGTGGGCGGCCATATTTCCGCCGGGGCATCTGCGCCGTCGCGGCTGGCAAGCCAGTCGGCAAGGGTTTTTCCCGAATGGTCGAAATGAGCGCCCAGAGCCGCCGTCAGTTCCTCGGGCCCGCGCTGATTGACAGCTGTGATGATCCGATTGTGTTGTTCGGCGGCAGTCGCGGTCGCGGGCGAATGTGACTTGCCAACCTCAAGATAGAAGCGCAGCGGGACCGACATGACGCGATACATCCGGCTCAACACGTCGTTATGGGCCGCGTCGATCATGGCGAGGTGAAATCGATAGTCCTGTTCGGCGGATGCCGCGGCCGTCATTGCAACGCCCATGGCCCGGTTGGCCTCATCCATCTTTTCGACATCTTCTGAAGTCGCGTTGCGGATGATGAGTGGCACGGCCCCGGATTCGACGATCCGGCGAAAATTCAGAACATCGACGAAGGTTTGCGACGAGGTGGCGAAGAACTGTGTAAACCCTTGGAACATAACGTCGAAGTCGGGCTTTGACACCTGTGGTCCACGCTTGGTCTTGCGCACCAGCTGAAACGCTTCGAGATGAATTATCGTCTCGCGTATGGTGTTGCGGGAAACGCCGAACCGCTCGGCCAATTCCCGCTCGGTCGGAAGGTAATCGCCGACCGTGTAATTCTCCATGATCTCGCGCCTAAGCGTTTCCCTGATCTCGTCGACTGCTGTGATACCGGCCATTGATTCCCCTCCTGTGGTTGGACCATAGGACCAAATAACCTAAATTGCAAGCGAGGTATGGCATCAAGGCAAGGTTGACTGATGCTATGCTGGTGTTTCGATCCACAGCCCATGATCGTCACGACTATCGGCCTGGAGTTACGCTGCATCGTCCGGTTCGGGCATCCGGTGCCCCGGCCTTCCGAACTGCTTCAACGCAGCCGGACCCGGATTCATCGGGTAAGTGCTGCGGTGCGGCCCGTCATATTCGATGCTTGCACCCCTCATGGGGCGCAAGCCTCGGCGATCGACAGGCTGTTCTCATACAGGTGATGCTTGGTGATCCGGCCATCTTCTACCGTAAGGCGCAGGGCAAACGGCCCTTCGAAGGATTTTCCCGTCGCCCGCACAGTTCCTGACAGATACCCCATCAGGACGGCATCAGCGCCATCGACAACGAGCGTGTCGATGGAAGCCCGCGCTTCATCGGGCACCGTGTGCTCCATCAATTCCGTGAATTGGGCCGCGCATTCTGCGGCGGTGGACCGTGGCCGGATCCACGGAACGGTCGGGTTCTCGGCAAGCACCCAGTCGACCTTTTCGGCAAACAGCAGCGTAAGGCGCCGGATGTCTCCGGCCAGGCGTGCCGCGAGAAACTCCTGCACGACGGCTCGCGTGGCTTCGGTTTGCGGATGATCGATTGCGCATTGAGTCATGATCTTTCTCCCTTCGGGAATTTGTTCAGCTGTGAGCGGGAGCGGGTTTCGGAGCTGCTCGCTGCTCGAAACCGGCAAAACCTGCGACGACCACGGCCTGTCCCAACAGGAAAAGCCAGCCCAGGGCGTTGGGCAGGATGATTCCCAGCAGTGGCAGAAGCAGGCTCGCCAGCACCCAGAGCCAGTTGCCCGCAATCACGGCAAACGCCCCCCATGCCGGGACATGTGGCTTCAACGACAGGGCAAGCATGAAGGCAGCGACCGGGAACAGGACCAGACCGGCCCAGAACAGCAGCGATACGGGAATTCGTGTCAGTGCGGCAGCCGGTTCCGGCGCAAGGACCAGAAGGCTGCCCATCATGACGCAGGTAAAGGCGTCGAGCCGCAAGAGAGTATGCAACGATGGGCGGTGATGTTCGTGAAACATGGTTATCTCCTTCGATCCGGTTCCGCCTTGCCGGAATGACAGGGCGATACCCGTTCATCGCGAATCGGCTGTCTTGAATCGATTACCTTGGAGGTAATTGTTCCCTTGCAATTCCCGCGTTAATCATCCGACCATGAACAGCATGACCGGCAATGCAGGGGAATTGTTGCGGCAATGGCGGCAAAGGCGCAGGCTCAGCCAGCTTGCGCTGGCGAGCGAGGCGGATATTTCCCAGCGTCATCTCAGTTTCCTGGAGTCGGGGCGGTCCCGGCCAAGCCGGGAGATGGTGTTGCATCTCGGCGAACGGCTCCAGATCCCGCTGCGCGAACGCAACATGATCCTGATCGCGGCGGGCCATGCCCCGCATTACCCGCATCGCGGGCTGGACGCGCCGGAACTCTCGGGGGTTCGCCGAATGATCGAGAGCGTTCTGCATGGCCATCTGCCGCATCCGGCACTGGCGGTGGATCGTCACTGGATGCTCATTTCAGCGAATTCGGCAGCCCGGAACCTGATGGCGAGGGCCGCGCCGCATCTTCTGGAGGGAGAGGTCAATGTTCTGCGGCTGAGCCTCCATCCCGAGGGGCTGGCGCCACGTATTCTCAACCTGGCGGAATGGCGATCCCACCTGCTGGCCCGGCTCGAGCACGACATCCGGCAATCGGCGGATGCAAGGCTGATCGCGCTTCGCGATGAACTCGCCGGCTTTCCTTTTCCGGTGAGCACCGAACCGGCCAGATCCGACCCGGCACGGGAAGGACGCATAGCGGTGCCGCTCAGGTTGAAAAGCGATGCGGGCCCGCTGGCTTTTCTCAGCACCACCACCGTTTTCGGGACAGCCACCGATGTGACGCTGTCTGAAGTAACGATCGAAGCATTCTTTCCGGCCGACGACAAAACAGCCTGTGCAATGCGCCAGTTTGGCGGTTGATCGCTCCCAAAACCATGACATTGATCAAGCCGTGCCAGCCGCATACGACGGCGACGCTGAAGGTAGATGTCAGCCGGTCGAAATCTGTCTCAATACTGCGGCGACGATCGCTTCCGGCCGATCCTCTTGGACGAGATGCCCGGAATCGGGAACCGGCACGCAGGGACGGTCAGAGATCAGGGCCGCCAATTCCTCGCCCTTTCCATAAGGAATCCACTCGTCCCGCTCGCCCCAGAGCACAGTGACGGGGCAATCCATGAAATCATAGAGCCCTTGGACCTCGTCGGTGTATCGCTGGTCCATCTGCGCAATCTGCCGATAGAAGGCAGGCTGACCAACGGGTCCGAGCCATGGGGTGCTGTAGATGTCGACCGCTTCGCTGGACAAGGGCTTGTGCGCTGCCGTCTGCAAATATGCCTTCAGGAGCGCGCGGTGCATGTAATCCGGCATTCCGGAAAATGCGGCCTCGTGTTTCCGGACATGCTGAACGAAGGGTGATCCCCAAGGAGCAAGAGCAACGGCATCGAAAATGGTGAGCGAGGCGTAACGCAATCCGTCCAGGTAATATGCCCGCAGTGCGGTTGCACCGCCGAAATCATGTGCCAGAACGTCGGGCCGGTCGAGCCCCCATTCCGCGAACAGCGCCGCGAGAACCTTGTTCTGCACTGCCAGGGACACGTCTTGGCCTTCTCTCATTTCGGATTGGCCATAGCCGGGCAGGTCAAAGAAATAGACGGTTCTTCGATCGGCGAGATGCGGCACGATCCTGCGCCAGACCTGCGAGGAAAATGGCGTGCCGTGAATGGCGACCAGTGGTGGCCCTTCTCCGCAGCTTCCCCATCTGACGGTGTTCCCGCCGATGCTCGACATGTTCGGTAACTCCAGCATGGCAATATTCGCATTGTCATTTAGCTAAGTAACGATATGATGGTAAGATGGATAGGTCAACACAGATCAAGGCGATGGCCAGTGAAACCCGGATGTCGATCCTCCGGTTATTGGCAGAGCCGAACAGGTATTTCGGCCATCAATGGTCAGCCGATCCGATGGAGTTCGGGGTCTGTATGACCATGATCGCGGAGGCACTAGCCGTCGCGCAACCGACGGCCAGCAGGCATCTGGACATCCTCAGGCAGGCCGGTTTCATTACGGTCCGGAAGTATCAGAAATGGTCATATTGCAAGCGCGATGAAAATGTCATTCGGGACTATCTCGAATGGCTGGGACGACAGCTTTCGGTGTAACGGGCCGGCTGATCATGCCGAAGGCGGATTGGCAAAACGGCCCCTGGGCTATTCCGGCAGATGCGGACGGCCCGAACCGGTATCGAGCGCAGCTTCGCAGCTTGCCTGCTCCGGACATTCAAATGGCCGTCCGCGAGTGATCTGAACAGGACGCCGCGCGGGCTACCCCAACGCGGCGAACCTTATCCAAACGGGCGCCACGTTTGCGCGCGAGGCCCGTTTTTCGTCATTTCTCCAGCATATGCGCGCGGTATTCGCCCTGACGTTCCAGCATCCAGCCGGGATATTCCGCCGGAAGCCTTGTCACCGCATCCAGCGCTACGAGATCCTCTTTGGTCAGGGACACCTGTGCCGCGCCGATATTGTCGGTAAGTTGATCAGTCCGTTTCGCGCCGATGATCACGCTAGTCACCGCGTCCTGATGCAACAACCAGGCCAATGCCACCTGAGCAACCGAGCAGTCATTGCTGGCTGCGATATTGCGCATTACCTCGATAGCGTCATAGGCGCGGTCCTTGCTGATTGGCGGGAAGTCGAAATTTGCGCGGCGTCCTTCCGCCGTTTTCCCTTCGCGGTCGTATTTTCCCGAAAGAAAGCCGCCGGCGAGGGGGCTCCAGACCATCAACCCGATGTTTTCTGATTTCAGCATTGGCATCACCTCCCGCTCGAGATCGCGGCCTGCCAACGTATAATAGGCTTGCAATGACACGACCGGCGCCAGTTTTCGCGCTTCGGCAATCCCTACCGCCTTGACGATCTGCCATGCGGCCCAATTGGAGAGGCCAAGGTAGCGGACATGCCCCTGCCGGACCAGCGCATCGAGCGCCTCCAATGTCTCGACCATCGGTGTCGCCGGGTCGAAGCCGTGGATCTGGTAGAGGTCGATATGGTCCAGTTGCAGCCGAGCGAGGCTGGCCTTCGCCTGGTCCAGGATATGCCCGCGTGAGGCCCCCCGTGCATTTGGGCCCTCACCCATCGGGCCAAGAACCTTGGTTGCGATCACCACATCCTCGCGGGCTACCCCCAGATTTTTCAATGACTGGCCAAGGATCCTCTCGCTTTGCCCGTTTGCGTAGATATTGGCCGTGTCGATAAAGTTGATACCCGCGTTCAGCGCGGTCCGGACGAGGCTGTCCGCTTCTTCCTGCTGAAGCTGGCCGATCTGGCCCCACATACCCTCCGAACCGCCGAAGGTCATGGTGCCGAGGCAAAGTTCGGAAACGAAAAGGCCACTATGGCCAAGGCGACGGTAACGCATGGATTCTGTCCTTTGATAAAATGCCGGTCCGGGTGACTGCGGCATGGTCTTATCTATGGGCAGACGGCTTGTGCGGGCCACGCCAATCCTCGCGAAATCCTGCCCGATCCTCTCATTTCGGGCGGATCGGCTCTGGCGCGGAAATGCCACCCGGCTATACTGAAATCATGGAAAAGACCTCACTGGGCAAGCTGAAAGCCAGCGCATTGGCGATCTGGCGCGATCACGGGCGCGAAACCCCGTTGCCGGGTTTGTCGGTGACTGTCGCCGAAGCTCCAACCGGCCCGTTTCATGGCGTTTACCGGCCTTCCCTCATCGTTGTGCTGCAAGGAGCCAAGATCAGCCGTCTCGGGGATCGCATCTTTCGTTACGATCAGGGGAAATGCCTGATTGCATCACTCGATGTTCCTATCCGGGCTGAAATCGTTACCGCGTCCCGAAACACCCCCTATATTGCCTTCGCTCTCAATATTGATCCCGCGGTCATCGCCGAACTGCTGCTGGAACTGGCACGCGATACGGCGCGGCCCGCGTCTGCGCCGGTCGCGCTTGGCGTTCATCAATTGCCCGGTGTTGTCATCGACCCGCTTGAGAGACTGCTGGCACTGGCCGGTCGACCGCGGGACATTCCGGTTCTGGCACCGATGATCCGGCGCGAAATCGTCTGGCAGCTTTTGAACAGTCCTCAGGGGACGATGCTGCGTCAGATCGGTCTGGCCGATAGCCGAATGGCCCGCATCGGCCGGTCGGTCGCATGGGTGCGCGACAATTTCACCAGCATGATCAGTGTTCCGCATCTTGCGGCACTGGCCGGGATGAGCCCGGCCACGTTCCATCGTCATTTCAAGGCCGCGACGGCGATGACCCCGATACAGTTCCAGAAGCAGCTGCGGCTGCAGGAAGCCCGGCGGCTACTTCTTCGCGACGGTGCGGATGTTGCGCAGGTGGGCTTTTCTATCGGCTATGAAAGCCCCTCGCAATTCAGCCGCGAGTATCGGCGCATGTTCGGTGCCCCGCCGGGCCGGGATGGAATCGAGATCCGCCGCTCCGTCGCCAGCGAAACCTACGCCTGACATCGCATCGCGATGCGGCCTTCAAGCTGCCGCCCTATCACAATCACGTCGCGGGCATTCCCGCATTGCACGATTTCTCCTGCCTGCGGATAACAGCTACCCTATAATGGTCATCGTGGCTCCCCTTCCAGAAGCTCCAGGGAGATGGCCGCCGCCATCGCCTCATTTCCTGCAGCGCTAGGATGCAGCCGATCCCCGCTGTCATAAGCAGGTTTCAGCCGCGACGCATCGTCCGGATCACGCAGAACGGCATCGAAATCAACCAGCCCATCGACCAGATCGGTTTTTCGCAGCCAGTCGTTGAACTCACGGCGAAGAGCATCTTTCCCGGCAGTCCAATATGTAGCTGCCATGGGTGTGCCGGGCAGGGCGCCACGAAATGGCGGGACGGTGCCCACGATCAGGCGCATGTCCCGAGCCTTGCTCTTCGCTGAAACAGCGGCAATGCCCGCCTGCAGACGTTCGAGTGTCATGGGTGTCTCGTCGGGAGCAAAGGACGAACCTGGCCAGGCGATATCGTTGGTGCCGATCAAAAGCACCACGGCATCAACTCCGGGCACGGCGAAAGCATCGCGGTCGATCCGTGCCAGAATGCTTTCTCCCATCCCGTTCGAGAGGAGCCTGCCGCCGGATATGCCGGCATTTATCACCGCGACACCTTCCGGGGCGAGCCGTCGGGACAGGAAATCCGGCCAGCGGACATCCTCGTTCAACGCCGCGCCATTGCCATCGGTGATGGAATCCCCAATCGCGACCACGACCATGTCGGCCGGACGGTCGGTCAGCACGTCGGAAAGAGTCACACGGGCGGTGATCTCTGCGTCGATCTGATCCTCATCAAGGACAAAGCCCGTTTCCCGCGCGTCCCAATGGAAATCCTCCGCGACCGCGCCCTCGCCATAACTCAGGGTGACAGAGATGCGTTGCCCGGCCTCGACCGGCAGCGCCACCGGGTCCGAGGTGATCCGCGCTCCCGGCGGTATGGTCACCTCGGACTTGCCACCGAAGAGGATCGGTAGTTCCTGCCCCTCCAGCGCGGCAGCTTTGCCGCCGAGCGCGATCATGGCCTCGTCAACAGGCAGGGGTTTGGTGCCGTAACTGTTCGACAGGGTGATGCGCAGGCTGTCCCCGCCCCATGCAAGGGTCAGTGGCTGGCGAATGGTTTGCCCGGCAATACTGTCGGGCAGTCCGGTGGGAAAGTCGAATTCGCTACTCCAGACGGCTTCCGGGCTTGCGGCCCAGGCCGGGGTCCATTCCTCTGAATGGACCGTTCCGGCGGATAAAGCGAAAAATAGCAAGGCGGTCGTTGCGGTGATCGGTTTCATCATTCTTCCCCGGATTTGAAGGTTGCGAGGGTCAGCAGCACGGCCAGCACCGGCATGACGGCGCCAAGCGGGAACAAGCTGCCAAGCCCCCATCCTGCCGCGATCGCGCTGCCGCCGATGGCTGCACCGATGGCATTGGCAAGGTTGAAGGCCGAGATGTTCAGGGTCGAGGCCAACTCCGCGCTTGCGCCTTGGGACTGGCGCAGCATGAAGGCCTGAAGCGGCGCGAGGGTCGAGAAGGCCGCAGCACCGAACAGGAAAAGTGAGACCATCGCCGCACCCGGATTACCCATGCCAAGACGCATGACCAATATCACCACCGCCAGCCCTGCCAATGTTCCCAGCAGTGCCGGGCGCAGCCCGCGATCTGCAAGGCGCCCGCCAAGGATGTTGCCCACCACGATACCCGCGCCGAACAACAGCAGGTATCGCGATACATGCGATGGGGAGACCTCGCTGATCCCGGTCAGGATCGGTGCGATATAGGTGAAGACCAGGAACACCCCGGCATAGCCGAGCGTAGTGGTGGCAAGCGCCAGTAACGGAGCGCCACACAGAAGCCGTGCAAGGCTGCGCCAGTTCGCCGGGGTTTCGCCACGGGTGCCGACGGGCAGCGACAATGCACTGGCGATCAGGGCCAGCAGACCGATACCGCTTACGCTCCAGAAGGTCGCGCGCCAGCCAAGCGCCTGGCCCAGCTCGGTGCCGAAGGGCAGACCCAGGACCGTTGCCAGCGTCAGGCCGGTAAAGACCAGCGCGATGGCTGAAGCCTTGCGCTCGGGCGGCACCAGGCTTTGCGCGACGACGGCGCCGACGCCAAAGAAGGTGCCATGGGCAAAGCCGCTGATGACACGCCCCAGCATCAGCAGCCCATAGCTCGGCGCGACGGCACAAAGAATATTGGCGAGGATGAATATCGCCATCAGAGCGAGGATCACGTTGCGATGCGGCAGGCGCGCCGTGGCAAGGGTCAGCAGCGGGCCGCCAAAGGTGACGCCAAGCGCATAGCCGCTGATCAGCAGGCCCGCCGATGGCACGCTGACCGAAAGCGATTGTGCCACCTCTACCAGCAATCCCATGATCACGAATTCGGTCAGGCCGATCCCGAAGGCGCCGATGCCAAGCGCGACAAGAGCCCAACGGGCTGCGCGCCCGGTCTCGATGCGCCCTGCAGTGAGAGTCGTTGTCATGATGTAAATCTCCACTTGTTCGGGAGGAAGATCGGCGCAGAAAACTTGAGAAGCCAGACGCTGAAAACTACAAGGATATGTGCCTGAAATTCACAGATGGACAATGCGAATGCGCGACACTAACCGGCTTGCGGAGATCGAAACCCTGCTGAGCGTCATCGCCGAGGGTAGTTTTTCTGCCGCCGCGCGGATGCGTGGGATGACGCCATCCGCGGTCTCCAAGATGATGGCCCGGCTCGAAGAGCGGTTGGGCGTGACGCTGTTGAAACGCTCCACCCGAAAGGTCCGGGTAACAGAGGAAGGCGCACGCTTCGCGCGACAAGGCCAGGCCATTCTGGAGGCGCTTGATGCGGCAGAGCACGAGGCAAGCTGCGGCCGGGTCGCGGGCACCGTGCGCATCGCCACCAGCGCCGCCTATGCTAACCATATCCTGGCGCCGATTCTTGGTGGATTGTTGCATGCCCATCCGGAGATCCGTATCGATCTGGTGATCGGCGATAATGTCAGCGATCTTTACGACCAGCCGATCGATCTGGCGGTGAGGGCGGGGCCCCTTGAGGACTCGAACCTCATGGCCCGTCACCTGGGCCGCAGCGAGATTGTCGAGGTCATGGCTCCACCCCGGGGCGATGATCCGCCGCCCTCGCTTCGGATCGGCTTTTCCTATGTCCGCCGTGACATGACATGGCGGGGCGGGGCACCGCGTCTGCAGGTGAATGACGGGGCGACCATCGCGGCCCTCGTTGCCGCGGGAGCCGGTGTCGCACGTGTCGGCCGCTTTACGATCGCTCGGGAACTGGCTGCAGGGACCGTTGTGCCTTGCGACCCGCATGCCGAACCGGTTTTCGAGGATTTTCATCTGCTCTATGTCGGGCGCGCGAGGACGCTTCCGCGCCGGGTTCAGGCCGTGCTGGATTATCTCGCCGGACATGGCCGTGTTGATCGGGCCGGCGCTGGATCGAATATCGTCGGGTAGGCCTTGGCAATGAACCTCCCGGCCCCTGAACGTCGGTCCTGATCCTGCCTTCTGCCGCGCCCCGACTTCGGTGCGTTGCCACCTTCAGCGCACGCCCCGTGTGATTGCTTGCAAAGATCGGAAACGCGGGACGAAGCGGAGGTTGCGGCGACTCCACCTGCTGTGCTTTTTGCGCCGATGTAAAGGAGAGCGAGCATGAGCGGTTTTCCTGATATTTCGGATGCTGAAGCCTTTCAGCGTTGGCGATCAGCAACGGAACTATTGTTGCCTTTGGTCAGGAAAATCGCTCGCAAGGCGCATGTTGGTGCTGTCTTCTCTATTCCCTTCAAGGCCGGTACATCTGTTGGCCGATTTGCCCGAGCTTTTGCGCGCAGCCGCTTCCGTGCCTCCACAAAATATGCAGCCCGCGATACCGACCGGGGACTGGGTTCCCAAAAAACTGCTCCTATCGCCAGCACCTGTTGGCTGGCGGCTCGCTGCAGCCATCGATTTCAGCGACGTGATGACGAGCTGGAGGGAGTATGATTTTCTGGGGCCGAGTACTTTCATATACGCGGGTGCTCCGGATCGTTTCCGGGGATTTCTGGAGGGGTCCGATCTGTCCTCGACAGATTATGATTCCGACATGCGTTGGAGGTTTAGCCCCTGATGATGCTTCATGGAGCGACCTGTCCAACATCGCTATCACGGACTGGCAGTCTTCGGCGGGGCAGTTGAAGGGCCTGGAGTGCCTAATCTGACCGGAGGTTTTTCAGGGCCTTGAATGAGATGAATGGCGGTTCGAACCATCTTATGGCAATGCGGTTTATCGTTGCTAACTTTCGCCGCGAACGCAAAATCTCGGCTACCCAGCCCAACGAAAAAATCGAGTTTCTAACGAGTTCTATACGATAGAAAGAAACGGGAAATTTGTTTTGACGATCTGTTCCAATTTCTTCCTTGGGATTTCCTCTATACGTTGTTTCTTCATCCTCCAGGGGGTGAGTGCCCCTGTGTCATTATAAGAGAAGTAACTTTGCAGGACCCAAATGGAAGGGTCGGAAAAGCTCATGAGTTTCCGGCCGACACCCGTATGCGACCACTGCATTATATTCTTCCTGCGATGACCAATCGCCTGCCCTGCCGCGTTATGCGGGAGAAACCGCCGCATAAATCTCGATTCCGAGATACCTTCCTTTGTAACCACAGGCCCACAAACCATCACATTCGGGAATGTGATGGCGAAAGGTCGGCGTTCGAGATCGAGATTCATCATCGACCATGCCTGCCGCAGACGTGAAATATAGTGGCAACCCACCGTGTCATCATCATCAAGCCGAAACTGGACGACAGATCTATGCTTGACGCCCAACTTTTTATAGGCCTGTTCAACCGCACGCCCCGAACTCATCACAGGCAAGCGAACGATCTCCAGAAACGGATATCGCTCGGACAAGCTCTTTAAACGGCTCCAATATTTTTCTGGTAATTCATCTGATGTGAGAGCAATAAACGCGAAGTTCTTGTCTGTCTGGGCGTCTAAGCCAGGGAGAGTTATCGCTTCGAAGGTTTCGAACCTATGTTCCAGGCGCTGCTCATCAAACAGCTTCTCGCGCAACGACTGAATTATTTCTTCTCCGGAGTCTTTCCCGACACCATTGAATGCTTTCCAATCCCCGTGACCGAGGAATGAGAATCTGCAAATTCCTACGATGTTCCTTCGCATGAGGGACTCCGGATATCTGCATGACCAAATCTATGCCAATTCTGCACAGTCTGCAAGAAAAGTATCGCTTAAATCCTCGTCAATCCCGAGTTAACGTCATAATCATTTCCCACCATCCGGAGCCATCGAAGCTGGGCGCGAGCAGCGATCCCATCCCGATGAACATGAAACCAATATCACCGCGCCGGTCAGGTCAACGGTTACAAGGGCTCTGCCGCACTCCCGGACAGCCTGCCGAAGGTTGAAGGGCTGTCTGACGATCGTAGAGCTATGATGCCGATTGCTCAGGGACGCCTTGAAAGGCAGAAACATACGCGCCTGCATTCCGGGCCGGAAGCCATGGGGCAAGCAGGACGGATACGGCAGGAGGCGATACAGGCAACGCAATCGCATCCGGATCATTGTTCGGCAGGCTGACGGATTGGCCACACATCGCAACAGGTTACGACAGGTGCCCCATGGAATTCGTGCCCGCCGTCGCCCTCGCTGCAATCGTAATATATTCGTTGGCCCGAGCCTATTCCCGCAGGTCGCGCTCGGTGCCCTCGTCGCCGGAGCCGATGTCGAGCAGGCTGCGTTCGGCGGAATCGCCATAGGTGGCCCAGTTGCGGTCCTCGCCGCAATCGGGAAGTTCGTCGGCGCGCCAGCTTAGATGCATATGTGCCTTGGCGATCATCAGCCCGGTGATCGGGGCGGTCATGAACAGGAACAGCGCGATCAGCAACTCATGCCAGCTGGGATGCTCCCCGAAAAAACCGAACCACGCGACCGAGGCCAGCAGGACACCACCGACGCCGAGTGTCGCGGCCTTGGTGGGGGCATGCAAGCGGGTCATCTGGTCGGGCAGCTTGACCAGCCCGTAAGAGCCGATCAGCCCGAAGATGCCACCGATGACCAGAAGGGCCGAGATAAGGATTTCCCCGAACATGTCCATTTCCGTTCCTCACTCGATCACATCGCCGCGCAGGATGAATTTCGCGTAAGCTACCGTCGAGACGAAGCCGACCATGGCGAAGAGCAGCATGATCTCGAAATACATCGTCGTATCGTACAGGATACCGAACAATGCGACCAATGCGATCATGTTGATGGTCATGGTATCCAGCGCGAGAACGCGGTCGCTGACGCCGGGGGCGACGACCACGCGATAGAGGCAGAATAACAATCCCAGGCCGAAACAGGCAAAGGCGAAATACAACGCATATTCGATCATTCGAAAATCTCCATCAGCCGGGCCTCGTAGCGGGACTTGATCTCTGCGATCACCGATTCCGGATCGGGGGCGTGCAGGCAATGCACCAGCAGTGCATGACCGTCCTGCGACAGATCGGCACTGACTGTCCCCGGGGTCAGGGTGATCGTGCTGGCCAATACGGTGATCGCCTCGGGAGAGCGCAGTTCCAGTGGGATGGTGATCCATGCCGGCTGCAGTTTGCGGTTCGGCTTGAACAGCACGATCATCGCGACCTGGATATTGGCCATGATGATATCCCAGATCACCAGGCCGATATAGGAAAGGATCTTGCCCGGATTGCTGAATTTCGCGCGATCGGGCCAGTAGGGCTCGGTCAGGGCGGGGATGGCGATGCTGAGGATGGTCGCGAAGACCAGGGAACCCCATGCAAAACGGTTCACCAGCAGCATCCAGATCAGTATCAGCAGTGCCGAGAGATAGGGATGGGGGAAGATACGGCGGATCATCGCGTGCCCTCCTGCTGCTGCAGCACGGATTCATAATAGAGCGCGGGCCGGGTCAGTTGATCGGCGGTCTGTTGCAAATATTCGGAGAGCGGTCCGGCAAAAACGGTCATGACCACACTGCCGGCCAGCAACCCGCCAACCGCCAGGAAGGCCAGCCATGGCGCTGCGGAATCGTCGACATCCTGGATCGGCTCGTCGGTTTCCAGCTTGGTCGGGATCGGGCCGGGCTCAGGGCGTTTATCCTCGTCGGTATCATTGCCCGGCTCGGGATCCAGCTCATGTGATTTCCAGAACAGGATCGAGCCCGCTCGGCCAAAGCCAACCAGCGAGATCAGCGAGGTGATCAGGATCGTAGCCCAGATCCCGGCCATCCACGGATCGTCGCCCGTGGCATCCAGAATCATCAGCTTGCCCAGAAAACCGGAAAGCGGTGGCAGTCCCACGACGGCGATGGCGGTCGCGAAGAACAGCGCCGAGACAAGGCCGGTATTGCGGATCGCCGGTCGCAGCCGCAACCAGAAATCGCCTCCGCGCCGGGCCGCGATCAGATCGACGGTAAGAAACAGTGCCGCGCCCGCCAGCGTCGAATGCAGCATGTAGTATAATCCCGCCGTCAGCCCTTCGGCATCGAAATGCGCGACCGAGATCATCAATGTGCCGATCGAGGCGATGGCGGCATAGGCCGCAAGCCGTGTCAGGCTGCGGGTGCCCAATACGCCGAGTTGTCCCAGAGTCAGTGTTATCAGCGCGGCGGGCAGCAGAAGGTCCGTGGCGATGGTTTCGACAATGGTGTCGCTTGGAAAGACCAGCGTGAAGAACCGGATGATCGCATAGACGCCGACCTTGGACATGATCGCGAACAATGCCGCGACCGGGCCGGGAGCGTTGGCATAGGTCGAAGGCAGCCAGAAATGCAGCGGGACGATGGCCGCCTTGATCGCGAATACCAGCATCAGCAGCACCGCGCCGGTTCGCAGAATCGCCGTATCCTCGGCGGGCATCATTGCCACCCGCTCGGCCATGTCGGCCATGTTCAGCGTGCCGGTCACCGAATAGAGCGTGCCGAGCGCCGCCAGGAACAGCGCCGATCCGGCGAGGTTATAGCTGATATACTGCACTCCGGCCCGCAGCCGCATCGGGCCGCCGCCATGGATCATCAGCCCATAGCTGGCAATCAGCAGGACCTCGAAGAAAACGAACAGGTTGAAGGCGTCGCCGGTCAGAAAAGCCCCGTTCAGCCCCATCAGCTGGAACAGCCAGAGCGAGTGGAAATGCCAGCCCTTGCGGTCCCAGCCAGACCCGATGCCGTAAAGCTGCACGATCACCGCGAGGATCGCGGTCAGGATCAGCATCAGCGCCGCCAGCCGGTCCAGCATCAGCACGATGCCGAAAGGCGCGGGCCAGTTGCCGAGGCGATAGACGAAGACCTCTCCGCCCGCCGCCATGACGTTCAGCTTGATGGCGACGACCAGTGTCAGCAGGCTGCCGATGACGCCGAAGACCCGCTGCTGCAGCAGGTCATGCCGCATCCACAGGATCATCAGCGGGCCGAGAATGGCGGGAACGAGAACCGGAGCAATCAGCCAGTGGGTCATGCGGTTTCGTCCTCGGGCTTGTCGTCGATGGTCCTCAGCGGCGGCATCACCCGGTCGTCCTGTGGCATGTTGATCCGGTCGTCACCGCTTTCGATGAAGGCGCCAAGCGCCATCATCACCACCACGGCGGTCATCCCGAAGGAAATCACGATCGCGGTCAGCACCAGCGCCTGCGGCAGCGGGTCCGTATATGCGGCATGTTCGCCATGTTCGCGCAGAATCGGCGGCAGGTTCACGACCAGCCGTCCGGTCACGAACAGGAAGGCATTGATCGCATAGGTGATCATCGTCATGCCCAGAACCACAGCGAAGGTCCGCAGCCGCAGGATAAGGTAGATCCCGGCCGCCATGCATGCTCCGATAGCGGTCGCGACGAGAAGCTCCATCACAGGGCTCCTTTCGGTTCTTCTTGTTCTTCGCTCAAATCGATATCCATCGGTTTCTCGTTCACCGTTTCCCCGGCCCGCCGGGCGATCCGGCTGAGCGAGTTCAGCGCCAGCATCACCGCACCGACGACGCAGAGGAATACGCCGAGGTCAAAGCCCATTGCCGTGGCCAGCTCGAATTTTTCCAGGAAGGGCAGCTTGAAATAGCCATAGGCCGAGGTCAGGAACGGCTTGCCGTTGAACCATGCCCCGATCCCGGTGACGCCCGCTGCCACCACGCCCGCACCGATCAACGCGTGATAGGGAATGGTCTGGCGGTCCTGCGCCCAGGCATAACCCGAAGCCATGTATTGCATCAGCAGCGCGATGGCGACGACAAGCCCGGCGATGAAACCGCCGCCCGGCTGGTTATGGCCGCGCAGGAAAATGAACAGGCCGACCATCAGCGAGAACGGCAGGATCACCCTTGTCGCGATCACCAGCATCAGCGGATGACGGTCGCCCGCGCGACGCTGATCGTGCACCCAGTTACGCAGCCGTGCCGAGGATTTGCCCTGCAACAAGGTCTGTGTCAGCGCGAATATGGCCAGCGCGGCGATGCCGAGAACGGTGATCTCGCCAAAGGTGTCATAGCCGCGGAAATCTACCAGGATGACATTCACGACATTGTCGCCACCCCCCAGTTTGTAGCTGTTTTCAAGCATGTAACCGGAAATAGTGTCAAAGGCGAAATCGCGCCGCAGGATCGCATAGCACAGCCCGCCGAATCCGATCCCCGCCAGCGTGGCGATGAAGGCGTCCCAGCCACGATTCACGGTGCTGGTCTCGATCAGCGTCCGTTTGGGCAGGAAATTCAGCGCAAGAAGCAGCAGGATCACGGTGACGATCTCGACCGAGATCTGGGTAAGCGCAAGGTCGGGGGCCGAGAAATAGGCGAAGAAGATCGAGGTGATCAGCCCGACGATGGCCACCAGCACCAGCGCCAGCAGGCGGACCCGGTGGAAGAACACCATGCAGCCCGTTGCCGTTATCGCTAGAAGCCAGCCGATGAAGGGCACAGGTTCGATCGGCAGCATCGGCCGCGTGACGGGGCCGGCGGAACCCGTGATCCACGCGAAGCCGCCTGCGATGAGCGAGGTGAGGGTGAAGAAGGCCAGCGCCCGCGGCATCGAGCCATTGGTCAGGGAATCGGTGATTGCGCGGGCCGCCCTGACGATGGCCAGAACCAGCCCGTCGAATATATCCTTCGCTTCGGGGCGCGGGGCGCTCTCCCACGCGGCAAGCAGGGGCTTGTGCAGATTCAGCAGCACGATCCCGCCCGCGATGGCGGTCATCGACATGATCAGCGCCGCGTTCACCCCGTGCCAGAGCGCGATATGCGAATGCGCCTCGTGCCCGGTGACGGCGCTGGCCGATATGTCGACCAGCCAGCCCGCCATGACATTCGGGAACAGCCCGATAAGCACCACCAGCACCGTCAGGAGCGCGGGACCCGCCCACATGCCGAAGCCCGGATCATGCGGATGATGCGGATAATCGTCCCGCTCGGGTCCGGTGAAGACGTGAAAGATGAAACGCAGCGAATAGCCGACAGAGAACACCGCCGCGACGGTCGCCACCACCATGAAGAACTGCCGCGCCAGCTCCAGGTGGCTGGCCTCGTAAAGCATCATCTCCTTGGACAGGAAACCGTTGAGCGGCGGGATCCCGGCCATGGACAGCGCCGCTATGGTGCCGATGGCGAAGCTGACCGGCATCAGCTTGCGCAGCCCGCCAAGCCGGGCGATGGAGCGCGTGCCCGCCTCGTGATCGATGATCCCGGCGGTCATGAACAGCGCGGCCTTGAAGGTGGCATGGTTGATGATATGGAAGACGGCGGCGATGGCGGCCTCTTCGGTGCCGAAACCCAGCAGCATGGTGATCAGCCCCAGGTGGCTGACCGTCGAGAATGCCAGCAGCGCCTTGAGATCGTCCTTGAACAGCGCGATCGCCGCACCGACCAGCATGGTGATCAGCCCTGTCGTGGCGACGATCCAGAACCATTCCGGCGTCCCCGACAGCACCGGCCAGAGCCGCGCCATCAAAAACAGTCCCGCCTTCACCATGGTGGCGCTGTGCAGATAGGCGCTGACGGGGGTGGGGGCAGCCATGGCATGCGGCAGCCAGAAATGGAACGGGAACTGCGCCGACTTGGTAAAGGCACCGATCAGGATCAGGATCAACGCAGGAAGGTAATAGGGGCTGGCCTGGATCGCGTCCTTCGCCTGCAGGATATCGCTGATGTCATAGCTGCCCGCGATCTGCCCGAGGATCAGCATCCCCGCGATCATCGCCAGTCCGCCCATGCCGGTGACAGCCAGCGCCATGCGCGCGCCCTGTCGCCCGGCGGGCAGATGCCGCCAATAGCCGATCAGCAGAAAGGAGGACAACGATGTCAGCTCCCAGAAAATCAGCAATAGCAGTATGTTGTCCGAAAGCACGATACCCATCATCGCGCCTTGGAACAGCATCAGATAGGTATAGAACTTGCCCACCGGGTCCTGCCGCGAGAGGTAAAAACGCGCATAGGTGATGATCAGCAATCCGATCCCCAGGATCAGCGTGCCGAACAGCACCGCCAGCCCGTCGATGCGGAAATTCGCATTGAGCTGGATCAGTGGCAGCCACTCGATACGAGCGGTGATCACCTCTCCCTGCATTATGGCGGGAACGTGCAGAAGCAGGCCCAAAAGCGCCACGAATGTCGCGGTTCCACAAGCTGTTGCTGCTACAGAGCGGCCGGAGCGAACCAGCAATCCGGGCAACAATGCCCCGATGAATGGCAGCAGGGCGATGAGGGCTGGCGACATCTGTCCTCGTTCCTGTTGGGCGTTTGCGCGTTCTTTTCCTGTGTCTTTCCAATCGGGAGCAGGGAGTCAAGCAATTGAGGTCGATATCAGCAACTCCCCCTAGCTGATGTTCCTGTTTCGTGCTAATCCTTGGAAAAACGGAAGGGGCAGGCATGCGTGTTCTGGGGATCGATCCCGGATTGAGGAATATGGGCTGGGGGGTGATTTCGGTCGACGGGCCACGGCTGCGGCACGTGGCGAACGGGGTTATCCGGACGGCGGGCGACGGTAGCGCGCAGGATTTGGGCGCGCGGCTCTCGGCACTGTTTCGCGGGTTGACAGAGGTGATCGCGGAATACCTGCCCGATGCGGCTGCGGTCGAGCATACCTTTGTCAACAAGGATGCGGCTGGCACGCTGAAACTGGGCCAGGCCCGCGGGATCGCCTTGCTGGCACCGGCAGAGGTGGGTATCGCGGTGGGGGAATATGCGCCCAACGCGGTCAAGAAAACCGTTGTCGGGGTAGGTCACGCCGGGAAGGAGCAGGTGCAGCACATGGTCCGGGTTCAATTGCCGGGAGTCGTGTTCAATGGACCGGACGCCGCCGATGCGCTGGCGATCGCGATCTGTCACGCTCACCATCTGCAGGGTCGGAAGCTGCGGGCGGTTGACCTGCGACGAGGTGTCGCATGATCGGACGCATTGCCGGGGTGATCCTGCATCGTGCCGCCGATCACGTGCTGATTGACGTGCGTGGGGTGGGATATATCGTCCATGTCAGCGAACGGACCGCGATGAATCTGCCTCCGGTGGGGCAGGCGGCTGCACTTTATACCGACCTGCTGGTGCGCGAGGATTTGCTGCAGCTTTTTGGCTTTCCGACGTTGCTGGAAAAGGAATGGCACCGGCTGCTGACCTCGGTGCAGGGTGTGGGGGCGAAAGTATCGCTGGCCGTCCTTGGCACGATCGGGGCCGAGGGACTGTCGCGGGCGATTGCACTGGGTGACTGGTCGGCGGTCCGCAAGGCGCAGGGCGTGGGGCCGAAACTGGCGCAGCGCATCGTTCTGGAGCTGAAGGACAAGGCTCCGGCGATCATGGCGCTTGGCGGTGACCTGACCGTTGATGCCGGGGGAGTTGTGGGCGGACCGGGCATCGAACCCGGCACACCTGCCGCCGATGCCCAGGCCCCTGCGGCCGGCGCCCCGGCGCAATCCGTTCCTAATGGCGGAGGAACGGCAAAGGCCGCCGCCGAGGCGTTGTCGGCACTGACCAATCTCGGTTATGCGCATTCAGAGGCAGCCGCTGCCGTGGCCGAAACGCAGGCGCGCGAAACCGGGGCCGATACATCCACATTGATCCGTGCGGCGCTCAGATCGCTTGCGCCGAAGGGATAGCATGAGCCAACCCGATCCCACCCTGCGCCCCGAACCGCTGGAAGGCGAGACCGAGGATCGCGCCCTGCGTCCGCAGGCGCTTGGCGATTTCGTCGGGCAGGCCGAGGCGCGCGCCAATCTGCGCGTCTTCATCGAAAGCGCGAAGATGCGCGGTAAGGCGATGGACCACACGCTGTTCTTTGGCCCGCCCGGCCTTGGCAAGACGACGCTGGCCCAGATCATGGCGCGCGAGCTGGGGGTGAATTTCCGCATGACATCCGGGCCGGTTCTGGCGCGGGCTGGCGACCTCGCGGCGATCCTGACCAATCTTGAGGCTCGCGACGTGCTGTTCATCGACGAGATCCACCGCATGAACCCCGCGGTGGAAGAGGTGCTTTACCCGGCGATGGAGGATTTCGAGCTGGACCTGGTGATCGGCGAGGGGCCGGCGGCGCGGACTGTGCGGATCGAGCTGCAGCCCTTTACTCTTGTCGGCGCGACGACACGGCTGGGCCTGTTGACGACGCCGCTCAGGGACCGCTTCGGCATCCCGACCCGGCTGCAATTCTACGAGGTCGAGGAACTTGACCATATCGTCCAGCGCGGCGCCCGGCTGATGGGGATCGAGGCCGAACAGGACGGTACACGTGAAATCGCCCGCCGCTCGCGCGGCACGCCCCGGATCGCTGGACGATTGCTGCGCCGGGTGATCGATTTCGCGCTGGTCGAGGGCGATGGCCGCCTGACCCGCGCCATTGCGGATGCGGCCCTGACACGGTTGGGGGTGGACGATATCGGACTCGATGGGGCTGATCGCCGCTACCTGAAGCTGATGGCGGACCATTATGGCGGCGGGCCTGTCGGGGTCGAGACCTTGGCCGCGGCGCTGTCGGAAAGCCGTGACGCGATCGAGGAGGTGATCGAGCCCTATCTGCTACAGCAAGGGTTGATCGCACGCACGCCTCGCGGCCGGCAGCTTGCGCCGCGTGCCTGGCGGCATCTGGGGCTGGCGGCGCCGGTCACGCCCGGACAGACGGATTTGTTCGAGGAGTGACACGGTTCGGAAGGGCCTTCGACTGATCCATCCCGGACATTCCGACGAAGACGGGAAATCAGGCGGCGCAGAGACAATTTGGTTGCCGATGGGGGTGATCAGTCAAGGATCGCGTCCACAACACGCAGAATCGACAGGACCTTGCCGCTGTCACTGCTCACACGTACCAGTTGTCCGTCAATGACGGCATAACGGTCGCCATCGGGAGGTATGCTGAGACCGTAGCGGCCCGGGCGCGTCACGACATGCACATCATTCCAATCAATGATGTCACCGACGCTGAGCTGAGTATCATCTGTCATGGTCTGTCCCGGAGGCGTGCAGGACGGGCTTTTACTGGCAAGACCGGGTGGACAGGTTTGCACTAGGAGGATCCGCCGCTTTGCACTGTCGTGCTTCACAGTAACATGATGCCGAGCCTGGTTCGACCTGGCATGGGCAGGAGGGTCTGCGAAACCGGAAACGGGCGGTATCGCAAGAAACAGACCCGCTATTGCCCCGATAATTCGGCGCTGCTGTCTCACGTCATGCTCCTTTGGTGCCTTTCGGCGGATCAACCGCTGTTGCAGGGCATGGTTCCGTCACGGATATGCGACTGGCCCGGTTTGCAGCGGCGGGCAATTGGCGGGGATCGGTTCAGTCAAGGATCTCGGATTGGCTGCGCAGGATAGACAGAACCTTGCCCGTCTTGGGGTTGATCCTGATCAGCTTGCCACCCGCGACGGCATATTTGCTGCCGGCGGGTTCGGGCCCCAAGCCATAAAGACCGGGATTGGTGATAATATGAACCTGATCGGGTGGGAGCGTATCTCCTACCCCGAAACCGGCCGATTCCGATCCCGCCGCCCCGGCGGCGAGGGATTGTTGTAACAGAGTCGTGTCAACGACACCGACCGTAAAAGCAGCCGCAGTCACGATGGTTGCAATGGTGCGAACATAACCCATCTGGAATTCCAGTCCTTGGCTTTTACTTGCTATCTGACTTCATCAGATAGGTAACTTCTCACGGGTCGACTGGTTCCATCGCTTTCCAATGCCCCGGGAGCAAGGCTCGTTACAAAGCGGTCCTGGCGACTTCGGGGCGGGTCATCCCGTTCCGAGAGGCGGAAGTTCATGCGCCTGCGAGACGGGCAGATCCGGCAATCGGGCAAGAACGGGCTTGCGGGGCGACGCCGTTCAATTTTTGCCAGGATGATGAGGGTATACATGGCAGTGCCCCGCTATCCACCTTTGATGAAAGGCCGCGTCATGCGGATATGGCCGATAACAATCCTACGCCCGCAGTCCGGCAAAAATCATCGGATCGAGCGAGGATTGCGCGAAGGTCGGGCCATCGACCAGAAGGCTGACGGCATCATGCGAATGCAGCGATTCCTGGTGGCTGGCGATGATGCGGAAATCGCCGACCCGCGGCTCGGCCTGCAATTCCTTGGCAAAGGCCCGCACCGCATCCTCGACAAAGATCGGATTGGCGGCGTTCAGCTCGGCGAAGGCCTGTTCATCCTCGCGCTTGACCATGACCTGGGTTTCCGTCGGCACTGCGCGGCGGCAGAGTTCGACGATATCCTCGAACCATATCTTTTCCGGCCCGTTCATCACCAGCGAGATCCGGGCGATCGAGCGCTGCGAATGCGGGGTCGCGAGGCGCGAACGGGTCTCGCGCGCATGTTCCGACAATTCCAGCGAACAGGGGCAGGTCGAGGAATACACATAGTCGAAATGCATCACCCGCAGCCGCTCGCCCTTATGCTCGATCACCTCTTGCGAGATGTCGTAATATTGCCAGCCGGACAATCCGGAGCGCAGCGAGTCGACCCGGATCGGGTAAGAGAAGCACATCTGGATCCGGGCATCGAACGCCTCCAGATCGGCCTTGTAGTCGTCCAGCGCGGCTTCCAGAACCTTGACGCTGAAAAGATGATCGGCATGGCCATAGAAGGAACGCATGATCCGGCTCATGTTGATACCCTTTCGGTCGGCTTCCAGGCTGACCGTGCCGGTGACGCTGGTTTCCAGCGTGATCTCTCCGCCATCGCGGGTCTGATAACGGATCGGCAGCCGGAAATTCGAGATGCCGACATGCTGTATGGGCGCGCGTGCGCCGACGATCAGGCTGGCCGGGCCGTTCTGCAGGTCGGGCAGGCTGGCCTTGTAGGTGTCGTCGACACGGAATTCGGCGTCGTAATCGCGGCTCAGTGCCGGATAGGCCGGAACCATCGGACGGGCTTCGGTCATGCGGTCATCCTCCTTGGGACTGCACCCGTCCATATGGGCACAGTCCGAACCATTCTAAAGAGATGATTATCGTAAATCACCCCCGGAATCCGGCGGTTTGGGACGTTTTGCCGAACTAATGGTCCAGTGCCTGCCGCAAATCCCCGATCAGGTCCTGCGCATCCTCCAGCCCGACCGACAGGCGCAGCAGGCCCGGGGTGATGCCAAGCCGCGTCTTGTCCTCGTCGGAAAGACGCTGATGCGTGGTCGTCGCGGGATGGGTCACGATGGATTTGGCGTCGCCCAGATTGTTGGAGATCCTGACGATCCGCAGCCGGTCAAGCGTGGTGAAAGCGGCGTCCTTGCCGCCCTCGACCTCCAGCGCGATCATCGTGCCGCCTGAACCCATCTGCCGCATCGCCAGTTCGTATTGCGGGTGATCGGGCAGGCCGGGATAGATCACCTGCTTCAGCCGGGGATGGCCCTGCATCGCCTTTGCGATCGTGGCGGCGCTGTCGGCCTGCGCACGCACCCGCAGATCCATCGTTGCCAGTCCGTTCAGCATGATCCAGCTATGGAACGGGCTGATCGCCCCGCCGGTATGTTTCAGATAGGGCTCCAGCGTGCCGCGGATATAGTCCCGCGTGCCGCAAACCACACCGGCAAGCGCCCGCCCGCCGCCATCGATATGCTTGGTGGCGGAATAGACGATGACATCGGCACCCAGTTCGACCGCGCGGGAAAACACCGGGGTGGCAAAGACGTTATCCGCAACGACGAGTGCGCCCGCCGAATGAGCGAGATCGGAAACGGCCTTCATGTCGATCACTTCCAGCCCGGGGTTCGAGACCGACTCGAAGAACACCGCCCTGGTGCCGGGGCGGATCGCGGATTTCCACTGATCCAGATCGGTGCCATCGACGTAAGAGACCTCGACCCCGAATTTCGCCAGCAGGTCCAGGACATAGAGGCAGGAGCCGAACAGAGCCCGTGCCGCGACAACGTGGTCGCCCGGCGCGCAAAGGGAAAACAGCGCGCCATTCACCGCCGCCATGCCGCTGGCGGTCGCGAAGGCGTCCTCGGTGCCTTCCAGCGCGGCCATGCGGTCCTCGAACATGCGGCTGGTAGGGTTGCCGTAGCGGGCATAGATGAACTCGTCCGGGCCGCTTTCGACAAAGCGTGCCTCGGCCTGCGCGGCGCTGTCATAGACGAAGCCCTGCGTCAGGTAGATCGCCTCGGCCATCTCGCCATACTGGCTGCGACGGGTACCGTGATGGACGGCCTGTGTGCGGGGGTGAAGCCCCTTGGCTGACGTGACGCTCATATCATGCTTGCCTCTTGCTGGTTCCAGCGGATTAGTCCGGCAGGGATGTCATTGCAAGCCCGGCGCACTCAGGCCCGGTATGTCGGGACCATGTGCAGCCGGGTTATCGTTCCAGTGCCGCCAGTAGCAGCCGCAGCGCATGATCTACTGTCGCCGCGCGGACCTGCCCCCGGCCGATGGCGCCGAATTCGACGGTTTCGGTGGTGGTGCCGAACGCGTCGGCGATGCCGAAACAGACCCGGCCCTCGGGCTTGTGTTCCGAACCGCCGGGCCCTGCGATGCCGGTGACGGCGACGGCCAGGCTGGCATCAGAGCGGATCAGTGCACCCGAGGCCATCTCGGCCGCGACGGCTTCGCTGACCGCGCCATGACTTTCCAGCGTCGTTACACGGACGCCAAGCATCTGCTGCTTGGCGGCGTTGGAATAGGTGACGAAGCCGCGATCCACCACGTCGGAAGAGCCCGGCACTTCGGTCAATGCTCCGGCGATCAGGCCGCCGGTGCAGCTTTCCGCGGTGGCAATCGTGACCGCGCGGGCGCGGGCGGCCTCCAGGACATCGGCGGCGAGGCTCATAGCAGCACCAGATGCGCGATTGCGGCGGCAATCAACGTGGCGATACCGGCAAACAGACCGGCCCAAAGATCATCCTTCATCACGCCGTCAACGCCGCCCTCGCGGTCGGCACGCCCGACCAGCCAAGGCTTCCAGATATCGAAGAGGCGGAAGAAGGCAAAGGCGGCCAGCCAGCCGGGATAGGGAAAACTGCTGGAAGGCATTTGTGCAAAGAAGAAGGCGGCCGAGGGGAAGCATAGTGCGAGCCACTGGCCGGCCACCTCATCGATGACGATTTCGCTGCGGTCCGGATCGGCCATGCCCCGGGTATAGCGGCGGACAGACCAGAAACCGGCAATGGTGACAGCGACGGTGGCGATTGCCAGCAGGGGAAAGTGGCCGATGCGATGCAAGAGCACACCGAGAAGGACCGCGACCGCAGAGCCCCATGTGCCGGAGGCGGGGCGCAGCAGGCCCGCGCCGAACCAGGTGCAGAGAAGTCTTTCCATGGCTCTATCCCTTGATCAGGCTGGCTGTCGCGATCGCCGCGATACCCTCGCCCCGCCCGGTAAAGCCGAGCCGCTCCGAGGTGGTGGCCTTGACGCTGATGCGGTTGGCCTCGGTTTGCATCACCTCGGACAGGCGGGCCTGCATGGCGCTGGCATGGGGGCCGATTTTCGGCATTTCGCAGATCAGGGTCACGTCCACATTGGCGAGGCGAAAACCCCGCTCGCGCGCAAGGTCGATGGCGTGGCGCAGGAAGATTTCGCTGGCCAGGCCCTTCCATTGCGGATCGGAGGGCGGAAAATGGCGGCCGATGTCACCTTCGGCCAGCGCGCCATAGATTGCGTCGGTCAGGGCATGCATGCCGACATCGGCGTCGGAATGGCCTACCAGACCCGCGTCATGCGGGATGCGGATGCCGCAGAGCCAGACATGGTCCCCCGGCCCGAAAGCATGCACGTCGAACCCATTGCCCAAGCGGATATCCATCGCGCCCCCCAGCAGCTTCTCGGCGCGGGCGAAATCACCCGGCCATGTGATCTTCAGGTTGTCTTCGCTGCCCTCGGTAATGGCAACCGGATGACCCATCTTCAAGGCCAGCGCCACATCGTCGGTGGCACCTTCGGGATGGGCACGATGGGCGGCGATGATATGGGGCAGGCGGAAGCCCTGCGGGGTCTGGGCACGATACAGCCCGTCGCGTGGCGTGATGCCCGAAACATGCCCCGCTTCCCCGTGCCAGAGCGTGTCTGACACGGCCAGGCCGGGGGCGGCGGCGATGGCGTCGCCTTCCAGCGCGTCGATGACCCCTTGAATGACCGGCGCTGGCGTCAGGGGGCGGGCGCCGTCATGGATCAGGACATGGCTCGCCTGACCTTCCAGCGCCGTCAGCCCGGCCATGACGCTGGCGGAACGGGTCTCGCCCCCGGTGACGATGGTGACGGGGCCGGCGAATTGGGCGATAGCCGCCCCCATATCATCCTCGTGAACGACAAGGACGACCCGTTCGAACCCGGCAAAGGCATCCAGCGCACGGGCGAGCACCGGACGGTCGCCGAGATCGCACCACTGTTTCGGTTGCGTGCCGCCGGCACGAACGCCGCGCCCGGCAGCGAGGACTATGGCGGCATAGCCTGCGGGCGCGCGGATCGTCATGCGTGATCGGGCATGTCGCCCTTGATGGCGCGGGCGAAGGCGGTGCGATAGAGCTCCGACAGATCGGCCAGCAGTGCCCGGTCATCGCCCAGGGTGACATGATCCCCGCCAAAGCGTCCCACGGCCGCAAGTGGCACCCCGGCGGATTTTGCGGCGGCGATCAGGGGCTCCACGGCATCAAGGGGGCAGGCGATCAGGTAGCGGGCCTGATCTTCGCCGAAAAGCTGGGCGATATCGGCGCTGTCGAGGGTCAGGCCAATGCCCGCAGCCTCGGCCATCTCGAACGCGGCCAGCGCAAGGCCGCCGTCGGAAAGATCGGTTGCTGCGCTTACGTGCCTGCGATTGGCGCGCAGGAATTCGCCATGTTCGCGCTCGGCCCTCAGATCGACATGCGGGGCGTCGCCCGCCTCGATCCCGAAAGCCTCATGGGCCAGGGCGGATTGGCCCAGATGCCCCGCGGTCTCGCCTATGACCAGTGCCAGATCGCCCTCGGAGGGAAGGCCCGCGATCAACTCGTCGATATCCCCGATCAGGCCGACACCGCCGATGGTGGGGGTGGGCAGGATGCCCTTGCCGTCGGTTTCGTTGTAGAGCGAGACATTGCCCGAGACGATGGGGAAATCCAGCGCAGCGCAGGCCTCTCCGATGCCCTTGATGGCACCGACGAACTGGCCCATGATCTCGGGTTTTTCGGGATTGCCGAAATTGAGATTGTCCGTGGTGGCCAGGGGCGCGGCGCCGGTTGCGCAGAGATTGCGATAGGCTTCGGCCACGGCCTGCTTGCCGCCCTCGTAGGGATTGGCACGGACATAGCGCGGGGTGACGTCGCTGGTGAATGCCAGCGCTTTCCGGGTGCCATGCACGCGCACTACCCCCGCGCCCAGTCCGGGACGGCGGATGGTGTCGGCACCGACCTGCGTGTCGTATTGCTCCCATACCCATGCCTTATGGGCGTAGTTCGGGCTGCCGATCAGTGCCTTCAGCGCGGCGATCGGAGTGATTGCGGGCAGTGCCGGGGTCGGGCCTGCCGCCGGGGTTTCGACCCAGGGACGGTCATATTCGGGCGCCGAGGAGGACAGTTTCGACAGCGGCAGATCGGCCTTCACCTCGTTGCCATGCAGGATCAGGAACCGATCCTCGGGGATGGTTTCGCCTACGATGGCGAAATCGAGATCCCATTTCTCAAAGATTGCCCGCGCCTCGGCCTCTTTCTCGGGCTTCAGCACCATGAGCATACGCTCCTGGCTTTCGGACAGCATCATCTCATAGGCGGTCATGTTGGTTTCGCGCTGCGGCACCTCGTCGAGGATCAGCTTGATGCCGAGGCCGCCCTTGTCGCCCATCTCGACGGCCGAGCAGGTCAATCCCGCCGCACCCATGTCCTGGATCGAGATCACGCTGCCCGAAGCCATCAGTTCAAGGCAGGCTTCCAGCAGGCATTTCTCGGTAAAGGGGTCGCCGACCTGCACGGTGGGGCGCTTTTCCTCGATCGTGTCATCGAACTCGGCGCTGGCCATGGTCGCGCCGCCAACACCGTCGCGCCCGGTTTTCGCGCCCAGATAGACCACCGGCATTCCAACGCCCGAGGCGGCAGAGTAGAAAATCTTGTCGGCATCGGCCAATCCGGCGGCAAAGGCGTTCACGAGGCAGTTGCCGTCATAGGATGCGTGGAACCGCACCTCGCCGCCGACATTGGGCACGCCGAAGCAATTGCCGTAAGAGCCGATCCCCTCAACCACGCCCTTGACCAGATGCGGGGTCTTGGGATGCTCGGGGCGTCCGAAGGATAGCGAGTCCATCGCGGCGATGGGGCGCGCGCCCATGGTGAACACGTCACGCAGGATGCCGCCCACGCCAGTCGCGGCACCCTGATGGGGCTCGATATAAGAGGGGTGATTGTGGCTTTCCATCTTGAAGACCACGGCCTGACCGTCGCCGATATCCACGACGCCCGCATTCTCGCCGGGGCCGCAGATCACCTGTGGGCCTTCGGTCGGCAGGGTGCGTAGCCATTTCTTTGATGACTTGTAGGAACAATGCTCGTTCCACATCGCCGAGAAGATGCCCATCTCGGTGAATGTCGGCTCGCGTCCGATGATCTGCAGGATGCGGTCATATTCATCGGGTTTCAGCCCGTGCGCGGCGATCAATTCCGGGGTGATCGTCGGATCCTGCATGATTGGCCCTTCCTGCCGGTGGAGTCAGCCGCCTTTTATGGTGAGTTGCACGGATTGGGAAGGGCAATGCGATCCGGAAAGGCGATCCCGCGAACCGAAATCCCGGTCCGCGGGAGCAGGGCAGAAAGAACCATGTGGCGCCTGCGGCAATGGTCAATTGTTCCGTAGCTTTCCGTCAGGAGGACAGAGGTCTCATTGGATGTTTTGTGTGCCGCGCGACGAGTTGCCGGATTTGTGAGACCTTGGCCGGAATGAGACGGGCGGGCGATGGAGCAAAATCCGGATCGAAAAGCTGTGGGAACAGTGCTTCGATTTCCTTCCGGGAGTCGGCAGGCACGCTTTTCAACGCCTCGGGACCGATGAACAGACTTTCGGTTGGGGTTTCTTCCGCAAAGATGATCTCGTGCCGGTCGAAGAGGATATGCCAATAGATTACGCTATCCACATCGGAAACGATCTCGATCCCATCGATCCCGACCAAGCTGATGGCAGGAATGAGGATCTGGGAGGTCCCGAACATTCGCTGCACGATATTCGAGCTGACAAGTATGCGGTGCTGTCGGCTGACGAGCAGATCCCGCTGAGGCAAATCCTGCCCGAGCGCACTGGCTTTAATGCGAATCGGTAGCAACTTGGGATTCACAGCAAGATCGGTGGCCGATATCCTGGTGGCGCCGATCCAGCGAATTTCCTGGAGGCCGTGATCCATCGTGCGCACGCGGTCGCCGACCTGAAGGGTTTCCACCGCTTTTGCGCCAGTATCGGTATCGATCAATGTGCCGGATGTAAAACAGGTAGCTCTAGGAGGAGGGGGCGGTTCCTTCCGGATTGGCGGGGGAGGGGGGGATTCCGGCTCGGATGGGGCAGGAGGCTCTTCCGGTTCGTCGGACACAAAGGAGTCATGATCATCGTAATAAAGCTGATAGGCATATTCATCGCGGACCAGCTCTCCCCGAACCGCATTTCTGCCGATGTAGAAGGTCTTTGCGGGATTAGGAAAGTAAAGCTCCACTTCGCTTGTGCCGTCCGGTTCCCCCGGCTGATCCTTTGAACCCTTCAGGCCCTTTACATTCGGGTTTGCCGGCAACTCCCCGATCGAATGCCCCTCACCCAACCTGACGACAGCATTGCCATCTTCAATCCACTCAATAAGATTGATGTGCGTTACATTGCCGTCAATATCTTGATAGGCGAAATTGGCGAAATCACCGCTGTCCAGATAAGATATATCCACGCGCAGAACATGCGCCGGTTCGGTGAAGCTGTGGCCATGCAATTCCGCCGCTGTCTGGCTGTCGTCACCGATAATCCAATAAGATGGCGGCCCGGCATAATAATAGGGGGTAGGCTGACCGCCAGCGGCGTAGACCATCATCGACGTGGAATCGCCATCTGCATCCGTATATGATTGGGGCGTGGTCCCATCCCCGTCATCCGTAACCTGAACCCAAGCCATATCTTGTTTCCCTGACCATCCAAAAGTTCTTCTGGGCAGTCATGCAGTCAAAAAAACTAAACTTGAGTTTAGGGGAAGGCCTTTCTAGAACCATTTACGCTGCGAATTTTATCAATTTTGCCCCGCATAGGCATGGATGCACCATGTATGGGGTAGGCGGGAGATGCTGCGGAATGCCTGGCGGGCAAAAAAAAGCCGGGCACGAGGCCCGGCCTAAGTCCAACAGGGAGGTAGAAGGTGATGAGCGATTACGCAAACCATCGCCTTCGAAGACCGATTTATGTGCAGACTGTGCACCATTCAAGGGGAAACATGCTGCGTGCGCAGCATAGCGGGCATGCAGTGGCCGAATGGCTACAGGAAAAAGTCGTAATTATTGCGGAAAATACGCCAAATCGGCGAATTTTCGCCGATGACGCGGCCTTGGTATAAGGTGCGGTACTTCGCGGCAGGACCAGTTCGATTCAGCCTGTCGGCCCCGCTCCTGCCTCGATTATGAAACCGGTGGTCTGTCAGCGGATTGCGCCTTCACTCTGGCTGCGGCGATAGGACTGGATCTCTTCCAGCACGAAATCCCGAAAGACCGCGACGCGCCGGGTCTGGCGGAGTTCCTCGGGATAAGCGAGGAAGACCGGCACTTCGGCAGAATCGATATCGGGCAGGACCCGCACCAGTGCCGGGTGATCCGCCGTCAGGTAGTCGGGCAGAACACCGATGCCGACATGGGCCAGAACGCCCTGCAAGACGCCGAAGTAATTGTTCACCGTCAGGGTCGAGGCGATGTTCTGAGCCATGATTTCCTGAATCAGGCGGGCGCCGGCCGCGACTTGCGGCTGGTCGATCTTCTGACAGATGAGCCGGTGGCTGGACAGATCCGCCATGCAAGTGGGCGTGCCGGCGCGATCCAGATAATTCTGCGTCGCGTAAAGCCGCATGCGGATATTCAGCAGCCGCCGGCGGATCAGGTCGGATTGGCTGGGTTCCTTCATGCGGATGGCGACGTCGGCTTCGCGCATGGGCAGGTCGAGAACGCGTTCCTCCAGCATCAGGTCGATCTTGAGATCCGGGTATTTCTCGTAAAGCTTGACCAGGCGCGGCGCCAGCCACAATGTGCCGAAGCCGACCGTGGTGGTGACCTTCAATTCGCCCAGCACATGCTCGGTGCTGTCGCGCATCCTGGCCGAGGCACTGTCAAGCTTGCGCGCCATTGAAGAGGTGGCTTCGAACAGAAGCTCTCCCTGCTCGGTGAGAATCAGCCCGCGGGCATGGCGGTGAAACAGGGTGGTTCCCAGTGCTTCCTCAAGCGCGCGGATCTGCCGGCTGACGGCGGATTGCGACAGATGCAGCGTATCCCCAGCATGCGTCAGGCTGCCGGCATCGGCGACCGCGTGAAATATTCTTAACTTGTCCCAGTCCATCGCTGTTACAATCCTGCCTTGGCAGCCATGCGTTTTTTGCAAATCTGCCAACCACCTGCCTGTCCGCGCGCTTTACGTCAAGCCGGGAATTAATCCTTTATCGGTCAGCTATTCTGACCTATAATCCCTGTAAGCCCTTCGGGCATTGGAGGAGACGCAGGATGAGCAAGCAAGAATTCTCGCTAGCCGACCGCTTTGACCTGTCGAAGCCGCACGTATTGTTGAACGGCACGCAGGCACTTGTGCGGCTGATGCTTATGCAGGCGGCACGTGACAAAGCCGCCGGTCTGAACACGGCGGGTTACGTGACCGGTTACCGCGGCAGCCCCCTCGGGGGCGTCGATCTGCAGATGATGCGCGAAGGCAAGCGGCTGACCGAGGCCGGCGTTCTCTTTCAACCCGGCCTCAATGAGGATCTGGCCGCGACGGCTATCTGGGGCAGCCAGCAGGCGGAACTGCGCGGCGAGGGCAAATATGACGGCGTTTATGCCCTTTGGTATGGCAAGGGGCCGGGGGTGGACCGCACCGGCGATGTGATGCGCCATGCCAATATGGCCGGTTCGTCGAAACATGGCGGCGTCGTGATGGCCATGGGCGACGATCACACGGGAGAAAGCTCGACCGTGCTGCATCAGTCGGACTGGGCGATGATCGACGCCTATATCCCGGTGCTGTCCCCGGCGGGGGTCCAGGAAATCCTAGATTACGGCCTTTATGGCTTTGCGCTGTCGCGCTTTGCCGGGGTCTGGACCGGACTCAAGACCATGAAGGACACGGTAGAGGCGACGGCGGTGGTTAATGGCGACCCGCACCGGCTGACCTTCGTGATGCCCGATTTCAGGATGCCCGAGGGTGGGCTGAATATCCGCCTTGGCGATACTCCGGTGCTGCAAGAGGCGCGGATGATCGACCACAAGCGGTGGGCGGCAGAGGCTTTCAGCCGGGCCAATCGCATCGACCGCAAGATCTGGGGCAAGCCGGGCGCCAAGATCGGCTTCGTCGCGGCGGGCAAGAACTGGCTGGATCTCGTGCACGCTCTGTCGCTTCTGGGGATCGACGAGGCCGAGGCAGAGCGCCTGGGCCTGACCACCTACAAAGTTGGGCAAACCTGGCCGCTGGACATGAAGTCCATGCAGGAATGGTCCGAGAATCTGGAACTTATCGTCTGCGTCGAAGAAAAACGAAAGCTGATCGAGGTGCAGTTGAAAGAGGCGATCTTCGATAATCGCCACGGCCGCCGGGTGCATGGCTGGAAACATGATCGCACCGGCGAGGAACTGTTTCCCACGCGATATGCGCTGGACCCGGTGATGATCGCGCAGAAGATCGGCGGCATCCTGATCGAGGAGGGGCGCGGCACCGAACATATCAAGGCCGGGCTGGCCCGGCTGACCGAGGTCCTGCGCAACGACAACGCCTCCGAGATCGCGACCCGCACGCCGTGGTATTGCTCGGGCTGTCCGCATAACACCTCCACCAGATTGCCGGAAGGAAGCCGCGCCTATGCCGGGATCGGCTGTCACTACATGGTGCAGTGGATGGGCCGCGAGACCGAGGGTTTCACCCATATGGGCGGCGAGGGTGTGAACTGGGTCGGAGAGGCTCCGTTCAGCAAAAGGCCGCATGTTTTCCAGAACCTTGGCGACGGAACCTATAACCATTCCGGTTCTTTGGCGATCCGGGCGGCCCTGGCTGCGGGCACCAATATCACCTACAAGATCCTCTATAACGATGCGGTAGCGATGACTGGCGGGCAGCCGAACGAGGGCGGATTGAACGCGCCCCAGATCGCGCGGGAGCTGACCGCGATGGGCGTCGATCCGGTGATCGTCGTCTATGACGAGAAAGAGGATGTAGACCGCAAGCAATTCCCCTCGGGGCTGCGTTTCGAGGAGCGCGCCGAGATGATGAATGTCCAGCGCGAACTGGAATCGGCAGAGGGTGTCAGCGCCATTCTCTATATCCAGACCTGCGCTGCCGAGAAGCGCCGCCGCCGCAAGAAGGGGGCGTTTCCTGACCCCGATCTGCGCATCTGGATCAACCCCGAGGTCTGCGAGGGCTGCGGCGATTGCGGGGTGCAGTCAAATTGCGTCTCGGTGGTGCCGCTGGACACCGAACTGGGCCGCAAGCGTCAGATCGACCAGTCGAGCTGCAACAAGGATTACTCCTGCGTGAACGGCTTCTGCCCCAGCTTCGTCTCGGTTCGCGGCGGCAAGCTGCGCAAGCCCAAGGCAGAGGCATTCGAACTGCCGGACCTGCCCATGCCCGCGCTGCCCGAGATAGACGGCACGCATAACGTTGTGATTACAGGTGTCGGCGGAACCGGAGTCGTCACGATTGGCGCAGTTCTGGCGCAGGCGGCGCATATCGACGGCAAGGGGGCGGGCATGATGGAAATGGCCGGGCTGGCCCAGAAGGGCGGCGCCGTGCATATCCATCTGCGCTTGGCCAACCAGCCCGAGGATATCAGCGCCATTCGGGTTGCCGTGGGCGAGGCAGATTGCGTCGTCGGCGGTGATCTGATCGTGACCGCGGGGGCCAAGACCATCGGCCTGATGACGAAGGGCCGGACCGGTGCCGTGGTCAACGATCATGAGATCATCACCGGCGATTTCACCCGTTTCCGCGATTTCCAGGTGCCATCGGACCGGCTGAAACTGTCGCTGGAGGCGCGGTTGGGCGATAATGCGGCATTCTTTGATGCCAATGAACTGGCGCTGCGTCTGCTGGGGGACTCGATCTATTCCAACATGCTGGTGCTGGGGGCCTGCTGGCAACGGGGACTGTTGCCGCTCACCTTCGAGGCGATCATGGAGGCGATTCGCCTGAATGGCACCAAGGTCGAGGAAAACCAGCGCGCATTCCAGATCGGACGATGGGCGATCGCTTTCCCGGAACAGGCAACAAAACCCGCGAAGATCACCGAGCTTCCGGTTGATCCGATCGAATATCGCGCTGCCCGGCTGGTCGATTACCAGGGCAAGCGGTTGGAGAAGAAATTCCGCAAGCTGGTTGAAGCCGCACCCGGTGATTTGCGGGAATCCGTCGCGCGTGGTTACTACAAGCTACTGTCCTACAAGGATGAATACGAAGTTGCGCGCCTGCATCTGGACACCGCCGGCCGGGTTGCCGAGACATGGGAGGGGGATGTGAAACTGTCCTTCCATCTTGCTCCGCCGGTTCTGCCGGGCAGGGATGCCGAGGGACGCCCGAAGAAGCGCGAATTCGGGGCGTGGATGCTGAAAGGCTTCAGGCTGCTGGCGGCAATGAAGGTTCTGCGCGGCACGCCCTTCGATCCTTTCGGTTATATGCCCGAACGCCGCCGCGAACGCGCCATGATCCGCGAATACGAGGCCGATATGCGCGAGGTTCTGGCGGCGGTGACGGACGCGACCATGCCCATCGCGATCGAACTGGCGGAACTGCCGCTGACGGTGCGTGGTTTTGGCCCTGTCAAGGACAAGGCGGCGGACGAGGCGGCGCAGCGGCGCGAGGAACTGTTGGCGCAATTCCGCTCGGGCGGAGCGCCGCTTCGCGAGGCGGCCGAGTAGCCGGGTCTCAAACATTTGTGTCATTTCCAAATCCCGCGTGGCACCCTAAAACGGCGTCACGCGGGTGATGGAGAGACAACATGGCGGTTGGGGTTTTCGATTCGGGGCTGGGTGGGCTGACGATCCATCGCGCCATTGCCGAAAGGCTGCCCGATCTGCCGCTGGTCTATCTTGGCGACAATGCCAATGCTCCTTACGGGGTTCGCGATGCCGACGACATTTTCGACCTGACCTGTGCGGGCGTCGAACGGCTGTGGCAGGAGGGCTGCGACCTGGTGATCCTTGCCTGCAATACCGCCAGTGCCGCCGCCTTGCGCCGGATGCAGGAAACATGGCTGCCGGAAAACAAGCGCGTCCTCGGGGTATTCGTGCCGATGATCGAGGCGCTGACCGAGCGCCGTTGGGGCGACAACTCGCCGCCACGCGAGGTGGTGGTCAAGCAGGTGGCGCTGTTCGCCACGCCTGCGACGGTTGCCAGCCGGGCCTTCCAACGCGAGCTGGCCTTCCGCGCCGTGGGCGTGGATGTCGAGGCGCAGCCCTGCGGTGGGGTCGTCGACGCTATCGAGCAGGGGGACGAGATCCTGGCCGAAGCGCTGGTGACCAGCCATGTCGAGGCCCTGCTGCGCCGCATGCCACGGCCCGAGGCGGCTATCCTCGGCTGCACGCATTACCCGCTGGTCGAGGCGGTGTTTCAGCGCGCGCTCGGAGAGCAGGTGACGGTTTACAGTCAGCCGGGGCTGGTGGCAGAAAGCCTTGCGGATTATCTGGAGCGCAGGCCCGAATTCCTGGGCGAGGGCACGCAGTCGCGCTTCCTGACCACGGGCGATCCGGTTCGGGTGTCGGGCAAGGCCGTGCAGTTCCTGCGCCGCCCGCTCCGGTTCGAAGCAGCTTGAGGAGGCGGAATGGCCGGTCTGAAATCACTGAAGAAGCGTCGCCGCATCCAGGTTCTGCTGGGGGCCGCCGTGGCATTGGTGATCGCGGTTGCGCTGATCGGTTATGGTTTCCGTGACGGTATCAACCTGTATCGTTCGCCTACGCAGGTCAGCGAAAGCGCCCCCGCCCCGGACGAATTCTTCCAGCTTGGCGGATTGGTGAAAGAGGGCTCGATCGTGAATCGCGACGGGGTCGCCTTTGATTTCGTCATCACCGATGGTGCAGTCGAGATCCCGGTAAGTTACATTGGCCGGGATCCTCGCCCCGATCTGTTCAAGGAAGGGCAGGGCACCATCGCCAAGGGCTTTTACCGCGATGGCCGTTTCGAGGCCCGTTCGCTTCTGGCGAAACATGACGAGACCTACATGCCGCGTGAAGTGGTCGATACGCTCAAGGAAAGCGGCGTGTATCAGGAACCTGAAAGCTGATTTTCAGGTTCTGGCAACGCGCGCATGGTTAAGGCGAGGTTAACCGGCACGGGTCACCCTTGTCACATCCGCCGATTCCGGCGGCGTGAACCAGAGGGGATGCAATGCCAAGCGTTAAAGATATCGCACGCGAGATCGTCGCCCGCGAGGGCGGATACGTGAACGACCCGGACGATCCGGGCGGCGCCACGAAACACGGAGTCACCATAGGCACGATGCGCAGGCTCGGACTGGATCTGGACGGTAACGGCAGGGTGGACAATACCGATGTGAAGGCGCTGACGCCCGCGCGGGCCGAGCGGATTTTCATCGAACATTATTTCCACAGGCCCCAGCTGGTGGAATTGCCGCAGGCCATACAGGCCAGTGTGTTCGACATGTATGTGAATGCAGGCGCCAATGCGGTAAAGATCCTGCAGCGTCTGCTGTCGAGGATGGGATTTTCCGTGCGGGCCGACGGGGTGATCGGGCCGCGAACGATCCTTGCCGCGCAGGCTGCGGCCAAGGCGGCTCCCGGCCATTTGGCCGATGCCTACGGGATCGCCCGGCGCAATTATTACTATGCTTTGGCCGACCGCCGCCCGGCCAGCCGCAAATATGCCCGCAATCGAGGCGGTGGAAAGGGTGGCTGGATCAGACGGGCCGAGGAATTTATCGCGCCCCGCTATCATCTGACAGAAACCGAACATCGTGAGAGGGTAGCGGCATGGGGGTGATAGGCCGGCTTGCCGGAGGCGCTCCGGCAGTGGCTGCAATCGGTGGCGCCGCGCGTGACGTGGCCGAGGTTTTCACCCGCAACGCAACCCGCCGGATGGAACTTGACGAAGCGGCATATGGTCATACCATCACCCAGTTGGGGCAGGAGTTCCGGATCGAGCCATCGGGATGGTTCGATAGTTTCGTCAATGGCCTGAATCGCCTTCCCCGACCCGCTTTGGCCTTGGGAACAATGGCGCTTTTCGTCTATGCCATGATCGAGCCAGAAGGGTTCGGGCTGCGCATGGAGGGTTTGCAGCAGGTGCCCGAGCCGCTCTGGTGGCTGCTGGGCGCCATCGTCGGATTTTATTTCGGGGCACGCGAGGCACATTATTTCCGGCATCGCGTCTGGCCCGCGCGTAAGCCTGCCGCTGCGCAGGATGAAACGGTCCTGGCCGCGCCCGACGACGATTTCGCCGATAACGCGGCCTTGCGGGATTGGGCGGCAAGCCTGCGCGGATAAGCCACACGGAAAACTGACAGGCAAAGACGAAGGGGGGACTTTCCCCCCTTTTTCCATGCCCCTATGCTGCGCCCATACGGAGGACCGCCCGCATGATCGCAGAATTCGGCCATTTCGCCCTGATCCTTGCCTTTGCCGTGGCATTGTATCAGATGATCGTGCCGATGATCGGTGCGGCAAGGGGATGGCCGGGCTGGATGGACAGTGCCCGCCCTGCGGCCATGGCGCAATTCCTGCTGACCGGGTTGTCATTCGCCGCGCTCACCGTGGCTTTCGTTACCTCGGATTTCTCGCTGAAGCTGGTTTACGAAAACTCCCACACCGCCAAGCCGATGCTTTACAAGATCAGCGGAGTCTGGGGGAACCACGAAGGCTCGATGCTGCTTTGGGTGCTGATACTGGCGCTGTTCGGTGCGGCGGCGGCAGTATTCGGAGGCAACCTGCCGCCCAGCCTGAGGGCGCGGGTGCTGGCGGTTCAGGCCTCGATCGGGGCGGCCTTTTACGCCTTCATTATCTTTACCTCGAACCCTTTCCTGCGGTTGGCGAACCCGCCTTTCGACGGGCGTGACCTGAACCCGCTTCTGCAGGATCCGGGCTTGGCTTTTCATCCGCCTTTCCTTTACCTGGGCTATGTCGGGCTTTCCATGGCCTTCAGCTTTGCTGTCGCCGCGCTGATAGAGGGGCGGGTCGATGCGGCATGGGCGCGATGGGTGCGCCCATGGACGCTGGCGGCCTGGATGTTCCTGACCATCGGCATCGCACTCGGGTCATGGTGGGCCTATTACGAACTTGGCTGGGGCGGGTTCTGGTTCTGGGACCCGGTGGAGAATGCCAGCTTCATGCCGTGGCTGCTGGCCGCCGCGCTGCTGCATTCGGCCATCGTGGTCGAAAAGCGCGAGGCGCTGAAAAGCTGGACGATCCTGCTGGCGATCATGGCTTTCGGTTTCTCGATGATCGGCACTTTCATCGTGCGCTCGGGCGTGATCACCTCGGTCCACAGCTTTGCCAGCGACCCGGCGCGAGGGGTCTTCATCCTCTGCATCCTTGCCGTCTTTACCGGCGGTGCGTTGACGCTTTATGCCGCGCGCGCCGGACAGATGACTGCGAAGGGGGTTTTCGCCCCCGTCTCGCGCGAGGGGGCACTGGTGCTCAACAATGTGCTGCTGGCTGTGTCGGCCTTCGTGGTCTTTATCGGCACAATGTGGCCACTTTTCGCCGAAATGATGTGGGACCGGAAACTGTCGGTCGGTGCGCCCTTCTTCAACAAGGCCTTCACGCCGTTCATGCTGGCCCTGGCCATAGCCTTGCCGCTCGGGGCGATCATGCCGTGGAAGCGCGCTGTCCCTTCGCGGGCGATACGTCCATTGCGCGGGGCATTGATATTTGCCGCGGCCATGGTGCTGCTGGTCTTTGCAGTATCGACCGGGCGTTCCGCCATCGCGATCATCGGGGCTGGGCTGGGTGCGTGGCTTATCGGTGGCTCGGTGGCCGAACTGATCCACCGGACCGGCAAATCGGGCCTGTCGCGCCTGCTGCGCCTGCCGCGCGCGGATTGGGGCAAGGCGGTGGCGCATTCGGGCCTTGGCGTGACCTTTATCGGGGTGGCACTGCTGACCGCCTGGCAGACAGAGGATATCCGCGTGGCACAGATCGGAGAGCCCTTCGATGTCGCGGGCTACCAGATCACCCTGACGACGGTGGACGAGGTCGAGGGACCGAACTACCTGTCGACGATGGCAGTGATGGATGTGGCCAGGAACGGACGGCATGTCGCCACGCTGCGTCCCGAAAAGCGGGTCTACCCGGTGCAGGCCATGCCCACGACCGAGGCGGCGATCGACAATGGCATCTTCCGCGATATCTATCTTGTGATCGGGGATGCGCAGAAGGACGGGGGATGGGCGGTGCGGTCCTATGTGAAACCCTTCGCCAACTGGATCTGGGCCGGGGCGATCCTGATGGCGCTTGGCGGAGTGATCAGCCTGTCGGATCGCCGCTATCGCGTCGCCGCCGGTGCCAGGAAACGCGGTTCCATGGCGGCGGTACCCGCGGAATGAAACGCCTTTTCGTGATCCTCGCGCTGCTGATGGCGCTTCTGTCCCCTGCGCTGGCCGTTCAGCCTGACGAGGTGCTGGACGATCCGATGCTGGAGGCGCGCGCCCGCGAGATCTCGCAAAAGCTGCGCTGCCCGATCTGTCAGGGTGAGAATATCGACGAATCCAATGCCGCTATCAGCCGTGACCTGCGGCTTTATGTGCGCGAAAGGCTGGTGGCGGGTGACAGCGATGACGAGGTGCTTGACGCAGTGGTCGATCGCTTCGGGGAATTCGTGTTGTTCGAGCCGCGCGTGCGTGGCGGCAACCTGATCCTGTGGCTTGCCGGTCCGGTGATGGCGCTGGCGGGGCTGTTGATTGCTTGGGGTTTCATGCGCGGACGGTCCCGCGCGGCGCCCTCGGCGGCAGAGTTGAGCGAAGCGGAAAAATCCCGCCTCGACGAGATCATGCGCGAGTGACGCAGGGTCGCGCTTTTCCCCCACGCGAAATTCGCCATCATGATGGCAAGGAGCAAGGGGAAAATCATGGCTTTCGAAACGATTGAATTCGGCATTGATGCCGGCATCGCGACGCTGACCCTGAACCGGCCAAAGGTGATGAACGCGCTGAACAGCCGGATGCGGGCCGAAATCACGCAGGCACTGACATCGCTACCGGAAGAGGCGCGTTGCGTGGTGATGACCGGATCGGGCCGGGCATTCTGCTCGGGGCAGGATCTGACCGATGCGAATGCCGCCCGCGACCTGGAGGCCACCCTGCGCGATGAATACGAACCCATGCTGCATGCAGTCCGCAACTGTTCCGCACCGGTGATCGCGGCGGTGAACGGCACGGCTGCCGGGGCCGGGGCCAATCTGGCGCTGGTCGCGGATGTGGTGATCGCGGCGGAAAGCGCGGATTTCATCCAGGCATTCACCCGGATCGGGCTGATCCCGGATGCCGGCGGCACATGGGCCATTCCCCGGGCCGTCGGAATAGCGCGCGCCATGGGCATGATGCTGTTCGCAGACGCCATACCCGCACGCCGGGCAGCCGATTGGGGCCTGATCTGGGAAGCGGTTCCCGACGACGAATTCGCCGGGGTTGTCGCGGCCCGTGCCCATCAACTGGCGCAGGGGCCGGGTTCGGCCTATCGCGCGATCCGGCAGGCGGTCTCGGCGTCTTTCGGCAATGATCTGGATGAACAGTTGAAGCTGGAAGCCAGGCTGCAGGGGCAGGCGGGCCGCAGCGGCGATTTTCGCGAAGGCGTTGCGGCCTTTCTTGAAAAACGCAAGCCGCGCTTTACGGGGCGCTGAGGAGTCGTCTGGCTTATCCGGCCTGCTGGGCGCAAAACTGTTCTGAACCAAACTCGTTGGTTGTCATGCCCTTCAGATGATCTGCGCGAAACGCGGCACATTACTGCGATTGTCAAAGAACGGCACCGTGTCGGGCAGGGGCAACGGATCGTGATGGGCGACGGAATCTGTCAACTCGGCGATTTCGGCCAGCACGACCTCGGTGATGAATGGCAGGTTCAATGCCCGTGCCTCGCTCACGGGAACCCAGTGCAGATGCGACAGCTCATCGCAGGCGCGGCCGAAATCGTCGGGATCACCTGTGATCACGCCCGCATCCACCACGAAGAAACGCGCATCGAAGCGGCGTGGCCGCCCCGGCGGGGTGATTGCGCGAAACACGTAATGCAGTTGCGATGCGTCGGGGCTAAGCCCTGTTTCGGCATAACCCGGCCAGTCACTGCGGGGACCGTCCGGCGTGCCGATCAGCAGGCCGGTCTCTTCCGCCAACTCGCGTAGCGCAGCGGCTCCGATGGCATGAGGGTCCGGGACGTGACCCTCGCGGGGGTCCTCCAGCAGGCGGCGCCGGCTTATTTCGCCAAGCGGGCGGGCAAGGGGCGCCGAGGCATCGGCAATATCCACCGCCCCGCCCGGAAAGACATATTTCGACGGCATGAAGGCCGCCTTGGCACCGCGCATTCCCATCAACACCGAACTGCCTCCGGCATCTCGCCTGAGCAGGATGATCGTTGCCGCATCGCGGATCGGTGGGCTGTCCTGCATCGTCACGACGAAGCCATTTCCGGAGGAGAGCCGAAACCGTGCATCCGCCGTGCCCATTGCAGCCCGACCATACCGCCCTTGATCCGGGGCAGCAGCAGCAGCGACAGGATCACCGCGCCGATTCCGAAAGTCAGGATCATCGTCATCGCCGAGGGCCGCCAGGCCATGTAGCAGGCCAGCAGCAGAGGCGCGCCCAAATGCGAGACCAGCAGGATGGTCAGATAGGCGGGCCCGTCGTCGGCGCGCTGGTGATGCAGTGCCTCGTTGCAATTCGGGCAGTGGTCGGCGACCTTCAGATACGAACTGAACAAACGCCCCTCTCCGCAGGCCGGGCAACGGCCGCGGGCACCGCGCAACATCGCCTCGCGCGTGGGGCGTTCAGTTTCGCCGGATGTGGTCGTTGCGGTCTGGGTCATTCCGTTGTCTCCATACACCATCCGCCTTGCCGGTGGGCCGGGTTTCCTGCATTGCCCCATGGGGCCGATCCGGGACGTCGCGGCAGGGCGGCGATCGGCGCGCCCGGTCCCGTAAGGTCAGCATAATGGCTTGACGCCCGCGCCGCCAGTGTTTGCTGTGGCCCTGTGCCGCATTGCCGCGGCCGGATGATGACGGAGAGGTTGAAGGATGAGCTATTCGGTGGCAGGAGCACGGGAACTCGCGGTCAGGGCGCTGGTGCATATCGCGGACCGGCCGGAACTCGCCTCGGCGCTACTGGCTGGCAGCGGTCTGAAGCCCGAAGCCTTGCGGCAGGCGGCGGAGAGTCCGGATTTTTGCCTGCATATCCTGGACTTTCTGCTGGAGGATGACAGCCGCGTGCTGGATTTCGCGCAAGCGCTGGCGATCCGGCCCGAGGAGGTGATGGCTGCGCGCACGGCGCTTGGCGGTCCGGGAAGCTACGGATGGGAGCCCGACTGACCGGCGCTTTGTCGCGATCGGCTGCGTTTGCGGTTCCTTTACTGATTGGCGTTATGGATCGGTCATGCAGAGGTGAACATGCATTGGCTGGTCAGAAAATCCATCGAGTCGTTCTTGCGCGACACTTACAACGAACGGTTATGCCGAACGGCTTGCCATGTCCCGGGGGCCGGATCGCAACAAGATTTCATACTCGACCGGCATAGCCGGGATCTGATCGATGATGCGGCACGGTTTCTGGACAAAACCGAAAGCGATCTTCTTGAAGATCTTGGCGCATGGATCGCCCGACAGGAGCGGACCAGGCGCCTGCTGCGATTCTCGGGGCGGAATTTCCGCGAGTTTCTGCTGAATCTGGAGTTGCTGCCCGACCGGATGCGCATGATCGTTCCCGATTTGCCCATGCCCCAGATGCGGGTCGTCGAGGATGGCGGCGATTGCCTTCGGGTCGAAATCCCATCCGATCAGTCGGAATGGCTTCATGCCATCGCCGGGCTGATCCGCTGCATGGCGGATGATTATGGCGTTTTGGGCCTGATCTGGACCGATGATGACAGGGTGATTGTGCAGATCTCGGATGGCGCATTCACCTCGGGCCGCAGTTTTTGGCCCGGCGAGGACGATGGGCTGGCGGAAGTGGAACCGGCATGAAGGGAAACGCTGCTCCGGCACGGCTTGTGCTGAATTCAGAGATGTTGTCACTGCTTTTGCCGATGCATCTGCTTGTGAGCGCGCAGGGGCTCGTGCTGGGCGCAGGGCCGACTGCCCGCAAGATGTTATCCGGTGACCGAAGATTGCTGAGTGACGATTTCGTTGTGACCCGTCCGGCCGGGAACCTGCCGGTCGCGCAGGCTCTGGCACTCGCGGCGCAGGGTGATGACCGGATCGAGATGCGCATGACCGGGTCGGAGCAGGTCAGGCTGCGTGGCCGGGTGGTGCGGCTGACCGATGACATGTTCCTGTTGAACGTGGGCTTCGGGATCAGCCTGCCTGAGGCCGTCGGAGTATTGAGGTTGAATGACGCGGATTTTCCGGCAGGCGGCCTCGCGATGGAATACATGTTCCTCTATGAGGCAAATCGCGAAGTCATGCGGGAATTGTCGCATTTCAACCTTTTGCTGAACGATGCGCGCTGCGAGGCTGAAATCCGGGCCCAGACTGATTCCCTGACCGGATTGAGGAATCGTCGCGGGCTGGAAATCGCGCTGGACATGGCGCTCGACGCCACGCGGGGTTGCGAGGAGGCCCGGATTGGCGCGGGTTTTGCCGTCATGCAACTGGATCTGGATCATTTCAAGGAGGTGAACGACCTTCATGGCCATGCTGCTGGCGACGAGGTGCTGCGCCATGTCGGACATGTGCTTGGTGAGGTCACGCGGGACAGCGATATTGCCGCCCGTGTCGGTGGAGATGAATTCGTGCTGATCCTGCACGGAGTAACCAAGCATGCCTCGTTGCGCAGGCTGGGGCAGCGCATTATCGGGAAAATCATGAAACCAGTGGAGTTCGATGGTGGTTGCTGCCATGTCTCGGCCAGCATCGGGGCGGCCATCTCGATCAATTATGAAAATCCCACCGCCGAACAGCTTCTGGCCGATGCGGATGCGGCGCTTTACTCTTCCAAGAGAAACGGGCGCGGGAAGGTGACGATTCCGGCCAGGTCATCGCGCCCCACCTCGTCGTCGGCATTGGCCGCCAAGTGAGGCAGTGCTGAAGGCCGTAAAATTCGATCCTGCGTTGGCATGGCTTTGCCGATAGGCTAAATCGGCCCGATGAAGGTAAAAACGCCCCTTGTATGGCCGGGGATGCGCATCGGCCTTTTGGGCGGATCCTTTGATCCCGCCCATGACGGACATGTGCATATTACCGAGTTCGCCCTGCGCAGGCTGGGGCTTGATCGGGTCTGGTGGCTGATCAGTCCGGGAAATCCGCTGAAGGCCCATGGTCCCGCCCCGATGGCTGAACGTATCGCGGCGGCCCGGCGCGTGATGCTTGATCCGCGGGTCGATATCACCGATATCGAGGCGCAACTGGGCACGCAGATGACCGCCGACACCGTGGCAGGGCTTCAGCGAAACTGCCCCGGCGTGCGGTTCGTCTGGCTGATGGGGTCGGATAACCTGGTGCAGTTCGATCAATGGGATCGCTGGCAAGAGATTGCGGCACGGGTTCCCATCGGTGTATTGGCGCGGCCGGGCTCTCGTCTGGCGGCACGGCACTCCCGGGCGGCACAGATCATGCGTGGGGGGCGGTTGCCCGAAGCTTATGCGCGCCTGTTGCCGATGATGGAACCACCTGCATGGGTGCTGCTCAATCTGCCGATGTCGCCCCTTTCCTCGACGATGATCCGGCGGGGACATGCTGGGCGGGCCGGTAAAGAAGGAACAAGGAATTGAGCCTGTTTTCCAGACGATCGGTTCTGGGCGGTGCGATCGCCGCAGGGCTGACGGCGCGGAATGCGGCCGGGCAAGGCCTGATGCCGGGGCTTGCGCAGCGACCGCCAGCCAAGCCGGTGCCGGGAAGCGCGGCGCTGATCGCGCGCGCAGAGCTGTCCGGGCGAGTCTGTTATGCGCTGTTCGATCCCGTGGCGGGAAGGATGCTGGAAGACGGGGAGGGTTCGGCGCCTCTGGCCCCGGCCAGCACCCTCAAGATCGCCACCGCACTTTACGCCTTGGATCGGCTAGGTCCGTCGCACCGGTTCCGGACGCGGGTTCTGCGGGCGGGTGACATGCTGGTGCTGGCAGGCGCCGGGGACCCGGTGCTGTCCAGCGACGATCTGGCGGGGCTGGCGGAAGAACTGGTGAAAACCGGGCAGACGTCGCCCAAGCGCTTTGCCGTATGGGGTGGCGCATTGCCGCGTATCGCGGAAATCGCGCCGCCGCAGGCCGATCATCTGGCTTACAACCCGGCACTGTCGGGCATGATCCTGAACTTCAACAGGGTGCATCTGGGCTGGCGGCGCGGGGGGGACGGTTATCAGCTCTCGCTGGAGGCGCGCGCGGCCAGGAACTCGCCGCGTGCCTACACGATCACCGCATATCCCGCTGCACAGCAGGACCTGTTTGGTTATCGCTTCGAAGAGGGGCGCGAGGTCTGGACGGTTTCGCGCAGCGCGATGGGCCGGGCGGGCAGCCGCTGGTTGCCGGTCCGCCAGCCCGAGCTTTACGCCGGTGACGTGTTCCAGACCCTGTGCCGGGCCAGAGGACTGGTCCTGCCCGCGCCCGAGGTGATCGACAAGCTTCCCGTGGCCGAGGAACTCGTCAGTCACGACAGCCCGCCGCTGAGCAAGATTGCCGAAGACATGCTGTATTATTCTACCAACCTTACCGCGGAAGCTATCGGTCTGCATGCCAGTGGTGCACCGGATCTGGCTGCATCGGCTGCGGCCATGCAGGAATGGGGTGCCGCACAGGGTCTGACCGAGGGCTTCAGGCTTGTCGATCATTCGGGATTGTCGGCCGACAGCCGGGTGACGGCGTCGGCGATGGTGCGGCTGCTTGCCGGGCCGGGGCTGGAGGCCGGGTTGCCCGACCTGCTCAAGCAAGATCCGCTGGCCGATGCCCTTGGCGATGATGTGGCCGGGAGTGCCGCGGTCTTTGCCAAGACCGGAACACTGAATTTCGTCTCGAATCTGGCCGGCTACGCCGTTGCGCCTTCTGGGCGGCGACTGGTCTTTGCGACGCTGTGCGAGGATGGTTCGCGCCATGCGGCGACACAGGGGCAGGATTTGCCGGCGGGCGTGATTACCTGGACACAGCGGGCGAAGCGGCTGCAGCATGACCTGATCGAAGGCTGGATCGCCCGGTTCGGTTGAAGAACCCGTATCCACATTTCGTGAGAATGCTTTAAGTTCGTGCCCATGCGATCCCCATATGAAACTGTTCCGCCGGAAATATCTTTCCTCGATACCCGAGTGAGGGGGGCGTTTGGCCCTTCGGCGCGATGACGCCCGCCGCGCGGATCAACGCAGCCATCGGGCTGCTGGACCAGGTGCTTGCAGGGCGTCCGGCCGAACAGGCCCTGCTGCGCTGGTCGCGTGCCAGCCGGTATGCGGGTTCGGGAGATCGGGCGGCAATCCGCGATCTGGTCTATGAGGCGCTGCGGCGACGCAACAGTCTGGCGGCTCTTGGCGGCGGCCTGTCCGGGCGCGGGTTGATGATCGGGCTTTGCCGCGAGACCGGGCAGGATCCCGACGCGTTCTTTACCGGTGCGACCTATGCGCCTCAACCGTTGACCGCCGAGGAACGGGTGGCCGGGGGTGGCAATGCAGAGGACTTGCCCGACTGGCTCTTGCCGTTATGGCGTCAGTCCCTCGGTCCGGATGCCGATGCGGTTGCGGCGGCGATGGGCGCGCGTGCGCCGGTCTGGCTGCGGGTCAATCCGCTGCGCGGAACTGCCGCCGATGCGCTTGCCATGCTCGCCCGGGACGGTATCGATGCGGAAGCATCGCCCGCCCTGCCCGAAGCCTTGCGCGTTACCGGGGCAGAGCGGCGCATCAATAGCAGCCGCGCCTATCGGGAAGGATTGGTAGAGCTTCAGGACCTGTCGCCGCAACTGGCCTGCGCGGCGCTGCCATTGCATGAAGGTGACCGGGTGCTGGATTACTGCGCGGGGGGCGGGGGCAAATCATTGGCGCTGGCTGGCCGCCAGCCCGGGTTGCAGCTTTTTGCCCATGATGCGGAGCCCGCGCGGATGGGTGATCTGCCAGTCCGGGCGGCGCGGGCCGGCGCGCGCATAGAACAGGTTTCACAACCTCGGGGTGTATTCGATCTTGTGGTCGCGGATGTTCCTTGCTCTGGTTCCGGCACCTGGCGGCGGATACCGGACGCGAAGTGGCGCCTGTCGCGGGCCATGCTTGACCGGTTGCTTGAAACGCAGGCGCATATACTCGATATTACATCTCGTCACGTCGATTCTGGCGGACATCTGGCCTATATGACCTGTTCGCTGCTGGAGCCTGAGAACGGGGATGCGATTGGGGCGTTCTTGGATCGCGATTCGCGTTTTTCCGAAGTTTTCCGAAAGCGCTGGACCCCCCTGACTGCGAGCGATGGCTTTTTCATGGCGCTGTTGCGGCGCAACTAGGGGTTGTGTATTTCCATTCCCTTCAATTAATAGAATTTTAACGATTCGGTTGCTATGCCGGAACTGTCTGTCTTTTCGAAAGTGTGACCGGATGGCCCATCTGGATGAACGCCTTGGCATTCCCCGTAATGCGTTGTGGCTGGTGCCCTTTTTACTGCTGCCCGGACTTGTTCAGTTGCTGTTGCTGCTGGTTTTGCCGGGCCATGGAATCGGAGCGGTAGTGGCGGTGCTTTCCACGATTGCGGTCTGCTGGCACTGGCTTGGCGGTGCGATCACCGTGTCGCATTTGTCGCGCGGTCTTTCCCGGCGCCGGGCGCTGACCGCGATTCGGGCAGAGGTCGAGACCGCGGCAGATCCTGTCTGGATCAGCGACCATGAGGGGCTGGTGCTTTTGCAGAATGTCGCGTCGATCACGGCATTCGGGGACATCACGGGGCAGGATATCAGTGCCATGATCGCGCATGCCAAAGCCGATCCGGCGGGGGTTCTGGCTGATCTGGCCATTCGTATGGCCGAAGCGGGCAGTGCCGAGATCGAATTGGATGAAGGTGCTTCCCTGACGGTCCGCCAGTTGCCGGACTCGGTGCTGCGGATATGGTCCTGTGACCGGACCAATGGGGCGAATGATCTTGCCGATATGATGGCCGATCCGGGCGATCAGGGGCGCGATGACATGTTTGAGGCGCTTCCTGTCGCGTTGCTGCAACTGACACCGGATGGCCATATTCGACGCGCCAATGCCGCCGCCCGGCGGGCGTTCATGGGCCGCTTGCCCGAAAAGCCCCAGTCACCGGTTCATCTCGGCAGCTTGCTGGAGGGGCCGGGGCGGCCTATTGGTGACTGGCTTGGCGATGTCTTTACAGGCGGGTTCGGCGAGACGCGGACCGAAATGCTGCGCCTGCGCTGCGGGGCCGGCAGAGCGGGCGAGGGGACCGAGCGGTATTTTAAAATGTCGCTGTCGCCGGCCACTTCCGGATTACCGGGGCTGCTGGCGGTGCTGACTGATGCCAGCGAAATGAAAACGCTCGAGGCGCAATTCGTGCAAAGCCAGAAAATGCAGGCGATCGGACAGTTGGCCGGAGGAATCGCTCATGATTTCAATAATTTGCTTACAGCGATCAGCGGGCATTGTGATCTGCTGATGCTACGTCATGACAAATCCGATCCGGACTATGCCGATCTGGATCAGATCAGCCAGAATGCCAATCGAGCCGCAGCGTTGGTCGGGCAGCTCCTGTCGTTCTCGCGCAAGCAGACGCTGAAGCTGGAACGGCTGGATCTGCGTGATATCCTGGCCGATCTGGCGCATCTGCTTAATCGTCTGGTGGGGGGGCAGGTGGCGCTGCAGATCAGCCACGACCCGGCATTGATGGCGATCCGTGCCGATCGCCGCCTGCTTGAACAGGTCATCATGAACCTGGTGGTCAATGCCCGCGATGCCATGCCCGATGGCGGCGATATCGGGTTGCAGACCGAGAATGTCTCGCTGGAGGCTCCGGTAATGCGTGACGGGATCATGCTGCCCGGGGGTGATTATGTCTGCGTCAGTGTTCATGATACCGGCCACGGGATCGCGCCGGAGCATCTGGACAAGATCTTCGAGCCGTTCTTCACCACCAAGACTGTGGGTGAGGGCACCGGGCTGGGGCTGTCGACCGTCTACGGGATCGTCAAGCAGAGCGGCGGTTACATCTTTTGCGACAGCGAGTTGGGAGAGGGGACCCGCTTTTCGGTCTATTTGCCCGCGCAACCCGGTGTGACGGTCGACCATCCCCGGAAAACGGAGCAGGAAACGGGGGCCATGTCGGTCATCGTGAACCGTCCTGCGACCGTGCTGCTGGTCGAGGACGAGGCATCCGTGCGCGCCGTTGCTGCCCGTGCCCTGCGCCTGAAAGGCTATGAGGTGCATGAGGCGGACGGAGCCGAGGCCGCACTGGCGCTGCTGCGTGACGGCAGTTTGCAGATCGATGTTTTTGTTACCGATGTGGTGATGCCAGGGATGAACGGTCCCGCATGGGTCCGCGCCGCGTTGAGGGACCGACCGGTGACCAAGGTGGTGTTCATGTCGGGCTATTCCGAGGACGTCTTTGCCGAAGGGCAGGAGCCGGTGCCGAATGCGGTGTTTCTGGCCAAGCCCTTCACGCTGGTCGAACTGGCCCAGACCGTTCAGGATCAGGTAAGTGCGGCAGAGACGGAACCGGCCTCCTCATGACCGGAACGGGGTCGTCCGGGCTGTTTCAGTCGAGTGTCGCATAAAGGTCCAGATCGGCCTGCATCGCCACGCGGAGCTCCTGTTCCTGTTCGGCCGACAGTTCGACATCGACAGCGGGGGGCACGTTGGCGCGCGGCAGTTCGACCGCGCAATCCAGCCGGTCTTCCAGAAATTCAACGAAGCTGCCGATGTTTTCGTAGCGAAAGATGCGGTCGACGATATGCCCGTCACGCCTCAGGAACTCTGCCTGATTCCCGATACCCAGGGATTCCTGCCCCCCTTTCGCGGCGTAGGCGCCGGCAAAACTTGCGAAGCTGACGCCGTCCATGTGGTGCAGCGGATCGTCCATATCGTCGCGCAGCCGGAAACGGTACCAGCTGCGCAGCCACTCCACCGGCTCGCGCATCAGGGCGATCGTGGTGAAGCTCTCTCCGGCCTGTGCCCTCAGCCATGGCCCGACATGGCGGTGAAACGTGGCGATATCGGTATGCTTCATCAGGGCCGGGCGCTGTATCGACGTTGTCGCAAGCGATTCCAGCGCCATGGCGATTGCGGTCGAACCTGCTTTTGGGGTGGCGAGAAAAACCAGTCTCTGATCCCAGAAAATCAGCATTGTCACACCTTTCTACGGCCTTCCGAGGGGTGGCGCGCGCCGGGATATCCAGCGGAAGGCGGGATGTAAACATATTCTTGGAAATTTCGTGCCAGGATCTGTGGACGAATCGTCCGCAAGCGAGAGTTAGGACTTGAAAAATGGCTGATTTTAACGCATTCAAGGACAGGAACAAGAAGTGAACATCTCTTCGCTCGGGCAGATTGCCCCGCTTGCGGGGCTGTGAAATAAGGACAGGACATATGGCAACGGCGAGCATCTTGGACATGAACGACAAACGCAGCGCGGATAAGCAAAAGGCGCTGGACAGCGCGCTGGCGCAGATAGAGCGGCAATTCGGCAAGGGCTCGATCATGAAACTGGGCGCCGACAATCCGGTGGCCGAGATCGAGGCGACTTCGACCGGCTCTCTCGGGCTGGACATCGCCCTGGGGATCGGCGGCTTGCCCAAAGGCCGCATCATCGAGATCTATGGCCCCGAAAGCAGTGGCAAGACGACGCTGACCCTGCATGCAGTCGCGGAAGAGCAGAAAAAGGGCGGTGTTTGCGCCTTTGTCGATGCCGAGCATGCGCTGGACCCGCAATATGCCCGCAAGCTGGGCGTCAACCTGGACGAGCTGCTGATCTCGCAGCCTGATACGGGCGAACAGGCGCTGGAAATCGTGGATACGCTGGTGCGATCCGGCGCGGTCAGCATGGTGGTGGTCGATTCGGTCGCCGCCTTGACCCCGAAGGCCGAGATCGAGGGGGATATGGGCGACCATCAGGTCGGCGCGCAGGCCCGCCTGATGAGCCAGGCGATGCGCAAGCTGACGGCCAGCATCGGCCGGTCGAACTGCATGGTGATCTTCATCAACCAGATCCGGATGAAGATCGGCGTGATGTTCGGCAATCCCGAGACGACCTCGGGCGGAAACGCGCTGAAATTCTATGCCTCGGTGCGTTTGGATATCCGCCGCACCGGTTCGGTCAAGGACCGTGACGAGGTGACCGGCAACACCACACGGGTGAAAGTGGTCAAGAACAAGGTCGCGCCGCCCTTCCGGCAGGTCGAGTTCGACATCATGTATGGCGAGGGAATCAGCAAGGTCGGCGAGTTGATCGACCTGGGCGTGAAGGCCGGCGTAGTCGAGAAATCGGGGGCCTGGTATTCCTATGGCGACGAGCGGATCGGGCAGGGGCGTGAGAATGCCAAGCAATATCTGCGCGACAACCCGGCTGCGGCGCTCGCGATCGAGGACAAGATCCGGGCAAGCCACGGGCTGGATTTCGGCACCGGAGGGGCCGGAGACGACGAGATCCTGGGCGAGGACTGAACTTGCCCTACCCGTGAAGGGTTCAACGGAACGCGGGGGCTTTGCCCCCGCGCGCTGTTCTTGATCAGGGGGCTTTGCCCCGTCCGGCGCGAGAGATGCGCCGGACTCCCCAGGATATTGGGATGAAGAAGAAGGCGGGTTGCCGGGATTGCTGGACAGCCGCATTGGCTGGGGCTAGACCGTAGGCCAGCCCGGCCAAGGCCGGAAGCGAATGTTTTGCGAGAAGGCCCCATATGCCCAGTCTGAATGACATCCGATCCACCTTCCTGAGCTTTTTCGAAAGAAACGGCCATCAGGTCGTCGAAAGCAGCCCGCTGGTGCCGCGCAACGACCCGACGCTGATGTTCACCAATTCGGGCATGGTTCAGTTCAAGAACCTGTTCACCGGGCTCGAGACACGCGATTACAGCCGCGCCACCACGTCGCAGAAATGCGTGCGGGCAGGGGGCAAGCATAACGACCTGGACAATGTCGGCTATACCGCGCGACATCACACCTTTTTCGAGATGCTGGGGAATTTCAGCTTCGGCGACTATTTCAAGGAACAGGCGATTCCCTATGCCTGGGAACTGTTGACCCGCGATTTCGGGATTCCCAAGGACAAGCTGCTGGTGACGGTCTATCATACCGATGACGAGGCGGCTGATATCTGGAAGAAAGTTGCCGGGCTCAGTGACGACCGGATCATTCGCATTCCGACCAGCGACAATTTCTGGCAGATGGGGCCGACCGGTCCTTGCGGGCCTTGCACCGAGATTTTCTTTGACCATGGCGATCATATCTGGGGCGGCCCTCCGGGCAGCGCCGAGGAGGATGGCGATCGCTTCATCGAGATCTGGAACCTCGTCTTCATGCAGAACGAGCAGTTCGAGGACGGCTCGATGCGGGCGCTGGACATGCAGTCGATCGATACCGGCATGGGGCTGGAACGGATCGGCGCGCTCTTGCAGGGCAAGCATGACAATTACGACACCGACCTGATGCGCAGCCTGATCGATGCCAGCGCCCATGCTACCGGCAGCGAGCCGGACGGGCCGGGCAAGGTGCATCATCGGGTGATCGCCGACCATCTGCGCTCGACCAGTTTCCTGATCGCCGACGGGGTGATGCCCTCCAACGAGGGGCGGGGCTATGTGCTGCGGCGGATCATGCGGCGGGCGATGCGGCATGCGCATATGCTGGGCGCGCAGGATCCGGTGATGTATCGGCTGGTGCCCGCGCTGGTGCAGCAGATGGGGACCGCTTACCCCGAGTTGAGCCGGGCGCAGCCGCTGATCGAAGAGACGCTGCGCAGCGAGGAGACCCGCTTCCGTCAGACCCTGGATCGCGGCTTGCGCCTCTTGGACGACGAATTGGCCAAGCTGCCGGAGGGGGCGAACCTGCCGGGCGAGGCGGCGTTCAAGCTGTACGATACCTATGGCTTTCCGCTGGATCTCACGCAGGATGCGCTGCGCGAAAAGGGCCGGGCGGTCGATACGGATGGTTTCGACAGCGCCATGGCCGAACAGAAGGCCAAGGCGCGCGCCGCATGGGCGGGCAGCGGCGAGACCAAGGATGCCCCGATCTGGTATGATCTGGCCGAAAAGCACGGTGCGACGGAATTTCTTGGCTATGACACCGAAGAGGCCGAGGGGCAGATCCTGTCGCTGGTGGCCGATGGTGCTGAGACCGACGAGGCCGGGCAGGGTGCCAATGTCCAGATCGTCGTGAACCAGTCGCCCTTTTATGCCGAGGCAGGCGGGCAGGTGGGTGACACCGGCCTGATCAAGACCGATACCGGCGCGGCGCGGGTGACGGACACCAAGAAGGTCGCGGGCGTTTTCCTGCATATGGCCGAGGTGACCATGGGCACCATCCGGCGCGGGCAGGGTGCCCAGCTTTCGGTCGATCACGATCGGCGGACCACCATCCGGGCGAACCATTCGGCGACCCATCTGCTGCACGAGGCATTGCGGCGCACCCTGGGCGAGCATGTCGCGCAAAGGGGTAGTCTGAACGCGCCCGACCGGCTGCGTTTCGATTTCAGCCATAACCATGCCGTTACGGCCGAGGAAATGTCGAAGGTCGAGGCGGAGGTGAATGATTTCATTCGCCAGAACTCCCCTGTCGAGACCCGGATCATGACCCCGGACGATGCCCGTGCCCTGGGCGCGCAGGCCCTGTTCGGCGAGAAATATGGCGATGAGGTGCGCGTCGTCTCGATGGGCCGGCTGGAGGGCAGCGGCAAGGGGCATGACGGCGCGACCTATTCGCTGGAGCTTTGCGGCGGAACTCATGTCGCGCGCACCGGCGATATCGGCGCATTCGCCTTGCTGGCCGACAGCGCCTCTGCCGCCGGGGTGCGGCGGATCGAGGCACTGACCGGGCAGGCGGCGATGGATCACCTGCGCGGTGCCGACCGTCAATTGGGCGAGATCGCCGGGATTATCAAGGCGCAGGCCGGGGATGTGGTGAACCGGGTGCGCGCGCTGGCCGATGAGCGCAAGGCGCTAGCCAACGAGGTGGCGCAACTGAAGCGTCAGCTTGCCATGGGCGGTGGCGGTGCCGCCGAGGCAAAGGATATCGCCGGGATCAAGTTCATCGGGCGCAAGGTCGATGGCGTGACCGGCAAGGAGCTTGGCCCGCTGGTCGACGAGATGAAGGCGCAGCTTGGCAGCGGTGCCGTGCTGGTATTGGCCGAGGCCGATGGCAAGGCCACCGTCGCGGCTGGTGTGACCTCGGATCTGACCGGGCGCATCAGCGCCGTCGATCTGGTGCGGGCGGCGACAGAGGCGCTTGGCGGCAAGGGCGGCGGCGGCCGTCCGGATCGCGCGCAAGGCGGGGCGCCCAGCCTGGAGAGCGCCGACAGCGCCTTTGCAGAGGCCGAGAAACTGATTGGAGGTGCCGCATGACCGCGCTCTGGATAGCCCATGTTCATGTGACCGATGCCGAGGCCTATGGCCGCTATGCCAAGGCCGCCGGTCCGGCCATCGCCGCGCATGGCGGCGTGTTCCTCGCCCGTGGCGGGCGCTATCGGCAGATGGAGGGCAATGACCGGCCCCGCAATGTCGTGGCCCGCTTTCCAAGCTTCGAGGCTGCGGTCGCCTGCTATGAAAGCGCCGAATACCAGGCGGCGCTCGCCCATGCAAAAGGTGCGTCGGAACGCGATCTGCTGATCGTCGAGGAAACGCCTCCTGCGGAATAGGGCTGTCCACACCCAGAGGCGCGAGATCGGCAACCGAATTATTTCTCGTCGTTCGAGATCGCCTTGGCTGCGCCTTGCGTTTCTGCCGAAGCTGGGCGAATCCCTGACCGGGGTGCAGGCCTTTCCTTCGCGGCCTCTGCCACTGGAGGGGCGGCGACGGCGGGTTTCTGTGGTTTGACGGTATCCGTGGCCGCGACGACCGCCCGGCGGAAGATCAGGAGATTGTGGTAAACCGTGGCGCGCCCGGTCAGGCCGCTACGCTCTTCGCTTGGCAGCACATCGGAGCGGAGATACTCCCAGCCATCCGCCGCCATCCGATTCAACTCTGCCGTCAGGGCCAGCGCATAACGATCGGTTGGGGTCTTGGCCTCTTTTGCCTTTTCACCACGTGAGGGGGCGGGGATGGCGGTGTATTCAAAGCTGGTCATGGAAAATCTCGTGATTGGTCCGGATCCGTGTTATGTTACTGCGCTTCGGCTGACCAGCACCTATGGCGAATTTCCGCATCCCGCCTCGTATGGCCGGGCCATCCGGCAGAGAATGCGCGGATCACCAGGGCCGGCACTTTCCGCGCTGTTACGCCAGCTTCTTCGCCACCAACTCGTTCACTGCCGCCGGATTCGCCTTGCCCCCGGTCGCCTTCAGAACCTGCCCGACGAACCAGCCCGCCAATTTCGGATTCTGCCTGGCTTTCTCTACCTGCGCCGGGTTGGCTGCGATGATCTCGTCCACCACTTTCTCGATGGCGCCCAGGTCGGTGACCTGTTTCATGCCGCGCGCCTCGACGATCTCGGCAGGGTCGCCGCCCTCGGTCCAGAGGATCTCGAACAGGTCCTTGGCGATCTTGCCCGATATGTCGCCCTTGGCGATCAGGTCGATCACGCCGCCAAGCTGCGCGGCGGATATGGGCGAGGTCTCGATCACCAGCCCCTCCTTGTTCAACCGGCCGAACAACTCGTTGATGACCCAATTGGCCACTTGTTTCCCATCGCGGCCCTTTGCCACGATCTCGAAGAAATTGGCGTTTTCGACATCGGCGGTCAGCACGCCCGCATCGTATTCCGACAGCCCCATTTCACGCACGAAACGGGCTTTCTTCTCGTCAGGCAGTTCCGGCATGCTTGCCGCGATGTCATCGACCCAGGCCTGCTCGATTTCCAGCGGCAGCAGGTCGGGATCGGGGAAATAGCGGTAGTCATGCGCTTCTTCCTTCGAGCGCATCGACCGCGTTTCGCCACGGTCGGGATCGTAAAGCCGGGTTTCCTGCACGACCGTGCCGCCATCCTCGATAATGGCGATCTGGCGACGGGCCTCGAAGTCGATAGCCTGCTGGATGAAGCGCATCGAGTTCATGTTCTTGATCTCGCAGCGGGTTCCCAGATGGCTGAAATCGCCGGTTTCGATATATTTCTCGTAGGCGCCGGGAGGGCAGACCGAGACATTCACATCGGCGCGCAGATTACCGTTCTGCATATTGCCGTCGCAGGTGCCCAGATAGCGCATGATCTGGCGCAGCTTGCCGACATAGGCGGCGGCCTCTTCGGGGCCTCGGATATCGGGGCGGCTGACGATCTCCATCAGGGCGACGCCAGTGCGGTTGAGATCCACGAAGGACATGTTCGGGTCCATGTCATGGATGGATTTGCCTGCGTCCTGCTCGATATGGATGCGTTCGATCCGGACGCGGCGGGCGATGCCGGGAGCCATATCCACGATCACCTCTCCCTCACCCACGATGGGATGGTAGAGTTGGCTGATCTGGTAGCCCTGCGGCAGGTCGGGATAGAAATAGTTCTTGCGGTCGAAGGCGCTGACCAGGTTGATCGCGGCCTTCAGCCCTAGCCCGGTGCGCACCGCCTGCGCCACGCAGAATTCGTTGACCACGGGCAGCATTCCGGGCATGGCGCAGTCCACGAAGGCGACATTGCTGTTCGGCTCGGCGCCGAATTCGGTCGAGGCGCCCGAGAAAAGCTTGGCCTTTGAGGCCACCTGCGCATGCACTTCCAGCCCGATGACCAGTTCCCAATCGCCCTTGGCACCGGCGATGGTTTTCGGTTCGGGTGCGGTGAAGGAAAGATGGTCAAGCATGGGGCTCTCGCTCTGGCTGTGGCGGTCTGGCGGCGGTTTTAGGCTAGCGCGCGGCTATTGTCACGGGGGCGCAGGCACACATGGTCCGATCCGAATGATGTTGCGCATGGGTCTGGCCGATCCGGGACATGCGCGATGTGGAGCATGGCTTGAGCGGGAAAACTCCGGTTATACGCGCTTCTTCGGCGAAAATGGCGTGAAATCGCCGATCGTGAGGCCGTTAACTTGCAAGAAGGTCATTTGCGGTTATGGCGTTCCGCGATGAAACGACCTTACGGGATTCGCATGCGTTCTGTTCTAGTCCTCGCCGCTCTGGCTTTGCTTTCCGCCTGTAACATGGACACCGGCCCCTCCTCCGAAGAAGCTGCCCAGGAAAAGGCGCGGCTTCTGGCACTGGCGGTCAGTCCGCCGATGCGGTGGGAGCACAAGAGCGGGTCGGACGAATGGACCGCGGCGACGCTGGCGGCACTTGAGCGCGAGGGCGTCACGATGCTGTCGAACGTGCCGCATGACATCGGGACCTATTGCCCCAATTATGCTGAACTGACTAAGGTTGAGCGCAAGGCGTTCTGGGCGGGCTTCATGTCGGCCCTGGCCAAGCATGAAAGCACCTATAACCCCATGGCAGCGGGCGGTGGCGGCAGATGGCTGGGGTTGATGCAAATCGCGCCGGGAACCTGGCGCAGCTATGGTTGCAGCGGTCACATCACCGATGGCGCGGACAACATGGCCTGCGCTGTGCGGATCATGTCGAAACAGGTCGGACGTGACAATGCCGTTGCCCGCGATGGCAGTGGCGGCTGGCGCGGTGTGGCGCGGGACTGGGGCCCGATGCGCAGCGCCGCGAAACGCGCCGACATCGCCGCGTGGACCAGCAGTCAAAGCTATTGCACCGCCAAGACCGAGAGCTGACCCGATGCTTCGCGCTTGAGCGTCTGGCTGCTTTGACATAACAGGCGTCCATGCGAATCTTATTCCTTGGCGATGTCATGGGGCGGTCCGGTCGCCGCGCGATTACCGAGAAACTGCAGGGGCTGCGGGCGCGGCTGAAAGCGGATTTCGTGGTGGTCAATGCCGAGAATGCCAGCGGCGGGCGGGGGATTACCGCGGGACATGCGCAATTGCTGCTGGAATCGGGTGCGGACTGTCTGACGCTCGGCGATCATGCTTTCGATCAAAAGGACATGCTGGCTTTCATCGAGCGGGAGCCGCGCATTATTCGCCCCCTGAACTATGCCAGGGAGGCGCCGGGGCGCGGCGCCGGGGTGTTCAGCGACCGGCGCGGGCGCAAGGTTCTGGTGACGCAGGTTCTGGGGCAGGTTTTCATGTCACGGCCATATGACGATCCGTTCTCGGCGGTGGACGGGGTTCTCCGGGCGCATCCCCGTGGCGGGATGGTCCAGGCAGCGCTCGTTGATATCCATGCGGAGGCGACCAGCGAGAAGATGGCCATGGGCCATTTCTGCGACGGGCGTGCGTCTCTGGTGGTCGGCACGCATACCCATGTTCCGACCGGTGATGCGCAGATCCTGCCTCGCGGCACGGGATATCTGTCCGATGCCGGAATGTGCGGCGATTACGACAGCGTCATAGGCATGGACAAGGCCGAGCCCATGCGCCGCTTCATCACCGGCATGAACCGCGACCGCTTCACGCCCGCGGAGGGCGAGGCGACGCTTTGCGGTGTGCTGGTCGAGACCGATGACCGCAGCGGCGAAACCCGGCGGATAGAGCCGGTGCGGGATGGCGGCAGGCTCGCGCAGACACATCCGGAAGCCGGATGACCGACGGTTTTCCGCTGATTTTTCCGGTCACCACCACTAATTCGATGTTTTGGGTCAAGCCTGCTTGCGGGCCGCGCGCGTTTCAGATCAAGATGCGCCGATTAAACCGATGAGGTCGACGTTGAGAGATCTGAATGTTCGGATTTGAGCTAAGCGGCACAGTGGCTGCCGTAGCCACGATATTCATCATAATTGGCATGCTGACCCTCTTCGTGCGTGAGGTTTATCCGCCTGAAGTCACAGCGATTCTCGGTGCGGTCGTGCTGCTTTCACTGGGGATTCTGGATGTCGGTCATGTGGCGGGTGTGCTGTCGAATCCGGCGCCCTGGACCATTGCCTTCATGTTCATCATCGTCGGCGGGCTGGTGCGCACGGGGGCACTCGACTGGATCGGCCAGCGAGCGGCGCGCCACGCCGGCGACAGACCGTTGTTGACGCTGGCGCTCATCTCGGTCGTGGTCTGTGTGATGTCGGCCTTTGTCAACAATACGCCGCTTGTGGTGGTGATGATGCCGATCTTCATGCAGCTTGCCAATGAAATGGGCAAATCTCCGTCCAAGCTGCTGATTCCGTTATCCTACCTGTCTATCTTGGGCGGCACGATGACAATGATCGGCACCTCGACCAACCTGCTGGTGGATGGTGTCGCGCGCAGTTCGGGTCTGGACGCCTTCACCATTTTCGAGATTACGCCGGTCGGCCTGCCCATGGCGTTGGTCGGGGTGACATATCTGCTGCTGGTCGCACCCAAATTGCTGCCGGATCGCGATTCGATGTCGCAACTCATGTCCGGCCGCTCGAAGATGAAATTCTTCACCGAGGTCGCCATCCCCGAAGATTCCGCGCTGATCGGCAAGGCGCTGGATGAAGTCGATATCTTCACCCGCGATACCGCCCGGGTCATCGACGTGCTGCGCGGTGACGCATCCTTGCGCCGGGATCTGGCCGCCGTGCGGCTGGAGGCGGGTGACCGCGTGGTTCTGCGGACGCCGATGTCCGAAGTTCTTGGGCTGCAAAGCCACAAGGACCTGCGGATGGTGGACAAGCTCAGCTCGGTCCAGACCTCCACGGTTGAAGTGCTGATCACGCCCGGCTGCCACATGATCGGGCGCAGCCTCGGCTCCATGCGGTTGCGCCGGCGCTATGGCGTTTATGTGCTGGCCGCGCATCGCAAGAACCAGAATATCGGACGCCAGCTTGACGATCTGGTGGTGCGCGTGGGCGATACTCTGCTGCTGGAAGGCGCGCCTGCCGATATCCAGAAACTGGCCAGCGACATGGAGATGGTCGAGGTCAACGCGCCCTCCGACCGTGCTTATCGTCGCAAGCACGCGCCGATCGTGGTGGCGACGCTGGTTGCGGTCGTAACCCTGTCTGCCTTCGACATAGCGCCGATCTTATTGTTGGCCTTCATCGGGGTGGCGGTGGTTCTCGGCACCCGCTGTATCGATGCCGACGAAGCACTGAGCTTTGTCGATGGCAGGCTGATGGCGCTGATTTTCGCGATGCTGGCGGTCGGGGCGGGACTGGAGAATTCCGGTGCGGTCGAACTGGTGGTGACGCAGGTTGCCCCTTGGCTGGCAGAGGTGCCTTCCTGGGGACTGGTCTTGGCGGTCTACCTGCTTGCCATGGCGCTGACCGAAACCGTGACCAACAACGCCGTTGCGGTGATCGTCACGCCGGTCGCGATCTCGCTTGGTAACCAGCTTGGTGTCGATCCCCGGCCATTGGTGATTGCCGTGATGATGGGGGCCTCGGCCAGTTTCGCCACGCCGATCGGCTATCAGACCAATACGCTTGTCTATGGTCCCGGCGGATATCGCTTCACGGATTTTATCCGCGTGGGATTGCCGCTGAATGTGCTTATGGCAATAACAGCAGCGACGGTCATCCCGATCTTCTGGCCGTTATAGGCATTTGCCACAGTTTGCCCTTGCTGCAATGCTGCTATGCGGCATTGCGGGTTGTCGTTATGCTGCGCCTGCACAATATTGAGCGCAGGGAGGAAACAACTTTGTGCGAAACAAGGAGTTTCCTATGGCAGGGACCGCTACCATCGACCGCAGTGCGCAGTCTTCCATCTTCAACGTGCTGGCCGCACCTTTCACAGCTCTTGGACGTTTTCTGGTTTTGCTGGCAGAGGCCAATCCGAAAATGCGTGAACTCGATCGGCTGAGCCGTGTGACGGATGAAGACCTGGCCGCGAAAGGCCTGACCCGCGACGGAGAGATTCGCCGTATCATGGGCGTCAATTCCTATCTCTGAGGCATAGGCCCTCGTATTATCCGCCAAGCGCGCGTCCCCCGGTCGCGCGCTTTCGCATGTCAGCCTTTCCGCCGGAGGAACTTGCAGCTCCCGTCTTGCGATGGGACGCCTTGCTGGACTAAAAGCGCTGCAAACCGAAATATATCCGAATTACGAAGGACGACCGAATATGGCTGGTCATTCAAAATGGGCCAATATCCAGCATCGCAAGGGCCGGCAGGACGCGGCACGTTCGAAGCTGTTTTCCAAGCTGTCCAAGGAAATAACCGTGGCCGCCAAGATGGGCGACCCGGATCCCGAGAAGAACCCGCGCCTGCGGCTTGCCGTAAAGGAAGCCAAGTCGAATTCGGTGCCCAAGGATGTGATTGAACGCGCGATCAAGAAGTCGCAGGGCGGCGATGCCGAAAGCTACGAGGAAATCCGTTACGAGGGCTATGGCCCCAACGGGATCGCGCTGGTGGTCGAGGCGATGACCGATAACCGCAACCGCACGGCCTCGAATGTGCGCAGCTACTTCACCAAGTCCGGCGGCGACCTGGGGCAGACCGGCTCGGTTGCCTTCATGTTCGACCGGGTGGGAGAGATCATGTATCCGGCCTCTGCCGGGGATGCGGATACGGTGATGATGGCGGCGATCGAAGCCGGCGCCGATGACGTGGAATCGGACGACGAAGGCCATTGGATTTATTGCGCGGATACGGCCTTGAACGACGTGGCGACGGCGTTGGAGGCATCCCTGGGCGAATCCGAGACCGCCAAGCTGATCTGGAAGCCGCAAGCGCCGACCGAGATTACCGATCTGGAGACAGCGAACAAGCTGATGAAACTGATCGACGCGCTGGAAGATGACGATGATGTCCAGAACGTCACCGGCAATTTCGATCTTTCTGACGAGATCGCCGCGCAGTTGTAAGCTGTCCGCTTCTGTGCAGGAAACTGAAAAACCTTCGGCCTGTAGCGCGCCGGAGGGTTTCGGTATGTGCTTTAACGCATCCCCCGGGGCGCAAGGCTGGTATCCATGGCACGGTCAGGGGAAGGGTAATGCCGGTCTGCCACAAAGGCCCCGACCGTGGTTCATGGCGTGAAAATGCTTCGCCCGACCATGACGTTCCCGAACGATCCTGAACCGCATATAGCCTTGCACATCCTGCAAAATCCGGTCATCACCCCGCCATGAGCGAGTGGATCATCCAGATCGCGGGCACGCCCGAGGGTGCGCGGTTGGCATCAATCCTCGCGCTGAGCGCGGCGTTCCTGCACGCAGTGTTCGGAGCGTTGCAGAAGGGCCGGCACGATCCCTGGATCAGCCGGGCAGCGATTGACCTGAGCTATGGGCTGATCGCGTTCCCGGTGGCGCTGTTCGTGGTGCCGTGGCCCTCGGCACAGCTTTGGCCGGTGCTGTTCGGGGCGATGGCGATCCATATCGCCTACAAGATCGCGCAGGCGCAGACCTATCAGCGGGGCGCCTATACCGTCGTCTACCCGGTGGTGCGCGGCAGCGGTCCGCTTTTTACGGTGATCGCTGCCGGAGTGGTGTTCCGCGAGCATTTCAACCTTGTGCAATGGCTGGGTGTGCTGCTGCTGGTGGGCGGGATCTTCGGGCTCGCGGTCTATAACCGGCTTCGCCTGACCATCGGGCGCGACACATTGGGGCCGGCGCTGGCATGGGCATTGGTGACGGGTGGGCTGGTCGCGCTTTACACCACCTATGATGCCTGGGGCATCCGGCTGGCGGCCGATCCGTTCACATTCCTGGCATGGTTCTTCCTGCTGGATTCCTTTTTCATGCCGCTCTGGAACAGGCGCCGCCTCGCCGCCCTGCCGAGATCCGAGATCGGGCCGCTGGCCTTGCGTGGAATCGCTGGGGCCTTGGTCGCGCTGGCGAGTTTTGGGTCGATCATGCTGGCCACGAGGATCGACGATGTTGGGCGTGCGGCGGTTCTGCGCGAGACCTCGACCGTTTTCGCGGCCCTTGTCGGCTGGATGATCCTGGGCGAAAAGGTGGGGCCAACGCGCGCGATCCTGATGGCGGTGATCGCAGCGGGCGCGGTGATTGTCGAGTTGGGTGCCTGACCGGGCCAAGGAAGGATGCGATGAAAGAGACGAAACCCTGGGTCAAACCGGTGCTGGAACTGGGACCGGTGCTGCTGTTCTTCGCGGTGTTCATGCTGTTTCGCGGCGAAGAGGTGAATCTCTTCGGTCGCAATTACAGTGCGTTCATTCTCGCCACGCTGATCTTCGTGCCGGTGCTGGCGCTGGCGACGCTGATCCAGTGGCGGCTGACCGGCAGGCTGGCGCCGATGCAGATAGCGACGCTGGTGTTGGTGGTGGTGTTCGGCGGGCTGTCGGTCTGGCTGAACGATCCGCGCTTCTTCAAGATGAAGCCAACCCTGATCTATCTGCTGTTTGCCGTCATTCTCGGAGTCAGCCTGATCGCGCGCAGGAACTGGTTGCAGATGGTGCTGTCGGATGCCCTGCCCATGGATTCCGAGGGTTGGCGCAAGCTGACCTTGCGCATGGCGCTCGCTTTTCTGGCGTTGGCCGTGGCGAACGAGATCGTCTGGAGGACCATGTCCGAAACGACATGGGTTTACTTCAAGACCTTTGGCTTGCCGCTGATCCTGTTCGTCTTCCTGATGGCGAATGCGGGGCTTTTCCGGGATCACGCACTGGACAGGGATTCGGACAAGTCGGATTCCTGAGAATTCAGGCCCCCAGGCCACCAAGAGGAGCAGGCCGCGCCAGCAGGCGCGACCAGCGCGGCTCGATCCGGCCGGGAAGACGGGCGCGCAGCATCGGCATCGGTAATGCCCAGGGCTGGGCAAGCGCGGTGCGGTAGAAATCGAACAGTCCCTGGCGCAGATAGGGCGTCCAATGCGACAGGCGCAGCGGCGTGCGGTCCACCGGAAAGCCCAGATCCCACAAGGCGTCAAGCGTGCCGTCATGGTCGATCTGCATGTCGATCCAGTTGCGCCGGGGCTCGTCCAGCCCGAAACCGAGCGCCTGCCGGCGGCCATGGCCCAGCCACATCTCGATGGCGAAGTCGAAAAGGTCATTTTCGCGCGAGGTGATGTTCAGCACTTCTGCCCGCCGTCCCGCCGGACTGTCGAGAGCCGCAGCGGCCTCGTCGCGGAACTCGGCTCCGGTCAGCAGGATCATTCGCCCGATGCCGCCCGGATCGGTGTGATGCAGTGCCTGCAATGCCACCCGCGCACCGAGTGAATGCCCGATCAGGGCTACGGGCTTTCCGGTCTTGTCGGCCAGATCCGAGACGATCCGGGCCAGCGTCGCTCCTGCTTCTCCTGCCTTCCGATAGGCTTGACCGAGGCGGCCGCGCGCCTCCCATCCGAAAGCCAGCGCCAGCCCTTCTCCGGGATTGCCGGTGCCAAAGCCGAGCGCGCGTGGCCATGACAGCGCCCGGCGTGCACCAGGCTGCGGATCGAGCGAAAGGATATGGCGGTGCGGATCATTAGCAGGTTGCGAAGGCGAATAGCGATAGCCATGGATCATGACAATGATCGGGGCGCCTTCGGGCAGCGCCCGGGCCTGCCGCTGCAATCCCGGCGGTATCTCGCTATCGGCATTGAGCTTGACGACTGGCATCCATCGCCTCCCGTCCTGTCCAGACAGGGGTTGGATAGGCCGATGTTGCAACAGCAGCATGACCGGAATATTACGGCTTCGTGACGTTGCCACATTCGGTCCGGCTTCTGTGTTGTCGTTTTTATTCAGATCATTGCTGCGGAAATATCAAGCGCTGACTGAAAGCCGGGGGCAGGGTCTGCAGACATGCCGCCCGAAACATTTTTCCTTGCCTGGACACATGGGAGGTAAGTCGGGGCATCACCGGTTCGCGAGACCTGTCGATGACGGGGCTGGCTTTCGGCTGTCGTCGGATGCGAAGATTGCCCCGCCTCCGTTTCAGCCCGCCGCCACGGCCAGCAGCCAGCCGACGCCGATCACGATCAGGGCCATACCGGCCAGTTGCAGCCTTCCAGTGGTCTCTCGCAATATGCGGCCCGAGACGACCTGCGCGAAAACCACCTCGACCAACGCCAGCGTGCGGACATTGGCTGCGGGAGTGAGTGCGAAACCGATGAACCAGAACAGCGAGGCGAAGGCCCCCAGGGCTCCCGCCGCCATCGATACCCGCCACTCGCCCATGATCCCGCTCAGGGCCCGCCGGTCGGCGGCGAGCATCCAGATCAGCATCGCCGCCGATTGGATCGTCAGAGTCAGGACAAGCACTGTCAGTGCATGAATGAAATAGCCGCCCTCGGGCAGAGCGAGAAGCGCACCGCGAAATCCGATGGCGGAAAGCCCGAACAACGCCCCGGCGGCGATGCCATTCGCGATCGGCACCAGCCCGGCCCGCGACCATTTCGCGCCCGAACTCAGCACCACGCCGAGGGTCGCCAGGCCGATCGCCCCCAACCGTCCGGCGCCGAGCGGTTCAGACAGGATTACCGCGCCGATCAATGCCAGTGTGACCGGTTCGGTCTTCATCAGCGCGGTGGCGACGCCGAAGCTCTGCCCGCGCATGGTCAGCAGCATGAAGGCGGTGGCGGCGATCTGCGCCCCGGCGCCCATGGCCGTGAAACCGAGAACGGCGGCATTCGGGCGGGGGATCTCGGTGAATGGCGAGAGCAGTAGCAGGAACAGCGCTGCGAAGGGCAGGCCGAAGATGAAGCGCACCGAGGTCGCGCCGACTGTTCCGACCCGCGCGCCCAGCCCGGCCTGCGCGGCATTCCGCCCGGTCTGGGCGATGGCGGCGATCAGCGTGGCCGCGACCCAGATCATGCGCTGCGCACCGCCTCGATCATCCGGGCGACATTGTCGGGATCGGCGTCGGGCGTGATGCCATGGCCGAGATTGAAGATATGCGGTCCGCCGCGCAGGGCGCGGGTGATGCGTTGGGCCTCCGCCTCCAGTTCCGGGCCGCCCGTGACCATATGCCGCGGGTCGAGATTGCCCTGCACGCAGCCGCCGGTCTGCACATGTCCCGCCGCCCATTCGGCACTGACCGAATTGTCCAGAGCCACGCAATCGGCCCCGGTTGCCTTGGCAAAGCCGATATAACGCTCTCCGGCCTCGCGCGGGAAAGCGATGACGGGAATGCCCGGGTGACGCTCTTTCAGTGCCGCGATGATCCGCCGTGCGGGGGCGATCGCGAAATCGTCGAAATCGGCGCCTTTCAGGCTGCCAGCCCAACTGTCGAACAGCTTGACCGCCTCGGCCCCGGCCTCGATCTGTGCCGACAGATAGAGGATCGTGGCTTCGGTGATCCTCTCGATCAGCGCCGAGAAGGCCGTCCGGTCCGCCGCCTTGAAAGCATGGGCCGGCCCTTGGTCCGGTGTACCGCGTCCGGCAATCATGTAGGTCGCAACGGTCCAGGGTGCACCGGCAAAGCCGATCAGCGCTGTCTCTCGCGGCAATTCCCGGGCAAGGATACGAATGGTTTCATAGATCGGCGAGAGCCGCTCATGGATCGCCCCGGCAGATTTCAGAGCTTCGACCTGCGCCCGCGAGGTGATGGTGGACAGTCGCGGCCCCTCGCCGGTGACGAACCACAGATCGGCACCGAGCGCCTGCGGCACCAGCAGGATATCGGCAAACAGGATCGCCGCATCGAAGCCAAAGCGACGGATCGGCTGCAAGGTCACCTCGGCTGCCAATTCGGGGGAGTAGCATAGCGACAGGAAATCGCCCGCCTTTTCGCGGGTGGCCCGGTATTCGGGCAGGTAGCGTCCGGCCTGGCGCATCATCCAGATCGGTGGGGTGGGTAAGGTCTCGCCCGCAAGCGCGCGCAGCAGAAGTTTGGTCATGAAGCCTCCTGCGCCCCTTCATGGCCAGCGGGCAGGCGTTGTCAAGCGGCTCGCTGCCGGGTAAGCCGGGGGCATGAATGTATTGCCCGACCCCACCCGGCCGCTGAAGATCGGCACCCGCGGCTCGAAACTGGCGCTTGCGCAGGCGCATGAGGCGCGGGCGCGTCTGATGGCTGCGCATGATCTGCCCGCCGAGGCGTTCGAGATCGTGGTGATCCGGACGACCGGAGACCGCGTGACTGACAGGCCGCTCAAGGAAATTGGCGGCAAGGGATTGTTCACGAAAGAGATCGAGGATGCACTGGCGGATGGCGGCATCGACATCGCCGTGCATTCGATGAAGGACATGCCGACCGTCCAGCCCGAAGGTATGCTGATCGATTGCCTGTTGCCGCGCGAGGATGCCCGCGATGCCTTTGTCAGCCCGCATTACGCCTCGATCGCCGATCTGCCCGAGGGCGCGGTGGTCGGCTCGTCCAGCCTGCGGCGGCGTGCGCAACTGGCGCATCGGAGGCCCGATCTGCGGCTGGTCGAGTTTCGCGGTAATGTCCAGACACGGCTGAAGAAGCTGGAGGACGGTGTGGCGATGGCGACCTTCCTGGCGATGGCCGGGCTGCGCAGGCTGGATATGCTGCATGTCGCCCGTGGCCCCATCGATCCCGCCGAGATGCTGCCCGCTGTCGCGCAGGGCGCCATCGGGATCGAGCGGCGTGCGGATGACGGGGATGTCGCGGCGCTGCTGCGCCCGATCAATGATGTCGAAACCTGCCAACGTGTCGCAGCGGAACGGGCCTTCCTTGCCCGTCTGGACGGCTCCTGCCAGACGCCCATCGCGGCTTACGCGGAACTGAACGGTTCCCGGTTGTCGCTGCGCGGAGAGATCCTGCGCCCGGATGGCTCACAGGCGTTGTCCGGTGCCCGGGAAGGCGTGATCGCGGACGGCCCGGCGATGGGCAGGGAGCTGGCCGATGAATTGCTGGGCAGGGCCGGGCAAGGGTTCTTCGATCACTTGCCCTGATCCGGGGTAGTCTCTTTCGCCCTGATCTCGCCTCCTCCTCTTTGCGCAAATGCCATGCGGGGGCCGATCAGCCTCGCCACCGGTCCGGGAGGCCGGCCGGTGACGGAATGCAAGATCCCCCGACTGTCGGGGGACGCAATCCGGATGCGGACCGGTCAAGGCAGAAAGCGTTTCAGGCCCCGGCCACACGCCAGATCACGTTGCCGACATCATCCGCCATCAACAGGGACGACCTGTCCGGCCCGATGGTCACGCCGACCGGGCGGCCATAAGAGAACCTCTCGTCCTCGGACAGAAAGCCCCACAGGATATCGCGCGGCTTTCCAGCGGGCTTACCGTCGCGGAAAGGCACGAAGATCAGCTTGTAGCCGCTGAGGGTCGAGCGGTTCCAGGAACCATGTTGACCGATCACCATGCCGTCGGGAAAGCCGGGCAGGGTGCCCTCGGGCATCCAGCACAGGCCAAGCGAGGCGGTATGCCCGCCAAGCGCGTAATCCGGCGTGATCGCGCGGGCGACCAGTTCCGGATCCTGCGGCACACGGTCATCGACGGTCTGGCCCCAATAGCAATAGGGCCAGCCGTAGAAGCCGCCATCCCGCACCGAGGTCAGGTAATCGGGAGGGGTCTCGTCGCCCAACCCGTCGCGCTCGTTGACGACGGTCCAGAGCTTGCCCGTCACCGGCTCCCATGCCAGGCCGACCGGATTGCGCAGGCCCGAGGCAAAGATGCGCGCCTCGCCGCTGGCCAGATCCAGTTCCCAGATTGCGGCCCGGCCCTCTTCGGCTTCCATGCCTTCGTCACCGATATTCGACAGCGAGCCGACTCCCGCATAGATCCTGCCGCGATCCGGCGAGACGATCAGGCTGCGCGTCCAGTGGCCGCCGGGCTTGAACTCGACCAGCCGCGTACCGGGGCCGGTCAGCCGCGTGGCGCCTTCTTCATAGGGAAAGCTCACGATGCCGTCGGTATTGCCGACATAGAAATTGCCGTCGACCAGGGCCATGCCGAAAGGCTGGCGCTGACCTTCGAGGAAAACCTCGCGCGTCTCGGCCTTGCCGTCGCCATCTGCATCGCGCCACAGCGATATGCGGTTGGCACTGACGCCAATGGCATGGGCACGCCGCATGGTGGCCTGCATGGCGCGTTCGAACAAGCCCTTGGGCGGTCCGGCCTCCAGCAGGGCCTCGGCAACCAGCACATCGCCATTCGGCAGAACCTCAATCCAGCGCGGATGCTCCAACCCTTCGGCAAAGGCGTTGACCTTCAGGCCGGGTGCGGCTTTCGGCGTCTGGCCGGGCTCCCAGCCCTTCGCCGATGGCATCTTGAGCGTCATCAGGCCCTGTGCCTGAGCCTTGGGGATCGTGGGCGCGGCGCCGACGGCCTGATCGCGCGGCGCGCCGGATCGCCGCAGTTGCACCATGATTCCGCCCACGATCGCGGTTGCCTTTGCCATGAAATCCATCTGGTCCCCCTGATTTGTCCGGCGCAGGATAGGACAGCGGAAGAGATCATGAAACCGCGGATCGTGAGAGGTTCACGCCCGGCCGGTTCGGCCTTGGGACGGCGCCTTGCGTCTGGCCTGCAACTCGAACTGGCGCTGACGTTCGCGAAAGCGCTCGCGGTCGGAATCGTCATATTCCCGCAGGCAGCGGTGGCAACTGACGCCTTCCTCGTATTCGGGACGATGACGGTCCTCGGGCGCAAGCGGGCGGCGGCAGGCATGACACAGCGAATGCCGTCCCTGTTTCAGTCCGTGGATCAGGCTGACGCGTTGATCGAAGACAAAGCATTCGCCCTGCCAGAGGCTGTCCTGTTCGGGCACTTCCTCAAGATATTTCAGGATTCCGCCCTTGAGGTGATAGACCTCCTCGACGCCCTGCGACAGCAGGTAATTCGTCGATTTCTCGCAGCGGATGCCGCCAGTGCAGAACATGGCGATGCGCTTGTTGTGAAAGCGATGCGCGTTCTGTTGCCACCATTCCGGGAACTCGCGGAAGGATTTCGTGGCCGGATCCACCGCGCCTTCGAATGTGCCGATCTCCACCTCGTAATCGTTGCGCGTGTCGATCACTGCGACATCGGGGGCAGAAATCAGCGCGTTCCATTCCGCCGGGTCGACATAATGCCCGACCGCCGTCCCCGGATCGACATCGGGTTGCCCCATGGTGACGATTTCGCGCTTGAGCCGCACCTTCATGCGGCCGAAAGGCATGGTTTCGGCGGGGCTTTCCTTCCAGTCGAGATCGGTGCAGCCGGGCAGCGACCTGATATGTGCCAGTGCCGCGTCTATCCCCGTCCGCGTTCCCGCAATGGTGCCGTTGATCCCTTCACGCGCCAGCAGCAGGGTGCCGTGAATGCCGTTCTCTTCGCAGACCGCCAGCAAGGGCGCCCGCAAGGCGGCGGGCTCCTCAAATCGGGTGAAATGATACAGGGCGGCAACGGTCAGCATGAGCGGGGCATATGCCAGCCCCGCCCGGTTAGGCAAGGGGGAGGAACGCATTGACGCGGCGGGCAGTGCTTTCTACCCATAGGGAACAGCAAAGGAGGCAGCCATGCCCAAAGCCTTGATCGTCATCGATATGCAGAATGATTTCTGCCCTGGCGGAGCCTTGGCCGTGGCGGGGGGCGACATGATCGTTCAGCTGATCAACGCGATGATGCGTGAATTCGATACGGTCGTGTTGACCCAGGACTGGCACCCTGCGGATCATGCCAGTTTTGCAGATAACCATCCGGAGGCCGAACCGTTCAGCCTGACCGAGATGCCCTATGGCCCGCAGGTTCTCTGGCCACGCCACTGCGTCATCGGCAGCGAAGGGGCGGCGTTTCATCCGGCGCTGGATCTCGACCGAGCCGATCTGGTGATCCGCAAGGGGTTTCGCCCCGAGATCGACAGCTATTCTGCCTTTTTCGAAAATGACCACAAGACGTCCACCGGACTGGCCGGATATCTGCGCGAGCGTGACCTGGCCGATCTGAGCTTTGTCGGCCTTGCCCATGATTTCTGTGTCGCGTGGAGTGCGATCGACGCGGCGAAACTGGGCTTTACCGTCTCGGTCATCGAAGAGGCGACCCGCGCCATCGATCTGGACGGCAGCCTTGAGAAAGCGCGGGCCGATATGCGCGGCGCGGGGGTCACACTGCGTTGAAGGAATTGCCTACGCTCTTGCAAGAGGTGCCGCCAGCAGCCACCAAGAGGATCGTTACTGAGGAGTCCGGTCATGGTCGATATAGCCACGCGCGTTTATAACCACAAATGGAAGATCGACCCGATCGTGCGTTCGCTGATCGATGACGATTTCTACAAGCTGCTGATGTGCCAGTCGGTGTTCCGCAACCGGCCCGACACGACCGTCACTTTCAGCCTGATCAATCGCAGCGAATCCATCCGGCTGGCTGAACTGATCGATGAAGGTGAACTGCGCGAGCAGTTGGACCATGTGCGGGGTTTGTCGCTGACGCGGGGCGAAAGCACCTGGCTGCGCGGCAATACCTTTTACGGCAAGCGCCAGATGTTCCGCTCTGACTTCATGGAGTTCCTAGAGGGGCTGCGCCTGCCTCCGTATCAGCTCGAGAAACGCGACGGGCAGTATGAACTGACCTTCGAAGGTCGTTGGCCCGAGGTGATGCTGTGGGAAATTCCCGCGCTGGCGATCCTGATGGAACTGCGTTCGCGGGCCGTGCTCAAGGATATGGGCCGGTTCGAGCTGCAGGTCCTGTATGCCCGCGCCATGACCCGCGTATGGGAAAAGATCGAGGCGCTGCGGGAACTGCCCGACCTGTTGATCGCCGATTTCGGCACCCGCAGGCGGCACAGTTTCCTGTGGCAGGACTGGTGCGTGCAGGCGATGATAGAGGGGCTGGGGCAAAGCTTTACCGGCACCTCGAATTGCCTGATCGCCATGCACCGCGATATCGAGGCCATCGGCACCAATGCGCATGAGCTGCCGATGGTCTATGCCGCTCTGGCCGAGGGGGACGAAGCCTTGCGCCGGGCGCCCTATGATGTGCTGGCCGATTGGCACGAGGAGCATGACGGCAACCTGCGCATCATCCTGCCCGACACCTATGGCAGCTCGGGCTTTCTGGAGCGTGCGCCGGACTGGCTGGCGGGCTGGACGGGCATCCGCATCGACAGCGGCGATCCGGCGGCAGGGGCAGAGGCCGCTATCCAATGGTGGCGCGAGCGGGGCGAGGATCCGCGACAGAAGCTGGTGATCTTCTCGGACGGGCTGGATGTTGCCAGGATCATCGAGTTGCACAGGCAATTCCATGGGCGGGTCAAGGTCAGTTTCGGTTGGGGCACCCTGCTGACCAATGATTTTCGTGGGCTGGTTCCCGGTGACGGGCTTGCCCCGTTCAGCCTGGTCTGCAAGGCCGTTGCCGCGAACGGGCAGCCGACGGTGAAACTGTCGGACAATCCCGCCAAGGCGATGGGCCCTGCCGATGAGGTCGAGCGGTATAAGCGCGTCTTCGACGTCGGTGAGCAGGTCACCGAAAAGGTCATTGTCTGAAGCGTCACATCCCGGTCGCCAGCCTGATCAACAGGTAGCTGAGCGAGCCGAGGATCGCAGTTACAGGCACTGTCACGACCCAAGCGACGGTAATCGTGGCCACGTGGCTGCGTCGGATCAGCAGGCGGCGGCGGGTTTCTTCGGCAGGTAGGGCCTCGTGCTTGCGGTTGTGGCGGCGATCGAGCCATTCGCGCACGAAACCCACGCCGAAAATCCCACCCACAGCGACATGGGTGGTCGAGACCGGCAGTCCCGCGCCGGAGGCGACCAGCACCGTCGCCGCCGTTGCCAACGAGACGCAGAAGGCGCGGACCGGGTTCAGCCTGGTGATCCCGGTTCCGACCATGGTGACCAGCCGTCTGCCGAACAGCAAGGTTCCCAGGGCGATTGCCAACCCCGCCAGCAGCAGCACCAGCACCGGAACCTGCAACGCCGAGCCCGAACCGAGCCCCGGAAGGATCACCGACAGGGGACCGGCGACATTGCCGACATCATTGGCACCATGAGCGAAAGCCATGATGACGACCGCCGCAAGGAGCGGAGGGCGGAACAGATGCTTCATACGCGGCTTTTCCCGGTTCTCTGCAAGCTCGATTTGCAGCCGCCGCCGCATTATCCAACCTGCCGGCAGAGCGGTCAGCAATGTGACCAGGACCAGCGGCAGCGGCCAGACATCCAGCCTGCGGGTCACAAGCAGGGCAAGATAGGCCATAAACAATCCGAGCATCGCCCCGACCAGCATGGGAAGCCAATGCAGGGCCGCTGTAGTGCGGTCCGGGGCCTCGCGCACGTGAATCGTCACGAAGGCCAGGAAGGCCGCGGCCAGCAACGCGGCCGCCAGTGGCGACAATACCCATGCCGAGGCTATGGTTATCAGGGTGGCCCAATGCACCGATGCGAAGCCAAGTGCCGCAATACTGGCACCCGCGATGGCGCCCACGATCGAATGCGAGGTGCTGACCGGCAGTCCGATCCCGGTCGCGAGCGTGATCCAGATGGCCGCGCCGATCAGGGCGGCAAGCATCAGCATCTGCTCCTGCTCGGCCGATGCGATGGCGCCCGCCTCGAAGATGCCGCCGGCAAGGCGGTGCGTGACGGCCCCGCCCGCCAGGCTTGCGCCGGCGATTTCGGCCAATGCCACGAGTATCAGCCCCGGCAGCAACCCGATCGCCCCGGCCCCCACCGCCGGACCAAGCGAGTTCGCCACATCGTTAGAACCGATGGCAAGCCCCAGCCAGCAGGCGACGACCAAACCCGCCACAAGATTGACATGGGCCGGATCATGGCCCAGCAATCCGATCGATGCGATCAACACGCTCACGCATAGCAGGATCGCCAGTCCCAGCCTCAATACCGGCCGGAAGGCATGGACCTGCGCCGTCTCGACATGAGTGATCCGACCCAGATCCTTGTCGAGGATATGAAACCCGCGTCCTCCGCGTTTCATACCGGTGCCCCCTCCCTGTATAGCATGGCCCTACTCCCGTGCAGGAGGCAGGCCACGCAAAATCCGTTTCAAACCGGATTCGGCAACCATAGGCACAGCTTCGGCAGGAGTGAACCAGCGACGCTCACGCTCTTCGGATTCGGGGAAGGTTTTTTTCAGCTTTTCAACGTGAAGGGGAAATACGGCAACTTCGACCGGCACCGAAAAACCGCTATCCTGTTCCTTGTCATAGGCATATCGCCCGATCTCTTCATGAACGACACGGCCTTCTACCCCGGCCTCTTCCCATGCCTCACGGGCGGCGGCGCCGGGCAGGCTGTGCCCTTCCATTGGCCATCCCTTGGGAATGACCCATCGCCCGGTGCCCCGGCTGGTAATCAGCAGCACCCGGCCCGTTTCGGGATCGAGGCACAGCGCCCCGACCTGCAGTGACGAGGGGCGCTTGCCCAGAAGCAACCGGAGGGATCTGCGCAGCGAGATCATTCGTCACCCTCCACCCGGCCGCGAAGAGCCTTGACCTGGCCGCGCAGCGCCTTGGATTTCAGGCGCCGCTTCTTGCTGGCAAGCGTGGGACGGGTCGCAACCCGGCGCTTGGGCGCGACCAGCGCACGCCGAATCAGATCGGCCAGCCTGTCGCGGGCGATCTCTCTGTTGCGGGATTGGCTGCGGGTCTCCTGCGACAGGATCACGACCGCACCGTCCGAAGTCCAGCGGCGCCCGGCCAGGCGTTGCAGCCTGCGCTTGACAGGATCGGGCAGATTGGGTGAACGGGCGGCCTCGAAGCGCAGCTCCACCGCTGTCTCGACCTTGTTCACGTTCTGGCCGCCCGGGCCCTGGGCCCGTGTAAACTGTTCGGACAATTCCCACTCTTCAATAACAACACTCTCCGACACGTAGATCATAACCGCTAGATATGGTGGCCGGTTTCCCAATTCAAAACAATAAATATGACATGATTGAAAAGGATCGGCGGCTCATTCAGGTAATATGCCCGTTTCCGGTTTTGAAATTCTTAACACGTCGTCGTGGCTGCGCTCCAGCCGGCCTGTCAGGCCGTCCCGCACCGCGATACGCAAAATCCGCCGGAAGCGTTCCGCATCGGGGCCGTAATCCCCGGCTTTCCGGTGCCATTTGAACAGCAATACGGGAACCAGAGGCCAGAACCAGAGTCCGGCAGCCACGCGATAGGCGATCAGCGCGTTGCGATACATGTAATAGGCTTTCCAGATCGGACGCAGCACGACCCCGCTGTTACCCTGTGTCGTGGCAGTGTCGTGCTCGAAACGGACCTGCGGGGCGAAACCGATCCGAAGCCCCTCGCGCCGCATCCGGAGCGTGTAAAGCTGATCGTCTCCGTAAATGAACAGCCGCGCATCCGGCAGGCCACAGCGGATCAACGCCTTGCGGGAAACGAACAGTCCAACGAAAGAAGCCATGTCGATCGCCAAGGTTCCGGCGTCTGTCGAATAGGCCTTGTCCCGAAGATGGAAGCCGCGCCGGCCCCGGCCCGCCAGGGTGACAAGAAATTCCCTTAGATGCCAGAACGGGTTGCGATAGGGCCGGTTCATTTCGCAGACTTGGCCGTCTGGCGTCAGCACCGCAGCCCCGATGGCGTCCCACCCGGTATGATCCATATCCCGAAAGACCCCGATGGCACCGGGCATCGGCCTGCCATCGTCATCCATGACCACGATCCAGTCCGGATCGGTCAGTTCGCTTGCCTGCCCCAAGGCTTCGGAGAATCCGCCCGCACCGCCAAGATTGCGATCGCTGCGCAGCACGACAAGCCGTTTGTCCTGCTGTTGCGACAACCATTCTGCCGTGCCATCGGATGAGGCATTGTCGAAGACCAAAACCAGATCCAAAGGCTCCGCAAGCAGACGCTCAACGGTTTCACGCAGCTTGCCGATGCGGTTATGCGTGACAACCACGGCTGTAATCTTCATCTGCTATGCCTTTTCCAAGGGCAGGGGACATGCGAGGCAGGCGCAGGCCGAGCATGATCCGGCCCGAGGACATTCCCGGTGATGCGCCATGTCAAGAAAAACCCGGACCGGCAGCGCGAAGGGACTCGGCCTGTCCTTCCAGCCACAAGGCCATCATCGCAAGGGGACCGTTGGTGATCTGTCCTGCCAGCACCATGGCCGTCAATTCGCTGCGCTTCAGCAAATGGCCGCGAATATCCTCAGCCTCACCATCAAGGCCATGTATGCCGGCACAGCCATCAGGCAGATCCGCGATGCCAAGGAACTGATACAGGAATTCGGTGACCGCGCCGGGGCTGGGATAGTGATGGATCGCCGGAATCAGCCGGATCAGCTGCAAATCGGCCTCTTCCAGCGCCTCGCGCCTTGCGGCTTCCTCGACTGTTTCACCTGCATCGATGCGCCCGGCAATGGCTTCAAGCATCCAGGGCTGCGGATCGTGGCGCATGGCCGGACCAAGGCGGAACTGTTCGATCACAAGCACGCGGTCGCGAACGGGATCCCAGGGCAGGACGACCACCGCATCGCCCATGACAAAGCCCTCGCGCCTGAGTTCCGGCGTGAAACCGCCAGCGTGGGTCCGGTGCGACAGCCTCCATTCCTCGAAGGTGAAAAAGCCCGCATAGGGCTGGTGCCGCGCATGCAGCCGGATATCCGCATTGCTGCGCGGCGCGACCACGTTGCCGCCCGAGAACCCGCTGGAGGCCGCACGAAGCCTGCTTTCTGCCCAGACACCGATCATCGGCAAGCGGCGCGCGATCCGTTCCGGCGGCTGGTCCTCTGATTCATCCAGAATGATACCCGCAATCACTGCCGCGAGATCGGGGAGCCATGCGGAGCCCAACCACTCGGCCGCATCCTCGCCGGAATAAGGCCGAACCCCCAGCAATGTCGCGCCCTCATGCGCTGTCATGGGCAGCCTCATCACCGCCGCGTAGCGTTCAAGCCGGGGCGTCATCGTGACCTGCAGCGCGTCCAGCGGTGCGGGGGCCTTGGCCAGTTGCGGCCAGCCATCCGCCTCGATACCGGCACGGGCTCCGCCCAGCAATCGTCCCGGAACCGTCGTTCGAAGACCGGTCACGCCAAGAACCCCGCACAGCGCCGGATGCGCCAGCGGGCCAACCAACAGGATATCTTCACTCACAATTTGCGCCCTTCGATCTGACCCGCTGCGGCCAATCCCATATCATGCGATGTTCGCGCGAAAAGCCTGTCGAAACCGGCAAACAGCACGGCCGACAAACGTTGCCCGGCGGGCGATGCCGAGAACTCGATGTAATGTTCGAGTTCGGCATCGTTGAGGGGCGAATAGGCCAGGAACAGGTAGGCCTCCATCCAGCCAAGTGTCTCGGCCCGGATCAAGGGCTCCTGCGCCCAGGCATCGGACAGCATCTGCGCTTCCGTCATCGGTGTCAGATAGCCGCCCCCCTCTTTGAAGCCGCGCGAAAAGGCCAGAGCGGCATTCATGCCTCCGGCTACATTCGGTCCGACAAGGTCGGCCGTCTCGATCAGCCGGTTGATCTGTTCGACGCGAGGAACGTCGTAACTGGCCGCCTTGGCGAAATGGGCCTTCGCCTCGGCTTCGGCATCATTATCCAGCATTGCCTGTCGCGCGGAGGTCTCGAGCCCGATCATTCGTTGCCCGAGGGAGGTTTCGTAAAAGGCCAGCGCCTCGCCGATCAGTTCCGCGGGTTCGGCCGCCAGCGCGTCCCGCAGACCCTTGCGGAAAACCCGTTCGAGCCGTTGTGTCTCGTGGATGCGTCCGACGATATCGATCCAGCGGCTATCGCCGCCACGCTGGAGCAATGTGCCCTGCATGGCCCTGGCCTCTTCCAGCGCCTCCTCGCGTATGATCGGCATCAGATCTTCAAGCTGCAGCACTCGCCAAAGGCGCGTATCGAGCATCTGCTCCCCAGCCAGGGGAGCAGTTTCGGTAGTTTGGGCGGTCGCGGGCATGCCGATGGCGAACCCGAGGGCAAGACAGATCATTCGCAGCATTCGAGGACCTTTCATGGTTCCTGCGAGATTTTTTCCATGATACCCCCTTGCGCTTCAACCCCCGGCCTTCTAAATCCCCGCCTCACCACCCCAAGCGCGGAGAGGTGCCGGAGTGGTCGAACGGGGCGGTCTCGAAAACCGTTGAGCCTTCACGGGTTCCGTGGGTTCGAATCCCACCCTCTCCGCCATTAATTCCTATAATTGACTGAATTGGCTGGGAGGCTCCATTCGTGGCCAGCCAGGTTCTCCCATTCGTTCCTGCTCATAAAGCGGAAAATCCGGGAAATCATCGGCATGTCCCGGAATGATTCAGCCCCGCTGGAATCCCGGCAGGAGCGTTCAGGATCCGCGTTGATTGGCCCGGTCCTCGCGAAATTTGCCATCCAACTACGACCTGGACCTATGCCGGTGACCGCCGGGTGCCCCGGAAAGATCTGCGTATGTGATGTGGTGGGCTACCGTGTTGATCCGGATTGGCCTCACAGCCGCCTGGCGGCTTCCTTGACAGAAGGTTGCAGCCCCTCGCCGCCGGCCTCGACATATTGCAGTAATTGGGCGCGCATCCCGGGCTCCCAGAAATCCTTGAGATGATCGGCGATCTTGTCTGCGGCATCTCCGGGTTGGGTGCTGAAGAACAGGGAGATCTGGTTGGCCATCATGACCAGCTTTTCAGGCGACATGGCGAGTCTCGTTTTTCAGACGCTGAGGATGGGAAAAAATATCGAAGCTGCCGCCACGGGTGAAACCCGCGACTGTGATCCCGGCTTCTTCGGCGAGGCGGAGGGCGTGCAATGTGGGGGCCGAGGCGGCGATCAGGATGGTGCAGGCGGCCATGGCGCATTTCTGAACCATTTCCACCGACACACGACTGGTAAGCACAACGGCACCTCGTCCCGCATCCAGCCCTTGCCGCGCCAGTGCACCGACGAGCTTGTCCAGGGCGTTGTGACGGCCGACATCCTCGCGCGCAAGGATCACACCCCGGCCCGGCAACAGGAAACCCGCCGCGTGAACGCCATGGGTAAGATCATGCAGAGGCTGCCAATCGCATAGCTGATCGGTGGCAGAGGCGATCTCGTCGGCGGTTAGCACCGGGCCTTGCCGGTGCAAAGCCGGCAACGGGCGGGTGGCCTGTTCGAGGCTGTCGATCCCACATAATCCGCAGCCGACCGGGCCGGCTAACGTCCGGCGGCGGGCGGTCAGCGCCTTGGCACGGGGACCGCTCAGCCAGATCCGCGCCTCGATTCCCCTGTCATGAGCGATCGTCTCGGATGAAGCGATCTGGTCAATACGCGTCACGATCCCCTCGGTCAGGGAAAAGCCCGCCGCAAAATCCTCGATATCGGCGGGCGAGGCCATCATCACCGCATGGGTGGTGCCGTCATAGACCATCGCGACCGGGGTCTCTTCGGGTAGCGTCCGGTGGGCAAAGACGGAGCCTTCCGCATGGACACGAGTCGCCGGCACCGTTCCGGAGGGTTTCGTGCCGATCATCGCATCACTCCGCCGCCGGCAGGATGCGGCGCGACTGCTCTGCCTGCCGGCCATAGCTTTCCTGCCATTCCGAAGGCCCGTTCGACGGGCTGACCTGCACGGCGGTCACTTTGTATTCGGGGCAGTTCGTCGCCCAGTCCGAGAAATCGGTGGTGACCACATTGGCCTGAGTTTCGGGGTGGTGGAAGGTGGTATAAACCACGCCCGCCGCCACGCGCTCGGTCAATGTCGCGCGCAATGTCGTCTCGCCCGCGCGCGAGGCCAGCCGCACCCAATCGCCCTCCTTGACGCCGCGTTGCTCGGCATCATGGGGGTGGATTTCCAGGATATCCTCGGAATGCCAGGCCGAATTGGCGGTGCGCCTCGTCTGTGCGCCAACATTGTATTGCGACAGGATCCTTCCCGTGGTCAGCAACAGGGGAAAGCGCGGGCCGGTGCGTTCATCGGTGGCGATATATTCCGTCACCATGAAATGCCCCTTGCCCGACATGAAGCCGTCGACATGCATCATCGGCGTGCCTTCGGGCGCAGCCTCGTTACAGGGCCATTGCACCGATCCCTTTTCCTCGAGCAGCTCGAAGCTGACACCGGCGAAGCTGGGCGTGGTCGCGGCGATCTCGTCCATGATCTGGCTGGGATGGGTATAGTGCCAGCCAGCCCCCATCGCATTGGCCAGCATCTGCGTCACCTCCCAATCTTCGTAACCGTTTTTCGGCGCCATTACCTTGCGGACGGGATTGATGCGCCGTTCGGCATTGGTGAAGGTGCCGTCCTTCTCCAAAAAGGTAGAGCCCGGCAGGAAGACATGGGCGTAATTGGCCGTCTCGTTCAGGAAGAGATCATGGACGATCACACATTCCATCGCTGCCAGCCCGGCCGCGACATGGTGGGTGTCGGGATCCGATTGCAGGATATCCTCGCCCTGGCAATAAAGCCCCTTGAACCTGCCCTCAACGGCGGCATCCAGCATGTTGGGAATGCGCAGGCCCGGTTCCGGGTCGATCTCGACGCCCCATGCCTGCTCGTAGATCGCCCGTACATCGGGCAGCTTGACATGGCGATAGCCCGGCAATTCATGCGGGAACGACCCCATATCGCAGGAGCCCTGCACATTGTTCTGGCCCCGCAATGGGTTCACGCCCACGCCTTCACGCCCGATATTGCCGGTCAGCATGGCGAGGTTGGCGATCCCCATGACGGTGGTCGAGCCCTGGCTATGCTCGGTCACGCCCAAACCGTAATAGATCGCGCCATTGCCGCCCGTCGCGTAAAGCCGCGCCGCCGCGCGCAATTCGGTGGCGGGAACGCCAGTCAGCATCTCGATCGCTTCCGGCGCATGCCGCGGGTCGCTGACGAAATCGGCATAATGCTGGAACTCGTCCCAATCGCAGCGCTCGCGGATGAAGGCCTCGTCATGCAGTCCCTCGGTCACGATCACATGCGCCATGGCGGTGACGATGGCGACATTGGTGCCCGGGCGCAGCGGCAGGTGGTGGGTTGCCTCGATATGGGTGGAGCGCACCATGTCGATCCGGCGCGGATCCACCACGATCACCTTCGCCCCCTGCCGCACGCGCTTTTTCATCCGCGAGGCAAAGACCGGATGGGCATCTGTGGGATTGGCACCGATGATCATGATCACGTCGGACTGCATCACGCTGTCGAAATCCTGCGTGCCGGCAGAGGTGCCATAGGTCTTGCCCAATCCATATCCGGTGGGCGAATGGCAGACGCGGGCGCAGGTGTCGGTGTTGTTGTTGCCGAACACGGCGCGGGCCAGTTTCTGCACCAGATAGGTTTCTTCGTTGGTGCAGCGGCTGGAGGTGATCACGCCGATCGACTTGCGGCCGTATTTCTGCTGCAGCCCACGCATCTTCGCGGCGGCGAAGGCCAGTGCCTCGTCCCAATCGACCTCGCGCCACGGTTCCTCGGTGGTCTCGCGGATCATGGGTTTCAGGATGCGGTCCTTGTGATGGGCATAGCCATAGGCGAAGCGGCCCTTGACGCAACTATGGCCCCGGTTCGCCTTGCCGTGCTTGTAGGGCACCATGCGCACCAGTTCGTCGCCATTCAGCTCTGCCTTGAAATTGCAGCCCACCCCGCAATAGGCGCAGGTGGTGACGACGGACCGCTCGGGCGTGCCCAGCTCGATCACCGATTTCTCCTGCAGGGTGGCGGTCGGGCAGGCCTGCACGCAGGCGCCGCAACTGACACAATCCGAAGCCATGAAATCGTCGCCCGCAGCCCCGGCACTGACCCGGCTGCCAAAGCCGCGGCCCTCGATGGTCAGGGCGAAAGTGCCCTGCACCTCTTCGCAGGCGCGCACGCAGCGCGAACATACGATGCATTTCGAGGGATCATAGGTGAAATAGGGATTGCTCTCATCCTTGGGGATATAGCTGGCATTCGGCCCGGCCCCGTCGCGCTGTGCAAAGTGGTTGGCCAGCCCGCCATTCTCGGGCGCCTTGTAGCGCACATCGCGCAACCCCACGGCCCCGGCCATGTCCTGCAACTCGCAATCGCCATTGGCGGCGCAGGTCAGGCAATCGAGCGGATGGTCGCTGATATACAGCTCCATCACGCCCTTGCGCATCCGGCGCAGCTTGTCGGATTGGGTATGCACGACCATCCCCTCGGCCACTGGCGTGGTGCAGGAGGCGGGCGTGCCGCGCCGCCCCTCGATCTCGACGACGCAGAGGCGGCAAGAGCCGAACGCCTCGACGCTGTCGGTCGCGCAAAGCTTGGGCACCTGTATTCCCGCCTCGGCGCAGGCGCGCATGACGGATGTTCCCTCGGGAACGGTGATCGGGAAACCATCGACGGTCAGCGTGACCGGCGCGCCGGTCCGTGCCGGAGTGCCCATGTCGCGGTCGTCACCGGGCGGAAATGCGGGAATGATGAAATCCTTCATTCGGCGGCCTCCTTGTGGCAGGCGAAATCGTCGGGGAAATGGGTCAGCGCGGACATGACGGGCAGGGGTGTAAAACCCCCGAGCGCGCAGAGGGAACCATCCTTCATGGTTTCACAAAGATCGGTCAGCAATTCGGTCGCGGCCATGTCGCCCTCGGCAATGCGGTCGATGGTCTCGACCCCGCGCACCGCACCGATCCGGCAGGGCGTGCATTTGCCGCAGCTTTCGACGGCGCAGAACTCCATCGCGAAGCGGGCCATCTTCAGCATGTCGGCACTGTCGTCGAACACCACCAGCCCGGCATGGCCGATCAGCCCGCCGTTGCGGTCGAATTCCTCGTAACCCGTCGGCGTGTCGAACTTGTTGGCAGGCATATAGGCACCCAGAGGCCCGCCCACCTGCACCGCCTTGACCGGGCGGCCAGAAGCGGTGCCGCCACCGATCTCGTTGACGATCTCGCCCAGGGTCACGCCGAACCCGGTCTCGAAGAGCCCGCCATGGCGGACATTCCCGGCAATCTGCAGGGTTACGGTCCCGCGCGAGCGACCGATGCCGAGATCGGCATAGGTCTGTGCTCCTTTCTCGAAGATCACCGGCACCGTGGCGAGGCTGATGACATTGTTCACCACGGTCGGCCTGCCGAGGAACCCCTCCAGCGCGGGCAGGGGCGGCTTGGCGCGAACCACGCCACGCTTGCCTTCGAGGCTGTTGAGCAGCGAGGTTTCCTCGCCGCAGACATATGCACCCGCACCCATGCGGATCTCCATGTCGAACGCACGGCCCGAGTCCAGCACATCCGGCCCCAGCACGCCGTTCCGCCGGGCAATCCGCACGGCCTCGTTCATTACCCGGATGGCATCGGGATATTCCGAGCGCAGATAGACATAGCCCCTGGTCGCACCGACCCCGAGACCGGCAATCGCCATCCCCTCGATCAGGGTGAAGGGATCACCCTCCATGATCATCCGGTCGGCAAATGTGCCGCTATCGCCCTCATCGGCATTGCAGACGATGTATTTTTGCGGTGCCTCGGCCTCCATTACCGTCTTCCACTTGATGCCGGTGGGAAAGCCTGCACCGCCACGGCCGCGCAGGCCGCTTTTGGTGACTTCGGCAATGATATCCGCCTGTGACATGGCAGCGGCACGGCGCAAACCGGCCAATCCGCCATGCGCCCGGTAATCGTCCAGATCCAGAGGGTCGATCACGCCGCAACGGGCAAATGTCAGCCGGGTCTGGCGGGCGAAGAAGGGGATCTCCTCGACCGGGCCAAGACTGTCCAGCTTGCCGTCCAGCAGCGCAGGCACATCCTCGGGCGTCACCGGTCCATAGCCGATCCGGCCCTGTCCCTGATCGATCTCGACCAGCGGTTCAAGCCAGATCATCCCGCGCGTGCCGTTGCGAATGATCCGGGCCTCGATCCCGCGCGACTTGGCCTCGCGAGCGATTGTTTCGGCCACCTCGTCGGCACCAAGCGCCTTGGCGGCACTGTCTATGGGAACATAGATCTTCATGCGCCCGCCTCGCTCAGCAGCTTGTCCATGCGGGCGTCGTCCACGCGCCCGACAACCCGGTCATCCAGCATCACTGCCGGGGCGCAGGCACAAAGCCCCAGGCAATAAACAGGCTCGACCGTCACGGCGCCATTTCTGGTTGTATCGTGCCAGCTGATACCCAGTTTCCTGAACGTGGATTCCGCCAGCGAGTTGGCACCCATCGACTGGCAGGCCTCTGCCCGGCAGATCCTGAGCACATGCCGACCGGCAGGCGCATCGCGGAAATCATGATAAAAGCTGATAACCCCGTGAACTTCGGCACGCCCGAGATTCAGCACATCGGCAAGAACCGGCACGGCGGTCTGCGGTACGTGTCCGTAACTGTCCTGCAACGCGTGCAACATTGGCAGAAGTGGCCCTTCCAGAGAGGCAAGCGGCACAATAATGGCGCGGATGTCCTCTTCGGTCGGCGCTGGCGCATTCACTTGCATGGCTGGCCTTTCGAATTTGCTTCGAATGCCAGAATCACGATCATTCAATACAAAATCAATATTGATATTCCGTTAATTGATAGTAATTTTCTATTGTGAACTTTGAACCTGACATCACGCATGCCAAAATCCGCCTTCCCGGCGCAGAAGCGCGGCTTAATTCCGTCGTGATGCAGGCGCGGGATCCGGTGGTCCAAAATCCGCAGGCGGGGCATCCGATCAGGGCGTTCCAGCGCTCAGAAGCGGAGGCCACCATGGCAAACCTGGATGGCGGCATCGCTGTAAGCTTGCTGGCGGCCTCGTTTGCCGCTTGGAGGCGGCGACCAGATCATCGATGGATCAAACCAGATGGTCAGCGAGCCACGGCGCTTCGGGGCGGAATTATAGAACGACCAGTTCGTGGTCTTGTATTTCGTCGGGGTCCAGCTGCTCATGCCCAAAGGTATCACGCTGGATTCACAAGATGAATCCCGTCAACCCTTTGCGCAACAAAGCCGTGGAAGTGGGTACGCGGCTAGTATAAAGAGCAGCCCATGCCGAGCTGCAAACTACGGGCTTGCCAAGGTTCAGTCAGGTATTCTTCCAGATTCCTAAACGACGCGCAAAGTCTTCAGCACGCTTCACCACATATTCGCACGCTTCGGCTTCACTTGCGCGTTCCGCATAGTTTCTTTTTTTCCCCTTTCGCTAAAATACGTGAACCATTTCCCGTCGATTTTCTCAATGCCATCAACCTCTCCGCCGCCGAGCCTTCCAAGCGTATAAAGTTCTCCTTCTTCGACGCCATGGGCGCTGAGATACCGCTGCATTTCATCGATGTTCATGCTTTGCCTTGTCGCTCGCTCGGCGGTTTTGGCTGTCAGCTTAAATGATATTTGAGCAGCAAATCGTAATCGCTCATACGCCCTGCGCGCACATCTTCAAAGTCAGCTTTCGTTATTTCGTGGCGCTTTAGGCCGCCAGCTAAACCACCGGACATGTACTCATAGATATACCGATCGCCAACTTTTTCGATGGACCATGTAGGGCCAAGTATTCTGTTCGGCTCGAAGATCACTTCTTTCCGTTTGGAACCTGAGATTTTTTTTCCGAGCTTCATGCCTACCTCAGTCAAGTATTATCGGTGTAAAGTCAACACCATCAAAGTCCATTACAGCTTCAGGCATTCCGCCAGATGTATAGCCTCCCGGGAGCCAGAAGTCGTTTGCACCACCCTCATTCCCTGACGGGATTCGAATTCCATTGAAGTCCTCCGCTTCGATAAGAACAGGCTGATATTTGCCGCCCGTCAGATGCCCGGGATCGAAACCGAGCTTCTCTTCCATGACGCCAAGGTTGCCGCCTGCATCTGACAGCATTTGCTCAAATTCAGATTTTGGCATCACAAATCCTCCGGGGGGGCCAGCCGTTCCATATTTCTCCATGGATTCAACGTCAGCGAAGCGGACCGCCCCGTCGTCAAATTGCGCGAGATGCTCATCAATTTCCGCTTGTGACATATAGGTTGACGGATCGGGCCTACTGCCTTTCGGAGTATCCAGTATTTCCTTGGTTTTTTCAGGGGAGAGAGAGCTCTTACGTACTATGGGACGTCTAATATCAATTACTTCGTTTGTGGAGCCTTTTGCTTCCTCAGCGATGTTCCGTTTCAACGCCTTAACGAGGCTGACCATCTTCCCGCCAACAGCGTCAACCGCCCCAAACATCCGCAGGATTACCGCCCCGGCGGGCCCGGCAGCCCGTAGCTTCGTCGCTACTTTCCCAACAAACACACTCAATCGCGCGGCGAGTGCAGCCCCGCCGGTACCGCCGGTAAAGAATGCAATGAATGCGAAGATGATAGCCAGAATGATTTCCGGGATCAGATAGCCACCCGCCGTGCCAACCATCTCCGCCCAGAAGTTCGGTGTGGTTGCCATTACCACGCCTAGCAGCGTCGCGCCCAGAACCTTGAGAACCTCGGTTCTGGCCATCTCGTACAAAGCCCCCATCCATTCGGCACTTTGCTGGACCAGAAGACGAAGCAAGTCGGCAATCTCCTCCAAGCCCGGAATGCTCGCCAAAGCTCGGCCCAGTGCTTCGAGGCCCTGCCGGAATGCGACGACCGACCCCTCGGCCAGATCCTGCAAGAGACGGAGAATTTGTTCTTTGTTTTCCCATAGGGCCTTCGCCCCTTCCGTGAGGCTGTCCCATGCCTCGCCTGCCATCTCCGGTAGGCCAGCGAACCAGTCCCAGACTGCCGACCAGAACTCACCTTCGCCCTCCCACCAGGCGATTGCACCGTTTTTGGCCCCCGCCCACACGGATGAGACGACACCCCACCAGCCGGAATCCTCCCAGTCACGAACCCAGGGCTGAAGCGCGGTTTCCATGCTGGCGGCGAAGGCGCGTAAGTCCTCAATAATCTGGGCTTCCAGATCCGCGATCTGGGCGGGAGCAGAGGCGTCCGCTACCAGTTCGGCGGTCACCGTCCCGCGCTTTGCATCGTTGAAGGCGAACCTGCCCAGTTCCGGGCGCACTCCGTCAATCTCCTGCCCATCCTGCATTCCGAAGCTGGGTAAGCCTTGCGTACGGGCACCGCCATCCAGGATCACGCCATCCTGGTCCGTAATGCGCAATGGCACCATGGTCACCGGTGTTTTCCACGGATCGTCGTAATAGGCGCAAACCCTTACCGGCCCTCGACAAGGCGCTGTCACATCACCGGGCGGTATCGCCTCGGCATATGCGCTGCGTTCGGAGCGGGTTGAGATTTCAGCGGGATCGGGCGGTGTACGCGGCGACATATCAGGCGGCTCTCATCTTGAAGCTCTCGAACCTGACACGAAACGCCCTGAACCGCTCAGCTTCTGGCGCAGTAGACCGGCAGATTTCTTCCAGCGTCCCTGCCGGATCGCGGGTCTCAAAACCGGGCCCATAGAAAACAGTCCAGGCCGCAAAGAAATGCAGATAGGCGTGATTGCGAAAGCCATAAGCCCCGAAATGCCGCATGGCATGCTCTACAGCTGCTTCAATGGCTTTGGCTGGCCTGTGTTCCAATTCCTGAGTGAAATCTGCTCGAATTCGCTCCGCCATGCGCTTCCGGCGATCTGCCGCCCGGGTCCGAGCAATGGGGTCGAAATCCGAAAAATGAAGGCGCATTGGCGTGACTGGCGTCTTGATCAGTTTCTCGGTCTCAGGAGAAAGCCGAACATCTATTTCGCCATCGCGAATGATGTAATGCAGTTCCTTTCCGTCATCGGTTAGCATCATCCGCCGCAGACGAGGTGCGTCTTCGGCAATCGCTTGCAGGAAAGGGGATAGGACGCGCGGATCCCAGAACCGGAATAGCCGCCACTTGCCATCATCCTGTACCGGCAGCTTGGTAAAACGACGCAAATGCTGGCGTACCTCCATGGAGGACGCATCTGTCTGGATCAGCAGGCTGGTTCCAATCGGCCAATGCTCGGTAAAGAACTTTCGGTGAAAGGGGAGGATGCTGGGATTTCCGGACTCGCCGATCGACATGTCGACCAGCCAAGGTCCGGCTTCCAGTGCGTCCCCTTCGAACAGGCAATGGGCAGGAAGGCCGATGCTGTCCAGATCGAAAATTCCGGCTACTTCGCTGCGCAACACCCCGTCTACCAGCATATAGACACGGGAAGGGGCTTCTGGACCGTACAGTTGCTTCAGCAGAGCGGGAGGGGCATCGGGAACGGCTTCTGCCAGAATAGTCAGTTCGGAAGGTTTGGAGGCGTCATTACGAATAGGAACTTGATGCAACAACATTAGCGAATCACGAAATCCTCAAAATATCCGCTCACTATAGCCGAACCAGAACTACGGCGGAACATTGACGATCAGGGTCATGCAGAAAGGGGGCGAGTCGAATAGGTTACGGTTCCGCAGTGTCCCATCGGTGAATCCTGCGTGGGACACGCTTGGCGTTACCGCGTCGATATAAAGCGATAATGTGAAGATTGGTGGAGCGGGTGATGGGAATCGAACCCACGTATTCAGCTTGGAAGGCTGCTGCTCTACCATTGAGCTACACCCGCAATATGCCCCGTATAAAAGGCCGGGCGGCAAGGTGCAAGCTATCCGATGCCCCGTTCCTTCAAAGCGATGCGCAAAGTCTCGCTATCGGTGAACCGGACCGCGTCCATTCCCACGGCCCGCGCGCCCTGAACATTCAAGGCGCTGTCATCGATGAAGATACAGTCCTGCGCCGCGATTCCGTTGCGGCGAGTCAGTGTCAGATAGATTTCCGGCTCTGGTTTCAGCAACCTCTCTGTTCCCGACACCACGATATCCTCGAACAGAGTCCCGAGGCGCGGATAGCCGTCCAGCGCGGCGGGCCAGTTGTCATGCGACCAATTGGTGATCGCGAATAGCCGGTGTCCCGCCGCTCTCAACGCTTCGGCGATCTCCCAGCTACCGGGAACCGGTCTCGCTATCGTGCGGGGAAAATTCGCGGTATAGCTTTCCAGCGGGGCGGCATCCTCTCCATAGGCTTGGCGCGCTGCCGCCAATCCTTCGGCCAGCGGACGGCCACCATCCTGCAATCGGTTCCATCCGTCGAAATCCACCCGCGCCATCCAGTCGCGGATCGCGGCAATGTCGTTGAAATGTCCGTTGAATGCGGGCTCGGGTGTCCATTCGATCAGAACCTGTCCCAGGTCGAAAACAATATGCTTCATCGGCGCTCCTCAAAGAATGCTTGCAGTAGGACACGAGCCTCGTGAGCGCCGATCCCGTCATAGACCTGCGGGCGGTGATGGCATTGCGGATGATCGAAAACCCGTGCGCCATGCGCGACCCCGCCCATCCGGATATCTTCCGCGCCGTAGTATAATGCGGCGATTCGAGCAGCCGAGATGGCCGCCGCGCACATGGGGCAGGGCTCCAGCGTAACCCACAGGCCATGACCGGGCAGGCGCTCGGATCCGGCTGCCGCACACGCGGCGCGAATCGCCAGTATCTCGGCATGGGCAGTGGGATCGGACAATTCGCGCGTCCGGTTCCCGGCAGCCGCGATCACCTGTCCGCCGGGGTCGGTGATGACAGCGCCGACGGGAACCTCGCCGCGCTCCGCCGCCGCTCGCGCCTCTGCCAAAGCCTGTGCCATATGGGATGTGAAACCCGCCATATCCGCTTGTCGCAAGCCGGGCCTGACGGTGCAAGCGGTGAAAAGAACCTTCCCCGCAGCAAAGATTGGGCGTAAGAGGCTTTCTTTGCCACCGCAGCGATGCGCAGGAGAACTCGCCATGACCGACAGCCCCGACAATAATAGCAAACCCACCGCCGAACGCATCGCCAAGGTGATCGCGCGCGCAGGCCTCGCCAGCCGCCGCGAGGCAGAGCGGATGATCCTTGAGGGCCGTGTCACCGTGAACGGCGAAAAGATCGCCAGCCCGGCCTTGGACGTGTTGCCCTCGGATCGTGTCACGGTTGACGGCAAGAAACTGGACGAGCCGCAGGAAACCCGGCTGTGGCTGTATTACAAACCGGTCGGGCTCGTGACGACCGAGGCGGATGAAAAGGGGCGCCAGACCGTGTTCGACGCACTGCCCCGTGATCTGCCCCGGGTTATGACCATCGGCAGGCTGGATCTTAATTCCGAGGGGCTGCTTTTACTGACCAATGACGGCGAGTTGAAGCGGCAGTTAGAATTGCCCTCGACAGGCTGGCTGCGCCGTTACCGTGTGCGGGTCAATGGCACGCCGAATGACCTGACCTTCGCGCCGCTGCGCCGGGGCGTGACCATCGACGGCGAGGAATTCGCGCCGATGGAGATCAAGCTGGACAGTCAGCAAGGTGCAAATGCCTGGCTGACCGTGGGTATCCGCGAGGGCAGGAACCGCGAGATCAGGCGGGCCATGGCCCATATCGGCTTGCAGGTGAACCGGCTGATTCGGGTCGGTTATGGCCCGTTTCGTCTGACCGGCATGGAGAAGAACGAGGTGACCGAGGTCAAGCGCCGCGTGCTTCGCGACCAGCTTGGCGGTCTGCTGACCGGTGAAGCGTCCGAAAAGGAACGCGAAATCCGTCCTCGAGGTGCCGAAGCGCCGCGCAAGCCGCGCAGCAAGGACAATGCCCGTCCCGAAACGGGCCGCCCGTTCCGTGGCAACGACAGGCTTCCGCGCCGTGCAGAGGGCGAGGGCGGTGTGCCCCGGAAGTTTCGAGCCGGATCGAAGCCGGACGAGGATCGCCCGGCGCAGGGCGGCAAGTCATGGAGCAAGAGGGAAACGACGAGCAATTCCCGCGCCGGGGACGGCACGGCGGGCGATCGCCCGCGGCGCAGCTTTGGCGCGAAACCCGCCGGAGGACAGGGTTCGCGCAAATTTTCGGGTAAGCCGGACTTCAAGGGTCCACGCGGAGCCGGCAAAGGCGGGGCCGGAAAGCCATTCGGCGGAAAACCTGCCGGACGGCCATCCGGCAAGCCGGGCGGACGTCCTGCGGGAAAGCCGCGCGGCAGGCCCAAGGGCTGATACCGGGGCGCGAAAGCGCCCCCTTTTACTTGGTCAGGATCAGCTTTCCCGCGCGCGTGATGCGCAGTTGATAGACCTGCTCATCCAGCACGATCAGCGCCTGGTTTCCACCACGGGTCAGTTCGGTGGCGTCATGCTGTGGCAGCCGGGCCAGAACGCTGGTTCCGGGGCGGGCGAAGTCGGCAGGGCGTGTTGCGGTCATGGTCAGCCTCATTCCTGAAAGTGGTTCCGGCATAAAGCTGACTAATTTACTTTGATTTGTCAAAGGAAAAGAGTCGGAAATAAAAAAAGCGGCGATATCCGTTGCATGGCATCGCCGCTTGGGTATTCGTCAGCCCTTTGCCGTCAGACAATCGGCCAGCGCCTCCCCCATATTTTCCAGCAAGTTTCCGTAAAGCTCCGCACCTGCTTCCAGCCCCCGGCCTGCCGGATCGAGTTCCGCTCCGACCCGTATATCACTGCCCTCGGTCGCACTGCCGATCAGAGCCGGGTCGTGGCCATATTCGGGAAAAGCGCATTCCGCCCCTGATTCGGTGACCTTGGCCGAGATCTCGCTCAGTCGCGCCGCCGAAGGCGACGATGCGTCCCCAAGGGAAACGGCGATAGCGGGCTTGAGCCCGAAATGCGCGGTGAAATAGCCATAGGCATCATGGAAAACGACGAAGTCGCGGTCCCGGGCCGGTTCGAGCCGGGTAGCGATCTGCTGCTCCAATTCGTCGATTTCCCTGATGGCGGCTTCCGCATTCGATGCATAGGTTTCGGCATTTCCGGGATCGCGGCTGGCCAGTTCTTCGGCGATGACTGTCAGCCATAGCTGAGCGTTGGCGGGGTCAAGCCACGCATGTGGATCGGTCCCGTCATGATCGTGACCATGAGCTTCTTCGCCTTGATCCTCTGCATGTTCCTCATGTTCGTGCTCGCCCGCATGCTCATGCTCATGCTCGTGCTCATGCTCATGCCCGTGATCGTGGTCATGCTCATGATCATCATGACCCGCGCCGAATTCCCGAAGATGCGTTCCCGGCGCATGCAGTAGCGATATCGCCTCGCCTTCCCCAAGATTCCCGGTCGCGCGTTCCAGCCACGGGGTCAGTTCCGGGCCGATCCAGACCAGCAAATCCGCCGATTGCAGTGCCTTTGCATCCGAAGGACGAAGCTGGAAGTGATGCGGATCGGAACCCTCGTTGATCAGCACGCGAACCTCTCCAAGATCGCCCAGAACCTGCTGGACAAGCGAGCCGGTGACGGGAATATCGGTGACGATCTGAGGCGGCTCCGCCAATGCGGGCATGGCAAGCAGCGATAGCATCGCGGTAGAAATTGTCAGGCGCATGATAGGTTCCTTGTCGATTGGGGGCATGTTGCGGGCGAAGCTCTTCTCATGTTATGTAATAACAAGTCAAGCGATCTGTGATAAGGTAACAAATTGCACGAAGATTCAGATTATGGCGAAACCTTCGCTCCGCATGATCATGCGGCCTGTCAATCGCGGGCGCTGGCAGAGGCCGAAGAATGGATAAGTCAGCAGGGCGCCCGGATGACTCCCGTCCGTCGGCGCACATTGGAGATCCTGCTGGAGACGCATCGCGCCATGGGTGCCTATGAGGTGCTGGACCGGCTGGCCGAGGATGGCTTCGGACGTCAGCCTCCGGTGGCGTATCGGGCGCTGGAATTTCTTGTCGAGCACGGCCTTGCACACCGCCTGCAACGACTCAATGCCTTTGCGGCCTGCCTGCATCCGGGCGAGGAGCATGCTCCGGTTTTCCTGATCTGCCGGAAATGCGACAAGGTGGCCGAAACCAGCGCCCCCGCCGTCCGCAACACCTTGCATGACGCCGCGGGCGAGATGGGTTTCACGGTCGAGCGTGCGACCATCGAGGCGCTCGGCCTCTGCCCTGTCTGTGCCGAGGGACGGGAATGAACGCCCTGATCACCTCGGAAAAGCTGATCATCCACCGTCCCGGCACAAGCGAGCCGGTGCTGCGCGATATCGATTTCCGTATCTCTCCGGGCGAGATCGTGACCGTTGTCGGACCGAACGGATCGGGTAAGTCTTCGCTTATCCGGGCGCTTCTCGGCCATATGCCACTTGTTTCGGGCAAGATCATCCGGCGCAGGGACTTGCGCATCGGCTATGTTCCGCAGCAGGTGCAGTTGGACCGCACCATTCCGATGACGGTTCGGCGTTTCCTTTCGCTGCCGCACTGGGTCGGTGCGGAGGAAGCCGCGAAGGCGCTTGCCCGAACCGGTGTGGCAGGGCTGGAAACCCGGCAGCTCACCGAGCTGTCCGGAGGTCAGTTCCAGCGCGTCCTTCTGGCCCGGGCTCTTTTGCACGATCCGCATCTGCTGGTGCTGGACGAGCCGACCCAGGGACTGGACCAACCCGGCATGGTGGCCTTCTACCGGCTCATCGAAGACGTGCGGCACCAGACCGGTGCGGCTGTGCTGATGGTCAGTCACGATCTGCTGGTGGTCATGCGTTCTTCGGACCGCGTTATCTGTCTGAACGGTCATATCTGCTGCGAGGGAACCCCGCAGGATGTCGGCAATGCGCCGGAATACCGGGCGCTGTTCGGTGCCGAGGCGCGGGGCACTTTGGCACTCTATCGCCACCATCACGATCACGACCATGATCACGGCCCGCAGCATGACTGCGCGAGTCATGGATAAGCCCCGCTGAGGACCGGTATAACAGAATGCTTGACGATTTTCTGATGCGCGCGATTCTGGCCGGGTTCGGGCTGGCATTGGTGGCCGGTCCGCTCGGCAGTTTCGTTGTCTGGCGGCGCATGGCCTATTTCGGCGATTCGACGGCGCATGCCGCGATTCTGGGTGTTGCGCTCAGCCTTGCCTTCGATCTTTCCATATATGCCGGAACGGTCACGGTGGCGCTGTCCGTGGCGCTTCTGGTTACCGCGCTGGCTGCTCGGGGGCAGGCAATGGACACGGTGCTGGGGGTGATCGCCCATTCGGCGCTGGCCTTCGGCCTGGTCGCGATCAGTTTCGTGCCATCGGCGCGGGTCGATCTGGCGAGCTATCTGTTCGGCGATATCCTGGCTGTTGGCCATGCGGATCTGGCCTGGATTTGGACCGGGGCGCTGGCGGTGCTGGCGCTGCTGGCCTGGCGCTGGCAGAAACTGGTCACGGCCTCGGTCAACGAAGAACTGGCAATGGCGGCGGGCATAGACCCGCGACTCGAACGTCTGGTGCTGTCGATTGCGCTTGCCCTGGTGGTGGCGATTGCGATTCGAATCGTGGGCTCATTGCTGATTTCGGCGATGCTGATCATCCCTGCGGCGGCGGCTCGCCGATTTGCCGCGACCCCCGAGCGAATGGCTGCCGCGGCCTCGGTCATCGCCTCGTTCTCGGTGCTGGCCGGGCTTGCGGCCAGCTATCATATCGACAGTCCCGCCGGTCCTTCGATCGTGGCCGCAGCGGCCATATTTTTCATTATTGTACAGTTGGTTCGCTTCAGGTAGTGCAAAATGGCAACATTTTCCGGAATGCGGCGGCATGACGGGAACCTGCCGGCGCCCGGAGTGTTGGCCAATATGCAACAGTGGGCGCAGGCCTGCGTGGATGAAGTAGTAATGTTGCTTTTCAACCGCGTAGGATTGTGTAACTGTCGCTGCGATGTTGCCGGAAACGGCAGCCTTCAAAACGAAACGGAGCATGATCATGACCAAATTCGCTACTTTCGCTGCCGCTCTCGGCCTGACCGCTTCTTCGGCTCTGGCCGGTGGCTATGTTGCCCCCGTCGTCGACGTTGAGCCCGTCGTTGTCGAAGAAGAACCGGCATCCTCGAACGCCGGCCTGGTTGTTCCCGCCCTGCTGCTGCTGGGTGTGGTTGCCGCCGTTGCTTCGGACGACGATGACAGCTGATTTAGGGAACGGATCGGGAATAACCGGTCTGTTTTCAAGGGCTGACCTACGGTCAGCCCTTTTCTTTTTGTCAGATCACGAGATGGCGTATCTGTCTTTACAGACCGGCTGCTATCGGCTCTGACGGCGAGATGACAAAAAGCCGGCCTGTTTCGGCCGGCTTTTTCATATTCCAGTTCCTCGGTGAACAGCAGCCGTCAGGGGCGCAGGGTCTGGATGGTTACATATCCCAGTGCCGGGCCGACCCATTGTCTGGAGACCGGTATCTGCCCGCCCTGCACCATGAAGCTGTTCTGGAAGCTGACCCCGTGCCCTTCGCAATTCTCGACAGTGACGCCGGGTTTCGGGCCCGGGCCGGTATTGCAGTCGAAACTGAGCGGACGCTCCAACCCGTCGCCACTATAGTAACGCATTACGCGTGTCGCGCTGCCCGAGCGTCCCGACCGGATCAAACTTTCGGTGCCGGGTTCCGCAACCGACAGGTCATTGCCGAGTCCGCGCGTGCCGACCAGCATGCCGTTACGAATGATCAACGCCTCTTCCGAGGGCGTCATATAGGTTCGCGTGGCGCCATTCTGGCCGGTCATGGCCATGATCTGTGTCCGGCCAAGGGACTCGAAGCCCACCATGATCAGCGGGGCGGGATTGACGCGCAACGCCTCCGCCGCCATTTCGGCGGGCGATTTCGGCGGGGTTGCGGGTTCCTGCTTTGCCGCCCGCCGGGCCGCGACCGCCTCGCCGACTGTCCTGGCGGCGATCGTGAACGGGCTCTCGGCCTGATCGCTGCCCTCGTTGCCGCAGGAGGCCAGAACGGCAAGCGCCGCGCAGGTCATGACGGTTCTGCGGATCGATCCCATGCTCATCTCCAGAACCTCCCCCAGCCTTCATAGAGTTTGACCGAATGGCTGTCGCGAACCTTGTCGTAAAGACGTCCGTTGACATTCAGCCGTGCGCCGCCATCGCGGGACAGCGAGCGGATGGTGCTGCCGGCGCGTTGCCGCGAGGGCTGGCCCGTCGCCCATGAGATCGGGATCGAGATGCTGATCCCCTTGTCAAAGGAGCCTTCGCCGAATTCGTCTTCGCTGAGATCGGTTTTCGTCGCAAAGGCCCCGATCCGCCAGCCATTGGCGAATTCACGCGTCAGGCTGATCGTCGCGCCCCGATCCCCGGCCAGGTACTGGCCGACATCAAGCTGCGCGGTATAGCCTTGGGCGAACTCGTAATAGGCCGAGACATGCCCGGTCGTGACCTCGTAATCGCGGAAGCCGAAGACATCCTCGAAATCGCGCTTGCGGACCCGGTTTATCTCAATACCCAGTGCCAGCGGTGAATTGACCGGCTTCCACAGTGCCTCGGCCGAAACCCCGCCATAGGCGCGCTCAAGCAGGCCCGCTGTCACACGCGTATAGATCGTATCGCTCGGGCGGGCATACCATGCCAGCGTCAGCTCCGGGATCGTCGGGCCATCGCTGCGATACATCCGCGTATCCGAACGGACGCGCGGAACGCCTTCGGGAGTGGTTTCCAGGCTGGGATCGGCCTCGTATTCCTCGGGCGTGTAATGATCGCCCCGCTGGCCCGGAATGCCTGGTCCGCGCTGATCCATACTGCCAAAGGCGCGCTGGCGCAGCGTGCCGGCAAGGATCAGGCCGGGCATGATCTCGTAGGTTGCGCGCGCCTCTGCCCCGACCTCGTAGCGCAGCGGCTCGCCGGGATCGAACAGCCCCAGATCCAGATATGGCCCGATATGCCAGCGGAACCGGGGATACATCCCTTCGGTCGCGACCAGATCGCCGGGATAGGGGCGGGCATCGCTTAGCGTCACCGCGCTGGCGATCTTGCCGGCCTCGGTATTTTCCAGCCGCTCGACATCCGAACGGCGCAGCGTCACCGACGAGGTCGGGATCCCGTCCGCAGAGGAGGTGATGACCATCGTTTCCACCGAGGGCGGCAATGCCCGGGTCATCAGGCGCGCCGTTCGGCCGATCGCCTCGGCCTGCTGGATATAGCGCTGGTTGCGGATGCGGACCTCGGCGCGGTTCCCCGACAGCGCCATTGATTCAAGCAATTGTCCTTCCTTGGCGAGCGCATCGGAAAGCGCCTGCTGGATTGCCGGCTGTGCCGTGGGGTCCTGCGCCCATTGGCCCGACCAGCCCTCGGGATCCGCAGCCGGGGCGGGGCGCGGGCGGACCGGGGCGGGCGCCTTCTCCAGACCCGACGGATAGGGCGCCTTGTTCGGGTTCAGCGAGAACGAGAACTGCGCGCCGAACGTGTCGCCGCCAAGCGTGTAAAGGCCGACTTCGTAACCCTGTCCAAAACGGTAATAGGCCGCAAGGTTCAGGTTGCCCGGCTCGTCTTCGCCGAGACCGTTTGCCTCGTGCATGTAATTGTCGTTGGAATATTCCGCGGCGAGGCTCAGACGGTCATTGACCTGCCACGTGATCGAGCCGAATGGCTTGGCGCTGCCAGAGAACCAGTCGTCGATATTCGGCTTGCCGCCCTGGTCGCCAGGCTCCGGTGGCCAGCGGCTTTCGCCCGCAAGCCGTCCCCAGCCAAAGCCGACGGATGCCCGGACAGTCGGTGTGATATTCTTGGTGGCAACGACATATTCGCCCGAATAGACGCCGGTGCCCATGAAATCCTGCAAGCCGACCGCGACCGCGGGCCGCCAGCCCGCCTCGTCCAGGAACTGAAAGCGCAAGTCGAATGAACGGTCCCAGATATGTCCCAAATCGTTATGGTCGGTGACACCCTCGATCCGGGAATAGCGCAGCGCCGTGGTCAGGCGCGGCATGGCCTGAAACACGATATTGTGCCGCCGCGCATATTCCGAATAAGCGAGGGTGCCGCCCAATGTGCCGTCAGGCAGGGCCTCGGCCGTGGGTGTCTCGATACCGCCGGGCATGCCATAGGTGGACATGTTTCGCGCCTGCATCGGTTCGGCTACGGCGGTGCTGGAAACCGAGCCGACCAGAAAGGCGACCGGAAGGGTGGTCGCCATCAGGCGACCGGTCAGGCGGGAGCGTCGCATCGGCGGCATCCTTGGTAACAATGTTTCAACTGATATTAACGACATCGAACCTGCGCGGCACCCCGTCGCGTTCGGATTTTGCGGCGAGGGATGTTTCCGCGCCACAATGACCGCAAGAAAGGGCCGGATGACCCATCAGCCCTGCGTTTCGGCAGCGGCGCCACTGGCCGGGACGGCACAGCCCTGACTGGTCTTGCCCCTGGCGGTCAGCGAGGCGGTCATCGGGAATTTCTCGCCCGACATGCTGTCGGTGCAGTCGGCGCCGCGAAGGGTCAGCTTGAACACCAACCCGTCCAGCGTGCCGACATATTCGACCCCTTGGGCAAAGGTCAGCCGGGTGACGTTGACCTTGCGGCCGCCCTGATTCTCGGGGGTCTTGTAATTCGCGGTATTGCCGCTGACCTCGACGCTCCAGAAAGGCTCGTTTCCGCGCGCGGCGAAGGCCGCGGTGTTCAGGGTCTCGGCATTGGCGTTGACGGCGAGCCGGGGCTCTGCGGTGCCCGTCTCGATCGGAACCTCCAGCGGAGATACTGCAGGCGGGCGTGGTTTTGCCGGGTCTTCGGGCTGGGCTTCCTCGGCTTCCATGCCGATACCCCGGCGCAGATCGGCCATCACGGCCTCGTCACAGGCGGCAAGCGGCAAGCACATCAGGGCAAGGAGGGCGAAACGCGGATTCATGGGCATTGGCCTCTGTTGGAATGGGTCACTGTCCCTGCAAGCGTTAACAATCACTGGCCTCCGGGGCAAGCGCCGCACCTGCCAATTCGCAAGGCGTTGCCGGATTGACTCAGCAATTCGGAACATTGACGGCCAGCCCGCCAAGCGAGGTTTCCTTGTATTTCTCGCTCATGTCCTGGCCGGTCTGGCGCATCGTCTCGATGGCCGAGTCCAGCGGAACGAGATGGCTGCCATCGCCGCGCATGGCAAGGCTGGCGGCGCTGACCGCCTTGATCGCGCCCAACCCGTTGCGTTCGATGCAGGGCACCTGCACCAACCCCTTCACCGGATCGCAGGTCATGCCCAGGTGATGCTCCAGCGCGATTTCGGCGGCGTTCTCGATCTGCCGGGGCGTTCCGCCCAGCACGGCGGCCAGCCCCGCCGCCGCCATGGCAGAGGCCGAGCCCACTTCGGCCTGACAGCCGCATTCGGCGCCCGAGATCGAGGCGTTATGCTTGACCAGCCCACCGACCGCGGCGGCGGTCAGCAGGAAATCCGGCAACTCCCGCTCACTCGCACCGGGCACGTGGTCCAGCCAGTATCGGATCACGGCGGGCACCACCCCCGCCGCGCCATTGGTGGGCGCGGTCACGACCTGCCCGCCGGCGGCGTTTTCCTCGTTCACCGCCATGGCATAGGTGGACATCCAGTCATTGATGACATGCGGTGCGGTCAGGTTCATGCCCCGCTCGGCCAGCAGTTTTTGGTGGATGGCGCGCGCGCGGCGGCGGACGCTCAGCCCGCCGGGCAGAATGCCCTCTGTGGACAGCCCCCGGTCCATGCAGTCCCGCATCACCTGCCAGATCCGGGCCAGTCCGTCCCTCAGTTCGGCATCGCTGCGAAAGATCAGCTCGTTGGCACGTTTCATCTGCGCGATGGATTTTCCCGATTTATCCGACATCGCCAGCATCTCGGCGGCGCTGGTGAACGGGTAGGGGACTTTGGATACCGCGTCGCTGCGATCCTCGCCGCCCTTTCGGGCCAGTTCCTCTTCGGTCAGCACGAAGCCGCCGCCGATCGAGTAATAGACCTGGTGAAAGATCACGTCGCCCTGTGCATCGGTGGCAGATAGCGTCATGCCATTGGCATGACCGGGCAGGGCATTCTCGAAATCGAAGCGCAAGTCGTTTTCCGGATCGAACCGCAATTCGCCCAGCCCCTCGGGCGCCAGGACCCGGCTTTCGCGATTCGCGGCCAGTGCCGTCTCGGCGGCCTCGGCATTGATGGTCTCGGGCACAAAGCCCGCCAATCCGAGGATCGTCGCGCGGTCAGTGGCATGTCCCTTGCCGGTAAAAGCGAGACTGCCATGCAGGCTCGCCTTCAGCCCATGGGCGCGGAACGGTTGCTCACGCAGGGCGTCCAGGAACCGTGATCCGGCGATCATCGGTCCCATCGTATGCGACGAGGACGGGCCAACGCCTACCTTGAAGAGATCGAATACCGACAGGAACATGATGCCCTCTTGCTGATTGTGGCATATGTAAGCAGGAGCGGGCCGAAACTACCATGCCGGATGCGACTGTCTGGCCCCTGAATTGCGACATGGTATCGCATTCCGTCTGCCTATATTATAGGCATGAAGCATGAAATTTAATCAGGGGCCGCTATCCATGCGAAGGGCCGGCAGGGGCTGGCAGTCATGCTCTTGCAGGTGAACAGCGGCAGGCCGAAGGAACGAGATATGCAGTTGCCCGAACCGATCACGATTGGCGATACACGACTTGGGCCGCCGGTATTTCTGGCGCCGATGGCGGGTATCACCGATCTGCCCTTCAGACGGGCGGTGGCGCGTCACGGCGCCGGGCTGATGGTCAGCGAGATGGTCGCCTCGACCGAGATGGTCACACCCCGGCCTTCGACCCGCGCGGCGGTGCGTGCCAAGGCGTTGACCGAGGGGCGGCTGCCGGTCTCGGTCCAGATTGCCGGGCGCGAGGCGGGGGCGATGGCCGAGACCGCCCGGATCGTCGAGGGGATGGGCGCGCGGATCATCGACATCAACATGGGCTGTCCTGCCAAGAAGGTGACCGGCGGGCTGTCGGGCGCGGCGCTGATGCGCGATCTCGATCACGCCTTGGGGTTGATCGAGGCGGTGGTCGGCGCGGTCCGGGTGCCGGTGACGCTGAAGATGCGGCTTGGCTGGGACGACAATTCCCTCAACGCCGCCGAACTGGCGCGGCGCGCCCGTGATGCCGGAGTGCGCATGCTGACCGTGCATGGCCGCACGCGGGCGCAGCTCTACAAGGGTCATGCCGACTGGACGAAGATCGCCGAGGTCGCGAATCTGCCGGACCGTCCTCCGCTGGTGGCCAATGGTGATGTTACCTGCGCGGAAACGGCACGGGCCGCCCTGGATGCGTCCGGGGCCGACGCGGTGATGGTCGGGCGGGGGGCGCAGGGCGCGCCCTGGCGGCTGGCCGAGATTGCCAACCGGCTTTGGGACACGCCCGCCCCGGTCATTCCACGTGGTGCGGCGCTGGCCGAGGCGGTCGAGGAGCATTACGAGGACATGCTGGATTTCTATGGCGCGGAGTTGGGGCTGCGCGTCGCCCGCAAGCATCTGGGCTGGTATGCCGATGCGAATGGCGCGCCGATGCGGGCCGAGATGCTGCGCGCCGACAGCCCCGCCGTGACCATTGCCCTGATCCGCCGTGCCTTCGCCGAGGCACGAGGCTCCGGTTCGGAGAAAGCCGCCGCATGACCTGTCCGCGTCCGGCCGATTTCCACGAAGCGAAACCCGGTCCGGGCTGGCTGCAATTGCCCTTGCCGGCGCTGATCCTCGATCATGGGGGCCGGGTGGGCGCGATGAATGACGCGGCGGAGATCTGGCTGAACATCTCGCGTAACTCGACGGTCGGAAAGCCTCTGGAGGGCGATGATATGGTGACGCGGCTGCGTATCCGTCCCTCGCTCGCACCGCTCTTCAGCCGTGTTATCGATGACGATGAGACGCTCCATCTGGCTGGCGTGCATTTCGAAATCGGCGATCGGGCGGGGGGACACCAGACGCGCCGGGCTTCGGTCCATGCCGGGCCGGCAGAGGGGATAGATGGTGCGGCCTCGATTCTGATCGTCCCCGAAGATGACGGTGGGATGCTTTACCAGAGCCGCGCCGTCCGTTCGGCGGCCCGCAGTGCCATCGGCATGGCCGAGATGCTGGCGCATGAAATCAAGAATCCTCTGGCGGGGATTCGCGGGGCGGCGCAACTCATGGCGATGAACGCCCCTCCCGAGGACCGCGAGATGGCCGAGATGATCGTGAGCGAATCCCGCCGGATCGTCTCGTTGCTGGAGCAGGTGGAACGGTTCGGCGATACCTCTGCGCCCAAGCTTGCGCTGGTGAATGTGCATGACGTGCTGGAGCAGGTCCGGCGCTCGGCGGCGGTCGGTTTTGCCCGGAAGGTGAGCATCGTCACCGATTATGACCCCTCGCTGCCCCATGCGTTGGCCGATGCCGACCAACTCGTGCAGGTCTGCCTGAACCTCGTGAAAAACGCCGCCGAAGCACTGGCGGGCCGTCCCGGCGGCACCATCCGGCTGCGCAGCAGCTATGATCACAGCCTGCGCCTGCCGCCCGACGACACATGGCCCAGGGGGCGAGCGCTGCCCCTGCAGATCGAGATCGAGGATGATGGACCGGGCCTGCCCGAAGCGATCGCCGATCAGGTGTTCGAGCCCTTCGTCTCGGGACGCGAGAATGGCACCGGGCTGGGGCTGGCGCTGGTCAGCAAGATCGTGACCGATCATGGCGCGCTGATCCGCGTGGACAGCCGGCCCGGCCGCACCCTGTTCAGAATTTCATTGCCCAAGGCATAAGGACCCACCCCATGGACGGAACCGTTCTGATCGCCGACGACGACCGCACTATCCGCACCGTGCTGACGCAGGCGCTGACTCGGGCGGGGTGCCGGGTTCATGCGACCGGCAGCCTCTCGCAACTGTCGAAATGGGTCGAGGAGGGGCGCGGGGATCTGGTCATCACCGATGTGATGATGCCGGACGGCAACGGCATCGACCAAATCCCCGCGATCCGCCAGTCGCGTCCCGACCTGCCGGTCATCGTGATCTCGGCACAGAACACCATCGTCACCGCGATCCGCGCGACCGAGGCGGCGGCCTTCGACTATCTGCCCAAACCCTTTGACCTGCCCGATCTGATGGCCAGGGCGAGACAGGCGCTGTCCCGCCGTCCCCGCAAATCCGATCTTGTGCCCGAAACTCCGGTGCCCCGGGACAGCGCCGATCCGGCCATGCCGCTGATCGGTCATGCGCCGGCCATGCAGGCCCTGTTCCGGATGGTGGCGCGGGTGTTGAACGCCGATCTGCCGGTGCTGATCGCGGGCGAGCCGGGCACCGGAAAGTCGATCATCGCGCGCAGTTTCCACGATCTGTCCGACCGGAGCGAGCGGGGGCTCGTGGTGCTGACCTCGGCCGATGCGGGCGAGGATGTTTTCGCGCGTGTTGCCGACAAGGCGCGTGGCGGAACGGTCATCATCGAAAACCCGGCGGGATTCGATCAGGCGGCACAGGCCCGCTTGATCGGACTGGTCGAGGCACTGGAAGCGGATGCCGACCGGATGCATTTGCCGCGGATCGTTTCCACCGCCGGCCCCGACCCGCAGGCCGATATGGCGGCGGGGCGGCTGCGTTCGGACCTGTATTACCGGCTGGCAGGGGTGACCGTATCGGTTCCGCCCCTGCGCGCCCGGGTGGACGACATCCTGCCCTTGGCCGAACATCTGTTGGCGCGTGCAGCTTCTCAGGGACTGCCTGAACGCGGTCTGGTCGAGGAAGCGGCGGCAGTGCTGCGAGCCTATGCGTTCCCCGGCAATGTGCGCGAGCTGGAAAACCTCATGCGGCGCCTCGCGCTGACCGCCAGCGGTCCCGAGATCTCGGCGAACGAGATGCGCGATGCGTTGAACCAGCAAAGCGGTGCCCGCCCGGTCAGCAACGCCGCGTCGATGGTTGTGTCCGGTGGTGGCGGGCCCGCCTCTGTGGCCAATGCGCGGCTGTCGGATGCGGTAGAAGTGCATTTGCGGCGCTATTTCGATCTGCATGGAGATGAATTGCCGCCTCCCGGACTTTATGATCGCATTCTGCACGAGATCGAACGCCCGCTTTTGGAGGTCGCACTGGACGCGACCGGCGGAAATCAGCTGAAATGTGCCGATTTATTGGGAATTAACCGCAATACACTGCGCAAAAAGCTGACAGAGCTGAATATCGAGGTGACACGCCGCCGCAAACTGATGTAAAACCGCCACATATCGTCGCGCCAGAGTCGCGACGTTGCAACAGTGAAGCCGCGAAAGACGGCGAGTGGGGATCATGGCGGGGTCCGTATTCGGGCTAAGTTGGGACAGGCTTGCGCAAATCCGTTTGGGGCGGCAGTGGCGCGGCGTCGTTGCCTGGGGTCTGCTGATCGCAGGTGCATTTCTGGTTGTCGCAACCTTCAGCGTGCTGGGACCGCTGAACCTTGGCGCGCAAGGCCAAACCTTGCGCATGATCCTGTTGCTTGATCTGTTTTACCTGATCGTGCTGATCGCGCTGGTGCTGGCACGGATGGCACGGCTGATCTCGGCCCGGCGTCATTCCGATGCCGGATCGCGGCTGCACCGCCGGCTGGTGATGATCTTTGCCGGGCTGGCCCTTGTGCCGACGGTGCTGGTCGCCCTGTTCGCGGGGTTTCTTGTCAATATCGGGCTGGAGGGCTGGTTTTCCGACCGGGTTCAGCAGGTCGTCACCAATTCGCAGGCCGCCGCCGAGGCTTATCAGGAAGAGCATCGCCACGATCTGACCGAGGATGCGCGCGCTCTGGCCGGGGTGCTTACACAGGCGGGCCGCGCCAATCCGCTGATAGATGACGGCGAGATGCGCCAGCTTCTGGTGCAGGGGCAGGCGCTGATCCAGCGAGGGTTGCGCGAAGCCTATGTCATCGACGGCTCGGGAGAGATCCGGTCGCGCGGCGAGCGCAGCTACCTGTTCTGGTACGAGGAACCCAGCAGCCAGCAACTCGACCGGGCTCAGGCCGACGGGCTGGTGCTGATCGAGGATTGGGACAACAACGAGTTCCGGGCGCTGGTCGCGTTGCCTCCGCTTGCCGATCGCTATCTTTATGTCACCCGCGATGTTGACGGCAACCTGCTGGGGTTGCTGGACGATACCCGCGCCACGATCGGCGATTACCGCCAGTTGGAGCAGACCCGCGGACAGGTGCTGTTCGAGTTTTCGCTGGTTTATCTGGGTTTCGCGCTGCTGCTGGTCGCGGCGGCGGTATGGATGGGATTGTGGTTCGCCAGCCGTCTCTCGCGCCCCATCGGTCTTTTGGCCGAGGCCAGCGAACAGGTCGGGCGCGGCAACCTGGATCTGCAGATCCCCGAGCCCGATACCGGCGACGAGATCCAGACGCTCGGGCAAAGCTTCAACCGCATGACCCGTCAGCTCAAGGCGCAGCGCGAGGAGCTCGTGGAGAGCTATCGCGCCTCGGACGAACAGCGGCGACTTTTCGACAATGTGCTGACCTCGGTGACCTCGGGCGTGATCGGGCTGGACGCGCAGGGCGAGATCGATTTTCTCAACCGCTCCGCCATCCGGCTTCTGGGGTTGGAGCCGGGCCGTGATATCGATGCGCTCCTGTCGGATGCCGTGCCCGAATTCAGCGCGCTGTTCCAGCGTCTTTCGGCGTCGGTTGCCGAAACGGTGCAGGACGAGATTCGCCTGACCCGCGATGGCCAGATGGAAAGCCTGCTGGTGCGAATGGCGGTGCGGCGCAATACCGAGGGCGATCTGGAAGGCTATGTGGTCGCCTTCGACGATGTGACCGAACTGGTCAGCGCGCAGCGCATGGCTGCCTGGGGCGATGTCGCGCGCCGGGTTGCGCATGAGATCAAGAACCCGCTCACCCCGATCCAGCTTTCCGCCGAGCGGCTGCGGCGCAAATTCGCGCCCCTGGCCGGGCCGGACGAAAAGGCCTCGCTGGATCAATATGTCGAGGTGATCATCCGCCAGACCAACGATCTGCGTCGCATCGTGGACGAGTTCAGTCGCTTTGCCCGGATGCCGGAACCGGATCGGGCCGAGATCGACCTGGCCGCATTGCTGCGTGCGTCGGTGCTGCTTCAGCAAGATGCGCTGAAAGGCGCGCTCGAAGCGAACATCCCCGACCAGCCGGTGATCGTCGATTGCGACGAGGGGATGCTAAGGCAGGCCTTCACCAATCTTCTGAAAAACGCCGGCGAGGCCGTGGACGAACGCGCCGAAACCCCGCCCGAGGGCTGGGCTCCGCATGTGTCGGTCACGATGGAGACAAGTCCCGACTCGGTGACGGTCCGCATTACCGATAACGGCCCGGGCTTGCCCGCGGACCGTTCGCGGTTGTTCGAACCCTATGTGACGCTCAAGGCGCAGGGCACCGGGCTTGGCCTGCCTATCGTCAAGAAGATCGTCGAAGAGCATGGCGGAAGCCTTACCCTGACCGATGCGCCGGACCGCGACGGCGCAATGGCCGAAATCCGACTCCCGCGGGAACGCAACCCCGTGCGCGGGAAACAGAGAAGACCCAGGCAAGAGAAAGACGAGGCAGGAACGATATGAGTGACATTCTGATCGTCGATGACGAACGCGACATCCGTGAACTGATCGCCGATATTCTGAAGGACGAGGGCTTCCAGACCCGGGTGGCCGCCAATTCCGACGAGGCCGTGGCGGCGCTGAACGAACAGGAGCCCGCGCTGATGGTGCTTGATATCTGGCTCAAGGACAGCCGGATGGATGGGATCGATATCCTCAAGCAGGTCAAGCACAATAATCCGGACGTGCCGGTGATCATCATCTCGGGTCACGGCAATATCGAGATCGCCGTGGCCGCGATCAAGCAGGGCGCCTATGATTTCATCGAAAAGCCCTTCAATATCGACCAACTCATGGTGGTCATCAACCGGGCGATGGAAACCAGCCGCCTGCGGCGCGAGAACAACAGCCTGAAGCGCGGCGACAGCCGCGTGACCGAGATGATCGGCCATTCCGCGGCGTTTAAACGGCTGCGCGACAATCTGGACAAGGTCGCCAAGTCGAACGGCCGCGTCATGCTGGCGGGCGAACCGGGCGCGGGCAAGGAACTTGCCGCCCGCTATATCCACGCCCACAGCCCCCGCGAGGCAGCGCCGTTCGTGACGGTTTCCTGCGCGGGGATCGAACCCGAACGAATGGAAGAGGTTCTCTTCGGCCGTGAGTCACCCGAGCGCGGGATCGAACCGGGGCTTCTGGAGCAGGCGCATGGCGGGGTGATCTATTTCGACGAGGTGGGCGACATGCCGCTTGGCACCCAGCCCAAGATCCTGCGTGTGCTGACCGAGCAGCAATTCACCCGCGCGGGCGGTTCGGACAAGGTGCGGGTCGATCTGCGGGTGATATCCTCGACCAATCGCGATTTGCTTGCCGAGATTGCTGCTGGCCGCTTCCGCCAGGAACTTTATGACCGGCTGAACGTGGTTCCGGTCGTCGTTCCTCCGCTATCCGAGCGGCGCGAGGATATTGGCCCGCTGGCGCAATATTTCATCGATCAGTTCAACAAGACCCAGGGGTTGAACGCCCGCGAATTGCCCGACGACACCGTCGCGGCGCTGCAGGCGATGCGCTGGCCGGGCAATATCCGGCAATTGCGCAACGTGATCGAGCGGGTTCTGATCCTTGCCGAGGAAACAGGTCCGATCAAGCCCTCGGAACTGGAGCCACAGGGCGCGACACCCGACAACAGCGATACCCTGAGCATCGGCCCGCAAGTCACTGCGATGGCACTGCGCGAGGCCCGCGAGATGTTCGAGCGTGAATATCTGCTGGCCCAGATCAATCGCTTTGGCGGCAATATCAGCCGCACCGCGCAGTTCGTCGGCATGGAGCGCAGCGCCCTTCATCGCAAACTGAAATCCCTTGGCGTCGTCGGTGGTGTGCGGACGGAAGAGGAGGCGATGAGCGGGAAGTGAAGGGCAGCCGCGGCGCGCGGCTGGCCGGTGCTCAATCGCCGGATTTCGATGCCTCGTAGCGCGCCTTGTTTTCGGCATTTGGCGGATAGAGGCCGGGCAGCGGAACACCTGCATCCACCTGCGACATGATCCAGCTTTCGAGCCGTTCCTGTTCGACCGATTGCGTTACGACCTCTTCAAGCAGTGCGGCGGGAATCAGCACGGCGCCGTCATCATCGATCACGATCATGTCGCCGGGGAAGACGGCGACGCCGCCGCAGGCGATGGGTTCTTGCCAGTTCACGAAGGTCAGGCCGGCGACCGAGGGAGGGGCGGCGGCACCGCTGCACCAGACCGGCAGACCGGTGGCGCGGACGCCCTCCACGTCCCGCACCACGCCATCGGTGACAAGCGCTGCGACGCCACGCTTTTGCATGCGTGCGCAAAGGATATCACCGAAAATTCCGGCATCGGACACGCCCATGGCATCGACCACGGCGATGCAGCCCTCGGGCATGGCCTCGATGGCGGCCCGGGTCGAGATCGGCGAGGACCAGCTTTCGGGCGTGGCGAGATCCTCGCGGGCGGGCACGAAACGCAGGGTGAAGGCACGTCCCACGATGCGCGGCTGACCGGGTTCGAGCGGTTTCGCCCCGCGAAGCCAGACATTGCGCAGACCTTTCTTTAGTAGAACGGTGGTGAGCGTGGCGGTGGTAATCTTCGACAGCGTCTGGATCAGTGCCGCGTCGTTGGACATGTCGATGGTCATGAACGGAAACTCCCTGATGGATGCGGACGGGAAGCTTTCCATCCGCGCGGATGACATGGGTGCCGCTATGTGGGCCCGCATGTGGCTGCCGCAACAAACCGGGCGGCAATCGCAATATCTGCTGCGGAACTATACGGTTATCGTTGCCGCAGCAAGCTGTTGCAATCCCGGGATCCGGGCGGTGATCAGCGCGAAGCAGACAAGCAGGAAGGCGTTGACCATCCTGCTCTGCCCGGTTGCCTGAAACAGGCCGGCGGGGTCGGATCAGAGCGTTGCGCCCATCATCATCCGGACGATCTCTTCGTCATTGGTTTCTGCCGGGCGGCGTTCGCCGGCAACGATCCCGCGGGCCAGGACGATGATCCGGTCGGAGGCGGCGAATATGTCGGGCAGATTGTGCGAGATCAGGATGATTCCGACGCCCTTTTTCTTGAGCCGCTCGATCAGGGCCATGACCTCGCGCTGTTCCGGCACCCCGAGGGCAGCGGTCGGTTCGTCCATGATGACAAGCCCGGCCTGCCAGTGGATCGCGCGGGCAATGGCGATGGCCTGCCGCTGTCCACCGGACATCTCGCGCACGGGCGCGGTCGGATCCGGGACGGTGATGCCAAGGCTTTTCATCACCTCCACCGCGTCCTCGCGCATGGTCTTGCGGTCGAGGAATGGCAATCCCAGCACCTTCCGAGTGCGCTCGCGCCCGAGATAGAGGTTCAGCCCCGGATCGAGATTGTCTGCCAGCGCGAGATCCTGATAGATCGTTTCGATTCCCGCGCTTCGGACGGCTTCGGGGGTTTTGCCGGTCAGCAATTCTCCGTTCATCCAGACCTTGCCCGCCGTAGGCTGGTAGACGCCCGAGATCATCTTGATCACGGTCGATTTGCCTGCGCCGTTGTCTCCGGCCAATACGACGCATTCGCCGGCATTGACCTCGAAGGAGACATTGCTCACCGCCTCATTGCCACCGAAGCGTTTCTTGAGGCCGTCGATCTTCAGCAACGCGCTCATGATCTGCCTCCCACGATGCGATCCTTGGACTGGTCGACCAGAACGGCGACGATGATGACAAGGCCGACTGCTACGAACTGCCAGTATGGGGGCAGACCGCAGAAGACGAGACCGAATTGGATCACGGCGATGATGAAGGCGCCGATGACTGTGCCGGTGATCGTGCCCTGACCGCCTGTCAGGGAGGCCCCGCCAATGAACACAGCCGCCACCGCGTAAAGCAGGATCGGCTCGCCGGCATTGGCGGCCCCTGCCGAGAAGCGGCTGGTATAGATCAGACCGCCGATTCCGGCGGTGATCGCCGACAGCAGGAAAAGCAGGATCAGATGCTTTTTCACGTCGACACCGGCGCGTTCGACCGAGGCGCGATTGGCCCCGAGCGCATAGGTATGGACGCCGAATCGCGTGTGTTTCAGAAGATAGTGGCAGGCAAGGGCGAGGATCGCCGCCGTCACCAGCGGAATCGGAAGGCCCAGGATGGTGCCGTTGCCGAAAGCGCGGGCATGATCGTTCCGGATCGAGACCGTCGCCCCTCCGGCCGCGATCAGGGCGACGCCCCGGGCGATGCCATAGGTGCCCAATGTGCCGATGAAGCTGGGTACGTTCAGAAGGGCGACCAGCCAGCCGTTCACCAGTCCCACCATCGCTGCCGCCAGGATACCTGCCCCCATGGCAAGCAGCACGATCAGCCAGCCGGCATCGGGGCCGGCGGCGCGGATGATCATCGCCATGATCACGGCGGCAAAGCCGGTGCTGAAGGCGATGGAAAGATCGATGTGACCGGCCACGATCACCAAAGTCAGCCCAAGAGCAAGCAACAGGATCTGCGATGCGGCGACCGAGATGGACTGAAGATTGTAGATCCGGAACAGGAAGGTGCTTCCCGTCTGTGTCTGCGCGTAGATTTCGAAGAAGCCGAGGATGAGGATCAGGAACAGCCACGACCATGCGTTGAACAGGGACCTCAGCAGCGAGGTCCCGTTTTTGTCAGCCATGCCGTTCGCCCTCATTCCGCATAGATGAATTTGGCGATCTCGTCGTCATTGACGTTGTCGGCATTGATCACGGTGAAGCCGGTCCCGATCGATGTCGGCACCGATTGCCCGGTCAGGGCCGCATAGGCCGTCATGACGCCGTAATAGCCGATCTCGGCCGGATGCTGGGCGATGGCCGCATCGACAAGGCCCGACGAGATATTGTTGACGATCGAACTGGGTGCGTCGAATGCGATCACGGTCACGTCCTCGGCCTTGCCCGCGCTTTCCACGCCGTTGCCGGCGCCGAGGGCAGAGAACAGGTTAGCGCCGAAGACGCCTGCGATATCGGGGTTGCGAGCCAGCACCGCCTGGAACTGCGATGCCGCAAGCGAGGCGTCGTTCTCGTTATACTGCGTCTCCAGCACCTCGATATCGGGATAGTTCTCGGCCATCTCGGCCTTGAAGCCTTCCTCTCTCTGGTCGGTGGTCGAGATGCCGGGCCGCACATTCGAGACATAGACCTTGCCCTTGCCTCCGATTGCCTCGGCCATGGAACGGGCTGCCATGCGCCCGCCGCCGATATTGTCCGAAGCGATATAGGAGAGCGGGAAGTCGCCATCGCCGGCGCCGTCCTGATACTTGCCGTCATCGATGAACGTATCGACGGTGATGACCGGGATACCGGCATCGGCGGCGCGGCGCAGCGGTTCGATCATCTGGGTGCTGTCGGTGGGGGCGACAAGAATCGCGTCGGGACCGCGGCCGATCACCGCGTCAAGCACGGGGGTCTGAAGCACCGGGTCGAATTCCTCGGCGCCCTGGAAGTCCACGGTGATGCCTAGGGCCTCCGCGGCTGCCTGCGCGCCGCGATTCATCGTGATATAGAAGGCGTCGGTGGTCAGACCCGGCACGAGGGTGATGGTGAAATCCTCCTGCGCCTGTGCCGCGCCGGCCGTGCCGAGCGCTGCCGCGAATGCGAGTGATGTGATAAGGTTCTTCATGAAGTTTTCCTCCCTTGCGTGATGGCCCTTTCCGGGCTGCTTTCCGATCGCCGGGTTCCTCCCTGCGGCGAATCAAAAGCCGAAAATCAGTGTGACGCAGATTGCCGGGACCGTTCCGAAGCTGCAAGAAGCAAATATCAGAAATTTATTTCTGAATCTGCGGATCTTTTGATTGCAAAACAGCAGCCAGTGTACGGGTCGTGCCTTGCCCTCCCCTGTCAGATCGGCTGTGCCCGCGGCAGCATCACCAAATCGCGGATGGTCACGTTGCGCGGACGGGTCAGCATGAACAGGGCGGCCTCCGCCACATCCTCCGAGCGCAGGCCCTCACCGGCTTGCGCCTTTCGGTCGATCTCGACAGGGTCGCTGATACCCCAGAGATCGTTCAGGACAACGCCGGGGGCGATCGCCATGGCCCGGATATTCTGGCTGCCCACCTGCTGACGCAGGCCGTGAACAAAGGCCTGAATGGCGTGTTTCGATGCCGAGTAAACCGGCTCCCAATGGATGGCCTGATGCCCGGCGACCGAACTGGTCACAAGGATGTCTCCCCCGCCGCGAGCGATCATCCCGGGCAGGGCAGCCCGAACCAGTTGAAGCACGGAATTCACGTTGATCGCCAACACGCGGTCCATCGCAGCGGGATCGGTATCGGCCACGTCCCCCGCCAGATAAAGACCGGCATTGGCCATCAGGATGTCGACAGGTCCAAGCTGCTCCTCGGTTTGCTCCAGCGCCCTGGCCACTGCCCCGGGCGCGGTCAAATCGGCAGTCAGGGCGATGGCCTGTGCGCCGATCCTCTCGGCAGCGGCAATCAGCTTGTCGGTGGATCTGGCGACAAGGGCGACCCTCGCCCCCTGTTGTGCCAGCGCTTCCGCCGTGGCCAGTCCGATGCCCGAACTCGCGCCGGTGACAAGCGCGACTTTCCCTGCGACAGATGGCATGGCTTCTCCCTTTTGCTTTTGCGACCGGACAATGGCCCTTCGCGGTTTTGTCAGCAGGCTTGCATTTAATATTACGCACGTAAAGAAAAAAATGCAGCAATGCTGCCAACTGTATGGTCAGAACTTGGGTTGCGCACGGTCTCTGACGATTCACCGCATCCGAGCCGGCTGTTTTTCGATATAAATATTGACGCATGTAAAAAAATATGGCGCATTAAAATGAACCGGAGGAGAAAGAACATGTATCTAAGGAAATTCGACCTTGCAGGGCGGGTCGCGGTGGTAACCGGCGGGGCGCAGGGGATCGGCGCAGCCTGCGCGGATGCCTTGGCAGAGGCGGGTGCCCGGGTGGTGATCGCAGATCTCGATATGGATGCCGCCCGGGAAAAGGCCGCCGGGATCGTTGCGGCAGGCGGTACGGTAGAGGCGCGGTTTCTCGACGTGACGGACAGCGCCGGCATCGAGGCGCTTGCCGAGGCGCTGGAGGGCGAGGGCGGTGTCGAAATCCTGGTCAACAATGCCGGGATCGTGCAGTCCAACATCCCGGCCGAGACCTGCTCGGACGAAATCTGGCGCAGGCATATGGCCGTCAATCTCGACGGCGTCTTTTTCTGTGCCCGCAGCTTCGGCAAGCGCATGTTGGCGCGGGGATCGGGCTCGATCGTCAACATGGGATCGATGTCGGGGCTGATCGTCAACAAGCCGCAGGAACAAAGCTTTTACAATGCCTCCAAGGCCGGGGTGCATCACCTGACCAAATCTCTGGCCGCTGAATGGGGCAGCCGCGGGGTGCGGGTCAATGCCGTCGCACCGACCGTTATCGAGACCGAACTGGTCAGCCGCGTGTTGAAGGACATCCCCGAGATGGAGCGGATCTGGCTGGACATGACACCGATGGGGCGATTGGGACGACCCGATGAGATTGCCTCAGTCGTGCTGTTTCTTGCCTCCGATGCCGCCAGCCTGATGACCGGTGCCGTGGTTTCCGCGGATGCCGGTTATACCTGCTGGTAAGCGGGATGGCTTATCCCGACGGCGCAGGCTGGCGCGATTTCCTGATCTGCTCGGAGCGTATCGGGCGCGATATCTCGCTGGTGCAGGCGGCGGGCGGCAACAGTTCCATCAAGACGGATGGGCGGATGTGGATCAAGGCATCGGGCACATGGCTGGCCGAGGCGGTCGCGCGTCCGATCATGGTGCCGGTCGATCTGCGTGCGATGCGCGCACGGGTCATGGCCGGGGATCTGGACGAGGGCGAGATTGCCGGGATGACAGGGAGCGTTCCCGGAATGGAAGGCATGCGCGCCTCGGTCGAGACGCCGTTCCATGCGCTCATGGACGCGCCCTGCGTGCTGCATGTCCATTGCGTCGCAACCTTGGCTCACGCGATTTCCGCCGAGGCGGAGTCGCGGCTCGCCACCCGGTTGCTGGGGCTGGACTGGCTGTGGCAGCCTTACATCAAACCGGGCGTGCCCTTGACCAATGCCCTTCGGGAAGCGGGAGCGGCAGGAAGCCGGGTGGTGGTCCTGGGCAGCCATGGTCTTATCGTGGCAGGCCGAACCCCCTTCGCCGCCGAGGCACGCCTGCGCGAGATCCGAAAACGGCTGCAGATATCCGTTATCGGAACCTCTACCGGGTTTCGGCCGCTCGATATTTCCCTGGCAGGCACAGGTTACGGGCCCGCGAATATAGGGCGTGCGCATGCGCTTGCACGGGATGAAGCCCTGATCGCGATTGCCGGGGAATGCGCCATCGCGCCGGATTTTGTCGTTTTCTTCGGGCCGCGCATCCCGGTGCTCTCTCCCGGTCCCGACCTGCCCGCTGCGCTGACAGCCCTGGCCCGGCAACCCGTGCCGTTGAACGCTGCCGTTATCGTCGAAGGTCACGGCGTATTGATCCGCGACACCGCCATGCGTGGCACGGTGGAATTGCTTCGCGGCTATCACCTCGTACTCGAGCAGTTCCTAGCCGCGGGCGGCGGCGAAAGGCGGGTTTTCTCAAATGCCGAGATCGACGAATTGCTGGGATGGGATGCCGAGAAATATCGTCAGAAGCTGAATCGGGGAGGCGGCGATGGAGCCGTGTGAAACGATACGCCGCTTCGTTGTCTTCGATATCGGCAAGACGAATACCCGAGCGATCCTCGCCGATCTTGCGTCGGGACAAGAGATCGAAACTCTCCGGATGGAGAACCGGGTATTGCCCGGACCACCCTATCCTCATCTGGACGTCGAGGAATTGTGGTTATTCCTGATGCGGTCCTTGCGGGAATTCGCGGCAGGCGCCCGCATTGGTGGAGTCATCGTCATCGCGCATGGGGCGACCTTCGCGCTGATCGATGATTCCGGGCTGGTGCTGCCGGTGCTGGATTACGAATTCGTCGGGCCTGACGAACTGGCCGAGGCATATGACCGGCTGCGGCCTCCATTCGAGCGGACCGGAACACCTCGGATGCCCGGCGGGCTGAACATCGGTGCGCAGCTTTTCTGGCTTCGCTCACGTTTCCCGAACCGCGTCGCGCAGGCCCAACATGCGTTGTTCTGGCCGCAATACTGGACATGGCGTCTGACCGGGCGGGCTGTCAGCGAGATTTCCTATGCCAGCAGTCACGGCGATGTATGGGACCTGCGAACACGCATTCCCGCAGGTGGCACGATGGCCGATGTGACGGGGGGGCTGTTTCCCGGGCTGGCCCCGGCGCATGAACTGGCCGGAGTCATTCGCCCTGATCTGGCCCATGCACATGGCTTGCCCGAGGGGATCCCGGTCCATGTCGGCGCCCATGACAGCAGCCTGGCGCTGGTGCCCCATGCGGGAGCGGGAAAGCGCGAGCCCTTGGTGGTGATGCCGACCGGCACATGGTTGACCGCCTTTGCCATTGGGGTGGAGCGGATGCCTGCGGGAGGCATGCTGGGCGTTATGGCCAGCCTCGACATATTCGGCCATCTCGTTCCCAATTTCCGCTTCATGGCAGGAAAGGCGCGTGTCGATCTGCTGGCCGAGGAGGATCATGAGCTTCCGGCCTGCCCGGCAGAGCATTGTGAACTGCGGCAGGAGCCCGAAAATGGACGATTCCGGCTGGTCGATTCCCGGACCGGGCAACCCGTCAGGCTTCCGGTTCCCGATGGCGGACGGAAAGCCGATCACCTCGACCGGCTGCTGGCGCGCGAGGCTGTCCGGGGCATGCAGGCGATCGGTGCGAAGGGGGTCATTCACATGACCGGGCCTTTTGCCGGGAACCGCGCGTTCACCCAAGCGCTGGAAAAATACTGGCCATTCCCGATAGAGCTGCGCAGTTATGAGGAAAGCCTCGTGGATCAGGTCACCGCACTGTTCCGGGAGGCTGGGCGGTGATATCGGCGCAGCGCGCGGAGATGGGAAGAGCATGACGAAGAAAACCATTCGCACGATGGAGGAGCTGGCGCGGGAGATCGATGTCTCGCGTCCGACCCTGTCGCGTTACTTCCACGATCCCTCCAGCGTGCGGGAACGGACCCGCGCCAAGATCGAGACGCGGTTGGCGACGGTGGATTACGTGCCGAATTTCTTTGCCGTGAATCTCAACCGCAAGCGGACCCGGCTGATCGGCGTGGTCATCCCGCATCTCAACGATATCTTCCAGACCAACCTGATCAATTCCGTGGAGTTTGCGGCCGGGCAAAGTGATTACAAGATCATCGTCCAGAATTCGCATAACGATCCGCAACGCGAGGTGGCGGCGGTCGAGACCCTGCGTTCGATGAATGCGGACGGGATCCTGATCTCACCCCTTGGTCAGGCCTCTGATACCGCGATGTTGCGCCGGGCCGAGGCGCAATTGCCGGTGATGCTGATCGATTCCCGGGCCGCCGAAGGCGCCGGGGGGTTCGATTTCGTCGGCAATGACAACGGGCAAAGCATCGGGCTGCTGGTCGATTATCTGGTCCGTTCCGGTCATGACCCGGTTTTCCTGCCGATGCCACCGGTGAACATGAGCGCGCTGGAACGGACCGAGGCCTTTCGGGCTGCCATGGCACGGCATGGGCAGGTCGGGGAAGTGCTGGAGACCGGCGGCAACGGGTATGACTGGAATTTCGAGGCTTACGGCAAGGACGTGATGAGCGCCTTTTTCGCCGCCGGCAGATATACCCGTGCGACCGTTCTTTGCGCCAGCGACCGGATCGCCATGGGTGCCCTGAAGGCCGCGCATGATTTCGGGCTGTTTCCACGGGGCAAGATCGGGGATTTCCGCATTGCAGGCCATGACAACGACGTGCTGACCCGTTTCCTCCATCCGGGCCTCACCACGGTGGAGCAGGACGTGCCACGGATCGCGCGCGAGGCGGTCGAGATCCTGCTGCGTCGGATCGAGAGCCCGCGCAAAAAAGGCGAGGCCCCGGTCTCTCGCAGCATTCCGGCCCGGCTGGTATTGCGTGAATCGGCCTGACTCGTCCGGACAATTGGGTCGGGAGGGCGAAGCCTGCCGGCGATTACCCGCTGTTCCAGTCATCGAGAGCCAACGGAAATTCGCGGCCACCGCCATTGCCTCGCGCGGTCGTTTCAGGCAGAGAAGATCGTCTCTGAAACATATTTCTACTGAAGGTCGCCGATGACGAAACGCCCCAAACCCGGCAAGCTCCTGAATCGCACGCTGATGCATGCCGCGGCAAAGCTGCATTACATCGAGGGGCTGTCGCAGGTCGAGGTGTCGCGACGGATGGAGGTCTCGACTGCCACGGTTTCGCGTCTTCTGGGGCTGGCGCGGCAGGAGGGCATCGTCCGCATCCAGGTCGCGGAGCTCGACGAGGCCGATGTGCTGGGCGAGAAACTCTGCGCTGCATTGGAGCTCAAGGCCGTGCGTGTGGTTGAAAGTGACAAGGCGGCGGCCCTGAACTCGCAGGTCGGCTCCATTCTGCTGGGGGCCGGGCTCCGGCCCGGATCGGTGATTGCCATAGGCTGGGGGCGGACGGTGCAAAGCGTGATCTCGGCGGGGCTTCCAAAGTTGCCGGATGTCGTCGTGGTGCCGACCACCGGAGGGATGCACGAGACCGCCTCGCATTTCCAGATCAACGAGTTCGTGCGCATGGCTGCCGAGCAGACGGGGGGAGAGGCCCGGTTTCTCTATGCCCCCTCGATGGTTTCGTCCGAGCTTCATGCCGTTCTGCTTCGCGATCCGGACGCGGCTCGCCTGATCGGGCTATGGGAGCGGGTCGATGCTGCCATTTTGGGAATCGGCCTGTTCCAGCGCGACGGTGTCGGCGCCGATATCGGCTTTGCCACGGGCGAAGCTGGGCGTGTGGCCGGCGACGTGGTGCGCCATTACTTCGATGCCGATGGCAACGAGATGCGCTGGCCCGGGCAGGACAACCTGATGTCGATCAGCCGGGCGCAGCTGAGGCGCGTTCCCCTGTCCATCGGGGCGGCTATCGGGCGTGAAAAGGCCGGAGCGATCATCGGTGCCGCACGTTCAGGCATGATCAATGCGCTGGTCACCGATTCAAGGACGGCGGCGCAGATCCTCGATGCTTTGCAGCAGCCTGATGTATAGTCTGAAATAAATTTCAGCAAAAAATTGTTGAACTGGAATTTCACCGGGGCTACTGCTTGGACAGCCAAGGGTGCGGCTGGTTGCCGGACCGATGGAAACTCCGGGACGAGGACTCCGAATGACCAGAATGATGACCACATCCGAACTGCGTGGATATCAGCAGATATGCGGGGATAACGGGCTGATGATGGTGGTTGCCTGCGATCAGCGCGGCGGGATGCGCAAGGTTCTGGCCGATACGCCCGATGCGCAGGCCGCCATCGACGAGGCGGCCTTGGGCGTGGTCAAGTCCGGCATCGTGCGGCATCTGGCGAACAAGGCCTCTTGTGTGCTTCTGGATGCCGTCTGCGCCGTGCCGGCGGTGGTCGACCAAGGTATCCTGGCGCGGGACACCGGCTTGCTGATCGGTCTCGACGCCTCGGGCTGGGATACCGACAGGAATAGCTATCGCATCTCGAAACTCGTGCCGGGCGTGACCGCCCGCCGGGTGCGCGAACTGGGCGGAACCGGGGCCAAGCTGATGGTCTATCTCCGTCCTGATCGCCCGGAGGCGAACGAGGTGAATATCGGCATCATCCGCGATTGCATCGCCGATTTTGCCGCCGAGGACCTGCTGCTGGTCGTCGAGATCCTGACCTACCAGCTTGAGGGCGAAAGCGACGAGGCCTATCGCGAGGCTTTCCCCGGCCTGATCGTGGAAAGCGCGCGCATCTCGTTGGAACTGGGTTCGAAAGTGCTGAAACTGCCCTATCCGGGCACGGCAGAGGCCTGCGCCCGCATTACCGCTCTGTGCCGGGATGTGCCCTGGGCGGTGCTGTCCGCAGGGGTCGATCACGAGACTTTCATCGGGCAGGTCGAGACCGCGATGCAAAACGGGGCTTCCGGTGTGATTGCCGGGCGGGCATTGTGGAAGGACTGCATCTCGCTTGATCCCAAGATCCACGAGGACAGGCTGGAGAATATCGCCAGCGACCGGCTGAAACAGATTCAGGATGTCTTGAACCGTCATGCGGACAAGGGCTGACACCGCGATCGGCGTGGATGTGGGAGGAACCCGTATCCGTGCGGCCCGGATCACGCCGGATGGCGAACTTGCCGACCGCATCGCCGAGCCCGTCCGCCGGGATCGCGATGGTTTCGCGGATCAGGTTTCGCGGCTGGTGGATGCGCTGAGGAACGATACCAGCGTGGCGGTCGGAATCGGTATTCCCGGCCGCGTGGACGGGGCGGTGCAGCAAATCCGCTCGGCCGGGTATCTGGATATCGCCGGTCTCGATATTGCGGCACGGCTGCGTGACCAGACAGGGCTGCCGGTGCGGATCGAGAACGACGCCACCATGGCTCTGATCGCCGAAGGGCGGGTGCGTGGCGACGGCTGCAAGGGGCTGATCCTGATGGTCACGATAGGGACCGGCATCGGGGGCGCCATGCTGCAGGACGGTGTTCCGTGGTATGGCGGCGGCCTGTCGGGCCAGTTCGGTCACATCGTCGTTTCGGGCGATGGGCCGCAATGCAATTGCGGCCGGCGCGGCTGTGTCGAGACATTCAGCTCAGGCACTGCCTTGGGCGCGCTGATTGCCGAGGCGGGGCTGCCTGCCGGAACACGAGCCGGCGAGTTGCTGGCGCGGGCCGATGCGGGCGACGCGCGGGCCTCGGCACTGCTGGAGGCATGGGCCGCGCCTTTGCGCCGGGCGCTGGAGACATTGGTTGCTGTCGTGGATCCCCGGTTGATCCTCCTTGGCGGCGGCCTGGGGCACGAAATGGCCATGGCGTTGTCGCGCCTGTCCTCTGCCGGGGCATGGTTTCCCCTGCCTGTCGAAGCGGCCCGGCTTGGCGATGATGCCGGGGTGATCGGGGCGGGGCTGGCCGCGTTCGGGAGCCCGGCATCGCTCCGGCCGGTGCGCTCGGCATGAGGCGGGCGGTTCTGGTCAACGGCGTGCCCGCCAGCGGCAAATCCACGCTGTCCCGTAATATTGTCCGGGGACTTGTCGCTGCGGGTGTGCCAGCGGTGCCGCTTGGCCTCGATACCGTCAAGGAGGGGCTGTTCGCACATATCGGCACCGGTGACCGGGAACATAACCGTATGCTGGGGCGGGCGAGTTATCACGCGATCTTCAATTCCATCGCCGGGTTTCCGGATCGCCTATTGCCGGTGATCGATGCCTGGCACGGGTTCCAGCCAGCAGATGTGCTGCGCGAGCATCTGGCCCGCGCGCGGATCGATCGTGCCGTCGAGATCTGGGTCACGATCGCCCCGGCTTTGGCGGCCGAGCGTTATCGCAGCCGCTCCGCCGCCCGCCATGCCGGTCATTTGCCTGCCTCTTATGCTGACGAGCTTTACCAATTGGCGCAGCGCGCCCGCCCGATGGCATTGGGGCCGGTGATCGAGGTCGATGGAGCGGCCCCCATGCCGCCGGATATACCGATGCGGATCTTGGTGGCGTTGGGCATCGAGGCGCGTGATGGTGAATAAGAGCCTGGTGGGGCCTGCGGATATGGCCGGGACATTTGCCGGATCGAGCGACAGGCCCTGTCCAATCGCTGGACCGCTATCGAGGGAGCGTGGCGATGGATTATCTGATCGAATACTGAGGCAGCCCGGCAGGGAGGAGGAGTTTCATGGCTGATTACGACAAGGGGCCTATCCTGGTCACCGGTGCCAGCGGCGGGATCGGCGGGGCCACGGTGCGGCTGCTGCGCGAAAAGGGGGCGGATGTCATCGCCGCTGGCCGGGACCGGGACAAGCTGGCGGCGCTGGCGAAAGAAAGTGGCTGCCGCATCTTGGCTTTCGATCTGACATCGGAGGAAAGCGTCAAGGACGCATTGGGTGATCTCGATCTTTGGGGCGTCGTGAATTGCGGTGGTTTCGGCGGCGAGATCGCCACGCCGATGGAAACCGACATATCGGTCTTCGACAAGGTCATCTCGATCAATGCGCGCGGTGCGCTGCTGGTCACCAAATACGCCTCGCGCAGCATGATCCGCCTTGGCCGGGGCGGAGCCATCGTCAATGTCTCGAGCCAGGCCGCGCTTGTGGCGCTGAGGGGGCATATCTCCTACGGGGCCTCCAAGGCCGCGCTCGACAATATCACCCGGGTCTCGGCGCTGGAGCTGGGGCCGCACGGGATTCGGGTGAACGGGGTGCATCCGACCGTGGTGATGACTCCGATGTCGGCCTGGTATTGGGGGCGTCCCGAGATCGAGGGCCCATTCCTGAAACAGATGCCCCTGGGCCGTTGGGCGACCGAAGCCGAGATCGCCGCGCCCATCGCCTTTTTGTTAAGCGAGGGCGCCTCGATGATCAGCGGGGTCGCGCTGCCGATTGACGGCGGGTATACCGCCTGCTGATATGCACGGCGAACCCGGAACGGGGAATGGCGGCCATAAGAGCGGCAAGCGATCCCCGCGGGATGTGAACGAAACCGGCTTTCATGGGAGGAGACATGAAACAGGCGCGGATGAACCGGCTTTTCGGCCCCTCGGGCAATTGCTTCGACGTGGCCATCGATCACGGCATGTTCAATGAACGCAGCTTTCTCGGCGGGATCGAGAACATGGCCTCGGCGATCGAGACCGTCGCCTCGGCCCGGCCCGACGCGATCCAGTTGCCGCCGGGGACCGCGCCGCTCCTGCAGGCCCGGCCCGGCAGGGACCGGCCCGCGCTGGTGCTGCGAACCGATATCGCCAATGTCTATGGCACGCCGCTGCCGCGCAAGCTGTTCTCGGAGGTTATCGACCGCCCGGTGGAGCAGGCGGTGCGGCTGGACGCGGCCTGCGTGGTGGTGAACCTGCTCATGCTGCCTGATGAGCCCGAACTGTTTCATGCCTGCATCCGCAATATCAACCGGCTGAAGCCCGCCTGCGACGATGCCGGTATGCCGCTGATGGTCGAGCCGCTGGTCATGCAGGACAATTCGAAGGGCGGATACATGGTTGATGGCGATATCGACCGGATCCTGCCATTGGTGCGTCAGGCGGTCGAGTTGGGGGCGGATATCATCAAGGCCGATCCTTGCGACGATCCGGGCGAATATCACCGGGTGATCGAGATCGCTCAGAACATTCCCGTGCTGGTGCGCGGCGGCGGCAAGGTCCCGGATCGCGAGATCCTGTCTCGCACCAGGATATTGATGGAGCAGGGTGCGCGGGGCATCGTCTATGGCCGCAATGTCATTCACCACGAGAACCCGGCAGGCATGACCGCCGCGCTGATGGCCATCGTGCATGAGGACGCCACGGTGGATGCCGCCATGGCAAAGCTGGGCTGAGCCATGCGAAACATAGGTTTCGGTATCATCGGATGCGGCCTCATGGGCCGCGAATTCGCTTCTGCCTCTGCACGCTGGATGCATCTGCAGGACATGCGGGCCCGTCCCGAGATCGTGGCGGTCTGCGACACCAACCCGGCGCTGATGGACTGGTATTCCGACCATTTGCCCTCGGTGCGGCAGAAAACCACGGACCATACCACGCTTCTGGCCAATGACGAGGTCGAAGCCGTCTATTGCGCTGTGCCGCATATGCTTCATGCCGGAATATATTCCGATATAATTGCCTCCGGGAAACACCTGCTGGGAGAAAAACCCTTCGGCATGGACCGGGGCCAGAATGCGGCGATCATGGCCTTGCTTCACGGGCGGGAGGGGCAGCTGGTGCGCTGTTCCTCCGAAATGCCGTTCTATCCCGGTGCGCAGAAGGTCATCGATTTCGCGCGTTCCGGTGCCCTGGGCGAGATCATCGAGGTCGAATGCGCCTTTCTGCATTCCTCCGATATCAATCCGGACAAGCCGATCAACTGGAAGCGGATGGTAGATGTGAACGGTGCCTATGGCTGCATGGGCGATCTGGGCATGCATGTCTGCCATGTGCCGCTGCGGCTTGGCTGGAAACCGCATTCGGTCCATGCCAGCCTTGTGAAACGGGTGGCGACCCGGCCCGATGCCAGTGGGGCCCGCGTGCCCTGCGAAACCTGGGACAACGCGACGATCACCGGAACCGTGGGCACCGGCGCGGCGGCCTTTCCGCTGGTCCTGAAGACATGGCGCATCGCGCCGGGTGAATCCAACACCTGGTCGATCCGGGTGCTGGGCATGGAAGGTTCTGCCGAGTTCACCACCAAGTCGCCCCGGCAATGGCGTTTCATGCGCTATGCGCGAGGCGGAGCACAGTGCTGGCAGGTCGAGGACTTGGGCTATCAGTCGCTTTTTCCGGCGATCACCGGCGGGATCTTCGAGTTCGGCTTTACCGATGCGATCCAGCAGATGTGGGCGGCTTTCGTGGATGAACTTGCCGGGGGCGATGCGCGGGGGTTCCACTGCGCGACACCCGATGAGGCGGCGGAACATCACGCGATCCTGACGGCCGCGCTGGAGTCGGGCAGGGAAAACAGGGTTGTAGATGTGGAGTATGCGCGATGAAGAGATCGCAGATCAACGCGACCATCCGCCGGGCCGAGGCGCAACTGGCCGAACATGCATGGGCGATGCCGGATTTCGCAAGTTGGACTCCGGCAGATCACGCGGCCAATCCCGAACGCAGCGCGTGGCTGTCCGAACGCCAGATTGGCTGGGATGTCACCGATTTCGGTCAGGGACGGTTCGACAAAAGGGGGCTGGTGCTGTTCTGCGCGCGCAACGGGCTTTACGGCGCCGAGGGAGAGCGCCCCTATGCCGAGAAATTGCTTTTCGTCGGCGTCGGTCAGGAAACACCCTTTCATGCGCATCGTATGAAGCTTGAGGATATCATCGTGCGTGGCGGCGGCACGCTTTGCGTCGAATTTTCGCGCGAAGGGCAGGTGGAGCCGCTCAGCGGCGAGCCGGTTGCCGACAGGGTCCGGATCGATGGCGGGGAGTTTCCGGCACATGGGCGCGTTCACCGGTTACGGGCGGGGCAGGCGATCACCATACCGCGCGGATTGCAGCATCGGTTCTGGGGCGAGGGTAAGCCGGTTTTCGTGGCCGAGGTCAGCCAGTGCAATGACGACCGGGGCGATAATTTCTTCCTCGAGGCCCTGGGGCGTTTCAGCGAGATCGAGGAGGACGAATCACCCCATCGGCTGCTCTGGAACGAGGGAGGTGGCGGATGAGTGCGGGCGCAGCCGATCGCCGGGGTGTGGCCTGCGTCGGGAACTGGCTTCTCGATATCGTCCATGACATCCCGGCATGGCCGCAGAAATCCGATCTCGTGCGCATCTCTGCCCAGACCAGCGGGCTGGGAGGAGGCGCGGCCAATGTCGCGGCGGATCTGGTCGCCATGGGCGTGAGCTATCCCGTGGTGCCGGTCGGGCTGGTCGGGGCTGGCGGGCTCGGGGACGAAATGCTTCTGCTATGCGAGCGGGCTGGCCTGGACGTCTCGCGTATCGGCCGCACGGGGGCTGCGGCAACTTCTCAGACGCATGTGATGAATGTTCCGGGGGACAGCCGGACTTTCTTCTATCATTCCGGGGTCAACGATTTGCTGGATCCCGCGCGGATCGACGTGGCCGGGCTGGCCGCGCAGGGACTGCGGATCTTCTATCTCGGCTATCTGAACCTGCTTGCCGCGCTGGACCGGATCGGCCCCGGTGGTCGCACGGTCGCGGCGGATGTTCTGGCCGAGGCGCGGGCTCAGGGGATGATGACCTGCGTTGATCTGGTCTCGTCCCAGAGCGAAACCTACCGGGAGACCGTTTTCGGAACGCTGCCCGAGATCGACGTGCTGTTCCTGAACGAGGTCGAGGCGGTCCGGGCGACGGGAATCGGCATCTCTGCCGCCGCCGATGTCGACGGAATGGTGCGGGCGGCGCAAGCGCTTGTCCGGGGTGGCGTGAGGCGCGCGGTCATCCTGCATTCGGCCGAACGCTCGGTCTGGCTGGAGGAGGGCGAGGCGCATGTCCATGTCCCGGAACCGGTGCCGGCGGACCAGATCATCAGCCCGGTCGGCGCGGGGGACGCCTTTGCCGCGGGGATTATCCACGGGCTTCACGAGGGCTGGTCCCGCGAGGAATGCCTGGCTCTTGCCTGCAATGCCGCCGGGGCCTGCCTGAAAGGGCAGACGGCAACGGATGGTCTTGGGACATTCCTGTTGGAAGAGGCCCGTGGAAGGATGCCGGGCTGAGATCACGCCATCTGGGGCGGGGACCGTTTCGACAGCCACAGGGACAGGACCAGGAATCCGGCGGTCACCGCGTAGATGCCGATGGCGATGGGGCTTTGCACGAGAATGGTGAAATCGCCGCCCGAGATCGACAGGGCGCGGCGCAGGTTGTTTTCCATATCCATGCCCAGCAGCAGGCCCAGCACCACCGGCACCAGCGAGAATTCCAGCTTGCGCAGCACGAAGCCCAGAACCCCGAAACCGACCATTACCAGCAGGTCGAAAGCCGCATGGGTGATCGCATAGACACCCAGATAGCTGATGGCCACGACCAGGGGCATCAGTCCCCATGCGGGCAGGCCGAGGACACGGGTGAACAGACCGATCAGCGGCAGGTTCAGGATCAGCAGGACGAAATTGGCCAGGTAGAGTGCTGCGACCAGCCCCCAGACCAGATCCGGGCTGCGCTCGAACAAAAGCGGCCCCGGCTGGATATTCAGCGAGATGAGCATGGCCAGCATGACCGCCGTGGTGCCTGAACCCGGGACCCCGAGTGTCAGCATCGGGATCAGTGCGCCTCCGCTGGCCGCGTTATTGCCAGCCTCTGGCGCCGCGACACCGCGCGGGTCGCCCTTGCCGAAACTGCCCCTGTCGCTGATGCGTTTTTCAAAGCTGTAGGACATCACTGCACCAAGCGAAGCCCCCGCGCCGGGCAGGATTCCGGCGATGAACCCGATCAGCGATCCGCGCAGCGAGGCGCCGAGACCCTCCTTGATGCGGCTGAAACGGGGAAAGACACTGCCCGGAGGCACAAGCCCGCCACCATGGGCCTTCTGTTCCAGGAAAAACAGGATCTCGGAGATCGCGAACAACCCGACCAGCGCGACGATCGGATCGAAGCCATCATACAGATGGAAGGAGCCAAAGGTATAGCGTGCTACTCCGGTCGATGGGTCAAGACCGACCGTGCCCAGCATCAGCCCCAGCATTGCCGCCAGCAAGGTCTTGCGCGGATCGGTTCCGGTGATGCCGCCGATGGTCGTGAAGGCCATGACATAGAGGGCGAAGTAATCGGCGGGCCCGAAATAGATCGCGGCCTTGGCCAGCAGCGGTGCGAACAGGGTCAGCCCGATCGTGGCCAATGTCGCCCCGATGAAAGATGCCACCCCGGAAATCGCCAGCGCATCGGCGGCATGCCCCTTGCGTGCCATCGGATAACCGTCCAGCGTGGTCATGATGGCGGGTTCGTCGCCGGGGATGTTCAGCAGGATCGCCGAGATCCGGCCTCCATACATGCAACCGTAATAGACGGCGGACAGCAGGATCATCGAGGATGTGGCGTCCAGCCCGAAGGCGAAGGTCAGCGGGATCAGGATCGCGACGCCATTCACCGGACCAAGGCCGGGCAGGGCGCCGATCAAAGTGCCCGCAAAGCAGCCTCCGACGATCAGCGCCAGGTTGAGCGGCAGGACGGCAATCGAAAAGCCGTCGAGAAGAAGCGCAAGAATATCCATGTCAGCCAAGCATTTCGCCGATCAGGGGCAGCGGGAGCCCCATCAGGCGGTCAAAAAGGAGATACAGGCCGGGCGCGGCCAGAGCGGCGGTCAGAAACCCGCGCAGGGGCGGTGCGCCCATCAGCAGCGACAGTCCAAGGATGGCCGCAAAACTGGCGGGCACGAAGCCCAGAGGCTCGAGCAGCAGCGCATATCCCAGCAGCAGGCCCATGGCCGCGACCTGCCGAAGCAGTCCGGCCCTGCCTGCCCATGTCGCGTTATGGCTTGGCCAGATCGCCAGCGACAGGCCGAGGATTGCCGCCGGTATGCCGATCACCCGCGGAAAGACCGCTGGTCCCAACGGGTCGCCGAAACCCGCCACATATCCTGCCGACAGCCAGAGATATCCGGCTGCCAGCACGAAAAAGAACAACCCGGCCAGACGGTCGGTCACTGGATGATCCCGATTTCGCGCGAGATCTCGGCCATCTGCTTTTCCTGCTCGGCCACATAGGCGGAAAACTCCTCGCCGCCGCGCCAGATCGGCTCCAGCCCGCTGGATTTCGCGGTCTCCTGCCACGCCTCGGAATCATACAGCGTTTTCAGCTTTTCGACCCAGGCTGCATAATCCTCGTCGCTGACCTCGCCGCCGGTATAGAAACCGCGCCAGTTGTAACCGGTAATGTCATAGCCCTGCGACTTGGCGGTGGGCAGATCCGGAAAGGCCGAGACCGGCTCGTCCGACAAAACGGCCAGGATGCGGATATCGCCGGATTCGACGAAGCCCTTGATCTCGCCCAGATCGGTCGAGACCAGGCCGACCTGACCGCCCATCATCTGCGTCACTGCCGGGCTGCCGCCGTCGAACTGGACCCACCGGATCTGGCTAAGATCCTCGATCCCGGCCGCCTCCGCAAGCATCAACAGGCGGATGTGATCCCATCCGCCGGCGCCGGACGAGCCCGAGGTGACGACCGAGGCAGGATCCTCTTTCAGCGCCGACAGCAGGTCGTCAAGCGACTGGTAGGGGCTGTCCTTCGCCACAGCGATCACGCCGACATCGGCGCCCAGCATGGCGATCCAGCGCATCTGGTCGCTGCCAGCCGGGTATTTGCCCTGGGCAATCTGGGTGATGCCCACGGTCGAGGTGGCAACCAGCAGAGCGGCATCGTCGGCGCGTTTGCCCGCGACATTGGCATAGGCCACCGCGCCGACACCGCCGGGCATGTTGGTGACCTGCACATTGCCCTCGACCAGCCCCTCTTCGGCCAGGATCCGGCCGACCTCGCGGCAGGTGAAATCCCATCCGCCCCCCGGATCCGCCGGCGCGATACATTCCGCAGCCATCGCGGGCACCGCGAACAGCATCGCCGCAGCCAGTCCCGCGGCTTTCCAGTGGTTCAGTTTTCCGATCATCCCGTTCCTCCCATGGATATTGATGATGCTTTATCCTTCGACGACGCTGCGGCGGCCCATGAAGCGGCGGGCATTGCCGATCGTCTCGATGACTTCCTTCCGGACCGCAGCCGAATGCGCTAGTACGGCCCTTGCCGCGCCTTCGCCGTCTCGTGCCCCGATCAGGTCAAGTATCCTGCCGTGTTCGCGATGGGTGCATGCCCGTCCCTCCTCGGAAGTGAAGCTGATCCAGCGCGCGCGCAGGGTCCGCATGGTCACGTCCCGCATCGCCGCGACAAGGCAGCGGTTTTGAGACAGAGCCGCACAGCGGACATGGAAATCGAGGCCCATGTTCAGCCAACGCTCGGGCGTGAACTCGTCATGGCTGAAATTGATGCTGTGGCGAATGTCGCTGATCTGTTCCGGCGTCGCCAGCCTTGCTGCCAGCCGCACCGCCTCAGGCTCGATGATCTCGCGAAAATCGAAGACCTCGTTGATCTCGGCCATGTCGAAAGGGGCGATGATATAGCCGCGCCCCTCGCGGTTTACCAGCCCGTCACGCATCAGGTTGAACAGCGCTTCGCGGATCGGCGTGCGCGATGCGCCGAATTCCTGTTCGAGGGTGCGCTCGGAAATGGATTCGCCAGGCAGCAGTTCCAGCGACAGGATCGCGAAACGAAGACGCGAGAGAAGGTCATTGCTCCCGTCCTCCATGTCTTGCCGCCCTGTCGTTTCCATCGCCATTGACGTCTCCTTTCTCGCGGTATACCACTGTGGCATCCCAACGCAAAGCAATTTCTCGCCAAGCCGGAGAACAGGATGGGCATAGCGATACCGGGCTTTCCCGCCAGCGCGATCATCACCGAGGTCGGTCCCCGCGACGGCCTGCAATCAGAGGCAGAATTCGTTCCTACCGCCCGCAAGATCGAACTGATCCAGTCACTGCTGGATGCGGGTTTGCGGCGCTTCGAAATCACCTCTTTCGTGTCGCCGAGGGCGGTCCCGCAGATGCGCGATGCAGCCGAGGTGATGGCGGCATTCCGCGATCGCGATGATGCCCATCTGACGGCTCTGGTCCCCAATGCGCGCGGCGCGGAGGCGGCGATAGAGGCCGGGGTGGACGCGATGGTGCTGTTCGCCTCGGCCTCGGAAAGCCACAATCTGAAGAATGTGAACCGCAGCCGCGAGGCGTCGTTCGAGGGGTTTGCCGGGATTGCCCGCTTGGCCGAGGGAACGGGGGTTGCACTGCAAGGCGCCATCGCGACCGCCTTCGGTTGCCCGTTCGAGGGGGAAGTGGCGGTCGAGGCCGTGACCGACCAGGCCAGGCGTTACCGCGATCTCGGGATGCGGCATATCACCTTGGGCGATACCACAGGCATGGCGACGCCCGCGCTGGTCATCCAGCGGGTCGAGGCTTTGGCCCAAGCAGTGCCGGATGCCGATATCGCCCTGCATTTCCACAATACACGGGGCGTCGGGCTGGTCTGCGCCTATGCGGGGCTCTCGATGGGCATCCGGCATTTCGAGGCCAGTATAGGCGGGCTTGGCGGCTGCCCCTTCGTGCCGCGCGCCACCGGCAATGTCTCGACCGAGGATATGGTTTACCTGTTTCACGAATCCGGCGTGGAGACCGGCGTCGATCTGGATCGCCTGACAGGCTCTGCCCGGCTCGCCGAAGAAATCATTGGCCGGGAACTTCCCGGACAGGTGATGAAGGCCGGTCCGCGTCTGCAAACCGCCTCGACCGACAGCGTGAGGACCGCGCATGGTTGAGCCGGTGAAAGGCCCGCTGCACGGGATCCGGGTGATCGACCTGACCCGTGTTCTGTCGGGGCCGTTCTGCACCATGATCCTGGGCGATCTGGGCGCGGATGTGATCAAGATCGAGCCGCCCAAGGGCGATCCGGTCCGCGCACAGGGAACCATGAGCGAGGGCCATTCCGGATATTTCGCGGGATTCAACCGCAACAAGCGCTCGGTCGTGCTGGATCTTTATGGCGACGGGGGCAGGGAGGTGCTGCGCCGCCTGCTTTCGGATGCCGATGTGCTGGTCGAGAATTTCCGCCCCGGCACGCTGGACAAGATGGGCCTCGATGCCGAAACCCTGAAGACATTGAACCCCCGCCTGATCGTGGCCAGCGTCAATGGCTATGGCAGCGAAGGACCCTATATCGACCGGCCGGCCTTTGACTTCATCGCACAGGCGATGAGCGGCTTCATGGGCGTGAACGGCGATGCCGATGGCGCTCCGATGCGCGCCGCGCCGCCGGTCAGCGACCTGGTCGCGGGGATCTATGCCGCCTTGGGGATCGTTGCGGCGATTGTCAGCCGGCAAAGGACGGGACTGGGGCAGACGGTCGAGGTGGCCATGGTCAATGGCCTGCTCAGCCTGATGGCCTATCTGTCCTCGGAATATTTCGCCACCGGGAAAGTGCCCGAACGCACCGGTAACGATCATCCGCTGGTCGCGCCTTACGGGTTGTTTCGCTGTGCCGATGGCCAGATCGGGGTGGCACCTTCGCATGACCAGATATTGCGGCGCTTTCTGGACGCGCTGGACCTAGGTTGGGTGTTGTCGGATCCGCGTTATGACAGCAATACTGCCCGCATGGCCCGCCGGGCCGAACTGCGGGAACTGATCGAGGCACGCATGGCCGGTCAGCCGCGCGACCACTGGCTGCGGGCGCTGAACGCTGCGGGCGTGCCCTGCGGAGTGGTGCAGGATTTGGCGCAGGTATTCTCTGACCCGCAGATCGCCGCGCAGCAGATGGTGATCGAGACAGGCTGGCAGGATGGTCCGGCGCAAAAGGTGCTGGGTTTCCCGATCAAGCTGGGCGCGACTCCCTGCGGTCTGCATCGCCCGGTCCCCCGATTGGGCGGCGGCACGCAAGAGGTTCTGGCCGAGGCCGGATACAGCGCGGAAGAAATAGCGAGGCTGGCGGGATCCGGGGCGGTCCTGCTGCCGTGACCGGATTCGTGCGAGACCGGCGTTATAACAAGCGGTGACGCGGACGCACGAAACAGGGTTATGTGGGCTCCGGAGGTATTTCCGCCTGTCGCAGCGGGGTTGCCCCGGGCGGCCCGGCATGTGTAGGTATTCGAAACGTCCCATTCACCCGCAGCAAGGCCGGAAAACCCATGCGAATCTTCTCTGATCTTTCCGAAACGATCGGCAATACGCCCCTGATCCGGCTGAACCGGGCCAGCGAGGAGACAGGCTGCGAGATCCTTGGCAAGGCCGAGTTCATGAATCCGGGCCAGTCCGTCAAGGATCGCGCCGCATTGTTCATCATCCGCGATGCCATTGCCCGCGGCGAACTGAGCCCGGGGGGGACCATTGTCGAGGGAACGGCAGGCAATACCGGCATCGGGCTGGCTCTGGTGGGCGCATCGATGGGATTCCGCTCGGTCATCGTCATTCCCGAGACGCAGAGCCAGGAAAAGAAGGATATGCTGCGGCTGGCCGGTGCCACGCTGGTCGAGGTTCCGGCAGCACCTTACAAGAACCCCAATAATTATGTCCGCTATTCCGGGCGGCTGGCCGAGGAACTGGCGAAGACCGAGCCGAATGGCGCGATCTGGGCCAATCAGTTCGACAATGTGGCCAACCGGCAGGCCCATGTCGAAACCACCGGCCCCGAGATCTGGGAACAGACGGGGGGCAAGGTGGATGGTTTCACCTGTGCCGTGGGCTCGGGCGGGACATTGGCCGGGGTGGCGATGGCGCTGCAACCAAAGGGCGTCAAGATCGGGCTGGCCGATCCCGAGGGGGCGGCGCTGCACGCATTCTATACCACCGGTGAGTTCGACAGCCCCGGCAGTTCGATCACCGAAGGTATCGGGCAAGGCCGCATCACCGCCAACCTGGAAGGCTTCACGCCCGATTTCAGCTGGCGTGTTCCGGACAGCGAGGCCCTGCCGATCCTGTTCGACCTGCTTGAGCACGAGGGGCTGTGCCTCGGTGGATCGACCGGGATCAATGTTGCCGGCGCGATCCGCATGGCGCGGGAGATGGGTCCGGGGCATACCATCGTCACCGCGCTATGCGATTACGGCAACCGCTATCAGACCAAACTTTTCAACCCGGAATTCCTGCGCGCCAAGGGTCTGCCCGTTCCCGGCTGGATGACGCGCGAAAAGCCGGAACTGCCCGAAGTATTCGAGGAGTGAATGCGTATATTCCGGGTATTTCCGGCCATTTTTCTGATGGCCTTGTTGTTCGCGGTACAGCCTCTTGCCGCGCAGGAAGGCAATGGAATCGACTATCAGGCCTGGGAGAATATCGCCTCTCAAGCTGAAGAACTGGGCTCGGACGCCACGGCCACGAGCGAGGAACTGGCCGCAATGCGCGGCCGGATCGCCGAGTGGCGTGGCAGGCTGCAGAAAGCGCAGAATGCCAATGGCGCACAAATCGCCAGCGTCAAGGAACAAATAGCGGCGTTGGGACCGGCCCCCGCCGAGGGCGAGACCGAAGACGAAGAGATCGCAAGCCGCCGGGAGGAACTGCACAAGCAGCTTTCAACCTTGCAGGCACCGCGCCTGCAGGCGGTAGAGGCGTTCAGCCGTGCGGATTCCATCATCAAGCAGATCGACGAGGTGACGGACGAACGGCAGGCGACGGTGCTTGCTCAACTCTCTCCTTCGCCGCTGCTGCCTTCAAGCTGGCCTCCCGCCCTGGCTGATGGAGCGAAGCTGGTGGCGGGCATTGCCGAAGAGGCCGGTCAACGGACCATGGACATGGGAATCTGGTCGCAGATGCGGCCCAATTTCCCACAGGTCGCCGGTTATCTCATCGCTGCGATCCTGCTGCTGACGATCGGCCGGCGTTGGGTGAATGGGCTGCCCTCGCGCCTGTCGGCACATGCATCGGAATACTCGCGTGCCGTTGTCGCCTTTGTCGTCTCTCTCGGGCAGATCGCGCTGCCCGTGGCAGGGTTGTTCCTGCTGGTTCGTGCCATCAAGGCCAGTGGCCTGCCCGGTGACTGGACATTGCCATTCTGGGATGCGTTGCCGCTGGCTGGCCTGATCCTGTTCTGCGGCTACTGGCTGTCGGGACAGATCTTTCCGGCCAGGATGGTTGCATACGATACCCTCAACATGGAGCAGAAGCCCCGCAACTCGGCGCGCCGGATGACCAATGCGCTGGCGCTGCTGTTCGCGATCCATCACCTGCTGTCCAGCGCGGTCCTGCCACTGTCCGGAGTTTACGAACGGGTCGGCGACGAGGCAAATCGCGTGCCGCTGGAGTTCTCGGACGCCGCCATCTCGGTCTGGCATTTCGTGTTGATCTCGCTTGCGGGGCTGGCGCTGTTCCGCTTGGGCAACGCGCTGCGCAAGCTCAACCACAAGGAAAGCGAGGCAGGGCAGGGCGCGCGTTATCGCGTCCTCTCCGTCATGGGCAGGCTTTCGCGCCTTATGGTGGTGATCGTGATTGCGCTGGGCGTCATGGGGTTCATCAACCTCGCCAATGGGTTGCTTTGGCCGTGGATCCTGACCTTGGCGCTGATCGGTCTGCTGATCCTGCTGAAAGATTTTGCTGCCGACATATTCAGCATGGTCAAGCATGGCGAGGAGGGCGCGCGCGATGGGTTGATTCCGATGCTGATCGGCTTTGCGCTGGTTATCCTTTCCTTCCCGTTGTTCCTGCTGATATGGGGCGCGCGAGGCACGGACCTGGCCGAGCTCTGGACCAATTTCCAGCAAGGCGTCAGCTTTGGCGGGATCACGTTGTCACCGGGATCCGTCGTTACCTTGCTGGTCGTCTTTACCATCGGCTACATGGTGACCCGCGGCCTGCAGGGAACCTTTCGTAACACGATCCTGCCAAAGACCAAGCTGGATGCGGGCGGGCAGAATGCCGTGGTGTCGGGGCTGGGCTATGTCGGCATTTTCCTTGCCGCCTTGCTGGCGATCACCTCGGCCGGGATCGACCTTAGTTCACTTGCCATCGTCGCAGGTGCCCTGTCCGTCGGGATCGGTTTCGGCCTTCAGAACATCGTGTCGAATTTCGTCTCTGGCATCATCCTGCTGATCGAACGTCCGATAAGCGTCGGTGACTGGATCGAGGCCGGAGGTCAGCAGGGCATCGTGCAGCGCATCTCGGTCCGGTCCACGCAGGTCGAGACATTCGACAAGACAGAGGTGATCGTTCCCAACAGCGACCTGATCAGCCAGCCGGTGATCAACTGGACCCGGGCCAGCCAGACCGGGCGGATCATCATTCCGGTCGGTGTGGCTTATGGCAGCGATACCCGTCGCGTCGAGCGTATCCTGCAAGAGATCATCGAGGACCAGCCGCTTGTCACCGTCGACCCGGCCCCCGCCGTATTGTTCCGCAGATTTGGCGCCGACAGCCTGGAGTTCGAGATCCGGGCGATCCTGTCGGATGTCGGCGCGGGACTTGGGGTGACCTCTGAGGTCTGCCACCAGATTGCCGAACGTTTTGCTGCCGAGGGGATCGAGATCCCCTTCGCGCAGCGCGACATCTGGTTGCGCAATCCCGAAGTGCTGCGCGACGGAGGAACGGAGCCGACCCGGCCCGAACCTGTGGCATCACAATCGTCGCCGGTTCCGACGCGGCACGATCCGCGCATCGCTTTTGACGAGGCCGAAGACGGGGATGGCATTCCGGATGCGGATGGCGACCGGTGAAAATCGCGCAACCGGGTAAATCATCAAGGTTCCTGTCATCGTGCCGGGAACACGATAAGAAGATGTGCTCGCCATTCCCGTGCCCGGGACCGGAGGCGCAGGGTGCCGCGGCATCGCGCCGCCACCCGGGCGGCACTGTCTGGCGTTGAATTTCGGTTCCGGGTGCTGTTGAGCCGGCTTGCTGCGTGCGCCTTATGTCAGAATGCGCGCTTCGGTAACCGACTGCACCTCTTCCAGCCTGTTGCCGGGGGCGAGGTCGACCAGCCGGAAGCCTTCGGGTGTAACCTCGAGGACGCAGAGATCCGTATAGACCCGCGTCACGACTCCGGCGCCGGTCAGGGGATAGCTGCACCGCTTCAAAAGTTTGGGCGAGCCATCCCGGGCGGTGTGGCGCATCAGCACGAATATCTGCGGCACACCTGCGACAAGATCCATCGCGCCGCCAACCGCGGGAGGAAAGCTTTGCTCAAGCGTCGCCCAATTCGCCAGATCGCCATTCTCAGCGACCTGATAGGCCCCCAGCACCGCGATACTGAGATGATTGCCCCGCATCATCGAGAAGGCCAGCGGATGGTCGAACAGCGCCGCACCGGGAACCATGGTCACGAATTTCTTGCTGGCATCGATGAGTTCGGGGTCTTCCTCGCCCGTTGCGGGCGCCGGGCCGACACCAAGCAGGCCATTTTCGGTGTGATACATCACCTCGCGCCCTTCGGGGACGAAATGGGCGACCTTGTTGGGCAGGCCGATACCCAGATTGACATAGGCCCCGTCCGGAATGTCCTGCGCAAGCCTTGCTGCCATGGCATTTTCGTCAAGTGGTTTCATGGCCGTATTCCGTATTCAACGATGCTGTCCACAAAGATTCCGGGAGTTATCACCGAGTCGGGTTCCAGCGGCTCCCCGGACAGGTGCCGGACCTCGGCGATGCTGTGCCGTGCCGCCGTGGCCATCACCGGATTGAAATTCCGCGCCGTGACGTGGTAGCGCAGATTGCCCCAACGATCACCGGCCTCTGCCCGGATAAGGGCGAAATCCGCCGGCAAGGGGGGCTCGAACACATATCCCACGCCATCTATTTCCCGCGTCTCCTTGCCCGCGGCCAGCAGAGTTCCGTAGCCCGTGGGCGTCAGGAACCCGCCGAGCCCGGCCCCGGCGGCGCGGATGCGCTCTGCCAGGGTACCTTGCGGAACGATCTCGAGTTCGATCTCGCCGGCCTCGTAGCGCCGTTCGAACCAGATCGAGCCGGGTGAGCGCGGGTAAGAGCAGATGACCTTGCGCACCCGCTTTTCACGAAGCAGGGAAGAGATGCCGTCTTCGCCCGCCCCGGCATTGTTCGAGATGATCGTCAGTTCCCGCGCACCGTGATCCAGCAGGGCGTTCAGAAGTCCCGCCGGGATGCCCGAATTGCCGAAGCCTCCGACCATGATGGCGGCGCCATCGAATATCGGCGCGACCGCCGTGGCCAGATCGCCGATCCGCTTGTCGATCATGAAGTCCTTCCCCTCCGATGTGAAACGATTCCGCTTCGCGTTTTTCGACCCGTTGCCGAAAGCATGGCTCAGCCGCCCTCCATCCCGCCCAGTTTGCGGACGGTTTCCAGTAATGCCGGACCGTATTCCTTGTGCAGTTCCTTGGGCGAGATCAGAAAGGACGGGCCGCCGATATTGATGCCATAAACGGTCGTGCCGTCGAGAGACCGCAGCGGGGCCGCGATAGCGTTGATTTCGGCTTTCCATGCCCCGAAGCTGGTGCAATATCCGTAGGTTTCGTAATCACTGACCGCGTCGCGGATGCTTTGTTCCATGCGCTCACGCTGCTCGGGAAATTCCTGAATGCCCATGGCCAGCACTTCGGCCCGTTCCTCTTCGGAGATCCCGGCGATGATGGCCCGACCGATGCCGGAATAAAACAGCGGCAGCCTTGCGCCGACCCCGATCGACAGCGACACTGCCTGATGCGAGCGCCGGACCGCGAGGTAAACGGCGCGAATGCCGCTGCGTTCCGCCAATGCGGCGGTCACATAGGGGTTCGGACCTTTCGACAATGCGCTCAGTTCCGACGTGACGCGGTCGGATATGCTGGTCGCGGCCAGCACGCCAAAACCCAGTTGCAGAACCTTGGCGCCAAGCCGGTATTCGCCGCTGGCTTCGTCACGCAGCAAATGGCCCGTTTTTGTCAGCGTATAGGTGAGCCGCGAGACGGTCGGCTTGGCAAGCCGGGTCCGGCGTGAAATCTCGTGATTGGACAGGAAGCGGTCATCGATGCGAAAGCAGCCGAGGATATCCAGCCCGCGTGCGAGCGCACTCACGAATTGCCGGTCGCCGGCCTCCGCCTCTTCGGGATGCTCTGCATCCTCCGTTATCTGATCTTTCGACATCATGCCTGCTTCGCCTCTGGAGCACAGGAGCAGTGTTGGACAAAGATGGTCTGGATGCAAGTAATTTCGCATTGCGAACGAATGTTTTGCATTTCTACAGAATGGAATCGCTTGACACAGGCGGCTTCTCCGCCCTATCCGTTCGCTGTGCGAAACAATAATTCGCAAAAATTCGACGCGATGTCCAACGCAATCGATATCTGCAGGGAGGAAATCAATGAATATTCTCAGGGGAGCGGTGGCCGGTATCGTTCTGTTCATGGCGGGCGGAGCCGGCGCGCAGGATATCGAGCTGCCAAGGCAGATGTCCTGGACCGCCTATGACACCGGATCGGCGGGCTTCAATCAGGCCGTCGCTATCGGCGGCGAACTCCAGAAAGCAACCGGCACCAGCTTGCGGATATTGCCGGGCAAGAACGATGTGTCGCGCACCCAGCCCTTGCGTCAGCGACGGGTCGAATTCTCGGCCACCGGGATCGGCGGCAGCTTCATGGCGCAAGAGGGCGCTTTCGAATTCGGTGAAAAGAACTGGGGGCCGCAGCCGTTGCGCGTGTTGCTGGCCAATTTTGGCGGCGATGTGAACCTTTCGGTCGGTGTGGCGGCGGATGCCGGCATCGAAACCTATGCTGATCTGCGCGGAAAGCGGGTGGCATGGATCGCGGGCGCGCCGGGGCTTAACGTCAACATGGAGGCCTATCTTGCCTATGCCGGGTTGACCTGGGACGACGTGACCAAGGTTGAATTCGGCGGCTACGGGGCCGGCTGGACCGGGCTGATCGAGGGCGAGGTCGATGCGATGTTCGGTTCGACCAATACCGGCCCCGCCTACGAGGCGGCGGCGGGGCCGCGCGGCCTGCTCTGGCCGCCCATGGACCCGGCTGACGAGGAAGCCTTCAAGCGGCTGACCGATGTCGCGCCTTTCTATACACCGAACAAGGCGAGTGTCGGGGCGGGGATCGACGGCACCGACGGGGTTCAGGGGGCAACCTATGCCTATCCGGTTCTGGTGAGCATGGCGGATGCGGATCCCGATCTGGTCTATAACATGACCAAGGCGATGGTCGAACTCTTCCCGCAATATGACGGCAAGGCGCCGGGTATCGGTGGCTGGAATATCGACAAGCAGAATTTCACCTGGGTCGTGCCCTACCACGATGGCGCCATTGCCTATTTCAAGGAACTGGGTGTCTGGAGCGATGAGGCGCAGGCCCATAATGACAGGCTGATCGAACGGCAGGAAGTATTGCAGGCTGCCTGGAAGGAGCTTGAGGCCGAGAACCCCGATGACTGGGTTGCCGCCTGGTCGCAAAAGCGCCGCGATGCCCTGGCCGATGCGGGCTTCAAGGTCGTGTTCTGAGCTTGCCGGAGGCGGGGCACAGGCATCGCCTCCTTCGGCACCCGTCCGGCTGATCTCGGGACGGTTTGCCAAAAGACGGGCCGGGATAGCCGGTCCCGACAGTCTATGCGGATCGTGCAGTTCTTTTCGCGTTCTGCCCGCGCCCGCATCCCGGAGAGGAGGCCGACATGCAGCCATCTGATACTGCCTTGGAAGATCCCGAAAAAATACCAGAAGGCGGATATCGCAGCGTCCGGCACGTCACGTTGCTTGCCCTGACTGTCGCGGCGATCCTGCTGGTGATCAACCAGTTGTTCAATATCAGGCCCTTTGGCCTGGTAATGCTGGAGGGCCGGTATCTCAACATCCTTGCGACGCTGTTTCTGGCCGCGACTTTCCTGGTATTCGACATCCGGGGCAAACGCTTTGGCTCCGTCTCGCCGCTCGACTGGTTGCTGGCAGGGATGTCGTTGGGGGCTGGTGCCTATATCGCGGTAACCGCGCAGCAGAACCTCAACGAGGGCTGGGAATTCGCCGCACCGGTCGCCGCGCAATGGGTGGCGTTCCTTTTCGCCGGTCTTGTCCTGGAGGCGACGCGGCGGGCCGGAGGGCTGGTGCTGGCGATCGTCGTGACCGTCGTTGCCTTCTATCCCACTTTCGCCGGTCATGTTCCCGCTCCGTTTTCAGGTTTTCAAAGCACGCTGAGCGAGGCCTTCTCGTATCACGTCTATTCCTCTGAAAGCATTTTCGGCATCCCGATGAAGGCTTTCGGCGGGGTGGTGATCGGCTTCATCATCTTTGGATCGGTGCTGCAGCATACCGGCGGCGGCGCGTTCTTCAACGATCTCGCATTGGGCCTCGTGGGCCGCTATCGCGGCGGAGCCGCCAAGGTCTCGATCTTTGCCAGCGGCTTCATGGGCTCGATGTCCGGAAGCGTGATTTCGAACGTGCTGACCACCGGCGTCGTCTCGATCCCGACCATGCGCCGCACCGGATTTTCCGCAAGGACTGCGGCAGCGACCGAGGCCTGCGCCTCGACCGGGGGCGTATTGATGCCGCCGATCATGGGTGCGACGGCTTTCGTCATGGCGTCTTTCCTGTCGGTTCCCTATGCCGAAATCGTTGTCGCCGCCGTCATTCCGTCGCTGCTGTTTTATCTGGCGCTGTTCGTGCAGATCGATGCCTATTCCGCGCGCCGTGACCTGAAGGGCCTGCCGCGCGGCGAGGTTCCGGCGCTGCGCGACACGCTGCGCAAGGGCTGGCCCTATGTGCTGGTTTTCGCGCTGTTGATCTTCATGATGGTGGTGCTGCGGCAGGAAACGGCGGCGCCTTTCTATTCGGTGCTTCTGCTGCTGGCGATCAACCAGTGCCTGCCGGGGAACCGCATGACGTGGCGCAAGCTGCTCGATATCGTCATGGGCGTCGGCTCCAGCCTTGCCGAACTGACTGCGGTCATTCTTGGTGTAGGACTGATCGTCGGGTCGTTCTCGGCCACCGGCCTGGCCGGGACGCTGGTGAACGAGCTTCTGTTCATCGCGGGCGAGAATGTGTTCATCCTGCTGGTGATGGGGGCGCTGACGGCCTTTGTCTTCGGCATGGGAATGACTGCGACGGCCTGCTATATCTTTCTGGCCATCGTCCTTGCCCCGGCGCTTGAGGCGGGCGGGCTGGACCGGCTTTCGGTGCATCTGTTCATCCTTTACTGGGGCATGGTCAGCTATATCACGCCGCCTGTCGCCCTCGGTGCCTATGCCGCCGCGACGCTTGCCGGAACCAGCCCGATGCGGGCGGGTTTCGAGGCGATGCGGCTTGGCAGCATCATCTATGTCGTGCCATTCCTCTTCGTGTTGAATCCGGCGCTGATCGGCAACGCTCCCACGCTCGAAGTTGCTGTGGCACTGGTCTGCGCGGTGATCGGGGTCGGGATGATCAGTATGGGGTTGCAGGGCTATATCGTGGCGGCCGGGTCGCTGGCAGGCCGGGGCGAGTATCTGCTGCGCGCCATGCTGTGCCTGGGCGGCTTCCTGTTCGCCCTGCCGGCGATGCCCTTTGCCGGGATCGGTTTTGGCACGACCGCAGCCCTGGGTGCTGCACTGGCATCTCTGCCGGTCCTGATAGCCTATCGGCGCGGTCAGCCCGCCGTCGCGGCGACAGGTCAGCCATGATGGAACAGGCCGGGAGAGTTGCGGAGGGGAGGTCAACCTTGAGGCGTATCCACGAGGTCTTGTCGCAGGGCGCGCCTGCAAGCATCGCCATCACCGATCACGACGGAAGCGATTACAGTTATGCTGCGCTTGGCGAACTCGTCACGGTGATCGCGGGAAAGCTTCGTGATCATGGGGTGCGTCCGGGTGACCGGGTTCTGGTGGTCAGCGAAAACTGCGTCACCTATCTGGCGGTCACATTGGCGGTAAGCCGTCTCGATGCGTGGGCGACACTGGCCAATGCCCGGCTGACTCCTGCCGAACTGGATCGGCTGATCGAGGTGGCGGATGCACGCTGTGCCGTCTTTACCCCCGAGGCGTCATCGGCGGCAAGAACGCATGCCGCGCGGCTTAAGGCCGTGTCACTGGGGCAATTGCGCTGCGGTGATTTGCTGGTGACGCCGCTGCGCGAAGCCATGCTCGAACCGGTCGAGGATGGCCCCGGCCAGACCGCCGCGCTGATCTATACCAGCGGCACGGTTGGAGAGCCCAAGGGGGTGATGCTGACCCATGGCAATTTGCTGTTCATGTGCCGGACTTCGGCGGGGCTGCGCCGGATCGGGCCGGAGGACACGACGCTGGCCGTCATTCCGGGAACCCATATCTTCGGGCTGACCTCGGTTTTCCTGGCCGGGCTGATGGGTGGGTCGCGGCTGATCGCCATGCCGCGCTTCGATGCCGACGAGGTGCTGCGACATATCCGCGAGGACGTGACCATCCTGCCCGCCGTGCCGCAGATTTTTGCCGCCCTGCTGCGGCGCCTGAAAGAGCTTGGCATCGAAAAGCCCGAGCATCGGCTACGTTATCTCTATGCGGGCGGTGCTCCCCTGGACCTGAGCCTGAAGGAGCGGGCCGAGCGGGTTTTCGGGCAGGTCCTGCATAACGGCTATGGCCAGACCGAGGCATCACCGGGCATCGCAACCACCCGGATCGAGAGCCCGCGCAGCGATGCCGCGGTCGGGCTGCCGGTGCCGGGAATGGAGGTGCTGATCCATGAGCCCGACGAGAACGGCGTGGGCGAGTTATGGGCGCGCGGTCCCAATGTGATGAAGGGATATTTCCGCAACCCGGAGGCCACCCACGCTACCTTGACCGAGGACGGTTTCCTGCGCACCGGCGATCTGGCACGGCAGGAGGCCGACGGCACCGTTCATATCGTGGGGCGGCTGAAAGAACTGATCATCCATTCCGGCTTCAACGTCTACCCGCCCGAGGTCGAGGCGGTGTTGACCGCCCATCCTGCCGTCGCGCTTTCAGCGGTGGTCGGACGGGCGCGAGACGGTAATGAGGATGTGCTTGCCTTCGTGACCACGCAGGACAAGGTGACCGAAGCTGAATTGCGGGACTGGGTGCGCGGCCGGATGGCGCCGTATAAGGTGCCCGCACGGGTAATCATTGCCGATGCCTTGCCACAGGCGGCGACGGGCAAGATTCTGAAGAACAAGCTGCTGGAACATTTCCGGGCTGAACTGGACGAAACCTAGAGGACGAGGACGATCATGCTTCAAGGATATATCTACGACGGTTTGCGCAGCCCCTTCGGGCGTCATGCCGGTGCGCTGGCGGCGGTTCGCCCCGACGATCTGGCGGCCAGGGTCATCCGCGCATTGATCGAACGCTCGGATCTGCCGGTCGAGCAGATCGAGGATGTTATCCTCGGCAATGTCTGCCAGTCGGGCGAGGACAGCCGCAATGTCGCGCGTTTCGCGGGACTTCTGGGGGGCGTGCGGGAAGGGGCAGGCGGGCTGACCGTCAACCGGCTTTGCGGCTCGGGCATGGCGGCGGCGCTGGATGCGGCCCGTTCGATCACCGTGGGAGAAGCGGGTCTCTATCTTGCCGGCGGCACCGAAAGCATGACTCGCGCGCCCTTCGTGATGGGCAAATCGCCAAGCGCTTGGGACCGCCAGCCCAAGATTTACGATTCGACCATCGGCACCCGCTTTCCGAACAAGCAATTCGCCAAGGAGTTCGGCGATTACACCATGCCGCAGACCGCCGATAATCTGGCGAAGGATTACGGGATCGGGCGCGAGGAAAGCGATGCCTTTGCCCATGCCAGCCAGCAGAAATACGAGGCGGCGCGAGCGGATGGTTTCTTCAGGGACGAGATTTTGCCCATCGAGATCCCGGGCCGCAAGGGCGCGGTGACCGTGGTCGATGCGGATGAGCATCCCCGCCCCGAGACGACGCTGGAAAAGATGGCGTCGCTGAAGCCGATCTTCGAGGGCGGCGTGGTGACGGCGGCCAATGCCTCGGGCGTCAATGACGGCGCGGCGGCGCTGTTGGTGGGTGCCAAGGACCTGGGGCCGAAGCCCCGGGCGCGGATCGTTTCGGGCGCGATTGCCGGTGTGCCGCCCCGCATAATGGGGATCGGGCCGGGCTTTGCCGTGCCCAAGGCGCTGGAACGCGCTGGCCTGACCATGCAGGACATGGACCTGATCGAGATCAACGAGGCCTTCGCCAGCCAGGTCCTGGCCTGCTGCAAGCAACTCGAACTCGATCCCGCTGACAGCCGCCTGAACCCCAATGGCGGCGCGATCGCGGTCGGCCATCCGCTTGGCGCCTCGGGCGCGCGGATCATCCTGACCGCGATGCGGCAGCTTGAGCGGAGCGGCGGGCGATATGCCTGCCTGTCGATGTGCGTCGGTGTCGGGCAGGGCATCGCGATGGTCATCGAGCGCGTCGCCTGAACGCGGCGGGAAACGAAAGGATCAGATATGAGCCAGAGTGAAACAATGCCGGTGCGCGTCGAGACCGAGGGCGAGATCGGGCTGATCTGCCTGAACAATCCTCCGGTCAACGCGCTTGGGGCAGCTGTGCGGCAGGGGCTGTCGGATGCGATTGAGCAACTGAATGCCGACCCGCAGATTCGCGTCATCGCCATTCATGGCGAGGGGCGGGCGCTGTCGGCAGGGGCCGATATCCGCGAATTCGGCAAGCCGCCGATAGAGCCTCGCCTGCCTGATGTTCTGGACAGGATCGAGGCCAGCGGCAAGCCGGTGGTCGCCGTTGTCCATGGCACGACCCTAGGCGGCGGGCTGGAGCTTGCCTTGTCCTGCCATGCGCGGATCGGTCTGCCCGGCGCGCGGGTCGGGCTGCCCGAGGTAACGTTGGGTCTGCTGCCCGGCGCGGGCGGAACGCAGCGTCTGCCCCGCCTGATCGCGCTGGAGAAAGCCATCGATATCATCAGCTCGGGCCGTCAGGTTCCTATTGATGAGGCAAAAGAGCTGGGCATCGTAGACCGCGTTGATGACGCATCCCCGCGCGAGGCCGCATTGGCCGGGGCGAGGGCGGTTCTGGACGGCTCGCTGCCGACACGGCGCACAGCCGAGATCTCGGTCGATCTGGACCCCGCGCTGATTGAGGCCGCCACCCAACGTCTGCGCAAAAAGCGTCCGGCACTGGCTGCGCCGATCAAGGCGGTCGAGGCCGTGGCGCAAATCGCCAAACCCTTCGCCGAAGGGCTGAAGGCCGAGCGGGCGCTGTTCATGGAACTGATGGACAGCCCCGACCGGCAGGGCCTGATCCATGCCTTTAACGCCGAACGCGCCGTCAAGCGCATCCCCGAGGCGCAGGCAGAGCCGCGTCAGGTCGAGACCGCCGGGGTGATCGGTGGCGGCACGATGGGGGTCGGCATCGCCACCGCCCTGTTGCAGGCCGGTATCCCGGTGACGCTGATCGAAATGGCGCCCGAGCGGGCCGAGGCGGCTAAGGCTGCCGTGACCAGGAACCTCGATGGTGCAGTCAAGCGCGGCAAGATGACGGCGGATGGCCGCGACAAGGCGCTGGCCGCCCTGAATGCAACGACCGATCTGGAAAGCCTCGCCCCTGTCGACCTGGTGATCGAGGCGGTGTTCGAGGAAATGTCGGTCAAGGCCGGGATCTTCGGCAAGCTCGACCGGATCTGTAAGGCTGGCGCAGTGCTGGGCACGAATACCTCTTATCTTGACGTGAACGCCATTGCCGCGATGACCTCTCGCCCGCAGGACGTGATCGGGCTGCATTTCTTCTCTCCGGCTCATGTCATGCGGCTGCTGGAGGTCGTGGTGGCGGACCAGACCGCGCCCGAGGTGGTGGCGACCGCATGGGCATTGGCCGCGCGGATGAAGAAGGTCGCGGTGCGCTCGGGCGTCTGCGACGGCTTCATCGGCAACCGTATTCTCGCCCATTACCGCAAGGCGGCGGATTACATGCTGCTGGACGGGGCGAGTTTCGAGCAGATCGACCGCGCGCTGGAGGATTTCGGCTTCGCGATGGGACCCTTCGCCGTAGGCGATCTGGCCGGGCTGGATATCGGATGGGCAACCCGCAAGCGCAAGGCGCCGGATCGTCCGCCCGAGGAACGCTATGTCACCATCGCCGACCGGATTTGCGAGAATGGTTGGTTCGGGCGCAAGACCGGGCGCGGCTATTATCTTTATGACGATCCCAAGACGCGCAAACCGAACCCGGATGCCGTGGCCATCGTCGAAGCCGAGCGCAAGGCCGCGGGCGTGACCCCGCGCGAATTCAGCGACAAGGATATCACCGACCGCTACATGACCGCGATGATTTCCGAGGCCGCCCGTGTCGTGCAGGAAGGGATCGCACAGCGCCCCGTCGATGTCGATGCGGTGTTCCTGTTCGGCTATGGCTTTCCGCGTCATCTTGGCGGGCCACTCAATTATGCCGACCGGATCGGAGCCAAGACATTGATCGAACGGATCGAGACCTATGCCAGGGAAGACGCGCATTACTGGCAGGTTCCGCCGCTCTTGCGCGAATTGGCCGATAGCGGCCGCGGCTTTGCCGATCTGAACAAGGAATGAACGGATGGACCTCGAATTCACTCCAGAAGAGCGCGCGTTCCGTGACGAGGTGCGTGCGTTCCTGAAAGACAACCTGCCCGAAGAGCTAGCCGGGAAAGTGGCGGCGGGCAAGGAGCTTTCGAAAGATGATCTGCTGCGCTGGCAGGCGATCCTGCACGAGCGCGGCTGGCTGGCGGCGACATGGCCCGAGGAATATGGCGGTCCAGGCTGGAGTGCGGTGGAGCGCCATATCTTTGCCGAGGAATGCGCGCTGCACAATGCACCACGGCTGGTGCCCTTCGGCCTGAACATGCTGGGGCCGGTGCTGCTCAAATTCGGCACCGAAGAGCAGAGGCGAGAGATCCTGCCCCGGATCCTGGACGGCAGCGACTGGTGGTGCCAGGGCTATTCCGAGCCGGGGGCGGGCTCCGATCTGGCCAGCCTCAAGACACGGGCGGTGCGCGACGGCGATCATTACGTCGTCAACGGGCAGAAGACCTGGACCACGCTTGGCCAGCATGCCAACAAGATTTTCTGCCTCGTACGGACCTCGACCGAGGGCAAGCCGCAAGAGGGAATCAGCTTTCTGCTGGTCGATCTGGACACCAAGGGCGTCGAGATGCGCCCGATCCGGCTGATCGAGGGCGGGCATGAGGTGAACGAGGTATTCTTCACCGATGCTCGCGTCCCCGTCGCCAACCTGGTGGGCGAGGAGAACCAGGGCTGGACCATCGCCAAATACCTGCTGACGCATGAGCGCACCAATATTGCCGGCACCGGCTTTTCGATGAAGGACATGGAGCGCTTTCACCGCCTGTCGCGGCAGATGACCCGCGACGGCCGCAAGATTGCGGATAACCCGATCTATGCCGCCCGCGCCGCCGAGATCGAGACCGAGCTGGAGGCATTGCGGATCACCAATCTGCGGATGCTGGCCAATGCGAAGGGCGGAGCGGCAGGCGGTATCGAAAGCTCGATGCTGAAGCTCAAGGGCACACAGGTGCGGCAGGCGATCCAGGACCTGTATCGCTCGGCTCTCGGGCCGCAGGCCGCGCCTATGGCCAGTGAGCTGTCCGAGAACGAATTGGCCGTGCCGGTCGAGGCCGCCCGCGCCGCGCCCGCCTATTTCAACAATCGCAAGCTGTCGATCTTTGGCGGTTCGAACGAAATCCAGCGCAACATCGTTGCCAAAGAACTGTTCCGGAGGTGATCCCATGGACTTCAATCTTTCCGAGGACCACCAGATGCTGGCGGACAGCTTGCGCCGCTATCTGACCGACAATTACGATATCGAAACGCGGAACGCCCATGCCTATGCCGAACCGTGGCATTCGGCTGAAATCTGGGCCGGGCTGGCGGAGCTTGGCATTATCGGGGCTTTCATCGGCGAAGAACAGGGCGGCTTCGGCGGCAGCGCCGAGGATGTCTCGGTCATCTTCGAAGAGGTCGGGCGGGGCTTGTGCGCCGAACCCCTACTGGGTGCGCTGATGGGGCTGCGGCTGCTGGCGGGTCTTGGCCGGAGCGATCTGGTCGAGGCGATAGTGGCTGGCAGCGCGCGTCCCGTGCTGGCCGTCTATGAACCGCATGTCGCCTGCGATCTGTCCCATATCGAGGCGCAGGCGCGGCGGGACGGCGGGGACTGGCGGCTGACGGGCCGCAAATCCGCCATCTATGGCGCGCCCGGTGCCGATCATCTGCTTGTGGCGGCGCGGACCGATGCGGGGATTGGCCTGTTCCAGGTCGAAAGCCCCGAATTGATCTCTGCCACGATGGTTGACGGTGGCGGCGTATCGGATCTGGTCATGGATGACCTGAAGGTGGAATGCCTGTCGCCTGATTGCCGCGCCGATCTGGAAGATGCGTTGGACCTGGGCCGTGTCGCGCTTTGCGCCGAGGCGGTGGGTGCCATGGCCCATCTGATCGACCTGACGATCGACTATCTGGGTCAGCGTCAGCAATTCGGCCGGCCTATCGCGACCTTCCAGGCCCTGCAGCACCGCGTCGTGGACATGCTGGTCGAACTGGAGCAATGCCGTTCGATCACCATCGCGGCAGTGGCCGGTTTCGGCACGCAGGATCAGGCGCGCAACGTGTCGATGGCCAAGAACCTGATCGGGCGGATGGGCCGGAAAATCGCCGAGGAAGCGGTTCAGATGCATGGCGGCATCGGCATGACCTGGGAGTATCCCGGCGCGCATTACGCCAAGCGGCTGGTGATGATCGACCACCAGTTGGGCGATCACAATGACCATGTGTTGCGCTTGCTCGAACTCGGCGGCGCGGCAAAAGGCAGGGCCGCGTGATGGAGGGCGAGGCCGACGATTTGCTGCCGATCGATCGGTCGGGCGCGAGGGAACTGGTCGGTTACAGGTCGTTCCTGCCGGACGACCAGACCGGGGCTTGCTCGCTTGAAATCGGTCCGCAGCATCTCAACCGGATGGGGGTGCTGCATGGTGGCTTTGTCTCGATGCTGCTGGATAACGGCTGCGGCACCGCCCTGCGCAACCATCTGGGAGACGTGGGCAGCGGCGTGGTGACAGTCTCGATAAACGTGAATTTCATCGCCGGAGCCACCGAAGGGCGGGTCACTGCGACAGGTCGCGTAACCGGTGGCGGCCGAAGCCTGAAATTCATCGAAGCCGACCTGCGCGCGGAGGACGGACGGCTGCTGGCCACGGCGACCGCGATATTCCGGGTGGTGAAAAAGCGCTGAGCCCCGTCGACGTCACGTCGAACAGGTTATGGAATGGCCGGGTCATCGCCCGGTCATTTCTCTATACCAGCCGGCCTTCCAGCATCGCGGCCCGGACGAAGCCGGCGAAGAGCGGTGCCGGATCGAATGGCTTGGATTTCAGTTCGGGATGCGACTGCACCCCGATGAACCAGGGATGGTCGGGATACTCGATCACCTCGGGCAGCTTGCCGTCCGGCGACATGCCGGAAAACCTGAGCCCGACCTTTTCCAGCGCCTCGCGATAGGTTGCGTCGACCTCGTAGCGATGGCGATGGCGATCCTCGATCCGCAATGCGCCGCCATAGGCTTCCGAGACCTTGGAATCGGGCTCCAGCACAGCGGTATAAGCGCCGAGGCGCATGGTGCCGCCCTTGTCGTCCGTCACCTTGCGCTGGACCGTGTAATTGCCCTGCACCCATTCCTTCAGGTGGTAGACCACGGGGGTAAAGCGGGTCTTGCCGGCCTCGTGGTCGAATTCTTCTGATCCCGCATCGGGCATTCCCGCAAGGTTGCGCGCCGCTTCGATCACAGCCATCTGCATGCCAAGGCAGATGCCAAGATAGGGCACTTTCTTCTCGCGCGCATAGCGGGCGGTGGCGATCATGCCTTCGGTTCCGCGTTCGCCAAAGCCGCCCGGCACGATGATCCCGTGATAACCGTCCAGCAGGTTGATGCCGTCGTCTTCCAGCTTTTCGCTGTCCACCCAGTCGGCCCGCACCCGGACCCGATTCGCCATGCCGCCATGAGTCAGCGCCTCGGCAATGGATTTATAGGCATCTTCAAGCTGCGTATACTTGCCGACAATGGCGATCCTGACCTTGCCTTCCGCATGTTCCAGCCGGTCCATGACGTCTTCCCAACGCGACAGGTCGGGGCGCGGCGCGGGGCTGATCTGGAACGCGTCCAGAACCGCGCGATCCAGACCGGCGCGGTGATAGGCCAGCGGGGCTTCGTAGATCGATTTCAGATCATAGGCGGGAATCACGGCGTCCGGACGAACATTACAGAACAATGCGATCTTGGCGCGCTCCTTTTCCGGGATCGGCTGTTCCGAGCGGCAGACCAGCACATCGGGCGCGATCCCGATCGAGCGCAGCTCCTTGACGCTGTGCTGGGTCGGCTTGGTCTTCAGTTCGCCCGAGGCGGCAAGCCATGGCAGCAATGTCAGATGCATGAAGATGCATTGTCCGCGCGGACGATCCTGGCTGAATTGCCGGATCGCCTCGAAGAAGGGCAGGCCCTCGATATCGCCGACCGTGCCGCCGATCTCGCAGAGCATGAAATCCACCTCATCCTCGCCGATGGCCAGGAAGTCCTTGATTTCATTCGTTACGTGAGGAATGACCTGAATGGTCTTGCCCAGATATTCGCCACGGCGCTCCTTTTCCAGCACATTGGAATAGATGCGCCCCGAACTGACGGAATCCGTGCGGCGGGCCGATACGCCGGTGAAGCGTTCGTAATGACCCAGATCCAGATCAGTTTCGGCTCCGTCATCGGTGACGAATACCTCTCCATGTTCGAATGGCGACATGGTGCCGGGATCGACATTCAGATAAGGGTCCAGCTTGCGCAGCCGGACGGTGAAGCCACGGGCCTGCAGTAGGGCGCCGAGCGCGGCGGAAGCAAGACCCTTGCCAAGGGACGAAACCACCCCGCCGGTGATAAATATATAACGCGCCATGGAGCCCCCGTGATGTGCAAAACCAATATGATCGCGGGCCCTCGAACAGCCGGCATCACGGGACTTAAGTTATAAGCGATTCGTCCCGTGGCCGCAATGGACCGCAAGTTGATGTGGGGCAGATTTATTCCGCCCCTATTTGTTGTGGGTTCTTAATTCGAGTTCCGGGGGTTTTCCGATCCGGCTGCCTCATCGCCTTCCGGCGCTGCGGTATCCGCGTTGTTGGCGGCGGGTTCGGTTGTCTCGCTTGTCGTGCTTTCGGTCGCGGGAGGAGTTACGACCTCCTCGCTTGCCGCGGGAGCCTCGGTTTCTGCCCCCCCGGTTGCGGGCGGCGTGACCGTCGCCGGAGCCTCGGCCGAATCCGCACCGGCTGCCTCGCCGCTTGCCGCCGGCGCATCGGGTGCGGGCGGTGTCAACGGATCGCCGCCGGTCGAGGGCGGAGGCGTATATTCCGGAAGTTGCGGCAAATTCGAATCCTGCTGCTGCGATTCAGGCACGCCAAGCTGATCCATGATCGAGCTGTTCGAGGATTGCCGCGCCGCGATGATCGTCAGGCTGATCGAGGTCACGAACAGCGCTACGCCGAAAATCCATGTCAGCCGGGTCATCGCATTGGCGGCCTGCCTGCCGGACATGACGCCACCGCCGCCGCCGCCACCCATTCCGAGCCCGCCGCCTTCGGAGCGTTGCAGCAATACGACCCCGGTCAAAAGGACCGCCAGGATCAGGTGAATCGTCAGCACGACATTTTGCACGGAATTCGGCCTTTCAATTGCGGACGCGCCTATCTAGTCATCCGTGCAGATGTTGGCAAGCGGAGTGTCCCATGCCCGCCACGAAGCCCCGCGCGGTGATGATACAGGGCACCGGCTCGAATGTAGGTAAATCCCTGCTGGTGGCGGGGCTGTGCCGTGCAGCGCTTCGCAGGGGGCTGAGGGTGGCGCCGTTCAAGCCGCAGAACATGTCGAACAATGCCGCCGTTACCGCCGATGGAGGCGAGATCGGGCGCGCGCAGGCGCTGCAGGCGCGGGCTTGCGGGCTGGATCCCGTGAGTGACATGAACCCTGTCCTGCTGAAGCCTGAAACCGACACCGGAGCACAGGTGATCCTGCAGGGACATGCCATTGCCCGGGCACAAGCCCGGGATTATGCGATGCTCAGGCCGCGGCTTCTGCAGGGGGTTCTGGACAGCTTCAGCCGGCTTGCCGCCTCCTGCGACATTGTCATCGTGGAGGGCGCCGGCAGCCCGGCCGAGGTCAATCTGCGCTCGCGTGACATAGCGAATATGGGCTTCGCATGTGCGGCGGGTGTGCCGGTGGTGCTGGCGGGTGATATCGATCGGGGCGGTGTCATCGCGCAGATCGTCGGGACGCAGGCGGTGATCGACCCTGGCGATGCGGCCATGATCCGGGGCTTTCTGATCAACAAGTTCCGTGGCGATCCGCGCCTGTTCGACGACGGTTTCCGCCTTATCGAGACCCGCACCGGCTGGCCGGGTTTCGGCATGGTGCCGTGGTTCGACGATGCGCATCGACTGCCTGCCGAGGATGCGGTCGATCTGGGCGCATCGCGGGGAAAGGGACTGCATGTTGTGTGCCTCGCCCTTTCGCGGATTGCCAATTTCGACGACCTCGATCCCCTGGCCGCGGAGCCGGAACTGCGCCTCACGATGCTGGGGCCGGGAAGGCCGATACCCGGAGACGCGGATCTGGTCGTCATTCCCGGAACGAAATCGACCATTTCCGATCTGGCCTTCCTGCGTGCACAGGGCTGGGATCTGGACCTCGCCGCGCATGTCCGGCGCGGGGGGCATGTGCTTGGCATCTGCGGTGGTTACCAGATGCTGGGACAGTCGATCCGCGACCCGCTCGGCTCCGATGGGCTGGCGGGCGAGACCGAGGGGCTTGGCCTGTTGGACGTCACCACCGAGATGGCCGGGACCAAGCGGCTGGTTCGTGTGACGGGAGAGGCCCTGGGGCAGCCTGTTTCGGGATATGAAATTCATATGGGACAAAGCTGTGGCCCGGATTGCGCCCGTCCCTTTGCCTATATGCCCGGCCCGGACGGAGCCATCAGCCATGACGGGCGAATCATGGGCACATATCTGCATGGGCTCTTCGCGGATGACCGGTTTCGTGCTGCCTATCTGCGCAGATTGGGCACCGCGTCGCAGCCGGGTTATGATGCCGGGATAGAGCAGACGCTGGATGCCTTGGCCGATCATCTTGAGGCATATCTGGACGTGCCAGAGATTCTTGCACTTGCAGACCGGGGGGCGTGAAATCCGGCGAAAGGCGCGCGGCAATAGCGTCATCATTAGGCATGGAAGGAGAAGACGGGGCGGCACATGGGAGTTTCGTGATGTCCTTTCGAGGAAGTGATGGCGTCGCGACCTATTGCCATTGCAGTCCCTTTCCGCGCCCCGGTCAATTTCCAAGTTGTTATGATTTATATAAAAATGATGAAGTCTTGGGAGTTGGCGCGATTAGGTTCGCGGATTAATCATGTGGGATGTGAATCGGCCATGTCTGGACGATGCGTCATGGTCGCGTTAGGGCAGGAATATGAAACATGTGAAACCGCCTTTGACGCTTTATCTTGCCGCGCCCCGCGGGTTTTGCGCGGGTGTTGATCGTGCCATCAAGATCGTCGAGATGGCACTGCAGAAATGGGGTGCTCCCGTCTATGTCCGGCACGAGATCGTGCACAACAAATATGTTGTCGATTCATTGCGGGAAAAAGGGGCGGTGTTTGTCGAGGAACTTGATGAATGCCCCGATGACCGGCCGGTGATCTTTTCCGCGCATGGCGTGCCCAAATCGGTTCCGGCCGAGGCAAGGCAACGCGAGATGGTCTTTGTGGATGCGACCTGTCCATTGGTCAGCAAGGTCCATATGGAAGCCGCGCGCCATCATGCGGAGGGCCTGCAACTGGTGATGATCGGCCATGCAGGCCATCCCGAGGTGCTTGGCACCATGGGACAGCTGCCGGAGGGAGAGGTTATCTTGGTCGAGACGGTCGAGGATGTCGCAGGGCTGCGTCCCCGCGATCCCGAACGGCTGGCCTTCATCACCCAAACGACTCTTTCTGTCGATGACACCGCCGCAATCGTCGCCGCCCTGCAGGCGCGGTTTCCGAATATCGTCGGCCCTGCGAAGGAGGATATCTGCTACGCCACCACCAACCGTCAGGCGGCGGTCAAGGCCATTGCGCCCCGGATCGACGCGCTTCTGGTGATCGGTGCCCAGAATTCCAGCAACTCCAAGCGGCTGGTCGAAGTGGGCCGGGCAGAGGGATGCAGCTATTCGCAATTGGTGATGCGGGCGGATCAGATCGACTGGCGGGCGATCGAGGGGGTTCGCAATGTCGGCGTGACCGCCGGAGCAAGCGCGCCCGAGGTGCTGATCGACGAGGTGATAGAGGCCTTCCGCGCCCGATACGATGTGACCGTCGAGATCGTCGAGACGGCGCAGGAGAATGTCGAGTTCAAGGTGCCGCGGGTGTTGCGGGAAGCGGTGTGAAAGGGGGCGCTGCCTCCGCCCTGCCTGTCCGGCCGGGCTTCCCCGAGATATTTGGAGCAAGGAGGAGGGGGCGATGATGCGGCTTTATTCGATGCCTTCGTCGGGCAACAGCTACAAGATTCGGCTCTTGCTGGCGTTGACGGGACGCGAGGTCGAACTCGTCGATTGCGAGAGCGGCTCGGATGCGCTGGCGCACGCCAGGGCCGAAGGGATCCTGCCTTTTGGCAAGGTGCCCGTGCTGGTGCTGGATGATGGCCGCAGGCTGGCGGAATCCGGTGCAATCCTGTGGTATCTGGGTGAGGGAACAGCCTTTATCCCGGCCGATCCTGTTGAGCGGGCGCAAGTGCTTGGCTGGATGTTCTGGGAACAATATAACCATGAGCCTGTGATCGCGGTTCGGCAGGCGCTGTTATACTATCCCCACCGTGCGGCGGAGGCGACGCCCGAACGCCTGGCCGATCTGCTGGAGCGTGGTCACGCATTGCTACAGGTGATGGAGGACCGGCTTGCAGCGCATGACTGGCTCGGGAGTGAGGTGAGTCTCGCTGACCTGTGCCTTTATGCCTATACTCACAATGCGGGAACGCGCGGGGGATTCGAGATGGACCGCTTTCCCGGCATAGGGGCATGGCTGCGCCGGATCGAGGCGCTGCCGGGATATATGAGGCTGGACCAATGAGTTTCGAATATCTGCTGACCGCGTTCATTGTTTGCGTCGTGCCGGGCCTGGGTGTGATCTATACCCTGTCCTCGACATTGGGCGGGGGAATGCGCGCCGGGCTTTGGGCGGCGCTTGGCTGCACGATCGCGACGGTAATCCATATGCTGGTCGCCATGGCCGGGCTGGCGGCCCTGCTGCATACCAGCGCCGTGCTGTTCCAGGCTGTGAAATTCGCGGGTGTCGCCTATCTGCTCTGGATGGCCTGGGGCGCTTTGCAAGGCGCGGGCGGCCTGCAGTTTCGCGCCGCAGAACCAACTCCTGTCCGGCAGCTGGTTGGGCGGGGAATAATGATCAACCTGCTCAACCCCAAGCTTCCGATGTTCTTCATGGCTTTCCTGCCGCAGTTCCTGCCTGCCGGGGCCGGGCTTGGGGCGCTGGTCGAACTGGGCCTTGGCTTTACCGGGATGACCTTTGGGGTATTCGTCATCTATGCCGCTCTGGCGGCGAGCGGGCGGGACGCTGTGCTGGCCTCGGAAACCGCGATGCGGTGGATGCGGCGCATATTCGCTGCATCCTTCGCGATGCTTGGGCTGAAACTGGCGGTGAGCCGGGCGTGACGGAACTGTTTGCGTGGACGGACGGGGCATGCAGCGGCAATCCCGGCCCCGGAGGCTGGGGTGTTCTGTTGCGCGCCATGGATGGCGAGCGGATCGTCAAAGAGCGCGAATTACAGGGTGGAGAGGCCGATACCACCAATAACCGCATGGAACTGATGGCCGCCATCGCGGCGCTGGAGACGCTTACCCGTCCGAGCGAGATCACCATCACCACCGACAGCGCCTATGTAAAGAACGGCGTCAGCCAATGGATCCATGGCTGGAAAAAGAATGGCTGGCGCACGGCAGGCAAGAAACCTGTGAAGAATGCCGAGCTATGGCAAAGGCTCGACGAGGCGCGCGCGCGGCACAAGGTTGAATGGCGCTGGATCAAGGGACATGCCGGTCATGCCGAGAACGAGCGGGCCGATGAGTTGGCGCGCGCCGGTATGGCGCCCTTCAAATGAGCTTTTCGGGGCTGCTGATCGCGCTGGACTATGGTTCGGTGCTGATCTTTGCGCTGACCGGGGCGCTGGTGGCCAGCCGCGCCCAGCTTGATCCGGTGGGCTTCATCTTCATGGCAGCGCTGACGGCGGTGGGGGGCGGCACGCTGCGCGACCTGATCCTCGGGCGCGAGGCGGTGTTCTGGGTCGATCAGCCTGCCTATGTTCTGATGGCCGCTTGCGCCGCGCTGGTGGTGTTCTGGACCGCGCATCTGTTTGAAAGCCGCTATCGATTGCTGATCTGGCTGGACAGCGTGGCGCTGGCCGTTGCCGTCGCGGCAGGAGCGGGCGTGGCGATGGAGGGAGGATTTGGCCCTGTCATCACCGTGATCATGGGGATCGTGACCGGCACGTTCGGCGGACTTATGCGCGATGTTGTGGGCAACGAGGTTCCCCTGGTGCTGAAACAGGGTCAGCTTTACCTGACCGCGGCCTTTGGCGGGGCGCTGACGGCGGCGGCGCTGAACTGGCTGGGCTTTCAGCGAGGCGAGGCGCTGCTTGCCTGCGCTGCCATCGTATGGGTGCTGCGTGCCGGCAGCCTGATATGGGGCTGGAAACTGCCGGTCTACCGGCCCCGGCCGCCTCGAGGACGGGAATAGGCACCTGACCGCGTTCCGCGTGCTTCGCCGGTAAGGTTCTGCAGTCCTTCGGCATTCCTCTTCTTCTTTGCCCAAATACCTCGCAGGAGGTCCGGTGCGTATGCGAGTGCGGATGCCGATTGTCCCGCGCCGGATTATCCCGCCACGGCACGCAACAGCCGTTTGCGGGCCGCAGGGATGGCGCGGATCTCGACGCCGGTAAAGACATGCATGGTTCGCAGTGCCGGATCGACGACCGCGTGATCGCTGACCCAACCGCCCATCGCCAGATAGCTGCGCAGGAGAGGCGGCATCGCAGCCATCGCCTGCTTGGGGTTCGGTTTGCGCAATCGCAGGGCGCGGGCGAAACGAAAGACCTTCGGCGCCTTGACGCGCGGTAGCCAGCGGCGCGGGGCGAGATGATGCTCCTTGAGCATGGCGAAAGCCTCGGCATGCTCTTCGGGTTCAGTTCCGACGAAACTGGAACAGCCGAACAGCATCTCTATCCCTGCCTCGTCAACGAAGCGGGTCATCGCCGCCCATGCTATGCGCAGGATGTTGGGGTCGCGGGCTTCGGGATGAATGCAGAAACGCCCCATCTCGACCATCGGACCGTCGAAGCTTTCCAACGCTGCAAGGTTGTAGAATTGCGCCGAATAACTGCGGGCGATCTCGGAGCCGCCGGACAGGGGCAGGAAGCGGAAACAACAAAGCAACTGGCCCGTCGTCACATCCTCGACCAGCATGTGGTGGCATTCGGCGTCAAGCCTGTCGCTGTCGACCTGATCGTCGTCCTCACCGGTTCCGTTCCGGGCAACGAAACACAACCAGCGCAGGCGTTGAGCCGCGCGGATATCCTCGGACGTGTCGGCCAGTCTTGCCTGATACCGGCCCTTGCGAAGTGGTAGCATGTCGGCGGCACCTCTTTTGCCACGCGGATCAACTATCCTAGTGTTGTGTCGATTTCGCGAAAGCGCAATGGGGTCGCGGTTTTTCGTGGTGGGATTCGACGAATATCGCTGATGCGTGCGGATTTCGTCAGCAGAATATGCGCAGTCTTGCCGCTCTGGGCGAAGCCTGATAACCGGGCGCGGATTTCACTCATGGCGGGGCGCCCGCCGCAGACAAAGGTACATCCATGGCCACCGAACGCACCCTTTCGATCATCAAGCCCGACGCCACCAAGCGTAACCTGACCGGCAAGATCAACGCCAAATTCGAAGAGGCGGGGCTGCGCATCGTCGCACAAAAGCGCATCAAGCTGTCGCCCGAACAGGCCGGCAAATTCTACGAGGTGCACAAGGAGCGCCCCTTCTACGGTGAACTGGTCGAATTCATGGCCTCCGAGCCGGTGGTCGTGCAGGTGCTGGAAGGTGAAAACGCGATTGCCAAGAACCGCGAAGTGATGGGCGCGACCAATCCGGCCGATGCCGCCGAAGGCACGATCCGCAAGGAGTTTGCCCTGTCGGTCGGTGAAAATTCGGTGCATGGTTCGGACGCGCCGGAAACCGCCGCTCAGGAGATCGCTTTCTTTTTCTCGGGACTGGAACTGGTCGGCTGACCGGTTTTCAATGGAAATTCAGGAAAAAGGGGGGCTTTGGCCTCCCTTTTTTCATTACATCGATACCGTCCCGTCCGCGCTGCGAGTTGCGGCAATGTCCCGCCCGCGCTATGCCGGTTTATCGGGAAAACATTTCAGGGGGTTGAGAATGCGGGCATTTGTGTTTCCGGGGCAGGGTGCGCAGGTCGTGGGCATGGGGCGCGAACTGGCCGAAGCCTATCCGGCGGCGCGGGACGTGTTCATCGAGGTGGACGAGGCGCTTGGCGAGAAACTGTCGGCGCTGATCTGGGACGGCGATATCGAAACGCTGACCCTGACCCAGAACGCCCAACCTGCGTTGATGGCGACCTCCATGGCGGCGTTCCGGGCCCTTGAGGCCGAGGGAATCAATATTACCGAGGCAAGCTATGTTGCCGGGCATTCCCTGGGCGAATATTCGGCGCTTTGTGCGGCAGGGGCGTTGACGCTCGCGGATACGGCGCAGTTGCTGCGGCTGCGTGGACAGGCCATGCAGGAAGCCGTCCCGATAGGCCAGGGTGCGATGGCGGCGATCCTGGGCCTCGATTTCGAGACGGTCGATCGAATTGCGCGTGAGGCGGCGGAGGATGGGGTCGTGCAGGCCGCCAATGACAATGATCCCGCGCAAGTGGTAATCTCGGGTCACAAGGAGGCGGTCGAGCGTGCCGCGGCGGCAGCCAAGGAAGCGGGTGCGAAGCGGGCGCTGATGCTGCCGGTTTCGGCGCCGTTCCATTCGGTGCTGATGCAGCCTGCCGCCGCGGTGATGGCCGATGCGCTGGCCGGGGTGGATATCCAGCCGCCTGCGGTGCCGCTGATCGCCAATGTCCGGGCCGAGCCGGTGATCGAGCCCGGCGCGATCCGGCGGTTGCTGGTCGAACAGGTGACCGGCACGGTGCGCTGGCGCGAATCGGTGATGCACCTGACAGATTCGGGAGTGACAGAGTTCTGGGAGATCGGAGCGGGCAAGGCGCTGTCGGGAATGATCAAGCGGATTGCACGCGATGCTGTCGTGAAAAATATCGGCACACCGGCGGATATTATCGCGTTGAAGGGGTGAAACAGGCCGGGGGGCGCTTCGCCCCCGTCGCCGGCTGGTTCTCGAACCAGTGGCGCCCCAACCGGCGACCCCCAGAGGATATTTGCATGAAGAAGAAGGGACTCGGATGTTCGATTTGACGGGAAAGAATGCGCTGGTGACCGGCGCGTCGGGTGGGATTGGTGGTGCGATTGCCGAGGCCTTGCATGCGGCGGGCGCTACGGTTGCATTGTCGGGAACCCGGGAGGCTCCGCTGCAGGATCTGGCCGTGAAACTGGGTGAGCGGGCGCATGTGGTGCCGGCGAATCTGGCGGACGCGGATGCTGTCGCCGCGTTGCCCAAGGTGGCGGCGGATGCGATGGGGTCTGTGGATATCCTGATCAACAACGCAGGGATCACGCGGGATAACCTGTTCATGCGGATGTCGGACGAGGAATGGAGCCAGGTTCTTGACGTGAACCTGACCAGCGTTTTCCAACTGTCCCGGGCGGTATTGCGCGGGATGATGAAGGCGCGATGGGGACGGATCGTGAATATCACCTCGGTGGTGGGCGCGACGGGCAATCCGGGGCAGGGCAATTATGCCGCTGCCAAGGCGGGATTGGTCGGCATGTCGAAAAGCCTTGCCTATGAAGTAGCTAGCCGAGGCATCACCGTGAACTGCGTGGCCCCCGGATTTATCGAGACGGCGATGACCGACAAGCTGAACGACGACCAGAAGAGCAAGATTCTGGGGCAGATCCCGGCCGGACGCATGGGGCAGCCCGCAGAGATCGCCGCGGCGGTCACCTATCTGGCCAGCGCCGAGGCGGGTTATGTGACGGGGGCCACGCTGCATGTGAATGGCGGAATGGCGATGGTCTGAACAAGTTGCACGGTGCTGCAACGCGGCGACAAAAAGCTTGGAAAAGCGGTTGCATGAGGGATAATGGGTGCTATATCCCCGCCTTTAGCAGCAGGGAAACCGCCCTGTGCTGGCACGGGCCGTCGCCCGGGAACAAGATTGGGCGGATGCCCGCGAGAATGAGGATATGACATGAGCGATATCGCTGATCGCGTGAAGAAGATCGTTGTCGAGCATTTGGGCGTCGATGAGGACAAGGTGGCCGAGTCTGCCTCGTTCATCGATGATCTGGGTGCAGACAGCCTCGATACGGTGGAACTGGTGATGGCCTTCGAAGAGGAGTTCGGCATCGAGATTCCCGACGACGCCGCCGAAACGATTCAGACCGTTGGCGATGCGGTGACGTTCATCAAGGGCGCTGTCTGAGGCAGCTTTTCGCCCGATTGACGGAAAAACAGGCGGCGCTCTCCATCTGGAGGCGCCGCTTTCATATTGTCTTGCAAGGCCGGACCTGTTCGAGGATGGCTTATCTGCGCTTTCCCTCGGGTATCGTGTCCGGCATCAGCGTCCGAGCTTGGCGTGGACCTCTTCCAGATCGATTTCGCCGATCGGCATCCTGTTGTCGGGATCGTCGAAATCATAGCGGAATAGCTGGAAGTCGTCCTTGTATATCTCCCAGATCAGGTGACGCGACAGGTCGTCGAAATATTCGCTGATCTTGTGGGCCCGTTTGGGGCCGTGACCTTCGGATTCGTTGAAACGCGGCACATCCGTGAGAGCGATGCTGTTCGGTGTTTCGGCCTTGTCCAGAACCCGCTGCATTCCGTCGTTGAAGGTCTCGGTAAAGAAAATGCTGTCGTAATGGCCGCCGTTGGCGATGAAGGTCGCGATTTGTCCCGACATCGCCGCCCAGTGAATGTCCGGCTCCATCGGACGGCGCCAGCGGATGGTGTCACGCGCAAACAGCAGAAAGCGGCGGAAACTGGTTACCTGGTCGAATTCGAAACCGCTTTCCGGGCTGCCGACATCGATTCCGTAACGCTGGATCAGCTGCGAAACGAGATTGCCGCGATAGCGGCGCCCGTTACGCTGGATGCCTGCGATCTTGTCGAAGAAGGATGACAGGATACGCGAATAGGGATTGCGCACGCAGGTGAAAGCGGGCGCCTTGCGGGCCCGTACAATCTGTTCGATCCGCTTCTGACTTTCGTCCTGCGACCACTTGTGCAGCCCCGAGGTCGAATCATGAATGTCGCCATCAAAGAAGAGGCCATGGTCGGTGTAGAACATGATCTGCCCGATGGTGGAACAGGCGCATTTCGGCACCACCCGGTAGATCATGCTTGCGCTTTCGGTCATCCAAACGCCGGGGAACGTCATCGCGGGTTCTCTTCCCTTCTTCTTGTCACCGGCCGATTTTCACCATCTGACGACAACTGGCTTGCTCACGCACTCAGAATTGATACAGACAGAAACCAAACCCCGAGGGGATTTTCAACGCATTATACGACGCGAAGTTGGATATGCCGCAATATGGTGAAGTTTTTGCATGACACGGATAGCTTTTATCCTGTTGACTCATAAGGATCCTGAGGGGGTCATAGCGCAGGCCCGGCGGCTGACGACCACCGGCGACTATGTGTCTATCCATTTCGATGCCAATGCGCCTGACCGCTATTTCGAGCGCATATACACGGCCTTGAAAGACGACCCCGGTGTGACATTCACGACAAAGCGGCTGAAATGCGGTTGGGGAGCGTGGTCGCTTGTCGCGGCGACGCTGCTTGCAGTCGAGGCGGCGGTCGAGGCGTTTCCCGATGCCACGCATTTCTACATGCTGTCAGGTGACTGCATGCCGATCAAGTCGGGGGAATATGCGCATGAATTTCTTGACCGGCATGACGGAGATTTCATCGAAAGCTTCGACTTCTTCGAAAGCGACTGGATCAAGACCGGGATCAAGGCGGAGCGCCTGATTTACCGTCACTTCTTCAGCGAGCGCAAACAGAAATGGCTGTTCTATACCAGTCTGGATCTGCAAAGACGCTTTGGGTTGAAGCGTGACATTCCATCGGATCTGCAGGTCATGATCGGTTCGCAATGGTGGTGCCTGCGCCGCCGGACGATCGTGAACCTGCTGAACTTCTGCAAGGAACGGCGCGATGTGATGCGATTCTTCGCGACGACCTGGATTCCGGACGAGACCTTCTTCCAGACCCTGGTTGCGCATCTTGTGCCGAAGACCGAGATTCACCGGCGGACGCTGACTTTCCTGATGTTCACCGATTACGGAATGCCCGCGACCTTCTATAACGATCATTATGACCTCTTGCTGCGCCAGGACTATTTGTTTGCGCGAAAGATCAGTGCCGAGGCGCTGGAACTGCGGGAGCGGCTTGGAGCTCTGTGGCAGGCGGACGGGCAGGAATTCGTGATCTCGGACGAAGGACCAAGGCTCTTTCGCTTCCTGACCGGGCGTGGCCGTGTCGGACGCCGCTTCGCGCCACGTTTCTGGGAAAGCGAGGGCAATCTGGGACGCAATCAGGTGGTGCATCTGATTGTCGCCAAGAAATGGCATATCGCCAAGCGGCTTACGGCGCGGATCAGGGAACTGACGACGGTTCCCGCCCTGGATTATGTGTTCGACGAACAGGAGGCCGGTTTGCCTTGGCTGGGCGGGGTGGCTTCGAGCCTGACCAAGCGGCAACGTCACCGGCGCGCATTGCTGCGGCTGCTATTCGACGAATATGAGACCCGTCAACTGGTGCTGTGCATTGATCCTTCGGCGCTGTCCCTGATCACCGATTTTGTCAGTGACAAGGCGGAAACGCGAATCCTGTTTATCGATAACCGGTTCGACGACGATTACCTGCAGGGGCACATGAGGCGCATCGGATTGACAGGGGAATCCACACCTCCCGATGTCGCGGCACGTCTGCTGCCCGTCGTCCGGGCCGATCTGGATCAGGAGGCCGAGCGGCTGCGTGACATGAATTTCGAGAGGTTCCAGGTTCTTGCAAGCGCCCAGTCACTCGAACAGAACGCGACGGCCCTTGAACGTTTTCTGGACGTCACTTCTGAAATCGCGCAGGATCTGGCCGGCACCGAACATCTTTTCGCAGATTAGGTCAGGGAAAACGCCATGGGTCTCGACTATGACGATCAGAATATCTTCGCTCGCATCCTGCGCGGCGAGATCCCCAACGACACCGTTGCCGAAAACGAGCATGCCTTGGCATTTCGCGACATCGCGCCCAAATCGCCCAGCCATGTCCTGGTGATTCCCAAGGGCAAATATGTCAGCTTCGACGATTTTGCCGCGAATGCCCCGGTCGAGGAAATCGCCGGCTTCATGCGGCTTTGCGCCGAAGTAATCGCGAAGGAGGGCGTTGGTCTGGATGGCGGACGGGGATTCCGCGCGATCACCAATGCCGGGCCTGACGGAGTGCAGGAAGTGCCGCATTTCCACCTGCATATCATGGGCGGGCGGATGATGGGCCCGATGGTCAGCCTGCGCGACTGACCGCTTTGCGTCAGCCGCGGGTCAGTTCGACGAAGACATCCTCGAGGTCGGGCTGCTCGCTGGCCACATCGATGATTGGCACCTTGGCGTTGCGCAATGCATCAAGCAACTGATCGGCGCGGATGCGAGAGGGCGGATAGCTGATTGCCAGCCGCCCGTCCGGCCGCCATTCCGGCGTGGCGCCCTCGGGCAGGGCGGGCAGTTCGATCCGCTCGCCGATGTCGATGACCAGTGTCTTGCCATCGGCACGGCTCAGCAATTCGCGGGTTCCCTGCCGCACCACCAGTTCGCCATGGTTGATGATGGCGATCTCGTCGCACATCTCCTCGGCCTCTTCGAGGTAATGTGTGGTCAGGATAATGGTCATGCCCTGCTCGTTCAGCTTGCGGACATTGTTCCACAGCATTTCGCGCAAGGTGATGTCGACGCCTGCGGTCGGTTCGTCCAGCACCAGGATCTGCGGGCGATGGACCAGTGCCTTGGCCAGCAGTAGCCGCCGCCGCATCCCGCCCGACAGGTTGCGTGCGTAGGCCTCGGCCTGGTCGGTTAGCCCGACCAGTTCCAGCAATTCATCGGTCCAGCGGTCGGCCTTCGGCACGCCGTAAAGCCCCGCTTGCACGTCTAGGCTGGCCCGGGGGGTGAAATACGGATCCATGTTCAGTTCCTGCGGCATGACCCCGATGGCCGCGCGGGACTGGCGCGGGTTCACGTCCTGGTCGAAACCCCAGATCACCACGCGCCCCTCGGTCTTGTTCACCAGCCCCGCGAGGATATTGATCATCGTGGATTTCCCCGCACCGTTCGGCCCCAGCAACCCGAAGATGCTGCCCGAGGTTATGGACAGATCGACGCCTTTCAACGCCTCTTTCGCGGGTGCGTTGCCCTGCGCGGCATAGATCTTGCGCAGGCCGGTGATTTCGATGGCATTTGACATATGGCTGGTCCTTGCAGAGCTTGCGAAAGCGGGCGTTGCTGCGATATGTGGGTTAGAACAGAACCTGCCCGCCGCGACAAGAAGGCCAGCCATGACCGAATCCGTCTCGCCTGAGAAAGCGACTACCCCGGAACTGCGCATTCCCGCGCCCGAAATCGTCACCGTTACCACCCGGCGCATCGCCTGCGACGGCAATGATGCGGTGGGGCTGGGCCATCCACGCGTCTGGCTGGCGATTCCGGCAGAGGTGGGATTCGTCGACTGCGGATATTGCGACAAGCGTTTCGTGCTGGACAGCAACAATGCGAATGGTGATCACTGATCCGGTTTCCCGTTGCCGCGTGGGCTGAAACGCTTTGCCGTTGCCATGGCAGCGGGGCCGATCTGCTGGATTCTAGCGGTGGTCATAGGGGCGGCATTGCCGGACGGGCCTTTTGTCAGCCAATCTTCGGGGCAGGGGCCGCCGGTGCGTGTCGGACTGTTGCAAGGAGCGATCCATACGGATTTCCTGCTGCCCCTGGACAAGGCCACCAGGCGGGATTTCGCCACCCTCGACCTGCCCGAAACCGCCCGATGGCTGGCTGTCGGTTGGGGCGCGCGGGAATTCTATACGACTGTGGGCGGCTACCGCGAGGTTAGCCGGTCCGCCCTGTGGCGGGCGATAAAAGGCGACAGGGCGGTGATGCGATTCGAGCCGTTCGGGGAATATACGCCCGAATTGAGCATCGAGCTCGATTCGTTGGAATATGAGCGGCTGCGCAAGTCGATCCTGTCCGATACCGATTTTGCACAGCCCGTGGGCGCGGGGCTGCTGCGGGAGGGAGACAGGTATTTCGCAGCGCAGGGAAATTTCAACGCCATCAATACCTGCAACCAGTGGATCTCCCGCAGCCTGAAGCGTGCGGGCCGCCGTTTCGGATTATGGACCCAGACAACCTGGGCGGTGCGTCTGTCGCTGGCGGTGCATCGCTGAAACGGGGCCGGACCGCTGAGCGGCAAGGTCGGGGTTGGGCAAAGGCCCCTTTGCCCCGCCCTGTCTTCGTGTCAAAAACGCAGTGACAGCGTGAAAGGACCACCCATGACCATGACCGGCTTCGGCAAGGGCTGCCATCTTCATTTGATCGACGGCTCGGCCTTTATCTTCCGCGCCTATCATGCCCTGCCTCCGCTGACCCGGAAATCAGATGGCCTGCCGATCGGGGCGGTCGCGGGTTTCTGCAACATGCTGTGGAAATATGTCAGCGATCAGAACGGCCATGATGCGCCGACCCATGTGGCGGTGATCTTCGATCATTCTTCCAAGACGTTCCGCAACGATATCTACCCCGAATACAAGGCCAACCGCCCCGAACTGCCCGAGGATCTGCGTCCGCAATTCCCACTGACCCGCGAGGCCACGCGCGCCTTCAACATTGCCTGCATCGAGACCGAGGGTTTCGAGGCCGACGACATCATCGCCGCGCTGGCCTGCAAGGCGCGCGACGCCGGTGGGGCCGTCACCATCATCAGCAGTGACAAGGACCTTATGCAACTGGTCGGGCAGGGTGTGAACATGCTGGACCCGATCAAGGGAAAGGCGATCGGTCCCGACGAAGTGATGGACAAGTTCGGCGTGGGTCCCGATCGGGTGGTCGATGTGCAGGCGCTGGCCGGTGATTCGGTCGATAACGTGCCGGGTGCTCCGGGAATCGGAATCAAGACCGCCGCGCTGCTGATAAACGAGTTCGGCGATCTCGAATCGCTGCTGTCGCGGGCCGAAGAGATCAAGCAGCCCAAGCGCCGCCAGACCCTGATCGAGCATGCCGAACAGATCCGGATCTCGAAGCGGCTGGTGCAGCTGGATTGCGACACACCGCTGGATTTCACGCTGGAAAGCCTTGAGGTGCGCGACCCGGAGGCCGATGCCTTGCTGAAATTCCTGGCGCAGATGGAGTTCCGGACCCTGACCGCGCGGGTGGCGGAAAAGCTGGGGGCAGAGGCGCCTGCCGTCGTTTCCGCTCCGCCCGCCGAAGCCGCCGCCGCGCCGGAACTGCCCGCAATGGGGGTGGAAGGTTACGACTGCGTGACCGATCGGGAGGCGCTGGACCGATGGATCGCAGAGGTAATCGAGGCTGGGCATGTGGCCATCGACACCGAGACCACCGGGCTGGACGAGATGCAGGCGGAACTGGTCGGAGTGTCTCTTTCGGTCCGTCCGGGCCGCGCCTGCTATATCCCGGTAGGGCATGTCGAGGGCGATGGCGACCTGTTCGGTTCGACCGAACGGGTGGCGGGGCAGATGGATGCCGCTGAGGTGCTGGAGGCGCTGAAACCGGCTCTGGAGGATCCGGCGATCCTGAAGATCGGCCAGAACGTCAAATATGACTGGAAGATTCTCGCCCGCCACGGCATCAGAATGACCCCCCTCGCCGACACGATGCTGATGTCCTATGCGCTGAACGCGGGCACTCATAACCATGGCATGGATGAATTGGCCGAGCGTTACCTCGGCCACAAATGCATCCCGATCAAGGAACTGATCGGCTCGGGAAAATCGCAGATCGGCTTTGCGCAGGTCGCCATCGACAAGGCCACCCCCTATGCCGCCGAGGATGCCGAGGTGACCTTGCGGTTGTGGCAGCATTTCGCGCCGATGCTGCATGCCGAACGCGTGACCACCGTTTACGAGACGCTGGAGCGCCCCATGGTGCCGGTCCTTGCCGACATGGAGATGGCGGGAATCCGCGTCGATGGCGAGACGCTGAAACGCATGTCGAACGCCTTTGCACAGAAGATGGCGCAACTCGAGGACGAGATCCACGAACTCGCGGGCGAGAAGTTCAACGTTGGCAGCCCCAAGCAACTGGGCGAGATCCTGTTCGACAGGATGGGGCTTGCGGGCGGCAAGCAGGGCAAGACCGGCGCCTATTCGACCAGCGCCGATGTGCTCGAGGATCTGGCCGCCGAGGGGCATGACCTGCCCGCGCGAATCCTGGACTGGCGGCAGGTATCCAAGCTGAAATCGACCTATACCGATGCGCTGCAAAGCCATGTGAACCCTGAGACGGGGCGGGTTCATACAAGCTATTCCATCGCCGGGGCGCAGACCGGGCGGCTGGCATCGACCGATCCGAACCTGCAGAATATCCCCGTGCGCAGCGAGGAGGGCCGCCGTATCCGCGAGGCTTTCGTGGCGACGCCGGGACACCGTCTGGTCAGTCTCGATTACAGCCAGATCGAATTGCGGATATTGGCGCATGTCGCGGATATCCCGGCGCTGAAACAGGCGTTCAAGGACGGTATCGACATTCACGCGATGACCGCCAGCCAGATGTTCGGCGTGCCTGTCGAGGGGATGGACCCGATGATCCGCCGCCAGGCCAAGGCGATCAATTTCGGCGTGATCTACGGGATCTCGGGTTATGGCCTGTCGCGCAACCTGCGCATTCCGCGGGCCGATGCGCAGGCCTTCATCAACACCTATTTCGAACGCTTCCCCGAGATCCGCGCCTATATGGACAAGACCGTGGCAGACGCGAAAGAGGTTGGTTACGTGCGGACCCTGTTCGGGCGGCGCATCAACACGCCCGGTATAAACCAGTCCGGCCCGGCTGCCGGCGGTGCGCGGCGGGCAGCGATCAATGCGCCGATCCAGGGGGCTGCCGCCGATATCATCCGCCGCGCCATGATCCGCATGCCCGACGCAATCCGGAGCCTGCCCGCGAAGATGCTGTTGCAGGTCCATGACGAATTGGTCTTCGAGGTCGAGGAGGGTGCGGCGGAAGATCTGATTGCGACGGCCCGCCAGGTAATGGAAGCTGCCGCCGAGCCTGCAGTCAAACTGGCGGTGCCGCTGGTCGTTGATGCGGGTATCGGAATGAACTGGGCCGAGGCGCATTGAATGTGATATTTCCGTCTTTCCAATGAGTGCGGCTGGTGTCCGTTCCATCGCCCGCGATAATGGGTCGTTGCGCGGGAAACCTGCTGTCGTCGGCGGGCGGCATGTCCTTTGATAAGTGATGTTCCAAGTCGCGCATCTGACCGGTCATTCCAATACCGTCTAGAAAATCTTCGCATAGCTGATGCGCAAGGATGAAGCCGGACAAGCTCGTAATCATCATAAAAGCCACCAGCAGATCGCGAAGGTCAGCCCGACATCGATACGGATGTGACATAGGTGCGGATGCAATCACCTGAGTATCGCGGTTTGAGCGGAATTTCGCTTGCTTGATGAGCCGTTATGGGCATAATTTTGCCTTCTTGTTGGTTCATGGTTCGAGGTTTTAGGTGCAGCGGGAAATCGTAGGGGTATGCAGGTTCTCTTTTCTGGGGCGGGGAGACTGGAAGATCTTCAATAATTTGCCGCCCGAATCTGAGGAAGAGGTCATTCAGTCCCTGCGGGAAAAGCTATTCGATGAAGAGCGTCTGGAGCATAGGTTCGGCACGTTCGAAACCTTGACCCTTCCAGGGCTGAACGCCCAGAGCGACAGGGATTTCCTGTTTATTGCTCTTACATCCGACGAACTTCCGGAGAAGTACCTGGATCGGCTATTAAAGCTGTCCGCGCGATACCAGTTCCTGGAGGTCGTCCGGATGCCAGTCATGAGATCGCCCCATGCGGTTGGAGAGGCCTACAAGAAGTTCGGCTTGGAGCTTGATTCCATTATTCAGTTCCGCCTCGATGACGACGACACGGTGAGTTGCCATTACATTTCGCGCCTGCGAGAGGCATGTTCAACGATGGTATGCGATCCTGCGCATAGGCCATTCGCAGTCACGTTTCCAAATGCATTAATTTATGGGCCTGTGGTATCACCTGATGGAGCTACCGAAACGAAGTTGATGCGTCGATTTGTTCCACATACCGGAGCTGGACAGGCGATTTGCCATAACAAAAGGAACATATTGCAATGGGCGCATAATAGGGTTGATCGTCAGCTTGTAAGCTTTTCGGATCCGTCGGTCTGGGTGCTGCAAAGTTACTTTGCCGAGAACGATACAGGTGCGCTCACACCCTTCAGAATCAAGCAGCAGAAAATAGAGGAAATACCCCAAAAGCAACAGGAACGGATTATCCAAGAAAACTTCCCGTTCTTAGTGGCCACTTAGGCTCCGGTCTTCGTTCGCATGCTCTTCCCGGACTTTACGCAGCCCTGCTATAAGACCCTGGGGCACATGTTTTAGTCGTGCTCAACGCCCTGGCGGTCGGTATGATCCCGGTTCGACGCAGTTCCCATGCTCCCATCTCATTGACATGGTTGGCGGATGCCAGATCTGCGCCTGGCGTTTGATATGCGCTCGGGGCGGCAAATCTGACGAACCGCTCAGCCCGGCTTTCACTGGACGCAAGCGTCTGATCACGCTAAAGTTGATGTTAATAACGGGGCAAAGACTCCGCAAGTGAGGCAGACATGGCAATTCCCGAGCGGTTTTCAAACCTGCCGGACTACGCGTTTCCGCGTTTGCGGGCGTTGTTGTCGGATATTGAACCCGGGCTGAAACCCGGAGAGGCTCCGATGGTGTTGACCATCGGCGAGCCGCGTCACGCCATGCCCGATTTCGTGGCGCAGGTGATGGCTGAACATGTCGGTGAGCTTGCCAAATACCCGGTGAATGAGGGCATGCCGGGACTGCTGGATGCGATCTGTGGCTGGCTTGGGACACGCTATGATCTTGATGTCGAGCCCGCTCGGGTGATGGCGCTCAACGGCACGCGGGAGGGGTTGTTCAACGCGGCCCTGGCTCTGTGCCCCGAGCAGAAGAACGGCCGGCGGCCGGCGGTGCTGATCCCGAACCCGTTCTATCAGGTCTATGCTGTCGCGGCGGCGGCGGTGCAGGCCGAACCGGTTTTCGTGCCGGCTACCGCCGAGACCGGCGATCTGCCCGATTACGCGGGCCTGCCCGCGGAGTTGCTGGATCGCACGGCGATTGCCTATCTGTGCTCGCCCGCCAATCCACAGGGGGCGATCGCGGATCGGGATTACCTGCAGACCCTGATCGGATTGGCCGAGCGTCATGATTTCCTGATCTTCGCCGATGAGTGCTATTCCGAAATCTACCGCGATACCCCTCCGCCCGGTGCGCTGGCCGTAGCGGCCGAGATGGGGCTGGCGGATCGGGTATTGATCTTCAACTCACTGTCGAAACGTTCCAACCTGCCGGGGCTGCGCTCGGGTTTCGTGGCAGGAAGTGTCGCGAATATCGCCCAGATTCGCAGGTTGCGCAGCTATGCGGGGGCACCGTTGCCGCTGCCGTCACAGGCCGTCAGCGAGGCCGCTTGGCGGGACGAGGCGCATGTCGCGGCCAGCCGGGTGCTGTATCAGCAGAAATATGCGATTGCCGACCGGGTGCTGGGAAATGTCCCCGGCTACCGTCCCATCGCGGGCGGCTTCTTCCTGTGGCTGCCGGTCGAGGATGGCGAGCAGGCAGCCCGCAAGCTGTGGGCAGAGGCGGGAATACAGGTCCTGCCCGGCGCTTATCTGTCGCGTGAAGTGGAGGGGGCCAATCCCGGCAAGGGATTTGTCCGCGTGGCACTTGTCGCGGCCGCCGAGGAAACCGAGGTCGCGCTGAACCGGCTGCGCGGGGTATTGTATGATGACGATTGAGACTGGGGAAGGGTAACGGAATGGCAAGCTGGCAGGCGAAACACCGCAATCCGCTGTTCGACCAGAGCACGCAGGCGGCGTTGGAGCGACGGGGCAAGGAACTGGCCGGTGCCGGACTCATCGTCGTTGGCATCCTCATCGCGATGATGCTGGCAAGCTGGACTGCCGAGGATCCCAGCTTCCTGGCGGCGACCGATGCGCCCGCGCAGAACCTTCTGGGCAGTTTCGGCGCCTATGTGTCCTCGCCCCTGATGATGATTGCGGGCAAGGGGTCGTGGATGCTGGTGGTCGGCGCCTTCGTCTGGGGGCTGCGGCTGATGCTGCATCGGGGCGAAGAGCGGGTCATGCGGGCGATTTTCCTGCCGATTGCGGTGGCTCTGGTCTCGGTCTACTGCAGCAGCATGGTGCCTGGCGCGCAATGGCAGCAAAGCTATGGCATGGGCGGTCATTTCGGTGACATGGTGATGGGGGCCCTGCTGAACGTGATCCCGTTCAAGGCGCAGATCGGCATCAAGATCGCCGCCTTGCTGGTTGCGATCGTGGCGTTTGGCGCGTCGGCCTTCGTGCTGGGCTTCGATATGCGCGAGCTGCGCGGCCTGTGGCGGCGTTTCCTGATCGGGCTGGTGACGGCCTATGACATGGGAATGCGCGTCGCCGGGCATGGGGCGACGGCCTCTGCCGGGCTTGCCCGGAAGATGCGCGAACGGCGTCATGCCAGGAATGCGAATGCAGCAGAGCCGCAAGAGGCGAGACTCCGTGGCGAAATGTTCCAGCGCCGCAGGAATGCGGATGCCGGCTATTCGGAACTGGCAGATGATCTGCCAGAGCCGGAACTGGTCGATCACGATGCCGATTATCAGGGCGATGCCCCTTCGGATGAAGAGGTCAGGGGCCGGATTACGGACGCGATCCGGAACCGGACGGCCAAATCCTCGGTGCTTGCCGCTGTGACGTCGCGGCTGGTCCGGGGCGGTGCCGAGGACGATATACGGCCCGAGCCGCCCATCATGGCGGAAGAAGCCGCAGAACCCGCCCCGTTTGGGCAGGATACCAAGCGCGTCGTGGTGCCGCCGCAGCGCAAATCTTCGGCGTCACGGCAGGCGCAGGCCGAAGCACAGCCGCAACTGCGTTTCGACGAGACGGACACCGCTTACGAAAAACCGCCCCTGGCATTGCTGACCGCGCCCGCGACCATCGAGCGGCTGCAGCTTTCCGAAGAGGCGATGATGGAAAACGCCCGGATGCTGGAGGCGGTGCTGGACGATTACGGCGTCAAGGGCCAGATCACCGAGGTGCGGCCCGGCCCGGTCGTCACGCTGTATGAACTGGAGCCCGCTCCGGGTCTCAAGGCGTCGCGGGTCATCGGCCTTGCCGACGATATCGCGCGGTCGATGTCGGCGCTGTCGGCGCGCGTCTCGACCGTTCCCGGGCGCAGCGTGATCGGTATCGAATTGCCGAATGCCAAGCGCGAGATGGTGCTGCTGCGCGAGATCCTGTCGGCGCGCGCCTTTGGTGACGGCAAGCAGCCTCTGCCGCTGGCGCTTGGCAAGGATATCGGCGGCGAGCCGATCATCACCAATCTGGCGAAGATGCCGCATCTGCTGATCGCGGGCACGACCGGATCGGGCAAGTCGGTGGCCATCAACACCATGATCCTGTCGCTGCTGTACAAGCTGACGCCCGAGGAGTGCCGGTTGATCATGATCGACCCCAAGATGCTGGAGTTGTCTGTCTATGACGGCATTCCGCATCTGCTTTCTCCGGTCGTGACCGACCCGAAAAAAGCCGTCGTCGCCCTGAAATGGGTCGTGGGCGAGATGGAAGAGCGTTACCGCAAGATGTCCAAGATGGGCGTGCGCAATATCGAGGGTTATAACGGTCGCGTCCGCGAGGCGCTGGCCAAGGGCGAGCTGTTCAAGCGCACCGTCCAGACCGGCTTTGACGAGGATACCGGCGAACCGATCTTCGAGACCGAGGAGTTCCAGCCCGAAAAGTTCCCCTATATCGTCGTCATCGTCGACGAGATGGCCGATCTGATGATGGTCGCGGGCAAGGAGATCGAGGCCTGCATCCAGCGCCTGGCGCAGATGGCGCGCGCTTCGGGCATTCACCTGATCATGGCGACGCAGCGGCCTTCGGTCGATGTCATCACCGGCACGATCAAGGCGAACTTCCCGACCCGGATCTCGTTCCAGGTGACATCCAAAATCGACTCGCGCACGATTCTGGGCGAGCAGGGGGCCGAGCAGTTGCTGGGGCAGGGTGACATGCTCTATATGGGCAACGGTGCCCGGATCACCCGTATCCATGGCCCCTTCGTCAGCGACGAAGAGGTCGAGGAGGTGGTGACCCATCTCAAGAGCTTTGGTCCGCCCTCCTATAAATCCGGCGTGATCGAGGGACCGGATGACGAGAAGGCCGGGGATATCGATGCGGTGCTGGGGCTTGGCGGCAGTGACAACAGCGAAGATCAGCTTTATGATCAGGCGGTGATGATCGTGGCCAAGGACCGCAAATGCTCGACCTCTTATATTCAGCGCAAGCTGGCGATCGGCTACAACAAGGCCGCCCGTCTGGTAGAGCAGATGGAAGAGCAGGGCGTGGTTTCCGCCGCCAACCATGTCGGCAAGCGCGAAGTGCTGGTGCCCGAGATCTGAGGGCACTGCTTTCTTGACGACATGGCATATTCATATGCTGAATGCGCGCCACGGCCTGACGCGTATTCTGCCGGAAATCCGGCAAGCCGTGCGCGAGGCGGTGAGGCAGGCATCCGTCCATGCTGATCTGCCCGATTTCGATATCGTGGTAAAAGCTGATCCGGCGGGTTGCATTCCCGGTTTGAGCGTCGGAGGCTCGGCACCGGCGCCCGGCCTGATCGAAATCAGCCTTGATCCCGGTCGCTTTGCGGCCCCGGCCTTGGTGCGCATACTGGTTCACGAATTGCACCATCTTATCCGTTGGGATGGGCCGGGCTATGGCAAATCACTGGGGGAGGCGCTGGTCAGCGAGGGGCTGGCTGGTCATTTCGTCCTGCAGGTTCTGGGCGGCAAGCCTGACCGGTGGGACGCGACCACCCCGGCCCAAGGCTCTGCCCGAGCTGCTATGAACAAGTGGTCCCGGCGGGATTACGACCACGCCCGCTGGTTTTTCGGTAGCGGCGATCTGCGGAGATGGACCGGCTACGGGCTGGGGCACCGGCTGATTGCAGAGCATCTTTCCCATCATCCCGAAGAGAACGCGGTGACACTGGCCTGTGTGCAGGCCGAGGCTTTGCGTCCCGTGATGCGTAGGCTGGCCGGGGCGGAGGCTGCGACACCGTTATCTGACGAGGACAGCGCTGCGGAAGCAGAGGACGGAAAAGCCGATGAAGCCTCTTTGGAAACGGATACCGGCCCTGCATCCGAAGAGGCATAGGACCAGAACGCTACCGCGTCGAAGTCCTTGAAACGGTATGCTGGATATTACCGGGCGGCGAGGAAATATTCTGCTGGTTGGGACTGTTTTGCCCGCTATCCATCAGGACGGGCGAGCATTCACAGTTGTTCGAGGAACTTCTTCAGTTTTTTCCGTTGCTCGGGCTTGACGATGCGCCGGGGCTTTGTTCCCGCGATGCCCATGATTCTGCTCAGGTTGTTATCGTGCTCGATCACATGGGTGATTATTTCACGTACGAAAGGCGCAACGGGAGAGTCCACGCTCAGTGTCACGTCTATCCTGTCGAGAAGGTTGCCTATCGCATCGCCTTGCTGGATCCAGAATGCGATTATGCCGTCATACAGTTTTCCGCCGGAATGGTACTGCTTCTTCGGTGGCCATGGGACCGGAGGCAGAAAAACGCGTGTATAGGTCTCGGTCAGTTTGATCGTGTTTGAAAACAATGTTCCGGTAAGGCCCAGAACTCTGTCGATATCTTTTTCCGCGATATCGACAACAGTATCGCATACGGAGGTCAGCCAACGCGAGTCGAGCTGTTCCGAGACTTGCTGCCCATATTCGCTGACAATTCTCCAGAACAGTTTCCGGGCATTCTCGTCTTCGCTGTTTCTGCGAATGATGACGATAGTGCAGGCCAAGAGATGGGCCAGCCTGGAACGTCCTCCGAATTCCGGCTCGAGATGCTTGAAATGTCTGATCGAATTTTTCAGCCGCTTTGTCCAGAGTTCCGTTCCCGGGCCCGGGATGGGCAGTTCGAGAAAGGCGGACAGGTCGATATCTGCATCGGGGAGGCCGTCACCGTCATTGCTCTGGCCGGGAAAAAAATACTGGGGCCATGCTTCGCAGGCCTTCCGGGCCGCGCTGGATACCGTGGAAACCGGGATTGCCGTGGTCTTGCCCGGCGGGGCATTGCAAGCCGAGGGATCGAGGGAGTAGCCGAGCTCGGTGAAGTCCCTGATAAACAGCCTTTGGAACCGCTCTATATCGGATGCACTCAACTCGTCCATGGCGGTGGCTTCCGGGATAGATGCGGTTTGCCGCAAATGAGGCAATTCCGCATTGATTCCGTGCTTGTCGCAGAACCGCTGGAAGTCTTCCTCCAGATTCTCGTATCGCAATACCGTCCCGGCCAGATGCAGGCAGCTGAACGGATGGGTTTGCAGCCAGAGATGATGTTTCAGGTTGGCCCGCACCTGCCGGCGTGACCTGTCATAAGGAATCCTGTGATCTTCCAGAATATCCATGGCCTGGGCCGCGGTGAGGTCGGGTAGCCGCGGCTGGCTGTAGAAATCGTCATTATTGAGTGCAACCGCCCCCATGCGGAACATGTTCAGCCCGGATAGGAAACGAGTGAAGGGGTTTCGAACTATGGTAAAGCTCGGGCAATTACTCCATTCCTTCGGCAGCCGTCCCCCGATCGGGCCTTTCTTCTTGCCGCCCAACGCGGCATGCATGGATGATCCGGCGTTCTTGGGAATATGTATGAAAACAACGTTGTGTTCAGGATAAAAGAAATTCATCGCGAATTCTTTTCACTCCGATGGATACCCGATCTAGCTCGGAAAAATGCTCCATATCGACGGCGAACGCGCTGTCAAGGCGAAGCGACAAGGGATCGCTCACCTTGGATGCGCCGGCTTTCTTGTATCTGCGCTGCTTTGTGGCGGTTTGTTCGATCAGGTTCGGCCTCATCGTGCCGAGCGGAACATCCAGGATGTTTTCGCAAAAACCGACAACGTCTTCGATTATCTCGATGGGCCAGAGGGTGATTTCGGCATGCGGTAGCGCGGCCAGCAACTCGTGGACCAGTGGAGCCCAGGACATCGGCCAGTCCGCTTCGCTCTGCGCCGCGACGATGGGGCCATAGTCATGCTGGGGCGGCGTCAGCAAGTGCAAGGTGACGGGCTTGTCTGAAAAATAGCCTTGCAGTCCGGTGATGGTTTGCTGCGAATTGGCATAAAGCCCCTGCGCCGTCATGATCTGGTTGGGCCCGCACAGGAGCCCGTGTGCTGAAATGACCACGCGCTCCACTCCGGCCGGAATCTCAAGCTGTATCGGTGCGGCTTGCAGGACGGTATTTTCCCCGAGGATGTGGGGGCGGACATATTCCTTGAACTCCGAAGCCGGCACCACATAGGTGCCATTGTCGAGGATGGCGCTAGCGGTCTGCTTGGTCAGTTCTTCCAGAAGGGTGGGGTAGACATCATGCGCCCCGATATGGATATGATATTGCAGTTCCTGCATGTGATTGACTCCGAACCCCTATGGCCTGCTTTCCGGTTCCACTGAAAACTTATACCCGAGGCAGAAAAATCCGGTTGATCCCGATCTGATCTGCATGAGCTCAATCAATAAAAACCGTGCCAACCAGTATAGTGCCCCTTATATGCATGGATATGATTCAGAGCCAAGGCCCGATCTCCACAAAACCCTTCTTAGTGGGTTGACTTTAATAATTTATTTCTCTCGTGTCGTTATAAGCAAGCTCTCCGTTTACGGCCTCGGGGCATTTTTTGTCAACGTCGGCGGAACTCACCGGCAGTCACTTGTTCATCAGGGTGTGTTTACTCGCCACCTGCCGTAAGCTTCGGATACGGTAGCGCCGGCAGGCGCTTCCACCTTGAACCTTCTGAAACCATTAAGGAAAGATGGGACATTTCTCTGACCTTGATTGGCTTGGAAATGCCTGGCTGTGACGGCGCTTGCCGGGAAATCTGCGGCGGAACAATGATGCCGCGTCAGAACCGCATCCCGATGCTGAATTCGGCTCCTTCGCTGCCGATCCCAAAGCTTGCGGCGCCGAAGCTGAAACCGATCAACGCGCCCGTCATCACCTGCCGGGGAGTATGCTCTCCGGCATGGATCCGGCTGGCCGCTGTCAGCCCGGCGGCTCCATAGGCAGCGGCGCCCGCCAGAGGCTCGTCGTCAAAGCATTTTCCGGCCAGATCCGCCGCGCCGAAGGCTGCCGCTGCCGAATGCCCCGAGGGAAATCCCTCGCCACCGCCCGAAGGCCGCCGCGAGATGGGGGTGCCATCGGTCCATGATTTCAGCGCCAGGACCACTGCCGCCTGCATCAGGCCGCGAATCGCGAAATCCTCCAGCCGGTCGTCGCGTGCGGCGCAGACCGCGGCGGCGGCGGGCAGCCCGTATTTCATCGCCGTGCCGAAATCCTCGAACGGATCGGCCGCGGCCGGAGCCGCCGCCATTCCGCAAATCCCCGCCAGAATCGCTGCTTTCGTTGTCATGCCCATCGCGTCGAGCTGCTCAAAGGGCCATCTCGGTCAGTCCGATCACCCGGTCCATCCGCCCTGCGAGCGCATGGTTATGCGTGGCGATCAGCGCCGACATGCCGGTATCGCGCACCAGCGCCATCAATACCTCGAAGACGCGGTCCGATGTCTCCGGGTCGAGATTCCCGGTCGGCTCGTCTGCCAGCAGCAGGGCGGGTGCATTCGCCAGTGCCCGGCAAAAGGCCACCCGTTGCTGTTCTCCGCCGGAAAGCTGCGCGGGGCGGTGGTTGGCACGGTGGGCCAGCCCTACGCGGTCCAGCAAATCCGCCGCCCGTTCCGCCGCGGCCCTTCGGCCGGTGCCGTTGGCAAGCTGTGGCAGGATGATGTTCTCGGCGGCGCTGAATTCCGGCAGCAGATGGTGAAACTGATAGACGAAGCCCAGCTCCTGCCGCCGCGCTTCTGTCCGGGTGCGATCGGCCAGCCCGGTCATGTCGCGCCCGTTCAAAACGATCTGGCCGCTGTCTGGCGTGTCGAGTAGCCCAGCAATATGCAACAGCGTCGATTTACCCGCACCGGAAGGCGCGACCAGCGCCACCACTTCGCCTCGGGCGACGGTCAGCTCAAGCCCGTGCAGCACCTCGACCGGCGCGGGACCATCTTTGCCATAGGTCTTGGATATGGCTTCCAGCCGCAAAACCTCACTCATAACGCAATGCCTCCACCGGGTTCATCCGCGCGGCCCGGCGCGCCGGGAAGATCGTGACGATGAAGGACAGCGCCAGCGACAGGCCGATGGCTCGGAAAATGTCCCATGCCCGCAGTTCGGCCGGCAGGCGGTAGATGCCGCGCACCTCCGGCTGCCATGCCCCGCCATTCGTCAGCGCGTTCAGTGCTGCCATGATGCTGTCCACGTTCAATGCCAGCAACACGCCCAGGATCACCCCCGCGATTGTCCCGATGATGCCGGTGAAGGCTCCACAGAGAAAGAACACCCGCAGCACCGCTCCTTCGGTCAGGCCCATGGTCCGCAGGATGCCGATATCGCGGCCCTTGTTCTTGACCAGCATGATCAGCCCCGAGGTGATGTTCATCGAGGCGATCAGCACCAGCACCGAGAGGATCACGAACATCACGTCATCCTCCATATCGAGTGCAGCCAGGAAACTGCCCGAAGCGTCTCGCCAGTTCCATACCTGCGCGCCGTCGCCCGCCGCCTGCAAAAGGGGCAGGGTCCAGTCATCCACCTTCTCGGGATCGCTGACGAAGACTTCTATCTCATCGGCCACGTTCTCCCGGTTGAAATAGTTCTGTGCCTCGGCCATGGGCATGTAGATTCGGGTGCGGTCGATGTCATAGCGCCCGGCGCTGAATACATAGACCACCTCGTAGGACTTGACCCGCGGCGTGGTGCCGACCGGGGTCTTGGCCCCCTCGGGTGCGATCAGCTTGATCTTGTCGCCGATATTGAGGTTAAGCTCGCGCTGGATCCCGGCACCGATGGCGACACCCTTGCCGAAATCCTCGACATTGCCCTGCGAGGTCTGGGGATCGACGATCCTCGGCATCGCCTTGAGCGCGTCCAGCGACACGCCGAACACCTCTGCCACGTTCGAGGAATCGTTCGCCGTCGCCATGACCTGTCCGCGCACGATCGGGGCGGTTCGCTCTACCCCCGGCAGTTCGGACAGTTTCGCGGCCATCGCGTCGTAGTCCTGGATTCGTCCGGGGACGACATAGACATCCTCGGTCAACTGGTTCTCGACCCGCTGCGGCGCCATATAGACGGTGGTATGCGCGTTCGCGCCAAGGATCGTGTCCACGAATTCGGCCCGGAACCCGGCCCGGACCGCCAGCGTGGCGATCAGCGCCATGACGCCCAGGGCGATGCCGATCAGACTGATCCATGTCATGACGCTGACACCGCCCTCGGCGCGACGCGCGCGCAGGTATCGCCAGGCGATCATGAATTCGTACCGTGAAAATGGCGCGGGGCTGGACATGCGTGAAGCCTCTGATTTTGGGCGCAGACCCTGACCGCAGAGCCCGGAAAGATCAAGCCGACAATGCCGTGAGATCTTCTTCTTTGCTCAAATACCTGTATTGCGGCACCCGGCATCCGGTGCGACAAGCAACGCATGGCAAAATCCGCTTCCACCTTTACCTGCACCGCCTGCGGCGCCTCTCACAAGAAGTGGGCCGGGCGTTGCGATGCCTGCGGCGCATGGAACACCATCGCCGAAGAGGCTCCGCTGTCGCAAGGACCGGGCCGCAACCTTGGCGCCGCCAAGGGCCGTGCCGTTCCGCTGAGCGGGCTTGCCACGGACGAGCCGCCGCCACCGCGCAGCCGTTCGGGACTGGTGGAGCTCGACCGCGTCCTGGGCGGCGGGCTGGTTCCGGGATCGGCGGTGCTGGTTGGCGGTGATCCGGGCATCGGTAAATCGACGCTTCTGCTGCAAGGTGCCGCCGCCTTCGCGCGGGCCGGGCTGGATGCAGTCTATATCAGCGGAGAAGAGGCCAGCGCACAGGTGCGCATGCGCGCACAGCGCCTTGGCCTGACCGATTCCCCGGTGCGCCTGGGGGCCGAAACCAACCTGCGCGACATTCTCACCACGCTGGACCGTGAAAGGCCCGACCTGGCGATCATCGATTCGGTCCAGACGCTCTGGTCCGATCAGGTCGAGGCGGCGCCGGGCAGCGTCGCGCAGGTTCGCGCCGCCGCGCATGAACTGGTTACTTTCGCCAAGCGCCGGGACGTCGCCATCGTCATCGTCGGCCATGTCACCAAGGATGGCCAGATCGCCGGCCCCCGCGTTGTCGAACATATGGTCGATACCGTTTTGTATTTCGAAGGCGAGCGCGGCCACCAGTTCCGCATCCTGCGCAGCGTCAAGAACCGTTTCGGCCCCGCCGACGAGATCGGCGTGTTCGAGATGACCGGTGCCGGGCTGGCCGAGGTCGCCAATCCTTCGGCGCTGTTCCTGTCCGAACGCGGCCAGCCGGTGCCCGGCAGCGCGGTCTTTGCCGGGATAGAGGGCACCCGCCCGGTGCTGACCGAGGTGCAGGCGCTGGTCGCCCCCTCGACGCTGGCCTCGCCTCGCCGTACCGTGGTCGGGCTCGATTCCGGGCGCGTCTCCACCATCATCGCCGTGCTGGAGGCGCGCTGCGGCATCCCCTTCGCGGGGCTGGACGTCTTTTTGAACGTGGCGGGTGGAATGCGTGTCAACGAACCGGCCGCCGATCTCGCCATTGCCGGCGCGCTTTTGTCGGCCAGAGAGGACAGCGCACTCCCACCGGAGGCGGTGCTTTTCGGTGAAATCAGCCTCTCCGGGGCGCTTAGACCAGTGGCTCAGGCGGAAAACAGGTTGAAAGAGGCGCAAAAACTTGGTTTTTCACAAGCGATTTTACCCGAAGGCCAGAAGGTCGAGGGCTTGAGCGGCATGGGCATCAGGCGCATCGCCGATTTGACGGGATTTGTGGGCGAGGTCTTCGGCGCCGGCTGAACCGCCTGAAAATGCAACGATATCCGGCGCAGGGGCAATGCTATGGACGGATTCACGATAATCGATGCGGTGGTGGCCGTGGTCATCATCCTCTCTGCGATTCTGGCGTGGTCGCGGGGATTCGTGCGCGAATCGCTTGCCATCCTCGGTTGGATCGCGGCGGCGGTGCTGGCCTTTGTCTTTGCCGCGACGGCGCGCCCGATGATCGCCCAGCTCCCGGTGCTGGAACGTTTTCTCGGCGATAGTTGCGAACTGGCAACGATCGCCGGTTTCGCCGTGGTCTTCGCGCTGGCGCTTGTGGTGTTCTCGATCGTCACGCCGCTGTTTTCCTCGGTCGTGCAACGCTCGGCCCTCGGGGGGATCGACCAGGGCATGGGTTTCCTGTTCGGCGCGGCCCGGGGTATCCTGATCGTCGCCATCGCATTCATCGTTTATGACCGGGTGATGACAAGCTCGCAGATCGCCATGGTCGACAATTCCCGCTCGGCCCAGGTGTTCGAGCGGCTGCGCGGAGAGATGAACGAGCAGATCCCCGATGATGCGCCGAACTGGATTGTCCGCCGTTACGAGCAATTGGTCGATGGCTGCACCTCCACCGGCGGAGAGGTTGACGCGGAACAGACGCCACCCGCCGCGAACTGACCCGATGGGGTTCGTGACAAAACGATGAAGGAAATCCGCCCCCGCAGCTACGCGGGGGCGTGACTTTTGATGCCTGCCGCACTACATAGCCAATGACAGCCAGACGCCATTCAGGATCGCCCATGCAACCATTCCTGGCCCATCCGTTCGATTCGGACCGCCTGCACGAGGAATGCGGAATATTCGGAGCGATCGGCGTAGCCGACGCTTCCAACTTCGTCGCATTGGGGCTTCACGCCCTTCAGCATCGGGGGCAGGAGGCGGGCGGCATCGTTTCGCATGATGCCGATCAGGGTTTCAACAGCGCGCATCGCTTCGGCTATGTCCGCGACAATTTCACCAAGGCCGATGTGATGGCGACCCTGCCAGGGCCGCTGGCCATCGGGCATGTGCGCTATTCCACCGCCGGGTCCAAGGCCAATACCGCCATCCGCGACGTGCAGCCCTTTTTCGGCGAGTTTCACATGGGCGGCTGCGCCATCGCCCATAACGGCAATATCACCAATGCCGCCGCCCTGCGCCGCGAGCTGATCGAGCGGGGATCGATCTTCCAGTCCTCCTCGGACAGCGAATGCATCATCCACCTGATGGCCCGTTCGATCCAGCGCAACATCCCCGAGCGGATGAAGGACGCACTGCGGCGAATCGAGGGCGCCTTCTCGGTCATCGCCATGACCCGAACCAAGCTGATCGGCGTTCGCGACCCGCTTGGCGTGCGCCCGCTGGTGCTGGGCCGCGTCGGCGAGGACGGTTTCGTTCTGGCCTCGGAAACCTGTGCGCTGGACATTATCGGCGCCGAGTTCGTGCGCGAAATCGAACCGGGCGAGATGGTTGTCATTTCCAAGGGCAAGGTCCAGACATCGCGCCCCTTTGGCCCCTCGCAGGGGCGTTTCTGCATCTTCGAGCATGTCTATTTTTCGCGCCCCGATTCGATCATCAGCGGCCGCTCGGTCTACGAGACGCGCCGCCAGATCGGGGTGGAGCTGGCTCGCGAGGCGCCGGTGGAGGCCGATCTGGTCTGCCCGGTGCCCGACAGCGGCACCCCGGCGGCCATCGGCTTCGCGCAGGAATCGGGCATCCCCTACGGGATGGGAATCATCCGCAACCAGTATATGGGCCGCACCTTCATCGAGCCCACCGACCAGATCCGCAACATGGGAGTGCGGCTGAAGCTGAACGTGAACCGCGCGCTGATCCGCGGCAAGCGGGTCGTGCTGGTCGATGACAGCGTGGTGCGCGGTACCACCAGCCGCAAGATCAAGGACATGATCATGGATGCCGGTGCCGCCGAAGTGCATTTCCGCATCGCCAGCCCGCCGACCGCATGGCCATGTTTCTACGGTGTCGATACGCCCGACCGCGACAAACTGCTGGCCGCGCAGATGACGCCCGATGAGATGCGCGAATGGATCGGCGTCGATTCACTGTCCTTCGTGTCGCTGGACGGGCTTTACCGTGCTGTGGGCGAAAGCGGTGGACGCAACGCCAAATGCCCGCAATATTGCGATGCCTGCTTCTCGGGCGATTACCCGGTCGCGCCCTTCGATCAGCTCGAACGCGGTTTCCGCATGAAGCCCGGCTCGGAAACAGCGCTTAACGAGGCGGCGGAATAGGGCTGTCTGCCGTGCTGGACTTGCGTCCCGCGACAACTGGGGGATTTTGCATCCCCCAGACCCCCTGCAAGGTATTTGCACAAAGAAGAAAAGGCCCGAGGCGATTGGCCGAAGGGGGCGCGTGGTTGAAGGGTGATTGCACCGCACAGCCCCGCGCGCTACATGGTCGGATCATGAGCAACCGCCCCGAACTCCCGCCCGAAATCGCCCGCCGCCGGACCTTTGCGATCATCTCGCATCCTGACGCGGGCAAGACCACGCTGACCGAGAAATTCCTGCTTTACGGCGGTGCCATCCAGATGGCCGGGCAGGTGCGTGCCAAGGGCGAGGCGCGGCGGACGCGGTCGGACTTCATGAAGATGGAGCAGGATCGCGGCATCTCGGTCTCGGCTTCGGCGATGAGCTTCGATTTCGACGGGCATCGTTTCAACCTTGTCGATACGCCGGGTCACAGCGATTTTTCCGAGGATACCTACCGCACCCTGACGGCGGTGGACGCGGCAATCATGGTGATCGACGGGGCCAAGGGGGTGGAGAGCCAGACCCGCAAGCTGTTCGAGGTCTGCCGGCTGCGCGACCTGCCGATCCTGACCTTCTGCAACAAGATGGACCGCGAAAGCCGCGATACGTTCGAGATCATCGACGAGATCCAGGAAAACCTGGCCATCGACGTTGCTCCGGCAAGCTGGCCCATCGGCGTGGGGCGCGAATTCATCGGCTGCTATGACATGCTGAACGACCGGTTGGAGCTGATGGATCGTGCCGACCGCAACCGGGTGGCGGAATCGGTAAAGATCGACGGGCTGGACGATCCGAAGCTGGCCGGGCATGTGCCCGAGCACCTGCTGGAAAAGCTGCGCGAAGAGGTCGAGATGGCGCGCGAGCTTTTGCCCGGCTTCAACCGTCAATCCTTCCTTGAAGGCCATCTGACCCCGATCTGGTTCGGCAGCGCGATCAACAGTTTCGGCGTGCGCGAACTGATGAAAGGAATCAGTGAATACGGCCCGGCGCCGCAGCCGCAGAATTCCGCCAGCCGCGAGATCGCGCCCGAGGAAAAAGCCGTGACCGGTTTCGTCTTCAAGGTGCAGGCCAACATGGATCCCAAGCATCGCGACCGGGTTGCCTTCGTCCGAATGGCCTCGGGGCATTTCCAGCGCGGGATGAAACTGACTCATGTGCGCACGAAAAAGCCCATGGCGGTGTCGAACCCGGTGCTGTTCCTTGCCGCCGACCGGGAACTGGCCGAAGAGGCATGGGCGGGCGATATCATCGGCATCCCGAACCATGGCCAGTTGCGCATCGGCGATGCGCTGACCGAGGGCGAGGTGCTGCGTTTCACCGGCATCCCGTCATTCGCGCCGGAACTGCTGCAATCGGTGCGGGCCACGGACCCGATGAAGGCCAAGCACCTGGAGAAGGCGCTGATGCAATTCGCCGAAGAGGGGGCGGCGAAGGTGTTCAAGCCCGCGATCGGCTCGGGCTTCATCGTCGGCGTGGTCGGCGCCCTGCAATTCGAGGTCCTGGCCAGCCGGATCGAGCTGGAATACGGCATCCCTGTGCGTTTCGAGGGTTCGCAGTTCACCTCTGCCCGATGGGTGCAGGGACCGAAGGACAAGGTCGATACCTTTGCCAATGCCAACAAGGGGCATATGGCCCATGACCATGACGGCGACCTGGTCTATCTGACCCGGCTGCAATGGGATATCGACCGCATCGAGCGCGATCACCCCGACCTGCAGCTGACCGCGACCAAGGAGATGATGGTCTGACTGGAAGCGGGCCCGCCCGCGAAGGGCTGGCCGCCACCCGGGACCTCGGTATCACTCGGACAGCAAGGCGCTGAAATCCTCGTCCAGCCCAGCCAGGGCCGTGTCGATATGATCACGCTTTTCCTTGATCCATTGGCTCTGTGTGGTCAGCCTGTCGCGCGCCTCGCCGATCATGCGTTCGAGCTCCGCGGGCTGCGGGCCGCCGGAGGTTGCCCGGTTGCGGATGATGGCGGCCGGGTCCAGCGCGGCGCGGAATTCTTCCTCGCTTAAGGGGAATTCCTGCGGAAAATCGGTATCCGCGACGGTCTCGGCATAGATGCGCTGCGCCTCGGCATAGGGGAAGTCCAGCGGGCCGATGCCCTCGCTGCGGGCATGCGTCACGATTTCCGAGGCGACGTGATGGCCTTCGCGAAAGGGCAGCCCATGCTCGCGCATCAGGATATCGGCGACTTCCTGGGAAGCGGTCCAGTCGCTGTTCAGTTCTTCCAAGGCGCGGTCGGCATTGATGACCAGCGCGTTCAGGACCTCGTCGAAACCTTCCAGCGTCCCGATAGCGGAATCGACGATGGCGGAATTTTCCTCCACATCCTTCGGATCGCTCATTCCCGGCGTGATGTTATGCGTCTGCATCACCGGGCCCATGGCCAGCGTGATGGTTTGCGAGGCATCGCTGCGCGTGGAATTCAGCAGCCCCGGATTGCGCTTCTGCGGCATGGAGGACGAGACATAGGTGTTACTGCCGCCTTCCTCCAGCAGGATCCACGGACGGGACTGCGCATATTGCGTCATCAGGTCCTCGATGAAATTGCCGGTATGCAGCGCGATGGAGGTGGCGATCTGCGCGACCTCCACCGGCTGGTCCATCGACGAGATCTGCGAGGCGTCATAGGCGTTGTCGACCAGTGCCGCAAAGCCCAGGTAATCGGCCATCCGCTGGCGGTTCAGTGGCCAGCTCGTGCCGTTCAGAACCGTGGTTCCCATGGCAGAGCGGTCGATGCGGGCATAGGCTTCGCGGATGCGCTGCGCGTCCCGGTCAAGCCCGGCGGCATGGCCCAGCAGGTAATGGGCATAGCTGTTGGGCTGCGCGGCGACGCCATTGGTGTAATTGGGCACGATCGTGCCGGTGTGATCCGCCGCGAGTTCGATCAGCGTCGTGGAGGTCCTGTTCAACTGCTCTGCCAGTTCCAGCAGCTTGTCGCGCTGGATCGCCGCGCGATAGGTGGCGTGCATGTCCTGGCTGGAGCGTCCAGCATGGACGAGCGTCACCTCGATCCCGCCCGCCTCGATCCAGAACGGTTCGAACTTGATCACGGCGCTCGGCCGTTCTCCGCCCGGCTGGTTGCCGGCCTCGATCACCTCGAGCAACGCCTTGGCGATGCCGGGCGTGTGTTCCTTGTCCAGCAATCCCTCGTCGCTGTTGATGATTACGCTGGCCTTGTTGATCTCTCCCAGCCAGAAAAATTCGTCCCGCTCCTCTGCGCTTGCCAGGCCGGCATGGCAAAGCAGCATGCCGCCGAGCGCCATGTTACGGGCCGCGCGTTTCACTTGCCGGCCGTTTCGAACGGATATCCGCATGATCCTGTCTCCCCCTCTATGGAACCAGAGCTTCGGACAGGAGCGGGCAGCAATCTATTGTGGATTACCGCAATTGCGGCGGAACTTCGCACGTTCAAGGGCGGTCACGAGGAAGGGATGCGCCCGCCGGGACGCGGCAGGTTCTAGCCGTTCTCGCGCAGCACGCGCCCCGCCAGGTAGAGAGAGCCGCAGATTAGGATGCGGGCGCGGGGATCGAAGGCGGTGATGCGCCGAACCGCGTCTTGCGCGCTTGTGGCGGTGTCTGCCTGCATTCCGACCTGTTTCGCAAAGCCGGCGGTGTCAGAGGCGGGCAAGGTGTTTGGCTCGCCCTCAATATTGATGGCGGTGAGGCTGGCCGCATGCGGGGCCAGCGGGCGCAGGTAGCCGGTAACGTCCTTGGTGTTCAGCATTCCACAGATCAGGTGGGTCGGACGGGGCGGCAGGGTGGCGAGGATGGCGGCGAGCGCCTCTCCTCCCGCTGGATTATGACCGCCATCGAGCCACAGCTCGGCCTGCGGACCGGCTGCTTCGATCAGTGGCCCACGGGTCAGGCGCTGCATCCGGGCGGGCCACTCGGCGCGGGTGACGGCGGCGCGGGCCTGCGCCTCGGTCGCGTCGAGCTCGCGCAGTGCGGCCAGCGCGGCACCGGCATTCTGGATCTGATGATCGCCGATCAGGTTGGGGCGGGGCAGGTCCCAAAGCCCGTGATCGTCCTGCCAGATAATGCCGTCGCGGTCGGGCGCGACCTGCCAGTGCTGACCATGGATCAAGAGCGGCGCGGTCAGGCCCGAGGCGCGGTTCTCGATCACCCGCAGCGCCTCGTCGGGCTGCGGGCCGACGATGCAGGGCACGCGGGGCTTGATGATCCCGGCCTTTTCTCCGGCGATTTCGGGCAGGGTTTCGCCCAGATACTGGGTGTGATCGATGCTGATCGGGGTGATGACCGTCAGGCGCGGGGTATCGATCACATTGGTCGCGTCGAGCCGCCCGCCGAGGCCGACCTCGAGCAGCGTGTAATCGGCCGGACGGCGCGAGAAGGCGAGGAAGGCGGCGGCAGTGGTGATCTCGAAGAAGGTGATCGGATGACCGTCATTGGCGGCCTCGCATTCCTCGAGGGTGCTCGCGAGTTCGGATTCCGCGATCAGTTCGCCCGCAAGCCGGATGCGTTCGTGGAAATGGGCAAGATGCGGCGAGGTATAGGCATTGACGCGCGCGCCGCCCGCCTCGAGCCCGGCGCGGATCATGGCCTGGGTGGAGCCCTTGCCATTGGTTCCGGCTATATGAATCACCGGGGGAATGTCACGTTCGGGATGGCCAAGGGCAGCGAGGAGGCGATGCATCCGGTCGAGCGACAGGTCGATGACCTTGGGGTGCAGCGACATGAGGCGGGCAAGGATGGCGTCGGAATGGCTCATGGTCGCTTTCACCGGGGCGCTGCCCCGGACCCCGAGGTATTTGGACAAAGAAGAAGTCAGGAAACCGGCTTTTCTTCGGATTTGGCGTTGTCCTCTGGCGAGGGGGCGGGTGCTTCGGTGGCGGTTGTTTCCGCCGGGGGAGGCAGATCCGCTCTTGTCGGCGCGGGCATGCCGCCCAGCATGCGCAGGATCGAGATCAGTTCGTTGCGGAGTTTCATGCGATGCGTCACCCGGTCCAGCATGCCATGTTCCAGCAGGTATTCGGCGCGCTGGAAGCCTTCGGGCAGTTTCTCGCGGATGGTCTGTTCGATGACGCGGGGACCGGCAAAGCAGATCAGCGCGCCGGGTTCCGAGATCTGGATATCGCCCAGCATCGCATAGCTGGCGGTGACGCCGCCGGTGGTGGGATGGGTGAGGACGACGATATAGGGCAGGCCGGCCTCGCGCAGCATCTCGACCGCGACGGTGGTGCGGGGCATCTGCATCAGGCTGAGGATGCCTTCCTGCATCCGCGCGCCGCCCGCCGCCGAGAACAGCACCAGCGGGCGCCGCAGCTTTACCGCGCGTTCGGCGGCGGCGATGATGGCGTTGCCGACATACATGCCCATCGAGCCGCCCATGAAGCTGAAATCCTGCGCCGCGGCGACGATCGGGGTGCGGCCCATCTCGCCCTCGGCGACCAGCATCGCCTCTTTCTCGCCGGTGGATTTCTGCGCCGCTTTCATCCGGTCGGGATATTTCTTCTGGTCGCGGAACTGCAGCGGATCGGCCAGCGGTTCGGGGACCTTCACCTCGGAGAACACGCCGCCGTCGAACAAAGCGGCGAAGCGTGCGCGGGGGGTGATCGCGAGGTGATGGTCGCAATTGGTGCAGACATTCAGGTTGTCCGACAATTCACGGTGGAACAGCATGGTTCCGCATTCGGGGCATTTCGTCCACAGGTTCTCGGGCATCTCGCGGCGCGAGAACAGCGAGTTGATGCGAGGGCGGACGTAATTGGTGATCCAGTTCATCGCGGACGGCCTTTGCTGTTGCAGTCCCCAGATAGGCGGCGACGGCGGGAATTGCAATTCTTCCGTGGTGCTGGATAGATGCGGGGATGTGGACCTCGGTTTTCGTATTCACTCACACGGCGATTGCCCTGCTGCTGGTTGGCCGGGTGCTGCTGCGCCCGCGGATGGAACCTGCGGCACGGCTGGCATGGATCATGGTGATCGAGGCGGTGCCGCTGGTCGGGATAATCGCCTATCTGCTGTTCGGGGAGGTGCGGATGAACCGCGCCGAAGTCCAGCGCATGGCGGATGTGCGAGACCGGCTGACCGGATTGCGCAAGCCCAGCAGCCGGATCCTGCGCGAGCCTCCGAACCTCGCCCGCCCGGTGATCGCCGCCAATGCCGCCGTGGGCGGGATGCCGGCGGTGGACGGGAACCGGCTGCGCCTGCTGGAGGAATCGGATGCCGCCATCGACGACATGGTGGATGCCATCGACTCCGCGCGGGATCACGTCCATGTGCTGTTCTATATCTGGCTGCCCGACCGCAGCGGCGAAAAGGTCGCCGAAGCGATCATCCGGGCCGAGGCGCGGGGCGTCGAATGCCGGGTGATCGCGGATGCGCTTGGCTCGCGCGGGCTGGTACGCTCGGAATTGTGGCAGCGGATGAAGGAGGCGGGGGCCGAATGCGTGACGGCCTTTCCCTGGGGGCTGCCCTTCATCAGCTTCCTGTTCCAGCGGCTGGACCTGCGCAATCACCGCAAGATCGTGGTCGTTGATAACCGGATCGCCTTCACCGGCAGCCGGAACTGTTCGGATATGGCTTTCGCGGTCAAGCCGCGTTTCGCGCCATGGGTCGATATCCTTGTCGCGGTCGAGGGCCCTGCGGTGAGGCAATTGCAAGCGACCTTCCTGGCTGACTGGATGAGCTATACGGGGCGTGATCTGGGCGACATGCTGGAAATCGTCGAGGCGGTCGAGGATCCGGGCATGGCCGCGCAAATCGTGGCAACCGGACCGGACCGGCGGGCGGGCAGCGTATCGGATTGCCTGAGCGCGATGATCCACGCCGCACGGGAACGGGTGACGATCACCACGCCCTATTACGTGCCGGATACGGCCCTGGACTCGGCGATCTGTGCGGCGGCGCGGCGTGGGGTCGAGGTGACGATGATCCTGCCCGAACGCAACGATTCGCTTGTCGTGGGGGCGACCAGCGAGGGGTTCTATTATGGGCTTCTGGCCGCCGGAGTCAGGCTGTTCCTGTTCAGGCCCGGTCTGCTGCATGCCAAGATCCTCACCGTCGACGGGCGTATGGCGATGATGGGTAGCGCCAATCTGGACCGCCGCAGCTTCGAGTTGAACTACGAGGTCAATATGGCGCTGTTCGACCCTGGTTTCGTGGCGGAACTGGACGAACGCCAGCAAAGCTATGTCGAGCGGTCGCGCGAGATCACCTTGCAGGAGGTCCGGGGCTGGAGTTGGCTGAGACGGTTGCGCAACAATCTGCTGGCACTGGCCGCGCCGCTGCTCTGAACACCGGTGCTCCGGGCGTGATGGACCAGTGGCGGTGCGTAAACGGGGCCGTCACGCAACAAGGAGGAGCGCCGTGCCGCGCATCTGGCTACATATCGGGATGCTGAAGACCGGAACGACCGCGATGCAGCAATGGTGCGCCGCGCATGAGGACGAACTGCGCAGACAAGGGTTGCTTTACGTCCGGGTGCGCAAGCACCTGCCGGCCTGCGGACCCTTGGCGGATGCGCTGGCCCGCGGGGCTCCCGAGGGCAGAAAGCTCCTTGCCAAGGTGCTGCGCCAGATTGAAAGGGCTGGCGATGAGATCGATGACGTGCTGATCTCCGCCGAGGCCTTTTCCCATCACGGCCCGCATTCGCTGGAGCCGCTGGTGCAATCCCTGCGGGGGCATCGGCTTTCCGTCCTGATCTGGCTGCGCCGTCAGGACCGTTTTGCAGAGGCGCTCTACAAACAGGTGGTGAAGTGGAACGGGCATATCGGAAGCATCGGGTGCTTCCTTAGGTCGGGGCAGTTGCGGTTGCTCGATTACACCGCCCTTCTGAAGTCGTGGAGGGAGTCATTTCCCGATGTAGATCTGATGCCGCAGATCTATGCCGAGGCCAGCTGTGGCGAAAAGCCCGACAGTATTGCCGCATTGCTGACGGCCATCGGGCGGTCCGATCTGATCCCGCAGGGCAGCGTGGAATGGCGAAGAAACCTGTCGCCCAGAAGCGAGTTGATCGCGCATTACAACAGGATTCCCCGCGGCAACGGGCAATCGCTGCGCAGGGCCGGCCGGCAGGTAATGGATGAATTTGGCGAGGCCGCCGCGGGGCGGGGCGACATGTTGCCGCCCGAAGCGGCGCGGGCCCTGCTGGAACGCTTTGCCGAATCAAATCGCTATCTGCATAGGGAATGGTTTCCCGATCGGCCGGTGCTGTTTCCGTCCGATACCGCTTCCTATATCCCCGGACCGGCGGTGGATAATGCGGTGCTGGAGCGTTTTGACGGGCTTTTTTCCGCCATGTCCAAGGACTGATGCTCAATTTGCAGTCACCGCGTGTTAAACTGATCTGAAGAGCGGGCCGGCTGCCTGATCGCGGCCCGAGGAGGAGCGCATGACAGAGCACGATCTTGCCAGCAGGAATTGTGAACCCTGCAAAGGCGGGGTTCCGCCGATGCCCGAGGACGAGGCGCGGAACATGGTAGCGCAACTGGATGGTTGGAACCTGTCGGATGACGGCAGCACAATCCGCAGGCGCTTTGAGTTCAAGGGCTTTGCCAAGGCTGTCGAGATGGCCAATCTCGGGGCATGGCTGGGTAACAAGCAGGGCCACCATCCCGATATCAGATTTGGATGGGGCTATTGCGAGATCGCCTTCACCACCCACGAGGCCGGGGGATTGACCGAGAATGACTTCATCTGCGCGGCCCGGCTGAACGCTTTGGTCGCCTGACGCTTGTTCCTCGCGGCGTGCCGGTTTATTCCGGCAGCAGATTTCGATCGAGGAAGCATTTCCGATGGCATTTGGACTGAAGGGGTGGCGAAAGCCTCCGACGCACGAAAAGACCGCACAGAAATGGGCCGCGATCTGCGAATCGCTGCGCAACGGTGGGCGCCTGCCTGCAGGGGGCCTGCGTGAGGAAGCCGTGGGCCTTTATCGGGAGCTTGGAATCTTCCTGCAACTTTCCGATCCGCGCGCGATTCGCGCCCGCGGCGGATTGGGTAAACTGATCGTCCAGCCGGGAACGGACTGGCGGTGGCGACCGTCGATATTATGCGGACCGGTCACTCCCGCCGGGCTGGTCGGCCCCGAGGCCGGGGAAAAGCTGGGCGAGGAGGTCGCGGTCTGGCATGATTGCGGGCACCGTTCGCTGATCCTGCGGCAGATGCTGAACCGGCATCCCGAGGAAAAGGCGCCGTTCGAGCTGCGGCTTGAGGTAATGGCCTTTTCCGGCAGCTACCTGTCGCTGTCGCTCGATCTGCCCGGGGATATCCTGCAGGGTCTTGGTTCCGACCATGTCCTGCGTTTCGAGATCGGCCTGCGGGCAGAGGCGCCGATCACCGTCTATGGCAGGTTGAACCTCGTGCAGGGGCCGAATACCGAACAGGTTCTGCATCAACTGGGCGACCCGGTGTCGAAGGAAATGGGCCGGCATGTCGTCGAATACGACCTTGCCTATGCGGATCTGTCCGACCGGCCGGTCGAGAAGGTCTGGCTGGACCTGATCTTTGCCGAACCATATATGAACGCCGTCACGGTGAGCGACATGGTCCTGTCGCGATATCCGCGCGCCGAGCTTTAGGAGAGGTTATGTCGCAATTCGAGAATCACGGCTTGAAGGCCGGGACCTGGTCGGGTGTCCTGACCGCCGGGGAGGCACCCGCCCGGGTTGCCCTGATCCATCTGGGCGAAGTCGTGTCGGTGGCGAGGCTGGCGGAGGCCGGCACCGGCAGATGGCAGGTTTCGGTGGATCTGCCACCTGCATTGCTTGCCGATGGCGTGCAAAGCCTTGTCCTGGTCGCCGATGGCGGAGAGGGGAGCGAAGCGCCTTTGCCGGATGCGGTTCAACTGGACCGGCTGCATCTGGCGGCGGGAACTCCGCTCGACCACACGTTGACGGCGGAAGTGCAACTCTTGCGCGCCGAACTGGAGTTGCTCAAGCGCGAAATCCGCCGCCTTGCCACGGTGGATTGAGCGGTTCCTGCCACCGTCACCGAACTGTCAGCATTCCTTGCGAAAAGCCGGGGCGGAAGCTATACGGTGGCTTTCGCTTTTCAGCCCGAAGGTTGCGCCATGGCCGAGTTGCAGACGCCCTATTACCTGATCGACAAGGCCCGTCTGCGCGGCAATATGGAAAAGGTCGCACGCCTGCGTGAACGTTCAGGGGCAAAGGCCCTGTTGGCGCTGAAATGTTTCGCGACATGGTCGGTTTTCGACTTCATGCGCGACTTCATGGACGGCACGACCTCGTCATCGCTGTTCGAATTGCGCCTTGGGCATGAGGAGTTCGGCAAGGAGACCCATGCTTATTCCGTGGCATGGGCCGATCACGAGATCGACGAGGCGATCGGCTATGCCGACAAGATCATCTTCAACAGCCTGGGTCAGCTTGATCGTTTCGGCGGCCGGGCGAAGGGCATTACCACGGGGTTGCGGCTTAATCCGCGCTTTTCGACCAGCGGCTTCGATCTGGCCGACCCGGCGCGGCCTTTCTCGCGCCTTGGCGAATGGGATACCGCCCGGCTGGAGGCCGCGATGGGCCGGATCAGCGGCGTGATGATCCATTACAATTGCGAGAATGACGATTTCGAGCTGTTCGACCACCAGCTTTCGCGGATCGAGACGGAATTCGGTGACATCCTGCACAAGCTGGACTGGGTCAGCCTTGGCGGCGGGATCCATTTCACCGGTGAAGGTTATCCGCTGGATCGCCTGGCCGACCGGCTGGCGGCGTTCAGCCGGAAATTCGGAGTGCAGGTCTATCTGGAGCCGGGCGAGGCCAGTATCACCGGCTCAACGACCTTGGAGGTCTCGGTCCTCGACCTGATCAATAACGGCAAGGATGTGGCCATCGTGGACAGCAGTATCGAGGCGCATATGCTGGACCTGCTGATCTATCGAGAGACGGCCAAGCTGCCGCGGCATGGCGAACACGAATACCAGATCGCGGGCAAGACCTGCCTCGCGGGCGATATCTTTGGCGATGCGCGTTTCGAGCAACCGTTGAAGATCGGGGACCGGATCAGCATTGCCGACGCGGCGGGCTATACGATGGTCAAGAAGAACTGGTTCAACGGCGTGGCCATGCCCGCTATCGCCATCCGTGAAGAGGATGGCAGCATCCGCAGCGTCCGCAGTTTCGGTTACGACGATTACAAAGGCAGCCTCTCCTGAGGCGACCCAACCTCTGCCACCGGGAAAATGGAGACAGAATTGGCCAAGCAGAATATCCTCATCATCGGCGCCGGAGGCGTCGCTCAGGTATCGGCGCACAAGGCCGCGCAATGGGCGGCTGAATTCGGTGAATTGCATATCGCCAACCGCACCAAGGCCAAGGCCGATGCGATCGTCGCCAGCCTGCGCGAGAAGGGCCACGAGATGCCCTTTACCAGCCATGCGCTGGACGCGATGAACCCCGACAATGTCGAGGCGCTGCTGAAAAAGATCGACGCCGGGATCGTCATCAATGTCGGCACTGCCTTCATCAACATGACCGTTCTGGAAGGCTGTATCCGCGCGGGTGCCGCCTATATCGACACTGCCATCCACGAGGATCCGGCGAAGGTCTGCGAAACGCCGCCGTGGTACGCCAATTACGAATGGAAGCGGCGCGGCGATGTCGAGAAGGCCGGGATCACTGCCATCCTTGGCGCCGGTTTCGATCCGGGCGTGGTGAATGCTTACGCCCGTTTTGCCGAGGATGAGTATTTTGACAAGATCGATTCCATCGATATCGTGGATATCAATGCCGGCAGCCATGGCCGTTGGTTCGCCACCAATTTCGATCCCGAGATCAATTTCCGCGAGTTCACCGGTACCGTCTATTCATGGCAGGGCGGCGAGTGGAAAGAGAACAGGATGTTCGAGGTGGGGCGCGAATGGGACCTGCCCGTGGTCGGCAAGCGCACCGCCTATCTGTCGGGACATGACGAGGTGCACAGCCTGTCTGCCCGCTACAAGGACTCGGATGTCCGTTTCTGGATGGGTTTCGGCGATCACTATATCAACGTCTTCACCGTCTTGCAGAATCTCGGCCTGCTGTCCGAGCAGCCGGTCAAGACCGCCGAGGGGCAGGAGGTCGTGCCGCTCAAGGTGGTCAAGGCGGTGCTGCCTGATCCCGCCAGCCTTGCGCCCGATTACGAGGGTAACACCTGCATCGGCGATCTGGTCAAGGGCAGCCTGAACGGCAAGGAGGGCGAGGTTTTCGTCTACAATGTCGCCGATCACAAGCAGGCTTATGAAGAGGTTGGCAGCCAGGGCATCAGCTATACCGCCGGTGTGCCCCCGGTCGCCGCCGCGATCCTGATCGCCCGGGGCGAATGGGACGTGAAGAAGATGGTCAATGTCGAGGAATTGCCCGCGCGCCCCTTCCTCGAACTGCTGGGTGAGATGGGGCTGCCCACGCGGGTCATCGACGCCAGGGGCGATCACCCGATCTGATCACTTGGTCACGGGGCGCATGGATTGCGCCCCGTGACGGCTGGTCAACCATATGCAGCCCGACGGTGTGTCATGGGTGAATGGGGCGGCGCTGTATCGCGCGCTACTCAGCCGAATTTCGTAAGCGACGCCGCCAGTTCCGGGTGAGACTTCGCGTAATCCGCCAGTTCCGCGCCCTTCTCGGCGGCCTCCCATGCCTGCCGGATCGCGCGTATCCCGGCGGCGGGTCCCATCGGGTGGCCATGGATGCCGCCTCCGCCCAGATACATCAGGTCGAGCGTCTGGCCGGTGCGCCGATAGGTCTCGACCGCCTGACCGCCCCATTGGCCCGAGCAGACCACCGGTAGCGGGCGGTCCGCTTCCGAGAAGATCGGCGTCATGCAGTCGTGGAAGGATCGCACGAAGCTGTCGTCGGGCTCCCAGTATTTCGCGCCGATCCCGTTGATCTGGAACTGGTCCACGCCCAGCAGCCGCCAGATCTTCTGATAGGCGCGGAACTCCATCCCCAGCCCCGGATGCCGGGTCAGGATATCCCAGCCATTGCGATGCGCATGCAGGCACAGGGCCGAGCGTTTGCGTAGAAAGCTCATCCCGCCATGGCCGATCGAGTTGATATTGATGACCGCCGCACGGCCCCCGGCATCCGCCACCATGTCATGGTTCCGCATCATCATGTCAGGATCGGCCGAGGATATCCCGAACGCATAGATCACCCGCTTGCCCGTCCGCTGCTCGTGATCGCGGATCACCGGCATGATGGCGGCGACCCGGTCCTGCAAGGGCGAATAGGCCGGGCTCATCAGCTTTTCGTCGTCCTTGATGAAATCTGCGCCCGCTTCGCAGAGCGTGGCGACCATTTCGGCTGTCTCTTCCGGCGTCAGGCCGAGCGAGGGCTTGATGATCGAGGCGATGATCGGGCCGCGCTCCACCCCGATCAGGCGGCGGGATCCCTCGATGCCGAATTGCGGACCCGGATGGCAGGCGAAGGCCGGGGGAAGGTCGAAATCCATGACCCGGACGCCGGATATCCCACGAATGGCAAAGACGCCCCCGACGGTGATCGTCATCAGCGCGGCGATATCGGTGCCGACCGCATCCAGCGGGTAGGCGATGACCACATCGGCGCGGTTGAACGGGCCGGGGCCGGTATCCTGCGGGAAGGAGGGCGCATCCACCGGGGGCAGGTGGCGGATATCCTCGACCCGTGCCGCAAAGCGGCGGCGAATGTCCTCGGTTTCGCCCGGAAGCTCGGTGAAGGTCCCGGTCGATTGGTCCGAGGCGATCTTGGCCGCCATCGCCTCGACATCGCCCACGCATTCGATCCGGTAAGTGACGCGAATGAATTCATTTGTCATGCGATCCTCCATGACGTGATCTGTAATACTCATCATACCTGTTGACAATCATTTAACCATACCACAATCTGCAACCGTCCAGGGAGGGACTGGTTCCCAAGAGAACCGCGCTGAAAAACAGGAGGAGCAATCCACATGGCCATTACCCGCCGCATTTTCTTGTCCACGCTTGCCGCCACGACGGCCTTGACCTTCGGTATCGCTGCGCATGCGCAGGACAAGGGGCTGATCGCGATTATCACTCCCAGTCATGACAATCCCTTCTTCAAGGCCGAGGCCGTGGGTGCGGAAAAACGCGCCAAGGAACTTGGATACGAGACGCTGGTGCTGGTCCATGACGACGACCCCAACAAGCAATCCGAGATGTTCGACACCGCCATCGCGCGCGGAGCGAAGGCGATCATCCTCGACAATGCCGGGGCGGATGCGACCGTCGCACCGGTCCAGCGGGCCAAGGATGCCGGCATCCCGTCCTTCCTGATCGACCGCGAGATCAAGGAAAGCGGCATCGCCGTCAGCCAGATCGTGTCGAACAATTACCAGGGCGCACAACTCGGGGCCGAGAAATTCGTCGAGCTGATGGGCGAAGAAGGCAATTATGTCGAGCTTCTGGGCCGCGAGGCCGATACCAATGCGGGCATCCGTTCGGCCGGTTATCACGACATCATCGACCAGTATCCCGACATGACCATGGTTGCCCAGCAATCGGCGAACTGGTCGCAGACCGAAGCCTACGAGAAGATGGAATCGATCCTGCAGGCCAACCCGGATATCAAGGGCGTCATCTCGGGCAATGACACCATGGCGATGGGGGCTTGGGCCGCGCTGGAGGCGGCGGGGCGGACCGATGTGATCCTCGTCGGTTTCGACGGCTCGAACGATGTGCGCGACTCGATCAAGGCGGGTGGCATCAAGGCGACGGTGCTGCAGCCCGCTTATCGTCAGGCGCAACTGGCCGTCGAACAGGCCGATCAATATCTGGAGACCGGCTCGACCGGGCAGCCGGAGAAGCAGCTCATGGATTGCGTGCTGATCGACGAGGCGAATGCCGACAAGCTGGAAACCTTCGCGCTGAGCGAATGATCAGGCCGCATCCCGAGACCTTCCCCGAAAGGATGTGACGCATCATGCGAGACGTCTTTCGCCTTTCCGCGCTCTGCCTTGCCGCCGCCGTTGCGATGGCGGGATGCAAGATCGTCCCCGATCCGGATCCGGGCGAGGCCGCCTCCGCCGCGAGCGGTCAGACCGACGAAGCGCGGATGGAAGCCTATGCGCAAGAGATCTGGCAGCCCAAGGTCCTTCCGGTCATCCAGGAGAACCTGGTGCCATTGGCCGAGCTAAGATCCGCGCTGGCGGCGGATGCGAATGCGGCGGGGCAACAACACGGCCTGCGCCCCGAAGGCGAGGCGAATCCGTGGAATTTCGCCGTGTCGGGAGAGGGCAGGATCGTCGAGGCCAAGCTGGACAGCCGGGCGGCCAAGCTGGGGGTCGATACGACGGGAGACGGGGCGGCGGATGTCACAGTGCAGCTTGGCCCGGTCATTCGCGGCACCGCCCTGCGGGACGCGATGCCGTTCATCGTGTTCACCGATTTCCGCGACCAGATCGAATTCGCCAAGCTGGCCAATGCGTTGAACGCCGCGGCCCATGCCGCCATCGCCAAACCCGGCGGCGACGTGATCGGCCAGACCGCGCGTTTCGAGGGTGTCTTCACCCTGCGCGATCCGGCGAAGATCGAACTGGTGCCCACGATGCTGAAGGTCGGAGGCTGACATGACCCGGCCAGCAGAGGCGCATCCCGTCGGCCTGTCGATCCGCGATGGCACCAAGGTCTATCCCGGCACGGTCGCCTTGCGGGACGTGAATTTCGATCTGCGCATGGGCGCGGTCAATGTCCTCGTGGGAGAGAACGGGGCGGGCAAATCCACGATGATGAAGGTCATCGCGGGGGTCGAGCGTCTGACCAGCGGCAGGCTGATCCTTGACGGGCAGGAGGTCGAGTTTCGTTCCACCGATGACGCGGCGCGGCACGGGATCGGGATCGTGTTCCAGGAACTGAACCTGTTTCCCAATCTGAGCGTGGCGGAAAATATTTTCATTTCGCGCGAGAAGACCCGCTTCGGGATCGATATCGACAAGGCGAAACAGCGCGAGATGACCCGTGCGCTGATGAAGCGGCTGGAGCATGACATCGATCCCGATGCGCTGGTTGGCGATCTCAAGGTCGGCCAGCAGCAGATCGTCGAGATCGCGAAAAGCCTTGCGCAGGATGCCCGCATCCTGATCCTCGACGAGCCGACCTCGGCCCTGTCGGCGGCAGAGGTGGAGATCCTGTTCCGGGTGATCGACGACCTGCGCGCCTCGGGTGTCGGCATCGTCTATATCTCGCACCGGATGGAAGAGCTGATCCGCGTTGGTGACTATATCACCGTGCTGCGCGACGGGGTCATCACCGGGGCGCAATCGATGGAGGGTGTCGATATTCCTTGGATCGTGCGGCACATGATCGGTCAGGCTTCTAAGGATTTCGCCAAGGAGATCGAACATGATTTCGGCCCCGAGATCTTTCGCGCCGAACATGTCACCGCGCCCAACCGTCACGGCGGTTTCGATGTGCGGGACGTGTCCTTCTCGCTGCGCGCGGGCGAGATCCTGGGCATCTACGGGCTGATGGGGGCGGGACGCTCGGAATTGCTGGAATGCATCATCGGTGAGCGGCGCGACTACCGGGGCGAGTTCTTCGTGGAAGGCGCGCGGCTGACCGCGCAAGGCGTTGCCGGGCGCATCGCCAGGGGCATCGCCCTGATCCCCGAGGACCGCAAGACCGATGGCCTGGTGCAGATCCTGTCGATCCGCGAGAACATGACGCTGTCGAGCCTGTCCGCCTTTACCCGCGGCGTGCACATGTCACTGAAGCGCGAGGCAGAGACGGTGCGCGACTTCATCAGGCGGATGACCGTCAAGGTTGCCTCGCCCGAGCACGAGGTCTCTTCGCTGTCGGGTGGCAACCAGCAGAAGGTGGTCATTTCCAAGGCGCTGATGACCAACCCGAAGATCCTGCTGATGGACGAACCTTCGCGCGGGATCGATATCGGCGCCAAGGCCGAGGTGTTCCGCGTCATGCGCAAGCTGGCGGCCGAGGGGTTGGGGATCGTTTTCGTCACCTCGGATCTCGAAGAGGTGATGTCGCTGTCGGACCGTATCATCGTGATGTCGAATGGCCGGATCACCGGCGAATTCAACCGGGACGAGGCGACCGAGACCGCGCTGGTCGAGGCTTCGGCGAAGGGACACACCCCCGATATTTCCGCAGAACCCGTGACGGAGGATGCCGCCAGATGACCGATTCAACCGTTTCCATGCCCGGGAACCAGCCGGGGTCAGGCAATGCGCTGCTGTTGCTATTGAAGGCGCGGACCTTCATCGCGCTGATCCTCGTGGTGCTGTTCTTTTCAATCGCCGCGCCGAATTTCCTGTCCACGGCCAACCTGGTCATCATGTCGAAACATGTCGCGCTGAACGCGTTTCTGGCCATCGGTATGACCTTCGTCATCGTTTCGGGCGGGATCGACCTGTCGGTCGGCTCGATCGTCGGGCTTTGCGGGATGGTGGCCGGCTGGCTGCTGCTGCACGGGATCAATCCGGGGTTTGGCTGGTCGATCCAGTTCAACACATTCGAGATCTGCCTGATCGTCATCGCCGTGGGCGTGCTGGTCGGGGCGCTGAACGCTTTCCTGATCACCAAGCTGAATGTGGCGCCCTTCATCGCGACGCTCGGCACGCTCTATATCGCGCGGGGATCGGCGATGCTGTCCTCGGACGGGCGGACCTTTCCCAATCTGAACGGCAATCCGGAATATGGCTCCGACACGTTCCGCTGGATCGGGGCCGGGGACATGCTGGGCATCCCGGTCTCGATCTGGATGCTGGTGATCGTGGGGCTGGGCGCGGCCTATATCGCCCGGCGCACGCCGCTTGGCCGCTATATCTACGCCGTCGGCGGCAACGAGAAGGCGGCGGGACTGTCGGGCGTCCGGGTCACGCAGATCAAGTATTTCGTCTACATGTTCTCGGGTTTCTGCGCGGCGCTGGTGGGGATCATCATCGCCTCGCAACTGGTCGCCGCCCATCCGGCCACCGGCGACACGTTCGAGCTGAACGCCATCGCGGCGGCGGTGTTGGGCGGCACCTCGATGTCGGGCGGCAGGGGCCGGATCGGGGGCACCATCGTCGGCGCTTTCGTCATCGGGGTGCTGTCGGACGGGCTGGTGATGATGGGCGTCTCGGCCTTCTGGCAGACGGTCATCAAGGGCATCGTCATCGTCGCCGCCGTGGTGATAGACCAGGCGCAGCAGCGCGTGCAGGCAAGGGTGGCGCTGCAGGCACAGGCGGCATTGGGCAAGTAGAACGGGATGTGCAGAATGCTGAAAATCGCCCTGATCGGTTGCGGGTTTTTTGCACAGAATCAGCTGCATGGATGGGAAGACCTCGAAAGCGTCGAGGTTGTTGCGCTGTGCGACCGCGACCGGAACAGGCTGGATGCGGTAGGGGACGCGTTCCGTATCGCGCGCCGCTATACCGATGCCGCCGAGATGTTCGCCGAGGGCGGGTTCGGCGCGGTGGACATCGCCACGACGGTTTCCTCTCACCGCGCGCTGGTCGAGATGGCGGCGGATGCCGGGCTGCACGTGATCTGCCAGAAGCCTTTCGCGCAGACATTGACCGATGCCCGCCACATGGTCGAGGCCGTGGAGCGGGCGGGAAAGACCCTGATGGTGCACGAGAATTTCCGCTGGCAATCGCCGGTCCGCGCCGTCATCGAGGCGCTGCGGGGCGGGGCTATCGGCACGCCCTTCTTCGGGCGGGTGTCGTTCCGCTCGGCCTATGACGTGTTCTCGGGCCAGCCCTACCTTGCCGAGGGCGAGCGTTTCATCATCGAGGATCTGGGCATCCATATCCTCGACATCTCCCGCGCCCTGTTCGGCGATGTGGACCGGATCACCGCCACCACCCGCCGGGTCAATCCCCGGATCAGGGGCGAGGATGTGGCGACCATGCTGCTGTCTCATGCGAGCGGGGCGACGTCGGTCGTCGATTGCTCTTACGCGACGCGGCGAATGCCCGAGACCTTCCCCGAAACCCTGATCGAGATCGACGGGACCGAGGGGGCGCTGCGGCTGGATGCGGGCTATCGCCTGACGATCCAGAAGCGCGGCGGCACTGAAACCCGCGATGTGAGCCCGCCGCTTTTGCCTTGGGCGGAGAAGCCGTGGCACAATATCCAGGAGAGCGTGGCGATCATCCAGCGGCATTTCACCGAATGCCTGCGCACTGGAATCCAGCCCGAAACCTCGGGACGCGACAATTTGCAGACGCTCGCCTTGGTCGAGGCCGCCTATCGCTCGGCGGCAGAGGCGCGCATTGTCGATCCGGGTGAGCTATGAGCGATCTGCGCGCCCTATACGGCACGGACAAGCCGCCCGAGGCTTTCGAGACCATCACCCATGGCGATGTCGGCCTGACCCTGCAGAGCGGCGCCTTGCGGCATATCCGGGTGAACGGGATCGAGGTGATCCGCTCGGTCGCTTTCCTCGTGCGGGATCGGGACTGGGGCACGATTGCGCCTCGGTTGGGGCCGGTCGAGCGCGAGACGGCCGGGGCGCTGCGCGTGACCATCCCGATGCGTTTCGATACCGCGACCGGACGGCTGGAGGTTGTGCTGAGCGTCGAGATCACCGGGACGGGCCTGCAGGTCTCGGCGCATGGCCGCGCGACGGGCGGGTTCGAGACCAACCGCGCGGGCTTTACCGTCCTGCACCCGATCGACGGCGTAGCCGGGGCGCCTGCCACCGTCACCCATCCGGATGGAACGCGGGAGTCCGGGCATTTCCCGCTGCTGATCGCGCCATGGCAGCCTTTCAAGGATATCGCCGCGCTGGAGCATGTCGCGGACGGCCTGCATATCCGTTGTGCCTTCACCGGCGATGTGTTCGAAATGGAGGATCAGCGGCAATGGGGCGATGCCTCGTTCAAGACCTATAACCGGCCGCTCGCCCTGCCATGGCCTTACCGGCTGGAGGATGGTGAGGCCTTGTCCCAATCGGTCGTGATCACATGGGAGCGGGCAGCGGAGGCCGCGGGCGCTGCTGTATGGGAGGCGCCTCCGGCGAATCCCGCATTCCCGCAAGTGGCACTGGTCCTGACTGCCGAGGATGCCCGACGCGCCGATGAGGTGACCGAGGCTGTCCGTTTCGTCGACCCTCAGCGGCTGCTTTGCCATGTCGATGCGGCGGCGGGGCCGGTCGGGCCGCAAATCGCCGCTTTCGCGGCGCTGCAATCCGTGCTGACCGGGCCAGCCTTTGACCTTGAGCTGATCTGCCGTTTCGACGGCATGCAATCGCCCGAGGAGGAACTGGCCGATCATGCCCGCGCCGTCGCCGATGCCGGGCTGTCCCTGTCGTCGGTCTTCGTGTGTCCTTCGGTTGACCGGCAATCCACGCCTCCGGGATCGGAATGGCCGGATTGCCCGCCTCTGGACCGGGTCCATGCCGCGGCGGCCGATGCCTTTCCCGATCTGCCGCGCGGCGGCGGCATGGCCAGTTTCTTTCCCGAGTTGAACCGCAAGCGTCCGCCTTCGGGGATGCTGGATTTCATCACGCATGGCCTTTGCCCCATCGTCCATGCCGCCGACGATATCTCGGTGATGGAGACGCTGGAGGCGGTACCGCATATTGCCCGCTCGGCTCGCGCCATCGCGGCGGGGCGCGGGTATCGCATCGGCCCGGCCAGTATCGCCATGCGCCAGAACCCCTATGGCTCGCGCACCATCCCCAATCCCGATCATGGCCGGGTCTGCATGACCGATGACGATCCCCGGCATCGCGCCGCCTTCGGAGCCGCCTATGCGGTGGGGCTGGCGACCGCGCTGGCGCCCTTTGCAGCCGATGTCTGGACCCCGGCGGCTGTATTGGGGCCGCGCGGGCTGACCGGCCCGGATGGTTTTCTGCCGATCGCCCATGCCCTGCGCGCTCTGGCCGGACGGGCCGGGCAACCCGTCCACGAGGCGCGGATCGCGGACGGGATGGCCATATTGCATCTGGGCGGCGGGATTATCCGCGCCAACCTGACCCCGCGCGCGCAAAACGGCCTGTCCGCTTTCGGCTGGGACACGGAGGGAAATTGTGGACTGGACGGATAGGGTTTAGTTATCACCACAACAGACCAGTCACAGCGGAGATGGAATCGGGATGATCGGCGCCCCAGACAGCAATGACGACAAGATCGTCAGGAGGAAACTGTCCGACCAGGTCCTGGAGCGCCTGCATGACATGATCCGCAGTCACGAGTTGAAACCCGGCGACTACATGCCCTCGGAGCGCGCGCTGATGGACCGTTTCGGCGTCGGCCGCCCCGCCGTGCGCGAGGCGCTGCAATCGCTGCATAACAGCGGGCTGATCACCATCAGCCATGGCGAGCGTTCGCGTGTGAACGAGATCAACCCGGCCACGGTCCTGCACCAGTCCGACGAGCTGGCGCGGCTGGTCCTGAGTTCTGCGCCGGGGAACCTGGACCACCTGAAACATGCCCGGCAGATGTTCGAGATGGGAATGGTGCGGGTCGCCGTCGAGAAGGCGACAGCCGAAGATATCGCAGAACTCCGCGAACTGGTCGAACGGCAGCGGGCAGAGTTGGGAAACGCCACGGCCTTCATCTCGATCGACATGGCGTTTCACCGCAAGCTGGCCTCGCTGTGCGACAATCCGATTATCCTGTCTGTCTCGGACGCGATGCTGGGCTGGCTGTTCGAATACCACGTCAGCCTGCTGCACCGCTCGGGCAGCGAAGAGATCACCCTGCTGGAGCATGCCAAGATCGTCGATCATATCGAGGCGCGCGACACTGATGCCGCCATCGAGGAGATGCGCCGCCACCTGGAACGCTCGCGCGTGGCCTTTGAGCGGCAGGGGTGATGTCGGGCTGCGTCCCGCGATGGCCGGGACTCCGCCCATCGCTGGCAGGTCTCTGGAACCAGTGGCGCGATCCGTCGGTAACCCCGAGGTATTTGGACAAAGAAGAAGGGTGATGCCGGGTGGGATGATCCTGCGTTCTACCGGGGGCCGCCGCCGTCGCGAATCCAGCCGAAATAGTCCTCGCTTCCCATCTGGCCGCCCTTCAGCGCGATCTCCAGCCCGTCATGCGGGCCGTCCCCATGGGCCGTGCAGAGTGCCGCGCCGGGGATGGTCGGGGCCTTGGCGACCAGCGCGGCCAGCCCGAGCTGCCGCATCCCGTGCCCCGAGGTGTCGCCGCCCGAGATGACCGCGCGCCGGATGCCGGTCGCTCGCAGGACCCGGTCGAGGATGCGGCCGAGCGCCTCGCCGATGCGCTGGTTGGCGGCCGCCGCGTCCATCCCGCTTTGCGCCAGCGCATGGCGGAAGCGCGCGACCTCGGGGCCATCGTGACCGCTGGCCGAATATACCAGTGGGCTTTTGCCTCGCCGGGCGGCCGCAATGGCGGCGAGGGTAAGGCGGTTCTCTTCGGCTTCCAGCAGCCCGGCTGGTCCACAGCCGGCGGCGGCGTCGAAAGCCAGCAATGTGAAGCCGTTCCGCCCCGCCCAATCCAGTTGCCGCGCGGTGACAGGCGATACCGAGCCCGAAACCGCCACGATCCGGTCAACGGCACCTGCCGAGCCGATTTCTGCCGGGGGCGGCAGAAGCCCGTTCCGTTGCCAATTCCGGACCAGCGCATATTCGACGCCTTGACTGCCCGCGACGAAGCCCAGATCCGCGCGGTTGCGCCAGATCAGCTCTCCCGCGGCGGCCTCCGAGGCGGGATCGATACAGTCCAGCGACAGGATGCGGGTGCCATCGCGGAGCAGGTCGCTCAACCGGGCCTGTGGGTCCGATGCCAGCGCCACCAGATCGATCAACCCGCCAGGCAGGCCGGTCTGCGCGGACAGGTGCCGCAGAAGATCGGATTCCGTCATCGGCGTCACCGGATGATGCGCCATGACCGGATGCCGGTCCAGCCGCGATACCCCATCCGGCCCTCCGGCGAAGAGATGCCCGAAAGCCTGGTATCGCCGCATCAGGGGCGCCGCCGTCAGCAGGGGCACGGCGCGGGCGGGGCGGATGCCGAGGCCGATCTCGATCGCCCGGCCGATGGAGCCGGTTTCGGGCGATGAATCGAAGGTCGAGCAGATCTTGTAATGCAGGATCGGCGCACCCAGCCCATGCAGCCAGGCAAGCGGGGCGGGCAGGTTCCTGGCCATCCAGCCCGGCCCGTGGCTGCGCGCGGTCGAGGCGATGCCGATGCCCAGGCAGTTCCCGAAACGGGCGGCAAGGCGATCGCCGGGAATATCGGTGAACAGGACCGATGGCAGCCCCGCGAAAGCCAGAGCCTCCATCACCGCCGCCGAGCCGGTGAAATCGTCTCCGAACCATGTCACCCAGGGCCGTTGCCCGTCCGCCGCCTCTTTTCCGCTCATCTCGTCTCCGCTCTCTTGACTTGTATGTATCATTATTATCTTATCATACCAGTTAAGCAAGCAAATCAGAGGATGAGTAGGAATGACCAAGGTCGCTCTGTTCGGTGCGGGCGGGAAGATGGGGCTGCGCCTGTCCTCCAACCTGGCGAAGACCGATTTCGAGACATGCCATGTCGAGGTCAGCGAAGAGGGGCGCGCCCGATTGCGGGAGGCGTTGGGGCTGGAATGCGTCGATCAGAAAACCGCGCTGGAGGGCGCCGAGGTGGTCGTTCTCGCGGTTCCCGACACGGTGATCGGCAAGGTCGCGGCCAGCGTCGTGCCCGAGGTTGCGACAGGGACCATGGTCGTGGTGCTGGATGCTGCGGCGCCTTTCGCCGGCCATCTGCCTGAGCGCGAGGACATCACCTATTTCGTCACCCATCCCTGCCATCCGCCGATCTTCAACAATGAGACCACCGAAGAGGGGCGCCGCGATCATTTCGGCGGCGTCGCAGCCAGGCAAGGCGTGGTCAATGCGCTGATGCAGGGCCCGCGCGAGCATTACGAACTGGGCGACCGTATCGCCCGCGCAATCTATGCTCCGGTCGCCCGGACCTACGAGGTCACCGTCAGGCAGATGGCAATGCTGGAGCCGGGCCTGTCCGAAACCGTCTGCGCCTCGCTGCTCAGCGTCATGCGCGAGGCGCTGGACGAATGCGTGCGCCGCAGCGGAGTCAGTCATGAATGCGCCCGCGATTTCCTGCTGGGGCATATGAACATCCTTGGTGCGGTGATCTTCGAAGAGCGCGAGGGCGCGTTTTCCGACGCCTGCAACAAGGCCATCGAATTCGGCAAGCCGGTGCTGATGCGCGACGACTGGAAGCGTGTCTTCGAATGGGACGAGATTGCTGCCAGCATTCGCCGGATAACCTGATCCCGCGTGGCGGGCCGGGGAAACTTGTTGCCCATGCTCCGTTGCTCTAGAACGGCCTGATCCTGGGCGGAGACGGATATGACACATCTATGGGTGCGGGCCGAGAGCCGCGAGAACGAGGATCGGGTGGGGATCACGCCGAAAGGTGTGGCCGCCCTGATCGCGGCGGGAATGCGGGTCACGGTCGAGGACAGCCCGCGCCGGGTCATCCCGACACAGGACTATGCCGGGGCAGGGGCAGAGATTGCGCCCGAGGGCAGCTGGCCCGCTGCTCCGGATGACGCGATCGTATTTGGCCTGAAGGAACTGCCCGAGGACGGTTCGCCCTTGCGCCACCGGCACATCATGTTCGGACATGCCTTCAAGGGCCAGTCCGCCGGGCGGGTATTGCTGCGGCGGTTCAAGGCAGGGGGCAGGGCGCTTTACGACCTTGAATATCTGCTGGACGAGAATGGCCGCAGGCTGGCGGCATTCGGTTATTGGGCGGGTTATGCAGGGGCGGCGGTGTCGCTGATGGCGTGGGCGGCGCAGCAGCGGGGCGGGATCTGCGGCCCGGTGCATGCCTATGCCGCGAAAGACGAGATGATCGGGGACCTGCGGGCGCGGCTGGATGCCACCGGGCTGCCGCGCCCCCGCGCGATCGTCATCGGTGCCAAGGGTCGGGTCGGAACCGGTGCCTCGGATCTTCTGACCGGGATGGGCGTTTCCGTCACGAGATGGGATATAGAAGAGACCGCGCATGGCGGCCCGTTCCCCGAGGTGCTCGCGCATGAGATTTTCATCAACGCGATTCTTGCCCGGCCCGGCGCGCCGGTCTTTGTGGCCGAGGGAGCAGTGGGCTCCGGGCGCGCGTTGCGGGTGATAGGCGATATTGCCTGTGATCCGGATAGCGAGTTTTCTCCGATCAAGGTCTATGACCGGGCGACGAGCTGGGACAAGCCGGTGCTGCGCGCGGCCGATACCCCTGAACTGGACGTGATGGCCATAGACAACCTGCCCTCGATGCTGCCGCGTGAATCATCCGAGGATTACGCCGCACAGCTTTTGCCCGTGCTGGAACTGCTCGATCGTCTGGACGCAGGGCCATGGGGCCGCGCCGAGGCGATCTTTCGCGAATATCTGAACGAGGTTTGACATGACCGTCCATTGGATCGGCACCGGCTTGAGCGCCATTCCGGGATTGCGGCGCCTGCTGCAATCAGGGGCCGGGGTCGTGGTCTGGAACCGGACCGAGGCCAGGGCCCGGGCCTCGGTCGGTGACTTGACCGGCGATATCCGCGCCTATGCGCCCGAGGCCCTGGAGGCGGCGCTTGGCCACGGTGATATCGTGGTTTCGATGCTGCCCGCCGATCAGCATGTGGCACTGGCCGGGATGGCGATCTCGAAGGGCGCGCATTTCGTCAGTTCCAGCTATATCGCGCCGGAGATGGCGGCGCTGGAGGACCGGGCCAAGGCTGCGGGCGTTGCGCTGGTGAACGAGGTCGGGCTGGATCCCGGCATCGATCACCTGATGGCCCATGATCTGGTCACGGATTACAGGCTGGCCGAGCAACCGGGCGATGCGGTGCGCTTCACCTCTTATTGTGGCGGGGTGCCGAAATATCCCAACCCGTTCCGCTACAAGTTCAGCTGGTCGCCTCTGGGCGTACTGCGGGCGCTGCGCTCGCCTTCGAGATCGCTGCGCGACGGGGAGTTGCGTGATGTCGCGCGACCATGGCACGCCATCGAACCCTATGATGCGCCCCTGCCCACGCCGGAACGTTTCGAGGTCTATCCCAATCGCGATTCGCTGCCCTTCATCCGGCAATACGGTTTCGACCCCGATTGGAATGTGCGGGATTTCGTGCGCGGCACCTTGCGGCTGAAGGGGTGGCAGCAGGCCTGGACACCGGTTTTCGAAGAGATCGAGACCTTGGAGGGCGATGCCGGAGAGGCGCGCCTGCGCGAGATGGCCGAGGAGTTCTGGCGCGACAATGCCTATGCCGAGACGGAACCGGACCGGGTGGTGCTGTTCGTTGCCCTGAAGGCCGAGCGCGAGGGCAAGACCGTCTGGCACAGGGAATGGGTGCTGGACGCGCATGGCAATGAAAAGGGCAGCGCGATGGCGCAGCTTGTTTCAGTGCCGGTCTCGCTGGCAGTGCAGGCGGTCGCGGATGGCCGCATCGCGCCCGGCGTGCATGCCGCGCCCGAGGATCCAGATCTGGTCGGCGACTGGCTGGTCGAGATCGGCCAGATCGCCCAGCACATGGCCAAGCTTGATCATCTGCGGGGATAGGCTAGGCTCCCCGGGAAGAGCGCGGGCCGCCCGCCCGCGTTCGGATGAGACATGACCCCGTTCAACCGGAAAGGGCCTAGCATGCCGCATGATTGTTCACTTGCCGCCGTCCGATCGACCGCCATTGTCGCAGCCGGGATTCTTGCCGGGCCCGCCTTTGCGCAGGATTTCAATGACGCTCCCCCCAATGCGCAGGGGCAGAGCCCGGCTTTCGAAAACCAGACCCGGGCGCCGGTGCTGCCGGACATGGCGCTGCAGCAGGAGGTCATTGCCGAGGGGCTGGAGAATCCCTGGGGCATGGCGCAGTTGCCCGATGGGTCCTGGCTGGTGACCGAACGGCCCGGCCGGTTGCGCCTGATTGGCGCCGATGGATCGGTTTCTGACCCGATTGCCGGGGTGCCAGAGGTCGACGGCCGCGATCAGGGCGGGCTTCTGGACGTGGCCATTGCCGATGATTTTTCCGCGACGCGGCAGATCTGGCTGAGCTTCTCGCAACCGCGAGAGGGGGGCAGGACCGCCACCGCGGTCGCCACCGGGAGCTTGTCCGCCGACGGAGCCGCAATCGAGGATGCGGAAGTGATCTGGCAGCAGGAACCGGCCTGGGATTCGACCAAGCATTACGGTTCGCGGCTGGTATTTGACGGGCAGGGCGGGCTGTTCGTGACAACCGGTGAACGTTCGGTCGATGACGCGCGCGTGCATGCGCAGAACGTGGCGACGACGCTTGGCAAGGTCGTCCGGATCGATCCGCAAAGCGGCGCTCCGATGGGGCAGCCGGGAGTGGAGGGGGCGTTGCCCGAGATCTGGTCATGGGGGCATCGCAACATCCAGGGGGCGGATATGGGGCCGGACGGGGCGCTGTGGACCGTCGAGCATGGACCAAGGGGCGGGGACGAGCTGAACCGCCCGCAGCCGGGCCGCAATTACGGCTGGCCGCGCGTGACCTATGGCGTCGAATATAGCGGGGAGCCGGTTGGCGATGGCGTCACGCAGATGGAGGGCACGGAACAGCCTGCCTATTACTGGGACCCGGTGATCGCGCCCGGCGGGATGAGTTTTTATGATGGCGCGATGTTTCCTGACTGGCAGGGCGACCTGCTGATCGGCGGACTGCAGGCCGGAGCGCTGGTCCGGCTCGAATTGTCTGATGGCCGCGTCACCGGAGAAGCCCGGCATCTGCAGGGAATCGGCCGGATCCGTGATGTCGAGGTGGCGGAGGATGGCTCGATCATGCTGCTGACCGATCAGGATGAAGGGGCGCTGGTACGGATAACGCCGGGGCAATAGCCTGGAGAACAGTGCCGGACGCCCCTTCGCTTTCCGGCCGCCACAGGCTACAGCTTGCGCATGACCGGCCAGACCCTTTCCACGACACCCGCGCTGTCCTCCGACCAGGCCGATGCCTGGGACCGGCTGGCCGAAACCTTCGCCGCCGCAGGCATTGACCTGACCGCCGAGGAACTCCGCCCGCCGCAACCCGGCAAGGGCCGGGTCATGGCGGTGATCGGCAAGGCCGGTTCGGGCAAGACGCTGATGCTGTCCGAAATCACCCGGGCCCTGCGCGAAGCCGGGGTCGAGATCGTCAGCGCCGATTACGAGGGCCGGCGCCGCAAGGACCGCCGCACCGTCGCGATCCTCGCCCCGACCAACAAGGCGGCTTTCGTGCTACGCACCCGTGGCGTACCGGCGACCACGATCCACCGCATCCTTTATACGCCCGTCTATGATCCGGAATACGAGCGCATCGCGGAATGGCTGACGGGCGAGGGAACCCGCCCCACTGTCGAGGGGCTGACCGATCTTGCCTTGGACCGCGCCAAGGCCTTCTACGACCAGCATGCCTCGATCCCCGGCGCGCTGGCGGCGGCGGGTCTGCGCGGATCGGATTTCATCAAGGGCTGGAAACGGCGCGAGGACGGGCTGGATATCGGCTTGATCGACGAGGCCTCGATGCTGGACGAGCGCCAGTTCGAGGATCTGCGCGAGATATTCCCGGTTCTGGTCCTGTTCGGGGATCCGGCCCAGCTTGCCCCGGTGGGCCAGTCGGGCGAGATGGTGTTCGACAGCCTTGCCGAATCGCAGCGCCTGATGCTGAGCCGGGTCCACCGGCAGGCCGATGACAGCCCGATCCTCGACCTGGCGCATGCGCTGTCCGACGGCAGCCTCGATTTCAGGGGCTTCGAGCAGATGGTCCGCGAGGCCGCCGACAGGGATCCCCGGGTGATCTGGGCCGAGCGGGTGGAATCCGACCTGATGGCCCGCAGCCCGGTGTTGGTCTGGCGCAATGCCACCCGGATCCGCCTGATCCATGCCTTCCGCACCGCTTTCGGCGCCCCCGGAGATGCGCTTCTGCCCGGAGAGCCGCTGATCTGCGACGGGCTCGAATTGCCGCTGAAACACCGCAAGAAGCGCATCGACCTGGAGGCGCGGGGTCTGATCAAGGGCGCGCAGGTCGTTTATCTGGGACCGGGACGCAAGCCCGGCTTTTCGCGTCTGCACGTGATCGGCGCCGAGGAACCGCGCCTGTCCGCCGCCAGCATCGTCAAGATCGAGATGCCCGACGCCGAAGAGCCCTTCATCCCCTTCGCCGCCCGCATGGGCGCGGCCTTCCTGCATGGCGCGGCGGTCACGATCCACAAGGCGCAGGGTTCGCAATGGCCCGATGTGCAGGTCTTTGCCCCCGATATCGGCGCCGCCGCATGGTCGAACCGCAGCGAGGCGGGGATCCCGTTGTGGAAACGTCTGACCTATGTCGCCATCACCCGCGCGCAGGAACGGCTTTACTGGGTCACCCGCCCGCGCCTCGCCCGCCCGTCAGGCGGGCTTTCCACCGCGGATCTGGAGGTGTCGACGGCACCCCTCACGCTCGAAAGTGATCAAGCCTGACCGCCCTTCTTCTTTGCTCAAATACCTGTCGGCGCTCAAGCCCGGCGCACCGCCCGCCCGTTCTCGATCCGCTCGATCGACAGCCGCAGGGCCTCGACCAGCGCTTCCTGCGGGATCCCGGATTCCTGCGCCAGCCGCATGATTCCGAAATGCACCCGCGCCACCTCCTGGTAATAGCGCGCGAAAGTGTAGTTGATCGAGGCGCCGACAAAGGCGCCAAGGACCGGCGCGGCCTGCGCGGCCAGTTTCTGCCCCAGTGAGATCGACAGCTTCGGCGCCACCTTGCTGATCAGCCCCTGCACGGTCTGCCCGGTCACCGAAAGCCGTACCGCGAGCAGCCCGAAATCGGTGCCGTCATCATCTTCCATCGGCCCGGCGGCAGCAAAGACGCGCAAGCATTCCATCCGCACCTCTTCGCTGTCGGGGTCAAGCCCATGTTCATCGGCGATTTCCAGCATCGCCCGCAACAGCAATGTTACCGTCACCGGCAGTTCCACCATGGCCCCGGCAAAGCCACCGGCGCCGCCCGCCGCGCCGCTGAAGGTGGTGGTGAGCCGGTTGAACCAGTCGCCACGGTCGCGCAGGACCCGACGTGATCCCGATGCCGCCGTAAACGCCCGCATCAGGGCCATCCGGGTCAGCCGGTCCAAGCGCTTGCGGACGAATTCCGGCAATCGCCCAATCAGCCCCTCGGCGCTGTTGCCGACAAGGTTGAGAAGCTCCATGCCCAGCCCCCCGGCATCGGTGTAACGCCGCGCCAGCCGGTCGATCTGCTCATGAACGCTCGGGTCGTTGATCGGAGGCAGCACCTGCTGCTGTTTGGTCATCATCTTGCCTGTCTCTCGGCCGCCTTGTTTCGTGACATGTCGCATCGATATGGGGAGGCTCGGCATCTTCTGCCAGTGCGGGCGTGTTTTCGGCTTCCGCTTCGCGCGTGACCTGTCCGGCGATTCCGGCCCAGGCTCCATCCTGGAGCTCCAGCCCCAGGACCCGGTCCGGGTTGGTGGGCGGCGGCATCTCGACGCCCTCGAGGCGGGTGAAGCCGAAGCGCGAATAATAGGGCGCATCGCCGACCAGCAGCACCCGCGCCCAGCCCATGTCGCGGGCGCGGGCAAGGCTGTCGCGCATCAGCAGCCCGCCCAGCCCCTCGCCCTGCGCGGTCGGGTGAACGGCGATCGGACCCAGCAGCAGGGCAGGGTGTCCACCCACGCGCACCGGCCAATAACGGATCGCGGCCTGCAGGAAGCCGCCCTGATCGCGCAGCAGCAGGCATAGATTCGCAACCCGGTCCACACCCTCTCGCAGACGATAGGACGAAAGCGCCGTGCGCCCCGGCGCAAAGCACAGATCGTAAAGTGTCTCGACCTCGTATTCATCTGCAGGCGTTTCGGGGCGGATTTCGAACATGGCGGCTCCGTTTTTCGGGGCTTTAGCATTTTCAGGATAGCGGGACACCGGTTTTCCGTTCGAAAATGCGCAAATGCAGATGTGATGTAGCGGGATCACCCTGAAACGATCATGCCACCGGCAAGGCTTTCCCTCCGCCCGGAATCAAGGACCGCAGGCCCGCCGGGCAGCGCCCGACCGCCCCCATGGGCGGGCGCTTTGGTGCAACTTGTATTGCCATTTCAGCTTTGTCCGGGATTGCGGCATAAACCGTGAAGCACAGCCGTCTGAGCGCCCACCCGCGGTCAGGCGCTGCCCGGCCATGTCGGGAACGAGCCGCATTCCCGTCAGGGCAGATTCGTTGTCCGGTTGTCCGGCCATATCACGAGGGGCCGGCACAGGGGACATTGCACAGACCGAAAAGCGGTGGCAGGTTGAGCGGCAGGTTCAGCCAAAGGCGAAAATCAATGTTCTACCGACCCGAGGCTGGCCATGGCCTCCCGCATAACCCTTTCAACGCACTTGTCGCACCCCGTCCCATCGGCTGGATTTCGTCACGAGGCGGGCAGGGCGATAATCTTGCGCCCTATTCCTTTTTCAACGCGGTGGCCTATGTGCCGCCACAGGTGATGTTCGCCTCGACCGGGGCCAAGCCCGACCGCAAGGGCACTAAGGACAGCGTCGCGCAGATCATCGAAACCGGCGTATTCTGCGTGAATATCGCCACCGGGGATCTGCGCGAGCAGGTGAATGCCAGTTCCGCGCCGCTTACCGCCGGCGTCAACGAATTCGAGGCCGCCGGGATAGAGGCCGCTGAATGCGAAAGCATCGACTGCCCGCGTGTTGCCGGGGCCGCGGCGGCGCTGGAATGCCGCATGACGCGGGTTCTGCCGCTGGCGGGCAAGGCGAATTTCGTCGTGCTCGGCGTGGTGACAGGGGTGCATATCCGTGACGATTGCATCGTCGAGGGCCGGTTCGATCCGCGTGCGGCGGGCGGCTGGATCGCCCGTCTCGGCTACAAGGACTATACCGCCGTGCAGGAGCTTTTCGAAATGGAACGCCCCGGATGAGCAGGACCGTCAAGGATTACATCCGCAGCATCGCCGATTTTCCGCATGAGGGGATCGTTTTCCGCGACGTCACCACGCTTTTCGCCGATGCGCGCGGTTTCCGCATGGCCATCGACCAGCTTCTGCACCCTTATGCGGGCGTGCGAATCGACCGGGTGGCGGGGCTGGAGGCGCGGGGGTTCATCCTTGGCGGCGCGCTTGCGCATCAGCTTTCGACAGGCTTCGTGCCGATCCGCAAGAAGGGCAAGCTGCCCGGCACCGTAATTTCCGAAGCCTATCAGCTTGAATATGGCGAGGCGGTAATGGAGATCCATGACGATGCCCTGCAGCCGGGCGAACGGGTGCTGATCGTCGATGACCTGCTGGCCACCGGCGGCACGGCCGAGGCTGGGATCAAGCTATGCCGCCGCCTTGGCGCCGAGGTGATCGGCTGCGCCTTCGTGATCGACCTGCCGGAACTGGGTGGACGCAAGCGGCTTGAGGAGATGGGAATGCCGGTCCATGCGCTGTGCGAGTTCGAGGGCGCGTGACGCCCGAAGCTGCGGGTATTAGGGGCGGCGCGACCTCTGGCGCGATGCCCGGATCTTTCCGATCACCATGACCCCGCCTGCCAACAACCCGAACAGCCCGCCCATATAGCTGAAATCATGCATCAGTCCTGCCCGTGCGAAGGCGGTGGGGTCGGAAACCTCCCACCCCGCCATCCAGCCGGGCAGGTGACCTTCTTGGATCGCAAGATATCCGGCAGCAAGCGCACCGAGTCCGGTCAGCAAGGCTATCGCGACCACCATCAGGGCGGCGAGCAGAAAGGTCCGGACGAAGGCTCCGGTTCCGCGCATGGCAAGCGAAAGCAGGCAGATTGGCAGGCCGATGACGATCCCCATCCACCACGACGCCTGCCAGCCGACGATCGCCGCGCCAAGGCGGCTCTGCAGTTCAGGCTGGATCCCGAACTGGATGAACTTGAACTCGTGGAAATAACCCGGCGAGACTGAATAGGAAATCTGGTTGTGAACCATGCCGTAGAGACCCGCGAGGATACAGGCGGCGGCGATCAGGAAAGGGGCAAGAAGCAGTTTCAACCGGGTATCCTTGCCCAAAGTGCCTGCGCCTCCGGCTCCATTCTGGACAATACCCTGTCGAAATCGATTTCCCTGACCTCGGTTCGTATTCCCCAGACCAGATCATCCAGAATGCCCTCTGGCGCGAAATTGTGGTCCCGCCTGAGCGTCCTGATTTCCAGTTCCAGCTCATTGCGGGAAACCCAGGGTTTCAGCGGCGCGGTGATATCCCAACGCGAGACCAGAACTGCCCTCATGACCGCTGGCAGTTCGTCCCCGAATTCCAGCACCAGCCGAGGCGGGACACGGCTGCGAAATGCCCGGAAAAGTCCATCCAGCGCCGTGTATATGACGTTGTCGCTGTCGATCAGCGTTCGCTTGCGCATCGTTTCGAGGAAGCGGCGCCATTCATCCGTTGCGTGCCGATAGGTGAAGGGCATGGGCATTGCCGATCTCTTTCGTTCGTGGCCATCGCGGGAATTTGTCGGGATGGGATGGCGGCAAGTCAATCCCGGTTCCGTCCCCGATGATTCACTCGATGCTGTTCTCCGAGCTGTTTTCCGGGGGAGCGCAACGAAAAACGCCGCCCCTTGGGACGGCGTTTCGCATCGCGACAGCGTGGCTGGATCAGAAGCCCAGGCCCGCGTATTTCGACTTGAATTTCGACACGCGGCCGCCGGTGTCCATCAGGCGCGAAGAGCCGCCGGTCCATGCGGGATGCGAGGTCGGATCGATGTCGAGCGTCATCGTGTCGCCTTCCGAACCCCAGCTGGAGCGGGTCTGGTAGGTGGTGCCGTCGGTCATCTTGACCTCGATCATGTGGTAGTCGGGATGGATATCCTTTTTCATCGGGGGCCTCCGTTCACGCGTTTGCTTCAGCGCCCGACTTGGGCTTGTAGTTGGTTTTCTCGACGATACGGGCGGATTTGCCGCGACGATCGCGCAGGTAATACAGTTTGGCGCGGCGGACCTTGCCGCGGCGGACGACCGTGATCGCGTCGATATTGGTCGAATAGAGGGGGAACACACGCTCCACGCCCTCGCCAAAGCTGATCTTGCGGACGGTGAAGCTGGCGCCGATGCCGCTGCCGCCCTTGCGCGAGATGCAGACGCCTTCATAGTTCTGCACGCGGGTCCGGGTGCCCTCGGTCACCTTGTAGCCGACGCGGATTGTGTCGCCGGCCTTGAAGTCCGGGATGGTCTTGCCAAGCTCGGCGATTTGCTCGGCTTCGAGTTCTGCGATCAGATTCATCGCTTTATTCCTTTTCTGGCTCGCGGTGGCCCCGCGATTGGTCTGATGCGCCCGAGAGCTGTCGGTCCTTTGCCGGGTCCATGTCCGCCGCCTGTCCGGGGTGATGCCCCGCGGCGTCGGCCCATGCCCGCCACAGGTCGGGGCGGCGTTCCTTGGTCAGCCTTTCGGCCTCTGCTTCCCTCCAAGCGGCAACAGCCGCGTGATTTCCGGACAGCAGAACCTCCGGTATCTCGCGGCCTTCCCATTGGGCGGGCTTCGTATACTGAGGATGTTCCAGAAGACCCCGGTTGCCGATGGAAAAGGACTCCTCGGCCAGCGAATCCTGATTCCCCAGCACGCGCGGTATAAGCCGAACGGTTGCGTCGATCAAGACCTGTGCCGCGATCTCTCCGCCGGTCAGGACATAATCGCCGATACTGACTTCCTCGACATCATGGGCGTCGAGAACGCGCTGGTCAACGCCCTCGAAACGCCCGCATATCAGCGTGACGCCGGGACCTTCCGCCAGGGTGCGGGCGCGGGCCTGCGTCAGGGGGCGGCCGCGGGGGGACATGTAGATGACCGGACCGGCGGGGCCGCCCTGCTTCGCCTCGCGCAGCGCCGCATCCATGACATCGGCGCGGATCACCATGCCCGCACCGCCGCCCGCCGGGGTGTCATCGACATTGCGGTGCTTGCCCACTCCGAATTCGCGCAGCGGGATGGTCTGCAGGTTCCACAATCCCTGCGCCAGGGCCTTGCCGGTCAGCGACAGGCCGAGAATGCCGGGGAATGCCTTGGGGAAGAGCGTCACGATCCTTGCGGTCCAGACGCCCTCGACCTGCGGTTCGGCCATCAATTCGCGCGGGCGAAGGCTGGGCTTCGCCTTCAGGCGGCCATGGGATTTCATCGTTGCTTGTCCTTGTCCGGCGCGGCCAGCAGTGCCTGCTTGGCTGCCGCCAGGGCGTCCTCGTCCAGGTCGCCGCGATTCAGCTCGATCAGGCGTTCGATCAGGTCGGGCGCGGGGCTGCGGTGCCGATGTGTGAGGGGGTGAAGCATCCGGTTGTCCGGCAGGCTCAGGAAATCGACGAAAACCTGCGCAAGGCCGAAGGGCTGATCGGCCAATGTCTCCATCCCGTTCACCTGCAGATCAAGATCGGGCAGAGCGGCACGAATCGCTGCCAATGTGTGCTCGAAACCGTTCCGGGTCAGGCGGGCGACAAAACTGTCCCGATCCTCGGTCAATCGGACCGCCCTGATTTTTCGGGCCAGATGGGCATGGATGCTGACGGCCCAGTGATGCGTGCGGCGTGTCGTCAGGCAGACGCTCAATTGCAGCGGTTGCGGCAGGGCCTGCATCGCCTCCCGATAGGTGGTGATAAGTGCGGCGGCAAAGGGATAGGGATAGGGATCCTGCGCGCGCGGCATCGGACCCAGCAGGTTCTCGTCGCTGATGATCAGGTCGCGGTCGCCAAGCGGCAGGGCGGTGAGAAGTTGTTGCAAATCCTCGCGGATCACCTGCAGCACATCGCGGTCGCCCAATTGATGAAAGCGCCAGACCCAACGAGAGATCTCGCGCGTTTGGGCAGGCAACAGCACCGCCGCAGCCGGTTCGATCGCGGCGCGGTTGTCTTCAAGGAATTTCTGCACGCTGGTCGTGCCGGTCTTGTGCAGTCCCAGATGCAGCAGAACCCGGGTCATTCGTCCGAGCCGGGCGGGTCCGCGATGATCCGGCCCGCCTTGAGATCGACGGTGGGAACGATGGCGCGGGTAAAGGGCAGCAACAGCAATTCGCGGCCGGTGACTTCCAGGATGTCGCCCGCGCCGTGATCATAGATCGCGCGAACCCGCCCGAGGGGCTGTCCCCCGGTATCGAAGACCTCCAGCCCGATCAGATCTGTATGGTAGTATTCATCGTCCGGCAGCGAGGGCAGGGCTTCGCGCGGGGCCCAGAGGGTCGTGCCGCGCAGGGCCTCGGCCTGTTCACGGGTCGAAACACCCGACAACCGCGCGCCGAACCCGCCGGTCACTGGGCGGGTCAGCTTGACGGTAAAGGATCGGTCCCCGCCCTCGGTCGTCAGGGGGCCATAGCTGGCGATGTCGCGGGGCTCGGTGCAAAAGCTTTTGAGCCGCACCTCGCCCTTGACGCCGAAGGCTCCGGCGATTGCTCCGACACAGGTCTTGTCCGTCATGGGTTATCCCCTGTCGCAGATGCCGGTCTTGTCCCAACTGCCGCCGAGATCCAGGCAGCGGTCCTTTTGCAGCGACCTTTCGGTCAGTATCCCGGCGATGAAGGCCATTACCGCAAACATCATGATTCTGAACAGCCGTAGCATGGGTATCCCCCGGCGGAAGGGCCCGCATCCGATGCGGGCCTGCGCTGGTGATTACTCGGCGGCTTCGTCTGCCGGAGCTTCGGCGGGTGCGGCCTTCGCGGCCTTTTCCTCGGCGCGCTTCTTGGCCTTGTCGCCGGGCTCGGCCTTTTTCATGTTCTTGCGCTCGGCCTTTTCCTTGACGCCGGCCGCTTCGAGAAAGCGGGCGATGCGGTCGGTCGGCTGTGCGCCCTGATCCAGCCAGTGCTGGACGCGCTCCATGTCCATCTTGACGCGGTCTTCGCTGTCTTTCGGCAGAAGCGGGTTATAGGTACCCAGCTTTTCCAGGAAGCGGCCGTCGCGGGGCATGCGCGAGTCGGTTGCGACGATGGCGTAATGGGGGCGCTTCTTGCTGCCGCCACGGGCCAGACGGATTTTCATTGCCATTGGTTTTCTCCTTTGAAATGGCGGGGAGAGGGCGTTTTCATTTGCCCTCTGGTTGCAGTCCTTCGTGATGCCGGATCACTTCGGCGATCACGAAATTCAGGAATTTGCGCGCGAATTCCGGGTCGAGATCGGCCTCGCGCGCGAGGCGTTCCAACCGTTCGATCTGCTGCGCTTCGCGCGTCGGATCGGAGGGAGGAAGATCGTGGGCGGCCTTGAGACGGCCGACGGATTGGGTGTGCTTGAACCGTTCGGCCAGCGTATAGACCAGGATCGCGTCCAGCCGGTCGATGCTGGCGCGATGCTCTTTAAGCAGTTCGGCGGCACGGGTGACGGGATCGGTCATGCGCTGACTCCTGTGGCAAGCTTGGCGGCGGGGGCTGTCTGCCCCCGCGCCCCCGAAGGTATTTGGACAAAGAAGAAGGCGGGATTCATGTCGCGGTTTCCCTGATCCGGTCGGGCGCCGGGTGACGATAGACAAGGCAGGGTTCGTCGAATTCGGGAACCGGGGCGTTGCCGTCCCGGGCCGCGCCGAGGCGTTCGACCAACGCGATGGAGCGGGCGTTGTCCGGATGGATATAGCTGACCGTGCCGTTCCAGCCGAGCGCCTGATAGGCATGGTCGCGGGCGGCCAAGGCGGCCTCGCAAGCATAACCCTTGCCCTCAGCGGCGGGAGACCAGATCGTCCAGCCGATCTCGCGCTCGGGCCAGCCTTCGGGGAACCAGGGGCCGGTCATGCCGAGCGGAGTATCATCCCCTTTCAGGGTAAAGACGAACATGCCCCAGCCACGCATGACCCAATGACCGATGATATGGCCAAAGGCGCGCCAACTGTCCGAGGGTTTGATTTGTGGTCCGCCACCGATGAAACGCGCGCGTTCCGACAGGTGGAATTCGCGCCAATGCGGCCAATCGCCGGCACAGGGCGCGCGCAGGCAGAGCCGCTCGGTGGACAGGGACGGGGCGGGGGACAGCAGGATCATGCCGGGACCTCTGCCGTGGGGATGGCGTAGATGTCCCGGGCGATGCCGTCGGGGAAGGTCTCGCGGCGTGTCTTTGCACCGCCCAGAGCCTCGGTCAGGCGGCGCGCGGCGATGTTCTCGTCGCGGAAATGGGTCTCGACCACCTTCCGGCCAAGCCTGTCCCGCGCCCATGCGAGAACCGCGCGGGAGGCTTCCTGTGCGATGCCGGTGCCGCGCGCTTCGGGCAGAAGCCACCATGTGAGTTCATGGCCTGGCCAGCCCTCGGGGTGGACGATGCCACAGCCGCCGAGCGCCTCGCTATTGCAGGTAATAGTGAATTTGCCGAAACCCTTCAGCACCCAATGGCCGATATCGCGGCAAAGCACGCCATACGCCTGGTCGCGGCGCAGTGGGCCGCCATAGAAATGCGATGCCTCGGCATCCGCGAAAAAGCGGGCATAGGCGTCGAGATCCTCGGCGTTGGGTGCGCGCAAGATCAGGCGACCTGTTGTCAGGACCGGGGTCATGCCGCGTCCTTCACATGGCGATAGATCAGCACCGGGTGCCCCAGCAATTCGCCTTCGCGCTCGATCGTTGCACCGAGGCGTTCGGCGAGCGCGCGCGAGCGGGTGTTCTGAGGGTCGATATGCGAAATCAGCGGCGCGAAGCCCATCGGGCCCTGGGCATGGTCGCGGGCCCTGAGCGCGGCCTCATGGGCGAGGCCACGGCCCTCGAAACCTTCATAGATATGCCAGCCGAGTTCGGGTTCGGACCAGCCCTCGGGTTTGATCACGCCAACACGACCAGCAGTCGCGCCGGTGGCCTTGTCCTCGACGACCCAGAAGCCATGACCGAACAGCATCCAATGGCCGACGGCCGAGGAAAAGCTGCGCCATGCCCCCCATCGGTCGAACGGACCGCCGACGAAGCGGGCACGCTCGGAGGCGGCGAATTTCGCATGCGCCTCGAAATCCGACATGCGCGGTTCGCGCAGGATCAGGCGTTCGGTTTCGAGAACCGGGATATCGACGGAAAGCGTGGTCATTTCTTGCCGAACAGTCCCGAAAGACCGCCGGGCAGCCCGGCCTTGCCGAGATCGCCGCCCAGACCCTTGGGATCCTGCAGCATCTTGGTTGCCTCGGCCATTTTTGCCGGATCGACATTCTCCATGTCGGGCAAGCCGCCGCCCTTGCCGGTCATCGCGCGCATCGCCTGTTTCAGCATGCCGCCCTTGCCCATCTTGCCGAGCTTCTTCATCGTATCAGCCATTTGGCGCTGCATCTTCAGAAGCCGGTTCAACTCGGCCACATCCAGGCCGGCGCCCGAGGCAATGCGTTTCTTGCGGCTGGCCTGCAGGATCGCGGGATTGGCTCGCTCTTTCCTGGTCATCGAGTTGATGAGCGCGATCTGGCGGCGGATGGCACTGTCGTCCATGCCTGCCTGCTCGGCCTGCTTGGCCATTTTCTGCATGCCTGGCATCATGCCCATGATTGATTGCATGCCACCCATCTTCTGCATCTGCTCAAGCTGGCCGCGCAAGTCGTTCATGTTGAACAGGCCCTTCTGGAAGCGCTTCATCATGCGCTCGGCCTGCTCGACCTCCAGCACTTCCTGCGCTTTCTCGACCAGCGCGACGATATCGCCCATGCCGAGGATGCGGCCAGCGACGCGCTGCGCATCGAAGCCTTCCAGCGCGTCCATCTTTTCGCCCAGGCCCACGAAGCGGATCGGCTTGCCGGTGACGGCGCGCATGGACAGGGCCGCGCCGCCGCGACCGTCGCCGTCCATCCGGGTCAGCACCACGCCCGACACGCCGATCTTGCCGTCGAACTCGGTGGCGACATTGACCGCGTCCTGCCCGGTCAGGCCATCGACGACCAGCAGGGTCTCGCGCGGCTGCGCGATGTCGCGGACGGCTTGCACCTCGTCCATCAGCACCTGGTCGATATGCAGCCGGCCAGCGGTGTCCAGCATGAAGACGTCATAGCCGCCCAAGGCCGCCTGCTGCTTGGCGCGTTTGGCGATCTGGGTGGCGGTCTCGCCCGGCACGATGGGCAGGGTATCGACGCCGATCTGCTGGCCGAGGATCGCAAGCTGCTCCATCGCCGCCGGGCGGTTGGTATCGAGACTCGCCATCAGCACGCGCTTCTTCTCGCGCTCCTTCAGGCGCTTGGCGAGCTTCGCGGTGGTGGTCGTCTTGCCCGAGCCCTGCAGGCCGACCATCAGGATCGGGGCGGGCGGATTGTCGATGCGCAGGGCTTCGGGTTCGTCCTCGCCCTGCAGGACCTTGATCAGTTCGTCATGGACGATCTTGACGACCTGCTGGCCGGGAGTGACGGATTTGGTGACCGCCGCGCCGGTGGCCTTCTGCGTCACCGACTTCACGAAGCTACGGGCGACCGGCAGCGAAACATCCGCTTCGAGCAGAGCCACCCGCACCTCGCGCATGGCGGCGGTAACGTCGTCCTCGGACAATGCGCCCTGCTTGGTCAGCCGGTCGAAGACTCCGCCAAGCCGGTCGGAAAGGTTCTCGAACATGGGCCACGCCTCCTGCGGTCCGATGGATGGCCCGACGGGCCGGTGCAAAACACGAATGCCCCCGTGGGCGCAACGCGCTGACGGGGGGCGATCCCCGCAATTCACGGGGACCGGAAGGGTGGTCCTTCCGGGAATTCGAGACGGAGATATGCAAAAACGGCACCCGAGTCAATGAGGGGGCCGAACTTTGGGCAGTTGGTCGAAGTCAGCGCCGAACCGTGTCCAGTTGCAGCGTAAAACTGATCGCCTGTCCCTGCATGTCGGCGGTAAAGGGTGCGACCTGCTTCGTGCGCGAGGCGGCCCGGATGATGGCCTTGTCCAGAGCCGCGTTGCCGGAGGTCTTCACAAGGCGGATGTCCGTGATCTGTCCGTTTCGGGCGACGGTAATCCCAAGGGCCGGCGACACCTTGCTTGCTATGCCATGGACAGCCAGGGAGGAATCGGCTGTGCGGATGTTCCGCATTAGCTCGTTGTTCAGCATATCCGCCCATTCGCGAGAATTGGTCGGCGCAGCATCTGCGCTGCCGCCGAAAGAGGTCTGGGCTTCAGCGGTCGGAATGAGGGAGGGAACAGCGCAGATCGACAGAAACAGGGCGATGGCGGGCAAAGTATTTTGTAGCATGAATGACCTTTTGTCGTATAGTATCGAATGAATTCAAGGTCGTCATTATAAGGTCAGCCCGCCGCCAAGTCGATGCATCCGCGTCAGGTCGAATTTGCCAGGCCGGCGCGACCTCTGCCACGCCGGCCCCGATCGAAATCAGGCCGCCAATGCACTCACCGCCTCTTGCGCGCGGGCCAGGCCCGCATCGCGATCCATGGCCAGGCGGTCGGCAGCGACGAAAGTGACATCGGTGATGCCGAGGAAGCCCAGCATGTGCCGCAGGTAATCCGAGGCGAAGTCGATATCCGAGCCGATCGGCGTGCCGGCCGAGCTATAGGCGATGATGGCGCGCTTGCCCTTCAGCAGCCCTTCGGGGCCAGCCTCGGTATAGCGGAAACTGATCCCGGCGCGGGCGATCTGGTCGATCCAGTTCTTCAGTTGCGCGGTCAGGGTGAAATTGTAGACGGGAGAGCCGATCACCAGCACATCCGCGTCCTGCACCTCTTTCAGATAGGCGTCCGAGATCGCGACCAGCTTCTGCTGTTCAGCCGTCGGGTTCTCGGGGGCGAGGCGGACGGCCTTGTACCAATCGGTATCGATCGCGGGAACGCCCTCGTTCAGGTCGCGATAGGTGACTGTCGCAGCCGGATTGTCGCCTTTCAGCTTCGCCACGATATCGGCGGTCAGCTTGCGCGAGACGGAATCCTCGCCGGTCACGGCACTGTCGAGATGAAGAATATGCATGTCTGTGAATCCTCTGGGTTTGGCGTTGAGCGAGATTTAAACCTTTGCATGGACGAACGGAATAGCGATATATGCGCAATGTCTGTGCGGAGATGCACATGAATATCGAAAGTTGGGATGATATCCGCACCGCTCTCGCTGTGGCGCGCACGGGAACGGTCAGCGCCGCGGCCGAGGCATTGGGGGTGCATCATGCGACCGTGATCCGGCGCGTGGATGCGTTGGAGAGGCAGTTGGGAGTCAGGCTTTTCCAGCGGCATACACGCGGATATGCCCTGACGGAGGCGGGGCAGGTCCTGTTGCGCAGCGCGGGTGAGGCGGATGAACGTTTCGCGCAAATGGCGTCAAGGATCGCCGGGGCAGGTGATCGGATCGAGGGCGATCTGGTCGTGACGTCGCTGCCCGAACTTGCCGATCTGGTCATGCCGCGCCTGCTGGCGTTGCTGCGACGGCATCCGGGTTTGCGGCTGCGTTATGTCACTGATGCGCGGCTCTATCGGCTTTCGACGGGCGAGGCGCATATCGCCATCCGGGCCGGGGCGCGGCCGACCGAGCCGGATTATGTCGTCCGTCGGCTGGCGGTGTTGCCGTCCCGGCTTTATGCCGCCCCGGCCTACCTGGAGGCGCATGGTCCGGTCGAGGACTTGGCGCGGCATCGCTTTGCCATGCCGCTGCCCGGGGCGGCGGGCGAGCGGGCGCCCTATATGCGCTGGCTGGAAGAGCGGGTGCCGGCGAACAACATGGTTTTCCTCAGCAATGATTTCGATGCGGTCGAGGCCGTGGTGCGTGGCGGAGAGGCGCTTGGCGTCCTGAAGAAGGAGCGCGCGGAGGGGCTGGCCGAGATCATGGCCCTGCCGGAATGGGATTCGGAACTTTGGCTGGTCACCCATGTCGACCTGCACCGCACGCCGAAGGTGCAGGCCGCGCTGGAGGCCTTGCGCGGTGGCGGACAAGGCGGGGGACGGGACGGGGCCGGAGAACGGGAATGAATGCGACGCCCGTTTTTCGCGCCCCTGCGTGATCCGTGGCGGTTATACCGGTTCCGTGGACCGTAATGCGAGGAGGAGACGCGGAAATTCATCTGCCCGAATTGTGCACCTCCCTTCCATCCGCGGTCACCATGACGCAGACTGCGCCGGAAGAGGAGCCGAGACATGACCCAGCCAACCCCGCCGATCAGCCGCTTTCCCGTTCCCGATCTGAACGATCTGCCCGACGACATTCGGCAAGCCATTGAGAAGGTGGCCGAAAAATTGGGCTTTATTCCCAATGTCTTCCTGGCATTGGCCCATCGCCCGGCCGAGTTCCGCGCTTTCTTCGCCTATCACGACGCGTTGATGGATAGTGACGAGGGGCTCAGCAAGGCCGAGCGTGAATTGATCGTGGTCGCGACAAGCGGGCTCAACCGCTGCCAGTATTGCGTGGTGGCGCATGGGGCGATCCTGCGCATCCGGGCAAAGGATCCGTTCATCGCCGATCAGGTGGCGGTCAACTGGCGCAAGGCGGATCTGAGCGACCGGCAGCGGGCGATGCTGACCTATGCCGAGAAGGTGGCGCTGAACGCGCAGGAGATCGGTGACGAGGATCACCGGGCGCTGACCGAGGCCGGTTTCAGCGAGGATGAAATCTGGGATATCGGCGCGATCGCCGCATTTTTCGGCATGTCGAATCGGCTGGTGAATGCAGGCGATATCCGGCCCAATGACGAGTTCTACATGCTGGGGCGGGAATGAGGGCGCCGCTTGCGCCCGAGCCGCGGCTGACCCGGCCCGGGATCAACCCGCAGATGGAGGCCGCCGATTGGGCGCAACTCCTGTTGCTGTCCCTGCTGTGGGGCGGCTCGTTCTTCCTGATTGCCATCTCGGTGACCGGGCTGCCGGTGCTGAGCATCGTCGCGATCCGGTTGGGCGTCGCGGCGATGGTGCTGTGGCTGATCGTGCTGGCGACCGGGCGCAGGTTGCCGCGCGCACCGGGGATATGGGCGGCGTTCCTTGTCATGGGTATCCTGAACAACGCCATTCCCTTCGGATTGATTGTCTGGGGACAGACCTCGATTCCCTCGGGACTGGCCTCGATCCTGAACGCGACCACACCTTTGTGGACGGTGATCGTCTCGGGATTGCTGCTGAGCGACGAGGCTTTCAGCGCCCGCAAGCTGGCAGGCGTGGTGCTGGGACTTGGCGGAGTGGCCGTCATGATCGGGCTGGATACGCTGGCGGGGCTGGGGCATGCGATCTGGGCGCAACTGGCCATTCTCGGGGCGGCACTGTCCTATGCCTTCGCCAATGTCTTCGGGCGGCGGTTCCGCTCGATGGAGCTGGACCCGGTGGTCACGGCGGCGGGCATGGTCACCGGATCGAGTGCGCTGCTGATCCCTCTGGCGCTGTCGGTCGATGGCTGGCCCGGTGTGGATGTGCCCGGACAGGTCTGGCTCGCCGCCATCGTTCTGGGCGTGGTCAGCACCGGCCTCGCCTATGTGCTGTATTTCCGCGTGCTGGCGCGAGCGGGGGCAACAAATATCTCGCTGGTGACATTCCTTGTGCCGGTTTCCGCGATCCTTCTGGGATGGCTGTTCCTTGCTGAGACCCTGGGGCAGGCGCATCTGCTGGGCGTCGTCCTGATCGCCCTGGGGCTGGCGCTGATTGACGGGCGGCTGTTCAGAGGGCGCAAATGAGCGTCGCTGTTCCGCGGCAGGAGGCCCTGCGCGGGCATGCGGCGATGCTGCTCTTTTCGGCGCTGGTAGCGGGGTCGTTCTCGCTCGGGGCGCGGGCGGCCAACCTGATCGATCCGGCTGCGATAACCGCGATGCGTTTCGTCATCGCCGCCGGAGTCATCGGAGCGGTGGCGCTAGCCGGTCCCGGCATCCCGCGCAAGGCGCTGCATGCGCCATGGAGATACCTGCTGCTGGGCGGTATCTTTTCCAGCTATTTCGTGCTGATGTTCGAGGGGCTCAAGACCGCCAGCCCGATCTCTGCCAGTGCGGTTTTCACGCTGACGCCGCTAATGGCCGCCGGTTTCGGCTGGCTGGTCATGCGGCAACGGCTCACGGGCCGTATGGCGGCGGCGATGACGCTTGGCGCCGTGGGGGCGCTATGGGTGATTTTCCGCGGTGATCTGATGGCGATGCTGCGGCTGGACCTGGGGCGGGGTGAGCTGATCTACCTGTCGGGATGCGTGGCGCATGCGCTTTATATTCCGCTGGTGCGCAGGCTGAACCGGGGCGAAAGCCCGGTCGTCTTCACCCTGGGCACGCTGGTCGCGGGTGCGGCCCTGCTGCTTGTCTGGGGATGGCAGGCGATCGGAGCGACGATCTGGTCGGAATTGCCGCTGATCGTGTGGATCACGCTGTTCTACGTCTCTCTCTTTGCGAGTGCCACGACATTCGTGCTGGTCCAGTTCGCCTCGCTGCGGCTGCCCGCCGCCAAGGTCATGGCCTATACCTACCTGACGCCCGCATGGGTGATCGCGCTTGAGGCCATGCTGGGGCAGGGCCTGCCGGGAGGCATCGTGCTGCCCGGCGTGGCTGTGACGATGCTGGCCCTGTGGCTGTTGCTGGAAGACGATGATGGCTGATCCGATGAGGCAGCTTTTCATCCCTTCACGCAGCCGCTAGGTTCCGCGCGGATAAGCGAGTCAGAGGGGCAGCCGGTGGCGCATATCATCGTTGTAGGCAACGAAAAGGGAGGTTCCGGGAAATCGACGACCTCGATGCATGTGGCGACTGCCTTGGCGCGGATGGGCCACAAGGTCGGGGGGCTGGACCTGGACGTGAGGCAGCGCAGCTTCGGCCGCTATCTGGAGAACCGGGCGGCTTTCACCAAGCGCGAGGGGCTGGATCTTCCCACTCCCATGCTGGGAGAGCTGGGCGAGGGAAGCGATCCGCTGACCCCGGCGCTTCACGCGCTCGAGGCGGAATGCGACTTCATCCTGCTGGATTGCCCGGGATCGCATACGAAGCTCAGCCAAATGGCGCATACGCTCGCCGATTCGCTGATCACGCCGATGAATGACAGTTTCGTCGATTTCGACCTGCTGGCACGGATGTCGCCCGAGGGCAAGGTGCTGGGCCCTTCGATCTATGCAGAGATGGTCTGGTCCGCCCGGCAGATGCGGGCCGAGGCCGGGGCCGGGCCGATCGACTGGCTGGTGCTGCGCAACCGCCTCGGCACGCAGGCGATGCATAACAAGCGCAAGGTCGGCGGGGCGCTGACGACCCTGTCCAAGCGGATCGGCTTTCGCGTCACCGCCGGTTTCTCGGAACGGGTGATCTTCCGTGAACTGTTCCCGCGCGGACTGACCCTGCTGGATCTGAAAGAGATCGGCACTGAAAACCTGAGCATGTCGAACATCGCCGCGCGGCAGGAACTGCGCGACCTGATCACCACGCTGAACCTGCCGGGTGTGAGCGTCAGTTTCTGACGCGGCTTTCGTGTTTACCGGCCTTTGCTCTTTTAACGGTTTCTTGACCCAAGGGCAGGATTGTTGCGGGATGTATGAACGTTTATGGTCGGCGGATCGAACTCCGAAGTTACAGGCGGTCGCGATGCGCATTCCGTCCATTGCTCTACTCGTGGCCAGCTTGGCCATTCCTGCCGTAGCAGAGGACACCTCTTCCAGCGGAACTACCGAAGAAAACGCGGTTGAACGCGCGGTTCCCTCGGTCACCGTGACAACTGCCGAGATCGCCGAAGTGCAGGCGAGGGTGCCGGTTGTCGGCACGCTTGTCGCCCGGCAGGAAGTGCAGATTTACCCCCAGGTCTCGGGCCACGAGATCACCGAGCTTCTGGTCGAGGCCGGGGATAGCGTCGAAAAGGGGCAGGTGCTGGCGCGGCTGTCCACGGATACGCTGGCCGCGCAGCTCGCGCAGGCCGAGGCCGGGTATCAGCAGGCCGAGGCCGCGCTGAAACAGGCCGATACCGCGTTAAGGCGAGCACAGCGTCTGCGCGATACCAATAATGCCTCGCAGGCAGCGCTGGACGACGCGATCGCGGCACAGGCGAATGCGCAGGCGGGGCTTGCGCAGGCGGAGGCGGCGCGGCGGATCGCGCGGCTCGACCTGAACCGGGCAGCGATCATTGCACCGGTATCCGGTCTCGTGGTCGAGCGTAACGCGATGCTGGGGGCCTTGTCCGGAGGCAGCAGCGGGCCGCTGTTCATCCTGCTGGCCGGTGGCGAGGTCGAGATGTCGGCCGAGGTGATCGAGACCGCCCTGCCGCGTCTTTCCATCGGGGCCCCGGCCGAGATAGAAGTTGCCGGTCTGGGCAAGATCGATGGGCAGGTGCGGCTGGTTCCCGCCTCGGTCGATCCGGTGACCCGTCTTGGAAAGATGCGCATCTCGCTCAAGGCCGCGCCGGGATTGCGGACGGGACTTTTCGCGAGCGGCTCGGTGATCGCTGCGAAACGCGATGCCGTGACGGTTCCCGCGACCGCTGTCCTGTCGGACGATCAGGGCGAGCGCGTGCAGGTCGTCGAGGATGGCGTAGTGCGCTCCCGCGAGGTCAGGGCGGGGCTGCTATGGGAGGGGCGGCGCGAGATCCTCGAAGGTGTCGCGGAAGGTGAGCAGGTGATCGCCCGCTCGGGCGCCTTCTTCCGTGATGGCGACATGGTCAAGGCGGTTAGCGCGGCCCGGTCCGGCGAGGAAACCGAGGACGAAACCGCCAGTGCTGCCGCCGAAGGGACGCGCCGGCCATGAATTTGTCCACCCTGTCGATCCGGCACCCGGTTCCACCGATCGCGGTCTTTCTGGTGCTGCTGATCGTCGGGCTGTTCAGTTTTTCTCGGCTGCCGGTCACGGCGATGCCGAATATCGACCTGCCCATCGTCAGCGTCAGCATCGCTCAGCCGGGCGCCGCGCCCTCCGAGTTGACAACGCAGGTCATCCAGCCGGTCGAGGACAGCATCGCCTCCGTCACGGGGGTCCGGCATATCAGCTCGACCGCGACGGACAGCGCGGCAGAGATCACCGTGGAATTCGAACTGGAAACCAACAGCGACCGGGCGGTGAATGACGTCAAGGACGCGGTTTCCAATGTCCGGGCCGAATTGCCCGAAAGCATCAACGAGCCCATCGTGCAACGGGTGGATGTAACGGGTTATCCGATCCTGACCTATGCGGTCAGCGATCCGGCCCAGACCATCGAGGGGCTGTCGAAATTCGTCGATGACGTGATCGGACGCGAACTTTCCACCGTGGACGGCGTCGGCAAGACCACCCGCATCGGCGGGGCGGAGCGCGAGATCAAGGTGGAACTGGACCCCGACCGGCTGCTTGCCCACGGGCTGACGGCAGAAGATGTCTCGGGCCAGCTTCGTGCCAGGAATATCGACATGGGCGGCGGACGCGGCGATCTGGAGGGCACCGAATACTCGATCCGGGCCCTGGGAGGCGCCGACACAGTCACGCAGCTTGCCGCCACGCCGGTCGCCATCGCCGATGGCCGGACCATCCGGCTGGACCAGTTGGGCGAGGTCATCGACGGCGCCAGCGAAGAGCGCAGCTTTGCCCTGCTGGATGGCCAGCCGGTGGTGGCTTTCGGAGTTTACCGCGCCACCGGCAAGTCCGACCTTTCGGCAGGGGACGGGGTCAAGGCGCGGCTGGATGAGTTGCGCGAGCGCTATCCGAATACGCGGATCACCCTGATCGATGACGCGACGACCTATACCGCCTCCAGCTACCACAGCGCGATGGAGACGCTTTATGAGGGGGCGGCGCTGGCCGTGGTGGTGGTGTTCCTGTTCCTGCGCAACTGGCGGGCGACCCTGATCGCCGCAGTGGCACTGCCGCTGTCGATCATCCCGACCTTCTTCGTGATGCAATGGATGGGTTTCACGCTGAACGGGATCAGCCTTCTGGGGATCACGCTGGTCACCGGCATCCTGGTCGATGACGCCATCGTGGAGATCGAGAATATCGTCCGTCATATCGGCATGGGCTCACCCCCATACGAGGCCAGCGAGGAGGCCGCGAACGAGATCGGCCTGACGGTCATCGCGATCAGCTTTTCCATCGTCGCGGTTTTCGCTCCGGTCAGTTTCATGGGCGGAATTGCGGGGCAGTATTTCAAGCAGTTCGGCCTGACCGTGGCGGTCTCGGTGCTGTTCTCGCTTCTGGTTGCGCGGATCATCACGCCGATGCTGGCGGCCTATTTCATCCGTGGCACGTCGCATGAGGCGGATCGTCCCGACGGTCCGGTCATGCGCGTGCTGATGTCGGTTCTGCGCTGGACGATGCGGCATCGCGGGCTGACCCTGTTGGCGGGGTTGGGCATCTTTGCCTTGTCGATTTTCTCCTCGACCCTGCTGCCGACCGAGTTTGTCCCCGCCTCGGATATCGGCCGCAGCCAGATCGAGATCGAGATGCCGCCCGGCTCGACCATGGACGAGACCGAGGACGCCGCCCGGCGCCTGAACGCCCGCATCGGGGAGACCTCGGAGGTGACATCGGTCTTTGCCTATAGCGATGGTTCGGACGTGACCACGGCGCGGCTGATGATCAATTACGGCAAGAAGGACGAACGCGAACGGACCCAGTTCGAACTGGAGGAAGAGCTGAAGGAAAGGTTGTTCGCGATTCCGGACATGCGCATCAACTTTCAGAACGAGGCCGGGCAGAACGACCTGTCGATAAGCGTGCTGGGCGAAACGGAGGAGGCATCGGCTCTTGCGGCAGAGCGTCTTGCCTCCGCCATGCGGAAATTGCCGACGCTGGAGGGCGTAACCTCATCGGCGAGCCTGCAGCGGCCCGAGATCCAGATCACCCCGAAACCGGATATCGCCGCGCAGCTTGGGGTGACGGCCAGCGCCATGGCGACGACATTGCGCATCGCGACGCTTGGCGATACCGAGGCGAACCTGGCCAAGTTCAATGCCGGTGACGAGCAGGTGCCGATCGTGGTGCGGCTGAACGAGGCATCGCGCAACGACCTGATGCAGGTGCGCAACCTGCGGGTATCCAGTTCGGCGGGGCAGATTCCTTTATCCGCGGTGGCGGATGTAACCCTGTCCGCAGGCGCGACCGAGATCGGGCGTTACGACCGCCAGTTCCGCACGACGGTCAGCGCAAACCTGGCGGATGGCGCATTGCTGGGGCCGGTAAGCGCAGAGGTCACTGAATTGCAGCAGAAGGTCGAACTTCCGCCCGGCACTTCGATTCAACCAGCCGGCGATGCCGAGATCATGGCCGAGGTGTTTTCCGCCTTCGGCACCGCCATGGGCGCCGGGATCATGCTGGTCTATGTCGTGCTGGTGCTGCTGTTCCACAATTTCGTCACCCCGGTCACCATCCTTCTGTCGCTGCCCCTGGCCATTGGCGGGGCGATCCTTGCGCTGTTCGTGACCGGCAATTCGATCAGCATGGCGGTGGTGATCGGTTTCCTGATGCTGATGGGCATCGTCACCAAGAATTCGATCATGCTGGTCGAATTCGCGCTGACTTCGATGGCCGCGGGCACGCCCAAGCGCGAGGCGATCCTGGACGCGGTGCACAAACGTGCGCGTCCCATCGTCATGACGACCATCGCAATGACGGCGGGGATGGTGCCCTCGGCGCTTGCGACCGGCGAGGGCGGCGAGTTCCGCGCGCCGATGGCGATCGCGGTGATCGGGGGGCTGTTGCTGTCCACGCTGCTGTCGCTGCTATTCGTGCCGTCGCTGTTTTCGGTCATCCATGGCGGGCAGGGGCGGATATTCGGCTGGATCGGGCGGCGGATAGGATTGAACAAGGCGCGCGAGCTTCCGGCGGAATAGGCGCGGGCAGGAGGCTTTGCGCCTCGTGCAACCCCGAAGAGAGGTATTTGGACAAAGAAGAAGGGGCCGCGAGGCCCCTTTGATCATTTTCGGGTTGTTCGGTTCGATCAGGCCAGCATGCCCATCGGGTTTTCCAGATGCTTGACTATGGCTTCCAGAAGCTGGGCACCAAGCGCGCCGTCGATGACACGATGATCGACCGAAAGGGTCATTGACATGACGTTGCGGACCACCACCTCGCCATTCTCGACCACCGGGGTCTGGATACCTGCGCCCACGGCGAGGATCGCGCCATGGGGCGGGTTGATGACGGCGTCGAAATTCTCGATGCCGAACATGCCTAGGTTGGAGATCGCGAAACTGCCGCCCTGGTATTCATGCGGGGCGAGCTTCTTGTTCTTGGCGCGGTTGGCGAGATCCTTCATCTCGGATGACAGGGCCGACAGCGTCTTTTGCTGTGCGTCCTTCAGGACCGGGGTAAAAAGCCCGCCTTCGACGGCCACGGCGACCGCGACATCCGAGGGTTTCAGCTTGATGATCCGGTCGCCCGCCCAGACCGCATTGGCGTCCGGCACCTCTTGCAGGGCCAGCGCACAGGCCTTGATGATGAAATCGTTGACGGACAGCTTCACGCCACGCGCTTCGAGCTGCTTGTTCAGATCGCCACGGAATTTCATCAGCGCGTCCAGCTTGGCCGAGCGGCGCAGGTAGAAATGCGGGATGGTCTGCTTCGCTTCGCCAAGACGTTGGGCGATGGTGCGGCGCATGCCGTCCAGCGCGACCTCTTCGGTTTCACGGTCGGCATAGATCCTGGCGATCGCATCCGCCGAGGGGCCTTGCGGGGCGGCTGCAGCGGCGGGTGCCGAGGCCGCTTCGGCCTTGGCCGGGGCGGCTCCGGGTTTCGCGCTTTCGACATCGGCCTTGACGATCCGGCCGCGTGGGCCGGATCCCTTGATCGAGGTCAGGTCAATGCCTTTTTCGGCGGCGATCCGCCGTGCCAGCGGCGAGGCGAATATACGGTCGCCCGAGGCGGATTGCGGGGCCGCAGGCGCCGGGGCGGGGGCAGGTTTGGCCTCTGCCTTCGGGGTTTCGGCAGCAGGGGCGGCTTCGGCCTTGGCCGGTGCCGGGGCGCTGGCGGCGCCGATATCGTCGGCGCTCTCGCCCTCTTCCAGCAGCACGGCGATGGGGGTGTTCACCCTGACGCCGGCTGCGCCCTCTTCGACGAGGATTCTGCCTACGGTCCCCTCATCGACGGCCTCGAATTCCATCGTCGCCTTGTCGGTCTCGATCTCGGCGATGATATCGCCGGACTTGACCTCGTCGCCCTCCTTGACCAGCCATTTGGCCAGCGTGCCTTCTTCCATGGTCGGAGAAAGCGCGGGCATCAGGATTTCTGTCGGCATCTCGCTTGCTCCTTACTTGTAGGTGACTTTCTTCACCGCCTCGACAACCTCTGCCGGGGTGATGAGAGCGTGCTTTTCAAGATTGGCGGCATAGGGCATGGGCACGTCCTTGCCGGTGCAGTTGATCACCGGGGCGTCCAGCCAGTCGAAGGCGTTCTCCATGATATGGGCCGAGATGTGGTTGCCGATGGAGCCCACCGGGAAGCCTTCCTCGACGGTCACGCAGCGGTTGGTCTTCTGGACCGACTCGATGACCGTGGCATAGTCGATCGGGCGCAGGGTGCGCAGGTCGATCACCTCGGCCTCGATTCCTTCTTCGGCCAACTTTTCGGCGGCCTCCAGCGCATGGCTCATGCCGATGCCAAAGCTGACGATGGTCACATCGCTGCCTTCGCGGGCGATGCGGGCCTTGCCGAAGGGAATGGTGAAATCATCCAGGTCCGGCACCTCGAAGCTGCGGCCATAGAGGATCTCGTTTTCAAGGAAGATTACCGGGTTCGGATCGCGGATCGCCTGTTTCAGCAAGCCCTTCGCATCGGCGGCGGTATAGGGCATCACCACCTTGAGGCCGGGGATGGCGGCATACCATGCGGCGTAATCCTGGCTGTGCTGGGCGCCGACGCGGGCGGCGGCGCCGTTCGGACCACGGAAGACCATGGGCGCGCCCATCTGGCCGCCCGACATATACAGCGTCTTGGCCGCCGAGTTGATGATATGGTCGATTGCCTGCATCGCGAAGTTGAAGGTCATGAACTCGACGATCGGACGCAGCCCGGCAAGCGCCGCGCCGGTGCCGATGCCGGTAAAGCCGATTTCCGAGATCGGGGTGTCGACCACGCGGCGCGGGCCGAACTTGTCCAGCAATCCCTGGCTGATCTTGTAGGCGCCTTGGTATTCGCCGACCTCTTCACCCATCAGGAAGACGGTCTCGTCGCGGTCCATCTCTTCTTCCATGGCCTCGCGCAATGCCTCGCGCACGGTCATGGTCTTCATCGGAGTGCCTTCCGGCCAGTCGGGGCTGCGGTCGGCCTGTGGAGCGGCAGGCGCGGCCTCGGCACGCTGGATCGTCTGGCCGGTATCGTTGGGGTGACCACCCTTGTCATCCTCTGGTGCAGCAGCGACAGGGGCGGGGGCCTTGATGTCGTCGGCGCTTTCGCCTTCCTCGATCAGCACGGCGATCGGAGTGTTGACCTTCACGCCCTCGGAGCCCTCGTCGATCAGGATCTTGCCCAGAATTCCCTCATCTACGGCCTCGAACTCCATCGTGGCCTTATCGGTCTCGATCTCGGCGATGATGTCGCCGGCCTTGACCTCGTCGCCTTCCTTCTTGAGCCATTTCGCCAGCGTGCCTTCCTCCATGGTCGGCGACAGGGCGGGCATCAGGATCTCGGTTGCCATGTTCTTCGTCCCTCCCTTACGCGCGCTCTTCGGCCGAGCCTTGCGGCAGCTCTTCGGCATAGATGTCGGTCCACAGCTCTTCCGCTGCGGGCTCGGGGCTCTCCTTGGAGAATTCCGCGGCGTCGTTCACGATATCCTTGATCTCCTTGTCGACGGCCTTGAGCTCGTCTTCGGTGGCATGCTTGCCCTGCAACAGCAGTTCGCGGACATTTTCGATGGCGTCGCGTTCGTCGCGCATCTTCTGCACCTCCTCGCGGGTCCGGTATTTCGCCGGGTCCGACATGGAGTGACCGCGATAGCGATAGGTCATGATTTCAAGGATATAGGGACCCTTGCCTGCGCGGCAGTGAGCGACGGCCTTTTCACCGGCGGCTTTCACGGCCAGAACATCCATGCCGTCGACCTGTTCGCCGGGGATGCCGAATGCCTCGCCACGACCGAACAGCGTCGTCGATTTGGTCGAGCGCTTGACCGAGGTGCCCATGGCATATTGGTTGTTCTCGATGACGAAGATCACCGGCAGATCCCACAGCTCGGCCATGTTGTAGGATTCATAGACCTGGCCCTGGTTGGCTGCGCCGTCACCGAAATAGGTGAAGGTGACATTGTCATTGCCCAGGTATTTGTCGGCGAATGCCAGCCCCGCGCCTAGGGGCACTTGGGCCGCGACGATGCCGTGGCCGCCGTAGAAATGCTTTTCGCGGCTGAACATGTGCATCGAGCCGCCCTTGCCCTTGGAGTAGCCGCCCTCGCGCCCGGTCAGTTCGGCCATCACGCCGCGTGGATCCATGCCGCAGGCCAGCATATGGCCGTGGTCGCGGTAGGAGGTGATGCGCTTGTCGCCCTCTTTCGCGCAGGCCTCGAGGCCGACGACGACGGCCTCCTGCCCGATATAGAGGTGACAGAAGCCACCGATCAGGCCCATGCCGTAAAGCTGTCCTGCCTTTTCCTCGAATCGGCGGATCAGCAACATGTCACGATAGAATTTCAGCAATTCGTCCTTGGAAGTATTGGACGGCGCCGGCTTGCTGGCAGCGGGTTTCCTGGCCATGCGGGGCTTTCCTCCTGGGTGCTGGTTCGGAATAGTTCAGCGTTAAACTATCCGTAGCGCATCATGTGGAGGGGTGCAATGCGGGAAAGCGCGCAGGCGCCGGAGGGGTTACTGGATGATGATTTCGTCGGCGCGGATCAGGCCCAGAACCTCGCGGGCGCGCTCGTCCAGCAGGTCGAGGTCGAGATATTCATCCGACAGGCGATGGGTAAGATTCTGCATCCGGCTGACCTCTTCGCGCAGCCGGTCGCGTTCCGCCACCAGCTCCTGGGTTTCCGCCTCGACCTGCACCCGGCGCAGGATTCCCGACGGCCCCTGCACGGCGGCAAAGGCGAAATAAAGGCCCAATGCAAAAATCAGTACGAAAAAAATACTGGCACTGATCGATAGACGCTGCGACATGAAGACTGCCCGTTATGTTTTCGCCGATCATGCCATATGCGGGCGGGCAGGGGAATCCCCCGCGGGGTTTCAGCGGATGGTCCGGAAAATTCTCTCAAGCCGCGAAGCTTCCTCGGCCAGCCCCCAGGGAGGGTTGAGCACAAATATTCCCGAACCGATCATCGAATGTCCCGGACGCGCGGGCGGAAAGCCTACCTCCGAGATCAGCGCATCAGGATATGCGTTCCGCAATGCCCCGGTCATATCCCGGTGCCGAGAGTCGGTCAGCAGCGGATACCAGAGGGCGATCACCCCGACATTCCATTTCCTGGCGATCTGGCCGATGAAGCGGGGCAGGGCAGTATAGTCGGCCTTGACCTCATAGCTTGGATCGATCAGCAGTATGCCGCGCCGTGGCGTCGGTGGACAGATTGCCTGCGCCATCCTGAAGCCGTCCTGGTGATGGATTGTCGCAAAATCGGCGACAGATGTCAGGGCGGTGTGTTCCGCCGGGTGCAGTTCCGCAAGATGCGCGCGGTCGCTCCGGCGCAGGAAATGCGCGGCGATGAGCGGGGAGCCGGGATAGGCGGTTTCGCCATGTTTGGCGCGTATGCCGTGCAGGGCTTGCAAAAGCGGATGATCCGCAGGCAGCCATCCCTCGGCTTCGGCGCGGGAAATGCCTGCTTGCGCCTCGCCTGTCCTGACCGCTTCGGGGCTGTCCAGATGGTATAGGCCGCGCCCCGCATGCGTTTCCAGATAGGTCAGCGGCTTGTCCTTGCGCGTCAGATAGGCCAGCGCCGCCGCAAGTATTGCGTGCTTGTGCAGGTCGGCCAGGTTTCCGGCGTGATAGGCGTGCTGATAGCTGAGCATGGAATCGCAATAGCCCTGTCGGGCGCGGTCGGAAAGGGGCTGTTGCGCAAAAAGAAACGCGGCGGCGCCCAGGGAGGAGGAGAGGGCGCCGCCGCTCAACGCTGGCCCAGGGAGGAGGAGGGGCCGCGTATGGGTTGCGGTGGAGGCCCGGGAGGAGGAGAGGCCGACACCGCAGGCGACAGGCTGGGAGGGGAGGAGAATGCCCGTCGCGTCGCTTTGCCGCAAATGAGGCGGCTATGGGGTGCGGTGGCTGCCCGGGAGGAGGAGAGGGCGTCACCGCGAACGACAGGCCGGGAGGGAGGAGGAGATGGCCCGTCGTATGGTCGTGCCGCAAGTGAGGCGGCTATCTTGTGCGGCGGCTCCCTGGGAGGAGGAGAGAGGAGCCGCCGCTGGCATCCGTAGGCCCCGGGAGGAGGGGAGGGGCTGCGGAGCTAACTTTGGGCGATGCCCTCCGGGGAGGAGGAGAGGAGGGCATCGCCATATCCCGAACCCAAGGGAGGAGGAGATGGGTCGGGAAAGCGAATTCTTACTTGCCTTCGCCGTAGGCCGCTTCATGGGCCAGGCGGGTGATCATCGAACGGTTGATGCCCAGATCGTCCAGATCGCGGGCGGTCAGCGCGTTGAGTTCACGCAGGGTCTGACGGTAGACCGCACGGCGGGCGCGGTTTTCCTGCATCCGCTGAATCGCGTTCAGCAGGCGGCCACGCAGGCCAGTCTCGACGGCGGCGTTCTGTGCTTGAGCGATAACAGCCATGGTATTTCCTTTCATCGTCTCGTCCGGCGCCCGGCCCGGATGGCCCGGCGCTTCGTTGGGATTAAGATGGACTTTATGCTGCAGTTGCACAATCCTCCGTTTCGCCAATGCTGCCATGCAGCGGATGCATGACTGAAGCAAATTCACGCCAGTTCAACCTCATGGAAACGTGATTAAAAAACTCATTTGAATGGTTCGTTAGCGTTAATGCCGCGCTTGCAAAGCGAAGTTTCCGCAGGCGTAGCGCGTCAGCGGGCCGGGTGGTTGCTGTGATGCCTCTTATACCCCATGTTGTCCAACGTCTCAGATACAAGGCAGATAACATGACCGTTGACCGCGAAGTTGTCCTTAGGGAAATCTCAAAGATCGCCCTGCCGGGGGGTGAAACATTGGGTCAGGCCGACCTGGTCCGCGCGCTTGCGGTCGAGGATGACACCATCCGATTCGTGCTGGAAGTCGGCAGCGCCGAGGCTGCCCGCGAACTGGCCCCGGTAGAGGCAGAGGCCAGGCGCCGCCTGCTGGCGCTGCCTGGAATTGCCCATGTCCATATCGTGACCACCGCTCCGGCGGCCAGGCCCGCTGCCCCGGCGGGCAAGGCGGCGCCCTCGCTGAAGATCGGTGGGCATCCGACCGCGCAGGCCGGTCCGCAGCCCATTCCCGGCGTGCGCCATATCATCGCCATCGGTTCGGGCAAGGGAGGCGTGGGCAAATCCACCGTCACCTCGAATCTTGCTGTCGCGATGGCGAAGGCCGGTCGCAAGGTCGGGCTGCTGGATGCCGATATCTATGGTCCGTCGCAGCCCCGGATGATGGGCGTGTCGGGCCGCCCCGCCAGCCCCGACGGTCAGCGGATCGAGCCGCTGCATGCTCATGGCGTCACTGTCATGTCCATCGGGCTGATGCTGAAAGAGGGTGAGGCCGTGGTCTGGCGCGGCCCGATGCTCATGGGCGCCATCCAGCAGATGCTGCAACAGGTGAACTGGGGCAAGCTGGACGTGCTGCTGATCGACCTGCCGCCCGGCACCGGCGATGTGCAGCTCAGCCTGTGCCAGAAAGCGGCAGTGACCGGTGCGATCATCGTGTCCACTCCGCAGGACGTGGCGCTGCTGGATGCGCGGCGTGCGATCGACATGTTCCGCAAGCTGAAGGCCCCGGTCCTGGGGTTGATCGAGAACATGTCGAGCTATGTCTGTCCCCGCTGCGGCCACGAGGCGCATCTTTTCGGCCATGGGGGCGTCGCGACCGAGGCCGAGGCGCTCGGCCTGCCGTTCCTGGGCGAGTTGCCGTTGGAACTGGATGTCAGGCTGGCCGGGGATTCGGGGCGGCCGGTGGCGCTTGGCGAGGGCGTGACGGCGCAAGCCTATGCGCGATTGGCCGACCGGTTGGTGAAAGGCGGCATAGGCTGAGGCGGACGCCCGCCCAACAGGGGGAGGCGATCCCGGCCGTCACGTGACTGCATGGGATTTCCCGTCACTTCCGGGATTGCATGGGAATGCTGGGAATTTATGGAATCTCCTTTCAGGCTGCGCTCCCACTCTCGTGATTCGGCGTGAAATTCACGGGAATCACCGTGATTGAGGTGATCTTCGCCCCCTTGACCTTTGGGAAGGCGCAAAAAATTGGGATTTTCTGCCACACCTGTAAATATCTATATCTTGTGGCTAGATTTTTCTTTTTATCCATTTGTAGATACAATCGGCGCGAAAACGCCAGATTGTTACGAATTTGAACCGAAAAGTTCAAAGAAAATTCGTTAATGAACGGCAAAATTCCGTTGCCTCCCATGAATTCCCATGTCACAACGTAATCACGAAGACGGGCAGTGAAGGGGCGTCAAGACCCCGCGAAGGCGAAGCAGGCTTCATACAGGCACCCGTTTTCCAAATCGATCTGCCCACGCGTGCGAGCAGCACCAACCCCCAAGGTGGCGCGTGACAAGGGCAGGCATCCCCGCAAAGGGGCCCAGGTAATGGGAACGAGGGCGGCGGATCGGGCAGTGGCAGCGGCCCGATCCGCCTTTCTCTTTCGGGCGGGCGAAAGGGACGGGCAGTGAGGACGGCAAGCAGGTGGCGCGCAAGTTCAGAGGCACCGAAAGCGTCAAGCTGGATGGCAAGGGTCGCATGTCGATTCCGGCCAAGATGCGGCGTGTATTCGATGCCGGCGACCCCTCCTTTGCGACCTCGAACACCGGACGCACCCAGATCGTCGCCGTCTATGGCCCCGATTGGTGGAACTGGATCGAGCTTTACACAATCGAAGCGGCCGACGAGATCGACGAGCAGATCGACAGGCTGACCCGCGGCAGCAAGGAGCGCCGCTGGCTCGAGCAACTGATGAATGGTCAATCCACCGATCTCGAGATCGACCGGGAAGGCCGGCTGGTCCTGCCGCTGCGCCTGCGGGAAAGGCTGGGATTGACCGAGGGGGTCGAGACGGTCTTTGCCTCGCATGGCGACTATATCAAGGTCTATCACCCGGATTCGCCGCCGAAGGATATCGAGGAACTCGAGGAGTTCACGGCTTCGAAGGGGCCGGGGTTCGATCCGCGCGAATTTCTCAGCGAAGTCGATTCGGACGAGGAATAGTCGATGGCGGCTCCGCATGTCCCGGTCCTGCTGAAACCGCTTCTCAAGGCGGTTTCTCCTGTTTCAGGCATCTGGCTGGACGGCACGTTCGGCGCGGGCGGGTATGCGCGCGGGTTGCTGGAGGCCGGGGCGGCGAAGGTGATCGGCATCGATCGGGATCCGGCGGTTTTCGCCATGGCACAGGAATGGGCCGGGCAATATGGCGACCGGCTGCACCTCGTCGAAGGGGAATTTTCCGATCTCGACAGGCTGGCCGGAGAGCCGCTTGACGGCGTGGTCCTGGATCTGGGCGTGAGTTCGATGCAGCTCGACCAGGCCGAGCGCGGCTTTTCCTTTCTGCGCGACGGGCCGCTGGATATGCGGATGGGGAAGGACGGCCCTTCCGCCGCCGATCTGTTGAACGAGGCGGACGAGGCGGTGATCGCGGATGTCCTTTACCATTACGGCGAAGAACGCGCCTCCCGCCGTATCGCCCGTGCGATCGTTGCCGCCCGCCCGTTGACCCGGACCGCGCAGCTTGCCGAGGTCGTGGCCTCCTGCCTGCCGCGCGCCAAACCGGGGCAGAGCCATCCCGCGACCCGCAGTTTCCAGGCGATCCGGATCTGGGTGAATGACGAGTTCCGGCAATTGGTCGATGGGCTTGCCGCTGCCGAACGCGCATTGCAGCCCGGCGGCAAGCTGGCCGTAGTCAGTTTCCATTCGCTGGAGGACCGGATCGTCAAGCGCTTCATGCAGGCGCGTTCGGGCAGTAGTGGCGGAGGCAGCCGTTATGCTCCGGCCGCCGAGGCTGCCCCGGCCGCGTTCACCCTGCCGTTCCGCCGGGCGGTCGGACCGGATGCCGAAGAGATGCAGGCCAACCCGCGCGCCCGTTCCGCCCTGCTGCGTGTGGCCATCCGGACCGATGCCCCCGCCGCCGCACCGGACGAGGCGGGGCTGGCCATGCCACGCCTGCCGGGAAAAGGGGGTGCCCGATGAAATCAGTTATCTACCTGGCCTGTGTTCTGGCGGTGATGGGCCTCGCCTTCTGGGCTTATCGCGAGAATTACCGCACGCAGGCCGCGATGAGCGAGATGAGCAATATCCAGCGCGAGATCGCGGGCCTGCGCGAAGAGCTGGGCGTCCTGCGTGCCGAATGGGCCTATCTGAACCGTCCCGCCCGTCTGCGCGATCTGGTCGACCTGAATTTCGACCGCTTGCAGCTTGTGCCGCTGGAACCGGACCATTTCGTCGATCTGGGCCATGTCGATTATCCGAAACCGCCCCCTGTCCGCCCCCCGTCCCGTCCGGGTGAAAGCAACACCGCTCCCGACGCCGTATCCAACGAGGAACAGCCATGACCCGCACCCCTTTGCGCCCTCTGGCCCGCATTCTTCGCGCCCGCGAACGCGGCGAGGATCCCGACGAAATCGAGGCTGAGAACCGGCGACTGCGTCACGAGCGGATCCAGGACCGGGCGCGCCGCCGCGCCGAGGGGCGGCTGATCCTGATGGCAAGCTGTTTCATACTGGCATTCGTCACCGTCGGCATACGGATGGGGGCGCTGGCATCGAGCGAGCCGAGCGAGCCGCGCGCCCAGGTCATGAGCGCGCAGATCATGTCTCAGCGCGCCGACATCACCGACCGTAGGGGACGGGTTCTTGCAATGAACCTGCTGACCCATTCGCTTTATGCCCATCCGCATCAGATGGTCGATCCGGTCCGGGCGGCGCAGGGGCTGGCGAATATTTTTCCCGATCTTGATGCTGCGGAACTGGCCGAGGATTTTACCTCTGACCGCAAATTCATGTGGATCAAGCGCAAGATCAGCCCCGAGCAGATGCAGGCCGTCCACGATCTGGGCGAGCCGGGACTGCTGTTCGGCCCGCGCGAGATGCGGGTCTATCCCAATGGTCGCATTGCCAGCCATATCCTCGGCGGTTCGGGTTTCGGCAACGAGGGCGTCAGCAGCGCCGAGGTGCTGGGTGTTGCGGGGGTCGAAAAGGCATTCGACGGCTGGCTGCGCGACCCGGCGAACGAGGGCGCGCCGCTGGCGCTGTCCATCGATCTTAGTGCCCAGTCCGCGATGGAGCGCGTGCTGGCATCGGGCATGAAGCTGATGAGCGCCAAGGGGGCGGCAGGTGTTCTGATGGAGGTCGAAACCGGCGAGATCGTGGCGATGGCGAGCCTGCCCGACTTCGACCCCAACGACCGGCCCCGTCCGCTGCTGAAGGGCGATCCTTCGGACAGCCCGCTGTTCAACCGGGCTGTGCAGGGTCAGTATGAGCTTGGTTCGACTTTCAAGATCTTTCCCGTCGCTCAGGCGCTCGATCTCAAGCTGATCAATCCCAATAGCGGCATCAATTCGCAAAGCCCGATGAAGATCGGCAAATACCTGATCCATGATTTTCATAATTACGGCCCTCAGCTGAGCGCTACCGATGTGATCGTGAAGTCGTCGAATGTGGGCACGGTGAGAATTGCCCAGATGATCGGTGCCGAGCGTCAGAAAGAATTTCTGGAGGATCTGGGGCTGTTCGAACCGAGCCCGGTCGAGATGGTCGAGGCACCCACGGGTCAGCCGCTGGTGCCAGGCCGCTGGCCCGCGATCACCTCGGCAACCGTTTCATTTGGTCACGGCCTGGCGGCCAGTCCGCTGCATCTGGCTACCGCCTATGCCACCGTCGCCAATGGCGGCAGGAAGGTGACTCCGACACTGGTGCATGGCCGCAAGCGGCCCGAGGGTGAGCAGGTCCTGTCCCCGCGCGCCGCGGAAATGGCCGTCAGCATGTTGCGGCAGGTGGTAACGCGTGGAACGGCGCGGCGCGCCGAGGTCGAGGGCTATGAAATAGCCGGCAAGACCGGCACGGCCGACAAGCCGCGCCCAAGCGGCGGATATTACGAGAACAAGGTGGTGGCGACATTCGCCTCGGTCTTTCCGGCCAGCGACCCCAAATATGCGCTGGTGGTCTCGCTCGACGAACCGTCGGTTTCTACCGGAGGCGGCGAAAGCCGCACTGCCGGGATGACTGCGGTGCCGGTTGCGGCCGAATTGGTCCGCCGTCTTGCACCGCTTCTCGGGCTGAAAGCCAGAACCGATGTGGAACTGCCCGAGATCTCCCCCCGGGTCGTTGCGGATGTTGAACCTGCCTCGACGGATGCGGTAAAGCTCGTTTCGAACAAATGACGGGTGAAGCGGTGAGTCAGGCGTCGAAGAAACTGTCGCAGCTCGGGCTGCGGGGCAGAGACGGGCGCGATCCCGTGATTTCCGGAATCTCGGTCGATAGCCGGACGGTGAAGCCGGGGCATCTTTTTGCCGCCTTGCCGGGTTCGAGCATGCATGGCGCCGAGTTCATCCCCTATGCGCTGCGGATGGATGCCGCTGCCGTGCTGACCGACCGCGCCGGTGCCGAGATGGCAGCCGGTGCCTTCCGGGGTTGGGACGGTGCGGTAATCGTGGCCGAGGACCCGCGTGCGGCGTTGGCCGGGGCGGCTGCGCTGTGGTTCGAGACCCAGCCCGAACATGTGGTCGCCGTCACCGGCACTTCGGGCAAGACCAGCGTGGCGACATTCACCCGCCAGATCTGGCAGGCACTGGGCCATCGGGCAATCAGCCTTGGAACCATGGGGGTCGAGGGCGACTACCACGCCAAGCTGACCCATACGACGCCCGAGCCTGTCACACTGCACCGCGTTCTGTCCGAGGCGGCAAGGACCGGCGTGACCCATGCCGCTATGGAGGCCTCCAGCCACGGGCTGGACCAACGGCGGCTGGACGGTGTCCGGGTCGAGGCGGGCGCCTTCACCAATTTCAGCCAGGATCACCTGGATTACCATGCCGGGTTCGATGAATATTTCGCGGCCAAGGCGCTGCTGTTCAACCACATTCTTGAAGAGGGCGAGGCGGCGGTCATCAATATCGACAGCGAACATGGCCGCCGGATGGCCGATATCGCGAAGGATCGCGGGCTGGCGCTGACCACCGTAGGCACGGGCGGGGACGCGATGCTGCGAATCCTCGGCCAGCGATACGACGCCACCGGGCAGGATCTGCGTTTTTCCGTGATGGGGCAGGCGCATATGGTGCGCCTTCACCTGATCGGCGGCTTCCAGGCCGAGAATGTGCTGGCCGCGATGGGACTTGCCATGGCATCCGGCGATGCCGCCGAAGCGATTATCGCGGCGCTGCCTGAACTGCAGACCGTCCGGGGCCGGATGCAATTGGCGGCGCAACGCGACAATGGTGCGGCGGTCTTCGTGGATTACGCCCACAAGCCGGGCGCGCTGATCGCCGCCCTGCAATCGCTGCGCCCGCATGTGATGGGCCGTATCATCGTGGTATTCGGTGCGGGCGGAGACCGCGACCGGGGCAAGCGCAAGCTCATGGGCGAGGCCGCGCGCCAACATGCCGATGTGGTCATTGTCACCGATGACAATCCGCGCAGCGAGGATCCGGCCTCCATCCGCGCCGCGATCATGGAGGGCGCGGGCCCCGAGGCCACCGAGATCGGGGACCGGGCCGAGGCGATCCTGCGCGGCGTGGACGCGCTGCAACCCGGCGACGCCCTGCTGATCGCGGGCAAGGGGCACGAGACGGGGCAGGTCGTGGGGCAGGATATCTATCCTTTCGACGATGCCGAGCAGGCCTCCGTCGCCGTCGCCGCGCTGGATGGCCGCATATGAGCCTGTGGACCGCGGCAGACGCCGCCGCCGCGACCGGCGGGCGAACACAAGGGGACTGGGTGGCTTCCGGCGTCTCCATCGACACGCGGACGATCCGGCCGGGCGATCTTTTCGTTGCGCTCAGGGATATCCGGGATGGTCATGAATTCGTGGCGCAGGCGCTGGAGAAGGGGGCCTCCGCCGCCCTGGTCAGCCGCATTCCCGAGGGTGTGCCGGATAACGCACCGCTGCTGATCGTGCCCGAGGTTCTGCCGGCGCTGGAGGATCTGGGCCGTGCCGGGCGGGCGCGCATGACGGGCAAGGTCATCGCCATCACCGGCTCGGTCGGCAAGACCTCGACCAAGGACATGGCACGGGCGGCGCTGGCCGGGCAGGGGCGGATCCACGCCGCCGAGGCCAGCTACAACAATCACTGGGGCGTGCCGCTAACCCTGGCGCGGATGCCGTGCGACAGCGATTTCGCCATTATCGAGATCGGCATGAACCAGCCCGGCGAGATCGCGCCGCTAGCCCGCATGGCCCGCCCGCATGTCGCCATGATCACCACGGTCGCCGCCGCCCATCTTGAGGCCTTTGGCGCCATCGAGGGCATAGCGCATGAGAAGGGCGCGATCTTCGAGGGGCTGGAGGCGATCGGCACCGCGATCATTCCCGAGGAACTCTCCGTAACTCCGATCCTGCGAGATCACGCGGACGCGGCTGGCGCCATCCTGGTGGGGTTCGGCCGCGATGGCATGGCGCGGCTTATACGGGCCCAGGCCGAGGGCGGCATGTTGAGCTGCCGGGCGAAAGTATCCGGAGAGATAGTTGATTTCACCTTGCAGACGACCGGCACCCATTTCGCGCTGAATGCGGTCGGGGTGCTTGCCGCGCTTGCCGCCGCCGGGGCCGATGTGAAAGAGGCGGCCCGGCATCTTGGCGACTGGCAGCCGCCCAAAGGCCGCGGCGCAGTCGAGGAACTGGGTGGCATCCGCCTGATCGACGATGCGTTCAACGCCAACCCGACCTCTCTGGCGGCAGGGCTGGCCATGCTTGCCGGGCTGCAAGGAGGGCGCCGTGTGGTGATTCTTGGCGACATGCTGGAGCTTGGCCCCGACGAGATTGCGCTGCATCGCGCCGTCGCCGGTGACCCGGCCATGGAGGCGATCGACATGGTTCATGCCGCGGGCCCGCTGATGCGGCATCTTTACGACGCCCTGCCAGAGGAGAAGCGCGGGGCCTGGGCCAAGACCTCTGCCGAGTTGGCTGCGAAGGCGGCGGAACTGGTGGCGCCCGGCGATATCGTGCTGGTCAAGGGGTCGAAATCCTCGAAAGTGTCGGCGGTGGTTGACGCGCTCCGGCAATCAGGGCAAGGGCCCGCTCCGCAACAGAAGGGGTAAATAATGCTCTATTGGCTGAGCAGTTTTTCCGAGGGGGGCGACCTCTTCAACTTGTTTAGATACATTACTTTTCGTGCAGGCGCCGCTTTTTTCACCGCGCTGATATTCGGCTTCATCTTCGGCAGCCCGCTGATCAGCTATCTGCGGAAGGTTCAGAAAACCGGCCAGCCGATCCGTGATGACGGTCCCGAGGGGCATCTGCTCAAGGCCGGCACGCCGACCATGGGTGGCATCCTGATCCTCTCGGCGCTGTTCATCTCGACCCTGTTATGGGCACGGCTGGACAATGGCTATGTCTGGATCGTGCTGTTGGTCACGGCAGGTTACGCGGCAATCGGTTTCGCCGATGATTACGCCAAGGTCAGCAAGAACAATACCAAGGGCGTGTCCGGGCGGATCCGGATGGGCCTGGGGCTGGCACTGGCCTTCATCGCCTCGGCCTGGGCGATGTGGCTGCATCCGGCGGATCTGAGCGGGCAACTGGCGATGCCGGTATTCAAGGACGCATTGCTCAATCTCGGCCTGCTGTTCGTTCCCTTCGGCATGATCGTGATCGTCGGGGCCGCGAATGCGGTGAACCTGACCGACGGGCTGGACGGGCTGGCGATCATGCCGGTGATGATCGCCGCCGGAACCCTGGGCGTGATCGCCTACACGGTCGGCCGGGTTGATTTCACCGAATATCTTGGCGTGCACCAGGTGCCGGGAACGGGCGAGATCCTGATCTTCGTCGCGGCCCTGATCGGGGGCGGGCTGGGCTTCCTGTGGTATAATGCGCCTCCCGCCGCGGTCTTCATGGGCGATACCGGCTCGCTGGCCCTGGGCGGCTCGCTCGGCGCCATCGCCGTGGTCACCAAGCACGAGATCGTGCTGGCCATCGTCGGCGGGCTCTTCGTGGTCGAGGCGCTCAGTGTCATCATCCAGGTGCTCTATTTCAAGCGCACCGGCAAACGTGTCTTCCTGATGGCCCCGATCCACCACCATTTCGAGAAGAAGGGCTGGGGAGAGGCGCAGATCGTGATCCGCTTCTGGATCATCGCGCTGGTTCTCGGCCTGATCGGGCTGGCGACGCTCAAGCTGCGCTGATACTCTTCTTCTTTGTGCAAATACCTCACGGGGGTTCGGGGGTGTGAAACCCCCGGCCGAGGCTGAAAAGGTGCAAGTGATGATCCCTGTCCAAGGCGTTGAAGATCAGACCGTCGCCGTCCTCGGCCTTGGCCGTTCGGGCAAGGCGACCGCCGCCGCCCTGCAGGCCGGCGGGGCGCATGTCGTCGCGTGGGATGACGGCGTGGACACCCGCGAGGCAGCCGAAGCCGAGGGGTTGCATATCGCCGATCTGAACCGGGACGAGGCATGGCATGGCGTCACTATGCTGGTCACTTCTCCGGGCATTCCGCATCTTTATCCCAACCCGCACCCGGTGATCGCCAGGGCCTATGCGCTTGGCGTGCCGGTGGATAACGATATCGGCCTGTTCTTCCGCAGCTATGCGAGCGCTGACTGGGACGGTTTCGACCGTGCGCCCAAGGTGATCGCGGTGACCGGCTCGAATGGCAAATCCACCACCACGGCACTGATCCACCATATCCTGAAAGAAAGCGGCCGGCCCAGCCAGATGGGCGGCAATATCGGCACCGGCGTCTTGTCGCTGGAACCCGCGCGGGATGGCGAGGTGGTGGTGCTGGAACTGTCCAGCTACCAGACCGAACTGGCGCGGGCGCTGACGCCGGATGTCGCCGTGTTCACCAATCTGACGCCGGATCACCTTGACCGGCATGGCGGGACGGGCGGATATTTCGCGGCGAAACGCCGCCTGTTCGCCGAAGGCGGGCCTGACCGCGCGGTCATCGGCATCGACGAACCCGAGGGGCTGTATCTTGCCGGACAACTGGCGACGGCGCCTTCGGATGACCGGGTGATCCGGATCTCGGCGGGGCAGAAGCTGGACCGCGCGGCCTGGTCGGTCTTTGCCCGCAAGGGGTTTCTGGCCGAATATCGCAAGGGGCGGCAGGTGGCCTCGATCGATTTGCGTGGGATTTCCGGATTGCCGGGCGCGCATAATCACCAGAACGCCTGTGCCGCCTATGCGGCCTGCCGGGCGGTGGGGCTGGCCCCGCGCGAGATCGAGGCGGCTTTCCACAGTTTCGCCGGGCTGCCGCATCGCAGCCAATTGGTGGCCGAGATCGGGGGCGTCCGTTACGTCAATGATTCCAAGGCGACGAATGTCGATGCCGCCGCCAAGGCGTTGCAGGCTTTCCAGCGTATCCGCTGGATCGCCGGGGGGCTTGGCAAGGATGGCGGGATCGCGGCGCTGAGCCCCTGGCTGGAACATGTGACCAAGGCCTATCTGATCGGCCATTCGGCGCGGGATTTCGCGCTGGAGATCGGCCAGACGCCCTATGAAATCTCGGAAACGATGGAGCAGGCGGTCGCGAACGCAAGTGCCGAGGCGGAACCGGGCGAAACTGTCCTGCTTGCCCCTGCCGCTGCCAGTTTCGACCAGTATCCGAATTTCGAGAAACGCGGCGAGCATTTTACCGCGTTGGTCGAGGGGCTGAAGGCAGGGTGATCCGGTAAAGTTTGCCTGAGCGCTCGTCCGCCTAGGCATTCACCCCGAGCAGCGACAGAAACCGGTCCAGTTCTGGCCCCGTTGCCGCGCGATTGGCGAACAACGTCGCCTGAGAGCGCAGGATCGGCTCTTCCGACAGGATTTTCAGGTTATTGGCCCGCAGGGTTTCGCCCGAACTGGTAATATCGGCAATCGCCTCGGCGGTCTGGTTCGCCACCGTGCCTTCGGTCGCGCCCTGACTGTCCACCAACTGATAATCGGCGACCTCGTGGCTGGCCAGCCATGCCCGCACCAGCCGGTGATATTTCGTCGCGATGCGCAGCCGGAAACCATGCGTGGCGCGGAAATCGCGGGCAATCGAGGTCAGGTCGTCCAAAGTGTCGCAATCGCGCCAGCACTCGGGAACGGCGAGGATCAGGTCAGCATGGCCAAAGCCCATCCCGGCGAGCTCGATGATATCCGAGCGCCATCCGGCCAGCTTCTCGCGCACCAGGTCGGTGCCGGTCACGCCCAACTCGATCCGGCCCGCCCGCAGCTCCCGCGGGATTTCCCCGGCCGACAGCAGCACCAGCGACACGTCCTCGGCGCCTTCGACCCTGCCGGCATATTCACGATCCGAGCCGCTGCGCGATAAGCGCACGCCGCGATCCGCGAACCAGTCGAATGTCTGCTCCATCAACCGCCCCTTGGAGGGCACCCCAAGCCGGATCATGTCGCCTCCAGTTCCGCCAGCAATCCGGGGCGTATGATGCCGCCCACCGCCGGGATGGCACGGCCCTTGCCCAGCACCGCCGTCAGCGCATCATAGCGCCCGCCCGTGGCCAGCGGCGGCCAATCCGGATGCCCGGCCAGGAAGCTGAAGGTGAAGCCATCGTAATATTCCATCGTCGTCCGGCCATGACTCGCGTCGAAGACAACCTGTGCCGGGTCTATCCCGGCATTGGCGATTGCCGCGAACCGGGTCTCGATCCGTTCGACTGCCGGTGCGATCCCGGACCAGTCCGATGCGAGTTCCCGCAGCGCCGCCAATGCCTCTGGCGCAGGGCCACGCACCGCGAAAAGCCGCTCAAGCCGCTCGCTCCAGATGGCGGGCAGCGGCGCGGTGGCGGCATCGGCGCGCAGCCGGGCGATCCGTGTCACCATTTCCGACTCGCTGCGCAGGCCCGACCAGTTGGCCCGAGGCTCCGGGAAGTCGCGAGCCATGGCGGGGGTCGAGAAACGCGCCAGCAGGCGTTGAAAACGCAGGGGCCGCCAGATGTGATGCAGCAGCGCATCGCGGCGTGGATCGGGCAGGGGCAGGCCCCGGACCGCGTCCCGCAGCAGGCCCATATCGCCGGTTTCGGACCGGGCGCCATAGGACGCCAGAAGGCGGTGGAACAAGGCAAATATTTCGGCATCCGCGCCTGCCTCGCGCGAGAACAGCTCGAACCCCGCCTGCAGGTATTCATTGTCGCGCGGATTCTCGGGGCGAGTATCGCCCATGTCCTGCTTGCGGAACACCTCCCCCAGATAGCAATAGCGTGCCGGTTCCGCGCCGTTCTCCATATGCGCCTGCACCACGGGGACGGTGAAATCGGGCCGCAGCATCATCTCGCCCCGGATCGGATCGGCGGTGACATAGGCGCGGGCGCGGATATCCTCGCCGTAAAGATCCAGCAGGCTTTCGGCGGGCAACAGGATGTCGGGCGCGATCTCGACCGCCCCGGCATCGCGGAACGCCGCCAGCAGCTTCTGGCCGAGCACCTGCTTGTCGCGCTTGGAGGTCATCCCAGAATCCGCCGCACTTCATCCACCAGCTTTTCGCGTGGCACCTCGGTCTGCGCGGGCTGTGCTTTCCATTCGTCATGGCTGGCCTCGGCGGCGAGTTTCGCGCCCAGCACCAGGTCCTTGACCTGCACCACGCCACGCTCGGCCTCGTCCCCACCCTGGATGATGGCGACCGGAGCGCCGCGCTTGTCGGCATATTTCAACTGGTTGCCGAAATTCTTCGGATTGCCTAGGTAAACCTCGGCCCGGATTCCGGCGGCGCGCAGATCCGCGGCCATGGCCTGGTAATCGGCCATCCGGTCGCGATCCATCACTGTCACGACCACCGGCCCCATCGCATCCGCACCGGCCAGCCCCTTGGCGCGCAGAGCGGCCAGCAGCCGGTCTACGCCGATGCTGATCCCGGTCGCCGGGACCTTCTGGCCGGTAAAGCGCTCCACCAGCCCGTCATAACGCCCGCCCCCCGCGACAGAGCCGAATTGCCGCTTGCGGCCCTTGTCGTCGAGGATCTCGAAGGTCAGCTCCGCCTCGAAAACCGGGCCGGTATAGTAGCCGAGGCCCCGCACCACCGAGGGGTCGATCACCGCGCGATCCTCGCCTATGCCCATCGCCTTCAGCATGGCGGCGATCTGCGCCAGCTCGTCCACTCCCTCGGCACCGATGCTCGATGCGCTCACCGCTTCGCGCAGGTTGTCCAGTGTGGCGGCATTGTCGCCGCCCTTCGAGGTCAGGAAGGCAAGGACCGGCGCGGCCTGCGACTCGCTCAGCCCGACGCCGTCGATGAAGGCGCCGCTGTCATCCTTGCGGCCGGTGGTCAAAAGGTCCAGCACACCATCGCGGCCCACCTTGTCGAACTTGTCGATCTGGCGCAGCACGTCCTCGGCCTTTTCCCCGCCATCGACACCTGCTGCCTCCAGCACGCCGTTCAGCACCTTGCGGTTATTGATCCGCACGATGTAATCGCCCCTCCCGATCCCCACGGCTTCCAGCGCATCGGCCAGCATCGCGCAGATCTCGGCATCCGCCGCCACCGAGGCCGAACCCACGGTATCCGCGTCACATTGATAGAACTGCCGGAACCGCCCCGGCCCCGGCTTCTCGTTGCGCCAGACGGGGCCCATCGCATAGCGCCGGTAGGGCGTGGGCAGATCGTTGCGGAACTGCGCGGCCACCCGCGCCAGCGGCGCGGTCAGGTCATAGCGCAGCGCCAGCCAATCGCCCGAGCCGCCGCCCGGTACTGCCTCTTCCTGCCATGCGAAGACACCGGCATTGGGACGATCCACATCGGGCAGGAATTTTCCAAGCGCCTCCACCGTCTCGACGGCACTTGTTTCCAGCGGGTCGAACCCATGGCGATCGTATATTTCCGCGATACGGTCCAGCATCGCCTTGCGTTCGGTCACATCCGCGCCAAAATAGTCGCGAAAGCCCTTCGGCGTTTCCGCCTTGGGACGGGGCTGTTTATTTTTATCCTTCGCCATGGTCCTGTGCCTTTCCGGCCAAATCCGTGGCTGCTCTAACGGAAGGGGGCCAGATGGACAAGCAGCAGCAGGCACGGATCGAGCATCTGGAAGAGGCGCTCGCCCATCTGACGCGCCTGACGGACGATCTCAGCGAGGTCATCGCGCGGCAGGATGCCGAGATCGCCCGGCTCACCCGCCTTGTCGAAATGCTCATGCGGGCAGAGGCCGAGCGCGAGGCCGATACCGGCAGCACCGTCCCGCTGGCCGATCAGCGCCCGCCGCATTGGTGAACAGGTTCCTTCTTCTTTGTGGCAAATACCTCGGGGGAGCGCAGGCCTGTTTCCATCGGGGAAACTGGCCTGCGCGGGGGCAGAGCCCCCGGTCTTCGGCGACAGCAAGACTCGCCGGATCGAAATCCCCGCTTTTCCCCGCCTGTCGCATGCGCTAGACCCTGCTGCGGACAATTTTCGGGCAATGGAAGGACCGGTTCATGGCCAATGTGGTGGTTGTCGGCGCACAATGGGGCGACGAGGGCAAGGGCAAGATCGTCGACTGGCTCAGCGAGCGCGCCGATGTGATCGCACGGTTTCAGGGCGGCCATAATGCCGGTCATACGCTGGTCATCGGCAATACGGTGTTCAAGCTCTCGCTGCTGCCCTCGGGGATCGTGCGCGAGGGCAAGCTGGCGGTGATCGGCAATGGCGTGGTTCTCGACCCGTGGTCGCTGTTTTCCGAAATCGACAAGCTGTCGGCGCAGGGGGTGCGGATCTCGACCGAAAACCTGATGATCGCCGAGAACACGCCGCTGATCCTGCCGCTGCATCAGGATCTGGACAAGTTGCGCGAAGAGGCCGCGGGCAAGGCGCGTATCGGCACCACCGGGCGCGGCATCGGCCCGGCCTACGAGGACAAGGTGGGACGCCGCACCATCCGCGTCGCCGATCTGGGCGATGAAGAGACGCTGGACGCGCGGCTCGACCGGCTTCTGGCCCATCACGACGCGCTGCGGCAGGGGCTGGATGCCGAGCCGATCGACCGGGCAAAGCTGAAGGCCATGCTGCAGGAGATCGCGCCCAAGCTGCTGCCCTATGCGCAGCCGGTCTGGAAGGTCATGGCCGAAGCGCGCAAATCCGGCAAGCGGATCCTGTTCGAGGGCGCGCAGGGATCGCTGCTCGACATCGATTTCGGCACCTATCCCTATGTGACCAGTTCCACCACCATGTCGGGCATGGCGGCCTCGGGCACCGGCATGGGCCCGGGTGCGATCGATTTCGTGCTTGGCATCGTCAAGGCCTATACGACCCGCGTTGGCGAAGGCCCGTTCCCGACCGAGCTCCACGATGATGATGGCCGGCGCCTAGGCGAACGGGGCCATGAATTCGGCACCGTTACCGGGCGTCAGCGCCGTTGCGGCTGGTTCGACGCGGTGCTGGTGCGCCAGACCTGCGCGATCTCGGGGGTCAATGGTATCGCGCTGACCAAGCTGGACGTGCTGGACGGATTCGAGAAATTGAAGATCTGCGTGGGTTACGAGATCGACGGCAAGCAATATGACTACCTGCCCACCGCCGCCGCATTGCAGGCGAAGGTCACGCCGATCTACGAGGAACTCGACGGCTGGCGGGAATCGACCGCCGGTGCGCGAAGCTGGGCCGATCTGCCCGCCGAGGCGGTGAAATATGTCCGCCGCGTCGAGGAGTTGATCCAGTGCCCCGTCGCGCTGCTGTCGACCAGTCCCGAGCGCGACGACACGATCCTCGTGACCGACCCATTCGCCGACTGATCGGGGCGGGGAGGCGGGGCGAACCGATCATCTCGCCCCGCCTTCGGACTCGATTTCCCTGCCCGTCAGCTATACGGATAGAGGGACGTTGCCCGGAACGGATCGGAAATGAAGAAGTCGAATGCCGTCTTGATCCTGTTGCTTGTCCTCGAACTCCTGCTGGTGCTGGGGACCTGGTATCTGGTCTCGCAGATCCGCTCTGGTGCATGGGGAGAATGGGATGAGCCGGAGGCGTTGAAACGCCTGATGACCGTGGCGTTCGGCGCGGCACCGCTGATTGCCATCCCCTTCGTGATCATCATTTTCTCGTTGCGCCGCAAGGGGCAATGAGCGAAGCGGTAAGAAGCCTCCACCCGGATCGGCGGATGAGGGGACGATAGCAAGGTATGACCGTATGGACCTGAAAACCCGCAAACGCCTGTCTATCCTGGTCCTGGTGCTTGGGCTGCCCGCCTATATCATCGTGGCGGTGACGCTGGTGAACTGGCTGGACGCGCGTTTCGGGCGGCAACCGATCTGGATCGAGTTGCTTGTCTATATTGGACTCGGCATCATCTGGATCCTGCCGCTGAAACGGTTGTTTACAGGGATCGGCCGGGACGAATGATGCCGCGACTGGTGATATCCGAACTGGGCGTGACCGTCATCGGCGGAGGGTTGGTGCGCCCGGTCGAGCTGATGACCGCCCTGAGCCTCGCTCCGACCCTGGTGGCGGCTGACGGGGGTGCCGACCGGGCGCTTTCACTGGGACAGGCCCCGGATTGGGTGATCGGCGACCTGGACAGTATCAGCAGCGCCGCGCGCGAGATCATTCCGGCAGAACGTATTGTCCGTGTGGCGGAACAGGACAGCACCGATTTCACCAAATGCCTGACCCGCATCGCGTCGCCCTTCGTGCTTGCGGTCGGGTTTTCCGGGCTGCGGCTGGACCATACGCTTGCGGCGCTGACGGCTCTGGCGAATGTCGGACGGCCGGTTTCCATCATGCTCAATTCCGACGATATCGTTTTCCTGGCTCCTCCGCGCCTGACCCTGCCGCTGATGCCGGGGACGCGGGTTTCGCTTTATCCGATGGGGCCGGCGCGCGGGGTCAGCACCGGCCTCGAATGGCCCATCGAAGGGATCGAGTTCGCACCCGGCACCCGGGTGGGCACCTCGAACCGCGCGACCGGCCTGGTGACATTGCGGATCGAGGGCAAGATGTTTGTCATCCTGCCAAGGGAAACGCTGACGACGGTGCTGACCGCATTGCGGTTGCCAGGAAACAGCCGGGCGAAGACCTGACGGAAGGGCCGCCGGCCCTTCTCCGCGCTGGCGTTTCGTGGCAGCCGCTTTCCGGCAGCCCATGCCGCCCGGCCCGGAAACGCCCTGCCGGGCGGCGCGATTACCCCTGCCGCGTTTCGCGGATGAGGCGCAGGATATCGGCGGCGGCGGCGGGGATGTTGGTGCCCGGTCCGAAGATGGCCTTCACCCCTGCCTTCTGCAGGAATTCGTAATCCTGCTGTGGAATCACTCCGCCGCAGATCACCAGGATATCGTCCGCGCCCTGCGCCTTCAGCGCCTCGATCAACTTGGGCGCCAGCGTCTTGTGACCCGCCGCCTGACTGGAGATGCCGATCACATGCACGTCATTGTCAAGCGCGTCCTGCGCGGCCTCTTCGGGGGTCTGGAACAGTGGCCCCACATCCACGTCGAAACCGATATCGGCGAAAGCGGTGGCGATGACCTTGGCGCCCCGGTCGTGACCGTCCTGCCCCATCTTGACCACCAGCATGCGCGGGCGGCGGCCCTCTTCCTCGGCGAATTTCTCGACATCGAGCTGGATCGCGGCAAAGCCCTCGTCGCCCTCATAGGCGGCGCCGTAAACCCCCGCCAGCGTTTTCACCTCGGCGCGGTGACGACCGAATTCCTTTTCCATGGCCATGCTGATCTCTCCGACTGATGCACGGGCGCGGGCGGCCTCGATGGCGGCCTCCAGCAGGTTGCCGCCCTCGCGGGCGCGGCGGGTCAACTCGTCCAGCGCCGCCTGACATGCGGCCTCGTCACGGGTTGCGCGGATTTTCTCCAGCCGGGCGATCTGGCTGTCGCGGACCTTCACATTGTCGATATCGAGAATGTCGATCGGGTCCTCCTTGTCCTTGCGATACTTGTTGACGCCCACGATCACCTCGTCGCCCCGGTCGATCATCGCCTGGCGGCGCGCGGCGGATTCCTCGATGCGCAGCTTGGGCATGCCGCTTGCGACGGCCTTGGTCATGCCGCCCATCTCCTCGACCTCCTCCATCAGCGCCCATGCCTTCCCGGCCAGTTCGGCGGTCAGGCTTTCGACGTAATAGGAACCGGCCAGCGGATCGATGACATTGGTGATGCCGGTCTCTTCCTGCAGGATAAGCTGCGTGTTCCGCGCGATCCGGGCGCTGAAATCGGTGGGCAGGGCAATCGCCTCGTCCAGCGCGTTGGTATGCAGCGATTGCGTGCCGCCAAGCGCCGCCGACATCGCCTCATAGGCGGTGCGGACGACGTTGTTATAGGGATCCTGCTCCTGCAGGCTGACGCCCGAGGTCTGGCAATGGGTGCGCAGCATCAGGGAAGACGGCTTCTGCGCGCCGAATTCGGTCATCACCCGGTGCCACAACATCCGCGCCGCCCGGAGCTTGGCGATCTCCATGAAGAAATTCATGCCGATGGCAAAGAAGAACGACAGCCGCCCCGCGAAGACATCGACATCCATGCCCGCCTCGATGGCCGCCTTCACGTATTCGCGCCCGTCAGCCAGCGTATAGGCCAGCTCCTGGACAAGGTTCGCCCCGGCCTCCTGCATGTGATAACCCGAGATCGAGATCGAGTTGAAACGCGGCATCTGGGTCGAGGTGAACTCGATGATGTCGCTGATGATCCGCATCGAGGGCTCGGGCGGGTAGATATAGGTGTTGCGGACCATGAACTCCTTGAGGATGTCGTTCTGGATGGTCCCCGACAGGACCGAGCGGTCATGCCCCTGTTCCTCGCCGGTGACGATGAAATTCGCCAGCACCGGGATCACCGCGCCGTTCATGGTCATCGAGACGCTGACCTTGTCCAGCGGGATGCCGTCGAACAGGATCTTCATGTCCTCGACCGAGTCGATGGCAACGCCCGCCTTGCCGACATCGCCGACGACGCGGGGGTGATCGCTGTCATAGCCGCGATGGGTGGCCAGATCGAAAGCGACCGAGACGCCCTGCTGACCCGCCGCCAGCCCCCGGCGATAGAAGGCGTTGGATTCCTCGGCGGTGGAAAAGCCCGCATATTGGCGGATCGTCCAGGGACGCCCCGCATACATCGTGGCGCGGGGGCCGCGGGTGAATGGGGCAAGGCCGGGCAGGCTGCCCATATGCTCGAGTGTCGCGGTGTCGGCCTCGGTATAAAGCGGCTTGACGGTGATATCTTCCAGCGTCTGCCAGTTGAGGCTTTCGGGATCGCGGCCCTTCAGCTCTTTTTCAGCCAGCTTCCGCCAATCCTCCAATGTCGGTTTTGTCATGGTTCTGCCTTTCCCACAGGCCACCCCGCCCTATATTCAGATGAGGATGAGGTGCCGATGAAGTTGAAATTCCTGATAATCGTGATGGCACTGGCCGCCATGGGCCCGGCCCGCGATGCGCCGCCTCCGTCAGAGGCGCAGGTGAGCGAATCCGCCCGCCCGATGAGCCCGGAGGAAATGGCCACAGCGCCCGACCCAGAGGCGGAAGAACCCGAGCTGCCGGTGTTCGACGCGGCTGACGCCTCGCCCGCAGAGTTCCAATGGGTCTCGCGCCCGGTCGTGGTCTTTGCCGACACGCCCAGTGATCCCGCCTTTGTCGAGCAGATGCAGGCCCTTCGGGATAGCCCGCAAAGATTGATCGAGCGTGACGTGGTCGTGATCGCCGATACCGATCCGCAGGCGAACGGCCCCTGGCGGCAGCAACTGCGTCCGCGGGGGTTCTCGCTGGTCATCATGGACAAGGACGGGCAGGTGAAGCTGCGCAAGCCCTTGCCTTGGGACGCGCGCGAGATCAGCCGCGCCATCGACAAGTTCCCGTTGCGGCGGCAGGAGATCGGGCGGGCAGGGGTAATGCCATAGAATTCACCGCGATCCAGCTTCGGATTGCGAAATCCTGTTCGTGGCCCTATATTTGGTGCAGGACGGCGGATATGCCCGCCGCTGACCGGAGGAGGCGAAATGGCGAAATCGACCAGTTTGCGCAAGGAAAAGCAGCCTTCCGCCCCGGCCGTGAGTGCCGAGAGGTTCGAGCAATTGCGTTCGCGCCTGCAGGAAATCCTGCAAGCCAGAAAGGAATTTCTGGACAAGAACGGGTCGGTCAATGACGTGACCTCTGCCTTGGGATTGACGCCCATCACCGGCCGCTCCGGTCCGCGCTCGTTTTACTGATCTGCATCGGCTTGCCCTGCTGCAGGCTTGCGGCCAGCGCATTCACGGCCTCGCGCCCGGTTTCCAGCGTCTCACTTTCTATCGCGACATAATCCAAGAACATGCCCGTGGCCCGGTCGGGATCGTCCTTGACCAGGCGAAGCACATCCTGGCCAAGTGCCGCTCGCACCGTGAGAAGGCGGTAATAGCGCACGACTGAATCGATGGTCGCTTCCGGCAGCATATGCACATCCCCGATCACGGCCCGGAAAATCCTGTCATTCGCGTCATGCGGCAGGATCGGAACATAACCCTCGGACAGCATGCGCTGCATCGCGTTCTCATATGGGGAATCCTTCATCTGCCGCTCCAGCACCACGACATGCGCCCGGATTTCAGCCAAAAGGGCGCGCTGCATGTCGTTGATCCGTTCACGGCGCAGCACCAGATCGCGCCTGCGGGACAGCGCATGAGTCCAGAACCAGCCCGCCGCGACCACGCCCCCGCCGACAATGGCGGCGACCAGGGCCGCGACGACCCTTTCGCTCAATATCAGCGCCGTCCAATCCAAGGGGTCACTCGAACTCCATGATCACGTCATCGACCTTGAGGCTTTGTCCGGCTTCGGCATCGACGGATTTTACCACGCCTTTCCTCTCGGCGCGCAGGATGTTTTCCATCTTCATCGCCTCGACGGTGGCCAGTGCCTGGCCCTCCTGCACCTCGTCGCCGGCGGCCACATTGATCTTCACCACCAGCCCCGGCATGGGGCAGAGCAGGAATTTCGACGTGTCGGGCGCGATCTTCTCGGGCATCAGCCGGGCCAGCTCGGCGGCGCGGGGGCGGCGGACATGAATGCGCAAATCGGCGCCCCGCGTGCGCAGCCGGAAACCTGCCGCGATCTTGTCCACCTTCATCACCAGGGGCCGGCCATCGACCTGCATCCGGGCCAGAGACTGTCCCGGCCTCCAATCGCTTTCCACCCGCAGGTCGTGGCCTTCGACATGAACCGTCGCACCCTCGCGGTCGGCGCTGATCTTCACCGGCAGGTCGCGATCCCCGACAAAGACAACCCAGTTCTCGCCGACATGGCGCTCGTGGTTGTCAAGCCGCCCGCTGATCCGGGCGCGGCGGATTTCGCCCACGCGATGCATTGCCGCCGCCGCTGCCGCGATGCGGATGACATCGTTACCGGCAAGCGTGGCACCCTGGAAACCGTCGGGATATTCCTCGGCGATGAAGGCAGTGGTGATGTTGCCCGCGACGAATTTCGGGTGATCCATCACCGCCGACAGGAAGGGCAGGTTATGCCCGATCCCCTCGACCTCGAATTCGTCCAACGCCACCCGCATCGCCTCGATCGCCTCGCCACGAGACGGCGCCCAGGTGCAGAGCTTGGCGATCATCGGGTCGTAGAACATGCTGATCTCGCCGCCCTCGAACACGCCGGTATCGTTGCGCACGACATGGGCCGCGTCCGAGACCTCGGCGGGAGGGCGGTAGCGGGTCAGGCGACCGATCGAGGGCAGAAAGCCGCGATAGGGATCCTCGGCATAAAGGCGGCTTTCGACCGCCCAGCCATTGATCTTCAGGTCGGACTGCGCGAAGGGCAGGGCCTCGCCATCGGCCACGCGGATCATCTGTTCGACGAGGTCGACGCCGGTGATCAGTTCGGTCACGGGATGCTCTACCTGCAGACGGGTGTTCATTTCGAGGAAATAGAAATTCCGCTCGCCATCGACGATGAATTCGACGGTCCCGGCGCTGGTGTAACCCACCGCCTTGGCCAAGGCGCATGCCTGTTCGCCCATCGCCTTGCGCGTCGCTTCGTCCAGGAAGGGTGAGGGGGCCTCTTCGATGACCTTCTGGTTGCGGCGCTGGATCGAGCATTCGCGCTCATGCAGGTAGACGCAATTACCGTGGCTGTCGGCCAGCACCTGGATCTCGATATGCCGGGGCTGGGTGACGAATTTCTCGATGAAGATGCGGTCATCGCCGAAACTGCTTGCCGCCTCGTTCTTCGAGGACTGGAAACCTTCACGCGCTTCCGCTTCGTTCCAGGCGATGCGCATGCCCTTGCCGCCGCCGCCCGCGCTCGCCTTGATCATGACCGGGTAGCCGATCTCGTCCGAGATCTTCACCGCCTCATCGGCATCCGCGATCAGTCCCATGTAGCCCGGCACGGTGCTGACCCCGGCCTCTGCGGCCAGCTTCTTCGAGGTGATCTTGTCGCCCATCGCTTCAATGGCCTTGGCCGGGGGGCCGATGAAGGCGACGCCCTCGGCCTCGAGCGCCTCGGCGAATTTCATGTTCTCGGACAGGAAGCCATAACCGGGATGCACGGCCTCGGCGCCGGTCTGACGGATCGCGTCCATGATCTTGTCGATCACGATATAGGACTGGTTCGCCGGGGCCGGGCCGATATGCACTGCCTCGTCCGCCATCTTCACATGCAGCGCGTTGCGGTCGGCATCGGAGTAGACCGCGACCGTCGCGATTCCCATCTTGCGGGCGGTCTTGATGACACGGCAGGCGATTTCGCCCCGATTGGCGATCAGGATCTTATTGAACATGGGTTATCCCTGGTCGGAGGACATGAAAAAACCGCCCGCGGCCAAATGGCCACGGACGGCTGCAAAGAGATCGCGGCGCGGATATTCCGCGGCGCGGTCAGAATGCTATTGGCAAAGCCGTACGTCGTCGCAAAGCGCACCGCCGGCCGCGCCGATGGCTGCCGCTTTGTAGATGTCGCTTTCCTCGCGACCTCCGACCTTGGCGATGGTTGCGCCGGCGGCAGCACCCAATATGCCACGATCGACATCGGTCGGCCTGATGTTCTGGGTGCACCCGGCCAGCAGGGTTGCGCCGAGTATGGCCGCCAGAGCGATTGTCTTGCCCATGTCAGATATCCTGTCCTGTTATCGGTAGGGCCATAACGCGGGCCGCACCGTTTTGGTTCACAATACCGATGGGGATCAGTAGCTGCGCTGGCAGACACCCGCCTCGTCGCACAGCGCACCGGCCGCACCACCGAGCGCGGCGCCGGTCGCGATGTCCTCATCCAGTGCCTTGGCGATGACGGCACCGGCGACGGCACCGCCAGCGGCGCGCTGAGCGTCGGGCGAAAGGCCGGTCTGGTAGCCTTGAGCGCATGCCGACAGTCCCGCGATGGCAAGGGCAATGCCGGTGAAACGAATGATCTTGGAAACTTGCATGTTGTTCCTGTGCCTGTATTCGAGGCCTCTTTTAGAGGCGGTTGATCAAGTGAACGCGCAACTATCACATGGCGCTCGCGCATGTCCAACTGACTTGCACGTGAAAAAGTTCCGCATGGCAGTAAATCGCGCATCAGCGGTCCTCCGCCGATTCATCGCCGTTCCGGTCGTCATAATCAAGACTGCTAGTGCTGAAAATTTCTGGAAAGGACGCTTCGGCCCTGGATATGTCCACCCGCAGCAACTGCGCGTAATCGGTCGGATCCAATTCGCCCTCGGGCAGAACCTCCCGGCCAAGCAGCCATGACAGGCGCCCCGCATCCAGATTCCCGCGTTCGAAAGGCGCATCGCCGAAATGCTCGATCAGGGCGGCCAGGAAACCGGCATCGGCGCGGCGGTCCGCAGGCTTGCGGTCGCGGTAACGTTCGCGGATGGTCAGGGGGGTGGCGCCTTTCTTGTTCTCGCGCCGGATGGTGAACTGGTAGTCCGTGCCGGGAAGACGGCCTGGAAAACCGCGATGCTTCAGCATGCTGCGCCCTTTCCCATCGTGACCGGGCGCGAAAGGCGCGGGCGGCCGGGCCGCCCGCGCGGAATCATCGGATGATCTGTCTCAGCCGTATTTGCCCTGATAGACCGGCTCGGTCGTGACCGGCTCGGGCGCGGGCGGCACATAGACTTCCGGCTCCTGCCGCTGGCATGCGGCGAAGGCCGACACCAGAACGAGGCCGAGAATGATCTTCTTCGACATGGGCTAACTCTCCTGTTTTGCGGGCGGCTTTGCGCCCGACTGCTCGGGTTTGTGCCGGCCGGTTTCGGGGCCGGACAATTATCCATGATAGCCTGTCGATCTGCATGCAGACAGCCGGTCCTGTGCGGCCTCGGCATGACTCCGCCGGGCTGTGGCAAGGCTGCATCATTCACATCGTTGTGTATCGGCATTTGGTTCCAGAGAGTTAAAGGGGAATGTTGTCGTGCTTCTTCCATGGGTTCGACAGCTTCTTGCCGCGCAGAGAGGCGAAGGCGCGGGCGACCCGCCGGCGGGTGGAATGGGGCTGGATCACCTCGTCGATGAAACCTTTCTCGGCGGCGACGAAGGGGTTGGCGAAGCGGTCCTCGTAATCCTTCGTCCGCGCCGCGATCTTGTCGGCATCGCCCAATTCGCTGCGATAGAGGATCTCGACCGCGCCCTTGGCGCCCATCACCGCGATCTCGGCTGTAGGCCAGGCATAGTTGAAATCGCCACGCAGATGTTTCGAGGCCATGACGTCATAGGCGCCACCATAGGCCTTGCGGGTGATGACCGTGACTTTCGGCACCGTCGCCTCGCCATAGGCGAAGAGCAGCTTGGCCCCGTGCTTGATGACACCGCCATATTCCTGCCCCGTCCCGGGCAAAAAGCCGGGCACATCGACAAATGTCAGGATCGGGATCTCGAAAGCGTCGCAAAAGCGCACGAAACGCGCCGCCTTGCGGCTGCTGTCGATATCCAGGCAGCCCGCCAGCACCATCGGCTGATTGGCGACCACGCCCACCGTCCGGCCTTCGATGCGGATGAAGCCCACGATGATATTGCCCGCGAAATCCTTCTGGATCTCGTAGAAATCGCCCTCATCGGCGACCTTCACGATCAGCTCTTTCATGTCATAGGGCTGGTTCGGATTGTCGGGGATCAGCGTGTCCAGGCTTTCCTCGATCCGGGCGGGATCGTCGAAGAAGGGCCGCTCGGGCACGCCGCTGCGGTTCGAGAGCGGCAGGAAGTCGAACAGGCGGCGGATTTCCGAGATCGCCTCGACATCATCCTCGAAGGCACCGTCGGCGACCGAGCTTTTCCTGGTATGGGTCGATGCGCCGCCAAGCTGTTCGGCCGTTACCACCTCGTTCGTCACCGTCTTGACCACATCGGGGCCGGTCACGAACATGTAGGAGGTATCCTTTACCATGAAGATGAAGTCGGTCATCGCCGGGCTGTAGACCGCGCCGCCCGCGCAGGGGCCCATGATGACGCTGATTTGCGGGATCACGCCCGAGGCCATGATATTGCGCTGGAACACATCGGCATAACCGGCAAGGCTGGCCACGCCCTCCTGAATCCGCGCGCCGCCGGAATCGTTCAGCCCGATCACAGGCGCGCCGTTCTGCATCGCCATATCCATGATCTTGCAGATCTTCTGTGCATGGGTCTCGGACAGCGATCCGCCGAACACGGTGAAATCCTGGCTGAACACATAGACCATGCGGCCGTTGATCGTGCCCCACCCGGTCACCACCCCGTCGCCATAGGGCCGGTCGGCCTCCATTCCGAAATCGGTCGAGCGATGCGCGACGAACATGTCGAACTCTTCGAAACTGCCCTCGTCCAGCAGTAATTCGATCCGTTCACGGGCGGTCAGCTTGCCGCGTGCATGCTGCGCATCGATGCGGCGCTGGCCGCCGCCGAGGCGGGCTTCGTTGCGACGGCGCTCTAGCTCTTGCAGGATATCCTTCATGGGCCGGCCTTTCGGTTGAGTTGTCGGAAAATACTCTGTGCGGCCGGAGCAGGAAAGGAAAATACGGAAAATTTGCAAACTACACTATTGCATGGCGGTGAAAAATGCAAAATAGCAAATTACTGCTTTCTACTCTTCTCGATAACTTCCAGGCTCCGGGGTAGTTGAGTCCCGGTAGTCAAAAAGAGCCACTTTCCGGGGTCTTGATGCTCATTAGGTCATGTTGACAACTGGCTAACCCGAGGCGGATCGAGGCGATATCGATGGAGCCGAGAAAACTTTCTGCCGTTTGCCATAGCGGGCTGGTGAGTCAAGGTACTCCCCAACGCTAGTCCGGTTGAGGCACTTTCGCGTAATGACATGATGATAAATAACAGTAATGTCTGCTGGTAGGCCCGGAGGGACTCGAACCCCCAACCAAGGCGTTATGAGCGCCCTGCTCTAACCAATTGAGCTACAGGCCCCTGCAGCGGCATCTGCCTAGTCGCAGCCAGGGAATTGGTCAAGCATTCTCGTTGCTCCCATGCCCGCCTTGGGCTATCCGGGGCGCTATATTCAGCCGAGGGTTGCCATGACGAAGAACGGGATCAGCTATCGTGACGCAGGCGTCGATATCGACGCGGGGAATGCGCTGGTGGAGCGGATAAAGCCTGCGGCGGCTTCGACCTCCCGATCCGGTGTTATGGACGCGCTTGGCGGCTTCGGGGCGCTGTTCGACCCCAAGGCGGCAGGATATGACGATCCGGTGCTGGTTGCCGCGACCGATGGGGTCGGCACCAAGCTGCGGATTGCCATCGATACCGGGCATCTGGACGGCATCGGGCAGGACCTGGTGGCGATGTGTGTCAATGACCTTGTGTGCCAGGGGGCTGAGCCGCTGTTCTTCCTGGATTATTTCGCGACCGGTAAGCTGTCGGTCGATGAGGGCGCAAGGGTTGTCGAAAGCATCGCCCGAGGTTGCAAGGAAGCGGGCTGCGCGCTGATCGGCGGCGAGACGGCCGAAATGCCCGGCATGTATCATGACGGCGATTTCGACCTGGCCGGTTTCGCGGTCGGCGCAATGCAGCGCGGCACGGCGCTGCCCGCGAATGTGGCCGAGGGCGACGTGTTGCTGGGGCTGGGCTCGGACGGGGTTCATTCCAACGGCTATTCGCTGGTGCGCAAGGTGGCAGAACGGGCCGGGTTGGGCTGGAACGATGCCGCACCCTTCGCCGATATGTCCTTGGGAGAGGCGCTGTTGACACCGACCAGAGTTTACGTGCGTCCGGCGCTGGCGGCGATCAGGGCAGGGGGCGTGCATGCCCTGGCCCATATCACCGGCGGCGGCATCACCGAGAACCTGCCACGGGTCCTGCCCAAGGGGATGGCGGCCGAAATCGATCTGACCGCGTGGAATTTGCCCCCTGTTTTCAACTGGCTGGCCGAGGCGGGTGGAATCGATCAGGCCGAAATGCTGAAAACCTTCAACAGCGGGATCGGAATGATCCTCGCCGTGGCCGAGGACCGCGCGGATGCGCTGTCCGAGCTTCTGGATAACGCGGGCGAGCGGGTTTTCCGTATCGGGAAAACCATTTCAGGTGAAGGAGTTGCCTATAGCGGAGCGCTTGCATGAAACGCGTTGCCATCCTGATCTCGGGTGGTGGTTCGAACATGCTGCGGCTGGTCGAGGATATGATCGGGGATCATCCGGCGCGCCCGGTTCTGGTGGCGTCGAACGATCCGCATGCGGCGGGATTGGAAAAGGCGGAGGCCAGGGGAATTGCCACCGCCGCCGTGGATCACCGCGACTTTCCGCGTGACCGGGCGGGATTCGAGGCCGCACTGTTAAGACCGTTACTGGCGGCAAAGCCCGACATTATCTGCCTGGCGGGGTTCATGCGTATCCTGACGCCGGAATTCGTGTCCAGGTTCTCGGGGCGGATGCTGAATATCCATCCTTCGCTTTTGCCGAAATACCAGGGACTTGATACCCATGCCCGGGCGATCGCCGCGGGTGATGCCGAAGCCGGGGCGACTGTGCACGAAGTCACGCCCGAACTGGACTCGGGGCCGATCCTCGGGCAGGTGCGGGTGCCGGTGCTGCCGGGGGATACGCCACAGGCGCTGGCGGCGCGGGTGCTGGAGCAAGAGCACCGTCTATACCCTGCGGTGCTGCGCCGCTTTGCGGCGGGGGACCGGACACCGCTGATGCTGTAAGGCAAACAATCCGAGAAAGATCATGTTTTCGACGTCTGCGCCATCTGTTCGCACAGAGCCGGGCGCGGCCCGACGAACCTTCGGCCCTTGCTTCCGGGTAGAGCGCAGCGGCAGGAAGGCATGAACCTTTTAAGGGGTTTGGTTGCAAGAAAGACCTCTGCACAATGCGCGTGACCGCGAATATGCAGAGATCTTCAAGAGTGCATCCGGCCCGGGACCCACAGGGGGCAGAAGCGTTGCCGGCAAAGCGGAACCGTTCAGCGGTTCGGCCACAGCGTCGCGTGGCGGTTCACATCCTTGTAGAGTAGATAGCGGAACCGTCCCGGCCCGCCTGCATAACAGGCCTGCGGGCAGAAGGCGCGCAGCCACATGAAATCGCCGGGACCGACCTCGACCCAATCGCGGTTAAGGCGATAGACAGCCTTGCCCTCCAGCACGAAGAGCCCGTGTTCCATCACATGGGTCTCGGCGAAGGGAATCGAGCCGCCGGGTTTGAACGTGACCACGGTGATATGCATGTCATGGCGCAGATCGGCCGGATCCATGAAGCGGGTGGTCGCCCAGGCTCCATCGGTATCGGGCATTGGCGAAGGGGCGATATCCTGCTCCTGCGCGATGATCGGGTCGGGATAGTTGAGGCCATGGACAGGCTGCCAGCGCTTGCGCCACCAGTGGAACCCGGTCTCGCCGGTGGTGATATTGCGCAGCGACCAAGCCGTTCCCGGCGGCACATAAGCGAAGCCGCCCGGCGTCAGGTCATGAGCGGTGCCGTCGATGGTGATGCGCAAGCTGCCGCCGGTGACAAAGATCGCATGCTGGATCTCGGGGTCGTCGTCGGGATGGTCGCTGCCACCACCTTCAGCCAGTTCCACGACATATTGGCTGAAGGTCTCGGCAAAGCCGGAAAGCGGGCGGGCAAGTACCCACATCCGCATTCCTTCCCATCCGGGCAGATAGCTGGTGACGATATCGCGCATCACCGTCCGCGGAATGATCGCATAGGCATCGGTCAGGACCGCGGTATCTGTCGTCAGCCCGGTCTGCGGCGGCAGGCCCGCGACGGGGCCGGCATAAGAGCCGGTCGGAGCTGCACGGGGCACGGGGGCGGGATCGCCAGTCGGGGCACCTTTGGGGGGATGGTCGTTCATTTCAGGGCCTCCTTGAGGCGAAGTTCCGCGATGCGCATGACCTGGGCCTCGGCCTCTTCGCGCTCGGCCGGGGTGTCGTTCTCCACGCGCGCCCGCATGGCGGCGAGGATGCCCGCCTTGTCATGATCGCGCACGGCGATGATGAAGGGAAAACCATGTTTGGCCGTGTAGGCGTCGTTCAACCGGGTGAACTCGGCCCGCTCGGCGTCGGTCAGCGCATCCAATCCGGCGCTGGCCTGTTCGGCGGTGCTCTCGGCGGTCAGGCGCCTGGCGGCGGCCAGCTTGCCCGCGAGGTCGGGGTGGGCGGTCAGCACGCCAAGCCGTTCGTCGTCGCTGGCGGCGCGGAAGACCTGAGCCATCCGGGCGGCAAGACCCGCCGCACTGTCATGGGTTGCTCCCATTTCTCCATCCCAGACACGTTCGGCGATGAAGGAGGAGTGCTCGTAAATGCCGCCGAATGCCTTGACGAAGGCGTCGCGGCCCATCTGCGAGGGGCGGCTGCGGTCCTGATAAGGGTGCATCTGCTTCCAGTGGCGCGCGATATCGAGGCGGGTCGCGAACCACACGCCCTCATGCGCACGGGCATATTCGATGAAACGGCGTACGGCCTCGGCCCGCCCGGGGCGTCCGGCCAGCCGACAATGCAGGCCGATGGACAGCATCTTGGGCGCGCCTTCGACACCTTCGCGATACAGGTTGTCAAAGGCGTCGCGCAGATAGAGGAAGAATTCCTCGCCATTGGTAAAGCCGCCATTGGCGAAACGCATGTCATTGGCGTCCAGCGTATAGGGCACCATGAGTTGTGGCTTGCCGTCATGGACATGCCAGAAGGGCAACTCGTCTGCATAGGTATCGGCGAGATACTCGAACCCGCCCTCTTCGCAGCCAAGCGCCACCGTGTTCATCGAGGCGCGGCCCTGATAGAATCCCAAGGGACGGCTGCCGGTGACCTCGGTATGGATGCGGACGGCCTCGGCGATATGCTGGGCCTCGGCCTCGCGCGGGACATCCTTGTATTCGATCCATTTATAGCCGTGGGTGGCCATTTCCCATCCGGCATCTATCATGGCGCGGGTCTGTTCAGGGCTGCGCTGCAGGGCGGTCGCGACGCCGTAGACGGTGACGGGGATATCTTTCAGGATACGGTGCAGGCGCCAGAACCCGGCGCGGGCGCCGTAATCATAGATGGTTTCCATGTTCCAGTGCCGCTGGCCGGGCCAGGGCTGGGCGCCGGGGATCTCCGACAGGAACCCTTCCGAGGCGGCGTCGCCATGCTCGATGCTGTTCTCGCCGCCTTCCTCGTAATTCACGACGATCTGGATGGCGATTCTTGCACCTCCGGGCCATCGCGGATCCGGGGGGTTTTCGCCATATCCTCGCATATCGCGGCTGTAACGCATCTTGGCCGTCCTCCGATTGGCTGATCAGCCCATAGCAAACAGTGCAAAGCACTGCCCGGCAAGCCAGCAAGAGTGAAATTCTGTATCAATGAATCGACAAAGATCGCCCGCGGTTTCAATTCGTCATTGAAAGACTTCCGGTTTCGCGCTGATTGTAGGATCGATCACGGCAACAATAAGCTGCGGCAAGGCGGCCTTGCCGGCCGCGCGGAGGGAAAATTCATGGAACGTTACTTCAAGCTGGCAGAACATGGCAGCAGTATCAGGACCGAGGTGATCGCGGGCGTGACCACGTTCCTGACGATGGCCTATATCATTTTCGTCAATCCGGACATCCTGTCCTCGACCGGCATGGACCGGGACGCGGTTTTCGTGGCGACCTGCCTGGCAGCGGCGCTCGGCTCGGCGATCATGGGGTTGTGGGCGAACTGGCCCATTGGCATGGCGCCGGGGATGGGATTGAACGCGTTTTTCGCCTTTACCGTGGTTGGAGCGATGGGCTTCAGTTGGCAGCAGGCGCTTGGCGCGGTGTTCGTCAGCGGGGTGATCTTTCTGATCCTGTCGGTGACGGGGATCCGGCGCTGGCTGATCTCGGGTATCCCGGCCTCGATGCGCAGCGCGATCGCCGCCGGTATCGGGCTGTTCCTGGCCATCATCGCGATGAAATCCTCGGGGCTGATCGTGGCCAGCGATGCGACTTTCGTCACGCTTGGCGACCTGACCTCGACCGGGACGCTACTGACGATTGCCGGCTTCTTCATCATCGCGGCGCTGGACGCGCTCAAGGTGCCGGGTTCGATCCTGATCGGCATCCTGGTGATTACCGTGGCCGCGATGCTGCTGGGGGTGACCGAGTTCGGCGGGGTGATGTCCGCGCCGCCCTCTATCGCGCCAACCTTCCTGCAGCTCGACCTGCTGGGCGCGCTGAGCTTTGGCATCTTCCACGTGATCCTGGTCATGGTGCTGGTCGAAGTGTTCGACGCCACCGGCACGCTGATCGGTGTTGCCAAGCGGGCGGGGCTTCTGACCGAGGGGCCGACGCATAAGAACAAGAATCTTGGCCGTGCCCTGATGGCGGATTCATCGGCGATCCTGGCGGGTTCGATGCTGGGAACCTCATCGACAACCGCTTACGTCGAAAGCGCCTCGGGCGTGCAGGCGGGCGGCAGGACCGGGCTGACGGCACTGGTCGTGGCAGCGCTGTTCCTACTGGCGATGTTCTTTGCGCCGCTGGCGGGCGCGGTGCCTGCCTATGCCACCGCCCCGGCGCTCATTTACGTGGCGGCGCTGATGGTGCGGGAATTGCGCGAGGTCGATTTCGACGACGTGACCGAAGCCGCGCCCGCCGTGCTGACCGCGATCGCCATGCCTTTCACCTATTCCATCGCCAATGGGCTGGCTTTTGGCTTTGTCAGCTACGCGCTGCTGAAGCTGTTGACGGGGCGTGCGCGCGAAGTCCATGCGGCGACATGGATCGTGGCAGCGCTGTTCGTAATCCGCTTTGCATTCTTTCCGGAGGGGTAGGAGCGCATAAGGTATCTGCGTATCGTGACGGCCGGGGGAAAGCCCCGGCCGCAATCACTTTTGTTTCGGGATAATTATCCCGCCGTTGATGCTTTGGCTGTCAGTCTGCCGTTTCCGGCACCCGCATACCCTTTTCACGGGCCAGGATCCGCATCCGGTCCTGCAGCTTTTCAAAAGCGCGGACCTCGATCTGGCGAATCCGCTCGCGCGAGACGTCATAGCGGCTGGACAAATCTTCCAGCGTCATCGGGTCGTCGCGCAGGCGGCGTTCCATCAGGATGTCCTTTTCGCGGTCGTTCAGCACGTCCATCGCCTCGATCAGCATCTGGCGGCGGGTGTCCAGTTCCTCGGTTTCGGCATAGGCCTCTGCCTGGTTGGCGTCCTCGTCCTCGAGCCAGTCCTGCCATTGCGCCGTCGAATCCCCATCGGCCGAGCCGACCGTCGCATTCAGCGAGGCATCGCCCCCCGACAGGCGCCGGTTCATCTCGGTCACTTCCTGTTCCGTCACGTTCAGGTCATTGGCGATCTGGGCGACGTGATCGGGGCGCAAATCGCCCTCTTCCAATGCGCCAATCCGCGATTTGGCCTTGCGCAGGTTGAAAAACAGCTTTTTCTGCGCGCTGGTCGTGCCCATCTTCACCAGCGACCATGAGCGCAGGATATATTCCTGGATCGAGGCGCGGATCCACCACATCGCATAGGTGGCCAGCCGGAAGCCCTTTTCGGGATCGAAACGCTTGACGGCCTGCATCAACCCGACATTGGCCTCGGAGATCACCTCGGCCTGGGGCAGCCCATAGCCGCGATAGCCCATGGCGATCTTGGCGGCGAGCCGTAGATGGCTGGTCACCAGCTTGTGCGCGGCCTCGGAATCCTCGTGATCGGCCCATGCCTTGGCCAGCATGTATTCCTCTTCGGGTTCCAACAGGGGGAACTTGCGGATCTCCTGAAGATAACGGTTCAGGCCCTGTTCGGGACTGGGGGCGGGAAGATTACCATAATTAGCCATATCGGTGGCCTTTCGCAGAGATAAAAATAACGCAGGCAAGGCTGTCACGGTTCCGTGATGGGCGAGGCGGCTGCGATTGCCCTTTGCGGGGCAGCTTGAAGCTTGAAATCATTCTGGCTGGATTTTGCGGAATGGTAACGTGGGAACGGCTCACGTTCATGTCAAGTCTTCGCGATCCGCAGCATGTCCAGCAGGGTCTGCATATCGGCGGGGATCGGACTGTCGAACCCCATCATAGCACCGCTGACCGGATGTTCAAACCCCAGATACGCGGCATGCAGCGCCTGCCGGGGGAACGCGGTTGCCGCATTGGCTGCCTCGCCAAGCGCCCTGACGGATGCCCGCCGCGCCCCGCCATAAACCGGATCGCCGATCAGGCCCAGTCCCGCATGGGCCATGTGAACGCGGATCTGGTGGGTGCGCCCGGTCTCCAGCCGGCATTCGACCAGCATGGCGGATGGAGGACGGCCAAAGCTTTCCAGCATTCGCGCCCGTGTCACCGCATGGCGGCCCCTGTCGAAATAGACCGCCTGCCTTTGCCGGTCGATGGCATGGCGGGTCAGGCGCGAGGTGATCTTCAGCACGCCGCCATCCTCGAAGCTGACACCGGGGGTTCCGCGCAGCCGCGGATCGGCGGCATCGATCACCCCATGCGCCAGCGCCAGGTAGCGGCGCTGCGCGCTATGCGCCTCGAACTGCGCCGCCAGCCCGTGATGGGCGCGGTCGGATTTCGCCACGACCAGCAGGCCCGAGGTATCCTTGTCGATCCGGTGCACGATGCCGGGGCGCCGTTCGCCCCCGATCCCCGAGAGCGTCTCGCCGCAATGCGCCAGCAGCGCGTTGACCAGCGTGCCCGAGGGCGATCCCGGCGCGGGATGCACGACCATCCCGGCGGGCTTGTCGATCACGATCAGGTCGTCATCCTCGTGGGCGATGTTCAGCGGGATCGCTTCGGGCCGGGTCTCGACCGGTTCCGGCTCGGGCAGGATGATATGGTATTCCTGCCCCTCGGCCACTTTCGCCTTGCCGTCCCGCGCCACCCCGTCCGGTCCGCTGACGGCGCCATCGGCGATCAGCCGGGCAAGCCGGGACCGCGACAGCGCCGCTTCCTCTGGCACTGCCAGCGCAAGGGCCTTATCAAGCCGTTCAGGCGGATTGGCCGGGATGGTGATGACAAGGTTCGACATGAGCGATGATGATAGCGACTGGAAAGAGGCAGCGAAAGCGGTTCCCGAACTGCGCTTCCTGAAAACGCTGGTCACCGGGCTGACGCTGGTGATGGGGCTGGGTATGGTGGCGATCGTCGTGCTGCTCTGGACCCGGCTTGGCCAGCCGATGCTGCCGGAACTGCCCGACGGCATAACCCTGCCCGAAGGCGCGACAGCCGAGGCCGTCACCTTTGCCCGCGACTGGATCGTGGTTGTCACGGATGGCGGAGAGATACTGCTTTATACCCGGGAGGGCAGCCTGAAGGACCGGGTTCAGTCGCCCTGACGCCCGGCCTCCAGCGCGTCCAGCCTTGCCTTCAGTTCGGCATTCTCGGTGCGGGCCTTGATGGCCATGTCACGCACGGCGTCGAATTCCTCGCGGGTCACGAAGTCGCGATCGGCCAGCCAGCGGTCGATCCAGCCTTTCATCGCCGTTTCTGCCTCGGTCTTGGCGCCTTGCGCCACACCCATCGCATTTGTCATCAATTGCGAGACATCGTCGAAAAACTTGTTCTGCGCGGTCATTTAGCCTGATCCCTTGCTTTGCTTGCCCCATATATGGGCCCCACCGCGCCGGGGTTCAATATTGACACTGCCGGGCGCGGCGCTAGCGTGCGCCCGAAACCGGCCCAGAGGCAGCATGATCCCCTTTCCCGATATATCGCCCGAGATTTTTACCATCCATATCGGCGGGTTTCCCCTGAGCCTGCGCTGGTATGCGCTGGCCTATCTGGCCGGGCTGCTGATCGGCTGGCGGATCATGGTTCGGATGATGCGGGGCGATTCCATCTGGGGCGACAAGGCGCCTATGCAGGGCGAGGCCGTCGATGATCTGCTGACCTGGGTGATCCTTGGTGTGATCCTTGGCGGGCGGTTGGGCTTCGTGCTGTTCTACGAGCCGGGCTATTACCTCGCCAATCCCGCCGAGATCGTAAAGGTCTGGCAGGGCGGGATGAGCTTTCACGGCGGTTTTGCCGGGGTCATCGTGGCGTCATGGCTGTATTGCCGGGCGCGGGGGATACCTCCGCTTCGCCTGGCCGATGCGATGGCGGTCGTCGCGCCCATCGGGCTGTTTTTCGGCCGCATCGCCAATTTCATCAATGCCGAACTGTGGGGGCGCCCGACCGATCTGCCCTGGGGGGTGATCTTCCCCGGAGAGGCCGCGCAGTCCTGCCCCGGAATCGAGGGGCTGTGCGCCCGCCATCCCAGCCAGCTTTACGAGGCGGGACTGGAAGGGCTGCTTCTGGGGCTGGTTCTTTGGGCGGTGGTGTGGGCAGGTGGGTTGCGCCGTCCGGGGCTCGCATTCGGGATTTTCCTTTCCGGCTACGGGCTTGCCCGCATATTCGTGGAACTGTTCCGGGTCGCCGACGCGCAGTTCATCACGCCCGAGAACCCGCTTGGCCATGTCGTCGGCGGGCCGGTGATCGGGCTGACCATGGGGCAGGTTCTTTCCCTGCCGATGCTGTTGATCGGGCTGTTCTTCATCCTTCGCGCATGGCGTCGTGCCCCGGTCGCCGCTGGCGCATGACCCCGCTGGCCGAGATCATCGCACAGCGCATCCGGGCCACCGGACCGATCACTCTGGCCGATTACATGGAGCTTTGCCTGCTCCATCCCCGTTATGGTTATTACGCCACCCGCGATCCTTTCGGACAGGCCGGAGATTTCACCACCGCGCCGGAGATCTCGCAGATTTTCGGAGAATTGTGTGGTCTCGCCCTGGCGCAGGCCTGGATGGATCAGGGCCGTCCCGCGCCTTTCACATTGGCCGAACCGGGGCCGGGGCGGGGCACGCTGATGGCGGATATGCTGCGGACCATCCGGGCCGTGCCCGGAATGGTCGAGGCCGCCGATGTAACGTTGATCGAAGCATCAGATCACCTGCGCGGCCTGCAGCGCGAGAAGCTGGGCAATATCCGGCATATTGATGGAATAGAGGAACTGCCTGATAGTCCATTGTTCCTGATGGCAAATGAATTTCTGGATGCGCTGCCGATCCGACAATTCCAGCGGGTCGAACAGGGCTGGGCAGAGCGAATCATCGGGTTGGGCGAAGGCGGGCTGCGCATGGGACTCGCCCCGCCGGTCGATCTGCCGCGAGAGGGGCGGATCGGCGATATCGTAGAGGATTGCCCCGCTGCGGTCGCCGTCATCGGGGTGATAGCAGGGCGGATCGCGGCGCATGGTGGGGCGGCGATCATCGTCGATTACGGTGGCTGGAACGGTTTTGGCGACACGTTCCAGGCGCTGCGGGCGCATAGGTTCGAGGATCCGCTGGCCAATCCCGGAGAGGCCGATCTGACCGCGCATGTCGATTTCGCGCCCTTGGCGGCGGCGGCGATCCGGGCAGGGGCAGAAGTATCGAGACCGGTCCATCAGGGCGATTGGCTGTTGTCGCTTGGTGCCGGGGCACGGGCGCGGCGGCTGGCGGATGCGGGCGACGGAGGCGCGATGGTTGCGCTTCGGCGCTTGACCGATGCGGGGGAAATGGGTCACCTGTTCAAAGCGATGGCCATCTGGCCGAAAGGGGCGCCGCCGGTGCCCGGATTTGACCCGCTGAGGCATCATGCAGACGACGCTTGAGATCCTGACCAGTCCGCTGCTTGCAAATGTCAGGCACGGATTTTTCACCCGAAAGGGCGGGGCCTCCTCGGGTCTGTTCGCGGGGCTGAATTGTGGGCGCGGCAGCAGCGATCAAAGCGATATGGTTACGCTGAACCGAGCGCGGGTCGCCGAGGCGATGGCCGTGCCGGCGGATGGATTGGCTACCGTCAGGCAGGTGCACTCTGCGGATGTGGTCACGCTGATGGAAGGCGATGACCTGCGGCAAACAGCCGAGATCAAGGCCGATGGGTTGGTCACGAAACGGAGCGACGTGGCGCTTGCGGTCCTGACCGCCGATTGCCAGCCCATTCTACTGGCCGATCCCGCTGCGGGAATCATCGGTGCCTGCCATGCGGGATGGCGTGGCGCTTTGGGCGGTATCATCGAGGCGACTGTCGAGGCGATGCGATCACTTGGGGCACAGGAAATCCGGGCGGTGATCGGGCCGACGATCAGCCAGCGCGCCTATGAGGTAGGCGAGGATTTCATGGAGGATTTCCTTGCCGAAGATCCGGATCATGCAAGGTTCTTCAGTGGCGGGCCGAATGGCCGTCCGATGTTCGACCTGCCATCCTTTGGATTATCGCGCCTGCGTGCATTGGATGTCGAGGCGGAATGGTCGGGACATTGCACCTATTCCGACCCCGAGCGTTTCTTCAGCTACCGCCGTGCCACGCATGAAGGGCAGGTGGATTACGGTCGGCTGATCTCGGCCATCGCGCTATAGGATTTGGCGGAACATATCTTCCGCTATTGAAATGCGCGGGGTCGCGGTCAGGCGGCGAGTGTCGGGGGAACCGCCTTGTCGTCATCGCTGCTGCCGTCATCGGGCAGTCCCTCGCGCGACAACAGCACCGCGACCGGGCGCAGCCAAGGGATATGCGCACAGACGATCATCAATGCGACCATGATCGGCACGGCCAGGAACATCCCGGGTATTCCCCAGATTGCGCCCCAGAAGGCCAGGCTGAGAATGATGCCGAAGCTTGACAGCCGCAGCGTCTGGCCCAGCAGCATGGGATCCAGCACGTTGCCGATGGCAAATTGCACCAATGTGCACGAGGCGCCGATGATCAATGTCAGTGTCGTATCGCCGCTGAGAACGAAAGCCAGAACGGCGGCGATGGCCGTGGCAATGATCGAACCGACCGAGGGGATGAAATTAAGCACGAAGGTCAGCAATGCGATGGGGCCGGCAAGGCTCAGTTCCGCCAGCGTGAAGATCAGCCAGACCGCCACCGCCGTCACGGTGCTGACCGCCGTCTTGACGACCAGGTAGCGGTTCACCCGGTGCATGATCGAGGAAATGATCCGGCGCACCTGTACTGCCCGGACGGGATCGCCTGTCAGGCGTTCGATCTTGCTGGGAAACCAGACCTGCTCGGCGAACATGAAGCCCACGAACAGGATCACCAGGACACTGCCCGACAGCACCCCCGAGGCCTGCCCGGCCAGCGAACGAATCCAGCCGGTGAGGTTGAAATTCGAGATCGCGGTCATCAGCCGCTCCTGCATGTCGGGGCCCAGCCATTGGGTCAGGGTGGGCAGGGCAGCCTGCGCCTGCTCGGCATAAGCGACGGCAGTCAGGACGACCTGGTTCACCTGTGCCACCACCGTGGTCGAGACCCATAGCAACCCCAAGGCGATGCCGATCAATGCAAGGATCGTCCCCAGCCAGTTGGGCACTTTCAGTCGCGAGCAGATGGCGAAGATCGCATCGGTCGTCAGCGAGAACAGGATGATCGCGATGGCGAGCGAAATCAGGATAAAGCGTGCCTGCACCAGCATGAACAGGATTAGACCGAAGGCGATGATCCCCAGAAAACCCGTCTGGAGTCTTTCCCGCAATACCGTTTCGCTTGACTGATCCACCTCGTTCCCCGTTCAATACCGGCAAGACCCTGCACGGCAGTGCAGGGCCACCGGATCATTATTCTTCCACTTTATTACCGTCTTCGCCGCTTTCTCCGTCCTCGGCATCGTTTTGTTCGGCGACGCGGGCCACGGAGACCACAACCTCGCCATTCGCGGTGTTGAATACCCGCACCCCGCCGGCCGAGCGCGAACGGAAGCTGATCCCCTCCACCGGCACCCGGATCGACTGGCCGGTCGAGGTCGCCAGCATGATCTGGTCATCCGATTCTACCGGGAAACTGGCGACCAGCGGCCCGCCGCGCATTGCCTTGTCCATCGCCATGACGCCCTGACCGCCACGGCCGCGCACCGGGTAGTCATGCGAAGAACTGATCTTGCCCGCGCCTTTGGCGGTGATCGTCAGGATCAGGTCCTCGGCCGCCGACATCTCGGCATAGCGTTCCTGCGTGATGCTGCCTTCCTCGACGGCATCCTCGTCCTCATCGGCCTCGGCCCCGTCGTCCAGCGCACCGGCCACGGCGCGGCGCATCTTGAGATAGGCGGCGCGTTCGGCCGGATCGGCCTCGAAATGCCGGATCACCGACATGCTGACGACGCTGTCACCCTTTGCCAGCCTGATTCCACGCACTCCAGTCGAATCGCGGCCCTTGAAGACCCGCACCGCCGTGGTGGGAAAGCGGATCGCCCGGCCTCCGGCGGTGACCATCATCACGTCGTCCTCTTCGGTTGCCATGCGCGCGGCCACGAGGCTGACGCCTTCGGGCAGTTTCATCGCGATCTTGCCGTTCGAGCGGACATTGGCGAAATCTGACAGGGCGTTGCGGCGCACATCCCCCTGCGAAGTTGCAAAGATAACCTGATACCTGTCCCATTCGCTTTCCGGCGCGTTCACAGGCATCAGCGCGGCGATGGAAACGCCCGGATCTATGGGCAGGATATTGACGATCGCCTTTCCCTTGGCGGTCCGCCCGCCAAGCGGCAGGCGCCAGGTCTTGAGCCGATAGACCATGCCGTCCGTGGTAAAGAACAACAGTTCCGTGTGGGTATTGGCGACGAACAGCGTGGTCACCACGTCGTCTTCCTTGGTTGCCATTCCCGACAGGCCCTTGCCTCCGCGGCGTTGCGCCCGGAACTCGGCCAGCGCGGTGCGCTTGATATAGCCGCCCGAGGTGATGGTGACGACCATGTCCTCGCGCTCGATCAGGTCCTCGTCCAGCATGTCGCCGGACCATTCGGTGATCTCGGTCCGGCGCGGCACGGCGAAGAGGTCTTTCACCTCGCGCAATTCGTCGCTGATGATCCCGAGGATCCGTTCGCGCGAGGCAAGGATCGCCAGGTATTCCCGGATCGCATCGGCCAGTTCCTGCAACTCGTCGGTGACTTCCTTCACGCCGATCTGCGTCAGGCGCTGCAACCGCAGGTCCAGGATGGCGCGGGCCTGCGTTTCCGACAGGTTATAGGTCCCGTCCTCGTTGATCGGATGCAGCGGATCGTCGATCAGCCGCAGATATTCGGCGATGTCATGGGCAGGCCAGCGCCGTTCCATCAGCCGCGCGCGTGCCTCTGCCGCATCGGCCGAGGAGCGGATGGTCGCCACCACCTCGTCGACATTGCTGACTGCCACGGCAAGCCCGCAAAGGATATGGCTGCGCTCGCGCGCCTTGCGCAGCTCATAGGCCGTCCGCCGGGCGACAACTTCCTCGCGGAAGGCAATGAAATAGGTCAGGAAATCGCGCAGGGTCAACTGCTCGGGACGACCGCCGTTCAGGGCCAGCATGTTGCAGCCGAAATGGGTCTGCATGGGGGTGAAGCGGAACAGCTGGTTCAGCACCACGTCGGGGGTCGCGTCACGCTTCAACTCGATCACCACGCGCACGCCGGAACGGTCGGATTCGTCCTGGACGTTGGAAATCCCCTCGATTCGCTTTTCCTTGGCCAGTTCGGCGATCCGCTCGATCAGGTTGGCCTTGTTCACCTGATAGGGGATTTCGTCCAGCACGATGGCGTAACGATCCTTGCGCGGTTCCTCGATATGCGTCCTGGCGCGGATAATGACGCTGCCACGCCCCTCCAGATAGGCCTTGCGCGCCCCCGAACGTCCAAGGATCAGCCCGCCGGTGGGGAAATCCGGGCCGGGAACGATTTCGAGGATACGTTCGGTCGGCAGGTCGGGATTCTCGATCAGTGCCAGCGTTGCATCCACGATCTCGCCCAGGTTATGTGGCGGAATATTGGTTGCCATGCCAACGGCGATACCGCCCGCGCCATTGACCAGCATATTCGGGAAACGGGCGGGCAGAACCGTGGGCTCGCGATCCTTGCCGTCGTAATTGTCCTGGAAATCGACCGTGTCCTTGTCGATATCCATCAGCAGGTAATTGGCGGGCTTGTCCATGCGCACTTCGGTGTAACGCATCGCCGCCGGGGGATCGCCATCCATCGAGCCGAAATTGCCTTGTCCGTCCAGCAGCGGCAGCGACATCGAGAAATCCTGCGCCATCCGCACCAGCGCGTCATAGATCGCGCTGTCGCCATGCGGGTGGTATTTCCCCATCACGTCGCCGATCGGCCGGGCCGATTTGCGATAGGGCTTGTCATGGGTGTTCCCGGTCTCGTTCATCGCGTAGAGGATACGGCGGTGAACCGGCTTCAACCCGTCGCGCAGATCGGGGATCGCCCGGCTGACGATCACCGACATCGCATAGTCGAGATAGGATGTCCGCATCTCGGACGAAATGTCGATCACCGGACCGTCATGCACCATGACCTGGCGTGGGGCGGAGCCGTTTTCGTCGCCTGCTTCCGGTGTTTCCGGCAGATCGTCTTCTGGGGTATCGGCCACGTGAATTCCTCAACATCTTGTTGAAATGTCATATAGCCGACACGGCGGGTGGGGGCAATCTTGGCAGGGCAGATTGACTGATTTTCGTCGCTTCGTTGCCGATATGCGCGCCTGTCCGGCCCGGGCAGGGTGTGGGCCGCAAAATAGCTCGGATTGTATTTATTCACGGGCCGTTAAGCGCGCGGGTCTATCGATTTGCAGATCAAGGAAGTAGGGCCGCGTGTTGCGTTGCCTTCAGCCTGCCCGCATACGGAGTGGACACATGTCGCTGAATAACCTTTCCATAGGCCGAAAGCTTGGCCTCGCCTTTGCTTTACTGGTCGCGATCTCGGTCACGATCTCTTACGTGACATTCAACAGCCTTAGATCGCTGGCCGAACAGGATCGCTGGACGGTCCATACCTACGAGGTCATCGACGAAGGTGGGGAAATGATTGCGGCCATTCTCAATCAGGAGGCCGGGATGCGCGGGTATATGGTTTCGGCCGAGGAAAGCTTTCTTGACCGTGTGGAAGAAAACAGGAACATCTTTCAGGAACAGCTGCGCGAATTGTCCGAACTGACATCGGATAACCCGGTGCAGCAAGAGCGTCTGAAAAAGCTGGGGGCACTTGAGGAAAAATGGCGAACCGAGGTCAGCGACCGGCAAATCACCCTGATGAAGGATCCCGTAACGCAGGATGAAGCCCGGGCGCTGGAAGCTGCGGGTGTCGGAAAGCCGCTGTTGGCCGAAATCCGCGCCATCCACCACGATCTTGTCTCGGAAGAGGAAAGTCTGCTGGGTGAGCGGGCAGGTGCCAAGGAGATGGCCAGAGAACGCGCAGCGACGACCATTCTCGTGGGATCGGCTGTTCTGGTGGTCACTTCGATCATTGTCGGTCTGGCGCTCAGCATCCCGATCAGCCGTGGCCTGAACGAGTCGGTCTCTGTCGCCGAAGCGGTTGCCCGCGGCAATCTGGCTGTCGCGCCGCAATCATCTTCGTGCGACGAGGTGGGCACGCTTCTCGACGCCATGGGCCGGATGGTCATGGATTTGCGCGGGATGAGTTCGGCCGCCGAGCAGATCGCCAAGGGTGATCTGACTGTCGAGATCGAGCCTCGTTCAAAGGATGACCGCCTTGGAAGCGCCCTGCGTGACATGGTGGCCCGATTGCGCGATGTGATCGTCAACGCGAATCGCAATGCAGAGCAGGTTGCCGCAGGCGCTTCGCAGATGAGCGAGGCATCCAATGCTCTCAGCGAGGGGGCGAACAGCCAGGCCGCTGCCGCCGAAGAAGCCTCGGCCTCGATCGAGGAGATGAGCGCCAATATCAACCGTTCGGCCGATAATGCGGGGCAGACCGAGAAAACCGCCCTCCTGTCGGCTGATGAGGCCAGGAAAAGCGGCGAAGCAGTGGGACGTGCGGTCGCGGCCATGAAGACGATCGCCGAAAAGATCAACATCATCCAGGAAATCGCCCGCCAGACCGATCTTCTTGCTCTGAATGCGGCCGTCGAGGCGGCGCGCGCGGGCACGCATGGCAAGGGCTTTGCCGTGGTTGCATCGGAAGTGCGCAAGCTGGCCGAGCGCAGCCAGACCGCCGCGGCGGAGATCAGCGAACTTTCAAAGCAAACCGTCGATGTCTCGGGCGAGGCCGGGCGCATGCTGGAAACCCTGGTGCCAAACATCCAGCGCACTGCAGACCTGGTGCAGGAGATCAGTGCCGCAACGCGCGAGCAGAATATCGGCGCGGAGCAAATCAATCAGGCGATCGGCGAACTGGACACCGTGATCCAGAAGAACGCCGCTTCGGCCGAGGAGTTCGCCGCCACCAGCCGTCAGCTTGCCGACAATGCGACCGAACTTGCCGAGGTGATCAGCTATTTCAAGGTCGATCGATCCGGCGGATACAAGCCGCGCGCCGTCGCCAGTGAAACTGGAGCCGAGGCGGGTCTTGGCTATGCCGACGGCCATGCTGCCTGATGCGGTCATGGTGATGCACTGAAACGGGTTGCCGGCGATGCGGACCGGCGCGTTTTCGGGGGGGCTCAGCGCGAGCGCCCCGCCGCCATCCCCCAAATCACGGCGAGACAGGCCGAAAACACCGCGTTCCAGCTGGCCATGGACAAGCCGAGAAACCGCCATGCTACCTCGTCACAGCGCACCACCGGGGCGTCCTGAAGCCTGGTCATCAGATCCTGCGTAGACAGTCTTGCAAGATCACTGACCCCGCCCGAGCAATGTGCGGGGCCGGCCCACCACGCCATCTCGACGCCGCTATGATAGATGGCCAGCCCCATCGCAACCCCCGCTGCGACCATCCCCAGCACCGCCAGCACCCGGACCCGTCCCGTCAGCCAGATCAGACCCGCAACGATCACTGCGGCCAGATGCGGCCAGCGCTGCAGGATGCACAACTCGCAAGGTGCATAACCCGCCGCCTGGAATCCAAGTGCCGCGAGCAGCAGCGCTGCCGATCCGGCACCTGCGAGAAGGGCCAGTCTGGTTGCGTTCATAGATACCTCAGCGCGATAAAGCCTCCGACGAGGCAGATCATGAAGACAGTGAAAACCAGTCCCAACCGCCGCTCGATAAAGTCGCGGATGGGCGGGCCGAAGCGCCACAAAAGCGCCGCGACGACAAAGAACCGCCCCGCGCGCCCGACGATCGCGGTCAGTACGAATAGAGGCAGGGAGAAACCGACGGCGCCTGAAAAGATGGTGATGACCTTGAAGGGAAATGGCGTCAACGCGGCGAACAGCACTGCCCATCCGCCATATTCGGCAAAGCGGACGGCAAGCTGGTGGTAGGATTCCTCCTTGCCATAGACGGTAAGAACCCATTGCCCGAGCGTGTCCATCAGGGCCGCGCCGATCCAGTATCCCAGAAGCGCGCCCAGCACAGATCCGAGCGTCGCTATCGCCGCGATAAGGAAAGCCCGCGCCTTCCGCGCGAGCACCATCGGGATCATCAGCACATCGGGCGGAATCGGAAAGACTGAGCTTTCGATGAAACTGACCCCAAACAGGGCCGGCATGGCGTGCCGGTGGGCGGCAAGCCCCATCGTCCAGTCATAAAGCTTGCGCAGCATCTCGTCCCTTTCGTTTCAGTGTGATGGATTGACCGCCCATGCACCGGTCGTCAAGACACTTGCGCAGGCTTCGCGCTGCTGTGATGATCTGTGTTCAGGAATTGCGAGGGGAGCCGGGCGATGAGATGGCGGGGCAGGCGGGGCAGCGGCAATATCGAGGACCGGCGCGGCATGGGCCGCACACGCGCCGGGGGTGTCGGCGTAGTGGGCGTGCTGGCGGTTCTGGCCGTTGGCTATTTCTTCGGTATTGATATTACGCCGCTTGTCCAGGGGCTGGATCAGGGGCAGCCACAGCAAGGGGCGCCACTCAGCGAAGCCGATCAGCAATATGGCGAATTCGTCTCGGTGGTGCTGGCCGATACCGAAGAGGTCTGGGGCGCGACCCTGCCCGAGCAGGCGGGCATCGACTATGCCGAACCGACGCTGGTGCTGTTCAGCGGCGTGGTGCAATCCGCATGTGGCGGGGCCTCGGCAGCGATGGGACCGTTCTACTGTCCCGGCGACCGCAAGGTATATCTCGACACCGATTTCTTCGACCTGATGGCGCAGAGGATGGGGGCGGGGGGAGATTTCGCCGCCGCCTATGTAATCGCGCATGAGGTAGGCCACCATGTCCAGAACCTCACCGGGGTGCTGGGAGAGGTGAACGCCATGCGTAGCCGCGTCAGCGAAGCGGACTCCAACGCGCTGTCGGTGCTGACCGAGCTGCAGGCCGACTGCTATGCCGGTATCTGGGCGCGCCAGGCGAATGAGCGTTTCGGCACTCTGGAAGAGGGCGATCTGGCCGAGGCCATGGGGGCTGCCGAAGCCGTCGGCGATGACGTGATACAGGCCAGTGCCGGGCACACGCCGATGCCTGACAGTTTCACCCATGGGAGTGCTGCGCAGCGACAGGAATGGCTGATGCGCGGTTTCCGCTCGGGCCAGATGGCGCAATGCGACACATTCGCCGAGGCAGGGCTATAGGCCAAACTCGTCTCAATGCGGCAGGCGCGGCCTGCGGCTCCGTTCCATCGTCGCCCATTCGGGCCACCAGCCCAGCTTTTCCAGTGCGATGATGACGACGGCAATGGCAACAATGGACAGAACCAGCTTTACCATCCGTGCGCTTGGCGGATGACGCGCCCATTTCGACGCACGAATAAGCCAGATCAGGTTGTTCATTGCCCGTTTATCCTGTTACTGCCCTTGGAATAACAAACAACCCGACCTGCTGAAACTCAAGAGTTCCCCGTGCCGCATCATCAGGACAGCCGCGACCTTCCCTATTCCGCCCGCCAGATGTACGACCTCGTCGCTGATGTGGAAAGTTATCCGCAATTCCTGCCCTGGAACAGTGCGGCCCGTATCCGGTCGCGCCGGACCCGCCCTGACGGGGCGGAGGAAATCGCCGCCGATCTGGTTATCAGTTTCAAGGTTTTCCGTGAGAGGTTCGGCAGCAGGGTCGTGCTATGGCCGGCCGATCCCGAGACGGAGATTCTGAAGATCGACACCGAATACCTGGACGGTCCTTTCAGGCATATGCGCAGCGGCTGGACTTTCCTTGATCGTCCCGGTGGCGGCAGCCGGGTTGAATTCTTTGTCGATTTCGAGTTTCGCAACGCCATCCTGCAACGGTTGATCGGCGTCGTCTTTCACGAGGCCATGTCCCGGATCGTCAAGGCATTCGAAGATCGCGCCCGCGCGCTTTACGGCTGATCCTTGGGGCCGTTGCCGAATACGCGCGCCCTTCTTCTTCATGCAAGTATCCCCGGGAGTCGCCGGGACGGAGCCCCGGAAGGCCCGGCGCCACGCAGCAGAATCAGCTGGCCGCCGCTTTCAGCGCCTCGGCCCGGTCGGTCTTTTCCCAACTGAAGGCGATCGCGCCGTTCAACGTGTAGGGATCGCGTCCGAAATGCCCATAGGTCGCGGTTGGGCGATAGATCGGATGCAGCAGGTCCAGATCACGGATGATTGCGAAGGGGCGCAGGTCGAACACGTCGCGCACGGCAGCGACGATCCTGTCATGCGGAACGGTTTCCGTGCCGAAGGTGTTCAGCGAGATCGAGGTTGGCTGCGCCTCGCCGATGGCATAACTGACCTGGATCTCGCACCGGCTGGCCAGTCCTGCCGCCACGATATTCTTGGCCACCCAACGTCCCGCATAGGCCGCCGAGCGGTCCACCTTGGACGGATCCTTGCCCGAAAAAGCCCCGCCACCGTGACGGGCCATGCCGCCATAGCTGTCGACGATGATCTTGCGCCCGGTCAGACCGCAATCGCCCACCGGACCGCCGATCACGAACTTGCCGGTAGGATTGATGAAATATTTCGTCTCTTTCGACAGCCATTCGGCGGGCAGGACCGGCCTGATGATTTCCTCGATCACTGCCTCGCGCAGATCGGCAAGCCCGATATCGGGGTTATGCTGCGTCGACAACACGACCGCGTCGATACCCTCGGGACGCCCATCGGCACCGTAGCGCAGCGTTACCTGCGATTTCGCATCCGGGCGCAGCCATGGCAGGATGCCGTTGCGGCGAACCTTGGACTGCCGCTCGACCAATCTATGCGCATAGGTGATCGGGGCGGGCATCAGCACATCGGTCTCGTCCGAGGCATAGCCGAACATCAGCCCCTGATCGCCGGCACCCTGCTCTTCGAGCTTTTCGCGGTCGACGCCCTGGTTGATTTCGGGCGATTGCTTGCCGATGATGTTGATGACCGAACATGTCGCCCCGTCGAAGCCCACTTCGGATGAACTGTAGCCGATATCGTTGATGACCTCGCGCACGATCGATTCCAGGTCGACCCATGCGCTGGTGGTAATCTCGCCCGAGATGATCGCGACACCGGTCTTCACCATTGTCTCGCAGGCGACGCGGGCGCGAGGGTCCTCGGCCATGATGGCGTCGAGGATCGCGTCCGAGATCTGGTCGGCAATCTTGTCGGGGTGGCCCTCGGATACAGATTCCGAGGTGAACAGCGAGTATTCAGTCATGGCTCAATACCGGTAATGATCTGATTTGAAGGGACCTTCAGGCGTGACGCCGATATATTCGGCCTGCTCTGGAGACAGTTGTGTCAGCTTGACCCCGATCTTGTCCAGATGCAGCCTTGCGACCTTTTCATCCAGGTGCTTCGGCAGGATATAGACGCCGGGTTGGTAATCGTCCCCCTTGGTCCACAGCTCGATCTGAGCCAGCACCTGGTTGGTGAAGCTGGCAGACATCACGAAGGAGGGGTGCCCGGTCGCATTGCCAAGGTTCAGCAGCCGTCCCTGCGACAGCAGGATGATCCGGTTGCCCGAGGGCATCTCGACCATGTCCACCTGGTCCTTGATATTGGTCCATTTGTGGTTCTTGAGATTGGCGACCTGAATCTCGTTGTCGAAATGGCCGATATTGCCGACGATGGCCATGTCCTTCATCTCGCGCATATGCTCGATGCGGATCACGTCGCGGTTGCCGGTGGTGGTGATGAAGATGTCGGCGCTGTTTGCCACATCCTCCAGCGTCACCACCTCGAACCCGTCCATCGCCGCCTGCAATGCGCAGATCGGATCGACCTCGGTCACCTTCACCCGCGCGCCGGCCCCGGCCAGCGAGGCCGCCGAGCCCTTGCCGACGTCGCCATAACCGCAGACGACTGCCACCTTGCCCGCCATCATCACGTCGGTGGCGCGGCGGATGCCGTCGACAAGGCTTTCCTTGCAGCCGTATTTATTGTCGAATTTCGACTTGGTGACGCTGTCATTGACGTTGATCGCCGGGAAGGGCAGCAGGCCCTTCTTGTGCAGGTCGTAAAGACGATGCACGCCGGTCGTGGTTTCTTCGCTGACACCCTTGATCGCATCGCGCTGAGCGGTGAACCAGCCGGGGCTTTCCGCCAGCCGCTTCCTGATCTGGGCGAAAAGCGCCTCTTCCTCCTCGCTGGTCGGTGTGGCGATCAGGCCGGTTTCGCCGGCCTCCACCCGCGCGCCCATCAGCACGTAAAGCGTCGCATCCCCGCCATCGTCGAGGATCATGTTCGCCGTGCCTTCCGGGAACTGGAAGATTCGGTCGGTATAGGACCAGTATTCCTCCAGCGTTTCGCCCTTGATGGCAAAGACGGGCACGCCACTGGCGGCAATTGCCGCCGCGGCATGGTCCTGTGTCGAGTAGATATTGCAGGACGCCCACCTTACCTCGGCGCCAAGCGCCGTCAGCGTCTCGATCAGCACGGCGGTCTGCACGGTCATATGCAGCGAACCGGCGATCCGTGCGCCCTTCAGCGGCTTTGCCTCGCCGTATTCCGCCCGCAGGGCCATCAGCCCCGGCATCTCGGTCTCGGCGATGTCCAGTTCCTTCCGGCCGTAATCAGCCAGGGAAATATCCTTGATGATGTGATCGGTCACGAGAATCCTGCCTTGTCATCATGCATGTGTCGTAGGCTCGATATCCTATCGGGAGCCCAAGCGGAATGCCGCTTTGACTACAAGTTGAAACATTCACCCCGAAAAACTGCAATCTGCCAAATCAGCTACCCGGGTTCATCCGTCGCTGCGCGCCTGCCTCTTGCGCTCATGCGGATCCAGCCAGCGCTTGCGCAGCCGGATATTCTTCGGTGTGACCTCGACCAACTCGTCGTCGTTGATATAGGCGATGGCCTCTTCCAGCGACAGCCTGATTGGCGGGGTCAGCCGCACGGCCTCGTCGGTGCCCGAGGCGCGCACATTGGTCAGCTTCTTGCCCTTGAGCGGGTTCACTTCCAGGTCGTTGTCGCGCGAATGCTCGCCGATGATCATGCCCTGATAGACCTGTTCCTGGGCGCCGATGAACATCTTGCCGCGCTCTTCGAGATTCCACAGCGCATAGGCGACGGACACCCCATCCTCCATCGAGATCAGCACGCCCTGGCGGCGGCCCTGGATATTGCCCTTGTAGGGGGCCCATCCGTGGAAGATACGGTTCAGCACGCCGTTGCCGCGCGTATCGGTCATGAATTCGCCATGATAGCCGATCAGCCCGCGCGAGGGCACATGCGCGACGATCCGGGTCTTGCCATGGCCTGCCGGACGCATGTCGACCATGTCGCCCTTGCGGTCGCCGGTCAGCTTCTCGATCACCGCGCCGGTATAATCGTCATCGACATCGATGATGACCTCCTCGACCGGTTCCATCCGCTGGCCGTCCTCTTCGCGGAAAATCACGCGTGGGCGGCTGATCGACAGCTCGAATCCCTCGCGGCGCATGTTTTCGATCAGCACGCCCATCTGCAGTTCGCCCCGGCCCGAGACGACGAAGGCTTCGCCCCCCGGTGTGTCCTCGACCTTGATGGCGACATTGGACTCGGCCTCTTTCATCAGCCGTTCGCGGATCACTCGTGATTGCACCTTCTTGCCGTCGCGCCCGGCCAGCGGGCTGTCATTGATACCGAAGGTGACGCTGATCGTGGGCGGATCGATGGGCTGCGAGGGCAGGGCGGTCTCGACCTCGGGGGCGCAGAGCGTATCCGCGACCGTTGCCTTGGCCATGCCCGCCAGCGTGACGATATCGCCCGCGACCGCCTCGTCGATGGGTTGCTGCGTCAGCCCGCGAAAGGCCAGCACCTTGGAGATCCGGAACTGTTCGATGCGCTGGCCCCCGCGGCTCAGTGCCTTCAGCGTATCGCCCGCCTTTGCACGCCCCGCCTCGACCCGGCCGGTCAGCAGGCGGCCGAGGAAGGCGTCGGCGCCAAGCGTGGTCGCCAGCATCTGGAACGGCTCATCCGCCCGGGTGACCTGTTTCGGAGCCTCGACATGGCGCAGGATCATGTCGAACAGCGCGGTCATGTCCTGACGCGGCCCGTCCAGCGACTCGTCCGCCCAGCCCCCGATGCCCGAGGCATAGAGATGCGGGAAATCGAGTTGCTCGTCGCTGGCGCCCAGATTGGCGAAAAGGTCGAAAACATCGTTCAGCGCGTCGTCGGGCTCGGCGGCGGGCTTGTCGACCTTGTTCAGAACGACGATGGGGCGCAGCCCAAGCGCCAGCGCCTTGGAGGTGACGAATTTCGTCTGCGGCATCGGGCCCTCGGCGGCATCGACCAGCAGACAGACGCCATCGACCATCGACAGGATGCGCTCCACCTCGCCGCCGAAATCTGCGTGACCCGGCGTATCGACGATATTGATCCGCGTGCCCTTCCATTCCACCGAGGTTGCCTTGGCGAGAATGGTGATGCCGCGTTCGCGTTCGATATCGTTGCTGTCCATGGCGCGCTCGGCCACGGCCTGGTTCTCTCGGAAGGACCCCGATTGCCTGAGCAACTGGTCGACCAGCGTGGTCTTGCCGTGGTCGACATGGGCGATGATGGCGATATTGCGGATATCCATGGGGTAGCCTTCCGGTTTGCGCCGCTGCCCTAGCCGAGCGGCGGAGGAAATGCCAGCCGAAAGTGATTCCGGTCACCATGTGCCGGGCAGTGGGATGACAGGGCGGACCGGTATTCGGACATGCCCGACCTGCCTCAAATTCCTTCGATGGAATATTCGGGCGTGCCGGTCCAGGTCAGCTTCCAGTTGGCGCCGGGGCGGACATTCTGGACTATGCCCGGATCGAAGGCGACAAGGCATCGCCCGCCCTCGTGACGCACGGAAGGATAGAGCAATCCCCGGTGACCTTCCCGGCGAAGTTCCGCCGCGAGTTTCTGCCCCTCGGGATAGCCGATATCCGGATCTGCATTCAGTGCCGGATGGTCACGCCTGCCGTCGAGATCCGGGAATTCGCCGATGAAATCGGCCAGGATTTCGACATAGCGGGCTTCATCGTGGAAAATGCCGATATAGCCAAGCTCGCGTGTCCTGTGGAACCCGACCTCGGCGGCCGAAGTCAGCAGGTGATAGCTGCAATACCACGCTCCCCGGTCGCCGCTGTTGAAACGGTTGCCGGTCGGGCGTGTATATGTGAACGCTGCGTTGATGTGGCTTTGCCCGTAAAGCTTCAGGTCATGTGCCCGCCGCGCGAATACCAGTTCGCGCCTGTCGAGCGCCGGGCTTCCGTCACGTTCCGCGATCAGCCGTGCGCTGGTCTCGCCCTCAAGCTCGGCGAGGATCTCGGCCTCTTCGTCGGTATCGACGAGACCGCGCAATACCGGCGGCTTGTGATGGGTTTCCGAGATCAGGCGCACTAGCCCCCGATCGTTTATGACGGTCATCCTCAAACGCCGCCTCGCAATGCGTCGACATAGTTCCGCACGCGCAGGATTTTCGGCAATCCGCCATGAATCATGGCATCGATCGGGCGCTGGCCGTCGAATTCGGGGCCGCGATTGGCCAGCTTTGCCCATTGGCCCGCGATCGGTGGATTGAAATAGAGCTCAAGCGATTTGTAGAGCCCCACCAGAGCGCTGAGCCGCAACATCTGGTCGCGCGTAAGCTCGCCCGCGAAACCCGGTTTCTTGGCGCGTTTCCAGGTCGACTCCGACATGTCGGCAAGTGCCGCCGCCTCCTTGCCGGTCAGTGACCATGTCTCGGCAATCCTGCCGAACGCTTTCAATGCAACTGCCTGCATATCGGCTGCGGAACGCTCTCTGACGGCATTTTCCATCTCGGTTCCTCCTTTGCATTGCAAGATAGGTCCGTATGATCCGATATTCAAGTCCATATGGCCATTTCGTTGCGCTGGCAGGGCGATTGCTTCAACCGAAAACCGACCAGCCCATTTCCTGCACCAGTCGCTCGGCGGCATAAGTGCCCATTTTCGAGTTGCCATAAACATTAAGCCCTGGCGACCAGATGGCGACCGATGCCACTCCCGGCGCAATCATCAGCAGCCCGCCTCCGACACCCGATTTCCCGGGCAATCCGACGCGGAAGGCGAAATCACCCGAGCCGTCATAATGCCCGCACAGCATCATGAGCGCATTCAACCGCCGGATCTTTTGCGCCGACAGGATGCGGGGAGCATCGGGCAGGCTGGCGATCATCCGACCCGCACGGGCGAGTTGCACGCAGGTCATCTCGATGGCGCATTGATGGAAATAGGTGCCAAGCGTCATCTCGGGCGGATTGCGGAGATTGCCGAATGACATCAGGTAATTGGCAAGCGCGACATTGCGAAAGCCGGTCTCGGCCTCGGATTTGGCGACGGCCTTGTCAATATGGATATCGTCGTCCTCGGCAGCAGTGCGCAGGAAACCGACGATCTCGGACAAGGCGTCTTTCGGTGTCCGCCCGGCCAGCATCTCGTCGGTTGTGACGATGGCGCCCGCATTGATGAAAGGGTTGCGCGGACGGCCATGTTCGCGCTCCAGCAGCAGGATGGAATCGAAGCGTGCGCCCGAAGGCTCGCGCCCGACACGCGTCCAGATCTGCTCTCCGATCCGGCCCAGAACGCAGGCGAGTGCAAAGACCTTCGAGATCGATTGGATCGAGAAACGCTGTTCCGCATCTCCCGCGGTCAGCATGGTCCCGTCCGCGAGGGCCACCGCAATGCCGAACTGCGCCGGGTCGATCCGGGCCAGTTCGGGGATATAAGAGGCGACGTCGCCCCAATCGGCCCGTTCACGAATTTCCGCGTCAAGCGCGCCCAGAAACGCCGTGAAAGTCATGCGGTGCCGTTTCCCCTGCCTTTCGGACCTAGCGCAGCCCGAGGAAGGACAGGATGAACAGCACCACGACCACGAGTCCGATGATATAGATGATGGTGTTCATGGCTCGGTTCCTTTTGTTGCAATATGAGAATAGCCGCTTGCGCAATATGATCTAGCCGCGCGGCAGCCAGCCCAGCCCGTTCTCGGTCAGGTGTTCCGGGTCATATTCCGCGCTTACCCATCCGCGGTAACCCGATGCATCCAGGGCCGCGAAAAAGGCCGGATAGTCGATCTCGCCGCCGGCGGGTTCGTGGCGACCGGGATAGCCTGCGATCTGGACATGACGGATGATCGGGGCGTGTTTCCGCCAGCATTCCATCGCATCGCCGGTGATTGCCTGGGCGTGATACGTGTCGAACTGCAGCCCCAGATTCGGAGCCCCGATTTCCGCGATGATCCCCGCGGCAAGTTCGAAATCAGACAGGTAATAGCCGGGCATGTCGGTTCTGTTGATGACCTCGATGGTCAGGCTGGCATGCGGAGCCCGTTCAGTGGCCCAGGTCAGATTCTCGACGAATGTGGTTCTTGCCGCGGGATCCTGCGTCGCGCCCGCCATGACATGGATGTGCCGTGCCCGCAGTGCGCGCGCGAATCTCAAGGCACGGTCGAAATCATGGCGAAAGCGTTCTTCGAGCCCGGGTATGGCGGCGAAACCGCGCGGCCCGCCCGCCCAATTCGGAGGCGGCGTGTTGATCAGCACGATCTCCAGGCCCGCCGCGATGGCGGCACGGGCAAGCTTGGCAGCGGGAATATCGTAGGGAAACAGAATCTCGGCGCCCGTGAACCCCGCCTCGGCGGCCGCGGAAAACCGGTTCTCGATCGGCATTTCGGTGAAGAGCTTGGTGAGATTGGCGGCAAAGCGCGGCATCGGACTTTATACCTCAAGGGCAAAGAACTGCCCGCCCGAATGGACTCCCGCCCGTCCGTCAGGCCCGTCCTCGGCGGCGGCAGCCAGCCGGTAGAAGGTCTTGCGGTCGATCAGCGCCTCGAGCCCCGCGCGGACGTGAACATAGGGTCTTGGCTCGGCCTTGTCGCCGCGAATGATGATCGGATGATCGGCATCGGCAGTGACTTCATCGCCGACATTGGTGGTGAAGGTGATACGGTCGGCGGCTATCTCGGCATCGGTGGCGATGAAGGGCGCGTCCTCGACGCGAATCCCCACCTTTTCCACGGGGGTGACAAGGAAGAACCTGTCATCCTCGCGCTTCAGCACGGTCGAGAACAGCCGCACCATCGCGGACCGTCCGATTGGCGTGCCCTGGTAGAACCAGGTCCCGTCCGCCCGAATCTCCATGTCCAGATCGCCGCAGAATGGCGGGTTCCACAGATGCACCGGCGGCAACCCGCCCTTTTGGGCCGCCTTGCTGGCCGCTGCGGCGATTCCCTCGGCGCTCACGTTATTGTCAGTCTGATTCGGCATTCGATATGGTCGCCCCTTCATGACTTCCTTATGCTCTGGTCTAGAGCAGCAGAAGGGCATTGTCATGACTTCGGATGAAATTCTGGTGCAGGAGGTCGAGGCGCTCGGGCAGCGCCTTGCCGAGGCACGCAGCAGTATCGAGCGGCGCTTCGTCGGTCAGCACGCGGTGGTCGAGCAGGTTCTGGCGGCGATCCTGTCGGGCGGCCACGCGCTTCTGGTCGGCCAGCCGGGGCTGGGCAAGACGATGCTGGTCGATACCCTGGCCACGGTGCTGGGGCTGGACAGCCAGCGGGTGCAGTTCACGCCCGACCTGATGCCCGCCGATATCCTGGGATCGGAAGTGCTGGACGTGCTCGCCGATGGCAGCCGGGCCTTCCGCTTCATCGAGGGGCCGGTCTTCACCCAGCTTCTGATGGCCGACGAGATCAACCGCGCCTCGCCCCGCACGCAATCGGCGCTGTTGCAGGCGATGCAGGAGCGCGAGGTGACGGTCAGCGGCCAGCATCGCCCGCTCGGGCGGCCGTTCCACGTGCTGGCCACCCAGAACCCGATCGAGCAGGAGGGCACCTACCCGCTGCCCGAAGCACAGCTCGACCGCTTCCTGCTGCAGATCGACGTGGATTATCCCGACCGCGACACCGAGCGCGATATCCTGCTGGCGACGACGGGAACAGAGCAGGGCATCGCGCATGCGGCCTTTGATGCCGAGGAGCTGATCGCGGCGCAGCGGCTCATTCGCCGGATGCCGGTGGGCGAGGCGGTGGTCGAGGCGATTCTCGACCTCGTCCGTGCCAGCCGCCCCGGTGCCGAGGAAGCCGACGGTTTCATCAGCGATACGCTGGTCTGGGGGCCGGGACCGCGTGCCGCGCAAGCGCTGATGCTGGTGACGCGGGCGCGGGCGGTGCTGAACGGCCGTTTCGCCCCGACGCTGGAGGATGTCGAGGCGATGGCGCCGCCGGTCCTGCGGCACCGCATGGCGCTGTCCTTCGCGGCGCGCGCCCGGGGCGAAAGCGTCGAGGGCGTCATCGACCGGCTGTTGGGGCAGCGGCTGAATTCCAGCCAGGCGGCATGAGGCGGCTTTGGCACTGACCACCACGGAACTTCGCGCGCAGGCGCAGGCGGCCAGCGCTCATCTGCCCGGCCTGATCCTGTCGGCGGAACGCCTGGCGGCGATGGTCGCGCCCGGCGCGCATGGGCTGCGGCGCGCCGGTCCGGGCGAGGATTTCTGGCAATACCGTCCCGCAACCCATGGCGATACCGCGCGCAGTATCGACTGGCGCCGCTCGGCCCGTTCGGATTCTCAATTCGTCCGTGACCGCGAGGTGCAGACGGCACAGGCGGTCGCGCTGTGGGTCTCGCGTGGGCAGGGGATGACCTATTCCGGTGCGCGGGACCGCCCTGACAAGAACGCACGCGCGCAATTGCTGGCGCTGGCTCTGGGGATGGTATTGCTGCGTGGCGGCGAACGGGTCGGCCTACTTGGCCAGCCTGCCCGGTCGGGACGGATGCAGGCCGAAAGGCTGGCAGAGGGGCTGATCGGTGCGGTTCCGGCTCAGGGCGATGATGACTCGCCATCGCCCGAAGCGCTGCGCCCGAACCAGCGTCTGGTGATTCTTTCCGATTTTCTGGCCGATCCGGCCTGGCTCGAAGCCCTGCTGGCCCGGGCCGCGGGTCTGGGTGTCCGGGGTGTGCTCATGCAGGTGCTGGATCCGGACGAGGAAAATTTCCCCTATTCCGGCGCAGTCCTGTTCCGTTCGCTATCCGGCGCGATCCGCCACGACAGCCGGGACGCCGCCGGACTGCGTGAGGCATACCTGGCCCGGCTGGCCGAGCGCCGCGACTGGCTGCGGGCACAGGCCGAGAGTGCCGGCTGGCATTTCGGGCATCACACGACCGACCACGCCCCCGCTGTTGCGCTGAGCTGGCTTTACCGGATGCTGGAGGGGTGATGCTGATTCTCGGTCCACTCGGTTTCGTGACCCCCTGGGTGCTATCGGCGCTGATCGTCCTGCCGGTGCTCTGGCTGATCCTGCGCGCCATGCCGCCGACGCCGCGCCGCGTGGCCTTTCCCGGTGTCGCGCTGCTGCGGGGACTGACCGACCGGACGCCTGTTGCACGCCGGACACCCTGGTGGCTGCTGCTGCTGCGGCTGCTGGCGGTCGCGGCACTGATCCTTGCCTTCGCCGGCCCGGTCTGGAAACCTGTTCTGCGGACCGGGTCGGATGGGCCGTTGCTGGTGGTCATGGACGCGGGCTGGGCGGCTGCGCCCGGTTGGGCCGGCCGACAGACCCGGGCCGAGCGGGCGCTGACCGAAGCTGCGGCGGATGGCCGCCCCGCTGCCTTGTTGCTGGCCGATGGGCGCAGCGGAGCCGAGCCGCTGGTCTTTGCGGCTGCCGATACCCTGCTGGCCCGGCTGCGCGCGGCGCGGCCGGTTTCATGGGAGACGGCTCTGCCTGACGATCCCGAAGCCGCGCTGGCCGATCTGCCTGACGGTTCCCTTTCGACGCTGTGGCTGGCGGATGGCCTCGATCACCCTAATCGCGACGAGTGGCTGGCGGCCCTGCTGGCTCGGGGGAGCGTTACGGTCGTGCCGCCCGCGGTGCCCGTCCGGGCGCTCAGCCTGCATGACGAGGATACCCCGTCACTGACGCTGACCTCGACGGATCAGACTGCGCCCGAGATCCTTGCCATCGGGCCCGATCCGCAAGGGGTCGAGCGGGAGCTGGCGCGCCTTGCCCCCGGCGAAGCGATCACCGAGGCGGGCATCACCACGCGTCCCACGGCCATCGACCTGCCGCCGGAACTGCGCAACCGCGTCACCCGTTTCCAGGTCGAGGGCGAGGCGCATGCCGGGGCGGTGGTGCTGGCCGATGATCGGGTCAAGCGGCGCAAGGTCGGGCTGGTCGGTGATGCCGACGCGCATGCCGAGGGGCAGCAGCTTCTGTCGCCGCTCTATTACCTGCGCCGGGCGCTGGCGCCGACAAGCGATCTGGTCGAGGGGGGGCTTGGCGATGTGCTGGATGCCGCGCCCGACGTGATCATCCTCGCCGATCAGGTCGAGATGGCCGAGATAGGCGAACTGGCCGAGTGGGTCGATGCGGGCGGGCTGCTGATCCGTTTCGCCGGGCCGCGCATGGCGGGATATGAGGGGTTGATGGACGAGCCGCTATTGCCTGTGACATTGCGGCAGGGCGGGCGTGATATCGGCGGCGCGCTGAGTTGGGGCGATCCGCGCGGGTTGGAGCCTTTCGATACCGACGGGCCCTTTGCAGGGCTGACGTCTCCGGGTGACGTTACCGTTCGGGCACAACTGATGGCGCAACCCTCGCCCGAGCTTGCCGAGCGCACGATCGCCTCGCTGAGCGACAACACCCCGCTGGTGACCCGCGACCGCCTCGGGCAGGGGCAGGTGGTACTGTTCCACGTCACCGCCAATGCCGAATGGTCTAATCTGCCGCTTTCGGGCCTGTTCGTGCAGATGCTGGAGCGCCTGGTCGCGACCGCACGCACCACTCCGGCCGAGCAGCAGGCGGACGATCGCGAACATCCGTTCTGGACCCCCGAAATGGTGCTGGACGGCTTTGGCCGTTCCCATCCCGCCGAGGATCTGGCGCCCGTGGCAGCCGAGGATCTGGCAAAGGGGACGGGGCCGGACCGTCCGGCTGGAATCTACGCAGCGGGGGAGCGGCGGCTTGCACTGAATGCGGGCGGGCATTTCACCTTGGCGGAGTGGCCCGGGGCCGTGTTCGAGGACCGCTCCGACGTGCCGGGACGGGACCTCAAGGGCCTGCTGCTGGCCGCTGCCGCGCTGATCCTCGCGTTGGATGTGCTGGGCTCGGCCGCGTTGGCGCGTGGGGGCAGGATCGCCGCGCTTTTTCTGGTGGCGCTGTTCGGCTTGCCGGGTGAGCGTGCGACCGCGCAGGAACCGGTTCTCGACTCCGAACTGATCCGCGCGGCGAACGAGGTCGCGCTGGCCTATGTGGAAACGGGCGACGAGGAGGTCGACCAGACCTCCTACGAGGGGCTGCGCGGATTGTCCCTTGCCCTGCGGCAACGGACATCCGTGGAACCCGGGGAACCGATCGGCATCGACCTGAACGAAGATGACCTTTCGATGCTGACTTTCATCTACTGGCCGGTGACCGCGGACCAGCCGATGCCGTCTCCGCAGGCCTATCTGCGGTTGAACCATTATCTGCGGTTGGGAGGCATGATCCTGTTCGACACAAGGGACGGGGATGTTGCCGGAGTAGGAGGGCCGGACATGTCGGCATCCTTGCAGACATTGGCCGCGCCGCTGGAGATCCCGCCGCTTGCCCCGGTTCCCGAGGATCACGTGCTGTCGCGCAGCTTTTACCTGCTCGAGGATTTTCCGGGCCGCTGGCAGGGCCGTCCGGTCTGGGTCGAGGCTCCGACGATGCGGGCCGAAGCGCGCGAGGGCATGCCGTTCCGGCAGCTCAATGATGGCGTCAGCCCGGTGGTGATCGGGGGCAACAGCTGGGCCGAGGCATGGGCGGTCGATGACAACGGTTATCCCAGCTTTCCCATCGGCGGTGGTTGGGAGGGTGAACGCCAGCGTGAAATATCCTTCAGATTCGGCATTAACTTGATCATGTATGTGCTTACAGGAAATTATAAATCTGATCAGGTGCATGTGCCGGCGCTGCTTGATCGCCTGCGTGTCGAGGAGGAGCTTGCCCCATGACCGCGCTGCGCTTCGATCCGGCATTGCCTTGGTGGGCCATCGCCGCGCTGGCCGGGCTCGCGGTTCTGGTCGCGGGCTTTGCGCTCTGGCGCGGCCTGCGTGGCTGGGTCTGGCGGGGGCTGGCGGGCCTGGCGGCGGCTGCGGCACTTGCCGGACCGGCACTGGAACTGGGCAGCCGGGCGGGGCTGTCGGATATCGTGATCCTGCTGGATGATCGCAGTGCCAGCCAGAATCTGCCCGGACGCGGCGAACAGACCGATGCCGCCGTGGATCAGCTTGGCCAGCAGATTTCCGCGCTGCCGAATACCGAATTGCGGCGGGTGACGGTGGGCGACGATCCCGACGGCACGTTGCTGGCCACCGTCCTTGCACGCGCCATCGCGGCAGAACCCGAAGGGCGGCTGGCCGGGGTGATCGCCGTCACCGATGGCCGTATCCACGACCCGGCCATGTTGCCCTCCGAACTGCCTGCACCCTTCCACGCGCTGCTGACCGGACGTCCGCAGGATTGGGACCGCCGTCTGGTTATCGAAGAGGCCCCGGCTTTCGGGCTGATAGACCAGGAGGTGACCATCCGCCTGCGCATCGAGGACCAGGGCGAGGTGCCGCCGGAGGCCCGGACCGGCTCGGTCAATCTGCGCATCAGCATCGATGGCGAGGCAGAGCAGGTCTTCGCGGTGCCCATGGACAGTTCGCTGGAACTGCCGGTGACGCTGACACATGCCGGGCAGAACGTTGTTCAGGTCGGTTTCGACGCGCCCGGAGCCGGAGAGTTGACCGACCGCAACAACACCGCCGCGATCAGCATCAACGGGGTGCGCGACCGGCTGCGCGTCCTGCTGGTCTCGGGCGAACCTCATGCGGGCGAGCGCACCTGGCGCAATCTGCTGAAATCGGATGCGGCGGTAGACCTGATCCATTTCACCATCCTGCGCCCACCCGACAAGTCCGACGGTGTGCCGGTGAACGAACTGTCGCTGATCGCCTTTCCCACCCGCGAACTCTTCCTGGAACGGATCGACGATTTCGACCTGATTATCTTTGACCGCTACCGGGTCCGGGGGATTCTGCCACCGGATTATTTCCGCAATATCGTCCGCTACGTGGAAAACGGTGGCGCTATCCTCGTGGCGGCGGGGCCGGAAATGGCCAGTGTCGAAAGCCTGAACCTGTCGCCTCTGGGTTCGGTTCTGCCGGCGCGCCCGACAGGCCGGGTGGTCAGCCAGCCGTTTACTCCCGCGCTCACCGAAGCCGGGCGGCGTCATCCGGTGACTTCCGGTCTGCCCGGTGCGTCGGGGGAAGGCGGCGGCGAAACCTGGGGGCGCTGGCTGCGCATGGCCGAGGTGCAGCCCAATTCCGGGGCCGAGGTGGTGATGACCGGTGCCGATGACCTTCCGCTGCTGGTCATGGATCGAGTCGGAGAGGGGCGGGTGGCGATGCTGACCTCGGATCAGGTCTGGCTCTGGGGGCGCGGCTTCGAGGGCGGCGGGCCGCAACTGGAGATGCTTCGCCGCATCGCGCATTGGTCGATGAAGGAGCCCGAGCTGGAAGAAGAGGCCCTGCAGGCCGATGTCTCGGGGCTCGATGTGCAGTTCACCCGGCGGACTATGGAGGACCGCGCCGGTCCGGTCCAGATCATCCATCCCGATGGCAAAACCGAGGAACTCGCGCTGGAAGAGGCCGGGCCGGGCCGTTTCAGGGCTGATTGGACGGCGCCTGAGCCGGGGCTCTACCGGTTGCGTGATGGCGACCTGCGCCGTGTGCTGGCGCTCGGCCCGGCTGCTCCGCGTGAATTCGAGCAGACGGTCGCCAGCGACGAGGCGCTGGCGCCATTGGCCGAGACGACCGGCGGAGCGGTGTCGCGGCTGTCGGATGGCGTGCCCGACCTGCGCACGGTCTCGCCGGGCCGGCCTGCGCATGGCCGGGGCGTCGCCCGCGACTGGATCGCCATCACCCCACGCGAAGCGGCGACGGTCACCGGGTTGGAACGAACCCCGTTGCTTCCGGGTTGGGCGTGGCTGATACTGATTTCGGGGTTGATCCTTGCGGGATGGCTGGCCGAGGGTCGTGCAGGCGGCGGTTCCTCCACACGCGGACGGGCCGGTGCCGGAACCTACTGAAGCTTGCCAATGCATGGGCTCGTTGATACCTCAAGGAAAATTGTTGCAAGGAACGCTCATGGCCGATGAAAAGCGCAGCCCCGCACCCTATACCGAGGCCGATCTCGGCCTTATCAAGCGGATCATCCCGCACCGTTACCCGTTCCTGTTCATTGATAAAGTGCGGGATATCGTGCCCCATCAGGGCGGCGTGGGCATCAAGAACGTGACTTGCAACGAGCCGCATTTCCAGGGCCATTTTCCCGATCAGCCGGTCATGCCCGGCGTGACCATCGTCGAGGCGATGGCGCAAACCTCGGCGGTGGTTGTGGGGATCAGCATGAACATCATCGATCAGCCGATGCTGACTTATTTCATGGCCATCGACAAATGCAAGTTCCGCCGCATGGTGGTGCCCGGCGATGTCCTTGAAATGCATGTCACGGCCAAGCGCGGCGGCGGCAAGATCTGGAAATTCGAAGGCCGCGGGATCGTCGAGGGCCAGCTTTGCGCGCAGGCCGAATTCACCGCCATGATGGATGCGAAAGCCGATGGCTGAAACGAAAATCCACCCTTCCGCGGTCATTGAGCCCGGCGCCGAAATCGGGGCAGGGGTCGAGATCGGACCGTTCTGCGTGGTTGGCCCACAGGTTCGGCTGGCAGATGGGGTGGTGTTGAAATCCCATGTGGTGGTGACGGGCGAGACCTCGATCGGCTCGGAAACGGTGGTCTTCCCCTTTGCCTCTGTCGGGGAGATCCCGCAGGATCTGAAGTTCCGGGGCGAGCGGGCGCGGCTGGAAATCGGCGCGCGCAACCGCATCCGTGAATATGTCACCATGAATCCGGGAACCGAAGGCGGTGGCGGCGTGACCACCGTGGGCGATGACGGGCTGTTCATGGCCGGCGCGCATGTCGCCCATGATTGCCGTATCGGCGACCGGGTCATCCTGGTCAACAATGCCTCGGTGGCGGGGCATTGCGTGCTCGAGGATGACGTGATCGTCGGCGGGCTTTCGGGTGTGCACCAATTCGTCCGGATCGGCCGCGGGGCGATGATCGGCGCGGTGACGATGGTCACGGCGGATGTCATTCCCTATGGTCTGGTCCAGGGTCCGCGTGGACATCTGGATGGGCTGAACCTTGTCGGCCTGAAACGCCGGGGCGCGAGCCGCGCCGATATCGCGGCGCTGCGAGATTTGCTGGAGGCTCTGGGGCAGGGGTCGTTCCGCGACACCGCCCGCACCCGTGCCGGAACGGAGGCCACATCGATGGAGCGCGACGTGCTGGACTTTATCCTCGGACCTTCCGACCGTTCATTCCTGACGATGAAATCATGACCCGCACCGCCGTTATCGCCGGGCAGGGCGCGCTTGCCCCTGCCGTCATCGCCGCGCTTGAGGAGCCGCTGGTCTTCGCGCTCGAGGGCTTTGCGCCCGATATGCCGGTCACGCCTTTCCGGCTGGAGCGGCTGGTTCCCTTTCTTGACGAGTTGATCGGGCAGGGGGTGCAAAGAGTGGTTTTCGCAGGCGCGATTCGCCGCCCGCGCCTTGATCCGGAGGCTTTCGATCCGCGGACCGCCCAACTGGTGCCCCGTATTCTGACCGCGATGCAGTCCGGAGACGATGCGGCGCTGCGCGAGGTGCTGGACGTGTTCGAGGAGCATGGACTGGAAATCTGCGGTATCGAGGAGATCATCCCCGACCTGCTTCCGTCCGAAGGCCTGCTGACCGGCAATCCTTCCGAGGCCGACCGCCGCGACGCAGCTCGGGCGGCGGACATCCTTGCCGGGCTCGGACCTTTCGACGTCGGACAGGGCGCTGTGGTGGCGCAGGGCCTGTGCCTTGCCATCGAGACTCTGCCCGGCACGAGGGCGATGCTGGATTTCGCTGCCGCTCATGCCGGGTTACGGCCCAGTTTGAATGGGCCCCGGGGCGTGTTCTACAAGGCGCCGAAACCCGGTCAGGACCGTCGCGTGGACCTGCCGACGCTCGGCCCCGACAGCGTGACGCAGGCAGCCGCGGCGGGGCTGGCCGGAATCGCATGGCAGGCAGGCGGCGTGATCCTGCTTGACCGTGAGGAATCCATTCGTCGCGCGAATGCAGCCGGCATGTTTCTATGGGCACGGGAGGAATAGGTATTTGAGCAAGGAAGAAGGGCTGGTTTCTTCTTCCTTGCTCAAATACCTGTAACGCAGTGCAGCAAGTGAAAGGACGACATGAGGTTCTTTCTGATCGCGGGCGAGCCTTCGGGTGACCAGCTTGGCGCGGCGTTGATGGCCGGGTTGAAAGAGCTTGTGCCCGATGTGGAATTCGTCGGCATCGGCGGCGCGGGGATGGAGGCCGAGGGGCTGACCAGCCGGTTTCCGATGGACGAGTTGAGTCTGATGGGCATCTGGGAGGTGCTGCCGCAATACCGCAATCTCAAGCGCCGGATCGCCGAGACCGTGGCGGCCGTGGCCGAGACGGCGCCGGATGCGCTGATCACCATCGACAGCCCCGATTTCTGCCTGCGGGTTGCCCGGGCGGCGCGCGGTATCGCCCCCGATCTGCGTACGATCCATTATGTCGCGCCCTCGGTCTGGGCCTGGCGGCCGGGGCGGGCGAAGAAGATGGCGCAGGTCATCGATCATGTGCTGGCCCTGCTGCCCTTTGAGCCGCCCTACATGCGGGAGGCGGGGATGGGGTGCGATTTCGTCGGGCATCCAGTGGTCGGGATGAAAGTTGCCAGCCCCGAGGAGGCCGCCCGGTTCCGCGAAACTCATGATATTGCCTCTGACGCGCCGGTTGTGCTGTGCCTGCCCGGGTCGCGTAAATCCGAGGTCGGAAGGTTGGCGGGGCGATTCGACGAGGCGCTGATCCGCCTGCGCGATCGGGTGCCCGAGATCAGGGTGGTTCTGCCCACGGTTCCCGGGGTGGCAGGCATGGTCCGCGACATGACGCGGCGCTGGCCGACCGTGCCGGTCGTGGTCGAGGATGCCGGGGAAAAGCGCGCGGCATTCGCGGCGGCCGATCTGGCGCTGGCCGCCTCGGGCACGGTCAGTCTTGAGCTTGCGGCGAACCGGATCCCGATGGTGATCGGCTATGACATGGCCTTGCTTAGCCGGATGGTTGTCGGAATGCTGCTGCGCACCGATACCGTGACGCTGGTCAACCTGGTCAGCGAGACCCGCGCCGTGCCCGAATTCCTGGGAGGGGATTGCCAACCGGGGCCCATTGCCGAGGCGCTGCAGGTCGCGCTGGAAGACATGACCGCGCGCAAGGCGCAACTGGATGCGATGGACCTGACCATGGAACGCCTTGGCAGGGGAAAGGAGGCGCCGGGCCTGCGCGCGGCGCGCTCCGTTCTGTCAGCGCTCAGAGCACCGCGGTCACGATGATCTCGACCTTGTAATCCGGAGTTGCCAGCTTCGATTCGCCTGTGGCCCGGCTCGGCGCGTGGCCCTGCGGCACCCATGCGTCCCAGACTGCGTTCATCTCTTTGAAATCGGCCATGTCGGCCAGCCAGATCTGGGCTGCGACGATGCGCGTCTTGTCGGTGCCTGCCTTCTTCAGCAGCGTTTCGATCTGCGCCAGAATGGCCTGGGTCTGCTCGGTCACGGATTTGCCCGGCTCGGCCACCTGACCGGCCAGCCAGACGGTGCCATTCGCCACCACGGCCTGGCTCATCCGCTGGCCGCATTCGATACGCTTGATATCGGTCATCTTTATACTCCTTTGATAAGACGCCAGAAAAATATTGCAGCCATGCCAAAGCCAACTGCGGCAATCGACAGGCGCAATATCTGCAGGGGAATGCGCCGCGAAACCGCAGGGCCGACATAGCCGCCCATGATCGTGCCGACGGACATGATCGCCGCCGGCCCCCAGACTATTTTGCCCGCAACGGCGAAAATTGCCAGTGACATCACCGACAGGGCAAAGCTGAGCCAGCTTTTCAGCCCGTTCATCTGGTGCAGGTCCTGCATGCCCCACATGGTGAACAGGGCCAGCAGGATGATGCCCAGCCCGCCGTTGAAATAGCCGCCATAGATCGCCACGGGCAGCAGGGTGCCCAGCCCGAAAGGGGTCACCACCGAACGCCAGCGCGAGGCGAAGGCGCGAACCGGCCCGGACCAGTAGAAAACGACCGTGGCAAGCAGCAGCAGGAAGGGAACCAGCAATGCGAATGCCTCGTTCGAACTGACCAGCAGCAGCGCCGATCCCATCGCTCCGCCGATCACCGTCCAGAGCGACAGTTTGACCAGAGGCGCATCCTTCAGCGCCCTGATATCGCCGCGAAAGCCGATGGCCGAGGCGAGATAGCCGGGCAGGGCGGCGACCGTAGAGGTCGCGTTGGCGGCCACCGGCGGCACGCCGGTCAGGACCAGCGCCGGAAAGGAGACGAAGGTACCGCCGCCTGCAACGGCATTCATGATCCCGGCAATGATTCCGGCAAAAAGCAGCAAGGCGAAATCCAGCATTCGCGGCATCCTGTGTTCGATGGGTGCGGTACGTCCCGGTTTGCATTTCCGGTGTGGTGCCGTCACGGTCGTTCAGCCGCTCTTGCGCGGAACGGCAGGCGGATGCAATCGCGAAACGCGGTGTGAGGCTGGCCGCAATCTGCTTGCAGAGCATTGCCGCGACGACTAGAAGGGCGGAAATTTTCAGGCCGCCGCCTTACCGGTGGCCCTTCTTGCTATGAGGACGATGATGCAAGTCAAGGAAACCCAGAACGAAGGTCTCAAGCGCGGCTATCAGTTTACGCTGCCCGCGGCGGAGCTGGCTGCCACGGTCGATGCCAAGCTGAAAGAGGCGCAGCCCGAGATCGAGATGAAGGGCTTCCGCAAGGGCAAGGTGCCTCTGCCCATGCTGAAAAAGCAATTCGGCCCGCGCGTCATGGGCGACGCAATGCAAGAGGCGATCGATAATGCGCTGCGTTCGCATCTGGAGGAATCGGGCGATCGTCCCGCCGCCCAGCCCAAGGTCGAGATGGAAAACGGCGAGGGCTGGAAAGAGGGCGATGACGTTATCGTCAACGTGTCTTACGAGGCTTTGCCCGAAATTCCCGAGGTCGATCTGAGCAAGCTGTCGCTGGAGCGCCTGTCGGTTCCCGCCGAAGAGGCCGCCATCAATGAGGCGCTGGAAAACCTGGCGAAATCGGCCCAGAACTTCGATGATCGCCGCAAGGGCAGCAAGGCCAAGGATGGCGATCAGGTGGTGATCGACTTCAAGGGCTTTGTCGATGGCGAGGCGTTCGAGGGCGGCTCGGCCGAAGATTACCCGCTGGTCCTGGGTTCGAACAGTTTCATTCCCGGCTTCGAGGAGCAACTCGTCGGTGTTAAGGCCGATGAGGACGTGAAGGTCGAGGTGAAATTCCCCGAGGAATACGGCGCCCCGCATCTTGCCGGCAAGGATGCGGTCTTCGAATGCAAGATCAAGGCCGTGAAGGCTCCGAAACCTGCCGAGATCGATGATGAGCTGGCCAAGAAATTCGGTTCGGACGATCTGGATGCCCTGAAAAAGCAGATCGCGGAACGGCTCGAACAGGAATATGCCGGTGCCGCGCGTGCGATCATGAAGCGCGGGCTGCTGGATCAACTGGATGAACAGGTGAAATTCGAACTGCCCGAATCGCTGGTCGAGGCAGAGGCGAACCAGATCGCTCACCAGTTGTGGCATGAGGAGCATCCTGAGGAGCACGGCCACGATCACGGCGAGATAGAACCCACCGAAGAGCACAAGAAACTGGCCGAGCGTCGGGTGCGTCTTGGCCTGTTGCTGGCCGAGATCGGCCAGAAGGCCGAGGTGACGGTGAGCGATCAGGAAATGACTCAGGCCGTGATGCAGGCCGCGCGGCAGTATCCGGGTCAGGAACGCGCCTTCTTCGAGTTCATTCAGCAAAATCAGGCTGCGCAGCAGCAACTCCGCGCGCCGATCTTCGAGGACAAGGTCGTCGATCACATCGCGGAAAATGCCAAGGTGGAAGAAAAGCAGGTCACCAAGGAAGAACTGGAAAAAGCTGTCGAGGCGCTGGACGAATTGTAAGCGCGACACCAGTCATTCAATTATCCAAAGCCGCGATCGTTCAGATCGCGGCTTTTTTGTGCCCGGTTCGGCTTGCCGCTTCTTGCTGCCCGGGCCCGCTGCTCTTATCCTTGAGTGCATGACCGCGACTCTCCATCTCATGAAACTCTGCGTCGGTTCCGAAGGGCCGGACGAGCTGATCCGCTGGCAGCAGTCGCGATATGGCGATGAGCCCGCTATCCATGTCACCCGCATGTGGCCCAAGCGCGAGAAGGAACTGCTTGATGGCGGCTCTCTCTACTGGGTGTTCAAGGGGGTGATGCTGGCCCGGCAGCGCTTGTTGCGGATGGAGGAACGGATCGGCGAAGACGGTATCCGTCGCTGTGCCCTCGTGCTGGATCGCGATCTGGTCCGTGTCGGTGCCGTGCCGCGCCGCCCGTTCCAGGGGTGGCGCTATCTGAAGGCCGAGGACGCACCTGCCGATCTGCCTGCCGGACGCCGCTCGGAGGAAGCGCTGCCGCCTGCCGTAGCCGCCGCACTGGCCGAAATGGGGCTGGTCTGACACAGTGGCTTGACGCCATGCCGGGCTGCGGATAAGCGAAAGGCATGCGGGTGTAGCTCAATGGTAGAGCAGAAGCTTCCCAAGCTTACGACGAGGGTTCGATTCCCTTCACCCGCTCCACTCCTTCAATTCGTGATGCTTCGATATCTGGGTTTTTCGGATGAAACCCGTTTCACGCTTCTTTTTCCGGCAAGGCCCGGGATTGGCAGGATACGAGGCCCTTTCGCCTGTGGCCGGTGGCGATCTGCCGGGAAAGCCTTGCGGACATTCGACTCGTCCTGGATCGTGAGGCTGTGACAGCGACCGGGTTACGGCTTACAATATGCTGACATATGAAATAACGAGCGGCAGCCCATGTCCCGAAAGACCAAGCGATGATAAAGATTGACAGGACCGCATTGCCCGGAGTGCTGGTCATCACCCCGGCCCGCCATGGTGACGACCGAGGCTTCTTTTCGGAAAGCTGGAACCGGAAAAGCCTTGAGGATGCCGGTGTCAAGCTTCCCGATTTCGTTCAGGACAATCATTCCCTGTCACATCGGCCGGGCACATTGCGGGGGCTGCATTATCAGGCGCCGCCCCATGCGCAGGGCAAGCTGGTGCGTTGTGGGCGGGGGCGGCTGTTCGATGTTACGGTCGATGCTCGCAGGGGCAGCCCGACTTACGGGCAATGGGTCGGCGAGGAACTGTCCTTCGAGAATGGCCGTCAATTATGGATACCCGCAGGTTTCCTGCACGGTTTCGTGACCCGTGTGCCTGATACTGAAATCGCCTATAAGTGCACCGCCCATTATGACCGTGCCAGCGACGGGGCCGTGCTCTGGGACAGTCTGAATATCGATTGGGAGGTTGAACAGCCGGTCCTGTCCGAAAAAGACCGCACTGCCCCCGCATTCGCCGACTGGATATCGCCCTTTATTTTCGAGGGCCACGAATGAAGATCCTTGTTACCGGCGGCGCGGGTTTCATCGGTTCGGCCGTGGTGCGGCTCGCGGTGCGGCGCGGGCATCGGGTCGTCAATCTGGACGCGCTGACCTATGCGGGCAATCCCGCCAATGTCGCACCGGTGTCTGACAGCGATCTGTATTGTTTCGAGCGGGTGGATATACGCGATCGCGAAGCGGTCGAGCGGGTGCTCCAGACCCACCGCCCCGATGCGGTGATGCATCTGGCCGCCGAAAGCCATGTCGACCGCTCTATCGATGGTCCGGGGGAGTTCATCCAGACCAATATCATCGGCAGTTTCAACATGCTGGAGGCAGCCCGCGCTCATTGGCAGCGCGAAGGCCGCCCCGAAGACTTTCGCTTTCACCATATTTCGACTGATGAAGTCTTTGGCAGTCTGGGCGAGAGCGGCCGGTTTCACGAAGAAACGGCCTATGATCCGCGCAGCCCCTATTCCGCCAGCAAGGCCGGCTCCGACCACCTGGTGCGGGCCTGGCATGCAACCTATGGTCTGCCGGTGGTGCTCAGCAATTGCTCGAACAATTACGGCCCTTATCACTTTCCCGAAAAACTGGTGCCGGTGGCAATCCTTCGGGCACTGGCAGGCGAGCCGATCCCGGTTTATGGCGACGGCAACCATATCCGCGACTGGCTTTATGTCGAGGATCACGCTGACGCGTTGCTGCTGGTGCTGGAAAAGGGCCGGATCGGGCGGAGCTACAATATCGGCGGCGGGAACGAGGTGAGAAATATCGATCTGGTCCGCATGATCTGCGCCCATATGGACGACCTTCATCCCGAAGGCGCGCCACATGAGAGGCTGATCGAATTCGTATCCGACCGGCCGGGACATGACCGCCGCTATGCCATCGACCCGGGCCGGATCGGCGATGAGTTGGGCTGGCGGCCTTCCGTCGGCATCGAGGAAGGGTTGCGTCGGACCGTGGAATGGTATCTCGCCAATCGTGACTGGTGGCGGCCGCTTTTGTCGCGCGACGGGGTCGGAAGGCGTTTGGGAATGGGTGGATGAGGGGACTTCTGGTCTTCGGCCGCACCGGGCAGGTTGCGCGGGAACTGGAGCAGCTTGCTCCCGAAGCGCGTTTCCTGGACCGCGCGGCCGCCGATCTGACCGACCCTCTGGCCTGCGCTTCCGCGATCCAGAACACCGGTTGCCGGGCGGTTATCAATGCCGCCGCTTATACGGCGGTTGATCGTGCGGAAAGCGATGCTGACACAGCCCGTCTGGTCAACGCGGATGCGCCCGCCGCAATGGCTCGGGCGGCAGCGGAAAAGCAGGTGCCCTTCCTGCATATATCGAGTGATTATGTCTTTGACGGGGCAGGGGACCGGCCATGGCGCGAGAACGACCCCACCGGCCCGCTCGGTGTCTATGGTGCAACCAAGCTGGCAGGAGAGCGGGCGATAGCAGCTGCTGGCGGGCAGTGGGTGGTGCTGCGGACCTCATGGGTATTTTCGGCGCATGGATCGAATTTCGTAAAGACCATGCTGCGCTTGGCGAGCGAACGGGAGGCGTTGAGTATCGTTGCCGACCAGATCGGAAGCCCGACGCCTGCCGCCGATATCGCCGCCGCGTTGCTCGTCATGGTGCGCGCCATGCAGGCGGACACTGCCAAGAGTGGAATCTATCATTTCGCGGGCACCCCCGATATCAGTTGGGCGGGGTTCGCGCGTGAAGTTTTTGCGCAGGGGGGGCATCGCTGCCGGGTGCAGGAGATCGCAACAGCGGATTATCCCACCCCGGCGCGGCGACCGGCAAACTCGCGGTTGAACTGTGGACGTATTGCGGCAGATTTCGGTATTGCCCGGCCTGATTGGCGCGTCGGGCTGGCGGAGGTCCTGGAAACATTGAGGGGCAGTGCATGACGCAACGCAAGGGTATCATTCTCGCCGGCGGATCTGGTTCGCGCCTCTACCCGATCACCATGGGTGTGTCCAAGCAGTTGCTGCCGCTTTACGACAAGCCGATGATCTATTACCCGATCACCGTGCTCATGCTGACCGGCATCCGCGAGATCGCCATTATCACCACGCCCGAGGATCAGGCGCAGTTCCAGCGCCTTCTGGGGGACGGCAGCCAATGGGGGTTGCGCTTCGAATGGATCGTGCAGCCTTCGCCTGACGGGCTCGCGCAAGCCTATTTGCTGGCCGAGGATTTTCTGGCGGGTGGCCCGTCGGCCATGATCCTGGGAGATAACATCTTTTTTGGGCATGGCTTGCCGGACTTGCTGAAAGCCGCGGATATGCGGCGTGATGGCGGAACCGTATTCGGCTATCGCGTCTCGGATCCCGGGCGTTACGGGGTTATCGGCTTTGACGAGCAGGAGCGGGTCAGCCAGATCGTGGAAAAGCCCGCGCAGCCGCCTTCGCATTACGCGGTGACCGGGCTTTATTTCCTTGATGGTTCCGCGCCGGACCGGGCCGCGCGGGTGACTCCGTCCGAACGGGGTGAATTGGAAATCACCACGCTGCTGGAGAGTTACCTTATGGAAGGCACGCTGACCGTCGAAAAGATGGGGCGCGGGTTTGCATGGCTGGACACCGGAACCCATGCCAGCCTGCTGGATGCGGGGAATTTCGTGCGCACGCTGGAAAATCGTCAGGGATTGCAGACTGGATGCCCCGAGGAGATCGCCTATATGAACGGCTGGATTTCTGCCGAGGATATCCGGGTCACGGCAGAGAAATTCGCCAAGAACCGATATGGGCTTTATCTCCTGGAACTGATCGGCTGAGGGTTGTCCGCCATTTTGTGCCTGCATCCTTAGCGCGGCTGGCCGTTCGGCTGGAAGAAATGCGAAAGCGGGAGCGCTGCCGCGCCAAGCACGCGGGCGCTGCGCCCCAAACTTCCTTCGATGATCCGGGGACGGTCGATGCCTTCGGCGGGAAGGGCCTCCAGCGCCTTGCGCGTGGCCTCCGTCAGCCGTGTCCGGGTCGTGGGGGGAACCGCGCCGTCGATAATCACCAGGGGCAGATCGGCGACCGAGGCGGCGGTCAAAGCGGCAAATGCCAGTCCTTCCCCTGCCTCCCGCGCCCACTCGGCCTCGATTTCCTTGGGCGGGTTCCAGCCTGAATCGTCCGGAGGCAGCGACCTGCCCAAGCGGCGCTCCAGTTCAGCGACCGAGGCACGATCCAGCAGCTGCCCGCCACCGGGCAGCGGGATCGAGCCGAGGGCCGCGGCATTGCGTTGTGGCCCGAAACGCAAGCTGCCGTCCAGAACGATGCCGCCTCCGGGGAAATGCGCCATGTAGATATGCAGGAAATCCGCAGGCAGGTCGTGATGCCCAAAGATCAGTTCGGCTCCGCAGGCGGTGGTCGCGTCATTCTCCAGAAAGACCGGAAAGGGTATCTTGTCCGCCAACTCGCCGCGAAGATCGAAACCGCGCCAACCGGCCATCTCCTTCCCCCAATCCCAAAGCCGGAATGGCGTGGCGATTCCCAGTCCCGCGATTCGTTCCTGCGCCTTTGGCGGCAACGAAGCGCGGAATGTGGCGATTCCGTGATGGGCAAAGCTGAGAACCCGTTCCGGCTCCAGATGCGGCAATACCTCCTGTCGGTGGAGTTTTATCTGGCCGGTAAAGTCCACCAAGGCCAGCTCGACAAGCTTGCGTCCCAGTTTCAGACCGAGGAACAAGGCACCGTCAGGTGCAAGGGAAAGCGGTGTCGAGGGTTGTCCCACCTTGCCCCGGACAACCTCCTGCTCTGACAATAATCCGTTTTTTATCAGTTTTCTGGTCAGATTCGTCATGGCTTGGGCCGACACCCCCGTCGCTTGCGCCAGGGCGGCCCTGGGCATCGGTCCGTGGCGACGGACAAGCGCAAGAATCAGTCGCTCGTTTCTGCTGAGTTCACCGCTGTGGTTCCGGTCAGTTATCATGACAAGATTCTCCCTCGCAGATATTAATAAACTTAATTGAATTATTGACAAGTGGTGTCGTTCGGTGCTTATTTCCGGCAGATCGGGCAACCGGCCCGCTTGTGATGGAGGAGATCACGTCATGCATAAATCAACCATTATCCGCCTGTCTCTGGCCGCATCCGTGCTTGCCGCAAGCGCCGGTCTGGCCCAGGCACAGGATTCCGCGAAGGCTTGCCTGATTACCAAGACGGACACCAACCCGTTTTTCGTGAAGATGCGCGAGGGTGCGACCGCAAAGGCCAAGGAACTCGGCATCGAGCTGGACACTTTCGCAGGCAAGGTCGATGGCGACAATGAAACCCAGGTTGCCGCGATCGAGACCTGTATCGCCAACGGGGCAAAGGGGATCCTGATCACGCCCTCGAACAGCTCTGCCATCGTGGGATCGGTTCAGCAGGCGCGAGATGCCGGGCTCTTGGTCATCGCGCTGGATACGCCGCTGGATCCGATCGACGCGGCCGACATGACCTTCGCCACCGACAACTTCCTGGCCGGTGAACTGATCGGGAAATGGGCAAAGGCGACGATGGGGGATGCAGCTGCCGATGCCAAGATCGCCCTGCTCAATATCGACATTGCGCAGCCAAGCGTGGGCGTGCTGCGCAACCAGGGATTTCTGGCCGGTTTCGGCATCGAGCTGGGCGACGAGAACAAATGGGGCGACGAGGACGATCCGCGCATCGTCGGCCATGACGTGACGCAGGGCAATGAAGAAGGCGGGCGCAAGGCGATGGAGAACCTGCTGGCGCAGGAGCCTTTCGTCAATCTGGTTTATACCGTCAACGAGCCTGCCGCTGCAGGTGCTTATGAGGCACTGAAAGCGGTCGGCCGGGAAGGCGACGTGACCATCGTGTCGGTGGATGGCGGTTGTCCGGGCGTGGCGAATGTCGAGGCCGGAGTGATCGGCGCGACCTCGCAGCAATATCCCCTGCTGATGGCATCCAAGGGGATCGAGGCCATTGCCGCCTTCGCTAAGGACGGCACCAAGCCGCAGGCGACGGAAGGCAAGGGCTTCTTCGACACCGGGGTGAAACTGGTCACCGACAAACCCGCCGAGGGGATCGAGTCGATCCCGGTCGCGGAAGGCAAGGAACTGTGCTGGGGCTAACCCCTGCGATCCGGTGTGATCACGATAGAAATTGCATTGGGGCGGATCATTGACCGCCCCTCTCGATCAACCGTTCCGTCGTGGCTGGGCCACGGAAATCAGGGGGGAACCCATGTCAGACAGCGACAATTATGAGGCGGTTGTCCAATCGGCTTCGTCCGAGGTCGCCAGCTTCGAAGAACACAAGAAGGGCCTGATCGGCCATTTTCACCATGCGCTGCACGCGACACCCTCGCTGGTCCCGCTGATCGTGCTGGTCGCGTCGATCATCGTCTTTGGAATCGCGGTGGGCAGTAATTTCTTTTCCGCCTATGCGCTGACCCTGATCCTGCAGCAGGTGCAGATTGTCGGCGTGCTGGCGGCGGCACAGTCGCTGGTGGTGCTGACTGCCGGGATCGACCTGTCGGTCGGCGCCATCGCGGTGTTTACCTCGGTCATCATGGGACAGTTCACCTTTCGTTATGGCATCCCGGCCCCGATCTCGGTGGTCTGCGGGTTGGCCATCGGCACGGGGATCGGTGCGATCAGCGGCTGGCTGGTCAGCCGCGTAAAGCTGCCGCCCTTCATCGTGACATTGGGCATGTGGCAGATCGTCCTTGCCGCCAACTACCTGTATTCCGCCAATGAAACCATACGTTCGCAGGATATCGCGACCGAGGCCTCGTTCCTGCAGTTCCTTGGCCGGACCTTCGAACTTGGCGGGGCGAAACTCAACCTGGGCGTGGTGCTGATGCTGATCCTGGTGGTGGTGTTGGCCTATTGCCTGCGATCCACCGCATGGGGCCGGCATGTCTATGCGGTCGGAGACGATCCCGAGGCGGCAAAGCTTGCCGGCGTCAAGGTCAATCAGACGCTGATGTCGGTCTATATGCTGGTGGGCTTCATCTGCGCGCTGGCCGGGTGGGTGATGATAGGGCGCTTTGGTTCCATCTCGCCTTCGGCGACCACCGGCACATTCGGCAATATCCAGTCGATCACGGCGGTGGTGATCGGGGGTATCTCGCTTTTCGGCGGGCGTGGCTCGATCCTCGGCGCCTTCTTCGGAGCGCTGATCGTGGGCGTGTTCGAACTGGGCCTGCGGATGGCCGGGGCCGATGCCCAATGGACCTATCTCCTCATCGGTGCGCTGATCATCGGCGCGGTAACCGTGGACCAATGGATCAGAAAGGTAACAGCGTGATGGAACCCATTCTCAAGGCGCGCGGGCTGGTCAAGCGTTACGGCAAGGTCACCGCGATCAATCGCAGCGATTTCGACCTGATGCCGGGAGAGATCCTTGCCGTGATCGGCGATAACGGGGCAGGCAAGTCCAGCATCGTCAAGGCGTTGTGCGGCGCGGTGATTCCCGATGAGGGCGAGATCTGGCTGGAGGGGAAGAAGGTCAGTTTTTCCTCTCCCATCGATGCCCGCAACGTCGGGATCGAGACGGTCTACCAGACCCTCGCCATGTCGCCGGCTTTGTCGATTGCCGATAACATGTTCATGGGGCGGGAATTGCGCAAACCCGGCTTCATGGGCAAATGGCTGCGCAAGCTGGACCGCCCGGCGATGGAGAAATTCGCCCGGCAGAAGCTGTCGGAACTGGGGCTGACGACCATTCAGAGTATCAATCAGGCGGTGGAATCCCTGTCGGGCGGTCAGCGCCAGGGCGTGGCCGTGGCGCGGGCCGCGGCCTTCGGCTCGAAGGTCATCATCCTGGACGAACCCACCGCGGCGCTCGGCGTCAAGGAAAGCCGCAAGGTTCTGGAACTGATCCAGGACGTGCGTTCGCGCGGGATACCGATCATCCTGATCAGCCACAACATGCCGCATGTGTTCGAGGTCGCGGACCGGATCCATATCCACCGCCTTGGCCGCAGGCTTGCCGTCATCGACCCCAGGGAGCATTCGATGTCGGATGCGGTGGCCTACATGACCGGGGCCCAGGTTCCCGAAGGAATCGCCGCCTGAGCCATTTCCGGTGGAAGTTGCCGCAGGCAATGCGCCGAGACCGCAGGCCGCAACCTGTCAGGCCCCCGATTCGTCCTTTCCGGAGAGGAAGGAAACGGATCGGGGGCTTCGTGTCACGTCAGCCTTGTATCGAGGCCGGAGGGCTGTGCATGGCGCGAAACTTCTCCCACGCCTCGTTGAGGCGCCGGGTTCGGGCTTCGGCAAGACGGATCGCCTCGGGCGGCAGGCCGCGGGCTATGGCGCGGTCGGGATGGGCCTCGCGTATCAGCTTGCGCCAGTGCTTGCGGGCTTCGGGCAGCGGTGTTTCGATGGGGATGCCCAGGACCTCGCAGGGCGGGCAACCCGCCTTCGGATCGTGGCGGACGCGAATCGCACTGACCTGGGCTTGCGTCAGTCCGAAGATGCGACGAACCTCGTCGATGAACTCGATTTCGGCCTCGTGCAAATCGCCATCGGCGAGGGCGATGATGAACAGACCCTCGATCACATCGGAGAGAACCGGGTCACCGGCAGGAAACATGGTAGCAATCCGGCGGGCCCAGGCATTGAATCCCGCCACGTCCTGCCGGGCCAGATCGAACACTTTTGCGGCGTTTTTTTCCTCGGCCCGCGGGATGATGAAAACGCGGCGGAAGGCCGTGACTTCGGAACGGGCGATTGCGCCGTCAGCCTTGGCCAGCTTGGCGCCGAGTGCGATCACGGCGATGGTGAAGGCGACCGAGCGCTCGGGCGGGATCGCCGCACGCTGCCGCCCGAGCATCGCCGCCAGGCGGTCGGCGATACGCTGCCAGAAGCTGCGGGGCTTCGGCAGGTTCGGGCAGACGGGTTGGCGCGGGCTCGTATCCATGCCCCCAGACTAACGGCTATGGAGGCGCTAGGGTAGGGGCAGAATTGCGCAGAATGTCACACCGGTCCGCCCCTGCGTTCCATGGCGGAGTCCATGAAAAATTCAGACGCAATATCTGTATCGCCCTGCCTGTTTTCTGTGCATTCGCGGCGGGCGAGCAGCGGCGGGGCCACCCATCGGCGTCAGGCGGTCAGATCCTTGCCCATCAGCACCAGATCATGAAAGCGCCCGAATTTCCAACCTGCTGCCGGAATGCGCCCCCACTCGGCATAGCCCAACCGGGCGTGGAAGCGGATCGAGATCTCGTTGCTGGCGGTAATCCCGCCGATCATCAGGCGGTGGCCCGCGACGCGTGCATGATCCTCGAGAGCGGTAAGCAGCAGTGCCGCAGCCCCCGTCCCGCGCGCCTCCGGGGCAAGGTTGATCGTGTGCTCCATGCTCTTCGCGTAACCGCCGCCCGCGCGGAACTGGCTGTAAGAGCCAAAGCCGGTTACTTTGCCCGCTTCGTCCTGCGACAGCAGGAAGGGATGGCCCGACGCCTGGCGGTCCCGGATTATGGTGGCGATTTCGGACTCGCTTCGCTCGTTCGGCCAGAAAGTGATGGCGGTGTGGTGGATGATCGGGTTCCAGATCTCGGCGACAGCACGGGCATCCTCGGGATGGGCGGCGCGGATGAGGGTCACAGCAGAACCTCGCCGGTCGGAGTGGTAATGCGGACCTTGAACCCTGCCGGACCAGTCGTCAGCGAGATGCGAGGATCGTCGAGCGGCAGGGATTGGGCCACGGGCGCGGATATGGTCAGCCGGGTCAGGCGCAGCCCGTGATCGGGAAGCCTGTCCGAGGGATGCGGCCCGTTGCCCCAGTCTATGCGCATCGGCGTGGTGCCTTCGCCCGGCATCTGGCCGGTATCGGGCAGCGTGATCCGCCATCGCAGATCGGCGCGGCTGACCTCGGCGATATGGGTGCCTTCGGGCGCTTCCAGCGGGGATTGCCGCAGCACCCAACCGGCGATCCGGGGCGGGCCGGTGAAATCCCGCAGCCCGAACCAGCCGGGGCTGTCGGTGCGGGGGGCGTCCGGATCGATGGCGATGAGTTCGATATATTCGCGGGGCCCGAGCGAAAGCAGCATGTTATGCGTGCCAAGAGCGGGATGCTTGCCGCCCGGCTGCAATTCGACCCCGAGCCGGTCCCGCAGCCACGCTGCCCCTTCCTCGAGGCTGCTGGCGGCGATGGCGAAATGGTCGAGTTCGAGCATATGGGATCAGCCGCGATGCGCTCCGGCAGCCAGGTCGCGGACGAAGGTGAGGATCTCGGGCACCGGGCGGCCCTCGCCGATCAGCTTGACGATGGCGCTGCCGACGACGCAGCCATCGGCGACCGACGCGACTTTCTCGGCGGCCTCGGGGGTTGATATGCCGAAGCCTACCACGACCGGCAGATTGGCGGCCTTGCGGATGCGTGCGACCTCGGGGGCGACTTCGGCGGCATTGGCGGCGGGGCCGCCGGTGATGCCGGTGACGCTGACATAATAGACGAAGCCGCTGGTATTCCGGACCACGGCGGGCAGGCGGCGGTCATCGGTCGTGGGCGTCGCGAGGCGGATGAAGTTCAGCCCGGCGCGGGCGGCGGGAACGCAGAGCTCGTCATCCTCCTCGGGGGGCAGGTCGACGACGATCAGCCCGTCGACCCCGGCCTCTTTCGCGTCGCGCAGGAACTGCTCCACTCCGCCGGGGCGGGCATAGATCGGGTTGTAATAGCCCATCAGCACGACCGGGGTGCTGTCGTCTTGCTTGCGGAATTCGCGCAGCATGTCCAGCGTCCGGGTGACGCTGCCGCCGGCGGCCAATGCCCGCTGTCCCGCTGCCTGGATGGTCGGGCCGTCGGCCATCGGATCGGTGAAGGGCATGCCCAGCTCGATGATGTCTACTCCGGCAGAGGGCAGGCCGCGCATGATCTCCAGCGCGGTGGCGTCATCGGGGTCCGAGGCCATCATATAGGCGACGAAGGCCTTTTTGCCCTGTGCCCGAAGCTGCGCGAATCTGTCGTCTATCCTGGTCATGGCCCGCCCCTGCAATCCGTCCCGGCAGGATTAGCCTGCATATGCGGGCGGTGCAATGCGGGGCGAGGTCGAGATGCCGGGGCAATGCCAAGAAGCCGAGGTTTCGTTGCCCGCCCGCGCAAGTTCCGGATGCGGGGGAGCGGAAATCGAAACGCAGGAAGCTTCCACAAGCGGGGCAGGGAAGGGGCAGGAACCTAGGGCTTTTCTTCCAGTGCCGTGATACGGTCGTCATGCGAATGCATATTCGCCGCAAGCAGCGTCAATATATGTGTCACCCCGTCAATACGGGCATCCACCCCGTCGAAACGTTCGCTTACCCTATCGAAGCGTTCGTTCATTTCCTTCCGCATTTCCTGCAGCAGGCGAATGGTATGGTTTTCGGCGCTCTTGCTCATCTTCAACCTTCGAACTCGCAACGACGATATGGGCATTCTTCCCGCTCACCGCCAGGAGGATGCGCATTCTGCACACCCGGCCCGGCACAGTGTAGCACGCCATCGGTCAATTCAAAGTTTCTTCTGGCTGCCATGAAAACGGCGAAGCGTTATTGCCCTGCGGCAGCCCCATCGGCCTCGACCACCAGCATCCAGCTTGCGCCGAACCGGTCGGTCAGCATGGCGAAGGATTTGGCGAAGAAGGTCGGGCCGGGCTCCATCCTGACATGTCCGCCCTCGGCCAGCCCGTCGAAGATCCGCCGGATCTCGGCTTCCGATGGCAGTGTAACGGCGATGGAGGATCCGGTCATGCGTTCGCCGCCGAATTGCGGGGGATTGTCGCAGCCCAAGAGCCTGCCGCCATCGGGCAGGGTCAGTTGCGCATGCATGACCCAACCTGCCTGGTCGGGTTCAAGCGGCGGCATGCCGGTCGCCTCGGGCAACTCGTCAAAGCGGCTGAGCTGGACCTTGCCGCCGAACAGGCTTGCATAGGTGCTGAAGGCTTCGGCGCATTCGCCCTGGAATGACAGGTAAGGGATGAAAGTCATGGCTCCTCCTGTTGGGCCGCGGGGTGGACTTGTGCCGGGCCTCAGCCTAAGTAACCGCCGAGATCAGGAAAGGTTGCTTGAAATGGGTTTTCGGATGGGGATCGTGGGGTTGCCGAATGTCGGCAAATCCACGCTGTTCAACGCGCTGACGAGAACGGCCGCCGCGCAGGCCGCGAATTTCCCCTTCTGCACGATCGAGCCGAATGTCGGCGAGGTTGCCGTGCCCGATCCGCGCCTGGACAGGCTGGCCGGGATCGCGGGCAGCAAGCAGATCATCCCGACGCGGATCACCTTCGTCGATATCGCCGGGCTGGTGAAGGGCGCCAGCAAGGGCGAGGGCTTGGGTAACCAGTTCCTGGCCAATATCCGCGAGGTGGACGCCATCGCCCATGTGCTGCGCTGTTTCGAGGATGGCGATGTGACCCATGTCGAGGGCCGCGTTGACCCTATCGCCGATGCCGAGGTGATCGAGACCGAGCTGATGATCGCCGACATGGAATCCATTGAACGGCGGCTGACCGGCCTGACCCGCAAGCTGAAGGGCGGCGACAAGGAGGCGGTGGCGCAGGAACGGCTGCTGAAACTCGCGCTTGCCGCGCTGGAGGACGGCAAGCCCGCCCGCAGCGTCGAGATCACTGACGAGGACCGCAAGGCATGGAACATGCTACAGCTTCTGACCTCCAAGCCGGTTCTCTATGTCTGCAACGTCGCCGAGGACGAGGCGGCGACCGGCAATGACTGGTCCGCCAGGGTGGCGGAGATGGCGGCGTCGCAGGGGGCCGGGCATGTGGTGATCTCGGCCCGGATCGAGGAGGAGATCAGCCAGCTCGACGCCGACGAGGCGCAGATGTTCCTGTCCGAGATGGGGCTGGACGAGGCCGGCCTCGACCGGCTGATCCGCGCGGGCTACGATCTTCTGGGCCTGCAGACCTATTTCACCGTCGGCCCGAAAGAGGCGCGCGCCTGGACCATCCGCAAGGGCACGCTGGCGCCGCAGGCGGCGGGCGAGATCCATGGCGATTTCGAGAAAGGCTTCATCCGCGCCGAGACCATCGCCTATGACGACTATATTGCCGGCAATGGCGAGGTAGGCGCGCGCGAAGCCGGCAAGCTTCGGGTCGAGGGCAAGACCTACGAGGTCAAGGACGGCGACGTGCTACATTTCCTCTTCAATGCCTGACGGCATGGCGGGGACTCATGCGCTATCGGGTTATCAGCGACTGGTCCGCATCCTATGATCAGCCGATCGAGCTTGCCGCCGGTGAAGGGCTGGAACTGAGCGGGCGCAAGGATTGCTGGGACGGCCATTTGTGGCTCTGGGCGCGTTCTTTTGCAACGGGCCGGGAAGGCTGGATTCCGGATAGCTTACCGCTATGCCGTGCCGGAAAACTGGTGTCCGGTTGTGATTACTCGGCCAGGGAACTTACCTGCAGGACAGGACAAATCCTTGCCAGCCTTGGGGAAACCCATGGTTGGGTCCTGTGTGAAGCCGAGGTCGGCGATATCGGTTGGGTGCCCCGGGCATGTCTTGCGCCAATACCAGATGCCGGGCGCGAAGACGGATAAGCACGGGTTGCGTCCCCGGCGTTCTGCTGCTTCTGTCGGGAAAGATTTTTCGACCGAGCGAAAGGATCACCGCCATGAGCTGCGCCTGCGGACATCACCATCCCCGTCACGATCAGGGCGGCGAGGGCGCGCCGATCGCCCTGGCCCGCCCTATGATCGCGCTGTCGGGGCGGCTGATCTGCTCGGATACCGCGCAGATGATGACCGCCCTGTCGCATTTGCCCGAACATGTCGGGCTCAGCCGTGCCGAGCCCGGCTGCCTGCGCTTCGATATCTGGCAGGACGACGATCCGATGATCTGGCATCTGTCCGAACTGTTCACCGATGCCGATGCCTTCGCGGCGCATCAGGCACGGACGGGTGCCAGCGAATGGGGCAGGCAAAGCATTGATATCGGGCGTGATTTCGATAAGCACGAAATCCGGCCAGTCATCCGTCCCGAACAGCCATCCGATGCGGATGCCATAGATGCAATGCTGCGTGTCGCATTCGATGGCGATGATGAGGCGCGGCTGGTCGCGGAGCTTCGCCGCCAGGGCGATCTGAGCCTGTCGCTGGTCGCCGAGGCGGCGGGCGCCATCATCGGTCATCTGGGCCTGTCGCCGCTGGCGGGCGATGCCGAGGCGCTTGCATTGGCGCCGCTCGCCGTTGCGCCCGGGGCGCGGGGGCTGGGGATCGGCGGCGCGCTGGTCCATGAATCCCTGAATCGGGCGGGGGAGGTTCCGGTGGTCGTGCTGGGCGATCCCGCCTATTACAGCCGCTTCGGCTTTGTCCCCGCCGAGCTGGATTCGCCCTATGCGGGACCCCATCTGCAGGTGCACGGCAATATCGCCTCGGGCAGCACAATACGCTACGCAGAGGCATTTTCCACATTGTGATTCGGCGTTGGACGTGCCGGGTCGACATATCGGCCGGACGGCGAGGACTCGCCAGATATGCGGGGATGGAGTGCCAAATGCCGCGGATCCGGGTAATATCCGGCTTGCGTGTTGGCCATAAAGCTGGCATCGCTTAGGAAACCCTTACCTTGTTTCTTGCGTTGCCAAAGTGTTAGGTAGAAAGCTGCCAGCTCCGCGGCTCCACCGTCACCACCGCTGTCCTGGGAGGTAAAATGATCCGGTCCGAGCTTATTCAGAAGATTTCAGAAGATAACCCGCATCTTTTCCGGCGCGATGTCGAAAAGATCGTCAGCACCGTTTTTGACGAGATCATCGATGCCATGGCACGGGGGGACCGGGTCGAGCTGCGCGGTTTCGGTGCCTTTTCAGTCAAAAAACGCGATGCCCGCATCGGCCGCAACCCGCGCACCGGCGAATCCGTCGAGGTCGAGGAAAAGCATGTGCCGTTCTTCAAGACCGGCAAACTGCTGCGTGACAGGTTGAACGGCGAGGCCTGATCGTCCTAAGTAAAGACCCAAAGGAAGGCGCGACATCCTCGCGCCAGTAAAGGGGATCCAGATGCGCTTTCTTCGCCTGTTGTTCATCGTATTGCTGGCCATCGTCCTGGTGGCGGTGGCTCTCGCCAATCGCGAGATGGTGACGCTCAACGCGTTTCCGGTGAATCTGGACGCCTATCTCGGCGGCAAATGGTCGGTCGAACTGCCATTGTTCATGGTTATTTTCCTTGCCGTGGCTTTCGGTATGCTCGCGGGGCTGATCTGGGAATATCTGCGCGAGGCCCATGTCCGGCGCGAGGCCCGCAATCGCAGTGCCGAGGTGGCGCGACTGGAGCGGGAGGTCGGCAGCCTGCGCGAACGCCATGCCAATCCCCGCGACGAGGTGCTGGCGATCATCGACAGGCCCAAAGGGACGGGCACGGATCGGCCCGTGACCACGGCGAATCCCGCCTCCGGCACGACGCTGCCCGCAGCGCGCTGATCCCGATGGCACAGGTCAAGATCTGTGGCCTGCGTGAGCCGGAACATGTCACCGCCGCGCTCGATGCCGGGGCGCGGTATCTGGGCTTTGTCTTCTTTCCTAAATCCCCCCGGGCCTTGAGTGTCGCGCAGGCGGCGGAACTGGCGGGTATGGTGCCCGCCGGAATCGCCCGCGTCGGCCTTTTCGTGAACCCCGGGGATGCGCTGCTCGAAACGGTGCTGGCTGAGGTGCCGCTGGACCTGATCCAGCTTCACGGAGGAGAAAGCCCGCAGCGCGTGACCGAGATCAAGTCGCGTTTCGGCCTTCCGGTGATGAAAGCCGTGGGAATCGCCACCCAGGAGGATTTGCCGCAGCTGATTGATTACGGGACGGTGGCGGACATGCTGCTGGTCGATGCCAAGCCACCGAAGGACGCGGTTCTTCCGGGCGGCAACGGGCTGGCCTTTGACTGGCGCCTGCTGGTCGGTCGCCGCTGGCTGAAGCCCTGGCTGCTGGCCGGAGGGCTGACTCCCGCGAATGTGGCCGAGGCGATCCGCCTGACCAAGGCACCCGGCGTCGATGTATCCTCCGGCGTCGAAACCGCGCCGGGACAAAAGGATTCCGGCCTCATCCGCGATTTCATCGCCGCCGCAAAGGAGGCGCCATGACCGAATTCCGTCTCGCCCGCAGGGAGGACGTGCCGACCGTCATCGCGTTGTTGGCCGATGACGTGCTTGGGCGCGATCGCGAAACCGCCATCTCCGAGCATTACCTTGCCGCCTTCGATGCCATGCAGGCGGAGGGCAACAACCACCTGATCGTCGGCGAGGCCGAAGGGCAGGTCGTGGCCTGCTACCAGATCACCTTCATCTCCGGCCTTTCGCTTTCCGCCGCGCGACGCGCCCAGATCGAGGGCGTCCGCGTCGCCGCCTCCCATCGCGGCCAGAAGATCGGCGAGGCGCTGATCGGGGATGCCGAGAACCGCGCCCGCGCTGCCGGTTGCAGCCTGATGCAGTTCACGACGAACAAGAGCCGTGACGATGCGCATCGCTTCTATGACCGCATGGGCTTCACGCCCAGCCATATCGGTTATAAGAAACCACTCTAGACTTCTTCTTTGCCCAAATACCTCTTCAACCGCGAAGGCGCACCCAATGCCCGATGATCTGGTGAACAGCTTCAGGAACGGACCCGACGAACAGGGCCGCTTCGGCATCTATGGCGGCCGCTTCGTCAGCGAAACGCTGATGCCGTTGATCCTCGATCTCGAGGCCGAATACGAGCGGGCCAAGACCGACGCGGCATTCTGGGCCGAGATGGACGATCTCTGGACCCATTACGTGGGCAGGCCCTCGCCGCTTTATCACGCCGAACGGCTGACCGAACGCTTGGGCGGGGCAAAGATCTATCTCAAGCGCGACGAGTTGAACCATACCGGCGCACACAAGATCAACAATGTGCTGGGCCAGATCCTGCTGGCGCGGCGCATGGGCAAGACCCGCATCATCGCCGAGACCGGGGCGGGCCAGCATGGTGTGGCGACGGCGACGGTCTGCGCGCGGTTCGGGCTGAAATGCGTGGTCTATATGGGTGCCCATGATGTCGAACGCCAGGCCCCGAACGTCTTCCGCATGCGGCTTCTGGGGGCAGAGGTCGTGCCGGTCACCTCGGGCCGTGGCACGCTGAAGGACGCGATGAACGATGCGCTTCGCGATTGGGTCACCAATGTCCGCGACACCTTCTATTGCATCGGCACGGTGGCCGGGCCGCATCCCTATCCGGCGATGGTCCGCGATTTCCAGTCGATCATCGGCAAGGAGGCGCGCGAGCAGATCATGTCCCGCGAGGGACGCTTGCCCGATACGATCATCGCCGCGATCGGCGGCGGCTCGAACGCGATGGGGCTGTTCTTTCCCTTCCTCGATGACAAGAGCGTCCACATCATAGGCGTTGAGGCCGGCGGCAAGGGAGTCGATGACCGGATGGAGCATTGCGCCTCGCTGTCCGGGGGGCGCGCAGGCGTGCTGCATGGCAACCGCACCTATCTGCTGCAGGACGAGGATGGCCAGATCCTCGAAGGCTATTCGATCAGCGCCGGGCTCGACTATCCCGGCATCGGTCCCGAGCATGCCTGGCTGAAGGATGTGGGCCGCGCCGAATATGTCAGCATCACCGATGACGAGGCGCTGGCAGCCTTCCGCATGTGCTGCGAGACCGAGGGCATCATCCCGGCACTGGAGCCCTGTCACGCGCTGGCCCATGTGATGAAGATCGCACCCGAACTGCCCAAGGACCACCTGATCGTGATGAACATGTGCGGACGCGGCGACAAGGACATCTTCACAGTTGCCAAGCATCTTGGTGTCGACATCAAAATCTGACCGTAATCAGCAGATTATGCGTTGCGTCGGCGGGGTTCCGCTGTCTGATATGACGGCTGCGTGAAGGCCCGGACCTGTGCCTTGGGCAATGCGTTTTGTTGCCATGACCGATCAAGGAGGCAACAAATGCTGACCGATAAGATCAAATTCGCCATACTGGGCGGCAAGGTCGCCGCGCTGAGCGTTCTGCTGGGGACCAGCGCCCTGGCGCATGAAGCGACGGTGGTGGATACGCCCGAGGGCAATACCGTCGCCATTCCCGATGCCGCACAGAGCACGGAATCGCCTGTGGGCGCGATCCGCGAGACCGACTACCCGATCCTGGAGCAGTGGCAGAATGACGAAGCTGTCGCCGTGACGCTGATCGAGCAGGGCTATACCGATGTCCATATCCTGCGGCAGGGCGCGTTGATGACCGTGACCGCACAGCGCGACGGACAGCCGACCGAACTGATCTACAGCATCGCCAATGGCAGTCTCGTTTCCGTCGACGGGGTCGAACTGCGCCGGGGTGAGGAAGCTTCCTCGGCGGAGCTCGCCCCTGCCGTAGAGGAGATAGCGGACGATGTGCCCCCCGACGAGGATGTGACGGATGACGGCGTGACGGATGACGGCACCGATGACGCTGCGGATGATGGCGTGTCGGACGGAACCGACACCGGCTCGACCGATGATGGCGCAACCGGCGACGGTGTAACCGACGACGGCTCTGACGAGGGCACCTCGGATGATGGCGCCGATGGCGGGATGGGCGGTGACGACGGCTCCACCGGCGATGATTCCGGCACGGACGGTACCGACAGCGATTCCGATGCGGACGGCGCCGACGGCGATTCCAGCGATACCGGATCGGATTCCGGTGAAGGCTCCGATTCGGATGGCGGATCGGATTCCGATGGCGGGTCGGAAGGCGGCGAGAGCAGCATCTGACAGGCCGAATATGAATGACGCGGCAAGCCGGCAGGGATAACTTGCCGGCTTTTCCGATGCTTTAACGTTGCAGCGCCAACAGGTTCATGCGTGATTCCAGGTAGGGGTCAGGAAACAGGATGCGCCCGCGATCCGGACCGGTGATCTCGACCACACCGACTTCGGGCACGCGTTGCGGCATGTCCTGCGGGCTGATTTCGTCCGGCAGCTCGGCATAGAGTGGCGGCGTGTCACCCGCGATGAAACCGGTTCCCAGATAGACCAGCCGGCCATCATCCCGGTGCAGATGCCCCTTGCTGCGTTGCGATCCGGTGAGCTTCTCGAAGCCGCCATCTTCGGTCACCACGCAGGAAAAGCTTTGATAGACGACCAGCGGAACCCCGTTTCCCAGTTTCATCATCCGGCATGACCATTCGCCGGGAAGCCTTTCCAGTGCCTGCTCAGGGGGCAGCGCTACCCCTGCCAGCGCCTCGGCCAGCAGGGCCAGATCCGGGGATGCGCCAGAGGCGAAAGCCTCGCGCAGCGCGCTGCCCGCACTGGCATCCAGTTCCTCGAGGCGGCGCTGATCGTCGGGCCGGATCGTCATTCCATCTGCCAGCTTCGCCTGAGCCGCACCCATCGCCGGGACCAGTGCAAGCAGCAGTGCGAGGAATGCGGGGCTAACTCTGCGTATCGACGGCATGGGCGCGCAGCAATTCGAGGGGGACGATATCGGCGGCACGGGCATGGGTCGCCTCCAGCACCACTTGCGGGGCGGCGAATTCCTGCGCGGCCTGCAAAAAGCGAGCGGCACACAGGCACCAGCGATCGCCGGGTTTCAGGCCGGGAAAGTGGAATTCCGGGCGTGGCGTGCTCAGGTCATTGCCCAGATATTTCGACAGTGCCAGGAATTCGGCATTGACGATCACGCAGACCGTGTGGCTGCCGCGATCCTCCGGGCCGGTATTGCAGCAGCCATCCCGAAAGAAACCGGTCAGCGGTTTGTTGGAACAGGGCTGTAACGGCCCGCCCAGCACGTTCAGAGATGGCTCCATCTGTGCCTCCTTTCTTGCAGGCTAGCCCGAGCCGCGCGCTGCGCCAAGCCCCTGAGATTTCACAGCGCCGTGGGCTGCCACCTGATCCATCGGCCGTGGAAGTCAACGCGTCCCAATTTCCACGCGCGCAGCCTGCCATTCCATAACCGCAGGGTCAGCGCGGCGCCGTCGCCGCCTATGCCACCATCCCCCTCCATCGAGAAATGCGCCAGCGGAGCCTTGCACGTCGCTTGCGCTCCCGCCGTCTGCAGGGCCGCTTCGCAGACAGCCCGGGTCGCGGGCGGAAAATACTGCCAGGCGATGGTGTGATAGACCAGTGTCATCCGCTCCGGCGCAGGCTGTGCCAGCCGGGTTTCCAGCCATCCCGCCGCATCGCCCTCGGTGACCCGTGGCGGATACCGCCGCGCGATCGCCAAAGCTGCCCGCAACCGGGCCATCCGCTCGGGCTGACCCGCCCAGCAATAGGCCAATAGCCGCAATTCGTCGCCCACCGGATCGACGGGTCGCAGATCCACTCCCTCGGCCTCGGTAACTTTGATGTCCCCCCGGGGCATCTCGCCCGTCCAGTCGGGACGCAACACGACCCGGGGAAGCCCTTCTTCTTCAAGAAATATCCCGGGGGAATCCGGGCCGGACGGGGGCAGCACCCCCTTCGGATTCAGGTCGTAGCGATGAAAATTCAGGTTGAGCCCGGCCGATGCGCCCAGTTCCAGCGCTCTGATCGGAAGCGGGCATTGGCCGGTCGCGAAACGCGCCGCTGCGATGATCGCTGCCGCCCGCCCAACCTCGTTTGTCTGGGGCGGACCCTGCAGCCAGCCCAGCAGGTGATCCTCATGCCTGGCGATTGCCTGCAGCAGGATCCCGGCGGTCGGACGGGCATCGGCATAGGCCGCCGCCAATGTCTTGTCCGCCCCGGTCAGCACCAGCGCATGCAGCCCTCCGCAAAGCCGCAGCGGCACCGCGTCGGCACGTGGAGAGGAATCGCCTGGCCAGTTCAGGATGCGGTGCGCGACCTCTCCCTGGTCCTCTTGCAAGGTCTCGGCAAGGATTTCGCAGATCTCGGCAGTCAGCGGGGAGCCGAGCGCACGGCAGGCGATTGCCTGCTTGCGAAAGGATTCGCGGTGACCGGCGGCGGTCACTTGAAACGCTCGGTCAGGGCACGCAGGCGGTCGGCGAAGCTGGGAGGCTCCTGCTGCGGTTTCTGTGACGCCTCCGCTTCCTGCTTGTCGGCAGAAGGTTTCTTGGAGGCGGGCGGCTTGCGCTTCGGTGGCGCCTCGGGGGCGGTGCCGCTGTTACGGGCCGGCGCCACGCGATTGGCCACCGCGTTCTGGAAGCGCCCGTTATCGCCCGCCGCCAGCGCCGCCACTCCGTCCGAGATCCCGCGTAGCAGATCGTCCAGCCATTCCTGATCCGCCTTGGCGAAATCCGACAGCACATAGCCCGCCACCCGGTCCTTGTGCCCCGGATGCCCGATCCCGAGCCGCACCCGGTCGTAATCCGCCCCGATATGCTGATGGATCGAGCGCAGCCCGTTATGCCCGGCATGCCCGCCGCCGCGCTTGACCCTGCATTTGCCGGGAGCGAGATCCAGTTCGTCATGCAGAACGGTAACATCGGCGGGCGTCAGCTTCAGGTAGCGCATCGCCTCGCCAACGGATTGACCCGACAGGTTCATGAATGTCTGCGGCTTCAACAGCATGACCCGGCTTTCGCCAAGGCGTCCCTCGGCCACCTGGCCCTGGAAGCGGGCTTTCCACGGCCCCAGCCCATGATCCGCAGCGATCATGTCAACGGCCATGAAGCCGATATTATGGCGGTTGTTCGCGTATTTAGCGCCCGGATTGCCAAGGCCAACGATCAGTTTCATACCTGCCTCCTGCCGTGCCGCCCTCGCGGTGTCAGGTGAATTTCGTTCCATCCCTTGCGGCGGACCTTGCCGGTTACTAAGACTCTGTCAAGCTTTCGCGTCTAGGACAGGGCCTATTGCCCGGACGAATCGCGGGAACAGGGACAATCAGGCAAGGAACAGTGATGAGCGATCCGGCAGAATTCTACATGAACACCCTCGTTCCCATGGTGGTGGAACAGACCTCGCGCGGGGAGCGATCCTACGATATCTTCTCGCGGCTTCTGAAGGAGCGTATCATTTTCGTCTCGGGGCCGGTGCATGACGGGATGTCCACGCTGATCTGCGCGCAGCTCCTGTTTCTTGAGGCGGAGAATCCGTCCAAGGATATCAGCATGTATATCAACAGCCCCGGCGGCGTGGTGACCTCGGGCCTGTCGATCTACGACACGATGCAGTATATCCGGCCCCGCATCTCGACGCTGGTGGTCGGGCAGGCGGCGTCGATGGGCTCGCTGCTGCTCGCGGCGGGGGAACCGGGACTGCGCTATTCGCTGCCCAACAGCCGGGTGATGGTGCATCAGCCCTCGGGCGGATACCAGGGGCAGGCGACCGATATCCTGATCCATGCGCGGGAAACCGAGAAGCTCAAGCGCCGGCTGAATGAAATCTATGTGAAACACACTGGTAAAAAGCTGGAAGACGTGGAAGAGGCGCTGGAGCGTGACCGCTTCATGTCACCTGAGGAGGCGAAGGACTGGGGTCTTATCGACGAGGTGCTGGAACCGCGTGGCAAGGCCGAGCCAGAGAAGAAATAGGGCGAGGGGGGATTGTGACGGAAGCGCGTCATCCCTAACATGGAGCCCAAGGCAATACGCTGCCGGCAAGCATGCCGGGGTGAATGAGTTGAATGGCGATATCCGGACGGGTTCCGGGATCGCCCGCCGCGCCGGGAAGCGCGGGGCGGTAGTGAAGGAAGTGGACGATGGCAAACCAGTCCGGCTCAGACAGCAAGAACACGCTTTATTGCAGCTTTTGCGGCAAGAGCCAGCATGAGGTTCGCAAACTGATCGCGGGGCCGACGGTATTCATCTGCGACGAATGCGTTGAACTCTGCATGGATATCATCCGCGAGGAAACCAAGTCGACCGGGCTGAAATCCGGCGAGGGGGTGCCCACGCCGAAAGAGATTTGCCAGGTTCTGGATGATTACGTGATCGGCCAGGAGCACGCCAAGCGCGTGCTCTCGGTTGCCGTGCATAACCATTACAAGCGGCTGAATCACGGCACGAAATCGGATATCGAGCTGGCCAAGTCGAATATCCTGCTGATCGGTCCCACCGGCTGCGGCAAGACTCTGCTGGCGCAGACGCTTGCGCGGATCCTGGACGTGCCCTTCACCATGGCCGATGCGACCACCCTGACCGAGGCGGGCTATGTCGGCGAGGATGTCGAAAATATCATCCTCAAGCTGTTGCAGGCCAGCGAATACAATGTCGAGCGGGCGCAGCGCGGCATCGTCTATATCGACGAGGTCGACAAGATCACCCGCAAGTCCGACAACCCCTCGATCACCCGCGATGTATCGGGCGAGGGGGTGCAGCAGGCGCTGCTCAAGATCATGGAGGGCACGGTCGCCTCGGTGCCGCCGCAGGGCGGGCGCAAGCATCCGCAGCAGGAATTCCTGCAGGTGGATACGACGAATATCCTGTTCGTCTGCGGCGGTGCCTTTGCCGGGCTGGACCGGATCATCTCGCAGCGCAACAAGGGCACGGCAATGGGCTTTGGCGCCTCGGTCAAGGAGAACGACGATCGCGGTGTGGGCGAGGTATTCAAGGATCTGGAACCCGAGGATCTGCTGAAATTCGGCCTGATCCCGGAATTCGTCGGCCGCCTGCCGGTGATCGCCACGCTGACCGATCTGGACGAGGACGCGCTGATCATCATCCTGACCAAGCCCAAGAACGCCCTGGTCAAGCAATATCAACGGCTTTTCGACCTGGAAGGCGTGCAGCTGACCTTCACCGACGATGCGTTGACCGCAATCGCCAAGCGCGCGATCAAGCGCAAGACGGGCGCGCGCGGGCTGCGTTCGATCATGGAAGATATCCTGCTGGATACCATGTTCGACCTGCCCGGCCTGGAGAGCGTCGAAGAGGTGGTGGTGAACGAGGATGCGGTCGAGAATGCCTCGGTCAAGCCGCTGCTGATCCATGCCGATACCAAGAAGGAAAGCGCCTCGGCCGGGTGATATTCCGGCGAGGCGGCATGCTATCCGCTTCGCATGACCGGACTTTCTGCGAGGGGACGATATTCGGGTGATGCTGCGCCGACCAGATTTGGCGGCGCAGCATATGTGGATTACTCGGCTGCGACGGATTCCGCCGTCGGATAATCGGTATATCCCTCAGCCCCGCCGCTATAGAAGGTCGCCGGATTCACCTCGTTCAGCGGTTTTCCCTTGCGGAAACGTTCCGGCAGGTCGGGGGTCGCGATGAAATCGCGCCCGAAAGCGGCGGCGTCGGCATGCCCTTCCGACAGCAATTGCGTCGCGCTCTGATAGGTCAGCCCCTCATTGGCGACGACGATCCCGCCGAAGGCCTGCTTGATTGCGGGCAGAAGGCTGTCATCGCCGATATGCTCGCGCAGGGCGAGGAAGGCCACGCCTCGCGCCGCCATGTCGTGGGCGACCCGTGTGAACAGGGCGGCGGGATCGCTGTCGCCCAGGTCGTGGCTGTCACCGCGAGGCGCAAGATGCACGCCCACACGATCCGCGCCCCAGATTTCGATCACCGCATCGGTGATTTCGTTCAGCAACCGCACCCGGTTCTCGATCGAACCGCCATACCGGTCGGTCCGCCGATTGCTGCGATCCTGCAGGAACTGGTCGATCAGATAGCCATTGGCGGCATGGATCTCGACGCCGTCGAAACCGGCGAGCCTGGCGTTCTCGGCCCCCTGGCGATAGGCCGCGATGATGCCGGGAATCTCGTCGGTTTCAAGCGCACGCGGCGTGACATAGGCGGTTTTCGGACGCACAAGGCTGACATGACCGGCGGGCTGGATGGCGCTTGGCGCGACCGGAAGCTCTCCGCCAAGAAAGATCGGATGCGAGATGCGTCCGACATGCCATAGCTGCAGGAAAATCACTCCACCGGCCTCGTGCACGGCGTTGGTGACAGCCTTCCAGCCCTCGACCTGTTCCTCGTTCCAGATCCCGGGTGTGTCGGCATAACCGACGCCCATCGGGGTAACGCTGGTTGCTTCGGACAGGATCAGCCCGGCGCCTGCGCGTTGGCGATAATATTCGGCCATCAGCGCATTCGGGACACGCTCTGTCCCGGCCCGGCTACGGGTCAACGGGGCCATGAAGACGCGGTTTTTCAGGCTGAGCGGTCCCAGTTGCAACGGATCGAAAAGGGATGTCATCGAATGTCCTTTCTTCGTGACGAATGCTTTTGCCGGTAAGAACTGTGCCCCCCGACAGAGCCTTTCAATACGCCTCCGCGCATAGCCGCATCCCGCGCTGCGCAAACGGGTGCTTGACAAGTCCCACCGCGTTTGTGACCTTAGCAGATGTCAGGGGAGTCCCGCCCAAGGGACTGAGAGGCTGATTGGTGCCATGTGTCATGCGAATGACCTGTGTCACGGTGCAGCGACCCTTTGAACCTGACCCAGTTGATACTGGCGTAGGAAGACCGAAGGGCAGCCGCTCTTTGGGCCGTGGCGGCCCCGCAAGGACCGCAGACCGGTCGCTTTCTGCCTCAAACGTCATTCTGGGTCTTTTCGAGTGATGCTTGAGGAGACGCCATGAATAAGCACAGCCAACCCGCCGCACCTGAAATCACCACCGGCCCCTTGCCCGCCTCGCGCAAGGCCTGGCACCCGGGGGAGATGCATCGCGATATCCGCGTGCCGATGCGTGAGATCGAGTTGCACCCCTCGGCCATGGAGCCGCCGGTGACGGTCTATGACAGCTCCGGCCCCTATACCGATCCGCAGGCGGTGATCGATATCGCCAGGGGGTTGCCGCGTTTGCGCGAGAATTGGGTCATCGGGCGCGGGGATGTCGAGCGCTACGATGGCCGGGTGGTCAAGCCCGAGGATAACGGCTTTGCCACCGGCGAGCGGCTGGTCCCGGGTTTCCCGCTACGGCATGAGCCGCTCAGGGCGAAAGGCGGGGCGGTGACGCAGATGGCCTATGCCCGAGCCGGTATCATCACGCCCGAGATGGAATTCGTCGCCATCCGCGAGAATCTGGGACGGAAGGCGGCAAAGGAAAAGCTGATCCGCGACGGCAATGACTGGGGCGCGGCCATTCCCGATCACGTCACGCCGGAATTCGTGCGGCAGGAAATCGCCTCGGGACGCGCGATCATCCCCGCCAATATCAACCATCCCGAGATCGAGCCGATGGCTATCGGCCGTAACTTCCTGGTCAAGATCAACGCCAATATCGGCAATTCCGCGGTCACTTCCTCGATGGAGGAAGAGGTCGAGAAGATGGTCTGGGCGATCCGTTGGGGCGCGGATACGGTCATGGACCTGTCTACTGGACGCAATATCCACAATATCCGCGACTGGATCATCCGCAACAGCCCCGTGCCCATCGGCACCGTGCCGATCTATCAGGCGCTGGAGAAGGTGAACGGGGTGGCCGAGGACCTGTCATGGGAGGTGTTCCGCGACACGCTGATCGAACAGGCCGAGCAGGGGGTGGACTATTTCACCATCCATGCAGGCGTGCGGCTGCCCTTCATTCACCTGACCGCCGAGCGGGTGACGGGAATCGTCAGCCGTGGCGGCTCGATCATGGCGAAATGGTGCCTGCATCACCACCGCGAGTCGTTCCTGTATGAGCATTTCGACGAGATCTGCGACATCATGCGCGCCTATGATGTCAGCTTCAGCCTCGGCGACGGGTTGCGCCCCGGCTCTATCGCCGATGCCAATGACGCGGCACAATTCGCCGAGTTGGAAACCCTCGGCGAGTTGACGCAGATCGCGTGGGAAAAGGACTGCCAGGTCATGATCGAGGGCCCCGGCCATGTGCCGATGCACAAGATCAAGGAAAACATGGACAAGCAGCTGACCCATTGCGGCGAGGCGCCTTTTTACACGCTCGGGCCGCTGACGACGGACATTGCGCCGGGATACGACCATATCACCAGCGCCATCGGCGCGGCGATGATCGGCTGGTTCGGGACGGCGATGCTGTGCTATGTCACGCCCAAGGAGCATCTGGGTCTACCCGACCGCGACGATGTGAAGACCGGCGTGATCACCTACAAGATCGCCGCCCATGCTGCCGATCTGGCCAAGGGGCACCCGGCGTCGAAATTGCGTGACGACGCGCTGTCCCGCGCCCGGTTCGAGTTCCGGTGGGAGGATCAGTTCAACCTCTCGCTCGATCCCGACACGGCGCGCGAGTTCCACGACCAGACTCTTCCGAAAGAGGCGCATAAGGTGGCGCATTTCTGTTCTATGTGCGGGCCGAAATTCTGTTCGATGAAGATCAGCCATGACATACGGGCCGAGGCGCGCGCCAAGGGCATGGAGGAAATGGCAGGGAAATACCGCGAGGGCGGCGATCTGTATATGCCGGTCGAGGACATCGAGAAGGTGGAGGGATGAGTTTTCCACTCCACACGGCCACGCGGCGCCTGTTTGCGCGGGGGGCGGGCTGATGTTTTCCGTCATCGGCAACGGAGTCACCGGCCTTTGCGTTGCAAGCGCACTGACTGAGCGGGGCCTGCCCGTTGAACTGCTTGCTGACAGCTCCACCCCCGCCTCGCATTGGGCCGGGGGCATGCTGGCTCCGGGATGCGAAGGGGAATCCGCACCATCCGATGTCGTCAGTGCCGGGGCGGGTGCCGCCGATTGGTGGGCGGCTCGGGTGCCGGGAGTGGTCCGGCGCGGTACGCTGGTCGTGGTCCCGCCTCGCGACAGTGCGGAACTGGACCGTTTCGCGCGGATGACCCGGGGGCATGACGCCGCTGATCCCGGCATATTGGAGCCGGAGCTTGCGGGGCGCTTTGCCCGTGGGCTTTACTTCCCCGAAGAGGCGCATCTGGACCCGCGCGCCGCCATGACCGCCCTGCGGGACCGATTGACCGCCAAGGGCGTGCCGATCCGGCGGGGCGAGCCGCGCGGGCGGGTGATCGATTGCCGGGGGATGGCCGCGCGCGACATGCTGCCCGATCTGCGCGGGGTCAGGGGCGAGATGCTGATCGTCGAGGCCCCGGAACTGGAACTGACCCGGACGGTCCGGCTGCTGCATCCGCGCTTTCCCTGCTATGTCGTGCCGCGCGGGCAGGGGCGCTACATGATCGGCGCGACGATGGTCGAGACCGACGATCCCGGCCCGATTACCGCCCGTGCCATCATGGAACTTCTGTCCGCCGCCTATGCCCTACATCCCGGCTTTGCCGAGGCGCGGCTGGTCGAGGCAGGCGCGGGGCTGCGCCCTGCATTCCCCGACAATATTCCCGCGATCCGTGAAGAAAGGGGGCGTATCCATGTCAACGGCATGTATCGTCACGGCTTCCTAATGGCTCCGGCACTGGCCGAGGCCTTGGCGGATCGCCTGCAGATGGAGATGCGAGATGCGAGTTGAACTGAATGGCGAGCAGGTCGAGACCGCCGCCGCCACATTGTCCGAACTGATCGAGGAGCAGGGGCTTGCCGCGCCCTCGGTCGCCACCGCGGTGAATGGTGAGTTCGTGCCGCGCGGTATGCGGGATGGAACCGCATTGACCGAGGGCGCGCGGATCGAGGTGTTGTCGCCGATGCAAGGGGGCTGAGCGATGTTCTACGGGTTCACGCCGAAATCGAGGTTGATGCTGGGAACGGCGCAATATCCTTCACCCAGGGTGTTGAGCGACGCGATTGCAGCCTCGGAGGCAGAGATCATCACCGTCAGCCTGCGCCGGGAAGGGGCAGGAGGCGCGGGGTTCCGCGATCTGATCAAGGCCAGCGGTTGCCGGCTTTTGCCCAATACGGCGGGCTGCCACAGTGCCCGCGAGGCGGTCACCACGGCGCAGATGGCGCGCGAGCTGTTCGGGACCAGCTGGATCAAGCTGGAGGTGATCGGCCACGCCGACACGCTGCAACCCGATCCATTCGCGCTGGTCGAGGCGGCGCGGATCCTTTGCTCGGATGGCTTCGAGGTGTTTCCCTATACGACCGAGGACCTGATCCTGGGCGAGAAGCTGATCGAGGCCGGGTGCCGGGTGCTGATGCCATGGGGTGCGCCGATCGGCTCGGGGCAGGGGCTGCGGCACGAGGACGCGCTGCACACGATGCGGGCACATTTCCCGGATATCCCGCTGGTTATCGACGCGGGGATCGGCGCGCCGTCGCAGGCGGCGAAGGCGATGGAAATGGGCTTTGACGCGGTGCTGCTGAACACCGCTGTCGCCCGCGCGGGTGATCCCGTGACGATGGCGCGGGCCTTTGCCGGGGCGGTTCAGGCCGGGCGGCTGGCGCATGAGGCGGGGTTGATGGGGCGGCGCGACATGGCGATGGCCTCGACCCCGATATTCGGCATGGCGGCGCTGTCATGAGGCTGGATCGTTTCTATCTCATCACCGGGACTGCCGATCTGTTGGAGCGGCTGGTGCCCCTGGGCGTGCGGCTGGTGCAGTTGCGGGTCAAGGACGTCGAGGGCGCTGCCCTGCGCGATCAGGTGGCACGGGCGCGCGATTGCTGCGCGGCGCATGGGGCGCAACTGGTGTTGAACGATTACTGGCAACTGGCGCTGGAGATGGGCGTGGATTTCGTCCATCTGGGGCAGGAGGATATGGACAGCGCCGATTTCGATGCGCTGCGCCGGGGCGGGGTGCGCTTTGGCCTGTCCACGCATGACGAGGCGGAACTGGACCGCGCCCTGTCTTTCGGCCCGGAATATGTGGCCCTCGGGCCGGTTTACCCGACGCTGCTGAAAAAGATGAAATGGGGTCCGCAGGGACTGGATCGCGTTCGCGACTGGAAGCGGCGGGTGGGCGATGTGCCGCTGGTCGCTATCGGCGGGCTGACACCCGAACGCCTGCCCGGTGTTTTTGCGGCGGGCGCGGATAGCGCGGCGGTGGTCACCGACATCCAGACTGCCCCCGATCCCGAGGCGCGCTGCAAGGAATGGATCTTGGCCACGCGAGAGGGTGCGCATGTCCCGCTATGACCGGCAGATGATCCTGCCCGAGATCGGTGCCGAGGGGCAGGCGCGGCTGGCCGCTGCCCGGGTGCTGATCATCGGTGCGGGAGGGCTGGGCGCGACGGTGATCCCGGCTCTGGCCGGTGCGGGCGTGGGGTATCTGCGGATCGTCGATGGCGATTGCGTCGATGAAAGCAACCTGCATCGCCAGACGTTGTTCCGTCATGCCGATATCGGCAAGCCCAAGGCCGATTGCGCCGCGCGCGAGGCGATGGCGCTGAACCCCGGGATCATGGCCGAGGCGGTCCGCGGCTGGCTGGATCCGGTAACGGTAGGTGCGATGCTGGAGGACACCGATCTGGTGATCGACGCGGCGGACAGTTTCGCCGTAAGTTATATTCTCTCGGATGCCTGCATGCGCCGCCGCCTGCCGCTGATCGCTGCCTCGGTGCTGGGACGGCAGGGATATGTGGGCGGGTTCTGCGGCGCCGGGCCAAGCCTGCGGGCGCTGTTTCCCGATCTGCCGCGACGAGCTCAAAGCTGCGCGACGGCGGGAGTGATGGGACCCGCCGTCGCGGTGATGGGAGCCTTGCAGGCGCAGATGGCGCTTTCAGCCCTCCTGGGATTGCAACCCTCGCCCATCGGGCAGGCGATGACGGTCGATCTGGCCGGATGGCGTTTCGGAAGTTTCCGCTTCGACAGCGCTCCCGAACCCGATGGACCGGCGCTATCCTTCGTGGCAAAGGCCGATCTGCGCGACGCCGATTGCGTGGTCGAGCTGCGCCCCGAGAGCGAGGCCCCATGCAAGGTTACGTCCGGCGCCTTGCGGATTGCCCCCGAGGCGATGGCCGCGTGGCGGCCCCCGGCAGGTCGGCGCGTGGTGCTGTGCTGCCGCAGCGGGTTGCGGGCATGGCGCGCGGCGGTGGAACTGGCCGGGCGCGGGCATCGCGACCTGGCGCTGCTGGCGGCGGGGCAGGAGGACGGGTGAAGAAACGGGCCCTTTGCTGCAAGAAGGCGGGCGGTCACGCCCGCCATGCCCGTCCGGGCCCTGTCAGGTCCACATGTTCGAGCCGCCGCAAACGGTCAGGGCCTGCCCGGTCATGTAACGGCTGGCATCCGAGGCGAGGAAAACGGCGAGACCCGCGAAATCCTCCGGCTCGCCAAGGCGGCGCAGGGGGATGTCGTTCTGGATCCGCTTTTCGACATCCGGATTGTCCCACAGCTCGCGGGCGAATTCGGTGCGGACAAGGCCGGGGCAGATGGCGTTGAAGCGCACACCCTTCGGGCCGAACTCCGCCGCGAGGTTCCGCACGAGCCCGATCAGAGCCAGTTTCGACATGCCATATGTGCCCAGCATCACCGAGGGTTTGAAGGCCCCGATCGAGGAGGTGAAGGCCATCGATCCCGAGCCTTTCTCGATCATGTCGGGAACCACCATCCCGGCCAGCCAGAGATTCGACTGCACATTGGCCCTCATGGTCTTTTCATAGGCTTCGTCGGGAATCTCGGATGTCGGCCCGTAATAGGGGTTCACCCCGGCATTCCCGATGACCACGTCGATCTTGCCCGCGACCGAGCGGGTCTTGTCGACCAGCGCCTGCAACTGGTCCTTGTAGCCGATATTGCATGCGATCCCGTGGGCCTTACCCTTGCCCATGGCGTTGATCTCGGCGGCAGCCGTGTCCAACTGGTCCTGTTTGCGGGCGGAAATAACCACTGTCGCGCCATGCTCCGCCAGTGCCTTGGCCATGGCAAATCCCATGCCCCTCGAGGCTCCGGTGAGAAGGGCGGTTTTTCCTGTCAGGTCGAACATCATCATCAAGATTCCTTTTCCATAAACACGGGTTGTTTCACCGGTTCACCCAGTTGGGCTTGCGCTTTTCGACGAATGCCCTGACGCCTTCCGAGAAGTCCTCGGTCCGGGCCAGGTCCCGCTGCACCTCGCGTGAGTATTCAAGGTTCTGTGGCAGGGATTCGGTCACGGCCATCCTGTTCAGGACCCGCTTGGTCGCCTTCACAGAAGAGGGAGAGACCTCGCAGATCTGTTCCGCCAATTCCAATGCGCGGGGCAGGACCCGTTCATGCGGGACGACCTCGTTGCAGCAGCCAAGCCGCAGCGCCTCATGGGCCTCGATGGTGCGGCCGGTGAACATCAGTTCCTGCGCAGCGAGCCGCCCGATATAGCGCGACAGCCGCTGGACCCCCGAGGCGGCGGCGAAAAAGCCGACCTTCACCTCTGGCAGGGCGAATTTGGCATGTTCGGAGGCGATGATGATGTCGCAGGACAGCGCCGTTTCGAAGCCGCCGCCCATCGCGAAACCGTTGACCGCCGCGATGATCGGCTTTTCCAGGTCAAAGCGGGAACTCAGCCCGGAGAATCCGGTCGGCGGCATTCCCCTGCTGTTCCCGCCGCTGGCCGTCGCCTTCAGGTCGTTGCCGGCACAGAATGCCTTGTCGCCCGCACCTGTCAGGACGGCGACCCACAGTTCCGGATCGGCGGCGAAGGCGTCCCAGCAACCGCTCATCTCGTGATGCATGTCGGAATGCACCGCGTTGTAGACCTCGGGCCGGTTCATGGTGACGATCAGGATGTTGCCCCGCCGTTCGGTCGTGATGAATTCATGGCTCATGTCTTAAGTCCTCCGCAGTCGATCGCGGTGAAGCTGCCGCCGCTCTCCGCAAGCCGGCGCAAACACGCGGCAGGGGTGAATTCGGGATCATCGGCGCCAAGCCGTTCCATCCGCGCCAATACGGGCTTTGCCCCGATCATGTCGCCATAAAACATCGGACCGCCCTTTTCGGCGGGCCAGCCGTAACCGTTCAGCCAGACCACATCGATATCCGAGGGGCGTTGCGCCTTGTTTTCCTCGAGGATCTTCACTGCCTCGTTGATCATCGGGAAGATGCAGGTTTCGATGATTTCGTCCCGGGACATCGCGATTGGTTCGGCGCCGGTGATGTCGCGGATGATTCCGGCGGTGATATCCGAGGGGACCGGCCTGCGCGCGTCGTCGTAATCGTAATATCCCGCGCCGGTCTTTTGGCCGCGCCGGTCGATTTCACACAGCGCGTCGCGGATTGGATTCTGGGTCGTGGCTCCTTTCGACCAGCCGATATCCAGCCCGGCAAGATCGCTCATCTGGAAAGGGCCCATCCTGAAACCGAACGCGTTGATGGCGGAATCGATATCCCAGGGCATGAGCCCCTTGCGGATCAGCCTGAGGGCCTGCTTTTGCCGTGCGAAGAGGATGCGGTTGCCGACGAAACCCGGGCAGACTCCGACCAGAACGGCGACCTTGCCGATCGTGCGGGCCAAATCCATGCAGGTGGCGACGACATCCGGTGCGGTCTGCCCGGCGCGAACGATTTCGAGCAGTTTCATCACATTGGCCGGGGAAAAGAAATGCAGTCCGATGACATCGGCAGGACGGCTTGTCGCGCTGGCGATCTCGTCGATATCCAGCGCCGAGGTATTGGTCGCCAGGATCGCGCCCGGTTTCATGACCTTGTCCAGTTCGGCAAAGATCCTGCGCTTGAGATCCATGTTCTCGAAGACGGCCTCGATCACCAGGTCACAATTGCCCAGTTCCGCGATATCGAGCCGCCCGTCCAGCCGGGCCATCCGCGCCTCGACCTCGTGCCGGGGAAAGCGCCCCTTGTCGGCGCTGCGCTGGTAATTGCCGCGCACGACCCGCAATCCGCGATCAAGCGCATCCTGCGTCGTATCGACGATCCTGACGGGGATGCCGGCGGTCGCGAAATTCATCGCGATACCGCCGCCCATGGTTCCCGCGCCAATGATCCCGACCGTGCCGATACGGCGACGCGGCGTGGATGGATCGATCCCCGGGACTTCCCAGGCAGCTTTTCCGGCGGCGGCGATATAAGCCTCCACATCTCCGGTCGCGGAGGGGTTCATGATGGTTTCCTGAGCCATGAAAGCTCCTTTGCTGGTTTCCGGTGAGATCTGGATTATCGCCCAAGGCAGGCGGCGCGGACGGCACGGCGATCCGTCTTGTCGGTGGCACCGCGCAGCAGCGGCATATGCTGACACCACAGCTTTTCGGGGATCTTGAACTTCGCGAGATGATCGCAAAGGAAATCTGCCATTTCGGTCTGGCTCATGGATATGCCGTCGCGTAGCTGCACGGCGATACCCACGATCTCGCCCAGGCGTTCGTCGGGCACGGGGAATGCGCATGCCTCGATGACGTCCGGATGCCGATGCAAGGCGCCTTCGACTTCGAGGCAGGAAATATTCTCGCCTCCCCGGATGATGATATGCTTCTTGCGATCCAGGATCGTGACGAAACCCTCTTCGTCGATCATGCCCAGATCGCCGGTGCTCAGCCAGCCATCCTTCAGGACTACTGCGGTTTCCTCCGGCTTGTTCAGGTAGCATCGCATATTGGCAAGGCTCTTGACCGTGATTTCGCCCAGGGTGTTTGGCGGAAGCTGATTACCTGCGTCGTCCAGGATCCTGAGTTCCTGCACCGGCGGGTAAAGTCGCCCGGCGGCGTTCGGGCGATCTTTGTAGACATCGCCCATCATGCCGATCCCCAGGGCGTTGGTTTCAGTCATGCCCCAGCCCGTTCCCACTGCGGCACTCGGGAAGGTTTCCGCGAGCTGGGCGACCTGTGCAGGCGGGCGCTTGGCCCCTCCGGCACCCATATATCTGAGCGAGGGCAGCGTCTCTCCGGTCTCGCGCACGGCGGCCATCAGTTCGGCCGATTGCGTGGGCACGCCCAGAAAGCGGGTGACGTTTTCTGCCTTGATCACCCGGATAGCGTCAATGGGATCCCATTTATGCAGCAGGCTGATCTTGGCCGGTGCCGCCAGGCTGTAGAGGAACTGCGTATGCGAGGCGGTGACATGAAAGAGCGGTGTAACCACCAGGACGGAGGTGGGAAGGGCGGGCGGCGTATGCGGCCCGGGCGGATTCACCAGCGGCGCGATCGCGACCTGCATGAGCCATGAATATACCGCGGTCATCGCGCCGCGATGGGTTTGCACCACGCCCTTCGGATGGCCGGTCGTGCCCGAGGAGTAGATGATCGCGAAATCCTCGTCGGGATCGATATCCGTCTCGATCATCGCGCCGGATTCGATACTGCCGCGCAGTTCCGCATAACCGTGCATCGCGTGACCTTCCCCATCCCTGACGCCTATGGTGGTCAGGCCCAGAGGAGCAGTGAGAGGCCGCAATCTTTCAAGCCGGGGGCCATCGGCGACGACCAGCCGGGCCTCGCTGTCCTGCAACGCGTATTCCAACTCTTCCGTGGTCCACCAGGCATTGAGAAGCACGACAACGCCGCCGATCGAGGATATCGCCAGCATCATGATCAGGTATTCAGGATAATTGCGCATCGCGATGGCGACGCGGCTGTCTTTCGACAGGCCGAACCTGTCGCGCAGGACTCGCGCCATCCTGTCGACGTCATCGCAGAACTCGTCATAGGTCCAGCGTTCGTTGGCATAGACCAGGTAATCCGCAGCCCCGTTGCCATGCTTTTCGCGGTTCGAGCGCATCATCTCGGGCAGGTTCCGCGGGCTGTTTCTGAAAGCCTTGTAGGTGATTCCGCGAACCGTCACCGTCGTCGTCTGGAACATCGGGTCGTGTTTTTCGACATGGCGCACCGCCTGCTCGAATGTCATCGGGCGGCATTGGGCAGCACCGGTATCGGCCACCGCTTGCGTTGATCTGGACATATGGTTTCCTCCCGTAGCGAGCCGGTTCGCAGGCTTTCCTCCGCAACGCGCGCGACTCGTCTCGCGGAGGTTAGTCTCAATCTTTCAGCCTGCCAATACCGCATGACGAAACTCAATTCCGCAAAACTACGATAACGGCAAGTATCCGTTTTTGCCGCGCGGTAAAGCTGCGGCGCATGGATATGGCGGGTGATCATTGCCTTTTCGCCGCCTGCGATCTTGACCTCTGACAGCACCAGCTCTAACCTGACAATTGTCAGTGCGCTACAAAAAAGTGCTATGCTGCCGGAATTCGGAAGGGCTGATTGCGGTCGAGATGCTGACGGGCTGCAAGGCCATCCGGCCATCCGGTTATCCGGTGAACGGAACTCCACCAATGATGAACGAAGGACAAATCATCTATGTCAGAGATGCTGCTGCAGGAATTGAAAGACGGCCTGCTGATCCTAACGATGAACCGCCCCGAGCGGCGTAACGCACTCAATCCCGAGATGACGGAGGCCCTGCGGGACGCGACTGCCCGCGCAGCGCTGGATCCGGATATCCGGGCGGTTTTGCTGACCGGTGCGGATGGGCATTTTTGCGTCGGAGGCGATGTCAAGGCCATGAACGAGGGGCAGGGCGCCGATCTCTCGCCGGGAGAGCGCAAGCATCGCCTGCGCGAGCGCATGAGCATTTCGCAATATCTGCATGACATGCCCAAACCGACGATTGCCGCCATCGAGGGATCGGCGGCCGGTGCCGGGCTTTCCATGGCGCTGGCCTGCGACCTGCGGATCTGTGCCGAGGACGCAAAGATCACCACGGCATTCGCCAAGGTCGGGCTGTCCGGTGATTTCGGCGGCACCTATTTCATTACCCAGATGCTCGGGGCCGCCAAGGCGCGGGAACTGTATCTGACCTCGCCCCTGCTGTCCGGCAAGGAGGCGGCGGCGATCGGCCTGATGACCCGGACGGTTGCGCCGGGACGGGCGCTTGAAGAAGCGGCGGCGCTTGCCATGGAACTGGCCCGGGGTCCGACGCTTACATTCGGTCGTATCAAGCAGAATATCGCCTTGGCCCAGTCCGGCGCCGATCTGAGCGCTTGCTTCGATCAGGAGGCGCAGAACCATGTCCTGTCGATGATGACCGCCGACCACAAGGAAGCCGCCGCCGCCTTCGTCGAAAAGCGCAAGCCGGTATTCAGGGGGGCCTGAGGACCGGCCCGGGGATCTCAGATCTCAGTCCCTGAAGACCGAGATCCCCAGCCACTCGGCCACCAGCGCCGGTTTTTCCGCCCCTTCGATCTCGACCGTCAGCAAGGTCTCGCGCAGCAATTCGGTATCGCTGCGGACGGAGATGCCCTGTAGCGCGAATTTTCCGCGCACCCGTGCTCCAACCCTGACCGGTGTGATGAAGCGGACCTTGTTCAGTCCGTAATTGATACCCATGACCTGCCCGGGCCTGGGCTGGAAACATTCGCTGGCGAAGCTGCTGGCGAGTGACAAGGTCAGGAACCCATGCGCGATGGTGCCACCGAAGGGAGTCTCGGCCGTGGCGCGTCCGGGATCGGTATGTATCCATTGGGCGTCGCCGGTGCATTGGGCGAACCTGTCCACCATCGGCTGGTCTATCGTAACCCAGCTTGATGTCCCGACTTCGCTGCCGACAAGGGCCTGATAATACTCCAAAGCATTCTGCAAGGATGACATGGTGATTTTCCTCAAGTTGCGGGATCGGGGGACACGCGGACGATGCGCTTGCCAGTGTTGCCGCCGGCCAGCAGGTCGATCAAAGCTTCAGGGGCCCGTTCAAGGCCGTCGAAAATGTCCTCGACCACCTTGATCTGTCCTGTCTCGACCCAATGGCGAAGGGCTTTCAGGGCCTTGGCGTCATCTTGTGCGAAATCGCTGACGATGAAGCCTTCCATACGCAGCCGTTTCGTAACCACCAGCCCCGGCAGGTTGCGGGGCCCCGAAGGTGTCGCGGTGTCATACTGACTGACGGCGCCGCAACAGACGATCCGACCTTTCAGGTTCATGTTGAACAGGGCGGCTTCCAGCACCTTGCCGCCGACATTGTCGAAATAGACATCGACGCCCTCGGCACAGGCCGCGCGCAACGCGTTGTTGAAGTCACGATCCCGGTAATCGAGGCAGGTGTCGAAACCCAGTTCCGAGATGACCCAGCTGCATTTGTCCGCTCCTCCGGCGATGCCGATGACATGGCAGCCAAGGGCCTTGGCGATCTGGCCGACGAATCCGCCAACCGAACCGGCGGCTGCCGATACCAGCACCGTTTCCCCGGCAACGGCCCGGCCGACGGAAATCAGGCCGTGATAGGCGGTCTTTCCCGCCACGCCGTAAACCGACAGCAGGTGGGACAATGGCCGGATGTCGGGCATTTTCCGAACCGTGCCCGCCGGCACCGTCACATGATCCGACCAGGTCGCGGGTGCGGCAACGATATCGCCCGGTGCAAGGTCGGGGCTGGCCGACCGGGTAACCTCGCAAATGGCATGGGTCGGCATCGGGTCTCCGGCATGGACGGCGGCACGATAGGTGGCCCCCTTCAGCCAGGACCGGTTGGCCGCGTCGATGGACATCAGGATGACCCGCAATTGCACCTCGCCGTCATCCGGTTCCTTCAGCGGCGCTGTTGTCAGCTTGTAATGGGCGAGCGTCAAGGCATCCGTGGGCAGTTCGGCGACGACGATCTGTCGGTTTGTCATACGGTGTTCCTTGTGGTTATGTCCGGCTGGATCGGGAAAGGATCATCATGAGCAACGAAGTGCGCCAAAGCAGATTTACCCCGCCGCCCGGGGCAGCGGATCTTCTGTTGATCCGTCACGGCGAATCCATGCCCGCGATCAGGGGCGAGAGCTTTCCGTTGAAGGATGGACATGGTGACCCGGCCTTGCATCCCGAAGGGGAGGCGCAGGCACGGGCAGTTTGCGCGCGGCTGCAGGCCGACGATATCGCGGATATCTATGTCACGACCTTGCGGCGGACCCGGCAGACGGCGGCTCCGCTCGCGGCTGCCCTCGGGATCGATCCCAAGGTCGAGCCCGATCTGCGCGAAGTTCATCTGGGCGATTGGGACGGCGGTCTTTACCGGTTCCGCGCGGCCGAGCGGCATCCTGCCTTCGAACGCGCCAGGGAGCGGCATGAATGGGGCGAAATTCCCGGCGCCGAGACAACCGCCGCGCTGCATCGGCGTGTGGGTGCGGCACTGCTGCGGATCGCCGGGGCGCATCCCGATGCCCGGGTGGCGGTTTTCGTGCATGGCGGTGTGATCGGGGCGGCCATGTCGATTGCCACCGGCGCGCGGCCATTTGCCTTCAACGGCGCCGCGAACGGCTCGATGACCCAGCTTGTCATCCGGGGCGAGACGATGATCGTCGGGCGGTTCAACGACACTGCGCATCTGGAATAATCAGTCCACGGTCAGCACGACTTTCCCCTGAACCTTCCGATCCTGCAGGAGGGCCAGCGCTTCCGCAGCCTTTTCCAGCGGGTATCTTGCGAAGATGCGCGGCTTGATCCGCCCTTCGGCGTAAAGCGCGAACAGATCGGCGATATTCTCGGCATGACCCCCGGGATCGCGGCGAACGGCGGCGCCCCAGAAAACACCCACGATCTGGCAGCCCTTGAGCAGGGTGAGATTGAGCGGGATCTTCGGGATGCCAGCAGGGAAACCCACCACGAGAAACCTTCCCTTCCAGGCCAGCGCTCTCAACGCCGGTTCGGCATAGTCCCCGCCAACCGCATCATAGACGATATCGACGCCGTCGCCGCCCGACAGTGACTTTATTCTGTCGGAGAAATCCTTCTGTGCGGCCCGGTCCATCTCTCGCGGGTAGATGATGGTTTCGTCGGCGCCAAGTTCCCGGCAGAACGCAGCTTTTCCCTCGGACGAGACCGCCGCGATCACCCGCGCTCCCGCCGCTTTTCCCAGTTCGATCGCAGCCGCGCCGACACCTCCCGCCGCACCGAGGATCAGCAATGTTTCGCCGGGTTTGATCCCCGCGCGATCCTTCAGCGCGTGGTGCGAGGTGGCATAGGTGAACACGAAACCCGCCGCCTCGTCGAAGGGCATCTGGTTGGGGATTTTATGGACCCGGCCAACCTCGGCAATGGCATGCGTGGAAAAGCCGCCATATCCTGTCAGCGCCAGCACCCGGTCGCCCGGCGCGAATCCGCTGACCCCTTCACCGACCGCCACGATTTCGCCCGCGACCTCGCCACCGGGAGCGAAAGGGCGGGGCGGTTTGACCTGATACAGATCCCGGATGATCAGCGTATCGGGGAAGTTCAGCCCGGCCGCGCGCACCCTGACAAGCACCTCGCCCGCCTTTGGCCTCGGGTCGTCAAGCTCGGTCAGAGCCAGGGTTTCGGGACCGCCCGGCTCATGGCTCAGCATTGATTTCATGTCCTGCTCCTCCTCGTGATCGCGGCCCTTAATAGGCCAGCGACGAAAGTATCTTGTCAATCATTTTTCGAAATGCAATTTTGCATAGCGGAATGTAAGCGGATCAGAGGGGAGGCTGATATGCATGCGGAAGGCAGCCTGACAGAGTTCCGTGCCGAAATACGGAGCTGGCTGGAACAGAACTGTCCGCAAGAAATGCGCGACGGCAGAATCACCGATGATGCCATCTGCTGGGGTGGCAAGAACTGGGTATTTTCCAGCGATGCGCAGCGGTTGTGGCTGGAACGTGCGGCGGCGCGGGGGCTGACGGTGCCTCGCTGGCCCTCTGAATATGGTGGCGCCGGGTTGAGCCGGGCCGAGGAGAAAATCTTCCTTGAGGAGATGGAGCGGATCAATGCCCGTCCACCGCTGAAAAGCTTTGGAATCTCGATGCTGGGGCCGGCGCTGCTGCATTTTGGCACCCCCGAGCAGAAAGGCCATTACCTGCCGCAGATCGCGCGCGGAGAGATACGCTGGTGCCAGGGATATTCCGAGCCGGGCGCGGGATCGGACCTCGCCAGCGTGCAGACGAGGGGCGAGGATAAGGGCGATCATTGGCTTGTGAACGGGCAGAAGATCTGGACCTCCTATGCCGACAAGGCTGATTGGATCTTTGCGCTGGTCAGAACGGATCGTGATGCCCCGAAGCACAAGGGGATCTCGTTCCTGCTGATCGATATGGAGGATCCCGGCGTCACCACGCGCCCGATCCGGCTGATCTCGGGGGCGTCACCCTTTTGCGAGACGTTTTTCGATAACGTGCAGGTCCCCAAGGACCGTATCGTGGGCGAGGAAAATCGCGGTTGGGACGTGGCGAAATATTTGCTCACGCATGAACGCGAGATGATCAGCAGTGGCGGCACCGGGCTGTCCGGTGGCCGTGCGCTCGGGGCGGTCATGGCGCAGATGGCGGGCGAGCCGTCATTGCAGGATCCGACATTGCGGGCCGCCGCGATCCGCTGCGAACTGGATGCGCTGGCCACCGGGCTGACCATAGAGCGTTACAAGGACATGGCCGAGGCTGGCAATGGCGTCGGGGATGCGTCGGCGATGCTGAAATACGTGGGAACAGAGCTGAACAAGCGGCGCCATGAACTGATCATGTCCGCCTGTGGCAGCGATGCGCTGGAATGGGACGGACCCGCGGGCAGCCGCGCCGCGGATTGGCTGCGGACCAAGGCCAACTCTATCGAGGGCGGCACCAGCGAGGTGATGCTGACGATCGTGGCGCGCAGGATTCTGGGGCTGCCGGGGGCGTGACATGGAAAAACTGGTGAAAAGCCAAGACGAGACGATGCTGGCCGACAGCGCCCGCGGATTTCTGGATGACGCGGCTCCGGTAAGCGCGCTTCGGCATCTGCGTGACGCTGGCAGGACACACGATCCCGATCTCTGGCAACGGATATGCGGGATGGGCTGGGCCGGGGTGCTGATCCCCGAGGATGCGGGCGGCTCTGATATGGGACATGCGGCGGCCGGTATGCTCGCGCATGAGATGGGCCGGACGCTGGTGAACAGCCCGTTCCTGTCCAGCGCGGTCATTGCCGCGACGGCCTTGCGGCAGGTCGCGGATGCAAGGGCAATGGACGCGATGGCGGCGATCGCCGCAGGCAGGACGACCTATGCGCTGGCCATCGACGAGACGCATAAATTCGCCCCCGAAGCCACGGCGATGACTGCCGGGCGAAGCGGTAACGGGTTTCGCCTGTCGGGAACCAAGCGCTTCGTGATCGATGGTGGATTCGCCGACCGTATCCTTGTGCTCGCGCGTGCGGCGGAAGGCCTGACGCTGTTCGATCTCCCGGCGGATCGGGCAGGGATGGACCGGACCGCGCTGAACCTGATCGACGGGCGTGACGCGGCGCGGATCACCTTTGGGAATGTCGAGGCGACGGGTGATGACGTTCTGGGGCAGGTCGGCGATGCGATGGCGGTTTTGAAACCGGCGCTGGAGGCCGGGCAGGCGGCGTTGGCCGCCGAGATGTCGGGACTCGCGGCCGGGGCGTTCGACATGACGGTAGGCTATCTGAAAGAGCGCAAGCAATTCGGCCGCCCCATCGGCAGCTTCCAGGCGTTGCAGCATCGCGCCGCGCATCTGTGGTGCGAGATCGAGGTGACGGCTTCGGCGGTCCTCAATGCTGGTCGGGTTCTGGACGGAAACCCGGGCGAAGCGGCGCTTGCGGTATCGCTGGCCAAGGCGCGCGCGACGTCCACGGCGCAACTGGCCGTGATGGAGGGCGTGCAGATGCATGGCGGGATCGGCATGACCGATGAATACGACATGGGGTTCTACATGAAGCGCGCCCGTGTCGGCGCGGAATGGCTTGGCGATTACGGCTATCACGCCGAGCAGGTCGCGGCCCTTCGGGGCATCTGAACGCGGATTTCCGGAACGCGAAACGAAACGAGAGAGGAAACAGCCTAATGCGTGACGCAGTCATTGTCTCCACCGCCCGCACCCCGATCGGCAAGGCCTTTCGTGGCGCGTTCAACGACACCCAGGCTCAGGCATTGATCGCCCATGCGGTCCAACATGCGGTGAAACGCTCCGGGGTCGATCCCGCGGAAATACAGGATTGCGTGATCGGCTGCGCCATTCAGCAGGGGAGTACCGGCGGAAATATCGGCCGTCAGGCGGTGATTCGGGCGGGATTGCCCGACACCATCGCCGGAATGTCGATCGACCGGCAATGCGCCTCGGGCATGATGGCAATCGCGACTGCGGCCAAGCAGATCGTGCATGACGGCATGGAGGTGGTCATCGGCGGCGGTGTCGAAAGTATCAGCCTCGTGCAGAACCAGAATATGCGCCAGGATCGCCGCACCGATCCCTGGGTCGTCGAACATGTTCCCGCGCTCTACATGACCATGCTGGAAACCGCCGAGATCGTGGCGGACCGCTATGGCGTGACCCGCGAGGATCAGGACGCCTATGCGCTGCGGTCCCAGCAGCGGACGGCGGCGGCGCAGGAGGCGGGGCTGTTCGACGACGAGATCGTGCCGATGAAGACGATCAAGAAGGTGGTCGACAAGGAGACGAAAGAAGTCTCGGATGTCGAGGTGGAACTGGCGAAGGACGAAGGCAACCGCCCCGCCACCACGCTGAAGGATCTGCAGGGCCTGTCGCCGGTCTTCAAGGACGGACAGAAGGTCAGGGAAGGCCGGCACATCACGGCGGGCAATGCGTCGCAATTGTCGGATGGTGCCTCGGCCTCGGTTCTGATGGAGGCCAGGCTGGCCGAGAAGACGGGGCTCCAGCCGCTCGGCCGCTATGTCGGCGTGATGGCGGCGGGACTGGCCCCCGACGAGATGGGCATCGGCCCGATCCATGCCGTGCCAAGGCTGCTCGCGGCACATGGTCTGAAGATGGACGATATCGGCCTTTGGGAATTGAACGAGGCCTTTGCCTGTCAGGTTCTTCATTCGGCGCGTGTTCTGGGGATCCCGGATGAGCTGCTGAACGTGAATGGCGGCGCGATCTCTATCGGGCACCCTTACGGGATGTCGGGTGCCCGGATGGTCGGCCACGCCTTGATCGAGGGCAAGCGGCGCGGCGCGAAATACGTGGTCTGCACCATGTGCGTCGGCGGTGGCATGGGCGCGGCCGGACTGTTCGAGGTGCTGTGATGAAGGCGCGGCCCCGGCGTGAGGTGAGTGCGGAAAGCATGAGGCGATATGGCTGAGCTTCTGGTGATCCGGCACGGGCAGGCGTCATTCGGCGCCGAGAATTACGACCGGCTGTCCGATCTTGGGCATCGTCAGTCACGGGCGGCGGGCGAGATGTTGCGCGAGATCGGCTGGATACCGGACCGCCTGATTACCGGAACCCTGACGCGGCACAAGGAAACGCTGGCATCCATGGGCTTTGGGGCGTCGTCCGGGCCAGAGGAACATGACGGGCTGAACGAATACGATTTCGACGATCTGTTTCGCGCCCGGTTCGGCAAGGCGATCCCCTCGGAGGTGAAGGCCGATCGCAAGGCCCATTTCCGCAACCTGCGAGAGACGGTTCTCGCATGGCAGAAGGATGCATTCGGCGGGGTCAGGGAAACCTGGCGGGACTTTGCCGACCGTGTCGAGGCCGCGCGCCGCTTTGCCATCTCCACGGAAGCCAGGAGGGTGCTCGTCGTCAGTTCGGGTGGGGTTATCGGCCGTATGACCGCGGCGGCTCTTGCCGCGCCGGATGAGATGATGATGACGCTTAACCTGCAGATCAGGAACAGTTCGATGACCCGGTTCATCTTTTCCGGAGAGGCTTTCTATCTGCATGAGTTCAACGCTGTTCCGCATCTGGCATCGCGGGAGAGGCTGCCGATGCAGACCTATAGCTGACGGTTCGGAAATGGCGGCTTCCAGCGGCGGGAAATGATTGACTTGCGCAAGGGCAACCCGGTATCCTGACACTCGTCAGGAAATATCCGCCGGATCAGGAAGCCGGGGGCACCCACGGGGAGATGGGGGCCGGACAATGTGCAAGTAATGTGAGGGAGGAGAAATGATGAAACGGTCCGGATACAGATTTGCAGGCATACTCGGCCCGATTGCCGTGATGCTCGGTCTCTCGGGCGCGGCACTCGCGCAGGAGAAGTTCGATTGGCCCCGCCTGCTCGTTATCGGCACGCCCGGTACGTCCAGCGGCAGCTTTGCCTCGACCAATGGCTGGGTCCCGATCCTGCAGAAGGATACCGGCATGGCCGTCCGGGTTGTGCCCGAGGATAGCGAAACCATGCGCTACAGCCGCCTGACAGATCGCCGTGATCTGACCATGTCATCTGTCTCGGCTGCCGAAATGCGGTATCAGGCACAGGGTATCGGTGGATATGCCAGCCAGCAGCCGGTCCCGCAGCGGGTCGTCTGGCATCATAACGACACGCCCTGGGGCTTTGTCGTCGCGGGTAATTCGGATCTGCAGTCGCTCGAAGATCTGAAGAAAGGGGGATACAGCGTGGCCGCCGGTATCTTCTCTCCGCCGATGGTTGCGGCGGTCGAGATCGGGTTGCCGGCCTATCTGGGGCTGGACGCCGAAGAGGCCAAATCCCTTATCTCCTATGTGCCCGCCTCCAGCTATGCCGAGAATTGCCGGTCGGTCGTCGAGGGCAAGGCGGATGTTGCCTATTGCGCTTCGATCAGTTCGGTCCTGTCCGAAATGGAAGGTGCCCCCGGCGGCATTCGCTGGCTCTCCCTTGATCCGCAGAATAGCGAGGGCTGGTCGAGATATCTCGACTCGCGCCCGATGCTGGTTCCGACCGAGATCTCGATGGGTGTAGAGACGGCGCGCGGTGTGGGTGGGGCGACCTCGAATTTCGTCTATGCCGTGCCTGCGGATGCCGAAACGGAACTCGCCTACAATCTCGCGAAATGGATGCACACTGCCTATGACGGATACAAGGGCACGCATCCATTGGCTGCGCGAATGTCGCTTGAGGAGTTCCGCCGCTATCTCGACCGGTCGCCGTTGCCCGTGCATGAAGGGACGGTGAAATACCTGCGCGAGATCGGTGCGTGGACCGAGGAAGATGACGCGTGGAACAACGCCGCCATCGAAAAGATGGATGCCTGGATCGCCGCACGTCAGGCGGCGATGAAGGAGGCGGGTGAACAGGGGGTGGATATCCATTTCGAGAACCCCGAATTCCTTGCCATCCTGAGCAAGCATACCGAGGCGCTCGAAGGTTTCCGCTCCAGGCTCTGATCCTAGTTCCCGCCCGCCGGTTCGCAAGGGCCGGCGATACAGCTTCCATGCCATGACCGGGCTGAAATCATGCCGCATTCAGAAATCGAAACCTCGCCGACATATTCGCAGACAGGCCACGCTCCGGCCAAAGCCTCCGACGCCGATTCCGATCTCAGTCGCCTCGGCGGGTATTTCTCGTTGCCAAGCATCCTGTTCGTCGGGCTATCTGTGGCCGGCCTGGCCATGGGGCTGGCCTATACCTTCGGTGTGCCGATCATGGGGCAGCGGCTGCTGGAGGGGCAATATTACTGGATCTTCATCGGCCTGTTCACCGCGATGGCGTTCATCGCGCTGCCTGCCATGAGGGGCCAGAAACGCATACCGGTTTTCGACATGATCGCTGCCGCGCTGGCACTGGCGATCAGCCTGTGGTTTTCGGCCCATGCCTGGGACATGGTGCAGGCGGGCTGGACCAACCTGCCCATGGGGGTCGCCATCTGGCTGCTGATGCTGGAGGTGGCGCGGCGTTCGGGAGGGATTCCGTTCCTGCTGGTCGTTCTGTTGCTCGGGCTTTATCCGTTGGTTGCCGACAGGTTTCCGGGCCTGCTGATGGGCATTCCCTATGGCTTCGAGCAGATGATCGAGGCACATGTCTTTCGGGCCGAGGGCATGCTGGGCATCACCACCAAGATCGTGGCCGAGATCGTGCTGGGTTTTCTGGTGTTCGCGGGGGTGCTGATCGCCACCGGCGCGGGCGAATTCTTTATCGATCTCGCGAATGCCGGGTTCGGACGTTACCGTGGCGGTCCCGCGAAGGTCTCGATCATCGCCTCGGCATTCTTCGGATCGCTCTCCGGCTCGATTTTCTCGAATATCGCGGGCACGGGATCGATCACTATCCCGACTATGAAGAAGGTAGGCTATCCTGCCCATTACGCCGCTGCCATCGAGGCCTGTGCCTCGACCGGGGGAGTTGTCATGCCACCGGTGATGGGGGCGATCGCCTTTGTCATGGCGATCACCATCGGGGTGGATTACGCCACCGTCATGATAGCGGCCATCCTGCCGTCGCTGCTGTTCTATTTCGGGCTCATGCTTCAGGTGGACGCCTATGCCGCCCGCAAGGGCCTGACCGGGATGGAAACGGCGGAGATTCCGAAAGCAGGCGAGGTTCTGCTGCGCGGATGGCCGTTCCTTCTGGTGCTGGTCTTTCTGGTCTGGGGGCTGCTGTACATGCGGTGGGAATATTACGCGCCCTGGTATGCCAGCGCGCTGATGATCCTGCTCAGCTTCCTGAGAGCCGATACCCGCATGACGCCGCGGCGCCTGTTCGAGACCGCGAGACAGATCGGCCTGCTCGTCACCCAGACTGCCGCCATCATCCTGCCCATCGCCTTCGTCGTCAGCGCCCTGACCATTACCGGCGTCACGGGTTCGGTGACTTCCGGGCTGGTGGCGCTCGGCGGAGGAAATATCTACCTGATCATCCTGTTCGGGGTGCTGGCCTGTTTCATCATGGGGATGGCCGGGCTTGCGATCGTGGCCTATATCTTTCTGGCGGTGACGCTCGCCCCCGCGATCATCGATGTCGGTGGGCTGAACACCGTCGCGGTGCATTTCTTCATCGTCTATTACGCAATGCTGTCGGTGATCACACCGCCCGTGGGTGCCGCGGCCTTTCTTGCGGCGACGATTGCCGGGGCGCGGCCGATGCGAACCTCGTTCACGGCGATGCGGCTTGGTGTGGTGATCTATTTCGTGCCGCTGTTCTTCCTGTTCCAGCCCGCGCTGGTCCTGCAGGGCGATCTGACGCCGCTTATCTATGTCCTGCCATCCATCGTCCTCGGGATCATACTGTTGTCGGGCGGGCTCGAGGGTTATCTGCTCGGGGTCGGTTCGGTGCGATCATGGCTCCGCCTGCCTCTGGCGGCGGCGGGTTTTGCATTCAGCTTTCCCGGATTGTGGACGACATTGATCGGCGGGATCGTGTCCGCCTTGCTTGTCCTGATGGTCTGGAACGATGCGAAGAAGCGACCGGGGGACGCGCCAGCGCAATACACGCCCCCCGCGAAAGAAATCAGTTGAGAATGTGCCAGACGTTTGTCAGGGTCGTAACCGGCCAATGCTGGCAGGGTATGAAGATATCGACATGGCCAAAGCCCGGAAGGACCGGGAACCGGTCGCAAACAGGGAGGAAAGCATGAATCGATCCAATCGGAATGACGTTGTGGCGGGTAGGGGAATGAACCGGCGTGCCCTGCTTCGCGGCGGCGCGGTCGCGGCGGTTGCGTCCCCGGCGCTCGTCGGAAAGGCGCTCGCCGCCGGAGAGGTGACCTGGCGTATCCAGTCGCATTGGCCGAAAGCCTCTGCATCCTTCAACGACAGCCTTGGCAAGATGGCCAGCACCCTGGAAGAGCGGACCGGCGGGGCCTTCAAGATGGAGCTGCTCGGCGCCGGGGAGTTTGCCAAGGGGCCGGATATCTTCAATATCGTCAGCAAGGGCGTGGTTCCGATGGGCACGCTTGCCGCCTCGTATTTCGAGGACCAGTCCACCGTCGCGAATTTCGTCTACGGCTTACCCGGCACCTTCCGCGAGGCCTGGGAGTTCGAGCATGCCCTGAAGAATCTGGGCCTGGAGAATTTGCTGAACGAGGATCTGGCGCCCAAGGGTGTCATGCTGCTGTCGGAAAAGGTTTTGCCGGTCGAGATGACCGCCTCCAAGAAGATCGAATCCGCGGCCGATTTCAGCGGCCTCAAGATCCGGTCCTCGGGCGCGATGCTGGATTACCTCGCTGCGGCCGGTGCGGCGCCGCAATACATTCCCGGCTCGGAACTGTATCAGGCATTGAGTTCGGGTGTCGTTGACGGGGCGCATTGGGGGGCGGCGATCGGCGCGCAATCGATGTCGCTATGGGAGGTCTGCAAGTTTCACTACAAGCCGGTGCTGGCGCAGACGACCGACTCCTATATCGTCAATCTCAAGGCGCTGGAGGAACTGAGCGACGAATTGCGCACTGCTTTCCTGGATACGGTTCAGGCGCGGTTCTTCCTGCGCACGGCGGAATATCAGCATCAGGAAGCCCTGGCGCTGGCGGATGGGGTTGCCAATCAGGGTGTGGAGGTCGTGACATTGCCTGACGACGTTCTCGGGCTTCTGGCCGAGGCGTCCAAGAAGATCCTGGAAGCCGAGGCGCAAAAGGGCGAACAGGCGGCCAAGGCGGCGGATATCTACCGCAACCTCATGAAGGATCTGGGCTATAGCTGATTCCTGACCGTTTCGCGGTGAGGACAGTCCACCGCGAGGCAGCCGGTTCCACTCACCAAGGCGGATCGGATGAGGACCATTCCGGTCCGGCCGCGTATCAGAACGCTAGAACAGGGGTTTCGGACCATGTTTCAACTGGCACGCGCCGTCACGCGCATCAACCGGTTCATAGGGCGTTGGGCTTCGCTCGCTGTCATTGCCCTTTTTGTTCTGCTGCTGGCCGACGTTGTCATGCGCTATGTCGTCGGCCGCCCCACAATCTGGACCGCCGAACTGGCCACGCTGATATTCGGGGGCTATGCGATCATCGGCGGCGGGTATCTGCTGGCCGAACGGGCGCATGTGAACGTCGACATCTTCTATGGCCGGTTCGGCAGCAAACGGAAGGCCTTGCTGGATATTCTCACTTGGCCGCTGTTCATGCTCTTTGTCGGAGTGTTGCTGTGGCAGGGATGGGTTCTCGCATCCGATGCCATAACGGCTATGGAGCGATCCAATTCCATCTGGAATCCTCCGCTCTGGCCGACCAAGTCACTGATCCCCGTGGCCGCTACCCTGTTGCTTCTACAGGGCTTTATTCGGCTTTGGGCCGATATCCGGGTCCTCATGGACCTGCCTGTGCCCGAGGATGTCTTCGGTAAATCCGCCGCCGCCCCGCATACCGATCCGCAGGAGGAACATCTATGAGTGTCGAACTGCTTACCCTGCTGTTCTTTGGCTCGCTTCTGCTGTTCGTCCTGCTGGGCACGCCGCTGGCCTTCGTCCTTGGCGGCGTCTCTGTCGTGTTCCTCTATTTCGAGATGGGGTCGATCGGCTTCTACCTCCTGGCCTCGAAAATGTGGGAAACGATGCAGTCGCCCACGCTGATGGCGATCCCGCTTTTCGTCTATATGGCCATCCTGCTGGAAAAATCCGGCGTCGCGAATGACCTTTACGACATGATGCATCAATGGTGGGGTGGCCTGCGCGGCGGGCTGGCCATCGGCACGGTGCTGATCTGCGTGATCTTCGCGGCCATGTCGGGCATATCCGGCGCCGCCGTGGTGACGATGGGCACCATCGCGCTGCCCAAGATGCTGGAGCGCGGCTATGACAAGAAACTGGCGCTGGGCGCGATCAATGCCGGGGGTGGCTGGGGTATCCTGATCCCGCCATCCATCCTGATGGTCCTGTATTCCTTGCTGACCGAGGTCTCGGTCGGACGTCTTTTCGCGGCCGGTATCGGGCCCGGGCTGACGCTGTTCGTGCTGGTGTCGCTTTATATCGGCCTGCGCTGCTGGCTGCAGCCGCATCTGGGGCCGGCACTGCCGAAAGAAGAGCGGGCGGGCTGGGGACCGAAACTCCGTTCGCTGCGTTCGGTCATTCTTCCGATCCTGATCGTGACCATCGTGCTGGGAGCCATCTTCGGCGGCTACGCCACCCCGACCGAGGCCGCCGCGATCGGCGTCTTTGGGGCATTGGTGGCCACGATGATCAACCGGCAGCTTTCCTGGGGGGTGATCCATGAGACCGCCATCTCGACCCTGCGGCTGACCGCATTGGTCATGTGGATCCTTTTTGCAGCACATGCCTTTTCCGCCGCTTACACGGCGCTTGGAGCGCAAAGCCTGATCTCCAATCTGATGGCTTTTATTCCGGGAGGGAAATGGGGTGCGCTGCTGTTCATGCTGTTCATTCTTTTCATCCTGGGGATGGTGCTCGATCCGGTCGGGATCATGCTGATCACCTTGCCGGTCTTTCTTCCGGTCGTTCGCGATGCCGGTTTCGATCCGATCTGGTTCGGTATCCTCTTCATCATCATGATGGAAGTGGGCTACATGACGCCGCCCTTCGGGTTCAATCTTTTCTATCTCAAGGGGGTGGCGCCGCCCGATGTCACGATGGGGGATATCTATGCTTCGGTTGTTCCCTATGTTCTGGTGACATTGCTCGGGGTGCTGCTGATGATCCTGTTCCCCTCGATCGTGCTGTATATTCCCGGGCTGCTTTACGACTGAACCGGGCATCTGACCTGCTTGTACCGGTGCCGCAAGAGTGCATTTTTTCTCGCGGAACCGGTTGGCAGGCTGACAGCAAGTGATTAGCGGATAAGGCACCCGGTCGCGAAACCGGCGGGTGCTTTTGAAGGGATTGGGTGATGAGCAAGGTCAACGAGGATATCGAGGCCGAGGGCGACAGGAATTTCGTCACCGCGATTGCGCGGGGTTTCGACGTTCTGCGGTGTTTCCGCCTTGACGAGACCACCCTCACCAACCAGGAAATTGCCAGCCGGACGAAACTGCCCAAGCCGACGGTAAGCCGGCTGACATATACCTTGTGCAAACTTGGCTATCTTGTTCAGTCCGACGCTACCGGGGCCTATCGGCTAGGCGCCGGTGTGCTGGCGCTTGGTTTCAGCGCATTGGCGGGAATGGAAATCGGAACGCTGGCCAAGCAGGAGATGCGCAAGCTCTGCTCGGGCCCCAATCCTTATGTCACCGCTGCCCTCGCCGAGCGGCATCGGCTGCAAGTCATCTACATGGCCGTGCGTCGCTCCAATCAGGCCGTGTCCCTGACGATGAATGTCGGGGCGCGCCTGCCCCTGTTTCATTCCGCGATCGGCCGCGCGGTGCTGATCGGAATGTCCGAGGACGAGAGAGAGGCGATGCTGCAGCTGGCCATTGAGGAGCATCCTGAAAAAGAGGCGCTGGTGCGGCAAAGCCTGCAAGAAGCGCAGGAAGATTATGCCAGATACGGCTTTACCACATCCTTCGGGAAATGGCGAAAGGAGGTCAACGGGATCGCTGTCCCGATCGAGGCGCTGGATGGCGACCGTATCTATGGGCTGAATGTCGGAGGGCCGTCCTTTCTGGTATCGCCCAAGGAGCTGATCGCGGAATATGGCAGCCGCTTGAGAGAATCCGCAGATATGATCGGCCGGCGGGGAACCGGGGCGATATGACCGTGGCGAGACCCTTTCAGGAAAGAGAGTTGTCACCTATCCGGGGGGCAGTTAGGCTGCCGGGCAGCATGGAAATCTGTGGGAGTGACTGATCAGTGGGTCGCGAGAATAAACGTTTGTCCGCGGTGCGCGAAGAGCTTCTGGAAGAAGCGGACATCACCAACGTTCAGAACCAGACCCTCATTCAGGAAAAACGCCAGCAGATTTGTGACGCCGCGCTGGAGCTTTTCCTTGAAAAGGGCTTCGCGGCCACGACGATCCGCGACATTTGCGCGCGTTCCAAGGTCAACCAGGCCAGCATCTACGATTATATCGCCAACAAGAACGACATCCTGCGCCGGCTTCTGAACCAGCTCTGGTTCCGGGCGGATGTGCCGACACTGCCCGAGATCCTGCTGGATGACTCCCTGTCGCTTGAAGAGGCGATCGAGCGCTATTTCGTCGATACCTGGAAATACAAGCGTCAGGGGACGCTATTGGCGTATCGCACCATTCCGCATCTTCCGCCCGAAGACCGCAAGGCAATGCGGCTGCGGGAGATTGCCGTGATGAAGGACCTGGCAGATCAACTGGCCGACAGGCTGGGGCTGGAAGCCGGGGATCAGCGGTTGGAAATCGTGGCGAATCTGATGGTCTTTCTGTCGGCTTTCGGCCCGATGCGCGACTGGCTGAACCGGGATCAGCCCGAGGACGTGATCGTCAAGACCATTGCGGCAGGCGCTTCGGCCATGATCCGGGCCACGGTCAGCGAGATTCGGGAATAAATCCAGCATTCCTTCGCCAGATTGTTCCGGCATCGCATGTCGCGATGCAGGCGGATATTCCGTGCAAATGCCTTGAGCGCGGCGCAGCGGAATTATCACTTTATTTTTCTAATAATTATTAAATATCAAATAAATAAACTACTTTATTAATCTCAATTCAAGATTGCATCTCGGTGCTGTTCGCACTCCCTGACCGCTTTGGGCACGCCAATGTCGGTGCTTTTTAATGTCATTTGTTTTTTGTTGACAATTTACAGGGCGAATGGAATCGTCACCGTGCCGCCGAAAGGCAGCGCGGGAGGAAAGCATGAATTCTCGGGGCGCGATCCGGGCGCTTGAACGGCGCCGCAGATATGCTTTGGCGATGGGCGGAGAGGAAAAGCTCGCAAGCCAGATTGCGCGTGGCCGGCTGAGCGCCCGTGCCCGGATCGAACGGCTTTGTGACGCGGGTTCCTTCAGGGAGATAGGGAGCCTCAGCGGCGCGGGGCGGTATGACGCTCAGGGCAATCTCGAGTCAGTCACCCCCGCCAACTTCATATTCGGGCGTGCCCGGATCAATGACCGCGATGTGATAGTCACCGCCGACGATTTCACCGTGCGGGGCGGAGCAGCGGATGCCTCGATCCGGGAAAAGACCGTGCAGGCAGAGCGTATGGCGCATGAACTGCGGCTTCCGCTTGTCCGGCTTATCGACGCGACGGGCGGTTCCGTCCGCACGATAGAAGCCATGGGCCGCACCTATGTTCCGGCAAATCCGGCATGGGATTCGGTGATCACCAATCTTGAAACCGTGCCCGTCGTGGCCCTCGTCCTAGGCTCGGTTGCCGGGATCGCTTCGGCGCGGGCGGTTTCGGCACATCTGACGGTAATGGTGCGCGGCACCTCGCATATGTTCATCGCAGGGCCGCCCGTGGTGCGGCGCATAGGGATCGAAATCGACAAGGACAGCCTCGGCGGGCCCGAGCTGCACGAGAAATCCGGTGCGGCGGATCTGCTCGTGGATGACGAGGATGCCGCCTTCGAGGCGGCTCGCCGGTTCCTTTCCTATCTGCCTTCCTCGGTCGGTGAACCGTTGCCCGAGACGGGGCCCGTCGCCGTGCCGCCGGATCCGGGGCTGCGAGATATCGTCCCCAAGGACAGGCGTCATACCTACAGGATGCGGGATCTGCTGGGCCGCTTGCTGGATCCGGGAAGCATCATGGAGCTTGCGCCCAGATTCGGGCGCTCGACCATCACCGCGCTGGCCCGGATAGATGGCAAGCCCGTGGCCCTGCTGGCGTCCGATCCCAATATCTATGGCGGCGGCTGGTCGGCCGACACCTGCGACAAGGTCACCCGCTTTCTGGATTTTGCCGAAACCTTCCGCATCCCGGTGGTGCATTTCGTCGATATTCCGGGTTTCATGATCGGACCGGAGGCCGAGAGAGCCGGAACCATTCGTCGCGGCGCGCGCAGCCTTGCGGCGATTTATCGGGCGAGCATTCCAGTGATGACTGTGATCATCCGTAAATGTTTCGGGGTCGCAGGCGCCGCGCATATGAACCCCGAGGGCTATCGTCACAGGATCGCTTGGCCGTCGGGTGACTGGGGCTCGATTCCCATCGAGGGCGGAATCGAGGCGGCTTATCGTGCCGAACTGGACGCGGCAGAGGATCGCGAAGCCGCGATGGATGAGATCGTGCGGCGGCTGGATGCGTTGCGTTCGCCGTTCCGGACCGCCGAAGCCTTCGGGGTGGAGGAAATCATCGATCCGGCCGAGACGCGTGATCATCTGGTCGAGTTCGTCCATCTCGCTTATCGCCGCAATCTTCGCGATGCGCCAGCCGTGAGATATCGCCCATGACAGATATCCCGGTTCTCGAGGTCACGGACCTGTCCATAGGATTTGGCGGGCGCCGCGGCCATCCGGCGCTGGAGATCGTGCGCGACCTGAATTTCTCGATCGCCCGCGGAGAGCGGGTGGGGCTGGTCGGCGAATCCGGCTGTGGCAAATCGGTGACCGGTCTTGCGCTGATGCGGCTCTTGCCGTTCAACGCGCGGCTTGGCGGGCGGGTCATGCTGGACGGTGTGGACATGACCGGCGCCAGCGCGGCCAGCGTCCGGAAAATGCGTGGCAAGAAGATCGCGATGATCTTCCAGGAGCCGATGAGCGCGCTTGATCCGGTCTTTACGGTCGGTGAGCAGATCGGAGAGGCTCTTCGCCTGCACGAGACCCTGACGCGCAGCGAGGAACGCGACCGTGTTGTCGCGGGCTTGCGCGAGGTCGGGATTCCCGCGCCGGAAAAGCGTTACGGGGAATATCCCCACCAGCTTTCCGGCGGGATGCGGCAGCGTGTGATGATTGCGATGGCGCTGATCAACAAGCCCGACCTTATCATCGCGGACGAACCGACGACGGCGCTGGATGTCACGATCCAGGCACAGATCATGGATCTGCTGACCCGGCTTTCCGAGGACAAGGGAACCGCGTTGCTGTTCATCACCCATGACCTTGGCGTGGTGGCCGAGACCTGCCAGCGGATGCTGACCATGTATGCCGGCGAAATCGTCGAGGACGCGCCGGTTGATGATGCGCTTGGCGCGCCACGGCATCCTTATACCTCGGGGTTGTTGCGCTCGCTGCCGCATTTCAACGGGGAACGGGGGGATTTTGCCTTCATACCGGGCCGGGTTCCGGCGCCGAACGCAATGCCACGCGGGTGCCGTTTCGCGCCGAGATGCACCTATGCGGGCAAGGAATGCACGGCACCCCAGGCCCTTCACCATGTTTCGGACGCGCGGCGGGTGCGCTGCATTCGCAGCGCAGAGTTACGGCTTGATGGCGCCGTTGCCCGGGAAAGCGCGGGAGAAACGGCATGAGCGATCCGGTAATCGAGGTCCGTGACCTGAAATTGCGTTTCCCCAGTCTCGACGGCACCGAGGTCGTGCATGCGGTCGATGGCGTAAGCTTCCGGATAGAAGCAGGCGAAACCTTTGGCATCATCGGCGAAAGCGGTTCCGGCAAATCGACCATCGGGCGGGTGCTTGTCGGTTTGCTGAACCCATCCGACGGCGATATCGTATTCGCCGGACGCAGCCGCAGCTCGATATCGGGGCGCGAATGGCGCAAGGCACGGCGCGGATTCCAGATGATCTTCCAGGATTCCAATGCCGCGCTGAACCCGCGCATGACGATCCTTGACAGTTTGATCGAACCCATGCGCATCGCCGGCGGCCGTTCCCGCGAGGAGATGCGCGAGACCGCGCTTGCCGCTTTGGTGCGGGTCGGTCTTCGCCCCGACATGGCGCAGCGCTATCCGCACGAACTGTCCGGTGGCCAGAAGCAGCGCGTGAACATCGCCCGGATTCTGCCGCTCGAGCCCCGGCTCGTAGTCTGCGACGAGGTGGTCGCGGCACTCGATGTCTCGATCCGGGGCGAGATACTGAACCTGTTTCGCGATCTGCAGCGCGATCTGGGCCTGGCTTATGCATTCATTGCGCATGATATCTCGGTTGTCGCGCAGATAAGCGACCGGGTCGCCGTCACATATCTGGGCCGCTTCGTCGAACTGGGCGCAACCGGTGATGTGATAGAGCGGGCGCTGCACCCCTATACGGTTGCGCTGCTGTCGGCCGAGCCGCAGCCCCTGCCGCGGGCACTGCGGGATGACAGGCGGCTGGTTCTGCAGGGCGATATTCCCAGTCCGGTCAATCCGCCATCGGGATGCAGGTTCCATACCCGCTGTCCCTGGGCGACTGAAATCTGCGGGCGGGTCGATCCCGAATGGCGGGAATTGCGTTCGGGACATCGCGTTGCCTGCCATCACGCCACCCCGGAAGGGCTGCCGTCGCCCGGCCGGGCCGGAACAAGAGAAATGACGGCAACATGGGAGGAGACGTCATGACATGGAAACTCGGTGAACTGCCCAAAGCCCTGCCGCCGCTGCGCCGGCGCCAGGTCCTGACCGGGATGGCGGGAGGCGCCGCCCTGGCGATCCTGCCGCGAAGCGCCCTGTCGCAGGGCGGCAAGGTGCTGAAAATTCGCGGAAACGCCAATCCGTCCAGCCTCGATCCGGCCACCGGCGGTGCTGGTTCTGATCATGTCTACCTATACAATTTCTACGATACGCTGGTGGATTGGGAAGCCGGGACATTGACACCCAAGCCGGGCCTCGCCACTGCATGGAAATTCGAGGATCCGACAACGCTGGTTCTGACATTGCAGGAAGGCGTGAGTTTCCACGACGGAACACCTTTCAACGCCGCCGCGGTCAAGTTCAACCTGGACCGGAACCGGATGGCGGGCATTTCCAATATCAAGCAGGACGTCGCCAGTATCTCTGAGGTCGAGGCGACCGACGATCTGACCGTCACGATCCGGCTTGCGGCCCCCGATACGGCCCTGCCGCTGATCCTGTCCGATCGGGCGGGAATGATGGTCTCGCCCGAGGCGCTCGGTAACGATCCCGAGGCGAATATGGATCGGGGTCCGGTCGGCACCGGCCCGTGGCAATTCGGGACCTGGACCGATGGCGAGAAAATCACCGGGACCCGGTTCGCTGACCATTGGCGCAACGGGATTCCCGGGGTGGACGGCATCGAGATATTGGTGATCCCCGAGACCGCGACGGGATTGCGCGCGGTGCAGTCGGGGCAGGTGAATATCGCCTATCAGCTCAGCGAGAACCAGCAGCCGCTGATCGACAGGATGCCGAACCTGGAACTGGTATCGGGGCCGACGCTGTATATCTACCAGCTTTATGTCAATTCCAGCCGTGGCCCGTTGCAGGATCCGCGGGTCCGCAAGGCCCTGTCGATGGCCATCGACAGGGAGGCCTATGTCAATGCCACGCAAGCGGGCATCGGCGAGCCCGCCTATATGAACCTTCCCAAGGCGCATTGGGCCTGGTCCGAAGAGGTCGCCAAGCTGACTGTCTACGATCCCGAGCAGGCCAGATCGCTTCTGGAAGAGGCCGGGTTCGCCGACGGGCTTGATTTGGACCTGCGCGGCTATCCCGACCAGGCTTCGGTGCAGCGGCAGGAGGTGATTCTTGCGCAATGGGCCAAGATCGGTGTGACCGGCCGGTTCCAGAACGCGCCCATCGCCGAAGCTTCCGGCCGGTTTTTCGGCGAAGAGAAGCTGGGCGACCTGCTGTTGTCCGCATGGACGGGCAGGCCGGATCCAAGCCTGACCTATGCCCTGATGTATTCGGAGGATTCCTACTACAATCCCGGCCGCGTCGCGCCGCCCGAAGGCTATATGGAAGCGCTTCAGGCCAGCCGCGAAACCGACGATCAGGCAGAGCGGGTGGCGGCGCTCGCCACGGCACAGAAACTGGCGATGGAGGCGCAGCTCTGCATCCCGCTATCGGTCCGCTACGAGGTCGATGCGATCGATTCCAGCGTGCGGAACTTCAATGCCAATCTGCTGGGCAAGCCCAAGTTCCGCGACGTGACGCTCGGCTGATCCGGTCTTTCTCTCCGGGTGATCGCAAGGCCGCCCGGCGCATTCGCAACCAATCGTGACGGATCTTTCCGCATGTTAAATCCATTGCAACGCAGAATGCTTCGGCGCAGGCTGGTTCAGACCATCCCGGTTCTGGTGCTGGCGACATTCTCCGTTTTCATGCTGCTCAAGCTGCTGCCGGGAGATGTCGCGATCACTATCGCCGGCGAGAACGCGACAGTCGAACGGATCGAGGAAATCCGCGAGTCGAGGGGCCTCAACGATCCGCTGCTGGTGCAGTATGGAAACTGGGTCTGGCGTGCGCTGCATGGTGACCTTTCCCAATCCTTCCTCTCTGGCGAGGAGGTCGGGACCACCCTGCTGCGGGTCTTTCCCAATACCCTGTTCATCGTCTGCTACGCGATCCTGATCTCTGTCCTCATTGGCGTGCCGTTGGGGATGCTTGCCGCGGCCCGCTCGGGCGGGTTGATCGACCGGCTTGTGATGATGCTGTCATCTGCCGGGGTGGCGTTGCCGAATTTCTGGATCGCGATGATCTTCGTCATGATCTTTGCGCTCAACCGGGCCTGGTTTCCCGCGACCGGCTTCGTCGCTCCTTCCGAGAACCTTGCCGGTGCGATCTGGCACGCGACCCTGCCTGCGGTGGCACTCGCGGCCAGTGGCATCGCCGAGGTCGCGCGGCAGTTGCGCTCGTCGTTGGTGGAGATCCTTCATTCCCAGCATTTTCGCACCCTTCATGCCAAGGGGCTGCCCTTCGGCACGATCCTCTGGAAGCACGGGCTGCGCAATGTCTCGGTCAACTTGCTGACGGTGATTTCCCTGCTCGTGAACCGCACACTCGCGGCAACCGTTGTGGTCGAGGTGGTCTTCGCCATTCCCGGCATGGGCAACACTATCGTCAACGCGACGCTGCAGCGGGATTTTCCCGTCGTCCAGGGGGCCGTGCTGGCCATGGTGCTGACCGTGGTGACCGTCAATCTGGTGACGGACATGCTCTATTCCGTTCTCGATCCAAGGATATCGCAGCGATGACCGAGACGAGCGCAACACCCGGAGAAATTCGCAGCACCCGTCCCGCTTTCACGACCCGGGCCAGGGACTGGATGCGGGACGATCCCGTGGCCGTGATCGGGCTGGTCGTGCTGCTGGTGATCGTGCTGTGCGCGATCTTTGCCGATGCGATCGCTCCCCATGATCCGACATTGCAGGACTACAACGCGATGCTGGAGGCGCCATCGGCGCAACATCTTCTTGGGACTGACGATCTGGGCCGCGATGTCCTGTCGCGCCTGATCCATGGCGCCACCGCATCGATCTATGCGTCGCTGCTGGCGGTCGGGGTTGCGGCGTTGCTGGGTATTCCGGTGGGATTGATCGCGGGTTACACGGGGGGGTGGGTGGACGAGGTGATCAGCCGCATACTCGACACTTTCCTGTCCTTTCCCGCCATCGTTCTGGCGATTGCCGTCACGGGGGTGCTGGGCATCGGGCTGACCAATGCCATGCTGTCCGTCGGCATCGTGTTTGCCCCGCAACTCGCCCGGCTCGCCCGCGCTCGCGCACTGGTGCTCAAGCAGGAACTCTATGTCGATGCCGCCCGCTGTTTCGGCGCCTCGACATGGTTAATCCTGAAAAATCACGTCCTGCCGAATGCAATTCAGCCGGTGCTGGTGCAGATTACGCTGCTGATGCCTGTCGCCCTGCTTGCCGAAGCCTCTCTCAGTTTCCTGGGGCTGGGGATGCAGCCGCCGGATTCGTCCTGGGGCTCTATGATCGCGCGCGCCTATGTCTATGCGCAGATCGCGCCGGCCCAGATGTATGCGCCGGGGATCGCGATCCTGGTGACGGCGCTTGCCTTCAATACCGTGGGGGAATCCCTGCGGGAGGCGCTTGATCCGACAGCGAGGAGATGACGATGGCTGAAATCGGCCTGAAAAGCGAGGTTGCCGGCAGGGTGTGGCTACTGGCCCGGCAAGAGGGTGACGAGGTCGCGGCGCAAGAGGCCGTGGTCATCGTCGAGGCCATGAAAATGGAAATCCCCGTCATCTCGGAGAGGTCGGGGAAAGTCGTGAAACTGCTCGTGTCGGAGGGCGACGAGGTTGCCGAGGATCAGACCGTCGCGATCATCGATGTGGCGCCATGATTTCCGCGGCCGAGTGTTTCGAACTGATGAGCCGCGATGGCGACTCTGTTCTGCATCGCTTCGACAGCCATGCCGCGCGCGATCCCGACAGGCTGTTCCTGCTATATGGTGAGAGTGGCGAGCGGTTTTCGTTCGCGGAGTTCCAGAAGCGCACGCGCCAGATGGCTGCCGGGCTTGCCGGGTTGGGGGTCGGGAAGGGAGATCATGTCTGCGTTTTGTCGCCGACCGCAATCCTGCCCGCGCTGGCGATGTTCGCGATCTGGCGGGTCGGGGCCGTCTTTGCGCCGATCAACCACTTTCTGCGCGGTGGTTTCCTGACCTATCAGATCGCCGATGCAGCACCCAAAGTCGTGATCGCCGATGCGGCAGGCGTTGCCTTGCTGCAACCGATACGTGGCGAACTGCCTGATTTCGTGCTTGCCGGTCCCGGCGGTGATATCGAGATACTGGAAGGTGACGATCCGCCCCCGATCCTGCTGGCGCCGTCCGATCCGGCCGCGATCATCTACACCTCGGGCACCACGGGACCAGCCAAGGGAGTTCGGCTCGGGCACCGCTGGATCAACCAGTATTGCTTCAACTCACGTGTCCTCAATACGCCCGAGGATGCAGTGCATTGCGATCTGCCCCTTTATCACGTCGGAGGCGCCTTCAACCTTTTCGCCCGTGCGGCCTGGACCGGCTGCACGGTCGGGCTTTGGGACAGGTTCTCGGCAAGCGCCTTCTGGCAACGCATAGCCGCGAGCGGGGCTTCGGTGGCGACGCTGCTGGATGTGATGATCCCGCATATCATGTCTTTGCCTGCCCGTCCGGATGACGCGGCGAATACACTGAACAAGGTCCATATCCAGCCCTTCAATGCCAATCACCACGCATTCGCCACCCGTTTCGGCGTGGACTTCATGACAGTCGGCTTCGGGCAGACCGAAAGCGGATCGGTATTCGGGGCCGTGCTGGACGAGTTTCCGGAGGGGCAGGGCACGCCCGCCGATTTGTGGAAAGGCTTGTCGAAAGCTGATTACCGGCAGGCGGCCCGGGACTTCGGGCGTCCGTTGTTCGATGGCCGGGAGAGGCTGCCCAAGGGTGTGATGGGCGCGCCGTCGCCTCTTTTCGAAGTGGCGGCGCTGGATGAACATGACGCGTTGGTTCCCGAGGGCGCAGTGGGACAATTATGTATCCGCCCCCGTTTTCCTGACCTGATCCTGCAGGATTACATCAACAAGCCCGAGGCGACGCTGAAGGTGTTGCGCAACTGCTGGTTCCATACCGGCGATGCGGTCCGGCAGATCGACGCCGCCCGCAACCTCTATGTTTATGTGGATCGCATGGGCGGTTTCTTTCGGGTGCGCGGCGAGAATGTCAGCTCTTTCGAGGTCGAAAGCGTCATGCTGCGCCATCCATCCATACGCGCTGCTGCTGCCGTGCCGGTTCCCGCGGCGGTCGGGGACGAGGACGATATCGCCGTCTTTCTTGAGTTGGAGAGCGGCGCAGAGGCCGACCTTACCGATATTCGCGCATATGCCGAGGCCGAGATGCCCCGCTATATGCGGCCAAGGCATATCCGCATCATCGATACCATGCCCGTCACCCCGACATCGAAAATCGAGAAATACAAGCTGCGGGCGCGGCTGATCGCAGAACTTGAGCAGGAAAAAGGGGGCAGCCAATGACGGATGCCGAGGCTTATCTGGCTGATCTTGCCGGGATGCATGCGAAGGTCTGGCCCTCAGGATTTGCGCGCGAGGTGCAATATCCGCAGGGCGAGGTCACGTTGACGCGGCATTTGGCCCATTGGGCGGAAACGACACCCGAGGCACCGGCGCTGATCTATTACGGAACCCGGATCAGTTGGGCGCGGCTTGATGCCGATGCGAACCGCTTTGCGGCGCTGCTGACGGTGCGCGGGATCGCCAAGGGGGAACGCGTCGCGGTCTTTCTGCCCAATTGCCCGCAATTTCATGTCGTCTTCTATGGCATTCTCAAGGCAGGCGCGGTTCATGTGCCGGTCTCGCCGCTATCCACCCCGGACGAACTGGCCTATGTGTTGAAGGATGCCGATGCGAAATGCCTGGTGACACTCGACAGCCTGGCAGCGGTGGCGCTGGCCGCCATTCCCGGCACGATGGTCCAGGAGGTTTTCAGCACCGCGCTGGCCGAGATGCTGCCGGAGGCGCCCGAGATAAACTGCCCGGCCTCGGTCGCCTCCATCGCCAAGCCATGTCCCGGCACGACCGCTTTGCTGCCCGCGATCGCGGCGATGCCGGCGGACCGTATCGAGGCGGGCGATCTCGACAGCCCGGCTGCGCTGAACTACACGGGCGGCACCACCGGCATGCCCAAGGGCTGCGTGCATACGCAGCGCGACATGGTGTTTACCGGTGCAGCCAACTGGTCTGTCACCGCGGGCAAGGAACCCTCCATCAGCCTCAGCTTTTTCCCGGAGTTCTGGATCGCGGGGGAGAATGCGGCACTGATCTTTCCGCTGATGACCGGCGAACCGCTGGTGCTGATGACGCGATGGGATCCCCTGGGCGTTCTGCAGGCGGTCGAGCGATACCGGGTTACCACGGTCGCACTTGTCGTCGATGGGGCGGTCGAGTTGATGAACCGCGCGGATTTCGGCGATTACGACCTGTCGTCGCTGCGTCGGGTGCGGGTGGTCAGCTTCATCAGAAAGCTCGACGCGGATATTCGGGCCGCATGGAAGGCGCGGACCGGGACGGTTCTGGCCGAAGCGGCCTGGGGGATGACCGAGACCCATACCTCGAACACCTTTACCACCGGCATGCAGGACGATGATTTCGACCTGAAGCAGCAGCCGGTCTTTGTCGGTCTGCCGCTGCCTCACACGGAATTCGTGATCCGGGACTTCGAGACGGGAGCAATCCTCCCCTTCGGACAAGAGGGCGAGATCACGGTCCGCACGCCCGCAATGTTCAAGGGTTATTGGAAGCGGCCGGATGCGACGGCCGAGGCGATCCGGGACGGATTCCTGCATACGGGCGATATCGGGGTGATCGATGAGATGGGGTATCTGCACTATCTCGGACGCCGCAAAGAGATGCTCAAGGTTCGCGGCATGTCCGTCTTTCCCGCAGAGATCGAAGCGGTTCTGGGCAAGCATCCGGGCGTGAAGGGATCGGGCGTGGTGGGGCGCGGCGATCCCCATGCCGGGCAGGTTCCGGTGGCTTTCGTTCAGCCTGCCGACCCGATGCTGACGGCCGGGGACCTGGACCATTGGCTGGCCGGGAAGCTCTCGAAATACAAGCTTCCGGAAATCCGGTTTGTCGAGGCGCTGCCGATGACCGCGACCGGCAAGGTCCGCAAGGCCGAATTGCAGGAATGGGTAAATGAGAAGGAAGAGACCACGTGACCAGGATCAACAGGCTGCTTATCGCGAACCGGGGGGAGATTGCGCTGCGGATCGCCCGGACGGCTGCCGATCTCGGGTTGGAAACCTGCGCTGTCCATCCACGTGACGATGCCAACTCGCTTCATGTCCGGCGTGCGGATCGTGCGGAATTGCTGCCGGGGCAGGGTGGCCGGGCCTATCTAGACATCCCCGAAATGGTCGCCGCCGCGCGGCGCGGCGGCTGCGACGCCGTTCATCCCGGCTATGGGTTTCTCAGCGAGAATGCCGAATTCGCCGAGGCGGTCGAGGCGGCGGGAATGCGGTTTCTTGGTCCGACGCCGGAATCGCTGCGCCTTTACGGAGACAAGATCGCTGCACGCAAGCTGGCGGACGAAATGGGGGTGCCCGTTGTTCCCGGCACAGCGGACCCCGTCGATGCGGCGCAGGCCGAAGCGTTCTTTGACCGCCTGCCCGAGGGGGCGGGCATGATCGTCAAGGCGGTTGCCGGCGGCGGGGGGCGTGGTATGCGGGTCGTGCATGACCGCGCCGGGATTGCCCCGGCCATCGAAGCTGCGCAGCGCGAGGCAAAGGCGGCTTTCGGTGCCGCTGACGTCTATGTGGAGCGGTTCATTGCATCGGCGCGTCACGTCGAGTTGCAGGTTCTGGGCGACGGGCAAGGCGGCGTCGCGGCGCTTGGAGAGCGCGATTGCACCCTGCAGCGCCGCCACCAGAAGGTGATCGAGATCGCACCGGCCCCGAACCTGTCCGAAGAACTGCGCAGCAGACTGACCGGATACGCGGCCGAACTGGCCCGCGCGAATGCTTATCGCAGCCTTGGCACGTTCGAATTCCTGCTTGATACGGCCACCGGAGAGGTTTTTTTCATCGAGGCAAACCCTCGGATTCAGGTCGAGCATACGATCACGGAGGCGATCTACGATATCGATCTCGTCGCCCTGCAAATCCGTGTGGCAGAGGGTGTCACGCTGGCGGATCTGAATCTGCCGCGGGATGCCCGGGGCGTAGCGATCCAGTCGCGCGTGAATATGGAACGCATCGCGCCGGATGGCGGGATCCGTCCGGCGGGCGGGACGATATCGGCCTATGATCCGCCAGCGGGTCCCGGCATCCGCGTCGATGGCTTCGGCTATGCGGGATATCCGGTTTCGGCGGCTTACGACTCGCTTCTTGCCAAGGTGATCTCCCGGGGGGACACGTTGCCCGCGGCGCTTGCACGCAGCCGGCGGGCGCTGTCGGAGTTTCGCATCGACGGGCTGGATACGAATCTGAACTGGCTGCGTGCCCTGCTCGCCCGGCCGGAACTTGGCGATTACAGCGTGAACACACGCTTTATCGAGGCGCATTATGCCGAACTGGCCAGCGCGGCTGCCGATCTGCAAGCGGCTTCTTACGGCACGCCTGTCCATGCCGAAACCGAGGCAACCGGCCATGCGGAACTGCCCGGGGATGAGGTCGCGGTGGTTGCGCCGATGCAGGCCACCCTTGTGGACCTGCGTATCTCGTCCGGGGATGTGGTCGCGAAAGGCCAGGTCGTCGCCGTGCTGGAAGCGATGAAGATGGAACATGCGATCGAGGCCCCGGTTTCCGGCCGGATCGGAACGGTGCTGGCCGGGCCGGGACAGACGCTCGCGTCGGAAGAGGCAATTCTTTCGATTGCTCCGGGCGAGGGGCCACAGGAACAGGCAGGTGAAACCGAGGAAGTCGATCCGGATGCCGTGCGTCCCGATCTGCAGGAACTTTTCGATCGCCAGGCACTCGGCCGCGACGAAGCCCGGCCAGAGGCAGTGGGTCGTCGCCGCAGCCGCGGGCAGCGCACGGCCCGCGAGAATCTCGCCGATCTTTGCGATCCCGGCAGCTTCAACGAATATGGCGAACTTGCCATCGCCGCGCAGAGCCGCAGGCGCTCTCGTGAGGATCTGGTACGCAATACGACCGGAGACGGCATCCTGACAGGCACTGGCAGGGTCAATGGCGGCCGCTTCGGTGCCGAGGCCGCGCGCTGCGCCTTTGCCATCGGGGACTACACCGTGCTTGCCGGGACACAGGGGCAGCGGCATCACCGCAAGCTGGATCGCATCTTCAACCTGGCGAAACAGCACGAATTGCCGATGATCTTCTTTGCGGAAGGTGGCGGCGGCCGGCCCGGCGACACGGATCGGGCAACCGTCGCGGGGCTTGATGGACCAAGCTTTGCCACCTTTGCCTCGCTTTCGGGCAAGGTGCCCGTCATCGGGGTTGCAGAGGGACGCTGTTTTGCCGGGAATGCCGCGCTTTTGGGGTGCTGCGACGTGATCATCGCGACCGAGCGAAGCAATATCGGAATGGCCGGTCCCGCGATGATCGAAGGCGGTGGGCTGGGCGTTTACAAGCCCGAGGATGTCGGTCCCATCGATGTGCAGACCGCCAGCGGCGTCGTGGATATCCGCGTGCGGGACGAGGCCGAGGCCTGCCAGGTAGCGAAACGGTATCTGTCCTATTTCCAGGGAACCGATACCGCATGGAGCGCGCCCGACCAGCGTCTGTTGCGGCGCGTCATTCCCGAGAACCGGCTGCGAGTCTACGAGATCCGCGATGTCATCGATACCCTCTGCGACGAGGGATCGGTGCTGGAACTGCGCCGGGGCTGGGGGGCGGGCATGGTGACCAGCCTTGTCAGGATAGAGGGACGGCCCTATGGGCTGATCGCGAATAATCCCAGGCATCTGGGCGGTGCCATCGACGCGGATGCGGCCATCAAGGCCACCCGTTTCCTGCAGCTTTGCGATGCTCATGGACTGCCGGTGATCTCGCTTTGCGATACTCCGGGCTTCATGGTCGGCCCCGAGGCCGAAAGGACCGGGCTGGTGCGAAAGGTTTGCCGCATGTTCGTCACCGGAGCTGCCCTGCGCGTTCCGGTCTATACCGTGGTGTTGCGCAAGGGCTATGGCCTTGGCGCCATGGCAATGGTGGCGGGAGGGTTCAAGGAATCCGCGCTGACCGTTTCATGGCCGACGGGAGAGTTCGGTGGCATGGGGCTGGAAGGCGCGGTCCGGCTCGGCTTTCGCAAGGAGCTTGACGCGGTTGGAAATCCACAGGAAAAGCAGGCGCTGTTCGGGAGGCTGCTGGCTGAGCTATACGAGAACGGCAAGGCTGTTAATTATGCCGCCGCGACCGAGATAGACGCGGTGATCGACCCGCTTGCGACACGCGGATGGATAGCCAATGCCAGCAACGCGGCCCCGCCGGTTGCAGGACGGGGCGGACGGTCGTTCGTCGATACTTGGTAGGATCGGCCCGAAGGGATAGTTTCGTCACGGGACCCGGAAAGAGCAAGGCGGATATTGTAACGATGACAAGGCGAGAACCCGGTGAAAGACACGAGATCGGCTATGCTGCGAGCGTTCCGGGTTTGTCGGGCAATGCGCGCCATATCGGTCGCAATATCCGTCCCCTCACCATCGCGGAGCAAGTGGCGGACGCCTTTGGCGTGATGATCGTCGAGGGCAGCCTTGCACCCGGCGAACGCCTTGGCGAAGAGAAACTGGCCGAGATGTACGGGGTCAGCCGCGGCCCCGTGCGCGAGGCGTTCCGTATCCTCGAAAAACGGCGTCTGGTCGAGATCATCCCGCGGCGCGGCGCTTTCGTGCGGCCGGTCACACTGGCCTCGATCGAGGATCTTTTCAATGTCCGCAATGCGCTGGCCTCCATGGCGGCGGCCAGCTTTGCGCGGCGGATCCACGACCAGGAAGGTCATGCCCGGATCGTCAAGCTCGACAGGCGCCTCGAGCAGCTTCGCGAGATGACGGCGGACCCGGACTGCCTGCCGCTTGATTTCACGTTCCAGTTGACCCGGATCGTATACACTGTGGTGATGGGCAGCGGTAACCAGCTTCTTGGCGAGATCTGGGCAGATCTCAACAACGATACCTTTTGGACGACGATCTGGAAGACGCCGCAGGACAGCCTTACCGTCGAGGAGCGCCGCCGCCGCCTTGCCCAGGTCGAACACAGCGTTGCCGCAATCCGCGATGGCGATTCCGATGCCGCCGAAACCACCATTCGGCTGTGGCTTGAAGAGATACGGGATAATGTCCTGGCCAATCTGCAAAACAGCCGTCCGACGGGGATGCGGTAGTTTACTGTTGTCGTTAGCGTTTTTCACGACGTTGCTCGATCACGAGCGCATGAAACCGTATCCTGCCGAAATACTTGCAGCCCTCCCTGACGATTTTGCAGCTGTCCTGCGCTGCATCGCCCGATGCGCAGTTCGTCGCAGAGATGATCCGTCCAAGTATAATTTGTAACATTCATGAGGATATGTTCTTTCAATCATATCTGAAAGAGAAAAGCTGAATTTTCACATATTTTGACCTGATGCTCAGGGTGCTCCATGAGTATTGAAGCTTTATGTATCATAATTATTGATATTATAATCAAAATATGTAACGTTCTGGCGCGCGATATGACCGGATGAGGGGACATGATGCGGAATATTCTGAAAATCGGCGGCAAGATCGAATTCCGGGGGGGCGGAGCGGTGCTGCCGGTGGCCACCCATCTGGCCAGCTGGCAGGGCGGGCTGCGCCACGCGGGGATGGAGGGCTGAGGTGACGGATTACTTGCTGGGGCTGGACAGTGGTCTGACCGTGACGAAGGCGGTGATGTTCTGCACCGATGGAAGTGTTGTCGCTTCGGCGAAGCGGGAGATCCCGCAGATCAAGGAGCGGGCGCGACATGTCGAGCGGGACATGGAGGCCCATTGGAATGCCTCGGCCGAAGCAATCCGCGAGGCGCTGCATCTGGCCGCCGAGACCGAGGGGTGTGAGGTTCAGCCGCTGGCCTTGTCGGTTGCCGGGCATGGAGATGGCGTCTATCTGCTGGACGAGCAGGGCAGGCCCTTGGGGCTTGCGGCGACATCCCTTGACAGCCGGGCGCAACAGGTGGTCGAAGGCTGGGATGCCAAGGGCGTATCGGCGCGTTCACTGGCGCTGACCGGGCAGGAGCCGTTTCCGGCCTCTCCCGCCGCGATCCTGGCGCATATCCGCGATGCCGAGCCACGTCGCTTCGGGCAGATCGCCGCGATCCAGTCCTGCAAGGACTGGCTGCGCTATTGCCTGACCGGCGAGATCGCGACCGATTTCACCGAGGCGAGCGTGGCCTTCACCGATGTCCGGACCCAACGTTACAGCGATGAGGCACTGGCGCTGTTCGGCCTGCAGGATCTGACCGGGGCCTTGCCACCAGTGATCATGCCGGATGCGGTGGCGGGACATGTCTCCGGCAAGGCGGCGCGCATGACCGGGCTGCGAGCCGGTCTTCCCGTCGCGGCCGGGCTGCATGATGTGACCGCATGTGCCGTTGGATCGGGGGTCATCGCGCCCGGGACCATTGCCGTGATCGCCGGGACCTATTCGATCAACGAAATGCTGATGGACCGGCCCGAGACTTCCGCAGGATGGTATGCGCGCAACGGCCTGATGCCGGGGCAATGGATGAACATGTCCATCTCGCCCGCGTCAAGCGCCAATCTGGACTGGTTCCTGCGGCAATCCGCCCGTGACGCATTGGCGCAGGGTGATCCGTTCCGCGAATTGCAGCGCGAACTGGACGCGGTCGCGGGCGATCCATCTGATATCGTCTATCTGCCCTATCTGTTCGGCTCGCCGCATCGCGCGGATGTCGCGGGGGCGTTCCTTGGGCTGCGGGGCTGGCATCACCGCGGGCATATGCTGCGCGCAGTGGCCGAGGGGATCGTGTTCAACCACCGCCATCACGTCGATCTGCTGGATCCGGATCATCGGACAGACCGGGTGCGCCTGACCGGTGGCAGCAGCCGCAATCCCTATTTTTGCCAGCTTTTCGCCGATGTGCTCGACCGCAGGATCGAGATCCCGGCCACACAGGAGGCCGGGGCACTTGGCGTGGCGATTTGCGCCGGGCTGGCCTGCGGAGCCTATGACGATTGGCACGATGCGATCAGCCGCACCCAGTCAGACGCGCGGATCTTCGAGCCGGGCGCGGGCCGGGCGCAGGTCGAGGAAGCCTGGCAGCGGTATCGAAGGGTTGCGGCAGAAATGGTCCGGTTCGAAGAAAGACAAGCCAATGAATGATGCCGCGCAGAGCCGCGAGGATTTGCTGGACAGGTTGCGGCGGAGCGATCATGTCCCGGTGCTGATCGTTGGCGGCGGAATCAACGGGATGGGCAGTTTCCGGGATCTGAGCCTGCAGGGTATCGACTGCCTGCTGGTCGAGCGCGGGGATTTCTGCTCAGGCGCCAGCCGGGCGCCGTCGCGGATGATCCATGGCGGGCTGAAATACCTGGAGACAGGCGAATTCCGGCTGGTGCGCGAATCCGCCCAAGAGCGCAACCGGTTGCTGGCCAATGCCGCGCATTACGTGCGCCCGCTGGAAATGATCATCCCGATCTATTCGTGGTTTGGGGGCACATGGGCGGCTGTCCGCAAATTTCTGCGCCTGCCGGCCCGGATGCAGCAGCGCGGGGCATTGATCGTCAAGCTGGGGCTGGCGCTTTACGATATCTATGGTGCGCTGAACCGCGCCATGCCGCGTCACCGGATGATCCGTCGCAAGGACGTGCTGCGAGAGATCCCCGACCTCGATCCCGGAATCAGGATCGCGGCCTCTTACTATGACGCGTGGATCACCTCGCCCGAGCGGTTGGTGGTGGAGCTTGCGCTGGACGGCATGGCGGCAAATCCCGGCAGCATCGCACTGAATCATCTGCGCTTCGATGGAGTCGAGGGTGGTCGCGCCCGGCTGGTCGATACGATGACGGGTGAAGCCTTCCTGATCGGCTGCGACCTGATGGTGAATGCCGGGGGGGCGTGGATCGACAGCGTCAACGGCGCGGCCGGCTCGTCGAAACGGATGATCGGCGGGACCAAGGGCAGTCATCTGTTGCTGGACCTGCCCGCTTTCGCGGAAACCCTGCATGGCCGGATGATGTATTTCGAGGCCGAGGGCGGGCGTATCTGTCTCGTGTCCAACTTCATGGGGCATGCACTGCTCGGTTCGACCGATATCCCGATCGAGGATCCCGACAGCGCTGTCTGCGAAGATGACGAGGTCGAATACCTGCTTTCCGCCTTCCGCCGGATTTTTCCCGATGTGCCTGTATCGCGCGATGACATATTCTTCAGCTATGCCGGTGTGCGCCCGCTGCCCGCGAATGATGCCGATGATCCGGGCGCGGTCAGCCGTGACCATTCCATGCCCGAACTGCCGCCCGAGGGCGACCGGCGCTTTCCGATCCTGTCCCTGGTCGGTGGAAAATGGACAACATTCCGTGCCTTTTCGGCGGAACTCACTGACGAGGTGCTGCGTCGTTTGGATATGTCACGAAAGATGGGCACCGAGGCGTTGCCTATCGGCGGCGGGCAGGGCCTGTCGCAGCAGGCGGCCCCGGTTGAGCGGTTGCTGACCTGCATGATCCGCCATCACGGGTTGACCCGCAGCCGTGCGCGGCAACTGGTTGCCCGTTATGGCAGCCGTGCGGAAGGGCTGGCGGCGGCACTTGCGGATGGCGAGCGCTTCCTGACTCACCTGCCGGGTTTCTCGCGGGAGGAGATCGCTCTCGTGGCTCGCTCCGAACTGGTCCGGCATGCCACGGATTTCCTGTTCGGGCGCAGCTCGCTGTTTCTGGAGGGGCCGCTTGGCTTTGAGGCACTGCAGGAGATCGTTGACGCATTGGCGCATGCACTCGATTGGGATGCTGAACGGCGTATATCCGAGCTTGAACATGTTATCGGTCGCTACCGTGATCTGCATCGAATGGAAGTAACACCGCAAAGCGGTGTCAGGCCGCGCTTTGTCCGGACGGTGGGTGCATGAAGGCCAGGGAAAGACGCAAGGATATACTGGAATTGCTGCTTCAGCGCGGCACGGTGCTGGTCGAGGAACTGGTGAACCGGCACGAGGTCAGCCGCATGACCGTTCACCGCGATCTGGATGAACTTGTCGAGGAGGGCTGGGCGGCCAAGATCCGCGGCGGCGTGACCGTGCTTTCGGCGACGCAATTCGAAAGCGACTTCAGCTTTCGCCAGCATGTGAACCAGGCCGAGAAACAGCGGATCGCGGCAATCGCTGCGGCTCAGGTCAATGATGGCGAGGCGATTGCTCTTGGCTATGGGACGACCGTGGCCCGGATGCTGCCCGAACTGAGGAAAACCCCGGATCTTACCATAGCGACCGCCAGCCTGCCCTGCATCGCGGCATTGTCGGAAGACAAGAATGTCGAACTGCTGGCTATCGGCGGGAAATATATCCGCAAGTTCGACGGGTTTTTCGGAAGGATCGCCGAGAAAGGCTTTGGTGAACTGATGCTGGACGCCTGTTTCATCTCGACCTCCGCCATGCGGATGCCGAACCTGTATCATCAGGATGAGCGGGTCGTGCAGATCAAGCTGGTCATGCTAGCCGCCGCCAGACGGAAATATCTGCTGATGGATCACGACAAGATCGGCCATTCCGCTCTGTATCACATGGGCCGGATCGACCTGTTCGACACGATCATCACCGACAGGGCGCTGACCCCGGAAGATGCCGAGATCGCGGCCAGTCACGGGGTCGAGGTGATCGTGGCCTGATTCCGCCGAATTTCAAGGCAGGATATGCCTGCTATCACGTCCAAGCTCGTTTGACCCAAGCTGAATTTCTGTAAATCGGATCATGAACCGGCCCCGTTTCGAAGCAGGCCTCAAGCGCACCGGGAGGCGATCTGCGCATTGCAGATCTCCTTTTGGTATCCGGTCACGATTGGTGATGGTCCCGGGATACCATGGTGCATCAAGAGTTCATTCCCTCTGGCTCAATAGGGAATGCGATATAGTCATGCCCCGTATCCATAACACAGGACATTCCGTCAGGAAGGGTAAGCAACACCGTCCACGAACCATCAACCGACGCCCATAGTTCAATGATGGCGCCGGCGTTGTTCAGGCCCGCCATGACGCGGTTCTCGTGATATGTATCGGCGAGCTGCGTGTGTATTTGCTGCGTCGGCAGGCAGGCAACGACAGCGGCCATGATGAAGCCGAACATCTACTCACCCCCTTTCGGATAGGCGTTTCTCGAGACGATCGGACGTGTTGCGTCCTGACATCGCCTTGCCGTCCTTCCCTCTTCCGGAAAGCGCATTTCCCCGTTCGCCGGGAGAACCGGGATGCTGCCTCATTCACACCCCATGTCCTGCCCCAAAGGCATTCGACACATCGACACGCCTGCGCGAGCGGCGGCACAATCACTTGTGCAACGATGATGCGATTGGCCAAAATACGGACCAGCGCAGCTTGTCTTAAATTGTCTGGAAAGCTATTGCGCCGATCTGACTGGCTCTGAATTCTCTTCGTCGATATGACTTATGTGAGGATCCAACGAAATAGTTTCAAGAGCGGGAGAGCGGTGGAAACAGGTTCTTAGCCCGTTCCGGTGCCTCATCACGAAGCGGGCGCCGCATGTCGATTGCATATGCCATGCCCATCCACGCTGCCATTCGTCAGGATTGCCGACATCGGTGTGTCCGGAATGCAAGGTCGAGGCCTGACGCTACTCGAATGGCCTTTGCTGATACGCGGGATAACCTGCTGGATATGAAGCCCAAAATCCTGACGACTCTGCAAGCTTATAGAGAATATCTGCCTTCGGCCTTTCATCGTCTTCCTGACTGGCGTCGAATTATTGCTATTGGCCTGGTCGCCGACCGGATGATCGCGTGCCGGCATCGTGTCAATACGGAGCTCATCACGCAAGGGGGCGGTGATCTCGGATCCTTGCTGTTCGGCAGCCTGACGCGACCCTCTCGCCCGTGGCACGGCAACCAGTATCGCCACCGGAATCGTCGCCGCATGGAAAACGTGGAATACAAGCGCCTGATGGCAGCCGGAAGTGTAGGGAAACGCCTTGGGATGCTCAGTTCGCGGGCTTGAGACGGTAAGCCGATCAGACACGGTGCCACGAACCTTGGCAAGCTGATCTCGGCAAAGAGTTCGGGAGTGCCCGTGAAATCCCGCTGTCATCTGCTGCAAATTGCGCTGTCACGCCATACAGAAAATCTGCGTCACGCTACTTGAGCTTCACCAGGCGGGGCTGAACAAGAGCAGGATTGCAAACCACGGTTTTCGCCGTTCATGAACCGCTTCGGCATCACATCGGTTTTCCGGGCGGAGTGTGGTCGGGGCGGCGAGATTCGAGCTCACGACCTATGGTCCCATAACCATAGTTTTTAATTGATTTACAAAGCTTCCTTTGCAAAGAGATCCCTTTTATATTTATTAAAATCAATAACTTGCAGGCGAGCTGCAAAATCATTTCTCCTCCACCAGCTTCAACAAAATGGCCTCCCCGTTTTCCGGATTTGCCCTGGCGTACTTCTCGATCATCTCGGAAGCGTGCTTGAGCGACCATCCCATAAAGCTCGCGATATCGCCCAGATCTGGCATGCCATGAGAAGCCGTGTCGCGGCAGTTCACCGAACCAGAACGGTTACACCATCTGTGGCGCAGGAAGTTCGTCCGGCATGTTTGCGCGGGCAAGGTTGTTCATCTCGGGGTTCTCGATTGCCACGCGCTCGATCGGCGTGCGCCAGCAGGCAATGAGCAGGTCAACGCCGTCCTCAAACTCGGCCTTCATGCTTTCCCATGTTCGTCCGCGCGGCAACTTCTTGGGCTGGGTCCATTTAGCTGGTCCTGACATCCAGCGACGGGCCGATCGGTACAGGCGAGTGCATGACGGCGAGCATACCCATATCCACTGAACTTGCGATGGAATCATGTTCGGTGGTTTCCTGTATATCTCACCGGTATTTGAACAGCAGCTTCGGCTTCCAGCTCTTCTGCGAAGCTCACGACGGAAGCCCGGCCGGTACATTGCCGATTGATGATCGCTTATTGGCCCGTGCGGACGGCGTGCCTGTCGAGAAATGGCGCGATCTTTGCGCCCGGCCGATATCGCCGCTGCATAATTGGCACAAGGTTCGATGCGACAATGGTGCGATCCGCCTCGCCCATGATGTCGTCACGCAGGTCGCCAAGGGGTAGGTGAATGTGGCGGGGCTCTATCGCGATCTTGTCGAACGGCGCGGCGCCGGTGGCATGAAGCTGGCCAATTTCGAAGGACGGGCGGCTTCCAGATCCGGGCAGGGCAGGGACTTCATGGATGTCTTCCTCGCCGAGGGCGAGGTGATCCGGCGGTGCAGCGCGCGATCGGCAATGGCGTGGCGATGCAGGTTCGTCGGGTCCGACCATCGGCGCAGGGCGGGAAATCGGCGCGTAATAGCCGGGATTGTGACCTGGTCGATGCGGTCTGCCTGCAGGGGAAGTCGTTTCGGTAGGTGTGGCAGGCGCATGGGTGGGCTGTCTCCGGGCAAAATGTGAAGATAGTTATTTGTGCACTGGCGGCCATCATGGAGCGTATGCAGTCCCATTGAAAGCAGCAAGAAAACCCTTGCTTTACATTTCGGAGTGCCCGCGAGTGGTTCTTATAGAGAAACCCTTGATCGGAAGCCGCCTTTGTTGTTCTTTTGATCGAGATGCACCGAATGCGATAATTGAATTTGGACGGGCCTGCCTCACTCACCTAGTGGGGCTACGTTCTCAGCCTGATGCCATAACGCATTGTGTTCATGGAGAATGTGTGGAATACGATACTGCTTGGGGGCTATTTCGACGTAGGTCAGTTAGGACTTGACGTTGGCAGGAAGGGCGCTGATTATACCAGTTGCAGCTTTGCCGCGCTGATCAAGGCAAAGATCAATTTGCCAAGTCGATTTTTCCGAAAATAGTAGCTCTCAATTAAATAAGTTCCGGGTCATAGTCTGTTTCAAATATAACAGGTTTCTGGTTATCACCTATAAATCTTTAGGATGCCAGGAAAAGATGATAAGAAAATCTCCGCGTGTTCTACCCGCTTCCGAACATGCCAGTATTAAAGGACATTGGATCCGGTGTGCAGCTCGACGTTTAATCTCTGTCGTCGTGCTCGCTCTTCTCTTCTTGCCCGCTGCTACATCTGCACATGCGCAACAGGACGTAATCAATTGGAGCGGCGAATGGGATACGCGCTGGCGCGGTGGCGGGGCGCGTCTTATTCTGGAACAGAATGGTAACCGCGTCACCGGCACTTATCCGTTATATGAAGGGCGCATTGATGCGCAAGCGGAAGGGCGCCAGCTTACCGGGCACTGGAAAGAGGCTAATTCGGAGGGCGAGTTTCTTTTCGTGATGTCGCGTGAGGGTGACACGTTCTCGGGGCGCTTCGACAGGAGAGTGGTGGACTGCTACCCGTGCCGAGGTCGTCTCGCATCCAGAGAACCCCATCGATCAAACGAGCCCGATGGCGACTATGCGCTCCTTTCTGCGGGCGATCGACCAGATCGGTGCCGGTTCCATGGACCAGTTCGGCACAGCGGCCAGCCTAATCGTGTCGACGAGAGAAAGCCGCGGTGAACGTATCAACCGCCCTGACTACGCTCATCTTCTTTTTCGAGTTATCGACAGGTTGACCTTTAGACTCTGGGAACTTCCGAACTCACCGCAAGGCGACAGAGTTATTGCTACCCTCGCCCAAGCCGGTACTCAGGAAACCTTCGAACTCGCCTTTCAATACATCGATGGGGCCTGGTTTATCGATCCGCCGCCGGTGCCCGAACTCGAAAAAACACTCGAAAGGCTCCGCACCGCGCGTGATGAGGCGGAGGACACGGTCACGCCCTCGCCGCAAGAACTCAGGACGCCGCGTGACACTTTCAAGACTTTCTTGCTGGGTATGCAAAATTTCGGCTCCGAGCCCGACAATCCGGCATTCGCTACTCTGGATACCAGCGGGATGACCGAAGTGGTGCGTCGGCAGGAAGCGCCGCTTCTGGCAGGATACATCCTGCAGGTACTTCATCGCATCGGCTACGTTTATTGGCAAGAGATCCCTGACGATCCGGACAGCCGCATTCCTTATGTCCACTTCCAACATCCTGAAGGCGACATTGTCGTCGCCCCTGTGGAAACAGAGAATGGCGTAATCTGGCAGTTCACACCTGACACATTGGCCAGTATTCGTGCTGTCTATGCAGCCGTCGACGATCTGCCAATGCCCCCCGATATCGAGACGGTGATGCAACCCGACGTCTTTTTCCAGATGCGTGGCTTTGTTCGCGCCACCTTACCGAGCCTCCTGAACCGAGCAGGGCCGCTCGAGCAATGGCAGTGGGTGGCTGCATTTGCGGCGTTAATTGCCGGTTCCGGGCTGGGCATATGGGTCAGCCGGATCGTTTTCCGGATCTTTGGACAGAAAACTGCAAATATCGAGGAAGAAGGATACCCCCAGGCAGACTTCATCCGAGAAATAGTGAAATGGTCGATCCGTGCTGTCGTTCTCGGCATCACCATGCTTGTTGTACTTTACAATCTGGGTCTGCCTGACGTTGTGGCGACCGTCGCTGCATCGACTGCCTGGAGTCTCGTTGTTTTTGGTTGTGTGCCAATCGCTTGGCAGGGAATTGCCGCAGCCGTTGATAGCTATGGTCGAAACCGGCGGCTTCCAGCCCACCAGATAACGCTTCTATCCTTCCTCAGCGGACTTGTCCGCATGGGGATTATTGTGTTTGCGGTGCTGGTGCTGGCCGAGTTGCTCGGCTTACCCTATCAGGGCGTAATTGCCGGTCTTGGCATTGGTGGCCTGGCAATAGCGCTCGCTGCGCAGCCAACATTGCAGAATTTTCTGGCCGGTTTCACGCTTTTTGCGGACCGGCCGCTAGAGGTGGGTGATTTTTGTCGCTTCGGTGACATGATTGGAACCATCGAACATATAGGTATGCGCTCCACGCGTATCCGTTCGCCCGATCGTACGGTGATCACGGTGCCGAACTCCGATTTTGCGAACATGAAACTGGAGAATTTCTCCAAGCGTGATCGCATCCACCTCAACACTACCCTGCAACTGCGCTATGAAACGACCCCCGATCAGCTTCGCTTTGTGCTGGCAGAGTTGCGCAAGCTCATGATCGCTCATCCCAAGGTGGCCGCTGATCCCCTGCGCGTGCGCTTCATTGGCTTCGGCGCGCATTCCCTTGATATCGAGATTTACACTTACCTGTTAACTTCGGACTATGGCGAGTCGCGTGCGATCCAGGAAGATCTGTTCTTGCGCATCATGACGGTTGTGGAGGGTGCCGGAGCACAATTTGCCTTCCCGTCTGCGGTCCACTACCAGGCACAGGACGTGGCTCCTGATGCGGAGCGTGTACACCAAGCGGAGCAGGCAATCTCTGCTTGGCGAAAGGAAAACCATCTGCCATTCCCCGACTATGCCTGGCAGGAGAAGGCAGAGCTAAGCAATTCGCTCGACTATCCGCCTGAGGGTTCGGCCGTTGCCGAAGAGATGCAGCCACTGCCTTTCGAAAAAGCGCAGAAATCGTGACAATCTTTCCCAACTCCGAAAAAATACTTCCTTGACGGTTAATATCACACGGGCTTATTTTTTTCTTTACCATCAAGACGTGACCATCAAGACGTGCGCCCGCAGGGACCATCCAGAGCGGGCGTTCTTTGTTCTCGAAACCTCAGATTGTAGTCGAGAGGTAAAGGCATTTGAGAGTCGAGGGCACGTGCCCATCGGGAATAAGTTCTCCGGGGACCTTGATAGCTATTCTCAACTGTGCTCTCGGATGATTTGGCCTGCTAAGCCAACCTGTCACTTCGCCTCGGGAAATCCCGGGGCATTCGATGACAGCTGAGAAGTTCTGTTTGAGCGGCAAGCAATCTGCGATACCCGACGGTACCGTACCTAAAAATACATGATGGTGCGGATATCGTTCGAAATGCAGATGGTCTGCATGTCTGACCAGAAATCTCATGCAAGTAGCCGATAATATGTTCAGTTCAATAAAGAGAAACGGATGAGCCTGCTGGAGTCCATCCTCGCATGCGCTGCTCGTTTACGCCTTTTGCAGGATAGCGCGGCGATCTGGTTCGCGCCGATCGCATGAGGACGCTGATCTAGGACCTGATCGTGACCTTCGGCGCGGCGATGGACAACCTGCCGGACTTTGCCGAGATGAACTTCGGCTTCTCCGCCCAGCAGGCGGCACAATTGCAGGATTATTGCGATGAGCTGCGCTTGGAGGTCCGGCGCCAGGTCGAAAGCCGGGCGGTGCCTTGGTGTCGATGACCGGTTCGCAGTCGGAGCTGGATTTCGGCTGATGGTCGACATGCTCGATCACGGACTCAGCCAGTTGAGCTGGATCCCGCCCCTGCCGCCATCACATCATGAGCATCATCGACGGCATCCAGAATATCCTGCAGCCGATCATTGTGGACTATGCCACCTGCTGATCTTCGGCGCCCTGGCGTGGTTCTTCCGCCGTCTGCCCGAGCATTGGCGGATCGACATCGAGGCCAATCACAGCGAGGCGCTGCACCGGGCTTTGCATAGCGGCGCTGAACTGCTGATCGACACGTTGCAGAAACACCCGGCTGTTGCCATCCCCGATCGTGCAATCGGCGAGATCGTGGATTATGTGCGCATGTCGGTTCCCGCCGCGATCCGCAGGCCGGGACCATTGCAGGAGCGGATGGCGCGGGCAAAGCTGCGGGAGCGGCTGGATGCGATCACCGGGCGGGACCGCTTGTCGAAGACTCTGGAGCGCGCGGGGGCAATGTGAAGTTCCGCCGCGTGCTCCCGTATTGGTGAAAACGCTTGAGGCGTTTTCGCATTTTTGCTGGCTGGCGATTGCGCAATATGGGAAACTTCTACTTGCGATAGTTGTAATCGCCTCCACCTAATGTTCGTCACCCGACAGAAGATTTCCATTTTTTGTCAGGTGACGAACACCAGCTTGAATTACGATTGCCGTCCCATGTGAGCCCATTTTGTCAACACGATCTAAAATATAAAATCGGTACTGGACAACGAGCTAACCTGGTTCAACTGTATCTCAAAATCATACACGGCATCTCCATCTGCATCGGCTCGAATCAGCGCCCGACCATTCCAGTAGCCAACCCAAACGCTGTTTGGAGCATCATTCAGACTCCAGCTAAACGACTGGTTGCCGTCTTTCGTCGTGTCAGCGTCTAGCGCGCTAAGGACAATTTTGTCCTGACCGACCTCGAAGTCTCGGATAACATCTCTTGAAATTCCCGGCGTGCTATCTGCCGGTTTTTCGAATACAAAGAAGTCTATACCTGCCCCACCAAGGATTACGTCAGTGTCTTTCCCGCCGTAGATGGTATCATCCCCATCGTTGCCAAAGAGAGTATCTGAACCAGCGCCACCGTATATACGATCGTTTTCCGCTCCACCTTGCACATAGTCATTCTCGGTTCCAGCGGCTATATTGTCATTCCCAGGGGAGCCGTAAATGGTATCATCGCCGCCTCGCCCGTAGATGGTATCGTTTCCTTCTCCGCCATAAATTGCATCATTGTCATAGCCTTTGCTGACGATATCTTCGGTATCGCCATCTATCCAGTCGTCACCCGACCCTGCGGAAATTGTGTCGTCACCTCCACCGCTAGTAATGCGATCATCTCCTTCATCTCCGTAAATCAGATTTTCCCCGCGACCGCCGTGCAACCGGTCATTTCCAGAGCCGCCGCCGATCGTATCAGTTCCATCTCCAGCGAGAACAACATCATTCCCTGCGCCCCCTCTTAATAGCTTGGACGATGACTCTAAATTGGAAAAAAACTCTATGCGGTCATCTCCATCGCCTCCATTCACCTCCACATATCCCGTTCCTCGAACCGAAATGACGTCATCGTTTTCGGTTCCGTAAATGGTCAAGCTCCCGGATATGCTCTCGTAATCGATGTGCATCTCTCCGCCAAAGGAATTCCTTAGGCTGCGAAGGTCAATAACATTTAACGGCACCCCGTCTCCGCTGAAGTAATCATAGTATACAATCTCTTGTCTGCCGTACTCACCTTCTCCAACTAACCACGAAAAGGTTGTCTCACTAACAGGGTCATAGGCAAATCCAGAGGCCATTTCTAAAGAGTATCGGCTACTCAGATAATAATTATGATATCTCAGATCTCCAAAAGCATAAGCCTCAGACGGCGCAGTATTGCCATTTGTATCGGTTGCGAAGTATACCCCATCCTTTTGCCAAAGCCCCATTGCACAACCTCCTAATTTTGAACGTTAACGATGCCACTCATTGCAAGGTTTAAACGGGTCACAAGCTATGGGCTATGTCAACCGTAATTTTCCAACGGGATCGGTGATTTTTTCCTGCATCACGATATTTCTTATATAAATCGGCTTTGTTACGAAAACCGGACTCACGATATAGTTTCCCTTTTCTCGGACAGGCTTGTCCTGCGGCCTGTGCGAAGGTCTGACGAGAGCGGAGTAGCAATTCATGATAGCGCAGCGGATTTGAATCTCCGCGGCCTGCCGGCCGAATTCGTGCGCCTATCCATGAGATTGGGTTGCGCGGCGCGTATCACCTGTGCGCCAACGAGTATTTTCGCAGCCAATGGAAAAAACACCTCACCGTATAGGCGCGCCATGCCTGCAAGGCCGCCATCATCGCATTGTCCAAGAAACAAACAACTGCATCATGCCGCTGCCGACAAGGTGCCGCTGGTCATGCGCTGCGATAGCTGTCGACGGATTGTGCACTATTGGCGGAAGATCTGATCCTGGTTCCGGGCGAAGAGTATCGGATACATGATATTCCGCCTTTTCCGTGTGGCAAGTGCGGGACCGCCTAGTCTCAAAGACCGCTACCAGACGGCCCTGAAACTGGTCGACAACCCCGTTTGAGGGGAATGAAATGTCTGACGAAGCGAAAAGCGAGATGGTCCTCGAGGTCGCCCCAAACGGCGCGGAGCCAACCCAGTGGATGGTCTTCTGGGCGGACGGCAAACCTGTGTCGTCCGCCGATGACCTGATCTTCGAGAGCCGCGACGACGCGAGCGCCAACGATCGAGCGGTAGCGACCAAGGGCCCGGTGCGGATCATCGTGCACGAAGGGCAGGGGCATGCCGAGGAGGAGTGGGCCGAAGAAGAATGGAAGCCCTTCTATCAGCGCGATGAGTCGGAGGCTACTCGGCAAGGCTGAAACGGGGCAGGGAAAGAACAGAACAGTGTGTCACCGCCCGTTTTAGGGTGTATCGCCTCGATTAAAATGAGTGTAATCAGTTGGTTGGGGAAGTAATGGCGATCCCGGAAGGACTTGAACCCTCAACCTGCCGATTAGAAGTCGGCTGCTCTATCCAGTTGAGCTACGGGACCGCAGTTCCTGCTTCATGCGTGATCGTGCCGGTTTGCGCAAGCATGTCGTCGGGACCGGCAGGATCACACCATCATGATTGACCTGATTGCCAAGCGACCATGACGAAATCAATCCCATACCGGTGTAAAACCTTCGATGCCCGTCGATGAGCGCACCATGTCTGCGGGACGGATGTCATCCCGTATTCGTGTCGCTGCGGGCAAGTTCGATCACCAGCTCCCGCAGTCGCAAGGCCAGCGGTGACAGGGGGCGGCGGCGCAGGCTGAGCAGGTAATAGGGCGAGACGCGGATTTCATGCGGCATGGGCAATGTCGTGAAACCGGCGCTGACCGGCGGGCGCATCAGCAACTGTGCAACCTCGTCGGACATCGGCGACACAGCATCGCTTTGCGCCAGATAGGCAATCGTCAGCAACAATGATGGGCTGCTGACGATATTACGAGGCTCGGGCAATCCGACGCTGGCAAAGGCTGCAAGCGTTGCCTCGCGGATTGGCGCGCCGCGCTGCTGCATGATCCATTCGTAATCGGTCAGTTCCGTCAGAGTGACTGACGCCGCGCGCGAAAGAGGATGGCTTGCGCGAGCGAGAAAGCTGACATTTTCATCGCGCATCGGCAGGATATTGAGGTCCCGGCTGTCGAATTCCGGCAGGATGCGGGCCAGCACGAAATCCATCTCCCCCGCTGCCAGATGTGTCAGCAGGTCACGGGAAGGCAGGACATCCACGGTGATATCCGCCTCGGGCGCCCTCGCCTTGATCTTGCGGATCGCGGAAACCAGATAGCCCACGGCGGGCCCGGTCACCGCGCCCACCCTGACGGTGCCAGCCATGCCACCCTGCATTTCCTGCACATCTATCGCCATGCTGAACATCTCCCGCAGAATTACGCGGGCACGGCGCAGCACCGTCTGGCCGATCTCGGTCGGCTCCATCCCTGTGGGCTGGCGCAGGAACAGCCGCGCCCCCACCTGCCGCTCGATCCCGGCCAGCATGCGCGAGGCGGCGGGTTGCGTCATTGCGCAGGTCTCGGCTGCCATCTGGAGTTGCCCATGCTGGGCGATCTCGTGAAGCAGCCTGAGCTGGATGGGTTTGAGCATCATTCGAAAGAGGGGCCTGGACATATCACTTTTGCTATACAAATGGCCGAAGATGTCATTTTACCATCATGTCTTCGACTTGGTAAGCCTGCTGGAGTGTTGCCTGAAGCGAACGGGCGATCGTTCAGGGCGGGGCGAGAGGGTCCTGCCACTCAGAGGGAGGTTGATATGAAATTCACCACTGCCGCCATCGCGCTTGCGATCGGCGTTTCCGGGCTTGCCTTTGGTGCCATGGCCGAAACCGTGGGCATCTCGATGCCGACGAAATCCTCGGCCCGCTGGATCGACGACGGCAACAACATGGTCAAGCAATTCCAGGAAGCCGGTTACGACACCGACCTGCAATATGCCGAGGACGATATCCCGAACCAGCTTGCCCAGGTCGAGAACATGATCACCAAGGGCGTCAATGTCCTGGTGATCGCGGCCATCGACGGCACCACGCTGTCGAACGCGCTGGCGAATGCCAAGGCCGCCGATATCAAGGTCATCGCCTATGACCGCCTGATCCGTGACACGCCCGATGTCGACTATTATGCCACCTTCGATAACTTCAAGGTGGGTGTGCAGCAGGCGAACACGCTGGTCCAGGGCCTGGAAGAGCGCTTCCCCGACGAGAAACCATGGAATGTCGAACTGTTCGGCGGCAGCCCTGACGACAACAACGCCTATTTCTTCTATGATGGAGCGATGTCGGTTCTGCAACCTCTGATCGATGCGGGCGATATCGTGATCCCGTCGGGACAGATGGGCATGGATACGGTCGGCACGCTGCGTTGGGATCCGGCAACCGCGCAGTCGCGGATGGATAACCTGCTTTCGGCCAATTACACCGACAAGACGCTGCATGGCGTGCTGTCGCCCTATGACGGCTTGTCCATCGGTATCCTGTCCTCGCTGAAGGGCGTGGGTTACGGCTCGGGCGATCTGGCCATGCCGATCGTTTCGGGGCAGGACGCCGAAGTGCAGTCGGTCAAGTCGATCGTCGCAGGCGAACAATATGCGACGATCTTCAAGGACACGCGCGAACTGGCCAAAGTCACTGTCAGCATGGTCGACGCGATGCTGAAGGGCGAGGAGCCCGAGATCAACGATACCGAAACCTATGACAATGGCGTCAAGGTCGTGCCGTCCTATCTGCTCGAGCCGGTGCCGGTGGATGCCTCGAACTGGGAAGAAGTGCTGATCGGATCGGGCTATTACAGCGAAGATCAGCTGAAGTAACCGGCATTTGCGTTCCGCGATAGCCGGGGGGCTGTCTGTCCCCCGGCGCCAGCTGGTTCTCGAACCAGCGGCGCACCACCCGACGACCCCCAAAGGTATTTTCGCAAGGAAAAAGGGGGCGTTCGCAGCCGTTACAGTGGGGGAACCGCATGACTGCGCTTTTGGAGATGCGCAATATCACCAAGACATTTCCGGGCGTGAAGGCCCTGGACAATGTCAGTCTGTCTGTGCGCGAGGGCGAGATCCATGCCATTTGCGGCGAGAACGGTGCCGGCAAATCCACCTTGATGAAGGTGCTGTCGGGCGTCTATCCCGCCGGCAGCTATGACGGCGAGATCGTCTATGACGGCCAGACCGCCGAGTTCGACGGCATCCGCGACAGCGAGGACCACGGCATCATCATCATCCACCAGGAACTTGCGCTGGTGCCGCTCCTGTCGATTGCCGAGAACATCTTTCTGGGCAACGAACGCGCCAGTAACGGCGTCGTCAACTGGCGCGAGACTTTCCGCCAGACCGAGGGGCTGCTGGCCAAGGTCGGACTGCGCGAGGCTCCGGGAACCAAGGTGGACAGCCTCGGCGTCGGCAAGCAGCAACTGGTCGAGATCGCCAAGGCACTCTCCAAGGATGTCCGCCTGCTGATCCTTGACGAACCCACTGCAGCCCTGTCCGAGGCAGACAGCCAGGCACTGTTGGACCTGTTGCTGGAGCTGAAGGGGCAGGGGGTTACGTCGATCATCATCAGTCACAAACTGAACGAGGTTCGCCGGGTCGCCGACAGCGTCACGGTAATCCGCGACGGCGCGACCATCTCGACCATCGACGCGCGCGGCGGCGACCTGACCGAGGATCGCATCGTGCGCGACATGGTTGGGCGCGACATGGCGCACCGCTACCCGGATCGCGAGCGGCGGGCGGGTGAGGTGGTGTTCGAGGTCAAGGATTGGAATGTCTGGCATCCCGAACATGCCGACCGGCAGGTGATCCGCGATTTGTCGATGAATGTCCGCGCCGGAGAGGTCGTGGGCATCGCCGGACTGATGGGCTCGGGGCGCACCGAGCTTGCGATGAGCATTTTCGGGCGCAGCTACGGCCGCAATATCTCGGGCCAGGCGGTGATGCGCGGCCAGCCGGTCGATTTGTCGGCGGTGGACAAGGCGATCGCGGCGGGGCTTGCCTATGTGACCGAGGACCGCAAGACGCTTGGCCTGATCCTGGAAGAGACGATCCGCCGCAACACCATCCTTGCGAATCTTGATGGCGTCGCCAACCGTGGCGTGGTCGATGAAAGCCGCGAGACCGAGGTGGCCGAGAAATACCGCAAGGTGATGAATATCCGCACGCCGAGCGTGTTCCAGAAGGTAATGAACCTGTCGGGCGGCAACCAGCAGAAGGTGGTGCTGGCCAAATGGCTGTTCACCGAGCCCGAGGTGCTGATCCTGGACGAGCCGACGCGGGGCATCGATGTCGGCGCGAAATATGAAATCTACAGTATCATCAACGATCTCAGCGCGGCCGGAAAGGCCGTCATCATGATCTCGTCCGAGATGCCCGAACTGCTGGGCATGTGCGACCGGATCTATGTCATGAACGAGGGCAGTTTCGTGGGCGAATTGCAGGCAGAGGACGCCTCGCAGGAAAGCATCATGTCACTGATCGTCAGGGAGTAGGACAGCATGGAACAGACCGAACGCGCGCCGGGTATCGGGATCGGCGCTTATATCGCCAGGCATATCCGCGAATACGGGCTGTTATTCGCGCTGATCGCGATCATGGCGTTTTTCCAGATCGTGACCGGAGGCACGCTTCTGCGGCCGGTGAACATCACCAACCTGTTCCTGCAGAACAGTTATATCATCATCATGGCGCTTGGCATGCTGCTGGTGATCGTCGGCGGCAATATCGACCTCTCTGTCGGCTCGGTCATGGGCTTCATCGGCGCGCTGGCCGCGGTCATGATCGTGTCATGGAAACTGCCCGTCGGTGTCGCGATGGTTACCTGCCTGATCGTCGGCATGCTGATCGGGGCGGTCCAGGGCTATTTCGTCGCCTATTGGAAAATTCCGTCCTTCATCGTGACGCTGGCCGGGATGCTGGTGTTCCGGGGCCTGTCGCTCTGGCTTCTGGCCGGGCAGTCCATTGGCCCGTTCCCGCGCAGTTTCCAGTCGCTCTCAACCGGTTTCATTCCCGATCTCTTCGGTGCGGACAAGCCGAACGTCGTGGCTCTCGCCGTTGGCGTGGCGGCGGTTCTGGTGCTGGTCTGGCTGGCCCTGCGCAACCGCGCGCGCAACATGCGCTATGGTATCGAGGACGAGCCCTGGGGCCTGTTCGTTCTGCGCAATGCCATCGTCTCCATCGCGCTTTTGTTCGTGACATGGAAGCTGGCATGGTTCCGTGGCCTGCCCAATGTCCTGCTGTCCATGGTGATCCTGACGGTGATCTATGTCTTCATCACCGAACGCACCACGCTCGGGCGCCGCATCTATGCCGTGGGCGGCAATGCCAAGGCCGCCAAGCTGTCCGGCATCCGGACCGAGCGGCTGACTTTCCTGACCTTCGTGAATATGGGGCTTCTGGCGGCGCTGGCCGGGCTGGTCTTTGCGGCGCGGCTGAACACGGCCACCCCAAAGGCGGGCTTCGCGGTCGAACTGGACGTGATCGCCGCCGTCTTCATCGGCGGGGCGTCGATGGCGGGCGGTTCCGGCAAGATCGTCGGCGCTGTTGTCGGCGCCTTCATCATGGGGGTGATGAACAACGGCATGTCGATCCTTGGGATCGGCATCGACTACCAGCAGGTCATCAAGGGCCTGGTGCTGCTCGCCGCCGTGTTTTTCGACGTCTACAACAAGAACAAGGAAGGCTGATCCATGCTTCTGTCGCAAATCCGACTGCCTGATGGCAACCGTGCCGTCGCCATGCGTGACGGAGAGGAGGCCCGGCTGGTTCTGGGCGCAACCAGCACGCTCGATTTGGCGCTGGCTGCCATCGCCGCCGGCCGCAAGCTGGGCGAAGAGATCGCCAGGCGCGGCTTGGGCGAAACGATCGATCTGGCGGCGGCGCTGGCCGAGGGGCGGATGCTCCTGCCGCTCGATCACCCCGATCCGGCGCATCTGCACCTGACCGGCACGGGATTGACGCATCTGGGTTCCGCGTCGACGCGGGATTCGATGCACCAGAAAGCCGATCCGGAAGACCTGACCGACAGCATGAAAATGTTCCGGATGGGGCTGGAAGGCGGCAAACCCCGGGCGGGCGAGGCCGGTGTGCAGCCCGAATGGTTCTACAAGGGCAATGGTCATGCCGCCGTCGCGCCGGGAGCGGCGCTGATCTCGCCACCCTTCGCGCTGGATGCCGGGGAGGAGCCCGAGATCGCGGGACTTTACGTGATCGGCCCGGATGGGCGGCCCTTCCGTCTTGGCTTCGCGCTTGCCAACGAGTTCTCGGACCATGTGACCGAGCGCGGCAATTACCTTTGGCTCGCCCATTCCAAGCTGCGCCCCGCAAGCTATGGCCCCGAGATGCTACTGGGCGATCTGCCGCAGCATGTCGAGGGCGCCAGCCGGGTTATCCGCGACGGCAAGGCCGTTTGGGAAAAGCCGTTCCTGTCCGGTGAAGGGAACATGTCCCACAGCCTTGCCAACCTGGAGCATCACCATTTCAAATACGATCTGTTCCGCCAGCCCGGTGACGTGCATGTGCATTTCTTCGGCACCGCGACCCTGTCATTCGCCGACGGGGTAACCGTCCAGCCGGGTGACGAATTCGAGATTGCCTGCGATGCCTTCGGGCACGCGCTGCGCAATCCTCTGGAACAGCAGGCGGCCGGGGCGGAACCCGTCGCCGTCCAAGCACTCTGAGGCCCTGAATGTCCTTCACTCCCGCACCCTGGCCCCGCAAGCTGCGTTCGCAGGAATGGTATGGCGGCAATTCGCGCGATACGATCTATCATCGCGGCTGGTTGAAAAATCAGGGCTATCCGCATGACCTGTTCGACGGGCGCCCGATCATCGGCATCCTGAACACATGGTCGGACCTGACCCCCTGCAACGGTCATCTGCGGGAACTGGCCGAAAAGGTGAAGGCGGGTGTGTGGGAGGCCGGAGGGTTTCCCGTCGAGGTGCCGGTATTCTCGGCCTCGGAAAACACCTTCCGCCCCTCGGCGATGATGTTCCGCAATCTTGCCGCGCTGGCTATCGAGGAAACCATTCGTGGTCAGCCGATGGATGGGGCGGTGCTGCTGGTCGGCTGCGACAAGACCACGCCCTCGCTGATGATGGCGGCGGCATCGACGGATATCCCCTCCATCGTCGTCACCGGCGGGCCGATGCTGAACGGTTATTTCCGGGGTGAGCGGGTCGGTTCGGGCACCCATCTGTGGAAATTCTCCGAGGCCGTGAAGGCGGGTGAGATGACGCAGGAAGAGTTTCTGGAGGCCGAGCAATCCATGTCGCGGTCGTCCGGCACCTGCAACACGATGGGCACGGCATCGACGATGGCCAGCATGGCGGAGGCTCTGGGCATGGCGCTTTCGGGCAACGCGGCGATCCCGGCCGTGGACTCGCGCCGCCGCGTCATGGCGCAGCTCTCGGGGCGGCGGATCGTGCAGATGGTCAAGGACGATCTGAAACCCTCGGATATCCTGACCAAGCAGGCGTTCGAGAATGCGATCCGCACCAATGGCGCGATTGGTGGCTCGACCAATGCGGTGGTCCATCTTCTGGCGCTTGCGGGCCGGGTGGGCGTCGATGTGACGCTGGATGACTGGGACCGCTGCGGGCGCGATGTGCCAACCATCGTCAACCTGATGCCCTCGGGTGAATATCTCATGGAAGAATTCTTCTATGCGGGTGGCCTGCCCGTCGTCATCAAGCGCTTGGGCGAGGCGGGCTTGCTGAACCGGGATGCGCTGACAGTTTCGGGTGCGACGATATGGGACGAGGTCAAGGACGTCGTTAACCACAACGAGGATGTCATCCGGCCCACCGAAAAGGCGCTGACGCAACAAGGCGGTATCGCCGTTCTGCGCGGCAATCTTGCCCCGAACGGCGCGGTGCTGAAACCTTCTGCTGCCAGCCCGCATCTGCTGGCCCATCGGGGCCGTGCAGTCGTGTTCGAGGATATCGACGACTACAAGGCGCGGATCAACGATGACGCGCTGGATATCGACGAAACTTGCGTGATGGTGCTGAAGAACTGCGGTCCCAAGGGCTATCCGGGCATGGCCGAGGTCGGCAATATGGGATTGCCGCCCAAGGTGCTGAAAAAGGGCATTACCGACATGGTGCGGATCTCGGATGCGCGCATGTCGGGCACGGCCTATGGCACCGTCATTCTGCACACTTCCCCCGAGGCCGCTGCGGGCGGTCCCCTGGCCGTGGTGCGGGACGGCGACATGATCGCACTGGATGTGCCGAACCGCCGCCTGCATCTTGAAATCAGCGACGAGGATCTTGCCGCCCGGCTGGCCGAATGGCAGCCAAGGCATGAGCAGGCCGAAAGCGGCTATGCGTGGTTGCATCAGCAGCATGTCGGCGGCGCGGATACCGGTGCCGATCTGGACTTCCTGAAAGGCTGCCGGGGCAATCCGGTCGGAAAGGACAGCCACTGATGAAGCTTGCACTTGTCGGCATCGGAAAGATCGCCCTCGATCAGCATGTTCCCGCGATTGCGGCCAGCCCGGAATGGGAACTGGCCGCCACGGTTTCGCGCAGCGGGACGGTCGAGGGAGTCGAGGCCTTCACCCGGATCGAGGACATGCTGGAAGCGCGTCCCGATATCGAACTCGTCAGCCTCTGCCTGCCGCCGGTGCCGCGCTTTGCCGCGGCGCAGGCGGCGCTGCGGGCGGGGCGGCACCTGATGCTGGAAAAGCCTCCCGGCGCGACCTTGTCCGAGGTGCATGCGCTGGCCGATCTGGCACAGGCGCAAGGCGTCAGCCTGTTCGCGACATGGCATTCGCGCATGGCCCATGCGGTCGCCGGGGCCAAGGCTTGGCTGGCGGGCAAGACGATCCGCGAAGGCCGCATCACCTGGCGCGAGGATGTGCGCAAATGGCATCCCGGACAGGACTGGATTTTCGAGGCCGGTGGCATGGGCGTATTCGATCCCGGCATCAACGCGCTGTCGATCCTGACCGAGATCCTGCCCGATCCGGTGCATTTGACAGGCGCCGAGCTGGATTTCCCGGCCAATCGCCAGGCACCCATCGCCGCCCGGCTGGCGTTCACGCAAAACATCTTTGCCGATTTCGATTTCCGGCAGGAAGGCCCGCAGACCTGGGACATGGAATTTTCCACCGATGCCGGGAAACTGGCGCTGCGCATGGGCGGTAATGTGATCGAGATCGACGGCCAGCCCGCCGGGGGCGAGGACAGCATCATGGGCGAGTATCCCGCGCTTTATGCCCGGATGGCGGAACTGGTCCGGGACGGGGTATCGGATGTCGATCTGTCGCCGATGGTGCAGGTCTCGGACGCCTTCACACTGGGCCGCCGCAACATTGTCGAAGATTTTGAATTCCAGAAGGAAACGCAATGACTTTCACACCGCATGGCAAACATCTGGTCGCAGGCGAATGGGTCGGGGCGGATCGCAGCTTTCCCTCGGCTCCCGCGCATGGTCCGGCGCATGAATTCAGTGCCGGAACCGTCGATCTGGTGAACCGCGCCGTAGAGGCCGCCGAAGACGCCTTCTGGACTTATGGCTACACGCCCCGAGAAGAGCGCGCCGCTTTCCTTGACGCCATTGCCGACGAGATCGAGGCGCGAGCCGATGCGATCACCGAGATCGGCACGCAGGAAACCGGCCTCCCCGAGGCGCGGTTGCAGGGCGAGCGCGGACGCACCACTGGCCAGCTTCGCCTGTTCGCGGAACATATCCGCAAGGGCGATTATCTTGACCGCCGCCATGATACGGCGCTGCCCGAGCGCCAGCCCCTGCCGCGCCCAGATCTGCGGATGATCCAGCGGCCCATCGGTCCGGTCGTGGTGTTTGGTGCCTCGAATTTCCCGCTCGCCTTCTCGACCGCCGGAGGGGATACTGCCTCGGCGCTGGCCGCCGGTTGCCCGGTGGTGATCAAGGGCCATCCCGCCCATCCCGGCACCGGAGAGATCGTGGCCGAGGCGATCCATGCCGCCATCGCCAGAACCGGCATGCCCAAGGGCGTGTTTTCCTTCATTCATGGTGACAGCCACGAGGTCGGAGCGGCACTGGTCCAGCACCCGCTGATCAAGGCGGTGGGCTTCACCGGCAGCCTGCGCGGCGGCCGGGCGTTGTTCGACCTCTGCGCCGCGCGCCCCGAACCTATCCCGTTTTTCGGGGAACTGGGCAGCATCAATCCCTGCTTTGTCCTGCCGCAGGCCCTGACGGCTCGCGGCAAGGCGATTGCCGAGGGCTGGACGGGTAGCCTGACCATGGGGGCGGGGCAGTTCTGCACCAATCCGGGCCTGCTGGTCCTGCCAGAGGGCGATGCGGCGGATGCCTTTGCCGAGGCTGCCCGTGCCGCGCTGGCCGACCCGGCGGAGCAGGTGATGCTTACCGATGGTATCGCCGAGGCTTACCGTCAGGGGGCCGGGCGCGTGGCCGCACTGGCCTCGGCGGTGATCGAGACCGAAAGTCCGGGCCGCAATGCCTTGCCGAATATCTTCAAGACCAGTGCCGATGATTTCCTGCGCGATCATGCGCTTGGCGAGGAAGTCTTCGGTCCGCTCGGCCTGATCGTCACCGCCCGCGACGCGGACCAGATGTTGGAGCTGGCGCGCGGGCTGGAGGGGCAACTGACCGCGACCCTGCAAATGGACGAGGGGGACACGCTGCTTGCTCGCCGCCTGATGCCGGTTCTGGAGCGCAAGGCGGGACGGGTTTTGGCCAATGGCTGGCCTACCGGGGTCGAGGTCTGCGATGCTATGGTGCATGGCGGTCCCTATCCCGCATCGACGAATTTCGGAGCCACCAGCGTCGGCACCCTGGCGATCCGCCGCTTCCTGCGGCCGGTTTGTTTCCAGAACCTGCCCGAGGCGCTTTTGCCCGACGATTTGCGGGGCTGAGGACTTCACGATCCAGTTTGACCGGAGGCGTTTCATGACCGCGACCATCTTTGACGACCGTATCTGCCAGTTGGGGGAAGGCCCGTTATGGCACCCGGAACGCGGGCAGTTCTTCTGGTTCGACATTCTTGGACGCAGGCTCTTGTCGCGCGATGCCGGACAGCCACTGGAGTGGAAATTCGATCGCATGGCCTCGGCGGCGGGTTGGGTGGATCGTGACCGCCTGATGATCGGCACCGAGACGGGGCTCGCCCTGTTGGATCTGCGGGATGGCGCGCTGGAGCCTGTCGCCGGGATCGAGGCGGACGACCCGGCGACCCGTTCGAATGACGGGCGGGCGGACAGGCAAGGCGGTTTCTGGATCGGAACCATGGGCAAGGGTGGCGAGGCCGGGCGCGGCGCGATCTATCGCTATTACAAGGGAGAGGTCCGGCAGTTGGTGGAGGGGATATCCATCCCCAATGCCATCTGCTTTTCACGCGATGGCGGACTGGCTTACTATGCCGATACGCCGGAGGGGAAAATCTGGGCGCAACCGCTGGACCGGGACGGCTGGCCGCAGGGGGAGCCGGAATTGTTTCTTGACCTGCGGCCCGAAAGGCTGAGACCGGACGGGGCGGTGATCGACAGCGAAGGCGTGCTATGCGTGGCCTGCTGGGGCGCCGGCGCGGTGATCCGTTTCGCGCCTGACGGGCGGCAACTGGACCGGATCGAGGTCGGCGGACGGCATAGCAGTTGCCCTGCCTTCGGCGGCTCTGATCTGCGCGACCTGTTGGTGACGACCGCGCTGCAGGGGATCGAGTCGCCCGACGCGGCGCAGGGCCTGACCTATCTGGCCCGCACCGGGGTGGCGGGTCTGCCGGAATCGCGGGTAATCCTGTGAGCCAGGCACTGTTCGGAAAACTGCCGGACGGACGCGAGGTGCATAGCCTTTCGCTGCAATCCGGCCGGCTGAGCGCGAAGATTCTCACGCTCGGTGCCATCCTGCAGGATCTGCGGATGGAGGATGTGGATCATCCTCTGGTTCTGGGCACGCCCGCTGTGACGGACTATCTGGGTCCGGCGCGCTATTTCGGGGCCATTGTCGGGCGTTTCGCGAACCGGATCGGAGAGGGGAGCTTTACGCTCGACGGAAAGACATATCGCACTGACCCGAATTTCCGGGACCGTCACACTCTGCATGGAGGGAGCGAGGGGATCGATACACAGATATGGCAGGTCCAGTCGCTCGCGCCGGACCGCGCAACCCTGACGCTGGACCTGCCGGATGGCCATATGGGCTTTCCGGGCACGATCTGGATTACCGCAGGGATCCACCTTGCCGGGGATGAGCTGAGTTTCACCCTTTCCGCCCGGACGGATGCGCCGACGATATGCAGTCTCGCGCATCATGGTTTCTTTGATCTGGACGGGCGGGGCGACATCCGCAACCACTCGCTGATGATCGATGCCGGGCATTACCTGCCGGTCGATGACGACCTGATCCCGACCGGGGAAATCAGGCCGGTAGACGGCAGCGATTTCGATTTCCGCAGCCCCCGCCGGATCGGTTCGGCGGGCTACGACCACAATTTCTGTCTCTCGGACGGTCAGCGCCCCCTGTGTCCGGTCGCCCGGCTGACCGGTGAAAGCGGTTTGTCGATGCAGGTGGAAACCACCGCCTGCGGGCTGCAGTTCTATGACGGAGCCTATATGCGGGATGTGCCGGGACTGGATGGCCGGATCTATGGCCCTCATGCCGGTCTGGCGCTGGAAACGCAGCACTGGCCCGATGCCCCGAACCGGCCCGGATTTCCGGATGCCGTTCTGCGCCCCGGTCAGGTCTACTCGGAAACCACGATCTACAGGTTCATCGCGTGATGCCGGAACTGATCGCCATTGACTGGGGAACCTCTTCCTTCCGCGCATGGCTGCTGGGGGTGGGCGGCGCGGTGCTGGACGAGATCCCCTCGGGTCCCGGCATCCTTTCCGTGCCCGGAGGAGATTTCGACGCCGCGTTCGAGGCGGCTATCGGCCAATGGCAGTCGAGGCATCCGGAATTGCCGGTGATTGCCTCAGGCATGATCACCAGCCGCAATGGCTGGGTCGAGACGCCTTACCTGCCGCTGCCGCTCGATGCACAGAGTCTGGCGGACGCCTTGACCGTGCATGTCACCGGGCAGGGAAGGCGCGTGCATTTCGTTACCGGTGCGGTGCGTAATCCCGGCCACGGGCTGCCCGATGTGATGCGGGGCGAAGAGACTGAGATCATCGGGCATCTCGCGGCCAGCGGTGCGGATGAGGGGCTTTTCGTCCTGCCCGGCACCCATAGCAAATGGGCCAGGGTCGAGGGCGGGCGGCTGACGGGTTTTGATACCTGCATGACGGGCGAGGTCTTTGCCATCCTGCGCGATCACTCGATCCTCGGCCGCCTGATCAATGACGGTCCATCTTCGCCGGATGCTTTCCTGCGCGGGCTGCAGGCCGGTCGCGACAAGGGAGCATTGCTGACCCGGGTTTTCTCGGCACGCTCGCTGGCGCTGATGGATCGGCTGGACGGGGGCGAGATTGCCGATTACCTTTCCGGCCTGCTGATCGGAGATGAGGTCGCGGCGGCGCTGGCCTCTGCACGGGGGTCGGTCACGGTCATCGGACGGGGCGATCTGGCCGAGCGCTACCGGGTCGCACTGTCGCATGCCGGGGCAAAGGCGGCTCTGGCGGCACCCGGAATGGCGCGTGCCGGGCTATGGAAAATCGCGAAACTGGCGGGAGTGATCACATGATGGACTGGAATACTGGCTTCAGGACCTGCCCGCTGGTGGCGATCCTTCGCGGCGTGAAGCCCGATGAAGTCGAGGGCATCGCGGAAGAGTTGATCGGGGCGGGCTTCGCGCTGATCGAAGTGCCGCTGAACTCGCCGCAGCCCTATGACAGCATTGGCCGGCTTACCCGGCGATTCGCGGACCGGGCGGTGATCGGCGCCGGCACGGTGCTGACCGCCGAGCAGGTGGCAAAGGTCGAAGACGCCGGCGGCCGCCTGATCATCGCGCCGAATTTCGACATCCGCGTGGCCCGGGCGGCTTCTGATCGCGGACTGATCTATGGTCCCGGTATCGGCACCGTCAGCGAGGCTTTCGCGGCGCTGGATGCAGGGGCGGCTTTCCTCAAGCTGTTCCCGGCCGAGATGATCCCGCCCGTTGCCGTCAAGGCAATGCGGGCTGTCCTGCCGGGCGAAACGCAGCTCTTGCCGGTGGGGGGCATTCAGCCGGACAACATGGCCGGATATCGTGCAGCCGGGGCGGATGGCTTCGGACTCGGCTCGGCACTATATAAGGCCGGGATGACGGCGGCGGAGGTTGCAAATCGTGCTGCCGACTTCATGGCGGCACTGCGAACCGGGTGAAACGGAGAACAGAGGCGGGTTCCTGGAAGTAGGATAGAGCTCTGTTTTCACGAAAATCACCCTGGGCTCTGCTCTCCTTCTCCAGATTCTGCGCCGCTTCTTCGTTGCATAAATACCTTCAGAGGTGTCGGTTGATCGAGCCGCTGTTTTAAGGGGGCTGTCGGCAACGCGGCGGAACGCCCCGGCCTTCGCGGAGCGCAAACCCTCTCAGCATCCGATCAGATCCATCGCCCGCGCGACATTCGCATCCAGCTCTTCCGACATCTCCAGCATGATAGCCCGTTCCTCGGGTGTCGGGAGTTCCAGCGCCTCGATCTGCGAATCCAGCAGCTCGGCGGGCATGAAATGCTCGCGCGCCACCATGCGTTGCCGGATCAGGTTGCGCGGGGCGGTCAGACAGATCAGGCGCATCTCGCCGATCCCCTCTCGCAGCAGGTCGCGGTAACTGCGCTTGAGGGCCGAGCAGGTGAACACCGTGTTCCGTGTCACCCGAGATTGCCTGACGGCCTCGGCAAGGGCAGAGAGCCACGGCATGCGCATCTCGTCGGTCAATGGGCGGCCCGCGCTCATCGCGGCGCGGTTTTCCGGCGTGTGATAGTCGTCGCCCTCGATGAATCTCGCGTCCAGTGCCCTGGAGAACGCTTGGGCGAAAGTGGTTTTCCCGACGCCGCTCGGACCCATCACCAGAACACATAGCCGGGGTGGATGTGCGGGACTCGTCATCGTGATCCTGTCCTGGCTCATGATTGCCCGCCGCCCGACAGGCGGCGGGGAGGTTCAGCGGCCGGTAATGCCGGGGAAGGCGATCAGCAATCCCACCGCCAATATCTGCAGCGCGATGAATGGCAGCAAGGAGCGAAAGATCACACCGAGCGTGATATCGGGCGGTGCCACCGATTTCAGGTAGAAGGCGGCGGGGCCGAAAGGCGGTGACAGGAAGCTGACCTGCATGTTCATGCAGAACAGCACTCCGAACCAGACCGGGTCCATGCCGAGTTCGGTGATGATCGGCACGAAGATCGGCATGGTGAGCAGGGCGATGCCGACCCAGTCAAGGAAAGCGCCGAGGAAAAACAGGATCAGCATCATCACCAGCACGATCACCGTCGGGTTGTCCGATATGCCGGTGATCATGCCCGAGACGAAATCGACTCCGCCCATCAGGTTGTAGACACCAACGATCGCCGTCGCGCCGATGCCGATCCAGACGATCATGCCGACGGTCGCCAGCGTCTGCATCGCCGCGCCCCGCAACAGTTCGTAAGAGAACTCCCCCCGCAGGACGGTGGACAATAGCACACCTCCGACACCGATGGCCGAAGCTTCGGTCACCGAGGCGATGCCGCCATAGATCGAGCCCAGCACCATGAAGACGACCAGGATCGGCAGCGCCAGTCCCTTCAGCAGCCGCAGCTTTTCCTCGCGCGGGACCGGGGTGGGGTCGATATCGGGCACCGCGCCGGGTGTCAGGTAAGCGCGGGCAAGGATATAGATGCAATAGAACATCGCCAGCATGAAGCCCGGCAGGAAGGAGGCGGTGAACAACTCTCCGATCGAGACATTGGCGGTCAGGCCATAGATGATCAGCACGATGGAAGGCGGGATCATGGTGCCGAGAGAGCCGCCCGCGCAGACCACACCGATGGCGAGGTTGCGGTCATAGCCGAGACGCAGCATCTGCGGCAGGGCCAGCAGGCCAAGCAGCACGATCTCCCCGCCGATGATGCCGGACATGGCGGCGAGGATGACCGAGACGAACACAGTCTGGATCGCCACGCTCCCGCGCACGCGGCCCGCGAACAGCTTCATCGCATCGAAGAGGTCGCGGGCGATTCCCGATCGGTCGAGGATCGCCGCCATCAGCACGAACATCGGCACCGAGACGAAGACGAAGTTCATCACGAATGAGTAGACGCGGCTGGTGATCAGCGGGATCGACATCGGTCCGAACCAGCCAAGAGCGAATATCAGCGCGACCAGCAGCGTCACGAAGGCCAGAGGCATGCCGGTCAGCAGCAGCGCGATCAGCATGCCGAACATCAGCACCGTGCCCCATTCGATGCCGAGCACTTGCAGATTGAAGCCAAGATCCATCATCGGCATTACCCTTTCGCCCGGCGGGCATAATTGACGGCGAGTATCAGGAACTGCAGGACCAGCAGGAGCATCACGATAAAGATGAATACCTTGATCAGTGCGGGCGTGGGCGGGCTCCACGCGCTGCCGGTGGTCTCCAGCCGGATCTCGCCGGAGGGGGCCCAGACAGCCCGCGTTACCATGTGCCAGGCCGCATAGGCGAAGAACGCCGAGGCGATGGCGCTCACGATAGATATGATCACGTTGAACACGCGCCGCGTGCCTTCGGGCAGCCAATCATAGATCAGCACGACCCGGATATGGCTGTTGCGGCTGGTGCAGTAGAGCCCGCCAAAGGTAAAGGCCAGTCCACACAGGAAAATCGTGGTTTCATGCGCCCAGATGGTCGGGCGGTTCAGAATGTAACGCAGGAACACCTCTGTCAGCAGAATGGCAGCGGCAATGACGATTCCGGCGGCGAAAATATAGGCGACGCGGTCCACCAGGCGGCCCATCAGCCCGGCCTCCGGAGCTAGATGGCCGGCGCCTTCGGTTATGGCGGCGAGGTCGATTTCGTCCTCGCGTTGATCCTCGGTCATGCGGTGATCCCCCTTGAAAAATGTGGCTGCCCCAGGCAGGTGGGGCAGCCTTGGCAGCCTTATTCCAGCATACCCTTTTCCTGCATGTAGGCGGTCAGAGTGTCGAAGACCTTCTGTGCCATGGGCGACTGGCTGGCGATCTTTTCCCATTCGGCCATGCCAAGCTTGCGGAACTTGGCGCGCTCTTCGTCGGACCAGTTATGAACGGTGATGTTCGGATCCGCCTCTGCCTCGGCCAGCGCCGCCTCGTCCGCCTCGCGATTGCCCTTGATCTGGGTCTGCTGGAATTCCTTCACGGTTTCTTCCAGCAGCGCTTTCATCTCGTCGGGAAGGGCGTCCCATTTCGCCTTGTTCATCGACACCTCCACCAGTGGCAGAGAGTGGAAGCCCGGATAGACCGGGTGCGGTGCGATCCCGTTCAGGCCCTGTTGCTGATTGACCGAAAACACCGAGTAGTCGGCGGCATCGACCACGCCCTTGTCCAGCGAGGTATAGACTTCGGATGAGGGCAGGTTGACGGGCGAGGCACCCGCAGCGGAAAAGACATTGGCGACCGGCCCCTCGGGCGCGCGCATCTTGACGCCTTTCAGGTCGTCCACCCCGTCCAGCGGAACCCGCGACACGAAGGCTTCCAGTCCCGGGGTGGAGACTCCGATGAAATGCAGGCCATAGCTGCCCAGCAGTTCCTGCATCAGTTCCTTGCCGCCGCCGTTTTCGACGAAGTCGATCATCTGCTCAGGATCGGACCACGCCCCGACCGGGTTCGAGATCAGGCCGAATGCCGGGTCCTTGCCCGCCCAGTAGGAACTGTCGCAGATCTGCCCGTCCAGGATTCCGGCGGCAACCGCATCCAGCGTTTCGTTATATTCGACGACCGAGCCGACCGGCAGGATCTCGATCGCGATCGCGCCTTCCGACTTCTCGGCGACCAGTTCGGCCCAGCCTTGCTGGAACTCGAAATTCGGGTTGCCGGCCGGGTCGGACGACTGGAACTTGAAGCTGTATTCCTGAGCCCCGGCAGTGCCGGCCATCAGGATCATGGCCGTCATGGCCGTTTGGATCAGTCTCATCTGGGTCCTCCCAAAAACAATCAGTTTTTTCCGATGGGTTCCAGGCATGCTGCGCCGGTTATCGGCGGGTCTCCATGCCGGTTGCGGGCTACATCGCCCGCCCTCCTTCACCTCCTTCGAGGCCGAAGCTTATATCCAGCAGTGCCGGATCGATATTCCGTTCAAGCCGGGTCAGCATGGCGATGCCGAACTCGACCAGTTCGTCGGACATGGCGCGGGCGCGGGACACGTCGCCTTCCAGCACCGCGCGCATGATGGCCAGATGGTGGCCGACCGTTTCGTCCAGCCCCTGCTGACCGCTGACATGGCTGATATCCAGATAACCGGTGCGCCGGCCCAATGCCTTCAGCGGGCGCAGGCTGCGTTCAAGGAAACGTTCGCGCGAGGCCTGGATCATCAGCATGTCGAAAGCCTTGTCGAGCACGTTGAATTGGTCAAGCGTGATTGTGGGGCGTTCTGCCTCAAGCCGCCGCATGATGTGGGACAGCCGGGCGCGCTCGTTTCCCTCCATTCCCGCGATGGCGGTGGTGCAGACGAAACGGTCCATGTCGCGGCGCAGATCGGCAAGACGCCTTTCCCGCTCCAGGTCGATGGGGGCGATGCGCAGCCCGTTGCGCGGTTGAACATCCAGCAGCGTTTCGGCAGCAAGGCGGCGCACGGCCTGGTGCACGGGGGTGCGCCCCAGCCCGGTGAGGCGTTGCAAATCCTGCGTGCGCAGTGTCGCCCCCGGCGCCAGTTTCATCGAGATAAACAATTCCTCGATCCGCTCATAGGCGGCGCTGGTCAGATCGCCCGCCGGCGGAATCGCCACGGCATCGGCGCGCTCGACCGGGGGCTTTGCTGCCTCGTCTGGTCCTGCCGATGTTTTGGCTTGCGGCGGCATCTGCTCTCCCTTATTGATGTTTTCTGATATTTCACGGCATATCGTAAAAGTCAATGCGATTCGTGCCATTGCCGTGTGACGCCAGAGGACCAGAGGAGGAGACAGGATGAAAATCACGGCGATAGAGACACTGCGGACCGAAGAGTTCTCGAATGTCCTGTGGGTCCGGCTGCACAGTGACGAGGGCAGCATCGGGCTGGGCGAGACCTTCTACGGTGCCGAGGCCGTCGAGGCGCATATCCACAACACGCTGGCCGGACGGCTTCTAGGGCGCGACCCCACACGGATCGAGGCATTGAACCGGGCGATGACCGACCTGCCGATGGCGCAAAGCTCGACCGGGGTGGAATACCGCGCGGCCTCTGCCATCGATATCGCGCTGTGGGATCTGTTCGGCAAGATATGCGGTCAGCCGGTCCATAACCTGCTGGGCGGGCTGAATTGCGACAAGCTGCGCATCTATAACACCTGCGCGGGTTACGGCTATGTGCGCAGCAACAATATCCGCCCCGTTGACACCTGGAATATCGGCGATGCCGAGGGGCCGTATGAAGACCTGAACGCCTTCATGACCGATGCCGGCGCGCTGGCCGAGAACCTGCTGGAAAGCGGCATCACCGGAATGAAGATCTGGCCTTTCGATCCGCCCGCGCAGGAAAATCGCGGCATGTATATTACAGCCGAGCAGATGCGCACCGCGCTGGACCCCTTCGAGAAAATCCGCAAGCGCGTCGGCGACAAGATGGATATCATGGTAGAGTTTCATTCGCTGTGGAACCTGCCCGCTGCCAAGCAGATCGCCCGCGCGCTGGAGCCCTACAACCCGTTCTGGTTCGAGGATCCGATCCGCATGAATTCACCGCAGGCGCTGGCGGAATACGCGGATGCGACCGATGTCTGGGTCTGTGCCAGCGAAACCCTCGGCTCGCGCTTTCCCTACAAGGATATGCTGGATCGCGGCGCCACCCATATCGCGATGGTCGATCTGTGCTGGACCGGCGGATTGACCGAAGGGCGCAAGATTGCCGCGCTCGCCGACACTTATCATCGCCCCTTCGCGCCGCATGACTGCACCGGTCCGGTCGGGTTCGTGGCCGCCATCCATGCCTCGTTCAGCCAGCCCAACACGCTGATCCAGGAAAGCGTCCGGGCCTTCTATGACGGCTGGTATCGCGAGCTTGTCACCGAGATGCCGGTGATTCGCGACGGTCACGCCCTGCCGATGGAGGGGCCGGGCCTCGGCACCGACCTGCTGCCCGCCGTGTTCGAGCGCAGCGACCTGACCACCCGCAAAACGGAGCTTTGACCATGACCGCAAACAAGCTTTTCGACCTTACCGGGCGCACAGCGCTGATCACCGGCTCGACCCGTGGGTTGGGCCGCGCCATCGCCGAGGGCATGGGACAGGCGGGCGCGGCCCTTATCGTCAATGGCCGCAATCCGCAGGCGACCGAGGCGGCGGCGCAGGAATTGTGCGATGCGGGGCTGAGCGCCCGTGCCGCGCCATTCGACGTTACCGACGAGGCTGCAGTCGAGGCGGTTTTCCGAGAACTGGATGCCGAAGGGGTCGAGGTCGATATCCTGGTGAACAACGCGGGCATACAGCATCGCCAGCCGATGGTCGAACTGAGTCTCTCCGACTGGCAACGCGTGATCGACACCAACCTGACCAGCGCCTTCCTGCTGGGGCGCGAGGCGGCGCGGCGGATGATCCCGCGCAACCGGGGCAAGATCATCAATATCGGCTCGCTGACCAGCGATCTGGCACGGGCGACTGTCACGCCCTACACGGTGGCCAAGGGCGGGATCAAGATGCTGACAAAGGGCATGGCCGCCGAATGGAGTGCGCATGGCATCCAGGCCAATGCCATCGGGCCGGGCTACATGCTGACGGATATGAACGAGGCGCTGGTCTCGAACCCGGAGTTCGACGCATGGGTCAAGGGACGCACCCCGGCGGGACGTTGGGGACGCCCCGACGAGCTGGTCGGCACCGCGATCTACCTGGCCTCGGATGCCTCGAATTATGTCAGCGGGCAGTTGATCTTCGTCGATGGCGGGATGATCTCGGTCTTGTAAGGCGTCATCGGTAAAGGTGTATTGCCGATAAAAACAGTTTGATATAGCGTCGCCCGCGAAACGCCCATCGGGCAGGAGAGGCAGCGTGTCCCATATCAGACATCACCGGAGCACCGGGATCATACCGCAAGCCTCGGGCGCGGCCGTGGCGGCGCTCAAGGCGCGGGCAGCGGCATGGGAAGTGCCGCTAGTCGAGACGCCCGATCAGCTCAGCATGTTCGTTTGGGATTGCGAGCTGCGACTGAAGATCGAAGCGGACAGCCTTCGGATCGATCTGAGCGGCCCCGAGGCGCGGCTGATCGGCATCCTGCGCGACAGCGCGACCGAGCTGTTCGCCGAAGTCGGGTTGAGCGCGAAATGGGATCAGCTTGATGTCGGCGCGCTTGCCCCCGGCCTGTCGCTGATGCGGGTCGAGGCCGTCACTTCGTTGACGCCCGGCTTCATCCGTGTGCGGCTATCGGGTTCCGATGCGCCGAGATTCGGTGAAAGAAGCCTGCATTTCCGCCTGCTGTTGCCTCCGGCGGGCCGCACCCCCGTCTGGCCCCGGATCGCGGAGACCGGGCGCACCGCATGGCCCGAAGGCGAGGATGCGCTGCATCGCCCGGTCTATACGGTTGCCGCGCAATCCGGGAACTGGATCGATTTCGACATCTTCCGGCACGAGAACAGCCCGACCTGCGATTGGGCCATGTCGAATCCGGCCGGGCAGGAGGTCGGCATTCTCGGTCCCGGCGGCGGCTGGTGCCCCGAAGCCGATCGCCTGTGGCTGTTCGGCGACGAAACCGCCTTGCCCGCGATCGCCCGGATGCTGGACCTCGCCCGGGGACAGGTGTGCGCGGCCCTTTGCGTTCGACCCGAGGACATGGGGGCATTGGCTGGCGATGCCCGCGTGGACAGGGTGGATGATCTGCTGGCGGCGCTGTCCGGTTTGCCGGAACCGGGAGAGGGAGACTTCGTCTGGTTCGCCGGTCCTGCGGAACAGGCCCGTGCCGCGCGCAAGCATCTGTTGTCGCTTGGCATGGCGAAGAAGGATTTCATGTCAGCGGCCTATTGGGGCTGAGGCGGAGGGGGCGCTGCCCCCATCCGGCTATGCCGGATTCCCCCGAGGTATTTCGGCAAAGAAGAAGGCGCGCGTTCAGGCCGCGAGCGCGGCATAGATGCCGCCTTGCGCGATCAGTTCGGCATGTGTGCCGATCTCGGCGATGCGGCCTTCCTTCATTACCACGATACGGTCGGCATTGCGGATCGTGCCGAGGCGATGGGCGATGACGAGCGTCGTGCGTCCGACCGCCAATGCGTCCAGGGCGGACTGGATTTCGCGCTCGGTCTGGCTGTCCAATGCGCTGGTGGCCTCGTCAAGGATCAGGATCGGCGGGTTCTTCAGGAAGGCCCGGGCGATGGCGACACGCTGTTTCTGGCCGCCGGACAGCATCACGCCGCGCTCTCCGACGATGGTCTCCAACCCCTCGGGCAGGGTTTCGATCAGCGAAGTCAGTTGCGCCTGCCGGGCGGCATCGCGGATTTCCTGCTCCGAGGCGTTCAGGCGGCCATAGGCGATATTCTCGCGCAGCGTGCCGCCAAAGAGGAACACGTCCTGGCTGACCAGCCCGATCTGGCGGCGCAGCCCGGTCAGGCGCATTTGCGGCAATTCGAGGCCGTCGATGAAGATCCGCCCCTCGGTCGGGTCGTAGAAGCGGGGCAGGAGCGCCAGCAAGGTCGTCTTGCCCGCGCCCGACGGGCCGACGAAGGCGACGGTTTCACCGGCACGGATCGTGAGGTCGATATCTTGCAGGATCGGGCGGCCTTCGTCATAGGCGAAGCCGATCCTGTCGAAGCGGATATCGCCTTTCAGGGCGGGCGCTTCGACGGCATCCGGCGCATCGGCGATTTCGGGTTCGGTCGCCAGCAATTCCTGGTAGCGGCGAAAGCCCGCGATGCCACGGGGATAGGTCTCGATCACGGCGGCGATCTTTTCCAGCGGGCGGTAGAATACCCCGACCAGCAGCAGGAAGCCCACGAAACCGCCGGTGCTGAGATCGCCCGACAGGACGAACCCCGCGCCCAGCACCATCACCACGACCTGCACCAGCCGCAGCCCGATATATTGCAGCGCCGACGAGGCGGCCATGACGCGATAGGCGTCCAGCTTGGCCTGCCGGTAACGGGCGTTGTCGCCTGCGAAAAGATGGCTTTCATGCGCCTCGTTGCCGAATGCCTGCACCACCCGGACGCCTCCGAGAGCCTCTTCCAGGCGGACGTTGAAATCGCCGACACGGGAATAGATCGCCCGCCATGTCCGGGTCATGCGACCGCCATAGACGATCACCAGCGCCAGCATCGCGGGCACGATCAGCGCCACGACCAGGGCCAGTTGCGGATGGATCCAGAACATCAGCAGGAAGGCGCCGACAAAGGTCATGATCGCGATGAAGGCGTCTTCGGGGCCGTGATGGGCGACCTCGCCGATCTCTTCCAGGTCGCGGGTGACGCGGGCGACCAGCTTGCCGGTCCGGGCGCGGTCATACCAGCGCCATGACAGCCGGGTCAGATGGTCGAAGGCGCGGGCGCGCATCTCGGTCTCGATATTGATGCCCAGCTTGTGACCCCAATAGATGACCACGGTCAGCAAACCGGCATTGATCGCGTAGAGCAGCAGCAGTCCCGCCGCCGCGGCTAGCGTCAGCGCCCAATCGCCGCGTGGCAGCAACACGTCAATGAAGCCGGTGATTGCCAGTGGGAAGGCGAGTTCAAGCAGGCCCGACAGGACCGCGCAGCCGAAATCCAGCCAGAACAGGCCGAGCCAAGGGCGATAATAGGAAAAGAATTCGCGCAGCATCTGGTTTCTTTCAGGCGGGGATCGCGACGGGCTGGCCGTCGGGTCGGGTCAGCACCTGCATAGGCAAGCCGTAGATTGCCTGCAATGCCTCGGGTCGCATCAGATCCGCCGGGCTGCCCTGCATCGCCAGTCGGCCGCCCTTGAGCGCGACGATATGGTCGCAGAAGCGAGCGGCCATGTTGACCTCGTGCAGCACGATCACGGCGCTGCGGTTCTGGGCGTGGCACATGCGGCGGACCAGCGCCAGCACCTCGACCTGATGGGCGATGTCGAGTGCCGAGATGGGCTCGTCCAGCAGCAGGGTGCCCGCCTCTTGCGCGATCATCATGGCGAGCCATGCGCGCTGCCTCTCGCCCCCGGACAGGGTGTCGACCAGCCGGTCTGCGAAATCCGCCACGCCACATTCCTGCAACGCCCTTGCGACGGCGGCGTGATCGGCCGGGCCAAAGCGGCCAAGCGCGCCATGCCACGGATAACGGCCAAGCGCGACCAGTTCCCGCACGGTCATGCCTTCGGCAGGCGGGGTGGTCTGGGGCAGGAAGGCCAGCCGTCTTGCATAATCGCGGGAGGCCCAGTCCCTCAGTTCGCGCTGCTCGAAGGTAATGCGACCCGTGGCGGGAATCTGCCGGGCCAGCACCTTGAGCAGGGTCGATTTGCCCGAGCCGTTATGTCCGATCAGTGCGATCACCTGTCCGGCGGGCAGCAGCAAGGTGATATCGTCCAGCAGTCGGCGGGTGGGGACCTCCACGGTCATGTTCTCGATTCCGAACAGCGTATCGGTCATGTTCTCGACCTCGTCATCAGCCAGATCAGCCATGGCGCTCCGATCAGGGAGGCGAACAGGCCAAGCGGCAGTTCATAGGGAAATCCGGCCATCCGGGCGCCGAAATCGGCGGTCAGCATCAGGATCGCGCCGATCAACGCCGCACCGGTAACATGATCCGCGGCGCGGGCCAGTCCGATCCGGCGGGCCAGATGCGGGGCCATCAGCCCGACAAAGCTGAGCGGACCGACCAGCATCGTTGCCGCGCCCGTGGCGATGCCAGCCAGACCGATCAGCGACAATCGCGCAAGCCGCAGCGGCAGGCCAAGCCCACCAGCGACGCCGGCGCCAAGCGGCAGGGTTGCCAGCCAGCGCCGCATCGCCATCGCGATGCCCCAAACGGCCAACGCCAGCGCCAGCAGCGGCAATGCCCCACTCATGCCGATGGCCGAGGAGGAACCGCTCAGCCAGGCGAGGATCATCCATGCCTGCGGGCTGCCCGTCGCCATGATCGCCAGCAACACCGACGATGCCAGGGCCGAGACCGCGATTCCGGCCAGCAAGACCCGCTCGGCGGGCATGTCGCGATGGCTTACGAAAGCGGCGACCAGTGCAAGCGACAAAGCCGCGCCGGTCATGGCCCCGGTGCTGAGCGCCGCCGCCGTCGGGGCGGTCAGCGCGAAGGCGATGGCGGCATATCCCAGTGAGGCGCCTCCGGACACGCCCAGCACTTCGGGCGAGGCGAGCGGGTTCGCCGTCAGCCGTTGCAGCAACGCTCCGGCCAGCGCCAGCGCCGCGCCCGCCGAGGCGGCGGCGATCAGGCGTGGCAGGCGCAGGGGCAGGAAGGCGTTGAAACTGGCCCAGTCCAGCACCGTCCATCCGCCCGGCACACGCCCGATCCAGACCAGCACCAGCGCGGCGGCGATCAGCAGCATCAACAGTCCAAGCAGCACATGACGGGGGCGGGCGAGATGGGGGGCGGGGCCTTCGGCGCGCTCGGTTCCCGGCGGGGTGGAGCCGCGCAGGCGTGGCAGCAGCCATATCAGCAGCGGTCCGCCGATCAGCCCGGTCAGGGCGCCGGTCGGGAACATCTCTCCGGTCGCGCCCGCCACGGTCAGAACCAGCCCGTCGCAGACCGACAGGATCAGGGCGCCGACCAGCGGCGACAGGGCAAGCAGCGGCCCGATCCCGCGTGCACCCATCGTCCGCACCAATGCCGGAGCGGCAAGGCCTACGAAGGCGATCAGCCCCAGCTCGGCCGAGACGCAGGCCGCGATCCACACCGCAAGCGCTGCCGCTGCCAGCCGCACCAGCGCGACATTCATCCCCAGCCCCGCAGCCCCCTCGGCGCCAAGCGACAGCACCCGTAGCGGACGTGCCAGCAACGCTGCACCAAGACCGCCAAGCACAAGAACCAACGCCAGCGACCGCACGCCCGACCAGTCCTGCTGGACCAGTGCGCCGCCGTTCCAGATCACCAGCGACAGCAGATATTGCCCCTGTGCAAGGGTGACGGCGGTTGCGATGGCGCTGGCGGTCATCCCCACGAGCATCCCGGCAATGACCATCGTGACGGGGGCAAAGGCCCGTTGCGCGCCGATCAGCAGGACCAGCCCGGCGGCCAGCCCCGCCCCGGTCATGGCGACGGGCCAGCGCCCGGCCTCCAGCAGACCGGGGGCGATGATTGTTGCCAGAACCAGCGTCAACTGCGCCCCGGACGAGATGCCCAGCGTGGTCGGATCCGCCACCGGGTTGCGCAGCACCGCCTGCAGGATCGCCCCCGACAACCCGAGCGCCGCCCCGGCCAGCAGCGCGATCACCCCGCGCGGCATCAGGCCGAATGCCAGCAGGATCTGCTGAAGGCTCATCCCGTCGGGCCGGAAGGGCAGGGCGGGCCAGTCCGCCAGCGGCAACAGCCTGATGGCCGCCAGCCACCACAGGCCGAATGCCAGCAGCACCGCAAGCGGCAGCCATATGCGGATGCTCCGGCTCATATGCCGGGTGCCGGTCCGTCGCGAAATGCCTGCTCCAACTGCCGGGCAAAGCGCAATGCTGACGGAATCCCGCCAAAGGCGTTCATATCGGGCAGCCGGTAAAGCCTCCTCTGACTGACCGGCGACAGGGCCTCCCACAATACGCTGCGCGACAGCCCCCGCTGCGCTTCGGCGGGGATTTTTCCGATGATGACCAGCCGCGCCTCGGGCATCGTTGCCAGCCGCTCGATGGGCACCGGGGCCATGAAGCTGAACTTCGTTCCCTCGCTCCAGGCATTGCGCAGGCCAAGCCGCGCCAGCGTGCTGCCGAACAGGCTGTCGAAGCCGAAGGCGCGCAGATGCCGGGCATCGCCGATATTGACCAGGCAGACAGGCCGGTCGGTGAACCCGGCCAGCTCCTTCGCGTGACGGTCGAGCGTGGCTTCGGCCTCGCGCCGGGCCTGCTTGCCTGCCTGCGGATCGTCCACTGCTTCGGCGAGCGCCTCCAGCGCCGCCAAGGCCTTGGGCAGGGGCGCTTCGCCGGGGGTATAAAAAGGCAGGGACAGAACCGGCGCCAGAGCCTTCAGCCGTTCCTCGTAATGGGTGTAATAGGGCGAACTCAGGATCAGGTCGGGGCGGGTGAGCTGCAGCAGCTCGTAATTCGGCGACCCGCGCAGGCCCAGATCGACGACATCATCGGGGACCACCGGCTCGACCGCATCGGCGCGAAAGCGGATCAGCTCGCAGGCCGCGACCGGCATATGCCCGATGGCGATGGCGGTTTCCAGCATTGCCCAATCGATTGCGGCGAGCCGGGGGCGCACCGACGCCGCCCGCAAAGGCAGGCCCGCCGCCAGCATCATGCCGGCGGCGGTCAGGAAGGTGCGACGGTCAGGCCACAGGGACACGGCCCGGCCTGTTACCACTTGTAGCTGACCTTGGCGGTCACGGTGCGGCCTTCGCCATAAGAGCAATAGGAAAAGCCGCAGCTTGCCACATAGGTTTCGTCGGTGAGGTTGCTGACGTTCAGCGAAGTCTCGATATTGCCACGGGTATAGCTTGCCGCGAGATCGACCAGCGTGACGTCGCCCAGTTCAACCGTATTCGCGGTGTCGGTGAAACGCGAACCGATATAGCGCAGACCACCGCCGACGCGCCAGCCGTTGCCGAAATCGCGGTCGAGCCAGATGCTGGCCAGATGCCGGGGCGCATTTACCATGGCATTGCCATTGGTGGCTTCGCCTTTGGCGACCTGTTCGGTCTTGTTGTAGGCATAGCCGGCGCGCAGGTCCCAGCCATCTGCGATCTCGGCTGTGGCCTCCAGTTCGAAGCCGCGGGATTTCACCTCGCCGATCTGCTGATAGCGAGTCGGGGTGGTGTCCGGGATGGCGTATTTCACGTTGGTCTGGCGCAGATCATAGACCGAGGCCGTAATCAGGCCGTCAAATGCGGTCGGCTGATACTTGACGCCGATTTCCCACTGCCTGCCTTCGGTGGGCTTCAGCATGTCCTCGTTGATGTCGAGCCCGGTTTCCGGATCATAGGACGTCGCATAGCTGACATAGGGCATCACGCCATTCGCAAAGACATAGGACAGCCCGGCGCGGCCGGTCAGCTTGTTATCCTTGAACTCGGCGGGATTGCCATATTGGCTGCCGGTCTGTTCGACCCAATCATAGCGAAGGCCGAAGGAACCACGCCAGTTGTTGTAGGCAATCTCGTCCTGCACATACAGTCCGACCTGCTTGAATGTGATGCTTCCGGCGCTCGGTTCTCCGGTGAAGACCGGATCCGGGCCGTAATAGTCCGGGTCGCGCCAGTTCAGATCCGGAGCGGAGCCGAAATGGCTGCTCTCGTCGGCTTCATATTTCAGCACGTCCACGCCAACCAGGATCTGGTGGGTCGCCTGCCCTGTCACCACCTCGCCGGACAGGCGGGTGTCCAGGCTGATGGCGTCGCTTTCCTCGATCTGGTGGCTTGAGCCGCGAGTGAATACGTCGGGATTGCCCTCGACCATGTCTCTGGCATAGGTGCCCTTGTATTCCCAATCGAGTTTTTCGTAGCGGAAGCCCTGGCTAAGCGTCCAGCCATTATCCAGTTCATGGCTGACTTCGACACCGAGATTCCACATCTTGCGGTCGCTGTCATCCCAGTTCTTCTGACCGGTATAAAGCTCGCGCAGATAGTCGTGATCGACATCGGGGTTCAGTGCCAGGGCGACCGGCACACCTGTGGGCGGAATGGGCGAGTCCTTCGTGTAGGATGCCAGAAAGTCGATCGTGGTCCCATCACCGGGATTCCAGCGAACCGCTCCGGCGAGATAACCCCGCTTGTTGGTCAGATCCTCGATCTGCGTGCTGTCGTCCCGGGCAATGCCGGTCAGGCGCCATGACAGAGCCTCCGAGGCGGTGCGGTTGACGTCAAAGAAAAGCTGTGCGCTCTGGTTGCTGTCGTAACCGATGCCAATCTCTCCGAAATCGGCTGATTGCGCCCGTTTCTGTATTTGGTTGATGATCCCGGCGGGGGAACCGGCACCATACAGGGACGAGGATGGACCACGCAGAACCTCGACCTGCTGCATTCCATAGGTTTCATAGGACAGTGCACCGAAATAACGGAACTGCCGAAGCCCGTTCACATATTGCGCGCTCTCGGCCGAGAAACCCCGGAATGTGGGGTTGTTGAAACGGGCGTCCGCGCCAAAGGGCTGGCCCAGCACACCCGAGGTGTATGACAGGGCTTGCCCGAGATTCTCGGCTCCCTGATCCCTGATCTGCTGGTTGGTCACGACCGAGAGGCTTTGCTGGGTTTCCGCCAGCGGCGTGTCGGATTTCGTCGCGATCTGCGCATGGTTGGCGACGTAGCCCTCCGGGGCCGCTGTCGTATCGGTGGTTGCCGTCAGGACGATCGGATCCAGGACGATGACGTTCTGATCGTCTTGCGCCACCGCCGCCGTGGCAAGGGCGATCGTGCTGACACCGGCAAGGCGGAGGGTGCGGAAACTGGGATACATGCGGAACCTGCCTGAAGGGAATATGATGATGTGGCTACAAATCGACTAAAACAGTAAGGAATGTCAAACCAATCGGCCCGATTTTCCCGGATTATCGCTGCGATAGACAGGAATTGTGACTGAATCGTCACGGATATTACAATGATGACCGCTATCCGGGGGCGGCATCAAGGATAGGTTATCTCGCCCCATAAGGTCTCGACATGGCGAAGAACCCGCCTATCTGTTGCGGGATCGGGACAGGGAAGGCCAGTTCGTGACAATTGCCAATCAAGGAGGGGCGCTCGGTCCCGCATTGTATTTCCGCAGCCATGTAGACGGGGTCACGCGATTGGCCGCCCTTGTCGCACGACCCGACGCGGCGGGCGAGCCGGGAGAATTGCGGGCCGGGGATGCGCGGATCGCCCCTGCAAGACTGGCCCGGGTGGCAGATCTGTCGGTATGGCGATACGATTTCCGGCTTGGTCCCGATGACCTCGGCTATGAGTTCGAAGGGCGTTTTCATTCCGTCAATACCGATGTGACTGGCGACATGCGTATCGCCTTCGTCTCCTGCAATGGCGAGGAGGAGGGGGATCTCGATCGCGATATGGCCGAGCGTAACGCCATGTGGGCGCGCCTTGCCGCGCAGCACGAGGCGGCACCGTTCGCATTGATGCTGCAGGGCGGCGATCAGATTTATGCCGACGAGGTGACAAAGGGCCATCCGCTCAGCAACGACTGGCCGGATCGGGCGCCGCCCGATGCCTCGCCCGCAGAGATCGAGGAGCTGCGTCAATACCTGCGCCAAGGCTTTGCCCGGCGCTATCTTGGCGTCATGACTGCGCCGGAATATGCCCGGCTGTCTGCGACGGTTCCCAGCCTTTCGGTCTGGGACGATCACGACATCTGCGATGGCTGGGGTTCACTCAAGGACAACCGCACGCATTCGGCTGTCGGGCAGGCGCTGTTCCAGGCCGCGCGAGAAATGTATCTGTTGTTTCAGCACGCCGCGACCGAAGAGGATATCCCGGATCTTTTCATGGATCCGCAAGGCACCAGTCTGGGCTGGTGGAAAACCCTGCCGGATCTGACCATCGTCGCACCCGACCTGCGCTCGGAGCGTTCGCGCCACCGGATCATCGGAGAGGCGGGCTGGCACGCCCTGCGCCGGATTCAGCCGGTCGAGGGCCAGATCCTGCTGGTTTCCAGCGTGCCGCTGCTTGGACCCCGGTTGTCGCTGGTGGAAATGCTGATGATGGCGATCCCCCGGATGCAGCATTACGAGGACGATCTGCGCGACCAGTGGCAAAGCCGTTCCCACCGTGCCGAATGGCGCGAGATGCTGCGCGAGGTGTTGCGGATGCGCAGGGCGGGGCCGCTGACCGCGATCTCGGGAGAGATCCATCTGGCGACGCGGGCCGAGATGGGCGCAGGTGCCGACCATGTCCACCAACTGGTTGCCTCGGGGATCTCGCACCGTGCCCCGCCCAAGGGTTATGCACGCGGATTGGGCTGGTTGGCGGGGCTTGGCGAGGCGCCGCTGCCCGAACATCCTATCCGCATCCTGCCGTTGCCGGGGCAGAACCAGCGCTATATCGCCGAGCGGAACTTCCTGGTGCTGGAACGGAGGGACGGAGCGTGGCAGGCCATCTGGCATCTGGAGGAAAGCGGGCCGACGCCGCCTCTGCCATTGTCCGGCTGACCCAGGCCCCGCACCCCACGAAGCTTCCCGTAGTGCTGCACACGGGATCCATTACGGGGCGGAGGTTGTTTCCGGTTGCTCTTCCTCGGCGGTCTCCATCCGCCGGATCAGCAGATCGGGCAGGGCGGGGGCATCGAGTATCGTCATATGCGTGGTGTCGGGCAGAACCGTCAGCCAGGCATCGGGGATGGTTTCCGCAAGCTGGACCGCATGGGCGGGGCGGATGAAGTCGCGATCCCCGATGGCGATCATCACCGGCACCGGGATTGCGGCCAGTTCCTCGTCGCTCCATCCCCAGTCAGAGGCCAGCAAGGCCCCCAGTTTCTTCATCAGCGGGACCATCGCACCGGACCCGCCGGGGTTCTGCTCCTCGAAGCCACGGCGCATTTCAAGGAAATCCTTGGGCGAGGGCAGAAGTTCCACCAGTTCGGGCGAGGGGGGGTGATCGGGGTTGCGGTTCATCTCGACCAGTTCGGGCAGCATGCCTCCGTTGTTCTGGCTGGCCGAGATCGCGGTCAGCGAGGCGACACGCTCAGGCGCGTTCACCGCCAGTTCGAGTCCCAGCATGCCGCCAAGCGAAAAGCCGATGACATGGGCTTTGTCCACCTGCAATGCGTCCAGCACGCCGATCGTGTCGGCGCGCATCGTCTCCAGCGTGACCGGTCCCTCGTGATCGGCGGTGTGGCCATGGCCCTGCTGGTCGATGCCGATCACCGGGCGGTCCTGAGACAGGGCCGGGATCAGGTCGGCCCATGCCAGTTCGGTATTCATCATCCCGCCATGCAGCAACAGCACCGGCGTCTGTTCCGCGGTCAGGTCGCCGTGAACCTCGTACCAGACCTCGTGCCCGTCCACATTCGCGGTTTCACCCAGGGCATGCAGCGGCAGCACGATGAGCGCCGCCGCGACCGTCAGATGCAGCTTCATGCCGATGCTGCCGCCTTTTTCGCATCGGCGGCATGCCAATGGGCCATGTGATCGGCCATGGCGCGGCCGAAAGCGGGGCGGGCGGTGGCGCGTTCCAGATATGCGGCGAGTTTCGGCAGATCGTCCAGCAGCCCGTTTGCTGCCGGCGCGCGCAGGACATCTGCCATGAACAGGTCGGCGACGGTGAACTCGCTGCCCGCCAGCCAGTCGCGATCCGCCAGCGCGTCCTGCAGCATGGACAGTCTGCCGCGCAGGGATTTCTCGAAGCGGGCGGCGGCGGCCTCGTCCTTGTCGAAGAAGCTGGCGGTGGACCATTGCATCGCATAGGGCTCGACACTGTTCAGCGCGGCGATCAGCCATTGCCGGGCGAGGGCGCCCTCCTTGCCGTCCGGCATCAGCGGGGTTCCCTCGGCCAGGTGCAGCAAGATCGCGCCGCTTTCAAACAGCGACAGGTCGCCATCCCTCAGCATCGGCACCTGCCCAAAGGGCTGCCGGGCGAAATGCTCGGGGATTCTGTCCTGCACCGGGACCGTGTCCACCTCATAGGGTCGTCCGATTTCCTCGAGCGCCCAACGGATGCGGATATCGCGCACATAGCCATGCGCGAATTCGGGAACCCAGTCAAAGGTAGTAACGGTGACTTTGGTTGGCATCAGCTTGTCTCCTTTGGTCCGACGACGGCGAAATGCGCGCCTTGCGGGTCCTGCGCGATAGCGATGAAAGCGCCGCCGGGAACCTCCTGCGGACCGTGCAGGACATTGCCGCCATGCGTCTTGATACGGTCCATGGCCGGGGAGACACCGTTCACGCCGAAATAGGGCATCCAGCAGGGGACCGGGGCATCACCCAACCCCATCATCCCGCCGATATCCGTGCCGTCATGCGAGAAAAGCTGATAGGTGCCCATCTCGCCCATATCGATGGGTGTGGATTTTTGCCAGCCGAGCAGGTCGGAATAAAAGGTGAACCCGGCCTCGGGGTCGGTGCTCATCAGTTCGTTCCAGTTGCCGTGCCCCGCCTTTCCCTGATCGAAGGCGGCGCCGTCCTGTCCGTTTTCCATCGGTTCAAGCTGCATGATGCCGAAGGCGGCGCCCTGCGGATCGGCGGCAATGGCAAAGCGTCCGGTGCCGGGAATGTTTTCGGGCGGGCGGTGGATCGAACCGCCCGCGGCGCTGATATCGGCAGCCGCCTTGTCGGCGTCGTCAACGGCGAAATAGATCATCCAGAAGGGCGGCATTTCGCTGACATCCGGGGGCATCACCATCAGTCCCGCCACCATGTCGCCATTGGATTTGGCAAGGTGATAGTCGAACCCTTCCATCCCGGAATCCTCGACCTGCCAGCCGAGGATCTCGCGATAGAAACTCCCGGCGGCGGCGAGTTTGCCCTCGCCGGTCGCCAATTCGTACCAGCAAGGGCGTCCATGCTTGATCGTCATGATCCGCCCTCAGCTTTCGTCGACGATGGGCGTGAAGCCGCCCCAGAACATCCGCATGCCGTCGAAGGGCATCTCGGGCATTTCCTTGCCCTCGAAATCCACGGCCATAGCTGCGAATGCCTTGTCGGCGGTTTCGCGATCCGGCCATTCGATCCACGAGAACATCGGGGTTTCGTCGTCCTTGCACTTGGTGGCGCGATAGAAATCGGTCTCCTTGCCATGCGGGACATCCTCGCCCCAGCCTTCGATCATGCGGATCGCGCCGCGTTTCTTGAATATCGGCCATGACTCCACCGCGTGATCGATGAAGGCCTGCTTGTTCGCGGTCGGCACCGCAAGAACGAAACCGGAATAATAGGTCATCTCATCCTCCTCTGTCGGTAATACGAATCGAAGCATGCCTCTTGTAGTATGAAAAAGCAACTGATAGTATGAAATTATGATGAAAGACGGCGAAAAAATGCGGATCAGGTATGACGAGGGATGCCTTGCGGCCCATGCGCTGAACGTGGTCGGCGACCGGTGGGCGCTGCTGGTGGTGCGGGAACTTATGTTCACGCCCAAGCGGTTCCAGGTGATCCGGTCGGGTCTGCCGGGGATTACCGCGGGGGTGCTGACCCAACGCCTGGCACAATTGGCCGAGGCGGGGGTGGCGCGCCATGATCCCAATACGGGCGCCTATGCGCTGACCGAGTCGGGGCGCGACCTGTTCCCGGTGCTGCAGGCCATCGGCCGTTGGGGGGCAAAGCATCCCGGCCATGATCCGCGCCGCTTCATCAGCCCGACGGCTCTGATGATCTCGATGACGGCGATGATCAATCGCAATGCGGCGCAGGGCCGGCATATCACCGCCGGGTTCCGCTCTGGCCACGAAGGCTTTGTCATTCGGCTGACGGGCGACGGTATCGCCCGGGTCGAGGCCGCGCAGGAGATAAACGCGGATTTCGTGCTGGAGGGCGACGGCAACCACCTGGCCGCCGCCGTTTACGGACCGACTCCGCTGGCCGAGCTGGCGGCTGCCGGAGCGATTGGCCTGACGGGCCATGCCGTTGCCGCGCAGCGTTTCGTCAACCTGTTCAGCCTGCGCGTGGATTGACCGGCGCGATCAAAGCCCCATGCAGTTGGCGTAGAAAGTCGTCGTCGCGGGCCAGTCCGAGAAAACGCCAGCGACCCCGACATCCTGTGCCAGCAGGTCGAGGATTTCATAAGCCTTGCCATCGCTGTCCAGCCAGTCCTTCGCGGTCTGGTAATACCAGCCGCCACCGGATGACAGCGGGCCGGAGCGCTCGAAGCTCCAGGTGATCAGCTTGAGGCCGGCTTCCTTGGCGGCCCTGGAATAGGCGGACTCCACCAGTTCCCCACCCTCGACCGTGAACAGCACCCACAGGGGCGGTGCGAGATAGTTCACGCCCCGCGCATGCAGGTCCTCGAAATCCTCGTCCCAGGTTGCGGGATCCTGGTTGTCGAAGCCTGCCTCGGAATCCGGCTCGATCAGGTAGACGGCCTGCTTGCCGAATTCCGGTTCGGCCTCGATCCAGTAAAGCACATCGTCGAGGCTGAAACTCTGGGCGAATACATCCGAGGCAGGTATCCCGGCGGCCTTGTATTCGTCGATCAGCTTCTGGGCATAATCCTCTTGGGTGAAGCCGTCGAAAGGCATGTCCACGACCGCTTCCTTCAGTTCGGGCGTGAATTTCGTGCCGAGCGATTTGAACAGCTCGATCGATTCCGCATGGGTCATCAGCGTATTGGCCTCGCCCGCGTAAAGATCGGTCCGCCAGTTGGCCGTGCCGTTCATATACTCCTCGACCGAAGCTGCGGTCTCGTCTGCGGCATCCATCTTGGCCTTGAGGCCGCGGAACTCGTCGAGCGTGATGTCGGAAGTCCTGCATTCCACCGCCGCGCCCTGTTCCCCGGCTGCCGGGGTGAAGCCCTGCGTGCATTTGTCCGCAAGATCCGTGGCGAGGATATTGGTCGTCCTGTGCAAATCATCCTGCGCATGGCGGCAGACCAGTTCCTTGTCGCCGGTGAAGGTAACGTCGCATTCCAGTATTCCGGCGCCCTGCCGCGCGGCCATGACATTGGCCTCGACCGTATGCTCGGGGAACTGGAGTTGCGCGCCGCGATGACCGATAGACCATGTGCTGGGTTTCATCTCCTGATCAAGGCAGGCGGTCAGCTTGTCTTTCAGCGGCCCGTCTTCCATCAACCCGACAAGATAGGCCGGGCGGACGCCGATCTCGACTTTCCCGACCTTCTCGGCCAGCGCTGGCAGCGCCACCGTGGTGGCCAGCACGGCGCAAGCGCCGGCGATCTTGATGGTTGCGGTCATCTTTCCCTCGCGATTACAGGTTTTGAAACATCATGGTCACCATCTGCCGCTCAAATGTAACAGGACGGTTGCAATCCGGTGATGAGATTGCGGAGCGTGGCATTTTCAGACTGCACGGTCCAGCTTGGTCCCCAGATGGATCAGGCTTTCCGAAGAGCGCACACCGTCGATCCCGCCGATCCGGTCCAGCAGGTCGTCCATCTCGGCCGTGGATCCCGTCGCCAGTTGCAGCAGCAGGTCGACGCGGCCGCTGGTGGTATGTATGCGCTCGACCTGCGGCATGAGTTTCAGCCGCGGGAGAATGCCCGGCAGGCTGCGCGGCTCGATCACCAAGAGGACAGTCGCACGGATCCGGTTGGCTCGCGCAGCCTCTCCCAAGCGCAGGGTATAGCCCGCGATGGCGCCGCTGGTTTCCAGCCGTTCCAACCGCGCCTGCACGGTCGATCGCGCGACCCTGACCCGCCGCGCCAGCACTGCGACCGACATCCGCGCGTCCTGCGACAGGAGCGCCAGAATCCTGCGATCCAGATCATCCATGGCTGCAATCCTTCGGTTTCGTCAAATCGTCATGATTTTCGTCATAATAACCGGAGTATCACACATATATGCCCTTTTCATCGGTGAAATCGGAACTCAAAAGCGCCATTCTGGGTTCTAACGATCAACCCCGTCCGTTAACCTGCACTCCATGCGCGAAAGGTCATCCATGGGACATAACAAGACTGTCTGGGACAATCCGGCCGAGGTCATCCGCAATCTTCAGCCCGACAATCCGGTGATGGCCTTTGCTCCCACCGTCTTGCAAGAAAGAGCGCGCAGGTTCATCAACGGATTTCCGGGGCTTGTCACCTATGCGGTCAAGTCGAACCCCGAGGAGGTGGTCGTCCAGAACCTGCTGAGCGCCGGGCTGAAAGGCTTTGACGTGGCCTCCCCGGCCGAGATCGACCTGGTCGGGCGCCTGGCTCCGGGTGCCGCGCGGCACTATCACAACCCGGTCCGCGCCCGCTGCGAGATTGCCCATGCCGTCGAGGCGGGTGTCCGGGCGTGGTCGGTGGACAGTCAATCGGAACTCGACAAGCTGTTCGAGCAGGTGCCCACCTCGATCGACGGGCAGAAGGTAGAGATTTCGCCCCGGTTCAAGCTGCCGGTCCTGGGGGCCATCTATGATTTCGGCTCGAAATTCGGCGCGACGCCCGAAATGGCCGCCGAGATGCTGCGTGCGGTGGAGGCGCGCGGCTATGTCGCTTCGCTGACCTTCCATCCCGGAACGCAATGCGTCGATCCGGCGGCATGGGAAAGCTATATCCGCGTGGCCCGGGATATCTGCGATATGGCGGATGTTCGTATTCGCCGGCTGAACGTGGGGGGCGGTTTCCCCTCTTACCGCGTCGTGGGGGTCGAGCCCGAGCTGGAGGCCATTTTCGACAGGATCGGCACCACCGCCGAGGAGATGTTCGGGCAGGATGCGCCCGAACTGGTCTGCGAGCCGGGCAGAGGGCTTTGCGCCGATGCGTTTTCGTTGATCACGCGTGTCAAGGCGGTCCGAGACGGCAGCAGCGTGTTCCTGAATGATGGCGTCTATGGCGGGCTGGCCGAGCTGCCGGTCGTCGGCAATATCGACCGCGTGCAGGTTTTTGACGCCGATGGCAGGCTTCGCGAGGCCGAACGCAGCGGACGGATCATCTTTGGCCCCACCTGCGACTCGGTGGACCGCCTGCCGGGTGAACTGGGCTTGCCCGCAGATATCACCGAAGGGGATTATGTGATCTTTCACGGGGCAGGTGCCTATTCGACGGTCACCAATACCCGGTTCAACGGCTTCGGTGCGATGACCCACGCGACTGTGATGGCACTGGAGTAATTTTTTCCTTACGGCGCGATGCTAGCATTCGTTCATGACGACGATTCGCAGCAACAAGATCCATGTTATCCTGATCGATGGCACATTCGCCTCGCTGGACGACGGTAAACGCAGTTCGATCGGGCGCATACATGCCCTGTTGCGCGGCAAATACGGGCCGCTCGGCGGATCCGATCTCCGCGTGCATTACAGTTCGGGGCAGCAATGGAACAGTTGGCGGACCTTGCCCGAGCTGATGATGGGGCAGGGGCTGCCGGTGCGGATCACCCGCGCCTATGCATGGCTGGCGAGCGAATACCGGCCCGGTGACCAGGTTTTCCTGTTCGGATATTCCCGTGGCGCTTTCGCCGTCCGCAGTCTGGCGGGGATGATCAGCAGGCTTGGCCTGCTCCGGCCGGAACATGTGAACAGGCGGAATGTCTGGCTCGCATGGCGCTATTACAGCGAGCAGACTTCGGACAGAAAGCTGGACATCTTCCGCCGCCGCCGCGCCCGGATCAATGTGCCGATCCGCATGGTTGGTTGCTTTGATACGGTCATGGCGCTTGGTATCCGCCTGCCGCTTCTGTGGATGCTGACCGAACCGCGCTTTCGCTTTCACGACACCCATCTGGGTGAGGATGTCGATTACGGTTTCCAGGCGCTGGCCCTGAACGAAAACCGCGCCGCCTTCGCGCCGATACTGTGGGATAACAGCAGCACCGCGGGGCATATCGAGCAGATGTGGTTCCAGGGGGCCCATGCCGATATCGGCGGCCAGCTCAGCGGCCTGGAATTCGCGCGACCGCTGGCCAATATCCCGCTGGTCTGGATGCTGGACCGGGCGCATGCCGTGGGCCTGCCCCTGCCCGAAGGCTGGCGCGACCATTTCAGTTGCGATGCATCGGCGCCCTCGATCGGTTCGTGGCGAAGCTGGGGCAAGGCATTCCTGGCCCGGGCACCGCGCGTCGCCGGTCAATACGAAACCGAAATGCTGCATGCGACGGTGCCCCGCCCTTATCCGGGCCCGGCGAAGCTGACCGGCTACCTGGCTGATCAGGCAGAGAAAGATGTAAGGCGCAGACCCGGCCGCGCGCGATATGCCGAGCCTGTTGAGGATGCCCCCGAGGTCGGCAGGGCAGAGACCCTGTAGCCTTTAGCCGCCCTGTCAGGCCACGTCCTCCAGCTTGCGGGTCGGTTTGACGCCAAGAGCCAGGCAGACATCGCGCGTCAGCTCCGGCCGGTTCAGCGTGTAGAAGTGCAACTGGTCCACGCCGCCGTCGATCAGCTTTTCGCAAAGCTCGATGCAGATGCCGGTGGCCAGTTCACTCTCGGCTTGCGGATCATCGGCCACCCTGGCGAAAGCATCCTCGGCCCATTGCGGCACGCTGGTTCCGCAGATGCTCGCGAAACGTTTCGTGCCGCTCCAGCTTTGGATCGGCAGGATGCCGGGGATGATCGGGGCGTCGATCCCGGCCGCTTCGCATTTGTCGCGGAAACGGAAAAATGTTTCGGGATCAAAGAAAAACTGCGTCATCGCGCTGGTCGCCCCCGCCTCGACCTTGCGTTTCAGCCATGCGACATCGGCATCCGTTCCGCTGCTGTCGGGATGGGGTTCGGGATAGGCGCCGACACGGATGGTCATGTCGCCACGTGCTGCAATCGCTTCGATCAGCTCGATCGAATGGGCGAAACCGTCGGGATAGGGGGTGAAACGCTCCTGTCCCTTGGGGGCATCGCCACGCAGCGCCACGATCTCGCGGATACCGGCATCGGCATAATCCTGCACGATCTTCATGGTCTCGGCGCGGGTGGCCTCGACACAGGTCAGATGCGCCGCCACCTCCAGCCCGTAATGGCGGTTGATGGTCGTTACGGCCTCATGCGTCAGCTTGCGGGTGGTGCCGCCCGCGCCATAGGTAACCGAGACGAAATCCGGCGCCAGAGGGGCCAGGGCACGCGCGGTTTCCCACAGCCGAAAGGACGCATCCAACGTCTTGGGCGGGAAAAATTCGAAACTGATACTCGGCTTGGTGCGGGCCATGGTGATTCCTTTCATTGCCGGTCTTGTGTCATGTCGCGCGCCGTGAGACAAATTCATAATCTTCAAGATTGTAATGAAAGCGGCTCATATGCATCTGGAACTCCGCCATCTGCGCACCGTCCGCGCGGTCCATGAACAGGGTGGGCTTGCCCGCGCGGCGGATGCGTTGAACATAACCCAATCGGCGCTTTCGCACCAGATCAAGGCGCTGGAAGAACAGGCCGGAGTCGAGCTGTTCGTGCGCCGGGCCAAACCGATGCGTCTGTCGGCTGCGGGGACGCGCCTGTTGCGGGTGGCCGAGCAGGTCCTGCCGCTGATCGACGCCGCCGAGGCAGAATTCAAGGGGGTCGAGATGGGCCGCGTGGGGCGGCTGCATATCGCGATGGAATGCCATGCCTGTTTCGACTGGCTCCTGCCGGTGTTGGACCAGTTCCGGCGTTCATGGCCCGATGTCGATGTCGATATCCGCCAGCGGCTCGCCTTTACCGCCCTGCCGGCGCTCGCCCGGGAAGAGGTCGATCTGGTGATCTCCTCCGATCCCGAGGACATGCCGGACATCACCTTTCAGCCGCTGTTTGATTATTCCCCGACACTGGTCGTTCCCGCCGGACATCGGCTGGTGGCCAAGGGCTATGCCGATCCCGAGGATTTCGCCACCGAAACCCTGATCACCTATCCCATGGATCGCGGCAGGCTGGACGTGTTCAGCCAGTTCCTGACACCCGCCGGGATCGAGCCCGCCCAGAGCCGCACGGTCGAACTGACCGCCGTGTCACTGATGCTGGTCGCCTCGGGGCGCGGGGTGGCGGTTATGCCCGATTGGGTGCTGCGCCGCGAATCCGCCAATCCCGAGCTTGCCATGCTGCCGCTTGGACCGCAGGGGATCAGGCGGCGGTTATACGCGGCGGTGCGTGAATCCGATCTGGATTATCCCTACATGGCGCATGTGCTGAGGCTTTCGCGCACCGAACCGTTGCGCATGCTGCGCGATCCTGCCGCCTGATCCTTGGCATTTGCGCATCTTGCGCCTATGACGCCGCCAACCCCATAGGAGCATGTGATGGCAAGCGCCAATCTGAACATCATGATCAAGGCCGCCCGAAAGGCCGGGCGCAGCCTCGTCAAGGACTTCCGCGAAGTCGAGAATCTGCAGGTCAGCGTCAAGGGCGCGGGCGATTTCGTCAGCCGCGCCGACCGCGAGGCCGAGCGGATCATCAAGGAGGAGCTGCGGACCGCCCGCCCCAATTACGGCTGGCTGGGCGAGGAGACCGGCGAGGAGGCGGGAGAGGATCCCACCCGCCGCTGGATCGTCGATCCGCTGGACGGAACCACCAACTTCCTGCACGGGCTGCCGCATTGGGCGGTCAGCATCGCGCTTGAGCACAAGCGCGAGATCGTCGCTGCCGTCATTTTCGACGCCGCAAAGGACGAGCTTTACGTGGCCGAGAAGGGCAGCGGCGCTTTCATGAACGATCAGCGGCTGCGGGTCTCGGGGCGCACGAAGCTGATCGATTCGCTGTTTTCCACGGGAATCCCCTTTGCCGGGCGCGGACCATTGCCCGCCGCCCTGCAGGATCTGGCGCGGCTGATGCCCCTGACCTCGGGCGTGCGGCGGCTTGGCGCGGCGTCGCTGGATTTGGCCTATGTCGCCGCCGGCCGGTATGACGGCTATTGGGAGCGCGGCAACCAGCCCTGGGACGTGGCTGCCGGTATCCTGATGGTGCGCGAGGCTGGCGGTTTCGTCGAAGGTATCCGCGACGGCGACGATCCGCTGGAATCGGGGCGGATGATCGCTGCCAATCCGCAGCTTTTCGACGCATTCGCCAAGGTCGTCCGCAGCCGCGATTGATGCAAAGGCGATCTGTATTCGCTGCATGCCTGTCATGACTTGACCTTGCGCCGCCACGGGCGCAAGGGCGGGCATATGGAAGAACGCGTTACCCTCGGCCAAAGCCCCGATTCGCAGGCGCCCTACGCAGCCTCTGCCGCGACCGCCTCGGCCCCGCCCCCGATGCCGCCAAGGACGGTTGCGCCGGTTATTGACCGGACTGGCCTCGCGATCCTGCTGATGTGCCTGACCAGCCTTATCTTTGCCGTGCAGGACGGGTTTTCGCGCGTGCTGGGCGAGGCCTACCCGCCGGTGCTGGTGGTGATGATCCGCTATTGGGTCTTTGCGCTTTTCGTCATCGCGATGGTGTCGCGCCAGCCCGGGGGGCTGCGCCGTGCGATCCGCACCAAGCGGCCGGTGACCCAGATCATCCGGGGGGCGTTGCTGGGGCTGGAGACAGCCGTCATGGTCGAGGCTTTCGTGCGCCTCGGGCTGATCGAGACGCATGCCATCTTTACCGTTTATCCGCTGCTGGTTGCCGCTCTGTCCGGCCCGATCCTGGGCGAGAAGGTCGGTTGGAGGCGCTGGACCGCGATCGGCATCGGCTTTGCCGGCATTCTTGTCATCCTGCAGCCGGGCGGCGGTTTCATGACCCTGGAAGCCTTCCTGCCCTTTGCCGCAGCCCTGATGTTCGCGCTTTACGGGCTGCTGACCCGGCATGTGTCGCGTGACGATCCGGCGATGGTCAGCTTTTTCTGGACGGGGATATCCGGGGCCGTCTCGATCACCCTGTTCGGTATCTGGGAATGGCAGTGGCTTGCTCCGCAGGACTGGATCTGGATGGCGGGGCTGTGCCTGTGCGGCATGACCTCGCATTACCTGCTGATCCGCTCCTATGAGATGGCCGAGGCGTCGGCCCTGCAGCCATTCGCCTATACGCAGCTGGTCTGGGCCAGCATCATCGGCCTGACCGTCTTTGGCGATATCCTGCGGCCTAACGTGATCGTCGGTGCGGTGATCGTCGTGGCAGCGGGGCTGTTTACTCTTTGGCGACAGCGGTTGAAGTCTGCTTGACCCAATCCCCGGGCAGCCGTGGTCCGATGAACGGTTTTTCCGGAGGGCGCGACGACAAGGCCAGGGTCAGCCGCAGTGGCGGGGGCGGCATCAGCCCGCCACCGGTCAGATCCCATGTCGGCAGGATAGGCGCGGGTTTGCCCATGATCCGGGCGCGATAGATGGGCATCGCCTCGGTGACGCGCATGACGTAGTTGCGCGTCTCGTCGAAAGGGATCAGTTCGACCCAGTCAACCGGATCGAAATCCCGCCGCAGATCGCCGAAATCCTTCAGCCAGTTCAGCGGGCGCCCCGGTCCGGCATTGTAGCCCGAGGCGGTCAGCGCCGAGGATGCCCCGAACCTGTCCCGCAGGCCCGCCAGATATGCGGCCCCCAGCCTCGCGTTATAGGCGGGGTCGGAGGTGAGGCGCGCCCGCTGATACGGCTCGCCCAGTTTGCGCGCCATCTCTTCGGCGGTGCCGGGCATGAGCTGCATCAGCCCCTGCGCGCCGACATGGCTGCTGACGGTATGGTTGAACTCGGATTCCTGGCGGGCGATGGACAGCACCAGTTCCGGCGGCAGGCCGAGATCGAATTTTTCGAGCCCGGTCAGCGGGAAATGCGCCGCCGGATAGATCACGCCCTGCCCGGCGGCGCGCTTGGACAGGCGCAGCCCGTACCAGGGGGTGTCCGCTTCGATCATCAGCCGCGCCATGCGGGCGATGTCCTCGGGCGAAGCGGTTTCGGACAGGTGAAGAAAGAAGCGCTGCGCTTCGTCGGGCCGACCGGTGGCCAGCAGCCAAAGCCCTGCCCGGAACACGGCATTCTCTCGCAGATCGCTGCCGCGCCAGTCCGGCAAGGCTTCGACCGCCTTGCCCGGTACGGCGTATTCGGCAGGCATCGTAGCGCCGGTCTTTTCCGCCGAAAGCTGCCCGTAAAAGACTCCCGGCATCTCGGCGCCATTCGCATAGGCCGCCCGCGCGGCGGGTTCATCGCCCAGGGCTTCATATGCGCGGCCCTGCCAATAGAAGGCCCGCGCCTTGCTGATGGCACTGCCGACCACGGTTTCCAGATGCTGGAAATGCTTCAGCGCCCGATCCGGGGCACCCGATTTCAAGGCGGCATACCCCGCGAGCCATTCAAGATCGGAATAATGCTCGTTTTCAGGCGGCAGGAAATGCGGGGCGGCCAGGCGTTCCGCCATTGACCAATCACCGTTGCGCATGGCCAGACGCGCATAGTCGACCCGCATCTGTGCCCATTCAGCGGGGATACGCAGAGCCTCGGCGCTGGTCGATGCCTCCAGCATCAACGCTCTTGCGCCGTCATGCTGCTTTGCCCGGACCCGCCACAGAAAGCGGTCCATGGTCAGGCCGGGATCGGCGCGCTGATCCTCGGGCAGGGCGAGGATCAGATCGTCTACGCCGGCCCGGCCGGCCTGCAAGGCGATCCGCGCGGTCACTAGCGGGCGTTCGGTCTCGGCCAGTCTGGGAAGGAGCCGTTCGGCCTGCTGCCATTCCTGCAAGTCCAGCATCCGCTCGGCCCGGGCGCGATGATGCGGGGCAAGCTCCTTGTCGTTATCGGCGAGAAACGCGGTCTCGTCCGCCGCGCTCAATGGTGTCTCTGTCCAGAAGCGGATTCGTTCCCGCCTGGCTGCCTGTTTGTCCAGAATTGTCAGATAGGCGGTCTCGGCCACAAGCGAATCGGGCAGACGGTCGCCGAACCAGTCGCGGATATCTTCGGCGGGCAGGTCGGTGCTCAGTTTCGCATCGCCCTTGCCGCGGATCAGGTCCAGGCCCGGCCAGTCGGGATTCTTGCGGATGAACTCGAGGTAGTTTCCGAACTCGCCGTAACCCGCGCGCAATGCCTGCCAGCCGACCAGCGCCTCTGCCATCGGACCCGAAGCGGCGGCGGCGTCGCGTGCCGTCACCCAATCGCGAACATCCGCAGCCGCCAGCGCCAGCGCCATTGCGCCGGCATCCTCGGCCCGGGGGGCAGAAAGGGGCATGGTGATCAACAGGGCCACCGCCAGCATGTCGCGCATATGTCGCATCACCACCCTGTGTCTCCGCGATAGCGGCAAAGCGCAATTCACAACCTTGGCAAGACGCGCGCTTGGGATTAGGTTCGCGCGACTTTAGCAAGGAAACCACAGGAGCGTGTCATGTTCAAAGGGTCGATGCCTGCCCTCGTCACGCCGTTCACCACGGACGGCGAGCTGGATCTGGACACGCTGAAGAAACTGGTCGAATGGCATGTCGAGCAGGGCAGCCATGGTCTGGTGCCGGTGGGCACGACCGGCGAAAGCCCGACGCTGACCCATGACGAACATCGCATCGTCGTCGAAGAGGTCGTGAAACTTGCCGCTGGCCGTATACCGGTGATCGCGGGCGCCGGATCGAATTCAACCCGCGAAGGGATCGGGCTGCTCCGCCATGCCGCCGAGGTGGGGGCCGATGCCGCGCTGGTTGTAACACCTTACTACAACAAGCCGAATCAGGCCGGGCTCATCGCGCATTACACCGCGCTGACCGAGGCAGTCGACCTGCCGATCATCATCTATAATATCCCGCCCCGCTCGGTCATCGACATGCTGCCCGAAACCATGGGCGAGCTGGCGAAGCTGCCGGGGATCATCGGGGTCAAGGACGCCACCGGCAAGCTGGAGCGGGTCAGCCAGCAGCGGATCACCTGCGGGCCGGATTTCGTGCAGCTTTCCGGAGAGGACGCGACTGCGCTTGGTTTCAATGCGCAGGGCGGGGTGGGCTGCATCAGCGTCACGGCGAATGTCGCGCCGAAGCTTTGCGCCGAGTTCCAGGAGGCAACGCTGCGCGGCGATTATGCGACGGCGCTGGAATATCAGGACCGGCTGATGCCGCTGCATATGGCGATCTTCATCGAGCCGGGACTGGTCGGTGTCAAATACGCGATGTCGCGCCTCGGGCTGTGCGAAGAGCGCGTGCGCCTGCCGCTGACTCCGCTGAGCGACACGACCCGCCGGCAGATCGACGCGGCGCTGGAACATGCCGGGCTTCTTTAGGGGCGGCGCTCAGGCGTGATTGGGGCTCTGCCCCCGCCCAGCCCGTTAGGGCTGGGCTCCCCCGAGGTATTTTGGCAAAGAAGAAGCCGATCCGGGTTCATCATGGGCGATTTTCGAGACCGAGTGCCGCATCAAGCGACCACGCGCCGGGGCCGCGGGAGATCAGGATCAGGAAACATACCGCCCATAGCCCGTGGGTCTGCCATGCGGAGGGGTAGACGAAGATCTGGATGACCGCGGTCATTCCCAGCAATGCCAATGCCGAAAAGCGGGTCATCAGGCCCATGGCCAGCAGGACGGGAAAGACATGTTCGGCGGTGGCGGCGAGGCGCGCGGCGATTTCGGGAGGAATCACCGGCAGGGCGTATTCGTTCTCGAACAGGAACAGGGCCGAAGGTTTCAGCGTCAGTCCCTCGACCTTGGTGCGCCCGCTGTTCCAGAAGATGATTGCCGGAAACAACCGCGCGGCAAATGCGACCAGGCTGTAGGGCAGGTGGTCGCCGAGCGCGTTCAACCGTCCCACCAGCCGAGATGGGGGCGAAACTTTCGGAATCCTGGTCATCTCGTCATTTCCTCTTCGCAGATCAGTTTTTCGCGTAGTAACAAGGACAGCATCGCGACCGGGTCGGTGATTTCCGCCGCCTTGACCAGCGATCCGGTCTCCAACAGGCCGGTGATGAAACCGGCGTCGTCCGCGCCGATCCTTATGGTTGCGACCGAAAAATCGCTGCGCCGCCAGATCAGGGCGCTTTCCGGGCCATTGACCTTGATGCGGCCGTTCTGGCCGGGCTGATTGGCTTGCCAGATACTGACGGCGGGATGATCCAGGCGCAGCAGGGCGAGTGACGGATGCAGATGCAGAACGTCGCGTTCGGCCAGGGTGGCGGGATCGATGGGCTGCGCATCGGCTGCGTGATAGGCAAGGCCGCGCGCCCATTCGATGCTGGCAATATCGGGCAGGTAGGGCAGGGCGGCGACCTGTGGAAAATCCCGGAGGAACCCAGGCATCGCGCCACCCCATTCCTGCAGGACCGGAGAGCGGGGAGGGTGTTTCGAGATGAATTCCCGCGCGAGAGCCGTGAAGAACTCTGCCCCCACCAGCCGCTGAATGACCGGGAAGCGCCGGGCAAGCGCCTGCTTCAGGCTGTGCGCGACATTGTTGCGGTAGACGGCGAAGCGGCGGGCGGCTTCTTCCGCGTCGGTATAATTCAACCCTATCCGACCGGGACCGGTGGTCAGCGCATTGCGAAAATCGTCAGTGAAATCACTGAGCGGCTGCATGTTGCCTCCGATCCGCCAGCATGGAGCTGGCACGGTCGGCCTCTGCCTTGAGCACCGGCCATTCCGGGATGTCGTTGTCCCATTCGACCAGCGTCGGTAGCGGGCCGGCCCGGTCCAGCACTTGGCCGTACAGCGCCCAGACCGGTTCGGCCACCTCGCGGCCATGAGCATCGATCAGCAGCGGGCCGGAGGGGAGTTCCTCTTCGTCATGGCCGCCAAGATGGATCTCGCCCACCAATTCCAGGGGAAAGCCGCCGAGCCAATCCAGCGGATCGCTGCGGTGGTTGGTGCAACTGACAAAGACATTGTTCACATCGAGCAGAAGCCCGCAGCCGGTGCGGCGGGCGATCATGGCCATGAATTCCGTTTCGGGAATGGTGCTGTCGGCAAAGGTCACGTAGGTGGCAGGGTTTTCGAGCAGCATTCGGCGCCTCAGCACCTCCTGAACATGATCGACATGTTCGCAGACCCGGTTCAGGGTCTCGGGCGTATAGGGCAGCGGCAGCAGGTCGTTCAGATACTCGTTGCCGTGGCTGGACCATGCCAGGTGCTCGGAAAAACTGTCGGGTTGATAGCGGTCGCACAGCGCCTTGACGCGTGCGAGATGGCCAGGGTCCAGCGATGACCCGCCGATCGACAGCCCGACGCCATGGATGGAGATCGCATAATCCTGCCGCAACGCCGCCAGCATGGCGTGGGGAGCCCCGCCTGCTCCCATGAAGTTCTCGGCATGGATCTCGAAGAACCCCAGGTCGGGGCAGGTTGCGCGGATCGCCTTGAAATGCTGCGGTTTGAAGCCGACGCCGGCTTGCGGGGGCAGTGCCATCGGATCACCTCATGCTTGCTGCGGGCGCGGGGCGGGGCATTGCCCGCCCCGTACGATCAGGATTCAATCGGTTCGAGCGAGCCGTTATGGCCGGCAGGCGTCTCGATCTCGGTGCAGGTGCCGGCGGGAACCAGTTTCCAGGCATTGCCTTGGTAGTCCTTGGTCGACGTGCCGGCGCAGGTCGTTCCCGGACCTGCAGCGCAATCGTTTTCACCCGCCAGCGCGACACCGTAGCATTTCTCCATATCGCCCTTCTCGGCTTTTTTTGCGTCATCTGCATATGCCACGGCACCCGACAGGCTGATGGCGGTGGCGATCGCCGTTGCGAGTTTCGGATTCATTGAACTCTCCTTTGGTTGGACCGGACGGCGTCGCCGCCCTGAAAGACCATTCGCGATGCATCCGGAGATCGTTACCCCGATCACGGACAGGTGAAGATTGTCATTTTCCGGCGTCGCGGTGTAACGATGTGGGGCCACAACACGTAGGGTCGATTGATGCGGGATGGTAAAGGCGCGCCGAAAGCGCAGTCCGATTGGTCAGATATGATGCGATCGGCACTACGTGGCGATGCCGCCGCCTATAAACGCCTGCTGACTGAGATGGCGCCGGTGCTGCGCGGGATTGTCCGGGCGCGCGCCTCCGGCATGGATCTGGATTGGTGTGAGGATGTGGTGCAGGACAGCTTGATGGCTATTCATCTCAAGCGCGGAACATGGGATCCGGGGCAGCCCTTGCGGCCATGGGTCTATGCCATTGTGCGCCACAAGATCGTGGATGCCTTTCGCCGCAAGGGACGCGCGGTGCATGTCCCGGTGGATGAGTTCATCGACCAGTTCGAGGCGGAACCCGGCACCGATCCACTGGAGAACCGCGACGCGGAGACACTGATCGACCGCCTGCCCGAACGTGATGCGGCGCTCTTGCGTTGCCTGGCGCTGGAAGAGCGCGGCAGCGAGGAATGCGGCCGCCGGCTCGGGCTGGCTCCGGGAGCGTTGCGCGTGGCATTGCATCGCGCGCTCAAGCGGCTGGCGGTGATCCGGAAGGAGGAAGGGTTATGAAAACGGATCAGTTGATAGCCATTCTTGCGGGCGACACTGTGCTGCCGCGTCGGGTCGTGCCGCGTATCTTCGGGTTTACCGCTGCGGGGCTTGTTCTGCCCGCTGCGATGGCATTGGCGATTCTGGGGGTGCGGGGCGATCTGATGCAGGCGATGGCGGCACCGGTCACGATGATGAAATGGCTGCTGCCTCTTGGCGTTGCCCTTCCCGCATTTGTGGCCGCGGCAAGGCTTACCCGGCCCCAGACCCGCAGGGTGCCGATGCTCTGGATCGCGCTTGTGGCCGGGATCGCCGCGGTGACGTGGCTGCTGCTGTCGGTGATCACCACTCCTGCCCCGGAACTGTGGCCCGGCGTGATTGGCAGTTCCCGGCAGGCTTGCCTGACTTCGATCATTTCGATCTCGGCACTGCCGCTGGCATTGGCCATCCGGGTGATGCGGGACGGTGCAAGCCCCGCGCCCATGCATTGCGGTGCCTGCATAGGCCTGGCGGTCGGGGGATTGTCCGCAGCCATCTACGCGCTGCACTGCACCGAGGATGCGCCGCTGTTTTTCCTGACCTGGTATGGGCTCGGGATACTCATCGTTACCGGGATCGGGGCAGTCGCGGGACACTACCTGCTGCGCTGGTAGGATTGGGCATAAAAAAAGGGGGCCGTGAGGCCCCCTTTCCATGACGGTCAGTTGCGGCTGCGATCGACCATCTTGCCCTTGCTGATCCAGGGCATCATCTCGCGCAGCTTGGCGCCGACCTGTTCGATCTGGTGTTCGTCATTGATACGGCGCGTGGCCTTGAACATCGGCTGCCCGACGGCGTTCTCCTGCATGAAGTCGCGCACGAAACGGCCGGTCTGGATATCGGTGAGAACATCCTTCATGCGTTTCTTGGTTTCTTCGTAGGGGAGGATACGCGGGCCGCTGACATATTCGCCGTATTCGGCAGTATTCGAGATCGAGTAGTTCATGTTGGCAATGCCGCCTTCATAGATCAGGTCCACGATCAGCTTCACCTCGTGCAGGCACTCGAAATAGGCCATCTCGGGCTCGTAGCCCGCCTCGACGAGAGTCTCGAAGCCCATGCGGATCAGCTCGACCAGACCGCCGCAAAGCACCGCCTGCTCGCCGAACAGGTCGGTTTCGCATTCCTCGCGGAAATTGGTCTCGATGATACCCGAGCGTCCGCCCCCGATGGCTGAGCAATAGGACAGGCCCAGATCCATCGCCTTGCCCGAGGCATCGTTATGCACGGCGACAAGGCAGGGGACGCCGCCGCCCTTGACATATTCGCCGCGGACGGTGTGGCCGGGGCCTTTCGGGGCCATCATGATGACATCGACACCCGGCTTGGGTTCGATCAGGCCGAAATGCACGTTCAGGCCATGGGCGAATGCGATGGCCGCGCCTTCACGCAGATTGTCATGGACGTATTTCCTGTAGGTTTCGGCCTGCAGTTCGTCCGGCATGGTGAACATGATCAGGTCGCACCAGGCGGCGGCCTCGGCAATGCCCATCACCTTCAACCCCTCCGCCTCGGCCTTGGCGGTCGAGGGACTGCCCTCGCGCAGCGCGATGACCACGTTTTTGGCCCCGCTGTCGCGCAGGTTCAGCGCATGGGCGTGGCCCTGGCTGCCATAGCCGAGGATCGCCACCTTCTTGTCCTTGATCAGGTTCACATCGCAATCGCGGTCGTAGTAAACGCGCATGGTCCAAGTCCTTTCCTGTCTGATGGCGGTGTTGTAGTCCTTATATGCTGCCGGGGATGTTCATTTTTCGCGAATTATGCGAATATTGATAAATATTCATGCCTGAAAGATGGAAGTTTGATAAAATTCATGCCTGATGCGACGGATCGGCGCATATTGCGCCAGCTTCTCGCCGATCCTGACGCCTCCAATTCCGCGCTGGCGGACCGGGCGGGGGTGACTACTGCCAGTCTTTGGCGACGCGTGGAGCGCATGCGCGCAGCGGGCGTGATCTCTGCGATACGGAGCCGCATCGACTGGCGGGCCCTGGGGTGGGAGGTCGAGGTGAGCCTGCGCTTCACGCTGGACAAGACCAATCCCCGCGCGCTGGACGAATTCATCGCGGCGGCGCGCGAGGTGCCCGAAGTGACCGAGATCCAGACATTTCTGGGGAGTGTCGATCTGCGCCTGTCGGTGATCGCGCGCGACATGGCGCACTGGCAGCAGGTTTACCGGGACCGGATCCTGACATTGCCGCATGTATCCGACAGCGATGCGCTGATGCTGGTATCCACCATCAAGGACAGCGCGGAGCTGACGCTGTGAGCGGACTGGATTCGATCGATCTGGCGATTCTGCGGCTTCTGGCGGAAGACGCGACCAGAAGCGCGGCCGAGATCGGTCGGTCGATCGGCATCGGGCAATCGGCAGCCTGGCGGCGGATTCGCAAGCTGGGAGAATCCGGTGTGCTGGCAGGACGGCGGGTGGTCGTGGATAACGCCGCCCTGGGCTTCGGCGTAACCGTGTTTCTGGGGATACGCCTTGCGGCGAAGGGGCGCGTCTCGCTGGAAGATTTCGAGCGTGCGGTAACGGCGATTCCCGAAGTGCAGACGGTGCAGCATGTGCTGGGACAATTCGATTACCGCCTGCGCATCACCGCCCGCGACATCAGCGATTTCGAGCGCATCCTGCGCCGGCGGATCATGACCTTGCCCGGAGTGGGGCAGGTCGAGGCGAATGTCATGCTGTCGGAAGAGCGGCTGCCGGGGCCCTTGGGGGCACTCGCAGGACGCTGACCCTCTTTCGGCGAGGCCCCGCCTGAAAAGAAGCGAGGATGCTGGCGCATGTGTCCTGCCGGGCAGCTGTTTCTGCCTCTCGGCAATCTGCCTCGCTTCGGGGCCGGGTCTCCCGGCAGGCCATGATTTGCCGGCAGAGAAAAACCCGCGCCCGATATGGCATACCGCCCTATCGAACGCGGGTTACAGGGAGGAAACATATGACCACACTCGCTACGCAGCAACGGTAACAGGCTTATGTTTCGATGTATTTCACGGATTCGCGATGAGCGAAAAGAGGCCAGAGCAGCATTAGGATGATCAGCTTTCCGACGCACCAAAGCTGTCGAGGTCATATCACAGGATTCCATATGGTGACCCCGACAGGATTCGAACCTGTAACCTGCCCCTTAGGAGGGTATTGATCGATCTGCTTAATACATTGTAATTATTTTGTTTTCAGGCCATTGGCGGGAACCTGTGCCAATTTTTTGCCTTCGAAGGCCGAGGCCACACGTCGCCCCGGATCATCGCTGTGGACATAGGTTTCCATGAAAAGGGCGGCTGATTTCCATCCGCCGGCGTCCATCGCATCCTTGATCCCCACCCCGAGGCGCATAGCGTTCGTCGCGAAAGAATGGCGACCTGCAGAGTGAGGCGATCGGTATTCGATCTGCGCCCGTTTGCAGACCTTGCGCATGCGATGGTTGATTGAGGTCGGATGCGAATATCCGAATACCTTCTTGCCGTCCGCGATCTCCAGCGAAGCCATGCGGGCCACGAGTTCGGCGGTCAGATATCTCGGATGCCACTCGGCTGTCTTCGTCTTCGCCAGCACCACGGCGGCATTTGGCAGGTCGACATGCTCCCCCATCAAATTCGCTGCCTCAGACGCCCTTGCCCCCGTCTGGTTCATGAAGAGGACAGCGGCGGCCAGATGTGGCAGGTTGTCTTTGTCGCACTGATCGAGGAAGGCATCCAACCAGGTCCGATCGACCGGTTTGTGTTTTCGCGACTTCGGCACCGGAAATAGTTTCACGCTGATCGGACCACACCAGCCGCGTTCATGGGCATGGTTGATCACCGATCTGGCAGGGGTAATGCCCTGACGGTTTCGTGTTGCGGGATTGTCGAAGAGCTCGATCGCCATCTGACGGATATCGCCGGGCTTGATCGAGGCGACTGCACGGCCTTTGAAGTGTTTGAGTATCGGTGGCAGGAACCTACCTTCTCCGCCCTGCTCAAGGTAACTGACAGCTGCTTCCTCGAATGTCCTTACGGCCTCTTCGCCATAGGTATGACGTTTCCAGAGCCGCGCTTCGTATTGCGCCCGGAGTTCTTCGGCTTGCCCCTTGTCGCCAGTTCCAAGGCTTTTTCGAATGCGTTGGCCGCCAATGGTTCCGGTGGCGTACCACGTTCCGCCTCGCTTTTTGAGCTGCAATCCTGACACTTAAACGCCTCCCTCAGCTGACGGATATGTTCGGGGTAGAAGACTAACTTGCGGCCCCGCCGTTCGTAATAGGGCCATTGCTTCAGACGATCTGTCAACGTCCGCGAACAAATGCCGAGGGCTCGGGCCGCTTGATGGCGATCGAGAGGCTCATCGGCCCATGAGGGTAGCGACCGTCCCATCAGAACATCACCTCCTGCCTTGCATCGATCCGATCCATCCATCGGAAATCGGGGTAAAGCTGTGCCTGGTCGCGCCCGCGCGGATCGCGCCTATCCCAGATGAACCACGCGTTTCGCTGTGGCGGGCTGCCCTCGCCGGTGAAATCCAGCTTCCAGCGCATCAGGTAGCAGTAGCTGAACGGATGCGTGTCCAGCAGCTCGCCAAGGCCATTGGCCCGAGCCGCAGGCCAGTCCCATGACAGCAGCAATGCGAGGTAGTCCCAGCCCTGCATGTCCAATGTATGGCGTAGCCAGCGGCCCTTGCCGTCACGGGCATTGATCTCGCAATAGGGCGGATTGGTGATGATCCCACGGGCCGGGCTGGCCTGATAGCTGTAGAAATCCGCAATCCAGCTCTTCGGGCAGCCGCGGTCGATCAGATCGGAAGCCAGGCAGCCAACGCCCATAGCGCGGATCTCGCGGACCAGGGCGCCATCGCCGCAGGCCGGTTCCCATATCACCCCGCAATCTCGAATCCGCTCGCCGTCATAGGCAAGCAACGCCCGGATCGCCTCGGGCTGGCCGGTTGGATAGAAATCCTCGTCGCGGCGCTGATCGGCCTGAGGGCGGCGCTGCTCGGGCAGATCGGCGAACATCGACCTTGCGTCGGCGGGCCTCGATGCCTTGCCGCTGATGGCCCGGAACAGGGGCTTGGTGGATGGGGCGCGGGTCATTGCGCTGCCCTCGCCTTGATTCCCGTGAGCGCCTCGGCCGCAAGCGTCAGTTCCGTGAGTTCTGCGGCGAGGTCACCGGGATGACGGCCGGCTTTTAGCCCCGCAATCAATGCGGCAAACAGCAAAACCGCTGCGGCGGTGTCTGCGCAGTCGCCGCATTGGGCGATGGTTTGATCCGCAATGAACAGCGAACCCGGGCATTGATGATCGGTCACGCCAACCTCTCCCTCATATCAACACCATCTGCGTCTCGACCGGCGTCTCCGCCGGGGGCTCCCAAATCCAGGGGCCGGAGACCGTGGGCAGCCGCGAGAGTGCGCCACGCATATCCCGCTGCCAGCGGATGAACGCCGTTTCCGAGGCCGCGCAGAGCGCGTGACCTTCCGGCCAGCCCATCAGCCATTCGACAAAGAGCGGATTGAGCCGCCGCGCCGCCCGGCCCCGCAAGAGCCGCCGCCAGGTCGCCCGCCCATGACAGACAATCACGTAGGCTCGCAGCCGGCGCGAGATACGGAGACGTTCCGAGAATGTCGGCCCACCGATCGACATCGGCAGGTCCGGGCGGGTGAAGGCTTGCTCGGCCCGATGGTCCAGAAGGTCCAGCCGGGTTTTTCCATTGACCCGGATCATGCTCGCGGGGCTGCTGCCCTTGTGATCCCGGCTGGCGGGCGTTGGCCATTGCGCTGCCTGCGCCGGCAACGGCATCCCGCCCGCTCCGAAACTCTGGCCAGGCCCGCCTTTCGCGCCGTCCGATCCCCTCGGAATGCCCCATAGACCCCGCGCCAGTTCCTCGGCCTTCCGGCTGAAATCCGAGTTGCCCGCCGCATTGTTGCCGTTCTGCGCCGGAGTGCCCGCCATCGGCGTGGGCCAGTTCCGGACTGCTTCCTGAAGGTCCGGTCCGCCCGCGCCGCGCGCTTCCCGATTGCAGTTCGCACCGCCGGTCATTGCCTTGGCGGTGGGCCACGATGAAGACGCGGAGGCGCTCATGCGTCGTGCCTGTTTCGCCCGCCGAGAAGAGGCCAGCCGCAGGCGTGAAGCCCATGTGCCATATTCTTCGCAGCACGGTTTCAAGACCGAGGCTGACATGACCTGCGACGTTCTCGAAAAACAGCCACTCGGGGTCGATCTCTCCGACGATCCGCTCGATATCGGGCCAGAGATGCCGCTCGTCACCCTCGCCACGACGCTGGCCGGCGGCGCTGAACGGCTGGCAGGGATAGCCCGCAAGGATCGTGTCGATATGCCCGCGCCAACCATCGCCGACGAAGCTGCGCAGGTTGTCCCACACCGGGGCCGGCCGGAAAGATCGGGCGCGCCGTCTGCTTGCGGCGGTCGATCCGGTTCTCGAAGGTCCGGCGCCATGTTCGGCAAGACCGGGCAGATTTCCACCCACCATTCCAGCGACAAGCGCGGCCTGGGCGTCGGGATCGAGCTCAACAAAGCAGCGGGTGTGAAAACCCGGCTCGGCAAGCTGCAATCCGAGATCGAGCCCGCCGTATCCGGCGCAGAGGCTGAGGCCGTTTCGGGGCCGCCCGGGATATATGCCCATGTCATGTATAGCCATCTTACGCCGTCGGCCAGATAACAACGCGATAGATTGCCCGGACCAGAAAGTTGCACTCGGCGGTCATGCCTGATTGCCCTCCGCCTCAACTGCCCGCCCGATCTCCGTCGCCAGCTGCTCGATCTGGTCGTCGGTGGCATCGGAGCCCAGCAGCTTCATCGCGGCAGCGGTGCGACCCATGTCGCCCGTGTAGCCCTGGCGGACCTGAAAGGCGTATGCCCCGCGCAATTGTTCGCGGGTGAAGGTCCTAACGCTCATCTCAGCACCCACATAGCCAGCGCGCCGCCTGCGAAACACGCGAACATGCCAATGGCAATATAGACCAGATCGCGGCGTCCGAGGGTTTGGAGAGGCGAGGGTGGTTCCTCGCCCCCGACGGCAGGCAGATCGATCGGCAGCGGAGCATCAGGCGCTTTGCTCTGCTGGATAGCCTTGATCAACTCGGCGAGTTTCTGATCACAATGTTCCGGCAACTCGCCGCGCCGAAGGCCTTGGATGAATTCAAGGAAATTGAGCTCGTGCCGCGTCATGGGCAATCCTTTCAGACTAAAGAAGAAATGCGGCGGATGCACGGCAGAGCCGCCAGTTGCCCGAGCGCCGCGATCTGACATGCGGGAGGCTGCGCGGGGAAAATCGGCCGGAATGGCTTCAAAGTGTCCGTGGAAAGGAACAGCCTTTCAGAAAAATTGGCTGCCGCCCCGGCGCCGCGCCCACCACGGGCGCGGATCCGAAATACAAGATGTCGTGCTTCACCAAACGTGTGGGGCAAGGTATATTGGCAGCACCGGAAAGTGTTACCCGCACTTCCCGGTGCCTTCATCACCTTATGGAACACGCACAAGGAGACGATTTGAATGGGAGTGATCAGATGGGCGAGCGCACCGAAGCCGAGCAGTCCCGGCTCGAAACCGAACCCGGGCGGGGGCACCAAGGGCCAACCACCAATTATCCAACCGCCCCAAAAGTAGACCCTACATTCAAACTGCTGTTTTCGGCGCTGTATCACGATATGGCCGAAACCACGCTGATGCGGTGGCACCGTCTTTTGACGATGCTGAACCTGCTTCTCGGTTCTGGCGCGGCAGCGGCCATTGGAGCCAGGCATCCAAATTGGGCGCTTTGGATGGGCCTTGCCGTGGCGCTTATCGGATCGCTGCAGCTGGTTTGGGACTTTGGCAAGGTTGCGCGAGATCACGCGGTTCTGCGGCAGCGCTATTACGACCTCATGGCCGATTTTCAACGAGGGAAGAGTGCGAAAGAAGTCGAGGCCTGCATGACCGCACTTTACGGTGCGGAGCCGCCGATTATCGAGCGCCTGCGAAAGCGCGCCCACAATAAGGCTGGACGGTCTCTGTACGGCGGCAAATTCAATCGCATCTGAGATGAATTGCGCGCTCATCGTCACCAGCCCATCGCCTGGCGCAGCGCCATGCCGCCCCACCGGATCAGCAACGCCATGAAGGTCGGGGCCGTGAGTAGGAACATGATGAACAGAACGGCTTGGGCGGCGCGGAGGGCGATCAATTCGAGGATCATGGCTGATCCTCCGCGTCATCGAGGCGGAAGCTCAGACTGGCGACCTCGGACAGGTTGATCACAAAACCGAGGCCGCCATCTGCTGTAACACGGAGAGAGCCGGTGAAACTCCCGGCGTCATGAACTTCATCGAAGACCCGATTGGCAGCGGCGAATGCTACCCCCGGAAAGCATTCAGGTTCACCGTCGCGATACCGGACAATGAGCGTGCCGCGCCTTGCCGGCGTGTTGACAGGCTCGGTCCGGGCAAGGGTGTCAATAGGAGAGAATGACATGACAATGGCCCCATCGGGTTACGATGAAGCTAAATGTGCGATTATCGCAATTAAAGGTCAAGAAGAAATAATGCGATTATCGCATTCAATGTGCATCATGCCATGAAATGGCAGCGCCGATAGTTGCAGATTCCGCACTCATAGGGTTGCGCTATCGGCGAATAGTTGCCTAATGTTCTTGTTATGTTCTATAGAGTGAGGGGCGCATGACGGGAGATTTGCCGGAAAAATCCCGACGCTTAGCCGCAGAAGTTGAGCGAGCTATCCTGAGTCTTAGTCCGAATCAGATTGCTTGTCTCGCGAACTGCTTTCTGATGGCTGAACAAGAGATGGGGTCTCCAGAAGTTCATTCAGTTGCCTTTGTAAAAGCCGTTTTCCGTCACTATTCAACTTGCTCGCCCCGCGAAGAAGCGTCTCCAAATCCTGGTCCAGATTGTCGTGTGTCACGATCCGCGCATTGAAGAATGATAGCACTTTTGGAATTTCATCTTGCTGAATTTCCCTGGTGCCGCTCATGATTTTTGACATCTTGTTCGGGTCGATGCCGAGGTGGTCCGCAAGGCGCGCCTGTGCGCCGCGCCCCATACGTGCCAGCCGTACTTTGATCCAATGGCGGTCAATGTTCTCCATACATGCGTTTGTTGCGGATTTCGCAATCACTGTATATCGATGAAAATCGAAACAATCTGACTTGACAATTAGTGCGATTATCGCATCTTTTAGAGTCATGTTGGAACCTGCTCACTCCATAATCAAACTTTGCGGTGGCTTCGCTGCCGTATCTGGCATGACCGGTCGAAGCGAGATTCGCGTACGTCGTTGGACGTACCCGAAGGATCGAGGTGGGACTGGGGGGCTTATCCCAGCGGACTGCCAGCAGATGATCATGTCTGCAGCGCGCGAACGCGGCATACCTCTGTCCCCCGAGCATTTTTTCCCCGATTTCGAGATTTCGCCTCCCAAAACCTCCGAGGACGCCGCATGACCAAACACGCCGCGTCCCCGTTTGCCGATCCATCTCCAGTTTCATCATCGCAAGTGAAACATGGAGACTTTCCGATGAAAAATCCTGCCGAAAATCCACGAAGGTGGTTTCGCAACATGCTTTGGCGCGCGTTTCCGTCACCATCCGAGCATGATCTCACCGTCAAGGCGGCTGGCGTCCTCGATGTATCGCAACGCCAGGTGAAGAACTGGCTTCGCGAAGAACATGACGCTTCGCTGCGCTACGTCATGGCCGTTCTCGCCATCGCCGGCGCCGAAATCGTCTTTGGCAAGATCGAGGGGCGGAGATGAGCAAGCTTCTCAATTATCTGCTTTACCGGTTCTACAGGGCGCGGTCTGTCCGCGCCCTCAACCTGCATCACCGGTTCAAGTCGACGGCGGAAAAATTCTTCCGGCGCGGCGGGTTCGATTGGGATGAGAGAGAATGATGAGATCCGATCACGGATATCCGCATATCGAGACGGATAGCTGCCGGGCGCTGTGGTGCAACGTGCTCTCGACCGCATGGGAGGATGCCCTGCATCCGTCGGTCAGTGCGCGGCCATGGGATATTGCGCATGCACGCAACTGGTTCGGCAGCCGGGATTTCCGGCTGGTCTGTGCGGCGGCCGGCATTGATGCCGATCAGGTACTGATGAAGTTCCGGCAGGCCGTGGCAGAGGGCGATCATCGCGCGACCCTGATCCGCAAGAGGATCGCGGCATGAGTGTAAGCGCCGACTACAGCCCCAATGCCTCGCGCAATGCGGCATTCATGCGGGTTTGCCAGCCGCGGCCGCCTGCGCGCAAATGTTCGAGGACGTCATTGTCCAGCTTAACAGTGACCTGCGACTTGTTCGACCCTGCAGGGCGGCCACGCCGGATAACCTTCGCATCAGGCGACGCCTCCCAGGTGTCGGGATCGTCGGCAATTGCCCGACGGATTTCCTCGTCCTCTTCGGGGGTGTTGTCCGGAATGATCAGTGGTGCTTTCTTACCCATGGCTGAACTCCTTTCTCCAAAGGTTAATTTCGGTATTGGTGGCGCGGCGCAGCGAGATGATCCGCAGCACGGCGCCATGGCGTTCGGTTACGACAACAGCAAAGAGCCTGTTTCCGATGGGGCCGGCCCAAAGTTCCCGCTCTTCGAAGTCAATGGTCTGCGTCTCCAGAAGCGCGGCAAAGTCCCAGTCAAAACCGGCCATTTCGTTGAAGTCGATGCCGTGTTTCTGGCGGTTCGCAGTGTTTTTCTCGTCATCCCACGCATATCGCATCGATGGGTCACATCCTCTTTTCGCAGAATTAAAGTAGTGACTTTAATTCGTCGCTTCAAGAATAAAAGTAACTTCTTTTATTTCTGTGAACGGCGAGTAAAGGCGGCGACATGACGCAGGTACATCTCGCCGCTGTCGATGATCTGGACGAATATCCGCTGACCGCCGAGGTGCGCCTGGATGGCCATTACTTCATGGCTTGGGAGCGCCGGCGCTGGCTGAACTGCGATATGCGCCTGAAAGGCACGGCTGAATGCCGGGCGCTGTATTTCGACCTGATCAATATCAGCTATGACCAGTCACCGGTGGGCACGCTGCCGACCGATCACGCGGTCCTGGCGAAGATGCTGTTCATCGATCGCGATCATTTCTCGCAGCTCTGCCGGCTGGAGTTCGGTCCGCTACATAAATGGCGACGGGTCAGATGCGGCGATGAGGTCCGGCTCATGCATCCGATGGTGCTGCGATCGCTGACCGAGGCGATCTCGCGCAAAGAGGATCACCGGGCGCGGAGCGACGCGGCCAGTGCCGCGAAACGTCTGCTGCGCCTGCGATCGTCGCTCGCAGGCTACCAGGCGGAATTGGCACAGAACGATGCTGCAGTTCGCTGGATTGATGAATGGTTGGTGAAAGAAGGCTGTGAATATAGGTCAGCAAGCTGGATCGAGCGCGGTATCGCCCGGTGGTCCGATCATATGCTGGACCTGACCATGACGCGAAATCGAGCGCGCGGCTGAGATATATCCGAACTGTCCCGACATTGTCCGAAAGACAGTCTGAGACAGTCCGAAGACACTTCAAGACTGTCTCGTTCGATAGAGACAGGGACAAAGACATAGACAGGGACAGCGGCGTTGTCGCGACACTGGCATCGCCGCGCTTGTGGATAAGTCGGAAGGGCTGAGAAAGGAGGGATGATTGCGATGTCGGGTGTGACGGCGGAAGCGAGGGCGCGGGTTGATGCGCTGCTGTTCGAGCCCTTGGCGGGCCTGTCGCGCAAGCGCGGCGTGAGCGCCGAGGCGCATGACAAGAGCCTGGGCCGGTTGCGCGGCTGGCTTGGCTACATGTCGGATGACAATCTGCGCGCCATGCGAGATCTTATCGCCCGGCACGCGGTAAAGGGCATCTGGCCCGAGGAGGGCCTGATCCGGCACTGGGCGATGACCCTGCAATGCCCGCCGCCGCGTGACTGTGCCTATGCGCGCAGCCTGATCAAATCGGCCATGGGGCGTCAGGCGATGGCGGAGGGCTGGGCAGTGGAGCTGTTCCAGATCGCCAAGAAGCTTGGTCCGCCACCGGGCAAATACATCATCTCCCGGCTCAGGCAGGAGGCCGATGGCAACCGGCACAAGCGCCGGGTGATCCGTGAGAATATCGAGGCCGGGCGGGCCACGCCCGAGGAAAGGCGCTGGCTGGAAGGCTGGCATGCCGAACTGGCCGAGATCGAGGCTATTCAATCCGCCGTGGAAGAAGGGACAGGCCATGACAGTGATCAATCCGGTAGCGGGTGCGGTGCGGCTGCATGAGGAACGTGACCGGCTGGAAAGGATTATGACCCGGGCGGCTCCGGCCGAGGGTTGTGGCCCGGCCATCCCGGTGGCTCCGGCGCGCGGGCCCGCGCGCAGCGTCACCCCGCATGTCATGATGCCTGACCCGAAGGACAGGAGCGGCTGGAAGGTTGAGGAAACCGGCTGGCGCGGGTTCAAGGCGGCGCAGGCCATGGATATCTTCGACACGCTGGCGCTCAAGGCGGCGAAACGGAACGAGACCCCGCCCTTCACCAAGGGGCAGGTGAACGTGGCACGGCTCTATCGCGATCTTGTTGAACGACATGACGCCGGCGGGATGAAACTGGCCAGCATGGAGGGCCGGGCCGAGTCCGGATCGGGGCAGGGCAGGGATTTCATGGATGCCTTCATTGTCGAAGGCGAGGCGATCCGGCGGATGCGGCGGGCAATCGGCAACGGTGTGGCGATGCAGGTCCGCCGGGTCCGACCGTCGGCACGGGGTGGAAAATCGGCGCGTAATATCCGGGATCGTGACCTTGTCGATGCGATCTGCCTTCAGGGGAAGTCGTTTCGTCAGGTGTTGCAGGCGCATGGGTGGGCGGGGGATGGAAAACACGTCAAGCGATTGGTCGATGCTCTTGCGAATGTGTTGGATCGCATGCGGTGATCCGGATATCGATGTCTTTCTGGTGCGTAGCTTTAGGTTTGATCTGCCTGGCAGCTGGCGCACAATGAAGGCACTCCTGGCATTGGAAAAATCGAGAATATGACGGCTGCAATGGTGCCACATTGCAGCCGTCGCCTCGGTGCTAACGAGGAGCAATCTAGGAGAATCGTTTGATTGCGTAGCTGTACAGGCGCAGGAATGCTCGTCTGCGTCATCACCAAACATGATGAAGAAGCTGCAGTTGAGGGGTATTAGAGTAATAATAGCGTCAGGCCGGCGGGCATCTATCATAGCAGCAGTCCAGAACCCTAAATGACGTCTGGACAGCTCCACATGTCATGCGTGTGGGAATGCCTGAAAAGGAAAAAAGCAAAGCTCGCCTGAACGCAGCTATGCAGGCGGTTCGGTCAGAATGGTTAATCGGTTCTCTTTGTTTCTGGAAAGAAAAACAAGACGAAATCCAACTAAAAAATCCAAATTTGATATTCTCTTTATTTCAATTTTTTCTCTTATCCTGCGAGATTGTGTTCTGAGTGTGGAAATGCTTTTGTGACTGTCGCGCGCAATGTCTTCAAGCAAGTGCCCGCTTATAAGCTTGCATAACAGCGTTGCTTCTGCCGTGGTAATTTTTTCCCCGTGAAATTCTCGTTCAATGAATTTTATAATTGCGTTGATGCTGAACATAACAATCTCCCCGGATGCGGGGTATTTTCCTGGCAGCATTGTCCAGAGAATATTGCTTCCAAAGTAAAATGGATAAGGCAGTTTCCTGAAACTGCCAAGACATTCTTTCGCAAAAACTCTGTAATGATGAGGGATGGTATTAAAAAATTCAGATTCGAAACCATCTGCAGTGAATTTCAAAACTGGAGAGATCGTTCCGGATATTTCAATCGCAGAAGATGAAGCAAAACCCTGTAAACTTCTTTCGGATTGAGTCCTGTTCGGGAGCGGAGGAGCTTGGGTAAAAGTGGTGAAATCGAAAAAGACTGTTCTCATGCTGTTTATTTGAGGGAAATCTGGCGCAAAGATTGAAGCTCTAAGTAATGATGAAATGTGTGCTGGACGGCTAACTACCCGGATGTCGTCACTGATGTCATCATCAAAAAAGATGATGTAATCGCGCTCATATTTTGCACTGCAGAGTTCATTTTTAAGTCGATGAAATTTAATGATAATATTAAACCATAACAAATTCAGTCGGTTGCGCATAGGTAATCGTACCTAGAATACTTTACTGACTTCATCATAAGCTCGACCTTCTTTCTGGGTGTGCTGCAGTCCGTGAGCCGGACATTTTTCATCATGCTTGGCGATGACAGGGGAGGAGAACTCAGGCTTTTTCACCCTCGAATCTTCTGCGAGTTAATTAAAGATTTCGGAGATGTGGATCGACCCTGTCGAGCAATGTGGCGGAGATTCTTTTCAACTAAACTGCCGTAAATATCTCAAGCAGTGAGATGTTTGGCATGTAGAAAAAGGTCATCGTGAATAATGACGATTTATGCATACAAAACGTACGTGGTAGACGGAGTTGTACAGTCAACTTCGGAGCTGGTTCCTATTTCCGGTGTGGATGCCGATGGTGATAATCAGATTACGCAAGAAGAATGGGCTGCATATCTGGAAGCCTCTAATGGTCATACACAGGGCTCGGGATCTGATGGTTTGCTTTACGATGGAGCGGGTGATGGCAACACAGGCGAAGGCTACCTGTACTCCTCTACCGCGTATGAGCAAGGGGATGATATCAGCGACGTCATGGCGGCCTTGCAGCAGAACTATCCACCTGTAAGTCTTGAGAGTATTGGTGTCGTGTGTTTTGTGCGCGGGACAGTGATTGAGACCAGAGAAGGTCCGGTTCCGGTAGAGAACCTGCAAGTCGGTACTTCTGTCCTGACGAAGGATAACGGTTATCAGTCGATCCGTTGGATCGGCACTCGAAGGTTGTTTGTTGGTGACCTGATGAATGATCCTCGACTGAAGCCAATACGCATCCGGGCTGGTGCGCTCGGTGACAATAAGCCATCGACGGATCTCCTGGTCTCGCCTCAGCATCGTGTCCTGGTACGTTCCAGGATCGCGCAACAAATGTTCGGGACCCTCGAAGTCCTCGTTGCCGCAAAACAACTTCTCTGCCTGGAGGGCGTTGATATCTTGGACGATGTCGAGGAAGTGGAATATATACATTTTCTGTTCGACCGCCACGAGATAGTTTGTTCGAACGGCGCGGAGACCGAAAGTCTGTATACCGGGCCTGAGGCACTAAAAACTGTCGGGAAGGCAGCGCTGGAAGAGATTTTTGATATCTTTCCGCAACTGCGTGACCGCAATCCGGCCGATCTTCCTGCGGCTGTTCGTCCCCTTGTCTCAGGGAGAATGGGACGAGAACTAGCGGCACGGCATGTTCGGAACAACTGCGCGATGATTGGCGCTTAAGGTGCTGTATTAAAAGGTTCAATCTTAATGATTGAGAAGGGCAGCCGCTAGGTTGCTCTTCTTGATATGGGTTAGGGGAAGATCGGCGAGGGCGGTGCCCCTGAGTGTTGGGCCGGTAAATCGGAAAAAATACTTCCTTGACGGCTTATCCCGCACGGGCTTATATTTTTTCCTATCATCAAGACGTATGCCCGCAGGGATCATCCCGAGCGGGCATCGTCATTTCCGGGGACAGTCATGTCGCGCTTTGGTCTGTACAAGACGGCGCGCTGGAAACGCTCCCGCCTCGCTCATCTCGCCAGCGAACCGATCTGCCGGTACTGCCGCCAGATGGGGATCGTGAATGACGGCTCACTGACAGCGGCGGGCGAGCGGCAATCGAACCCGAAACGGTGCTTCCTGGTCGTTGACCATATCGTGCCGCATCGCGGTGATCTCACCCTGTTCTGGGATCCGGGCAACTGGCAGACGCTGTGCCCGGATCACCATGACATCGTCAAGCAGCGCGAAGAGCTTCGCGGGTTTTCCAATGCCCGCGGTGCGGATGGCTGGCCGCTCGATCCCGATCACCCGGCCAACCGGTAGGGGGGTATGGGAAAGTCCAGGGGACTGCGGGCTGGGGACCGGTGGCGACAGTTTCTGTGCGCAAAACCGAAATTGAGTTGAAAAAACCCACTGTTCAGAGGGTAAAAGGAGAGCGGAACATCATGGCACGAGGGCGGAGGCCGAATGAACAGGCCATCATCCCGATGCGGGAGGATGGCGATGCCGGGCATAACCTGCAGGCGCGCGCCATCGCCCGCGCTGCCGAGTTACGCCCGGAAGGCATGTCGGGCGAGGTGCGCTGGATCTATGACCGCTTGGCGCCACCGCTCTGCCATCCGGCACGCAACCGGCTCGATGAGGTGAATGTGTTCGCATTCGAACTCCTGTGCGAGACGATTGCCCGCTACAGGCGGCTCAAGCTGGTTCTGGACGAGGATGGCGAAAGCTACGCCACCAAGGGGGGCCGCAACGGGGATCAGCTCCGCTCCCGCCCCGAGGCCGCGCAGGCCAATGTGGTTTGGGGGCAGATACGCGGGATGCTCAATGATTTCGGGATGACGCCGGCGGGCGCGCGGGCGCTCGGTGCCCAGGCACAGCTCGGCTTCAATTTCGGCGACGAGGATGACGATTTCAGCTGAGGCCGCCGACCAGGCGCGTTACGAGGCCGATCCGGTCACGGCCTGGGCGCAGGATGTGGTCGCGGGCAAGATTGTTGCCGGGCCGCATGTCCGGGATGCCGCTGCACGGCATCTGCGCGACCTGGAAGAGGGGCCGGCGCGTGGGCTGGTCTGGGACCTGGCGGCGGCGAAGAAGGTCATCGGCTGGTTCGCGCGGAACCTGCGTCTGAATGGTGGCCAGTTCGAGGGGATTCCCTTCGTGCTGCACCCCAGCCAGGCGTTCCGGGTCGGATCGCTTTTCGGCTGGAAATGGAAGGCGACGGGGTTGCGCCGCTTTCGTCGTTTCTACGACGAAGAAGGCAAGGGCAACGGCAAGAGCCCGATGCTCGGCGGGATCGGCCTTTACCTGATGGTCGCGGATGGCGAGGCGAGGGCCGAGATTTACTCGGCCGCCGCGAAGAAGGACCAGGCGCGGATCCTCTTTCAGGATGCTGTTGCCATGGTCGACCAGTCGCCACGGCTCAGCCGCAAGATTGGCCAGCAGGGCCAGAACCCGGTCTGGCAGCTGACCTACAAGGGCAAGGACGGTGGGACACGGTTCTTCAAGCCGATCGCCAACGAGGCCAAATCGGGCGGTCAATCCGGGCCGCGCCCACATGGCGCCCTGTGCGACGAGGTGCATGAGCATCCGAGCCGCGACACGATCGATATGCTGGAACGCGGCTTCAAGTTCCGCATGCAGCCCTTGCTCTGCATGGCGACGAATAGCGGCTCCGACCGCAAGTCGATCTGCTGGGAGGAGCATCAGCACGCGGTGCGTGTCGCGGCCGGTATCATCGAGGATGACACCAGCTTCGCCTTTGTCTGCTCGCTCGATGAGGGCGATGATTGGGAGAATGATCCTTCCTGCTGGGTGAAGGCCAATCCGCTGCTGGATGTGACGATCAGCACGGAATGGCTGGCGGCACAGGTTGACCAGGCCAGGAAGATGCCCGGCAAGCGCAATGGCATCGCGCGGCTGCATTTCTGCGAGTGGACGCAGGCGCAGACCGCTGCCATCAAGCGCGAGTCCTGGCTTGCCTGCCGGCATGATTTCGACCCCCGCGACATGGTCGAGGCAGGATATCCCTGTTTCGGCGGGTTGGATCTCAGCCAGACGCGGGACTTTTCGGCCCTGACCCTTCTATGGCTGATCGATCCGACACGGGACGCAGAGCGCTTTGCGGCCAGGACCTGGTTCTGGACGCCGAAGGATACGCTTCTCGATCGCGCTGCGACCGATCAGGCACCCTATGATCAATGGGCGCGCGAGGGGCATATCGAGGCGGTCCCGGGGGATCGCCTCAAATACGCCTGGCTGGCCGATGCCATTGCAAGGATCAATGCCGAGTTCTCGCCCCAGGTGATCGGCTGCGACCAATACGGGCTGGAGCGCCTGCAGGAACACCTGACCGATAACGGCATCGTCATTCCGGCCGAGATCCATCCGCAGGGGTTCCAGAAACGGATTCTCGAAAAGGATCCACAGGCCCCGGAAGGTCAGCAGGAAATCTACCTGTGGATGCCGGACAGCATCAACAAGCTGGAGGCGGCCATTTACGAGGAGCGGATCGGGATCAGTTTCAACCCGCTCCTCGACAGCATGGCGGCCAGCGTCGTCTATGCCGAAAACCGGACCGGGCATCGGATGTTCGACAAGCCCAATGCCTTCGGGCGGATCGACGGCATGGTCTCACTGGCCATGGCCACCGGCGTGGCGCTGATGCGCTCGCCCAGGGAAGACAACCAAAAACGGCAGGATTCGTATTTCCGGAGCATGGTGACGGCATGAAGCTTTTGCGCAAGATGTTCGGCTGGTCACGGGACGAGGTCCGCCCGCTTGACCTGCGGAACCATGCCGATTTTCGCGCTCCAGGCACGGGAAACGATGCCGGACCCGCAGTTAGCGCAACGTCCAGTATGGCGCTCGCAGCAGTATGGGGTTGCGTGAATCTGATCTCGGGCACGATCAGTTCGCTGCCCCTGCAGGTTTACCAGCGCGAGGCAGATGGCAATCGGCGACCGCGCCGCAATTTGTCGCTCCATGCTGTGCTGCATGATAGTCCCAACGCGGATCAGACGTCGCTGGATTTCTGGGACTTCATCACGATGTCGATCGAGCTGTGGGGCAATGCCTATGCCCGGATCGAGCGGCTTGGCGGCAAGGTCGTTGCCCTTGTCCCGGTCTGGCCGAACATGATGTCGGTTCGGCGGGAGGCATCCGGCGCGCTACGCTATCGCTGGACCGCCGATCGTCATAGCTTCGACTTGCCCGAAGATGATGTGCTGCATATCCGTGGTCCCGGCGGCGACCCGATGGGCGGCATGTCGACGCTGTCATTTGCGCGGCGCACGTTTTCGCTGGCGATGGCGGCGGATGAATCGGCCTCCGGTTTCTTCCGCAATGGCATGCGGCCATCCGGGATCCTGAAATTCAAGGATTGGCTGTCAGAAGAAAACCGCGAGATCGCCCGGAAATACATGCTGGGCGAGTTCCTGGGCGCGGCCAATTCGGGAAAGCCGTTCATCGCCGAAGGTGGTGTGGAATGGCAGAGCCTGGTGGTTCCGCCAGCCGATGCCCAGATGCTGGAGACGCGCGGGCATTCCGTCGAGGAAATCTGCCGGTTCTTCGGGGTGCCGCCAGTGATGATCCAGCATGGATCCAAAACCACCAGTTGGCCGACCGGGGTGGAGCAACAGGTTCTGCTGTTCCAGAAATTCACCCTGCGCCGCCGTCTCAAGCGGATCGAGCAGGCCTTGTGCAAGCAGTTGCTGAGCCCCGCCGAGCGCCAGGCGGGCATCATGATCGAGTTCAATCTCGAAGGATTGTTGCGCGGTGACAGTGCCGGTCGCGCCGCCTTCTACAAATCGGGGCTGGGCGATGGCTGGCTGACGATCAACGAGGTGCGGGCCAAGGAAAACCTGCCGCCGGTCGATGGTGGCGATGTGCCACGCATCCAAAAACAGAATGTTCCGATTTCCGATCTCGAGGCCCTGATCCAGGGCGGAACAGTCGAAGGGGGCTGAAATGAAGATCAAGCAGGGTGCAGCGCTTCTCGACATCAAGGCGCTGAGCGACAAGGGGCAGTTCGAGGGTTACGCCAGCACATTCGGTGGCGAACCCGACAGCTATGGTGATGTCATCGCGCCCGGGGCATTCTCTGACAGCCTGGCAGAACATGCGACCAAGGGCACCATGCCCAAGATGTTCTGGCAACATGATCCGCGCGAGCCGATCGGCCGTTGGACCATGGCGGTCGAAGATGGCAAGGGCCTCATGGTCACCGGCCAGCTCAACATGGGTGTGCAGCGTGCCCGCGAGGCTTACGAATTGCTGAAATCCGGCGACATCGACGGGTTGTCGATCGGTTATCGCATCCAGGGCTACGAGGTCGATGAGGATCGCGACATCTGGACGCTGACCAAGCTGGACCTGCGCGAGGTGTCGATCGTCAGCATCGGCGCGAATGAGAACGCCACCATCGCCGCGGTCAAATCCGAGCGGCGGGTTCATGAAGCAACGGAAAAGCTCCGGGCCGGGGATCGGCTGACGGAGCGGGAGTTCGAGACATTGCTGAAGGGGGCCTTCGGTTTTTCGAACTCGCAGGCGGAGCGTGCCGTGCGGCTCCACCTGAAAGGTCAGGGGGAACCTGACAACGCGGCAAACGGGCTTGCATTCCTGCAGGCTCTCTCGGGCTGACGCCCTTCATCTCGAAAATCTGGAGGTTCCCCATGTCGGAACAGAAATCGGCTCAGCAGCTGGCCGAGGAATTCAAGGCTGCGCAGGACGAGGCGGTGAACAAGGTCAAGGCCATCGCCGACGAGGCACTTGGCAAGGCGCAGGCCGGAGAAAAGCTGACCGATCAGCTCAAGCAGGATGCCGATGAGGCCCTTGTCAAAATGAACGAGCTCAGCGGCCAGGTGACCGAACTGGCCCAGAAGATGGCCCGATCGGGTGGTGACGAAGCTGCCGAGGTGATGTCGCTCGGCGCACGTTTCGTCGAAAGCGAAGGGTTCAAATCCTGGGCCGATGGCCGCCCGCGCCAGGGCAAGGCCGATCTTGCCGTCAAGGCCACGATCACTACCTCGACCACGAATGCGCCAGGCTCTGTCGGCGCCGCGACGGATCGGACCCGGTTGCCCGGCATCCAGGAACTGCCTCGCCAGCGTCTGGTCGTTCGCGACCTGATTTCGCAGGGGCGCATCGATACTGCCGCGCTGGAATATATCCGCGAAGTCGGCTTCACCAATAACGCGGCGCCGGTTGCCGAAGGGGTGAAAAAGCCGGGATCGGATATCCAGCTTGACCTGGTCTCGACCTCCGCGAAGGTCATCGCGCATTGGATGAAGGTGTCGAAACAGGCATTGAGCGATGTGTCGCAGCTGCGCTCGCATATCGACAACCGGCTTCTCTTCGGCCTGGCTTATGTGGAAGAGCAGCAACTGCTTCATGGTGATGGCACCGGGCAAAACCTGCACGGGATCATTCCGCAGGCGACGGCTTATGCTCCTCCCGTGGGTGTGCCGACGGAAGGCCTGACGATCATCGATACCCTGCGCATCGCGGCGCTGCAGGCTGTCCTGGCCGAATATCCGGCAACCGGGCATGTGCTTAATCCCATCGACTGGGCGGCGATCGAGCTGACCAAGGACGAAATCGGCCGTCACATCATCGGCCAGCCCCAGGGCAATGCCCCCTCCAGCCTCTGGCGCCTGCCGGTGGTCGAGACACCGGCCATCATTCAGGGCAAGTTCCTGACCGGTGCGTTCCAGATGGGGGCCGAGGTCTTCGACCTCTGGGATTCCCGTGTCGAGGCGGGCTTCGAGAATGACGATTTCACCAGGAACCTGCTGACGCTCCTGGCCGAAGAGCGCATCGCCCTGGCCGTCTACCGGCCGGAAGCCTTCATCTACGGCGATCTCGCGCCCGTCGTTCCGGCTCCGTAAGGCGGAATGCGATTACCAGGAGGGCGGCGCTGCCGCCCTTCTTCATTCTGGAGGTTCCCATGAAATCCTATCTCGTGAAACGTGAACATATCGGCGACAGGCCCTATAGAACCGGCGACACGCGCAGGGCCGATCCGGCGCTAGTCGGGCACCTGGTCAGATCCGGCGTGCTGGCCGAGGCGAAAGGGGAGGCCAAGAGGCAAGACAAGGCTGCGCCGCCGCCGCAGAACAAGGCAGAGCGGACGCCACAGAACAAGGCCAATCAATGAGCCTGACCCGGGTCACAGCGCCTTCCGAGAACCTGGTGCCGCTCGATGCGCTGAAACATCATCTCCGCGTCGACGGGAGCGAGGATGACGACTACATCGGTGCCCTCTACGCGGCGGCGATGGCGCATATAGACGGCCCGCGCGGTGTGCTTGGGCGCTGCATCCAGCCGCAGGAATGGCAGATCATACTGCCCGCAGGCTCGACCGTATTGCGATATCGTTTGCCGCTCTTCGGAATCAGCAACATTTCTACCGAATGGTTGAATGCCGACGGCACGTCAGAGCCGGCAGATATCACGATAGATTGTACCGATCCGTGGTTCGTGATCTCGGTCCCCGGTACGCTTGAACGTGACCTGGCGGTCAAGATGTCCGCCGAAACTTCGGAGGATTCCTGGGGTGCGATCCGGATGGCGGTCATGCTGCTGGTCGGACATTGGTATCTGCATCGCGAGGCGGTTGCGGACATCTCGGCTGCAGCCTTGCCATTCTCGGTGGAACGGCTGCTCACACCGCTCAAGGTCTGGCGGGTCTGATGCGCGCCGGGGATCTCGATCGCCGCGTGCAGTTCCGGCGAGATTTTGGGTCTGTTGGACCGCTCGGCCAGACTGAAGACTGGCAAGATCATGGTACGCCAATATGGGCGAGGCGGCGTGACATGAGCGATCGGGATCGTGAGACCGCGATCGCAGGGTCGATATATGCGGAGATCGCGTCACGCTTCGTTGTTCGTTCGACCCAATTTACACGAAACATCACCGCGAAAGATCGCCTGGTCGAGGGTGGGCGCGAGTTTCGGATCACCGGCATCAAGGAAATCGGCCGGTGCGATGGGCTAGAAATCACCGCAATCGCGAGGGTGGATCATGGCACGTGACAGTCTCAGGATCGCCGGCCTGCGTGAGCTGCAGCGCAATCTTGAACGCATCGAGAAAACCTCGACCCGCAAGGCCGTGCTGCGCCGCTCCCTGAAGAAGGCGGCGCAACCCATGGCCGATCTCGCCGAGCAATATGCACCAGTCCTCAGCGGCGATCTGTCCGAGGGGATCAGGATCGGCACGCAGGTAGTCAACGAGGCAGGCAGGGCGGCCTACGCACGGACGATGCGCGAGGGCGGCGACAAGGCCGGTGCGGTCTCCGCGATGCGAGATGCGCGCCGGGCAGCCAAAGCCAGTGGTCAGGCATCTGACGTGCAGCTCTACCTCGGGCCGTCGAAGGATTCCTTCTACGGCAAGTTCCAGGAGTTCGGCACCGTGCATCATGCGCCCGATCCGTTCTTGCGCCCTGCCTTCGATCGCGAAGCGCAACCGACCGTCGAGCGCCTCAAGCCGATCCTCTGGGAGGAGATCGAGAAATCCGTTGCACGTGTCGCCGCCAGGAAGACCGGAGGCTGATCATGATGGAAGAGGATTTCTGGACGCTGCTGACAGGTTCAGCGGCGATTGTCGCCGTCATACCCTCCAGCTCCATTGTCTGGGGGGCCTGGCCGCAGGGTCAGGCCTGGCCGGGCATCGTGCTGAATATCGTCGAGAACATCGACGGCCTGACCTATGCCGGCCCCGATGGTTTCTGGCAGGGGCGTGTCCAGGTGGATTGCTACGCGGAAACCTATCCGGTGGCCAAGCAACTTGCCCGATCCGCCCTGTCTGTCCTGTCCGGTCACAGGGGTGGGGCGTTCCGAGGGATTTTCCTCGCAAGCACCCGGGATCACCGGGAGGATGGGGCGAGCGATCGCCCCTTTCGTATTTCCATGGACTTCATGACGCATTGGAGAGCGCAATGAGTGAAGCTGATCTGGGGTATGGCCTGACCCTCGAAATCAAGGCCACGGCAGATGCCGCAGGTTTTACGGAATTGGCCGAGGTCTATTCCTTCACCCCGCCCGAAGTCAGCATCGACCAGGTCGATGTGACCCATTTCAAATCGCCGAACCGGCGGCGGGAATTCATTCCGGCGCTCTCGGATAACGGGACCGCTTCGGCCGAGATGAATTATGTGCCCGGCTCGGCAACCGATCTGCTGATCGAGGGGCTGATCGGCTCGGGCGATGTCGTCGATGCCCAGGCAACCTATGCCAATGGTACGGTCGTGACCTTCACCTGTTCGGTCTCGGGTTACAGCAAGGGGATCCCGGTCGATGACCGGATGACCGCAACGCTGGAGCTGAAGGTCACTGGCGAAATCACCGTCACGCCTGCGCCGGTGGTGCCCTGATGGCGAACGCATATAGGGGCGAGGTCGCACTCGAATACGAGGGCGAGACCTACACCATGGTGCTGGATTTCAATGCCATGTGTGAATTCGAGGATCTGACCGGCACGCGCTGGCAGGATATGGAAGCCGTCATGGAGAATGGCGAGGCGCGCATGAATGATCTTCGTGCGTTGATGCTGGCCTGCCTGCGCGATCGTCATCCGGATATGGATGCGCGCATGGCGGGGCGGATCTTCAGCCAAAATATCGATGCGTTCCAGCGTGCCGTCACTGCCGCGAATCCGGAGGCGGACGCGGGAAACGCCAACCGCCCGGCACGTCGGACCGGGCGAAAGTAAGCATCCTCGATATGTATAGCGACTACGTGTCCGCCGGGTTTGACCCAGTGGGCTTCTGGTCGCTGACGCCGCGCCTTTACCTGGCCCAGATGAAGGGAGCGAATGCCCGCATCGAGCGCGAGGCCCGGGAGGCCGCATGGCACGCCTGGCATGTTGCCGCGTTCACCCGGGCCCGGAAACTGCCAAAGCTCGACAAGATCCTGAAACCGGCAGCCAAGACGCGGCGGACAAAAGTGAACTGGCAGGACCAGGCCGGCATGTGGGCCGCCTATGCGGCCCGTCGCGCCCGGAAACCGTCCCGATCGTAAAGGAGAGATCATGCCGTCATCGATCATCGGCGCGCTGCGCGTCAATCTCGGTCTCGACATGTCCGAGTTCCAGGCCGGATTGCGGACGGCATCGAACAGCCTGCGCAATGTCGGCCGCGACATGCAGCGGATCGGGCAGGACCTGTCCCTGAAAGTCTCGGCGCCGATCGCGGGCTTCGGTGCGCTCGCAGTGCGCACCGCGGGGAACTTCGAGGCCTCGATGAACCGTGTCGGCGCGGTGACTGGCGCAACCGAGAAACAGATGGCGGCACTGGCGGCACAGGCCAAGCAGCTCGGCGCCACCACCCAGTTCAGCGCCTCGCAGGCCGCTGATGCGATCGAGGTGCTGGCCAAGAATGGCCTGTCTGTCGCCGATATCATGGGCGGTGCGCTGGAATCCTCGCTGATGCTGGCGGCGGCGTCCGGCACCGATCTGGCCAATGCCGGGGACATCGCCACGGATGTGATGCTGCAATTCGGCAAGGCGGCAGGCGATCTCGCCCCGGTGGTGGACGGGATCACCGGGGTTCTCTCGGCCTCGAAATTCGGCATCGACGATTACCGCCTGGCGCTCGCCCAGGCTGGCGGTGTTGCGGGCGGCCTCGGCGTCGAGTTCGAGGATTTCAACGCCGCGCTCGCGGCCACCTCCTCGCTCTTCGCCAGCGGCTCGGATGCGGGAACATCCTTCAAGACCTTCCTGCAACGGCTTGCCCCGCAAAGCGCGCCTGCCGCAGACGCCATGCGGGAACTCGGCCTCGAGTTCTTCGATGCCGAGGGCAACATGAAATCCATGGCCGAGGTCGCGCAGGAGCTGCAGGATGGCCTCGCAGGCTTGTCGGATGAGGCAAAGACCGATGCGCTGACCAAGATATTCGGCCAGGATGCCCTGCGTACGGCGATCGGCCTGGCGCAGCAGGGTGCCGATGGCATCAATGAGTTGAAGGTGGCGATCGACGAGGCCTCGGCCACTGAACAGGCCGAGGCCCGGATGAAGGGCTTCAATGGCGAGATGCGGAAACTCGCCTCGGCCTTCGAGGCGCTGCAGCTCGCCATCGCCGAAAGCGGCTTGCTGCAATTCGTGACCGATATTGTGCAGAAGCTGGCCGAGCTGGTTTCGCAGCTGTCGCAGGCCAATCCCGCCCTGCTGAAATGGGGCACGGTCCTCGCCGGTGCTGCCGCAGCTGTCGGTCCCGTCCTGATCGGCTTCGGTCTCATGACCACGGCCATTGCGCCGCTGATCAAGGTGATGGGCGGGCTGGTGACGGTCATGCGCGCGGTGTCGCTTGCGTTTCTCGCCAACCCGATCGGGCTTGCCGCTGCCGCCATCGCCGGTGCCGCCGTGCTGATCTGGCAGAACTGGGAGAAGGTTGGCCCGTGGTTCAGCGATCTCTTTGCCAGCCTCGGCAGTATTTTCAGCGGCTTCTCCGACCTGGTAGGCGGTATCGTCACCGGTGACATGTCGCTGGCGGTCAGCGGGCTGAAGACGCTTTGGGGCGGGCTGAGAACATATTACCAGACACTCTGGGACGGGATCTCCGGGATCTTCGCCGCTGCCTGGGAGAATGCCATCAAGCCGATCACCGATGCGCTCGGTTTGACAGATGAAATCACGGCAGCCTGGCGCATGGTGCAGACGGTCCTGGAGGCGGTTCTCGATGCCGTCGCCGCCAAGTTCCAGTCGGCCTGGAACACCATCAAGCCGATCATCGACAAGCTCAAATCCGGCTATGACCAGGCCAACCAGTTCCTGAACCGGGCTACCGGTGCCAACAAGGGGCCGATCAGCAGCGGCTATGATCCCTCGACCGATCCCGGCGATGCCGGGCTGATGCTGCCGCCAACCAGCGGTCACATGGTCGAGGGGCTGGCGGCGGGCACCTCGGGCGCAGCAGACCAGGGCCGCGCCGATGCCGAAGCATATTCGGAGGGTTGGCGCGAGGGCATGGGCATCCGTTCCCCCTCCCGCGTCATGCAGGAGATCGGGCAATATATCACGCAGGGCCTGCAAAGCGGGATCATCACTGGCTCGACGGGCGTCCGGGCCGCATCCGACAACCTTGGCCAGGGCATCAAGGACAATATCCTGACCCATTTCAGCGGCATCACGCAGGGCGCGCGCAGCCTGTCGGATGTCTTCGACAACATCAAGACATCCTTCGCCAACATGCTCTCGGATATGGGGTCGCGGCTGTTCGCAAGCGGGCTGAGCGGGCTTCTCGGCTCGCTTTTCGGTGGGGGAGATCCGCTGACATCGGCTCTGCGCGGAATCGGATTGCCCGCCATTCCCGGCTTCGCGAATGGCGTGACGGATTTCGGGGGCGGGCTGGCGCGCATCAATGAGCGTGGCGGTGAGCTGGTGAACCTGCCCGGCGGCAGCACGGTCATCCCGCATGACCTGTCGCGGAGAATGCTGAACGATATCGGGAACGGGCAGACCGAGGCCGGGCAGATGGATCTGCGCGTCTTCGTGGACCAGGACGGGAACTGGCAGGCGCGTGTCGAGCAGATCAGCAAGGGCGTGGCCACGGGCGAGATACGCCGCGCAGCACCCGCGATCCTGTCGCAGGTGCCCAAGGCCATGGAAGAATATCGGATGAAAAGGGGTTGATGATGGAGGTCACCTTTCCCCATCTGCAACTCTTCAAGGAAGTCCAGTTCTTCCCGGTCGGCATGTCGCTTGATCCGCAGCGCTCGATCAGTGGCGCGGAGACCGTGGTACCGACGCTGCGCGGACATTGGATGGCATCGGCAAGTTTCCAGCTTGTCGGCGAGGCCGATACGCTGGAATGGCGGTCTTTCCTGGCCCAGATGGAAGGGCGGATCGGCACCACGCTGGTGCCGGCACTTTCCCGCTTCCGTCCGAAGGACCGCGATGGCCATCCGCTGCCGTTCGGCGATGCGGCCGGCCTGGCCCATGCGCAGACCTGGGAGCATTTCGGGTTCCAGAACACCAATATCGAGCGGATGACCGTGGCGGCAAACGCGCCGCTGCGGGCCATGCAGATCGATGTCACCCTGGGCGACACCACCGGTATCCGTCCCGGTCAGGATTTCAGCATCGGGGATCGCTTGCACCGGGTGCAGGCACATTGGCAGCCCGACGCCAATACGCATCGCATCATGTTTACGCCGGCGCTGCGTGAGGCGGTCGCGGCAGGGACAAAGGTCGAGATCGAGAAGCCGGTCTGCCGGATGCGGTTTGCCACCGAGCAGGAGGGGGCATTTGCCGAGAGCCGTGAGATCGGAACTATCGTGACCTGCAATTTCGTGGAGGCGATCTGATGGGCGCGCGCGAGGACTTGCTGGCGATCCCCGACGAGTTCCTGCGTCATGGCCGGATTGGGCATGCGGCCCTGGTCCATATGGACTTCCTCGATGCCCCGAAGCGCTGGTGGACGGGCTATGGCGACCTGGAGGTAGGAGGCTTCACATGGCAGGGGCTCGGGGACCTGATCAGCATCAGCCCGATTGAAACCTCCTATGAGGTTTCTGCACAGGATGTCACATTCGAACTGGCTGCTACGCCGGAAATGCTGGCGCTTGCACTGGCTGCCAAATCCCGCGTTCGCGACCGCAGCGTCACGATCAGCTGCGAGCTCTTCGCGATGGAGGATGTGAGCGTCGGCCCGAATGATATCCAGCGCGGGCAGCCCGTCGCCAGCCCGTTCTCGATGTTCTCCGGCACCATGCAGCGGATGCCATGGAAGGCGGAAGGGCCGAACAGCCGCACGATCCAGCTGGAATGTCATGGCCTGTTCCTTCGTCGCAATGCCGCCGCGCTCGGGCTGTGGAACGATTCGGATCAGAAGGCCCGCTATTTCGGCGACAAGGGTTTCGAACGCCTGCCCATCTACGCCAATGACTACGAGACGCGATGGAGAGGTTAAGATTGGCCGGCGCAGCCGATGTGCTGCGCGTCGTGGACATGATCGAGGAACTGCGCGCGGCCGTCAACGGCCCGGTTCCGGTCGATCGGAGCTGGACAGCCCGGACCGTCGTCGGGCTGATCGCCGATCCCGACGGCGCGGTATGGGTTTCGGGCGGCGGCTTCATCGCCGGGCATATCCATCCGACGATCATCAACCCGGCGCCGGTGGCCTTCGAGATGGGCTGGTATGCCTCGGACGGATCGGGGCTGCGCCTGTTGCGGGTCTTTGAAAAATGGGCGGCTGAGCGGGGCGCGACCGCGGTGCAGCTCTCGACCGGGGCAGGTGGGCTGGACCTCGCGCGCCTAGGATACCGGCTGACCGAACAGGCATGGGTGAAATAGATGGCGATATTCACGCTGATCAGTACCTTCGTTCTTCCGGGCGCGGGGGCATTCTCCCTGTTCGGATTGTCGCCTGCCGTCACCAACGCGATCTTCACGATCGGCCGCAGCGCGCTGTGGTCACTGGCTGGCGCGGCCCTGAACCAGCCGGACATCCCCCGGCAAAAGGTCATGGCCACGCTCAGCCAGACGGACGGGGCGCGCATCCGCGCCTATGGCCGGAACCTCCTCGGCGGGCAGCGGGCGTTCTTCGAGGCCAGCGGCGGCCGCTTGCACCAGGTCGTCGTGGTCCATCACGGTCAGGTCAGCGGGTTGATCGATATCTGGGTCGATGGTGAGAAGGTCGAGACCGGGGCGACACCGGCAATCGTGGATGGCGGCGGCAGGATCAACCGCTATTTGACGGTCTATTTCCGGGACGGCTCCGGCAATGGCGGGGATTATGCCGGGGTCTACAATACCGGTGACAGCGGCAATGACCTGGACTGGGGCGATCTGACCGAGGTCTTTCCGGATCTATGGACACCGCAGCATCGCCTCGAAGGACAGGCGACCTATTACGCGGTGTTGGGCGATCCGGCGGATGAGGATTTCCAGGAGTATTTTCCGAAAGGGCCGCATACCAATGTCCAGGTCGAGGTCTTGGGATCAGTCGTCTCGGACCTGTCCGGAACACCGGTCTATTCCGAAAATGCCGGGCTCTGCATCCGGGATCTGCTGACGCATGCAGATGGCTGGAACATTCCCGCCGCGCGTCTGAACAGTGCCAGCTGGGCGAGTTTCGCAGCGCTTTGCGATGAAGCCGTGCCACTGGCATCCGGTGGAACCGAGCCGAGATATCGCATGGGCGGCTATTACAGCCTGACGGAACCATTGAAGGATGTCACCGCCAGGATGCTGGCGACCTGTGATGGCCAGGTTTACGAGGATGCCGATGGCAATATCGGCATCCTCGGCGGTGCCTGGTCCGAGCCAGACGTGACCATCACGGCAGAGGATATCCTGTCGATCGAGATGGATGACGGCTTCGATCCGCGCAAGAGCTATAACGTCCTGAAGGGATCATTCACCAGTCCGGACCATGCCTATCAGTCGACACCGGTCGAGGAAATCAGGGACGAAGCCGCCTTGCTCACGCAGGAGCGGCGGGTGGATTCACTCCCCCTCGATATGTGCCCCTCGGGCACGCAGCTGCAGCGCCTGATGAAGATCAAGTTCGCCAAGGACCGCCGCACCCATGTCGGCACCATGCGCACCAACCTGGTCGGGTTGAAGGCGCGCTTCCCGAAGGGCGACGGTATTCACACGATCCGGGTGCAGGCGGCGGATGAATTCGGCCTCGATGGCGTCTTCGAGGTGACCTCGCACAGTTTCTCGATCCCGGATGGGTTCTGCGAGATCGGGATCGCCAGCATCGACAATCCCTATCCCTGGGATGCCGCGACCGAGGAAAAGCCTCTGCCGCCCGGGGTGAATGATCTGGGCAAGCCCGATCATCTGCCCCCGCCCATGGATGGCATCACGCTCACCCAGGAAAGCGTCAGGCTCACCTCCGGCGTCACCGGCGTGCGCATCGTGCTGCGGGTCAATGATCCCGGGCGCGATGACCTGGAACTGCGCGCGCAGGTGGCCGAGGGTGTGCAATCAGCGCAGGACCCCAATGCCGGATGGGCCGAGATGTCGGTTGCCGGATACCGGGCACAGACTGGCATTCTCGATGACGGGCAGACCTATACCGTCCGGCTGCGCTGGAAGCGGAAAATCTTCCAGCCGGGTTCGGATTGGGGTCTGGCAGGCACCCTGACCGTCACCGCCAATCCGACACCACCGGCGCCGCCGTCGCAATTCGGCGCGATGGTCACCGGCAGCGATGTCTACCTGGACTGGATCAACCCGGCGGCGGATTTCTACCGCACGCGGATTTACCGCAACACGGTCAGCGATTTCGGCACGGCCATCGTCGTCGAGCCGAATGTGGCCGGCCTGGAAGGGCAGCCGGCGAATTACACCGATGAGGGTCTGGCACCCGGCACCTATTACTACTGGGCCACCACGGTGAACCCGTCTTCGGTGGAATCCACGCCGGCCGGACCGGAAACCGTCACCATCTGACACTGCCCCAAAACTACCCCGACAATCGCCCGCCATGCGCGGGCTTTTTGCTGTGAGGCCATATGTCCGTTCAACTGATCAATGAAATCCTGCGCGACTTCGAGCGCTATACCGGTGATGGCAAGCCGAATGAACCTGTCGGGCATCCTTTGCCGATCGGTGATCCGCGCAGCGGCACTCATGACCCGGCCAAGTATCGGCTGCGCGAACTGCTGCTGTCGATCCTGCAGTCCATGGGCGATCCGCAGGCACTGCAGGATATTCTTGATCAACTGGCGCAGAAGGCGGATCTCGCCAATGCTGTCAAATATTTCGGTTCACGCGCAGGCGCGGAGAGCGCAGGCCAGGCGGCACTGCCCGCTAGTTACGGGACCATTATGACGGGTGAGGGCGGCGTTGTGGCTCTTCGCGGTGCTGCTGTTGAAGACGACGATCCCTTGTTCGCAACTGCGCCATTCTGGGGTGTGCTTATTCGCATTCCGGTTGCTGAATTTGTGGCGCAACAGATCGGGCTTATCCATCTCGAGAATGTCGAGGGTACGCCCGACGCCATTACAGCAAGTATGTCGCCGGTCCTTGGTGCAATACAAGCTGACACGATCTTCGGCTTCAGCCCGATCGGGACAAACTCAGCACCGGATCCGACCGTTACGGTGAACGGCGTCACTGTGACCCTGAAAGACCCTGATGGCAGCGCGTTGCCGGTCGGGGTCCTGGACAACTCAGAATACTATATCTGGCGGGTCAACACCGCCCTGGAAGCCCGGCTCCTGTCCCGCCCCATCGGCTTCAATGAATGGATCGAGGCCATCAATGCGGTTCCGTCATTCGAAGCGGTTGCGGGCGGTGAGACGGTCGCGGATATCAACCTGCTGCAAAACGAACTGATCGAGGACGGGCCACCGCAAGAGCGCGGTTCTGTGGATGACCTGTCCCTTGTCGCGTCTGCCACATCCGCAGGATCAGGAAACATTGCTATATCAACGCCGTTGACCGGCGAGCATGTGACGGATGTTCTCAAGATTTTCGCGCCGGTTGCCGATACACTGTTTGTCCGCAGTTGGACCAGCCCGGACGCTATCAACTTCACAAGGCACGCCGAACAGGCAATAGAGGTCGCAGCTGGATACGGGGAATATCCCGTTGCCATCTCGGTCCCCTCTGGTGGTTATGTCGGTGCACAGAGCAGCGGCGGTGCTATCGGCATAAATGCCTCCGGAACGGCGTTCAGCTTTTACGCGGGGCAAGGGGATGCCGGCTTCACTGACTCGAACGGCACGGGGTCCAATTCATACACATTCACAATCACCCTGAAATCCAGAAGGCTGAAAGCCGGGGCCGCTGCGAATACCACATTCCTGACCTCCGTATGGATGTTGGGCCTGATGGGCCAGTCCAACGCTGTTGGCGCTCCTGCAACGACCCCTGTCACCACTCGGCAACGATACGGAGCCATTGGTTTCGATAACAAGGGCACGCTTCTCGCGCCTCTCACTGTGGCAGGGACCAGCACCGTGAACAACAGCGAGTGGCCCGGCATGGGACTAGCCCACGCGCTTCGGGATAGCATCATGTTTGCGGGCGGGACTTCGCCCACCAATGTCACGGAAGGCATGATTATCGGCCATTCCGCCAAGGGCGGCACACCCATTGCTCAGTTGGGGCCGGGTAGCGCCGAGTATAACGGGGCGCTGGAACAGATCACGGCGGCAGGGAATTACTGTATCTCTATCGGAGCAACACTCAATTACCTGGGTTCCGGTTGGATTCAGGGTGAAAACGATATTGTTGCCGCAACCCCCGAGGAGACCTATGAGGCTGCGCTTATCAATATCGCGGAGAGCCATGACGCCGATGCTCGGGCTGCCTTAAGCGCCCTCGGGTTCGACGCTGGTCGAAAATATCCCCTGTTTGTGGTTCAGACCACTTCGGGCCTGCCCTACGCACCTACCGCCGAGGCGGCGTGGGCCATTCCCAAGGCACAGCTTGACGCCTCGGATCAGTCGCCGTTGGTCCAGGTCGCCTGTCCGATGTATATGGCCCCGTTCGTTCAGTACAACCATGTTGACGGATGGGGTTCGAGGCTTCTGGGAGCCTATATTGCACGGGCTGCATACTTCTGGCGGACGTTTGATGTGGCCTATTCTCCGCTTCGGGCGGTGGATTGGTGGACCGAAGGAAACGATATCCTCATCGCCTACAGCCGCGACGGGCTGGTTCTGGATGCCTTGTGGCAAGTCCCGCAGCAGGCACAGGAGGGCTTTACCGTTTACGACGATCTCGGGTCCGAAGTGCCTATTGTATCCGTCACCGCGTCCGGCAATGAAGTTCGCCTAACTCTCGGCACCGCCCCGGCTCCGGACTGGCGCTGGACCTATGGCGAGAAGGCCGCGACAGGACTGCTTCCCTATGGTGGTGGCGCGGGCAATCTGCGCGACAGCGCTGGCGACTACAGGTCATTCGACGGCGTCCCGCTGCACAACGCGGCGCTGATGCAGGGCGGGGTGGTTTGATCCGCGTCAAACTGAAGAATGCTGCGCGGTCGTGAAGTCTACTATCTGCAATGTACAGGAGGAGTATCCAATGCTATCGCCGGGTTCGGCGCGAGCGGTTATTGAATAGCAGCATGGTTGCAATTTGCGGGTAGGTGTCGATAATTGCGCCGAGGATATGGTGGCGGGGTGTTCCGCTGGCTGCGAATGGGAACCCAAGTGAAAATCTGCATCATTGGCGACGAGCATGCCGAAGACCTCAAGGCCGCGTGGAATGATTGCCAATGGATCACTGAAAAGTATAGCGCCACGTACATACTGGCTGGTACCATGTTGGGCGTCAACACCGGATTTGATAATATCGAAGTTGAAGATTTTGACGTCTTCCTTTTGGTGGGCTTCAGTCGAAGGGTCGAAGACCTCGTACACACGTTTGCTTATCCGGGCGTCTCATCTCAAATTCGATCACTGGCTGTACGTGATTACTGGCGCGAGACGTTGCTGCCGAGAGTGACAGAACGTATTCTCGAGGCCTACGGTGCGCCAATTTTCCTGATGCACGACCCAATGCGCGCGTTACGTAAACCCGACCCTGCTCCCATCGGCGCCTATTCTGATATGATAGGGGCAAGCCAAGTTCAAGTATTCGATGATCTTTCGGCAACTCTGCTAAGACAGCCTAATTTCACGCTGAACGGTGGGATGTCGACGCAAGTGAAGTACCGCGTCAAGGGTACGAAGCAAGTGGGCGATGGCGCCGATGGTGTCTTTAAGCGGCAAAAGGCTAGGATGAATTCGGCCTTTTGGTTGGCGATGCTGGAAGCTCTGATGGAAGAAATTAGACAAATCAGAATCGAACGCCCGCGCTCCAAATACGCGTGAGAAGCGTTGTGACATTCGCCTAAGCTGTCGAAAACATACTCGACATCTGTAACCCGCTTCGGCGGGTTTTTTCATGCCTGAAAGGAGGCCACATGGCTTGGGAATTCGATCGCCGGATTAGCTTCGGCAACCTGATAGTGCTGGCCGGAATGGGCATCGCTGGCCTGATGGCCTACCGAGACCTGACCACACAGACAGAGCTTCTGATCCAGCAACAGGACACCAACACCAAAGCGATCTCTTCCAATGAAGGGCGCATCAGGTCGGTGGAATACACGACGGCCCGGCAGGATGAGCGGCTGATCCTGATTCTCGACAGCTTGCGCAAGATTGAGGCGAAGATCGACAGAGGTCCGTAATGAAATGACTGCGGCCGAGGGAAGCATGCCGAAAATTCCCTCCCACGGCCCCATGCCTCCCGTTCCGACAGGGAGTTGGTCTTGGGAGGCACAACCAGCCTAGTCACGTCGCAGACCATTCACTAGCCCGCCAAACGGCGAGCTTTTCTCATTTCATGGAGAACACCATGCTTCAGTTCCTGTCCACGCTTCTGGCGTGGTTGAAATCGCTTGTCTCGACAAAACGCAAGGCGACGATCACAACCGGCACTGCCGCGATCCTGGCCGCTGTTGCGGCCTTCGTCGGTCCCTGGGAAGGGGAGCGCACCGAAGCCTATCTCGATCGCGTGGCCAGCCCGCCTGTCTGGACCGTCTGCTATGGCGAGACGCGGGGGGTGAAGGCAGGTGATCGATACAGCTCGGCCGAGTGCAGCGAGATGCTGATCGACGCCCTGACGGATTACTATACCCCGCTTGTCACATGCATTCCCTCTCTCTCGCAGCAGCCCGAAGGCGTCCAGGTCGCGCTCACCTCTTGGTCCTACAACGTGGGCACCGGTGCCGCATGCAGCTCGACGCTCGCAAAGCGCGCCAATGCTGGCCGATGGCTGGATGCCTGCAATGAGCTCCCACGATGGAACAAGGCAGGCGGCCAGGTGGTGCAGGGCCTCGTGAACCGGCGCGCAGCCGAACAGAAACTTTGTCTCTCAGCTATTGGAGGATAAACCATGAGCATCATCGACAGCATCCAGAACATCGTGCAGCCGATCATCGTGGACTATGCCGCATGGCTGATCCTCGGGGCGCTCGGATGGTTTTTCCGCCGCCTGCCTGAACGCTGGCGAATCGACATCGAGGCCAAGCACCGCGAGGCGCTGCACCGGGCTCTCCATAGCGGTGCTGAACTGCTGATCGACACGCTACAGAAGCACCCGGCTGTTGCCGTCCCGGATCGGGCAATCGGCGAGATCGTAGATTACGTGCGCATGTCGGTGCCGGGTGCGATCCGCAGGTTGGGGCCTTCGCAGGCACAGCTGGAGCGGATGGCGCGGGCGAAGCTGCGGGAGCGGCTGGATGCCATCACCGGGCGGGACCGCTTGTCGGAGGCATTGGGGCGCGCAGGAGCGAGGTGAAGACCCGGCGTGTGCTGCCCGTTGATGAAGAAGGACGAGGTGGTGAAAGAGATGTAGGCAGTCTTTACGGTTCGGTGGCGGCAGGACTTGTCGTCGGTATCGCAGCAGGGCCGATAGTGCATTGCTTCAGCTTAATTTTTGGCAGCGGTGATAGGCGGATTTTCGCCCGTCACACAACTTTTATTTGATGGATTGCTCCGAAGGGAAGAGCCTAGACTCGCAACCGACGAGGCGTCACTCCAACGTACAAAGGATCATGAACATGGCGGGCAATGAAGATCGAAAGCGTCTCCGGCAACTGAATCAGCGTATCTCCATAAAGCGGGAAGATGTAGTACGTCTTCGCGAAGAACTTTCCACTCTAATCGCTGAACGCAAGGCTTTAAAAGAAAAACTGGCTGCGCAGACAGCTACATCAGAAAGCTAGACGATCCTGTCGCTGCTTTTCTGGATGTAGCGCGTATACGCTGTTGCGGATCTTTAGTCACCTCCACATATATTTCGTCATGATGATTCGAAGTTCCGTGTGTGTTGAAATTGTTGCGGCATTTCGTGAGCGGATGCCGTGTACAAGCTTGTACACCTTTGAAAGTGTGGTTCCTGGCAGTTTTGTAGCATGCCGCAGACATGAATATTCCTTTGTTCAAAAGGTGACGAAATAGGTTTGGGTAAAGTAGGAGAAGGTTCGCTTGTTACTGAATTGCGCAAGGGAGCAACCTTTAAGTCCCGTGTAGTTATTGATAGACGGGCATCCAAACCAATGGCTGAAGAACATCATGCTGATAGAAAAGACCGCACTTCCCGGCGTTCTCGTGCTTGTGCCGCAACGGCATGGCGATAACCGGGGTTTTTTTTCGGAAAGCTGGAACCGCAAGACGCTGTCTGAAGCGGGTCTGGAACTGCCAGGATTCGTGCAAGACAATCACTCGCTGTCGGCTTCTGCGGGAACCTTGAGGGGGCTGCACTTTCAGGCGCCGCCTCATCCCCAGGGCAAGTTGGTGCGCTGCGGGAAGGGCCGGCTTTTCGACGTGGCGGTCGATATCCGCAAGGGTAGCCCGACCTATGGTCAGTGGGTCGGCGAAGAGTTGTCCTTCGAGAACGGTCGGCAACTCTGGATCCCCGCAGGCTTTCTGCATGGCTTCGTCACACGGGAGCCGGACACGGAAATCTGCTACAAGTGCACCGATTATTACGCGCCGGAATGTGATGGCGGTGTGGCATGGGACAGCGCGAGCATCGATTGGGGGCTATCAGCCGTGCCGACCCTGTCGGGTAAGGACTCGGCCCAGCCCGCGCTTGCCGATTTCGACAGTCCTTTCATATATGAAGGCCCCTTCGATTACGAGGCAAACCTATGAAGATACTCGTGACTGGTGGAGCCGGGTTTATCGGTTCGGCAGTGGTGCGGCTGGCGGTTGCACGCGGGCATGAGGTCGTGAATCTGGACGCGCTGACCTATGCCGCGAATCCTGAGAATGTTGTCTCGGTGGCCGATAGTCCATTGTACCGTTTCGAGCAGGCCGATATCCGCGATCGTGCGGCGCTTGACCGGGTGCTGGAGACACATAGACCCGACGCGATTATGCATCTTGCGGCTGAAAGTCATGTCGACCGCTCGATCGATGGGCCGGGCGCCTTTATCGAGACCAACGTGACCGGCACCTACAATCTGCTCGAAGCTGCGCGTTCTTGGTGGCTGGCGCAGGATAGGCCTGAGGGTTTCCGTTTTCACCACATCTCCACGGATGAGGTATTCGGATCGCTCGGTGAGGAGGGCCAATTCACGGAAACGACGCCTTACGATCCACGCAGCCCCTATTCGGCCAGCAAGGCCGCCTCGGATCATTTGGTTCGGGCTTGGCACGAGACCTATGGCCTACCGGTCGTTTTGACTAATTGCTCGAACAATTACGGTCCTTTCCACTTTCCCGAAAAGCTGGTGCCGGTGGTGATCCTGAACGCGTTGCGCGGGTTGCCGATTCCAGTCTATGGCGATGGCGGCAATGTCCGAGACTGGCTTTACGTCGAGGATCACGCCGATGCGTTGCTACTTGTGCTGGAGAAGGGTAGGCTTGGCCGTAGCTATAATATTGGTGGCGAGAACGAGGTGAAGAATATCGATCTCGTCCGCACTATCTGTGCCGAGATGGACAGGCTGCGCCCGGATGCCGCGCCCCACAACCGGCTGATCAAGTTCGTTACCGACCGCCCTGGCCATGACCGTCGTTATGCGATCGACCCGATCCGGATCCGAACAGAGCTGGGCTGGCGGCCCTCGGTCACCATCGAGGAAGGGTTGCGCCGTACCGTCGAATGGTATCTGGACAACGAGAACTGGTGGTCTCCACTGCTGAGCCGGCAGGGTGTTGGCGAGAGGCTGGGTAAGGCATGAGCGGGTTGCTGGTCTTCGGCCGGACGGGACAGGTTGCGACCGAACTGGCGCGTGCGGTGCCCGAGGCACGCTTTCTAGGCCGGGACGAGGCAGATCTGTCCGATCCCGCTGCCTGTGTTCGCATCCTGCTTGCCTCGAATTGCGATGCAGTGATCAATGCTGCCGCCTATACGGCGGTGGATCGCGCTGAGTCCGAGCCTGAATCGGCCCATGTGGTCAATGCCGCCGCGCCCACCGCCATTGCCGGGGCCGCTGCGGCAGTGGGTGTGCCGTTCGTTCATATCTCGACCGATTACGTCTTTGATGGGTCGGGTGAAGCTCCTTGGAACGAAACCGGTCCCACCAATCCGCTGGGGGTTTATGGCAAGACAAAGCTGGCAGGGGAGCAGGGTATCGCAGCGGCGGGCGGTCAATGGGCTGTGCTGCGGACCTCATGGGTGTTCTCGGCCCATGGCGGGAATTTCGTCAAGACCATGCTGCGGCTCGGTCGCGAGCGCGAGACATTGCGCGTAGTCGCTGATCAGCATGGTGGTCCGACTCCGGCAAACGGGATAGCTGCCGCCTGTTTGACGATGATACAGGCGATGCTGTCGGATCGGACTAAGGGAGGCATCTATCATTTCTCGGGGGCGCCAGACACGAGCTGGGCGGGATTTGCGCGCGAGATCATGGCACAGGCCGAGCTGTCTTGCCGCATCGAGGATATCACCACTGCGGAATATCCGACTCCGGCTCGACGTCCTGCGAATTCCCGGCTGGATTGTCACGCGATCAGCCGCGATTTCGGCATTGCACGCCCCGACTGGCGAGCAGAACTCAACAAGGTTTTGGCGGAGATAGGCAGATGAGCAATCAGGCGGAATGCACCGGTCGGCGCAAGGGCATCATCTTGGCAGGGGGGTCGGGTACACGGCTGTACCCAATCACGATGGGTGTCTCGAAACAGCTGTTGCCAATTTACGACAAGCCAATGATCTATTACCCGATTTCGGTTCTGATGCTCGCTGGCATTCGTGAAATCGCGATCATCACCACACCCGAGGATCAGGATCAGTTCCGCCGTTTGCTCGCTGACGGCAGCCAATGGGGGCTGAGCTTTGACTATATCGTCCAGCCTTCTCCTGACGGACTGGCCCAAGCCTATATCCTGGCCGAAGAGTTCTTGGCGGGTGCCCCTTCGGCGATGATACTAGGCGATAACATCTTTTTCGGTCATGGTCTTCCCCAACTGCTCGAGGCGGCAGATCGTCGAATATCGGGAGGCACCGTGTTCGGCTATCACGTCGCCGATCCAGAACGTTACGGCGTGGTGGATTTCGACGAAACTGGTAAGGCCCGTGCAATCATAGAGAAACCAGAGGTTCCACCCTCGGACTATGCGGTAACCGGTCTCTATTTTCTGGATGGTACTGCGCCCGAGCGTGCGCGGCAGGTCAGGCCCTCAAACCGGGGTGAACTCGAAATCACAACACTTCTGGAGACCTATCTGCATGAGGGCAACCTGACCGTGGAGCAGATGGGACGCGGTTTCGCTTGGCTTGACACCGGCACCCATGGAAGTTTGCTGGATGCGGGAAACTTTGTGCGTACGCTGGAAAAACGCCAGGGTCTACAGACAGGCTGCTTAGATGAGATTGCCTATAATCAAGGCTGGATTGAGGCCGAGGAATTAGCTGAACGGGCACGAAAATTTGCCAAGAATGATTATGGGCGATATCTTGAGGCCATGTTACGTTAATCCCTTCTTCCCATTTAACTCTAGGTTGCATCCTATCTCTTGCCCATTCAAAGACTGAGAAGTGATCAATGTCGTAAATCGGATCTAAGTTGTCTTGCCCAGAAATCTGGGAATTTCTGACATTACCTTCTCACAAATATAAGAAGATCAAAAAATGCCAATATTTACCCGCTCAGATATATCCGCTCCCATTTTTTATTCGCATGTTCCGAAAACTGGAGGAACATATATTGAAGATCTATTTATTAAGAACGGGTATAAGCGGCATCTGTGGAACTCTCGCCCAAAGCGCACCGGATTTGTAGTTTCTCCCCAGCATTTTCATGCAGAAATATATATGAAAATTGTAAATTTTGGCCTTGTAAAGTGGAGCTTCATGACAGTGCGAAACCCACTTGATCGACTTCTTTCTGAGTTTAGGGCTCACCCTATTCCCGGGAAGAGAAAGTTTAAGGACTGGTTAAGTTATATTTCATCGGAGTATTCAAAGGACAATTACATTAGAGATAATCACTTGCGACCACAAGCTGAGTTTATGCGTGACGGCATCGAGTTCATCAAAACTGACGCTCATTTATCGGAAGATTGGGCAAAGTCAATTTCATTGGAACATGGGTTGGATTTCAAATACTTTTCTGTTGACAAGAAGAGAAATACGACCTCTAAGAAGAACTTCGCTCTTGATGATGAAGATCTTGATATGGCAATAGAATTTTGCCAAAAGATATATAAAAAAGATTTTGAAGCTTTCGGGTACAAAATCGAAGATGCAAATGCAGTTTCTGGACGGGATCGGCGATAATATGGAGTTCAGAAAATTTGATGATAACGCGGATAGTGCCACTATATCGAATAAGAAGCTTACTTATGAGGTGTTCGATGGCGCATATATAGTGCCAAAGTCAAAAGGCAATAAAAATAAGGGTGGAGTTTATCGCGCTGATGGTAGCCCAGTAGAAAAATCAGCACTGGCTAGAGGTAAGTTTTTATATCAATCACCGGGTAAGAGAAAATTTAATAATCCCGTAGAGATTCGAGATGAGAGCGTAGTTTTTGCCGGTCATTACTTTGACCATTTTGGTCATTTTCTTTTGGAGAGCCTTGCTAGAATTTGGGCTATATCAAGTGAGGAAAATGTAAGCAAGATTATTTATATTCCAGGGGAGGGTGTTGCAGGAAAATTTCTTCCCTTGTTAAGGGAGATTTTTCTGGATGCCTCCATTGAGGTGGAGATTCTGACTAGTCCGGTGAGATATAGAAAAGTCGTTGTTCCAGAGCCCGGAATAATTATCAAGAAGAGCATAAATTCCAATTATCAGAAGTATCTAAGGAAGATTTCTGAGAAGTTTTTCGATCCAAAATCTTTAGAGAAGTATAAGGAACCTTTGTATCTGTCTCGCGCAGGGCTTGGTCAAAAACAGAGATTGGCATATGGCGAGCGGGAGCTCGAAGCAGCATTGCAGGAAGCCCACATCCGCACTGTTCGACCTGAAAAATTGAAATTTTCAGATCAATTAAAGCTCATTCATCAGCATGACTTAATATTGGGGTTCGAAGGCTCCCAGATGCACAATGTTTTATTTTCTGATGGGGGGAAGAAGATCCTATATTTCGATTACAGGCCGGTAAACTCAAATTATGTAATGATAGATAAGCTGATGGGAAACGATTCTGTGTACCTCTCCACCGAGCCTCCTGCTGAGTACAGGAAATTTGTTCCTGGAGGCCTCACTTCGGAACCTTTCATTTTCGATCCCGGGAAGCTTTCATCAGATATACAAGAAATAACGGGTGTTAGAATATCTCCCCCTGTGATTACAAAAACATCTAGAGTTGAGTTTGCGGCTCATTGGTCTTCGTGGATGTGTAATAAGCTAATTTCATGGAGAGTGAAGGGGATTAAAAATGGACCGATGGATGCGGATTTATTTTCAAAGAATATGCGGGTGCTAACTTCAGCCATTTAGGACGTAACTAAAATTCAGATAGTGTGCGATTTTTTTGTACCGATATAAGCCCGCATTCGCCAAGTGATCCAGCATTTTTGCTGTCCCGATCGAAGTATATCCTATATAAATCAGGGAGTTGATGGTTTCGAGAGGCGAGTATGACGGTTCACCCAGCGGGTTTAGGTTCAGACCGGGGTAATCGGGTTGATTTCGACCGTCGTGTGCGGCTGGAGTTTCGCGGTGCGCAGATCAGTTCCGATGGCGGCCTCCTGGTGATCCGCGAGCTTGATGACGCGCTTGGCCTGTCCGATCTCGCAGCTGCGGTCCTGCGCGACAATCGCATCGGCAAGAACATTTGTCACCGGCTTGGCGGGCTGTTCCGGCAATCGGTCTATGGGCGGCTATGCGCAATTTCGGCCGTTACCCCGACCGAAGCCACCATTTGGCCGCAAGAACACTTGACCTGCTTGACTCGTCAGGCAAACATCCCATCATGCGGCAGGCCACATGGGGAATGTTGGTTGTGATGAATACCATAAATCGGATCAACAAGAAGATGACCTTTCGGTCCTACCTGTACTGATGTCGATCAGCAGGCCGTTCGGTCAATTACCCTGCGTTTCTATCAAGCAGGGCACACGACAGACAGATGACGAGTTTGGGAGCAAGACTTGACTGTTTGCGATTTTCGACCGATCAGTGCTTCGGATGAACGGTTTTAGCTCGCAGTGGGCAATTGAGTTAAATTTATGAATGCAACCGATTTGAGAGGAGAGGGCGCGTGAATCCATACGAATCCCAACCAGCAAAAGCATTTTGGGCCCAAGCCGTCGGTCGTCGCAGCATGTTCGATATCGACGAGTTAACCGTTCCGAAGTTCCGGTTGCTGCCACGGCATCGTGTTTCCACTTATGGTTCATGCTTTGCGCAACATTTCGGGCGAGCACTGGTCTCGCGTGGTATGTCGTGGCTCCAGACAGAGATGCCGCCAAAAAGACTGAGCGATGAGAGCCGAAAACGTTTTAACTACGAGGTGTTTTCCAGCCGCACAGGCAACATCTACACTACGCCTCTATTGCTTCAGTGGCTTAAATGGGCTACAGGCGAAGCGAAAATGCCAGACGAGATTTGGGAAAAGGACGGTCGGTTCTTTGACCCATTCCGCCCGGCTGTCGAACCATCTGGCTTCGCTTCTGTCAAGGAACTGCGCGCCTCCCAAGCCATAACGCTCGAGGCATTTCGACGCTCTGTAACCGAGTCCGATGTGTTCGTGTTCACGCTGGGACTGACTGAACGTTGGGTTAATAAACAGGGTTATGAGTATCCGGTTTGCCCTGGAACCTTGGCGGGTACTTTCAATCCAGAAGACCATATATTCGAAAATTTGGAATATAATCAGGTGCTGAAGTCTTTAAGGCAAGCGCTTAAAATCATGCGCAAGATGAATCGGAAACTGCGAGTTATCTTGACCGTATCTCCTGTTCCGCTTACTGCCACCGCAAGCGATAAACATGTCCTTGTTGCGACGATGCATTCCAAGTCGGTGCTTCGTGCAGTTGCAGGTCAGTTGGCCAAATCTGTTCGATTTGTTGATTATTTCCCCTCCTATGAGATCATCAACAGCCCCGCATTTAAAGGTGCGTTCTTCGAGCCAAACATGAGAAGTGTGCATCAAGAAGGGGTTAATTTTGTTATGTCTTCCTTTTTTAAGTGCCAAGAAGAGAAGTTCGGCAAAGCACCCCCTAAGCGCCGTCACAGAAAGATCAAGCAGAGCAAGGTAGATGTGGTCTGCGAGGAGGAATTGCTTGGAGCGTTCAGTAGTACCTGATGAAAGGCACCAATATGAAGCTCTGTATCGTTGGTAATTCGCATATTGCTTGCCTGCGCTCTGCGATGAACGGGAATGACAGTTTTTTCAAGAACAATGATGTTACATTTTTCGGTGCTCCGAGACGTATGTTGACGAAGCTCGCCACGGATCAAAGCGGACGAAAGTTGATCGCTCCGCCGCGCGTGGAAAGGTATCTTCAGAAAACCAGTGGCGGGCTTATTAATATTGAATTAGATAAGTATGACGCGTTCCTTGTAGGAGGGTTATCTTATGCGGTGCAAAGTCTTGTGCCGACGTTTGCCTCGGATCAGTATTCATCGGAAGTTCGGCGAGCGACAGTCAGGGACTACTGGACTAGCCAAACAATTAATCAGGTCATAGGTGTTCTTCGTTCAGTTTGTGCCGCTCCGATCTTTGTGATGCACGCGCCACTCGCGGCCGTTCTTGATCCAGTTCAGGTTCCGGAGTCAGTATACGCAAGCATGATCGAAACCAGCCAAGATGCCTATTTTGACGATTTCTCCGCTAGATTGCTGCGTCAGCCAGATAGCACGCTGAATGGAGGCATGGCAACGCGACGCGAATATTCTGTCGGCTCGGTGCGACTTGAAGGCGTGGGATCTGATGACTTGAAAGAGCATCACGAAGATGAAACCGAACATATGAATGCCGCCTTTGGGGGCATCATGCTGAATGTATTGGCCGAGGAACTATCCAGGGTTTCAGTTAGGAAAAGAGCTTCCGCCTAAACTCGTGATTTCCAATTTTGATCTATCTAACCCGTCCTTTCGGCGGGTTTTTTCATGCCCGAAAGGAGGTAATATGCCGAATAACGACCCGACGGAGAGTAACGCGACGACGCGATCGCGCATGCCAAGGATCGAGCGATCGCCATCAAGGGCCCGGTGCGGGTCATCGTACACGAAGGGCAGAGGCATGCCGAGGAAGAGTGGGTCGAAGAGGAATGGAAGCTCTTCTATCAGCGCGATGACCTGGAGAGCATCGGGTAATCCGAATCTCTATGCTTTGATCTCTTTCGCTAGCCTTTCGAGGGCTTCGATCGGAGCGTCATAGCTGTTTCCAGCCTTAGGGAACTTATCCCGCATTCCACGATAGAACGCGAGCTGTTCATCCAGTTGTTCGATTGGATAGGTTCCTGACCAGTATTTTCCGATCAGGGTGAATGTCTTGTCGTCGTGGGTCGTTTTCATGGGGAGGTATTGGCGCGGCGAGAGTTGGATGGCAACTGCCCGAAGCGCGAACAGATCGGGAATCGCTGTGTCAAATTTGTGCCACAACTCTATGCGCGTTCATGCCACGTTCTGCCGCATAGGGTTAAAGGGAAATCGGGCAGTGTCGAGGAATTTTGTGTTAAATCATAATCTTTTAAATGGTGACCCCGACAGGATTCGAACCTGTAACCTGCCCCTTAGGAGGGGGCTGCTCTATCCAGTTGAGCCACGGGGCCATGCCGGGCTGTTTTGGCCGGATTAAAAGAGATTGGCAAGGTTGTCGTGCGCATTGATGTTCGCTAACATCCGTTTGTCATCCTACTTTCACCGGCAGCACATGAACAATCCTCGTCCTCGTCGTCCGCTTACCCTACGTGATGTCTCAGAGGCTTCCGGCGTATCCGAGATGACGGTCAGCCGTGTGCTGCGCAATCGCGGCGATGTCTCGGCGGCAACGCGGGAAAAGGTGCTGACAGCCGCCAAGACATTGGGATATGTTCCCAACAAGATTGCCGGCGGACTGGCGAGCCAGCGGGTCAACCTTATCGCCGTGGTCATTCCCTCGCTGTCCAACCTGGTGTTCCCGGATGTGCTGGGAGGGATCTCTGCCGAACTCGACGATACCGGATTACAGCCGGTGATCGGAGTGACCAACTACTCTCCGGCGCGGGAGGAGATGGTGCTTTATGACATGCTGTCATGGCGGCCTTCGGGAGTCATCCTTGCCGGGGTGGAACATAGCAAGGCATCCCGCGCGATGCTGGGAAATTCGGGGATCCCGGTGGTCGAGATCATGGATACCGATGGTGAGGGCATCGATACGCTTGTCGGAATTTCGCATATCCGTGCCGGCCGCGAGATGGCGGCGCGGATCTTGAAGGCGGGCTATCGAAGGATCGGATTCGTCGGCACCCATATGCCCGAAGATCATCGCGCCCGCAAACGGATGGAAGGTTTCGAGCAGGGGCTGGCAGCCGCCGGGGTGCAGCTTGAAGCGCGTGAATATTACCAGGGCGGTTCTTCGTTGCTGAAGGGGCGCGAGTTGACAGAGCGGATCCTGGTCCGCGCCCCGGATCTGGATTTCCTGTATTTTTCGAATGACATGATCGGTGCCGGCGGATTGCTGCACTGCCTGGACAGGGGTTATGATATCCCGAATGGCCTGGGATTGGCGGGCTTCAACGGGGTGGATCTGCTGGACGGGCTGCCAGTGCGGCTGACCACCACGGACGCGCGGCGGGTAGAGATCGGACGACGGGCCGCAAGGCTGGTCGCGGGAAAGGAAGCACCGCCGGAAAGCCGGGTGATCCAGATGACGCCTACCTTCATGCCCGGCGATACGATCCGGGAACCCGGAGCCTGAGAACCTCCATTGTAACGATTTGATTGCCGCCGTTTTCACGCAATGAGCGAAAAACGCGGCCGCGCCTTGCCGGATGCCGGGGACGCGCATATGTGAAGCCGCATGCGTATTCCATTTCTCAATCGATTTCCGGGCCGGGGACCGCGTGTGTCGGTCCTTCGCTTGCAGGGTGCCATCGGCATGGCCGGACGTGGCGGCGGATTAAACGATGCGTCGCTTGCTCCGTTGATCGAGCGGGCGTTTCGTCGGGGCAAACCCGCTGCCGTCGCCCTGGCGATCAACTCTCCCGGCGGCTCGCCTGTGCAATCGTCGCTGATCGCTGCACGGATCAGGCGACTGGCAAATGAGACCGGGATTCCCGTTCATGCCTTTGTCGAGGATGTCGCGGCTTCGGGCGGCTATTGGCTGGCCTGTACGGCGGACGATATCTGGGCGGATGACAGTTCCATCCTGGGCTCGATCGGAGTGATCTCGGCCGGGTTCGGGTTTCACGAGCTGATCGGACGTTGGGGGATCGAGCGGCGCGTGCATACTGCGGGCCGCTCGAAATCGACGCTGGATCCCTTCCGCCCCGAAAATCCCGAGGATGTCGAACGGTTGCGCAATGTGCTCGAGCCAATCCATGCGGCTTTCAAGGAACATGTCATCGCCCGGCGCGGCGAGCGCCTGAACAAGGAACGTGATCTGTTCACCGGCGAGTTCTGGGCCGGCCGTGAAGCCGTCGATCTGGGGCTGGCCGATGGGATCGGTCATCTCGTCCCGAGGATCAAGGAGCTTTATGGCGATAAGGTCCGGTTCTCGGTTCACAGCCCGCGCAAGCCGTTTTTCCGCCGCCTCGGGCTGTCAGCCGATGCGGTGCTGGATGCCGCCGAGGAACGTGCGGCCTTCGCCAGCTTCGGGGCGAGAGGATGAGCGTCCGCTTCGTCATCGTCTTCTTGTTGGTCATGGTCATTCTGGCGCTGGTCAGCGGGCCCGGCTTCCGCAAGTTCCTGCTGAAACTGTTGGGGATAAATAAACGTGATCGTTGATCTGCTGTTGGTGTTTGCCGGGTTGGTTCTGTTGGTTCTGGGTGGCGATCTGCTGGTCAAGGGGGCGGTGAACCTGTCGTTGCGGCTTGGAGTCGCACCGGTCATTGTCGGACTGACGGTAGTGGCTTTCGGCACTTCCGCGCCGGAATTGCTGGTTTCGGTGTCGGCGGCGCTAACGGGGTCGACCGATATCGCGCTTGGCAATGTAGTGGGTTCGAATACCGCGAATGTGCTGATAATCTTGGGGGCATCCGCGTTTATCTCGGGGATCACCACGAAGGGGCATGACCTGCGCGCAAGCTGGGTCATGATGATGGCATCTTCCGTATTGCTGATCGCGCTGGCCTTTACGGGCGAGATCGGACGAGTAGAAGGCTTCGTGCTTCTGGCGGTATTAGCCGCGGTGCTGTGGCGGCAGATTTCAACTGCACGGGCTGAAAGGCCGGAGCAGGTCGAAGGGGCCGAACCGGGCGCGACGGGGCGGCAGATCGCGATATGGCTGATCGGCGGACTGATCGCCCTGCCGGTGGGGGCGCATCTGTTGGTAATGGGGGCGAGCGATATCGCCCGGTTGATGGGGATCAGCGAGGCAGTGATTGGCCTGACGCTGGTAGCGGTGGGCACTTCGCTGCCCGAGATGGCGGCTTCGGTCGCTTCTGCTGTGCGCAGGCGCGGCGATCTGGCGCTTGGCAATGTGGTTGGTTCGAATATCTTCAATATTCTTGCGATTCTTGGTATCACCTCTGTCGTCGCACCGTTGCCGGTTCCACCCCAGATGATGCATTTCGACCTGTGGGTGATGCTGGGCAGTTCGCTGCTGCTCGCGCCTTTCCTGTTTCGCGGCATTCCGATAACACGCCCGGTGGGAGGGGTGTTTCTGGCCGGTTACGCAGCCTATGTCTGGGTGTTGCTATGAGCGTTGCATTGGTGACTGGCGGGGCAAGGCGGTTGGGACGCGCCATGGCGCTTTGCCTGGCCGGGCGAGGTCACGACGTTGCAATCCATTACGATCGCTCTGCCGACGACGCCGAGGCGACCGTGGCCGATGTCCGCGCCATGGGAGTATCGGCGCAGGCTTTCCAGGCAGATCTGCTGGACGAGGGCGCCACGGCCGCGCTGATCCCAAAGGTGGTCGAACGCATGGGCCGCCTGGCGGTGCTGGTGAACAACGCCTCGATCTTCGAATACGATAATATCCACAGCGCCACGCTGGCGGGTTGGAACCGTCACATGGGTTCGAATCTGCGGGCGCCTTTCCAGTTGATACAGGGCTTTGCCGCGCAAGCTGCCCCCGCCGAGATCGATGATGCAGGCGAGCCGGTCGCGACGGGTCTGGTGGTCAATATGGTTGATCAACGGGTGCTCAAGCCGACACCGGAATTCATGACTTACTCGCTGGCAAAGGCGGGGCTATGGGCACTGACCCGCACCGCAGCGCAAGCGCTGGCACCGGGGATACGCGTGAATGCGATCGGACCCGGTCCGACCTTGATAGGCACCCGGCAAAGCCAGGATCATTTTGCCGCACAGCGTGCTGCGACGATCCTGCAGCGGGGCGCGGATCCTGGGGATGTGACTGGCGCGCTGGCATATTTTCTGGATTCCAAGGCAGTGACCGGGCAGTTGATCTGCGTCGATGGGGGGCAGCATCTGGGCTGGCGGACGCCGGATATACAGGGACACCGATAACTGCGGAAACTGCTTGACGTCACCTCTTGTCCACCGTGGAAAATCCCGCTCACGCGAATTACAGATTCTTGCCTGTTTTTCAGCCTCTTGGCGAGCGAAGATAAAAAAATGTTTGTTTTCAACCAAGTTAATTATTGCTTAACTTTTAGGCACGGTAACAAAACCGTAACAATTGCAGGACAAAGCCTTGCCCCCTAACAGCCTCTCCACAGAGTTATCCACAGATTCCGTGGAAAGGTTAACGCTTGCATTCGGTCTCGGGAACTTGCAGCCCGAGGCGGGAATCACCAATCTGATGCCATGAACCAAAAGACCGGCCACGCGCTGATCCAGGATTATCTTCGCACGCTCGAGCGCAGCCCCGGGGTTTACCGGATGCTGGATGCGCAGGGGGCGGTGCTTTACGTCGGCAAGGCGCGCGACCTGAGGGCGCGGGTGTCTAATTACGCGCGTCCCTCGGGGCATTCGGCGCGGATCGCGCGGATGATCCGCGAGACCTGCTCGATGATGTTCCTGACCACCCGAACCGAGACCGAGGCGCTGCTGCTTGAGCAGAACCTGATCAAGCAGCTCAAGCCGCGCTACAATGTGCTGCTGCGTGACGACAAGTCCTTTCCCAACATCCTGGTCGCCAAGTCGCATGCCTTCCCACAGATCAAGAAGCATCGCGGCGCCAAGTCCGAGAAGGGCGATTATTACGGCCCCTTCGCCAGCGCAGGGGCAGTGAACCGCACACTGAACCAGTTGCAGCGGGTCTTCCTGCTGCGCAATTGCACGGACTCGGTGTTCGAATCCCGCACTCGCCCCTGCCTGCTTTATCAGATCAAACGCTGCAGTGCCCCCTGTGTGGGCCGGATCTCGGAAAAGGATTATGCCGGGCTGGTATCGGATGCCGAGCGGTTCCTGCAGGGCAAGTCAACCGATATCCAGGCGACGCTTGCGCGCGAGATGGCCGAGGCATCGGAGGCGATGGAGTTTGAACGCGCAGCCGCCCTGCGCGATCGGATCAAGGCACTGACCGCTGTGCAATCCGTGCAGGCCATCAACCCGCGCGGCGTGGCCGAGGCCGATATCATCGCGCTGCATATGGAAAGCGGACAGGCCTGCGTGCAGGTGTTCTTCATCCGCGGCAATCAAAGCTGGGGGAATCGCGATTTCTATCCGCGTCTCGGCGGTGCGGAATCGCAGGACGAGGTGATGCAGGCTTTCCTGATGCAGTTCTATGACGACAAGCCGCCGCCCCGGATGATCCTGCTGTCGCACCCGCCCGAGGATCCGGAACTGACCGCCGAGGTGTTGGGTCAGCGGGCGGGGCGCAGGGTCGAGGTTCTCGCGCCGCAACGGGGCGAGAAATTCGAACTGGTGACCAACGCCCTGCGCAACGCCCGCGAAAGCCTTGCCCGCCGCATGTCCGAAAGCGCGGCACAGCAAAAGCTGCTGGCGGGAGTTGCCGAGGCCTTCGACCTGCCTGCCGCGCCGCGCCGGATCGAGGTCTATGACAACAGCCATATCCAGGGCAGCAATGCCGTGGGGGGCATGATCGTCGCCGGACCGGAAGGCTATGTCAAAAGCCAGTATCGCAAGTTCAACATAAAGGGCACCGAGATCACGCCGGGCGACGATTTCGGCATGATGAAAGAAGTTCTGACCCGCCGCTTCCAGCGATTGCTGAAGGAGGATCCCGACCGGCAGACCGAGGCATGGCCCGACCTGTTGCTGATCGATGGCGGCGCGGGGCAGGTCTCCGCGGTCGAAAGCATCCTGACTGAACTGGGCGTCGATGACATGCCCGTCATCGGTGTCGCCAAGGGAGTGGACCGGGATCACGGCAAAGAAGAGTTCCATCGCCCCGGCAAGCGTCCCTTCGCGTTGCGGATGAATGATCCGGTGCTGTATTTCGTTCAGCGGTTGCGTGACGAGGCGCATCGCTGGGCGATCGGCACGCATCGGGCGCGGCGGGCCAAATCGGTGATGGCCAACCCGCTGGACGAGATCTCCGGCATAGGTGCCGCACGTAAACGCGCATTGCTGGCGCATTTCGGCAGCGCCAAGGCGGTGAGCCGGGCGGGGCTGCCCGATCTGCAGGCGGTCGAGGGCATTTCTGCGGCGATGGCGCAGAAAGTCTATGATCATTTCCACGCCAAGGGGTGACATGTTCGGCGAAATATCGCCGATTCGTGTTCTGAATTCTTTTTATCGGAATTTCCTGAACTTGCCCGGTATTGTCAGGTTCCGAATGCCGCTTCTGGTTGTGTTGGTGTTATGATACCTCTTCCGTTAACCAGAATCGCGCTAATGTGACCACCTGCTCACCCGTTTCGCAGAAGGAGGCTGCCATGCCGCATTTCCCATGCTTCGGCATCAATGTGATCCGAACGCGGTTGTTTTCACCCGATGACGGGCTGTCGGATGATCGCTGGTCGGATTTCGAGGACGAACTGACCCGGCTGGATGCCACGATCACCGATATCAACATCTCGGGCAGCGACCCGACATTGCAGGTTCGCGCCAGCGATGGCGTGAACTGGACCATCGAACTGGGCGGCCACAGCCGTAACCGTGAAACCGGGCTGGAGGATGCGCTTGCCACACCCGGCGACCCGATCTCTGTCGTCGGCCGCTGCACGCATCATTTCGGCGAGAACCGTATCAAGGCGGTCAAACTGACTATTGGCGATCGCGATTACCAGCTTTATCCCGAAGAACTGGACGGTGCCTCCTGACCCGGGGGCGCCGCCATCGATCCGGTGCGGCCGTTACCGCTGTGCTACGCTTTACCATCATTTACTGAATTCGTGACAACGGTGCCTCTTTCCAAGCGCCTCGGCAAAGACTAGCTTGCCCGCATGCGCTGGAACCTTCCGAATATCCTCACCATGCTTCGGCTGATCGCGGCACCTGCCGTGCCGCTGATGTTCTTGTATTTTCACCGGCCATGGGCCGATTGGGCGGCATTGGCGCTGTTCATGCTTGCCGCCATCACCGATTGGTTCGATGGCTATCTGGCCCGTGCCTGGCAGCAGGAAAGCCGCTTCGGCGCCGCGATGGATCCGATCGCCGACAAGGCCATGGTGGTCATCGCCATCGTGGTCATCACCGGCTATTCGGGGATGAACCCGTGGCTTATCCTGCCAGCGGCTGTTATCCTGTTCCGCGAGGTCTTCGTTTCGGGCCTGCGCGAATTCCTGGGTGCGAATGCCAGGCTGCTGAAAGTCACCCGGCTGGCGAAATGGAAAACCACGTTCCAGATGGTTGCCATCGCCGTGCTGTTCCTGGGCACCGGCCTTGCCTATGTAGAACATGGCCGCCCACCGCTGGTCGGCGAGGGGAAACTGCCGTGGTCCGACAGCTGGTCCGACCTTGCCACCCAGCTTGGCCTGCTGCTGATCTGGCTGGCGGCGGCGCTGACCGGCTGGACCGGTTGGGAATATTTCACCAAGGCGCTGCCCTATTTGCGGGAGCCTGAAGATGACGCTTGATATCCTCTATTTCGCCTGGCTGCGCGAACGGGTCGGCCAGCCCCGCGAACGCATCGAGACCGAGGCTGCCACCATCCGTGACCTGGTGGCCGAACTTGCTGTCCGCGACGAATGGCACGCCGCAGCCTTTGCCGACATGTCGGCGGTGCGCTGCGCAGTCGATCAGCAACTGGCCGATCTGGACACGCAACTGGCGGGAAGCCGTGAGGTGGCCTTCTTTCCGCCCATGACCGGAGGCTGAGCCATGAATGCCCGCGTTCAGAGTGCTCCGTTCGATCTGGCCGCCGAGATGCGCGGCTTTGGCGAGGGCGCCGGGGCCGTGGTGACTTTCTGTGGCATCGTGCGCGACGATAGCGGCCGGATGACCGCGCTGGAGATCGAGCATTACCCCGGCATGACCGAACGGGCCCTGAACGATTACGGGCAGGAAGCCGCCGGGCGCTTCGATCTGACGGATTGGCGGATCATTCACCGCTACGGGCATCTTGCCGTAGGCGAGCAGATCATGATGGTCGCCACCGCCGCCCGGCATCGCCGCGCGGCATTTGATGCCGCCGATTACCTGATGGATTGGTTGAAATCCCGTGCACCCTTCTGGAAGCGCGAAATCGCCCACGATGGCAGCGGCGAATGGGTGGAAGCCAAAACCAGCGATGAAGAGGCATTGGCGCGGTGGTGATCTTCTTCTTTGTTCAAATACCTGTCCGCCACAGCCACCCATGATCCCGGTTGCCTGGACAGACCGGCAGCGCGCCCTCGCGATGCTCGATATTCACGCCGAGGGTCCGATCTTTCTGCAATCCAACCTGCGCCACCACGGGCTTGCGGGTAAAGATCCCCGCTCGTTGCGCATGTGGCGCACGGAGGACTGGCGCGGTTTCGTCGGCCTGACGAATAATCATGTCCTGCTCCCGCAGATGCGGGATGCGGGCGATGCGGATTGGGCCGGGCTGAAGGCTGCTCTTGCCGGGCACCGGGTTGCCGGGATGAATGGCGCATCGGCGCAAATCGCCCGCATCCGCGAAGCGCTGCATATATCTGATACCGCCACGATACTGGACCGGGAAGAACCCTGTTTCCGTCTGGAGCTTGTCGATCTTGTCCTGCCCGAATCCGCAGGTTTCACCCTGCGCCGCCTGACACCGAACGACAGGCGGGTCTTGTGCGAGTGGCGCGCGGCCTATCGCGTCGAGATTCTCGGCGACCGGCCCGAGATGGCGGCAGAAGGTGCCGCGGGCGAGGTTGACGAATGGTTGCGGACCGACAGTCACAGGTTGTTGTGGCAGGGGGGACATCCGGTCTCGCTGGCGGGGATCAATGCAAGCCTGCCGGGGCTGGTGCAGGTCGGCGGAGTCTATACGCCGCCACGGCTGCGGGGGCGGGGCCTGGCACGGCGGGCAGTTGCGAAGCTGTTGGCCGATCATCGCGATCGGGGCATTACCCGCGCCATGCTTTTCGCCGCCTCGAACGACGCGGCTCGCGCCTACAGGGCCATCGGCTTCCTGCCGGCAGGCCGGATGCGGATCGTTATCCACGAAAACCCGGTCGAGATCGGAACATGATTCGCCCCGAACTGCGCATAGCGTTGTCCCGCTGGTCCGAGGCGCTGATCGCCGCCGCCGTGACGCTGGCCGGTCTCTGGCTGATCCTGCGGGGCGGCTGGTTCTTTGCATTGGTCGGGGCGTTGACCGTTCTGGTCGGGGTTGCACTGCTGATTGGCGCATGGCGGCGTCTGCCCTTTCGCCGGCAGGTCGGGGCACCGGGCGTGGTCGAGATCGACGAAGGCGCCATCCGCTATTACGGCGCAACCGTGCTGGGGGGCGAGATCGCCCTGCGTGACCTGACCGAGATCCGGTTGCTGCGCCTGAAGGGCCGCGGCTACTGGCGGCTGCGCTCAAGCACTCAGGAGGCTTTGCTGGTGCCGGTTGACGCAGCCGGTGCTGATGGGCTGGCACATGCCTTCACTGCCCTGCCGGGGCTGGACATGGGTGCGCTTTCGGCGGCCCTGTCGCATGTCGCGGAACAGGGAGACGCTGTCCGCACCGTCTGGCGGAGACCCGGAGGGTAGCACCGCCGGAGCGAAGGGGTTGCCGGCGACGCACGGTGCCCCTGCCATCGCGGTAATGGTGAAACGGTTCCGACCAAATGCGGAACCGGTCCGAGGCGGGTTGACTTGCGCCTCGCCTGTTGCCACCTGTGACCGACCGGTAACCTTGGAAAGGCCCCGTTCCCATGTCCATTCCCCAACAGGGCGGAGGCCCGATCGAAAACCGCGATCAACTGGCTGCCTATCTCGCCGCCGGAGAGAAGCCCCGCGACGCGTGGCGGATCGGCACCGAGCACGAGAAGTTCGGCTATTGCAAGGACAAGCGGCTACCGCTCCCCTATGAGGGAGCGTGTTCGATCAAGGCGATGCTGACCGGCCTGCAGGAGCGGTTTGGCTGGAGCCCGGTTCATGAACAGGGCAATATCATCGGGCTGGAACGCGATGGCGCCAATGTCAGCCTGGAACCCGGCGGGCAGCTTGAACTGTCCGGTGCGCCGCTGGAGACGATCCACCAGACCTGCGACGAGGTGAACCAGCATCTGGCCGAGGTGAAAACCGTCGCCGACGAGATCGGCGCGGGCTTCATCGGCCTTGGGGCTGCGCCGATCTGGACGCAGGATCAGATGCCGATGATGCCCAAGGGGCGTTACCGGCTGATGACCGATTACATGGATCGCGTCGGCACCCTGGGCAAGCAGATGATGTATCGCACCTGCACCGTGCAGGTGAACCTGGATTTCGCCTCTGAACCCGACATGGTGCAAAAGCTGCGCGTGGCGCTGTCGCTGCAACCGGTGGCGAATGCGCTGTTTGCCAATTCGCCCTTTCTTGACGGCAAGCCCAATGGCATGAAAAGCTGGCGCGCGCATATCTGGCAGAATCTGGACGATGCACGAACGGGAATGTTGCCCTTCGTTTTCGAGGACGGTTTCGGATATGATGCCTGGGTGGATTACGTCCTCGATGTGCCGATGTATTTCGTCTATCGCGACGGGCGCTATATCGACGCGCTTGGCCAGAGTTTCCGCGACTTCCTGCAGGGCAGGCTTCCGGCACTGCCGGGCGAGATCCCGACGCTGTCGGACTGGGCCGATCACCTGACCACGGTGTTCCCCGAGGCCCGGGTCAAGAAATTCATCGAGATGCGCGGTGCCGATGGCGGCCCCTGGCGCAGGCTATGCGCATTGCCGGCCCTGTGGGTCGGGCTGACCTATGATCAGGAGGCGCTGGATGCCGCTTGGGACCTGGTCAAGGGCTGGGATCACGAGACCCGCGAGGGGCTGCGGCGCGCGGCGGGCAAGCATGCCCTTGCCGGAGAGGCGGGCGGCATTCGTCTGCATGATCTGGCGCGGGAGGTGCTGACCATCGCCGAGCAGGGGCTGAAGAACCGCCGCCGTGAAGGTGCGGGGGGGCTGGTTCCGGACGAGACGCATTTCCTGAACGCGCTCAGGGAAAGCGTCGATACCGGCAAGGTGCCAGCCGATGAGCTGCTGGAAAGATATCACGGCGACTGGCAGGGCGACCTGTCGAAAATCTATGCCGAATACTCATACTGAACTTGCGCCCCCATCTTCCCCATGACAGCCTCACGGTATCGTGAGAGTTTATGGAGATTATTGGATGCGTGACTTTTTCATTCTCTGGATGGAGCGGATCATCAATGTGGTGATCGTCATCGGGGCGATTGCGGTGGTGATATCCGGCTTTGTCGCCATGTTCAGTGCTCAGGGCGGTTTCCTGCAGGGCCTGATAGTCTGGGTGATCGGTGCGTTCTATCTGGTCCTGATGGGGGGCATGATCTATCTGGGGCTGGGGATTTACAACAATACCCGCCGCACCGCCGAGGCGATCGAGCAGTTGAACGCGCGTTCCTGATCCTTTCGGACAGGGCTTGCAAGACGACGCACGACAAGGTGACCGCCCGCATCGCCTTGCCCGCTTGAAAAGAGTTGCCGCCAGTGGCACCCGATGGAAAATGGATATGTGGCCGAGGGTGTGATGCGGGCGGATCTGATGGGTTGGGTGCAACGATTGGTGGGCGCGGTATTCGTAATCGGGCTGCTGGCCCTGGTTGCGGCAGTGGTCACGCTTGTCCGTCAGGCCGAGGGTGTGCCGCCGCTGCCGATCTATGCCGGCTTGATCGGAGCTGTGGCGCTGATATTGCTGGCCGGGGCTTGTCTGGCGCTGATGTCCATCGCGGCCTCGGCGCGGCGTGGAGCAAATGCGCTGCAGCGGATGGCAAATCGGGGAGGTATGGCGGCTGAGGCTGTCGGGCCTGCACGTTCTCTCACGACAAGCCAGATACGCGATACACCGAAAGAACCGGAGCCCGAAACAATCGCCGCGCCTCAGCGCCCCTCCCGTCCCGAGGGCAAGATGCTTGTCGCGAAACGCTGAAGGTTACTTTCTGCCGATCCGCGGTTCCGATCCGTCCAGCAGCCGGGTGATATTGGTCTTGTGACGGATAAAGATCAGCGCTGTGATGAACAGGCAGATCAGGATCAGATCGCTTCGTCCCATTGCCCATGCCAGCACTGGTGCGAAAGCTGCGGCAATCAATGCCGAAAGGCTGCTGATACGGCTGATGATCGCGGTCAGCAGCCAGATGGCGCAGGCGCCGAGCCCCAGGGGCCAATGCAACGCGATCAGGGTGCCAAGGAAGGTGGCGACGCCCTTGCCGCCCCTGAAACCAAGCCAGACGGGAAAGCAATGGCCCAGAAAGGCAGCCCCGCCCGCCAGCATGGCCGCGACGTCACCGGCGAAATAGCGTGCCAGCAGGACCGCCAGCGCGCCCTTGCCCGAATCCAGTAGCACCGTCGCCAATGCGGCGCGCTTGCTGCCCGTGCGCAGCACATTGGTCGCCCCGATATTGCCCGAGCCGATCTGGCGCAAATCGCCCAATCCCAGCAGCCGCGCGATGACCATACCGAAGGGGATCGAACCAAGCAGGTAACCGAGCACCGTCCACAGGATCAAACTCATTTCCCGCCTCCGAATACGCGCTTGCCTGCAACCCAAGTGCCCAGAATGCGCCCCTCCAGCCGGGCGCCGTCAAAGGGGGTATTCTTGGATTTCGACAGCAGCTTGAAGCGATCCAGCACAAAGGGTGCGTCGGGGTCGAACAGGATCAAGTCGGCGGGGGCGTTCTTGCTCAGCCGCCCGGCCTCCAGCCCCAGCCTGCGGGCCGGGTTCAGCGCCAGCGCCCGCCAAAGTTGCGGCAGCGACAGCCCGCCCTGATGGTAAAGCCGCATCGCCGCTGGCAGCAATGTCTGCAACCCGACCGCACCGGGGGCGGCGGCTTCGAAGGGTAGGCGCTTGGATTCCTCGTCCTGCGGGGTGTGGAAACTGGCGATTACGTCGATCGCGCCATCCGCCACCGCCTGCACCATCGCCAGCCGGTCCTCTTCCGAGCGCAGCGGCGGAGTGAAACGAAAGAAGGTGCGGTAATCGCCGACGTCATATTCGTTCAGCGTCAGGTGGTGGATCGAGATCCCCGCTGTCACGTCCAGCCCGGCATCGCGGGCGCGGGCCAGCGCGGGCAGGGCGCGCGTCGTGGTGATCTGGTCGGCATGCCAGCGGCAGCGTGTCATGGCGACCAGCGACAGGTCGCGGTCCAGCCCCATCACCTCTGCCATGGGAGATACCGAGGGGATGCCGTAAAGCGAGGCGAACTTGCCACTGGTCGCCGCCGCGCCCTTCGACAGCCCCGCATCCTGCGGATGGCCGACGATCAGTGCGCCGGTGCCGCGGGCATAGCTCATGCAGCGCGACAGCAGCTTGGTGTCGGTGACGACGCGGACGCCATCGGTGAAGGCAACCGCGCCAAGGTCGGTCAGAAAGCCGATCTCGACCATCTCGCGGCCTTCGCGCGCCTTGGTAAGGGCCGCCATATGGCGGATGTTGACCGGCGCATCGATGGCACGGCGCGTCACGAATTCCAGTGATTCCGGCGTATCGATGGGCGGCAATGTGTCGGGACGGGCGATCAGGGTGGTCACACCCCCTGCGGCAGCGGCCAGCCCGGCGCTGCGGAAGCTTTCCTTGTGCCGCTCTCCCGGTTCGCCGATCTTGACGCCCCAATCGACCAGTCCGGGGGCCAGCACCCTCCCACCGCAATCGATTACACCCGCGCCTTCGGGGGCAGGCTCATCAGGGGCACCGATCCCCTCGATCCGGCCGTCCTTGACCAGAAGGCTGCCCGGTGCGTCGCTCTGCGCCTCGGGATCGATCAGGCGGGCATTGGTGAAAAGGATAGTCGTATCCGCACTCATACAGTCACCTCCGCCGCCACGCGTCCTCGTTCGGCGCGCAGGTTTCGGGCCAGCAGATCCAGTGCCGCCATGCGAACGGCAACGCCCATCTCGACCTGATCCTGGATGACGCTGCGATTGATGTCGTCGGCGATGGTGCCGTCGATCTCGACACCGCGATTCATCGGACCGGGATGCATGACGATGGCGTCATCGGCGGCCAGTGCCAGTTTCTCGGCATCCAGCCCCCAGCGGTGGTAATATTCCCGCTCCGAAGGGATGAAGCCGCCATCCATCCGTTCGCGCTGAAGGCGCAGCATCATGACCACATCGGCGCCCTTCAGCCCTTCGCGCATGTCCTCGTAAAGCTCGACCCCCATTTCTTCCACGCCCGAGGGCATCAGCGTTGAGGGCCCGATCAGCCGCAGGCGATTCTCCATCTTGCCCAGCAGGATCAGGTTCGAACGCGCCACCCGGCTATGGGCGATATCGCCGCAGATGGCGATGGTCAGCCGCTGCAATCTGCCCTTGGCACGGCGAATGGTCAGCGCGTCCAGCAATGCCTGGGTGGGGTGTTCATGCCGCCCGTCACCGGCATTGATGACGGCGCAGTTCACCTTTTCGGCCAGAAGGTTCACCGCGCCGGAATGGCCATGGCGCACGACCAGAAGATCGGGATGCATGGCGTTCAGCGTCAGCGCGGTGTCGATCAGCGTCTCGCCTTTCTTCACGCTGGATTGCGCCATGGCCATGTTCATCACATCGGCTCCGAGCCGCTTGCCGGCCAATTCGAAGCTGGCCTGCGTGCGGGTCGAATTCTCGAAGAACATGTTGATCTGGGTCATTCCCGCCAGCGCGTCGGAATGTTTCACCGTGCGTTGGTTCAGGGCGACATATTCCTCGGCCAGATCCAGCAAGGTGGTGATTTCCGCAGGCGCGAGATGGTCGATGCCCAGAAGGTGACGGGCGCGAAAGGTCATGGGCGGCCTCGGACTCGGGTCGGGATCAGGCCTTCTATTGCAGATGCAGCGGGTTGCGGCAAGGGTGGCCGTGAAACGGGGACATCGGGGAATCCGTCATAGAATCCTGCAATGGCTGAGTCCGTCATTGCGCGCTGAACTACTCTCGTATCCCACCTGGAAACCGGGGGCTAATCCGCCGAAGGATGCGCATTACTGCACATCCTGCAAACTCCACGATTGCCTGCCCCCGCAAGCCCGGTTATGGCGATATGATGCACCGCTACCGCCCGCATATTATCGCGACCCTGTCGCTTGGGCTGCCCCTGATCGGCAGCCATCTGGCGCGCATGGCCATCGGCGTCAGCGATACGGTCATGGTCGGGTGGTATGGCGTCGAGGCGCTTGCGGCGCTGGTCATCGCCACCTCCTTCCTGATCATCCTGTTTTTCCTGGGCATGGGTTTTGGCACCGGTGTGATGGGGCTGATCGCCACCGCCATCGCGCGCGGGGACGAGACCGAGGCCCGTCGTTCCACCCGCATGGCGCTGTGGTTGTCGGGAATATTCGCGTTGGCGGTCATGCCGCTGATGTGGTGGTCCCGGCCGATCCTGCTTGCGCTTGGGCAGACGGAAACCGTGTCTGCGCTGGCGCAGGATTACCTGCGCATCGCGGGGTGGGGGCTGTTGCCGATGCTGGCCGGGTTGACGCTGAACTCCTATCTGGCAGCGCTGGAGCGGACGCAGGTGGTGATGTGGATCACCGTCGCGGGACTGCCGCTCAATATCGGGCTCAACTGGCTGCTTATCTTCGGCAATCTGGGCGCGCCCGAATTGGGTGTGCAGGGGGCGGCCATCGCCAGCCTCAGCGTGCAGATGGCGCAGCTGGTGATGCTTGTCGCCTATTGTGAATGGCTGCCGATGGCGCGGAAATATCACCTGTTCCAGCGGTTCTGGCGTCCCGACTGGCAGGCCTTCTTCGCAGTGGCCCGGCTCGGCTGGCCGATCGGACTGACCATGACGGCAGAGGGCGGGCTGTTCGTGGCCTCCAACGTGATGATGGGCTGGATCGGCACGCAGGAACTGGCGGCGCACGGGATCGCATTGCAGATCGTCTCGATCACCTTCATGGCGCATCTGGGCCTGTCGAACGCCGCGACGGTTAGGATCGGGCAGGCCAAGGGACGGGGCGACGCCGTCTGGATGCGGGATGCGGCGGTGACGGTGATAGGATTGTCGATGGCCGTCGCGGTGGTCGCTATCGCCATTTACCTGGTTTTCCCCGAGGCGCTGGTAAGCCTTTACCTGGACCCGGCAGAGCCGCAAGGGCCCGCGATCGTCGCCATCGGCGCGGGGCTGTTGTTCTACGGCGCACTGTTCCAACTGACCGATGCGCTGCAGGTGGTGGCGTTGGGATTGCTGCGCGGGGTGCATGACACACGGGTGCCGATGTGGATCGCGGGCTTCAGCTATTGGGTGGTTGGAATGCCGGTCGCCTACGGGCTGGCCTTTGTCGCCGGTATCGGCGCGCGGGGCCTGTGGCTGGGGCTTGTTTTCGGCCTTTCCTTCGCTGCCGTCCTTTTGCTGCTGCGCTTCTGGCGCGGCCATGCGCAGGGGGACTGGACCCGCACGCAACCGGCGGTCTAACCTGCCCCCGCGTCGATCATCAGGAGGTCAACCATGCGTCCCGTCTTCGTTCAGTTCCGCTGTGAGCCCGGCAAGACCTATCAGGTCGCCGAAGCCATCTATGACCGCGAGATCGTCAGCGAGCTTTACTCGACCTCGGGCGATTACGACCTGCTGGCCAAGGTCTATATCCCAGAAGAGGAGGATGTCGGCCGCTTCCTGTCTGAGCGCCTGTTCGACATACCCCATATCAGCCGCACGCTCACGACGATGACCTTCCGTGCGTTCTGACGCTTGCGGGGCGGGTTGAAATGGGCGAGTCTCGGGGCATGAAAATACCGCATTTCGCCCCGATCCCCGCAGGTTTGCCTGCCACCGTTCCCTTTATCGGTCCCGAGACGCTGCAACGTCAGCGGGGCCGCCCCTTCGCGGCCCGTCTTGGCGCGAACGAGAATGGCTTCGGTCCCAGTCCCAAGGCCGTCGAGGCGATGTGCGGCGCCGTGGCCGGGATCTGGCAATATGGCGATTCGACCAGCCATGACCTGCTGGAGGCGCTCTCGGTGCATCTGGATATGCCAGCCGCGAATATCGTGATCGGCGAGGGGATCGACGGGCTCCTGGGCCTGCTGGTCAGGCTGATGATCGCGCCGGGGGATGCGGTGGTGACCTCGGACGGGGCCTATCCGACCTTCAACTATCATGTCGCGGGATTTGGTGGCGTTCTGCACAAGGTGCCCTATCGCGATGATCGCGAAGATATCGGGGCTCTGGCCGCCCGCGCGCATCAGGTCGATGCGCGGCTGGTCTATCTGTCGAACCCGGACAACCCGATGGGAAGCTGGCATGACGGCACCGCGATAGAGGCGATGCTGGATGAGCTGCCCCAAGGCGCGCTGCTGCTTCTGGACGAGGCCTATGTCGAATTCGCCCCCGCGGAGGCGGTTCCCCGAATCGCCGCCGATGATCCGCGCGTTATCCGGATGCGCACCTTTTCAAAGGCCTATGGAATGGCGGGCGCGCGGATCGGCTATGCCATGGGCCATCCCGAACTGATTGCGGGCTTCGAGCGGATCCGCAACCATTTCGGCGTCAACCGTATCGCCCAGGCCGGTGCCCTGGCCGCGTTGTTGGATCGGGACTGGCTTGTTCATGTCCAGCGCGAGGTTGCCGCCGCCCGGGACCGTATCTCCCTGATCGCAGTGGAAAACGGGATGAGCGCATTGCCCTCGACCACGAATTTCGTCGCGGTCGATACCGGACAAGACGGTAGGTTTGCACGCGCTCTCGTCGATCGGCTGGAGGAAGACGGCGTCTTCATCCGCATGCCGGGCGTCGCGCCGTTGAACCGTTGCATACGGGTCAGTTGCGCCCCTGCGGCGGAACTCGAGATACTGGCAGAGGCGCTGCCGAAGGTCCTGGCCGAGATGCGACGTGCTGAAGCCTGATCAGCACGCTGTTCCCTGGTGAAAGCGTAGCTGCCACCGCCCGTTTTTTCTCGTCCAAAGCGATGAGCGGCGCCCCCGTTCGAGGTTATCACCATATCGCACCTCGCTTATGTAGGTTGCCAGAGCGATATTCGGAGCGATGAGTTCTACGGAATAGTCGGGAAGGGGAAGCGTGGCGTTGATCACGGCGTCCGGACCGGAGTCGAATATCATCTCGGCCCTTTCATAGCGGCGCCCGGACCTGCCGATTTCGACAAAGCCGGAAGCGAATATGCGATCCATCAGCGCACAATCAAATCGGGTTTCTGCGCGCCAGAGCGTTTCCTCCAGTGCTTCGAGTGTTTCCTTTTCGTCAGATGCCAGGTCCATCTAAACATCCTTCACATGGTGTTCAGCGCATCGCCTCCAGCTGCGCCAGTGCGGCATGCAACCGGGAGATATCGTCATCCAGGGCGATGAGCTTGTCGCGGGTTTCCTCGATCACTTCCGCATCCGCGTTTTCGACGAATTTTGGATTGTTCAACCGCTTGCGCAATCCATCGGCGTCCTTTCCCGATTTCGCCAATGACTTTTCCAGCCGCGCCGTTTCGGCCGCGGCATCGATCACGTCGCCAATGGGCAGGGCAAAGCTGGCGCCCTGTGCGGAAACGGCGATCATGCCCTTGCCCGCCACGCCGTCCTGCGGGGCGTTGACGCGGGCCAGCCGCTCGATCAGGGGGGCGTTGGCGGTCAGCGCCCTGCTTGCGGCGGCATCGGCCTCGGTCACGATCAGGTCCAGCCTCGCGCCTGCCGGAACCCCCATCTGGGCGCGGGCCGAGCGGATGTCCTCGATCAGCGAGATGACCCAGTTGATCTCGCGGTCGGCATCTGCGTCGATCAGCTCGGCGCCATATTCCGGCCAGTCGCCGTGGACCAGCATCTTGCCGCGCTCGCCGGTCAGCGACCAGAGCTCTTCGGTCACGAAAGGCATGACCGGATGCAGCATCAGGTAGCATTGATCCAGCACCCAGCCCATCGTGGCGCGGGTTTCATCGGCATATTCGCCATCGAACAGCGGCTTGGCGAATTCCACATACCAGTCGCAGACCTTGCCCCAGACAAAGGCATAAAGCCCGTTCGCCGCGTCGTTGAAGCGATAGCTTGCCAGCGCCTCGTCAGTGGCCATGCGGATACGGGCGGTTTCCCCGATGATCCAGCGGTTGACGGTGTGGCGCGGGGCAGGGCGCCCGCCTCCGCCGCGAACCCCGTTCATCTCGGCAAAGCGGGAGGCGTTCCAGATCTTGGTCACGAAGTTGCGGAAGCCCTCGACATGGCGCGGCCCCAGCTTCGGATCGCGCCCCATCGCCGCCATCGAGGCCAGCGTCATGCGCAGTGCATCGGCGCCGAAATCGTCGATCAGGGTCAGCGGATCGATGACGTTGCCCTTGGACTTGGACATCTTGGCGCCCTTTTCGTCGCGCACCAGCCCGTGGACATAGACGGTGTGGAAGGGTTCCTTCTCGACGATGGCAAGCTGCATCATCATCATCCGGGCGACCCAGAAGAAGATAATGTCGAAGCCCGTCACCAGCACATCGGTCGGAAAATATTTCCGAAGCGCCTCGGTATCCTCGGGCCAGCCGAGCGTGCCGATGGGCCAGAGACCGGATGAGAACCACGTGTCGAGCACGTCGGGGTCGCGGGTCAGGTTCCTGCCCGGAGCCTGGGCCTGTGCCTCTGCCTCGGTCGCGGCGCAATACTGGTTGCCCTCGCCGTCATACCAGACCGGGATCTGGTGCCCCCACCAAAGCTGACGGCTGATCGTCCAGGGCTCGATATTCTCCAGCCAGTGGAAATAGACCTTCTGGTGCTGCTCGGGCAGGATCGTGGTGCGGCCCTCGCGCACGGCGTCGATGGCGGGCTGCACGATCTTTTTCGTATCCACGAACCATTGATCGGTCAGCATCGGCTCGATCACCACATTCGAGCGGTCACCGAAGGGCTGCATGATCTTCTTGTTCTCGACGAAAGGCGCGCCCTCGGCATCGGTGACGGCCAGCCCCTCTTCGGTGATCGCCGCGATCACGCGCTTCCGGGCATCGAAGCGGTCCAGCCCGCGCAGCTCTTCGGGGACGAGGTTGACCGCCGAGACATCGCCCACATCCTCGCCATTCGCGGCACGGGTGGCGATGGCGGCGCTATCCTCATAGGACAGCCCGTCCACGCGCATCGCGCCCTTGGTATCCATCAGCGCGTAAAGCGGGATGCCGTTGCGGGTCGCCACGCCGTAATCGTTGAAATCATGCGCCCCGGTGATCTTGACCGCACCAGAGCCGAAATCCGGATCGGGATATTCGTCGGTGATGATCGGGATCAGGCGGCGGTGTTCCTTTGGTCCCACCGGGATCTCGCACAGCTTGCCGACGATGGGGGCATAGCGGGGGTCGTCCGGGTGAACCGCGACCGCCCCGTCGCCCAGCATGGTCTCCGGACGGGTCGTGGCGATCGAGATATAGTCGCGGGTCTCGCGCAGGGTGATGTTGCCGTCCTCGTCCCGCTCGACATATTCATAGGTCTCGCGTTCACCAGTTTCAGGATTGACCGCCAGCGGGTATTTGAAATGCCACATATGGCCGGGGACCTCGCGGTTCTCGACCTCAAGATCGCTGATCGCGGTCTCGAAATGCGGGTCCCAGTTCACCAGCCGCTTGCCGCGATAGATGATGCCCTTGTTGTAGAGTTCCACGAAAACCCGGATCACCGCATCGTGGAAATTCCCTTCTTCGCCTGTGGGGGCGCTTGGGGCGCCCGACATGGTAAAGGCGTTGCGCGACCAGTCCAGCGACGCACCGAGGCGCTTGAGCTGGTTGATGATCGTGCCACCGGATTCCTGTTTCCATGCCCAGATCTTGTCGACAAAGGCATCGCGGCCGATCTCGCGCCGGTTCGGCTCCTGCCGCTCCATCATCTGCCGCTCCACGACCATCTGCGTGGCGATGCCCGCATGGTCCTGCCCCGGCTGCCAAAGCGTGTCAAAGCCGCGCATCCGGTGCCAGCGCACGAGGATATCCTGCAGCGTGTTGTTGAACGCGTGGCCGATATGCAGGCTGCCGGTCACGTTGGGCGGGGGGATCATCACCGTGAAAGTCTCGGACCGCGAGGCATTGGCCCCGGCGGTGAAGGCATTCGTCTTTTCCCATTCTGCGCTGATGCGGGCCTCGGCGGCCTTTGCGTCAAAACTCTTTTCCATGCTCATTTCGGCGATCCCTTTGCTTGGGCACCCGATTACCTAAGCGGAGCGGAAAGGCCAAGACTATGCAAGCACCGCGTTCCAGTCCAGTTGCGGAAAACACTTACAAGATTTTGCTTGCTTCAACAGGGCAGTGCCGTTGTGATGGCGAGGTAGGTAAAAACGGGCCAACACGCCCAGTCACGATGTTTCAATGGGAGGAAAATCGATGAAAAAATTGCTGATTGCAACCTGTGGTCTCGCGCTCATGGCGGGGGCTGCCGCAGCCGACCCGGCGGGATGCGACGGTGAAGAGGTCAAGGTCAAGTTCAGCCATGTCACCAATAGCGACAAGCATCCCAAGGGGATCGCCGCCGCGCTTTTCGCCGAACGCGTGAATGCCGAGATGGACGGCAAGATGTGTGTCGAGGTCTATCCGAACTCGACCCTGTACGACGACGATGCCGTGCTGGAGGCTATGCTGCAGGGGGATGTGCAACTGGCCGCGCCCTCGCTGTCTAAATTCGAAACCTTCACCAAGGTTTTCCAGATCTACGACCTGCCCTTCATGTTCAAGAACATCGAGGCGGTGGACGAATTCCAGGCGTCAGAGGCCGGAACGGCGATGAAAGCCTCGATGGAGCGTCGTGGTCTGTCCGGTCTGGAATTCTGGCATAACGGGATGAAGCAATTCTCGGCCAGCAAGCCGCTGATCAGTCCCGAAGACGCCAAGGGTCTTAAATTCCGCGTGCAGCCTTCGGACGTGCTGGTCGCGATGATCGAGCAGCTTGGCGCTTCGGCTCAGCCGATGGCCTTTTCCGAGGTTTACGGCGCACTGCAGACCGGCGTCGTGGACGGGCAGGAAAACAGCTGGGCGAATATCTATGGCCAGAAATTCTTCGAGGTTCAGGATGGCGTGACAGAGACCAATCATGGTGTCCTTGATTACCTGGTCGTCGCCTCGATCGACTGGCTGGACAGCCTCGATCCCGAGATGCGTGACCAGATGCTGACCATTCTGCACGAAGTCACCGAAGAGCGGAACGCCGCCGTGAACGAGGTTGACATGGCGGCGCGCCAGGCCGTCATCGATGCCGGGACCGAGGTGCGCGAACTCGACGACGCACAGCGCCAGGCATGGGTCGATGCGATGAAGCCCGTATGGGAACAGTTCGCCGAAGGTGTCGGCCAGGAAAACATCGACGCCGTTCAGGCCATCAACGAAAAGCACTGATCGACAGCAGGCCCGCCCCGCTCCGGGGCGGGCCACCTAGTTCCGGAGGAGTCGATGAGCCATCGATACGTGCCCCGCGGTCCGGTGGGCCGTTTTGTCAACGGCCTTGAAGAGAACCTGATCGCAATCCTGTTGGGATTGATGACTGTCCTGACATTCGTGAACGTTATCCTGCGCTACCTGTTCCAGAGTTCGCTCATCTGGGGGCTGGAGACGGTGCTGGCGCTATTCGCGTGGCTGGTGCTGATCGGCATGTCCTATTCGATCAAGGTGAACGCGCATCTTGGCGTCGATGCGGTGATCAATATCCTGCCTCCGGCTGCGCGTCGCATACTGGCCCTGGCGGCGGGGGCGATCTGCGTGTTCTACGCGGTGTTGCTGCTCAAGGGCGCCTATGACTACTGGGCGCCATTCGCAGGATTTCAGCAAACCTCGGGACGCTGGTTTCCGACCGGCTTCGCCGAGACCCGCGATCGCGCCTTCTACACCACCGACCAGATTCCAATGCCTGGCGTTCTGGCCTGGATGGGAGACGCCTTCAATCAGGGCGAGGCTTATGAAAAGCTGCCACGTCTCATCCCCTATTTCGCCCTTCCGCTCGGTGTGGCCCTGCTGCTTTACAGGTTGCTACAGGCCATGTGGCACATCTGGAAGGGCGAACGTGACGGATTGATCGTCAGCCATGAGGCCGAGGACGCGATCGAGGACCTGCGCCACATGAAACGCGAGGACTGAGTTAATGGATATCGCAATCCTGTTTTTCCTGATCGTCGGGTTCATGTTGATCGGCGTGCCGATCTCGATCTCGCTCGGCATGTCCTCTACCCTGTTCCTTCTGTGGTATTCAAACACCTCGCTCGCTTCGATCGCGCAGACGCTTTACAATGCGATGGAGGGGCATGCGACGCTTCTGGCGATTCCCTTTTTCATCCTCGCATCCAGCTTCATGTCCACGGGAGGCGTGGCGCAGCGGATCATCCGTTTCTCTATCGCTTGCGTGGGGCATTTCCCGGGCGGGCTGGCGATCGCGGGGGTTTTCGCCTGTATGATGTTTGCCGCCCTGTCCGGATCGTCCCCCGCCACGGTGATCGCCATTGGCTCCATCGTGATCGCGGCGATGCGTCAGGTGGGTTATTCCAAGGATTTCGCCGCTGGCGTAATCTGCAACGCGGGCACATTGGGTATTCTGATCCCGCCTTCGATCGTCATGGTTGTCTATTCCAGCGCCACAGATGTCTCGGTCGGACGGATGTTCCTTGCGGGTGTCATTCCCGGACTGGTCGCAGGCGGCATGCTGATGGTGACGATTCTTGGCATCGCGCTTTGGAAGAACATGCCGCGCGGCCAATGGCAGGGCTGGCGCGAGATATGGGAAAGCTTCGCCCAGGCCTTCTGGGGCCTGATGCTTATCGTCATCATCATGGTCGGGCTTTACGGTATTCCCGGCACCCGCATCAAGGCGATCTTCACCCCGACCGAAGCTGCCGCGGTCTCGTCTGTCTGGGCCTTCATCGTGGCGATGTTCATTTATCGCGATATGGGGCCGCTGCGCGATGGCGACCGGCGTATTCCGCTATGGCAGAAACCGCAGGCGCTGGTGACGGTGTTCTTCCATCCGGGCACCCGCGACGTGCTGCTCGACGCGGGCAAGCTGACCATCACCCTGATGTTCATCATCGCCAATGCGCTGATCCTCAAGCATGTTCTGACGGACGAGCAGATTCCGCAGCATGTCGCCGGGCTGATGCTGGACGCGGGCTTTGGCAAGATCATGTTCCTTGTCGTCGTTAACGTGATCCTGCTGATCGGCGGTCAGTTCATGGAGCCGTCGGGCCTTATCCTGATCGTGGCCCCGCTGGTTTTCCCGATCGCGCTCGAACTGGGTGTCGATCCGATCCATCTGGGTATCATCATGGTCGTGAACATGGAGATCGGGATGCTGACACCTCCGGTCGGTCTGAACCTCTTCGTGACCTCGGGTGTGGCGGGGATGTCGATGGTCCGGGTAATCAAGGCCGCAGCGCCTTTCCTGGCGGTGCTGTTCCTGTTCCTGATTCTCGTGACCTATGTTCCCTGGCTCAGTACCTGGCTGCCGACGACCATGATGGGGCCGGAAGTGATCATCAAATAGGGCGCCTCGCAATGAGCCGGGCATGGCCCCGGGGATTGTTTCCACGAAAAAGAAAAGCCCCCGGCCGCCAATGCCGGGGGTTTGGTGTTTCAAATTGCGATAACCGTTCAGCCCTAAAGCATGGCGATTCCATTTCCTGCTGGCGCGTATCCGGCCTTGGGAGACAAGGCCCGGACCGAGCAGGAATCGCAACGGAAAATCCGGGTCGACGGCGTGATCATTTCTTGCAGTTGTCCGAAACGGCTTGATTACAAAAGGCCATTCCACGGCTCACCGTATCGGGCATCCGCGGTGGGACGGCTTTTCCTTGCCGATCGAACGGCTGTCAAAACGCTTCCATCGGCGGGGTTCCGCACCGAATCCCGCTTTGCGTCGAATGACCCGAACCATTCTCCGGGCACAGTGTTAGGCAGATAGCGCATCAAGGCATGCGCACTCATTGACGGAAAAGGAGTCATATATGTTCCGCCAAATCGCTTTCGCTCTGGGCGTTACGCTCGCCGCATCCGCTGCCTTCGCGCAGGACACGGCCGAGACGCAGCAGGCACCGGCAGCAAGCACCACGGATCCTGCCGTCGCCTACGAGGCTGCGCGCAACCAGCTCGGCATTCTGAAATACTGCGAAGCGCAGGGCTTTACCGGCTCCGAAGCGGTCGCCGCCCAGGAGAAGATGATCGGCATGTTGCCCGAGGGCGACACTGCGGCAGGCGACACGGCCGAACAGAAGGGCAGCGAGGGAACCGTCGCCGCGGCTGGCAACGAGATATCGCTGGAGGAGGCCTCCAGCCAGCAGGATACCACCGTCGAGGCGCAATGCCAGCAGATCGAGGCTGCGGTGAATCAGGTGGCGGCACAGCTTCCCGAAGGCTGAGCGCTTCCCGAAGTCGACGAACAGCAAACGGGCCGGCACATCCGCCGGCCCGTTTGCATATGGAAAATGATGGGAACCATCACCGGCTTTGGGTGTTACCGTTACGCCTTGTTGCCACCAGGAGATTCCCTCATGCCTATTACCCGCCGCACCGGGCTGACGCTTGCCGCTGCCGCCATCGGCGCCAATGCCTTGCCAAGATTTGCCGCCACCCAGGAAGTCGCAAAGACCTTCCGCTATCCTGTTGATGGCGGCGAGGTGATTTTTCACCCCGTGGACCATGCCTCGATGGTTATCGAAACGCCGGGCGGGGTCATTCATGTCGATCCGGTCGGCGGCGGTGCCAGCTATGCCGACCTGCCCCAGCCCGAGCTGATCCTGATCACTCATGAGCATGGAGACCATTTCGATCTGCCAACGCTTGAGGCGCTGCCCGCCGTGCGGCTGATCACCAACCCTGCCGTGCATGACATGCTGCCCGGGGAGATGAAGGAGCGCGCCAGCGCGATGGCCAATGGCGACATGGCCGAGGTATTGGATCTGCGGATAGAGGCGCTGCCCGCGCATAACATCACCGAGGAACGGCTGCAGTATCATCCAAAGGGCCGCGACAACGGCTATGTGCTGACCATCGGTGGCAAGCGTTTCTATATCGCCGGCGATACCGAACCCACGCCCGAGATGCTCGCACTGACCGATATCGAGGCCGCCTTCCTGCCAATGAACCTGCCCTATACGATGACGGTAGAGCAGGCAGCCGAGGCCGTCGCCGCGTTCAGGCCCGTGGTCGTGTTCCCCTACCATCACCGTGGCAGCGACATCGACGAATTCGCCCGGCTGGTCGAGGCCGGTGGCTCGGGCAGCCTGGTCATCGTGGCGGATTGGTATCCCGAAGGGGAAAGCTGAGCTTGCAGCCGGGCGCGCTGATCGGATCTTCCCTTTGATCGAGAACGGAAAATCCTTGCCAGGGGTGGTGAAAGGTTGGAGGGCACATCGTCCAGGCCGGTTTCAAGCAGTGGATTTCCCTGAGATCAACCGCCTGCCGGCCCGTTCAGCCGCTCTCCCTGATCATCGAACAGGTGCAGCGATGTCGCCGCAGTGCGCAGACGGATCTGGTCCCCACGGGCGAGATCCAGTAATCCCGCGAGCTTTGCGATCACCGCTTGATTGGAAAGCCCGACATCGAGATGCACCAGCTGGACCTCGCCCAGATGCTCGATATGGTCGATAGTGCCGGAGAAGATGTGAGGGCCGTCATCGGCCAGTGACAGATCCTCTGGGCGGACGCCCATGCGAACGGAACGGCCGATCACCTCCTCCTCCATGTGCAGCGCGATTTCGGCAGTGCCTTTTGCGGCATGTTCCACGGTCACGTGGTCACCGCCGTTATGGACGATCCTGCCCTCGATGATATTCATCGCCGGAGAACCTATGAATTGCGCGACAAACATGTTGCGTGGGCAACGATATAGCTCTTTCGGGGCACCGACCTGCTCGACATAACCATCCTTCAGCACGACGATGCGGTCGGCCAGCGTCATCGCCTCGACCTGATCATGGGTGACATAGATCATGGTCGTATCGGGCATGGCCTGTTTCAGCTTGGCGATCTCGATCCGGGTGGCGACGCGCAATGCGGCATCCAGATTCGACAAGGGCTCGTCGAACAGAAACACCCGGGGGTCGCGAACGATGGCCCGTCCGATGGCGACGCGCTGGCGCTGCCCGCCGGACAGCGCCTTGGGATGGCGATCCAGATAGGCGCCCAGTTGCAGGATATCGGCAGCGTGCCGGATGCGCTGTTCGATCTCGGGCTTTTTCATGCCGGCGATCTTCATGCCGAAGGCCATGTTGTCGCGCACTGTCATATGCGGGTAAAGCGCGTAGGACTGGAAGACCATGGCGATGCCCCGTTTCGAGGGCGGGACATGGTTCATGAGCTGGCCCTCGATGCGCAACTCTCCCGAGGTGATGTCTTCCAGCCCGGCAATGCTGCGCAGAAGCGTGGACTTGCCGCAGCCCGAAGGGCCGACAAAGACCATGAACTCGCCCTTCTCGATATCGAGATCGATGCCATGCAGCACCTCCATCGCGCCATATGATTTCCTTACTTGACGGATTGTCAGTTCGGCCATTTCGCGAAACTCCAGTTACGGCTTGTCCGTGGTGCAGGCGGGTCGGCGCCCGGGGGTCATGTCCGACAGGACGCGGGTGATCGGGTCCGGCCGCTCATTTCGAATTTCCAGTGCGTTGCGGCGGCGAATGGCGGCGCGCACCAACCTGCCGCCAAGATATCGGAAAGGTTCAGGGGGCAGCTTGAGGCGTTTGCCGATGCCGACCAGCCTGCTTTCGCTCCAGCGGTCGCGGCTGCCAAGGGCAAGGCTGGCCAGGATGCGGCCGGCAATCGGGGTCTGGGCAATGCCGGTGCCGTTGAACCCCATGCCGAAGAAGATGTTGGGATGATCGGCCAAATGGTCGATGACCGGCAGGTGATCGGCCGAGCAGTCGATGGGGCCGGCCCAGTCATGGGTGATCTCGACATCCGCCAGTTCGGGATAGACGCGGCGAAGTTCCGCGACATTGTCGCGCCCGCGCTTGGTGCTGCGATTGAACTCGGCGCCGAAATTCTCGCGAAAGGCGGTCAGTCCGCTGCCATGGCCAAAGATCACCCGGCCTTTCGGTGTCCGCTGGTAATACAGAACCTGACGTTGGGAATCGCAGATTGCCGCCCCATCGCGCCAGCCCAATTTGTCCAAGCGTTGCGGGATTTCCGCCGTGGCGATGACCTGACTTTGCACAATATAGAGATATTGCCGCAACTCGGGAATTCCGGCCAGCCAGGCATTGGCAGCCAACACGAGCGTTGGCGCAGTGACCTCGCCGGAGGAACAGCGCAGGCGGCAGACCGGGCCCGGATGGATTTCGAGAACAGGCGAGTTCTCATGGACGATCACGCCGCGCGCAGTGGCCAGATCACGCAGGCCAATGGCCAGCTTGCCCGGATGAACGGAACCGGCATCGGGTTCCACGACCCCGGTATAGGATACGGGTGAACCGGTGCGACGGTGGATTTCGTCTGCGTCAAGCGACCGGAAACGATCGGCGCCGGCAGTCTCGGTCATCGCGACAGCCTGTGACCATGCCCCTTCCTGGGCCGTCGAACTGGCCGTCCAGAGCCAGCCGTCAAGACGCAGGTCGCAATCGATCAGGCCCCGGTCGTGAAGCGCCTTGATCTCGGCAATACTATCGGCTGTGTCGGCGCAAAGGCGCCGCGCTTCCTGCTCGCCCACCACTGCGGCCAGCTGATCAATCTCGGCATACCAGGAATGGATCTGCCCGCCATTCCGCCCGGAGGCGCCCGAGCCGCAATGTCCGGCCTCAAGCACCATGATCCGCTTTTCCGGCGCCTGTTCGCGCAGGCGCAGCGCGGTCCACAGACCGGTATAGCCACCGCCGACGATCACGATATCCGCCTGTTGGCTGCCCGCCAAAGGCTCGGTGACGCTTTGCGCGTCAATATCCTGTAGCCAGAAGGAACGATCGGCAGAGGGAGGCAGAACCGGTTGGCGCAAAGTGATGGGGGGCATGCTCAGCACTCCTTTGCGGCGTCGATGATGTCGGCGTATTTGGCCAACAGCCAGTCCGGGGCCGGGCGAAGCTTTTGCGGAAAGCCGCCTTTGTGCAGGCAGGTCCGGGCAGCGGCGCGGGTCGCCTCGGCCATGGCGTCCTGTGGCCTTGCTCCGGACATGCAATAGGCGGTCAGGAAAGCGGCAATGAAGCTGTCGCCTGCACCGCAAGTGTCCATGGTTTCGATATTCTCGGCGGGATAGTGATGCAGAACCGTCCCGTCGTGGAACCATGCGCCCCGGCTGCCGCAGGTAACGATTGCCTTGTGCGCACCGCTGTCAAGAAGCGCATGGACCATCGGTTCGATGGGGGTGTCCGCCGCCTCGGGACCGGATGCGAATACCAATGGAACGCCGCTCAATGCGAGGCTTTGCGGTTGGGTCGAGACATCGACGCTGAACGGCACCTGCTCGTCGACAAGACGCCGGACAAGGGCGGCATCGGAATGGGTGCCGAGATGCACCCAATCCGCATCTCGCAGTGTCGCGTGACGGTTGGGGGAGGGCAGGTAACCTTCACCGACGCCAAGCTCTTCGAGCAGGAAATGCCGGTCGCCCGCCCTTTCACGGATCAGGGTCACGGCAGTGTCGCCGGGGCGGCGCTCGACATCCCGTTGCGCGAGGCCGGCTGTGGCAACCTCCTCCAGCAGCATCTTGCCCTCGGCGTCCTCTCCAACGGCGCCGAAATATCGGGCGGGCCAGCCGTGCCGCACCCATTGCACCGCGACATTCAGGGCATTGCCGCCGACCGCCATGACCCGCTGATCAACATAGACATCCAGGCAATTGTCGCCCACCGCCACAAGCCTGGTGCTGCGGTTGATGATCGGATCCGTCATGACCAGGTCACCTCGCCGTCCAGATATGGGGCAATGGCCGCAAGGTTGCGCTTCAAGGCGGTCACCGGCTCCAGGGCATAGTTGCCATCACCGAAAGGCTCGAACGAAAGGCGGCCGCGATAGCCGATGGCGGCCAGTTGATCGAGCCAGTCACCCAGAGGCAGTTCCCCGTCGCCCCAGACCAGATGCCCGGCAGGCTTGCCATCGGCGATATGCACATGCGCAAGAAGTGATCCGAAGCGTTCGACATAATCCGCCACGCTGTCGCCCGCCGCCTGCATTGCCACCAAGTCCAGCACGATATCGATATTGTCGCGCCCCAGTGCCTTCAGCATCCGCTGCAACCCCGAGGCATCCAGCAGGATATTGCTCTCGACCCTCTGCAACGGCTCCAGAAGACAGCGCAGCCCGAGCGTGGCGGCATGATCGGCGATGCGCGCGATAGCTTCGACCGAGCGATCCCAAGCGATATAGGCGGGTTCGGTCTCGAAACCCCGGCCCGAGGTCAGGAAGATATGTTCCGCCCCCAGTTCCGCGGCGATCTCGGTTGCCCGGAGGAAATGGGCGATGCTGGCCTCGCGGAACGCGGCATCGCCCGAGGCGATATTGACCGGGTAAAGCACCTGCTCGGGCGTCAGACAGCAGACCGATATGCCGTTGTCACACAGGATAGCTGACAGCCGAGCGATATCGGCGGCGTTTGAACGGAACAGATCCAGATGCGGAGCGATCCCCCAAAGCTCCATTCGCGAAAGCCCGTGTTCGCGCAAGGTCCGGGCAACGATCTCGAACGGGACATGCTGAAAGCTGAAATTCGAGCCGATCAGTTGGGAAGTGGCTAGCTTGGCCATGAAAACCTTGTTCCGATAAGTTACTTGCCGATGCCTTCCGTCAGCCCGCGGATGAAATACCGCTGCATCAGGAAGAACAGGATGACGATGGGCAGGGCCGAGATGGTCATTGCCGCGAAGACCTGCGCATAATTCGTGCCATGCTTTGCCATCAGCGAGGTCAGGCCCACCGGCAGGGTCTGCACGTCCAGATCGCTGGTGAAGATCATCGCAAAGAGATATTCGTTCCAGGCAAACAGGATGTGCAGGATAACGCTGGACACGATGATCGGCCGGCATAGCGGCAGCATGATCCGCCAGAATATCTGTCCGTCAGAGGCGCCGTCCATGCGTGCCGCCTCGTCCAGATCGGAGGGCAGTTCCAGCATATAGGCCCGGATCAGGAAGGTGGTGAAGGGAATGCGAAAGGCGGTGTAAAGAATGATCAGCGCCCAATGCGTGTTGTAGAGCCCGATCGATTGCATCATCCGCACCAGCGGAATCAGTGCCACGGTGGGGCTGAGCATCATGCCGCCAAGGATCAAGGCCGTGATGACGGGCTTTGCCGGCATCCGGGTCCGGGTCAGGCCATAGGCAGTCCATGCGCTGATCAGAACGGTGCAGGCCGCCGAGGCCGCAGTCACCACGATGCTGGAAAACAGAAAGCTGCGCACACCCTGATTCCATGCCGCGACATAGTTTGCCCATGAAAAACCCGTGGGCAGGTCGAAGGGAGCGCTGAAGATCTGTGAATTGGTCTTGAAGCCGCTTAACGCCATCCATAGCAGCGGATAGATCACCAGAATGCCCAGACATAGCAGGAAGCCCAGCAGGACGGCCCGGGCGAGGGTGCTCCATATGTTGGCTGGTGCGGCTTGCGATGCGGGAGCAGGCATTGTCACAATTGCACCCTCCGTTTTCTAGTATACCAGACTTGGGCGATGCCGGTGAGCATGGTCACTGCGAAGATGATCGCGGCGATCGCGGCCCCGTAGCCGAAATCGTTCAGGATAAAGGCTTGCTGATAAAGCCATGTGCCCAGAACCTGGCTGCTGTTGCTGGGGCCGCCACCGGTCATCACCATGACCTCGTTAAAGACCTGAAAGGCGCCGGTGATGGTCACGATGATCATCAGGCCGGACATCTCGCGGGCCATCGGGAATGTGATGCTGAACAATTGCCTGACCGGGCCGGCGCCATCCATGGTCGCGGCGTCGTAGAGTTCGCGCGGGATCTTCTGGATCGCGATCGAGAACAGCAGGGTGGAATAGCCGAAACCCTGCCACTGGCTCATGGCGATGATCCCGAAGATGGCAGTGCTTTCCAGCGCCAGCCACGGATGCGAGAATTGTTCCAGCCCCAGAAAACTCAGCGCGGCATCCATCAGTCCGACATCGGGCTGGTAGATGAAATAGAACAGCAGCCCGGTGACAGTCGTCGAGATTGCCGAGGGGATGAAATAGACCGCGCGCCAGAAGTTTCTTGCCCGGCGGCTGCGGAGACCTTCGATGATCGCGGCAAGAATGAAAGCGCAAAAGACCTGAAAGACGATCGAGATCAGGGCATAGAACGTGTTGTTCAGAAGCGCGCGCCAGACCACCGGATCGTCGAGCAGGCGCTGATAATTCGCCAGCCCGACATTGCTGACTTCACCGGTGAAGATATCACGGTTGGTCATGCTGACGCGGAAATTCTCTACGATGGGAATGTAGATGAAGCCGCTGACGATGATCACCGCGAGCAACACCCATCTGAGCGACAGCAACTTGTCGAACAGCCGCCGCGCCGGGGATGGGCCCTGCATGTCGGTGGCGCCGCCGCGCGAGGCCGCGCCACCCTGTGTTTGCCGGAATGCCTCCATCGCCGGAATCGCTTACTGGTCGGCTGCGGAGGCCGCGTCGCGCACGGTGTTCATGACCTCTTCGGGGGTCATGCCGCCGCTGGTCAGCGATTGCAGGCTGGTAAGCCAGGCCGCCGCGACGCGCGGGTGGTTCACCGTGTCGAGCCAGGGCATCAGGTAGCTGGCCTTGTCGATATCGGCCATGCCGGCCACGACGTTCGGATTCATCGTCGCCTCGTCCGAGCCGCCGATCACCGCACTGGGCTGACCATAGGGACTGGCCGAAAGGATCTTGCCGTTTTCCTGCGAAGTCAGGAACTTGAGGAAGTCGACGGCAAGGGGGATATTATCCGAGGCCGCGCTGACCATGTAGCCTTCCGGGGCGCCTTCGATGGCGTTCGGATCGCCCTTGGCGCCCTCGGGAACCGGGAGTGTGAAATACCCGAAATCTTCGGGTCTCATCGTGGTTTCTTCGGTGGCGGACTCATCGAATTCGAGGATTTCCTGATAATACATGGCGGATTTCTCGTCACTGAACGCCTGCACAGCAGCCTCGTAAGATATGCCGTTGGGCGCACCGTCCGTGCAACGCTTGCGGAATTCATCGAATTGCCGGAGTGACGCGATATAACCCGGATCGCTGTATTCCGCGGTCGCAGGATCAAAATCCTTCTTCAAGGTTTCGGTGGGCACGTTATAGGCGACCAACTGGCCGATATAATGGACAACGGGCCATGATTCCTTGTTACCCAACGAAACTGGCGTAATGCCGGCATCACGGATACTGTCGCAGGCTGTCAGAAGCTCCTCGAAGCTTTCCGGAACCTCGATGCCGAGATCGGCGAAGATTTTCTTGTTGTAACCCATGAACTTGGCGTCGAGATATAAGGGGACGCCGAAATTGCGGTCATTGTAGACAAAGGCGTCCAATGCGGCCGGAGTCAGGGTCCTGCCCCATTCCGTGTCCGGGCCGACAACCGCGGTCAGGTCGACCGCGCGGTCGCCGCGGATGAAGTTTCCGCCCCAGGTTCCCGTCCAGGTGAAGAAGATATCCGGAAGTGAGTTCGTCGCGACCAGCGTCTTGGTCTTGTCTTTCACGCTGTCGTCGGTTTCCTGAATAAGCTCTATCGAGACATCCGGATGCAGTTCCTGATATTTTTCGGCGATATCGGCGAAATAGGGCGACAATTGCTGAGAACCGAATTTCGTCAGGATCGATAGGGTGCCACTGTGATCGACCTGTGCATCGGGATCTGCGACGACAACCTCCGCCGCGGCGGCATTCGCCGCGGCAAGGCCGATGGCCGAGCAGGCCGACAATAGAACTGTTTTCATGTATTTGCTTGTTTTCATTTTTACTCTCCCCTGTTGTTGGTTGTGTTCAATATTCGACGCGCTTGTAATAGCGCCGCGTGGTCAGCGGATGATCGCGCAGCACCTCGAGATGCGCACTCAGCCGTTCCAGCAGGCTGGCCAGCAGGATCGGGGAAATCATCGCCCGCACATCACCGCTGATACCCGGCAGTTTCACGCTTGCCGCGTCGAGGATGCGAACCTTGTCGGTGTAGCGCCGGGCAAAATTCTCAACGCGATCGGAAAGTGGCCGGCAGGCGTCTTCGCTCTTGAACACGAAAATACTGACGCCGGGTTCGACCAGTTCGAGCGTTCCGTGGAAGAAATCCGCCGCATGAACCGGGCGCGTGCGGATCCACTGCATCTCTTCCAGAATGCACATGCCGTAATAATGCGCCTCGGGCCAGGCGGAACCCGCCCCGGTAAAGATGTGATAGGTTTCATCCTTGATCTCTGCCGCCAGCCGGGCAGCTTCGTCCTCGAATGCCGCCTTGGCATCGGCCAGCAGGGCCGGAAGCAGTTCCAGCTCGGCGACGATCCGGTCGTAATGCTTGATTTCGCCGCGCTCATCCAGGATTGCCAGAACCAGCAGGAGGGTTTGCAGGTAGAAGGATTCCGACGATGTGTCGTCTTCGGCAAAATTGGTAAAGTTGTAGTCTGCCTGTTGCGCCAGCGGAGTGTCGGAATGGCCGGTCAGGGACAGTGTCTTTGCACCCGTCTTCTTGAGGAATGACAATAGCTCGACGCTTTCCTTCGTCGTGCCGGACAGCGAGGGCAACACCACGAGGGCGGAGCCGTCAAGGCCCGCTGGCGGGGCCAGCACGACTTGCGCCGGCAATGCTGCAGAGATGGGAAACACGGAATGCCGCGAGGCCAGCTCTATGGCCGGAAGTGTCAGCAACTGGACACCGCCCGTGCCCATGAAGAAAACTCTTTCGATCCCCGAGGACAGCAGTTCACCGACCAGCTTCCGCATGTCGCTGGCCATGCTGACCGCGCCGCCCTGGATGGTCAGAAAACGGTCCTTGTCGAAGTTTAGCATCTCGCGTTCCTTGTTTTTTCGGGCTGCCAACCTGTCGGGCGCGCGCCGGTGCGAAGGGCTGTTGCGACGCGCGCGGCAGATGGATTCCTGCTTGGTCGGATTGTATGATACCGATCTCACATGTCGTTTCAAAAAAATCGGCCCAGTCTTAAGGTAAGACGTGATACCGATCTCACATTGAGCGTCACACAAAATTTTCAATCTGGCAAGTGCCGTGAAAGTATTTTTAATAACACATATATATTATTTGATTATAGTTGGTTACGGGATTTACATCAGAAATTTTACGCCTCCGGAGGGTGGATTCCTTCTTCGTTCGGGCATTCACCATGACTGCTAACCTGGGAATCGGCATTGCCGACTCGCGCCTGTGGCTGCGGTTTGCCTTGGGCCCCAACAGTGGTTATCGGCTGCCTGAGGAGATGCCGCGAATGGTGGGGCAAACCTGCCGGCAACAAGGGAGCCGAATGTGACGCGCAAGACAGTGACCCTGAAAGATGTTGCTGCCGCTGCCAATGTCTCGCGGGCGACCGCCGCGCGGGCGCTGAACCGGTATGGTTATGTCGGGGACGAGACGGCATTGCGGGTTTTTGAGGCAGCCGATCGGCTTGGATATCGTGGAAACCGCGTGGCGCAGGCGTTAAGGCGGGGTGATCTGCCGCTTGTGGGGTTCATCCCGGGCGATATACAAAACCCGTTCTTCGCCCGGATTGCCCATGATCTGGATGTGCATCTGCGGCGGCACAGGCACAACCTCCTGATCGCCAGCAGCGAAGAGGATATCGAGCAGGAGAAAGAACTTCTGAACAGCCTGCGCGCGCTCAGCGTCCGGGGCATGATCGTTGCGCCGACTTCGGCTGCCGAAACCAAGCATTTCGAAAGCATGAGCCGCGAAGGTGCCCCCCTGATCATGATCGACCGCTATGCGGAGGGGATCGCTTGTGACAGTATTCTGGTCGATAACGAGGGCGGGGCACGGGAAGCAATTGATTACCTGATCTCCAACGGACACCGGCGGATCGCGTTTCTGGGAGATGAGGCGCGCATTTTCACCGCGCAGGAACGTTTGTCGGGCTATCGGCAGTCATTTGCCGCGCATGGGATCGAAGCTGACGAGCGCCTGATCGCCGTGTCCAGATCAACGATCAAGCATTCCGTTGACGCGACCATTCGCCTGTTCAGCCGGGAGCGGAAACCAACTGCAATCTTTACGGTCGACAGCCTGATGACGCAGGGCGTACTGGTTGGCCTGCGGGCAATGGGGCTTTCTGTGCCGCGCGACGTCTCGCTTATTGGCTTTGACGATTTTGATCTGGCCACATTCATAGATCCGCAGATTACCGTGGTGGCACAGCCTATCAGCAAGATCGGGCCGCTGGCCGCCGAAATCCTGTTGAAGCGGATCGACGGCGACAAGTCCGAGCCGCAGCACCATAAATTCGCAACCAGGTTGATCATCCGCGGATCGGTGGCGCCGGTTTGAGGTGGCGCAGTGGCGAATATGGCGACCCGATGCGGCCAGAGTGATTTCTGATCAATCCGTGCCTGATGGCGGATCTGGGACGTCGTGGCGTGACCATGGGCTGTGGTCACTGTTGCGGACCAGATCGTTTTCATGGATGAAGGCAAGGTGACGGCAGCCGGTTCGCCCAAGCCGCTCGTTACGGCTCCACGCATCGAACGGTTGAGGAAATTCTTCGCCGATGTCCTGTAATCACGCGAAACCCGGAGAAATCGATATGAAGCCTGTTCGCTGGGGTGTTCTCAGTACCGCCGGAATCGGTATCAAGGCGATGCTTCCCGCATTGCGCGTAGCGGCAGGTTGCGATTTGCGCGCTATCGCCTCCCGACAGCAGGACCGCGCCGAGGATGTGGCCCGTCAGTTCGGAATCGAGCACGCTTATGGCAGCTATGACGACCTGCTGGCCGATCCCGAGATCGACGCGGTTTACAATCCACTGCCCAATCATCTGCATGTGCCCGTTACCCTGCAGGCGTTGAAGGCGGGAAAGCATGTGTTATGCGAAAAGCCGCTGGCCATGACCCAGGCCGAGGCAAGGCAGGTCGCCGAGGCGGCGTTGGCTGCGGGCCGTCAGGTGGCCGAAGCGTTCATGGTCTGCCACCATCCGCAATGGGTGCGGGCACGCGAATTGCTGCGAGAGGGACGGATCGGCAAGACTTCGGCGATCCAGGTGCTGTTCAGCTATTCAAATACCGATCCCGGAAATGTCCGCAACCGGGCCGATATCGGCGGTGGTGGACTTTATGACATCGGGTGCTATGCGGTTCGGGCCGGTCGGTGGTTTTTCGATTCCGAACCCGAGGCGGTTTGCGTCGTGATGGATCGTGATCCGGCATTCGGCACCGACCGGCTGACTACCGGAGCGATCCGTTTTCCCAGTGGCGCGCATCTGGGCTTTACCGTCGCAACGCAATCGGCATTGACGCAGCAGATGACAATCCTTGGTGCCGGGGGCAACATGCTTTTTGATGCGCCATTCAACTGCCCGTCGGATCACGCGGCGCGGCTGATCATCGATGACGGTTCGAACCTGCTGGGAAAGGACCGCCAGATCGAAGTCTTGCCGCCCGCAGATCAATACCGGTTGCAGGCCGAGGAGTTCTCCCGCGCGATCGTAAGTGATGAGGCTCCGCTCAACGGTCCCGAGGATGCGATCCGCAATGCTTCCGCAATCGAGGCCCTGATGCGCGCCGCTGCAAGCGGTCAGTGGGAGCCGGTGGCAACCTGATCCCGCATGGTTCGGAAAACGTAACATCAAAACCTGCAGAAGAACCATCGTGAGCTCCGCCGCCCTCGCAATTGAAACCGCCGTCATCATCGGCGGAGGCATATTCGGCGTATCCACGCTACCCAGGCCCAACGTTATGGCGATAGCGAACGCTACGAACAGGTGATCTGTAGTGTGTTCGCCAAATCAAAGAGCTTGATGGTAGAAGGCGCTTGTCTCGTTGTCAGAACCGATCGGCGTCAGTTTACTTTAGAGACGACTGCCTATGCGCTGCACGATCTTTGGCCCGATTATAGGCTTTGGGGTCGCGCGCACATGGCCAAAGGCCCGACGCAAACTGCCCTCTTCGGAGACAAGTCTACAAAACCAGGGGAGGTTGATCTGCTGGTTCCGCCAAAGCGTCGGTGTATGCCTGAAGGTTTCTTAGACAACTTGGCGCTTTCAGAGCGTGATGGGCGATAGCACCTTTTGAGTGTCCGCCGTCACTCGCTTTCCTCTGACTTCCAAAATACAAGTAGATCTTGAAGCCGTCCGGTTACGGGCGAGGACCTTCCGCATTATGGGAGTGCACGAAGGGTGTGAGGCATATAATGGTCTAAATATCAATGTATTGCCATCAATCTCAAAAGCGATAGAGGCAAACTTCCTGATAAAAAAGGCAGAACCTATCTGCCTCTTTCCAAGGAATGGGCAGCACCACAAAGACTTGCCCTCGGCGAACGAAATAACACAATGAAATCAATGGCGGATTTGTCATGCCGAGCGTTGGTGTTGCCTTTTTTATCAGAAAGCCTCGCCTCTCCCGGGACATGAAAAAGCCGGCATTGCGCCGGCTCCCTCCGATATTGTGGTCAGGTCAAGCGACGTCGGAACGTCGAAACATCATGGTGCTCCGCAATCCTAACGGAAGGGGTATCGCACCATTGCTCAGTTGATGATTGAATTCATCATCGCTCGATCGCCCAGACAGTTCAGCCAATTCGTTCAGGGAAATATACGAGGCTTGGAATTCTTCCAGAGAAATCCTGCAGGTATAATGGCCCCTCTGAATCCAGCAGCCCTTACGAATCTTGGGTGATTTCAGAAAACCGGCCTCACGCAATCGATATACCGTTGGCCTGGTTGTCTTGAGGATCTTGGCAACGCCCAAGGATGAAACGATGGACTCTTTGGGTCTCCCGTAGATATTTTTCAGAGATTCGGGACGTAGGCGAAATGCGCGGAAACTTTCGGTAGAAGGGCTGTCGATGTAAAGGGGGATGCGTTGCTCAAGGATCATCTCGATGAGCGGTGCAATCATCACACCGCGTCGACGAGCAGCCGTCGAGATGTCGATGAGTCCCTTATCGGACTCGGTTCGGCTGGCGAGTTCCCGCAATCGTCCAATGAAATCTTTCACATCATTCGGATCGTAATAAGGAGTCGTTAGCCCGTCGTCGAAATGGCGTTTCACGAGACCATGGGTCGCCAATTTTTCCAACAGCACATAGTTGATTCCGATCATCCTTGCGGCTTCCTTCGAGGTGAGGAGCGCGTTCACCTCGGTGACAAGGTCGTTCAGCATTGCAGCAGGGATGTATCGCTCCAATGTGTAGAATCGGCCGCGGGAATGCCTCTTTGCCATCCCCATGGTGGCAAGCTTTCGGCCGAGCTTCCAATGTGAGACGCCAAATATCTGCTTTGCCGTCGAGAAAGAATGGACATGTTGTTCGGGACAGGGCTTTCCAAGCACGATTGACCCCTCCGTGACGGGAAAATTCTTAAAGATGAAATCGCGAACCACATCCCTGACGGCGTTGAATTCGCTATCGTCGTCACGATATCGCAGCCAGTCAAAGAATACGCGATAATGCGAGCGGTACAGCTTTTCGCCGACGGGGTGTGAGTCCTGGATGCTCTTGAGCTTCCGTCGCAGCGCCTTTGGCCCTCCTCGCAATACACCAATGCCCGCAGTACCGGCGGCACACCATTCCTCATCTGTCACGTCGGCGCGTTTCATCCGTGGTCCACTCGTCAGAAGAACGCCAACCATCTCGCAGGTCTGTGCCGCAACATGAAAGGGCAGACGATCCAACCAGGACTTTCCGGGACCATTTCGTACACGATCCATCAGATAGCGCTCCAATTCCAGATCATCCTGATCAGCAATCTGCGACTCACCGGGTCGGTTGTTGCGAAGCAGACCGATGTGATCGAAGGAATCGTTCGAGCTGCTCGGCTTTGGCAATGACACGAGACAGCAGCTATGTTTCACACAGGTGCGGATCGAGGAGAGTTGCCAGATTCCGTGATGCATGACCGCCACGTCATCCGGTGCTTCCGCGACGCATTTCGGGCAAATCCGAACTGTTGTTCGGATGAAGCCCGTGAATTTTATTCGCTCTTTCCCGAGGCGGAACCAGCCTGACTCAAGCAAGGTTGGGGTCGCCTCCTGAAGCGCCGCCGCATCGACACCGCCGAGCGCTGCGAGCCGCTCGATTTCCATGGGGTCACCGTTGACGAGCCGGAAATAATCGATCCCGATATCCGAACAGAATTTGATAAGCCGGGGCACGCCATTGCGACAGGCGAGGCGAGAAGCGAATGAGGTTGCGGATTCCCCGGGAAGGGTCGAAACCGTCAAGGGAAGCGCCCTGAGTGCACTGAACATCAGTTCTCCTCCCTTGTAAAAACCTGGCGCACGTCGATCCGGTGGTAATCCGGTACGATGAAGGGGTTGAAGGCGTCATCCGAACCGGATCGATGCGCATAGGCGCGTGCGAAATGCGCTCGGACGAGCGAAGACGCGCCCCGGAGATAGGCCTGCTCAATCGCCGCAAGCGTCAGTTCGATAACAAGACCAAACTGATTTGCCGCAGCGTGAATCAACCGCTCGGCAAGCTCGGTTGTCCCGACATCTTCGCCAACTGAGAGCCTTCCGCGTTCACAGTAAGCCTCAACGAGGTCCAGGACGTCATTGGCGTGGCCAATGCTGGATAAGGGCCCAAAGTAGATTGTCTGCATCCGTCGGGCCAGTTGTGGATCGTGGTTCAGGATATCTTCGAGTTCCGTGGTGCCCGACAGGATAATCCCGACAGGCCAGTCATTATCCGTCATCAGGGTTTTAAGCATGGCCGCGACGGCATTGAGTTCATGCCGCGTCCCACGTGATGCAAGATCCTGCGCTTCGTCGAGATGAACAAAGAGCACCCTGCGCTCACGAAGATGATGGCGCACCAGATCCCAAATATACCATGCCTGCCGTTCCGAACTGATCTGGAATCCCAAGGCCCGCAAAAGCGATTGGCCGACCAGTTTCAACGTGGCGGGAGACGGCACCCTAAGACTGACAATCGTCAGATCCTCATGCCCCGCACCGTCGAGACGCTGTCGCGCACGTTGCAGGAGATGCATGATCGCCGCGCTTTTTCCAGCACCTGACGCTCCGGACAAGGCGAGGCCATGGGCCTCCCTGGCCCGCCCCGTGGCAATATCGGCGATGCGTTTCTCTGCAAGCAAGGTGAAACGGTTTTCCAAGGGATCAAACCGCTCATGCTGCACGAAGTGATCCCGTAGGGCGGCAATGCGCTGTGCTGTCTGCATAATTTTCTTATTTGTCATCGTCGAATCTCCAGCGGTTGCGGCGTTCGCGTGGTTTTTGCTGTTTCTGTTTGTCGTACGAGGGAAGGACTGAAGGGCGCTTTGATGAAGACGATTTCGGTACGACAGGAATGCCGTCCTTCAGCGGATCGTTCGAGCGGGTTTCCTGCCCCATGCGCTCGGCATCCGAACGGATAGGATAATGAAGAGCGTTCTGGTTGCGCTCGACATCTTGATCCGAGACATGAAACGGCGTCAGCTCTCGCAGCAGGAACGCTTGCCGATTGGCCTCGGAAATGCGCTTGATGGCGCGGCTGATGACCGGTGCGGCCAATTCGGCGTTTTTCCGATGGGTCAGCCGCAACGCCCGTGTTGCTTCGACGAGCTCATCATAGCTGACGCCGTCGAAGCCTTGTTGGTTGGCAACCGCCGGATACCATGTGGCGCCCACCTTGACCGCGACCCAGCCCAGATCCTTCAGATCGGCGCGGATTTCGACCTCGCGGGTCGGCGAATGCAGGAATGCCTCGCGCAGCGCCTCGCAGTTATAGCTAATGCCTGCGAACCTCACCCCATCACCGCGGAGCTTGCGCCGCAGGGGGCGCCCGAATGCCCTGCGCAATGTTAAACCGTCCGGGACCGGCGGCGTTCCGTGTTCGGCGACCAATCTGTCCCAGGCCTCATTGGGGGTTTCGCCCCCCAGGGATCCATGTGGCTGGTTGTGATAAATGTCGACGACATAGGTCAGGAGGATCCGGATCAGGTCATCATCGCAAAGACAGGCCAGCTGTTCCGATGGGTAGTCGCCACGTTCGACCGAGTTGAAAAACGTCCGCCCGGATAACAGGGGCATGAGCTGATGGCCAAACGTTCGAAAGAACGACTCGACATGCCCGCGAAGCCAAGGAATTCCTGCGGGTGGCAGATGTGCCGTGATCGCCAACGATGATACCGTTCCCTGGAAATCGTCGGAAACAAACGCTGCTCCCATATCAGTGACAAGGGTCCCGATGCCCCCATGATGATGCCATTTGCTTTCGCAATCGGCGGCCCGGGCGATCGGTGTCTTGTCGATGAAGATGTCTCGGAGCGCACGGATTGCGTCCGCCGAATTCGGAGTCTCGGCCAGGCGCATTGTCAGGATGCATTTGGTCGCACAGTCGACGGCAATGTAAAGCCAGCGACGCCCCTTCTCGAATTGGGCCTGTCGTTCCGGCGGCAAGTGATCCCAGATCCCGGATAGTGTGAGCAGAGAAATCACATCGAGCTGGTTTTCGTCCATTTCGACACGTTCGAGCGGCCGCTCGACATCCGGGCCGGTCTCAAAGAGCGTGAACTTGCTGTTTGCCGCCGCAATTCCATATCGCTTGGCGTGGACGTAATAGGGATCCGCCATTTTCAAGCGTCGGTCAATGCTCACTGCAGACGGGACAACAAGTGGCGGCTGGCCAGCATCGGATCTGCGTTCGTTTTCAATATCAAATAATCGGAGCGTATCGGCGATGGCCTGCGCCTTTGATGGACGCTGCGTGCTGGCATAAAACTCGATCACCCGCGTCATCAGGGCTTCTGAGCGGTGGCACCACCGCATCTTTCGGTTGCCGCAGCGATGGGTTTCGGGGATGAGTGCGAAGGCAGAAAAGCCCCCTTTCTCGTAGCGTCTCAACCAATTGAACCCTGTTCGGTAACCAGGTAGCCGACGTGAAACGACGCTATCACCAGGCCGTGTCGCCTTTGTGGAGCAGTCTCCCTCGCCAACGAGACGGTTGGTTTCCTCAGTAATGCGACCCCGGTAATCATGGTAACTTGCGGCTGTACGCCGCAATTCACCTTTCCACTGTAGGGTCAGGCAGGCTTTACAAAATGCTTCCCGCCAGAGGACGAGATGGCGTATCTTGCCGGGAAGTTCATTGACCAGATCGACCGGCTTTCGCCCTCTGAACTCCTGGTTGGCTCTATCGAAATAATCCGCGAAATACTGCGTGTCTGGCCGTTTGAAGAGCTCGGCCAGTTGCTCGTGGGTCATCCGCTCTGTGATGTCGGGCCGCCCGACATGTTCGAGCAAGGCGCCGTTGTCGTCATTCTCCAAGGGGCGGTACCGGACACCGCCTACATTGATCATGTCGGATTTGCTGAAACGAAAACGGATGGTCATGCGGCGACCTCCGTCAAAGCGGCGCGCGAATACGCAAGTTGACGCGCGGCGTCTGCTGCAGCTTTGCGGTCCAGATGCCGCTCTGTGATCAGCAGGACGCGATCTGCGAACTGCTTTGTCACCGCCGCTGCGACCAACTCCAGCTCAGACAGAAAGCTACGCTGAACAACACGCTTGCTCGGCTTGATGGCCACTGCAATGCGCTCGCCAGTGACAAGAACCACAAGAAAGTCAAACACATGGGAGCGCTTGGTGCCGTCCTGATCCGTATAGCTGATCTCGGTCGGCTGATCCCAGATGCTGTGGATGTCGTCACGCACGAGCATCAGGCAAAGAAACGCATATTCCAGTGCGCTTTCGAATTGGATGATACGCGGCCGTGCGAAGCCGGGCAGCTTCGCGACCATTGAACCTCGTAAACTGGCTCGGGAACGGCGTGATATCCTGCGTGTTGCGCGACTCGGTTCGGGATCGCGATAGATGGTTTTCTTGTTCATGTTGATTGGAGTGCTGCCCGCTCGCACCCGCGCGACAGCGCGCGAGGCGAACGGAAGCCTTCTCCCCCTCTGAGATATGTTGAACTGCCCTGCCGGATCGAGCGTCCGGCAGGTTGACTTTTTGTTCGACTCGGGGGATGAATAAGGTGTCGGTACCAAACGACGCTTTACTCAAAAGGCCTTCCTGTTGACGCAGGGAGGTCTTTTCCTTTGTCGAAATGGAATTATTTTGGCGTGAGGTCCTCCTTTTTTGGGTAGCGGTCGGGGAAAAGCGTCTGAGGCGTTGTCCCGAGTGCCGCGGCGATAGCTGTCTGGATCCTATGTGAGCGGCGGTAACCTTGGCTCACAACCGTGACGCTGGACTGTAGAACACCAAGTTCTCTGGCAATACTCGCCAGCGAACGGCCTTCGGCTCTCAGTCGGAGCTTCACAAATTGATGTCGACGCAGGTCAACTGACATGGATCACTCCTGGCACCTACTTGGTCCAACTCTCATCTGATATAGATTCAGAGGTGATTCCATCCGTCAACCAGGGGATCCGATGTAGGAATCATTGTTTTCACTTCACCCCCCAATTATTTTTTTGATCATGTCAAACTGTTCGAACAGCACAATTCCTGATCGATTCAGCCTTTTTCATCGCAGAGATGAATGGCTCGCATATGGCGAGATCTCCGATGGCATATGGTTTGGTCGAGTGATCAGCGCCGAGCAGTTGCGCCAAGCCTATATGGAAGCGGGGACACTGAAAGGATTTGCGGAAAAATATGCGCTTACCCCTGCAACAGCACGCACGGTCCTCGACGTACATGGTCTGTCCTTCGAGGCAATTTTGGCGGAAGAGTGGAAGGCTGGACCAAGTCTTCGAGAGCTATCTAAACGACATGGTCCAAAGCCAGAAACCTTGGGGAAGTGGTTGAAGAAGGCAGGATACGAGATTCCAGCGGGAAATCATCGCAAAGGTGTTGATGCCAAAAAGCTGAAGAAAATCGTCAAGAAAACAGCCTCGATCAATCAGGCCGCTAGTGCTTTCGGAATTCATTGGAAAACGGCGAAACGCATCAACGATCAAAAAACGCCCGAAAATGCCCAAACATCGCGAGAGGATTGAGCATAGGGCACCATGATTTATGACGGTTTCTCGCGCGCACGCGAAGCTGATGATCGCCAACTGCTGGCGTAACGCCACCCCGCATCCAAGGATCGCGATTACCCGTCTCTGACGTTCCGCTTTCGTGGCCTGCCGGCTGATCGCCGCACTTCGAAGGCACACCGACCGGGTAAGGGCTCAGGTGGTGAAACTGGTCAAGTCAGTGCTGTTTCGGGCGACTTTGAGGACCTGACCGATCCCATCATCTGTTGACGCGGATCTGTGAATCGTCCGCCAATAGGCCTGACCTACCCTTGAGTTTTCATCCAGCGGCAACTGGAGCCCGGTTGCTATTTACACCGATCGGCGCGGGTTGAGCAATCGCCCGACGCGCGGAGCTTTCATCTCGCGTAGCGGGGCGGACGATTGTGGTGGTCAAGTTTAGTGCGAAGGCTGCGGGGTTTCCGGCAATCCTGACATAAGAAAACCGGACTATTCAGATGATGCCGATCAATCATTCCTCAAATTTCGCGGCCTCGCCGGGGTGCTTGTCACGGCTGAGGTCCAGATCGGTGCCAAGACTATCCGCAAAGCGGGACCGGAGCTGTTGACCGAACCCACCGGTTTTTGAGACCATAACGGCATGTGCAAGGATGGCACGAACTTCAGCGTTTAAGCTTCTATTGTTCTGCTCGGCACGCTGCCGTAGCGCATCATGGACCTGCTCAGGCAAGTTCCTGATGCTCATATTGACCATTTTTCAGTCCTCGATCGCTTGTTACGCGTAATCATATCATTTCTAAACGGCGGCTGCGATTTAGCGAAGTTGAATCATGAGCAGCGCGTTACTTTGTGCCTGCGCAGCTCATTAAGTCGGCAAGCGGCTGAACCACGCCGGGTTTGCCGGAGGCTCCAACTCCTGAGTAGGATGGAGCATCATGAGCAAGACCACGCATCACTCGCAGACATAACCTCGCACCACGTCAATCTTCGCCCCACTGTTCGTCCATGAACGCTTTATCAGCTTCAGGATTATCAGATGGCCCGAAACCCAATATTTTCGCGAATTCCTGAACCTTGCGAACCCGTTCGCTCAGGCTTTCACCTGTAACGGTTCCGGTTTCCTGCGGAAATGGGCGCTCTCGTTCCATGAGCGCATGTTACCCTGATTGAGCCCGGAAATGAAGAACTGCTGGCAGCGGGACCGATCCATGGTTTCCCCTCCAGTTGCCAATACACTGCGCTTCGTCCGTGACAATCGTGCAGCGAGCGTTTTATACAAGTACTTGGACTATCAGTCTGATTTGCGCGGAGAACTGTTTTGAGCATAGAGAAAACCCTGTTTGCGGCGGCCGACAAGATGCGCGGGGCGATGGATGCGGGGGAATACAAGCATATCGCGCTCGGCCTGTTGTTCCTGCGCTATGTCTCCGAAGCTTTCGAGCGTCGCAAAACACTGATTGTCGAAGATGGCGGCGACTCCGAAGATCGCGACGAGTACCTGGCCGAGAACACCTTCTTCGTTCCGTCCGCTGCCCGATGGTCGGCCCTCGCTACGCAGTCCAAGGACGCCCGCATCGGTGTGATGATCGACGACGCCATGCGCCAGATCGAGGCCGAGAACCCCAGCCTCAAGGGGGCGCTACCCAAGGTCTTCGGCCGAGAATCCATCGACCGTGCCATGTTGACCGGTCTGATCGACCTGTTCTCGAACCTGAAACTCGACGGCACCCGTGCCGATTTCGATCTGATCGGCCGCATCTACGAATATTGCATCGGCGAGTTCGCCAGCAGTGAGGGAAAGCGCGGCGGCGAGTTTTATACCCCGAAATCCGTCGTCAACACGCTTATCGAGATGATCGAGCCGACCCGTGGCCGTGTCTATGACCCCTGCTGCGGCACCGGCGGGTTCTTCGTCCAGTCCGAAAAGTTCATCGATGCCCATCAGGGCCACAGCGACGACATCGCCATCTACGGGCAGGAACGAAACCACACCACCTTTGGCCTTGCCCGGATGAACCTGGCCATCCGTAGCATTTTTGCGGACATCCGCTGGAATTCCGAAGGCACATTGCTGCGCGACGAGTTTCCGGATGAACGCTTTGACTACATCCTCGCCAATCCGCCCTTCAACATTTCGGACTGGTCGGGCAACCTGTTGCGCGAGGATCACCGCTGGCGTTTCGGTGCCCCTCCCGTGGGCAATGCGAATTTCGCGTGGATCCAACACATTCACGCGCATTTGTCGGCCACCGGCATCGGTGGCGTGGTCATGGCCAACGGCTCCATGTCCTCGATGTCAGGCGGCGAGGGCGAAATTCGGCAAGCACTGGTTCAGGGCGATGCGGTGGACTGCATGGTCGCTCTGCCGGGACAATTGTTCTACGGCACCCAGATTCCGGCCTGCCTGTGGATTCTGGCGCGTGACAAATCGAACGGCGTGGCAATGGACGAGACCCTGCGCGACCGGCGCGGTGAGGTGCTGTTCATCGACGCCCGGAAGATGGGCGCGCTGGTCCCCGGTTCGCGCAAGCAGAAGGAACTGTCCGAGGAAGAAATCCGCCGCCTCGCCGCCACTTATCACGCTTGGCGAGGAGAAGCGCGCGAGGGCAACTACGAGGATGCCCCGGGCTTCTGCAAATCCGCCACGCTGGAGGAAATCGCTGCGCACAACTTCGTCCTGACACCAGGTCGTTATGTCGGTGCGGGCGCGATTGAGGACGATGGCGAACCCTTCGAGGAAAAGTTTGAGCGGCTGCTGGCTACTTTGCGCGAGCAATTGGCCGAAGGACGACGGCTGGAGGCCGAGATTGAGACGCGGTTGGGGGCGCTGCGATGAGCGAGTGGCCATTGCGGAAAATTGAGGACGTCGCCGATTTTCTTAACCACCGACGCATCCCCGTCAAAGCCTCCGACAGAGCCACACGCCAAGGAGTGTACCCCTATTATGGTGCGTCAGGGATCGTAGACTATGTGAATGACTACCTTTTCGACGGAGATTTTCTTCTCGTTTCCGAGGATGGTGAAAACTTACGGTCGAGGAATGCCCCAATCGCATTCATGGGCCGGGGGAAATTCTGGGTAAACAATCACGCACATATCCTCGACGAAAAGGAGCCTGGTATCCTTCGATATCTAGCGTTGGCACTCAATAGAACGGATCTGTCACCCTACATTACAGGGGCGGCCCAGCCCAAACTCAACAAGCGCACCCTCAGCCAAATCGAGATACCCGTTCCGCCGACAAAGGAACGACTTGAAATCAACTCCACCCTCGGCGCACTCGACGACAAAATCGAGCAGAACCGCAAGACAGCGGCCACACTGGAGGAGATGGCGCGGACGCTCTATCGCTCGTGGTTCGTGGATTTCGGCCCGGTGCGCGCCCGCGCCGAGGGCCGCGCGCCGGCTCACATGGACCCTACCACCGCTGCCCTTTTCCCCGACAGCTTCGGCGAAGATGGGCTGCCTGTGGGGTGGCGCAGGGGACTGGTGGAAGAATTATTCACTCTCCAGCGGGGCTTCGATTTGCCCACGGCAATGCGGACTGAAGGACCTTTTCCCGTAATGGCAGCTGGTGGATTTCATGGAACTCATTCAGAGTTCAAGGTCGCAGGACCCGGTGTAACGACGGGGCGGAGCGGCGTAATTGGGGAAGTATTTTTGACCTTAGAAGATTTCTGGCCACTGAACACCTCGCTGTGGGTCAAAGAATTCAAGATCGGTTCAGTCTATTTCGCCTATCATTTTATACAGTGTCTCGATCTGAGAGGGCTTAATTCTGGTTCTGCTGTACCATCGCTGAATCGTAACAATGTACATAACTTGGTCACGGATGTTCCCCCGAAGCAAATAATCGAAGTTTTCGATAAAGTCGTGGCACCAGTATATGCAAAGGTCTCTCATCTAACCCGAGAAAACCAGACCCTTGCATCCCTGCGCGATACCCTACTCCCCCGTCTCATGTCTGGCGAGCTTCTCGTCGGAACGGCGAAGAAGCAAGTCGAGGAAGCGGTATGACCGTTCTTTATCACACCGACGGCTTCCCTCCCGGTGACCTGCGCTGGCCCGAACTGATCCCGCTAATCGGACCGGCCAATGCGGCAGTCGCCCGTTACGAGGGTGTCCTCCATGGGATCCCCAATCCCAATGTTCTATTGTCACCCTTAACATCGCAAGAAGCCGTCCTTTCAAGTCGAATCGAGGGCACTCAAGCCACCCTCGGAGAAGTTCTGGAATACGAAGCAGAGGGCGACCAAACCGATGAAAGCACCCCACAAAAGGCTGACATTCGCGAGGTCTTGAACTATCGGGCCGCGTTGAACGAGGCATTGCGATTGCTGAATGACCTGCCCTTGTCACAACGGTTGGTGCGGCAAACCCACGCCGTCCTGATGCAGGGCGTGCGCGGGCGCAACAAGTCACCGGGCGAATACAGGCGCGTGCCCAACTGGATCGGCCCCGAAGGCTGTACTATCGACGAGGCGCGCTTTGTTCCCTGCTCTGCCAACGAGTTGCCGGGCGCGATGCAGGCATGGGAAGCGTATATCCATGCCGACGCCCCTGACAAGCTGGTTCAACTGGCTGTCCTTCACGCCGAATTCGAAGCGATCCACCCCTTTCTGGATGGGAACGGCCGACTTGGGCGCCTCATCGTTCCGCTGTTCCTGAAATTCAAGGGTTTGCTGTCCTCTCCCAACTTCTATCTGTCGGAATTTCTCGAACGAAATCGTGGCGAATACTATGATCGCCTTCTGGCCGTCTCTCGCGATGGGGACTGGACCGGGTGGTGTGCATTCTTCCTCCGCGCCATCATCCATCAGGCGGAGGCCAACGAAAAAAAGGCTCAGGCGATTCATGCGCTCTACAACACACGCAAGGACTGGATGGTTGAAGTAACGCGGTCGCAGTACAGTGGACGGGCGCTGGACTGGTTCTTTACACGACCTATTTTCGCCGCCTCTGATTTCGTTGCGCGCGTCGACATCCCGAAGCCGACAGCAAACCGCATCCTGCGGGAAGTACGTGATTGCGAGAACCCGCTGCTTACCGTGCTTCGCCCTGCAAGTGGGCGCCGCGCCGCCGTGCTGGCTTTTCCTGAGCTGCTGAACATCTGCGAAGGGAGACCCGCATTTTGAGGATCATCTGTTCGCGACAAGCGTCTTTGCGGATCATGTAGAGAGAAATATGATCCATAAGTCCGGTAGCCATCAATCCGTGATCCACAAACAAACACCCATGCCAAACTGTGTCACGAACGACAAAGAAATACTCGAAAATCATGATCCAAATCGACCGTTCCGCAAATATTCTCCATAAACTTGAGCATGCTTCCTTCGACAAGGAGTCTTGGCCAGAGATGCTGGCATGGTTATCTGAACATGTCCGGGCGCTCGAAGTAGCATTCAGGGATCCACTGAACGGGGCCGGGCGGACTCTGCGTCTGCAGGATGGGAGCGAGGAATAATGGCCTGGATCAGCGAGGCGGAACTGGAAACCCATTTCATGGAAAGCCTCGCGCCTCTTGGCTATGCCTTGTGGCACGGCGCGGATGTTTCGCCCGAGATGATCTCTCCACCGCGCGCCAGTTTTCGCGAAACCGTGCTGTCGACTGTGCTGCTCGACAGTCTTGTCCGGCTGAATCCCGATGTTCCGCAGACCGCACTGGAAGATGTAGGACGTCGAATAGCAGATTCGGTCTTCGTCACTGATCTGGTGCAGGAAAACCGCCGTCTGCACGAGATGATGGTCCATGGTGCACCGGTCACCTATTTCCGCGATGGCGAGGAGCGAAACGCCCGCGTCCAGCTAGTGGATTGGTTCAATTCAACGAACGACTGGCGCGCAGTGCGGCAGTTCGATGTCGCGGGGAAATCGGCCCGGATCCCCGACGTGGTCCTGTTCTTGAATGGCCTGCCGCTGGTCGTCATCGAGTTGAAGGGCGTAGCTGGAGCCGACATCAAGGCCGCCTGGAACCAGATCAACACATACCACATAGACATCCCTGACTTGTTCAGGACGAACCTGCTGACCGTCATTTCGGACGGGCTACATGCACGCTACGGCTCGATCTCGGCGGGTTTCGACCGTTACATGAGTTGGCGGACCGTCGATGGCGAAACGCTTGTGCCGAAGGGCTCCACATTGGAGCTATCAACGTTGACCAACGGGTTGCTGGCACCGGAAACGCTGCTGGATATGCTGCGTTGGTTCGTGGTGTTCGAGGATGAGGGCAAAGGTCCAATCAAGAAAATCGCGGGTTATCACCAGTTTCATGCTGTGCGAAAAGCCTGCGATACGATCCTGGCGGCCCGCGCGGGTGACGGCAAAGGCGGCGTCATCTGGCATACGCAAGGTTCGGGCAAGAGCTTGTTGATGACGTTCTTGTCGGGGCGCGTCATGCATCATCCGGCGATGGAAAACCCGACACTGCTAGTGCTGACCGATCGCAACGATCTGGATAACCAGCTTTTCGCGACCTTCGCCCGGTGCAAGGATCTCCTGGGTGAAGAGCCGGTTCAGGCAGAAAGCACCGAGGATCTGCGCCAGCTATTGGATCGCAATGTCGGGGGCATCGTCTTCTCGACCATCCAGAAATTCCGCCCCGAGACGGGCGAAACATTTCCAGAACTGACTTCCCGATCAAACGTCGTCGTCCTGGTCGACGAGGCGCACCGCACGCAATACGGGTTTGAAGCGAAACTGAACAAGGAAACCGGCGAGATCCGCCATGGCCTTGCCTATCAGTTGCGACGCGCACTGCCGAACGCGGTTTACGTGGCCTTCACCGGCACGCCGGTTGAGCTGGTGGGTGCCGATACGCGCGGTGTCTTCGGCGAATATATCGACGTCTATGACATAGCGCAGGCAGTCGCCGACGGAGCAACCGTGCCAATCTATTATGAAGCCCGGGTCGCAAAGATCACCCTCGACGAAGATGTCGCGGCAACGCTGGACGAAGAGTTCGACGAAGCCACCGAGATGCTGGCCGATGACCAGGCAAGCGCTACCGCCAAGAAATGGGCGCGCGTTGAAGCACTGGTCGGGGCGGATCGCAGGCTCGAAACAGTGGTACAGGACATCCTGACCCATTTCGACGCGAGGCTAGAGGCGATGGACGGCAAGGCGATGATCGTCTGCATGAGCCGCAGGATTTGCGCCGAGGTTTATGACCGCATTGTCGCCGCGCGCCCGAACTGGCAAGGTGACACGGATGAAACCGGTTGCGTTAAGGTCGTGATGACAGGTTCGGCCACCGATCCCGCGGCCCTGCAACCACACATCCGGTCAAAATCCCGGCAGGAGTCAATTCGGGGACGTTTCAAGAACCCTGCCGATCCTCTGAAGCTGGTGATCGTCCGCGACATGTGGCTGACGGGATTCGATGCGCCTTGCATGCATACGCTCTATGTCGACAAGCCAATGAAGGGTCACGGGCTGATGCAGGCCATCGCCCGTGTGAACCGGGTCTTCGCCGACAAACCTGCAGGGCTGGTAGTGGACTACATCGGCGTCGCAGCCGAGTTGAAGGCGGCGTTGGCGCATTACTCACAGACCGACCAAGCACAGACTGGCATTGAAGAGAGCGAGGCTGTGGCTGCTTTTCTCGACGCACTAGATGTGGCTCGGGCGCAATTCCATGGATTCGACTATTCCGCCGCCTTACACGGCAATCCAGGCGAACGACTGGCCGTCCTGCCCGGCGCCATCGAGTACATTCTGGCGAATGACCGCGACAGTGATACCGGTACGAAGCGCTTCCACGATACCGTGGCGGCGCTGGTAAAAGCCTATAAACTGGCCTCCGGCAGCCCGCAGGCGACCGAGCATGCGGAGGAGGTCGCGTTCTTCGCTGCCGTTCGCTCCAGCCTCGCAAAGCTAGATATAGGGGCGCAGCGCAATCATGGGGGCAGCGATTTCGCGATCCAGCAGCTGATCAACAATGCCGTTGCCTCCACCGAGGTCGTCGACATCCTGGAGGCGTGCGGCTTCGATCGCCCCGACATCAGTGTGCTGTCCGACGAGTTCATGTTGGAGCTGCAAAACATGCAGCATCGCAACCTTGCGGTCGAGGCGTTGAAGAAACTTCTGAACGGTGAAATTTCGGCGCGAACCCGCACGAACGTCGTACAGAAGGAGGTTTTCTCGGCCCGGTTGGAACAGGCTATCGCCCGATATCACAACCGCAGCGTCGATGCTCTACAGATCCTGCAAGAGCTGATCGCGTTGGCCAAGGACCTGCGTAACGAACCCGAAGACGGCCTCACTGCGGCAGAGCGGGCGTTCTATGATGCGCTGGCCCAGAACGACAGTGCCGTGCAGCTGATGAGCAACGAAGAGCTGCGCATTATCGCGACAGAGTTGGTTTCCACCGTACGGAACAACGCTGGCGTAGATTGGTGGAAACGCGAGAATGTCCGCGCAAAGATGCGCGTAGCCATCAAGCGTATCCTGACGCGCCACGGTTATCCGCCTGATCTTGCATCTGAAGCTGTCAAGATGGTGCTGAAACAAGCAGAAGCATTGGCAAGGGAGGTCAATTAGGCCCGACTACGGTCTATGCTTTCATGCAGGCCACGCGATTGATAAACGATCACGTCGAAGGCTGTGTCCTGCATGAAGACGTGAAAAGGGCGCGGGAAAGCTTTCTGCGCCCAGTATGATGAGGCGTCAGTCAGCATGCTGACCTGTAGCCCTATGCCGATGCAACTGCAGGTTCGGCCCTTTGCCGACTTCCACCGGTGGTTTTGATGCTGCGGTGCGACCCGTCATTCCTGCCGTTCGCTGCAACCGCAATATCCGGTGATGGGTGAACTCACAGTGTGCGGGACCTTCCGGAAGTTCGCTGCATAAGCAGTATGGATGATCTGAGCGGCCGCAATTACCAGCAGAGCGGTGTCTACAAAGTTGCGAGTTGCGGTCGTCCTTTCAAGCGTGATCGGCCTTGAGCCAGCGCTTGACCATCTCGAAATTAGCACCTGCTTTGCACGCGTCTCGGCCGCTGTGGTGACTTTGGAGAGGTAGGAACGATAGGTTTTATCTAGGTGTAATGTGATCAAACTGGCTTAGCTGATTCGGCATTCTGCTCAGTCGCGTTCTTTCGCCACGTTGAATACCGCTTCCGCTTGATACCGAATTTCTTGCAGATTTTTGTGTCAAGATCGATAGCAGTCTGAACACACACACGCGTCAAATCAACCAGATCGTCAAAATCTAGGTGCGCTCTTTTACCCTCAATAAATTGGAACCTCTGGTGCTGCGTCACCCTGCCTAAGAATATTTTATTAACGACACCACGATTGTGAACTTGAATATTTCTAACCTCTACGAAAATTTGCGTCAATTCGCGGGCGTGGTCATCCGGGAACATCGCTACTCCCATCGATTCGTTAATGAATCGCTCAACTTTAGACATGCCGCCGTATGAAAGGGAATTCACCTTTCTATCGATGAGATAGTCAATTAGCTCTCTTTTATTGCCGAATTCAAATATATCTTCAATCCTCACGGACTCCCCGGATTTGACTATCTCGGGTCTCTTCTTCATTGCACTTTGTATCGTCGCGGAAATGAACCAAAGAAACGCATCTACGGTATTAATAGTTAAATTTTTTGAATTAAGAGATCCAAATTCATTAAGCTTTTTCACAGCCCGAACTGGGTTGTCTATATTGGCTTGTAGCCGCTGCCTTTCCTCTTCATTCTTTGCGCCTATCATAAGAGCTTCACTCGCGATCAGAGATGCATTATCCGCGCTATGAGCCAAATGAAGTGTAAAAAAGAACAAGTCCACCACTTTGTAGTAGTCCAGCAGAAATAGATACAGGCTTCTACTGCTTAGTGTCGATTGAGGCGGGAAATAAAAAGTGGGGCCCATCTTTTCGGCTTCGCATGACATGTGCTTCCTCCGTATGATTGACGACTAGATCTTATACCTTACTTTCGCGTAGTGTCGCTTGGGACTAGGTGCAAATCGCGGACGTTCCGGACGTTCGCTTCGCCTGCCGCGTCCGGTGCAACTCTAGCAGAATGATCGAACTGTAGGGCGGAAAGCGGATTCAGTGATGCCTGCGCAAATCCGGCCGAGGCTGTGTGAAAACTCGACTGAGCATGGCTGGCTACGGAACAACGTTCTCTCGCAGACACGCCTGCGATATTTCATTCTGATGCGGGCCGCCACGGACGGTATACTTAGGAAGCCGTTCTTCGCAGGTTCTGGAAATTGCAGTTTTCTCACAGCCTCGGCCCTCTGCCGCCATTTGACAGGGCGCTGTGCCGCCCTGCGGCATTCCCCAGACCGGTCATTCGTGCTGCACGCAGCAATTTCGACTGGTCGGTGCCAGCGACGCGGGACAAAGTGAGTTTTCGCTGCGGCTGCGCCAAAGTTTGCTGTGACGAAGCCCGCTAAGTAAAAAGCGGTCGTTTCCGCCCGGTGACAAAACGTATGGATATCGGTTGTTCTTGCCGTCGGATGGTTGAGGACCGGTCATGCGACCGTATCCAACAGGTACCCTAGATTCCCTGTTGGGATATTAAGTTAGCATGTCTGTGTAGTAAATCTTGAGTGTAAACCGGGCTGAATGTCGATATATAGAAGTTATGCATACCGACTTCTCTGCCTTATCGCCCTCTGAGTTCGAGGCGCTTTCAGCCGACCTGATCGGTCGTGCTCTTGGCATCCGCTTCGAGCAATTCGGCGAAGGAGCCGATGGTGGGATAGATGGACGTCACGCGCCGGAGGCGCAAGGCCTGACGATCCTACAAGCTAAGAGATACGAGAGATCTGCTATCTCAGCTTTGAAGCGTGAAATGTCGAAGGAGCGGGCGAAGATCGATCAGTTGGCGCCCGATCGCTACATCCTGTCGACGTCTGTAGCGATGACGCCACAACGAAAGCAGGACCTCGTAGAGATTTGCGGCCCCGCCATCCGATCTCCGGGAAACATCTTCGGGCGCGAGGATCTTGAGGCGCTGCTACGCGCTCATCCTGACATCGAAGAAGCTCATCCCAAGTTATGGACCCCGGCGAGCGGGCGTACGCTGAAGCGGATGCTGAATGAAACGCTGGATGAGCGCGAAGGCCGCTTGACGCCACCGTCGGTCCTTCAAGCGTTGCTTCCAAAGCCAGGGATCGGCAGCAAGGTGGAGACGGAGGCGGAAGCGCAAAGGGATACTCTGTTCCTCGTCGGAGCACGCCCCGACCACGATCAGTTCATTCTATGGCTCGGTCCAAAGCTCGAAGCGCACGGGTATCGCGTTTTTTCCGAGATCCTGACCCTCGAGCCTGGAGACAGGTGGCACAAGGAGATTGGAGTGGCGCTGGAGCACCGCGCTGCAAAGGTGCTGGTGGTGTCGGGCGCGGCCACCCGGGCAAACGAAGACGCAATGGACCTGATCGACAGGGCGAAAGCGCTTGCTGCAAGTCTTGGCGACACTCGCCTGATAATCCCATTACGGATCGAGGATGGGGCCAAGATTGATGGCCTCCGCGATGCGACGCCTGCTGATTTCGCGCGGGGTTGGGCAGAAGGGCTTTCGAAGCTTCTCGAGACATTGCGCCGCCAAGGCGTGATGCGTCGATCTGAGGACATCGTGGTCGCAGCTCAATGGGACAGCTTCCGCAAGCGCGGTGCTGTTCCGCTGGTCCGCGAGCCAGAGTCCTTGGTCTCGAATTGGATTCAGATATTGGAAATGCCCGATGAACTCCACTTCTACGAGGCGACGGGAGCAGTCCAAACCGGCGTCCTCAAGAGACGGGTGCAAGGGCTGTCGTTTCCTGCCGTAGCGCATGAGCGAGGCGTGATCACTTTCGCAGCGCCGCCTGATATTGAGGAAAGCCTCGGAGGTGTGGCGAAGTTGCGCCTGCGTACATCTGTGCCGGTTGTGGATGCAGTGGATAAGGGTATGCCCGAGATCGGTGTCGCAGGGCGCGATTTGTCGAACATGCTCACGGGCCTGCTGCGCGATGGATGGGAGCGGCACTGCAGGGAGATCGGCATGGTCGCTTACGCGTATTCCAACGGCGATGGTTTCCATGTGTCCCCCAGCCAGGTTGGAATTGGTGAACGGGTACCCTGGGGCCGGCAAGGCGAGCGCCGGTCGTCGATGCTGCGCAACATCGCCCGAAAGCATGTCTGGTCGTATGGGGTTACAGCGATTCCTCGGAACTGGCCTTTCTGGCACTTCCGCCTGAAGGCGCGCGTCCTTTTCGCGGAGGACAACGATACAGAGCAGGGCGGACGCATAGACGACCCGAAGAAGATGCATCGCCTTCGCAGATCGGGCTGCAAGGGTTGGCGCAACAAGCAATGGCATGGGCGGCTTCTGGCATTCCTTCAGATCATGTCCGGTGAGTCCGCCTACATTCGGGTTTCGCTGGCTCCGGGTCAGGACATGCTTCTTTCATCTGAGCCCCTTCTCTTTATGTCACCGGTCAGCACCGCACTTCCAGACGTGGGCGACCCGGATGCCGAAGAGCAGGACGAAAGCACGCTCGGTCGGCCAGGGGATGACGACGAAGATGCTGTGCCCGAAGGAGACGGTACATGAGATTTTCCGAGGCACACTTGATCGTGGATCACTTCGACGAGCCAGAACTCGACTTCTACCATGACCAGAGAAGTCACCACCCAAAGGACGGTCTTTATCTATATGGACCTCATGACGGCCCAAGGAAGCCTCGAGAGGTTCGAATTGGGATTGTCGGAACGTCGGACGGGGTCGGTCACTTCCGCTCATGGAGCCGTCGGTTGCTTTCGGGGATACCGGTGCCGCCTCCGGGGCCGACGGAGAAGAAGGACCGCCTTCATCTCGCGGATTTCGTCGGGCTTGAAGAGACGTTCGGCGTTACGTTCGATCCAGATCGGCTCAGGGCCCTGACGGTCGAGTTCGACGCTATCGAGCGCGCGACGAGGGTGCAGAACATGCACGAGGCCGTCGATGCGGTCGCCCGTATCTACACTGAGCGCGTCCACAAATTCAGGCGGAACGAAGAGGGATCGATCGACGTATGGATATTCGTCGTGCCCGAGATAGTCTACGAGCGCTGCCGTCCGGAATCGAGGCGGACCGGTCTGACCCTCGTCGCCGGAAAAACGCCCAAGAAGCAGCGCGCAAGGTCACCCCAGTCATTCCTTTTCATGGACGAACGGTTCGACCCGCGCATCGAGGACGTGTTTGACGACATTCCCGACTTCCGTAGGCACATTAAGGCGACCTTGCTCTCGATCGCGCCATCTCAGATCCTGCGCGAGTCGACCCTCGAACCGACAGCGTTCACCAACAATGCGGGCTATCCCAAGCGAACCACCCAAGACCCGGCGACAGTGGCGTGGAACATCGCGACGGGGCTTTACTACAAGACTCAGGACCGACCGCCCTGGAGGCTGTCGAACGTGCGCGAAGGGGTATGCTACATCGGGATGGTCTACAAAAACCTCCCGAACAACCGCGACAATCACGTCTGCTGCGCTGCGCAGATGTTTTTGAGTGAAGGCGATGGCGTGGTGTTCCGCGGCGCAAATGGCCCTTGGAAGACCGGCGAGTACGAGTACCATCTAAACGCTGACGCCGCTGAAGAGCTTCTTAGGACTGTGATCGAAGCGTACCGGGAGTTGCGCTCCGAACCTCCCAAGGAGCTCTTCATCCATGGGCAGGCGTCGTTCAACGACGAGGAGTGGAATGCCTTCTGTCGCGCGGCACCGAAGGGGACGAATGTCGTTGGCGTACGGATCAGGCCAACGGGTGGTGACGCAAAGCTCTTCCGTGCAGGCGACTACCCCGTGATCAGGGGAACGGCCCTAAATTTGGACGAGAAGAATGCCTACCTTTGGACGAGCGGTTACGTCCCGCAGTTGGATACGTATATTGGGCCTGAAACACCCAACCCGCTTTTGGTGACGATCTTGCGCTCAAAGCATCGACAGCCAGAGATGCGGACGGTTCTTTCTGACATCATGGGACTGACAAAGATCAACTACAACTCGTGCAACTTCAATGACGGGCTTCCCGTAACGGTTCGCTTCGCGAAGATGGTCGGCGACATTCTTGTGATGGGCTCGGCGCGGGAGGGCGGCCCGCAACCATTCAAATACTATATTTAGCGGGGCTGCTCTCGGGCATGTGCTCAGATAGCTGAGGCAACGACGGCCCTTAGCTGACCTCCAGCACAGTCTCAAAATGCTGCGGTGGTAGCCCGCATTACTGCGGTTCTCGCGTGAGGCATATTGCTCAATATCAGTTGTTTGGTTGCAGCAGCTTCATATACCGGATCGTAGTCGATGGTCCTGGTGATATTGGCCTTGGTGGATAGGAACCAGTTCGTTGGTTGCAGGGCTCGCCAATAACGAAGTCATCATGTCAAACGTATGAGCCGATTATCATCGCACCATAAGTAAACCGTTAACTGCTATGCGGCAATGCGTGCAATAAATGCGCTCAGACAGGAGGGTGGATCAATCATCGAACTCAAAACCCTAACAATCGACGACTTGGGATTAAATGTAATTTTGCGTCGCTCCTTAAATTTCACAGGCTCGGATGAACAACGATCCTCCTGAAGTTGCGCAAGAAGTTCCACGAAGAAAAATAGAGTAAACTTCCCGCGCCAGTCATCGGCGGGATCTAATTCCCCGAATTTAGTGGCAGTATCGTTGCAATCGAAAATGTCAGCCCCTTCTGGGAGTCCAATTAATCGTTCGAGGTCATCTTTTTCATAGTTTGAAATGACAGCGTCCAATGTGACTGAGACATACTGCTTAATGCGGTTGTCAACAGAACCAGACCGAACACCCTTTACCCTACAGTAGTGCAGAGCCCTGTTGGCTAGTTTAATCGCGTCGAAGAATTCGTTTAGACGCTCTTCAAACATTGCTTTCAGTTCGGTAATCTCATCTTCACCCACCGCGCACTTGTACTCTCCAACCAGCAACTCTTCGAATACGCTGGAAGTCACAAGAAGGTTTTCGATAGAGTAACCAGGTGTGCAATAGAGGTTTGGGCCAGGTATATGTCCCTTTAGATGATCATAATCTTTATCGACCATATAGTAAGTTCTTGAAGCATCCTCATCTGTGTTTCGCAACAACAACTCGCGTAAAGCTAGGACATTATCTTTACCGCGACATACAAGAGGAACCCATTTGAAGCTTGAGTCTATGTTTCTGATGCAGGTCTTATAGAAAATCGGATCATCGTCACCCTCTAAAGCAATTACGACATCGCCAGGGTGTTTAGACCGAAGTGTATTATACCCTTGCAGGACTACGACATCTTTCTGTCGTGCCGCTCTCATGCGCTCGGTCAGGCCGCTACGCTTTACTTCCTCAGTGGCTGTCAACTGTCTACTATCCCTCATCCGATCGACGATTTGTGATCTTCAAGGGGCCCGCATATGGATCGAGTTCATTATCAAAAACAAACGGAGAATGAGTGATTGCCACCATTTGAGCACAGCTTGGAGACCGCAAAATATCAGGCAAAAATCGCTTTTGCCAATCCATGGAAAGAGACAATTCAGGTTCATCAATGAGCACAATAAACTGCTTCCGCTCGCTCAAATATAATCGCGCGAAGATGCTAACAATCTGCTTTTCACCTGAGGACAGGGCATTCAGAGGGAGAGAATTTCCTGTAAATTTGTTCTCCACACGTGTGGAAACCGAAAGCTTGTCAAATATGAATCGCTTCTCATCAAAGTCATTCTCCCAATATGAATTGATGACTCCAACGAAAGCTTCAATCGCCTGCTCTTGCTCTTTGTTTGATGCATAGACCTCCAAAAGCTGTCTAAGAAAGCTCCTCAGGTACGAGTGCTCAGGTTGGTTGATCTCTCCATTATTGATCAATTCGGCGATCCGAGCCTCAACTTCACCGTCTGCCTTGCCTAGTCGTGCTAGTACTACGCCCAATTCAGTGGTATCAATGTTCTCAGGGCCACCTTGCATTTTTCCTGGGCCAGAAAGCAGTTCCTCCAATGTTCGACCACCAATTCTGGTGTACGCCTCAAATGTCCCAGACCTAATTAGTTCTGCAATATTTTTGAGGCGGGTTTCTACATCCTCTAAGCCGAAGTAGATTAGCTGATCCATCTCCCACGAGGAACGAGACCGACGATTCATACCTCTGCGGCTGGGATGTATATTGCGGGTATGTAAGTAATATCTGTCAGGTCGCTTCGACTGCATAATGTCGCTGGGCATCTCGGCTTCGATCCGCCGATATGTAGGCAGATACAGGACTGTTGCACCTTTCAAACCAGTCTTGACATAATCCTCAATTTCAGAGAAACGGCTCTCACTATCAGGGAGTCTGGCAATCAATTCCTCACACATTGTAGAAATATCGTCCCGGTCGAAAGGACTCATTCGATAGAAGTGATCAAACCAGTCTGACTTATAGAAATCATCCGCTTGGCCAAGTGCAAGCTTTGTCAATGCATCTAGAAGGCCATTATCATCTCGCACAAACTCTCTGAGCTGAGGGAAGCTGTCATCAATCATCTCGATGATATCAGTTGGCAGAGGTGTTAGCTCTCCCTTTGAGACCCTCAGTTCATCTTGGTTGCGTAGTTTTATCACGAACTGATCGAATTGCACTTTCTGAATTTGCGCGGGTTTTCCCGCCAAAATCCCGTACAGGGCATTGAGCAGAGTTGTCTTTCCCGATCCATTTTCAGCGGAAACGATCTTGGCCGACGCCGAGCAATCAAGTTGAATGGTTTTATACCCATTGACACCTTCCAGCCTGAAATACTCAATGACGGGTTCTTCCACCATATCAACCAAATTGTTCATGCGTGGGTCCTTGCTCTGCTCTGCGTTGTTCACCAAAAATTCCCCGATCAGTGGTTCTGGATAGAGCGCACCATGGCTGAAATGGTCAAGCCATTGGTTAACCACAGAGGCCAAGTTACCCTCCCATAACCGTCGTGTCACCCGCTTCATTGCATTACCGAAGGCGGTCGGCCTAGAGGACCTGGATTGGGTTTGCGTCAACAGGCTTTATTGGTCAGGAAGACACACACTCGAACTGAGTGGTCCCAAGGGACTCTACTCAGATTTGTGAAGGGGGTGCCAACGGCGCACGAACACGGTGTATCGCAGATGCGGCCCGAAACAGGGCGACTCAGAAAATTTCGGCGCCGAAAGTTCGCTTTCGCGGCTTGCGAAGCATCCCGTGGCAACGCAGCGAAAGGCTGGTACCCGCCCTATCGGCTGAATCAGCAATAATCTCGCCGCGGTCTGTACGAACGGCTGCTCCGGTAAGTTGCTGCGGCGGCCATGCCGCACCGCCGTCAGACGGCTTTCCGCCCAAGAGGCACGACCTCTTGGCCCTAGGTAGCGTGAATCACATAGAACAGTCGAAATATCAATGTATTGGCTATCATATGCAAATGCGACAGAGGCAAAATCAATGATAAAAAGGGCAGAACTATCTGCCTCTTTCCAAAATCAAACTGGTCGGAGCGAGAGGATTCGAACCTCCGACCCCCTGCTCCCGAAGCAGGTGCGCTACCAGGCTGCGCTACGCTCCGACCGTAGGAGGGGCAGGTAGCGCGAGCCGCGACGGAATGCAAGACCCGTCAGCGGCGAGGGTGCAACAATCTTTGTAATATGGCCGCTTTGGGCGCGGTGACGGACTCGTTTCGCAGACGTGCGGCGGTTGCGGGGCGGTTAGCCGAGTTGCCGCCGCTGCTTTCACGCCAGACGATGTAAAGACCAGAGGCGATGATCACCAGCGCCCCGATCAGCGTCGGCAGGTCCAGCATCTCGTTAAACAGGAACCAGCCATATAACGTGGCCCAGATGATCTGCGAATACTGCATCGGCGCGACGATGGCTGCCTCGCCGGCGCGATAGGCGGCGATGACCAGCAGCCCGCCCGCCAGGCCAAAGATCGAGATCAGGCCGGCCAGTCCGAGATCCTGCAGCGGCATTGGCTGGTATTGCAATGTCAGTGCACCGCCGGTGACAACAAAATTGCCCAGCATCGGCCACATTATCAGCACCAGCGGCCGTTCTCGACTGCCAAGCTTGCGGGTGACGACCGCGACCATGGCGCTGGCCGAGGCTCCGATCATCGCCGCGAAATGGCCGGGCTGCAGCGGATGGGTGCCGGGCCGCAGGACGATCAGCACCCCGCACAGCCCGACGATCACGGCGCCCCAACGATGCAGGCCCACTTTTTCCCCGAGAACCGGAATCGACAGGACCGTGATCAGCAGCGGCGTGGTGAAGAGGATCGCATAGACCTGTGTGAGCGGCAGGGTCGAGAAGGCAAAAAAGCCCGCAAGCCCGGCCGAGATCGCGCAGGCCGTGCGTAGGATCAGCCAGCCCGGGTTGTTGGGGCGCAACGTGCCCGAAGTGGGATCACGCAGCAGGATGAGCGAGACCAGCGGGAATGACAGCAGCGAGGCGAAGAACAGGATCTGATGCGAGGGATAGCTGCTGCCAAGAGTCTTGATGACCGCGTCATGCGTTGCGAACAGGCCCATAGCCGCGAGTTGCAGCAATACGCCCCGGACGTTTCCGGACAGTTGCACTTATATCCCGGCAGCCAGGGCCGCGACGATCCTGTCGCCCATCTGTGACGTGCTGACCGGCGTGCCCCCTTCGGGTCCCATCAGGTCAGGAGTGCGGACACCGTCGGCCAGCACGCGCTCGACCGCGCGTTCCAGTTCAGTCGCAGCGTCGCCCTGGTCGAAACTGTAGCGCAGCGCCATGGCAAAGCTGAGGATGCAGGCGATGGGATTGGCCTTGCCTTGCCCGGCGATATCGGGGGCGCTGCCATGCACCGGCTCGTAAAGCGCCTTTGGCCTGCCATTCGCCATCTTTGCGCCAAGGCTGGCCGAGGGCAGCATGCCAAGGCTGCCGGTCAGCATCGCAGCCGCGTCCGACAGGATGTCGCCGAACAGGTTGTCGGTCACGATCACGTCGAATTGCCGCGGGTTGCGGACAAGCTGCATCGCGCCGTTATCGGCATACATATGCGACAGCTCGACCTCCGGGTATTCGTTGTCATGCACCCATTGCACCTCTTCGCGCCAGAGGATGCCGGATTCCATGACATTGGCCTTTTCCATCGAGCAGACCTTGTTGCCGCGCCGTTTCGCCAGCTCAAAGGCCGAGCGCGCCACGCGCCGGATCTCTCCGCTGGTATAGCGCTGCGTGTTGATGCCGACTCGGCCGCCCTCGTTTTCGGGGTTGTTATTGTCGTCATGGATGCCGCGCGGTTCGCCGAAATAGACGCCCGAGGTCAGTTCGCGCAGGATCAGGATATCCAGCCCCGCCACGACCTCGCGCTTGAGCGACGAGAAATCCGCCAGCGCCTCGAAGCACTGCGCCGGACGCAGATTGGCAAACAGGTCCATCTCCTTGCGCAGCCGCAGCAAGCCCCGCTCGGGCTTCACGCTGAAGTCGAGATCGTCGTATTTCGGCCCGCCCACGGCACCCAGCAGCACCGCATCGACCTCTTGCGCGCGGGCCATGGTCTTATCGGCCAGCGGCGTGCCGTGCTTGTCATAGGCCGCGCCTCCGACCAGATCATGGCTGACATCGAAACGCATGCCGCGATTGGCCTGGAACCAGTCGATCACCTTGACCACCTCGGCCATGACTTCGGGGCCGATCCCGTCTCCGGGCAGGATGAGCAGCGAATAGGGGGTGGTCATGCGTTTCTCCTCAGTGGCTTGTCGTCGGGTTAGACCCGGGGTGATGACTGGTCAAGATCAGCGCACCTGCTCCATGAGGATTTTCGGCATCGGACAATCCTCGCGTGCGTCCGGCGCGCAGTCGCGCGGTTCAAGGTCGCGGGTCAGGCAGATGCGCACCTCCTGCAGCGACCGGTCGCGGCAGGTGACGGTGATCCCGTCGCGCGTCAGTTCGGGATTGGCTTCGATGAAGGCATCCTCGACGACCGAAGGGGGCAGGGTGATGTCCCGGTTCAGGGCATCGAACACCTCGGGGATGGGCGCACGCTCCGCCGCCTCGCGGATCGCATCGTAATAGCCATGGGCCGAGAGTCCCGAGCAGCGCCCGTGTTTCTGCCACTGATACCAGGCCAGCCCGCCTGACCCCATGATATCGGCCATGGCCGCGCTTTCCCGCCGGGACGGATCACGTTCCTGCGTGCGACAATCCTGCGGCCAACCATCCTCGTATTGTGGCCAGAGCCCGTGCACGACGAAATCCGTGTCGCGCTCCGGGTCGCATTGCTCGGCATTGCGCTGATCGCCGGTCAGACTGCACCATGTCGGCGACCAGCTGAGCGCCAGCACGTAATAATCGAACTCGCCCGCGATATCCTCGGCATGGACGGTGAATGGCAGCAGGGCGGTCAGCGCGGCGCGAAACAGGTATCTCATGGCAGTCAAACTAGCCGCATCACAGGCGCCGTCCAGCCCGGATTGCGCGAATCCTCTTTTCTATCCGCTTGGAAATCGTTATATCCGCCCCCAATTCCCCCGATTCAGAGGAATGGCGCCCGCCAAAAGCCGATTCCCGGCCCAAGCAGGCCATGGGTTCGGGGCAGAGACGCGAAGGAGACTGACATGAACAAGCCATTGATGGCAAAGGCCACCGCCGTCTGGCTGGTCGACAACACGACGCTCAGCTTCAAGCAGATCGGCGATTTTTGCGGTCTGCATGAGTTGGAGGTGCAGGGGATCGCAGATGGCGACGTCGCGGCCGGGGTCAAGGGCTATGACCCGATCGCCTCGAACCAGCTATCTCCCGACGAGATCAAGCGGGGTGAGGCCGATCCGGCCTACAGGCTGCGCCTGAAATACAACCCCGCCGCCGAGGGCGAGGAAAAGCGCCGCGGGCCGCGTTACACGCCGCTTTCCAAGCGTCAGGACCGGCCCGCGGCGATCCTGTGGCTGGTCAAGTTCCACCCCGAGCTGGCGGATTCGCAGATCGCCCGGCTGGTCGGCACCACCAAGCCCACGATCAACGCGATTCGCGAGCGGACGCATTGGAATATCCAGAACATCCAGCCGATCGACCCGGTCGCGCTTGGCCTGTGCAAGCAGACCGAACTGGATGCCGCCGTGCAGAAGGCTGCCAAGAAGCGCGCCGCTGACGGCGACGTGATGACCGATGACGAACGCCGCAAGCTGGTCAGCACCGAGACCTCGCTGGCAATGGGCGAAGAGGCACGGTTGCCGACCGCGATCGCCGGGCTCGAGAATTTTTCGCTGTCCAGGGACGAGGACGAAAGCGAGCAGGAGTCCGAAAAGGAACTGGATGCCGACAGCTTCTTCAACCTGCCCGAGAAGGACGATGAAGACGAGGACGACAACCGCTGATTTCCACGGCGAGCGTCATGAAAAAAAGCCGGCGCGAGGATCTCGCGCCGGCTTTGATTTTACAGAAATGCTTCGAAGAAATATTCCGATCAGGTTTTGCTGCGAATGAGGCGATAGCCCCAGATCAGGATGCAGGCGCCGATAACGGCAACAACCAACTGTCCGAAAATTCCGCCAAGCGTCGAGCCAAGCAATGTGCGCAGCAACCAGTTGCCAAGCAGCGCGCCGACGATACCCAGAATGATGTTCGTCAGTAGCCCGTGATCCGATTTCATGACTTTCTCGGCGATCCATCCGGCAAGTCCGCCCAGGATGATCGTCAGGATCCAGCCAATTCCTTCCATGTCAGGTTCTCCCCTCTCGGTTGTTAGCGACCCGGTAGGCCCCTTGCTTTGAGAAATGCATAAAGAGCCGGTTTCGTTCCATATTTTCCAACACTCAAATTTCACTCTCAGATAGACAGGCAAACATATTTCATCTCGAGAAAGTCATCGATGCCATGCCGGCTGCCCTCGCGGCCAAGTCCAGATTGCTTCACTCCGCCAAAGGGCGCAACCTCGGTCGAGATAATGCCGGTATTCACGCCGACGATACCATATTCCAATGCTTCCTGCACCCGCGTGATGCGCCCGATATCGCGGGCATAGAAATACGAGGCCAGCCCGAAGATGGTGTCATTGGCCTTGGCGACGACCTCCTCCTCGGTCTCGAACCTGAACAGAGGGGCCAGCGGGCCGAATGTTTCCTCGGTCGTTACCTTCATGCTGTCGGTGACGCCGGTCACGACCGTCGGCTTGAAGAACAGCCCATCCATGCGTTCGCCGCCGATGGCGACCGCGCCGCCCTGGTCCAGAACGTCCCTGATATGCTCCTCGACCTTTTCGACCGCCGCCTCGTTGATGAGCGGACCGGTGGTGACACCATCCTCAAGCCCGTCGCCCACCGTCAGCTTGTCCACCGCCTCGGCCAGTTTGCGGGCGAATTCGTCATAGACACCGGCCTGCACATAGATCCGGTTGGCGCAGACGCAGGTCTGGCCATTATTGCGGAATTTCGAGGCCATCGCGCCCTCGACCGCGGCATCCAGATCGGCATCGTCAAAGACGATGAAGGGCGCGTTTCCGCCCAGTTCCATGCTGCATTTCAGCACTTGGTCGGCGGCCTGGCGCAGCAGGATGCGGCCCACTTCGGTCGAGCCGGTGAAGGTCAGCTTGCGCACCAGCGGGTTCTCGCAGAACTCCTTGCCGATTTCGCTCGAACGCGACGAGGTGACGACCGACAGGATGCCCTTGGGCAGGCCCGCCCGCTCGCCCAGCACCGCCATGGCCAGCGCCGACAGCGGTGTTTCGGCGGCGGGCCGCGCGACGAAACCACAGCCGACGGCCAGAGCGGGCCCGGCCTTGCGGGCAATCATCGCATTGGGGAAATTCCACGGCGTGATCGAGGCCACCACTCCGATCGGCTGACGGATCACGCTCAGCCGCTTGTCGGGCTGATGGCCGGGAATGGTTTCGCCATAGACGCGCTTGGCCTCTTCGCCGAACCACTCGATGAAGCTGGCGCCATAGGCGATCTCGCCCTTGGCCTCGGGCAGGGGTTTGCCCATCTCGGCAGTCAGGATACGGGCCAGATCGTCCTGGTTCTCGATCATCAGGTCGAACCATTTGCGCATCACCTGCGCGCGTTCCTTGGCGGTTCGGGCAGCCCAGCCTTTCATCGCCTCGGCCGCGGCCGTGATGGCCTGCGCCGCCTCGGCCCTGCTTAGATCGGCGACACGCGCGATCACATCGCCCCGGGCAGGATTGATCACCTCGAATGTCGCGCCATCGCCGGCCTCGACCCATTCCCCGGCCAGGAAGGCCCGTGTTTCCAAAAGCGACGGATCGCGCAGAAGTGTCCGGAGATCGGTGGAATGCTTGGTCATGACAGCCCCGTTTGCTGGATTTGCCGAAAGATGACCACGCGGCAGCCGACTTGTCAAAGGGCTCGGGTCATACCGGTATGGCGGTGGTCCGGAACACCGTGCGCAGCGCAAACGACGAATGCATCTGCGCCACGCCGGGCAAGCGCGCAAGATGCTGGCGGTGGATGCGTGCGAAATCGTCGGTATCCTCGACCACGATCTTCAGCAGGTAATCCGCCGTTCCGGCCATCAGGTGACATTCCAGCACATCGGGAATCGCCCGCACCGCGCGCTCGAACGCATCCAGCAGCTCGTCCGCCTGACCCGACAGGGTGATCTCGACAAATACGGTGGTTTGCCGCTGCAACTTGCGTGCATTCAGCAGGGCGACGTAATCCTGGATCACGCCTGTCTCTTCCAGGCGCTGCACGCGCCGGTGACAGGCGCTTGGCGACAGATGCACCCGTGTCGCCAGTTCGGCATTACTGATTCGGCCATGCTTTTGCAGCAAGGCGAGGATTCGGCGGTCTATTGCGTCAATTTCGCTCATTGGGGGATATTCTTCGAAAAACATCTGGATATCCAATGTTTTCTCTTGTCACCTGGTGTCGTGACACCCCAGCTTCGCAGCACTTTGCGGCGATTTTCTGGCAATCTGTCTGCTGCCAAGGCTTGAACGGTTCCAATCAGGGGAGGAGCAGCTTCATGAAAATCGGTTGCCCGAAGGAAATCAAACCGCAGGAATTCCGGGTGGGGTTGACCCCCGCCAATGCCGCCGAGGCGGTTCTGCGCGGCCATCACGTGCTGGTAGAGACCGGGGCAGGGCTAGGCGCCGGCTTTTCGGACGAGGATTATCTCGCCATCGGCGCCGAGATCGCCCCGGATGCGGCGGCGGTGTTCGACAGATCCGAACTGGTCATCAAGGTCAAGGAACCGCAGGCGGTGGAGCGCAAGCTGCTGCGTGAGGGACAGTTGCTCTTCACCTATCTGCACCTCGCCCCGGATCCGGACCAGACCCGCGACCTGCTGGACTCCGGTGTGACCTCGATCGCCTATGAAACCGTGACGGACGCACGTGGGGGGTTGCCGCTGCTGGCGCCGATGTCCGAGGTGGCCGGACGCCTCGCGCCGCAGGTCGGATCATGGGCGATGCAAAAGGCCAATGGCGGGCGCGGCGTGCTGATGGGCGGCGTGCCGGGTGTTCGTCCGGCCAATGTGATCATCATCGGTGGCGGCGTGGTCGGGGCCGCGGCGGCCCGGGTTGCCGTGGGCATGGGTGCGAATGTGACGGTCATGGACCGTTCGGTGCCGCGCCTGTCCTATCTGGACGACGTGTTCATGGGCAAGCTGACTACCCAATACGCCAATGCCGCCGCCACAGCCGAACTGATCCAGACCGCCGATATGGTGATCGGCGCAGTGCTGATTCCCGGCGCGGCCGCGCCCAAGCTGATCAGCCGCGAACAGCTATCGACCATGCCGCAGGGCTCGGTTCTGGTGGATGTGGCCATTGATCAGGGCGGCTGTTTCGAGACTTCACGCCCCACGACTCATCAGGATCCGATCTACGAGGTGGACGGGGTGGTGCATTACTGCGTGGCGAACATGCCGGGCGCGGTGGCGCGAACCTCGACCCAGGCCCTGGGCAATGTGACCCTGCCGTTCCTACTGGCACTCGCCGACAAGGGCTGGCGGCAGGCGGTCAGTGACGATCCGCATCTGCGGGCCGGACTGTCGACGCATCAGGGCAGGCTGACCTCGCTGCCTGTGGGCGAGGCACTGGGAATCGCCGCGATCACGCCGGAAGAATTGTTGAACGGATAATGGATCAGCGGGGCGCTCCCGGCTGCGGAAGCGCCCTCGATATCAGGCTTTCGTGGCCAGCAGGTCGCGAATCTGGGCGAGCAGCTCTTCCTGGGTCGGGCCCGCCGGGGCTTCCTCTGCTGCCGGTTTTTCCGGCATTGCTGCGGATTTGGCGCGGTTCACCGCCTTGACCAGCAGGAACACCACCCATGCAATGATCAGGAAATTCAGCACCGCCATCAGAAACGAGCCATAGGCAAACACAGCCGCTCCCGCATCGCGTGCCGCGGCCAGACTGGTGCCATTGGCGACCTCTCCTGAAAGGACGACATATTTATTGGTGAAATCGACGCCGCCTGTCACCAGCCCGATGATCGGGTTGATCAGGTCGTCGACCAGTGATGTCACGATCGCCGTGAAGGCTGCGCCGATGATAATGCCGACGGCCATGTCCATGACATTGCCCCTGGCGATGAACTCTTTGAATTCCTGAATCATATTTTTTCTATCCCCTGTGAACCATAGGCAGCGCGCTGCTGCGGAAAGGATATGTCACCATTGCGCGACAGGCAATTATTTGCTGTTTTGCAGCGGTGGGCGCCTTTCTGCTCGGCGCGTTTTCGCCAGTGCCCTTGTCAACGCCTCCAGCTGCGGAAATCCGGTTCCCGCTTTTGACATTTTCCGTTGCATCCTGATCCGCCCAGGACTGCGGAGTGAAACAGGGCCAAGAGCATGCCGCTGTCACCTCCGGTGGCGAGCTTCGGCTGGACTGGATCTGTCGACCGCGTGTTATATTCTTGGGGCACGCGCTTGAAAAAAACGTTCAGCGTATGCCAGAAAGGTTTTTCATGTCCGATCCAGCCGCCGCGCCGTCAAGGAATCCGACCATTCGCACCATCGCGATGCCCGCCGACACCAATCCGGCCGGGGATATTTTCGGCGGCTGGCTGATGAGCCAGATGGACCTTGCCGCTGGAACCGTGGCCGCGTTGACCGCGCATGGCCGCAGTGCCACCATAGCAGTCGAGGGGATGAAATTCCTGCGCCCCGTCAAGGTCGGAGATGAGGTCTCGCTTTTCACGGAACTGCTGAAGGTCGGCCGAAGCTCGATGCATATCCATGTCGAGGCATGGCGGCGTGAGCGTGATCACGAGCATAGCGAGAAAGTCACCGAGGCGAGATTCACCTTCGTCGCCCTGGACGGGGAGGGAAGGGCGAGGCCCGTTCGCTCCGCCCCGGGCGGGGATGGCTGATGCCGGCGATTATTGCGTGATTTCCCAGGGCCGGATATCCGCATCCATCCAGGTGCCATGCGCGGCGTTGGGAAAAACGATCCAGTCCTTGCCAAAGCGGTCGGCGTGATCCTCGGTCAGCCTGTGCTGATCCTCCAGCGCGGTTCCGGCGAATGCGTCGTGAAAATCATGCATCGTATCGCCCAGTTGCAGCACGATGCGATGTTTCGCGGCAATGGCGGCGCGGCGCTCGGCCTTGGGGGGACCGTAAAGCAGAACCTGTTCCGCCGTGACCTGGGGGAGGCCCAGGCTCGTCAGGGTCGCCATCGTTGCCGGCTTGTTTTCATCAAAACGATCAGAGACATAGAAAATCGTCACTCCCGACTGGTCGGCCAGATCAAAGAAATCCGTTGCACCGGGGATCAGATGGGGCTGGCCCTCGCACTCCCATAATTTCCATGTCGCGATATTATCGCGTTGCTGCCTTTGTATCATGGCATGGGCCATGACGGCGGTGTTGTCGAGGATCGTCTCGTCGATATCCGACACGATCGCCAGCCCGGCACCCGATCCACCGGCGCTATCGATCGCGGCGCGCAGCCGCAGCGTCGCCAGCGCATAGCATTGCCGTTGCAGGGCTTTCACCTCTGCCGAGCGTTGCTGATATCGGATTGCCATCGCGTATTCATGCGGATGGCGCAGGGGGCTGCTGTCGGTCATTCTGCCTGCCGGTGCTGTCGATCTGTCGCGACATGCCTAAGCGTTGCGTCCGGCCTTGCCAAGCGGTGGCACGATGCAAGGGGTCAGGTATCGTTCAGCAGAAGCCTTGCCGTCACGTCATCCGTGATCAGCGTCGTGGCGATACCCTGACTGGCGACGACGCGGATGATATCCACCTTGTGCGGTCCCGCCGCCGCGAGGATCCGCTCGGGCACGGATTTCAGGATCTCCAGTTCGATGCCGATCGTCTGCCGGTCCAGCCTGTCCGAAACCAGATTGCCATTGGTGTCCAGAAAGCGGCAGACCACATCGCCGATCGCCCCCGCCTCGATCAGACCCTCTGGCGTGACTCCCTCGGGCAGGCCGGAAGATATGAGATAGGATTTCGCCGAGATATTGCTGGCCGTCAGGATGGCCGCATCGAGCGTTTCCAGTTTCTTGAAATGCTTCTCGAAATTTTCCTGCGCCAGGAATGCCCGGCGTTCGACCTCCTTACCCAGGAAGATAGGGGCCGCGAGAAGCGAGTATCTTGCGCCGAAACGCTCGGCAAAGCCGGATGCGATGCCGAAGGAATTGAACGCCTCCCCCCGGCTGGTGCCGCCGATCATCGAGATGATCTCGATATCCGGGAGCGAGAGCTTGGGGAGGCGGTCGATAGTGGCTTGCAGCGTCATCCCCCATGACACGCCGATCCTGCGCCAATGTCCCGATTTTACCCGATCGAGCATATAGCTGGCCAAGGCGCTCCCCGCCGGGCGGTGGAAGTCGTAAAGCTGTGGATGGGTGGGGGCGACCTGGACCCTGTGCAGGCCGAACCGCTCCTGCAGTCTTTCCTGCAGTTCGATCCGGGGCAGGTAGGGCGATTCGATCTGGACCCTGACGATCCCCGAGGATTTCGCCTTCTGGATGGCCTGATTGACCCGCAAGCGCGTGACGCCAAGGTATTTGGCAATCTCCGCCTGCGTCAACTCGTTGACGAAATACTGCCAGCAGACCTGGGCAAGAAAAGCATCTTCTTCAGAGATATCGACATTATCCATCCGCGCATCCCATCACGAGTTTCGAAAATTCGTCAAGGCGCTGACTGCATGGATGTTACAAGTGTAATTAGATTCATACAAACGAAAATTTCTCTTGCATGCATGGCCATACATTTGTCATGATGAGGCGGAGGCGAGGCCTGCCCGACTGCTCGCAAGGCCGAAGGGCCACGGGATCGCTCGCATAGGGAGTGGAGACATGAATATTGCATTGAAGATCGGCGCTTCGGCGCTGGCGCTGTCATTCGCCGCTGGCATGGCCGCAGCCCAGGACGACAGTTTCTGGAAAGAGGCGGGGGCGCAATTCGAGGGCGTGACCCTGCGTGGCGTAACCGAGGCGACGCCGCCCTCGAACTACGTCAAGGACGTGCTCGCCCCGCAATTCGAGGAACTGACCGGCATCCGCGTCGATATCGAGACCACCTCATGGGACCAGATGTATGACAAGGCCATCAAGGACATGGAGGCCGGGACCGGCATCTATGACATGGTTTATATCGAACAGGATATCGTCTATGCCTATCTGGCCCGCGATTTCCTGACCGACATCACCGGCACGCTCACGGAAAAACCCGAACTCAAATCGCCGGCATTCGAAGAATCGATGCTGACCAGCTTTGCCGAATTCTTCCGCGACGAGGATGACCATCTTTACGGCATGCCGGTCGAGGCCTTCATCAAGCCCTATCTCTACCGCACCGACCTGTTCTCGGATCCCGAGATCATGGCGGCGTTCAAGGAGCAGACCGGCCGCGACCTGGCCCCGGCCAAGACGCATGAGGAATATACCGAGATCGCGGATTTCTTCACCCAATGGGGCAAGGATCACGACCTGGACCTGTGGGGCACGACCGCGCAGGCCCATACCGGCCATGCCGCGTCGTGGTATGAATATTTCGAATCCGTCGCCCCGACTTTCGGCGTCTATAACTGGGGGATCGATCCCGAGAACAACTATGCCGCCACGGTCGAGAATGGCGGCCAGATGAACTCGCCCGAGGCCAAGGAGGCGCTGAAATGGTGGCTCCATCTGCGCGACATCGCGCCGCCCGAGTCGGTTCAGTCGACATGGACAGAGGTGGCAACCACCTTTGCCGCAGGGCGCGCTGCGCAGGGATTGGTTTACGGCGAGAACGCCGCCTGGATCGCCTCGGACGAGAACCAGTCGCGGGTCGTCGGCAATGTCGGCGTCGCCCTGCCGCCGCTGTCCGAAGGTGTGCTTGAGGATGCCGAGAGCGGCGAAGGCTACCTGGGCTATTATGACGGCGGCGCCTTCGGCGTGCCAGTCACCTCGAAGAACAAGGAGGCCGCGCTGTTGTTCCTGCAATATATCGCCCAGGACGAATTGCAGGCCGATTGGGCGCTGGCCGGATCGCGGATCACCAACAACGCGACCTATGACGATCCCAAGGTGCAGGCACTGAACGAGGAACTAGGCGGCTATTTCGACATGCTGCGCGATCAGGGCGACCTGTTCGGCGGTGCCCCGGCCTATCCTTTCCACGCGCAGGTCCGCGAGGCGACCGCGCCGATCTTCTACTCGATCCTGACCGGCGATATCGGCCCGGACGAGGGGCTGGACCAGATGGCCGCCAAGGCCGAGGAAGAACTGACCTCGCTCGGCTATCGCCAGTAATCGCTTTGCCGCCGCGACAGTGGCCGCGGCGGCGCTTCATCCGGCACGGCGCTGGCAGGGTTTCCTGTCCGCGAATAGGTTGGGAACAGGCCGATGCATTCCAAGACACTGGGCTGGGCGCTTCTTGCCCCGACGCTGATCCTTCTTTTCTTCTTTGGCGTGGTGCCATTCATCTATGTCCTGTTCGTGTCGTTCCACCAGTGGAACCCGTTCGCGGTCAATCCCGACATGATCTTCAACTGGGCCGAGAACTACCGCAGGGTCGTGTTCGACGCGCAGTTTCTGGCCTCGCTTGGCGTAACGATCGCCTTCGTCTTCTTTGCGGTCGTCTCGGAACTGATCATCGGCTATGCGCTGGCGCAGGCCTTCATGCGGGATTTTCCGGGCAAGGCCTTCTTTCGCACCATTCATACCCTGCCGCTGATCATGGCGCCGATCATCGTCGGTTCGATCTGGAAACTGATGACGACGCCTTCCATCGGGATCCTGCCGAATATCCTGGACGACTGGTTCGGCTATAACCTGAATATCGGGCAAAGCGCCCTTCAGGCATTCACCGTCACGGTGATCATGGATATCTGGCACTGGACGCCGCTGGTCACGCTTTCGCTGATCGCCGCACTGGTATCGCTGCCGCCCGATCCGTTCGAGCAGGCGCAGATCGACGGCGCGAACAAGCGGCAGATATTCTGGCACATCACCCTGCCGATGATCCGCCCCGCCATCATCGCCACCGTCTTCATCCGCCTGATGGATGCGCTACGCACCGTGGATGAGGTGCTGATGCTGACCGGGGGCGGGCCCGGCTCGGCCACCCGCTATGTCGGGGTGCATATCTTCAAGGAGGTCTTTCCGCGCACGAATTACGGCTATGGTTCGGCGATATCGGTCGTGGTCCTCTATCTCACCATCGTGGCGTGCTGGCTGCTCTATGTCAGCCTGATCGCACCGCGCAACACCAGGAAGGGCTAGGCCGATGAGGAATGGTAATCGCTGGTTGCCCGTATTGTTCTGGACATTGATCAGCTTTCTGACGCTGTTTCCGATCTACTGGCTGTTCGTGATCTCGGTCAAACCCGCCGTCGAGCTGTTCTCGACCCCGAGCGTGATCCTGACCGATATCTATTGGCAGAACTACCTGGACGTGCTTGGCGACCGCACCCTGCGCGGCTACATGGTCAATTCGCTGGTGATCTCGACCGGCAACGCGGTGCTTTGCACGCTGCTGGGCTTCATGGCCTGCTACGCCCTGTCGCGTTTCGACCTGCCGGGCAAGGAGAGCATCTTCTTCTGGACCATCACCAACCGGATGGCTCCGCCCGCCGTGTTCCTGCTGCCGCTGTTCCTGCTGCTGACGCAGGTCTACAGGATCGGGGAATTCTCGCTGGCCGACACCCGGACCGGGATGATCCTCGTCTATTGCACCTTCAACCTGCCCTTCGCGATCTGGACCCTGCGGCCGACGCTGGACGGCATTCCCAAGGAGCTGGACGAGGCCGCCTATGTCGACGGGGCCAGCGCCTGGAAGGTGATTTCGGAAGTGGTTTTTCCGCTGGCCCGTCCCGGGCTTGCGGTCACGCTGATCCTGACATGGGTTTTCGCATGGAACGAATATCTTCTGGCCGCGACCCTGACCAATTTCAACGCCCGCACGCTGACCACCGGGCTGTCAGAATATGTAACCACCACGGGCACCGAATGGGGCATCATGGCCGCCATCTCGGTCTTCACGCTGATCCCGGCGCTGATCATCTTCAGCCTCGTGCAGCGGCATATCGTGGCCGGCCTGACCTTCGGCGCGGTAAAGGGATGACGACATGAGCGAAGATACCAAGACGCCCAAGCCGGGCTTTCTGCCCATCGAGACCAACTGGTTCGACCGCTTGTTCATCAGCGTCGTGATCTGGGTCGCCCTGTCGCTGTTCTGGTTCCGCTTCATCGAGCCTCTGGGCCTGTCGATCTGGATCTGCTGCGCGATCTCGGCGGTTCTGGCGGCATATATCATTCGGAGGGGATAGCCCATGGAAGCGCTTGTTCTCGAAACCAAGGATCAATTGTCCCTGCGCGACTTCCCGCAGATCGACCGCGAGGAAGAGACCCTCGGCCCCCGCGATGTCCGCATCCGCCTGCATACGGTCGGGATCTGCGGCTCGGACGTGCATTACTATACCCATGGCCGCATCGGTCCCTTCGTGGTGAACGAGCCGATGATCCTGGGTCACGAGGCCTCGGGCGTTGTGATCGAGACCGGGCCGGAGGTGACGACGCTGAAACCCGGGGATCGGGTCTGCATGGAGCCGGGCATCCCCGATCCCAACAGCCGCGCGACCCGGTTGGGGATGTATAATGTCGATCCGGCGGTGCGTTTCTGGGCCACGCCCCCGGTGCATGGCATCCTGCGCCCGACCTGCGTGCATCCCGAGGCTTTCACCTACCTGCTGCCCGATAATGTCAGTTTCGCCGAGGCGGCGATGGTCGAGCCGCTGGCCGTCGGTGTTCACGCCGCCACCAAGGCGCGGATCAAGCCGGGCGATATCGCGCTGGTCATGGGGGCGGGTCCCATCGGTCTGGTCACGGCGATATCGGCGCTGGCCGCCGGTTGCGCGCGGGTCTATGTCACGGACCTTGCCACGCCGAAGCTGGACATCGCGGCGGGGCTCAGCCCCGCCATCACCCCGGTCAACGTGGGGTCCGAGGATGTCGAGGCGATCATCGCCCGCGACACCGATGGCTGGGGCGCGGATGTGGTGTTCGAGGCGACCGGTTCGCCCCGGGCCGCGGCGGGGGTCTTTGCGCCCCTGGCGCCCGGCGGCTGCGTGGTGATGATTGGCGGACAGCCCGATCCGATCTCTTACGATGCGGGGGCGGCGATGGTACGCGAGGCGCGGGTCGAGAACATTTTCCGCTATGCGCATGTCTTTCCGCGCTGCGTGAAGATGCTCGCCTCCGGCGCGATCGACGTCAAGCCGCTGATCACCCGGACATTCGATTTCAAGGACAGCGTGCGTGCATTCGAGATCGCGGCTTCCGCGCCTGCGGGCGATGTGAAGATGCAGATCGAGATGCCGCAATAAGGAGCAATAACCGTGGCAAATGTCCAGATTGACAACGTCATCAAGCGCTATGGCAGCGTGCAGGTGATGCATGGCGTCAGCGTCGATATCGAGGATGGCGAATTCGTCGTGCTCGTCGGCCCCTCGGGCTGCGGCAAATCCACGCTGCTGCGGATGCTGGCGGGGCTGGAGGAAATCAGCGACGGCACGATTTCCATCGGCGGCAAGGTCGTGAACGACAAGCCCCCGAAAGAGCGCGACATCTCGATGGTGTTCCAGAGCTATGCGCTTTACCCGCACAAGACAGTGGCAGAGAATATCGGTTTTCCGCTGAAGATGGCCAAGCGCCCCAAATCCGAGATCGACGAAAAGGTCCGGCACGCCGCCTCGATCCTCGATCTCGCCCATCTGCTGGACCGCTATCCCAAGCAGCTTTCGGGCGGCCAGCGCCAGCGTGTCGCTATGGGCCGCGCCATCGTGCGCGATCCGCAGGTATTCCTGTTCGACGAGCCCTTGTCGAACCTGGATGCCAAGCTGCGCGTGACCATGCGGGTCGAGATCAAGGAACTGCACCAGCGCCTCAGGACGACGATCGTCTATGTGACCCATGACCAGATCGAGGCGATGACCATGGCCGACAAGATCGTCGTGATGCGCGATGGCCGGGTCGAGCAGATCGGCGCGCCGCTGGATCTTTATGACAATCCGCAAAGCGTGTTCGTCGCGGGCTTCATCGGCTCGCCGGCGATGAATTTCCTGCATGGCCGGATCGCGGGGCAGGGGGAGGGGCGCCGCTTCGTCTCGGAAAGCGGGCTCGAACTGCCGGTGCCGGATGCGGGTCTGGCCGATGGGCAGGAGGTGACTTATGGCATCCGTCCCGAACATATCGTCATCGGCGAGGGTGGTATCCCGGTCAATGTCGTTGTAACCGAGCCGACGGGATCGGAGACTCAGGTCTTTGCCCGCGTTGGCAAGGACCTGATCGATGCTGTCGTGAAGGATCGTGTCCACGCCAATCCCGGTGAGCAGATCGGTTTTGTCATCGACCCGGCAAATGTGCATCTGTTCGACCGCAAAACCGAACGCAGGCTTTGAGGCACGGCCCAGGCCAGGAACAGGATTACCGGATGCAAGCCACGCAGGCCGTCATCTTCGATCTCGACGGTTGCCTCGTCGACAGCGAGATCCATTCGCTCCGGTCCCTGGCCGCCGAGATGCGGGCAGCGGGGGTCCACGATGTTACCACAGAGGAACTGGGCCGCCGCTTTCTGGGCGTGTCGCTCAGCATGGTCTGCGAGGATGTCGCCGAGCGCACCGGCCATCCCTGTCCCGATGGCTTTGCCGAGCGCTTCGAGGCGCGTCTGATCGAAACCTATCGTCAGCAACCGCTCCGGCCATATGATGCCGTGCCCGGCATGCTGGACATGCTGCAAGAACGCGGCATCGCCATGGCCATCGCGACCGGCGGCTCCCTGCGCCGGATGCATGCGACGCTGGAAATCTCCGGCCTCGACCGCTGGTTCCGGGATCGTGCCTTCAGTGCCGATCAGGTCGAGCACGGCAAGCCCGCGCCGGACCTGTTCCTGTTCGCGGCGGCCCGGTTGGGCGTCGATCCGGCGCGCTGCGTGGTGATGGAGGACTCTCCCCACGGCGTCAAGGGCGCCGTCGCGGCGGGCATGCGCGCCGTCGGCTTTACCGGAGGTGCGCATCTGCAGGGCAAGCGCCGGGAACATGGCGACAAGCTGACCGGGGCGGGGGCCGCGATGGTCCGGGACAACCTGGACGGTATGGCCGAGACATTATTGGCTTGCGAAGGCTCCTGGAAGGAATCGGGATTGCCCTGAACCGCCGAGCCTGATCCTCTTCTTCTTTGGCCAAATACCTCGGGGGTCCGGGGGCAGAGCCCCCGGTCATCGCGGGACGCTATCCATGGCGCCGCCCTCGCCGGTTCCATTACCTGGCGACTCAGAGCTCTACCTGGCCGAATAACCCCCGTCCGCCATCAACACCGCCCCGTTTACGATACCTGCGGCGGATGAGGCCAGATACAGCGCGGCGGCGGCGATTTCCGAGGGCTGGGCGAACCGCCCCACGGGGATTTCGCGCTTGGCCTGCTCGCCTTTCTCGCCCGCCCAGCCAATCGCCGCCATGGGCGTTTCCACCACCGTCGGAGCGATCGCGTTGACGGTGATGCCGAATTTCGCCCATTCCACGGCAAGCACCTTGGTCACCAGGTTCAGCCCGGCCTTGCTGGCGCCATAGGCGACATGATCCGTCAGCGCGATGACGCCTGCCTGGGAGGTGATATTGACGATCCTTCCCCGGCCCGACCGCTTCAGCCATGGCAGGGCGGCGGCAGACATCAGCCATGGCGCCCGCAGGTTGATATTCACCGTCCGGTCCCAATCGGCGATACGGGCCGCGCTGCTGTCTTCGGCGGGAAAGACGATGCCGAAACCGGCATTGTTGACCAGCACGTCGATCCCCATCTCCTCGCCGATCACCGGCACCGTTCGGGCGATGGCCTCGCCGTCCGAAAGGTCCAGCTCATATGCCCGGTGATCGCCCGGCAATTCCGATGCCAGATCCGAGGTGTCCGAGATATCGACCAGCGCGAGCCTTGCCCCTTCTGCTGCGAAAGCCTCGGCCATCGCGCGCCCGATACCGCCTGCCGCACCGGTGATCAGCACGCTCAGCCCCGTGAATTCAGCCATGGTTTCCCCTCCCTTGCCGGTTGCCACAGCAGGCTCAGATATCGAAATTCGTCGGCAGCACGATCATGTCGCGGATCGTCACGTTGCGCGGGCGCGTCAGCATGTACATGACCGCATCGGCGACCTCTTCCGGCTCGATCAGGCTGCCGGATTCCCTGGCCTTGCGCAGGTTCTCTTCGGGCCAGTCCGCCAGCAGCGCCGAAATCACCGGCCCCGGGGATACCTGTCCGACGCGGATGCCCTGCTTGTTCAACTGCCGCCGCATGGTCTGGACAAAGCAGGTGATCGCCCATTTCGAACCGGAATAGACCGGCTCCCACGGTACCGGGAAATGCCCCGCGACCGAGCAGGTCACGATGATGTCGCCGCTGCCGCGCTCGCTCATATGCGGGATGACGGCATGGACATTCTTCATCACCGCATTGACGTTGAGGTTCAGCATCCGGTCGATGGTTGCGGGATCGGTTTCGGTGAGGTCGCCGCCGATATAGGTGCCGGCATTGCAATGCAGAATGTCGATGCGCCCGGTCTTTTCCAGCGCCTCGGGCACCATCGCCGCGCAGCTTGCCGGGTCGAGAAGATCGGTCACTTGCGGGATCGCGTTTTCTCCAAACTCGCCTGTCAGCCGCTCGAGCGCCGCCTCGTCACGATCAGCCATGACCACCTTCGCGCCCGTCTCCAGCAGCGATTTCACGGTCGCCAGCCCGATGCCCGAGGCAGCGCCGGTCACGAGTGCCACCTTGTCGTTCAGTCTCTCTGCCATGTGACTCATCCTTCCCTGTTCAATGCGTGGTGTAACCGCCATCGGCGACCAGGATCGCGCCGGTGACGTAGCTTGCCGCGTCGGAGGCCAGGAACAGCGCGCAACTGGCCATTTCCTCTGGTTCGGCAAAGCGGCCCATCGGGGTGTTCTCGGTCCAGATGCGGTTCCATTCCGGATCGGCGATCCCGCCCGCCGTCATGTCCGAGACGACATAGCCCGGCGCCAGCGCATTGACCCGGATTCCCTTGTCGGCATATTCGAAGGCCATGGTCCTGGTCATCTGGTGAATGGCTGCCTTGGAGGAATTGTAAGCCACCTGCAATTGCGGTTTGTTGGCGACATATGCCGAGATCGAACCGATATTCACCACCGCGCCGCTTCCCTGCTGCAGCATCGGCATGACAGCCGCCCGCGCGATGCGGAATGGCGCGATCAGGTTCGTGCTCATGACGAAATCCAGCTGCGCATCGGTGAATTCGTGGAAATTGCCATTGTCGGCGACGCCGGCATTGTTCACCAGGATATCCAGCCGCCCGAACCGCTCCAGCGTGGCCTTGACCATTCGCTTCGGGGCGTCCTCGTCATTCACATCCGCGCCTATCCAGGCCACCCGGTCCGGTTCCTGCTTCAGCAGCTCCTTCAGGCCCGGAGTCTCGCTGCGGCTGGTCAGCATGCAGGAGGCCCCCGCCTGGACAAAGAGCTGTGCAATGGCCAGCCCGATTCCGCGATTGCCGCCGGTGATCAGCGCCGTCTTTCCGTCCAGCCTGAATTGTTCAAGCGTCATGCGATTCCTCCTGCCGATGGCTGCCGGGTGGTTGCGCCGATCCGCAGCAACGATGTTTGGATCAGATTACATTTGTATGACTGACTTTACAATTCATCGATGCGATGAAAATCGAAAAATCACCGGTCACGAGAATTTGCGTCCCGCGATGGCCGGGGCCCTGCCCGTCGCCAACAGGTCTCTCGAACCAGTGGCGCGACCGGCCGACGACCCCGGGATATTTCCATGAAGAAGAATGTATTAAGCTGTTTCAGCGTGATACCGGGCCGTCCTGCTCCGCCAGCGATAACCATTTTTCCGCGTATTTCTTCAGCAATGCGGCATTTGCGGGTGGAGGAGTGCGGATCGTGCCGGGCGCCGCGGCGTGGCCCATGCACAGCAACGCAGCCCCTGCCGAGGTGCCGGTGGCGGATTGGGCTGTCTCGATTCCGTCGGGATGCAGGGCGGCCAGCATGGCGAGGAAATCCGGGTTCCTTGCGAATGGCCCCTCGACGATCACCGGCCCGCGCGAGCCGATCAGCGCAAGACAGCTATGGGTCATCAGCGCAAGATACCACGACAACGCGACCATCCGCTGGCCATCGCTGCCGGGCTCGGAACTCCAGCGCATTTCACGCCCCGGGAACGGGCCGGAGCCGGGTTCCACCGCAGGCAGGATCATCAGGCCGGTTTTCAGCGTGGTGTCCCGGTCTGCCTCGGATGGCTGCGCTTCGCGGCCTGCCCGGATGATTTCGTATTCCCGTCCCCCCATGAAACGGGCCGAGGGAACCGGCTGGCCCAGGGCGTTCACGTTCACCAGCACATCGCGGGCCGGGTCAAGCGTGACGGGTTCTCCGCCCACCGCCATCGCGACGACCCATGTGCCGGTCGAGACCACCGTGAACGGCGCCTTGCGGCCAAGGATATAGGGATAGAGCGAGGCGTTGCTGTCATGGATGCCGACAGCGACGGGAGTGGCGGGGGGCAGGCCCGTCCGCGCCGCGATCTCTGGTCGGATATGCCCCAGCACATCGTTCGAGCGTCGGGCCGGGGCGATCTTGCCTTCAAGTCCCAATCGTTCGGCCAGCGACGAGAGCCCGCCTTGCCATGGATTCCACAGATCGGAGTGACAACCCAGTGAGGTGACGTCGCTTGCCAATTCTCCGGTCAGCCGCCAGCCCCAGTATTGCGGATAGGTGACGATATGGGCGGTGCGATCCAGCAGCCCGAGCTGGTTTTCGAACAGCCAGTGAAACTGCGCGCCGAGATTCAGCCCAAGGGGAAGGCCCGGAGAGCCCGTTTCGGTGAAATCCGGGCGGAGCGTTTCATATCTGCGGCGCAGATCATCCGGGCCGGGATGCTCGTAATCCAGCATCGGCGCCGCAAGCCCGCCATCGGTATCCAGAAGAACCGCTGCCGCGCCGTGGGTGGTGACGGAAATCGCGTCGATGCCGTGGCGGGCGTGAAATTCCGTCAGATGCGTCAGGAAGAACCGCCAATGCCCCTCCAGGTCGAAATGCGGCCAGGGCGGGCCCGGCAAGGTCCGGTTCGGGCGGGTGACGACGGCGATCTCGGCCAATGTCTCTCCATCCACCAGCGCCAGCTTGGCATTCGTCTTGCCGATATCGATGACGGCGATACGGGTCATGGCATGTGGAACATCGGGATGAGGGGAACGGCGACAGGTTCATTGTCGGGATGGGTCGCCATGATATCGGCCATATATGCCCACCAGCGCCGCATGACCGGATGGGCGGGCAGCGCGTCCATGCCGTGATCCTCGCGCCGCCACATGACACCGAACAGGGCGTTGCATTCCGGGTCCAGGTGGATCGAGTAATCCTGCACTCCGGCCTCGCGCAGAAGCTCGACCAGTTCCGGCCAGATCTGGTCATGGCGGCGGCGGTATTCATCCGCCATGCCGGGTTTGAGCATCATTCGGAACGCGTATTTCTCCATCATCCCCTCCGGAGCATGGCCCATAGCCGGGGCAAGGCGATCACCGCGATCAGCAAGGCGCCGACCACGATGGACATGACGATGCCCGGCACGTTCAGAAGGCCGAGGCCGAATGTCACCAGCCCCATGACCAGCGCCGCCAGCACCACGCCGGTGATCGAGCCCGAACCGCCGAGGATCGCGACCCCGCCGAGGACGACGATGGTGACGACTTCCAGTTCAAAGCCGAAGGCGATCGAGGGGCGGGTGGAGCCGAGGCGCGAGGTCAGGCAGATCGCGGCGACCCCGCTCATCAGCCCGGTCAGCAGGAACAGGATGAAGCGGACCCGCCCGACCCGGATGCCCGAGAAGCGGGCGGCGGTGGCATTGTTGCCGATGGCATAGGTCATCCGCCCGAAATTGGTGCGGTGCAGCAGGATGCCGAAACCGAGGGCGGCGAGGATGAAGATCACCATCTCGACGGTGATGACCCAGAACACATAGCCTTGACCGAACCATGCGAAACCGGACGGATAGCCGGTAAAGGCCCCGTCGCCGAGAACGATATAGCTGATGCCGCGAAACAGGCTCATCGTGCCGATGGTCACGACGATGGCTGGCAGGCCGAGACGCGCGACAAGCAGCCCGTTGAAGGCGCCGCAGGTCAGCCCGGTTCCCAACCCCAGCAGGACCAGAACCGGGGTCGGCGCACCAAGGGTCATGGCCACGCCCATCACGGTCGAGGCAAGCGCGATGATCGCGCCCACCGACAGGTCGATATCACCCGCGATGATCAGCATCGCCATCGCGAAGGCGATCATCGCCTTTTCGGTAAAGTTGAAGGTTGCGTCGCTCAGGTTCCACGGATCGAGGAAATAGGGCGAGGCGACGGAATTCAGGACAAAGATCGCCACGGCGACGACCAGCAGCAGCGCCTCCCAGCTTTTCAGGGCGCGCGACAGGGGCGAGGTCAGGCGGTCGGGGATCCGGCGTCCGGTCTGGATGGTGGTCATGTCCGGTGCTCCGCCCGTTTCAGGATGATCCGCCCCGGTGCACGCTGGCTCTGGGCGTTGAAGGCGATGGCGATCAGGATGGCCGCGCCAGAGATGGCCATTTGCCAGAAGGGCGAGATGCCGACGACCGGCAGGGCGTTCTTGATGATGCCCAGGAACAGCGCGCCCATCACGCAGCCTGCAACCGTTCCCGCGCCTCCGGCAATGGCGATGCCGCCGATGACACAGGCGGCGACGACATCCAGTTCGAACCCACCGGCGATATCGACATAGGCGACCGCGTAACGCGCGACCCACAGGTAGCCGGTCAGCCCCGCCAGCGCGCCCGCCATGACGAAGGCGGCGAACTGCGTGCGCCCGACCGAGATGCCGGTATAGACCGCCGCATGCGGGTTGCCGCCCACCGCGTAGAAGGCGCGGCCTAGCGGGGTGCGCATCATCAGCAGGGCAACGGCGGCGATGATGACGACGGCGATCCATGCCATGACCGGCAGACCGGCGATCACCGTGCGGGGAAAGGCCTTGAAGGCGGGGCTCATCTGGTGGGCATTGATCCACGCACCACCGGTCAGCAGGAAGATCACGCCGCGATAGATCGTCATCGTGCCGAGCGTGACGACGATGGAAGGGATGCCAAGGGTCCAGACCAGCATCCCGTTGAACGCGCCAAGCGCCGCGCCGAGTGCGATCACGCCGATCAGGATCAGCGGCAGAGGAATGCCCGCGCCGTTCATCAGCGCCGCGACCATGCCGCAGAGCGCCAGGTTGGCCGCCACCGACAAGTCGATGCATTTCGTCAGGATCACGACCATCTGCCCCAGTGCCAGCAGGATCAGCGGCGAGCTGTCGGTGAATACGGCGGCGAGATTGGCGGGAGCGACAAAGCCGGGAAAGCGGCTGGCGATCAGCGCCAGCAGACCAAGGATGGCCAGTGCCAGAATGGCCTCGCGCGATTTCAACAGGCTCATGCGGCGGCTCCGTTCTCTGATCCGGCGATGCCGACGGCAGCGCGGACGAGGTTTTCGGGGGTCATTGCACCATCCTCGAACTCTGCCGCGATGCGGCCCTCGCGCATGACGATGACACGGTCGGACATGCCCAGAACCTCGGGGATCTCGCTGCTGACCATGATCACGGCCAGCCCTTCGGCGGCCAGTTCCGACATGAAGTCATGCACGGCGGCTTTCGAGCCGATATCGATGCCCTTGGTCGGCTCGTCGAGGATGATGATGCGGGGTTTCGTGGCCAGCCATTTGGCGATCACCACCTTCTGCTGGTTGCCGCCCGACAGCAGGCCCACATCCTGATCCAGCGAGGCTGCCCGAAGATCCAGCCGTCGGGTATATTCACGGGCAAGCGCGAATTCCTCGGCCATGCGCAGGAAACCGGCCCGGCTGGTGCGGTCCAGCGAGGGCAGGGTGACGTTCTGAAAGATCGGCAGCCCTTTGACAGTTCCCTGCCGCCCGCGATCCTCGGGGACATAGACGATCCCGGCATCGACGGCCTGCGAGGTCGAGCGGATGACACGCACATCCCCGCCTACCCGGCAGGCGCCTTTCGACGGTTGGGTGATGCCGAACAGCGATTGCATCACCTCGCTGCGGCCCGCGCCGACAAGCCCGTAGAAGCCCAGGATCTCGCCCTCATGCAGGGTAAAGCTGATCTCGTCGAATTCGGTCGGGTGGCAATAGCCCGCGACCGTCAATGCGGGTTTGCCGATCCGCGCGGGGCGCTTGGGATAGATCTGATCGACCGAGCGGCCGACCATCATGCGGACCAGATCGGCCTCGTTCGTCTCGGCCATCAGCCCTTCGCCCACGAATTGCCCGTCGCGGAACACGGTCCAGCGGTCGGCGATGCGGAAGATCTCGTCGAATTTATGGCTGATGAACAGGATCGCCTTGCCCTGCGCCTTCAGCTTCTCAACCAGTTCGTAAAGCTCGGCGATTTCCTTGTGGCTGAGCGCGGCAGTGGGCTCGTCCATGATGACCACACGCGCGTCGATGGAGAGCGCGCGGGCGATGGCGACCAGGTGCTTCGAGGCGATGCCGAGATCGCGCAGCTTCACGCCGGGGTTCAGCTCGGCGCCGATGCCGCGCAGGATTTCCCGCGCGCGGGATCGCATCGCGCGGCGGTCGATCAGGCCGAAGCGGTTGCGGGGGGCATGGCCGATGAAGATATTCTCGGCCACGCTCAACTCGTCGAACAGCACGGTTTCCTGGTGGATGGCGGTGACGCCGGCCTGACCCGCCGCCTGCGCGGTGGGAAAGCGTGTTTCGGTGCCATCGACTTCGATCAGCCCCTCGTCGGGCTGATAGATCCCGGTCAGGATCTTCACGATGGTCGATTTTCCCGCACCGTTCTCGCCGACCAGAGCCGTGACCTGTCCGGGATAGAGATCCATCTGCACGCCATCCAGGGCGCGCACTCCGGGAAATGTCTTGACGATGCCGCGCAGCGACAGCACGGGGCTTGTCTGGGCCTGCATTGGGATGATCCTTCGGATGATAGCCCGGCGCGAATGGCCGGGCCGGTCGAATGTCAGTGCGGATCAGAAGACGTCCGCGAATTCCTCGACATTGCTGGCGTCATAGACGAAGGGATCGGCCATCGCCGCCTCGGTATTGTCGTCCAGCGCCACCTCGCCCATGCGGCCCATAGGGATGGTCGCCCCGGGTTCGGCACTCGCGTCGCCCTTGGCCAGGTGATAGGCGATCATGGTCGCGGAATAACCCAGATCAATCGGATTCCAGATCGCGAAGGATTTCGACGCGCCGGATTTGACATGTCCCGCCATTTCCGAAGGCAGGCCAAGCCCGGTCACATTGACCTCGCCGATCTTGCCGGCATCGGTGACGGCCTGCGCCGCCGCGACGATCCCGACCGAGGTCGGCGCGATGATCGCCTTGAGATCGGGATAGGTCTTCAACAGCCCCTGCGTTTCGCGATAGGATTTATCGGCCAGGTCGTCGCCATAGACGGTGCCGACGACCTCGACATCCGGGTAATCGCCCGCGACCTTGTTCATCTCTTCGATCCAGACATTCTGGTTCGTCGAGGTGGTCGTCGCCGATAGCACCGCGACCTGTCCGCCTTCGGGCATGTTGTCGGCGGCCAGCTTGATGATCATGTTGCCGATCAGGGGCGCCGAGGACGGATTCAGATGCATCTGCCGTCCCTCTGGCGCGACGCCGGAATCCCAGCTTATGACGGTGATCCCGCGCTGCATCGCCTTTTTCAGCGTCGGCACCAGCGCGTCGGTGTCATTGGCGCTGACGGCGATGGCGTCCACGCGCTGCGCGATCAGCGAATTGATCACCTCGACCTGGCCCTCGGCGGTGGTGTCGGTCGGGCCGGTATAGATGATCTCGACATCGCCCAGCTCTTCGGCGGCTTCTTGCGCGCCCTTGTTGGCTGCCTCGAAGAAGCCGATGCCCAGTGCCTTGGCGACTATGGCGATGCGCATGTCCTCGGCCTGCGCGGCACCTGCCAGCAGGGCAGACGCCATCGCGGCGGTGGTCAGGGCCTTTTTCAGAATGCTCATGATGTTCCTCCCCCTATGAGCGGTGCCGCGCGTCATTCCTTCTCGGCGCGGGTTCTTCGGTTCGATCCGGCCGTCTCGGCCACGATCAGGCGTATCTCGGCGGCCTCCAGCATCTTGGCCGCGCGATCCTCGATGCCGTCATCGGTAATGACGGTGTGAATGCGGTTCAGCGGGCAGAGCAGCAGGCTGGAGCGCTGCCTGAATTTCGAGCTGTCGGCCAGCACGATCAACTCGTCCGCCTGGCCGATCAGCTTTTGTTCGGCCTGCACCAGCAGCGGGTCGCCCTCCATCAGCCCAAGAGGCCCAAGCCCCCGGCAGCCCATGAACATGCGCCGCGCATAGAAATGGCCCGAACCGTCATCGTTGAAGGGCGACAGGATGATGTTCTGCTCGCGGTAGATGGCACCGGCGGGCAACAGGACGGTGTTCTTCGACTGCTTCAGCAGATGCTCGGCAATCGGGAAACTGTTGGTAAAGACCTGCAGCCGCTTGGTGGTCAGCGGATGGACCATCTGGAAGGTCGTCGTGCCGCCATTGATGATGATCGCGTCGCCATCCTCACACAGATCGACCGCGGCCTGCGCGATGGCGCGCTTTTCGGCGATGTTGATCGTCTGGTTGACGGCGAAGGGGCGGGCGTTGATGCCCACGAATTGCGGCGGCGAGATCGCCTCGGCCCCGCCACGGACACGGCGCAGCTTCTTGGCAAGGTGAAGCTGGGCGATGTCGCGGCGCACCGTGGCCTCGGAAACGCCGGTCAGGGCGCAAAGATCGGCGACCGTCACCACGGGCCGTTCCTGCACGGCTGACAGAATGATCCGATGGCGTTCGGTTTCGAGCATGGCGTCCTCCCTGAATGCACAGTTTCCTTTCTTTTCGCGCAATGTCAATCATTTTCGATCTATACTTGTCGATATTAGCGCAATTTATGACTGATTATGATTGAATATGATTGACATCCGGGCGGGTGAGGGCGTATCTGCACCAGGAAGGCCCGGCGTTCCGCCGCTGCCAAGGGAGGCATCCATGACCCAGACTGTCGCCGCCAATCGGCTTGAAAACCTGTGGGATGACGCCAAAGCCGCGTCGATGAGCGAATCGGAAAAGCTGCTATACCGGTCGAACCTGCTCGGTTCCGACAAACGGGTGACCAATTACGGGGGCGGCAATACCTCGGCCAAGGTGATGGAAACCGACCCGCTTACCGGCGATCAGGTCGAGGTGCTGTGGGTCAAGGGCTCGGGCGGCGATATCGGCTCGATGAAAATGGACGGTTTCGCCACGCTTTACATGGACCGGCTGCGGGCGCTGAAGGGCAAATATCGCGGGATCGAGCATGAGGACGAGATGGTCGGCTATCTGCCCCATTGCACCTTCGCGCTAAACCCGCGCGCGGCATCGATCGATACGCCGCTGCATGCCTATGTGCCGCGCAAACATGTCGATCACGTTCATTCCGACGCGATCATTGCCATCGCCGCCTCGGTGAATTCCAGGGAGTTGACGGCAGAGATCTTCGGCGACGAGATCGGCTGGCTGCCATGGAAGAAACCGGGTTACGAACTGGGGCTGTGGCTGGAGAAATTCGCGACCGAGAACCCGCAGGCGAAGGGGTGCGTGCTGGAAAGCCACGGGCTGTTCACATGGGCGGATGACGCCAGGGACTGCTACCTGACCACGTTGGAGATCATCAACAAGGCCGCCGCGTGGTTGGAGGCCAAGACAGCCGATACCGCCCCGTTCGGCGGCGTCAAGCGCCCCACGCTGGAGCCCGCGCAGCGGCGCGAGGTCGCGGCAAGGCTGATGCCGGTGATCCGGGGGCTGATCTCGAAGGAACGGCACAAGGTCGGCCATTTCGATGACCAGCCCGCTGTATTGGAATTCGTCGGCTCGCAGATGCTGGAGACTCTGGCGCCGCTCGGGACATCCTGTCCCGATCATTTCCTGCGCACCAAGATCCGTCCGCTGGTTGTGGATTTCGACCCGGCCAATCCCGATCTGGACAAGACCATCGGGGGGCTGGCCGATGCGGTGGCCGCCTATCGCGACGATTACGCGGCCTATTACGACCGCTGCAAGCATGATGACAGCCCGGCCATGCGCGACCCGAACGCGGTCGTCTACCTCGTGCCCGGCGTCGGCATGATCACCTTCGCGCTGGACAAGGCGACGGCGCGGATCTCGGGCGAGTTCTATGTGAACGCGATCAACGTGATGCGCGGGGCTTCCTCGGTCAGCACCTATCAGGGACTGCCCGAGCAGGAGGCCTTCGACATCGAGTATTGGCTGCTTGAAGAGGCCAAGCTGCAGCGCATGCCCAAGCCGAAATCGCTGGCGGGCCGGGTGGCGCTGGTCACTGGCGGGGCGGGCGGCATCGGTGCCGCGACGGCCGAGCGCTTCCTGCGCGAGGGTGCATGTGTGATGCTGGCCGATATCGATGCGGATGCCCTGAAAGAGGTGCATGAGGGATTTGCCGCGCGGCATGGCAAGGATGTCGTCCGCAGCGTGCAGATGAATGTCACCGACGAGCATCAGGTTACGGGCGCCTATGCCGCGATGGCAGTCGAGTTCGGCGGCATCGACATATTGGTATCCAATGCCGGCATCGCCTCTTCCGCGCCTGTCGAGGAAACCTCGCTGGCGCTGTGGAACAAGAATATGGACATCCTTTCGACCGGTTATTTCCTTGTCAGCCGCGAGGCGTTCAAGAACTTCCGGGCGCAGGATATCGGCGGATCGGTGATCTTCGTCGCCTCCAAGAACGGGCTGGCCGCCAGCCCCAATGCCAGCGCCTATTGCACCGCCAAGGCCGCCGAAATCCATCTGGCCCGCTGCCTCGCACTGGAAGGGGCGGGGGCGGGTATCCGCGTGAACGTGGTGAACCCGGACGCGGTGCTGCGCGGCTCGCGGATCTGGGAGGGCGAATGGCTGGATCAGCGCGCCTCGACCTATGGCACCGACAAGGAGGGGCTGGAGGAAATGTATCGCCAGCGCTCGATGCTGAAACGCTCGGTCCTGCCCGAGGATATCGCCGAGGGCGCGTATTTCTTTGCCTCCGACTTGTCCGCCAAATCGACCGGCAATATCCTGAACGTGGATGCCGGTAACGTCCAGGCCTTTACGCGGTGAGCATGATGATCGACAAGGCATTGATCGAGGCGGAAAACGCCAGGCGCCAATCCGATCTGGTACAGGATTACGATGCCCTTGGCGCGCGGCTGGCGCGCCGGGGCGTGGATATCGAGGCCCTGACCGCCCGCGCCATGGGCTTTGGCGTGGCGGTGCCAAGCTGGGGCACCGGGACGGGCGGCACGCGTTTCGCGCGCTTTCCGGGCGAGGGCGAGCCGCGCGGCATCATGGACAAGCTGGACGATTGCGGTGTGATCCACCAACTGACGGCGACGACGCCCCGGGTCTCGCTGCATATCCCCTGGGACAAGGCCGATCCGTCCGATCTGCGCGCCAAGGCGGAAGAGGTTGGGCTAGGTTTCGACGCCATGAACTCGAACACGTTCCAGGATCAGCCCGACCAGGCGCATAGCTACAAGTTCGGCTCGTTGTCCCATACCGATGCCGCAACCCGGCAGCAGGCCGTCGAGCATAACCTGGAATGTATCGAGATCGGCCAACAGATCGGATCGAAGGCGCTGACGGTCTGGATCGGGGACGGTTCGAACTTTCCCGGCCAGACCTCGCTTTCGCGGCAGTTCGACCGCTACCTGGAATCGATGAAGGCGATCTATGCCGGGCTGCCCGATGACTGGCGGATCTTCTCGGAGCACAAGATCTACGAGCCCGCCTTCTATTCGACGGTCGTGCAGGATTGGGGCACCAGCCTGATGACGGCGCAGGAACTGGGACCCAAGGCGCAGTGCCTTGTCGATCTTGGACATCATGCGCCGAACGTGAATATCGAGATGATCGTCTCGCGGCTGATCCGTGCGGGCAAGCTGGGCGGCTTCCATTTCAACGACAGCAAATATGGCGATGACGATCTGGACAGCGGCACGATCGATCCGTTCCGGCTGTTCCTGGTATTCAATGAACTGGTCGAACTGGAGGATACGCCCGGTCTCGACCTGGCGCATATGATCGACCAGAGCCACAATGTCACCGATCCCATCGAGAGCCTGATGATCTCCGCCTGCGAGATCCAACGCGCCTTCGTGCAGGCCTCGCTGGTGGATCGTGTGGCGCTGGAGGGTTTTCGGCAGGGCAACGACGCGCTGATGGCGGCGGCTACCCTGCGCGAGGCTTTCCGCACCGATGTCGAGCCAATCCTCGCCATGGCCCGGGTCAGGGCAGGGGGCGCGGCGGATCCGATCTCGGCCTATCGCGCCTCGGGTTATCGCGCAAAGATCGCGGCGGAGCGACCCCGGGCCGCGGCCGGAGGTGGCGGCATCGTCTGACGGCGTTCTGTCCCTTCCCTTTTTTCGCGCGTTCAGGATGTCTTTGACCTGAAAGGCGAAAGCCCGCTATCACTCGGGACAAAGAGCAGGGAAATGTGATGTCAAGATGGCGATGGTTTCTGTTGCAATATATGCGCAAGCTCTGGGTGCGGGCCACGCTGATCGGTGTGCTTGGTATCGCGGGGGCGGGGTTGGCGGCGCTCGCCGATCGTATTGTGCCGCCGCATCTCGTATTCGAGATCGGCGTCGACGCCATCGACAGCCTGCTGAGCATCATTGCCTCCAGCATGCTGGCAGTCACCACCTTCTCGCTAAGCGTGATGACAGCGGCCTTCTGGACTGCGTCTGCCAATATTACTCCGCGCGCAACCAGGCTGTTGGCCGAGGACAGGCTGACACAGAATGTCCTGTCCGTGTTCGTCGGCTCGTTCCTGTTCAGCATCGTTGGTCTTGTCGTGCTGAAAGCCGGCGCCTACAGCGCGCAGGGCCGGGTGGTCCTGTTCACCATTACCGTCGCGGTGCTTGCCATGATCGTGATGTCGCTCATGCGCTGGATCGATCATCTGACCCGGTTCGGCCGGGTGGGCGAGACATTGGAGCGGCTGGAGGAGGCTACCAGATCAGCCTTCGAGGCGCGGCTGAAAGAGCCCTGTTTCGGTGGGCGACCGCTGATCAACACCGAAAACGGCCTGCCTTCGGATACTATGGCGGTGACATCGCCTGAAACCGGTTATGTGACCCATTTCAGTATGGAGGAACTTGCCTGCGCGGTGGCGGATAGTGGCGGGAAAGTTTATCTCGCGGTGATGCCGGGCCGCTTCGTGTATCGAGATACGGTTCTTGCATGGGTTCATTTCAGGACCCCGCCGGGCGCGGATACAGACCGGAGCGCGGTCTCCGCTGCCGTCAGGGACGCATTTACACTTGAGACCTACCGCAGCTTTGACGAGGATCCGGGTTACGGAATTTCGGTTCTCGGCGAGATCGCGCAGCGTGCGCTTTCGCCCGCTGTCAACGATCCCGGCACTGCGATCGATGTGATCGGCCGCATGGCAAGGCTGCTGACCCTGTGGGCAGAAGGTGCCAGGAGCAGGCCGGATGACGAGATCGCCTATCCCGACATATACGTTCCGCCGCTTGAAACCGCCGAACTCTTCGCGGGAGCATTCGAAGCCATTGCCCGTGACGGAGCCAAGATGATCGAGGTCCAGCTGAAGCTGCGGGAAACCCTGCGCTCGCTTGGCCGGCTCGGGGACGAGAGCTTTCGCTCGGCTGCCCGGCATCAGGCCGAACTGGCGCTGAAACGGGCCGGGGCCGCGCTGGTGCTGGATGAGGAAATGCGAAGGCTCGAAATGATCCGGATCGGTGACTAACCGAGCCGGACCATTGCTGGAGCAGGTTGATATTTTGCTGGAGATTGTAACCGTAATGAATTGATATCATTTCGTTTATAATCAAATAGTAGATGCCGGACCCTGACGGAACCGCCTTGCTGGCATCAGAACGTCTTGCTGAGCGAGAGCTTGAAGTTGCGCCCCGGTGCCGGGCCGGTCACATAGGTCGCCGGGACGTATTCGCGGTTGGTGACATTGTCGATGCCCATGTTGACCTCCATGCCTTTCAGCGCCCCATGTTGCGGGGTCCAGATCGCATAGATGTCATGCACGCCAAAACCGGCGCGGTCGGTCCCTTCGCGATTGAGGGCGCTGACCGGCTTTTCGCGCCCATCCGCGAGGATGCTGCGCATTCCGATTTTCCACTCGTCGCTGGCCTGCCATGCCGCCGACAGCACAACCCGGTTATTGGGCAGGGTATCCAGGATCTCGCCATCCTGATCCCTGCCATTGACGACCGACAGCGCCGCGCCGAATTCCCAGTCCCCGGTCATGTAATTGGCCTCCAGCTCGCCGCCGCGCAGATAGGCGCGATCGATATTGGTGTACGAGGGCGTTGGCGCGGGCATGTTGGTTCGCACGATCATGTCGTCGATATGGTTGCGGAACAGGGTCAGTTTCATCGCCGCTTCGTCCCCGCTGCGGAAGATGTCATTGCCGCGATAGCTGACGCCGATTTCGATATTCTTGCCCTTCTCGTCCTTCAGATCGGGCGACGGCGCGCCTGCGCCGCCCCTTCCGTCGCCACGGCTGTCGTAAAGCTCGTCCACCGTCGGCAGGCGGTTGACGAATGCCAGCGAGCCAAAGACCGACCAGTCGTCGTTCAGGCGATACATGACCCCGACCTGCGGCTCGACCGACTCCGATTCGACCCGGTCGTCGGTGGCGGTGACGCTTTCCTTCGGCTCGGTTTTCTGGCGCTCGTAGCGCAGGCCGGAATTGACCGTGACCCGGCCCCATTCCAGTTCGGACCAGGCAAAGACCGCCGCCGATTTCGTATAGCCCTCGGGGTGGGAGGTGGACAGCGAGGTGCTGGAACGATCCTGCCTGAACGTCTCGGCGCCGATGGTCAGGTAATGGCTGTAACCCGTACCCGACAGGTCCATGACATTCTGTGCCCTCAGCTTCCACAGCGCATAGTCGCGGCGGCCAAGCAGGGTCGGCGAAATCGGCTCATCCGCGACGTCGCCCTGTTGCACATCCTTGATCGTGTTCGTGTATGACAGGGTTACGGTTGCGTCGATCAGCCGGTTGTCGGCGGGGTTCCAGCCCCATTCCAGCCGCGCCACCTGATCGCGCGTCAGGATATCGCCGACGCCCCAACCGGTGAAGCCCGGAAACAGCCCGATCTGCGGACCGTCGAGCTGGTTGAAATCCTGATCGTCGCCGCGCGCCTCCAGATGCTGATAGGAGGCCTCGACATAATGATCGCCGAATGTCCTGCGGGCTTTCAGCAGCAGGTTCGGCGTGTCCGAGTTGGACCGCACGATGGTTTCGCCATCCACATCCTCGGATTCCCCTAGCTTGCGATAGGCGAAAGCCGCCAGCGCCTCGAAATCCTCTGCCGGGCGCCAGCCCCAGGCTACACTGCCGAACGCGGTATCGGGGTTCGAGGCATAGCCCAGCTTCACCCGTCCGCCGCTGCTCGCGCCTTCGGGTATCAGGTCGCCCGGATCGATCGTCTCCATCGCGATCACCCCGCCCAGTGCGCCCGAGCCGTAAAGCGTGGCTGCGCTCGGCCCGCGCAGCACCTCGACGCGCTTCAGGAAGTCGGGCTCCACGAAGAGCGAGCCCTGACGGTAGCTTTCGAAATATTTCTTCTCGCCATCTATCAACTGGACGATGCCTGCCTCGGAGGCCGCCGTTCCGGATGATCCGAAACCGCGGATGTTGAAGCCCTGCCCGAAAAAGCTGGATGAGCCGACGCCCGCCACCCCCGGCACCTGTTCCAGCACATCGCCGATATTGCCGGGTGAGATCTCGTTCAGTTCCTCCGCTTCCACGACGCTGACCGATTGCGGAACCGACGAGGCGACCTTTTCCGTGCCCGCACGCAGGACGATGGGATCGAGGGTGATGGGCCGCGTATCATCCTGCGCCATAGCAAGTGTCGTTGTTCCAAGCAGCAGGGCAAGAGCCGTGATTGGTCTGCGCATCGCCAGTCCCTCATTAATGAAAAGATATGTTGGAGGCTGGCGCGGGCTGGCGGCTTGCATTGGCTATGGATTCCGACTAATTATGTCAAGTATTGCGTCCAGCCATTCTGCCAGATGCCGGTGAACTGATGCAGCAGAGGCACATGATGAATGACCTGACCCCGGCACGCCTGCGTGAACTGAAGCGTGACGCCACCGTCCGACCCTATGATCTTGCAGCGCAGCTTGGCCTGTCCGAGGCCGCGCTGGTCGAGGCTGAACTGGGCTTTGGTGCGACGCGGATCGACCCGGCGCTGTCCCGGCTGATACCGGCGGTGCAAAAGCTGGGCGAGGTCATGGCGCTGACCCGCAACCGCTCTTGCGTGATCGAGAAGATCGGCACCTATAACGAATTTCACGACGGCGAACATGCCGCGATGACGCTGGATACCGAGATCGACATGCGAATGTTTCCACGCCATTGGGTGCATGCCTACGCGGTCGAGGCAGCGGGAGCGGATGGCATGCGCCGCTCGATCCAGGTGTTCGATGCGGCGGGAGGCGCCGTTCACAAGGTGCATCTGCGTGCAGGGTCGAACCTTGAAGCCTGGAATGAGCTGCTGCGCGATCTGGCGCTGCCGGATCAGGCCGGTTTGTCGGATTTCGACGCCCGGACCCTGCCGGAGGGGGCGCGGATTGCCGAAGACCGGGCCGACATCCTTCGCGCCGAATGGGCGAAGATGACCGATACCCATCAATTCAACACCCTCGTCCGGCGGCTGAAGATGAACCGTCTCGGCGCCTATCGCATTGTGGGCGCTCCGCTGGCCATGCCGCTGAGCGTCGAGGCGGTTTCCGCCCTGTTCGAAAAGGTCCGGGCCGAGCAGCATAAAGTGATGCTCTTCGTCGGCAATGCGGGCTGTATCGAGATCCATTCCGGTCCGATCCGGAACCTGAAGCCGATGGGGCCGTGGCTGAACGTGCTGGATGATCGATTCAACCTGCACCTGCGCGCCGATCACGTGGCGGAGGTCTGGTTGGTCGACAAGCCGACAAGGCGCGGTCCCGCCATATCGGTCGAGGCGTTCGATCAGGCGGGCAGCCTGATTTTCCAGTGCTTCGGCATGCGTCCCGAGAAGGGCGGCGACCCCGAGGCATGGGCACGGCTGGTGCAATCCCTGCCCGCTGCGGGTGCGGCATGATCCGCCGGGTCTCCCAAGCTGCGGCGCTGGCCCTGTCGCTGGCACTGTCCGCGCAGGCCGAGCCGCATCCCGATGCGCAGCGCGTGCTGGCCATCGGCGGCTCGGTGACCGAGATCATCTATGCCCTGGGCCAGCAGGACCGGCTTATTGCCCGGGATACGACGTCGAGCTTTCCCGCAGAGGCGCAGGAACTGCCCGATGTGGGCTATATGCGGGCGCTGTCCTCCGAAGGCGTGCTGTCGGTGAAGCCTGATCTGATCCTGTCAGAGGAGGGCGCGGGGCCGCCGGAAACCATCGCGGTGCTGAAAGAGGCCGGGATCCCCTTTGAAACCATTCCGTCCGGCACGGATGCCGAGGGATTGACCGCCAAGATCGAAGCCGTGGCCGAGGCGCTTGGCGTGCCCGAAGCCGCCGCCTCTCCAGTTGCGGCACTGAAGGCCGATCTCGACAAGCTGTCAGCGGCGGTTGGGGGCGGTGCTCCGTCCAAGCGCGTGATGTTCGTCCTGTCGCTGCAGGGCGGCAGGGTGATGGCGGCGGGGCAGGGCACCGAGGCCGACGCGATCATACGCCTCGCGGGAGCGGAGAACGCGGTGCAGGGCGTCGATGGCTACAAGCCGCTGACCGACGAGGCGATAACCGCTGCGGCCCCCGACACGATCCTGATGATGAAGCGCGGCGCGAACGACAGCGATCATGCGGCTGCGACCGAGGCGCTGATGGCCATCCCCGCAGTCGCTGCGACCCCGGCGGCAAGGAATGGTGCGGTCATTCGCATGGACGGGTTGTATCTGCTGGGCTTTGGCCCGCGCACCGGGCAGGCGGCGCTGGACCTGCATGACGCGATCTATGGAGGCGCCTGATGGTCGCGCTCGACGCGTCCGGTGAAAGGTTGGCGGGGGATCGCCGGCATCTCGGGCGCTCTCTGGCTTTCTGGCTTTTCGCCTTGCTTGCCGCGGTCGCCATGCTGTCCCTGGGGCATGGCGCTTCGGGCGTATCCGCGCCGCAGGTGCTGCTTGACTGGTTCACGGGGCACGAGATTGCCCGGACCGATCGGGTCGTGCTGTTCGATATCAGGCTGCCGCGCCTGTTGACCGGTATGCTGGTCGGGGCCGGGCTGGCGGTCTCGGGCGCGGTGATGCAGGGGTTGTTCCGCAACCCGCTTGCCGATCCCGGTCTGCTGGGGGTCAGCGCCGGAGCCTCGCTCGGCGCGATCGCCGCCATTGTGCTGGGCGGTCTGTTGCCGCCTGCCATCCTTGCCGCTGCGGGTTGGCATCTGGTTCCACTGGCGGCTTTTGCGGGCAGTTGGCTGGCAATGGCCGTCCTTTACGGCATCGCCACGCAACAGGGGAAAACATCGGTGGCCACGATGCTGCTTGCCGGTATCGCCATCGCCGCGATGATCGCGGCGGTCTCGGGTCTGATCATCTATCGTGCCGACGACCAGCAACTGCGCGACCTGACCTTCTGGAGCCTCGGCTCGCTGGCCGGTGCAAGCTGGGTGAAGCTGCTTGCCGCCGGGCCGGTCATTGCTGCCGCGCTGGTGGTTTCGCCATTGCTGGCGCGGGGCCTGAACGGGCTGGCACTGGGAGAGGCCGCCGCCGCCCATGTCGGCATTCGCGTGCAGCGGGTAAAGACCGCCGCCATCCTGATAACAGCCGCCGCGACCGGCGCTTCGGTCGCCATCTCGGGCGGGATCGGCTTTGTAGGTATTGTCGTGCCGCATCTGCTGCGCCTGCTCACCGGGCCGGACCATCGTTGGCTGCTGGTGAATTCCGGTCTGCTCGGGGCCTCGGTGCTGCTGGTCGCGGACATGGTCAGCCGCACGATCATCGCCCCCGCCGAACTGCCCATCGGCATCATCACCGCGATGATCGGCGGGCCGTTCTTTCTGTGGGTGCTTCTGTCGAACCGCCGGATGCTGGACGGATGAGACTGCAGGCACGAGATATCCGGCTGTATCTCGGCCGTGCCGAGATATTGCATGGCGTCGATCTGACCGCCCATGCGGGCCGCCTGACCGCCATCATCGGCCCCAACGGCTCGGGCAAGACCACGCTGCTGCGTGCCCTGACCGGCGAGATCGCCCCGGCCTCCGGCAACGTCGTGATGAACGGCAGGGATATCGCCGGAATGCGCCCCGGCGAACTGGCCCCGATCCGCGCGGTGCTTCCCCAGCAAAGCGTCCTGAGCTTTCCCTTCACCGTCGCCGAGATCGTGAGGATCGGCCTGACATCCAGCCATGTGCAAGACGACGGCCATGCACTGATCCGCGCCGCCCTGTCCCGTGTCGGTCTGCCTGATCACGCCGGGCGGCTTTACCAGGAGCTTTCGGGCGGAGAGCAGCAGCGCGTGCAACTGGCGCGGGCGCTGGTGCAGATCTGGCACCCGGTCGGATCGGACGGCCCGCGCTGGCTGCTTCTGGACGAGCCGGTCAGCAGCCTCGACATCGCCCAGCAACTGACCGTCATGAGGCTTGCCGCGGAATATGCGCGGCAGGGCGGCGGGGTCGTGGCGATCATGCATGACCTGAACCTGACGGCGATGTTTGCCGATCATGTGCTGCTGATGCAGGAAGGGCGCGCGGTGGCCGAGGGATCGCCCGTGGACGTGCTGACCGATCACCGGCTTTCGGGCGCCTATGGCTGCTGTCTGCAGATCAACCACACCCCGTCCGACGGCGTCTGGCTGTTGCCGCAGGGAGCGGGCCTGTAATAACGATCCGTCCGGGTCTTGACCGGGCAGCCGGGAATGTCTAGCTCCCTCCTTCGAGGACGACCTCCCCATCACGGGCAGCATCGCCGGGACGGCCCGGCCCCTGTCACGAGGCTTTCCATGCCCTGGCTCACCCTCACCATCGCTGGCCTTCTCGAAATCGTATGGGCCACCGCGATGAAGCAATCCGACGGTTTCACCAAAATATGGCCGACCGTCATCATGGTTGTCGGAATGATCGCGTCATTCTGGCTTTTGGCCATCGCCATGCGCCAGCTTCCCCTCGGCACCGCCTATATGGTCTGGACGGGTATCGGCGCCGTCGGCAGCTTCATCCTCGGGATCATCCTGATGGGAGAACCGGTCACGTTTTCCCGCCTCTTTGCCGCCGCCCTCATCCTCGCGGGGATTCTGGCAATGAAAATGGCGTCCTGATCAGCCCTTCTTCTTTGGGCAAATACCTCGGGGGAGCGCCCGGAACGGGCGCGGGGGCAGGGCCCCGGTCCTTTCGCGAAGCAATCCCACCGATCAAGGACAGAAAACATCCCGTTTCCCTCACCTCAGGCAATTTCCTTCCGCCGCAAGGGGTGATAAAGAAGACCGCCAGCTAAAGGAGACCGCTTATGCCCGCCTATCGTTCCCGCACCACAACCCACGGCCGCAACATGGCAGGTGCCCGGGGCCTGTGGCGTGCGACCGGGGTGAAGGACAGCGATTTCGGCAAGCCGATCATCGCCATCGTCAACAGTTTCACGCAATTCGTGCCCGGCCATGTCCATCTCAAGGATCTTGGCCAGCTTGTTGCCCGCGAGGTCGAGGCTGCGGGCGGCATCGCCAAGGAATTCAACACCATCGCCGTCGATGATGGCATCGCGATGGGCCATGACGGGATGCTCTATTCGTTGCCCTCGCGCGAGATCATCGCCGATTCCGTCGAATACATGGTCAACGCGCATTGCGCCGACGCGATGGTCTGCATCTCCAATTGCGACAAGATCACGCCGGGTATGCTGAACGCCGCGATGCGTCTGAACATCCCGGCGGTCTTCGTCTCGGGCGGCCCGATGGAGGCCGGCAAGGTGGTGCTGGAAGACGGCAGGGTCAAGGCGCTGGATCTCGTCGACGCCATGGTTGCCGCCGCCGATGACAATGTGTCAGAGGCCGATGTGCAGGCGATCGAGCGCTCGGCCTGCCCGACCTGCGGTTCCTGCTCGGGCATGTTCACGGCCAATTCGATGAACTGCCTGACCGAGGCGCTCGGCCTGTCGCTGCCCGGCAACGGCTCGACCCTGGCGACCCATGCCGACCGCAAGCGCCTGTTTGTCGAGGCGGGTCACCTGATCGTCGATCTCGCCCGCCGCTACTACGAGGGCGAGGATGACAGCGTGCTGCCGCGCTCGATCGCCAGTTTCAACGCTTTCAGCAATGCCATGACGCTCGATATCGCCATGGGCGGCTCGACCAATACCGTGCTGCACCTGCTGGCCGCCGCGCATGAGGGCGAGGTCGATTTCACCATGGCGCATATCGACAAGCTGTCGCGCAAGGTACCGGTGCTGTGCAAGGTCGCGCCCGCGAAATCCGACGTGCATATGGAGGATGTCCACCGCGCGGGGGGGATCATGGCGATCCTCGGCGAGCTGGACCGGGCGGGGCTGCTCGATACCTCGGTCGGCAATGTCCATTCCGGCACGCTGGCGCAGGCGCTGGACCGGTGGGATGTCGCCCGCACCGATTCCGCCACCGTGCATGATTTCTACCGCGCCGCGCCGGGGGGCGTGCCGACGCAGACCGCCTTTTCGCAGGACCGCCGCTATGACACAGTGGACTTGGACCGCGAGGGCGGGGTGATCCGCGATGCCGAACACGCATTCTCGAAGGATGGCGGGCTTGCGGTGCTTTACGGCAACCTGGCCGAGGATGGCTGCATCGTCAAAACCGCCGGCGTCGATGAATCGATCCTGAAATTCGAGGGTCCCGCCCATGTCTTCGAAAGCCAGGATTCCGCCGTTTCCGGCATCCTGACCGGCAAGGTCAAGGCGGGCGAGGTCGTATTGATCCGCTACGAGGGACCGCGCGGCGGCCCCGGCATGCAGGAGATGCTCTATCCGACCAGCTATCTGAAATCCAAGGGCTTGGGCAAAGCCTGCGCGCTGGTCACCGATGGCCGTTTCTCGGGAGGCTCCTCGGGCCTGTCCATCGGTCATGTCTCGCCCGAAGCCGCCGAGGGCGGAATGATCGGGCTGGTAGAGCAGGGCGATCTGATCCGCATCGACATCCCCAACCGGACCATCGAACTGGCCGTGGACGAGGCCGAACTGGCCCGCCGCCGCGAAGCGCGCGAGGCCGAGGGCTGGAAGCCGGCCGAGCCCCGCAAGCGCAAGGTCACCACGGCCCTGCGCGCCTATGCCGCGATGGCGACCAGCGCGGCCAAGGGGGCGGTGCGGGTCATTCCCGAATGAACCGGCGTGGCGGATATCAGGCATATCCGCCACCCTTTTCACGCCGCAATTGACCGTGCCGCGACATCAATTTCGCATCCGAATGTCGGGAACCCGCCCAGCCAATCGTCCTTGGGATAGAGAGGCTTGGGAGAACGACAATGACCATCACCATTACCGCCTTTGAAAACTCACCCGATCGCGGGCGCGGGCTGGCGCGCGACATGCGCGTTCGTTGGGCACTGGAGGAAGTGGGCCAGCCTTACGACGTCCGGCTTCTTTCGTTCAAGGCGATGAAGGAACCTGCGCATCTTGCGCTTCATCCCTTCGGGCAGATCCCGACCTATGAAGAGGGCGATCTCGCCCTGTTCGAGTCGGGGGCGATCCTGCTCCATATCGCGGAGCATCATGCGGGCCTGCTGCCGGACGGTGCGAATGCCCGGGCTCGCGCGATCGCATGGATGTTTGCCGCGCTCAACACGGTAGAGCCACCGGTCTTCGACCGCGCTCTTGCCATGATCCTCGAGCGTGATGAACCGTGGTATCAGCATCGTCTGCGTGCGCTGGAAGACAGTATCAGCAAACGGCTTGAGGGCCTTTCCCGCCACCTTGGCGATGCGGACTGGCTTGACGGAGCGTTCAGCGCCGGGGACCTGCTCATGGTGACGGTGCTGCGCAGGCTGGAAGGATCGGTTATGCTGGAAGAATATCCAAACCTTTCCGCCTATGTCGCACGCGGCGAGGCGCGCCCCGCATACAAGCGGGCGTTCGAGGCTCAACTGGCGGTATTCACCGCCGCATCGGCCGGCTGACGAAGGCAGGGCAAGACACGGGATAGCGTCTCACCCGGGTTGAAGCTGTGCAATTTCGCCGGGATCGTCGGGCGTCGCCCCCGGGCGAAAGGTAATCTGACCGTAGCCTGACCCGTGACGTAACGTTATTTGCGCAACCCCCGCGGGCGTTGCGCCTTTTTGGTCTGGTTCGATCCAGGTGCCCTGATCAGGCGCGTTCGCTGTATTCGAACAGTTCGGTATTGACGATGATATCCTCGTCCTGCCCGATGAATGGCGGCACCATGATACGCACGCCATTGTCCAGGACGGCGGGCTTGTAGCTGTTGGCTGCGGTCTGGCCTTTTACCACCGGCTCGGTCTCGATGACCTTGCAGGTGACTTTCTGGGGCAGGGCGACGGACAGCGCTTCCTCACCGTAATATTCGATCGTGGCGGTCATGCCGTCCTGCAGGAAGGGGCGGCGCTCGCCCAGCAGATCGGCGTCAAGCTCGGTCTGCTCGAAGGTCTCGCTGTCCATGAAGACCAGCTTGCCGTCGCTTTCATACAGGAATTGCTGGTCTTTCTGGTCCAGACGGACACGTTCAACCTTGTCCTCGCTGCGGAAACGTTCGTTCAGCTTGCGGCCGTCGCGCAGGTTCTTCATCTCGACCTGGGCGAAAGCACCGCCCTTGCCGGGCTTGACATGGTTGACCTTCACGGCGGCCCACAGGCCCCCGTCATGCTCCAGCACATTGCCGGGGCGGATTTCATTGCCGTTTATCTTTGGCATGGAAGCACTCTTGGAACTGTTGCGGGAATCTCCGTCCAGGCATTGAACGGCGTTGCGTCGCCCCTATATCGGGACGGACAAGCTAAGGCAACAAGTGCGGAAACGCGCGGATGTCAAGGCGATTTCCACCTGTCGCCGAAATGCCGGTTCATGCCGAATACAGCGGGAATGTCACAATTTTCCACGCGTTGCATGATATGCATGGCAGATATGTGCTAAGGGGAATATCGAATCGGCGGCATAACGTCTAAGTCAACGTCACCGTCGGAGAAACGGAACTGATAAGAAAGGCCTGTGCTTCTGGCCTGTATAAATGGTCATGGCAGTAGGCCATAGAAACGGAAAGATGTTATGCGCGACTTTGTTGATGGCTCCGCTTTCAATTTCGAACAAGGCCAGCGTGCCCGCAAGCTGTTTGCGGCTGTCGTGCTGGCTGCGCTTGATGATGCGATCGCAGATGACAAGAAATATGGCAATGGTCCCGAGCAGATCGCCCGTTGGGCCCGTTCGCGCGATGGCCGCGAAGTGCTGAGCTGTGCCGGGATCGACCCCAATGAGCGTGTGGTCAAGGGGCTGATGGAGTTTGTTTCCAAGGGCGTCCGGACCTCGGTCGCGCTATCCCGCGAAGAAAGCGAGCGGCGCATGGCCGCAGAGGCAGAAGCCGCTTGACCGGAACCGAACCGGCTGCGAGAAAGGCCGCCTCCGGGGCGGCCTTTCTCGTTCCGTACCACCTTACCGGCGGCGCACCCATTTCCAGCCGGTCAGCATCGGCCGGATCAGGTCCTCGTTCTTCCAGATGCGATAGAACAGGATCGCCGCGATATGCATCAAGACGAAGATCAGGATGAGATCCGCGCCAAGCGCGTGCCACGCATCCGCTTTCGTCGCGATATCGCTGCCGACCTTGTTCGCCAGAGGCCCGACATTCACGAAATCCTCGGGATCCGCGATCAGGCCGGTGCCGACCTGCCATATCAGGACCAGGAGCATGGCGATAACCGCCAATGCGCCAAGCGGGTTATGTCCGGGCCAGTGGCTCGGCTCACGTTTCACCATGTCGCGAAGATAGCCTGTCACGGAACGGGGATGATGGAAGAGGCTCGAAAAGCGTGCGCTTTCGGGACCGATGATCCCCCATATCAGCCGGAAAGCCAGCAATGCCACGATGCTGTATCCCAGCCAGAAATGCAGGGTCATGATGTTGGGGCCGAACTTGCCCAGCAGCCAGTTGGCAACCACCAGAAGCGCGAGAAGCCAGTGAAATGCCCGCAGCGCCGGGTCCCATATTCTGACGCGGCGGGCCTGATCCTCAGCCATCAGTCTTTCTTGCGGTAGTCATCGTGGCAGACCTTGCAGGTGCCGCCCAGTTTTTGCACGACCGGTCCGACATTCGCCTGACCGCCCTTGACCGCTTCGCCCGCACCGGCGGCAGCCTCGCCGAGATCCGCGAATTTCTGCACGAAATCGTCAGGATTTTCCCAGATGGCCGGCAATGCGTCGGAATCGTCGACCTCTCCGTTGGCGGTGCCTTCGATGAACAGGTCGGATACCGCGTAATTGCCGAGCGCCTCGATATTGGCGCCTGCTGTCGAGGCGGCGGCCTCGTCATATTCGATCTCTCCCTTCGCCATTCCGGCGAGGGTGCCCATGTTGATCGCCAGCATGGTCATATAGCCATGACGCGCCTCCAGCGCGTCCTCGATCCTGTCATCGGCATGGGCGAACAGGGGAAATGCAGTAATCGCGGCAATTGCAGTAAGGGAAATCAGACGCATAAGAGTTCCTCGCTATAAGCTGGGGCAGCTTTGATGACATCCATGAACGGCATCCGAAAAGATGCCGTATTTCCATCTTGTCAGAGGGTTGCGCCGCGATCAATCGGGATGGATGCCGCTCACGCCTTTGCTATCTCGCAAGCGGCATCGGGGCAGGGAATCAGTTGTAAAGCCGTGTCGTGCCGACCTCGTCATGGATCTTGTTGACCGCCTCGCGCGGCAGACCCATCGCCTCGGCAAGCGCATGCAGGTAGCGCGCCTCTTCCTCGTTGTCGAAATCGATGGCCAGCAGCGACATCAGGTAAACCTGCGCCTGCAGCCCATCGGGCACTTCGCGGGCCAATGCTGCGGCATCGACCGGTGCGGCCATCTGCTCGCGGATGAACTGGCGCTCGTCATCATCCAGTTCATCGCCCAGATGTCCCAGCAGCCGCTCTTTCTCGGCATCGTCGATACGGCCATCGGATTTGGCCGCCTGGATCATGGCTTTCAGCATCAGCCCGGCGACGGCGTTCTGCTCGGGCGTGGGCGTTACCTCGGGCTCGTCGTTGCGAGACAGGGAATCGTTGAAAAGCTCGCCAAAGCTGGCGTTGTTGCTGGGCTGCGAATCCTTGCGTGCAAGCCCGCCTGCTGCCGCGCCTGCCGCACCGCCTGCAGCGGCACCGCCCAACAATCCGCCCAGCATGTCGCCAAGGCCGCCCGCGCCGGAAGAACCTCTGCCGCCGCTCAACTGGCCCAGCATTCCCCCGAGTCCGCCGCCTGCTCCGCGGCCGCCCAGCCCGTCAAGCATACCGCCAAGCCCGCCCTGGGCACCTGCGGAATTCGGGCCGCTATAGGGGCGTCCGCCTCCTGCGCCGCGCCCGCCCAGAATCTGGCCCAGCTGATCGGTGATGCTGCCGCCGCGCTGACCGGCGACGTTGTTTCCGAGCAGGCTGTCCAGCAATCCTCCGCCCGAACGGCCCGCGGATGATCCCCCGGGGCGGCCCTGCTGGCGGCTTTTCATGACCGCGCCGACGCCTTTTGCCAGCATGACACCGGCGGCAACCTTTGCGAGAGATTTCATCAGGCTCATGATCCTGTCCTTTCGGCTTGGAATACGATTAACATGGCTCCGTTCTGGATGCGAACGTTCGCCGGTTCTCTCCGGTTCCAGAAAGGCATTTGGAAGGCCTTGTGGCAAGAAGGAAATCCGGCCGGTCAAAGCGCATTCCTTGCCCTTGATTTTTCCCCTGCGGCCTTATACATCGCGGCGCACGTTTAACCGGGGCCGTTTCATGCCATGCCCCGCGATCAGGAGGCCCTAGATGGCAAAGGCAAAGTTTGAACGGACGAAACCGCACGTCAACATCGGGACGATTGGTCACGTTGACCACGGCAAGACGACGCTGACGGCCGCGATCACGAAGTATTTCGGCGATTTCCGCGCCTATGACCAGATCGACGGCGCGCCTGAGGAGAAGGCGCGTGGGATCACGATCTCGACGGCTCACGTGGAATACGAGACCGACACGCGTCACTATGCGCATGTGGACTGCCCGGGCCATGCCGACTATGTGAAGAACATGATCACCGGCGCGGCGCAGATGGACGGGGCGATCCTGGTGGTGAACGCCGCCGACGGCCCGATGCCGCAGACGCGCGAGCATATCCTTCTGGGCCGGCAGGTGGGCATCCCCTACATGGTGGTCTACCTGAACAAGGTCGACCAGGTGGATGACGAGGAACTGCTGGAACTGGTCGAGATGGAAGTGCGCGAGCTTCTGACCAGCTACGAGTATCCCGGCGACGACATTCCGATCGTGAAGGGCTCGGCGCTTGCGGCGCTGGAGGGCCGTGATCCGGAGATCGGCGAGAACTCGATCCGCGAGCTTCTGAAGGCCGTGGACGACTATATCCCGACGCCGGAGCGCGCCGTTGACCAGCCCTTCCTGATGCCGATCGAGGACGTGTTCTCGATCTCGGGCCGCGGGACGGTGGTGACCGGCCGCGTCGAGCGTGGCGCGGTGAATGTGGGCGACGAACTGGAAATCGTGGGTATCCGCGACACCAAGAAGACCACCTGCACGGGTGTGGAGATGTTCCGCAAGCTGCTGGACCGTGGTGAGGCCGGCGACAATATCGGCGCGCTGCTGCGCGGGATCGAGCGCGACGGCGTGGAGCGCGGGCAGGTCCTGTGCAAGCCGGGTTCGGTGAAGCCGCATACGAAGTTCGAGGCCGAGGCCTATATCCTGACCAAGGAAGAGGGTGGCCGTCACACGCCGTTCTTTGCGAACTACCGTCCGCAATTCTACTTCCGGACGACGGATGTGACCGGGACGGTGAACCTGCCTGAGGGCACCGAGATGGTGATGCCGGGCGACAACCTGAAATTCGAGGTCGAGCTGATCGCGCCGATCGCGATGGAGGAAAAGCTGCGCTTCGCCATCCGCGAAGGCGGACGCACCGTCGGCGCAGGCGTGGTGTCGAAGATCATCGAGTGATCCGTTAGCGGATCGCGGGAAAGGGCCGTCCTTCGGGGCGGCCCTTTTCGTATTGGCGGTTCGAAACCTGTTTCAGCCCGCTTGGTTCAGGTCAGCGCGTGACCGAATGCGCTGCGGGTTCGGCAACCTCGCCCGGACGGGTGGAGCGCCCTTTTCCACGGCTCATTCCCTGCTGCCGCATTTTGTCAGCAAGCCTGCCGCATGATCCGTCATGAAAGGAGCCTGCCATGATCGATCATATCGGATTTCCCGTTTCTGACATTTCCTCGTCCCGCGCGTTCTACGAGCGTGCGCTTTCGCCGCTCGGTATCTCGCTGCTGATGGAGATCACCGAAGAGATGACCGGGGGGCACGGGGTTCATCTGGGCTTTGGCCGCGATGGCAAGCCGTTTTTCTGGATTGGCACCGGCCGCCCGGCGGCCTCCGGGACGCATGTCGCCTTCGCGGCTCGCGATCATTCGGCAGTGGATGCCTTTCACAAGGCCGCGCTGGAGGCGGGCGGGCGCGATAATGGCGCACCGGGGCCACGGCCCATCTATCACCCGGATTATTACGGTGCCTTCATACTTGATCCTGACGGGAACAATATCGAGGCCGTCTGCCATGGGGAGGGCGGGGCATGAAAACCTATCATGGAAGCTGTTTTTGCGGTGCGGTCGGTTTCGAGGCCGACGGCGATCTGGCCGAGGGGACCATGCGCTGCAATTGCCGGTTCTGCCGCAAGATGCGCTATTGGGAGATGCGGCTGCCTGATCCTGCCGGTTTCCGGCTGATCCGGGGGCATGACCAACTGGCCGAGACCCCGCGCGTTCAGGATGACGGGGTCGAGATGCATCACCGCTTCTGCTCCCGCTGTGGCACGAGGCTGTGGACCGAGGGAAACATTGCCGAAATGGGCGGGCGTTTCGTGCAGGTCATGGTCTCTGCGCTGGACGATGCGACAGAGGAGGAACTGATCTCCGCGCCGGTCTATTGGGCCGATGGCGCGAATGACAACTGGTGGAACCCGGCGCCAGAGACGAGGCATCTGTAACGATTTCCGGCATGCCGGATACTCGGGTTCCCGCGCGGAAATGCATGGGTCTCAAAGGGTTTCACAACGCGCCGAATCGTGCTATATGCGCGTTGCGAGAAAAGGAGTAAGCGCCATGGACAATCCAGCGATCTGACTTTCCCAGTCCAGAATCGAAAGGATTTTCCATGCCCGTCAAATTCCTTGGCGCTGCCTCCCCCTATCCGATGTGCTTTCCAGATGGCCGGGTCAATTATGGTCTGGTTCATCTGAACCGCGTCATAGATCACCCGAATATCGAGATCGGCGATTACACCTATGCCAGCAGTTTCGAGCCGCCCGAGGATTGGGCCGCGCGGTTGGCCCCCTATACCTATCCCGGTGCGCCAGAGCGTCTGGTGATCGGGCGTTTCGGGCAGATTGCCGATGGCGTCCGGATCATCACCGCCTCGGCCAATCACCCGATGGCCGGCGTCTCGACTTATCCCTTCGCGATCTTCGATCACGAGCGGGTCGGGGATTATATCGGGCAGATTTCCGACCTGCCCGATACGATCATCGGCCACGATGTCTGGCTGGGCGATGGTGCGGTGATCCTGCCCGGGACAAGAATCGGCGATGGCGTGATCGTGGGCGCGCGGGCGGTGGTATCCGGCGAGATACCGGATTACGCGATCGTCGCCGGAAATCCGGCGCGGATCGTCCGGATGCGCTTCGATCCCCCGGACATCCGGCGCCTGCAGGAACTGGCTTGGTGGAACTGGCCCGCAAGCCGGATCGACGCCGCCACTTCCGCGCTGGCCGCCGCAGATATCGGCGCATTGGCGGAACTGGCGCCTTAGGCAATCCTTACCCATCCCGGGGCGGGCACCACTTGACCTGTGCAGGAAATCAGGTCAGCACTTCTGCCCCGGCTCCTTTCACTATCTGCAAATTCAGGTGACGCCATGTTCGCGTGGTTCGAGCGACGCATTGACCCTTATCCCAACGACACGCCGGATATGCCGCCGCGGTCGTTGTGGCGATTTCTGCTTCACTACAGCCATGGCGCCTTGCCCTGGCTGGTCTCGCTTGCGCTGTTGTCCAGTGTCATCGCGCTGATCGAGGTGATGCTGTTCAACTGGCTGGGCGAATTGATCAACCGGCTGTCCGACACGCCGCGCGAGGTTTTCTGGCAGGAGCAGGGATCGCGCCTGGCGCTGATGGCGGTCGTGCTGCTGGTGCTGATGCCGGTTCTGAACCTGCTGGGCTCGCTGATCCTGCACCAGTCGCTGATGGGGAATTTTCCGCAGCGTATCCGCTGGCAGGCGCATCGTTACCTGCTGCGGCAGTCGATCGGTTATTTCCAGGACGAGTTCTCGGGCCGGATCGCGCAAAGACTGATGCAGACCGCGCTGGCGGTGCGCGAGGTCGCCATGAAGATCATGGATGTCGGCAGCTACGTGCTGATCTATTTCATTGGTGCATTGACTCTGGCGGCCAGCCAGGACTGGCGGCTGGCGCTGCCCTTCCTTGCATGGGCCATCGGCTATGGCGTGATGCTGTGGCTGATCGTGCCGCGATTGGGGCAGGTGGCGAAGGCGCAGGCGGATGCCCGTTCGGCGATGACAGGACGCGTGGTCGACAGCTATACCAATATCGCTACCGTCAAGCTGTTCTCGCATTCGGCGCGGGAAGAGGCGTGGATGCGCGATGGCATGGATGACTTCCTGCAGACGGTCCACCGGCAGATGCGGCTCAGCAGTGTGCAGGATATCACCCTGAACAGCATGAACGTGCTGCTGGTGGCGCTGGTCACCGGTCTTGGGCTGTGGCTCTGGTCCGAAGGGCAGGTCGCGGTCGGAGCGGTCGCCATCGCGGTGCCGCTGGCGCTGCGCCTGAACAACATGGCGCATTGGATCATGTGGGAATTCGCCGCGCTGTTCGAAAATATCGGCACGGTGCGTGACGGCATTTCCAGCCTTGCCCTGCCGCGCCAGGTGGTGGACAGGCCGGATGCCCGCCCGCTGGTCCCGGGACCGGGCGAGGTGCGGTTCGATCATGTCACCTTCCGCTATGCCAGCATTGCGGGCGCGCAGCCGCTGCCGGTTCTGGACGATCTGACCCTGCATATCGCGCCAAGCGAAAGGGTCGGGCTGGTTGGGCGTTCGGGCGCGGGAAAATCGACGCTTGTGAATCTGCTGCTGCGTTTCCACGATATCGATAGCGGGAGGATCATGATTGATGGTCAGGACATCTCGCAGGTGACGCAGGACAGTCTGCGGGCCGGTATCGGGGTGGTGACACAGGACAGCTCGCTTTTGCATCGTTCGGTGCGCGAGAATATCGCTTATGGCCGCCCCGAGGCCAGCGAGGCCGAGATCGCCGATGCCCTGCGGATCGCCGAGGCGCATGGTTTCGTGCCGGGCCTGTCGGACAGCTATGGCCGGCGCGGGCTGGATGCCCATGTCGGCGAGCGGGGCGTCAAGCTGTCGGGCGGGCAGCGCCAGCGAATCGCGATTGCCCGCGTGGCGCTGAAGGATGCGCCGATCTTGGTCCTGGACGAGGCGACCAGCGCATTGGACAGCGAGGTCGAGGCGGCAATCCAGTCGCGGCTCGAGGCGCTGATGGAGGGCAAGACCGTGATCGCCATCGCGCATCGCCTGTCGACCATCGCGGCGATGGACCGGCTGATCGTCATGGATCAGGGGCGCATCGTAGAGCAGGGCAGCCATACCGAACTGCTGGCGCGAAACGGGCTCTATGCGCGGCTGTGGTCCCGCCAGTCGGGCGGATTTCTTGCCGCCGATGCCGCCGAATGATGCAAGTGGGGCCAAAGCCCCCTTGCACCGGCACCGCCACTGCCGTAAACGGGCGCACGGCCTAGGGGTATAGCTCAGTTGGTAGAGCATCGGTCTCCAAAACCGAGGGTCGGGGGTTCGAGTCCCTCTGCCCCTGCCAGTTTTCATCAATTCCGATTTTAGTTTTCATTCCGAGCAGAGGCGTCTTGCATGGGCCTCCATATTCATGTCGGCGTTCACAAGACTGCCACAACCCATCTGCAGCGGTGTATCAACGCCGTTGAACCGCAGTTGATGGATCGCGATATCATGTTTCTGGGTCCGCAAACCCTGCGGGCAAATCCGGTGGATCTCCGCTCGCTGCTGGATGGCGATCGGTCTGCCACGGAGCGGTGGCGAAAAACGCGGGACGTGCTCCGGGGGTTGCTGGCCGATCATCGTGACACGCTGATCTCGGAAGAACTTCTTTTGGGAGGGCTTGATCCGGCCCGCTTTCTGGGCAGGGACGGGCAAATTTACACCACTGCCGAAGAACGGTTGGCAAACCTGTTCCGGCTGCTGGGCGCCAGGGAAGCGACGCTGTTTCTGGCGTTGCGCTCTCCCGCCGATTTTCTGACCTCGGTATTCGCTGAACAGATGCGCTTTGGCGGCGAGCTGAACATTGCCGAATATATGGGAGGCTTCGACCCTGTTTTGCTGGATTGGCCGGGATTGGTGGCCCGCCTGCTGAAGGCCGGAGCAACCACGGTGGTCTGCTGGCGTTACGAGGATCTTGCGGCAGTGCGATCGAAAATGCTGCGGCGCCTGTTGGGGCAACGGATTGCCGGTCTCACTCCTGATTTGCGGCCGGTGCGCTTAGGCCTGTCCCGGGCAGCCTATCGGATGATCGAGAAAAACGCCGCCAGCGTCGCGGTGGATGAGCGCCAGGAGTTGGTGGCCAGGGCGATGAAGGCCCACCCCAAGCGGCGCAATGATCCGCCGCTGCGCATTTTCGATCCCGCTATCCACGCGCTGTGCGAACAAGGCTATGACCGCGATTGCGCACGCATCGCCGCCATGCCGGGAGTCGAATTTCTGCGGCCCGCCGATACTGCGTGAACCGCGCGAATATGCGGTGCGGGCTTGAAAACCGCCTGCGGCTTGGTTACATCGGCCATGGAATTTCCGAAGGAGCCGACCGTGGCCAATCCCGTCCAGTTCATCAATCAGGTTCGAGCCGAAGGCGCCAAGATCACCTGGCCGACCCGCCGCGAGGTGGTGACCACGACCATCATGGTGCTTATCATGGCGGCGCTGACCAGCCTGTTCTTTTTCCTGGTCGATCTGGCGATTCGCTTTGGTATCACAAACGGATTGCAGATGATCAGCGGTTGATCGGGGCTTGCAATTCCGGGCCGGTGGCGTTATTTGCGCCCGACTGTCCGGCAAACGGCGTGCATCGAATCCGCATGCGCGCCGATTTCAATTTCCGCGGACGTATTTGAATTCAAGGAGTTGGCGCGCGCGTCGCGTGATTCTCCCACGATGAGCAGGGGTCGCTAAAGGCATGGCAAAACGTTGGTATTCGGTCAGCGTCCTTTCGAACTTCGAGAAAAAGGTTGCCGAGGCGATTCGCCAGTCGGTGGCCGAGAAGGGACTCGAGGACCAGATCGACGAAGTGCTGGTGCCGACCGAGGAGGTCATCGAGATCCGGCGCGGCAAGAAGGTGACATCCGAGCGCCGCTTCATGCCGGGCTATGTGCTGGTCCATATGGAGATGACGGACCGCACCTATCACCTGGTGAACTCGATCAATCGGGTCACCGGTTTCCTGGGCGCGCAGGGCAAGCCGATGCCGATGCGTGACGAGGAAGTGAACACGATCCTTCACCGCACCGGCGAAGGGGACGAGGCTGCGCCGCGCAACCTTATCCGCTTCGACGTGGGCGAGAGGGTGAATGTGACTGACGGGCCCTTCGAAGGGTTCTCGGGAATGGTCGAAGAGGTTGACGAGGTGTCCGCGCGCATCAAGGTCACCGTTTCGATCTTTGGCCGGCCAACGCCGGTGGAACTGGAATTCACGCAGGTCGCCAAGACCTCGTGATCGGTCGCGGGAGGCTTGTCGCCGTACCGCTAAGTCGGCCCCATGAACCCAATGACGGGCGGGGCGTGATGATAAAGGAGAAGGCCAGATGGCCAAGAAAGTCGTCGGGCAGCTGAAGCTGCAGATCAAGGCGGGTGAAGCCAACCCGTCGCCCCCTGTTGGTCCCGCCCTGGGTCAGCGCGGCATCAACATCATGGAATTCTGCAAGGCGTTCAACGCCAAGACGCAGGAGATGGAAAAGGGTGCGCCCGTTCCGGTCGTGATCACCTATTACGCCGATAAGTCGTTCACCTTCGAGACCAAGACGCCTCCCGCGTCGTTCCTGCTGAAAAAGGCCGCCGGCCTGAAGCCGCAGGGCAAGCGGAACCGTGCGAAAGGTTCCGAAAAGCCGGGCCGTGCGACCGCTGGCTACGTCACCGTCAAGCAGGTCCGCGAGATCGCCGAGGCCAAGATGGCCGACCTGTCGGCCAATGATGTCGATCAGGCGATGAAGATCGTTCTTGGTTCCGCCCGTTCGATCGGTATCGAGGTGAAAGGCTAAGCCATGGCGAAGATTTCGAAAAAGAAAGCCGCGGCCCGCGCCGCCTTCGAGGGCAAGTCGAACCTCTCGGTCGAGGATGCCGTCAAGCTGGTCAAGGAAAACGCTGCCGCGAAATTCGACGAGACCGTCGAGATCGCGATGAACCTGGGCGTGAATCCGCGCCATGCCGATCAGATGGTGCGCGGTGTGGTGACACTGCCCGCCGGGACCGGCAAGGATGTCCGCGTCGCCGTCTTTGCCCGTGGCCCCAAGGCCGACGAGGCGAAGGAAGCGGGTGCCGATATCGTCGGTGCCGAGGACCTGATGGAAACCGTGCAGTCGGGCAAGATCGAATTCGACCGCTGCATCGCAACCCCGGACATGATGCCGCTGGTCGGCCGTCTCGGCAAGATCCTCGGCCCGCGCAACCTGATGCCGAACCCCAAGGTCGGCACGGTGACGATGGATGTCGCGGATGCGGTCAAGGCTGCCAAGGGCGGCGAAGTCCAGTTCAAGGCCGAAAAGGCCGGCGTCGTCCATGCCGGTATCGGCAAGGCGTCCTTCGATGCCGACAAGCTGGCCCAGAACCTGCGTGCCTTCGTGGATGCGGTGAACAAGGCCAAGCCCACGGGCGCGAAGGGGACCTATATGAAAAAGGTCTCGATCAGCTCGACCATGGGGCCGGGCGTGTCGGTGGATATCGCGTCGGCTACGGCCGAGGCCTGATGAAATTTGCCGGAGCAATCCGGCGAATGGCGGGGCTGCCCATATGCCGCCCCGTCCTGTCCGAGACGGAGGGTGCCTGATCCTGCAAGGGTGACGGCTTAATGTCCTTCCCGAGATGGGGACCAAGCATTTTTCCGAAGGCGCAACCTTCGGGCGATCTTGTCCCTGGCGGACCCGACCCGGTCCCCTGTGGCCGGGAAAAGTGAGAGCCGGGGGGAAACCCCCAAATTGGAGTGAAACCGTGGATAGAGCGCAAAAAGAACAGGTGGTCGAAGAACTCGGCCAGATCTTTGAAAGCTCTGGCGTCGTGGTGGTTGCCCACTACGAAGGGATGACGGTTGCGCAAATGCAGGACCTCCGCTCGCGCATGCGCGAAGAGGGCGGTTCTGTGCGTGTTGCCAAGAACAGGCTCGCCAAGATCGCCCTTGAGGGTAAGCCTTGCGCAAGCATCGCTGAATACCTGACGGGCATGACCGTGCTCACCTATTCGGAGGATCCTGTCGCTGCTGCGAAGGTCGCCGAGAAATACGCCAAGGACAACGAGAAATTCGTGATCCTCGGCGGTGCGATGGGTGACACGGCTCTGGACGTTGCCGGCGTGAAAGCCGTTGCCGCGATGCCTTCGCGCGACGAGCTTATCGCTTCGATCGTGGGTTGCATCGGTGCACCCGCCTCGAACATCGCCGGCGCGATTGGCGCACCTGCAAGCAATATCGCTGGCATCCTCTCGACCCTGGAGGATCGAGAGGCGGCTTGACGCAACCCTTTCCCGACGAGTGGTTGAATACCCGACGTTGGAACACTAACTGAAAGAACGGAAAAATGGCTGATCTGAAAAAACTCGCCGAAGAAATCGTGGGCCTGACCCTGCTGGAAGCCCAGGAACTGAAAACCATCCTGAAAGACGAATACGGCATCGAGCCCGCCGCTGGCGGCGCGGTGATGATGGCCGGTCCGGCTGCCGGTGGCGACGCCGCCGCTGCTGAAGAAAAGACCGAGTTCGACGTTGTTCTGGTCGAAGCCGGTGCCAGCAAGATCAATGTAATCAAGGAAGTGCGCGGCATCACCGGCCTGGGCCTGAAGGAAGCCAAGGACCTGGTCGAAGCCGGCGGCAAGATCAAGGAAGGCGCCAACAAGGAAGAAGCCGAAGAGATGAAGAAAAAGCTCGAGGCGGCTGGTGCCAAGGTTGAACTGAAGTAATCGGCCTGTCCGGCTGATCGAGAAAGGGCAGGGTCCGGGATTTCCCGGTCCCTGCCGAACCTGTCTTGAAGGACGGTCTTTGTTGACGCTACGTCAGACCTTCCTTCAGGGCATGTTCGGGGTTCGGGCGCTGCGCGGTGGGACGGGCGGCAAGTATGGAACCTCATCCCTGCATTCGTAGGCCGCGCCTCGGGGGCCCCGACCCGGGACGCGCGCGAAGACGAAAGGTGACAAGATCCCATGGCGCAATCCTATGTCGGCCAGAAGCGTATCCGGCGCTATTACGGCAACATCCGCGAAGTTCTGGAGATGCCGAACCTGATCGAGGTTCAGAAATCTTCATATGAGTTGTTCCTCAAGTCGGGCGAGGGCGACGGCCACAATGACGGCGAGGGCATTCAGGGCGTCTTCCAGTCGGTGTTCCCGATCAAGGACTTCAACGAGACGGCGACGCTGGAATTCGTGAAATACGATCTGGAACGTCCGAAATACGATGTCGAGGAATGCCAGCAGCGCGACATGACCTATGCGGCTCCGCTGAAGGTGACGCTGCGTCTGATCGTGTTCGATGTCGACGAGAATACCGGCGCGCGTTCGGTCAAGGACATCAAGGAGCAGGACGTCTTCATGGGCGACATGCCCCTGATGACGCAGAACGGCACATTCATCGTGAACGGGACCGAGCGTGTCGTGGTCAGCCAGATGCACCGCAGCCCCGGCGTGTTCTTCGACCATGACCGCGGCAAGACCCATTCCTCGGGCAAGCTGCTGTTCGCCTGCCGCATCATCCCATATCGCGGAAGCTGGCTGGACTTCGAATTCGACGCCAAGGATCTGGTCTTTGCCCGCATCGACCGCCGCCGCAAGCTGCCGGTGACGACGCTGCTCTATGCGCTTGGCATGGATCAGGAGGGCATCATGGATGCCTTCTATGAGACCGTTGATTACAGCTTGCGCAAGAACGGGCGCGAGCAGGGCTGGGTCACGCGTTTCTTCCCCGAGCGCGTGCGCGGCACCCGTCCGTCCTATGACCTGGTGAATGCCGATACCGGCGAGGTCATCACCAAGGCGGGCGACAAGGTGACGCCGCGCCTGGTCAAGCAATTGCTGGAAACGGGCGAGCAGGTGAACCTGCTGGTGCCCTTCGACCGGATCATCGGCCGCTTTGTCGCCAAGGACATCATCAACGAGGAAACCGGCTTCATCTATGCCGAGGCCGGGGACGAGATCACGGCGGAATACGACAAGGAAGGCGACCTGAGCGGCGGGCTGCTGAAGACCCTGCTGGACAATGGCGTGACCGATATCCCGGTTCTCGACATCGATCATGTCAATGTTGGCCCGTATATCCGCAATACCATGGCCGCGGACAAGAACATGAACCGCGAGCAGGCGCTGATGGATATCTATCGCGTCATGCGTCCGGGCGAGCCGCCCACCGTCGAGGCCGCCTCGAACCTGTTCGACAGCCTGTTCTTCGATTCCGAGCGTTACGACCTTTCGGCTGTCGGCCGGGTCAAGATGAACATGCGTCTCGATCTGGACGCGCCCGATACGCAGCGGACCCTGCGCCCCGAGGATATCGTGGCCTGTGTGCGCGATCTGGTCGAACTGCGCGACGGTAAGGGCGAGATCGACGATATCGACCATCTGGGCAACCGCCGGGTGCGTTCGGTCGGCGAGTTGATGGAAAACCAGTATCGCGTCGGCCTGCTGCGGATGGAACGTGCAATCCGCGAGCGCATGTCGCAGACCGAGATCGACACCGTCATGCCGCAGGACCTGATCAACGCCAAACCTGCCGCGGCCGCGGTGCGCGAATTCTTCGGTTCCTCGCAGCTGTCGCAATTCATGGACCAGACCAACCCGCTGTCCGAGGTGACGCATAAGCGCCGCCTGTCGGCGCTTGGGCCGGGCGGTCTGACCCGTGAGCGCGCGGGCTTCGAGGTTCGCGACGTGCACCCGACCCATTACGGCCGGATGTGCCCGATCGAGACGCCGGAAGGTCAGAATATCGGCCTTATCAACTCGCTGGCCACCTTTGCCCGCGTGAACAAATACGGCTTTATCGAGACCCCCTACCGCAAGGTCGAGGATGGCAAGGTCACCGACGAGGTCGTCTATATGTCGGCCACCGAGGAAATGCGCCATACCGTCGCCCAGGCCAATGCCGAACTGGACGAGGATGGCCGTTTCGTGCAGGAACTGGTCAGCACCCGCCAGGCCGGTGACTTCATGCTGAACCCGGTCGATGCCGTCGATCTGATCGACGTGTCGCCGAAACAGCTGGTCTCGGTCGCTGCCGCGCTGATCCCCTTCCTGGAAAACGACGACGCCAACCGCGCGCTGATGGGCTCGAACATGCAGCGTCAGGCCGTGCCGCTCCTGCGTGCCGAGGCGCCTTTCGTCGGCACCGGGATGGAGGCCATCGTGGCCCGCGACTCGGGCGCCGCGATCATGGCGCGCCGTGGCGGGATCATCGACCAGGTCGATGCGCAGCGGATCGTTGTCCGGGCGACCGAGGATCTGGGCTCGGGCGATGCGGGCGTGGACATCTATCGCCTGCGCAAGTTCAAGCGCTCGAACCAGTCCTCGACCATCAACCAGCGCCCGCTGGTCAAGGTGGGCGAAAAGGTCGTGGGCGGCCAGGTCATCGCCGACGGTCCCTCGACCGATCAGGGAGAACTGGCCATCGGCCGCAACGTGGTCGTCGCCTTCATGCCCTGGAACGGCTACAACTACGAGGACTCGATCCTGATCTCCGAGCGGATCCACCGCGACGACGTGTTCACCTCGATCCATATCGACGAATACGAGGTTGCGGCGCGCGACACCAAGCTGGGGCCCGAGGAAATCACCCGCGACATCCCCAATGTCGGCGAAGAGGCGCTGCGCAACCTGGACGAGGCGGGCATCGTCTATATCGGTGCCGAAGTCGGGCCGGGCGATATCCTGGTGGGCAAGATCACGCCCAAGGGCGAAAGCCCGATGACGCCGGAGGAAAAACTGCTCCGCGCCATCTTCGGCGAGAAGGCTTCGGATGTCCGTGACACGTCGCTGCGCCTGCCGCCCGGCGCTTATGGCACGATTGTCGAGGTCCGGGTGTTCAACCGCCACGGCGTCGACAAGGACGAGCGCGCGCTGCAGATCGAGCGCGAGGAAGTCGAGCGTCTGGCCCGTGACCGGGACGACGAGCAGGCGATCCTCGACCGCAACATCTATGCGCGCCTGAAATCGCTGATCATGGGCAAGGTCGCCGTCAAGGGGCCGAAAGGCGTCAAGGCGAATTCCGAGATCACTGAGGAATTGCTGGGCACCCTGAGCCGTGGCCAGTGGTGGCAGCTTGCCGTCAGCGAGGAAGAGATCGCCAAGGAAGTCGAGGCGCTGAACCAGCAATATGACAGCCAGAAGAAGCTGCTGGAGGCCCGTTTCGAGGACAAGGTCGAAAAGGTCCGCCAGGGCGATGATCTGCCGCCGGGCGTGATGAAGATGGTCAAGGTGTTCGTCGCCGTGAAGCGCAAGCTTCAGGCGGGCGACAAGATGGCCGGCCGTCACGGCAACAAGGGTGTCGTCTCCAAGGTCGTGCCGATGGAGGATATGCCGTTCCTTGCGGACGGGACTCCGGTCGATCTGGTGATGAACCCGCTCGGCGTGCCGTCGCGGATGAATGTCGGCCAGATCCTCGAAACCCACATGGGTTGGGCTTCGCGTGGCCTTGGCATCAAGATCGACGAGGCATTGGAGGCCTATCGCCGCGATGGCGACATGACTCCGGTGCGCGAGGCGGTCAGGAACGGCTATGGCGACGAGATGTATGCCGAAACCTTTGCGGAAATGGATGACGACACGCTTGTCGATCATGCGAACACGGTCCGCAGCGGTGTGCCCATCGCGACCCCGGTCTTTGATGGCGCCAAGGAGGCGGATATCAACGATGCGCTGACGCGAGCCGGTTTCGACAGCTCGGGCCAGTCCATCGTGTTCGACGGCCGCACGGGCGAGCAGTTCGCGCGCAAGGTCACGGTGGGGATGAAATACATCCTCAAGCTGCATCACCTTGTCGACGACAAGATGCATGCCCGCTCGACCGGTCCTTACTCGCTGGTCACGCAGCAGCCCCTGGGCGGCAAGGCGCAGTTCGGCGGGCAGCGTTTGGGTGAGATGGAGGTCTGGGCACTCGAAGCCTATGGCGCCGCCTATACCCTGCAGGAAATGCTGACCGTGAAGTCGGACGACGTCGCCGGACGGACCAAGGTCTACGAGTCCATCGTCAAGGGCGAGGACAATTTCGAGGCCGGGGTGCCGGAATCGTTCAACGTGCTGGTCAAGGAGGTCCGGGGTCTGGGCCTCAACATGGAACTCCTGGATGCGGAGGAAGACGAGTGAGGGCCCAGGCCCTCACCCGTCCGACCCGTACCCTTCATTAGGATTTGAAAATGAACCAGGAACTTGCCACCAATCCCCTGAACCCGCTGGCTGCGCCGCGGCAGTTCAACGAAATCAAGATCTCGCTGGCCTCGCCCGAAGAAATTCTGGCCTGGTCCTTCGGCGAGGTGAAGAAACCCGAAACCATCAATTACCGCACGTTCAAGCCCGAGCGTGACGGGCTGTTCTGTGCGCGTATCTTTGGCCCGATCAAGGATTACGAATGCCTTTGCGGCAAATACAAGCGGATGAAGTATCGCGGCCTGGTCTGCGAGAAATGCGGTGTCGAGGTGACGCTGCAAAAGGTTCGCCGCGAGCGCATGGGCCATATCGAACTGGCCGCGCCGGTCGCGCATATCTGGTTCCTCAAGTCGCTGCCCTCGCGCATCGGCCTGATGCTGGACATGACGCTGCGCGACCTGGAGCGGATCCTCTATTTCGAGAATTACGTCGTCATCGAGCCGGGCCTGACCGATCTGGCCTATGGGCAGCTGATGAGCGAAGAGGAATATCTCGACGCGCAGGACAATTACGGCGCGGATGCCTTCCAGGCCGATATCGGCGCCGAGGCGATCCGGACCATGCTGGCCAATATCGATCTGGCGGCGACGGCTGAACAGCTGCGCGAGGACCTGAAAGAGGCCACCGGCGAGTTGAAGCCGAAAAAGATCATCAAGCGGCTGAAGATCGTCGAAAGCTTCCTCGAATCCGGCAACCGTCCGGAATGGATGGTGCTGACCGTCGTGCCGGTCATTCCGCCGGAACTGCGTCCGCTGGTTCCGCTGGATGGCGGCCGTTTCGCGACCTCCGACCTGAACGACCTGTATCGCCGGGTCATCAACCGCAACAACCGCCTGAAGCGCCTGATCGAGCTGCGCGCGCCCGATATCATCGTCCGCAACGAAAAGCGGATGCTGCAGGAATCGGTCGATGCGCTGTTCGACAACGGCCGCCGCGGCCGCGTGATCACGGGCAACAACCGCCGCCCGCTGAAATCGCTGTCGGACATGCTGAAAGGCAAGCAGGGCCGCTTCCGGCAGAACCTGCTGGGCAAGCGCGTGGACTTCTCGGGCCGTTCGGTCATCGTGACCGGTCCCGAGTTGAAACTGCATCAATGCGGTCTGCCCAAGAAGATGGCGCTCGAACTCTTCAAGCCGTTCATCTATTCGCGGCTTGAGGCGAAGGGTCTGTCCTCGACCGTCAAGCAGGCGAAAAAGCTGGTCGAGAAGGAACGTCCCGAAGTCTGGGACATCCTCGACGAGGTGATCCGCGAGCATCCGGTTCTGCTGAACCGTGCGCCGACGCTGCACCGTCTTGGCATCCAGGCCTTCGAGCCGATCCTGATCGAGGGCAAGGCGATCCAGCTTCACCCGCTGGTCTGCTCGGCCTTCAACGCCGATTTCGACGGCGACCAGATGGCCGTTCACGTGCCCCTGAGCCTTGAGGCGCAGCTTGAGGCGCGTGTCCTGATGATGTCCACGAACAACGTGCTGTCGCCCGCCAACGGTGCGCCGATCATCGTGCCGTCGCAGGACATGATCCTTGGCCTCTACTACATCTCGATGGAGCGCGAGGGCATGAAGGGCGAGGGCATGGTCTTCGCCAATGTCGAGGAGGTCGAGCACGCCCTTGCAGCGGGTGAGGTGCATCTGCATGCCAAGGTCACCGCGCGCCTGCGTCAGATCGACGAGAATGGCAATGAGATCATTCGCCGTTTCGAGACGACGCCGGGCCGGATCCGTTTGGGCGCCCTGCTGCCGATGAACGCCAAGGCTCCGTTCGAACTGGTCAACCGGCTGCTGCGCAAGAAGGACGTCCAGCATGTCATCGACACCGTCTACCGTTATTGCGGCCAGAAGGAGTCGGTGATCTTCTGCGACCAGATCATGGGCATGGGCTTCCGTGAAGCCTTCCGCGCCGGGATCAGCTTCGGCAAGGACGACATGGTGATCCCCGACAACAAGTGGACCATCGTGGACGAAGTGCAGGAGCAGGTGAAAGAGTTCGAACAGCAATATCTGGACGGCCTCATCACCCAGGGCGAGAAATACAACAAGGTCGTGGACGCCTGGTCGAAATGCAACGACCGCGTCACCGAGTCGATGATGTCCACCATCTCGGCCAGCAAGAAGGACGAGAACGGCGCCGAGCAGGAACCGAACAGCGTCTACATGATGGCGCATTCGGGTGCCCGTGGCTCGGTCAACCAGATGAAACAGCTGGGCGGGATGCGCGGCCTGATGGCCAAGCCCTCGGGCGAGATCATCGAGACGCCGATCATCTCGAACTTCAAGGAAGGTCTGACCGTTCTTGAATATTTCAACTCGACCCATGGCGCCCGGAAAGGTCTTTCCGACACCGCTTTGAAAACGGCGAACTCGGGCTATCTGACCAGACGTCTGGTGGATGTCGCGCAGGACTGCATCATCCGCGAGCATGACTGCGGCACCGACCAGTCCATCACCGCTTCGGCGGCCGTCAATGATGGCGAGGTGATCGCGCCCCTGTCCGAGCGGATCCTGGGCCGCGTCGCGGCCGAGGACGTGCTGGTTCCGGGCGAGGACGAGATCATCGTCCGTGCGGGCGACCTGATCGACGAACGCAAGGCCGACGAGATCGAGCAGGCGGGCGTTCTTACGGTCCGCATCCGCTCGGCCCTGACCTGCGAGTCCGAGGATGGTGTCTGCGCGCTCTGCTATGGCCGCGACCTGGCCCGCGGCACGCTGGTCAATATCGGCGAGGCCGTCGGCATCATCGCTGCCCAGTCCATCGGCGAGCCCGGCACGCAGCTGACGATGCGGACCTTCCATATCGGAGGTATCGCCCAGGGCGGTCAGCAATCCTTCCAGGCCGCGTCTCACGAGGGCAAGGTCGAATTCCGTAACGAGAACGTGCTGACCAACGCGAATGGCGAGCAGGTCGTGATGGCACGCAACATGCAACTGGTCATCGTTGATGATCAGGGCGTCGAGCGGGCCAACCACAAGCTGTTCTATGGCAGCAAGCTGTTCGTGAAGGCCGGAGAACGGGTCATTCGCGGTGCCAAGCTGTATGAATGGGACCCCTACACCCTGCCGATCATCGCGGAAAAGGGTGGCGTGGCCAAGTTCGTCGATCTGGTCTCGGGTCTTTCGGTCCGGGACGAGACCGACGATGCCACCGGCATGTCGCAGAAGATCGTGACCGACTGGCGCTCGGCTCCGCGCGGCAGCGACCTGAAGCCCGAGATCATCATCATGGATGCCGATGGCGAGCCGGTTCGCAACGATCAGGGCAACCCGGTCAGCTATCCGATGTCGGTGGATGCCATCCTGTCGGTCGAGGACGGCCAGGAAATCCGTCCGGGCGACGTGGTGGCGCGTATCCCGCGCGAGGGTGCCAGGACCAAGGACATCACCGGGGGTCTGCCCCGCGTGGCGGAACTGTTCGAGGCGCGCCGTCCCAAGGACCACGCCATCATTGCCGAGATCGACGGCTATGTGCGCTTTGGCAAGGACTACAAGAACAAGCGCCGCATCGCCATCGAACCCGCCGAGGAGGGTCTTGAGCCGGTCGAGTACATGGTGCCCAAGGGCAAGCACATCCCGGTGCAGGAAGGCGACTTCGTGCAGAAGGGTGACTACATCATGGACGGTAACCCGGCTCCGCATGACATTCTGCGGATCATGGGGATCGAGGCGCTGGCCGACTACCTGATCGACGAGGTGCAGGACGTCTATCGTCTGCAGGGTGTGAAGATCAATGACAAGCATATCGAGGTGATCGTTCGCCAGATGCTTCAGAAGATCGAGATCATCGACAGCGGCGAGACCACCCTGCTCAAGGGCGAGCATGTCGAGCGCGACGAGTTCGAAGAGGCCAATGCCAAGATCGAGGCGCGCGGCGGCCGTCCGGCCATTGGCGAACCGGTCCTTCTGGGCATCACCAAGGCCAGCCTGCAGACCCGCAGCTTCATCTCGGCGGCGTCGTTCCAGGAAACGACCCGCGTGCTGACCGAGGCTTCGGTCCAGGGCAAGCGCGACAAGCTGGTCGGGCTGAAGGAGAACGTCATCGTCGGCCGGCTGATCCCGGCGGGCACCGGCGGCGCGACCGCACGGGTGCGCCGTATCGCGGCCGAACGGGACAACGAGGTGATCGATGCCCGCCGTGCCGAGGCCGAAGCCGCCGCGGCACTGGCCGCGCCGGAACCGGCAGGAAGCGATGCCCCGGCCGGCATGCCCGAAGCGGGCACCGAAGAGTGATCGGTTCGAAATGACGAGAAGGCCCGGCAGACCGCCGGGCCTTTTCCCTTTCGGGATGCCTGCCTGCGGCATTCCGTGGCAACGGACGAAACTGCCCCTTGTCTCGGCAGAAGCGACCTCCTAACGCTTGGGCGATGCAGGAGGAATTCGCCCATGCGCACACCCATCATTTCGCCTTTCCGCAGGGTCAGCCCGGCATCCATCACAACCCAGCCACATCAACCGGGCGACAATCTTCGCGGAGCGGTATTGATGTGCTTTTCGATGATCGGGTTCACCTGCAACGACACGGTGATGAAATTCGTCACGCAGGACATGCCGCTTTACCAGGCGATCACCCTGCGGGGATTGGCGGTCATGGCGGGAATTCTGCTGCTGGCGATGCGCGAGGGCGGCTTGCGGCTGAGCGTCGGCGTCCCCGACCGCATGCCGATGGTGCTCAGGGTGCTGGGCGAGGTCGGTTCGACCGTGCTGTTCCTGAACGCCTTGCAGAACATGGCGATCGGGGACCTTTCCGCGGTGATGCAATCCCTGCCGCTGGTGGTCATGCTGGGGGCCGCCCTGCTATATGGGGAACAGCTTGGCTGGCGGCGGATGAGCGCGGTCGGGATCGGCCTTCTGGGGGTGATGATCATCCTGCGCCCGGGAAGCGGCACGTTCGGCATCTGGTCGCTGGTCGCCCTGGCGTCGGTGGCGCTGGTGGCGATGCGCGATCTGGTGACGCGAAGATTCGGCCGCGGGGTCAGTTCCACCACCATCGCCTTTTACGCGGCGATTTCGGTGACATTGCTGGGCCTGGCCGCCAGCCTCGGGCAGGGCTGGATTGTTCCGAGCATCTCGCAACTGCTGCTTTTGCTGCTGGCCGGCGCCTTCCTGACCGTTGGCTACATGACGGCGGTGGCCGCCATGCGGGTAGGGGAGATTTCCTATATCGCGCCATTCCGCTATACCTCGTTGATCGTTGCCATTGTCGCGGGTCTGCTGGTATTCGGTGAATGGCCGGATATCTGGACCTGGACCGGGGCGATACTGGTGGTTGGCGCAGGAATCTACACCATCTGGCGTGAGGCCCAATTGAGGAGAGAGCAGTGAGGCCGCGGATGTCGGAAATCTGGCGATTACAGGCCGGCCGGGGTCAGCCGATCTTTCGCTGCACAAGCCTCTTTGATTTTTACCATTCTAGGTCAAAGCATTAAAGATGAAAATACAACCTATCGGCGTTTGCCGCTTCTCACTCGTGACCGAAGGGGGCTTCAAGCATCAGTTGTCCTCGTCCGAAGATATCGCCGCCCATATTTTCGAAGACCGGCGGATGGGGATTCGCATGGCATGGTTCCGCCATGTGCTTATGCCATCGATACGGGCGCAAACCGATCAGGACTTTATCTTCGTGGTTCTGGCCAGCACCCTGATGCCGCAAAAATGGCAGGACCAGTTGCTTGAGGCGGTCAGCGGCTGCCCGGCAATCAGATTGGATTTTGTCGAGCCCGGCAAGCACTGGAAAATCTGCAATGCCGCCTTTCACCGTTACACGGAGCCGGACACCGATATTGTCGCGCAGTTCCGGCTGGATGACGACGATGCGCTGGAGCGAAGCTATATCAGCCGTGTCCGGAGCGATTTCAAACAGTTTGTCGCCCCGCTTTATCAGCGGTTCGGAAAGGTGAGCTGCGATTATACAAGGGGTTTCATTCTGGACGCCGATAGTTCCGAAGCGCGGCTCTACAGGACCGACAGCCTGGCGTTGACCTGCGGGCAGACCGTGTATCTGCCGCCGCATTCCCGCGACAGCCTGTTCACATGGGGGCACCACCGGCTGCATTGCGTCATGCCGACCGTGACCCTGAACGACGGCAACATGTATCTGCGCGGGCGGCACGGAACCAATGACACCAGTTTCCGGCTGCCCAAACAAAATATAGTGGACTGGGATTTGAGCGCGCTGGAACGCCGCTTTGACATCAGGCTTGAGCAGTTGCAAAAGGGATTAAGTGCGGTGGCGGCCTAGCGGGTCGGATCGGCGCCGGATCCGGCCGTTCCTTTTGCAATTGATGCCGTGGCCCGTGTTGACAGTCACCGTGATTCCTCCTATACGCCCCGCACCCGGCGGGGTTCCGTTTCGGGTACCAGAACCTGTGTGGTCATGATCCGGGCCATGTTTGCCCCGATCCTCTGGAATTTTCCTGTCCACCCCGACATGCGGGGACGGATGGGTTAGGCATTTCACGATTCGCGTGGAATGCCGTCGAGAAGTGGCGCAGCCGGTGGCTGCGAGTATTGACAGAGCAAGACGGGGAACCGAATGCCGACGATTCAACAGCTGATCCGCAAGCCGCGGCAGCCCAGAGTGCAGCGCAGCAAGTCGATGCACCTTCAAGGATGCCCGCAGAAGCGCGGTGTCTGCACGCGCGTCTATACCACGACGCCGAAAAAGCCTAACTCCGCTATGCGCAAGGTGGCCAAGGTCCGCCTGACGAATGGCTTCGAGGTCATCTCTTACATCCCGGGCGAAAAGCACAACCTCCAGGAACACAGCGTCGTGCTGATCCGTGGCGGCCGCGTGAAAGACCTTCCGGGCGTCCGTTACCACATCCTGCGCGGTGTGCTGGATACCCAGGGTGTCAAGGATCGTCGCCAGCGTCGTTCGAAATACGGCGCCAAGCGTCCGAAGTAAGGAGATAGGCAGATGTCCCGTCGTCACGCCGCTGAAAAGCGCGAAATCCTGCCCGACGCCAAGTTTGGCGATCGTGTGCTGACCAAATTCATGAACAACCTGATGGTTGACGGCAAGAAATCGGTTGCCGAGCGCATCGTCTACAATGCGCTGGACCGTGTCGAACAGCGCCTCAAGCGCGAGCCGATCGAGGTGTTCCACGAGGCCCTCGACAATGTGAAACCCTCGGTCGAGGTGCGTTCGCGCCGCGTCGGCGGTGCCACCTACCAGGTTCCGGTCGAGGTTCGTCCGACCCGTCGTGAAGCCCTGGCGATCCGCTGGCTGATCACCGCGGCCAAGAACCGCAACGAGAACACGATGGAAGAGCGTCTTGCAGGCGAGCTGTCCGATGCCGTGAACGGCCGCGGCACGGCCGTCAAGAAACGCGAAGACACCCACAAGATGGCCGACGCCAACAAAGCGTTCAGCCATTACCGCTGGTAAAGCGAAAGGACCCATTCCATGGCACGCGAATATCCGCTGCAGCGTTATCGGAACTTCGGCATCATGGCTCACATCGATGCCGGCAAGACGACAACGACCGAGCGCATCCTTTTCTATACCGGCAAGTCGCACAAGATCGGCGAAGTGCATGACGGCGCCGCGACCATGGACTGGATGGAGCAGGAACAGGAACGCGGCATCACCATCACGTCTGCCGCGACCACCACGTTCTGGCAGCGTCAGGAGGATCCGACGACCGAAGGGACATCGGACACCAAGTTCCGCTTCAACATCATCGACACGCCGGGCCACGTCGATTTCACCATCGAGGTGGAGCGTTCGCTGGCCGTTCTGGACGGCGCGATCTGCCTGCTGGACGCCAATGCCGGCGTCGAGCCGCAGACCGAGACCGTCTGGCGCCAGGCCGACCGCTACAAGGTTCCGCGGATCGTCTTCGTCAACAAGATGGACAAGATCGGCGCGGATTTCTTCAACTGCGTCCGCATGATCAAGGACCGCACCGGCGGCACGCCTTGCCCGATTGCACTGCCGATCGGCGCCGAGGACAATCTCGAAGGCATCGTCGACCTGATCAAGATGGAAGAATGGGTCTGGCAGGGCGAGGATCTTGGCGCAAGCTGGGTTCGTCAGCCGATCCGCGACGAACTCAAGGACGTGGCCGAAGAGTGGCGCAACAACATGATCGAGCTTGCCGTCGAGCAGGACGATGATGCGATGGAAGCCTATCTCGAAGGCAACGAGCCCGACGAGGAAACCCTGCGCAAGCTGATCCGCAAGGGCACGCTGGCACTGGACTTCTTCCCGGTCACCGCAGGTTCCGCCTTCAAGAACAAGGGTGTGCAACCGCTGCTCAACTCGGTCATCGACTTCCTGCCTTCGCCGCTGGACGTGCCGGCCTATATGGGCTTCTCGCCCGATGACGAGACGGAAACCCGCAATATCGCGCGTCATGCCGATGATGCGGAGCCGTTCTCGGCGCTGGCCTTCAAGATCATGAACGACCCCTTCGTCGGCTCGCTGACCTTCACGCGGATCTATTCCGGCCTGCTGAAGAAAGGCGATTCGATCATCAACTCGACCAAGGGCAAGCGCGAGCGCATCGGCCGGATGATGATGATGCACTCGAACAGCCGCTCTGAGATCGAAGAGGCGTTCGCGGGCGACATCATCGCGCTGGCCGGCCTGAAAGAGACCACCACGGGCGATACGCTGTCGGATGTGAACAAGCAGGTCGTTCTGGAAACCATGACCTTCCCGGACCCGGTGATCGAGATTGCGGTCGAGCCGAAATCTAAGGCCGACCAGGAAAAGATGGGCCTGGCTCTGCAGCGTCTGGCTGCCGAGGATCCGTCCTTCCGCGTCGAGACCGATCTGGAATCGGGCCAGACGATCATGAAGGGGATGGGCGAACTCCATCTCGACATCCTGGTCGACCGCATGAAGCGGGAATTCAAGGTCGAGGCGAATATCGGTGCGCCGCAGGTGGCCTATCGCGAAACCATCTCGTCCGAGGCCGAGATCGACTACACGCACAAGAAGCAGACCGGCGGTACCGGTCAGTTCGCGCGCGTCAAGCTGGTCATCACCCCGACCGAGCCGGGCGAGGGATATTCCTTCGAATCGCGCATCGTGGGTGGTGCGGTGCCGAAGGAATATATTCCGGGCGTCGAGAAGGGCATCAAGTCGGTGATGGATAGCGGTCCGCTGGCCGGCTTCCCGGTGATCGACTTCAAGGTCGCGCTGATCGACGGCGCGTTCCACGATGTCGACTCCTCGGTCCTGGCCTTCGAGATCGCCTCGCGTTCCGCCATGCGCGAAGGTCTGCGCAAGGCCGGTGCGAAACTGCTGGAGCCGATCATGAAGGTCGAGGTGGTCACGCCGGAGGAATATACCGGTTCGATCATCGGCGACTTGACCAGCCGCCGCGGCATGGTTCGCGGGCAGGATTCGCGCGGCAACGCGAATGTCATCGACGCCTTCGTTCCGCTGGCCAATATGTTCGGCTACATCAACAACCTGCGCTCGATGTCTTCGGGCCGTGCGGTGTTCACGATGCAGTTCGACCATTACGAGGCCGTTCCGCAGAACATCTCGGACGAAATCCAGAAGAAATACGCCTGATGCGATGCGCCCTCGGGCGCATCACCCAAGAACGAAAAGGAGCCAATCATGGCAAAGGCAAAGTTTGAACGGACGAAACCGCACGTCAACATCGGGACGATTGGTCACGTTGACCACGGCAAGACGACGCTGACGGCCGCGATCACGAAGTATTTCGGCGATTTCCGCGCCTATGACCAGATCGACGGCGCGCCTGAGGAGAAGGCGCGTGGGATCACGATCTCGACGGCTCACGTGGAATACGAGACCGACACGCGTCACTATGCGCATGTGGACTGCCCGGGCCATGCCGACTATGTGAAGAACATGATCACCGGCGCGGCGCAGATGGACGGGGCGATCCTGGTGGTGAACGCCGCCGACGGCCCGATGCCGCAGACGCGCGAGCATATCCTTCTGGGCCGGCAGGTGGGCATCCCCTACATGGTGGTCTACCTGAACAAGGTCGACCAGGTGGATGACGAGGAACTGCTGGAACTGGTCGAGATGGAAGTGCGCGAGCTTCTGACCAGCTACGAGTATCCCGGCGACGACATTCCGATCGTGAAGGGCTCGGCGCTTGCGGCGCTGGAGGGCCGTGATCCGGAGATCGGCGAGAACTCGATCCGCGAGCTTCTGAAGGCCGTGGACGACTATATCCCGACGCCGGAGCGCGCCGTTGACCAGCCCTTCCTGATGCCGATCGAGGACGTGTTCTCGATCTCGGGCCGCGGGACGGTGGTGACCGGCCGCGTCGAGCGTGGCGCGGTGAATGTGGGCGACGAACTGGAAATCGTGGGTATCCGCGACACCAAGAAGACCACCTGCACGGGTGTGGAGATGTTCCGCAAGCTGCTGGACCGTGGTGAGGCCGGCGACAATATCGGCGCGCTGCTGCGCGGGATCGAGCGCGACGGCGTGGAGCGCGGGCAGGTCCTGTGCAAGCCGGGTTCGGTGAAGCCGCATACGAAGTTCGAGGCCGAGGCCTATATCCTGACCAAGGAAGAGGGTGGCCGTCACACGCCGTTCTTTGCGAACTACCGTCCGCAATTCTACTTCCGGACGACGGATGTGACCGGGACGGTGAACCTGCCTGAGGGCACCGAGATGGTGATGCCGGGCGACAACCTGAAATTCGAGGTCGAGCTGATCGCGCCGATCGCGATGGAGGAAAAGCTGCGCTTCGCCATCCGCGAAGGCGGACGCACCGTCGGCGCAGGCGTGGTGTCGAAGATCATCGAGTGATGATCTGTGACCCGAAAGCCGCATGATCGCGGCTTTCGGATCGCGCGAAAATTTTCCCCCAAAAGGGGATTGCATCGGGGCATACCGGCGGTTAAAGCGCCGGTCTGCCTTTTTGGAACGGTTCGAAGCAGGCGTCGCGTGGTGCGGTGTCTGCCTCTCAACTGAAACTCCCCACCAGAGGGAAGTGACATGCAAAGCCAGAATATCCGCATCCGGCTGAAGGCCTTTGATTACCGCGTGCTGGACGCCAGCACCCAGGAAATCGTCAACACGGCCAAGCGCACCGGTGCGACCGTTCGCGGCCCGATTCCGCTGCCGAACAAGATCGAGAAATTCACCGTCCTGCGCGGTCCGCATATCGACAAGAAATCGCGCGACCAGTGGGAAATCCGCACGCATAAGCGTCTGCTGGACATCGTCGACCCGACGCCCCAGACCGTTGACGCCCTGATGAAACTCGACCTCGCCGCCGGCGTGGATGTCGAGATCAAGGTGTAAGGGGGGCTTCGATGCTACGTACTGGTGTTATCGCCAAGAAACTGGGCATGACCCGGCTGTTCCTAGAGGATGGCCGTCAGGTTCCGGTGACAGTCCTGCAACTGGACAACCTGCAGGTCGTGGACCAGCGCACGGTCGAGCGTGACGGCTACACCGCCGTCCAGCTGGGTGCCGGCACTGCCAAGGCCAAGCGGACCACCGCCGCGATGCGCGGCCATTTCGCCAAAGCTTCGGTCGCGCCCAAGCGCAAGATCGCGGAATTCCGCGTGGCCGAGGAAAACCTGATCAAGGTGGGCGAAGAGATCACGGCTGACCATTATTTCGCCGGTCAGTATGTTGATATCGCCGGCACCTCGATCGGTAAGGGTTTTGCCGGTGCGATGAAGCGGCATAATTTCGGCGGTCTGCGCGCGTCGCACGGCGTGTCGATCAGCCACCGCAGCCACGGTTCGACCGGCCAGTGCCAGGACCCCGGCAAGGTGTTCAAGGGCAAGAAGATGGCCGGTCATATGGGCGCTGCCCGCGTGACCACGCAGAATCTGCAGGTCGTTCGCACCGACGCCGATCGCGGCCTGATCATGGTCAAGGGCTCGGTTCCCGGCTCCAAGGGTGGCTGGGTCACGATCAAGGACGCGGTCAAGAAGGCCCTGCCCGAGAACGCGATCTTCCCCGCCGCGCTGAAATCCGCCGCCGAAGAGGCCAAGCGCCTGGCCGAGGAGGCCGCCGCTGCTGCTGCAGCCGAGGAAGAAGCCGCCCGCAAGGCCGCCGAAGCCGAGGCCGCCGCCGCCGAAGAGGCCGCGCTGAAAGAAGCGGAAGCTTCGATCGAGGCCGAGAAGGCCGAAGGTGGCGAGGCTGCATCTGACGACTCCGCGCCCGAAGGAGACAAGTGATGAAACTCGATGTGATCAAACTGGACTCGGGCAAGGCCGGGTCGATCGATCTGAGCGACGAGGTCTTCGGGCTGGAACCGCGCGGCGATCTCTTGCAGCGCGTGGTTCGCTGGCAGCGTGCCAAGGCTCAGGCCGGCACCCATTCGGTGCTGACCAAGTCGGAAGTCAGCTACTCGACCAAGAAGATCTATCGCCAGAAGGGCACCGGTGGCGCACGTCACGGCAGCCGCAAGGCGCCGATCTTCCGCAAGGGTGGCGTCTACAAGGGCCCGACCCCGCGCAGCCATGCCTTTGACCTGCCCAAGAAGGTGCGGGCCCTGGGCCTGAAACATGCGCTTTCGGCGAAAGCCACGGCGGGCGAGCTGGTGGTCGTCGAGGATCTGAACCTCGCCGATGCCAAGACCGCTGCCGTCGCCAAGGCCGTCAAGGAAAACGGCTGGAAGCGCGTGCTGGTGATCGATGGTGCCGAGGTCAACGAAGGCTTCGCCCGCGCCGCGCGCAACATCGAGGGCGTGGATGTCCTGCCGTCGATGGGCGCCAATGTCTATGACATCCTCAAGCGTGATACCCTGGTCATCACGCGGGCGGGTGTCGAAGCTCTGGAGGCTCGCCTGAAATGAGCGCGAAACCCGAACATTACGATGTGATCGTCAAGCCGGTGATCACCGAAAAGGCCACGCTGACCTCGGAAAACAACGGTGTTGTCTTCCAGGTGACGAATGACGCCACCAAGCCGCAGATCAAGGAAGCGGTCGAGGCGCTGTTCGGCGTCAAGGTGAAGGCGGTGAACACCACCATCACCAAGGGCAAGCAGAAACGTTTCCGTGGCCAGCTTGGCCGCCGGAGCGATGTGAAGAAGGCCTATGTGACCCTCGAGGAGGGGAACACTATCGACGTCTCGACGGGACTCTGATAATAGGCTGCGAATCTGCGGCCCCGGATAACCGGGGCCGCGCGTTTTTTGATTGAAACGGACCAATTCGGTCCAAAGCGACGGAAGACAGAAAGATGGCATTGAAGTCGTATAAACCGACGACGCCTGGCCAGCGCGGGCTGGTTCTGATCGACCGTTCGGAGCTTTGGAAAGGTCGTCCGGTCAAATCCCTCACCGAGGGTCTGACCAAGAAGGGCGGACGGAACAACACCGGACGGATCACCATGCGCCGCAAGGGCGGCGGGGCAAAGCGCCTGTATCGCATCGTCGATTTCAAGCGCAACAAGTTCGACGTGACCGCCGTGGTCGAGCGGATCGAATACGATCCCAACCGGACCGCCTTCATCGCGCTGGTTTCCTATGAGGACGGCGAGCGCGCCTATATCCTCGCGCCGCAGCGTCTGGCCGTGGGCGACAAGATCGTTGCCAGCAGCAAGGTCGACGTGAAGCCCGGCAACGCCATGCCCTTCAGCGGCATGCCGATCGGCACCATCGTCCATAATGTCGAGCTGAAGCCCGGCAAGGGCGGTCAGATCGCGCGTTCCGCCGGCACCTATGCCCAGTTCGTGGGCCGCGACGGTGGCTATGCCCAGATCCGCCTGTCCTCGGGTGAATTGCGGATGGTCCGCCAGGAATGCATGGCGACCATCGGCGCCGTGTCGAATGCCGACCATTCCAACCAGAATATCGGCAAGGCCGGCCGCAACCGCCACAAGGGCATCCGTCCCTCTGTCCGCGGTGTCGTCATGAACCCGATCGACCACCCGCATGGTGGTGGTGAGGGCCGGACCTCGGGTGGCCGCACGCCGGTCACGCCCTGGGGCAAGGACACCAAGGGCAAGAAGACCCGCAGCAACAAGTCGACCGACAAGTATATCCTGCGGTCGCGTCACGCGAAGAAGAAGGGGCGTTAAGTCATGGCACGTTCTGTATGGAAGGGCCCCTTTGTTGACGCCTATGTGCTCAAGAAAGCGGAAAAGGCCCGGGAGTCGGGGAAATCCGACGTCATCAAGATCTGGTCGCGCCGTTCGACCATCCTGCCGCAATTCGTCGGCCTCACTTTCGGCGTTTATAACGGGCACAAGCATATCCCGGTGAACGTCACGGAAGAGATGATCGGTCAGAAATTCGGTGAATACTCGCCCACCCGGACCTATTACGGTCACGCGGCGGACAAGAAAGCCAAGAGGAAGTAATCGTCATGGGTAAGGAAAAGAATCCGCGCCGCGTGGCGGAGAACGAGGCGATGGCGAAGACCAAGATGCTTCGCGTCTCGCCGCAGAAGCTGAACCTCGTCGCAGGCCTGATCCGCGGCAAGAAAGTCGATCGCGCGCTGGCCGACCTGACCTTCTCGCACAAGCGTATCGCCGGTGACGTGAAGAAATGCCTTCAGTCGGCCATCGCGAATGCCGAGAACAACCACGGGCTGGATGTCGACAACCTGGTCGTCGCCGAAGCCTGGGTCGGCAAGAACCTGGTGATGAAACGCGGCCGTCCGCGGGCCCGTGGCCGGTTCGGCAAGATCATGAAGCCGTTTTCGGAAATCACCATCAAGGTGCGCCAAGTCGAGGAGCAAGCGTAATGGGTCAGAAGGTCAACCCCATCGGGATGCGCCTCCAGGTCAACCGCACCTGGGATAGCCGCTGGTATGCAGACGACAAGGAATATGGCGATCTGCTTCTTGAAGACCTGAAAATCCGGGACTTCATCAAGAAAGAGGCCAAGCAGGCCGGTATCAGCCGCGTCATTATCGAGCGTCCGCACAAGAAATGCCGCGTGACCATTCACGCTGCGCGTCCGGGCGTCATCATCGGCAAGAAGGGCGCCGATATCGAGGAGCTGCGCAAGAAACTGTCGAATTTCACCGGCAGCGAACTGCACCTGAACATCGTCGAGGTGCGCAAGCCCGAAGTCGATGCCGCGCTGGTCGCAGAGTCGATCGCGCAGCAGCTCGAGCGTCGTGTTTCGTTCCGCCGCGCCATGAAGCGCTCGGTCCAGAACGCGATGCGGATGGGTGCGCTTGGTATCCGCGTGAACGTGTCGGGCCGCCTTGGCGGCGCCGAGATCGCCCGGACCGAGTGGTATCGCGAAGGCCGCGTGCCGCTGCATACCCTGCGCGCCGATATCGATTACGCGCTGGCCGAGGCCTCGACCCCTTACGGGATCATCGGCGTCAAGGTGTGGATCTTCAAGGGCGAGATCATGGAACATGATCCGCAGGCCCGCGATCGTCGCGCAGCCGAGGCCCAGGAAGGCCCGGCACCTCGCGGCCCGCGTGGCGGCCGGTAAGGAGAAGAAACAATGCTGCAACCGAAACGGACGAAGTTCCGCAAACAGCACAAGGGCCGGATTCACGGCAACGCCAAGGGCGGGTTCGATATCAATTTCGGATCCTTCGCCCTGAAGGCCGCCGAGCCTCAGCGCGTCACCGCCCGCCAGATCGAAGCGGCCCGCCGCGCGATCACCCGGCACATGAAGCGTCAGGGCCGGGTCTGGATCCGGATCTTCCCCGATGTGCCGGTTTCCTCCAAACCGACGGAAGTGCGGATGGGTAAGGGCAAGGGCTCGGTCGATTTCTGGGCCGCCCGCGTGCATCCCGGCCGCATCATGTTCGAGATCGACGGCGTGTCCGAAACCATCGCCAAGGAGGCGCTGCGCCTCGGCGCGATGAAACTGCCAATCCAGACCCGCATCGTCGAGCGGACCGACTGGTAAGGGCAGGGCGGTCTTTCGCCTTAAGTGGAAATGAACGAAGCCCCGGCCGAGAGGCCGGGGCTTTGCCTTGCCGGGGAGTGATCCGAGCGGCGTCAGATGGATGATGCAGGGGCGATAACCAGGTCGGCATCGGATATGGGGCCATTGACCCTGACGCTTACCGAGGCCTCGGTGCCCGAACCGGTTGGATCGGCAAAACGCAGGATGACCTCGGTCGAGTTGCCGTCGTCGAGCGGAATGAACTCGTGCCCCAGATATTCCGCGCCGTTCGCATAGGATTCGGTATCGATCACAAGCTGATCCTCGCCCGACCGGAAGTCCGTGATCTCTGCCATCTGGCCGCCGATGTCATATTCGAACATTGCTGCGGTCATGGCGGGAGCCAGCATGAAATCGTCCTGGCCCTCTCCGCCAGTCAGCAGGCGGCTATTGCTTGCGTTGGTTTCATATGTGTCGAAACCGGGGGGATTGTCGGCATAGGTGACGGCGATCACGTCGTCGCCGCTGCCGCCATCCAGGCTCACCCCATCATTCGCCGCGCTGGCATTCGTCAGGGTTATCGTGTCGGCACCCTCACCGCCGGATACCGCAGTCCCATTCGCCCCGCCCAGATTGATATCGTCGTTGCCGGACCCCGCGTCGACACTCCCGCTGTTCAGTATCAGCCCAAGTGCTTCAGGGCCGCCATCGATACTGTCATCCCCATCGCCGAGATCGATTTCGTCAAGCGAGCTCGAATATTCCAGCGAAATGGTGTCGTTGCCGCCAAGCGTGGCAAGTATGCCCTCATCGTTGATGCCTCTTTCGACTGATATGTCGCTGTCGATCAGATCATCGCCCTCTGAAACCGACCCGGGAATATTGAGCAGTTCCAGATCTCCCTCGGCGATCGTCGGCGTGCCTTCGAGCCACAGGGTGGAATGAAGCGCGGGTGTCGTCGCCCCTTCCGGGCCATAATGGAACTGGATGCCGGTCGACCTGCCGTCCTCTGACTGGATGATCTCGTGCCCCAGGTAATTCACCCCTTCGGCATATGTCACCGGATCCACCGTCAGCCGGTCCTCGCCCGATACGAAATCGGTGATCACGCCGATCGGATTCTCCCTCGGCAATTCGTCTTCGCCGCTGTCAACGAATTCCCTCATGCCTTCATCCAGTTCGATCGACAGATCGAAACCGTCGCTTCCCTCGCCGCCCGACAGGGTGGGGCCGGCGTCACCGTGCTCGGATTCCATCTGGGTCAGGGCATCGATCATGCCGACCCTCAGGATGTCATCACCCTCGCCTCCGGACAGCGAAAGACCCCCGGTATCGAAATAGTCGTCATCGGCAACGGTAAGGGTATCGTCGCCCGCATCGCCATGGATCACCGCAGCGGTGCCGTCTTCCAGTGCAATATCATCATCGCCGGCGCCGCCATGCACCTGGTTGCCATCGGCGATGCCCATGTCGATGGTATCATTTCCGTCACCGGCATCGATATCCGCCTCGAAATCCGAATCCTCATCGAAACGGATAAGATCGTCGCCGCCGAGCGTGGACAGCACCCCGTCCGGATCCTGCTCTGCGTCATACGAGGTAATCTCATCATCGCCTTCGGTGCCCTCGTCGGCGGAAGGAGGAGGAGACGGCGGGTTGCCATCGTCATCATCGTCGTCGCTGTTTCCGAAAATGGTGGCGCCGCCGATCGCCAGCGCAAGCAGGCCGAATCCGATCAAAAACGGATCGTTCATCTGAAATCTCCTGAAATATGGTTTAAACGGAGCGTGCCGCAAGAACATGATTGCGCAAGCCAAACATCGTGGCAATAAGCAACAGGGGTGGGTATCTGCACTTTCCGGCGGCATTCGCTGTTGCATAACGCCTGCTTAGGGTGTATGCGCGCATCTTCATCACGGAACTCCACCGGGAATCAGGGTGGCCTTGGCAATCAGGGGCCCTCCGGTGATGTTGGAAAGGAACAAGCGCAATGGATGCGCAGGAACTGAAATCGAAGACTCCGGACCAGTTGCAGGAGCAGCTTGTCTCGTTGAAGAAGGAAGCGTTCAACCTGCGCTTCCAGCAGGCTACCGGCCAGCTCGAGAATACCGCCCGCATGCGCGCCGTGCGCCGTGACGTCGCGCGTGTGAAGACCATTCTGAACCAGAAAGCGGCGGAAGCCGCGGCATCGAACTAAGGAGGCTGGCTCATGCCCAAACGCATTCTGCAAGGCCGCGTGACCAGCGACAAGAACGATCAGACCGTGACCGTTCTGGTCGAGCGCCGCTTCAAGCATCCGCTGCTGCACAAGACGGTTCGGATGTCGAAGAAATATCGCGCCCATGACGCGAATAACCAGTTCAAGGTCGGGGATACCGTTCGCATTGCCGAATGCGCCCCGGTCTCGAAGACGAAACGCTGGACCGTTCTGACGGATGAGGCCGCTTCGGCGTAACCTCTTTACCAGAATTAATCGAAACCCTGGGGCCGGAAGTGCCGGTCCCCAAAGGTCGGGAGAAACCAAATGATCCAGATGCAGACTAATCTGGATGTCGCTGACAACTCCGGCGCGCGCCGGGTGCAGTGCATCAAGGTCCTGGGTGGTTCGCACCGTCGCTATGCGTCGGTGGGCGACATTATCGTCGTGTCCGTCAAGGAAGCCATCCCACGGGGCCGGGTCAAGAAAGGCGATGTGCGCAAGGCCGTCGTCGTTCGGACCGCCAAGGAAGTAAAGCGCGAGGACGGAACCTCGATCCGTTTCGACCGCAACGCCGCCGTCATCCTGAACAACCAGGGCGAGCCCGTCGGAACCCGTATCTTCGGGCCGGTCGTGCGCGAGCTGCGCGCCAAGAACTTCATGAAGATCATCTCGCTTGCTCCGGAGGTGCTGTAATGGCTGCCAAGCTGAAAAAGGGCGACAAGGTCGTCGTGCTGGCCGGCAAGGATAAGGGCAAGCAGGGCGAGATCACTGCCGTGATGCCCAAGGACAACAAGGCCATCGTTGACGGCGTGAACATCGCGATCCGTCACCAGCGCCAGACCCAGGCAAGCCAGGGCGGCCGCGTGCCGAAGGCGATGCCGATCGACCTGTCGAACCTGGCTCTGATGGACAAGAACGGCAAAGCGACCCGCGTCGGCTTCCGCGTGGAAGACGGCAAGAAGGTCCGTTTCGCCAAGACCACGGGAGACGTGATCTGATGCTGGACGCTTCGAAATACACGCCGCGCCTGAAGGCGCAGTTCCGCGACAAGATCAAGGCCGCTCTCAAGGAAGAGTTCGGCTACAAGAACGACATGCAGATCCCGCGCCTGGACAAGATCGTCCTGAACATGGGTATCGGCGAGGCCGTCAAGGACACCAAGAAGGTCAAGCAGGGCGCCGAGGAACTGTCGCTGATCGCCGGCCAGAAGGCCGTGATCACCAAGGCGAAGAACTCGATCGCCGGCTTCCGTGTCCGCGAGGACATGCCCCTGGGCGCCAAGGTGACGCTGCGCGGCGACCGGATGTATGAGTTCCTTGACCGCCTGATCAATATCGCGCTGCCCCGCGTCCGCGACTTCCGCGGCGTCAAGGGCACGGCTTTCGATGGCCGCGGCAACTATGCCATGGGCCTGAAAGAGCACATCGTGTTCCCGGAAATCAACTTCGACAAGGTCGACGAAGTTCTGGGGATGGACATCATCATCTGCACCACCGCGAAGACCGACGCGGAAGCGAAGTCGCTGTTGAAGCATTTCAACATGCCGTTCAGCAGCTGAGTCGCGGAGGGAAGAAGATATGGCAAAGAAGTCGATGGTAGAGCGCGAGAAGAAACGCGCGAAACTGGTTCAGAAATACGCCGCCAAGCGCGCCGAACTGAACGAGATCATCAAGGATCAGTCCCGCCCGATGGAAGAGCGGTTCAAGGCCACGCTGAAGCTGGCCGAACTGCCGCGGAATTCCTCGGCTACGCGTCTGCACAACCGCTGCCAGCTCAGCGGCCGTCCGCACGCGTATTACCGCAAACTGAAACTGTCGCGGATCGCGCTGCGCGAGCTTGGCTCGAACGGCTATATCCCCGGCATGGTCAAATCCAGCTGGTAAGGGGGCAGATATGTCGATGAACGATCCTCTCGGCGATATGCTGACCCGCATCCGCAATGCGCAGATGCGCGGCAAATCGACCGTGCGCACTCCTGCCTCCAAGCTGCGCGCTTGGGTTCTGGACGTGCTGAAAGCAGAAGGTTACATCCGCGGCTACGAGGAAGTGACCACCGATGCCGGCCATACGGAGCTGGAAATCGGCCTGAAATATTTCGACGGCACCCCGGTCATCCGGGAATTGTCGCGCGTATCGAAGCCGGGCCGCCGCGTCTATGCCGGCGCCAAGGAAATCCCGCAGGTCCGTCAGGGCCTGGGCGTTTCGATCGTGTCGACTCCCAAGGGCGTCATGTCGGATGCAGCGGCTCGCAATGCCAATGTCGGCGGCGAAGTCCTCTGCACGGTATTCTAAGGAGGGCAGCAGATGTCTCGGATTGGTAAAAGACCGGTCGAACTGCCCAAGGGCGTGACGGCCGAGATCAAGGGTCAGACGATCGAGGTGAAGGGGCCCAAGGGCACCCGCAGCTTCACGGCGAATGACGATGTCGACCTGGTGCTGGAAGACGGTTCCGTTTCGGTCAAGCCTCGCGGCCTGTCCAAGCGGGCGCGCCAGCAATGGGGCATGACCCGCACCATGGTAGCGAACCTGGCGCAGGGCGTGTCGGAAGGCTTCAGGAAAGAGCTGGAAATCCAGGGCGTGGGCTACCGCGCGCAGATGCAGGGCAAGACCCTGAAACTGTCCCTGGGCTACAGCCACGAGGTGAATTTCGAAACGCCCGAGGGCGTGACGATCACCGCCCCGAAGCAGACCGAAGTGGTTGTCGAAGGGATCGACCAGCAGCTGGTCGGCCAGGTTGCGGCGAATATCCGCGAGTGGCGTGCGCCCGAGCCCTACAAGGGTAAGGGTATCCGCTACAAGGGCGAGTATATCCTCCGCAAGGAAGGCAAGAAGAAGTAAGGGGCGCGAGAAATGGCACTGAAAAAGCAAAAGCTGTTCCAGAAGCGCCGCTTGCGCGTAAGGAACAAACTGCGGGCGATGTCGAATGGCCGCCCGCGTCTGTCGGTTCACCGTTCGTCCAAGAACATCTCGGTTCAAGTCATCGACGACCTGAACGGCGTGACCCTGGCCTCGGCCAGCACGCTGGAGAAGGATCTGGGCGTCGTGGGCAAAAACAATGTCGAGGCCGCCGCCAAGATCGGTGCGGCAATTGCCGAACGTGCGAAGAAGGCCGGAGTGGAAGACGTTGTCTTCGACCGCGGCGGCTTCCTGTTCCACGGCAAGATCAAGGCCCTGGCCGACGCTGCCCGCGAAGGCGGGTTGAAGTTCTGATCCCTGCGGGTGGCGGCTGCGCCACCCCGATGATCCGGGAGCAACGGGCCACCTGGCCGAAAGGCTCACCTGGATTGATGATAACGGCGTAATTTTGCGCCAGCTTGATAAGGAAAGCCGTATGGCAGAACGTGAAAATCGTCGGGGCCGTCGCGAAGACCGCGAAGAAACCCCGGAATTCGCCGATCGTCTCGTAGCGATCAACCGCGTGTCGAAAACCGTCAAGGGGGGCAAGCGCTTCGGCTTTGCCGCTCTGGTGGTGGTCGGCGACCAGCGGGGCCGTGTCGGCTTCGGCAAGGGCAAGGCCAAGGAGGTCCCCGAGGCGATCCGCAAGGCGACCGAGCAGGCCAAGCGTGGCCTGATCCGCGTGCCGCTGCGCGAAGGCCGCACCCTGCACCACGACATCGAGGGCCGTCATGGCGCCGGCAAGGTGGTGATGCGGACGGCTGTTCCGGGGACCGGGATCATCGCCGGTGGTCCGATGCGCGCCGTGTTCGAGATGCTGGGCGTGCAGGATGTCGTGGCCAAGTCACTGGGGTCGCAAAACCCCTATAACATGATCCGCGCGACGCTGGACGGGCTGAAGAACAACAACAGCCCCCGTTCGGTCGCACAGCGCCGCGGCAAGAAGGTGGCGGATATCCTGCCTTCGCATGACAAGCCGGCCGAGGCACCCGCTGAAGCTGCGGCTGAAGCGTAAGGAGGCAAGGACATGGCCAACAAGAAAACCATCGTCGTCAAGCAGATCGGTTCGCCGATCCGCCGCCCTGCCATTCAGCGGGAAACGCTGAAGGGCCTGGGCCTGAACAAGATGCACCGCACCCGCGAACTGGAGGATACTCCGGCGATCCGCGGCATGGTCGCCAAGATCCCGCATCTCGCGGTGATCGTGGAAGAACGCGGCTGATCAGGTTCAGTTCGGGAATCCTATCGCAAGGGGCGCCTCGGGAAACCGGGGCGCCCTTTACTATTGAGGGTCGGACTGTTCTGATGGACTGTCTTCGGGATGCATCGCTCGACGATCATGTTCCGTTGATATAATTCACCTGAGAATACCAGGATACAATCTTGTAAAAACAAGAAATATCAGAGCAGAAGATAATCCGGGCGACGGTGGATTGGAGAATATGATGAGATGTTGCGCCCTTGACCCGCGCCGCGCCATCCGCTACTCACCCGCGGTGCCCCTAGGCGGGCCGACTCGATAACCAAGAAATGCCGTGTCCGTCCTGTATCGCTTCGGGGACGTGTCCGGCTCAGGAGAAGCGATATGAAACTGCATGAAATCCGCGATAACGAAGGCGCGAACCGTACGAAAAAGCGCGTGGCGCGTGGTCCCGGTTCGGGTAAGGGCAAAACTGCCGGCCGTGGTATCAAGGGCCAGAAATCGCGTTCGGGCGTGGCCCTGAACGGCTATGAAGGCGGCCAGATGCCGCTGTATCGCCGCCTGCCCAAGCGCGGCTTTACCAAGCCCAACGCGCTGAAATTCGCCGTCATCAACCTGGGGCAGCTGCAGCGTTTCGTCGATGCGGGCAAGCTGGACGCCAAGGCCGATGTGACCGAGGATGCGCTGGTTGCCGCCGGTGTCGTGCGCCGCAAGCTGGACGGTGTCCGGCTGCTGGGCAAGGGCGAGCTGAAGGCCAAGCTGAACATCACCGTCACCGGCGCGTCGAAATCGGCTGTCGAGGCAGTCGAAAAGGCGGGTGGCAAGGTAACCCTGCCGGCAGCGGCGGAATAAGCTGTTGAACGGGGCGCCCGCGCCTCATAGATAGCAAACAGGTTTTCCAGGCGCCGCCGGACCCCGGAAACGGATCGGCGGCGCTGTCATGACACGGGACGGAAAATATGGCGTCAGCCGCAGAACAGATGGCCGCGAACCTCTCTTGGGGGGCATTGGGCAAGGCCACGGAACTTCGCCAGCGTATCTGGTTCACGATCGGCCTGCTGATCATCTATCGCCTCGGCACCTATATCCCCGTGCCGGGTATCGACGGCGCCGCGCTGCGCAACTTCATGGAGCAGGCGCAATCGGGAATCGGTGGCATCCTGTCGATGTTCACCGGCGGCGCGCTTGGGCGGATGGGCGTATTCGCGCTTGGCATCATGCCCTATATCTCGGCCTCGATCATCGTTCAGCTCATGGCATCCATGGTGCCCGCGCTCGAACAGCTCAAGAAAGAGGGCGAGCAGGGCCGCAAGAAGATCAACCAGTATACCCGCTACGGCACCGTGCTGCTGGCGCTGTTCCAGGCCTACGGCCTTGCGCGCAGCCTTGAGGCGGGCGGCCTGGCCCATGACCCGGGCCTGTTCTTCCAGGCGTCCGTTGTCATCACGCTGGTCGGCGGCACGATGTTCCTGATGTGGCTGGGCGAACAGATTACCGCGCGCGGCATCGGCAACGGCATCTCGCTGATCATCTTCGTGGGTATCGTGGCCGAGATCCCGGCGGCGCTGGCGAATTTCTTTGCACAGGGCCGTTCCGGCGCGATTTCGACCCCGATCATTCTGGGCGTGATCGTCATGGTGATCGCGGTGATCGGTTTCGTCGTGTTCATGGAGCGCGCCCTGCGCAAGATCCGCATCCAGTATCCGCGGCGCCAGGTCGGCATGAAGGTCTATGACGGCCAATCCAGCCACCTGCCGATCAAGGTCAACCCGGCGGGTGTCATCCCGGCGATCTTCGCCAGCTCGCTGCTGCTGCTGCCGATCACCATCTCCACCTTCTCGGGGAACCAGACCGGGCCGATCATGTCCACGATCCTGGCCTATTTCGGGCCGGGTCAGCCGCTTTACCTGGTGTTTTTCGCGGCGATGATCGTCTTCTTTGCCTATTTCTACACCCAGAACGTGTCCTTCAAATCCGATGATGTCGCCGAGAACCTGAAGAACCAGGGCGGCTTCATTCCGGGCATCCGGCCGGGCAAGCGGACCGAGGAATACCTGGATTACGTCGTCAACCGCGTGCTGGTGATCGGTTCGGGCTATCTGGCCGCCGTCTGCCTGCTGCCCGAGATCCTGCGGCATCAATGGTCGGTGCCGTTCTATTTCGGCGGCACCTCGGTGCTGATCGTGGTTTCGGTGACGATGGATACGATCAACCAGGTTCAAAGCCACCTGCTGGCGCATCAATATGAAGGTCTGATTGAGAAATCCCAGCTCCGTGGTAAACGTAAACCGGGAAGCGGGAAATCGCGCAAGGCGCCTACGCGGCGCTGACCAGTATACCGGAACGGCCAGCCGAGGGGGACACAGGCTACATGACGATCAATATCATTCTTCTCGGACCTCCGGGCGCCGGCAAGGGAACACAGGCCCGCAAGCTGGTCGAAGAGCGCGGCATGGTGCAGCTTTCCACCGGCGACATGCTGCGTGCCGCCCGGACCTCGGGAACGGAAATGGGCCAAAGGGTGGCCGAGGTCATGGATCGCGGGCAACTGGTCACGGATGATATCGTCATCGGGCTGATCCGGGAGAAGCTGGCCGAAGGCGGCAAGGGCTTTATCTTTGACGGGTTCCCGCGCACGCTGGCGCAGGCCGATGCCCTGGGGGCGCTGTTGAATGAGGCCGGGATGGCGCTGGATTCGGTCATCGAGATGCAGGTCGATGACGAGGCGCTGGTGCGCCGGATCACCGGCCGTTTCACCTGCGGCAATTGCGGCGAGGTCTATCACGACGAAACCAAGCCGACCGCCAAACCGGGTGTCTGCGATGTTTGCGGCTCGACCGATCTCAAGCGCCGCGCCGATGACAACGAGGACAGCCTGCGGACCCGCCTGCTGGAATATTACAAGAAGACCTCGCCGCTGATCGGCTATTACTATGCCAAGGGCAAGCTGGCACCGGTGGACGGGCTGGCCGATATCGACGAGGTTGCCGCGCAGATCGGTGCCGCGCTCGCCGGGAAATAGGGGCGGGGGACGAAACGGCCCTTTGTCAAGCCCTTGTTAACCTATGCCCTTGACGTGGACGTGATCTGCCATTAGATCACGACATCTCGAAAGAGAATCACCCTCTCATGGGTGGACCATAGATCGGCCCGAAGGCATGGCTTTCGGGCCTTACGTTGTGAAAAAAGGTTCCGGCGCTACGGAACCGCAACCGAAAAGGATAACGCGTGGCTCGTATTGCTGGCGTCAATATTCCGACGGGGAAGCGTGTCCCCATCGCACTGACTTATATCCATGGCATCGGTCCGGCCAATGCCGAACAAATCTGCGAAGCTGTCGGCATCGACACTGCTCGCCGTGTGAACGAATTGTCGGATTCCGAAGTTCTTCAGATTCGCGAATATATCGACGCCAACCTGACCGTCGAAGGCGATCTGCGCCGCGAAGTGCAGATGAACGTCAAGCGCCTGATGGATCTTGGCTCCTATCGCGGTCTGCGCCATCGCCGCGGTCTTCCGACCCGCGGTCAGCGCACCCACACCAATGCCCGTACCCGCAAGGGCCCGGCGAAACCCATCGCCGGCAAGAAGAAGTAAGGGGGAACGGACATGGCACGTGATAAAACCCGCATGAAGCGCAAAGAGCGCAAGAACATCGCCACCGGCGTGGCGCATGTGAATTCCAGCTTCAACAATACCAAGATCCTGATCTCGGACGTGCAGGGCAACGCGATCTCGTGGTCGTCGGCCGGCACGATGGGGTTCAAGGGCTCGCGCAAATCGACTCCTTACGCCGCCCAGATGGCCGCCGAGGATGCCGGTCGCAAGGCCCAGGAACATGGCGTGAAGACGCTTGAGGTCGAAGTGCAGGGCCCCGGCTCGGGCCGCGAATCGGCGCTCCGCGCGCTAGCCGCGGTCGGCTTCAACATTACCGCCATCCGGGATGTGACCCCGATCGCGCATAACGGCTGCCGCCCGCCAAAGCGTCGCCGCGTCTGATACTGGATCATCATTCACCGGGCCGCGCGTCTTTCGCGCGGTTCGGAAATTCGTATTCAACCTCGGGCGTTTCCGGCCTCGGTCATGGGCTCGGAAACAAGTATGGAGGCAAACCCATGATCCACAAGAATTGGGCCGAACTGATCAAGCCGACGCAGCTTGTCGTCAAGCCGGGCGCCGACGCGACCCGGACGGCGACGCTTGTCGCAGAGCCGCTGGAGCGGGGCTTTGGCCTGACGCTCGGCAACGCGCTGCGCCGTGTGCTGCTGTCGTCGCTGCAAGGCGCTGCCATCACCTCGGTCCAGATCGATAACGTCCTGCACGAGTTCAGCAGCGTTGCCGGTGTCCGCGAGGATGTGACCGATATCGTTCTGAACCTCAAGGGCGTGACCCTGAAAATGGAAGTCGAGGGTCCCAAGCGCCTGTCGCTGACGGCCAAGGGCCCAGGCGAGGTGAAGGCCAGCGATATCCAGGAAACCGCCGGGATCACGGTGCTGAATCGCGATCATGTCATCTGCCATCTGGACGAGGGCGCCGATCTGAGCATGGAACTGACCGTGCAGACCGGCAAGGGCTATGTCGCAGCCGACAAGAACCGCCCCGAGGATGCGCCCATCGGCCTGATCCCGATCGATGCGATCTTCTCGCCGGTCAAGCGCGTCAGCTATGAAGTTACCCCGACCCGCGAGGGCCAGGTGCTGGATTACGACAAGCTGACCATGAAGATCGAGACGGACGGCTCGCTGACCCCGGAAGACGCCGTGGCCTATGCCGCCCGCATCGTTCAGGACCAGCTTTCGGTCTTCGTCAACTTCGAGGAGCCCGAAGCCGCCGGACGCCAGGACAGCGACGACGGTCTGGAATTCGATCCGCGCCTGCTCAAGAAGGTGGACGAGCTGGAACTGTCGGTCCGTTCGGCCAACTGCTTGAAAAACGACAATATCGTCTATATCGGCGACCTGATCCAGAAAACCGAGGCAGAGATGCTGCGGACCCCGAATTTCGGCCGCAAATCCCTGAACGAGATCAAGGAAGTGCTCTCGGGCATGGGCCTGCATCTGGGCATGGATGTCGTGGACTGGCCGCCGGAGAATATCGAGGATCTGGCCAAGCGCTTCGACGACCAGTTCTGAAGCGGAGAATTCCGATGGCGGCGGGTGATCCCGCCCCGTCGAACCCCGGGCATTCCGCCCCAAGGAGAGCGGCCCGCACGCATGGGCTGCCGGACAAAGCAAAAGACGTCAAAGGAGAAATGAAATGCGTCACGCTCGCGGCTACCGCCGTCTCAACCGCACCCATGAACACCGCAAGGCGCTGTTCGCCAACATGGCCGGTTCGCTGATCGAACACGAACAGATCAAGACGACCCTGCCCAAGGCCAAGGAACTGCGTCCCATCGTCGAAAAGCTGATCACGCTGGCCAAGCGCGGCGACCTGCATGCCCGCCGTCAGGCCGCCTCTCAGCTCAAGCAGGACGCCCATGTCGCCAAGCTGTTCGACATCCTGGGCGAGCGCTACAAGGAGCGTCAGGGCGGCTATGTCCGCGTCCTGAAGGCCGGTTTCCGCTATGGCGACATGGCGCCGATGGCGATCATCGAACTGGTCGACCGTGATCCGAGCGCGAAGGGCGCTGCCGATCTCGCACGTGCCGAGGCCGAGGCCTCCGAGGGCGACGAAGGCTGAACCGTCCCGCCAGAGCATGCCGCCAAGGACCTGCGGCAGGCCGTGGACCGAAAGATTGAAAACCCCGTCGCTGACATCAGCGGCGGGGTTTCTCGTTGCCGACATGGCGGCATCGGAATATGGCAATGCCATCCGGGGCTTTCCGTCCCGCCGCCCGCGCCCTAATATGCGCCTGCCATGGCCGATCTTTTCGACACCCCCGACGCATCCGACAGGACGCCCCCGAACCCGGCGACGCGCCCGCTGGCCGACAGGATCCGTCCTGCGCGGCTGGCAGATGTGATCGGCCAGGACAGGGTGCTTGGCCCGGACGGTCCGCTCGGCTCGATGCTGGCGGCGGGCAGCCTGTCCTCGCTGATCCTTTGGGGGCCACCGGGGGTGGGCAAGACCACCATCGCCCGGCTGCTGGCCGACGAGACCGACCTCGCCTTCGTCCAGATCAGCGCGATCTTCACCGGCGTCCCGGATTTGCGCAAGGTGTTCGAGGCCGCCAAGCTGCGCCGGGGGCAGGGGCGGGGCACCCTGCTTTTCGTCGACGAGATCCACCGCTTCAACAAGGCCCAGCAGGACAGTTTCCTGCCGCATATGGAGGATGGCACCATCCTGCTGGTCGGCGCCACGACCGAGAACCCCTCGTTCGAGCTGAACGCCGCCGTCATGTCGCGCGCGCAGGTGATCGTGCTGGAACGGCTGAGCCTCGCCGATCTGGAACGTCTCGCGCAGCGGGCCGAGGGGGAACTGGGCCGGAAACTGCCCCTGACCGCCGAGGCGCGCGAGGCGCTGCTGGAAATGGCGGATGGCGATGGCCGCACTGTCCTGAACCTGATCGAGCAGGTGGCGGCGTGGAAGATCGACAAGCCGCTGGATGCGCAGGCCATGGCCAACCGGCTGATGCGCCGCGCCGCCAAATACGACAAGTCGGGGGACGAGCATTACAACCTGATCTCGGCCCTGCATAAATCGGTGCGCGGCTCGGACCCGGATGCCGCGCTCTACTGGCTGGCCCGGATGCTGGAGGGCGGCGAGGATCCGCGCTACCTCGCCCGCCGCATCACCCGCATGGCGATCGAGGATATCGGGCTGGCGGAACCGGCGGCGGCACGGCATTGCCTGGATGCCTGGGCGATGTATGAACGCCTCGGCAGCCCGGAGGGCGAGCTGGCACTGGCGCAGGCGGTGATCTTCCTGGCGCTGTCTCCGAAATCGAACGCGGGCTATGTCGCCTACAAGGCCTCCCGTGCCGAGGCGAGGCGAACGGGCAGCCTGATGCCGCCCGCCCATATCCTGAACGCGCCCACGAAGATGATGAAGGAACAGGGCTATGGGGCGGGCTACGCCTATGACCACGATGCCGAGGACGGGTTCTCGGGTCAGAATTATTTTCCCGAGGGCATGAAGCGCCCGGTTCTCTACACCCCGATCGAGCGCGGCTTCGAGCGCGAACTGAAAAAGCGGCTGGATTGGTTCGTCGCACAAAGGCTCAAGCGCGGCGGATGATCGTCCGGCGGGCGGGCTCGCTTGTCATGGGATTGAAAATTCACCTCGATACCGTAATCTCGACCCATATTCGTCTATTTTCTCGCAGCCGGATTGGAGAACCTAATGAATTTCGAGGCCATGGATATCAGCCTGCGCCAGATCATGGCGGGTGTCATCAGGCAAAGCGGGCAATTGCAGGTCGGGACGGTCGTCAGGGACAGCAATTCCTATAACGAACTGAAGGCGGAGCTTTTGCAATGGGGCCGGATCCTGAAGGGGATGCAATCCAGCCTCATCTCGGACAATCACCTGAATGCGCTTGTCTACCGACAGAACCGCTTCGGCGAGAACAGCTATTCCGCCGGGCAGCGCTTCCGGGACAAGAGCAGCAACAACGACATGCTCCTGGCCACGGCAGAGCTGCTGGCGCAGGAAATCGCGAGATTGCTGGCCCTGCTGGAAAGCGGCGGGAACCCGGCGGGCGTCGCGCTGGACGGGATCGGCAAGGGGAACAAGGAACTCGGCAAGTTCCTGGAAGATCTGATTGCCCGGAACTCCAATGAACTGGGTGCACGGAAGAACGAGCTTGTCGCAAGCGTCCGGCAGGCCGAGCAGGGCGAGGGGGTCGGTATGCAGGGCAATTACCAATCCCCGATCGTATCCGCGCTGGTCGTGCTGATCGGGGTTTATGCGCTGATCCAGACCATCAGGAAACGCAACGCCTGAAAATTCGCCCGGGCCCCTGTGGCGGGGCGTGGCAAAGGTTGACTTTACGCCCGCCCGGTCACATCACCGCGCCATGATGAATCCCTTTCTCCAGGTCGCCTTGGGCGGCGCAATCGGTGCGACGGCGCGCTATGCGGTCTATCGCGCCATCGCGTGGCATGGGCCGGGTTTTCCCATCGCCACCGGCCTCGTGAACGTGCTGGGCAGCTTCGCCATGGGTCTGCTGGCGGCCTTCATGGCGCATCGCTGGCACAACCATTACGCGCCATTCCTGCTGACCGGCGTGCTGGGCGGTTTCACCACTTTCTCGGCCTTTTCGCTGGACGCGCTGACCCTGTGGGAGCGGGGCCAGATGGCTGGCACGATCATTTACGTCGCGGTTTCGGTCGTGCTGTCGCTCTTTGCGGTGACGGCGGGGCTGGTTGTCGGCCGGGGGCTTTTCGCATGAGCGGCGTGCAGCTGATCCGCGTGAGCCATGACGAGGGCGACCAGCGCCTTGACCGTTGGCTGAAGAAACGCTTTCCGCAACTGACGCAGGGCGCGGTCGAGAAGATGTGCCGCACCGGGCAGTTGCGCGTCGATGGCGGGCGGGTCAAGGCCGCCACCCGGATCGGGGCAGGGCAGGAGGTGCGCGTGCCGCCCTTGCCTGATGCAAAGACGGTGCCCGCTAGGGCCAGATCCGAAAACCCGCGCATTCCCGACAATGATCAGAAGATGATCCAGCAGGCGGTGCTGTGGAAGGACGAGCATATCATCGCGCTGAACAAGCCTCCGGGCCTGCCGTCGCAGGGGGGCAGCGGGCAGGGCACCCGCCACGTGGACGGGCTGACCGGGGCGCTGATGTTCGGCTACAAGGACCGGCCCAAGCTGGTGCACCGGCTGGACAAGGACACCTCGGGCCTGCTGCTGCTCGCCCGCACCGACCGCATCGCCCGCGCGCTTTCCGAGGCGTTCCGCTCGCGCAGCACCCGCAAGATCTACTGGGCGGCGGTGGCGGGCGTTCCCAATCCGCGCATGGGCACGGTCCGCTACGGTCTGGTCAAGGCCGCTGGCCACGGGCGCGGCGGCGAGGGCGAGAAGATGATCGCCGTCCATCCCCGCGATATCGCCTCGACCGAGGGCGCCAAGCGGGCGACCACCGATTATGCCGTGCTGGACGCCTTGGGCACGCGCGCAAGCTGGTGCGCGCTGGTGCCGATCACCGGGCGCACGCATCAGCTTCGCGCGCATATGGCCGAGCTGGGCCATCCCATCGTCGGCGACGGCAAATATGGCGGCTCGGGGCAAGAGAACCTGGGCGATGGCTGGGGCGCGCAGCTTGGCGGAGAGATCAGCCGCAAGCTGCATCTGCACGCCCGCAGCCTGTCCTTCGACCACCCGATCACCAGGCGACGGATGACGCTGACCGCGCCCTTGCCCGACCATATGCAGCGCACGTGGAAAACCCTGGGCTGGCACGAGAATGACGTGCCCGACGATCCCTTCGCGGAGGAAGAATGAAGCTGGTCATCTTCGACGTGGACGGCACGCTGATCGACAGTCAGCACCATATCCACCATGCCATGAGTCACGCCTTTCAGGCCGCCGGGCTGACACCGCTGCCGCAATCGGAGGTGCTCGGGATCGTCGGCCTGTCCCTGCCGGTCGCCGTCGCCCGGCTGGCGCCAGAGACCGACGAACCCACGCAATCGCGGATCGTGCAGGGCTACAAGGACTCCTTCATGAGCGCCCGCAAGGCCGCGCCCGCCCCGCTTTACCCCGGTGCGCGGGACTGCCTGGACGCGTTGTCGGCGCGCGACGATCTGCTGCTGGCGGTGGCCACCGGCAAATCGCGCCGGGGCCTGCGGGCGATGATCGAGGCGCATGGGCTGGAGGGGCGCTTCGTCTCGTTGCAGACGGCGGATGACCACCCGTCCAAGCCGCATCCCTCGATGCTTGAGGCAGTGCTGGCAGAGACCGGAGCAGAGGCCGGGGATGCCGTCATGATCGGCGACACGGCATTCGATATCGAGATGGCCGTCGCCGCGGGAATGCCCGGCTTCGGCGTCGCATGGGGCTATCATCCCGTGGCGGCGCTGCATGATGCCGGTGCGGCGCTGGTCGCGCCCGACTTTCCGGCGCTCACCGCCGCGATCACGGAGTGGGCGGCATGAGCGAATGGAAGGCGCGGCGGTTCTGGAAGGTGGCCGATACGCGGCCAGCGGATGAAGGATGGGAGGTCGCGCTGGACGGGCGCCCCGTCCGGACGCCGGGCAAGCAGCCGTTGATCCTGCCGACAAGCGCGCTCGCGCAGGCCGTGGCCGCCGAATGGGACGCGCAGGCCGAGGTGATCGATCCCCATTCGATGCCGCTGACCCGCGCGGCGAACTCCGCCATCGAGAAAATCCGTCCGCAATTTGCCGAAGTTGCGGCCATGCTTGCCGAATATGGCGGCACCGACCTGTTATGTTACCGCGCCGGGCAGCCCGAGGAACTGGTGCGGATGCAGGCCGAGGGCTGGGATCCGCTGGTCGATTGGGCCGCCACCGCGCTGCAGGCGCCGCTGCGGATCACGCATGGAGTGATCCCGGTCCCGCAATCCCGGGATTCGCTGGCGCGGCTGCGGGCAGAGATCGACAGGCTCGACAGCTTTGCCATGATGGCGCTGCACGACCTTGTGACGCTGCCCGGATCGCTGGTCCTGGGCCTTGCGGTTCTTCACGGGCGGCTGGACGCGCAGGAGGCGCATCGCCTGTCGCGGATCGACGAAACCTGGCAGGCCAGTCAATGGGGGCAGGATGCCGAGGCCGAAACGGCGGCGCGCAACCGGCTGGATGCGATGCTGGCGGCGGAGCGGTTCAGAAAGCTGTGCCTGCCCGGGTGATTTACCGCAGTGACGCGTCACGCTTGACCTGTGAGACAGGATCGGCAAGATGTTGCCGGTAGTGGCTGCATTCCCCTTTGTGGTCCCATTCAGAAATCATGGTCTGGCCAGCAGGCCTCGAAACCCGAACAGGGCAAGAGCGTGGCTCTGTAGATCCAACAACGAGGTAAACATGAAAAAGACAGCATTCCTGGGCACCATCGCAGTTGCCGGCATGGCGGCGGGGATGGGCTTTGCCGATACCCTGTCCGACGTGAAGGCTCGCGGCGTGTTGAACTGCGGGGTCAATACCGGACTGGTCGGCTTCGCCGCGCCTGATGCGAACGGCAACTGGGCGGGCTTCGACATTGATCTGTGCAAGGCGATTGCGGCGGCGGTCCTGGGCGATCCCTCCAAGGTCAAATATGTGCCGACCACCGGCCAGACCCGCTTTACCGCCCTGTCCTCGGGCGAGGTGGACGTGCTTGCCCGGAACTCGACCTGGACATTTTCGCGCGACACCGATCTCAAGCTGGATTTCGCCGGCGTGAATTACTACGACGGGCAGGGTTTCATGGTGCCCAAGGACCTGGGCGTCACCTCGGTCAAGGAATTGAGCGGCGCGACGATCTGCATCCAGACCGGGACCACGACCGAGTTGAACCTCGCCGATTACTTCAAGGCCAACGGGCTGGAATATCAGCCCGTCAATATCGACAGCAATGCCGAGGGCGAGCAGCAATATATGGCCGGGGCATGCGATGCCTACACCACCGACATATCGGGGCTTGCCGCGACCCGCGCCGCTTTCGCCGATCCCGAGAATCACGTCATCCTGCCCGAGGTCATCTCGAAAGAGCCGTTGGGTCCTGCCGTCCGTCATGGCGACAACAACTGGGGCGATATCGTCCGCTGGACCCTGAACGCCCTGATCGCGGCCGAAGAATACGGGGTGACGTCGAAGAATATCGAAGAACTGGTGAAATCCTCGAACAACCCCGAGATCCAGCGCCTGCTGGGCGTGACCGACAATCTTGGCGCGATGATCGGTCTGGACAAGGATTGGGCCAAGCGGGCCATCCAGGCCAGCGGCAATTACGGCGAGATCTTCGCCGCCAATATCGGGGAGCAAACCCCGATCGGGCTGGCGCGGGGGCTGAATGCCCAGTGGAAAGAGGGTGGCCTGCTTTACGCGCAGCCGTTCCGCTGATCCGGAGATTGAATGGGGGCGATCTGTCGCCCCCATCGCATTTGCACGAAAACGAATCCGGTCACAACAAAGCGGTGGCAGGGCATTTTGAGAAAAGCCGGATACCGATTCCCCGTCCGGAGATGAACAAAAGCCATAGATGCCAAAGCCGCGGACCGGCGACAGGGAAATTTATATGACGGAAGCCCCGCTACCGGTCGATCCGCCGTTTCGAATCAGCATGCTGGTCTATGACCGGCGCTATCGCTCGATGACGTTTCAGGTGATCGTTTTCATTCTGGTCATGGCGCTGTGCTGGTGGCTGATCAGCAATACCATCCAGAACCTTGCCGCCTTGGGAAAGGACTTCAATTTCGGCTTCCTGTTCCAGCGGGCCGGTTACGACATTTCGCAAAGGCCGATCCCCTATACTTCGGATGACACGCATCTGCGGGCAACCTTTGTCGGGCTGCTGAACACGCTGATCGTTTCGGTTCTGGGCTGTGTGGCCGCGACGATACTCGGGGTTGCGATCGGCGTCGCCCGGCTGTCGAAAAGCTGGCTGTTCGCCCGGCTGATGACCGTCTATGTCGAAATCTTCCGCAATATCCCGCTGCTTTTGTGGATCCTGATCATCTACGCGATCTTTACCGAGGTCATGCCGCCGCCAAGCGCCTATCGCGGCGACGATCCCGCATGGTCGATGATCCTGTTCGACAATGTCGCGCTGACCAACCGCTATACCGCCATTCCCTCGCTTGGCATGACCAATGATCCGGGCAGCCTCGATCTTGGTGCGAGGATTACGGTCAACTGGGCGACCATCGCGTTCCTGGTCGCGATCATTGGCGGCTGGTTCCTGCGCGACATGATCCTGAAACGGGCGCAGGCCATCCAGGACCGCACCGGGCACCGCCCGACGACATGGTGGATCAATCTTTCGGTGATGACGGTCCCGTCGCTGCTGCTGATCTGGTATTTCGGCCTGCATCTTATGTCGCCCGAGCTGAAGGGGTTCAATTTCGGCGGCGGGCTGAATGTCCATAACTCGCTGGTCGTGCTGTGGCTGGCGCTGACGCTGTATACCGGCGCCTTCATCGCCGAGATTGTCCGGGGCGGGATTCTCGCCATCAGCCACGGGCAAAGCGAGGCGGCCTTCGCATTGGGGTTGCCGCCGAACCGGACGATGAACCTGGTGATCCTGCCACAGGCTTTGCGGGTCATCATTCCGCCGCTGATCTCGCAATATCTGAACCTGATGAAGAACAGCTCGCTGGCCATCGCGGCAAGCTACATGGACTTGCGCGCCACGCTTGGCGGAACCACGCTGAACCAGACCGGGCGCGAACTGGAATCGATGGTGCTGATGATGCTGATCTATCTGGCGCTCAGCCTTGTCATCTCGGCGGGGATGAACATGTTCAACCGCCGCGTCAGACTGAAGGAGCGCTAAGATGGGCAAGACCTCTGCCGCCTTCGTCCGCGAGACCATGCTGCCGCCCGAACCGCCCCCGATGCGCGAAAGGGGCGTGGTGAAATGGCTGCACGAGAACCTGTTTCCCACCCCGGTCAGCACCGTGCTCACGGTTCTCGGGGTGTTGATCATCTGGTTCCTTGTCGATCATTTCTATGCGTGGTTCGCCCATTCCGTCTGGAACGCATCGAGCCTGCCGGAATGCCGCGAGATCATCGCCGCGACATGGGGCGAGGGGGCGAGCGGCGCCTGCTTCGCCGTCATCCGCGAGCGCTGGAACCAATACGTGTTCGGCTTCTACCCCCCGGACCTGTATTGGCGGGCGACCATGACCTTCGGGATGCTTTTCGTCGCCTTGGCGCCGATCCTGTTTTCGGAGTCGCGCGAGATCCGCCGGATCGTCCTGGTTGTAGCCTCTGTCCTGACCCTGCTGTCGATGATGGAACTGAACGCGCCGGGCGTCTGGATGGGTTTCGCGGTTCTGGTGTTCCTGGGTGCCCTCACACTGGCCGAACGGCGTGCCGGCTGGCTGCTGATCTTCTCGGCGCTCTATCCGCTGCTCGGGGTCTGGCTGCTTTGGGGCGGCTCGGTCTGGGGACCGGCCATGGTGCTTGCCGGCTTCGGCCTCGGCTGGCTGGCATTCGTCCTTGTCGGCCGGATCTCGCCCGTGCTGGCGGCTGCCGTTGCGATCCTCGCCGCATTGCTGTTCTGGACGCTTCTGGCCAGGGAGGTCGCGCAATTCGCCGGATGGCTGCTGCCGCTGTCCATCCGCGCGGTCGCATCGGACCAGTTCGGCGGTTTCCTTCTGTCGATCACCATCGGGGTCGCGGGCATCGCCCTGTCGCTGCCCCTGGGGATCGTTCTCGCGCTGGCGCGCCGTTCCGACATGTTCCTGGTGACCTCGCTCGCAGTCATCTTCATCGAGTTCATCCGCGGTGTGCCCCTGATCACGCTCTTGTTCGTGGCGTCGCTGCTGCTGAACTACTTCCTGCCTCCGGGGACGAATTTCGATATCATCCTGCGGGTCATCATCATGGTGACGCTGTTCGCGGCGGCCTATATGGCCGAGGTGATCCGTGGCGGGCTGGCGGCCTTGCCCCGCGGACAATACGAGGCCGCCGATTCCCTGGGGCTGGATTACTGGAAGGCGCAGCGCCTGATCATCCTGCCTCAGGCGCTCAAGATCAGCATTCCCGGCATCGTCTCGACCTTCATCGGCATGTTCAAGGACACCACGCTGGTCACCTTCGTCGGCCTTTACGAGCCGCTGAAATCCATCTCGGACGCCGTTCGCAACAATATCGCCTGGAAGGGCATCTACTGGGAGCCGTTCATCTTTTCCGGCGCCATTTTCTTCATCATCTGCTTCAGTATGTCGCGTTACTCGATGTATCTCGAACGCCGGCTGCAGCGCGACCACAGGTAAGGAAGCCGCCATGAGTAAAGCCATGACCCGTGACATCGACACCAGCCGGACGGCCGTGACTGACGAGGTCGCCATCGAGATCAGCGGCATGAACAAGTGGTTCGGCAGCTTCCACGTGCTGCGCGACATCGACCTGACCGTTCATCGCGGCGAGCGGATCGTGATTGCCGGTCCCTCCGGATCGGGTAAATCGACGCTGATCCGCTGCATCAACCGGCTGGAAGAGCATCAGTCAGGGCGGATCGTCGTCGACGGGATCGAGCTGACCAACGATATCAAGAATATCGACAAGGTCCGCTCGGAAGTCGGGATGGTGTTCCAGCATTTCAACCTGTTCCCGCATCTGACCGTGCTGGAAAACTGCACGCTGGCGCCCATCTGGGTGCGCAAGACGCCGCGCAGGCAGGCCGAAACGACCGCGATGGAATATCTGGAAAAGGTCAGGATCCCCGAACAGGCGGGCAAATATCCCGGTCAGCTATCGGGCGGCCAGCAACAGCGGGTGGCCATCGCGCGCTCGCTTTGCATGCAGCCCCGGATCATGCTTTTCGACGAGCCGACCTCGGCGCTGGACCCCGAGATGATCAAGGAGGTTCTGGACACGATGATCGAGCTTGCCGAAGACGGGATGACGATGATCTGCGTCACGCACGAGATGGGTTTCGCGCAGGCCGTGGCGCATCGCGTGATCTTCATGGATCAGGGCCAGATCGTCGAGCAGAACAACCCGCATGACTTCTTCCATAATCCGCGGTCGGAACGCACCAGGCTGTTCCTGAGCCAGATCCTGGGGCATTGACCGGGGCAGGGGCCTGCGTGGCGGCCCGAATGGCCGTGCTCCGCACAGGCGTTTCGTGACGGCTATGGCACCCGCATCGCGCTTGCCGTTGCCGGAGCCGTTCCAGAGCCGTTTGCACTTATTCGAACCCACCCCGGCCCGCTTCTGTTTCATGCAAATATCCCGGGGGGCGCCGGCCGGTCGCGCCACCGGTTCGAGAGACCTGCCGGCGACGGGGCAGCGCCCCCGGCCATCGCAGGATGCAGTTCGCGACTGAACCCGATCAACTGCAAACTGCCCTACATCGTTTCGGTTTTTCGTTGAAACACCGAAACGATGTAACTTTTTGTTTTTACGCATTTCCGGACGCCAAACCGGGATCCACTTTTGCTGGAAATGCTTTAATGCGGCCGGTCCATGCGTGCATAGATCGATACGCGCCCCTTCAGCGACTTGCTCCAGTTCAGCCGGATCTGGCGCTTGCCGGTGCCGATCTCGGTCTGAACCCATGGCATCTCGGCGACCTGAAGTCCCGCTGAATCAGTCAACCCGCTCTCCATGACTATCGATTTCACCGATTTCGCCCTTCCCTTGAACGGCAACCCCTCGATGGCAGGAAACGTCCAGCGGCGCGAGGCGCTGTTCTGGATATGCGTCACCAGAAGCGGATTCGCGACATAGGTCTCGACCCCGTTGAAGGTGTTGCCCACAAAGGACAGGTTGCGCATCCGGCCATAATCGAGATCGGCGATGGAATTGTCCACGCGCTCGATCCGGTCGATCTTGTCGAATGACTTGAAGACGTTGTTCGTCACCGTCAGGCCGTGGATCGTATGACCGCTTCCATAGGGTTTCATGGTCAGCCAGGTGAACCACGGCGCGACATGGCTGGCCAGGAAGGTGTTGCCGGTGATCGTCAGACCGCCAAAGCTGAATTCATTGCCGGTGAAATCCGGATAGGCGCTGTGCTCGTTCGTCCACTCGATCGAGGCGTTGTCGATGTAATTGCCGGTGACGGTGACCTGCACGTTGTTCTGCGTCAGGACCAGACCGGCAAATCGCACCCCGCTTTCGGCCTTGTCGCCCTGGAACCAGTGGTTCCCGCTGATGATATGGCCACCGCCATGCGCGACCATGAAATGTCCGAAACGGACAAAACGGTTGTTGCGGATCTTCGTGTCATTGGCATTCACATTGATCGCGACGCTCTTGCGGTCCTGTGCAGGCAGGCTGGTCTCGCTCGAAATGAACTCGCAGCGATCGACAAGCATGCCCTGGCAGGCCCGCCCGATCGAGGTGATACCACGGTCTTTCGGGCCGGTAATATGGCAATCCCTTATTGCGATCAGTTCACCCTTGGGCGGAAGCATGATCGCGCTGGCCTCGCCTTTGCAGTAGAACTCGATATCGGTGAAGTTCAGCCGGTCGACCTGCGCCACTCCCGAAAAATCGAAGACATAGCGGTAACGCTCGAAATCGTAACTGCGCGTCCCCGCCCCGCCGTAAAGAGGCTGGGACAGTTCCAGCCGGCTTCTGCCCAGGTCGCGGCTTTTCACAAAGACCTCGCGCCCCACGCCGGTCCCGATGACCCGGCTGCCGACCTCGATGGCGGCGATATTCCGGACATTGGTGAGGGCGGTCGGATCGGCGGGATCATAGCTTGCCGTGCTGCTGGCCTTGCCGGTTTCCCATGCCGGACCCGGCACCGGCATGATGCTGCCATTGGCAATGACCCGGCGGTTGGAATAGGCTTGCAGGCGGGGTGCCAGTTCGTGAATGACAAGGGGCTCGGTCAGTTCGACGCGCCGCCCACACAGGTTCAGCCTGACATGATCGGTATATCCGAACAGCGCTTGCAACGCCTTCTTCAGGCCAAGGGTCTCGTCGCCGAAGGCATCCGCATAGGTCGGAAAATCGAAGCTCTTCATGAAGGAGACGCGCGTCGACGCCGGTGTCGTCAGCGTGCCCCTGAAGCGGATCGGAGAGTTGATGCTGATATCGCCATCGATATGATAGCGCCCCTCGGGCACCAGGATCCTGCCCCCCTTCGCAGCCCTGTCGGCGGCGATGAAGGCATTGCGGTCATTCGTGACCCCATCGCCCCTGGCGCCGAAATCCAGCACGTCCACCCAATCGATCAGCGCGGGGACGAAAGCCGGGGTGACATCCTCGATCCGGATGGACTCGATGCGCAGCACGCTGCCATTCGCACCCAGCAGGTCGATGCCGAAATGTCCGAAGGCCGGGCGCGTGCCCCATGCCATGTCCACGCCCTGCCTCGATCCGACGCCGACGATGGCGCTGGCCTCCACCACTTCGCCGTATTTCTCGACCGCGACGCTCGGCCCGGCTTCGTTCAGCCCGCTCACATGTTTGCGCGACGCGTCGCGTGCCCAGCCCGCAACCCGCACGCTGCATGCAGGCCCCGCGACCAGCTTGATACGGGCAGAGACCCGCAGGTAGACCCCGGGAATCATCGGTGTGTCGCCCCGATAGCGGATGCGGGTTCTGCTTTGCTCCTTCAGGATTTCGAGGCAGGTTCCGAAATCGCGATCGTCGGGAACGATCCCGGCATTGCGTGCGCGGTCCCAGCTTGGATCGGTTTCGGTTCCGTTGCCGCTTGACCAGGTGTCGAGGCCTGCGCTGAAAGCCGGCGGCATCAGCAGGATATTGTTGGTGATGGCGATACTCATGTCATTTCTCCCCGAAACAAGCGGCGGCGGCCTGAGGGAAAGCCCCGCCTTGCCCGCGAAGAAATAGTTCATGAAGGGTTAATCTTGCTTGAATCGCACGTGCGTTGCGGCACCGGTCCGCGCAACGCCGGGGGGCGGAGAGGGGGGCTGTCCGCCCCCGCCCGGCCCATTCGGGCCGGGCTCCCCCGAAGGTATTTTCACAAAGAAGAAGGGGGCGCCAGCAATTCACCCGCAAGCGCCCGTTCGATCAGGCTGCGGGTTTCCTCGATGCCGTAAAGCGCGATGAAGCCGCCAAAGCGCGGCCCTTGGCTGGCTCCCAGAAGTACTTGATAAAGCGCGCTGAACCAGTCGCGAAGCGGCTCGAACCCATGTTCCTTGCCGATGGCGAAGACCATGGATTGCAGCGCCTCGCCGTCAGTGGGCTGGTCCCATGCGGCAAGGCGCCCGGCCAGGTCCTCCATCGCCCGGCGCTCGACATCGGAGGGGGCGCGAAACTCGCGGGTCGGGGCAACGAAATCCTTGAAATAGCGCAGCGCGAATCCGGCGGCCTGATCGAGGCCGGGATGGGTTTCCGGGCTGGCCTCCGGCGCGTAACGGCGGATGAAGCCCCACAGCCCCTCCTTGCCCGAGGCCCCCGCGACCGAGGCGAGGTTCAGCAGCATCTGGAACGGCACCACCATGTCCGAGGCGGGCACGTTGTCGCCATGGATATGCCGCACCGGGTTGGCAAGCTTCTGTTCGATGCTCTGGCCGGGATAGGCGCGCAACTGCTGGTGATATTCGTCCACGGCCTTGGGGATGACGTCGAAATACATCCGCTTGGCGGTCTTTGGCTTCTGATACATGAAATAGGAAAGGCTTTCGGTCGCCGCATAGGTCAGCCATTCGTCGATCGACAGCCCGTTGCCCTTGGATTTGCTGATCTTCTGCCCGTCCTGGTCGAGGAACAGCTCGTAGGTGAAATGTTCCGGCTTCCTGCCGCCAAGGATCTCGCAGATGCGGTCATAGATCGGCGTGTTGGTCGAGTGGTCCTTGCCATACATTTCGAAATCCACGTCCAGCGCCGCCCAACGGGCGCCGAAATCGGGCTTCCATTGCAGCTTGACCTGCCCGCCGGTCACCGGCAGCGTCGTCTCCTGCCCATCCTCGTCGTCGAAGGTGATGGTTCCGGCCTGTGCATCGACATGTTTGATCGGCACGTAAAGCACGCGCCCGGTCGTCGGGCTGATCGGCAGGAAGCAGCTATAGCTTTGCTGCCGTTCCTCGCGCAAGCTCGCCAGCATCACCTCCATGATCGCGTCATAGCGTTCCGCCGCCCGCAGCAACGTCGCGTCGAAACGGCCGGAGCGGTAGAAATCCGTGGCGCTGATGAACTCGTATTCGAAGCCGAACGTGTCCAGGAAGCGCCGCAGCATGGCATTGTTGTGATGGCCGAAACTGTCATATTGCCCGAACGGATCGGGCACCGAGGTCAGTGGTTTCTGGGCGTGTTGGCGCAGCATCTCCTGCTGGGGCACGTTGTCGGGGATCTTGCGCATCCCGTCCATGTCGTCGGAGAAGCAGATCAGCTTGGTGGGGATATCGCTGATGATCTCGAAGGCGCGGCGGATCATCGTCGTCCGCGCCACCTCGCCAAAGGTGCCGATATGCGGCAGGCCCGAGGGGCCGTAGCCCGTCTCGAACAACACGAAACCCTTCTCGGGGGGCTTTTTCTCGTAGCGTTTCAGCACCCGGCGCGCCTCTTCGAACGGCCAGGCCTTCGAACTCATTGCGGCATCGCGCAGGGTGGTCATCGCGTCAACTCCTGTTCCGGGGCCTTGCCGCCTTATTGAAAGCTTACCCGATCGTCAATAATCTAACCACCAACCTTGACGGAGACGTAACCATGACGACCGAACTGCCCTCCCTTTCGCCTTGCGACGCGCTGGTCGCGGTGATGGTCGCCGTGTCGGCCTCGGATGAGAATATGCGCACTGCCGAGCTGGTGGCGATTCAGCGGATGGTCGATCATGCCCCGATTTTCGCCGAATATGACGATGACCGGATTCGCCCGGTCAGCCAGATGGTCATGACATTGTTCGAGGAGGAGGACGGGCTCGACGCGCTGTTCGGCCTGGTCCGCGACGCGCTGCCCGAGAAGCTTTACGAAACCGCCTATGCGCTGGCCTGCGATGTCGGCGCGGCGGATGGGCGGCTCTACGAGGGCGAGATCGCCCTGCTTGCCGAGATCCGGGAGCAGTTGAGCATCACGCGCCTGCACGCAGCCGCCATCGAACTGTCGGCGCGGGTGCGTCACAGGGTGCTGTAGACGGGTCTCCGCTTGCGCTGAAAGGGCGTCAAGCAGGTTTCCGGCCCGGCAGCCCCCACTCCTTGAACAACCCGCGGCGTGCCGGTGTCTCGAAGATCTCGTCCGGGCCGTTGGGATCAAGGATCTCGTTATCGGCCAGCCATTCCTCGATTCCCGACAGCTCGGGAATCTCATAGGGAACCAGCGTGCGCCCCCCGCCACGCAAGGCCTCTATGGTTGCGATCAGCGAGCCGGTCTCCTCCAGCCGCGCCGCCACCTCTTCCTGTGTCGTCCCGAGATGTTCGGCCAGCAAATCGTTGCGGACCGCTGCGATCTCATCGCGCAGGGATTCATTGCCTTCCTCGTCGCTCGACAGCAGCACATCGCATTCGGTATCCAGTTGCAGCGAGCGGTTGTTGAAATTCGACGAGCCAACACGCAGGATCCGGTCGTCCACCACGGTGACCTTGGCATGGACATAGATCTCGGCCCCGCCCGTGGTGACGGGGTGATAGATGCGGAACCGGCCATGCCGGTCCACGCGCCGCAGCGCCTCGACCAGCCGGGCACGCGCCGTATCCATCGCGATGGGTTCCAGCCAGCCATCCGCCGTATGCGGATTGACGATCACCACTTCGGGGCCATTCTCTTCCGCCAGCCGTTCGGCAAGGGCATGAGCGATCTTGCGTGACGCGAAATACTGGCTTTCGGCATAGATGAACCGCTCCGCCCCTGCGATCAGGTCGAGATAGGCAGCCTCGATCTCGTGCACGGGCTCGACATCGTCCATCATCGGAACGGTGCGGGCGATGCCAAGACGCATGTCCCGGAAGGTGGCGGCAAGATCGGCGGGCCAGCAATCGTGATCGCCGGAACATGGCGGCAATTCCTCTTCCGTGGCGGTTTGCCACCGCGCACGGGCCAGATCGCCCATCGCCCGTGCCGCCTTGCCGTCGAAGGCGCTGGTCGCGTCATGCCAGGGACCGTGAGGCTTCCCTCCCGGCCCGGTGCGGCGCGGATCGTCGTCGCGATGCTCCCGCGTATCCCACCGCTCGGTCGTCATGTCGATGCCGCCGCAAAAGGCGATACTGTCGTCGATGGCGACGATCTTCTGGTGATGGGAACTCGCCAGCGGATGCTTGCGATCCAGCCGCAGCGTGATGCGCGGATGTGCCTTCCAGCGAAGAACGGTGAAAAGCGTGTTGCCCCGCATCAGGGCCTTGAGCGCGCCGGTGTCCCACCGCAACAGGCGGATTTCCAGCGATGGTGTGCGATCTGCCAGCCAGAGGATGAAATCCCCGAGCCGTTCGGGCCCTCCGTCGTCAGTCTCTCCAAAGGAGATGCGCGTATCGAAATCCCAACCGACCAGCATGATGCTGCTGCGCGCCTGCAGCATGGCCTTGCGCACCGCCACGAAATAATCGCGGGCATCCACGATGAAGGCGAAACGTTCCGCCGGTTCGATCCGCCAGCAGTTCCGTCCCAATTGCAGCAATGCAGTGTCAGTGTTTTCCATTCGGTCCCCGTCCCGGCATCCTCAGGTCCAAGGACAACCGCCAGAAAACCGGACAGTTCCCGCTTCTGCAACCTTCCGGTGTTTCGTTGAAGAGCGACAATATCCCGGCGCCTGGCCGGACCGCCGGGGTCCGGCAATCACCGGGCGCGCAGGATCAGTCGCGCAGCAACTCATTGACCGAGGTCTTGGCGCGGGTCTTGGCATCCACCCGCTTCACGATCACCGCGCAATACAGGTTCACCCCGTTCTTCGATGGCAACGAGCCCGACACCACGACGGAACCGGCCGGAACCTCGCCATACATGATCTCGCCGGTTTCGCGGTCCACGATCTTGGTCGACTGGCCGATGAACACGCCCATGCCCAGCACCGAGCCCTCGCGGACAATGCAGCCCTCGACCACCTCGGAGCGCGCGCCGATAAAGCAGTCATCCTCGATGATCGTCGGCCCGGCCTGCAGCGGCTCCAGCACACCGCCGATGCCGACACCGCCAGACAGATGGACATTCTTGCCGATCTGCGCGCAGGATCCGACCGTGGCCCATGTATCGACCATTGTTCCTTCGCCCACATTGGCGCCCAGATTGACAAAGGATGGCATCAGCACCGCTCCCTTGCCGATAAAGGCGCTGCGGCGGACGATGGCGCCCGGCACCGCGCGGAACCCCGCAGCGCGCCATTGATTGTCGCCCCAGTCCTTGAACTTGCTGTCGACCTTGTCCCACCAGTTCGCGCGCTGAGGGCCGCCGGCCATCTCCTCCATGTCCCGCAGCCGGAACGACAGCAGGACCGCCTTCTTGGCCCATTGGTTCACATGCCAGTCGCGGCCTTGCTTCTCGGCGACGCGCAGCGTGCCGCTGTCGAGCCGCTCAAGCGCTTCCTCGACTGCCTCGCGGGCTTCGCCATGCGTGGCTGGGGTGATCTCGGCCCGCTTTTCCCACGCGGCTTCGATGGCTTTTTCCAGGGCTTGGGTCATCTTCGGCTTTTTCCTTGATCTGTCGCGTTCGGGTGGAAACTGTTTCTTCAGGGCTATAAGCGTAGGAAAAGCGCCGTGCAATCCGCACTGGCTGCCAATCGCGCCGAGGATCCGATGACCGACAAGGAAGAACGTGCCCATTCCATGCCGCATAGCGGTGAAGATGCCGCTCGTGCCGAGCGTATGCCGGACACGCCCCAGACCCGCGCCCCGGCCTACAAGCTGGCCTTCACGGATCGGGAGTTTCTCCTGCGCAAGGAACTGCGCCCCGTGCGGCTGCAGCTTGAACTGCTCAAGCCCGAGATGATCATGGACGAGCGGGGGATCGAGTCCACCGTGGTGCTGTTCGGCGGCGCACGGATTCCCGCGCCCGAACACGCGGATGCGGCACGTACCCCGACGCTTGGCGAATTATCCAGATATTACGAGCAGGCCCGCCGCTTCGCCCGCATCATGACCGAACGCAGCCTTGCCACCTATGGCCGCGAATTCGTGATCTGCACGGGTGGCGGTCCGGGCGTCATGGAGGCGGGCAACCTCGGGGCGGAAGAGGCCGGGGGCCAGTCCATCGGCCTGTCCATCGTCCTGCCGCACGAGCAGGCGCCCAACGATTATGTCACGCCCGACCTGTGCTTCAACTTCCATTATTTCGCCATCCGCAAGATGCATTTCCTGATGCGCGCGCGGGCCGTCACCGTGTTTCCCGGTGGTTTCGGCACCATGGACGAGCTGTTCGAGACATTGACCCTGATCCAGACCGGAAGAATGAAGCGCATTCCGATCCTGCTGTTCGGCCGGGAGTTCTGGGACGAGGTCATCAACTGGAAAGCCCTGGCCAGGGCCGGAACGATCAGCGACGACGACCTGAACCTGTTCCGCTATGTCGAAACAGCCGACGAGGCAGTTGAGATCATCGACGATTGGGAAACGCCCTGCACCTGAGCCTCCCGGTTTGACAGGTCGCTGAAATAACCGGCCCCGGCGCGGCGTCAGGAATATGCTTCGACAAGGAGCGGTTGCCGCAAGAGCATGTTGCAGTTGCGGGCCGCCCCCTCACGATCGGTCATATCGGCCCCGGTCGCGCCGTCCTGTCGGATCATCCGTTTAAGGCGTCTGCCCGAACGGGTATCACGTTTTTCGCTGGATGACCTTGTCGGTTCCGGCGATCCTGAAGCATTTGTCTCCTTGCCCGACGGGGGTTGCCGGGCTTCCGTTGGACAGGCGATACTCATAGCCCCCGCTGGCCTGCTGCCTTCCGTTCGTCGGAGTGAGGGAGACGGCCTCCCTGAGCTTGACAACCAGATAGGGATTGTGGTCGTTGTCCTCGCAACTGATGCGTCCAATCTCTCGCATTTTGGTTCCTCCTCGATTTCATCCTCCTGCCTCGAAACGCGATTATGCAAGCAATGGTTGCGATGCGGCATACACGGTGCCGGCACTGTCGCATGAAAGTGACAGGTGACGGCTGGTCATCGATGCCGGCGGCAGATACTGACCGGGCGGAAATCCTGCATGACCACGGGCGAATGGACGGAGGCCGTCCCTGGCAAACGAAGAATTTTCCAGGGACATAAAATGGTCGTGATGCAAGGATAGGTATGCGGGACAAAACGGTCGTTCGTTGATTGTCAATCAACATGGTGCTTGGCATATGAAGGCATGATCATTCGACAGGCCCGCAGGCAGGATGCAGATTGGATTGCGAGGCTCCTCACAGAACGATGGGGAGGAGTTACGATTGCCGCTCATGGGGAAGTATTCGACGTCCGGAGCCTTCCGGCGCTCGTCGCTGACCCCAATCAGGGACTGGCGACATATCGGGTGCGGGGTAAAGAAGCGGAATTGATGTTGCTCGATGCCGTTTACCGGGGCCGAGGTATCGGCACCCGACTCATAGAGGCTTTAGTCGAATTTCTGAGAGAGCAGGGAATCTTCTCGCTCTGGGTCATGACAACCAACGATAATCTCACTGCGTTGCGATTCTACCAGCGGCGAGGCTTCGAGCTGCGGCAGGTACGAGCAGGCGCGGTAAGCGAGGCCAGATTGCTAAAGCCAACTATTCCGGAGATTGGTGATCACGGGATACCAATCAGAGACGAAATAGATTTGTGCCGTCGGCTCATTTGAGTTCCCTCTCCGCCGAATCTGGAATGCAATGACCGAAATGGGTTCCAACTGTCACGGGAACGCGCGGAGGCAAATAAGCCCTTTCAATCTTATAGGTTTGGCGACTGGAAAAGGTTTGCTGGGCTGCGTGAAATAAAAAAAGCCCGCCACGAGGGCGGGCTTCACTATAAATAACTTGCTCACCCTAAACATTTGCTCGCTAATGATTCATTTCTAGATGATCGGGCGGCGCATGATCTATGCGTGCGATTACCTAAGTATTCCTACCTAAAGCATTTCCCGCAAAATCGGATACCGGTTTTGCGTCCGGAAATGCGTAAAAACAAAAACTTACATCGTTTGGATGTTTCAGCGGAAAACCGAAACGATGTAATGGAATACAGGCGCAGAGAGCCGGTCCGCTGCCCGGCAGGCGATGCCGGAACAGGGCACCGGATCGCGGATGCCCTGTTCCCGCTGCCTGATCAGATCAGCCACCAGCCGGAATTTTTAAGCGGATTGCGAATCATATGCTCTTTCGAGGGCAGGATGCTGCGGTCGAACATCGTCCGGATCTTGTCCCGTCCCTTGCCCTGAAAGATCAGCTTGCGGGCCGCATCCCATTGCCCGACATGCTCCTTGACCCGGTTGTGGCTGACCGTTGCCTCCAGCACTTCGACAACCGTATCGGATTCGCGGGCATATAACAGGGACAGGTTGCGGTAATGGCATGTCACATGGCCATCCAACTCGGCCAGGCCCGGTCCCGGCCTGCCGCCGCCGAAGGAATGGATGACAAGGGGCAGAACGATCTGGTCCAGCCAGGGATGGAGCTTCTGGCAGGCCAGTTCCTCCCGGGGATCGTCGCGTATGGCAAGGGCCCATTCGAGAAACCGGCGCCCGAACTCCGTCGGATCCTCGCCAAAGAACCAGCCCGCGTTGAAATAGAGATACCGTTCCCAATGCTCGTCCGGCTGGCTCAGGTCCAGGCTGCTGTCGAAATCTAGCCCGAACCGATCGTAGAGCGATCTCCAGATGCCGGCGTATCCCGGACCGTAAAGCGGCGGAATCGGCCATGTGCCTTCGCGGCGCATCGATGCCGAGGGGCGCCTGAAGTCGAATTCGACCTTGCCCAGTGAATCCAGGATCAATGTGTCGGTGTCGAAAAAGACGAACGGTTCCCTTTCGGGCAGAATCTGCAATGCCTCGATCTTGTTGCCATAGGGATAGCTCGCGCCGAAATGCCGGGCGGTGAACGGGCGGATATCGGCCCCCAGCCATTCCAGCGCCTCCCGGATTTCCGGCGCGATCCTCGTGTCATGCCCCTGCCACGCGTCCTCGGGCTGCGGCTCGGCAATAACCAGCCGCCCCGGATAATCGGGGGAGAACTGACGCAGGCTCGCGGCAAAAAGCAGGGCCTCGAATTGCAGGCGCCCCGCCTGCGCAACGATCAGGATATTCGCAGGTTCTGTCCCGGCGCCCTTGTCTGCCCTGATCGTCTTTACCGCTATGTTAGGGCTGTCTTGCTCGGCCATGTTCGATCCCTTGCCTGTCGCAGACACTAATTCATGCATGGCCGCAGTAAAGGGCCGATTGGCTAAGGTCGCGCGACAATTGCCGCAAAGCCTCTAATCGAAGACTTTACGGGCAGGCGCATGAAGTTCGGGAAATGGAGCAAGCAGAGCGCTTGCAGCCCGTTCGCGGCCTTTCTATAGAAGGCGGCATGGAATTTCCGGTGTTCGGATCACGAATTAGCTGCCCGGTGGCGTGAGGTCTCGCGCCGCCGGGTCAGCTATTGTCCAACCGATCTTCGAACACCCGAACAAGGAACGCCACGATGAGCGCCGATACATCCCAGGCCGACGCGCCCGACTACCGCGATACCGTCTTTCTGCCGCAGACCGAATTCCCCATGCGGGCCGGCCTGCCCGCGCGCGAGCCCGAATGGCTGGCCCGGTGGCAGCGGATCGGCATCTATGACCGCCTGCGCGAGCGGGCAGGGGAGCGGGCGCCCTTCATCCTGCATGATGGCCCCCCTTACGCGAACGGGAACCTGCATATCGGGCACGCGCTGAACAAGGTGCTCAAGGATTTCATCGTCCGTTCGCAGCAGATGATGGGCCGCGATTCGCGCTATGTGCCGGGATGGGATTGCCACGGCCTGCCGATCGAATGGAAGATCGAAGAGCAATACCGCGCCAAGGGGCTCGACAAGGATGCGGTCGATATTGTCGAGTTCCGGCAGGAATGCCGCCGTTTCGCCGATGAGTGGATCGACGTGCAGCGCGAGGAGTTCAAGCGCCTTGGCGTGACCGGCAAATGGGATGATCCCTACCTGACCATGGATTTCCATGCCGAGGCGGTGATCGCGGCCGAGTTCATGAAACTGCTGATGAACGGTTCGCTTTACCAGGGCTCCAAGCCGGTGATGTGGTCGCCGGTCGAAAAGACCGCGCTGGCCGAGGCCGAGGTCGAGTATCACGATCATACCAGCCATACGATCTGGGTGCGGTTCAAGCCGGTGGACGGGGCGCTGGACGGCGCGTCGGTGGTGATCTGGACCACGACGCCATGGACCATCCCGCAGAACCGGGCCGTCGCCTATCACCCCGGCATTGCCTACGGGCTTTACGAGATCGGCGAGACTGCCGAGAATTCGACCGCGACGCCGGGCGAAAAGCTGATCCTCGCCGATGCCTTGGCCGAAAGCGTGATGACCGCGGCCAGGGTGGAAAGCCATAAACGCCTGCGCGACGTATCCGCGGGTGAATTCAAGGGCCTGACCCTCGCCCATCCGTTCCGCGCCGTCGAGGGTGCGGCAGGCGAATGGGATTACGATGTTCCGATGCTGCCCGGCGATCATGTCACAGACGAGGCCGGGACGGGTTTCGTCCATACCGCGCCCAGTCACGGCGATGACGACTATCAGCTTGGCCTGAAGCATGGCCTGCCGATGACCTATAATGTCGAGCCGGATGGCAGCTATCGCGCCGATCTGCCGATCTTCGGCGGGCAGGAGATCATCGCCGCGGATGGCAAGGACGGCCCCGCCAATGTCAGTGTCATCAAGCAGCTGGCCTATGCCGGGGCGCTTCTGGCCAAGGGCAGGATCAAGCATTCCTACCCGCATAGCTGGCGCTCCAAGGCGCCGCTGATCTTCCGCAATACGGCGCAATGGTTCGCCGCCATCGACAAGCCCCTGGATGACGGCATGGACGCGCATGGCGACACGATCCGCGCCCGCGCGCTGGCCTCGATCGACAAGCTGGTGCGCTGGACGCCGCAGACCGGGCGCAACCGGATTCACTCGATGGTCGAAAACCGGCCCGATTGGGTGCTGTCGCGGCAGCGGGCATGGGGTGTGCCGCTCACCTGTTTCGTCCGGAAGGGCGCCAAGCCCACCGACCCGGATTTCCTGCTGCGCGACCAGCGCGTCAACGACCGCATCATCGCCGCCTTCGAGGCCGAGGGCGCGGATGTCTGGTATCGCGAGGGTTTCAAGGCACAGGTTCTGGACGGTGTCGTGAACCCCGAGGAATACGATCAGGTCACGGATGTGCTGGATGTCTGGTTCGATTCCGGCTCGACCCATGCCTTCGTGATCCGCGACCGCGCCGATGGCTCGCCCGACGGGATTGCCGACCTGTATCTGGAAGGCACCGACCAGCATCGCGGCTGGTTCCAGTCCTCGCTCTTGCAGGCCAGCGCCACCAGGGGGCGCGCGCCCTATCGCGGCGTGCTGACGCATGGTTTCACGCTGGATGCCAAGGGCATGAAGATGTCCAAATCGCTTGGCAACACCATCGTTCCGGCCGAGGTCGTCAGGCAATATGGCGCGGATATCCTGCGGCTCTGGGTGGCGCAGGTGGATTATACCGCCGACAGCCGTATCGGTCCCGAGATCCTGAAGGGCACCGCCGACAGCTATCGCCGCTTGCGCAACACGCTGCGTTTCATGCTGGGCAACCTGGCCGGTTTCTCGGATGCCGAAAAGCTGGACCCTTCCGAGATGCCCGAGCTGGAGCAATGGGTGCTGCATCGCCTGGCGCAACTGGATCACGCGGTGCGCAAGGGCTATGACGCCTATGACTTCCAAGGCGTGTTCCAGAAACTGTTCCAGTTCTGCACCATCGACCTGTCGTCCTTCTATTTCGATATCCGCAAGGATGCGCTTTACTGCGATGCGCCCGGCGGCACCCGCCGCCGTGCCGCGCGGACGGTGCTGGACATCCTGTTCCACCGGCTGGTGACATGGCTCGCGCCGATCCTGCCCTTCACGATGGAGGATGTGTGGCTGTCACGCTTCCCCTCGGAAGACGACAGCGTGCATCTGCATGATTTCCCGACCACTCCGGCGGACTGGCTGAACGAGCCGCTGGCCGCGAAATGGGATCAGGTGCGCCGCGCCCGCCGGGTCGTCACGGCGGCGCTGGAGATCAGGCGCAGCGACAAGACCATCGGCGCCAGTCTCGAGGCCGCGCCAGTCGTCCATGTCGAGGACCAAGAGGCGCTGGCGGCGCTGAGATCGGTGAATTTCGCGGATATCTGCATCGTTTCCGATCTGGTCCTGACCGCCGATCCGATTCCGAACGAGGCGTTCCGCATGGCCGAGATCCCTGGCATCGGCGCGGTTTTCGAACTGGCGGAAGGCGAGAAATGCCAGCGCTGCTGGAAGATCCTGCCCGATGTCGGCAGCCATGCCCATCCGGGGGTCTGCGCACGTTGCGACGAGGTGCTGGGCGGCGGCGAATAGCCGGCGCGGCCCGGCTTTGTCAGCTTCGCGGTGCCGCCGCGCGCCGGAGCCTGTCATTGATGGCAAGGCCCATCCCGCGCTGCGGTATCGGCGCGACGGCGATGCTGTGCACCCCTATCGCATCGGCCTTGTGCATCAGGTCGAACAGGTTTCGCGCCGCCTCGGCCAGATCGCCGGAGGGACTGAGATTGAAGACTTCCGCCGCTGCCTCGATCCCCGCTATCGGGTCTTGCCCGAAGCCGAGGACGGCCTCGCCGGGTTCGATCCGTCTGGCATCCAGCCGCAGGCTTGCCCGCGGGGCGTAATGCGAACTCATCATGCCCGGAGAGAGCTTCTCGGCATCTTTCGCCACCTCGGTCAGCGGCGCATCCGCCACCTCGGCAAGAATATCGGCGGTCAGCGCGCCCGGGCGCAGGATAGCCACGCCCGTATCGCCGACATGTATCACGGTGGACTCGACGCCCAGTGAAGTGGGACCGCCGTCGATGATCAGGAGGATCCGCTCGCCAAGGTCGTCGGCAACATGCCGGGCGGTGGTCGGGCTGATACGGCCCGACAGGTTCGCGCTCGGGGCGGCTACCGGCATTCCAAGCTGCGCGATGACATCATGTGCGAACCCCTTGGGCGCGCGAAGCGCCACCAGTTCCCGGCCGGCGGTCGAACTGCGGTCGATGCCCTTCCCGTCGCGCAATGGCAGGATCAGCGTCAGCGGACCGGGCCAGAATGACTCGGCCAGCCTGCGAGAGATGGGATCGAAGACGGCATAACGCTCTGCCATCGCAATATCGGCGACATGCGAGATCAGCGGATTGCCTTGTGGCCGGTTCTTGGCGGCGTAGATTTTCGCAATCGCCTCGGGAGAGGTCGACAGCCCCGCGAGGCCGTAGACGGTTTCGGTCGGCACGGCGACCAGATCCTGCCGGGACAGCAGGTCAACGGCAAGCGGCAGGGCCCGGGCGTCCGAGTGGTGAATGATCATCGCGTTCCCTTTGCGGTCGGGGACTTGGCCATAACCCAGCCATGACGGCTTGAAAATACCGCGAATGCAGGGGTCAGCCTTGCGCCAGCACCGCCTCGACGGCCTCGCGGACCAGGGCGCCGCGATGGCGGATGACCTGACGGCTCAGTTCATGGCCGGCGCGGATAGCTGATCCGACATCGGCGCCCTGCAGTCTTGCGGCCAGATAACCGGCATTGAAACTGTCCCCGGCCGAGGTCGTGTCAACCGGTGTCTCACGCTCCAGGTCGTCGATCAGCCCCTCTCCCTCGTTGCCGCCATACCGGACCGGATCGCCGCCTGCCTTCACGATCACCTGCCCGGCGCCGCGTTCCAGATAACGGGCGATGGTCGCCTGTGGATCGCTGTCGCCGAAATGGTCCCGCTCGTCATCGAAGCTGGGCAGGATCAGGTCGGATATCGCGGCAGCGGCCTCGACCCGGTCGCACATAGTCGCCGTGCCGGGCCACAGCCGGGGCCGGAGATTCGGGTCGAACACGACCTGCGTGCCCAGTGCCCGCGCCTCACGGAGAGCTTGCAGCAAGGCCATCCGTGCCTCGTCCGGCAGGATCGCGAGCGTAATGCCCGACAGATAGGCGATGCGCGTCCCGGCCAGCGCCTGTGCCAGTATGGCGGGATCGTCGGCCAGCCCCTTCGCGGCGGAACTGTCGCGCCAATAGCTGAAGCTGCGTTCCCCATCCTTCAGCGAGATTGCATAGAGGCCGATCTCGCGTTGCGGGTCGCGCCCGACATGTGCCGTGTCGATGCCCTCGGCGGTCAGGAAGTCGATCATCCTCTGCGAGAACTCGCCCGAGCCGACGCGCGTGAAATAGCCGACCTGCCATTCATCGGGCAGCAGGCGGCGCAGATACCACGCGGTATTGAGCGTATCACCCGCTATACCCACCTGCCAAAGCCCGTCCCTGCCGGCCTGCGACAATTCCACCATGGCTTCGCCGATGGACAGGATCATGGGTGCGGTCATCTGGCAGTCTCCGTTATCTCGATGCGTAATCCCGCGCGATGCCGTCCATGGATCGCGGCGGGGCAAACATGGCGATTGCATGCCTCCTTGAGCTGACGGTTACAACCCTTTCCACCCGTGTCTCGCGGGAAATACGCTACCGGGCGCCGAATGCCGTCAGCCGCGTCAGCAGGGTGTAATCGGATTCGAGCACCATGATGACGACAAGGATCAGGATGATGAGCGGCGGCAGCAGGATCGCATAGCCAAGCGCCAGCCGTTCCCATGCCATATGCATGAAGACCGCGACGATAAGCCCGGCTTTCAGCATCATGAAGATCACGATCAGGCTCCAGCGCAGCCCTCCCTCAAGCTGCATGTAATCCACGAGATAGGAGGCCGCGCTGAGCACGAACAGGAGCCCCCAGACCAGAAGATAGAGCCTGATCGGATGCTGCTGGCCCTCGTGATGACCGGCGGTCCTTGCCTGCGGGGGATGTCTCATCGGTGTCTGCACCATGGCCGCTGTCCTACCACAAATAGAAGAATGCAAAGATGAAGACCCAGACCAGATCGACGAAATGCCAGTAAAGGCCCATGATCTCGACGCTTTCGTAATCGCCGTTGCCCCGTGACAGCCAGTTGCGCCGGTCAAGGTCGAAATCACCCCGCCAGACCCGATGCGCCACCAGCAACAGGAAGATGACACCGATGGTCACATGCGTGCCGTGAAAGCCGGTGATCATGAAAAAGCTCGCGCCGAACTGTTCGGCTCCCCAGGGGTTGCCCCAGGGCCGGACGCCCTCGGCGATCAGCTTGGACCATTCGAAGGCCTGCATGCCGACGAAACCCGCCCCGAGCAGGGCGGTGGCAAGCATCAGCAGGGCGGTCGGTCCCCGCGCCCGCCGATAGGCGCTGTTGACCGCCATCGCCATGGTTCCCGAGGACGAGATGAGGACGAAGGTCATGATCGCGATCAGGATCAGCGGAATATCCGCCCCGCCGATATGCAGGGCAAAGACCTCGCTGGCATTCGGCCAGGTCTCGGGGGTGGAGCTGCGCGCGACCATATAGGCGACCAGGAACAGGCCAAAGATGAAGGTGTCGCTCAGAAGCAGGATCCACATCATCGCCTTGCCCCAGGACACGTTCTTGAAAGCACGCTGGTCCGAGCTCCAGTCGGCAACGAAGCCCGCAAGCCCCGCAGTGTATCGGGGTTCCGTCTTGTTCAATGTCCTGTCGGTCATTTGCTTTCCCTCATCTCAGTACCGAACGGCACAGCGCCAGCACCTCGTTGCCCCATCCGGTGAACAGGGCGATCAGCACGATCCAGATGAACAGCAGGGCATGCCAGTAGAGCGCGCAGAGTGCGACCGCGGCATGTGCCTGCTTTGGCCGGGACCCTGGGGCCAGCCGCAGCCAGACAATGCCCATCGCCACCATTCCCCCAAGGATATGCAGGCCGTGCAGCCCGGTAATCAGGTAAAAAAAGCTGGCGGCCGGTGCCCCGGCCAAGAGATGGCCGCTTGTGGTAAGCACCTTCCAGGCGGTGATCTGGCCGACCAGGAATACAAGCGTGGATGCTCCGCCCGCAGCCAGGGACAGGTTGAGAAGGCGCATTTCTCCGTGCCGTGCGGCAATGGCTGCGATCTGCAGGAAAACGCTGCTCAATACCAGCACGCCGGTATTGACCCAGACCAGCCGGGGCAATGGAACGAGTTGCCACGGCGTTGCGTCGATCTGCAGGACAAAGGCGCTGCCCAACATCGCGAAAAGCGCTCCGACGACTGCCAGGAAAATCCAGAGGCCAAGCGTTTCGGGAGGTGTTGCCGGGCTGTCCATCGTCATCGGCTGTATGCCGGTTTCAAGCCACGGCTTCGAAAAAAGCCGCTGCTGCGCCAACCACCAGCCGATTGCCGCGACAAGGAGTGCGAGAAAGGCGAGAACGATGCTCATGGCTGCTCTCCGGCGGGCCGGATTGTCACGGGATCGTTCTGGGCGATGAAATCCGCTGCCGCGCCCGGCACGCTGTAATCATAGGCCCAACGATAGACCAGTGGCAGCGATTCTCCCCAATTGCCGTGCCTGGGCGGTGTTTGCGGCGTTTGCCATTCCAGCGTCGTCGCGCGCCAGGGGTTGGGTCCGGACTCGCGCCCGTGACGCAGGCTCCAGCCGAGATTGAACAGGAACAATATCTGCGCCGCTCCCACGATCAGTGCGGCCACCGAGATGAAGGCGTTGAGCCCGCCTACCGGGGTCGAGATGAAGGCAGGTTCACCCAGTTCGTAATAACGCCTCGGCACCCCCACCAGCCCGACATAATGCATGGGGAAAAAGATCGCATAGGCGCCGAGGAACGTGACCCAGAAATGGATCTGGCCCATCGCCTCGTTCAGCATCCGGCCGGTGATCTTGGGATACCAGTGATAGATCGCCCCGAAGATCACCATGATCGGGGCCACGCCCATGACCATGTGGAAATGCGCGACCACGAACATCGTGTCAGACAGGGGCACGTCCACGACCACATTGCCCAGGAACAGCCCGGTCAGCCCGCCATTGACGAAGGTGACGATGAAGGCCAGCGCGAACAGCATCGGCAATGTCAGGTGGATGTCGCCGCGCCACAGCGTCAGCACCCAGTTATAGACCTTGATCGCCGTCGGCACCGCGATGATCAGCGTGGTGGTGGCGAAGAAATAGCCGAACCATGGGTGCATGCCGCTGACATACATGTGATGCGCCCATACGACAAAACTGAGCGCACCGATGATCACGATGGCCCAGACCATCATCCGGTAGCCGAAGATGTTCTTGCGGGCATGCACGGCGATCAGGTCCGATACGATGCCGAATGCCGGCAGCGCGACGATATAGACCTCGGGATGACCGAAGAACCAGAACAGGTGCTGGAACGCGATCGGGCTGCCGCCGCCATAGCTCAGCTTTTCGCCCATCTCGACCAGCATGGGCATGAAGAAGCTGGTGCCCAGCACCCGGTCGAACAGCATCATGACCGAGGCCACGAACAGCGCCGGAAACGCCAGCAGCGCCATCACCGTGGCGGTAAAGATGCCCCAGACCGTCAGCGGCAGCCGCATCATCGTCATGCCGCGGGTGCGCGCCTGCAGCACGGTAACGACGTAATTCAGCCCGCCCATGGTGAAGCCGATGATAAACAGGATCAGCGAGACCAGCATCAGCACGATACCCGCCTGCTGCCCACCCGGCGTGCCCGACAGGATCGCCTGCGGCGGATACAGCGTCCAGCCGGCCCCGGTCGGCCCTCCGGGCACGAAGAAGCTTGCCACCAGCACCAGCACCGCCAGCAGGTAAATCCAGTAGCTGAGCATGTTGACGAAGGGGAACACCATGTCGCGGGCGCCCACCATCAGCGGGATCAGGTAATTGCCGAATCCGCCGAGGAAGATCGCCGTCAACAGATAGATCACCATGATCATGCCATGCATGGTGATGAACTGGTAATAGGCCTCGGGCGTGATGAAATCGAAGATGCCCGGAAAGCCGAGCTGCAGCCGCATCAGCCATGACAGGACCAGCGCGACCAGCCCGATCGCCAGGGCGGTGCAGGCATACTGGATGGCGATATACTTGGCATCCTGCGAAAAGACATAGCGGCCCCACCAGCCATGCGCATGGGGTGGCATGACATCGGGAACCTCCAGCGGCGGGAGCCCGGCGCCTGCCTCATGGCGGATATCACCCATCTCTCTCCTCCTCTTCCGCAGCGCCTCCTGCACCGTCCGGGCGCTGCCTTGCCCGTCATGCCCGGTTCGGGATCACTCCCCTTCGGCCAGGCGGGTCGGCCGCTCCGGTTGCGATGCGGCGCCCGCATATTCGGCAAAGCTCAGCTGCTCTTGCAGCCATGCGTCATATTCCTCCTGTTCGACCACCTGGACATAACCGCGCATGAATGCGTGGCCGGTGCCGCACAGTTCGGCGCAAAGTATCTCGAACTCGCCGGTGCGGGTCGGCTCGAACCAGAAATAGGTGATCATTCCGGGAACCATGTCCATCTTGGCCCGGAACTCGGGAACATAGAAATCATGCAGCACATCGACCGAACGCAGCAGCATCTTCACCGGGCGGTTGACCGGCAGATACAATTCGCCGCCCTCGATGATCAGGTCATCCGCGCCGGTCGGATCATGCGGATTGATGCCAAGCGGGTTGTCCGGCCCCATCCATTGCGGATCCGATGTGGCCAGCCGCCCATCCTTGCCCGGCAAGCGGAAGTTCCACAGCCATTGCTGCCCGACGACCTCGACTTCGGTGGCATGGTCCGGGACGGTCACGAATTGCTTCCACACGAACAGCCCCGGCAACAGCATCGCCGCCACCCCGACCCCCGTCGCCACGGTCAGCACGATCTCAAGCCGCCTGTTTTCGGGGTTGAAATCGGCCTTGCGGCCTTCCCGGTGGTGAAAGCGGAACACGCAATAGGCCATGAACAGGACGACCGCGGCGAATACGACGCCGGTGATCCAGAAGGTGATGATCAGCGTGCTGTCGATATAATCCCAGTTTGACGCAATCGGCGTCCACCACCACGGGCTGAGGAGGTGGAACGTCACAGAAGCGACAACGATCAAGGCAAGGACAAGTGCGATTATCATTCCGCGCACATCCTGTTTTCCTCGATATGCGGATCGGGGAGGGTCCGCATTCTCGATAACAGCTAAGATTATAAAGGAAAAACGCGCAAAAATCCAGCGAATGACTCCTGGCGCGATGTGGTGAAGCCAGAGCGGTCCACAGTTAATCGGGTTCAGCCGCGAGCCGCATCCTGCGATGGCCGGGGGCGCTATCCGTCGCCGGCGGGTCTCTCGAACCGGTGGTGCATCATCCGGTGATCCCCGGGATACTTGCATGAAGAAGAAGTGGGTCGGGGTGGAAACGATCAAGCGCAAACTGCGCTATATCCGGAGGGGCAGGGGTCTCAGGCCGGCGCCCGCGTTCGCATGCCCGATTCCGGAACCGGCACGACCGCAGCGCCGTTGCAGAGCTGCCCTCGCAGCCTTGCACGACATGCACGGAAACATCCTGGCGTGATCCGGTCAGGCTCTATCAGCCGAGATTTCGGCCAGCTTGGCGACCGTGTTCAGGTTCCGGGCAGTTCCGGACTCCATGGCGGAAAGGTGAAGCCGGGAACGCCCCATGCCGGATGGGTAATGAATGAATATCTCGCGCTCGCCGGGAGCGATTTCTTCATCCGTGCGCCTCTTTGCCGTGTCCAGGACATCCGCTGGCGGCGGGTGATCGAGGAAGAGAACCGCGATCCGGTTCGGTGCCTCTTTCGGGAAGGGATTTTTCGCGAGAACCTCGTGCAGGCTTTGGGAGTCACGCATGATAACGCCTACGGGCTTGCCCATCCATTCGTGGAGCCTTGTCTCAAGCCTGGCCTTTGCGGCTTCGCCGGACCAGCCGGTCCGGAACACGACATTGCCGGATTGAATGTAGGTGCGAACCTCCTCGAACCCGATCGCCTCGCATATGGCGCGCAGATCGGCCATCGGCAATTTTCCCGTTCCGCCGACATTCACGGCGCGGAGAAGTGCGACGAATACCGCCATGGGCTGATTCCATATCGTTTCCCTGTCATTCAACCATAACCACGGAAAGGCAGGAAGGCCGGCATCGCCGGTGGAAGCGAAACGGTTCCGCGGCGCGGCTTTCGAATGCGGATACCCATTGCGCGCCGCGTCCTTATGGCATCAACCAACCCGGCACATCGCCACCAGGCAGCAATGTGCAAGTGGCGGGCCTGCGACGCCCGCGCTACCAGATCATCGGGTCAGAGACCGAGAATCTCCTTTGCCTCGGCCAGCGCGTCGACTGCAGCCTGATGGTTGCCGGCTTCATGCTCGGTTTCTCCGAGGGCGCGTAATTCCTTCACCTTCGCGAGATCGGCTTCCGAGAGCGAGGCGGTTTCCAGCGCGGCATCGATTTCGCTCATATCCGCCGGGCATTGAAAGGCGAGGGCGGGACCGGCAGCAAACGCAGCGATGGCCAGGGCGAGGCTCAGGCGTTTCATGGCATTGTCTCCTTTTCATCTGGCGTGACAATGGCGGAACTATAGCACATGAGCGGGTGCCCGGTGATGGTGATCGTGATCCCGCAGCCGGAATTGTCAGGCCGGCCATCAGCCCCGCATGGCCGGCCTGATCCAGGTGCTTTACGGCAGGGCCGCCATTTGCGAGCCGCCATGCCGGGCGATGATCCTATTCGGCCAGATCGCGCATGACGCCGATGAGATCCGCTTTCCCCTCGAAGCCGATACCGGGCAGCTCGGGCATGGTGATATGCCCGTCCTCGACCTTCACCATGTCGGGAAAGCCTCCATAGGGCTGGAACAGATCCGGATAGCTTTCATTCCCGCCGAGCCCCAGTCCGGCGGCGATGTTCAGCGACATCTGGTGCCCGCCATGCGGAATGACGCGCCGGGGCGACCAGCCGAACTGATCCAGCACCTCCAGCGTGCGCTCGAACTCGACAAGGCCGTAGGACAGGGCGCAATCGAATTGCAGCCAGTCACGGTCGGGGCGCATCCCTCCGTAGCGCAGCAGGTTCCGCGCGTCCTGATGTGAAAACAGGTTCTCGCCGGTGGCCATCGGCCCGGGGTAGAATTCAGATATCGCGGCCTGCAGCGCATAATCCAGCGGATCGCCGATTTCTTCGTACCAGAAAAGCGGATAACCCCGCAGCATCTTGGCGTAAGCGATTGCGGTTTCGAGGTCGAAGCGGCCATTGGCGTCCACGGCCAGCCGCGCCTGATCGCCGATCTCTTCCAGCACGGATTCGATCCGGCGCCGGTCCTCGTCGATCCTTGCGCCGCCGATCTTCATCTTGACCACGGTATAGCCACGGTCGAGATATCCCCGCATCTCGGCGCGAAGGGCAGCATCGTCCTTGCCCGGATAGTAATAACCCCCGGCGGCATAGACGAAGACGCGCGGATCCGGCTCGATCCCCTTGCGCTCTGCCAGCAGGCGGAAGAGCGGCTTGTCCTCGATCTTGGCGATGGCGTCCCACACCGCCATGTCGATGGTGCCGACTGCCACCGAACGTTCGCCATGGCCGCCCGGTTTTTCGTTCTGCATCATCGCGGCCCAGATCCGGTGGGCGTCGAGATTGCTTCCATCATCGTTCAGCAGTGAGGCAGGGTCGGCCCCGAGGATGCGATCGCGAAACCTTTCACGGATCAGCCCGCCCTGACCGTAGCGCCCGTTCGAGTTGAAACCATAGCCGACGACGCGGCGCCCGTTCCGCATCACATCGGTGACGACGGCCACGAGACTCGCCGTCATCTTGCTGAAATCGATATAGGCATTGCGGATGGGTGACGAGATCGGCTTGGTGACCTCGCGAATCTCGATGATGCGCATGTAAAGCTCCTTGATGTGCCGCGCTGTTCAGTGCCTGTTACACCGGCGCCATGCGGATACTCCAATGCCGTTCTCTCAATCATGCATGCAATTCTTGCATGGATGCGGTGATTGCCCTCTGCCAGAAACTTTCGGCATGCGGTGAAAGGCGCGCGCGCGGGCGATAAAGAACGATGTTCACGGGGACATCGTGCCGGTGGCCCCCGGCGCGGACCAGCGATTCATTCGCCAGCAGATCCCCTGCCAGGGAGAGCGGAAGCCATGAAACCCCCAGTCCCTGCCGTGCCATTTCCATGTTGGTCGTTGCCAGCACGGAGCTCATGCGCGGCTCCAGCCTTGGTTTGGGCTGCATTTTCCAGGCGGCTTCGAGGATATGGTGCAGCCCCGAAGCCGAGCCATAGGTGATCCAGGGGATGTCATGCGAGGTGTCGTCCAGAGACCACAGGGGGCTGCCATCCGCCGCCCTGGCACATAATGGCACGAGCAGGTCATGGCCGATGGCATGGGAGCGGTAATGCCGGGAAGGCAATCCGGATATGTCCATCTGGCTGGAACCGTAGCAAACAAGAAAATCCGCGGCTCCGCGCAGCATCTGTCCCGCAAGCTGCTGCTGCGTGTCCGAAACCATGCTGAGTGCGCCTATCCCCGCCGGGCCAGCCACATGCATGAGCCAGCCGGGCACGAACCGGTGCGACAGGGCATGGGTCGCGGCAAGGTTGAGCGTCAATTCCGCCCGTCCGGCAGCCGCGAGGGCTTCGGCCTGCGCGTCAGCGATCAAGCGCAGGATTGTGGCCGCGTGCGGCTGAAAGGTTTTGCCCGCGGGTGTAAGCCGCACCGTCCGGCTGGTGCGATGGACCAGGGCGGTTCCAACCGTCTCCTCCAGCGCCCTTATCCGGCGGCTGAACGCGGGCTGTGTCATCGAGCGCATCTCGGCGGCGCGCGAGAAGCTCAGCTCCTTTGCGAGTTCGAGGAAGTCCTCCAGCAGTTCGCTATCCATTCCCCACGCCTCCTTTTCATGCGCATCAAGCATAGGTGAACGTGATGCCGGTGTCAGCGGGTCCGGAGGCTGCCCGTTCGGGTTCCGATATCCGCTCCGGTCAGTTGCAGCGGGTTGCGACTGTTCGCCTTTCGAACCCTGGCGGCCAGGAAATCGACGAAAACGCGCACCTTGGCCGAAAGGTTGTGCCGCTCGGGATAGACCGCGGCGATATTCGCGGTTTGCCGGTATTGGGGCAGTATCACCCTGAGGCGGCCTTCGCGGACATGGTGCGAGATATCCCATTCCGAACGCAGCATGATGCCATGACCGTCAAGCACCCAGCCAAGCGCGATCTCGCCGTCATTGGTGCTGAGCCCGCCGCCGACCTTGATCGACGGAGCCTCGCTGCGGACATCGTCGAAGCGCCAGATGTCATAGGCGTCGTAATCCTGCCGCAGCACGATGCAGTTGTGCCTTTGAACCTCCGCGAGCGTTTGCGGGATGCCGTGCCGCCTGAAATAGGACGGCGAGGCGCACATGAAGCGCCGGTTGCGCTGTATGAGGCGCATGATCATCCGGCTTGCCGCCGGTGTGCCGAAACGTATGCCGAGATCGATCCCCTCCTCGACGAGGTTGAGCGGGGCATCGGTCAGGATCAGCTGCACATCCACATCGGGAAATTCCTGCTTGAAGGCCGAAGCGGCAGGCGCGAGATAAGCGCGGCTGAATCCCAGGGTCGCATTGATCCGCAGCATGCCGGATGGAACGTCGCGCGCCTGCGAGAGATTCTGTTCCAGCGTTGCGATATCGCCCATGATCCGCAATGCCTCAGAGAAATAGACCTCGCCCTCGCCGGTCAGGCTGACGCGGCGGGTGGTGCGGTTCATCAGCCGGACGCCAAGCCGGTCTTCAAGACGGGCAAGACGGCGGCTGACAGCTGACGCCGAAATGCCGAGATCCCGGGCGGTGTCACTGAAACTCTCGCGCCGGGCAAGGAGCACGAAGAAGGCAAGATCGCTTTCTCTCATTGTGAACCTTATCGCAATAATGAAGTGCATTTTGAGAAATTAAGTATTTCATCGAAATAGTCTAGGTTTTCCTGGTCCGTCCGCGAGTGGTGATTGGACATGTGGCAGGTTCAGGGTCGCCCCATCCGGCGCTGCGGCAAGGGTAACTGCTGCGGTGATAGAGGCCATTCGTGGCCGTAACGACTGAAGGAGCAGCCAATGACAAGCAATCATCTGAATATCGCCGCCATCCCGGGAGACGGCATCGGCAAGGAAGTCATGCCCGAGGGGATGCGCGTGCTGGAGGCGGTGGCAAAGCGCCATGGCATCGACCTGCGTTTCGACGAGTTCGATTTCGCGTCCTGCGATTATTACGGCAGGCATGGGCAGATGATGCCGGATGACTGGAAGTCGCAGATCGAACGGCATGACGCATTGTTCTTTGGCGCGGTGGGCTGGCCTGAAACCGTGCCGGATCATGTTTCGCTCTGGGGTTCGCTGATCCAGTTCCGCCGCCAGTTCGACCAGTATATCAGCCTTCGGCCCGCGCGGCTGATGCCCGGCGTGCCCTCGCCGCTTGCCGGGCGCGGCCCCGGCGATATCGATATGTGGATCGTGCGCGAGAATACCGAGGGGGAATATTCCTCTATTGGCGGCAGGATGTTTCCCGATACCGATCGGGAAGTGGTCATGCAGGAAACGGTGATGACCCGTATCGGCGTCGACCGGGTTCTGAAATATGCCTTCGAGCTGGCGTCAAGGCGCCCTCGCGGACGGCTGACCTCGGCCACCAAGTCGAACGGCATCTCGATCACCATGCCCTATTGGGACGAGCGGGTGGAAGAGATGGCGAAATCCTATCCCGGCGTGACATGGGACAAGTATCACATCGACATTCTGACCGCGCATTTCGTGCTGAACCCCGACCGTTTCGACGTGGTGGTCGCCTCGAACCTGTTCGGGGATATCCTGTCAGATCTCGGTCCCGCCTGCACCGGTACCATCGGCATTGCGCCTTCGGGCAACATCAATCCCGAGCGCGACTTCCCGTCGCTGTTCGAGCCGGTCCACGGTTCGGCGCCCGATATCGCGGGGCAGGGCATCGCCAATCCCATAGGCCAGATCTGGGCCGGTGCGATGATGCTCGATCATCTCGGCCATGCCGAGGCCGGGGCGGAAATCGTCGCCGCCATCGAGCGTGTGCTGGCCGAGCCGGCGCTGCGAACGCCTGATCTGGGAGGTTCGGCGGATACCGAAACCTGCGGGAAGGCGGTCGCGGATGCCCTTGGCTGAGCGCGTATCCGCGATCAGCACGGCACCATGAGCCTTGGAACCCGGCAGGGCGAGGCTCGGGCTGCACTTTGGAATGCCGGCTCATTCCCGAATGAAACGGAGCCGGTCGGAAGTCATGCGCCAGCCGGAAACCGCCCCTGCGATTGTCTCCGGCTGCGGCGAAGCTGGCCAATTGTGCCATGTGCTTTTCCGTCATGCCTCAACGGCAGGGCTCCGGGGTGCCTGAACGCAGGCCGTTGACGTCTTTTTCGACAGGAGCGACGGGCAACCCGATCCCACAGGCGAGGATATTGACCTTGCGCAGCTGTTTCGCGACTGCCTGCCCGCCCCCGATTGCCGCGGTTTCGACGGCGAGTTGACGCGAGCCGGTATAACCCTGCGAGGTCGCAAATGCTGGTATTCCCCCTGCCGCGAGCGCCACGGCCAGCGCGGCTTCCCCTTGCACCCTGGAAGAGATGGAAATCCCATGCAGGCTTGCCTGACCGAAAGTCTGGACAATTGCGTCCATTCTCTGGTCCGCCATGCCGGCGCCAATTATTGTCTTCCGGAGGCGCCGAGCTGATACCTCTTCGGCCTGAAGCGAGGTTTCTGCGCAGCACTTACGGCATTGAGACCGGAACGACCGTTATTTCCTGAGGTGCTCTTCCATTCCACCAAAAGGCAACAAGGGGGATAAGGGGTGCCATTCCATGTTTCGCACTGCGATGGTATCCTCTGGGCACTTTCCGCCGTGTGGCATGTAAGCTGACAAGAGTTCGAGATCATGGAGGTGGCCTGTGCCCCGTTTCCTTGCCGTTTACACCATGAAGCCCGAAGACCTCGCATCTTTTCGAAGCCTGCCCAAAGCGGAACAGGACGCCGTTGACGCGATCGGCATCGAAAAATGGGCGGCCTGGGAGGAAAGAAACGCGGCATCTATCCTTGATCGTGGCGGTATGGTGGGAAAGACGACGCGCATCACCAAAGACGGCATCACCAAAGCTGTAAATCCATTCTGCGGCTATCTGGTGGTGGAGGCTGAAACTGCCGATGACGCTGCACGGCTTTTCCAGGACCATCCCCACATTACCGTCTTTCCCGGTGACGGCGTGGATATCATGCCCTTTCTAACCTGACCCCTCGCAGAACCTTTCAACGATAATGGCGGTGAAGGTTTGTATAAGACTCGTCCGGGCGATTGCCATCAGGCCTTGCCCGCAATCAGTTCAGCATATCGCCGCAGGTAAAGCGGCCAGCCCTGATCACTGCCGACACCGTCGCGAACGCTTTCCCAACCCTTGCCATGGCGCTCCAGATGCCGGTGCTCGATCTCGACGCGGGTTCGATCAGCGGTCTCTGCGGTGAAGGACACCTCCCACTCGCTGGTCTTGTCCGGATCGGTTTCGATTTGCCATTGCGGGCTGATGTCCCAGCTGAGCAGCACGCGGTCGGGCGGCTCATAGGCCAGCACGCGGGCCCAGCGGCATTCGCTGCCATCAATGCCGCGGTCATAGATGCAGCCGCCGACCCGGGGCTCGAACACCGTCTCGGCGATCTCGACGCCGAGCAAATTGTGCTCGGGAGGTTTGAAACTGCCAAATTTCTCGGTGAAGACCTTGAAAGCCTGCGCGATCGGCGCCTCGACCACGATGGACTGTTTCACGGGCGAAGCTGATACGTGAATGCTCATGGTGACTCCTCTGGTGATTGCTCGACGACCACCTTGTAGGCCGCCAGGGTCCTGTTCCAATACCGGTCGAGCCAGGCGCGCATCTGGCCAAGCCCGTGCGGATCGATGTGGTAGACATTGCTGGCACCTCTCGGCTCGGGGCGAACCAGATGCGACTCGCGCAGCACCTTGAGATGCTGGGATACAGCCGATTGCGACACCGGAACCTGCCGCGTGATCTCGGCCACCGTATGCGGGCGTTCCGCAATCAGTTCGAAGATCCTGCGGCGGGTAGGGTCGCCAAGGGCGGCAAGTTGGGCATTATCAGCAGTCATGACTTATGATTAGTATAAACTAATTATTGTGTCAACCGGGATTGCCCGATGCGAAGGTCCGCAAGGGGGATGAGTTGCCAATCACCTGCGCGATGCCGCAACCTGCCGGTCCCCCTCAAGGAGCCATATTGACGGCCCGGAAGGCTTCTGCGACGAGACATCATCATTGTGAGCGAGCCCTGCTGAACGCATCGTGTCACGCATTACTACAAGGGACAAAAGACCATGATCCAAGGCAACCCTGACCTGATTGCGGAAATTCGCGACCGCTTCGAATATGTGGACAGCTGCCCCTTTCAGGGTCCCCGGGTGTTTTTCGAGAATGCCGGAGGTGCGTTGACGCTGAAATCCGTCATCGGGACCTCGGCCAAGTTCGCCGCTATTCCGGACAATCAGGGACGGGACAATCCCGCCGCGCATGCTCTGGTTGACGTGATCAACAGGGCCAAGAGGGACATGGGGCTCTTTATGAACGCCTCTGCGGGGCAGTTCATTGCCGGCGAGAGCGGCACCGAATTGCTGTTCCGCATGATCCGCACCGCCTGCGTCAATGCCTCGAAGGGAAGCAAGGTGATCGGCTCGTCCATCGAGCATCCTGCCAGCCGGAGTGCCGCCCGCCGCTGGGCCGGGATTGCAGGCCTCGACTATGTCAACGTGCAGCATGATAACGCGACGGGAATGGTGAGCGCGGATGCCTATGCGGCCCGGATGACGCCCGACGTGTCGGTGGCGACGATCTTGCATGCCTCGCCGGTGACCGGCATGGGCATGGATGTGGCGGCCATCTCGAAAGCCATCCGCGCGGTGGCGCCGGATTGCCTGATCATCGTCGATGGCATCCAGCACGCGGCGCATGGCCAGATCGATATCGATGCCTACGGGATCGATGGCTACGCCATCTCGCCCTACAAGGTCTTTTCGCGCCATGGTTTCGGGATCGCATGGCTATCGGACAGGCTCGGCGCCATGCCCCATGACAAGCTGATCGATGCGCCGGAAACCAGCTGGGAATTCGGCACCCGCGATACCGGAGCCTATGCGACGATGTCCGATGTGGCCGCCTATTTCGACTGGCTCGGCGGCCGGGTCTCGGACGAAACCGCGCCGCGCGCACGGATCGAGGCTGCGGGCCGCGCGATCCACGCCTATGAGAGTCATCTGACCAACGCCCTGATCCATGGAACCGGTAATCTGCCGGGCCTGGCCGAAATGGCGCATGTCACGATCCTGGCGGGCGCGGACAACCCGGCACGTGAAGGTCTGGTATCAATCGTGGTCGACGGGATGGCCTCGCCGGAGGTCGTGGCGATCCTGAACGAACAGGGCATCCGCACCCACACCCGAAAAGCCGACCATTACAGCGGTAATGTCCTGACCCCCCTGGGACTGCCCGATTGCATCCGCATCTCGCTTTGCCATTACAACACCGAACAGGAGGTGGCCCGGCTTCTGGCGGTGGTCAACGAGTTGGGCAACCGCTCCTGAGTGACGAAGCGCGCGGCGTTGCTCCGCTCTCACGGCTGGCGCGAAAGTTGGTATAGGGCTCGAACAAGACATTGGGACCACCTTCCGACGGGCACAGATGCGGACGAGGCAGCCGTTCGCCCATCGCTTGGGCTTATGTCTGCCGTGGCTTGAACCCTCAGCAGCGAGTGTCCAACCAGTCACGCAACCGGGCCTGAAGGTAGGGAACTGCGTCAGGGCGGTGCAAGAAGTCACGGAGGGTGGCTACTTCCCACCTTTCGCCTTCATCACCGAAGCGAATCTCCGCCAGGATGCTTTCCTCAACCTCCGCGACCAGGAAGTAGCTATATTCCGTTGGATAGCGGTGATTGGGATACGCGCGGCAGAAACAAATCCTCGACGCCTCGATATGAAGGCCGAACTCCTCGTGCGTCTCACGTAATGCACAGTCCAAGGGGCTTTCGGAACCTTCCCGGCCGCCTCCGGGCAGGTCCCACAGTCCGGGAAACGGGATCGTCGGGATATCATCGCGTTTGTAGATGATCGTGCGATCACCTATCACCAATGCCAGTTTCGCTCCCGAGAAATCGCGACCGTCCCACATGGATACAGCTTACGCGGCTGACCACGAACGGCAATAGCTGTTTGCCCTGGCGTTCCAGGGATTTCTTTAGCCAGACGACTGACCTCGCGAACCTTAGCAAAGGGCTCTGACCGGCAAATGCGATCGGCAGGCGACATGAATGCCATCGATACGATCGAAGCGCAGGCTCGAGCTTGTTTCGTCAATGTCGGGAAGAGGATCGCTGCCCTGCTTGCGGGCACTGACCGTGAGAAAATTTTCATGAGCGCGATTCTCGCCAGTTTTGAATGACATTTGATGTCCTTGTGGGCGGTGAGGCGTCCTCCAGTTTGTGGATCCGTTTCCGGAGGGGTGTGGGTAACGTTACACCTTTTCTGGGCGAAGTTTCTGACGGTTCTCCAGCTTGCGGTTTTGTTATGCTGATGATGGCTGTTGACTGGATTATGCGGACAGAATGTTACGCATGGCATCCGCGCCAACAGCGGATCGGCCTTCAGCCGGTCCAGCAATTCCTGCGTGCCGTAAGAAACAAAGATGTCGACATCTTCGAAGCGGTCGATCATTTCCCGGAGCATTTTTTCCCGCCGCAGTGAGCGACGGGTTTTTCCTGGATTCACTCAGGTCATACTTCTGGACGCCAGGCAGGTACATCTGACGTTCCCAAGCGGTCTCGGTCAGTGTCGGATCAGACAGTTTCTGGAACGCGGTTTCAGTCATGCTTCATGCTCTTGATTGGATTGATCCAAAGAAGGCGGTGTGCCGTTTTTGGGCCAGCTACATCTGGTGGTTATGAAGCATTCACTAGACTAAGAACCGTCGTAACCTACTGACTTTGGGTCATATATGATCGCTATGCCAGCGATTTTGCTCTCGATTCAAGTCTCCCGGGGGAATCCGGCCCGGATGGGCCGGATGGGGCAGCGCCCCGATCGCGGGGCGCCCCACCCGTCAGTTAAAGATCAGGTAGCTCGATATCACGATGGCGACGATAACCACGCCGAGGGGTTTCGCCAGCGCATAGGGCGTCATGTCGACGGGGCTCGCCCCGACAGGTGCCCAAGAGCGGGTCATCGGCCTGACCTTGCCGATCACCAGCATGATGCAGACGTTCAGCACGAAAAGCCCGAACATCACATGCAGGAAATGCGGGTAGCTGTCAGCGCCGACGACCGGCTTCAGCACGAACTGGCTGATGATATACAGTCCCACGCCCGAGGCGAGGCCGATCTTGGCCGCGATGGGCGGCACACGGCGCGAAAAGATTCCTACCAGGATGATGGTCAGGATCGGGATGCTGTAGCAGCCATTCACCTCTTGCAGGTAACCGAACAGACCTTGCGGGGCATTGGCGATGAAGGGTGCGATGGTCATCGAGGCGATGGCCAGCAGGATGCCGAATTTCTTGCCCGCGCTGACCACCTGCCCGTCGCGGGCCTCCTGGTTGAAATATTGCCGGTAGATATCGACCCCGAACAGCGTCACCGAAGAGTTCAGCGCCGAGTTGAAGGAACTCAGGATCGCGCCGAACAGCACCGCGGCAAAGAACCCCCGCAGCCAGAAGGGCAGCACCTCGGTCACCAGCCGCGGATAGGCCTGGTCGGCGACCTCCAGCCCGCCCTCGAACAGGTGATAGGCGACGATGCCGGGCAGCACAACGATCACCGGGCCGAAAATCTTCAGCGCCGCCGCGATCAGCAGGCCCTTCTGGCCCTCCTGCAGATCCCGCGCGCCCAGAGCTCGCTGAATGATTGCCTGGTTGGTGCCCCAGTAGAACAGTTGCACCAGCATCATGCCGGTGAAGATCGTGGCGAAGGGGATAGAGGAATCCGGTCCGCCGACGGCGTCGAATTTTTCGGGATTCTCGGTGTAGAGGGTCGAGATGCCCTTGAACACACTGCCCCCGCCGATCGCCGCCAGCCCGAAAAGCGGGATCAGCAGCCCGCCCAGGAACAGCCCCACGGCGTTGATCGTGTCCGACACGGCGACGGCCTTCAGCCCTCCATAGATGGCATAGACCGAACCGACGATACCGATCGCCCAGACCGTGATCCATAACGCGACCGTATCGGATACGCCAAGCAGCGCCGGCACGTCGAACATCGTCGACATCGCCAGCGCGCCGGAATAAAGCACGATTGGCAGCAGCACGATCACGTAACCCGACAGGAACAGGATCGAGGTGATGGTCTTGGTCTGCGCGTCGTAACGCTCTTCGAGAAAGCCGGGGATGGTGCTGACTCCGCTGCGCAGATAGCGCGGCAGCAGGATCAGGGCCGTGACCACCATGGCAATCGCGGCCAGCGTTTCCCAGGCCATCACGAGAACGCCCTCGGAATAGGCCTGGCCGGTCAGGCCGACGATCTGCTCGGTCGATAGATTGGTCAGCAAGAGCGAGCCGGCGATCACCGGCGCGGTCAGCGAGCGCCCGCCGAGGAAATAGCCCTCGGAATGATGTTCGTCCGTGCCCCGTGTCCAGTAATAGGACAGCACGGCGACAAGTGCCGTAAAGCCTATGAATGTCAGGATATTGAATGCTCCCATGCGTCCCTCTCCCTTGTGTTTCCCGGCAGGTTAGCGGTTCTTTTGCGCGAGCAGGAGCAAATATTCAACACGAATGGATATTCGTTCCGGGACTGTTGATAGGATCAGGGCTGATGCGGCTCTTGCTGCCCAACAGTTTGTGTCATCTGTAATAGTCGGTTCGGAAACGCCGTTCTGGAGCGCCGCATCGGGCGAGCGATGATGTCATCTGGCTGTTTCCTTCCGCGCCGGACACGATCCCATCCCGGACCCATAAGCTATCACCCGTCAGACGTAAGCGCCTGACGATGGCCCGCGAACCTGTCAGCCGGGCTCGGGACCATCCGGGGATTCGATCTGAAGAGTTCCGAAGGGCACGAGGATCTCAGGCAAAGACCATCGGGTAAACTCGCACCGGTCAAGCAGGTGTAACGCCCTCATCGAAAATGATACTGCGACAGGCCGTGAACAATGCGGCACGCACATCCTTCTTAACGCGGGGTAACTGGCGCAAAACCAGGACACTGGAAATTTGCCTTTTATACAGGAATGCTGCCTGTCATTTTTCAATTGCCTCCTTCCAGCAGCCTCGCGATCTCGGAATATCCCCGGGCGCGGGCATGGGCGAGAGGAGAAACACCATCACGGTCGCCGATTGACCGGTTGGCGCCAGCGTCGACCAACATACGGACGACCTGCTGATGATCGGATCCCCCGTCACCCAGCACCACAGCCTCCATGAGCGCGGTCCAGCCGAGGTTATTGACATGATCGAGCGGCGCTCCGGCAGCTATGAGACGGCGCACGACCTCTACGTGACCAAGATGCGCGGCGGCGATCAACGCCGCTCCTTCATATGGACTTGTCGTCAGCCCCGGATCGTTGCCAAGCTCGATGGCGAGCGACATCAGTTCGGGATCGTCGGCGACGGCAGCGATGGTCACGACGTCATAGGCCTGGTTGTCCAGGGCATTCATGTCCGCGCCGGCGTCAGCCAAAGCACGAAGCGCCTCGTTGTTGGAGGCGAAGGCGGCGACATGCGCAGGCGTGCGGCCATTCCCGTCTCGCCCGTCAAGATCGGCGCCCGACATCGCCAACCGGTGTATCTCTTCGAGGTCGCCGCTATGGGCTGCCCGATGCAAATCCTGATAGGCGGTTATCTCGGGTGGCGCCGGCGCAATCTGTGCCTGTGCAGCGCCAGCCGCGGCCAGCGAGAGGCAAACAAGAAGCATTCTCAGCATATGGATCTCCGTAAGCGAGTGCGGCCAGTTGCAGAACGGGCCGCACCTGTTTCCGTGGCAGTTTATTCCGCCGCTCCAATCGCAGTCAGGCCGGCAACGGCGCAGTTGGCGTCAATATCGCCCGAGGGTGCGCCGCCGACACCGATGCCACCGACCAGGGCGTCGCCGAGCCTGATCGGCAGGCCGCCAGCCTGGATGACCATCCGCGCATCCATGTCGCGCAGCCCGTCATTGGCAGGTTGAGAGGCAATGAACTCGGCGAGGCCAGCCGTATCGCGCCCCATGGCGGCGGAAGTGAAAGCCTTGCCGGTTGCGCTCGACGCGGTGTGGGGACCGGAATTGTCGGCTTTCAGCAGCACCTTGGTCGAACCGTCACGCGCCACGATGGCGACGCTGACATTATGGCCCTCGGCAATGCAGGCGTTAAGCGCGGCGTCCGCTGCCTTGGTGGCCAGTTCCAGCGGCAAATAAGGTGCGGTGGGCAGTTCCTGCGCGGTGGCGGCCAGAGGGGCCAGAACTGCGGTCGCGAAAACGAAATTGCGGATCATGATGGTTCCTTTCCAGTTTATGGAGAGAAATCTAATCCAGCCGGGAGGCATCCTGTATTCGTAGATCTGGCGGCGGGTTCCGTAGTTCTACGGAGTTTCACGCCCGTCCAGCCACAACCGCGTCATTTCCGCCTGCGAGGTCGTGCCCAACTTGGCGCCGATGGCGGCCCGGTGGCTTTCCACCGTTCGCGGGGACAGGCTTAACCCCTCCGCTATCTGGCGGGTGGTAAAACCTTGGGCGATACGGTCGAGCACTTCGCGTTCACGCGGCGTCAACGCAGCCAAAAGCGCCAGCGTTTCCGCCCTTTCGGCGCGGCGGTTCAGCATTTGCTCCAACGCTTCCTGCCCCCTCTGGATGGCATCTATCAGATCCTGCTCGTCGATCGGCTTGGACAGGAAATCGACCGCACCGTTGCGAAAGGCGCGCCGGCAGGCTTCGATGTCACCATGACCGGAAATGACGATGGTCGGCCAGTCGATATTCTGACCTGCCAGCCGCTCTTGCAGTTTCAGGCCCGAGATCGCGGGCATACGGATATCAAGGACCAGGCAACCGGGAGCGAGTTTCGGCACCCGGGCAAGAAATGCCTGGGGATCGGCGAAACCCGTGACCTTGATACCGACCGTGGACAAGAGCAGGCCAAGCGCATGGCGCACGGCCTCGTCGTCATCCACGAGGTAGACGGGATGTATCATTGCGCGGCCTCCGTTATCCCCTCGGCACGCGGCAGGACGACCCGGAAAGTCGCGCCCGTTCCGCCGTCGACCAGGGCAATTTCACCGCCTGCACGCTCCACCAGACGCTGGCTCAGCGCAAGACCAAGGCCGGTGCCGTCGGCGCGCGTCGTGGTGAATGGTGTGAACAGGCGTGGACGTAACCCCGCCGGCACGCCGGGGCCGTTATCGGAAATCTCCAGAACGACTTCATTTTCCCGCAGCCGCAAGGCCACGATCACCTGTGCCGCGCCGCCCTGATCGGCCGTGGCGTCGATCGCATTGCGCAGCAGGTTGAACACCACCTGTTCCATTTCCACCGGATCGGCGATGACGGGTGCGGGATGATCGGGCAGCCTGAATGCAAGCCGCACATCATGCGACGCGGCTTGCGGGGCGAGCAGGATTTCCACGTTTCTTACCGCATTGCGCAGGTCAAAAACCGATGTCGGCGCATGTTGTGGACGCGACCAGTTGCGAAAACGCTCCAGAATGGCCGAAGCCCGGCGTGCCTGCTTTACGGTATCGTCAAGCACCGGCTCCAGTGCCTTCGCATCGCCCCGGCCAAGCATTCTCCGTCCGGCCTGGACCTGCGCAAGAATTGCGGTGAGAGGTTGGGTCACTTCATGCGCAAGGCCGCTTGCCATCTCGCCCAACGCGTTGACGCGCGATGCATGGGCAAGGCGTGATTCCAGTGCGTTGAGCCGCGCCTGTTCTACGGCCATCCGCGTGCGCGCCCGCTGACGGAGGATCGACAGCGCCGCGAGGCTGGCAAGACCGACAGCGAGAAACGTCAATCCTGTCCTTGCAGGAGGAAACAGGTCGGCAAATCCGATCCTCATCCCCGTTTCCAGCAGCAAGGGCTGGGATGGGCTGCTGAGCGGCTTGGAAAACCGCAAGGTCTCGGGGATTTCCCCCTGCCTGAAAAGCGGATGGCCATCCGGAAGGGACAGGGTAAGCGCGACACCTGATCGCGACCAGAACGGCTCGGCCTCATCCAGCAGCCTTCCGCTATCGATGCCAAGCATCAAGCCATAACGCGCTGCATCCGAATTAGGGCTGCGCTTGACCATGATGTAATGGCGCGGCTTGCCCGGGTGCGGCAGCAAGGCGATTCTGCCGTCCGAGGTCCTGGCGGCCGAGCGGATGGTATCGGCAAACGCCGGATCGATGGGTTCCGTGCCTGTCATCCCTTCATGCGGGTCAAGAGGAACGAGCTGGACCTCGTCAATACGGGGATAAAAGCGCGAAATGGTTGCCGCAACATCCAGGAACAAATCCTGCCGTTCGCCTTCCGCCGCCGTGGCGAGTGCCGAGAGCGCCGTCAAATGGGCGTCATGCTGATCCACCCGCTGCGAGGCAAGACGATGCAGAACCGTGCTTTCCTGCTCCAGCTCGGCAATCAGCGCATAGCGTTCGACGACCGCGAGAATCATGGCTGTGGCAAGCAACAGGAACAAGCCGATGGCAATCAGCTTGTGCGGGCTTTCAAGAACGGAACGGTTGCTGCGTGTCATGGGCGCATTCCTGCAGTTTATGCGCGTGATCGGGATAGTACCCGACGACGACGCTGCCATATCCTACCCGGTTTTGCGCCAGGCCGTGAAGTTCTGGCGGCAAGTGCCTTCAGTATTGATGCGACCGGCTCGGGGCGATCCCCGGTGCATTTCCATGAATAAAGGGAAACAACCATGGCTGTTTCACGCCGAAAGGCGCATAAGGTCCCATGCGATGGCCCTTTGCCGCGCTGACAGGCAGAAGCGATAGGCCCAGCCTGGCCTCGACGGCCATGAACAGGTCAAAAGGATATCGGCGGCGAAGGCGATATCGCGGCGAAAGTCAGCCGTGACGGGCCGCATCGCAGCATTTCAAAGGAGCGCTGGAAGCCTGTTCCGGACCGATCATTTCAGAAATGCCGATCAGGCATAGGGAACGAATTCACTTCCGTGCCGCCATCGTCCTTGCCGCCGCATCCCTGCCTGATGCCCGCTGCGTGATCCAGGAAAGAGCGGCTGAAAGCACACATAAACCCGCCATGGCCCAGGCAATCGCCGAGAATGCGGCGTCGCTTGCGGCAAGGCGCGCGGCTTCCAGCACTGGGGAAAGCCCGCCCACAGATTCGCCAAAGCCGGGAACGGCGGCGGCCTTGTCGCCAAGCACGGAGGCATAGCGATATGCCGCGAGACTCCCCATGGCCGCGACCGCGATCAGGCCGGCCACGCGGGAAATCGCATTGTTGATGCCCGACGCAGCCCCTGTATCTGCATCTTCGACCGAGGTCATCACCGCTGTCGAGAGCGGTGACACCACCAGGGCCATGCCCAGCCCCATTACGACCATCGACGGGAACACCGCGAACCAGAAACTGTGCATGCCGGAACCGACCGCAACAGCCAGGCCCGCAAAGGCCACGGCCACGATCATGCTGCCCACAGTCATGGGCAGGCGTGGTCCAAGGCGGTCCGATAAATGGCCGACCGGACCGGACAGGGCCGCGATGGCCAGCGACAGGGGCAGGAACAGGACACCGACCGTCGCCTCGGCCACGCCCCAACCGGCGATAAGCAGCATGGGCAGATAAAAGAGGATTCCCGACAAGGCGAAATAGAGAAAGAAGGTCGCCGCGTTGGCGCCGGAAAAAGCCCCGATCCTGAACAATGACAGGTCGATCATGGGGGTTTTCTGGAAAGCCTCCCAGATAATGAACCCGACCAGTGCGGCCAGTCCGCCAGCCATGAAGATGGTCGTCGAGCCGGATGTCTGATGAGCCTCGGCAGTTGGCGCGGTGAGGCCATAGGCCAGCGAACCGAATGCCACGATCGCGAGTATGGCCCCGATCAGGTCGAGATTGCGCTGCCCCGTCGCCTCGTCCGGCGGAACCTTCAGCAAGAGCAGGATGGCGACGCCGCCAAGCGGCAGGTTGATCGCGAAGATCGCGCGCCAGATACTGTCATCGAAGGCGGATAACAGAAGACCACCCAGCACCGGCCCAAGTGCCGTGGTCAGGGCCGACGACGCAGCCCAGATCCCGATCGCCCGGCCCCGCTCATCTTTCGGATAGGCCTTGGCGATGATTGCAAGGCTTGCGGGAACCATGAAGGCCGCGCCTGCACCTTGCACGGCACGGGCCAGGATCAGGAAGCGCGCATCGGGCGCGGCCGCGCAGACAAGGGACGCCAGGATGAACAGGGCGATCCCGGCGATGAAGATGCGCCGCAGGCCGAACCTGTCACCCGCGCTTCCTCCAACGAGAATCAAAGCCGATAACGTCAGGGCATAGGCGTTGGATATCCACTGCGCATCGGCGAGAGACGCGCCGATATCGCTGCGAATTGCCGGGATCGCGATCGAAACCACCGACCCATCGATGAATCCGAGCGCCGAGGCGAGTATGGCCGCGATCAGGACAAGACGCCGCCGCGACCGAGGACAAAACGAGCCCTCCCCTCCGGGAGCAGGGGAAAGGGATATCGTGTCCGGGCTGGCCTCGCAGGGGGAACGCATGTGGATAAATCTAGCTGCAGCTTACCTCTCTGACAATGAGGATGCCGCTTTCCGCGGAGTTGATCGTGCCATGCGCTGCAGGAGTGGCCGCAAAAAGGCAAACTTCGCTGTCACATGGCCGCGGGTTGATCCTGCGGCCTGCCCGGAATTCCGTGACCGGCACAACCTCGATGACGATGACTGGTTTCGAGCAAGCGGCCAGGCCCTTTACAGGGCGGTTATCGCGCTGAGCTATTATCCAGGCGGTAAGAATGAAATGCTCCGCCGCCAGTCATGACCGACGGTTTCGCGGTCAGGGCTGTTACTTTGGCTCGCAAGCCTTGAAGGGCATGAACATCTTGCTTCTGCCTCATTCTCCCTTCGTCCGGTTGCACGTTGCCCGGACGAAGGGGCAAGCTCTGATCAAGCCCCTGTCGCGTTCCTGGGTTGTTGTGACGAATACCTGGCCTCAGATGCGGGAAACCGGATCATTGCTACAACCGCCCTGATCACCGGTGGTCCCTTGCCGCAATCCCATATCAGATGCGCGGCTTCGGAGCGGGCTCCCGGTCGGAATCGCCGGAGTTCGGCTCTCCCTTTGGTTCGATCAAGAGCACCTTGACCTCTTTTTCCGCACGCGGCCGATGGACGACGCCCCTGGGAACGATGAACAATTCGCCAGCCTTGACCGTTCGAGAGGGCTCTCCCTCGATGTCCATCTCCATCTCACCTTCAATTACAAGGAAGAAGTCATCCGTCGAATCATGCTTGTGGAACGGATACTCGCCGATGAACTTCACGACCATCACGTCGTTTTCGTTGTAATCCGCGATTACATGAGGGTCCCAATGGCTTGAGAATTGGCCCAGCTTATCGAAAAGGTTCACTGTTTTCATATGAATTACCCTGTCTTCTTTCTGGTTGCCGTTCAGGCCGGCGCCGGCCCCGGGGGAAAAGGGCATCTCGACGCTGCCCAGCAGATCATGCTTAGATCACAGGCAAACGAAAGGATCGGCAAATGAAAATCATCCGCCCGGGGCAAACGCCCTCCAGCATTGGCCCGGCTGACTGGTTTACCGGCTCTGTCCGCATCGACCCGTTATTTCCGGCAGAAGCGCCGGGCCGTACCAGCGGTGCCCATGTGACATTCGAGCCGGGTGCACGCACCGCATGGCACACCCATCCGGCTGGCCAGACCCTGATCGTGACCTTCGGTTGTGGCCGCGCTCAGCGTGAGGGTGGAGCGGTCGAGGAAATCCGTGCCGGTGACGTAATCTGGTTCCCCGCCGGGGAAAAACACTGGCACGGAGCCGCCCCCGACACCGCCATGAGCCATATCGCAATACAGGAGGCCATCGACGGATCGCCTGTTACCTGGATGGAACCGGTCACGGACGCCGATTACCTGGGCTGAATACCGCTTGGCGAGACCCCGGCCGCATGTTTCCGTGACCGGTTCCGGTTGCGCAATTCATTGATATGTGTCGAGAGGCATTGTTGCAACAAAACCGGCCGACATGACCCGTGGCCGAGGATATCCGCGCGATAAGAAAAATCTTGCCTGCCACAAATCTTTTAAATTGGACAATGGCCGGGGCAAGCGTGTCGGATATGGTCAAGTGAAAGCCCGAAGAAGCCCTCAGCATAGGAGCAAGATCGGCGCAATGTCCATCGGATACGCGAGTCATGCCCACGTCTTCCATTCGCGCCTAGCCCGACAAAGAGCCCATGAGGCGCGGCATCGGCTTCAGGTGGGCTGCCAGGATTTCCATCGCGCGGGTTTCGTCGAAAACTTGCAGCGCGGCGATCAGGGCGCGATGCTCCTGTTCGATCTGCCTGGTCTTGCCGATGCCCAGTTGCAGGGACAGCATGGCGACACGGGTCAGGTTGGCCTGAAGACTATCGAATACCTGGGTCAGAACCGTATTGCCGGCCGCCGCGACCAGGGCCTGGTGAAACAGCCTGTTGATCTCCACACAGGCCAGCAGATCCCCGGCCGAGGTCGCCTCATGCGTGTCGCAGAGTTCGGACATCTGGGCCGGGACCGGACGGCGGTTGCGGCAGATGAGGCGGATGGCCTGACTCTCGATCATCTGGCGAACCTCATGGAGATCGCGCAGTTCAGCGGCAGAGAGCGTCCTGACCATCGCCCCGCGCCGCGGATGCAGCTCCAGAAAACCCTCTGCCGCAAGCCGGTTGAGCGCCTCGCGCACCGGGCTGCGCGAAACGCCGGTCGCCTCGCAGGCCATTGCCTCCTCGATGAAGCTGCCGGGAGGAAAAGCTCCTTTCAGGATGCCGGCGCGAATCCCGTCATAGGCGCGCTGCCGGGCGGTGACGGGCGCTTCGCCCGGCCTGTTCGCGGGACGCTTTCGCGCGGCGCTTTTGGGGCCGCTGCCGGTCGGTTGGGTCATATGTCTACTCCTTGCTTCGGGCGGATCTCGGCCTTCGCTTCGTTACGGGACTGGACAGCGTTCGCGCTCTCATATTGTATACATGACGTACACGCTAAAAGGACAGCAGTGACATAATGGATGGTTCGCGAAACCCCGGCGAAGCAGGAAGCTGGCGCGTGGGCGTCGATTCCGGCGGAACCTTCACCGATGTCTGCCTGTTCAACGAGGTCACGGGCGATGTCGCGGTCTGGAAAGTATCCTCCACGCCCGACGATCCTTCGCGCGGCATCGCCCAGGGCGTCGAGGAGGGGATGTGCGAATGTGCCGGCGCGGCGGACGATCCGGCTGCGGCGATCGGCTATCTGGGGCATGGCACGACAGTTGCGACCAATGCGCTTATCACCCATCGGGGGGCCAGGATCGGCCTGCTGACGACCGGGGGATTCCGCGACCTGCTGGAGATCGGGCGGCAAAAGCGCCCCGATCTCTATGACCTTTTCGCCGGCAAGCCGCCGGTTCTCGTGCCCCGCTCCCTGCGGTTCGAGGTGCCGGAACGGGTTCTGCACAGCGGAGAGATCGCAACCCCGCTGGACGAGGATGCCACCCGGGCGGCGGCCCGTGCCTTGAAAGAGGCGGGGGTCGAGGCGGTGGCGATCTGTTTCCTTTATGCCTTCGTGAATCCGGCGCATGAACAGGCGGCGCGGCGCATCGTCGAGCAGGAGCTTCCCGATGCCTTCATCTGCGCCAGCCATGAAATCGCCCCGGAGTTCCGCGAATTCGAGCGTTTGTCCACGACGACCGTCAATGCCTATCTCGGCCCGATCATGCATCGCTATATCAGCCGCCTGACGCCGCGGCTGACCGATCTGGGCCTGCCTGTCCCGCCGCATCTGACCCAGTCCAATGGTGGCGTCGTCCGTTTCGGGGTGGCGGCGCAGACGCCGGTGCGAGCGGTGCTTTCGGGACCGTCGACCGGTGTCGTCGCCGCGCAGGCCATCGGCAGCAGCGCGGGTTACGAGGATATCATCACCTTCGACATGGGCGGCACCTCGTCGGATGTGGCGCTGATGGCGCGGGGGCAGACCACGCAGACCAATGAAAGTGTCGTGCATGGCTATCCGATCAAGGCGCCGATGCTCGACATCCACACGGTCGGGGCAGGGGGCGGTTCCATCGCATCGATCGATTCCGGCGGCCTGCTCAAGGTTGGTCCCGAAAGCGCGGGCGCCGATCCCGGGCCTGTCTGCTACGGGCGGGGCGCGACCGAGCCCACCGTGACCGACGCCAATATCGTGCTGCAGGTGCTGAACCCCACTCATCTGCTGGATGGGCGGATGGCGGTGCGCCGCGATCTTGCCCTCGAGGCGATCGGCAGGCTGGCCGGGCGTTTGGGCATGGACCGGATGGACACCGCGCAGGGGATCATCTCCGTGGTGACCGCGAACATGGCCAAGGCCATCCGGGTGATCTCGGTGCAGCGCGGGCATGATCCGCGCGCCTACGCGCTGATGGCCTTTGGCGGGGCGGGGCCGCTGCATGCGGTGCGGCTGGCGCAGGAGTTGGGGATGTCGCGCGTGATCGTGCCGCGCAATCCGGGCATTCTCTGCGCGATGGGCCTGCTGCTGACCGATCTGCGCGCGGATTTTTCGATCACCCGGCTGATCCCGCTCGAACGAGCGTATCTCGCCGGGATCGCCACGGCGGCGGCCGGAGTCGAGGCCGAGGCCGGAGATTGGTTCCTGCAGGAGGATATCGCGCCGGACCGCCGCCGCGTCACCCGCCGCGTGGATATGCGTTACGAGGGCCAGAATTACGAGCTTTCCGTTCCCGTCCCCGACGGGCCGATCACCGAGGCAGTGCTTGACGCGCTGCGGGCGGGTTTCACTCGGGCGCATGAACGCATGTATGGATTTGCCGTCGAGGATGAACGCATCCTCTGCGTGACCTTCCGCGCCGAAGCGCTTGGCCTGGTGCGCAAGGCGGAACTGCCCCGGCATCCGATGGGTCCCGGGGATGCCGCCGGCGCGATCACCGGCAGCCGCGAGGTCTGGTATCCCGAGACGCGCGAATTCACCGGAACCACGCTGTATGCCCGTGACCGTCTTGCGCCGGGGATGCGCTTCACCGGCCCCGCCATCGTCGAGCAGATGGATACCACCACGCTTGTGCCGCCTGGCGTGACCGCGCGGGTGGATGAGATCGACAACCTCATACTGGAGTTGCCCCAATGACCGCCCGGCCCACCGCGTTGACGCTCGATCCGATCACCGTCGAGGTGATCGGCGCGGCACTGTCCTCGATTGTCGAAGAGACGGGCGAAGCACTGGTCCGCGCCTCCTATTCGACCAATATCAAGGAACGTCGCGATTGTTCGACGGCGCTGTTCGACCGCGAGGGGCGAACCCTGTGCCAGGCCGAGCATATTCCCGTGCATCTCGGCAGCTTTCTCGATTTCATCCCGATGGTATTGGCCGAGCACGATCCGGCCGGGATGCGTCCCGGCGATGTCTTTGTCGGCAACGACGCCTATCGCGGCGGCGGCACCCATCTTCCCGATATCGTGCTGGCCGAGCCCATCTTTATCGATGGTGAACTGGCTGCATGGACCGTGAACCTTGCCCATCATTCGGATTTCGTGGACCGCGCCCATGCCCATATCTACCAGGAGGGGCTGCGCATCCCGCCGATCAGGCTGTATCGTGCGGGGGAATTGCAAAAGGATGTGCAGGAACTGATCCTGCTCAATTGCCAGGTCCCGCGCGAACGTCTGTCGGATCTGCGTGCGCAGATGGCGGCGAACCGGGTCGGGGTGCATCGCTTCCAGGAGCTTTGCGCCCGGCATGGTGTAAACACCGTGCTCGCCGCGGGAGAGGCGCTGCTGGACTACGCCGAACGCAAGATGCGCGCGGGGATCGCGGCCCTGCCTGACGGAAGCTGGCGTTTCGAGGATGTGTTCGACACGCTCGATTTCGACGATCCGATTCCGCTGGCCGTGACCGTGACCATTTCCGGTGACGAGATCGGGCTGGAGTTCGAGGCGCCGCAGCAGATGCGTTCGGGCATCAACATGACCCGCACCGCTTTGCTGGCGACGGTCTATTACATCGTGAAATCCGTGATCGATCCGACCATCCTGCCCAATGCCGGGCTTGCCCGTCCGATCACCGTCACCGCACCGCAGGGCTCGCTGCTCAATTGCAGCCATCCGGCCGCGGTGAACGGGCGTGTCCAGACCTGCCAGCGGGTCGCGGATCTCATTATCGGGGCCTTTGCGCAGGCGGCGCCGGAACGGGTTTCGGCCTGCACCAACTCGGCCTGCACCGTGGCGGTTTTCTCGGGCACGCGGCAGACCGGTCCCGGCAAGGGCAGCTACTGGGTCTATCTGGAGACCATCGGCGGCGGCGGGGGCGCGCGCCCCGATGCCGACGGGTTGGATGGCATCCATGTGCATGCGACCAACACCTCGAACCTGCCTGTCGAGGCGCTGGAAGTAGAGTATCCCCTGATCCTCGAACGCTATGAACTGGTCGATGGCTCGGCGGGAGCGGGAAAGCATCGCGGTGGCATGGGGCTGCGACGGGTCTACCGGGCGACCGAGGACTGCATGGTTCGCGTCGATATCTCACGCAATCTCTCGCGGTCCTGGGGCCTTCTGGGCGGAGGACCGGGCGGTCACGGGAGTTTCGCGACCGGCCCCGACACCTCGGCTTTCGATCGCGGGCAGGGTGAATTGCGCGCCGGAGAATGGCTGGAGGTCGTCACCCCCGGCGGCGGCGGCTATGGCCGCCCCGAAGAACGCGCCGCTTCCTGTGCGGAAAATCAGGTCGCGGCAGAATAACCGACTGACACGCAATAAAAATATAATCAAAGGCTGCAAAGCGGCAGCCATACCGACAAGGAGATCAGGAACATGACCACAGGATTCAATCGCCGCAGATTTCTTGCCTCCACCGGCGCCGTTGCCGGCGGGCTCGCCTTTCTCGGCCCGCGCAGGCTGATGGCGCAAGAAGGCGGTACGCTGCGCTTTGCGCTGTCGACCTTCCCGCCGACATTCGATGCCTGGACTTCCGGCGGGACCGCCGCAGGAACGATCAAGCTGATGATCCATCGCGGGCTGGTCAGCTATGGCCCCGACGGGATGCTGCGCGGCGAACTGGCCGAAAGCTGGGAGGTCGATGACGAGGGAGCATGGGTATTCAGGCTGCGTGACGCGACCTGGCATGACGGCTCGCCTGTCACCGCCGAGGATGTGGCCTGGACCGTCGCCGAGGTGCAGAAGCCCGATTCCGCTGCCTATATGCAGGGCCAGCTTGCCCGCATCACCAGCGTCGAGACACCCGACGAAAAGACCGTCCGCATGATCACAGCCGAACCTCTGGCCGTGCTGCCCGGCTGGTTCGCCCATTACCATATGCCGATCCTCAAGAAGGGAGAGGCGCCCGACACGAAGATCGGTTCCGGCCCCTTCATGCTGGACAGGATCGATCGCGGCGTGTCGATCAGCCTCAAGGCCTATGACGGCTATTACAAGGAGGGATTGCCGAAGCTCGCCGGAATCGAGGCCACCGTCTACGCGGATGAGAACCTGCGCGTGGCGGCGCTCGAGGCGGGGGATGTGGATCTTGTCGAATATGTGCCGTGGCAGGCGATGGCGCAGATCGACGAGAACGAGAATCTCAGGCTCGACGCGGTGGATGGCCCGTTCATGTATCTGACTTTCAACGGTAGCCGCGCGCCCTTCGACAATCCGCTGGTGCGCCGTGCCGTGGCGCATGCGATCAAGCGCGAGGACATCGTGCAGGCGGCCTTTTTCGGTCGCGGCGGCGCGCTGGAGCATCTGCCCATCGCGGAGCAATCGGAATTCTTCAACCCCGATCTTGCCAATAGCTGGAACTACGACCCTGAAAAGGCGATGGCGCTGCTGGCCGAGGCGGGCTACCCCGATGGCTTCGACTGCGTGATGCTGGCCACCGCGCAATACGGTATGCATCAATCCACCGCAGAGGTCTGCCAGGCCTATCTTTCGATGGTCGGCATCAACGCCACGCTTGACCTGCCGGAATGGGCGACACGGGTGAAAAAGGGCAACGAGGGACAGTTCGATCTGGCGGTCATGGGAACCACGGCGGACAATAACGATCCCGACGGGTTGGGCAATGTTCTGGATGGCTCTCTGCCGGCGAATTTCTCGCGCAGCTATGGATTGGAAACGCCTGAGATATCCGAACTTTTCGCTAAAGGCCGGGCAACATTCGACAATGCGGAGCGCAAGGCAATCTACAAGCAACTGGAAGAGGTGGCCATCGAAACCACGCCGATCGCCGGTCTGGCATGGCGGTCGCAGGGCTATGGCATGAAGGCGTCCGTCAGCGGCTTTAGCAACATGCCGGGGCAACTCACCTTCTATTCCGGCATCACGCTGGAAGAAACCCTGCTTGGCTGACCGGCCTCATGCTCAGATATATCGCCTACAGAACCCTCGTCGCCTTGTTCCTCGTCTGGATCGTCGTCACTGCGGTGTTCCTGCTGCTACATCTCATCCCGGGCGATCCGGCAGAACTACTGCTGAGCCAGGGGGGCATCGCTGCAGATCCCGAAGCGGTCGCGGCACTGCGCGAGAAGATGGGGCTCAACGCCCCGTTATGGCAGCAATATATCGCGCATATGGGCGGGTTCCTTTCCGGCGATTTCGGAGAGTCGTTCCGGGATGGCACGCCGGTGATCGGGCAGATCGCGCTCCGGCTGCCGCGCACGCTCGAAGTGATCGCCGGGGCGGCGCTGCTGGCCACGATCTTCGGGGTTCCACTGGGAACCTATGCCGCCATCAGGGCGGATGGCAAGGCGGATGCGCTGATCTCGCTGCTGTCTTCGGTGGCGCTGTCGACGCCGGTTTTCGTGGTCGGCTCGGTGGTCATCCTGATCTTCGCGCAAGAGCTCAAAATCCTGCCCGCGGGCGGTTTTGTGCCGTTCTCGCAGAATCCTCTGGAGCATCTGAAGCTGCTGCTTTTGCCGGCGGGAACCGTGGCGATCGCCCTTTGGGCGGTGATCACCCGGATGAGCCGCGCCTCGGTGCTCGAGGTGCTGCAGCGCGATTACGTCCGCACTGCCCGGGCCAAGGGGCTGGGGCGTAGCCGCATTCTGCGCCGCCACGTTGTGCGCAATGCGCTGATCCCGGTGCTGACCGTTCTGGGACTTGAAATGGGCACGCTGATCGGCGGCACGGTGCTGGTCGAGTTCGTCTTCAACTGGCCCGGCCTGTCCGGCTATCTCGTCGCGGCGGTGGATGCGCGCGACTATCCCGAGGTCGTCGGGATCGTCATGACGATCTCGGTGCTTTTCGTCTTTCTCAATCTCGTGGTCGATGTGGTGAACGCGCTGCTCGACCCACGCATCTCGCTGGTGAAGTCATGAGCCGCGCGACCCGCAAGCTGCTGCTGCCCGGCGCGATCATCTCGGTCATCGTGGCGCTGGTGCTGGCGGCGCCGATCCTGCCATTGCCCGATGTCCGGGGGATGGACGTGACCAATCGCTTTGCGGGCCCCTCCGCCGGGCACTGGCTGGGGCAGGACGAATTCGGCCGCGATGTGCTGGCGCGGCTGATCTGGGGCGGGCGGGCCTCGCTGTTCATCGCGGTCGGATCAGCGCTGGCCGCCGCCTTCATCGGGACCGTGCTGGGCCTGCTGGGCGGCTATTTCCGCGGCGCGGTCGAGTTCCTGACGGTGCGCGCCTCCGAGGTCGTCCTGTGCCTGCCGCCCCTGCTGCTCGCGCTGCTGGTGGTGACGATCCTCGGCGCGGGAACATGGCCGCTGATCCTTGCGCTGACCATCCTCTATACACCCAATTACGCGCGGGTGGTCTATGCCGCGACGCTGCAGATCCGGGCGCTCGATTTCGTCACCGCGCAAAGGGCCATGGGCACGCATCCGCTGACCATCCTGTGGCGGACGATCCTGCCCAATGTCACGCCTCCGCTGCTGGTGCAGATGTCGCTCGTCGTGGCTTCGGCCATGGTGATCGAAAGCGGGCTGAGTTTTCTGGGCCTCGGCGTCGTGCCGCCGACTCCGTCATGGGGGCTGATGATCCGCGCGGCGCGCGGGGCGATGGAGGTTGCGCCGCTCTTGCTGGTCTGGCCGTCACTGGCGCTGGCCGGCACGATCCTGACCTTCAACCTGCTCTGCGACCGGCTGCAATCGGCGCTCGATCCGCGTCATGTGACCGCCGGGGGCGCGCTGTGGCTGCGCCGGTCGCCGCGCCGGTCCGGTGCCGCCGGCGTCACGGGCAACCACCGGGCCGCCAACCCGCCGCTGCTGGAGATCCGCGATCTTTCGATCTCGGTCGAGGCGGGGCGGCAACCGCTGGAACTGGTGCATGACGTCTCGATCACGCTGAACCCCGGAGAGACGCTGGCCCTGGTCGGAGAATCCGGCTCGGGCAAGACATTGACCAGCCTCGCGCTGATGGGGCTCCTGCCCGATATGCTGGGCGTTTCGGGCGGCCGGATGATCTGCGCGCCGCGGCAGGGCGGGAGAATCGATCTCGCGCAGCTTGACGAGGACGGGTTCCGCGGGCTGCGCGGTGGCGAGATCTCGATGGTCTTTCAGGACGCCGCCGCCGCGCTCAACCCGGTGCTGCGCATTGCCGAGCAACTGGCCGAGGCGATCCGCGCCCGCAGCGACCTGCGGGGGCCCGCGCTTCATTCGCGGATGGTGGAATTGCTGCGTCAGGTGGGCATTCCCGATCCCGAACGCCGGCTGGCCGCCTATCCGCACGAGCTGTCCGGAGGCCAGCGTCAGCGTGCGATGATCGCGGTGGCCATAGCCAACAACCCGCGCCTGCTGATCGCCGACGAGCCGACCACCGCGCTCGACCCGACTATTCAGGCGCAGATCCTGCGCCTTTTCCAGCAACTCAAGCGCGACACGCCCGAGATGGGGCTGATCTTTGTGACCCATGATCTTGCCGTGGTGGCCGAGATCGCCGACCGGGTGGCGGTCATGTATGCCGGCGAGGTGGTGGAGCAGGGACCGGTGGCCGAGGTATTCGCCCGCCCGCGCCATCCCTATACGGCGGCGCTTATTGCATCGGTGCCCGAAGGCAGGGCGGAACGGCTCACCGCGATCCCGGGCACGGTGCCGCAGCCGCATGCCATGCCACCGGGCTGCCGTTTCGCTCCCCGCTGCACCCAGACCCGCCCGGCATGCTCTGCCCGCGCGCCCGAGGTCAGCATCCCCGCCGGGGGCCGGATGACCCGCTGCATCCGCTGGAAGGAGGTCACTTGATGTTCGACATGCCGCAGGAAGCGCCGCCGCTGGTCGAGGCGCGGAGCCTTGGCCGGAATTTCCCGGCGAGGCAAGGGCTGCTTGGCCGCCGCCGCGATGTCTGGGCGGTGCGTGATGTGTCGCTTGCTCTTGCGCGGGGGGAAACCGTCGGGGTGGTGGGCGAATCCGGCTGCGGCAAATCGACCCTTGGCCGGATGATGCTGGGGCTGGACCAGCCCACCACCGGCCATGTGGTGTTCGACGGGCGCGATCTGGCCGATCTTGCCGGGGGCGAACGCCGCAGGCTCGCGCGGCGGATGCAGATGGTGTTCCAGGATCCGTTCGGTTCACTGGATCCGCGCCGTTCGGTCGGGGCGCAGATCGCCGACGGGCTGCGCATTCATGGCATCGTGCCGGCGGGGAAGGTCAGATCCGAGATCGCCCGCCTGCTCGATCAGGTCGGCCTGCCCGCGACGGTCGCGAGCCGCCGCCCGCACGAGTTCTCCGGTGGCCAGAGGCAGAGGATTGCCGTTGCCCGCGCGATTTCGACCCGGCCCGATTTCATCGTCGCGGACGAGCCGGTCTCGGCGCTCGATGTCTCGATTCAGGCGCAGGTGGTGAACCTGCTGATCGATCTGCGCAGCGAGCTTGATCTCGCCATGCTGTTCATCAGCCATGACCTGCATGTGGTGCATCATCTCTGCACCCGGATCGTGGTCATGTATCTGGGCCGTATCGTCGAGGAGGGATCGGCCGCGCAGGTTTTCGACAGCCCCGCGCACCCCTATACGCGGGCGCTGCTTGCTGCCACGCCCTCACTGCATCCCCGCAAAACCGAGGTGGGCGGAGGCGTGCTTCCGGGCGAATTGCCAAGCCCGGCCAACCCGCCCTCCGGCTGTCCGTTCCGCACCCGTTGCCCGGTCGCGGAGAAAGCCTGCGCCGCCGCGATGCCCGAATATCGCCAGATGGGGACAGGCTGGCGCGCGGCCTGTATCAAGGCCGGAACCGGTAATACCGAGAGGAGGGACATGGCATGACCGAAGATGCTCCCGTCGCGATGATCACCGGCGCGAATCGCGGGATCGGGGCGGCGATCGCGCGGGCTCTTGCGGGGCAGGGTTATCGCCTGTCGCTTGGGCTGCGCGATCCCGGCTCTCTCCCCGCCGATCTGGCGGCCTGCGATCCGCTTGTCACCGCGTATGACGCCGAGCGTGCCGATGCCGCGCGGGCGTTCACCGAGGCGACCGAAAAGCATTTCGGCCGGATCGATGCCCTGGTGAACAATGCCGGGACGGGCGGCCCGCTGGAGCTTATGCCCGATCCGCCGCAGCCCGACGGTGAGATGGAGGAAATGCTGGAGCGTCTGCTGGCGATCAATGTGAAGGCGCCCTTTCGCCTGACGCGCGCGGCATTGCCGGCACTTTGCCGCAGCGGGCGGGGGCGGGTGATCGTGCTCGCCTCGCTGTCGGGCAAGCGGGTGCTGGGGCTGAATGCGGGCTATCAGATGACCAAGCATGCCGCGGTGGCGCTGTCGCATGCCGCCCGCCGCGCGGGTTGGGATTCGGGCGTTCGCGCCTGCGCCATTTGCCCGGGTTTCGTCGCCACCGATATGACCCTGCGCCATGACCTGCCCCGGCACGAGATCACCCGCCCCGAGGATCTCGCCCGGCTGGTGGCAGATATCGTGATGCTGCCGAACACGGCGAGCGTGTCGGAACTGGCGGTGAACTGGCGCTATGAGCCGGGCTTGTGATGCGGCCCGCGGCGGATAGCGTCGAAGGCGGTGCCACGCTTCCGCAGGAGGTGGATCTCGTGGTGATCGGCGGCGGCATCGTCGGATGCTCGGCGGCGCTTTGGGCGGCCGAGCAGGGGCACCGGGTGGCGCTGCTGGAGAAAGGGAGGATCGCGGGCGAACAGTCCAGCCGCAACTGGGGCTGGGTCCGGCGCATGGGCCGTGCCCGCGCGGAATACCCACTGGGAATCGAGAGCCTGCGCATCTGGGAAGGGCTCAGCGCGCGGGTGCGGCGCGACACCGGGTTTCGTCGGACCGGGATCATCTATACCGCCGCCACGGACAGGGAGATGGCGTGGCTCGACGCCGTGGAGCGCGATGCCGAAGGCTTCGGGCTGGCGGTGCGAAGGCTCACAGGGGCGCAGGTTGCCGCGCATTTCCCGGAAGCGGCCCTGACTGCGGCCGGCGCGCTTCTGACCGAGGATGACGGCCGGGCAGAGCCCGCCCATGCGACGGCGGCGCTCGCACTTGCGGCGCGGGAGGCCGGGGCCGCGATCCTAACCGGCTGCGCGGCGCGAAGTCTTGAAACGCATGCCGGTCGGATCTCCGGCGTGGTGACCGAGCGTGGCCGCATCGGCTGTGCAGCTGTGATCCTTGCGGGCGGCGCGTGGTCCCGGCTGTTTGCCGGAAATTTCGGCCTCGACCTGCCGCAATTGCGGATCCGCAGTTCAGTGCTGCGGACCGGCCCGGTCGCCAATGGACCGCGTTTCGCCATCGGCAACGGGGAATTCGGCCTGCGTCCCAGGCTCGATGGCGGCTATACCATTGCACGCCGTGGCCGCGCCGCCGTGCAGGTGACGCCTGACGCCTTCCGGTTATTGCGGCTTTTCCTGCCGGGATTGCGGCGCAACTCCTCTGAAATCACCCTGACCCTCGATCGATCGGCCTGGAATGGCTTTTTCATACCGCGCCGCTGGAACGCCGATGCGATCACTCCGTTCGAGCGTTGCCGCGTGCTGGACCCCGAACCGCAGCACCGGCAAATGCGCAAGGCGATGCAGTCGGTGCGCCGGGCATTCCCGGTATTCGACAATGCCCGGATCGCCGAAAGCTGGGGTGGGATCATCGATGTCACCCCCGATGCGGTGCCGATCATCGACAGGGTGAGGGACTGGCCCGGACTGGTTGTTGCAACCGGCTTTTCGGGCCATGGTTTCGGGATCGGCCCCGCCGCGGGACAACTGGCGGCCGAGCTTGCGACCGGAGCGCCGCCGCTGGTCGATCCCGCCCCGTTCCGGCTGTCGCGTTTCCCCGCAGGCGTGCCGCAGTCCGGCTCCGATACCGCTTCGGCAACAGTCTGAGGAACGGCGTCGTGCCGGACGGCATGCCCGCCCATCCGCGCTCATGAAGCCCGAAAATTTTCTCTATCGCCTGACAATCCGTTTCAATTGGACTTCCACCGGCCGCAATCGTTTCACTCTCCCCGAGTGAAACGACAAGACAGCCGGAGTGCACACATGATCGAGAAAATCCGCATGGCCGAACTGACCTCGGAGGAGGCGCGGCAGGAACTGACCGGGGATGCGGTCGTGCTGCTGCCGATGGGCTCGCTCGAGGATCAGGGGATCCATGCGCCGATGGGGGATTACATGGCGGCCGACCTTATGGCGGTGGAAATCGCCAGGATGGCGCGGGCGGATGGCGTGGCCTGCTTTGTCGCGCCGGTCATTCCCTTCGGCGGCAAGGATTATTTCGAATCCAGCCATGGCGGTATCTCGATCAGTCATACAACGCTTGCGGCGCTGCTTGACGACATGTTCGGCTGCCTGAACCGGCATGGCATCCGCAAGCTGATGATCATCAACGGCCATGGCGGCAATGTGCCCGCGATTACCGAGGTGGCGTTGCGCTGGCGGCAGAAGGCCGGCCTGTTCGTGCCTTCGATGTATCTGTGGCAGGTGGCCTATGGCCAGCTTCCGGCGCTGATCGGGGCCGAGACGGCGCAAAAGACCTCGGGCCATGGCGGCGATCCGCTGACCTCGGTCGGGTTGCATTTCTACCCCGATCTCCTGCGCCCCGACCTGCGCCGCCCGGCACCCGCCGGCAGCGAGATCAAGGGAATGAAAATCTCGGGTTTTTCCAGCATTTCCTATGACGGCGCGAATATCCAGGTGCCCATCGAGGCGCTGGAGGCGACGGAAACCGGTGCTTACGGCTGCGACCCGAGCCTGTGTTCGGCCGAAACCGGCGCGGCCCTGGTCGCTCGGCTGGCCAGCATCGGCGCGGGGCTGGTGCGCGATCACGTCGCCCGCGGATTGCATGACTGACCAGTGACCGGAGGATCAGGGATAATCGTGAAAGGACGCATAGGCCGGATGTTCTGCACACCACGCCCGGGCGGCCTCCCGTGCAAGCCCGAGCACGAGCCTTGCCTGCTGGCGGCGGGCGCGGTTGCTGTAGGTGCAGATCACCTCCAGCGGCGCGATGTCTTCGGTGACGGGAATCCGGATCAGCCGCCCGGCGGAAATATCCTCTTCCAGCGGAATCAGTGCGAGGGCAGAGGCGCCATATCCCCGCCGGACCATCTCGCAGATCGTGGCCAGCGAGTTGCCGTAATGCCGTGGCGCGGGCTGCGAAAGCATCTCGTCGATATACTCGGCCACCGGATTGAACAGCGGCGAGGTCTTGGGATAAAGCACCAGCGGCAGGTTCCTCAGCGCGTCGGGCGTCATTGGCAGCGCGTGATCCCCGACGATATCGGGTCTTGCGACCCAGCCCACCTCGTATCGTGTCACGAAATCCGCTTCCGGCGCGGGATCGCCGCTGGCGGTAAACGCCATGTCGAGCGTTCTGGATGCGACGAATCCTTGCAGCTGCGCATCCGCGCCGGAATAGAAATCGACCATCAGTTCGGGATGCCGGTCCCGCAGCATGTCGCGCAGCAGCGGCCCCCAGGTGATCGTCACCATTCCCGCAAGGCCCAGGGACAGGCGCTGCTTCTGCCTGTCCAGAAGCCGCGCGTTCATGGTTTCGCGCAGATTGAGGAATTGCAGCGCGAATTCGGCAACCTCGATACCCTGGTCGGTCAGCCTGAAGCCCGGTGCGTCCCGGTCGATCAAAAGCTTGCCGAGATCGTTTTCGAGCGAATGGATTCGCGCCGAAACCGCAGGCTGGGTCAGGCCGAGCCGTTCCGCCGTCAGCCGGTAGTTCTGGATCTGGCTGAGCCAGTAGAACGCTTCGAGTTGCTTGAAATTCATCGTTTCTCCGATAGACCGGATGACAGGAAGGAGATCACATGACCGTTGCCGTTTACCTTCCCCACGAGGACAAGACCGCCTGGTGGGTCGAGATGCTGCAGGACCTGCTTCCCGGTTGGGACGTGGCTGCCCTGGACGCGATCCGGGATCCGGCCTCGGTGCGCTATGCCGTCGTCTGGCGCCCGCGTCCGGGTGATCTGGCGCGTTTCCCGAACCTCCGGGCGATCCTGTCCATCGGGGCCGGGATCGATCATGTGCTGGCAGACACAGCCCTGCCGCAGGGAGTACCGATCATCCGCACCGTGGGCGATGACCTGACGCAACGGATGCGCGAATATGTTGCACTGCATGTGCTGCGTCATCACCGCGACATGCCGCGCCAGTTGCAGGCGCAGGCCGAACATGACTGGCACGCCATCGTGGTGCCTGTCGCGCCCCGGCGGATCGTCGGGGTGATGGGGCTTGGCAACCTGGGTGCGGCGGCGGCGCGGACGCTTGCGGGGCTGGGATTCGCGACAAGGGGCTGGTCCGCATCCCCCAAGTCCATCGACGGCGTCGAGACCTTCGCCGGCAACGATCAGTTCGACAGCTTTCTCTCGGGCTGCGAGATCCTCGTGAACCTGTTGCCGCTGACGGACCGGACACGGGGGATACTGGATGCCGGGCTGTTCTCGAAACTGGCCAAGGGGGCCTGCGTGATCAACTGCGCGCGGGGACCGCATCTGGTCGAGGAGGATCTGCTGGCAGCGCTTGACGGCGGCAGGATCAAGCAGGCGACGCTGGATGTCTTTCATCAGGAGCCGCTGCCTCCGGATCACCCTTTCTGGGACCACCCGGCGGTTACGGTAACTCCGCATGTGGCGTCGCAGATCGATGCGGTCACCGGCGGGCGGCTGATCGCGGCCAATCTGAAAACCTTCGATGAAACCGGAACCTGCGCCGATCTCGCGGACGTGACACGCGGGTATTAAGGCATTCTCATCGGGGCAGGATACCGGGGTCCCACTCGGAAACGCGCAGGAACAAGGGCTTGCAGTGCGGCGGTGTCCTGATGAAACAGCGCGGCATGGTCGCGTCATCCTGCTTTCTTCGGGCATCATTTCCGATATTGTCCCAACCCACCCCGTCCGCCGCGTCAGATATGGAAAGAAACCCCCTCTTCGGCCAGCCCCCCGCCGAGTGCGGAAACCGTTCCGTCCGCACGCCAGCATGCCGCGCCGGTCATCTCTCCATCGGGGGCAAAGGCGATGGCGTTCATGCCGCCCCCGATATGCGGGACAACGCGGATGTCATGGCCCATCTTTTCGAGTGCTGCCGCATGATGCGCGTAATCGGGTTCGAGTTCGACATGCGCGCCCTCGGTCCAGATCCTCGGGGCTTCCACGGCTTGCTGGAGCGTCATTCCGTGATCGATCAGGTTGACGATGGCCTGCATCGCCGAGGGAAAGATACGCAATGCACCTGGCAGGCCGAGTGCAAAGCACGGCCTGCCGCCTTTTAGCACGATCATCGGTGCCATCGAGGTCGGAACACGCTTGCCGGGCGCGATGGAAAGCGCTTTGCCCGGATGCGGGTCGAAATTATACATGTAGTTGTTGGGGATGATCCCGGTGCCGGGAACCATGAATCGCGCGCCGAACAACCCGTTGATCGTATGCGTGGCCGAGACAATCAGGCCGTCGCGGTCGGCCACGGTGACATGCGTGGTGTTCTGGCTTTCACGGTTGGGGGCAAGTTGATGCGCAGTGCCGGTTTCGCGAATCCGCATACGGCAGTCTGTGGCATAATCCTTCGATATGAACTTCTCCACCGGAATATCGACAAAATCCGGATCTCCCGAGGCCGCGCGGCGATCCTCGAAACCGATGCGGATCACTTCGGCCAGCAGATGCAGCCTTTCGGCACTGTCGAACCCCATCCCGGCCAGATCGTAGCCTTCGAGGATGTTGAGCATCTGCGTGACATGCACTCCCGAAGATGCCGGTGGCGGCGGTCCTGCAATCTCGTGCCCACGATACCGGCCAATGATCGCTTCTCGTTCGCGCGGACGATAGTTTTCCAGATCGGCAAGCGTGACCGAACCGGCATCCTCATCACCTGTCGCCAGCCGCTCGGCCAATGCCTGTCCAAGTGCGCCGCCATGTAACGCGGCGGCGGCCTGATCGGCGATGAGCGCCAAGCTTTCCGCGTAATCGGCCTGCACGAGGTGATGCCCCGGCTGCGCGGGCGCTCCATCGGGGAGGAAGATACGCGATATCTCCGGATCCGATGCCATGTCCTCGGCGTGGCGTTGAATGGTTCCGGTCAGGTATTGCGTCACCCGGAATCCCCCCGCCGCAAGCCGGATTGCCGGAGAGATGACGTCGGAAAATGGCAGTTTGCCGTACTGCGCCTGCATGGCGCACCAGCCGGCCAGGTTGCCGGGTACAGCAACCGATCCGGGGCCGAGCAGATTGCGTCGGCCCTCGGTTTCCATGTAGTCGGGCAACTCGTCCGCGACTGGCCGAAACATGTCGGGGCGTGCCGAGGCCGCGGCCTGTGACAGGCAGTCGAATACCACATGTGACCCGTTCCGCAGACGCAAATGCGCCACACCTCCGCCGGCGATGCCAACCATCATCGGCTCGACAACTGTCAGGGCCAGCAACGAGGCGACCGCGGCATCGACCGCATTTCCCCCGGCCGCCAGCATCTCGTGCCCTGCAGAAGAACCGAGCGGATGGTTGGTCACCACCACGCCCCCGGCCCCCCGCGCGGGGGCTTTTCGGCAGAGAAAGGGGAGGGCGGGTCTTGCTTCGATCATGTCTTGTTCTCTCCTGGACGGGCCATCATCGGAGACGGCGCGGAACAGAGATGTTGAAATCCGTGCGCGGGCCGCACAGGGGCTGCCGGGCCTCAGGATGCGATCTTCAAGCTTCCGGCCGGGATTGCCAAGCGGTTTTCCGGAACCGGGCAGGATATCATCATGCAGCGCCGTTGAAACCGACTGGCCAGCCGTGCGACGTCGGAGGAACAGCCATATGACCGGCCCTGCCGAAATCCCGAAAAATCGGGTGACGCCTTCATTCCGGGAATGCTCAGCGGGCGGCGCTGACTACCACTTCGATCAGCACATCCTTGCCCAGCTCCGCGACGCCGATCGTGGCGCGGGTCGGCAGATGCTCGGCCGGAAGCCATTCCAGCCAGGCTTCGTTCATGCCGTCTTTTTGCGAGAAATCCGTGATGTAGATCATCGCCGTGATCAATTGCTCCTTCGAGGAGCCGACCTCTTCCAGAAGCTTGTCGATCTTCTGGCAGATCTGCGCTGTCTGGCCTTTCATACCCAGAGACAGGTCATCGGCGATCAGTCCGCCGAAATGCAGGATACCTGCGGCTTCAACGACGCGATGATTGATTTTGGTCTGTATGTAGCGCTTGATCATGCCTGTCTCCTTATTGGCATTGGTTGGAGTGGAAACGGTCTATCGAGAATTTCGAGAGATCGGTCTGGGTAGAACCGGTGGCTGCAAGCTCGGCCATCAACTCGCCGACAGCCGGACCCAGTTGAAAACCGTGGGCGGAATAGCCGAAGGAATAGAAGATCCCCTCGTGCTTCCTCGATGCGCCGATCACCGGTATCTCGTCGGGCATGCAACCCTCGATGCCGGACCATGCCCGGATGATCGTGGCGCCGGCCATGATCGGAAACAGGCTGATCGCGGTGTCGGCGGTCAATCGAAGTTGCGAGAACAGGATCTCGGAACGGTTGCTGGCCGGTTCGGCGATGCCGCGCCGGCCACCGCCGATGACCACCGTGCCATTGGGCATCTGCTTGAAGGAGAGCGGGCGCCCCGTCGCGCCCACTACCGCGTTGCAGAAGGCCGGGAGCCGCGACGTGACCAGCATCAGCGGCGCAATGGCTTGGACCGGCACCGGCTCGTCCAGTTGTGCGGCCAGAATTCCCGACCAGGCGCCGCAGGAGATCAGCACCTTCGGGGCCCGATAGCTGTCAGTCAAGGTCGTTACCACCCAGTTGCCTGCCTCGCGCAGCAGGCGTTCGGCCCGGGTCCCCTCGACAAAGACCGCACCCAGCTGCTCTGCCTTTCGCCGAAAAGCGGTCGTGGTCCAGAAGGGTTGTGCGAAACCATCGTCCAGGCAGGCCAGCCCGCCCACAACATGATCGGCGACCGCCGGCAACAGCTCGCGCACGCGATGTCGGTCCAGCACGACCTCGTGTTCGAAGCCCAGCATCGCCAGTTCTTCCGCACGCTTGCGCAGGCCGGCAAGTTCTTCCTCGTTCTCGGCAAGCTTGATCTGCGGCGCGATCTGGAAGCCGCAATCCTCGCCCAGCAGATCCGGGATGTCGTGCCATATCTGCATGGAGCGCACGGAGATCGGAACTTCCGCGAAATCCCGTCCGAGACGGCGCACCCCTCCTGCATTCACGCCCGAAGCATGGCGCGCGACGGAATCTTTTTCGATGACGGTGACGGACATGCCGCGCTTTGCCGCAAAAAGGGCAGCCGCGCAGCCGTGGATGCCGCCGCCGATGACGAGCAGGTCAGGTGTCGTGTGCGGGGCCGGAACGATGGTCATGCCGGGTCCCGCGAATCCGGCATATCGGCCGAGTAATCGGCGAGTTCGGCAAGTGGCAGTGGCTTCAGCGGAGGGCGGATTCGATAGTAATCGACATCATCCGGTGATTTCCCGCTGCTTTCGGAGATGACTGAGGTGACAACGAGTCCGCAGATACGGCCCTGACAAGGTCCCATGCCTGTTCGCAGAAAGGATTTGACCTGGTTCGGTCCGGGTGCGCCTTGCGCGACGGTCTCCCTGACCGAACCGGCGGTGACCTCCTCGCAACGACAGATGACGGTGGCGTCGTCCGGATGCAGGATTTGCCGCGACGGGGTATACAGCTTTTCCAGAAAGGGCCTGACGCGGGCCTCCCGCTTCAGCGCCAGACGGAGTTCCGTGATGCGCGGGCCGGTTCCGCGCCCCTCCTTTTCGGCGATCGCGAGCCCGACGAGCCGTCCCTGCATCTCTGCCGATTTCGCACCCTCGATCCCGCCGCCATCGCCTGCGACATAAACATGCGCGCAGCTGGTTTCGCGATCCTCGGACAGCTCCGGGCGAAAGCATTTCTGGTTGTCGTCCCAGAAATGCCGGCAGCCCAGCAGCCGGGTTACTTGCTGATTTGGGACAACCCCCTGATGCAGCGCTACCGTATCGGTGGCAATTCGATGCTCGGTCCCTTTCGATCTGAACCGGATTGCGCTGACCGCTCCGCTACCCTCGATGGCAATATCCTCGGCGCCAAGATGAATCCTGACGCCGGACCGTTTTACCTTGCGGATCATCGACATCCCCTTGAGAAGATATTCCCGCGCGCCCAAGGCGGCTATCAGTTCGGGAAGCGTTCTGAACAAGCGCTCCCTTGGCACCGTTTCGACGATCGCCTTCGGAGGCGAGCCGGCATCGACCATCTGCGCCGCCAGCAACCAGAGCAACGGGCCGCTTCCGGTGAGAACAGCGCCCTCATAGGTGATGCCGGAGGTCTTCAGAAGGATTTGCAGTGCGCCGGCGGTGGTAACGCCGGGCAATGTCCAGCCGGGCAAGGGGCAGGGCCGTTCGATGGCGCCGGTCGCCACGACCAGATGACCGGCCCGGATGGCCGAGGATTTTCCATCCCGCGAGAATTCCACGAGCCGGTCGGGGCCGATATTCCAGACGGTGCTGCCCGGGCGGTAATCTACACCGTTCGCCTGCCGAAATTCCGAGGCGAGTTCCCGGCCGCGGGCATAATCCTGACCTAGAACACGTAGCCGGTTCTCGGTTGCGGATTCGATCGCGCGGTAAATCTGCCCACCTGGTTGCGGGTTCTCGTCCAGCACAACGGTCGAAAGACCCTTGGACGCCGCCTCGACTGCACAAGCCATGCCAGCGGGACCCGCACCTATGATCACAACATCCTTGAGCTGGGTCATATCTTTACCTCCACGCCGCCGCGTTGCCTGCTTACGGCCAGATCCTGCGAGACCGGGGTCATGCAGGCCTGCCGGTTCGGCTGACCGTTCACCTCGACCAGGCAGTCGAAACAGGCACCCATCATGCAGAATATTCCCCGCGGCTCCCCCGAAACCGCGCTGTCTCGCAGATGCCGGATACCCGATGCCGCAAGCGCCGATGCGACCGTGTCGCCGGGCCGTGCCCTGATGATCTGCCCCTCGAATGTGAAGGTGACGGTTTCGGTATCGGGGTCGATACGCTTAGGCATGATCGAATCTCCTGGGAGAGAACGCGGTGATTTCAGGCTCGAATTCGCCCTCGGCGATCATCCGGGCCAGCGGGCCGGCATGCGCCGCGGCCAGGGTCACACCCGAATGGCAGTTGATCGTATAGGCTCCGGAAAAATCGGTGGACTGTTGATAGACCGGAAAGCCGTCCGTGCTGAGGATGCGGACAGCGCCCCATGACCTGACAACGCGCAGGTTCCTCAGGGCCGGAAAGCAGCGGATCGCATATTGCGCGATGCCGGACATGACCGGGATCACGGAATCGGTCGAATAGCCCGTGTTTTCGTGGCTGTCACCGATCATGATCGTGCCTTCGTTGGTTTGTCTCAGGACATGTGTCGGCATCGGCAGCAGGGGCGCGACCCTTTCGGTCACGAGAATTTCCCCCTTTTCCGGGTGGATCGGAACATCCAGTCCGAGCATCGGGCCAAGCACCTTGTTGCCATGCCCCGCCGCAAGCACGATCCTGCCGCCCAGATAGCTGCCATGACTGGTAGTGGCCCTGAAGCCGTCGCCGTCCCGTTCGAGCGTTTCCACCCGCCCATCGGGGATATAGCGGCCGCCGCGGAGCCCGAGGCCCTTGTGCAATGCGTGCAGCAGTAACAGCGGATTGGCGTGGCCGTCATGCTTGCAGTAGGAACCCGAAATCACCTCTGGTCCCAAACCGGGCACCAGCTTGTCGAGTTGCTGCCGGTCCAACATCTCGGCGCCGTAGCCGCGCTCTCCGTTGACATCATGCATTCGCTGGTGCTGGGCGCGGACCCGCCTGTCCTCTTCTTCGGAAAGGATGAAATGCAGGCCGCCGGGTTTCTCGTAGTTGGGGGAAATACCGGTTTCCTCGGCGAGATGCTCGGCGAAATCGGGCCAGAGATCGGCGGATCGGCGTGTCCAGCGGGCATATTCATGCATCTTGTCGCCCTTGGACTGGACCCAGACCAGCCCGAAATTCCCGCGCGACGCCCGCAGCGCGATATCGCCTTCGTCAAGAACGGTTACCGTCAGCCCCCGATCCAGCAGCCCCCATGCGATCGCCGCCCCGACCAGACCACCTCCTACCACGAGCACATCGGAGGTGATGGAATTGTTATTCATCGTTTTCCCTCTCCAATCAGCAGACGGTCCAGACCATAGAGGCGGTCGACAAACAGCATCAGGACGACCGTGAAGAGAATGGCGACGGTGGAAATCGACGCCACGAGCGGGTCCGTGGTCTGCGAGATATGGGAAAAGAGCCGGACGGGCAGGGTGGTTGTCGAGGGATCGACGATGAATACCGTGACGGTGAGTTCGTCAAAACTGGTGATGAAGGCCAGCACCCAACCGCCGATCACACCCGGTATGATTGCCGGCAAGGTGATGCGGCGAAACACCGTCCAGCCGGAGGCGCCCAGTGAGGTCGCCGCCATCTCGACAGACCGGTCGAGCCCGATGACCGCGGCCAGCACCAATCGCAGGATAAAGGGAGTGATGATGATCGCATGACACAGCATCAACCCGAAAAAGGTGCCGTTCAGCCCGACTAGTGTCAGGAAACGCAGGAAGGCGATCCCCAGAACGACCGTCGGCACCATCAGCGGAGACAAGAACAGCGATTGCAGCGCCTCGCGCCCCCGGAACCTGCCGCGGCCGATGGCAAGCGCCGCCGGCAGCGACAGCACGGTCGCGACGCAGGCCGAGGCAAAGCCCAGCTTGAGGCTGACCCAACCGGCTGCGATGAAATCCGGATGGTTCAGGATCTCGCGGAACCAGCGGAGGGAGATACCGCTGGGCGGAAACTCCAGATAGCCGGTAGGGGTGAAGGAAACTCCCACGACGACGATGATCGGGGCCAGCATGAACAGCGCGAACAGCACAGAGAACAGCTTGGCGAAGGAGCCATTCGGTTTCATGCGAACACCTCGCTGTAGCGGCGCTCTACCAGGCGGTTCCAACTGACCATGATAACCAGCACGGCAAGCAGCAGCAGCATTGCGATGGCGGCTCCCAAAGGCCAGTTCAGCGTATTCATGAACTCGTCATAGACCGTGGTCGAGACCACCTTGATCCGCCGTCCGCCAAGGATGGCCGGTGTCGCGAAGGCACTGGCGGATAGCGAGAAAACGATCAGCGAGCCCGACAATATCCCGGGGATCACCTGCGGAAACACGACCCGGCGAAAGATCACCACCGGTCCGGCGCCAAGCGATTCAGCCGCTGCCTCGGTCGCGGGATCCTGTCGTTGAAGCGAAGCCCATACCGCCAGCACCATGAACGGGATCATCACATGCACCAATGCCAGAACGATGCCGCCCGAGGTATACATCATCTTGACCGGACGCTCGATCAGGCCGAAATCCGTCAGCGCCGTGTTGATGACCCCCTTGTTGCCCAGGAGAATCGCCCAACCCAACGTCCGGACCACGACCGAGATCAGCAAGGGCCCCAGCGTGACCAGAACCATCACCGAACGCCAGAACGGGGTCATCCGGTTCAGGAAATATGCCTGTGGCACGCCGATGATGGCGCAGATGACGGTTGTCGCCAGGGCGATGGCGAAGGTGCGGGCGAAGATTTCGTAGAAATAGGAGTCGCCCAGAACTTCCTTGTAGTTCGCCAGCGATATGTCGTTGCTGATGCCTTCATAGAAGTCGAAGCTGTTAAAGCTTAGCACGAAGGTCATGATCAGGGGCACGACGAGGAGAACACCGAACAGCGCCAGTGCCGGGGCGCTCAGCGACCACGATCTTTGTCCTGTCATGTCCGGGATACCTTTTGCTCGACGGGCAGGATGCGCAAATGCCTGCGATCCCAGTTCAGGAACACCTGGTCCCCCGGCGCGGCTTCCCGATGTCCGGTATTGCGGCGGGTCACGAGCAGCTCGCCCAGCCCGGTCTCGACCTTCAGCAACCACTGGCTGCCCAGAAAGACCCGCTCGGTAACCCTGCCGGGAATATCCGTGGCAGAGGAGGCGATCTCGATGCGTTCGGGACGAATGGCAACCACCACCGGGCCTTGCGGCAACGAGACGGGATCGCTTTCGAGCCTGATTCCGTTGCACTCGACGATTGCGCCGTCCGGCGTTTGCGAGATTAATTCTGCCCGCATGTTATTGCTTTTACCTAGGAAATTCGACACGAAGGGCGATGTCGGGGTCTCGTAGACGTCGAAGGGCGTGGCCTCCTGTCGGATTTTACCGTTTTCCATCACGACGACTGAATCGCTTAAGGCCATCGCCTCTGACTGATCATGCGTCACCATGACGGTCGTGACCCCCGCCTCTTGCTGAATGCGCCGCAATTCAAGCTGCATCTCCTCGCGCAGCTTGGCGTCGAGATTCGACAGTGGTTCGTCGAGCAGCAGCAATTCGGGTTCGATGACAAGTGCCCGGGCAAGGGCGACGCGTTGCCGTTGCCCGCCCGACATGGCGACGGGATAGCGGTCGGCGAGATGAGCCAGATGCACCAGTTCCAGAGTGTCGGCGACACGCCGGTCGCGTTCGCTCCTGTCGATCTTGCGCATCTCCAGTCCGAAGGCGACATTCTCGGCCACGGTCATGTGCATGAACAGTGCATAGCTTTGGAAGACGATCCCGAGGCCCCGCTTTCTTGCCGGGATGTTGGACAGATCCTTGCCGTTCAGGAAAATGCTTCCCGAACTCGGCTCGGTGAAGCCCGCGATCATTTGCAGGGTCGTGGTCTTTCCGCAACCCGAAGGGCCCAGAAGCGATACGAAACTTCCCTTGTCGACCTTGAGATCGAAGTTCGAGACAGCAACAAAATGGTTATAGAGCTTGGTCAGTCCCTGGAGTTCGAGGAACGCCATGAAGATCCCCCATTTTTCAATTTTCGAGGTAAGCGGACTGTGGGCGGCCCGAAGAGGGGCCGTCCAGCCAGCCGACAGCGTATTACCGTTCGACCTCACGCGCCCAGCGGGCAGTCCATTCCTGCCGCAGCGGGTTGATCTTGTCCCAGTCCACCGCCACGAGGTCATTGATCTTCTCGCCATAGGGCAATGTCTCGGCAAGCTCAGGCGGCAGTTCGGAGGTGGTATTCACCGGCCCCGCACCCATCGCATCGCCGATTTTCACCTGGATTTCCGGGTCGAGAAGATATTGCACGAAAGCCTGGGCCTTGTCGGGCACATCACTGTCGACTACCGGGCAGGAGGCCAGCATTAATGCCACAGCGCCTTCCTCGGGATACGCGAACTTGGCAGGAAAGCCGGTATCGGCAAGGGATTTGGTGCGACCCGAGCCCCAGATCGAGAGGGCGATTTCCTCGGACTGGAACAATTCCGACATCTTGCCCGATGACGGCTCGAACACCAGCACATTGGGCGCGACTTCATCGGCCAGCACCTCGAAACCGGGGTCGATATTGTCCTCACCGCCGCCGCTGAGACGGGCCATCATGACCAGCGTATGCAGCCCATAGGTGTTGGAGATCGGGGGAATCGACAGCAATTGTTCGTATTTGGGATCCTTAAGGTCTTCCCAGCTCTTGGGCGGTTCCCAACCCTCGCGCTCGAACCATTCGGCGTTATAGGTAAAACCGGTTGCCACGAAGCCGATCCCGACCGAGTTGTCGCCGAGTTTCGCGATGTCATAGACGTCGTCATAAACCGGCGCCTGCTCCAGCGGGGCGCAAAAACCAAGTGCATCGGCCTGGTACATCGGCCCGTCATCGAGGATGACCACGTCCAGTTCCTGCGCGGATTTCTGCGCCTGCAACCGGGCAAGATTCTCGGTCGAGTTCCCCGGCACGAAGGTGATCGAAACGTCGTTTTCGGCTTCGAACCGGGGGATAATCAATTCTTTCATCAGCGTCTCGAACGAGCCGCCATATCCCCCGACGGTTAGCGTATCCTGGGCTAATACCGCTCCTGCGGAAGCGGTCGTCACGAGCGCGGCTAGCGTCATCTGGCGCGTATTCATGGTACTTCCCTGTTTTATTGTTTCGATGGTGGGAAGCTGGCCTCTTTTGACAGTGAATTTCAATTGAATTAAGTTAAGGAGTCCATTCCAAAAAGTTATGAACTATCAATGGCCCGAACCAATATCCGCCAGATCGAGGCGTTTAACGCGGTGATGAAGGGCGGTTCGATTACCAAAGCGGCGGAAACGCTGTATGTCAGCCAGCCGGCGGTCAGCAAACTGATCCACGCCTTCGAGGATTCCTGCGGTTTCAAGTTGTTCATACGTGCAGCAGGTCGAATTCGCCCGACCGCCGAGGCAAGGCGGCTGTTTCTGGAGACAGAGAAATTGCAGGCCGGGGTTGCCCGCGTCGAGAACACTGCCAAGGCGATCCGAGGGCTGGAACGCGGCGAGGTCTCGGTTGTCGCTTTCCCGGCGCTCAGTTTCCGCGTGGTGCCGAAATATGCCGCAATCTTCATGCGTGGCCGCAGGGAGGTTTCGCTGCAACTGCTGACCCGGAATTCACCCAGCGTCGCGGACACAATGCTCAACGGCGCGGCGGATTTCGGGATCTCGCTACTGCCGTCGCATCATCCGGGAATTGCCTGCAAACCCTTTGCCGATATCTCGATGGTTTGCGCACTACCGCCCTCGCATCGGCTTGCCGGGCGCGGCCATGTCGAACTCGGCGACCTTGCCGAGGACCGCCTGATCTCGCTCGGCCGGGCCGATACCTCGCATCAGCAGGTTATGGCTGCCTTTTCCGAGGTCGGGGTGAAGGTGCGGTTGGGCATCGAGGCGCAGATGGCGGATGCGGCCTGCACACTTGTCAGCGAGGGGCTGGGGGTGGCCCTGGTGCCGTCGCTGATCAGTGTCGGCTGGCCTCGGGAGAAGGTGGTCTTCAAGCCGATACGGCCGAAGGTCAGTATGAAGACGTGGCTGTATTCCTCGGCCTTCGAACCGGTGCAGCAATTGGCCCTGATGTTGATGGAAGAGATCCGCAAGGGCATAGAGGAAATCGAGAACGGCTACAGCTTGCCGTGAAGCCGGGCAAGCGCACCGGGATCGAGGCCGGGATGATCCAACCCCGGCGAGCGGAAATCGGCATTTCGTTCAGGCCGCCTACATGCATGCATCATAAAGGGCGCGGGTGTTTTTCTTCGTCATCTCGACCGGGTTTCCGCCGCAGGACGGATCTTCGAGCGCCATTTCCGTCAATTCGTCCAGCCGTTCCGGCTCCACCCCCAGCTCGGTCAGGTTTGAGGGAATGGCCAGTTCCGTGCGCAACTCCATCACGCGGGCGCGCAAGCCGTCAAATCCGCCAGAGATACCCAAGTAATCCGCCGCTCGGCCCAAGCGATCCTCGATGGCGGGGCGGTTGAAATCCAGCACCATCGGCATGACCACGGCGTTGGTCGTGCCGTGATGGGTACCATAGATTGCACCGACCGGATGGCTCAGCGAGTGAATCGCGCCCAGCCCCTTCTGGAAGGCGACCGCGCCCATGGCCGCGGCGCTCATCATCTGGGCGCGGGCCTCGATATCGTCGGGAGCGGCATAGGCGCGGGGCAGGTATTCATTGACCAGCCGCAGCCCCTCCAGCGCGATGCCCTGGCTCATCGGGTGGTAATGGGGCGAGCAGAATGCCTCAAGGCAATGCGCGAAAGCGTCCATGCCGGTGCCAGCGGTGATTGGTTTCGGCATGCCGACCGTCAGCTCCGGATCGCAGATGGTGACGGCGGGCAGCAGTTTCGGGTGGAAGATGATCTTCTTCTTGTGGGTTTCCGAATTGGTCAGCACGCCCGCGCGCCCGACCTCGGATCCGGTTCCCGCCGTGGTCGGCACGGCGATGATCGGCGCGATCCTCGAGGCATCGGCGCGGGTCCACCAGTCGCCGATATCCTCCAGGTCCCAGACCGGGATCGATTGCCCGATCATCAGCGCGACCATCTTGCCCAGATCCAGCGCCGAGCCGCCGCCGAAACAGATCACCCCGTCATGATCGCCCGCCTTGTAGGCCGCGATGCCCTCGGCCATGTTGCGCTCGTTCGGATTCGGATCGACCTCAGCGAAAACCGCCCGGCCCAATCCCGCCGCCTCAAGGATGTCCAGCGCCTGCGCGGTGATCGGCAGCCCGGCCAGCGCCCTGTCGGTGACCAGCAGCGGGCGGGCCATGCCCACGGATTTGCAATGATCGGCCAGTTCGCGGATGCGTCCGGCCCCGAATTTGATCGTGGTGGGATAGGACCAGTTCGCCTGCAACGTCATGTCGTCACCTTTTTCAAATGATAGGATTTCGGCCGGGTCACGGCCATGAACCCGAGCGAGGACAGCGCCGCGCCCCGGCCGGTATCCTTGCAACCCGTCCAGCACAGCGCCGGGTCCAGGTAGTCGCAGCGATTCATGAAGACGGTGCCGGTTTCCAGCCTCGCGCCGATCTTTTCCGCCGCCTGCGCGTCACCCGTCCAGATCGAGGCCGTCAGCCCGTAATCGCAATCATTCATCAGCGCCACGGCCTGATCGTCATCCGCGACCGGCATGATGCCGACCACCGGGCCAAAGCTTTCCTCGCGCATGATCCGCATGTCATGGGTCACGCCGGTCAGGATCTGCGGGGCCAGATAGGCGCCGCCGTCATCCTCGGGAAATGCGGCGGGATCGATCAGCGGCGTGGCGCCCCTGTCCACGGCCTCGGCGATCTGCTCGCGGATCAGCTCGGCAAAGCGGCGCTGCGCCATCGGACCCATGGTCGTGCCGGGATCGTGGGGATTGCCAAGCTTCTGCCGCAGCACCCATGCCGTGGCCCTCTCGACGAAAGCGTCATACAGGCTCTCATGGACATAGATCCGCTCGATCCCGCAGCAGCACTGGCCGGAATTGAACATCGCCCCGTCCATCAGCCCCTCGACCGCGGCATCCAGGTCTGCATCCTCGCGGACATAGCCCGGATCCTTGCCGCCCAGCTCCAGCCCGGTGGCGGTGAATGTCCCTGCCGCCGCCCGCTCGATCGCCTGACCGCCCCGGACCGAGCCGGTGAAATTCACGAAACCGAAACTGCGCGCCGCGATCAGCTCCTCGGTGGTCCGGTGGTCCAGCACGAGGTTCTGAAATATCCCGGCAGGCACGCCGCCCCGTTCCATCGCCTGCGCGATACGCTCGCCGACCAGCAGCGTCTGCGAGGCATGTTTCAGGATCACCGCGTTTCCGGCGATCAGGGCGGGCACGATGGTATTGATCGCGGTCATGAACGGATAGTTCCACGGCGCAATGACAAACACGGTGCCGACCGGTTCGCGGCGGATCTCGCGCAGGAAGCTTTCGCTCTCCTCGATCACCGTGGGGGCCAGGGCTTCGGGCGCGATCCGGGCCATGTACTCGGCGCGCTCGTTCATGCCGCCGAATTCGCCGCCATAGCGGGTGGGGCGGCCCATCTGGTCGGCGAGCTCCCCGACGACTTCCTCCTTCATCGCGTTCAGGGCGGCGATTCCGGCATCGACCCTCGCGATCCGCTCGGTCAGCGGCAACGCGGCCCATTCAGGCTGCGCCGCATGGGCGCGGGAGACGGCCTGCCGCGCCTCTGCCGCGCTCAGCACCGGGCGTTCGACAAGTATCGAACCGTCTACCGGTGAAATCAGTTTGATTGTCTTTGACATCCTGTCCTCTTCTGGCCGGTTTTGCAGCGTTTCAGGCCCGTTCGAAACCGCGCGCGACTTCCCAATCGGTGACGACGCGGTTCTGTTCTTCCAATTCCCAATGCGCGGCGCGGACGTAATGGTCGACGACATCATCGCCGAAGGCGGTGCGCAGCATATCGGACGCGTCCAGCGCCCTGGCCGCATCGGCAAGCGTGCCGGGGATCTGGCGGGCATTCCCGGCGGCATAGGCGTCGCCGGTGAATTCCGGCTCCAGCTCCATGCCCTTTTCCACACCGTCCAAACCTGCCGCCAGCAATGCCGCACAGGCAAGATAAGGGTTCAGATCCGCCCCGCCGATCCGGCATTCGACGCGCACGCCCCTGGTCCCGCCACCGCAGACCCGGAACCCCGCGGTGCGATTGTCCATCGACCAGATCGCCTTGGTGGGGGCGAACATGCCGGTGACGAAACGCTTGTAACTGTTGACATAGGGGGCAAGGAAAAAGGTCAGCCCCTCGGCATGGGCAAGCTGCCCGGCCATGTAGCTGCGCATCAGCCCGGACATGCCCTGCTGTGCCTGCGGATCGAAAAAGGCATTGGCGCCATCCCTGAACAGCGATTGATGCACATGGCTGGATGAGCCCGCCCGCTCATGCGAGTATTTCGCCATGAAACAGGCCGACTGGCCATGCGCCTGCGCGATCTCCTTGGTGGCGGACTTGACCAGCACATGCATGTCGGCCGTGTCCATGGCATCGGAATATTTCACGTTGATCTCGTGCTGCCCCGCCTCGGCCTCGCCCTTGGAGTTCTCGACCGGGATGCCGGCACCGAAAAGCCCGTTGCGCAGGTCGCGCATCACCGGCTCGTCGGCGAAAGTGCCGGTCAGCGCGTAATCGACATTGTAGCGCGCGGTCGGCAGCAGATCGCGATAGCCACTATCGAAAAGCGATTTGTAATCATTGGCGAACAGGAAGAATTCCAGCTCTGTCGCCATCATCGGCATAAAGCCCATCGCCTCGGCCCGCTGAACCTGACGGCGCAGGATATTGCGCGGGGCATGGGGGACCGGCTCATGCGTGTGGTGATCATGCAGATCCACCATGCAAAAGGCGGTGCCCGGCGCCCATGGCAGGCGGCGCAGCGTCGAAAGATCGGGCTTCATCACGTAATCGCCGTAACCCGCCGCCCAGCTTGACGCCTTGTAGCCCGGCACCGTGACCATCTCGGTATCGGTGGCGAGCAGGTAATTGCAGCAATGCGTCTCTTCCGGGTTCTCCAGGAAATGCGCTGCATGGAAACGCTTGCCCATCAAGCGCCCCTGCATATCCACCAAAGCTACCGCCACGGTATCGATCTCGCCGGCATCCACGGCGGCTTTCAACGCGTCAAAGCTCAGATTGGCAGGCATCGCGGCACTCCTGTTCGGGCCTACTCACTTCCGGGCGCGCAACCACAATGCCGCGCTCCTTCTTCTTTGTCCAAATACCTTGCCGGGGGTCCGGGGGTAGAGCCCCCGGCCATCGCGGGACGTAACAATCATCTCCCCGTCGCGGCATATTCCACCGGTCCCGATCACGAATAGCGATAGGGCGGGCCCGCCTTGCGCATGGCGTCGTTATATTCCCTGATCTTGGCGACGACCTTGGCCTTGATCTCGGATTCGGATGCGATCTCCTCCCAGAACTCCTTGGCGGCCTCTTCGACCTGGTCCCATTCCTCGGCGGGAATGGTGGTCAGCTTCATCTTGTCGCCGGTGACGCGCAGATTCGCCTCGCCCGACCAGTACCAGTGCTGGCGGTAGTAATGCGACTGGTCGAACACCGCCTTCATCAGCTCCTTCAGGTGTTCGGGCACCTCGTCCCACCGTTCCTGGTTGGCGAAGAAATGGCCGATCCATGCGCCCGAGATGCTGTTGGTCAGGAAATGCCCGGTCGCCTCGGCCCATCCGACGGTGTAATCCTCGGTGATCCCGCTCCATGCGACGCCGTCCAGCTCGCCCGTCTGCAGCGCCACCTCGATGTCCTCCCATGGCAGGGTGACCGGAACGACGCCGAACTTGGACAGGAACCGCCCTGCGGTGGGGAAGGTGAAGACGCGCTTGCCCTGCAGATCGGCAAGGCTGTTGATCGGCTCCTTGGTGGCGAAATTGCACGGGTCCCATGATCCGGCCGAGATATGCCGGATGCCCTGCTTGGCGTATTCCTCCTTCCAGATCTCGTCCAGCCCGTGATGGTTGAACAGCGCCGGCACATCCAGCGAATAGCGTAGCGCAAAGGGGAAATAGCCGCCGAACACCGTCACCTCGGTCGGCGAGGCCATGCTGTCATCGTCGGATTGCACGGCGTCGATGGTGCCGTTCTGCATGGCGCGGAACAGCTCGGGCGTGGGAACAAGCTGATCGGCATAGAACAGCTCGATCTCCATCTGGCCATTGGCGATCTTGTTGAAGGCGTCGATGGCGGGCTTGCAGACATGCTCGCCCAAGGCCGCACCCGCATAGGTCTGCATCCGCCATTTCAGCGGCGCGCCCTGCGCGACTGCGGGGGTTGCCAGCGCTCCGGCGCCCGCAACCGCCGCGCCGCTTGCGAGGAATTTCCGTCTTGTCGTCGTCATTGTCGTTCTCCCTGTTGGTTATTGTCCGTAGATCGAGTTCGGCAGCCACATGGCGATGCCCGGAAAGGCGATCACCAGCGCCAGGGTCATCGCCATCAGCAACACGAAGGGCAGCACCGAGCGATAGATCACCCCAAGGGTGAAATCCTTCGGCGCCATTGCCCGCATCAGGAACAGGTTATAGCCGAAGGGCGGGGTCAGGTAGGCGATCTGGCAGGTGATCGTATAGAGGATCCCATACCACACCAGATCGAAGCCGAGCGCACGCGCCATGGTCACATAGATCGGCGCGACGATGACCAGCATGGCGGTATCGTCGAGGAACATTCCCATGACCAGGAAGGACGCCTGCATCAGCAGCAGCACCTGCAACGGGCTCAGGCCCATTTCCTGCAGGAACAGGTTCTCGATCGCGCGGCCCGCGCCGAGGCCGTCGAACACCGCGCCAAAGCTCAGCGCCGCGGTGATGATGAGCATGAACATGCAGGTGATGGCCAGTGTTTGCCTTGTGGCGGTCTCGAAGACCTCGCGGGTGAAGCGCCGCTTGATGATGGCGGCGATCACGGCGGAGAGCGCCCCGATCACGCTGCTCTCGGTCAGCGAGGTCCAGCCCTTGACGAAGGGGACCATCATCGCCGCGAAGATCACCAGCGGCAGGATCCCGGCGCGCAGCAGGCGGATGCGCTCGCCCCATGTGATCCGGGCGCGTTCCTCGGGCGGCATCGGCGGGGCGAGCGAAGGATTCAGCCGGGTCCGGACCAGGATATAGACGACGAACAGTGCCGCCATCAGCAACCCGGGTCCGATCCCCGCCAGCCAAAGCTGGCTGACCGGCTGGCGCGCGATCAGCGAATACAGCACCAGCACCACCGAGGGCGGGATCAGGATGCCAAGGCTGGATCCGGCCTGGATCACGCCCGAGATCATCGGCTTGTCGTAATTGTGCCGGATCAGCTCGGGCAGGGCGATGGTCGCCCCGATGGCCATCCCCGCCACCGACAGCCCGTTCATGGCCGAGATCATCACCATCAGCAGGATGGTCCCGATGGCAAGCCCGCCCGGCATCGGGCCGAACCAGACATGGAACATGCGGTAAAGATCCTCGGCCAGTCGCGATTCCGACATCACGTAGCCCATGAAGACGAACATCGGCAGCGTCAGCAGCGCGTTCCAGCGCATCACCTTCATCACCGCCGAGAACCCCATATCGGTCCCGCCCGGTCCCCACAGGACCAGCGCTGCGACCACGGCGACGAAGCCGATCGCGCCGAAGACCCGCTGCCCGGTGATCATCATCAGCAGCATGGTCGAGAACATCAGGACGGCGATCCATTCATAGCTCATCTGTCGACGGCCCCCTTGAACGGATGCGGGATCTCGATGCCGCGCAGCGTGGCGATGTCACGGATCAGGTGAGCGATGGCCTGCAGGATCATCAGGGCGAAGGCCAGCGTGATGATCATCTTGATCGGCCACAGATAGGGCCGCCACGCGCTTGGCGCGCGTTCCCCGATCTGCAGGCTGTAGGCGGTCGAGTCGATCGCGCCCCACAGCATCACGCCGAGGTAGAACAGCAGGCAGAAGATGGTGAACAGGTCCCAGATCGCCTGCCTTCGCGCGGACATCCGGGCATAGAGCAGGTCCATCCGGACATTGGCGCCAAGCTGCATCGAATAGGGCGCGCCCAGCAGGTAATAGGCGACCAGCGTGAATTGCGCCACTTCCAGCGTCCACAGCGACGGCACCTTGAGGATCTTGGTGATCGAGGACCACAGCAGGACCGCCATGATCGCGAACAGCATATACATGGCAAAGCGGCCAAGGCGGTAATTCAGCGCCTCGATCCTGCGGACATATGCAATGGCCCAGTTCGGCATCATGCGACCTCCTGGATGGCGGCTCGCAGCACCGGGGCGAGGCGTTCGGCCATGCCGGCCTGCGATCCGGCAAGCAGGTCGTTGCGGATTTCCAGCATGACACTGGCCAGGCCCATCGGCGTGGCATGACGGGCAAGCGTATGCGTCACGCCATCCGCGGCGCTGTAGGGTTCGTTGAGCCGGGTTGTCAGCCCGGTGTCGCGGGCCAGGATAGCGCGGGCAAGCCGGTCATCGGCATCATGCAGGATGCCGAACTCGACCTCTCGCGCCTGGCCGAAATAGATCCGGGTGAAACTGTGGACGGTGACCAGGACCGGGCACTGACCGGCCGCCAGCCGCCGCGCCAGCAGCGCCGAGAGTGCCGCGTGAAAGGGAATGTAGATCGCTTCGGTCCGGCGCAGCCGCTCTTCGGTGGAAAGGTGCTGGTTGCCGGGGATGTCATGGGCTTCGCTGTGCTCGGGCATGGCCGCCGGGGAATGCGGCGGGCGGTTCAGGTCAAGGATCAGCCGCGACGCGGTGCCGTGGATCAGCGGTGCGCCAAGCCGCCTTGCCAGTTCCCGCGCCAGCCCCAGGGCACCGGGATCCCACGCGATATGCGCCTGCCTTTGCCCCTCGCTCAACCCCAGTCCGTCCCATGGGGGCGGGAAATCGTTCGAGGCATGTTCGCAGACCAGCACGGCGGGGCCGGGCGCATTCCCGCCTTCGATCGCGTAATGGGCTGCGTGTTCAGGCATCCATGGTCTCCTCTGCGGTCAGGCTGTGACAGGCGACCCGATTCTGTCAATATCTTTTCAGGTTGCTGAATCGCTGTTACGATCATTACGATGGCGGATGGAACAATCTGCCCAAGGGACGATCAGATGACCGAGAACAACCCACCGCCTGCAGAGTTGATCGAGGATCGCCTGGCCCGTCATTTCGAGACGCTCACCCCATCCGAGCGGATGCTGGCCAGCCATCTGACGCGCCATTACCCGGTCGCCGGGCTGGGCTCGATGCCGCAGCTTGCGAAAGAGGCGGGGGTATCGACTCCGACGGTGCTGCGGCTGGTGCAGAAGCTGGGCTTCCGCGGTTATCCCGAGTTCCAGGCCCAGTTGCGCGCCGAGGTCGAGGCGCGGCTGGAATCGCCGCTGGCAAAGCGGGCACGCTGGAGCGACGGGGTGCCGCAGACCCATATGCTGAACCGTTTCGCCGATGCGGTGCTGACCAATCTTTCGGTGACACTGGGGCGGATCGATCATGCCGAATTCGACGCCTGTGCCGCCATGCTGGCCGATCAGCAGCGCAATATCTTCGTGACCGGCGGGCGGATCACCCATGCGCTTGCCGACTATCTGGTGACCCAGCTTGGCATCGTGCGGCCCGGCGTGTCGCTCTTGCCGCCGCTGTCGAATGCCTGGCCGCCGGCGCTGCTGGATCTGCGCCCCGGCGACGTGATGGTCGTCTTCGATATCCGCCGCTACGAGAATTCCATCCTTGAACTGGCCGAGCTTGCCGCCGAAAGCGGGGCCGAGATCGTGCTGATGACCGATCCCTGGGTCAGCCCGGTCGCGGCCCATGCGAAGTTCCGCTTTTCTGCGCAGATCGAAGTTCCGTCAGCTTGGGACTCTTCGGTCGCAATGCTCTTGTTACTCGAAACCTTGCTGGCGGTGGTGCAGGAACAGACTTGGCCGGAAACTGAGGCGCGTATGAAACGCCTGGAAGAGCTGTATGAGAATACCCGGCTGTTTCGACGGGGGCGGTCAGGCGAGGGACGGGCAGGCCGTTCGGTCGCGCAACGGAACGCGGTAAGCTCGAAATAGGTCTGGGATCAGTCCTTATAAACTGCCTTTAAAGCCAGTGTATTGAGTGCTTCCCGCTTATCACGAGAGAAAGAGACAGGATCCGCGATCGATAGTCGCCCGGTTTCACTGACGTCGATCAGGCCCTCGCTGACCAAAATTCGGATAGCTACGCGTGCTGGAGTTCTTGAAACGCCGATATCTCTTGTTCAGTGACCGGGTATCCTGCAGGCAGAGTGCTGTGCAGTATCAGATTTCGAAGACTCTTAACTAACTGATCCGTAATAGTTATCCTGCTCAATCGTGTCAAATGTGAAAGAGGATTCGGCATAGTCACAGCCAGTTTATCTCTGAAAAGTCGCATGCTGAAAATTGACGCATAGTATACCATTTTATCGTTTGGCGATAACGAAATAGATCAAGCGAAAACGGGCGATTTCGACCGCGCTGACATGGGATGAGGGCATACTTATCCTGAAACTTGTGCCGAACACCGGGAAGATTCCTGGATCACAGGGCGCATTCTGGTCATCTGAAGCCAATTATGGACCGGCGCGACAATTGACCGCAGGTAACACCATTGTTGGCTGCCAGTCAGCTTCCCATTTCCATTTTACCCCCTGCACTGGCCCGCGTCGACTTCCTCCCTGTCCTGGCGCGGGCCGCCTTTCAAACCAATCTCTTTGCCGGAGACTCCAGTTCGTCGGTCGCAGTATCATAAGCCGTATCGGACTTCGGGAACCACTTTCGAGCATTTTTCTAGAACGCCAACCGCTCGAATGCGCGGCAGCAAGATTGCGGCCGCCCCTTTTACGTTGCGTCAAGGATGAACAGCCGATCTGCGAGAAACTTAATGAAGTCGCGGCATCATGCCCGGAAGCATGATGCCGCCGCGGCGGGAGTTACCGCCATCCCGACCGCACCGAGCCCGAAGACAGCAACCGTCGCACGCGGCTCGACTTTTGCGGTATTACGCACGGCGCCGATACCCGTGGGCATTTCGTTCCGCATGAGGCCGTCCGCCCGGTTGAGTCTCGCCTTCGGCGATGACCGCGCCATCCTTCACAATCACGCAGTCCACAGGCGGGTTGGGCCAGACATGGTCGCGCATCCGCCGGGCAAGCGCCAGCGCGCGACCCATCCAGAAGGCGTCAGAGTTGCGTAGGGTTGGGCATATCGCCATAGATCACGGCCGGATCAAAAAGCTTTTCGGACTCGGTGAAGGTGAGCCTTGGCACATCCGGCGCACCAATCGGCACCGCGCGATAGAAGCAGGAGCGATAGCCGACATGGCAGGTGGCGAGGCCGACGATCTCGACACGCAGCCAGATCGCGTCCTGATCGTCGCCGGTCCGCAACTCGACGGCCTTCTGGATCAATCCGCTGGTTGCGCCCTTGTGCCAGAGGCATTGTCGCGAACGGCTCCAGTAATGCGCCTCGCCGGTCTCAGCACTGCGCCTCAGCGCCTCGGTATTCATCACCCTCATCATCAGCACCTCACCGCTCTTCGCATCGGTGGTGACGACCGGGGTCAGTCCTGCGGCATCGAATTTTGGGGCAAGAGCTTGGCCTGCCTCGACCTGGTTCACGGTGCGACGGGGGAAAAAGACGGATATCGTGTTTTCCGTGATTGAATTACGATGAAGAGGGCATGCGCGAGGAATGGTGCCCGGTGATCAGCCAGCTTCCGTCGATTTCTTCGAAGGTGAACAGATAGCGGGCAGGGAACGCCTGTTCCGTGCCGTAACATTCGAATGTGAAGGTGTAGTGCCCGCCGACAACCACCGTGCCCAGCTTGTGGCTGATCCGCTTGCGCAGCGTGTCGATGCGGCATCGCAGATTGGGATTGGCCAGGAAGCTTTCGAAATAGGTCCGCCGCTCGTCGGCGTGACCGCCGATCTCATGCGCCATTGTGGGAACCAGAATGGCGTCGCTGGCGTAAAGCGCCAGAAGATCCTCCAGCCGGCCCAGGGACACGACCTCGGCCCATCGCAGCAGCGCCTTGCGCATCTCGGCCAGATAGGGCCTTGCGGCTGCCTCGAACAGGGCGTCCTCTCTGACGCGGCTGGTCGTTACATCTTCCGGCATGGCCTTGCTCTCCTTGCTATTCCTTGTCTTTGGCGCGGCGGACTGCGTTCGACGGCTCAGTCCGGATGTAAGCTCGATCGAAAACGGCATTGCAGGCTCCGCGGAGTCTGGTTATTTGTGCAATGTAATAACATTACATAAATGGGAATGCCATGCCCACCAGCCAGCAAACCGGCGACAAACGCCTGCCCGTCACCGTCCTGTCCGGATTCCTCGGGACTGGAAGGACGGCGCTTCGGAACCATATCCTGAACAATCGCGGGGGTCGCCGCGTCACGGTCGTCGTCAATGACATGTCCGAGGTGAAAATCGATGCCGGTCTGGTTCGCGACGGGGCAGAACTGAACCGGGTGGAGGAAAAGCTGGACGGGATGACGAATGGCTGCATCTGCTGCACGCTACACAATGACCTGCTGCAAGGGATGCACAAGCTTGCCGAGGAGGGCCGTGCCTCCATCAAGGAAGCCGCCCCCGAGGCGCCGAGGCTACACTGATGCGCCGGAATCTTGCCGCCTCTCTGCGTCGTCGCCGCAGACCTTGTTCGATCAAGCAATACGACCGTCTGCCTCCTGAACTGCGCAACTGGCTTGCGCAGGCAGCTTTACCCTGGAGTCCGGTTTCGGCTTTGCGCCTATGGTGGAGATTTCTGCGTGAAACGGCAGGCGATACTGTGGCCGCCAGTCGCCGCCTCGACATGGCCGAAGCCCGGATGCTGAGGAAGGATGCGCCACGGATATGGGGTTTTACGCCGCCCGCTGCGCGAATATACCCGACCGGCTCATTGCGCAGATGATTGGATGGTTCATATCTTCCACGGCAATAGGCGTTCCGTTTCGGGCGCTGCGCCGGGAAAGCTTAATATCAACATAATGAAATAGATTTCTGGAGATACCGGATGCGGCCTTGCCTGATTGCCCTTCTGACGAGTTCTGTGCTGGCGTTACCCGCAGTTGCGCAGACCTCCTATCCGCTTGAGCTTGAGAATTGCGGAAGCCGGCTGACCTTTGACGCCGCGCCCAAGAATGTGGTGACGGTGGGTCAGGCGGCAACGGAGATTCTCTATGAGCTGGGACTCGCCGACAAGGTGATCGGCACTTCGGTCTGGTTCACCGGGGTTCTGCCGGAATTCGCCGAGGTGAACGCCGGGATAGAGCGCTTGGCCGATAACGATCCCAGCTTCGAAAGCGTTGTCGCAAAACGTCCGGACCTGGTTGCTGTGCAATACGAGTGGCATATCGGCCCGCAGGGTATCGTCGCAACGCGGGACCAGTTCGCCGATCTGGGCATTCCGACCTATACGCTGCCCACCGATTGTATCGGCAAGGACAATACCGCCGGATCGGATGGCACGCGGCTTGAGATGTTCACGATGGACAGTCTCTGGCAGGGCGTACGGGATCTGGCGCGGATTTTCGATGTGCCCGAGCGCGGTGAGGCGCTGGTTGCGGAGCTGCGCGAGCGCGAAGCCGCTGCAATCGAGGCCGCTCGGACACTGGATTTGCGCGATGCCTCGGCGGTGTTCTGGTTCTCGTCGGCGGAAATGGATATGGACCCTTATGTCGCCGGGCGCAGGGGGCCACCTGCCTATATGATGGAGGCATTGGGTCTGCGCAATGTCGTCGAAAGCGATGAGGAATGGCCCGTGGTGTCATGGGAAAACATCGCTCGCACGAATCCGTCCGTAATTGTGATCGCCGAGATGGACCGCCGCCGGTTCGAGGCAGACGATGTCGAGCGGAAGCTCGAATTCCTGAAAAGCGATCCGGTGACAAGCCAGATGGAAGCCGTGCGGAACAACCGCATCGTGGTGATCAACGCCCATGCGATGGACCCTTCGATACGCAATATCGCCGCGCTCGAGGCACTGGCCGACGCCCTGCCGAAGCTTGCACTGCCATGAGTCTCGGCTCAGCCCCTACTCTGGTACGACCAATCCGGCCGGTGTTGTCGCGCGGGATGCTCGGCATATTGGTGCTGATGCTGGCTGTGCTGGCCGGGATCGTCATCGGTGAAACGCCCCTGTCGCTCGGCCAGGTGGGCAGGGTGCTGGCAAATAGTCTCTGGGGGGCAGGATACGCAGTTGATCCCGTCGACGCGGGGATTATCTGGTCTTACCGGCTGCCACGCACGCTGGTCGCAGCTGCTTGCGGCGCAGGTCTTGCGCTGGCGGGGGTGGTGCTGCAGGCGCTGGTGCGCAATGCGCTGGCCGATCCATATCTGCTCGGAGTTTCGGCCGGAGCCTCGACCGGTGCGGTGGCGGTGACGATCCTGGGGTTGGGTGGGGGCGCCATCGGCATTTCAAGCGGCGCCTTCATGGGGGCGGTGCTGGCCTTCGCGCTGGTCGCGCTGCTGGCCCGTGCGGCGGGCGGTAGTCCCGCGCATATGGTGTTGGCAGGTATCGCCGGTTCGCAATTGTTCAATGCGCTGACCTCATTCTTCATCGCGAAATCCGCCAATGCCGAACAGGCGCGTGGCATCATCTTCTGGCTGCTGGGTAATCTGTCCGGAGTGCGTTGGCCGGATGTCTGGCTGGCTGTGCCGGCCACGGCTCTGGGTCTCGTGATCTGCTTCCGCTATGCGCGCGCGCTGGATGCCTTCGCGTTCGGAACGGATGCGGCGCGCGCGCTCGGCGTGCCGGTGCGGTGGGTGCAATTCGTGCTGATCGGGATGGTCACGCTCATGACCGCAGTGATGGTCAGCATCGTGGGGGCAATCGGCTTTGTCGGGCTGGTCATCCCGCATGCGGCGCGGTTCATTGTGGGTGTGCGCCATCTGCGGCTGATCCCCACGGCCGCCCTGACCGGTGCGGTTTTCATGATCCTTGCCGATATCGCTTCACGCATGATTATCCCGGGACAGGTTGTTCCCATCGGCGTGGTCACCGCCCTTGTCGGGGCGCCGGGTTTCGCGTTGATCCTGATCCGAAACCGGAGAGAGTCATGAGGATCGAGACGTTCTCCCTCGGCTGGTCGAGTCGGGGCCGGCGAATCGTCGAGGATGTCGAGCTGCGGATAAGGCCGGGCGAAACCTTTGGTTTGATCGGTCCCAACGGGTCGGGCAAATCGACGCTTTTGCGGCTGATGGCCGGTCTCTTGCCACGCGCTCAGGGTCGGGTCGAACTTGACGGAAGACCACTGGCCACGTTGCCCCGGGGCGAGATCGCGCGTCGTATCGCGCTGGTCGCCCAAGCTGCCGACACCGCCGAACGCCTGAACGCCCGGGAGGCGGTCGAGCTTGGCCGGACGCCTTGGCTCTCGCCTTTCGCCCCTTTCTCGGCTATGGACGAGGCCATCGTCTCCGACGCGCTTGAAGCTGTCGACATGACACATATGGCCGAGCGGTCCTGGTCCACGCTTTCGGGTGGTGAACGCCAACGCATACACATCGCCCGAGCACTTGCACAACGTCCGCGCCTTCTGATGCTGGACGAGCCGACGAACCATCTGGACATCCAGCACCAGCTTGCATTGTTGCGGTTGATCGCCGGGCTGGACGTTACGGTGGTGATCGCGTTGCACGATCTCAATCAGGCGATGCGCTGCGATCGAATCGGGATAATGGACGGCGGAAGGCTGATCTCCTGCGGTCCGCCAGCCGAGGTGTTGACGCCCGAACGGCTGAGCGCAATCTTCCGTGTCGGCGCTCGTGCCCTGACCGACCCGGTTGACGGTACGCAGCAACTTCGCTTCCACTGCCTTGAGGATCACCTATGAAATCCCTCCTGACCGGTGTCGTCATGCTGATGGCTGCACCGGCCATTGCCGAAATCCACGAGGTCGAAATGTATAGCCGCAGTGAGAACGGCTCGATGATTTTTGAACCGCAGTATCTGAAGATCGAACCGGGCGACTCCGTGCGCTTCCTTCCGATCCAGCCCGGCCATAACGTCCAGACCATCGGCAGCATGACACCCGAGGGTGCCGAGAAATTCCGTTCGAAGATCAACGAGGATTACACGGTTACCTTCGACGTTTCCGGCCATTACGGCATCAAGTGCACCCCTCATTACGCCATGGGCATGGTCATGCTCATCGAGGTCAGCGATGCCGAGGAAATCGTCCTGCCCGACGATCTTCCCGGAAAGGCACGCGAAAGGTTCGAAGCCATTCTCGGCGGCTTGCCGCAATGAGAAACCATGATCTGCGCGAGGATATTCGTGACTACTGGTCGGGTCGTGCCGGGACCTTCGATCTCGCCTTCGGCCATCGGATTGCGCCGGGACCTGCGGCCGATGCCTGGGCCCGGCCGATGCGCGACTACCTGGGGCCGGCGCCCGCGCATGTCCTGGAACTCGCCTGCGGGACCGGGGAGGTGACGCGGCTGATTCATGATCTCGGTCACGAAGTCACGGCGCTCGATTTCTCTGAAGAGATGCTGGCACAGGCGCGGGCAAAGCATGCAGGCAAACCTCGGCTGCGCTTCCTGCTGGCCGATGCCGGCAATACCATGGAGCCGGATGCGAGCTATGACGCAATCCTCTGCCGGCATCTTGTCTGGACGCTGACCGAACCAGAGATCGCTTTTGCCGACTGGCTCCGTATCCTGCGGCCGGGCGGGCGACTTCTGGTCTATGACGGCGACTGGACAAAGCCGCGCCTGTCCGGCCGGTTGCCAGCCTGGATCCTCGCGTATTGGGAAAAGATCAGCCCCGATCCATTTCACGACAGTGCGATGAGCGAAAAGCATGCCGGGATCATGCAGCGTCTGCCATTTTCGGATGGGCTGACTTTCGATCGGCTCGCGTTGATGCTGCAGGCCGCCGGTTTTACCGGTATACGGAAGCTCTCTCATGCGCCGATTGCCCGCGCGCAGCGCCAGGAGCAGGGTCTGCGCAACCGGCTGCGCACGCTCGTTTATCGCCGCTTCATTCTGATCGCCGAGAAACTGGGCTGAAGGGAAGGCGGGCCGTGCCCTGTCATGCGGCGTCGCGATGCTCAGTTAGCCGGTCCCATCATCGTGCGGATCGCCTCGGCTGCATCGTCGGGAAACTCCTCGTAAAAGGACAGCTTGCCGCGGGGCAGGACCATCGTGGTAACGTTTTCCAGCCTGGCAAGCGCGGCCATCTCCGCCTTGGATTTACGCGGAGTCGCGTGGCCATGAACAAGCCGGATATGGCCCCGGATGCGGCGCGCGGTATTCAGGAAGGTTTCGCGAGAGGTAAAGAGATCCAGCTCGCCGGCGACGAAACGGAAAGAGGCATGGCGCGCTCCGGGCACCTTGGTCACGGACTGTTTCGCGGCCATCCGGTCCTCGGTCAGCCAATCCGGATCTGCATAGACATGGCCCCGCGCCATCATGCCGATGACAGGGCGATTGACGTTGAGCCGGTAGAGTGCCGTTCCCGCCAAGGGAAGATCGACCGCCTTTGCGAGGCGTCGAAACAACGTCATGCGCTTGCCGGTCATGGTCGGCAGGGGACCGCGCCAAGTTGGCGAGAGCAGGCACAGGCGGCCGGTGCTGTCCGGATAGTCCGATGCATGGGCGAGGGCATAGGACGCGGCGTGGCCGGCTGCGATCGTGATATCGGGCGTGACAATCTCTGTAAGCACGAAACGCAGAAAATCCTGGTAAAGTTCGGGCCGCCAATCGATCCGGGCGCGCGGCAGATCCCCGAAGCCCGGCCAGTCAGTCGTAACTGTCGAAAAGCTGTCGCCAAGTCTTTCCTGCAAAGGGCGCAACTCTGCCCGGGTCGAGATGGAACTGAGCGCGGGCAGCATCAATAGCTTCGGTCCCGCCCCGAACCGCGTCAGCCCGAGTTGGACCGGCTTGCCGTCTGCCGTCCATTCGATCCTGTCCTCGGTCCAGTCCATGGCTTCACCCGTGCGACGATTTTATATATAGTCCCCTATACTATATGATTCCAAGGATCGCCATCATCATGTCCCACACCACCGCCGGCAAGGATAAGCTGATTGCCCGTGTCCGCCGTATCAAAGGGCAGATCGAAGGGCTGGAACGGGCGCTGCAGGCCGAAAGGCCCTGCGCCGAGATCCTGCGGCAGCTGGCCTCTGTCCGCGGCGCGATGAACGGGCTGACGGCGGAGGTGATGGAGGATCACCTGCGAGGCCATGTCCTCGATGCCGAAACACCTGCCGCGCGTCGGCAGGGCGGTGAGGAAATGATCGACATCATCCGGACTTATCTGAAATAGAAAGCAACGCGGGAGCGTCATATGACCGCGCAGGACATCTCATCATATACGCATCGGCATGATTTTCTTGGACGGAATCATCGGCGCAACGAGGGCCGGGTCTGGCTGGTCATTGCGCTGACCGCCGCGATGATGATCGCAGAGATCACCGCCGGCAGCATTTACGGGTCGATGGCACTGGTGGCGGATGGCTGGCATATGGCCACTCATGCCGGGGCATTGTCGATCACCGCGCTCGCTTATCTCTATGCGCGCAAGCACAGGAATGATTCCCGCTTCAGCTTTGGGACCGGTAAACTCGGGGATCTCGGCGGGTTTGCCAGTGCGATCATTCTGGCATTTGTCGCCCTGTTGATCGGTTGGGAAAGCCTGCTGCGTCTTGCCAATCCGGTTGCGATCAGTTTCGGGCAAGCGATTGCAGTGGCGGCGATCGGGCTGGCGGTTAACCTGATCTGTGCGTGGCTGTTGAGAGACGACCACGGACATCATCACCATCATCATGGTCACGGCGATCATCATGGCGGCGCCCGCGACAATAATCTGCGCGCGGCCTATTTGCATGTGCTTGCCGATGCGCTGACATCGATTCTGGCCATCGTGGCGCTGTTGCTGGGTCGCAGCTATGGCTGGTCATGGGCCGATCCGGTCATGGGAGTTGTCGGTGCGATGGTGATCATGCGCTGGTCATGGAGCCTGATCCGCGATTCAGCCGCAGTGCTGATGGACCGGACACCGCAGGACGGCCGTCTGCCAGCCGAGATCCGCAAGACAATTGAAACTGCCGGTGACAGAGTTGCCGATTTGCATGTCTGGCAGGTCGGGCCGGGCCATCATGCCGTCATTGTTTCGCTGGTATCGCAGGATCCCAAGGAGCCATCGCATTACAAGGCGCAGCTTTCCCGGATACACGGATTGTCCCATGTCACCGTCGAAATTCACTCAGTGCCTTCGGCCTAAGAGGAAGGGTCTGAACGGGGCAATCGGTCCCGTATCGCTTCTTCCGGACGGGAATGATGCCAGGGTTGCCAATGGATAAATACCGCTTCATTATGTTATGTAATCACGTATCTAATTCCGTCGCCAGCCCGTGCCCGCAAGACATCTCGCCAACCACGGACCCGCCCGGGATTCTCCGGGAACAATCTGATCCTTCAATCCGAAGAAACGGAGCAAGACCATGACCGCGCAGATCCCCGTTACCGTCCTCACCGGCTTTCTCGGTGCCGGCAAGACCACGCTTCTCAACCGTATTCTCACTGAACAGCACGGCCGCAAATACGCGGTCATTGTCAACGAGTTCGGCGAGACCGGCATTGACAATGAGTTGGTCGTCGATGCCGACGAGGAAATCTTCGAGATGAACAATGGCTGCATCTGTTGCACGGTGCGCGGCGATCTGATCCGTATCCTTTCCGGCCTGATGAAGCGCAGGGATTTCGACGGTATCCTGATCGAGACCACGGGGATGGCCGACCCCGCGCCCGTGGCCCAGACCTTCTATGTCGATCAGGAGGTGGCCGATAGAACCCGGCTGGATGCCATCGTTACCGTGGTGGACGCGGTGAACCTTCCCACCCATCTCGACGAGGCGCATGAAGCGGCGGAGCAGATCGCCTTCGCTGATGTGATCCTGCTGAACAAGGTGGATCTGGTCGATGCCGCCGGGCTGACAAACGTGGAAGACCGGATTCGCGCGATCAATCCCTATGCCGGGATCCTGCGGTCGGAAAAATGCGGTGTCGCGCTGGACAAGGTTCTCGGCCTCGATGCATTCAGCCTGGAGCGCGTTCTGGAAATCGAGCCCGATTTTCTGGATGGCGATCATGACCACGAACATGATGAGGATATCACCTCGATTTCGTTGCATTCCGAGACACCTCTTGATCCGGATCTCTTCAATCTCTGGTTCGGTCGTCTGTTGCGGGAAAAGGGGCAGGACATTCTGCGATCCAAGGGCATTCTCAATTTCGCGGGCTCCGACGAGCGCTATGTCATTCAAGGGGTGCATATGCTGATGGACGGCAGCTATCTGGGGCCATGGCCCAAAGATGGTCTGCGGCAATCAAAATTGGTCTTCATCGGACGGAATCTTGACAGCATGGCGCTGAAAGAGGGCTACGAGGCGTGTCGGGCAGCATGATGAATATCGAAACGGAAAATCCGCTGACTGCTGTCGAATCCAGCGGCCAGCGCCTGACCATGGAAGCGGTTCCTGTCGCAGCACTGGTTGCTGGTGAGGCCGTTATCACGGCCTGGGGAGACGGGCGACTGCGGATTTTTCGCGCGGACTCGGCGCTCCAAACCATAGATTTGCATCGGGGTGCGATCCTTTCGATGGCACTTGCTGCGGATCTTTCGGTGCTGACTGGTGGTGATGATGGCCGATTTGTCAGGACCACGCCGGAGGGAGAGACCGAAACGCTTGCGGAGCTTCCGCGCAAATGGGTGGATCATGTGGCCACCGGCTCGAACGGCAATATCGCATGCTCGGTCGGGCGCGAGGTGCATGTCCGGGAGCCGGCAGGGTTCCGGCAGGTGCTGGAACATCCCTCGACCGTGGGCGGAATTGCCTTTGATCGCAAGAGTAAACGATTAGCTGTCGCGCATTACGGGGGGGTGACGATCTGGTCGCGCGAAGCCCGCCGCTGGAAATCGTCGGCCCTCAAATGGGCGGGCAGCCATACCCGGGTATCATGGTCACCCGATGATCGCTTCCTGATGACGGCCATGCAGGAGAACGCGCTTCATGGCTGGCGGATGCGTGACAAGGCTGATTTGACCATGTCCGGTTATCCCGCCAAGGTGTCCGGGCTGGTCTGGACAGGGGCCTTACCCTGGCTTGCGACGACGGGGGCAGATAGCGCGATCCTCTGGCCCTTCGATGGCGCGCGGGGTCCGATGGGGCGCGAACCCCTGCAACTCTGCTCTGTCGGCGGGGGTCTTGTAACCGCCATCTGCACGGCGCCTGGGCGCGAAGTCATCTTGGCCGGCTTCTCGGATGGCAGCGTTGTTTTTTCGGAAATCGGTGCCGACGCTGAGTCATTTGTGGTGCGGCGCGGGCAGGGCGCTGCTGTGTCGGCAGTCGCGGTGACTGCATCCGGCATGTTGTTTGTTGCGGACGAAGCCGGCCGGGTTCTGTGGGTTTCTCTTGCGGGTAGAACCAATCAGCCATGAGGTTCTTATCGTTTCAGTCTCCCGTTTCCAAGAGCCACTGGAGAACCTCCTGCCTCGTTGTTCGATATCGCTTGTCATAGTTTTCACATTCATCTTTTGATGAGGAATGATGCGAGCTATCTGTCTTGGCCGATCGTCATGATTTCGCCTTATTCACGGATTCTACCCCAGTTGTTGAATTCTGTGGATTAGGCGATCACTCTTGTTTCTGGCAGCGCTTACGGCACTATTATTCTTGCCGGCTTGATCAGCTGGAGTGCCGACGAAAATCCTCTTCACGTTCTGTCAGACGAAAAAAATTGGTGTCGATTGGAGCGGAAGGAAAATTTTATTTATATTATACAATAAGTTGCAGAAGATCTAAGGATCAGTGGTCGCGAGCCCTACAGCCAAATATATAAAAATATTATTATAAATCAATTGTTTAAGATAGGGCCGCCAAACGGCGCGCTTCTTGCATTTGCTCGAGAAATGCCTGAACTGGAACTGCTTATCACGTAATATCAATCTATTAACTAATCAGAGGTTCAAATCGAGGGTAGGAGAGCCCGCAATCAACACAATCGTCAACTGGATGGGCGCGGCATTTCGGCGGGTAACGAAGCGCAGATCCTCGAGTGGTTCTTCACTACCAGCCGCGTCTCGGGCGGCACCGGTATGGGCCCCGCGGTGGTGCGCAACCTGCCTGCCGCCCCATCGCGTGTGCATCACGCTGCAGTCGGACTGACCTGCTTGGTTTCACGTCATCTTCGGCCCGACGTGGTTGGCTGAGCCCCGTTTTGCAGGGCACATTCGAGTATGGGCAAGGTTGGCCCAGATCAGATTTCCAGTGCTACACTGAAATGCTGCCCGTCATTGCTGACTTTCGCCGCAATCGAAAAAGCAAAATGATATCGAACTGGTGCTGTCGGGACATTCCCGAGATTTGCCGTCAAGGTGCCCAATATTTCCGTCGCCTCTGAAGGGACGAAAGCGTGACCGTCACCAACCAGGAAGAACTTGATGGGTTGAAGGAGATCGGCCGGATCGTCATCAACACTATGCAGTCCATGGCCAGCGCCATGGAGCCCGGGGGAGCCGTCTCTGCACCGCAAGCCATGGTGGAAACGCACTCATCGTTGCAGATCGATGCTAGATCAATGCATGGTCTCGCAAAACCACGAAAAGAGCTTGGAAGAAGCCGGCGACAGCCCAACCAATTGTAATCACCCCAAAAGAAGCGTTTCGACACCATCTGAATAAGTCGATGTTGTATTAAAGTAGGCGCAATTGTGGCCAGATTGGCTTGTCCCTCAGATTGATGGGGGGCATCCATCAGGAATTCCGATTTGTGCTAGGCATGTCTGTAGTGTTTGATCTGCGCATGTCAGGGCATCTGGGAGGCACCTAGATGGATGAATCAAGGCTTGCACAGATTCTGGATCGACGAGAAGGCACGGAGCTTCCTTCTGGGCTTTTCTTGCAGAATATTTCTTCTCGGGATTTTTCTTGGGTTCGGCGCGTGCATACCCTTGGCCCCCAGGGAACGAATTGTGAGCGGGCGGCACGATCTTGGAGCAGCCGTCGTTCTCTAGATGTACCCGTCGCACTGCATCGAAGCATGGAGCAGGCTGCCGACGAAGTTGCTCGGCGTGATTGCGAGGTGATGCTATCTGTGGTCGCTTATCCCGACCTTCACTCCATCATCTATACGCATGTCCGAACCATGCGCCTGCTTGACATATTCATCATGGATACCGACGAGATGGTGATGGCCGTTCCTCCGGGCAGAGACGCCGAACCACAGGTTTGCGCAACCCATCCGGCGCCGCAGGCATTGCTGCCTGACCGGATCGAGCGGCGCTTTGTTGCCAGCACGGCATTGGCTGCGCAGGAATGCGCAAGTGGCAAGGCCGAGGGATGCATCACCACGCTTGCGGCGGCGGATCGGCATGGGCTGCGCGTCCTGCATCGCTATGGCCCCGTTCCGATGGGGTTCACCGTTCACGGCCCGGCTGCCCGCGACACCCTGTCCCCCGCCGCCACATGCTGCCGCGCATATTTATGACCCGTCAGAAAGCAGAGGACGAGATGGACGAAAAACCATACGTGACCGAGATCGAAATCCGTTATCGCGACACCGATTCCATGGGCCATGTCAGTAGTCCGATCTATTATGACTATCTGCAATCCGCCTATCTGGAATATATGCACGACCTGTTGCGCTTGCCCAAGGATCGCAAACTCCCGCATATCATGGTCCGCACCTCCTGCGAATATGTCTCGCAGGCGGTTTATGGAGACAGGATCAATGTCCTGAGCCGGGTAACCAGATTCGGAACCAAGAGCTTCGAAATGGAGCATGTGATGCGGCTGGCTGACGACAGCGCACGCGAGGTGGCGCGGGCGGCTTCGGTTCATGTGATGTTCGATTACGAGGCGCAGAAGACCTATCCGGTCCCCGACGAATTCAAATCCGCCGTCGCGACCTATCAGGGAAGCGCCTGATTTCCCGATTCGGCTTGCCGGAGGTAGCAGTTATGCAAATGCACTGGAACGAGGCGCAGACCATGATCCGCGCGAAATATGCCCGGATCGGTCAGGCGGGGCGGGACGACCCGGCACCGGCGGAGTTCGACAGGCGCCGATGGGATGACCTCGTTCGGGCCGGAATGTGGCATATGGTCGTGCCTTCGGCCTATGGCGGTCTGGGGGTCGACTGGTGGAATTTCACTGCCGCACTGGAGGGGCTGGCCTCGACCATCCGTCATCCCGGGCTGGTTCTTTCGGTGATCGGTCAGGCGGGCATGGTGCGGGCGCTCGAACTCTACGGCACCGAGGCGCAAAGGGCACGTTTCCTGCCGCGCATCCTCGCCGGGGAACTGAGTGCGACGGCAATCGCCGATCCCGGATCCGGCACCGATGTCCGCGCGACGAGTTCGATTCTAACGCCCGGCCCGAACGAGACCTTCGTGCTGAATGGCGCGAAGCATAATATCGCTCATGCACCGATTTCGACCATGGTGCTGATCGTCTGCAAGCTGGCCGGGCAGGAGCGGCAGGGGATCTCGCTGGTTTTGGTCGATACCGATCGGACGGGACTGACGGCAGGCGCGGTGGATCGCAAGCTCGGCAATGCCGACCTGCCGACGGGACGGCTGGATTTCGATGACATGCGGCTTGATTACGGGGATCTGCTGGGCGAGCCGGGCAGGGGGCTTGGGCATCTTGTCAATATCGTCTCGCTGGGGCGGCTTTATTATGGGCTGGTGGGCGGCTGGATTCTTGAGCCGGCTCTAAATGAGGCACTGGACTATGCGCAGCAGCGGCAGACCTTCGGCGTTCCGATCCTCGATCACCAATATGTCCAGAAGAAACTCACCGATATCCGCATAGGTATCGAGACCTCGCGCTGGACCGCCTATGGCGCGCTGCATCAGCTTCTGACCGGTGATCCGGCCGCTGCGATGAGCTGTTCGATCGCCAAGATCGCTGGGGCCGACACGATGATCGATGCGGCGGTCGATCTGGTTCGGTTGCATGGCAGTGACGGTTATCATGCCGGACCGGTCTCGGACCTGCTGCGCGATGCGATGGCCTTTGCCTCGGTCGGCGGTACCGACGAGATGCACCGCCGCAATATCATGGGGCAGATGACGCGCCTGCGCCGGAATGCGCAACAGGTGGAAGCGATGGGGGTGGCGGTCTGATGGAAACCGGTACGCTTTGGGTGTTCGGATATGGTTCTCTTATCTGGGCCCCGGGGTTCAGGCCTTCCCGGCAACTTCCTGCAAGGCTCGAGGGCTGGCAGCGGCGCTTCTGCATCCAGTCGCAGCATTACCGTGGCACTATCGATCAGCCCGGGCTGGTATTGGCGCTGGATGAAGCGCCGGGGCAATATTGCGAAGGGCTGGCTTTGGCCGTGCCTGCCGGTCAGGAAGAGGCGGCGCTGGCGTCGCTTCGGGCACGTGAGCTTGCCCGCCCTGCCTATCGGGAAATCCGGGTTACGCTGTCGCTGCGGCAGGGCGGGCAGGTCGATGCGGTGACTTATGTCGTGAACGGCGACCATGATTCCTATTGCCTTATGCCCGTGCAGGAACAGGCCCGGATCATCGCGCGCGCCACGGGCGAGAAGGGGGCGAACTGCGATTATCTGTGGAATACCGCCGAGCGGCTGCGCCATCTGCAGATCTCGGATCCCGAGATCGAGCATCTGTCGGATGAGGTGCGGCGGTTGCGTGGGGCGGCCTGATCAGTCGTTGGGCCAGCCCGGGTGCAGCCGCCCGTCCTTCAGATAACCGATGCGGTCGGCCACGGCCTGCGCTGCCAGCCGGTCATGGGTCATCAGGACCAGTGCCAGATCGCACTCGCGTTTCAGGCGGTTGAACAGGCCAAGCAACTGGTCGCGGTTTGCCGGATCCAGTGCCGATGTGGGTTCATCGGCAACAAGGATGTCGGAGTGCAATGCGATAGCGCGTGCGATGACCAGTCGCTGCGCCTCGCCTCCTGACAGATCCGCCGTGCGGCGGGCGCGGAATTCCGGCGTGTCCGGCAAGCCGATATCGCGCAGCAAGGGGCCGATGCGCGCAGCTTCGGGCCTGTCTCCGGCAAGGCGCAAGGCTTCGGCCAAAACCTCGCTGACCGGGAAATGCGCAGCCATCGCACGATGCGGGTGCTGCGAGATCAACGCGACTCTGGGAGGACGGGAACCGTCCTGCCAGCGAATTCTACCTTTCGGTTGCGTAATATACCCCGCGAGGATTTGCGCCAGCGTGGATTTCCCGCTGCCGCTTGGGCCTAGCACGGCAAGACATTCCCCCGCAGGGAGCTGCAGCGAAATGTTTCGAAGCAGGGGCTGTCCACCGATCATATGACAAATCCCCGATGTGACGAGCCCGCCGGTCTCGGCTTGTCGCGGCGTGGCGGATGGAAGCGAAAATGCAGGTTTTGTGGCGGGGGCCATAAATTTGTGGATGCATTGGTGCTGGGGCGCGTCCAGCACATGCGCCGGGCCGATCCCGGCCAGTTCGCCCGCACGCATGACGGCGATACGATCGGCTAGTTGCCGTACAAGCTCCAGGTCATGCGAGATCAGAAGCTGCGCCCTTTCCCCGGCCCCTTCGGCAAAGCGCTGTCGTGCCCAATCACGATTGGCGGGATCCAGCGCGGCAGAGGGTTCGTCCAGAAGCAGCAGACGCGGCGATTTCGCCAGCGCCAGTGCGGTCAGAACACGCTGGATCTCTCCGCCGCTCAGATCGCGGGGCAGACGGGGCAGCAAGCTCACGGGAATGTTGAAATTCAGGCAAACCCGATGCGGATCCTGCCCGGTTTCGTGCAGATGCTGGCCCACGGTGAGATGCGGGTTTAGCGAATCCGCAAGGGCCTGCACGATCATTCCGGCGTCATGCTTGCGAAAACTGCGCAGTCGTCGCGCCGGTGCGCGCAGGACATCGAAACCGTCCACGACGATCTGACCAGACCATCGGGCCATGCGCGGAACAATGCCCAGCATCATCCGTGCCAGACTTGTCTTGCCGCCTCCCGACGGGCCGATCAGCCCAAGCGTCTCACCACATGCGATCTCCAGCGAGATATTCCGCAGGATCGCCTGGTCGCCCTGCCACAAAGACAGGTTGCGGATGCGGATCATGCCCGTGCTCCGGCAGGGTCGTTTTCGATCAGCAGCAGAATGATCAGCAGGAACGCCGTTAGTGCGAGAGCAGGCGGCAGCAGCAACCAGAGCCACGCTGGCGTGTACAGGTGCTCCATCGCATCCTGCATCATGCCGCCCCAGGTCAGCAGGCGGGGATCGGTCAGGCCCAGAAAGGCCAGTCCTGCGGCGCGCAAGGTGACCTGACGGATATTCTGGAGATACAGCGCCGCCAGCGCCGGCCGGATCGCGGGCAATACATGCCGGCGCAGGCAATAGGTCCGGCTTGCACCCATATGCCGCGCGAAACGGACATTCTCACGTTGCAATTCGCGGCGCAGCATCGCTAGCGCGACCCGCACATCCTCATGCCAGCTTGTCAGCCCCAGAAGCAGCGCCAGCCCGGCAAGACCCGGCTGCATCAATGTTCCGATGAAAAGCAGCACCAGTATCGAAGGCATCACCTGTAACGCATCCACCAGCCGCAGGATCATGTTTCGGGTCGTGGCGCCCGCCGCGGCCGCGGCCCCCGCTACGATCAGTGCAGTTGCGGTGGCCACCGTGGCGGCGGCCAGTGCCATCAGCACGGTATTGGGCGTCGCATATAACAGCCCTGTGAGCACATCCTGCCCGATATCGTTTGTACCCAGCAGATGCTCTCGCCCCGGAGCGGTAAGCACGTCACGGCTGCTGCGATAGGCGGGCATCAGCGGTTGTGCCACGAGAAGCAGCAACAGACCGGCGGCAAGACCGAACAGCACTCGCACGGCTCACCCCCGTCCGGCCAGGGCTGTGCCCGCTGCATCGATCAACCAGTTGAGTGCCAGTAGACCCGCTGCCACGGCAATGGTGGCGCCCTGAAGCAATGTGTAATCCCGGTCCAGAATCGCGCCATAAATCAGACCGCCGATGCCCGGATAAGAAAATACGATCTCGATGATCACCACCGCACTGACCAGTCCTGAGACCGAATCGCTGAGTCGGGCGACGAAGGTGGGCAATATGTTGCGGCCGTAATATTCCGCCAGCAGGCGACAGGGCGGCAAGCCGCGCGCGACTGCGTTCAGAACAAAGGGGCGATGCGTCAATACAGCCGCTTCCCCACGGGCGAGATAGTAGAAACGGGCGAATTCATGCAATGCCAGCGCTGTGACGGGCAGGATTGCGTGAAGGGCGATCTGGCCCGTTCGGATCACCAGTTGATCGGAGGGAAGCATCGGCAATGCGCCGCTGGCGGGAAAGACGGGCCAGAGGATCGCAAGGCCCAGCATCAACAGGACCGCCGTGACGAATGGCGGAATGCTTGCCAATATGGTTACGAAGCCGGTCAGGCCGCGATCGAACCTGCCGCCCGCCGCCCGGCCTGCGCCGATTCCGGCCAGTGCCGCAAGGACAAGATAGACCGGCATTGCACCAAGGATAAGAAGCAGGGTCCAGGGCAGGCATTCGGCGAGAAGCGTGGCCACCGGCCGGGCATGTGTCGCGGAATAACCCAGATTCCCCCGAAGCAGATCACCTAGCCATGCGCCGAATTGCTCGGCCCCGCTGCCGGCGATTCCCATGCGCGCGCCCAACTCGGCCAGTTCGGATTCCGACAGGTTCTGCGTGTAATCCGAGGACAGCATGATGCCCAGCGGATCGCCGGGCAGCAGGCGGGGCAGGATAAAGACCGCCAGAACGACCAGCATTAGCACGGCAAACCGCGCAGCCAGTCCCCAAAGCAGCGCCGCGGCCCATGTCCTGCCCGATATCCGAATTGCCCCGGCCGTCATTCCGTGACGAAGGCCGATTTGTCTATGGCCGTCGGGATGCCGATCAATGCGCCATCCGGCATGAAACTCAGTTCCACCCGGTCATTATGCGCGGTCGCCATGACCGGATCCAGCAGCATCAGCGAAGGCAGTTCCTTGGCATAGAGCCGCTGAAATTCGTGCAGATGCGTCAGGCGCTCATCCGGCGTTGCGGATTGTCCCGCCTCCTGCAGGATCGTGTCCAGTCTTCCATCGCCATGATAGCGGTCGGCGTTCCACGACTGCCCCTTGACCCGGCTTGCGATATCGCTTGGATCTCCGGTTGTGCTGGTCGATGAAATCAGCAGATCGTAATCGCCTCCGGCCGGAACCGCCTGCAATGCGGCCTGTTCCATCAGCCTCAGGTCAACCGTGAAACCGAAAGCCTCAAGCTGATCGGTGACGACCTGTGCGATCCGCGCCTGTGCGCCATCGGCAAGAAGCCTCAGCGTGACCGGCACCCCGTCGCGCTGCCATTTTTCGGATGCGCCACGGGTCAGTCCCTGTTTTTCCAGCAGATCGGTGGCGTGCCCGGGATCATGGGTATAGGCTGGATCCGCCACGTTTCCCCGCCAGGGCGAACCCGACTGGAAATAGCCCGTATCCGCCAGCGCGGCTTCCCCGCCGGTCGATGTGATATCCAGTATCGCCTGCCGGTCCAGCGCATAGGCCAAGGCCCGGCGCATTTCCGCATCGCCAAACAATCCTTCGTGGTTGAAACCGATTTTGACGATATGGCCGCTGCGTGCCGCGACCACCTGCCATCCCGCCGCCTCGGCATCACCCGCCCGCTCCGGCGGGAGATAGGAAATCACGTCCACCTCGCCATTGTTCAACGCTTGAAGGGCAGCATCAGTGGACATCGTGACGATCATCAACGTGTCGAATAGGGGCTGGCCGCGATAGTAGTCGGGGTTGGCTTCCAGGGTATATCGCCCATGCGCCTTGTCATACTCGACAAGCCGATAAGGTCCGCTGCCGGTCGCGGCTGCCGGAGAAGCGAAATGCCCGGGATCCGTCTGCGAGGAATAGATATGCCGGGGCAGAATCGGCAAGGCCAGCAACAGGCCCGAGAACAGCCCGGCGTCCCGCTTTTTCAGTGTCAGCCGCAGATGGCGATCGGATATGGCCTCGGCTTGCCCGATATTCCCGAGGGACGCGAAAGGATAGGGGTTCTGCGCCATATAGGAAAAGGTGAATGCCGCGTCTTGCGCGGTGACGGGTTGGCCGTCATGCCAGCGTGCCTTGGGGTTCAGCCCAAGATCGGCGGTCAGCCCGTCTTCGGACAGGGTCCAGCTTTCCGCAAGGCCCGGAACCAGTTCGCCCTTCGCGTCCTGGGCGATCAGGCTGTCGAAGACATAGCTGGTGTAAAGATAGGCGATGCCGTTACGTGCATGGACATAGGGTGCCAGCATCCCGCGATCTCCACGGGTATCCGTGATCACCAGCGGCTTGTCGCCTTGCGGCAGCGCCGGAGAGGCAAGCACGGTTGCAAGCACCAGAAGGACGGTTCGGAGAATTTGCATGTTATCTTCTTTGCAGATTGTCGCTGCCGAACCTGGCCGGGCCCCTTATTCCGGGGGCCATTGCTTGGAGACAAGGGTAAGAAGTTCGTATTCGGCGATCAACTTGTCATCGCCATCCACAACGCGGCAGTCCCAGCGGACTTCGCCAAGATTGCCGCTGGGGCGCGGAGTGATCTGCTTGCAGGTCATCTCGACATGAATGGACGTGCCGAAATAGACCGGCATGTGAAAACGCAGCGCGTTGCAGCCCAGATTGGCCAGAACCGGGCCGGGATCGGGATCCACCAGCAAGCCGTTCGCGATGGAAACGATCAACTGCCCATGCGCCACGCGATCCTCGAAGAAAGGGTGCATTTTTGCATGTTCGGCATTCATATGGGCGTAAAAATGATCTCCCGTCAGATGGGCGAAACGCTCTACATCCTCGCAGGTGATCTTGTGCTCCGGGGTGATCAGGCGATCGCCGGGGGCCAGTTGCTCCAGCGATTTGCGGAACGGGTGCCCGTTCTGGCTGACCGAGGCTCCGCGATGCCAGATCCCGGTCAGCCGGGTGATCTGATCGGCGGATGCACTGAGCGTCGTGCGGACCATGAAACGCAGCGGGTCGCGCTCGCCCGAGCAAGTCTTGCCGTTCAGGATGATCTGTGTGCAATAAGGGGCCAATGTGTTAAGGATCGTGGAAAGGAACACCCCGTCCCGCGACGTCAAATGCAGATAAACCGGTCCCGCATGTGAAGCGGCTGCGGTGACCTCTTCGGGTTGATCATAGGGCGTCAGGCGCAGATCCAGACCATCGACCGCAGGCAGCAGTGCGCGCGGCAGATGAACATCTGGCCTAGGTCTTGATCTGTGTGCCGTCATCCGATGCACGAAGTCCCGGAATTCCGGGGAACTTGGCGTCAGATCCGGACCAAGAACGGCAAGATGGGATTCGCTGGAAACATGTTCAAGCGAGACCTTGCCCGCGAAGACAAGGGGATGGGACGACAACGAGGCCGAGCAAGGTCGGGGATCAAGCAGGCAGACCACATCTCCGGCCGTCAGATGCGGGGCGATATCGGCTGGACCGAGGGGAATGTGTTGCAATGCGCCATCCGGCAGCAGCGCCTGATCGGTGATGGCGCAAACGATGTCCGTCGCGGAGCCCTGCTGCGAACTGCAAAGCAGACAGGGCAAGCCCGACAGGATGGCGGGACCGACGGCCTCCAACACCGCTTCACCGCTTGTCCCGCAAAGGAACGCAATCCCTTTCCGAGGCACCATGATCCATTGCGTAAGCGAATCGCCATCCGCGAATGCAGCCGAACAGGGGACGAATTTTCCGTCCGGGTAGTCGCAAAAACATGATTCCGCCATGCCAGACAGGCGCTTCAGCGGTGCTTCGTAATCCGATCCCGTCAGATGTGGCAGTTTCTTGGTCAGGTTGCGGATGAGCTGCGCACGTTGATGCAATCCCATCATGCGCAGCGCCTTGGCGCCGCTCTGTCGTGCCTGCCGAAGACAGTGTTGGGTCGCTTGATCGCTCGTTGGAATTTCGAGTTCCCAGGAAGGCCGAGGTTCCATGACGTGCCATATGTTGGTTCTCGCCGCAAATCCACCATAGTCCAGCCTGCGCCGCCAATCATTTCTTCCGAATGAAGACCTCAGATTTTCTGATGGCGTTGGCAAGGCATAATCGAAGGTAATATCTGACCTCAGTATAACTGAATTGACCAAGTGATTTTATCGGACAATGTTTGCGCAGACTCGATACGCCGAACAATTCAATTTCCCTGTCTCAAATGGAGGAACAGGTGGAAAATATCACTTTGTCCCGGAAAGAAGGCCTTCATAGTCAGTTTGGAGAAACCGAGGAAATCGGAGGCGACCATTATAGATCCTTTGTCGGTCCGCCGAACTATTACGACCTTGTGGGTGTCACACAGTTCAATCTCCTGACACTTTTCGGAATGCGCGAAACCTCTAGCCTGCTTGATATCGGCTGCGGCTCTCTGCGCGGTGGACGCTTTGCCATCATGTATCTGCGTCCCGGCAGGTATTTCGGGATCGATCGTGAGGAATGGCTGATCCAGGACGGCCTGCAAAGCCATTTCGGTGAGGAGCAGGTGAAACGCCGCCAGCCGACCTTTATCATTGACGAGGATTTCACCTTTACGAAATTCGACCGGAAGTTCGATTTTCTGATGGCGAATTCCATTTTTACCCACGCGCCGCAATGGCAGGTTTCAAAATGCGTGACCGAGGCGCAAAAGGTCATGGTTCCGGAAACCGTTTTTCTCGCGACATTCTTCGAATCGCTGGATGGCACGGATTACGAAGGGGAGGAATGGCTTTATCCGGATATCGTGCGATATCGCAAGGAAACCATTTCGAATATCGTGAATGACGCCGGTCTTGATTGCCATCATTTCGAATGGCCGCACCCGTTCAATCAGAAATGGATCGCAGCGACTTTGCCCGGCGTCGGGCTCGACGTCGAAAAGGCCCTGTCCGGCCATGTTTACTCATACGAGGCCGCGCTTGAGCGCCGGCGGACCGAGACGACCTGGCCGGGTTCGGCCACCAACTGATTCCGATATCAAGGAGACTTCGATGCCGAATGCCGAAAGCAGCCGGAAACCCAGCATTCTGATCGGTGTGACCGGATCCGTGGATGCCATGCTGGTGCCCGCTTATATTCGCGCGATCCGCGCGGGGCTGGAATGTTCGATCTCGGTTATTTTGACGCCGGACGCGATGAATTTCGTCAATGTCGATAGTCTTTCCCTGATCGTCGAGCGGGTGATCTGCGGCGAAAGCCCGAAGGATTGGAGCACCGACCGGCCCGGCCTGATAGCAGCCGCGCATGATCTGATGATCGTCTTGCCCACTACAGCGAACACACTAGCTGCTGCTGCGGCTGGAACCTCCATGAACCGGCTGACGATGATGTTCCTGGTGGGCAATTTCCCGATCGTCTTCTTTCCGGTCATGGGGCCCGCAATGTGGGATCGCCCGGTCGTGCAACGCAATGTCGTTACGATCCGCGACGATGGGCATGAGGTCATCGAACCTGCATGGAAGGACCAGTACGAGCCGCATTATCAGCGCATGTACGGCCATTACACCCTGCCCGAGCCCGAAGATGTGCTTGCCGTGATCCGGCGCAAGCTTGACGCAGAAGCGGTACGGATCGAGGCTGCTCAGTGAAGGTGCGGAATTTGCAAAAACGATGTCGCACGCGACTTTTGCCGTGGCCCCGGCCATTGGCCTTGGTGCGTGGTGATACTGCGGTGGGCATTTCAGTCCGATGCCTTCGGGCAAGGTGAAACCGGCCTTGAGTTTTTGCGATTTGTGCCTGTCGCCTTCTGATATGTGCCGACATGTGTCCCCCAGCCAATGCGCAGTTGCGAGCGTTCAGCCTCGGCGGTGGTGTATGGCCGTTACCTGTTACATGAGAGAATGCTTGATGACGTATAGTAGCGAATTCCGGGGAACTGTGGTGCTTGCTGCATTGTTGGCGGGGCCGGTGATGGCGCAGGATGGTACCGTTTTCCTTCCTCCCATCACGCTTATTGCGCTCGCCGGGGATGGCACCGATTCAGAGGTGGTTACTTCGGACGATATCGAGAAGCGTCACCCCGATACTCTGAATGACCTCTTTTCGGACAGCCCCGAGGTGGCCGTCAGCGGCGCGAACCGGATGGCGGCGCAGAAAGTCTATGTCCGGGGTATAGAAGAGACGATGCTGGGAGTCACCGTCGACGGCGCCCGGCAGGGGGGGAACATGTATGCGCATTCCGGCAATTTCAGTATCGATCCCTATCTGCTGAAACGGGTAGAGGTCGATGCGGGGGCGGGTTCCGCCCTTGCCGGGCCCGGCGCGCTTGGCGGTTCCCTGCGCTATCAGACCAAGGATCCCGAGGATCTGCTGCTTCCGGGACGCAATCAGGGCGTCATGCTCAAATTCTCGGCCCAGACCAGTGGTAGCCGGATCGCGCCGGCGATGGCCTTTTACGGCGCGCCGGATGATCGTTTCGCCTATCTGGTCTATGGCACGAAATCATGGGCGCGGAATTACGAGGACGGCGATGGCAACAAGGTCGCCGACACGGATAACGAACCGATGGACGGGTTGGTCAAGCTGCGTTTCCGCCCGGCAGATGGACAGGAACTGACATTCAGCACCACCTATCGCCGGGACGAGGGACGCCGCGCATACCGGTCGAATTTCGGGATTCCGGATTATCTGCCGGCCGCCATTCCCGAGGATCAGCAACTGAGCTGGCGTTCCACTTCACTGAACTATCGCTATGATCCGGCCGGTAATCCGATGGTCGATATGACCCTTTCGGCATATGATACGCACAGCCGGTTATATCGTGACATCGAGGTGGATCAGACTGCGGACTGGTATACGCGCGGGATCGATCTGCGCAACCGCTCGGAATTCGGCCGCATCGCCGTGACCTATGGCTATGATTATACATGGACGAAATCGCGGGGACGCGATGGCGAGGGGCGCGACAACTCGGAAACGGGCGGGAACCACGGCCTTTATGCACAGGTCGACTATACGCCGACCGACCGATGGTTGCTTTCCGCGGGGCTGCGCTATGATCGCGCGGTGCTGGAAGATATGAATGGCAATGATTACAAGGGCGTGCATTTCAGTCCGAATCTGCGCCTCCGCTATGAGCCGAACGAGAACCTGACGCTGTTCGCGTCCTGGGGAGAGGCGTTTCGCGGTGTGCAGCCCTATGAGGGCTTGACCCTGATCTGGCCTTTGGGACTGGGCGACGAAACCGACACCTCACTGACCGGGGAACTGGCCCGCACCGCCGAACTGGGCTTTGACTATGATGGCGGCGGCTGGCGAATGGGTATGACAGCCTTTACATCGAAGGTCGAGGACAAGATCCGCTCCTGGCAGGGCCGGAGAAGCCCGTGGTTCCGGCAGAATGACGGCGATATCGAATCCAAGGGGGGTACCATCAATCTGGGGCGCGACTGGGGCAATTTATCCGCCGATCTTCAATATAGCCATATCGACGTCAAGTATAACGGCAAACCGGTCAGCCCGGGGGATTGGCTGAACGGAGTCACGCCCGGCGGCGATAAGGTCATTCTCGCGCTTGGCTACGACATGCCGTCGCAGCGGATTCGGATCGACTGGACCAGCACCTTCGTGCTGAAACAGACCGACCTGCCTGCGGATTTCGAGCTGGACAATCTGCCCTCCTATGACGTCCACGACCTGTCAGTCACCTGGAGGCCGAAGGAAAACCAAAGCTACAGCCTTGCCCTGACCAATATCTTCGACAAGCAATATCTGGATCATTCCACCGCTTATTACGGTGTGGATGGATGGTCCAATCTGTATGAAATGGGCCGCAGTCTTCGGGTTTCGGGAACAATTCGCTTCTGAACTGCCGGCTGGCGACATCTGTTCCCGGCCATACCAGGCCGGGAAGGACCATCAAGGACGGAGAAGACGAGATGGAACGCAAACCGGACCTTTCGGACAACGCAGGACAGAGGCAGGGCTTGACTGCGCCGGGCTGGGCGCTTGCCGCTCTGGCGATCTCGATGTTGCTGTCCTCGCTGGGGATCAGCATTCCCAATGTTGCGCTGCCGTTTCTGGCGCGGGGCTTCGATGCCGGTTTTTCGCAGGTGCAATGGGTGGTGCTGTCCTATCTTCTGGCGATCACCGTGCTGACCGTAAGTGCCGGACGGCTGGGCGATCTGGCGGGGCATCGCCGGGTTCTGACATGGGGCATCGGCGTCTTTACGCTGGCATCCGCGCTATGCGCTATTGCTCCTACGCTGCCGCTACTGATCGCCGCACGGGTCTTGCAGGGCGCAGCGGGCTCGATCCTGATGGGACTGACCGTCGCATTGGTTCGCAGCAGCGTCCCGAAAAAGCGGACGGGCAGCGCGATGGGGCTGTTGGGAACCATGTCGGCCATTGGTACGGCATTGGGTCCGTCATTGGGCGGTATCCTGATCGCGGGTTTTGGATGGCGGGCGATTTTTGCCGTGATGGTGCCGATGGGGCTTGCGGCGCTGGCGCTTGCACGACGATATCTGCCGCCGGATGTGCAGGGAGGAGGGGGCGATCATCGCGCTTTCGACAAGCCCGGAATGCTGGTTCTGGGGCTGGCCCTGGCGGCCTATGCCCTTGCGGTGACGGCTGACAGCGGCGCTTTGCACCGGCAGAACCTGATCCTGCTGATCATGTCCGCATTGGGGGTGGCCGCTTTCGTCATGATCGAGCGCCGCGCCGCTGCGCCCCTGATTCATTTGTCGGTGTTCCGCGACAAGCGCCTGAATGCCAGCCTGATAATGAGTGCGCTGGTGTCCACGATCATGATGGCGACGCTTGTGGTGGGGCCGTTCTATCTGACGCGCGCATTGGGGCATCCGCCCGCGATCGTCGGATTGATTATGTCGGTCGGCCCGGCGATCTCGGCGCTTAGCGGTGTACCTGCGGGACGTCTGGTTGATCGTCTGGGAGCCGGCACCGTGGTGATCTGGGGGCTGGCGCAGATGGCGCTTGGCGCATTCGCTCTGGCCAGCCTACCGAACCTGATCGGAACTCCGGGCTATGTGGTCGCACTTGCGATCCTGACCCCCGGCTATCAGCTGTTTCAGGCTGCGAATAATACATTTGTCATGATGGATATATCGCAGGAACGGCGGGGCGTGATTTCCGGCGTGCTCGGCCTGTCGCGCAATCTGGGGTTGATCACCGGGGCCTCGGCGATGGGCGCGGCATTCGCCATTGCGACCGGCAACGCCGATCTGTCGGCAGCCGGGGCGCAGGCGATATCCCGCGGCATGGGCGTGACCTTCGCATTGGCAGGTGGTCTTGCGATCTTGTCGCTTGTCATTGCTTTGTCATCGGGGATGCGTACTCAACAGGCAGATCACGCGATCGCGCCCCAGCGACAGGGCGGTAACTCTTGACCAGCCGAGCAACTTTGCTATGTTGTCAATGTTTCCAACCCAGCACCTGTTGCAAGGCAGACGCGGAGCCTGGCGGTTCTTTGAGGTCCCCTGCATTTTCCGAGGTTCTGGCATGGATATCAATCAATTGCGAACATTCGTCACGGTCGTCCGCGAGGGCAGTATCACCCGTGCATCCGAGATTCTTTGTCGAAGCCAGCCAGCCATCAGTGCGCATATCAAATCGATGGAGGACAGTCTCGAGGTAAAGCTTTTCGAGCGTAATTCCCGTGGCATGTCGGTGACGCGAAGCGGTTCGCGCCTGCTGGTGGTGGCCGAGAAACTTCTTGAGCAGCATCAGCGTTTTCTGGAAGAGGCAAGCCGGGTGCGCGGTTCCCTGACCGGCGAGTTGCGCATCGGCGCCGCTCGCTGTTCGTGCCGGGACACTGTGCGCAGGTTGCTGACCGAGCTTTATTCGCGGTTCCCGGAGCTCGAGGTCAAGCTTGATCGCGGCCCTTCCGCCAGTGTGCTCAGCGGTATCCGGAACGGTTATCTCGATGCGGGCTTCTATGTCGAGCCCGAAGAGGAGCAATCCGATCTGACTGCAATCGAGATCACGCGCTTCAGCGTCTATCTGGCAGGCGCGCCGCAATATGCCGAACGGCTGCGCGGCGGTGATCTGAATGTCTTGCAGGACGTGCCCTGCATCTGCCCGCCGGATCAGTCCTGCTACGGCCGGATTACCGACAGATTCTTTGCCGAGCATGATTTCCACCCGCGCCGCATCATTCATGTCGACGACGAGGCGGTCACAAGGAAACTGATTGCGGACGGGATCGGGATCGGCGTGGTCCATGCCGCAGCGCAGCCGGAGAACGGCATCAGCGTGCTGTCCGAGGTGCGCCAATCCGTCCGCATCCTGTGTGGCTATCTGGTGGAACGGGCCAATGATCCCGTCGTCGGTGTGATCCGCTCGATTCTGAATGGCGGTGACGACGCTCCGGCGCCTGTTCGTCCGAAACCGAAATTCGGCAAGCTTTCGACGCTTGTCGGCGGAGTTCGCTGATGGCGGGAATGGCGGTTTACAGTCTTTGCGCGGCGGATGGTTTGCGGCATTATTCGCCTCATGTCTGGAAGGTGATCCTTGCGTTAAAACACAAGGGGCTGGATTTCGATCTGCGCCCGGTCTCCTTCGCAGATATTCGGCAGATCGCCGGTGGAGGTTTCAGCAGTGTTCCGGTGCTGGACGATCATGGCCGGCTCGAAGGCGACAGTTTCGGCATCGCCCTGTATCTTGAGCAGGCTTACAGCGGCAATAGCCTTTTCCCTCACGATGGGCAGAATGCGTTGGCTCGCATGGTCGAGTATTTTTGCGATACGGTCCTGAACCCTTCGCTTTCGGTGATCGTCGTGCGACAGATGCATGACATGATGCCCCCTGCCGATCAGAAACATTTTCGAGCGGTGCGGCGAAAACGCTTCGATGCGGAGATCGAAGAGATCGCGGAGTGTTCTACGGGTGAAGCAAAGCGCTTCCCCAAAAAACTTGACCCGATCCGGAAGATTTTGCGAGATCAGAAATGGATGGCGGGCAATGCGCCTGCATTTGCCGACCATATCCTGTTCGGAAGCTTGCAATGGCATCGTATTTGCACGGGCGCATCCCTTCTTCCTATCGAAGATCCGGTCGAGCAATGGTTTCAGCGTTGTATCAAGTATTACGGCATTGCCTTAACGGTCGACCGGATTGACGCTTCTTGATGCACTTTATCGCCGGGAAGTTGACCGGCAAGCTCTGTACCTTTGGCAGAGACCTAATCTCATTTTGGTGTTTGATTTGATGTCTGCTTATAGCATTATTCCGTTGAAAAGCTCGCGCTTGATCGAGGGGCGTCACGCTGATTCAATTCCGGCAATGGGCGGGAGGATCGGCGATGATGGGACTGAGGCAGGAGGCGCAGCCGGCGCTGTTCTACGAGTTCTCGCTGGAAGACCTAATCCCTCAGGATCACTTTCTTCGGTCCCTTGATCGGTTTGTCGACCCGACCGACATCCGCGCTGACCTGGCGGATTTCTACAGCCACACGGGCCGCCCTTCCGTTGATCCGGAACTGCTGGTCCGGATGCTGTTGGTTGGATACTGCTTCGGCATCCGGCCCGAACTTCGCCTGTGCGAAGAGGTGCATCCGAACCTGGCGTATCGCTGGTTCTGCCGCCTCGATCTCTCGGACAGGGGCCCTGATCACTCCACCTTCTCCAGGAACCGCCACGGCCGGTTCCGCAACAGCGGGTTGCTGCGGAATTTGTTCGAGATGACGGTGGGCGCTGTATCGAGGAAGGCCTGGCCAGCAGCGAGCGCATGGCGGTTGACGCCAGCCTGATCGAGGCGGATGCGAACAAGCAGAACTCGACGCCGAAGAAAGACTGGGACGTGGCACGGCTCGACCCGACCGATGCCTCCCGAGCCGTTCGGGAATATCCCGATACCCCGAATGAGGCCGCTTTCGGCGCCGCCAGCGAGGTTGAGCCAAAGTTTATCTCGCATGCTGACCCGGCAAGCCAGTGGACCGCAGCACGCAAGGGGCCGGCATTCTTCAGCTATTCCGACAACTACCTGATCGACACGGACCACGGTGTGATCGTCGATGTCGAGACCACGCGATCGATCCGACAGGCCGAGGTCAGATCAACCAAGACTATGCTGGACCGGGTGAAGGCCAGTTTCGACCTGCATCCCGAACGGCTGATCGCGGACACCGCCTACGGCACAGGGCCGATGCTGGGCTCGCTGGTCGACCGCAAGATCGCGCCGCACATCCCGGTTTTCGACAAATCCGGCCGCAGCGACGGCACTTGGACCCGGGCCGGCTTCGAATGGGACGCGGAGAACAATCAATATATCTGCCCTGAATGTCAGACACTGAGGCAGTTTCGTCGAGATTATTCCGACCCGAACCGGGCGCCGATCGGCAGGGGCACCGCCAAATACGGAGGCATGAAGCTCACCTGCCGAGCCTGGCCTCGAAACCGCGCTGCTGCCCGAACATGGACTTCCGGTCCATCACCCGCGAGGAACATGGAGATGGCCGAGGCGGATCGACTGCAGATGGCCAATGCGCTGGCGACCACGTTTATCTTCTTTCGGATCAACATGTCGATGCCTGCGGAGCACCTCTCGAAGTTCGGCCCAGGAGGTGAGTAACAAGCCGAATACCCAGCTGAATCTAAACATAATAATGAACCAGCCCCGGCGACAGAGCTTCAGGGCTTCAACTTGAGAACGGCAACTGATCTCAACTTGCCGAAACTCGGCCCGATATCGGCCGCAGCAGTACGGCAAGAACGATGAGTGCGCCGACCGTGATCGCGCCCCAATGCGTCGAGATCAGGAAAAGCCCGCCCAATGTCAGGAGGATCTTTTCGAGCAGCACGAGATCCCGGCGGAACCAGCCGATATAGGCCGCCGACAGCGCCACTATGCCCAGCAGGCCAGACAATAGCGCGGTGATGAATTCGAGCGGGGTGAAGTCGACGAACAGCAGGCTGGGGGCATAGACGAACATGAAGGGCACCAGCGCCTTGCCCATCGACAGTCGAAACGCCGTCGTGCCGGTTGTCATCGGCTCACTTCTTGCGAGGCCGGCCGCCGCATAGGCGGCAAGCGCGACCGGAGGCGTCACATCGGCCAGCACTCCGAAGTAGAACACGAAGAAATGCGTGGCTATGAGCGGCACGTCGAATTCGGTCAGTGCCGGGGCCGCGATCGAGGCAAGGATGATATAGGTCGGTGTGGTGGGAATCCCCGCGCCCATGATGATGCAGGCAATGGCCACGAAGATCAGGCCGAAGAACAGCGCCATTCCGTTTTCGGAAAGCAGGCCGGTGAAGTCGAGTCCGATCACGAAGCCCGCGACGTCATGTGCCAGTTGCACCACCGCCGCGGAGAATTTGAAACCCAGCCCGGTCAGCGTGGTCATGCCCAGCAGGAAGCCCACGCAGGCACAGGCCGCACCGATCGCCAGCGCGAATTTCGCCCCGTCCTCGAAGCCCCGTATCAGCCGTGGCGGTGTCAGCACGGTGGAGGTGTCCATCGTCCGGTTGCCAAGCGCATGCATCAGCATTGGCACGTAAGAAAAGGCGATGGTCAGGATGATGCCCCAGAACGCGGCCAGGAAGGGTGTATACTGCATCAGCAGCATTACCACCATCACCCCGAGAGGAACGAAAAGATGCCATGATTTGGCCAGAACCGCGCCGAATTGCGGGATCTTGTCAGCGGACAGCCCTTGCAGCCCCAGCCGTTTGGCTTCGAGATGCACCATCAGCAGGACGGCGATGTAGTGGAAGGCGGCGGGAACGATGGCGATGAGGATCAACTCGTTATAGGGCACGCCCAGCATTTCCGTCATGACGAAGGCCGAGGCTCCCATGATCGGTGGCGTCACCTGCCCGCCGCAAGAGGCTGAGGCTTCCACCGCACCGGCAAAACGGCCCGAAAACCCGGATTTCTTCATCAGCGGGATGGTGAAGGCGCCGGTTGTCACGGTGTTGGCGATGGGCGAGCCCGAGATCATCCCGAAGAAGCCCGACGACACCACCGATACCTTGGCCGAACCGCCCGAGGCGCGGCCCGCGATGATCGTGGCCAGGTCGATGAACAACTGCCCCAGCCCGCTCATCTGTGCAAGAATGCCGAACAGCACGAAGTGGAACACATAGGTTGCCACCACGCCCACTGCGACGCCGTAGATTCCTTCGGTGCCGACGAAGAGATGATTAATAATGCGGGTGATGCCATAGCCGCGATGCGCCAGGATTCCCGGGAGATAAGGCCCCAGCAGTGCATAGAGCAGGCAGCCGATGCCAATATAGGCCAGCATTGGTCCCATCGTCCGGCGAGTGGCTTCGAGCGTCATGACGATCGCGACGAGGCCCATCATGTAGACCGGTTCTGGCGGGTTGCCGACATTGTCGATGAAGATATGCTTGAAGAATATCGTCAGATAGGCAGAGAATCCCGCACCGAACGCGGCAAAGACCCAGTCGCGTAATGCGACCTTGCCCGGATCGGCCTCGCGCCGATTGAGCGGCAGGGTCAGTGTGATCAGCGCCAGCATGATGCCGGAGAACACCAGCTTAAGCGGGCTCGCAGGCAATGTCTGGGTCAGGCTGTACAGCAGATAGAGATAGAATCCCGCAAAGATCAGCGACTCCACCCAGAGCCGCCCGGTCGGATGTGCCCGCTTGCGCGGAAATACCAGGAAGATGAGCCCCATCACGAAAGTCAGGTGGATGGTCCGGTGCATCACCTCGTTCAGCAGCCCGAAACCCGCCGTATAGACATGAAACAGCGACAGGGCCACCGAGGCCAGCGTGACGATCATTGCCGTGGGACCGATCAGGTTCCGGAAATTCGACTCGGAGTCGTATTCCCGGACAAGTGCCTCCACCTCGTCGGCAGTGAGTTCGCGATCGGCCTCCATTGGTGCGTCACCGCGTGTTTCGGTCGGGGATTTCTCGTTGGTCAATGCGGTCTCTCCTCGTCGCAGCGGGCAAGGGTCAGTGCCGAATAGCCCAAATCGGCCAGTGGCAGATCGGTTCCGGCAACATGAAGCGTGTTCTCGAACTGCGCCTGGATGCGCAGTGGAATGGGGCCGGTGGGGCGGGTCATCTCGATGATGAACCTGCCGTTTTCATGGCGCCAGCCGGTCGCACCGACATCATCGGCGATCGAAGGCAGACCGGCACCATGTGCCTCGAAAATTTCGGCGATCTGCTCGATTTTGCCATCCTCGACGCGATAAATGTCAGTGACCGGGGTATCCGATACCGAGTGAATGAAGCTCAGTGAAAAGATGCCGTCCGGTTTCAATGGAAGCCGCGCGACTTCGGGCCCGTTTCCACGGGTTTCGGACAGGCACAGCCATTCGCCCCCGTCCGCAAGACCCGGTTGGATTGCAAGGGGCGTACACGAGATGGCGGCCAGTGCCGCCATCCCGCGAATTCGCAGTTTCCTGCGTAGGAGCATTACTTGGTTGCGCCCTTTTCCGAGAAATATTTTTCGGCGCCCGGATGGAGGGGGATCGAGATGCTTTCCTGCGCCTTGTCGAGCGAGATCTGCTTGCCCATCGGGTGGACCTGGCCCAGCGTCTCGGTGTTTTCGTAAAGCGCCTTGGTCACCGCGTAGATCAGGTCTTCCGGCACCTCCGCATGGGTGGCCCAGATCGCACGCACAGCGAGGGTTTCGACATCTGCCTCGACCCCCTTGTAGCTGCCCGCGGGGATCATTGCATTCGCGTAATAGGGTTGGGCCTCTTGCAGCTTGGCGATGGCCGGGCCGGCCAGCGGCACGATGCGGATGTCGTGGCCGTTGGCGAGGTCGGTCACCGACGAGGTCGGCAGGCCGGCGGTGATCAGTGAGGCGTCGAGATTGCCGTCCTTGATCTTGTCCACCGACTGCGCAAACGAGGAATAATCCTCGGATACGTCCTCGCGGGTCATGCCATGGGCCTCCAGCAGATCGCCCAACAGCTGCCACTGGCCCGAGCCCGGCGAACCGGAAGAGACGGACTTGCCCTTGATATCCTCGAATGTCTCGATACCGCTGTCGGCGCGGACCACCAGCTGCACGGTTTCCGGATAAAGCGCGCCGATGGCCCGCAGGTTGTCGAGCGCGCCATCCTCGAACTGGTTCACGCCGCGATAGGCGGCATCGAGGATGTCGGCGGCGATGAAAGCGGATTCGATCTCGCTGCGGCCCAGCAACTGTGCGTTCGCGACCGAGGCGTTGCCGGTTTCCGCGGTGGCCGAGATCCGGCTGTCGGGCATTTCCGCAGTGTTTGAAATCAGCTGTGCCAGCATCCCGCCAAGCGGGTAATAGGTGCCCCCCGTGCCGCCGGTGGCGATGCCGAAAAAGACCCGGTTCTGGGCAAGGGCGGGAGCGGATGCGAGCCCGGCCAGAGTGGCCGCAGCGGTAGTGCCGAGAAACCGGCGGCGGGAAAATGTCATGGATTGTCCTCCTTGTGAAGTTTGTTTCCTATCATTCAATGCGGCCGAGCCCGTCAAGGGCCAGCAACCGATCCGCGAAAGCCGGCATGATCCTGGAATGCTCTTCATCCCGATTTTTTACCTTGCAAACCTGATTGGTCCATCCCGGGAACGCCCATCCAATCATACCACTTACCGCTTGCGAAGCTTTTCATGGACAGGGCGGCAACGGCAAGAGGTTTCCGTGCTCCCGGAGCCCGAAGGTCCATGGGATGGTCATTCGAGAAGATCGTCGAGACCCCAATGCAGGTTCTCGCGCAGGCTCGTTTCGAGCATGTGTTGCCTCAGGCGCTGAGTGTAGCCGCCGGGTGTATCCAGGGCGCGCAAGAGTTTGGCGCAGGGCGACCCCAGCAGGTTGGTGCCGACCAGCATCCGCAGGAAAGTTTCTGCCTTGTCCGGTCGGATGTATGTTGCGCCAGCCATTCCGCCGCGTCGTTCACCATCTGCACGGCAGGAGACCGCACCGCCTGAGCGCAAAGAAAGCTTCCCAGACCCGTTTCGCTATCTAGCGGGAACACCGTATCCGATGCTCTGAAGAGGTCGTCGATCAGGGCGCGGTCTCCATAGTTCAGTATTGGCGATCCTGCTGTCGCGATCGACGGAAAGGGGATCATGCGTGCGGCCATATTTGACGGAGCGACCAGCTTGGCTACCGCTTCGAAATTTAGATCTGCCATCAGGGACACCACCTGATGGCCATTCCGGAAGCGGAGCGATGGCAGGTTGTTCTTGGCGGCGTCAGCCGTCAGTCCCAGGGAAATGATCTTACAGGTATCCGTGATCTGCTGATTTTCCGCCACCGCAACATTCTTGAACTGCGAGGCCAGTCGTGCGGAGTTTTACCTGCTACGGGGCGAAACGGTGATGTCATGCCTATCGCCAACAATCCCCTCGACCAGTGCCGTGGCGATGGTTCCAAGACCGATAACCCCGATTTTCTTTACGTTCCGCATCAGTCAGACCCCTTGTGGCATTTGGCAAAGATCATGCTGTTACCATTGGCGTGGGGCGCAATAACCAGAACGCGAGGAGCGCGTTCGACCCGGCACGCAGGAACCGCCAGACCGTATCGTGGCTGACTTCCACACCACGCTCGACCAGCAGCGTCCACAGCCCTTTCACCGTCAACTCCGGGCAGCGCCGAACCTGATCCAGCACCCAGTTCCGATACGGCTCAAGTACCGGTTTGCGATGCCCGCCCATCTGGCCGGGCTCACTGAGCCGGTTCGGGGCGCGCGCTGTGTCCATTTCACCATGCTTGATGGCGTCACCGAAAACTGCGTTCCCGCCGCCCGGCAACTCTCGCCGGCCTGCATCGCAGAGACCGCACGCTTACGAAAACCATTCGAACGAGGTTTCGTCATCCTTGCCGGTCTCCTTCCCCAGTATAGATTCTGAATCACAGATACGTCCGAACGGGAACCCAAGATCGATCCAGATAGAACCGGATACGCCCTGAGCAATGCGTGGCATCAATCGCCGCAGGCACCGAACCAACCCCACTACATCAACGAAGACTCGCTTCCTCGAAATAGCGTTCGGCTCCCGGATGCATGGGAACGCCGTAATCCTTGGCTCCCAACTCGGGGGTGATTCCCGCAAAGCTCGAGTTCTGTTCCTGCAGTGCTTCGAGATTCTCCCAGAAGTTCTTCGTGAAACTGTAGATCATATCCTCATCGGCATTCGCATCGGTAAACACCACCTGCGCCAATCCAAGGGTCTGGACCGCTTTATCCTGCCCTTTATAGGTTCCGGCGGGAATTTCGAATGGCACCAACAGCCCGCCATAGGCTTGGTTCATACCGTCGGTGACGGATTGCGGGATATCGAGATACCTGATGGGGGTGGTTGCCGACAGCCTTTGCGCATTTCCAGGTCCAAGCTGGAACACATGGCTTTCACCGACAAAGATCCCGTTCTGAACCTCGTCGAATATGCCCTTGCGAAACGCCGGTTGATCATCCCCCCAAGTGAAAAGCCTGCTATCGTGGCCGACGAGATCCCGACATGGTTCATCAGTCCATGCAATTGCTTCGTATAAAGGTCGAGCGAGGCAGTCTCTGTCGATGGCCCGCTTTTGCCGTGTCCGTATAGATCGTAGGTCAGGGCACGATAGTGCGCCGATAATGCAGGCAGGAATTGCCGCCACAGCCCCCGATGAAGTCTAAGCCCGTGAACCAGAACAAGAGATGGTGCATTCTCGGAGCCATGGAGATCGTATGCGGTCTGATCCCATCGGGTATCAAGCATTTACGGCCTTATTATTGTGTGATGATATGACTGTCATACAATCTTTTGAAATGCAAGCAGGAAGACCGTTGCGATTTGGTGTCGGGCCTGACAGGCTCAGGCGTGAGCCCCGGTATATCCGGTCAGTCCTGCGGAAAATCGTGAAGGCGTATCAGCGCGGATTCAGCAGCAGCGGCAATATGTGCTTCGCTGGCGATACGCGCGATGGTTTCGACCGAGCGCCTCGATTGCGTCGACGATCTTTCCGATTCCCACTACGCCCTGACCAAGCCGCCCGGCCGTGTCATCGACTGCGTGCGCAGGAAGGCGATGCGATAGAGGACCGGCTCCAGCACGGTTCGGAGTCCCGGGCTGTCGTTTCTACAATTCGTTGACCTGCCGAGAAAACCATGAGCAGAAGCTCATAAAGATAGGCGACTTGGCGCGTTTCCCAATCGATCATGTCCGAAGGAGCCGCGAAATGCCGCGGCATCGCAGTCCGCTCGATCACATCCCGTCGATGATGGCGATATCGGCGATGCAGGCGTCTCTTCGGGCATCCCTCGCGGCGCGGTATTCGGGAGAATTGTAGCAGGCGATGGCTTGCTCCCTGCTGTCGAACTCGATCACCACGTGGCGTTCCCAATCGGTTCCCTCGAGAGTTTCGGCACGACCGCTGCGAACCAGAAACCGTGCCCCGTATTTGCCAAAAGCCTTTACCGCCAAGGCCTGGTAGCCCGTGTATTTCTCGGAATCGGTCACGGTGACATTGGCGATCCAGTAGGCTTTTGCCATCGATGTCACTCCTCCGGGTCTTCGGTTGCAAGCAGGCGTTCGGCGATCGTTGTCACGTCGTCCAGATGTCGGTTGACCGCGTTACGGGCGGCTTCCGGGTCGCCGCTGATGATGGCATTGCAAATTGCGATCATATGCGCCTGTCCCGGCTGTTCGCGGTCGGAACTCGACAGGGTCATCATCCGCAACCGCGAGATGCGCCCGTTGAGCCGCTGCACGATTTCCCAGGCAACGCTGTGCCCGGCACCCTCGAAAATGATCTGGTAAAAACTGGCGGTTGCCTTGAACAGGGCGCCGGGGGGCGTTTCACCATAGCTTTGTTTCAATTCTGCCAGTGCCGTCTGTAGCTGCCCGGCAAGCCGGGGCGTCATGTTCGACGCGCAAGTGGTGGCGGCCGCCGTTTCGAGCATGCGCCGGATATCGTAGATCTGACGTGCTTCGCTCCAGTTCATCCGGGCGATGATCGGACCCTTGTGGGGCAGGTACTCCACCAGCCCTTCCGCTTCCAGATAGCGGATCGTTTCGCGAATGACTGTCCGGCTGACGCCGAGTTGCTCGCACAGGATCCGCTCGACCAGTCGTTCACCGGGCTTGAAGTGACCGTCGATGATCGCTTCGCGCATGCGCTCCTGAACCATGTCTCGCAGGGTTGCGGGGGGCTTGTCGATCTTGCTGAGAGGGGCGTTTTCCATGCCTGCCGGATACCAGCATGGGGCGATGCAAACAAGCATTGATTGACAGGTGATATTATTGTATACCATAAGATAGTAATATAAATATGAAGGAATGACCATGCCCGCCAGGATCCGTAAAACGCTGCTGCATGTCGAAGAGACCCTGATTGAGGGCGGCAAGACTGCACCGGTTCCGCTGAAGATGATCGCGGCTGTCGCCGTCATTGAGAATCCCTGGGCCGGGCAGGGGTTTGTCGAGGATCTTCGGCCCGAGATCCTTGATTGTGCGCCGGGGTTGGGCGAATTGCTGACCGGCATGATCCTTGACGCCGCGGGCGGTGGAGAAAAGGTTGAGGGTTACGGAAAATCCGCCATTACCGGTGTGAATGGCGAGGTGGAGCATGCCTCGGCGCTGATCCATACGTTGCGTTTCGGCAATCACTACCGCGAAGCGGTTGGGGCGAAATCCTATCTCGCCTTTACCAATACGCGCGGTCCGGCGAATGCGCCGCTACATATCCCGCTCATGGACAAGAACGATGGCGGCCGTCGCAGCCATTACCTGACGATCCAGCTTTCGGTGGCGGATGCTCCCGGACCGGATGAGATCGTGGTTGCCCTGGGCGCATCAATAGGTGGGCGGCCGCATCATCGGATCGGCGATCGTTATCAGGATCTGAAGGAGCTGGGACATGATGTCGAAAACCCTGCATCTGTCTGATTCATACGGCCAGCTTACCTGGCGCGAGGCGGGGCAGGGCACTCCCGTTGTGCTGATCCATGGGGTCGGGATGCAGTCGGAAGCGTGGGAGCCGCAGATTGCCGCCCTCTCGGAGAGTCATCGCGTGATCGCGCTGGATATGCCCGGGCATGGTGGCAGCGGTCGCCTGCCAGAGTTCGCGGCCTTGCCGGATTTCGTGGATTGGCTGCACGCTGCACAGATGGCGCTTGATCTGGGGCCGGTCAGTCTGGCCGGGCACTCCATGGGTGCCCTGATCGCAGCCGGTTATGCAGTGATCTATCCGGAGATGGTTTCGCGCGTGGCGCTGTTAAACGGAGTTTTCCGGCGTAACGCATCTGCCCGTGCTGCCGTCGAAATGCGCGCGACCGAGATACGGGCGGGTGTGGTGGACCTGGAAACGCCACTAACCCGCTGGTTCGGAGATAACGCGGCTGATCGCCCGGTGCGGGAAAAGGTTGCCCGCTGGCTGCAAGCGGTCGATCTGCAAGGCTATGCGACGGCCTATGCGGCCTTTGCTTGCGGCGACCGGACCTATGCCGACAGGTTCGGAGATATTGTCTGTCCGCTGCTGGCGATGACCGGTGAAGGCGACCCGAACTCGACGCCCGAAATGTCCCGATCCATGGCCGCCGCGGCGCAACATGGGCGGGCCGTGGTCATGAAAGGGCATCGGCACATGATCAACCTGACCGCTGCCGAAGAGGTCAATCGCGAATTGTGGCACTGGTTGAACAGGTCGGCGACACAGGAGGAGATGACATGAGCGCAATCGATCCGCGCACGCTGCGCAACGCCTTCGGAACCTTCATGACCGGTGTAACCGTTGTCACGACCAGGGATCCCGAGGGGAAACCGGTAGGGTTTACCGCGAATTCCTTTACCTCGGTGTCGCTCGATCCGCCACTGGTGCTGGTTTGCTTGGCGAACTCTTCGCGCAACCGGTCGGTTTTCGCCGAAGCGCCGGGCTTTGCGGTCAATATCCTCTCGGAGGGACAGAAAGACATATCCAATACCTTTGCCCGCCCGGTCGAGGATCGTTTCGAGGCCGTAACCTGGCGCGATGGCCCCTTTGGCGCACCGGTTCTCGATGGCGTGTCGGCATGGTTCGACTGCTCCCGGCACAAGCTTGTCGAAGCGGGTGATCATGTCATCCTCATCGGCAAGGTCGAAGCTTTCGACGATTCTCCCGTGCCCGGATTGGGTTATGCGCGCGGGGCTTATGTCACCCCGGCGATGGAAGCGCGGGCATTGGCGTCGCAAGCGGAGCTGATGGTGTCTGCCCTGATCGAGTATCAGGGCGAGGTGCTTCTGATCCCGGGTGACGACGATAGTCTTGCCCTGCCGGTGGCCAGGGTCGGCAAGGAGGGCGTTTCAGCGGCCCTGGCGCAACTGATCGCGGAACATGGCGCAGGGATCGAGCCGGGTTTCATCTATGCCGTCTATGAAGACGACGATGCGGGCTGCCAGCACATTTCCTTCCTGTGCCAGGCAGCCGAGCCCGTATCCAGGCACGGGACCTTCAAGACACTGGTCCCCCCGGTGCTGGCGAAAATCGCGGACCCGGCCATGCGCACCATGCTGGAGCGTTTCGCGGCGGAAAGCCGGATCGGCAATTTCGGCGTCTATTACGGAAATCAGGTCAGCGGCAAGGTTCGTCCCATCGCCGCAGGGAGTGGATCGCAATGAAGTTTTCCCTTTTCGCGCATATGGAACGTATCTCGCCCGAACAGGATCAGCGGCAACTTTACGAGGAATTCATCGAGCTGTGCAGGATCGCCGATGAGGGTGGCATGCATGCGATCTGGACGGGTGAGCATCACGCGATGAATTTCACCATTGCACCGAACCCGATGCTGAACCTGGTCGATCTTGCGCGGCGCACGAAGAATGTCCGCCTTGGCACCGGCACGGTGATCGCGCCTTTCTGGCACCCGATCCGGCTGGCGGGCGAGGCGGCGATGACCGACATCCTCACCGGCGGACGGCTGGAACTGGGCATCGCCCGTGGTGCCTATACCTTCGAATACGAACGCCTGATGCCCGGCATGGATGCCTGGGAGGCCGGGCAGCGGATGCGGGAACTGGTCCCGGCGGTAAAGGCCTTGTGGAAAGGTGATCACGCTCAGGAGGGGGAGTTCCATTCATTCCCCAAGACCACCTCCTCGCCGCAGCCGGTGCAGCCGGATGGCCCGCCGATCTGGGTGGCTGCCCGCGATCCCAACAGCCACGAATTCGCCGTCTCGCAAGGCTGCAACGTGCAGGTCACGCCGCTGTGGAGAGGCGACGGGGAAATCACCGAGCTGATGGACAAGTTCAACGAGGCCTGCGTGAAATTTGCTGACCGTCCCCGCCCGAAGATCATGCTTTTGCTGCATACTTACGTCGCCGATAGCGAGGCGGATGTGACCCGGGCCGCCGAGGAACTCAACCGCTTCTATTGCTATTTCGGTGCCTGGTTCATGAACAAGCGTGACACCAGCCAGGGCCTGATCGCGCCCCTGTCGGACGAAGAGATCGCGGCGCATCCCTTCTATACGCCAGAGGCGATGGAACGCGACCTGGTGATAGCTCAACCCGATCAGGTCATCGAACGGCTCAAGGGCTACGAGGCGCTCGGTTATGACGAATATGCGTTCTGGATCGATTCCGGCATGTCCTTCGAACGCAAAAAAGCATCGCTTGAACGCTTCATCGCCGAGGTGATGCCAGCTTTTCGATAGGAGGTCGAAATGCAGAAATTCCAGCACTATATCGGCGGCGAATTTTCCGGCGGCGGCGCCCAGTTCGAAAGCATTGATCCCGCGACAGGGCGCCCGTGGGCGCTGATGCCGGAGGCCCGTGTTGATGACGTGAACCGCGCGGTCGAGGCGGCGGAGAGTGCGCTGTTCTCGCCTGAATGGTCGGGCATGACGGCAAGTCAGCGTGGCAGGTTGCTGTATCGTCTGGCGGAACTGGTGGCCGAGAATGCCGGGCGACTGGCAGAGCTTGAAACCCGCGACACCGGCAAGATCATTCGCGAGACCAGTGCCCAGATTGCTTATGTCGCGGAATATTACCGCTATTATGCCGGTCTCGCCGACAAGATCGAAGGGGCGCATCTGCCCGTGGACAAGCCCGACATGGAGGTCTGGCTGCGCCGCGAACCGATCGGTGTCGTTGCCGCCATCGTGCCATGGAACTCGCAGCTTTTTCTTTCCGCCGTGAAGATCGGCCCGGCATTGGCAGCGGGATGCACCGTGGTGCTGAAAGCCTCCGAGGACGGTCCCGCGCCAATGCTGGAATTTGCCCGCATCTTCGATCAGGCGGGATTTCCCAAGGGGGTGCTCAATGTCATCACCGGTTTCGGTGATCAATGCGGCTCGGTGCTGACCAGTCATCCCAAGGTGAACCATGTCGCCTTTACCGGCGGACCTTCGACCGCCCGTCATATCGTGAGGAATTCAGCGGAAAACCTTGCCTCGACCTCGCTGGAGCTGGGTGGAAAGTCGCCCTTCATCGTCTTCGAGGATGCCGATCTGGAAAGCGCTGTGAATGCCCAGATCGCGGGCATCTTCGCGGCGACCGGGCAAAGCTGCGTCGCGGGCTCGCGCCTCGTGGTGCAGAATTCGATCAAGGAAGAATTCCTGGCCCGGTTGAAGGAAAAAGCTGAAAAGATCGTGATCGGAGCGCCGGATGATGTGGCGACCGAGATCGGCCCGCTTTGCACGCAACGTCAACGCGATCATGCTGCGGAACTGGTCGCGACATCGGTGCGACAAGGTGCCCGGATCGTGGCCGGTGGGGTGGTATCGGAGGGCGAGGGCTTCTATTTCCCGCCGACGCTTCTGGACTGCTCGGATGCCCCCGAAGCGCCCGCCGTGACCTGCGAGTTCTTTGCGCCGGTTCTCTCGGTTCTCGGATTCGATACCGAGGCCGAGGCGCTGGAGATTGCCAACAACAGCGAATTCGGGCTGGCCTCGGGTTTATTCACCCGCGATCTGACCCGCGCGCATCGGATGATCCGGAGTATTCGCGCCGGTATCGTCTGGGTCAACACCTATCGGGCAGTAAGCCCCATCGTTCCCTTCGGTGGGCACGGCCTGTCCGGGCATGGCCGCGAAGGTGGTTTGCAGGCGGCACTCGATTACACCCGCGTCAAATCCGTCTGGCTGCGGACCAGCGACGAGCCGATCCCGGATCCATTCATCATGCGCTGAACCTCATCGCGTCCACGGCTGTGGTCCGGCGCCTCCCGCACCGTGCCCGGTCCCATAACAGGGAGACAAGAAATGGCACAGGACACCGGGGCTCCACCCGAAGACCGGATGGTTTCGGACAAGGGGCCCTTCAAAGGCTTGCACAATGGCATGAGCATCGCATCCAAGGCGATGGTTGCTGCATTCGTCGTTTTCACCGTCCTCAATGTCGAACTGGCGGGAAAGCTTTACGGCTCGATCCGCTCCTGGGTCGAGAGCGCGCTAAGTTGGTATTACATCAGTTCGGTCGTCGTGCTGTTCTTCGTCTGCCTGTTCCTGATGTTCAGCCGCTTTGGCTCGATCCGGTTGGGCGATGACGACAGCCGGCCCGAGTTCAGTAATTTTTCATGGTTCGCGATGCTGTTTTCTGCCTCGGTGTCGATCGGTATCATGTTCTTCGGCGTGGCCGAACCACTGTTTTATTTCGACAATTCGGCAGGCTGGGGCTATCCCAACAATCCTTTCGCGGACAGGCTGGGCCATACCGGGCTGACGCCCGAGCGCGCGGTTGACGCGGTACGGGTGACCAATTTCCACTGGGGGCTGCATGGCTGGGCGATCTATACGATTACCGGGCTGTGCCTGGGCTATTTCGCCTTTCGCAAGAAACTGCCGCTGACCTTTCGTTCTGCGCTCTACCCGATCTTGGGAGACCGGATCTACGGTCCGGCCGGGCATGCGGTGGATCTGCTGGCGATTTTCGGCACCGTTTTCGGCATCGCGACCTCTCTGGGCCTGGGTGCGACCCAGATGGCGCAGGGCATGAACGTGCTGTTTGGCATCGATCCGGGAGTCCTGACGCAGGTCCTGCTGGTCCTGGGAGTTTCCGTCGTGGCCACCATGAGCGCGGTGTCCGGCATCGGTCGTGGCGTCAAGATCCTGTCGGAATGGAACATCATCCTGACCATCGTCCTGATCCTGTTCTTCCTGTTCGCGGGGCCCACGCAATGGCTTGTCGGGTTCTTCCTGAATTCGCTCGGGGCCTATGTGACGCATTTCATCCCTATGGGGTTCTGGACCGCTTCCGAGCCCGGCGATGTCGCATGGCAGGGCGGCTGGACCATCTTCTACTGGGGATGGTGGCTGAGCTGGGCGCCTTTCGTCGGCATGTTCATCGCCCGGATCTCGAAGGGGCGCACCATTCGCGAGTTCATGTTCGGCGCGATGCTGGTTCCGACCGCGATGGCCTTCATCTGGATATCGATCTTCGGCGGCAATGCGCTGCATATCGAGATGAATGCGGTGGACGGCGTCGGTTCGGCCGGGTTGATCGAGATGGTCAACAACTGGAACCTGGGCGGCACGCTGTTCGGGACCATCGATGGACTGGCGGGCGGAGGAGCCCTGACCTGGGTCATATCCGCGCTTGCGACCTTCCTGCTGGCAACATGGTTCATCACCAGTTCGGATTCAGGGACATTGGTCGTGACGACGATCCTTTCGATGGGCAATCCGCATCCGCCGAAACGATACCGCGTCATCTGGGGCGCTGCACAGGCGCTTGTCGCCGCCGTGTTGCTGATGGCCGGTGGATTGGGGGCTTTGCAAACGGCATCCATCGCCGCAGCTTTGCCAACTTCGATCCTCGTAGTGCTCATGGCTGGCGGGGTTCTGAAGTCTCTGATGGAGGATCCGGGGGCCGAGATCGCTCATGGTGGTTTTGCCCCGGATGGCACAGTGCTCGATGACGATCTGCGTGGTTGAAATATCTTAAGAACGCCATGCAAAGGCGGATCGCCAGCCGAGATATATCCCGTATCTGGCGTTGATGGAGGGACTCGAATACGGCATGGTGGGAGTCAACACCGGGTTGACTTCGACCGAGGTCGCGCCTTTTGGTGGGATCAAGCAATCCGGCCTTGGGCGTGAGGGATCGCGTCATGGGACCAAGGATTATGTCGAGCTCAAATACTGCTGCTTGTCTGTCTGAAGGCGGAGATCATGCCATGGCTCTCGGCCCAGCGAATAAATCGGCTGCAGATCGCGTGGAAGCGATACTCTGCAGTGAATATGACGAAGATCATTGACTGTCATTTTCCAATCACATTACCAACCCGGGAAGGGATATCCCATGTCTGACACTTGGAAAGCCGGCTCCGTCCAGGATCGAGAAGAAGCACAGGAATATATCGACAAGATCGCCCAGGCCCGCGGATATGTGCTGCCATATCACAAGCTGATGGCGAATGCCGATCTGCCGGTGCTGAAGGCCGCAAATAATCTGGTGGCTGCGGCCTATACGGATCAGCGCCATCTGAGCAGGGCTACGAAAGAGTTGATTTTTGTTAATAGTCTTACTGCCTTGCGCGCCCCCAAGGGCCAGATCGCAAGCCATATACGTGTGGCTCTGGATCTGGGTGTTTCGCCGATGGAGATTCTTGAGGCCATAGAGATCGTTTTGCCGGAAGCTGGCATCGTCGCGTTTCAGCATGGGTTTGAGGTTTGGGCGGAAATCGTGGGCGCAGAGGCCATTGAGCCGACAGTCCCGGTTCATGACACGGCAGAATAGATTGCCGCTGGCATTGGGGCAGGTTGTAGATCGGCACGGGGTTTCGACACCGATAGGCACCACAAGTTCTTGATGTTCCAGGTGCGGAGGGGGGATGGCTATCCGCGTCCGTTTCCTGCCCGTTGTCATTTGGCGTGGTGGTGTCGTATTGATGGCGAAACGATTCAGGACAGATAATGCGAACTCATTTTGCTGCTCTTCTCACTCTCATGATCGCGACCGGATGCACGGCGGGTTCTGGTGCAGTCGTCAAAGGTGCCGGGCCAGATGATCTCCTGAAACTTCGCGAAGGCCCGGGCCTCAACCACAATATCATAATCGGCCTGCCAGACGGAACCCGCCTCACCCGTCAGAACTGCATGACAAATAGCGGTAAGGTCTGGTGCAGGGTTTTCCTCACCGACAAGCCCAGTATCTCTGGTTACGTTTCGGCGGACTATCTGGCGCATCGTTGACAGCGATAATCGACCCATGCCGGCCGTTGACGGGGGCCTGTTCGCCGTCGCGCGGTGATGGGCTCTGATCCCGGTACTGCCGATCATCTGGAGCCTGTCCGGAACGGCCTCGGCTTGGTTGAGCATGTCCAGGATTTCCTCCCACAGCCCGGCCGGTGTCCATCGCCGGAACCGGCGATAAACACTTGACCATTTGCCGAACTCTTCTGGCAGGTCACGCCATGGAGCCCCGGTCCCCTTGAACCGGCAGCGGCTCATGCCTCACTCCAGAAAATTCCATCCAAAACATGGCGGTGGCTGGTAGGTTTGCGCCCATTCGGGGCGCGGACAGCCAGGATGAAACGCTCACAGAGCCCACTCCACGTTCGACATCAAGTCTCGTGCCAAGCCGGTCTCCGTCGCGGATACCAGCATGAATCATGGCTGCCGTCCCATGTGAACCCATTTTGTCAACATGACCTAATCAAGAAATATGGGCGCTTATCGTCGCCAAAAAGGCCAGCCCCCGTATAATGAAGGGAGTTGGCACACCCCTTACCATCATTGGACAGCGGTGAACTTCCGTTTGTAAAAGAAAATTCTCTGCGCTGGGGAGGAACCCAAACAGTCAATACATGATAATCTGACGCCAGGCTCTCCATCTTTACAACAGCTAGAAGACGATATGCCATCTATGCCAGATGCTCGTTCTGGGTGCTCATGTGGGGGAACCCGGGAAGCGAACCTTGTCATCGACCGATGCACCGGTGAAGCCCCGCTCTCGAGCCCAAACGATTGCGGCAGCGCGGCTATGCACCTCGGCTTTGCTATAGATGCGCGCTGTGTGATTACGCACCGTATTGCGGCTGAGCTTGAGCGCTTCGGCGATTCTGGTGTCGTTCAGACCCTGGCACATAAGACCGAGTATCTCCAATTCGCGCGGTGTAAAATCGGAGAGTTCCGGCGCTGGAGTGTCGACTGATCCCGTGTGCCGAATATTGGCGAGTTTGTCCAGAATCGATCGGCTGAACCAGGAGGCGTCCTTCATGACGGCTTCAATTGCTGCGATCAGCTCGGTTTCGGAACGTTTGCGTTCGGTAATATCCTGGATGACCATGAGAACACATTCCTTCCCGCGTAATACCAACGTTTCTGCTGAGACGAGGCAATCCAGCGTTGCATCGAGTCTGGTCTTCAGCTGGAATTCAAGGTCGTTAAAGCTGCGGAGCTCCGTAATTTTCCGTTCGACATGACGTCGTGAGGCTGTCGATATCCAAACCGGAAGTTCCGGTAGTCGGTTATCAACGATTTCTGCCGAGGTGAGGCCCACCAGAGCGGCAAAGGCGTCGTTTACGTCGAGTACCCTGAAATCATCGCGGGAAAAAAGAACGGTTGGGGTCGGAGTTAATCGAAATGAGCGCGCGAAACGCTCTTCACTTTGACGCAACGCGTCCTCGGCTTTTCTGCGGGGTTCCAGATCCATGAATGTGAACAGCATGCATGGCTCTTCACTGACTTCGATTGGTTGACCTGCAACGATGACGAGTTTGGAGTCTCCGTCGGATAGCCGCAACGTCGCCTCGGTCTGCGGGATCGTTTGCCCTTCGCGCAATGCTGCGATCGCTTCACCTTTCGAAGCGGCGTTTTCGAGAATGTCGATTTCGTAAATAGTGCGGCCAAGAACGTCTTCGCGATCATATCCGCTGAGCTCCAGAAAGCCCTGGTTGACCTTGATATAGCGCAGATCGGAGAGTTTACAGATGGCAGCGGGAGCAGGGTTGCTGGCGAAGGTCCGTTCGAAGCGCTCTTCTGCAGTGAACTGTTCCGTCAGATCTTCGATCACAAGCGCATATGATTCCGGATTGCCGCCGTGATCTCGCAAAATGACACCGCGCAGGCTGTGGATTCCACATAGAGGATCTTCCCCGTCACCGGGAGAATTTTTCGTTACTTCGACGATGACATCTTCGAAGGTTTCACCATTCAGAAGGCGGTCGATCGGATACTGGTTTTCTTTGAGTTTGTGATGATTGCGATATCGGAGCAGAAATTGCCGACGATATCCGGAAGCCGATATTCCAAGTTGGCTGAGATCTGACACATTGTGAAGTGCAAGGGCCTGCTCATTGGCCCAAACAATCCTGTCGTCTGAATCGATCAGCAGAACGCCTTCACCAAGACCGGCAATGATTTCCTGCAACTGACTGCGATTCACCTGCCGTTGCAGCACCGCCTCGTTCGGAACCTCGTCCATCGTCAATGCTTGCCTCCTCGATGACGGGTCGAGATATAGCGCTCGAAGTTGAAGCGAGGCAATAAGCGCAACTGAAAGCTGAAGTCTTGCTTTGGGGTGAGAAGCTGATGACGGTCCGCATTTGCCTCTTCTCCGAGATGTGTTCAGTGGAACCGGGAGGGTTGGCAATCTGAAGCGGAAGAGAGGGCGCGCGCGTCGCGCCCTCTCGTTTGGCGTTCACTTTTTCAGCGCGTCCCGCGCAGCATCCTTCAGCTTTCCGACGGTGTCTTGGGTCTTGCCGACTGCCTGTTCAGCCTTACCTTCCGCCTCTGTCTCGGCATTTCCGGTGACCTTTCCAATGTCTTCCTTGATTTTACCTTTCACCTGCTTTGCGGTGCCTTCAATACGATCCTTGTCCATGATGCCTCTCCATAACAGACTGTTCCGACTCGCGGAGAATAGCTCCCCGAGAAACAGTGTCAGGGTAAGGCGGTGATCAAATCAGGAAAGATGCACCTGCACCAGATAATATGATGCAAATGCATCTAGTGAGGTTTCGGATGTCGTGCGAATATATGTCATCAGGACTAGTCGCTTTTCGTTTGCGTAACTGTCATGGGTGAAGAGTAAATCTGGTTTTCATCAACTGTCTCAATTGCCAACTGATTCAGGGTGATCATTATGCCCAAATCCAAATCCTCGAAGCCTTCACAGTTGACCTTCCGGAAAGCAACCGTTCACGATCAAAAGCTTGCCCGGGGTCAAGGCGGCGATTTCCACCAGATAGCGGGGAAGGACAGTCCGGTCATGACGACGGCGCAAGGCGGGCCTGTCGCAGATGATCTGAACAGCCTGAAGGCTGGTGCACCCGGACCGACCCTTATCGAAGACTTCCATTTCCGCGAAAAGATTTTCCATTTCGATCACGAGCGCATTCCCGAGCGCGTCGTGCATGCGCGCGGCTATGGTGTGCATGGATATTTTGAGACGACGCGGTCTCTCAAGGAGTACACGCGGGCTGATCTCTTTCAGCGTGTTGGCGAGAAGACGCCGGTTTTCGTCCGGTTCTCCACTGTCGCCGGCGCGAAAGGGTCGTTTGATCTTGCCCGCGATGTACGCGGTTTTGCCGTCAAGCTATACACGAAAGAAGGCAATTGGGATCTTGTCGGTAACAACATGCCGGTGTTCTTCATCCAGGATGCCATGCGTTTTCCGGATCTTGTCCACGCGGTGAAGGAGGAGCCCGACCGCGCCTTTCCGCAAGCGCAATCTGCCCATGACAATTTCTGGGATTTCATCAGCCTGACGCCGGAAGCCATGCACATGGTCATGTGGATCATGTCCGATCGAGCCATACCCCGGTCTTTCCGCTTCATGGAGGGATTTGGCGTCCACACCTTCCGGCTGGTGAATGGCAATGACAAATCATCTTTCGTGAAGTTCATCTGGAAGCCCAAGCTTGGTTTGCAATCCGTGGTCTGGAATGAAGCCGTCAAGATCAACGGCGCGGATCCGGATTTTCACAGGCGGGATATGTGGGATGCGGTCCAGGCAGGAAATTATCCCGAATGGGAACTCTGCGTGCAGATATTTGACCACGATTTCGCCGACAGTTTCGATTTCGACGTGCTGGACCCGACAAAGCTGATCCCCGAAGAGATCATCAAACCGGTTTCCGTGGGCCGGCTCGTTCTGGACCGCATGCCGGATAATTTCTTCGCAGAGACCGAGCAGGTCGCCTTCATGACCCAGAACGTCCCGCCGGGAATTGATTTCTCCGATGACCCCTTGCTGCAGGGACGGAACTTCTCCTATCTCGACACCCAGTTGAAGCGTCTCGGGAGCCCCAATTTCACGCATATTCCAATCAATGCGCCCAAATGCCCATTCCATCATTTCCAGCAGGACGGGCATATGGCGATGAGCAATCCCGTTGGACGGGCGAATTACCAGCCGAATTCATGGGGCCTCGGCCCTCGGCCGGACCCAAAACGTGGCTTCCGTTCTTATCCCGGGGACGAGTCCGGTCCGAAGGCGCGATTGCGGCCCGAAAGTTTTGCCGATCATTACAGCCAGGCAAGGCAGTTCTACCAAAGCCAGACGCCGGTCGAGCAGAACCATATCGCCATGGCACTGACCTTCGAATTGTCCAAGGTCGAGACGCTGGCGATCCGTGAGCGCATGGTCTCGCATCTGCGCAATATCGACCAGGACCTGGCCAAGACCGTAGCTTCAAAGCTGGGCATGGGGAAACTGCCGAAAGCGGCCGATGCCGCCGTGCCGCCCCGAGACGATCTCGAACCATCCCCTGCTTTGAGCATCATCGAAAATGGCCCGAAGAGTTTCGCCGGACGAAAGCTTGGGGTGCTCGTCGATGACGGCTCGGACGCAACTGTGCTGAAGAAGCTTCAGCAGGCGCTCAAGAAGGAAGGCGCGGCGATGGAACTGATCGCCCCGGCGATTGGTGGGATCGAGAGTTCCGATGGTGAAAAGATGCCGGCAGACCATATGGTCGATGGCGGACCGTCCGTTCTGTTCGATGCCGTGGCGATCGTTCTTACGAAAAATGCCGCGAAGCGCCTGTCGCAAGAGGCGACGGCACTCGATTTCGTGTCGGATGCCTTTCACCATTGCAAGTTTATCGGATTTACCGAAGGCGCGGCCGAACTGCTCTCTGCTGCCGGTGTCGAGCCGAAGGCTGACAAGGGGGTTGTTCCGCTTGACAGTCCTGCTTCGGCTGCAAATTTTGTCGATGCATGCCGGCAATTGAGAATTTGGGAGCGGGAAGAGAAGGTTAAGCTCTGATCCGCAGCGGCCGCGAAAAGATGGCCGACGGGTACCGTGCCCGATCATAATATAATTACGGATCCGATGCGCGTCGTTGGCCCGGCTTCGGCGTTAGATCCGAGAAAATTAGATGCTGGGATATTATGGTGAATGCCTATGAAGAAAGTTGCAATCATCGGGGCGGGGCCCACCGGGATTTATACGTTTCTCTCGCTGCTCAGCGGACAGGCGCCCCTTTCAGTCACGATATACGAGCAGGCTGACGAGGCCGGCGTCGGCATGCCTTACAGCGAGGATGAGAACAGCCATTTGATGCTGGCGAATATCGCCAGCATCGAGATCCCACCGATCACTTCCACCTATCTCGACTGGCTGCGGGATCAGAGCGAGGACTGGCTTGCCCGGTACGGGGTTGACAAATCTACCCTCCATGACCGGCAGTTTCTGCCGCGTATCCTGCTTGGAGAATATTTCAGATCCCAGTTTCTGGGGCTCCTGGAGCTGGCTCCGGATCGTGGTTTCGAGGTGGAGGTGCGCGAGGCGTGCCGTGTCGCTGACCTGGAGGCCGCTTCGGATGGTGTGAGGCTATGGGCAGAGGGCGATGCCGAACCGGCTTTGTTCGACTTTATCGTCATCGCCACCGGACATGTCTGGCCTGATGAGGACGAGGCGACCCGTTCATTTTTCCCGAGCCCATGGTCCGGTCTGGTGGAGGCCAGGATCAGGCCCTGTAAGGTTGGCATCATGGGCACGTCTCTCAGCGGTATTGATGCGGCAATGGCGGTCGTGGGGCAGCATGGGCAATTCGCCGAAGCCGAAGACGAAACCCTGCGCTTTGAGCTGGATGACGGAAGCGATGATTTAACCGTCACGCTCATGTCACGCTCGGGGATATTGCCGGAGGCGGATTTCTATTGCCCTATTCCCTATGCACCTCTGCAAGTTGCAACCAAGAGCGCGATCGAGAAGGAGATAGCTTCGGGGCCGGAAGGACTGCTCGATCGGATATTCGCACTTGTTTCCCAGGAAATAAGGGAGGCCGATCCCGCCTGGAGCGAGCGTGTGAGACTCGGTAAGCTGGACGCGGACAGCTTTGCGGACGCCTATTTCGCGGATCGGGAAAGACATGATCCGTTTCGCTGGGCGGAATACAACCTGCGAGAGGTCGAACGGAACAAGCGCGACAGGCATACGGTGCCATGGCGTTATGCCATCCTGCGGCTTCACGAGGCGGTGCAGGATGTCGTCCCTCATCTCGATGATCGGGACCGCGAGAGATTTGATGCAGGCCTCGGCCGTGTGTTCATTGATAATTATGCGGCGATTCCGTCAGAGTCCATCCGCCGGCTTCTGGCCTTGCGAACGGCTGGAATAGTGGGGTTGCTTGAGCTGGGGAACGATTACGAGATGAATGTCGAAAGCGGCCATACGGATATTCAATGTAATGGAGAGCAGTATCAGTTTGATATTTTCATTGATGCCCGTGGGCAAAAGCCGCTCGCGACAGCCGACCTGCCGTTTCCGACCTTGCGTGAGCAACTGAAGACTGCGGGAGATGAGGTCCCGAATGTCGGCGACAATTATACCCTCATGTCACCTGATGAGGCAAAGGGGCGGGTGGCGTTTGGCTCTATCCCGTATCTGATGCACGATCAGCCTTTCATACAGGGGATCACCGCCAGTGCGGAAATCGGGAGCGTCATCGCGAAAGCCATAGGCCGCCCGGCATCGGGCATCCGCAGATATCTGCCGTTTCTGGCAGCCTGATCGGGCGATAGATAGTCAATCTCCGCATATGCATGGATTATTGCGTAGATTACAGTTCATTTCGGCATATTCAGCATTGGGAAGCATACCATGTGCTGGATATGGCCGGAGGCCACGGAGGAGCCCGATCTGATGCAGCGCAAGCCCGATAGTCGCTTTGACGGGTCCGTTGGTAACGACACTTCCATACCGAAAGGCGGTGAATATCCCGACATCGTCAGGCTGGCCGCGTGGCTGACGGTTGCCGCACTGGTCATAGCAGGTCTTTATCTTGGCCGGGAAGTCCTGATCCCGTTGGCGATCGCGTTCCTGATCAGTTTCGCGCTTGGCCCGCTTGTCGTCCGGCTGGTTCGGATCGGCCTCCCGCGTGTGTTGGCGGTAATTGCCGTGATGGCAACGCTCGGCCTGTTCGTGGGTGGGCTGGGTCTGCTTGTGGGCTCCCAGGTGCAGAGCCTGAGTGCGCAATTGCCGACATATCAGACGACGATCCGCTCGAAGATTTCAGATCTTTCCGAGCAGATGAAGGGGCCGGGCCTTTTCGACGGTGCCATGGAGACTGTCGATACCGTCAAGAAAGAGGTGACCGAAGCGGTCGACGAAGAAGAGACGGACACGGCGCCCCCTCCTGAAAGGGTGCGGATCGTCCCGCCCCAGACAGCCCCTTTCGAGGCCGCTTTGGAATGGCTGGGTCCGGTATTGGCGCCTTTGGCAACAGCCGGGATCGTTTTGGTCTTCGTGTTCCTTGCCCTGCTTGACCGGGGCGATCTGCGGGATCGAATGCTGCAATTGCTGGGTGGAAATCTCTACCGCTCTACGGATGCACTGGAAGAGGCAAGCGCACGGATATCCAAATACCTGCTGATGCAGCTTCTGGTGAATGTCAGCTACGGCATTCCCATGGCGCTCGGTCTATGGGTCATCGGGGTGCCGGGATGGATCCTTTGGGGGACATTGGCGGCACTGATGCGGTTCATTCCATATGTCGGGCCGATCCTCGCCGCGATTTTCCCGATCAGCCTTGCCTTCGCCGTCGATCCCGGTTGGGAGATGGTGATATGGGCAATCGCCCTGATCGTCTTTCTGGAACTGGTCAGCAACAATATCGTCGAGCCGCTGCTTTACGGCACCAGCACCGGGCTGTCGGCGATGTCGTTGATTGCGGCCGCGACATTCTGGACGGCGCTCTGGGGGCCGGTCGGCCTGATCCTCTCGACGCCGCTGACCGTCTGCCTGCTGGTGATCGGGCGGAACATTCCCTACCTCGGGTTTCTGGAAACCCTGCTTGGCTCCGCGCCTGCGCTTGACGTGCCGACGCGTGTCTATCAACGGCTGATCGCCGATGATCCGGATGAGGCGCTGGACATCGTCAATGACACGATCGGCGATGGCGGAGTGGCTGAATTCTACAACGCGCATGGCATCGATATACTACGCCGGGCTAGTGAGGATTATTACGGCAATGCCCGCGCAGAGCATCGGCTGCGGATCGCCAATAGCATGGACCTGGTATTGGACGATCTGCGGGAGGAATATCCGGCTGCCATCACGCCGGGTGCCGTGCCCAGGGTTGCCTGTATCGGCGGCAAATGGGAAATCGACAGCGCCGCTTGCGAGATGCTAGTCCATGCGTTGGGATTGTCGGAGATCGCGGCGGTGAAGCATCCGGCGGGAACGGTGACAGCGCGCTACCTGGACGAGCTTGCCCTGGAAGATATCGAAATTGTCTGCCTGAGTTATTTCAGCCGGGATGCCGAGGCATCGAGCCGGACATTCTGCCGCCGCCTGCGTCATCGTTGGCCGCAACTCAGGATCGTGCTGGCATTGTGGAATGCCTCCGATGCACAGCTTGCGGACGACAGGATCGCGGCTGTGGGCGCAGATGAGGCTGTTACCTCGGTCAACGAGGCGGTGGAACGGATCCGGTTCCTGCTCAGACCAGAGGAAACAATTGAGGCGCAAATGGCGGAAACGCCGGAGAATGATGCGGCGCGGGTTCGGACACTGGAAGCGACCGGAGTTCTCGACGGGCATAATCGTGCCAAGCTCGATACGCTGGCTGTCCGGGCAGCCAATGTATTCCGGGTCGAAATGGCAATGATTTCGGCCATCGACGCCGATCGCGAAGTTATCATTGGCCAGAATACGGAGCTTCCGGGCGAGCTGACCGGGGACGGCACCAACAGGATCACCATGCCTCGCAGTGAAGCAATCTGCGATCACGTCGTGGCATCCGGCGAGACATTGATGATCGAGGATACCGAGCGGGAGCCACGCTTTGCAGATCATCCGGCCGTTCGGCTTTGGGGCGCGCGTTTCTATGCAGGGGCACCGCTGACGACTGCCGATGGTGAGGTTCTGGGGGCATTATGCCTGCTGGACAGTTCTCCACGAAAATTTGCCAAGGAAGAGCTGGAACTGCTGGGTTCCATCGCTGCGGATGTGGTCTCGGTCATCACGGGCGAAAAGGCGATGGAGCCGGCACCTGCGGGACAGGACGAGGAAACATCATCGACCATCGGTCAAAGAGTGCCTGAATGATGAAGTGCTATGAGATCGATGAAACAGGAACCCGCTGTCCAGTTCCTGTCGGTGCCGCATCACATCGACAGGATGGGGTTTCTGGTTCCGGCAGGAACGGAGAGGTCTTGCAGATGGAGATGAGTCACAACGTCGATCCGGCGGCATGGCTCACTCAGACCCTGCAGCGCATCGCCAATCAATGGCCGAGCTCAAATATCTAAGCTCTCATGCCATGGAATTACAAAGCCTGAACGGGCCAATTCTTTCCGCTTACAAAAGAAGAGCAGCTACCGGCATGGCTGATGATGTGCTATCTCTCTATGGGCTGGTAGCTAGGTTGGCGGGTTTCCTGCGCAGAAATGCTAAATGTTCCGCCGGGGGCTGCTGATCCCGTCTGGAGCAACAGAGGGTGGTCGACTGTAGGACTTCGCATGTTGAGATGATTGCGAGCCCCCGCAGCCATCTCAACTTGCGATCCATGATCGCGCAGGTCAGCCGCCCGATCCGGGCGGCTTTTTGCTTCCGCAAGTTCAGATTTGAGCGCCCTCCGGCCACCATCATATCCGGCGAAGCGCCCTCTGAGGCACTGATGCGGCCGGTTCATATAGTGTGAATAGCACTATGGCTTGGCATGCCTCGCACTGGGCCGATCTCGTCGAACGAGACGAATGCTAGCGTCAGGTTTCGTGACCTCTGGCAACCAGCGCCAGTCCGCGTATCGATCGCCGGTTCGGCGAAGGTGCGTATATCGTTTCAGCGACACCCACGATCTGTGTCCGGACACTGCTGCAACATGAGGAATGTTTCGGCCAAGCTCAAAAAGTCTCGAGACGCCATCGTGCCGCAGATCTTGAAAGTGTAGGTCCTTGATTTCAAGTAGCCGAGTGGCACGGGTGAACGCAGCACTAATAGCATCCGTAGAGTAGGGGAATATCCGATCTGAAGCTGCCGGCATTGCCTCAATGATGGCGGCTGCCTGTTCCGGCAGATCGCACCAGATGTCGTTGCCAATTTTCTCTCCAGGACTCCTCATGTCTCGTACAAGTACACGAGCGCCTTCCCTGTCGAAGTCATGCCATGTGATACGCGTTATCTCCTCCTGGCGCCTCGTAGAGAATATCGCAAATGCGATGACGCGATGCATGCGCACTGATGTCGGGCGCCTTTGGGATCTTTCTTGGAAGTGGCACATCAGGAGGTTGAGTTCTTCGAGTGTTGGGCGACGATCGCGCTGTCTACTCTTTTGCGTAAGCCCGAGCTTCTTGGACACCTTCTAGGCGTCGTCCATCGCTTGCGGATCGAGGAGACCGCCCCAGGCAGGTCGGGCAATTGAGAAGATCGCCCCAAGGTGCGACATGTAGTTCGCAGCTGTTTGCGGTTGTGCCCCAGAGTCAAGCTTTTGCCGTGCAAACCCGACGATATCGGCGCTCGTGATTTCAGAGCAGCTCTTGTCGCCTATGTCGAAAGTCTTGATTGCCCGCAGCACCTGTGCCTTCGTTCTGCCAATCTGCCAATCTGCCAATCTGCCAATCTGCCAATCTGCCAATCTGCCAATCTGCCTTTTGCTCTCCTCGATATATTTATCGATGGCGTCCGCAAGCGTCGGATTGCGCTTCTTCCCCTTCTGGCCGGAAAGTTCGTGGAGGGCCTCCGGTTTCGCGAGCTCCTTTTCCCGCTTTTCGATCCATGCCGAGGCAACCGACCGGCGCTCAAACGTCTTGTTCTCGCGCCAGACGCTTTTTCCTTGTCTGGTGATGGAGATTTGAGCGAGCCAAGCCGTGGAGCCACCTTTTCGGCGACGCTTGATGATGGTACCCATGAAGCTACAACTTTTCCTGCGGTGCTACAGCAAATGTTGTAAGCCATACCAAAAAAAACGGGCGCAAGCGGAAACATACAGAACTAGGGTCGAACGCGATGTTCGGTGTCGCACCAATTAGGCCGAGGCCGACTGGCCGCGGAGATGAGGGGGTAGGGTTTCCGTAACCTGCTGTGCCTGGTAGCAGTATAGTTATCGAAGCCCGTTTCAGTAAAAGGTCAGGTTGAACGGCCGGATCGCCGCTCCCATCGCTGCGGCATCAGAGCCGATCTCGGAGACGATCAGCTTTGGATGCGGCCGTGAAACGCCATAGCGCGGTTTGCCGAAAAGCCTTGTTCGCCGGATCAGCATTTCTGCCAGTTCCGGCGGTACCTCGCCGCCGAATACGATTGCTTGCGGGTCGAAGATGGCCCAGATGGCGTTGACGAGACGGTTATAGGCTGGGGTGACCTCTTCCACCCACTCAGCCAATCCCGGCCAGTTCGGATCAAAATTTTCGCGGAGTATGCTGATCGTCGGCAACGTCGTTCCGTTGCGCTTGAGCGCCTCCATCAGCAGCTGCAGCGCGGGGCGCCGAAGCACCTCTTCCTCGTCAAACATCTGCGAGAATTCACCTGCATTCCCGTTTCCGCCGTCCAGAAGTGCGCCGTCGCAAATCAGGCCACCGCCAAACCCGTAATTGAAGCTGAGATAGGCGAAGTTCTTGACGTATCGGCCGATGCCAAACATCGCCTCGGCGATTGCTCCCGATTTGCCGCCGTTTATGGTCCAGACCGGCTTGCCGAAATGCTCTGCCAAAAGCGGGCCGAGTTCGATCAGGGACCATTCATGCAGGGGTAACGTGGCGTTGTAGCGTGTCCCCGCAATATGGAAGCCTGCAATGGCGAGGCCTATGCCGAAAAAGGCGCGCTCATGAAGTTGTAATTTCGCCTGGCGTTTAGCGATGAAAGTGCTGATCAGGTCGAGACATTCGCGCATCGGGCGCCGCCAGAGCGTGAAACTGTCCTGTGCCAGAATCTTGCCCGCCAGGTCGATCATGCAGATGTCGATGATATCACTATTGACCGAGATGCCGACGCAATAGGCGTGGGCTCCGTTCAGATACAGCATCGGGCTTGGTTGCCCGCTGCCAAGGCCCTGTTTGGGATCACCGAATATGATCAGGCCGCGTTCTGCCAACGCGTCGAGAATACGGTGCACCGATTGCTGCGACAGATCCGATAGCGCCGTCAACTCGGATCGCGACAGGCCCGGATGCAGCCAGATCGCCCGCAGCAGGTTTCGCTCATTGCCCGAGACGACATCATCATCCGCGGCCCGCAAGAAATGCGGCGCGATCAGCGCGTTGGGTGAATAAGTCATGACCGCTCCTTCGGACTGTCACATCCTTTGTGTAATTCCCGGCGGGCTCAAGGCAATCGAAAAGAACAGTTTCCAGGAATTCTGGTGCGTTAGTCACCGCATTGTCACACATAAAGTGTAATAATGCTTCGAATCCACATGGTCACGTCCAAGCGTGATGTTCAACCAAGGTGACATGACATGAAGCGTCCCATTCTGATGGCTCTCGGCCTGCTGACATTCAGCATAGCGACAGCCCAAGCGGCAGATATCGAGTTCTGGTATGGAAATACCGGCAATGTGGAGGAGGCAATCCAGAAGCAATGCGCGGATTTCAACTCGGCGCAAAGCGATCATCAAATCACCTGCGTAGGCCAGGGCAGCTATGAGGTCGGCATGCAAAAGGCGATCGCCGCCTATCGCGCAAAACGTCACCCGGTCCTGATCCAGTTCTTCGATGCGGGTACGCTGGATATCATGTTGTCGGATGCCGTCGTTCCCGTTGAAGACATCCTGCCCGAGGTTGATTGGGACGGCTATATCGCAGGAGCCCGCAGCTATTACGAGACATCGGCCGGCAAGCTCTTCGCCCAACCCTACAATTCCTCGACGCTGTTGTTCTACACCAACAAGACGCAGCTTGAAGAAGCCGGCGTGACCGAGACACCCGAGACTTGGGAGGAGATCATTGGCGCCGCGCGTAAACTGAAAGAGAGTGGCCATGCCTGCCCCTTCGTGACCGACGGCGATACTTGGCGCGTGCTCGAACAGTTCTCGGCCCGCCACGCCCTGCCGATCGCCTCGAAGCACAATGGTTATGACGGCCTGGATGCCGAATATGCCTTCAACACCACCTTCGCTGCCAAGCATCTCTCCAATCTGGTCGAGTGGCGCAAGGAGGGGCTGGTCCGGCTTGCGACAGACACCAGGGCGGGCGACTACACGGCCGCCTTCAATGCCGGTGAATGTGCGATGATGGAGCAGTCCTCGGGCAGCTATGCGGCCGCCAAGGAGGCGTTTGGCGAAACATACGAACTGACTGCAGCAATGGCTCCGATGTATGAAGGGCATGAGCGTCACAATACTTTCGTGGGCGGCGCCTCGATCTATGTGATGAAGGGTCATGATGAGGCCGAGATCGAGGCGGCCAAGGCTTTCCTCGATTTCCTGCGCCAGCCGGAACAGCAAATGTTCTTCACCGCAGCCACGGGCTATGTTCCGGTCACGAATGATGCGCTGGATGCCATCACCGCAAGTGGCGAGGCTGACAGTCCGAAGTACCTGACGGCCAAGATCGGCGTTGAATCGATGAATCAGCCGGGTACGCCAGACACGCGCGGCATCCGGTTGGGCTTCTATGTCCAGTTCCGCGAGATATTCATGGAGGAAACGCAAAAGGCCTGGGCCGGCGACCAGACCATGCAGATCGCACTGGACAATGCCGCCTCACGTGGAAACGAGTTGCTGCGCCGCTTCCAGCAGACTTACCGCAACGTGCAACTCCCCTGATCCGCCGCCGTCACGTAGGGGCGGGCCTGGCTCGCCCCGCGCATCTCCTTTGTCGCGGAACTGTTCATGACCTCTGACTCTGCACGCTTCGGTCATCGCTGGCTGCCTATCTTGCTGGTCCTGCCACTGATGATCCTGATCCTGCTGTTTTTCTACGCGCCGGTCATCCAGGCCTTCTACTGGTCATTTTTTCTGGAACAGCCCTTCGGCGGTGGATCGCAATTCGTGGGCTTCGACAATTTCTCGCGCGTGCTCGCCGATCCCGAATTCTGGCGCGCAACCTGGCGCACATTGATCTTCATGGTTACAGCCTCGGCCTTGGCGGTCGTCCTGCCATTGGTGCTGGCGATTGCCGCGGATCGCCAGATCAGGCTCTCGCCGGTCGCCCGCAATGTTCTTGTCTGGCCAAAAGGAGTCGCCGGAGCATCGATCGGTGTTGTCTTTGCCTTTATCTTCAATCCGTTCGTTGGAATCCTCGCGCCGCTCAACAACTGGTTTCCCGGCCTCTGGGCACCGGGACTCGACGGGGTGGACGCTTTCATAACCTTGATCGTTGCCCATGTCTGGAGCGGGATACCCTTTAATTTCGTGATCCTTCTGGCCGGGCTTCGCGCGGTGCCGCATACGCTGTACCAAGCGGCGGCGCTGGACGGCGCCGGCCCGTGGCGGCGTATCCGCGACCTGCAGTTACCGCTGATCGCACCGCAGCTCTTCCTCACGCTGGTACTGGAATTCACCGAAAGCATCACCTCGGTCTTCGCCCTGATCGATACGATTACCAAAGGAGGGCCGGGCGGCGCCACCACCCTGCTGGTCTACAAGATCTATGCTGATGGCTTCCGCGGCTATGATCTGTCTGGGGCCTCGACCCAGACCGTGATGCTGATGATCTTCGTCGTTCTGCTCGCGGGTTGCCAGTTCGCCTTCCTCGGTCGTCGCATCAATTACGAGCGTTGAGTCATGATCGAAAACGCCCGTTCAATCAATATTGCAGCCTCGGTGATCCTGGCAATCGGGATCGTCTATATCCTGGGGCCGCTTTATCTGGCCCTGACCACTGCCAGCCATAGCTATCAGGAGACGTTGCAGAATGGCCTGACATGGCTGCCCGGTGACGACCTGGCCGACAACATTCGCCGGCTGTGGGTTGAAACGAGAATTCCGCAGCAAATGGCGAACAGCCTGATCGTGGCGCTTGGCAATGCCGCCCTGACCTGCGTTCTGTCCTTTCTCACCGCCTATGCGCTGGTCTGGTTCCGGATCCGCTGGGCCAGCGTGGTTTTCGCGCTGATCCTCGCAACCATCATGCTGCCCTTGGATATCCGCGTCATCACCACTTATCAGGTGGCGGCCAATATCCTGTCTCCTGTCAATGCACTCCTCGACCTCACTGGGTTAAACAGTCTGATCAGCCGATTCTTCGGCGCTCCGGTGCAGTTGGAACTAAGCATTCTTGACACGCATATCGGCCTGATTGTCCCACTGGTTGCGCACGGCACGGGCACTTTCCTGTTCCGCCAGTTCTTCCTGACCTTGCCCCGCGATCTGTTCAAGGCGGCACGCATGGATGGCGCGGGCCCCCTGCGCTTCATCTGGGACATCCTGCTGCCGCTGTCGCGCACCAGTGTCGCCGCATTGTTCGTGCTGACCTTTCTCAGCGGTTGGACTCAGTATTTGTGGCCATTGGTCGGAGCCTCGACACCCGAAATGCAAACCGCCGTGGTGGGGCTGGCGCGGCTGATGCCCGACAATGACGGCCGCATGCCCGATTTCCCGCTGATGATGGCGGGTGCGGTGATCGTCTCGCTGATCCCGTTGCTGATGATCGCGCTTTTGCAGCGATTTCTGGTCCGCGGCCTCGTCCTGACGGAGAAATGACAATGAATGCGATCGACCCCATCCATGCCGAAGCGCAAGGTATCCGCCTGTCGGGTGTAACAAAATCCTACGATGCGAAAGCCGTCACCATCCCGCCGATGGATATCGAAATGCGCGCGGGCGAGTTCACCGTCATTCTCGGCCCTTCGGGTTGCGGCAAGTCGACATTGCTGCAGATGATCGCCGGGCTTGAGCGTGTCACCGGCGGCACGATCTCCATCGGCGGGCGCGAGGTGCAGGATCTGGAACCCAAGGAGCGTGGCCTCGCCATGGTGTTTCAGAACTATGCGCTTTACCCGCATATGACCGTGGCTCAGAATATCGGCTACAGCCTGCGGGTGGCCGGTATACAACGGGCGGAACGCGACGCGCGGGTCAAGGCGGTGGCCCGGATGCTTGGGCTGGCGGATTTCCTGCACCGCAAGCCCGGACAGCTTTCCGGTGGGCAGCGTCAGCGTGTGGCGATCGGCCGTGCCATCATTCGCGAACCGGGCGTGTTGCTATTCGACGAGCCGCTGTCGAATCTGGACGCACAGTTGCGCCAGGACATGCGGCTGGAACTGGCCGAGTTGCATCACCGTATCGGCGCGACCAGCATCTTTGTCACGCATGACCAGGTCGAGGCGATGACGCTGGCAGACCGCATCCTGATTCTGAACAAGGGTCGGGTCGAGCAGTTCGACACACCGAAGACGATCTATTCTCGCCCCGCCTCAATCTTCGTGGCGAAGTTCATCGGCGCTCCGCCGATGAACATCCTGCCCGTTTCGGGCGATGGGAGGGCATTGCGGTTCGGCAACGGTAAGGTGTTCGCCGCCAGCCCGTTGAAAGGCGAATTTCTGCTTGGCATCCGCCCGGAGAGTATCGTCCTTGATCGCCATGGTCCGATCCGGGCCCAACTGCGCCACCGGGAGGATCTGGGGTCTCATATGATCCTGACTGCGGCGTTCGATCTGGTGGATCTGCGCATCGCTCTGCCTTTTGGGTCGGCGGAACCGCAGCAAAGCGACCTGCATCTGCATTTCCCTCGGGAATGCCTGCATCTCTTCGATGTCGAGGGGCGGCGTATCGAGGCGGATTTTCATTTGGAATATGCGAATTGACTTATCTGGAACGGCTCACAGCGCGAGACTGTCTTGTCATTGCTCATCGCGGCATCTGGCAGGATGCCCCCGAGAACAGCCTTGCTGCCATTGAGCAAGCCATTCGTGACGGGCATGACGTGGTTGAAATCGACATTCGTCGCACCAGGGACGGCGTGTTGGTTCTCATGCATGATGAGACGTTGTTACGCACGTCCGGCATTGCGCTGGCAGTCGACGAACTTGTGAAAAGCGATCTGACCCATCTGCCGCTGCTGAAGCGCCCGGATCTGCCAAGCACGGAAACCGTTCCTTCGCTTGGCGATGCGTTGTCACTGTGCCGGGGACGGATACTGGTTCATCTGGATGCAAAGGACCGCTCGGCTCTCCCGGATATCATTGCTTGTGCGACCGATCTGGGAATGGCGGAGCAGGTCGATATCTGGGGTGATCTGCGTTCCGACCGCGATCTGGCCTGGTTCCGCGAAATGGTGCCGCCTGGCATGACAAAGATCGCCCGTATCTGGCTGGACGCTTCCGATGTTCACGCGCAGCTGAATCGCCTCTTCGCGCTGGCTCCACCGATATGCGAACTGCGTTTCAGCAGTCTCGAACAAGTCGCGATGTTTGCCCCGCAAGCAAGGCGGGCCGGAATCGCGCTCATGGTCAACACGCTCGATACCGTTGCCTGCGCCGGGTTTGGCGACGGTGCGGCCATGCTTGACCCGGAGGCGGTATGGGGCCGGCTTCTGGATGCCGGCGTCGGCTTGATCCAGACCGATGAAGCTGCTGCCCTGCAACATTTTCTCACAATTCGTCAAACCAGGGACAAATCATGAGCTATAGGGATTTCATCCGCGATCCAGGGCGCGATTGCGCTGTTGTCGCACATCGTGGTGCCTGGCATGGCGCACCTGAAAACAGCCTTGCAGCAATCCAGCGCGCGATTGATCTTGGTATCGATATTGTCGAATTGGACATACGGCAAAGTGCCGATGGTGTATTGTTCCTGATGCATGACGCTACGCTTTCCCGCATGGCTGGGCTTGATCGTGAGGCCGAAAGCTGCACGATGGCTGAATTGCGATCTTTGCGTCTGCGGCAGGGTAACGGTGGCGAGCATCAGGAGGTAACCGATCAGCGGATCCCGACCCTGGACGAGGCACTGGAACTGATCCGCGGCCGTATTTTCGCCGACCTGGACCTGAAGGACCGCAGCCTGTTTCCCCAGGTAGCCGCTGCCGCGCGTCGATTGGACGCGGCTGATCATATCGATCTGAAGACCGAAATCGCAACTCAGACCGATCTGGACTGGGTACGAGCGCAAGACATCGATGGGATCGCTTTCATGGCGATGGCGCGTTTTACCGCAGAGAATATTCAGGACAAGCTGGCGCTTATGGCGCCGCTGGCACCATTCATGGCCGAAATTCGGTTCGATCAGCTTGACACCATCGCGGCCAATCGCGACCATTTCCGCGCGGCGGGTATGGCATTGTGGAAAAATACGCTGGATCAGGCCAATAGCGGAGGCTGGACCGATACGACCGCATTGCAGGATCCTGACCGCATTTGGGGACGTCTTGTCGATGCGGGCATTAGCTGTATCCAGACCGATCAACCTGAAGCGCTGAAGACCTACCTGAAAGGACGGAGGCAATGAACCTGGTCGATGACACTCTGCTGGACGGGTTGATGACCGATATGCGTGCTGTGGCAAAGCGCGAAATCATGCCCCGGTTTCATGCCATCATGTCGGAAAGCGCGCGCAGCAAATCCGCGCCGGACGATCTCGTGACCGATGCCGATCTTTGTGCCGAGCAGGCTTTGGGCGAAGCTCTGGTCGCACGCCTGCCCGGCATCGCTCTGGTAGGCGAGGAGGCGGTCGCCGAGGATGCGTCGATCCTCTCGCACCTGCGCGACGCGGAACTGGCGGCGCTGATCGATCCGGTGGACGGAACCTGGAACTTTGCGCATGGCATTCCGGTTTTCGGCTCCATGCTCGCTCTGGTCGCAAATGGCATGACCATTGCCGGCCTGATCCATTACCCGGTGACCGGGGATTTCGTTCTCGCACGGGTGGGGAAAGGAGCTTGGCATGTCGCAAATGACGGCAGCCGAACCCGCCTTTCCGTTGCCGCGACTCGCCCGATTGAACAGATGGCCGGTTTCATGGCCCTGAATATGATGCCGCCAGCAATGCAGGCCAATCTTTCGCCCCGCTTGACCAGGTTTCAGCAGGTCACGAACTGGCGCTGTTCGGCCTTTGAATATCGCCTGCTGGCCACCGGTGCGATGCATTTCTGCCTGACAGCCAGATTGATGCCATGGGATCATGCGGCCGGCGTACTGATCCATTCCGAGGCCGGCGGCCATGCCGCATTGCTGGACGGCACGCCCTATGCGCCGACGATCCACAGCGGACATCTTCTGCTAGCGCCGGACGTGCAAAGCTGGGAGCGTCTCGCCATCAATCTCGGAGGCGAGTACTAACGCTGACTTATTGATGGGGATATCTCGAAAAATGCTCCCCATATGATTTGGCACTGTCCCCGACTTTCACAAGAAGGGGGCGTAGCATTTCCAGAAATGTATCGCTTCCACATGCAAACCGGAGTTTTTCCTGCAGATCGACATGATCCCAGTCGATGGTATGTGAGATCCCGAGACTGCTGAGGATGAGGAGACCCGCCATCACGTCCCAGGTTGAATCTCCCAAGGCCACGTAGCCGTCAGTTTCGCCCAGCGCAACCTCAATCAGAGAGAGAGTTGTTGACCCACAGCAACGAAATGTGAAGCGCAATTCGTCTGATATATAACGGATCATCTCTATGCGATCTTTGGTGACAACAGAGGGATGCAGGCCGATCCCCACCGATGCCCGCGATAGATCGAGCGGGGGCAGAGATGGCACCGGTTTGCCGTTTAGCTGTGTCTCGACCGTCGTCCCACCGGTGAACATGAGGTTACGAACAGGGGCGTAGATCACCCCAAATATCGGCCGACGGTTATCGTACAGACCGATCGAAATTGCCCAGTTCTGACCGCCGCGCACGAAATTGAAAGTCCCGTCGATTGGATCGATGACCCAAACCAGCCCTGAGGTGCCGGTGACGTTGCCGCCTTCTTCACCATAGATTCCATCGTTCGGAAACGCTTCGCGCAAACTCGTAATCACGAATGATTCAACGTCCTTGTCCGCCGTGGTCACAGGATCGAGATGTCCCTTCCATTCGACCGGCAGGCTTGCCAGTGATCGAAAATGGGAGAGCGCAATCCTACCGGCGCTGCGCGATTTCCTCGACGCATGCCTTAATCGTTATCATGCTAGGTAACGTTCTGTTCGAATATTCCACAAAATCCCTTCCTGTTACGCATCACTATCACATGCCGTGACTGATGAATTCATCCCTCCGGCTCTCCCTCATTTGATGGAATCAAGCTGTACGACTGTAAGTCCGCGATCGGTTACAAAATCGACGCCCCAACTAACATCATCGCAGACCAGCAGTTCCATCAGCCGCGCTGCGAATGGAACTGAATGGTCCTGGGATTCTCACTTTGCTTGTCGCTGGATTCTCATCTTATCTGTCGCGCTATACCCGAGCCATGTGAACCTCTCAAACTGCAACCGCCATCGGAGAACGAAATGCCATCACGTAGGCATAAGAAAGCGAAGATGCATGAAGCTGCCAATACTATAATCTACGCAACACAGACAGTTCCCCGGGACGCCATGCTCGTAAAAGGCACCTACATGGTCTGGATCATCAAAAATTGCCGAGATCGTCGGGCCGGTCGACAGCAGATCGTTTCTGGTCTCGATGCCAAAACCTGCTGATTTCAAGCTCGATAAAAGCATGGCTATCGTTGGTGCCCAAGGCGGCGCCTAGGTTGTCGAAAGCCGAGCATCAGGAAAAGCTTCGTGTGAGGCAGGAGATGGAAAGCGCCCAACAACTTGCCGGGCGCAGACTATTATAGGAAGGACGTGAGCCCTCAGTGCGCGATCATATCGCGTACGATCTCATCGGCGCTCGACGAAGACGGATAGTAGGTAGGCCAGTTCGTCACCTCCTTAAGCAAGGCGGCACGATCATCGCCCCAATAAAGGTGATAATGATCTGCTGCCGCCGGAGCGATCCCGTGATCGCTGAACTGGATATATTGCGGGGCATCCTCGTCGCCATCGATCTTCTCGAAGATGAAACGCACACCGCGATTGCCTGCCTCGTAAGTCAGGATTTGATAGCCGTCACTGGCATAACGGGCTTGAAGGGGCTCTCCATTTTCATAGAAGGTAACGCTGTCGCCCTCAATGACGATCCGTTCGACATCGGTTTGATAGCCGACTTCATAATACTCGTGATACTCTTCGGCAGTTTTGTCGCCGTTCTCGGCCTTGTGCTTCATCACCGGCTCGAGCGTCCCATCCTCAAGATACGGGAAGACCGACTGCCAGTCTCCGGCCCAGTCCGACAGCGCGCGCTCTTCGACCTGATCGTCGTCAAAATAGCCCTGGTAGATCTGGTCGTCGTCATGATCGTGGCTGTGTTCATGGTCGTGATGCTCGCCTTCGGCCCCATGAACGACTCCGCTGCCGCCGGCCACCACGATATTGTAGGGTGTGCCCTCAACCTCGATCGTGCCCACTTCTTCAAGTGTTTCGCTGGAGATCCGGCGCACAAGGCCCGCATTGGGATCGCTCATGATCACTTCGTCACCGGCCATGGCGAGACGCGGCCTCGGATCGTTCCAGTGGCCGTCCATGGAATAGGGTTCGGTGACTCTGGCGCTCTGAGCGACCTCCGCGTCCAGCAGATCGATCTGATGCAGGGTGCCGTCCTCGGTCAACACATAGCCAAAGCGCGCATTGGCAGAATCGAGCACGAAATCGACGCGGCGGAACGGCAGCTCGATATAGCGGAAATGCGGCTCATCGACGGGATCGATGACCACCAGCCCGTCTGCGCCGTAATTGCCCAGGAACACCTGCACGGCCTTCGAGCCCAACAGCGTGCCGGTGCTTTCACCGTTCGGCAGATCGTTCGGGTATTGCAGCATCTCAAAGACCGGCCTGTCCTCGCCGTCCGTGACGGTGAGCACGCCTTCCTGGCAGCCGGTGGCGAGATAGGCGCCCGAGAAGGCTTCCCCGTGAATGGCCGTGCAGGTCTCGACCTCGCCGACGGGGCTGCCGTCTTCGTTGACCTGTTGCAGGCCGATGCGATCGGGGGCCGCATCGCCTTCGACCGGCGCGTCCGAGGCAACGCTCGTCACCCAGGTATCGCCGATCGGCGCAGCATAGCCGTGGTGCGCTCGCGCTTGCGGCAGCCGCGTGGTCACCAACTCGCCATGTGAGAGTTCGTGCGTATCGATGATTTCCGCATAGCCGCCCCGGTCGAAGTTAATCACGGCTTTGCCGTTATGATCGATCATGTGGAACGGACGCGGACCAGTCAGGGTCTCTTCTATTGCCGCGGGATCGGATATCTCGATGTCCGAGTGATCGCCATGGGCATGAAGAGAGATACCGCTGTTGAAGAAACTGACCGCATCGTCATCGGACTGGACGGCCACGACAGCAGCTCCGTTGTTCACGGTATAGAGTTTGTTCTGGCCGGTGGTTTCAAAAGTCCAGCGATTGTCCGGATCGCCAAGGTCGAAGGCCGTGACGTGAGGTTCGGCGTGATCTCCGACAAAAACGCGATAGAGCGTAACGTCCTCGTGGCTGTGGTCGTGTTCCTGTGCCAGGGCACCGCCGGATAAAACAAGCGTAATGGCCGTGGTGTAAGCGAGATTTCGCAGCATGATTTACTCCGTTGGAGGGTGAGAAAAAGCGTGTCGAACGACGACGCTTTGGGCTGGGTGGACCATGTCAGTCGCTGGCCAAAGCCGAGGTGATAGCATGGGTGTTGTGACGCATCATGGTGAGGTAGTCGGGCGCTGGGCCACCGGCCGGAGATAGGGCGTCGGAATAGAGCACACCGGCAACATCAATCCCCGCTTCGCGGGCGATCTGTTCGACCAGCCGGGAGTCTGAAATGTTCTCGGCAAAGATGCCGCGGGCATTGGCTTCGCGCATCTGGCGGATCAACCCTGCCACATCGGCGGCTGACGCCTCGGATTCCGTCGAAACGCCTTGTGGCGAGAGAAACCGGATGCCGTATTCGGCCTCGTAATATCCAAAGGCGCTGTGCCCCACGACCACCGTTCGATTGCTCTCGGGCAACGCTGCTATGCTGTCGCGGATTTCGCTGTCGAGCGTGTCGAGTTCGGCGAGGTAGCGTTCCGCATTGGCCTCGTATTGTTCGCATCCATCGGCATCGGCGGCACAGAACGCCTCGCGGATCCCCTCGACATAGATCTTGGCGTTGACCACGGACTGCCAGGCATGGGGATCATGGGCACCGGCATGAAAAATCGCTTCGCCGTTGACAAAATGGTAGTGTCCGCCACCGGGTTCTTCGCGCGTTTGGACATGATCGGTCAGCGTGACGATATCGGCCTCGGTTCCGCTGGCGGTGACAAGCCGGTTCATGAAGCCTTCGAGCTCGAGCCCGTTGGTGAGAACGACGTCGGCGCGCGCCAACGCCATCGCATCGGCGGGTTTGGGCTCGTAGACATGCGCGTCACCATCGGGTCCGACGAGCGTATCGAGTTCAATGTGATCGCCACCTACCTGGTAGGCGAAGTCACCGATGATTGAAAAACTCGCGACAACAGCGAGCTTGTCATCCTGCGCCGATGCCGGAAACGTAATTAATGATATGACAGAAAAAGTTACGGCGTGTTTGATCCAACGGAGGGTCATAGCAGGTCCTTCAAGCAGTACGATGGGCGGTCTTCGGTAGGCGCGTCATCAGAACCCCGCGCGGCGCCGCGATGACTGATGTCGCATAGGCAAACCCCGCGGAAAGAATGATTGCCGGTCCAGAGGGCAGCGCAGCGTGGTAGGAGAGCAGCAGGCCGGCTATTGACGAGAGCGCACTAATGCCTATAGCGAGCAGGCACATGGTTTCGACCCGCTGGGCCCAGAAGCGCGCCGCCGCCGCCGGCAGGATCATCAGCCCCACCGACAAAAGCGTACCCAGCGCCTGAAACCCGGCCACCAGATTGATGACGACGAGCCCGAGAAAGATGAAATGAACGGGCGAGCCAAGTTTTGAAACCGAGCGCAGGAAGAGCGGGTCGAGACATTCGGCGATGAGCGCGCGCCGGAAGAACAGCAAGGCCGAAATCGTGATTGCGGTGACCAGCCCGATTAGCGTCAGGGCATCATTGTCGAGCGCCAGGACCGTTCCGAAGAGGACATGCATGAGATCGATATTCGAGCCGCGCAGGGACACCATAACCACACCCACTGCAAGCGAGATCAGGTAAAAGGCGGCCATCGAGGCGTCTTCCTTCTGGATTGTCAGGCGTGAAACCGCGCCGGCGCCCAATGCGACCAGAACGCCAGCTATCAGCCCGCCAAGGGTCATCGGCACAATCTCGAGGCCATAAAGCAGAAAGCCGGCTGCTGCCCCGGGCAGGATCGCATGCGCCATGGCATCACCGGTCAAGCTCATCCGTCTGAGCATCAGGAAGACGCCGACCGGAGCGGCGCTGACCGAAAGCATCAGGGCGCCCAGCAGCGCACGTTGCATGAAGGCGAATTCAACGAAGGGCGCGATGAGGATGTCATGGAATCCCGTCATTGCACCGCTTCCTGCCGACCGACGCAGACACCATCGTGGACGTCATCTCCGGGCGCGCACCAAGGCGCATTCTCGTCCCAGGCTTCGTGTAGCCGGCGGGCGCGCAGGAGATTTTCGGGGGTGAGAGTGTCTCGGGCGGCACCCCAGGCTATGAGGCGGCGTGCCAGCAGCAAGGCTTGTGGGAAATTCTCCCGCACCAGATCGAGATCGTGGACCACGACCAGAACGGTCCGGCCTTCTCCATGCCAGTGTTTGATCAATGCGACAAGGTCGGTCACGGTTTTAGCATCAATGGCGTTAAACGGTTCATCGAGCAGGATCAGTTCGGCGTCCTGCACCAGGACACGGGCAAAAAGCACCCGCTGCAACTGGCCGCCCGAAAGCGTGTCGATGGGCCGCCGCTTAAAGCCGTCGAGCCCGACGGCCCTGAGGGCATTTAAGACGGTTTCCCGATCCTGTGCGCCATGCCGTCCGAGCAAGCCGCGCTTGGGCCAGAGGCCGAGCGAGACCAAATCGCGTACCTGTGCAGGGAACGACCGATCAAGTTCTGACTGCTGAGGCAGATAGGCGATGCGCGCATCGGGGGCAACCGTGCACGCCCCGCCCAATGGCCGGAGCATGCCGATAATACCTTTCATCAATGTGGACTTACCCGAGCCATTGCCTCCGACAATTGCCAGAAGCGTACCCTTTTCCACTACGCCATCGAGGTGATGAACGGCTGGATGGCTGTCATAGCCCAGGGTCAGATTGGAAAATGTTATGCAGGCGTCATTCATATGAAGGCATCGGTGTTTTGAGGAATCAATTATGTGATGTTATCACATTTCACGTTTGCCAATGTAACCCCCGAGTGTCAATCACTCCGGGACACTCAATCTATCGGATCTGACATTGCGGATCGCGATTGCGATACTTCAGGAAATTGGCGTTACCCAACCCACCCATGCCAAGGTTTTCTGCCGTGCTCAATTTCGAACGAGCTTGGACAGAAATCTCTGACTGCGCTCATCGGCAGGTGCGTCGAAGAAGCGATCGGGCGGAGCGATTTCGACGATCTCGCCCGCCTCCATATAGACCACCCGGTCAGCAACCTGCCGGGCAAAACCCATCTCATGCGTGACGACCAGCATGGTCATACCGCCTTCGGCAAGTTCAACCATCGTGTCGAGAACTTCGTGGATCATTTCGGGATCAAGTGCGGAGGTCGGCTCGTCGAACAGCATGATACGAGGTTCCATGCAAAGTGCCCTGGCAATGGCCACCCGCTGTTGCTGACCACCTGAAAGCTGGCCGGGGAATTTTTCAGCCTGATCCAGAATCCGGACCCGGTCCAGATATTGCCGGGCGCAGTTCTCAGCTTCCGGACGTGGGGTCTTGCGTGACAGGATCTGGGGCAGGGCGCAGTTTTCCAGCACAGTCAGGTGGGGAAACAGGTTGAAATGCTGAAAGACCATGCCCGCTTCGCGTCGAATGGCATCGAGATTTCGCACGTTATCGCCAAGCAGGATGCCGCTGACCCGGATCTCGCCCGCGTCATGGCGTTCAAGCTGGTTCAGACAGCGGATCAGAGTTGACTTCCCGGATCCCGAGGGACCACAGATGACCACGCGCTCGCCGCTCTCGACGTGGAAATCGATATTCCGCAACGCGTGGTAGCTTCCAAAATACTTGTTCAGTCCCTGAACCTCTATGGCGGTGGTCATGAGCGGTTCCTTGCGTTGATGCCCGCTTCCAGATGGCGGGAGTAAAGCGAAATGCCGTAGCAGATCACTAAATAGATCGCGGCGACGAAGAGATAGGCTTCTTTCGAAGGTGCCGGCCAGGCCGGATCGGTGGCCGCGCTGCGCGCTGCGCTGAGCATGTCGAACACACCTACGATCAGAACCAGAGAGGTATTCTTGACCATGACGATGGCGGTATTGGTCAAGGGCGGAATTACCTTCTGAATCGCCTGAGGCAGAACGATATGCCAGACTGTCTTCCAATATGGGATGCCAAGCGCTTGGGCCGCCTCGATCTGGCCACTCGGCAGGCCCTGCAACCCACCCCGAACCACTTCCGCCAGATAGGCGGCGGCAAATATGGTCAGCGCGGCCAGTGTGCGGCCCAGCTTGTCGATAGTCCAGTCTGCGGGAAGGAAGAGCGGCAACAGGATCGCCGCGACGAACAACAGTCCGACCAGCGGCAGGCCGCGCACGATCTCGATCAGGAAGATTGCGATGGCGCGGGCGATGGGCAAGCTGCCGCGCCGGGCCAGCGCCAGTATCACCGCGAAGGGAAAGGCCATGCCCAGAGACAGGGTGGCCAGCAACAGTGTGACCGGCAGTCCGCCCCATTTAGACGTGGGAACCGGCGGCAATCCCGCGATACCTCCTGCCATCAGCACCAGCATCAGGGCGATGCCGACGGCCCACAGCGCCAGCAGGCGAGCACCCCAAAGCCGGGGCCAGGCGGTCAGCAATACCATGATCAGGATCACTCCGACCACCAGTGCCGCGCGCCATTGCTCCTCGGGGGGATAAAGCCCGAACAGGATCAGTCTCAGCTTCGAGCCGATGAAGGCCCAGCAGGCGCCGCCGGAAAAGCAACCCTGCGGGGTGGCGACATACCAATGCGCATCGATGAAGGCCCATTTGAATGCCGGTACCAACGCGAGCAGGATGCCCACTGACAGGAGGGTCAGGCAGGCGCCGAGCAGATCGCCGAAGAACGCTTTCGCGATGCGGAGAACCAGCGGGGATTTCCGGCGAAGATGCGGGCTTGTCATGACAGTTGACTGCATCTTACCTCTCCACCAGGGCGACACGCGCATTGAGCCAATTCATCAGCGCCGAAACCGAAAGCGAAATCGTCAGGAAGACGCCCAGCATGATGAGAATGCTTTCCAATGCCTGCCCGGTCTGGTTGATGACCGTGTTCACGACGAGCCCAAGTTCTGGGTAACCGACGGCAACAGCCAATGTCGTGTTCTTGACCGTCGAAAGATATTGCGAGGTCATGGGCGGAATAATGATCCGCAAAGCCTGGGGCAGGATGATGCGGAACATGATCTGCCGCTCGCTCAGCCCAAGAGAGCGACCGCCTTCCCATTGCCCTTTCGACACGGCCTGGACACCACCACGGATCACCTCACCTACAAAAGCGGCGGTGTAGAGAGTCAATCCCAGGATGATCGCGCAGAACTCCGGAGACAAATGCTGTCCACCGCGAAAGTTCAGGCCGTTGAGTTCCGGGAATTCCAGCCGGACGGGGCGCCCCGCCAGGTGCCAGATCGCAATGCTTGCACCAAGCCACAAGGCCACGGCAGCACAGAGGCGAGCTGGCAGTGGCAGTAACGCTTTGCCGGTTGGCCAGCGCCAGGCTATGCGCAGCGTCAGGATCAATGCCAGTGCGATCGCGGCCAGCAACCAACTGCCGCTGGAGCTGAGGAACAGGTCCGGAGCATAGGCGCCGCGTAGCGTCAGATATATCCCGGGTAACGGCGTCCAGGCTTCGCGTGGAGGCGGAAAGACCGAGGTTGCCACGCCGTAGAAGAACAAAAGCTGTACGATCAGTGGGATGTTACGAAACACCGTGACGTAGCCGGCTGCCAGCCGCGATAGCATCGGATGCGCGGACAGCCGGGCCAGAGCCAAGGCCAATCCCAGTACCGTGGCCAACAGAATGGTCAATGCCGAAAGCCACAGCGTATTGGCCAGCCCGACGATGAACGCCCAGAGAAAGCTGTCCTCCGGCGAATAATGCAGGATGGTTTCCGAGATTGGAAAACGGGCAGGACGGGACAGGAAGTCCAGTCCGGTGCGGATGCCCCGTTCGGTAAGGTTCTGCGCGGTGTTACCGCCGATCCACCAGATCAGAGCGGCAAGGCTGCCCATAAGGGCAATCTGCGCAACCCATACCCGAAGCTTGCGGGAATACCATAGCGTATCGAACATGGGTTTACTGGAAAGCTAGCGGGAACATCAGGCCGCCCTGATTGAACAGCGCATTATAGCCTCGATCAAGCTTCAGCGGGCTCCCCATGCCGACATTGCGCTCGAATACTTCGCCGTAATTACCCAATGCCTTGACGATGCGATAGGCGAAATCGTCGCTTAGCCCAAGCGCGGTGCCATTGCCGGGATCGGTGCCCAGAAAGCGGCGGATGCGTGGATCGTCGCTGTTCAGCATCTCATCGACATTGCCCTGGGTGATGCCGAAGGCTTCGGCTGCGATCAGCGTCTGAATGGACCAGCGCACGATATCCGCCCATTGATTGTCCCCGTGACGCACGGCCGGTGTCAGGGCATCGACATATTCCGTCGCTGGGAAGATGACGTAATCATCCGGTCTGTCGGCCATGCTGGCTCTCACGGAGGCCAATGCCCCTGCATCGGTAATCAGCGCATCACAGCGACCGGAAAAGAAGGCTTGCCGCGCCGCGGACGTGTTGTCGAATACCACCGGTTGCAGGTCGAGCTGATGCTTGGCCGAGACGTCATTGACGACGATCTCTGTCGTTGAACCTGTCTGGACGCAAACGGTCGCGCCAGCCATGTCTTCGACTTTCTCGATGCCCAATGATTTCGGCATCATGAAACCGGTAAACTCATAGTAATTGGGAGTGGTGAAGTCTATGCCATTGGCATCGCGCTGCACGGTCCAGGTCAGGGTGCGTGGCAGGATATCAATCTCACCGGTCTGCAAGGCGGGAATACGTTGCTGGCCGGAAAGCGGCACGAAATCTACGGCATCCTTGTCGTCCAGGACCGCAACCGCCACGGCGCGGCAGGTTTCGACATCCAGGCCGCGCCAATAGCCATTATCATCCGGTGCGCCAAAGCCCGGGGTTCCCTGGCTAGCACCGCAGATCAGCCGGTCGCGCTCCCTGACGGTCTCCAACGTTGTTTCCGTATGGCCTGCATTGGCTGCCATCATCGTGGCTAGCGGTAAGGCGAGGAAGGCCAGTCTTGCTGTAATTGTCATATGTCTCTCCTGTTGGCTGCACCTTTGCGGTGCGCTGGTTTCATTTTTGCGCCAGGATGGCGAAAAAGCGGTCGAGGTCGTCACGCAGATCGTCGGGCTCCTCCAGCCCCACGCTGATCCGAAGGATCACCCGGTCATTGCGTGGGTTGGGGGTTATGCGCTGATCGGCGATGCGCATGGGAGCGATAAGGCTGCGAGTCCCGCCCCATGAGGCGCCAATGGTGAATATCTCCAGGCTGTCCAGGGCGATGTCCAAACGTGACTCCCACGCCTCGGGCAGAACGACCGAGAAAAGGCCGCTCGCCCCAAGGAAATCCCGCACCCAAATCTCGTGACCAGGATCGGAAGGCAGGACGGGCGACAGAACCTCGACCGGGTGACGGTCCGAGATTTCTTGCGCTAGCTCGCCGGCAATGCGGCCCGAATGAACCAGACGTACTGCCATGGTTTCGATGCCGCGTAACACCAGCGAGATCGCATCGGGTGCGGTATGAAAGCCCAGCATGCGCATCACATCGCGCAGGCCTTTCCGCAGGGCTTCGTCAGTCACTGTGACCGAGCCCATCAGGATGTCGGAATGCCCGCCGGGATATTTCGTCAACGCCTGCATCGAGAAATCAACCCCATGCGCAAGCGGCTTGAACAGCAGCGGCGTCGCCCATGTATTGTCGATCCCGGTCAGGATCCCGCGTTCCTGCGCAAGGCGGGCGATGGCGGGCACATCCTCGATTTCCATCGTGGTCGAACCGGGGCTTTCCATCCAGATCAATCGGGTTTGCGGTGTCAGATATGTCTCGATGCCGGCACCGATCCCGGGAGGATAGGTGGACCATGTGATACCAAGCGGGGCCAGAAAGTTGCGGCATAACCCGGTAACGGGCGGATAGGCCGTCTCGGCCAGCAGAACGTGATCGCCCGGCTTCAGGACGCTGAGAAAAACCGCCGCAATCGCTGCCTGCCCCGAAGGCAGGACGACTGCCTTCAATCCGCCCTCGAGTGCGGTGATCTGCGCTTCCAAAACACGTTGGGTGGGCGTGCCGTGCATCCCGTAGGAATAACCGTCCAGATCGCGCGCGCCGCGCGTGGCATAGCTTTGGGCATCCTCGAAGACGATCGTTGATGCACGATGCGTGGGCACTGCAAGCGAGGCATAACCTTCTTCGGAAATGATTGGATGATGAACGGTGCGAGTCATGTCGCGCATGGAAGCCCTCCTGTCTGGCGGGAGAAAGCTTGCATAGATGTGGCAGAAAAAATACTGATGTGAAGTTATAATTCTATGCGTAAAGCTGATATGAGATATCGCCAGATTGAAGCCTTCCATGCCATGATGATCTCGGGTTCGACGGTGCGTGCCGCTGAATTGATGGGAATCACCCAGCCCGCGGTATCGCGGCTTATCGCCGAGTTGGAGCAATCGGTGCGTTTCGCGCTGTTCGACCGGGTCCGTGGACGGTTGGTGGCGACACCCGAAGCGCGGCTGTTCTTTCGCGAGGTCGAGGCCAGCTTCAAAGGGCTTGACCGATTGCGTGCAACCGCCGCATCCATCCGGGATTATGGCGAGGGTAGCCTACGCATCGGCTGTTTTGCTGCGGGGAGCACCGATCTTGCGCCGGCAGCGATCCGGGCGTTTCGGGTCAGAAATCCCCGGATCCGATTGACGATGCATGTTACCTGGTCCTCGGCCATTCGCGACGGAGTCGTGGATGGTAATTACGATATAGGCCTGGCCGCAGACGAGATCGATAGTTCGGGTCTGGACACTCAACAGTTCAGTAACATGTCAGGGCTGATCGCGATGCCAGCGGATCATCCGCTCAACCGGCTGAGGCAAATCGAACCGCAGCATCTCCGCGGGGTGCCATTGCTGGGGTTGGTTCCCGAGGATCGCGCTCGACAGCGCCTCGACACGCTTCTGGATCAGGCCGGGATCGAGCCGCAATATGTCGTCGAGACGCCGAACTCGGCGACGATTTGCGCATTGGCAACAAGCGGTGATGCGGTTGGGCTGGTCAATCCCATGGTTACGGGCAGCTTCCGCCATGCCGGTATCGTTTTCCGCCCGTTCGAGCCGAAAGTCACCTTTCGCGCATTGTTGTTGTTTCCCCCGAACACGCAAAAGTCACAACTGGTGAAGGACTTCGTGTCCGAACTCCTTAAACAGCGGAATTCATTCAAGATGTAAGCGGATGGATTCGGCAACCGCGGTGACGAAAGGCTGTCATTGCGACGGACGCCCGGCGAGTGGAGGAGCATGATCGAACTCGACAGGCTCTGCCAAAGAATCTTGCATTAGGATTTTGTTATGTTATCACATAATAAATACTGAAACACTTGGCGATGGCATGTTGAATTCTGGGCTCACACCTGCAAAGAGCTTGAGCATCGAAGTAGCGGAACGTATCTGCGCCGAGCGGGGGGCGCGGTTTACTCCTCTCCGGCGTACCGCACTTGAGGTTTTGCTCGAGTTCAACGGCCCGGTGAGCGCCTATGATTTTCTGCCCGCACTTGCGCAGCGGTTGGGACGGCGCCTGGCGCCACCAACGGCTTATCGCGCCCTGGGATTTCTTCTTGAGCAAGGTTTTATTTGTCGGATCGAGACGCGCAATGCGTTCACGCTCGCAACTCATCTAGAAGACCGAAATGCCGGAGTATTTTTCCTTTGTGATCATTGCGGTGCGACCGTTGAGGTGGATGCGGATGGTATTACCGAGCTTCTCGCCGGCAGGGCGGCGGCGCTTGGGTTCGAAGTCGGTCGGCGGATTGTCGAATTGCAGGGCATTTGTGCAGATTGCAGATATACCACAGCGGCTGTTGAGGGACAGAGCCAGGTGGTGAGGGGCAGGCGCGCATGACGGGAAATCAGTCATCTGCGCCTGCTCCGATTACATTGTTGACCGGCTTCCTCGGCAGTGGGAAGACCACGGTGTTGAACACGCTTTTGCGCCATCCCGATTTCAGTCGGACGGCGGTGATCATGAATGAATTTGGCGAGACCGGGCTGGATCGCGAGCTGGTCGTCTCGACCACCGAAAGCCTGGTGCTCCTGCAATCCGGCTGTATGTGTTGCACGCTGCGTGGTGATTTGCTCGAGACACTGATCGAACTCGGAGAACGCAGGGAAGCCGGGGAGCTGGAGTTTGCGCGGGTGGTGATTGAAACGACGGGACTCGCTGATCCGGCCCCAATCCTGCACACGCTGATCACCAGCGCTGAACTCGCTGGCCGCTTCGTCATGGACGGGGTGGTGGCGACGGTTGATGCGGCTATCGGGCTTGATGCCCTGCATACGCAGGAAGAGGCGAGACGGCAGGCGGCGCTCGCTGACCTGATTCTTCTGACCAAGACCGACCTGCCTGACGCGGACGAGGCAGCTCTCAGATCGGAAATCGCGTTCTTGAATGCCGGTGCTCCGGTCGAGATCGTCGTGAATGGCGCGGTCGAGCCGTCACACCTGACTGGACTTGGGCATTTCGATCTTTCGATGAAATCGAAACAGGCACAGGCTTGGCTGCGGGCTGACGATGTTCCAGCACCTGGATACGGCGATCCGGATATACAGCGGCACCTGGATTCAATTCGGGCGATTTCCTGGATGATCGAGGAGCCGCTTTCTGCCAGCATGTTCGATCTCTGGATGGACCTGCTGATGGCAAGGCGGGGCGGCGACATCCTTCGCTTCAAAGGTCTCGTTCACCTGAAGGACATGTCTCATCCTTTCGTGGTCCACGGTGTCCAGCATATCTTTCACCCGCCGGTTCTGCTCACTGACTGGCAGGGAAGCGATCGCCGATCGAAGCTGGTGTTGATTGTGCGCCACTTTACCGATCTCGAGTTCCGGAAACTTTTCAGGGCTCTGAACTCGGTTCCCGTAATCGAACACGTGCTGCCTGGTGGATATCTTTCTGCAGAGGTGGCGTAGTGAAGCTGCTTGATAGAGGTCGTGTCCCTGAACATGTAAAGGTGGCGGTCGCGGGTGCAGGGCCTGCGGGCCTTGGCGTGGCGCGGGCGCTGCGTGTTCTGGCGATTCCGGATGTCTGGTTGCTTGAGCGTGGCCCGATCGAGCAGAGCTTCCTGCGCTGGCCCTCGGGAACGCGGCTGCTGACCCCGTCCTTTCCCGGCAATGTTTTCGGCCTGACTGATTTGAATGCGATCAGTTATGACAGTTCGCCCGGCTGGTCGTTGAAGCGTGAGCATCCCGATGGCGGGTATTACGCGCGATATCTGGAGCAGGCGGCGCTGGCCTTCGGGCTGAATGTCGAAGGTGGCATCGAGGTGCTGGGGTTGGAACCGGAAGGCGAAACCTTCCGGCTGCATACCGACCAGGGCGAGATCGGTGCGAATTTCGTGATCTGGGCCTGCGGACAGTTCGGCACGCCCACGGATGCCGGGATCATCGGTGCGGAACACGCTCGTCACTATGCGGGTGTGACGCGTTGGCAGGATGTGCCGGGGGATGAAACCTTCGTTATCGGTGGTAATGAGAGTGGGATCGACGCGACACTCGGACTTGCCTGCGCGGGCAAGCGGGTGACGGTGTTGGCACGCGCCGCAGCGTCCTGGCTGGATGGCGATAAGGATCCCAGCCGTGTGCTGTCACTTTTCACGCGGCAGCGACTGGATGTCGCCATGAAGGGTGGGGCGATTATGCTGGTCGACGGGGCCGATACCGCCGTGCTGGAGACCTATCGCGCCAATAACATGTATCTCGACGATCTGGCCTGCTGTGATGCCGATAAATGTCTCTGTTGAAGCTGTGCTCCTGACCGCTTCCGGCATTTCTACTCAGAGACAACAGATGACCCTGATTCTGACCAACAGCATGGGCGGCGAGAAACAGCCCTTCACCCCGCGCGATCCAGATGAAGTCCGGATCTATGTCTGCGGTCCGACCGTTTACAACTATGCCCATATCGGCAATGCCCGCCCTGCGGTGGTCTTCGACCTGCTGGTGCGGGTGCTGGAGCGCCATTTCGGGCGCGTGATCTATGCCCGCAACCTCACCGATGTGGATGACAAGATCAATGCGGCAGCCGCCGCGGCTGGCGTGCCGATCTCGGTCATCACCGAAGGCTTTACGGCTGCCTACCATGCCGACATGGCGGCGCTCGGCGTGCGCCCGCCACAGATCGAGCCGAAGGTCACCGATCACATACCCCAGATCATCGACCTGATCACGCGACTTATGGCGGCAGGCAATGCCTATGAGGCCGAGGGGCATGTCCTCTACCATGTCCCGTCCTTCCCGGAATATGGCGCCCTGTCGCGCCGCAAGCGCCATGAGATGATCGCGGGCGCACGGATCGAGGTTGCGCCCTTCAAACGCGATCTGGCGGATTTCGTGCTCTGGAAACCCTCGGACGAGAAGCAACCCGGCTGGGACAGCCCGTGGGGGTGGGGGCGGCCCGGCTGGCATATCGAGTGCTCGGCCATGATCGAGCATCATCTGGGCAATCCGATCGATATCCACGGCGGGGGCATGGACCTGCAATTCCCCCATCACGAGAACGAGATCGCCCAGGGAACGCAGGCGCGGTTCTGGATCCATAACGGCTTCGTCACCGTCGATGGGCGCAAGATGTCCAAATCGCTCGGCAATGTGCTGCTGCTGCGCGATCTGCTGGAGCAGGCGCCAGGCGAGGCGGTTCGGCTGGCGCTGCTGTCTGCACATTACCGGCAACCGCTGGGTTGGACCGGGCAGACCTTGCCGCAGGCGGTGAGAACGCTCTCGCGGCTTTATGCCGTGGTCGGAGATGGGCCGGGCGATCTTCGGCTGTGCAAGAACAGCCCGCTATTGGAGCAGTTCCGGGCGGCGTTGGACGATGATCTGAACACGCCTGCTGCCATGGCGGAACTCTTTGCGCTGGCCGATGCGGCGCGATCGGCCGGTCCCGACCTGCGCCCACGCTATGTCTGCGCATTGGTCGAGGCGGGGGCGGAACTGGGTCTGCTGCAAAGAACCGAAGCCGACTGGCAGGCAGAACTGGCTGCCTGCGGGTCAGCGGCTCCTGACTCGGATCATGTCACGGCGTTGCGTGACGAGCGTGCCGCCGCCCGCGCCCGTCGCGATTTTGCGACAGCCGACCGTATCCGTGATGAGTTGCTGACCCTCGGTGTCGCGGTCGAGGATCGCCCATTAGAAGGGCAGGGTGCATGAGCGGGTTCGGCCATATCTGGCGGATCACCCGCTGCAACCCCTTCGGCGGTTCCGGCCATGATCCGGTTTCGCATGCCCTGGACTCCCGCCCGAGGGCAGCACGCTCTGCCTTCTCCACATGAACGCTTTCACCGATCACCCGGCCCAACCGCAGTATCCGAATGCCCTCAATCTCGGTCGGAACCTGAGAGGGAGGCAAAACACGACGATGACTGACACGGTCTCTCAACAGCAACCGGGCTTTGGTCCGACCGGCCTCGGCGTGACCGCTTCGCATCTGACTGCGCTTAAGCAGGTTCTGGTTCGGTAGGCGCAACGCAAAGGAGTATTCGAATGAAACATGCCAAAAAGACAGCCGAACAGATCCCGGTCTTTCTGCTGACCGGGTTTCTGGGCGCGGGCAAAACCACGCTGCTGAACCGCATATTGGAAGCTCCCGTCTTCCACGACACCGCGCTGATCATCAACGAATTCGGCCTGGTTCCGGTCGACCACGATCTGGTTCGCGAGGGGCGGGAGCAGCCGGTGGTCACGACTACCGGCTGTATCTGCTGCACTGCGGGCAGCGATCTGCGATCCTCGCTGGATGAATTACTGGTTGGTCGCCGTGATGGGAGCCTGCCGTCGTTTTCGCGGGTCATTGTTGAGACAACGGGCCTTGCCGATCCGGCCCCGATCATCAACAGCCTGATCCCGGGCGGCATCGCCGCGGTCTCGCTTCGCGACCACGCGGTGGCACGGGTATTCAGGCTCTCTGCGGTGATTACGGTTGTGGACGTGGAAAGCGTTGGTGCGGCACTGGGCAATCACCCCGAATGCCGTCGTCAGGTCGCGTTTGCGGATCATGCGGTTCTGACACGCACCGACATAGCCTCCGCCGGTGACTGGCCGGAAAGATTACGGGAAATTAATCCAGCGCTGCAGGTTCATGATGCGGCCGAAGCCGGATTCGATCCTGCCTCGCTGTTAGCCCCGGGCAGTTATTCTGCCTTTGGCAAGGGAGAGGGTGTTGAGGCCTGGTTGACAACCGAGACGCATCATCATGATCATGCCGGAGATTTCCAGGATCTGAACCGGCACGGGAATGTTGTCGCGATCCCGCTGACCCACGATCAGCCGCTGGACATCGGTGCTCTGCGACGGTTTCTGATGAAGCTGACATCGACGCCGGGTAATGGACTTCTGCGTATCAAGGGGTTGGTGGCCTTGCAGGAGAATCCGGCATCACCAGCTGTCGTTCACGCCGTGCAGCACCGGCTCTATCCTATTACCAGGATCGATTCCTGGCCGAAGACGGAAGCATATAGCCGTCTCATAGTCATCGGCACAAACCTTAATGAAGAAGCGATCCGCCAGGATTTTGATGCCCTGTCGCGCCGTCCACAACCATTGCTGGTCTCGGCCTTCCAGGCTTTCCGGCACGGCACCGGGTTATTCTAGCGCCCGGCGCAGACCACCATCAGCTTTAGGAGAGGATTGAGAGATGAAACATGATGTCATCGTTATTGGCGGCAGTTTCGCGGGTATGGCAGCGGCGCTTCAACTTCTGCGGGCGCGACGGCCGGTCCTGATCGTGGATGCGGGAGAGCGACGCAATCGCTTTGCCAGCCACTCGCACGGGTTTCTGGGGCAGGACGGTATCGATCCGGCTGTGATCTGGGCGCGCGCCCGCGAACAGCTTCTCATCTATCCAGCCCTGAACTGGATCGACGGCAAGGCCATCAGCGCTGGCGGGCAAAAGGACAGTTTTCATGTAGCTCTCGAAGACGGTTCCCGCAGCGAAGGCAGACGCCTGCTGTTTGCGACCGGGCTGCGTGATATTCTGCCCGAGATTCCGGGACTGGCAGAACGGTGGGGCAGAGCGGTATTCCATTGCCCTTACTGTCATGGTTATGAGCTGAACCGGGGCCGGGTCGGGGTTCTGGCCACAGGATCGATGGCGTTGCACCAGGCACAGTTTTTGCCGGAATGGGGTGAGACCACGCTGTTCACCAACTGCGCAGTGCAACCGGACGCGGCCGTCCGTGCCGATCTGGCGGCAAGAGGTGTCAGTATTGAGGACATCCCAGTTGTCACGCTGGAGGGCGAGGCGGATGTGCGCCTGGCAGATGGTCGGCTGCTGTCCTTCACCGGCCTTTTCACCACCAGCCGCGCGGTTCCCGCATCGCCTATTCCCGAGATGCTGGGATGCGCGCTTGAGGAAAACCCGCTGGGGCAGCAGATCCGGACAGACGACAGCAAGGAAACCACCGTCCCCGGAGTTTTCGCCTGCGGCGATGTCGCGCGGGTGCCGCATTCGGTCTCGCTCGCCGTGGGTGATGGGGCATGGGCTGGGGCGCAGGTACATCGCTCGCTGGTGTTTTGACGGGCGGGGCAATCGGCGCTGTGGTTGGGCGCCGATTGCGAGGTTTCCAGGGATCAGGCTGGCACAATCTTGCCGGGCAGATTGTTGACCCGCATCGTTTCCTGTGGCTGGTAGTGAATCACCGAGCGGATCGACTGGCCCGCATGTAGCAGATCGAAGGCGGTATTGATTTGCTCATGTGTCATGTTGTGGGTGATATAGGGATCGACATCGAAATCGCCGCGCAACCATTCATCGACCATACCGGGAAGTTGGCTGCGCCCCAAAACGCCACCAAAAGCCGACCCACGCCATACACGGCCGGTGACGAGTTGGAACGGACGGGTGGCGATTTCCTCACCCGCGCCGGCGACGCCGATCACCGTGCATTCGCCCCAGCCCTTGTGGCAGCATTCCAGCGCCGAGCGCATCACGTTGACATTGCCGATACATTCAAAGGAATAATCCACACCGCCGTCGGTCATCTCGACGATGACCTCCTGGATGGGCTGCTGGAAATCGGCGGGGTTAATGCATTCATCCGCCCCGAGGTTCCGTGCCAGCGGGTATTTATTTGGGTTGGTATCAATGCCAATGATCCGGCCAGCGCCCACCATCTTCGCACCCTGGATTACCGCCATCCCGACCGCACCTAGCCCGAAGACAGCAACCGTCGCACCCGGTTCGACTTTTGCGGTGTTACGCACGGCGCCGATACCCGTGGGCACGGCGCAACCCATGACGCTGGCTTTGGCAAGCGGCGCCTCCTTGGAGATTCTGGCAACGGCAATCTCGGGCAGAACAGTATATTCGCTGAAGGTCGAGGTGCCCATGTAGTGATGGATCATCTTGCCTTTGTAAGAGAAGCGCGAAGTGCCGTCGGGCATCACGCCCTGGCCCTGGGTTTTGCGGATCGTCTGGCAGAGATTGGTCTTGCCGGATTTGATATAGGGACAGTTGGGATCTTCTGGCGTATAGAGCGGGATGACGTGATCGCCGGGCTTGACCGAGGTGACGCCGCGGCCCACCTCCTGAACGATTCCAACGCCTTCGTGGCCCAGAACAGCAGGAAACAGACCCTCGGGATCGCGCCCCGACAGGGTGAACATGTCGGTATGGCACAGGCTGGTGGTGACGATGCGCACCAGAACCTCGCCGGCCTTGGGGCCTTCAAGGTCGATTTCCTCGATTTCCAGCGGACGGTTCGGTTCCCATGCGATGGCGGCGCGGGTTTTCATTTCGGAATTCTCCTCGTATTGCATCTATATGTGTAATGTTATTACGTTGCGGTTTTCTGGGGAAACCCGTTCGAACCCTCTATTTCGGACAGACTTCCCGATATTCACGCCAGAGAACGAGAAGGCAGCGGATGACAGGATCGGATGGCCAAGGCACCCCGGGGAGGGATAACCTTCGGGTGCATGTCGTCATCTATCCCGGCTTCAAGTCGATGGAGGCGGCCGGGCCTGTTAATGTGCTTAGCTATGCCAATCGCCATCTGGCCGCGCGCGGTGATCCACGGCGCTACGAGATGACACTGGTTGCGCCTTTGGCCGGTGTCATCCCCTCGGACACGTTGATTTCACTGGAAGCGGCGGAACTGCCCGTTGCCGGCCCGCTGGCCACGGTCATGATCGCCGGTGCGGAGGATATCGAGGTGGCATTGGCACGGGAAACCGCACTGGTGGACTGGTGTCGTCGGCAGGCTTTCGGGGCGGAACGCTTTGCGGGCCTGTGTTCGGGATCGTTTTTCCTGGCTGCAGCGGGTCTTCTGGATGGACGGCGGGCGACGACGCATTGGAGTGTTGCAGCACTTTTGCAGAGTCGCTTTCCCAATGTCCGCGTGGATGCCGATGCGATCTTCGTGCAGGATGGCAGCCTCTGGACTTCGGCCGGAGTGACGGCAGCGATCGATCTGGCGCTGGCCTTCGTCGAGCAGGATTTCGGCCGCGATCTGGCATTGGCGGTGGCCCGTGATCTGGTGATCTATCTCAAGCGGCCGGGCGGGCAGTCGCAATTCAGCGCGGCCCTGACCAGCCAGATGAGCGGCCCGCCAGGAATGCGCGATATTCAAACTTGGTTGCTGGCCAATCTGGATCGATCGCTGCATATCCCCGACATGGCCGCTCGCGCGGGGATGAGCTCGCGCAACTTCACTCGTCTGTTCGCCGCCGAATTGGGTGTGACACCGGCCAGCTATCTTGAAGGCGCGCGCTGCGAACGTGCCAAGGTGCTGCTGCTGGACAGCGACCTGCCGATGAAGACCATCGCTTCCCGTTGCGGCTTCACCTCGGACGAGCAGCTGCGCAAGGTATTCCTGCGCCGCTTTTCGCTGACGCCCCGCGACTATCGCGGCCGGTCTGATCGGGGCCGGTCTGATCGGGGCCGTGGTCCATGCAACGGAAAAATCATTACGGCAGTTTCCATTGCCTCGCCGATCAGGGACTATGGCAGGTGGTCCACCGTTCCGCCTGAGGCCGATCGTCAAGGTCCGGCTGTCGCTGCATGAAGGCTATGATGCTGATTGGTGGGAAACCGGCGAACAAGGCCGCCTGCCGAATATGACGTAGTTGTCCAATATCTGCCAGGCGATGCCGACCTCGGTAAACCCGGCGTGACGCAGGGATGCGACGTGAAAATCCACCGGGCAATCCTCGCCGCTGGTCGCGTTTTGCGGCGCGGGAGGCTAAGAATGCATCTCGTTCCGCTTTCAAATGTGCCAGTCCCGAGATGCGCGCCGCTCGTTCCCACCACATTGCCCAGTCATCCTCGCCTTTTTCGACGGCCTCGCGTTCAACACGCTGCCGCATGTTTCGGGCGATGGTACTCAGAGTCGGCCAGCGGTCGTCGAAGCGCATATGATCGCCATTCATGACGATGCCGCTGGGCTGCAACAGCTCTCCTGCTGCACCGTAAAATTCGGCCAGATCTCCTGGCGACAGCCAGTGAAGGGCGGTGGTTGAAACCATCGCGACAGGCGGTGCGGCTGTCATCGAATTTGTTGCCTTAACAACTTTTTCGGTCCAGAAGGGGCCAGAGAGATCGGCTTCGACGGCACGCACCCCGGTCTGCATGCGGCTCAAGCGCCACTCTTGCCATTTCCAGCAACATCACATCCGCGTCAATCGCGATCACACGTGCCACGCACCCTACTGATGAGATCGCGACTCGTCATCGGCGCACTCGTACTATTTCTGTGCTTCGCATGGGGCCGTCAGGCTGCATTCGGAACATCTGCCCCCGGCTTGGAAAGTTACGAGATCCGTGGCTTCTATGCGCAGTGACGATATGCGGCCAAGGTCTTGTCGGATAATTAGGATATCGAGCTCCTTAATCGTGACCATCGATTCAGAACCAAACAGACCGTTACAATAAGGCGGGGTCCATATACATCCAAACATGCAGGCCGGTTCACAAGGCTGGGCTTTTGCCTCGTCTTCGCCCTCGCGACAAGGCAGAGTGTTCAGCGAGAGCGATGGCAAGCTGACCGCTGGGCGCCATATGCAATCCCTTTCCAACGAGTGATGTCTTGAAATCTTTGCTGAAACCGGCTTGGCTGATCTCTTTCTCTGTTACAGCCATAAGTGATTGAGCCTGTCATGATTTCACCTCGCCCTGCTCGGTATCAGCCTATCTCCGCCATTAGCGAACGACGTTTGTGGGCAGCGGTTCTGCTTGCGGTCATCGAGGATTATCGGCGCGAATATTGGGGTGCCACGGAACGCAGCAGTTATCCCCGACCGGAAGGTGTGATCTCCGATTTGCGCTACTATTTCGCGAGCCGGGGCGGTCGTATGGTCCGTACCATGGCAGGGTTCGATGATCTTTGTGTCGAGCTCGTCATCGAGCGCATCCGAGCGTTCAAACCGGGCCGGCAGGATGCCGCGCCGCGCCGGTCGCCCGTCATGCTCATTCAGGCTTCTTCGGTTATTCAGGGAGGCTGATCTTTTGCGGCGGGCATGATCGCGGTACCCTTTTATCCGAAGCGTCTGGGAATGCACGACAACGTTAGCTAGAGTTCTTGCTTCAGCGCCCGCACTTCGTGTCGCAATGCGCGGATTTCGCTCAGGATGAGTTCCTGTTCGGCGTGTAGTGCGGTGCGCTCGGCCGAAGCTTCCGCGTCATGCTCTGCCTGCATGGCAGAGACGATGATGCCGATGAAGAGGTTGAGCACCGTGAAGGTCGTCGATACGATGAAGGGGATGAAGAAGAGCCAGGCCCAGGGGAAGATCTCCATCACCGGTCGCACGATGCCCATCGACCAGCTTTCCAGCGTCATGATCTGAAACAGAGAATAGGCCGAGGCTCCGATCGAGCCGAACCAGTCCGGGAAGCTGGCACCGAAAAGCTTGGTCGCCATCACAGAGAAGACATAGTAGACCAGTCCCAGCAGTAATACGATGGAGCCCATACCTGGCAGCGCTGCGATCAGCCCGCCCACCACCCGGCGCAGGGAGGGAATGAAGCTGACAAGCCGCAGGACACGCAGTATCCGCAGTGCGCGCAGCACCGACAGGCCGGCCGTTGCCGGCACAAGCGCGATGCCGACCACGAACAGATCGAACAGGCGCCAGGGATCCCTGAAGAAATTCGTTCTGTAGACCAGCAGCTTTGCGGTAAGCTCAGCCACGAAAACACCCAGGATCAACCGGTCGAGAAGCAACAGCAGCGAGCCGGCTTTCGTCATGGCATGTTCCGATGTCTCGAGTCCCAGGGTTATGGCATTGATGACGATAAGGACTGTGATCGCCGTTTCAAAGCGGCGTGATTCGACGAGGGCCTTCAGAGCAGACACAATCGGATCCCAGCTGTTGATGATGATATTCGGATCACAGGTGGTGTTGAATTGCGCTAGCGTCAAGCCATCAAAAGCTGCTTGAAAGGCCCAACCGCGTTTCGTGGATTAATTGGCGGGCGGATTGGATTTAAACTACGGTCGTGTGGGCCACGAAATACCGCTACAGAGTCCTGCAAGGCTCGACGCCGGGGACGCATCAAGATGATCATTCGGCAAGCTAGGCGATGAAATCGATGTGTATACCCAAGAACAATAGTAGCTCGAGCCGGAAGACAGATAAGACCCAGAAGGAACCGCTAGAACATGCTGCTTGAGATCCTGATCGTTTTTGCCCTGACGTTCGTGAATGGCGTTCTGGCCATGTCCGAGCTTGCGGTCGTCTCCTCGCGCACCGCGCGGCTCAAGGTCATGGCCGACAATGGCAGCCGTGGAGCCGGGATCGCCATGCGGCTTGCGGCGGATCCCGGCAGGTTCCTGTCCAGCGTGCAGATCGGCATTACGCTGGTCGGCATCCTGTCCGGGGCGTTTTCGGGGGCAACGCTCGGCGTGCGGTTGGCCGATGCCCTGACTGCGGCCGGGCTGAGCGCCGCCCTGGCGCGAACTATCGGTGTCGGCGGCGTCGTGGTCGCCATCACCTATCTGTCGCTGGTCTTCGGGGAACTGGTGCCCAAGCAGATCGCGCTTCGTGCCCCCGAAAACGCGGCTGCCCGGATCGCGCCGCTTCTCCATGCCATCTCGATCGTCGCTGCGCCGGCGGTCTGGCTGCTCGACAGGTCGGGCAAGATCGTGCTCGCGCTTCTCGGTCAATCCGGGGCAGCTGATAATGGCGTGACGGATGAGGAGGTCAGGCTGGTTCTGACGGAGGCCCGTACTGCCGGCGTGATGGAAGCGGCCGAAACCGAGATGATCGCCGGGGTGATGCGGATTGCCGATCGCACGGCACGGGGGCTGATGGTGCCGCGGCACGAGGTCGAACTCGTGGACGTGATGGATGATCCGGCGGCCGTGGTCGCGCGCTTTCGGGACACCGATCATTCGCGCCTTCCGGTGCGCGATGGCGGGCCGGATGACATCGTCGGCGTCGTCAAATCACGCGATTTCCTGGATTCAGGAACATCCGGCGTGGCGCCGGAACTGCGCGATCTGATCACCGAGGCTCCGGTCGTCCGCGACGGCATGGCTGCGCTTGACGTGCTCGAGACGCTACGCAAAACCCCTGCGCATATGGTTTTCGTATATGACGAATACGGTCATTTCGAGGGTATTATCACCCCGATGGACGTGCTCGAGGCAATCGTCGGCGAGTTCCACGAGGGCGAAGGAGCGGAAGCGAAGATCGTTTCGCGCGAGGACGGCAGCCTGCTGGTGGCCGGCTGGACCCCTGTCGATGAATTCGCGGAACAGATAGGGTTGGCGCTCGACGGGGATCGCGACTACGCGACGGTAGCCGGCCTCGTGCTGGAGAAGATGGGGATGCTGCCGCAACCGGGCGAGTATTTCGAGCTTGGCGGCTGGCGGATCGAGGTCGTGGATGTGGACGGCCGCCGCATCGACAAGCTGCTCGTGCGGCGCAAGACCGCG